>NZ_FXAR01000009.1 GCF_900177745.1 Corynebacterium pollutisoli | reverse complement strand
GGCAAGGAGCTGGTGGAGCATGAGATGGCCTCCCACGGCCTGGTCGGTGTCTACGACCCGGTCGACGGTGGGGTCAACCTCTACCGGGATCAACGGTGCGCGAGCTTCAAGCAGCGGATGCTGTTGGCGGCGGAGACGATCCTGTGCCCCACCCCGGGGTGTACGACACCGGCCGATCAGTGCCAGGTACACCATCTGACCCCGTGGAAACACGGCGGGGAGACGAACCTGGCGAACCTGTCGATGGCGTGTCGGGTGCACAACGCCCGCAACGACGACGACCCGAACACCCCACCGAGGCACGGCCGGCTGGCACGAGAACCCGGCGGAGTGGTCCACCACCCACCCGACGGCGGACCACCGAGAACCAACACCCACCCGATCCGGAACCTCTCCGCGATGGCCCTCATCAACGCCTAGAGACGACGACACCCCCTCCGCCATGGGCGGAGGGGGTGGTCAGGGAGCTCTTAGGCGCCTTCCTCGTGGTCGAGGAGGCCTGCATCGATCTCGCGCAGCGCGATCGACAGCGGCTTCTCGCCGGGCTCCGGGGTCACCAGCGGACCGACGAACTCGAAGACGCCCTCGTCGTGCTGCTGGTAGTAGCTGTTGATCTGGCGGGCACGCTTGGCCGCGAAGATCACCAGCGCGTACTTGGACGACACCTTGTCCAGCAGCTCGTCGATCGGAGGGGCGGTGATGCCCTCCGGTGCGTCGTAGACGGCCGTGGAGGTGGCGGAGTTGGACGCTTCGTTGTTCACGTTGGTCACGTACACCTTTTTCTTCGGTTGAGAGTTAAAGCCTGCCGAGCAGGATATCACTGATCGCCGCCACAGCCTCATCCACCCGCTCGTTGACCACGATGTGGTCGAACTCGTCCTGGCAGGCCAGCTCTTCGCGGGCGGTCTCCAGGCGGCGGGCGATGACGTCCTCCGGCTCGGTTCCGCGCCCGGTGAGGCGCTCGACGAGCACCTCCCAGGACGGCGGTGCCAGGAAGACGAGGTCCGCTTCGGGCATCATCTGCTTGACGTTGCGCGCGCCCTCGAGGTCGACCTCGACGAGCACCGGGCGTCCCTGGGCCAGTGCCTCCTGGACGGGGGCGGCCGGGGTGCCGGAGCGCTGGATGCCGCCGTGGATGTCGGCCCATTCGAGCATCATCCCGCGGTCGATGTTCTCCTGGAACTGGTCGGGGGTGACGAAGAAGTAGTCGACGCCGTCGACCTCGCCGGGGCGCGGAGCGCGGGTGGTCATCGACACGCTGAAGTACAGACGGTCGACGTCGCTGCGCAGGCGATGAACCACTGTGGACTTACCCACCGCGGAGGGGCCGGCCAGGACGACCAGTCGACCCGCGGGGTTCTCGCCGGGCATCCCCTAGTCCTCGGAGAAGCCGAAGCGCTCCAGCAGGGCGCGGCGCTGGCGGTCGCCGAGGCCGCGCAGGCGGCGGGTCTGGGCGATCTCGAGCTGCTCCATGATCTCCTTGGCCTTGACCTTACCGACCTTCGGCAGAGCCTCGAGCAGGGCGGAGACCTTGGTCTTGCCGATGATCTCGTTGTCCTGAGCCTGGTCCAGGACCTCCTTGAGGTTGGTGTCGCCGCGCTTGAGCTGCTCCTTGAGCTCGGCACGTGCCTTGCGGGCCTCAGCGGCCTTGGCGAGTGCCTGCTTGCGCTGCTCGTCAGTCAACTGGGGAAGGGCCACGGGATTCCTCCGATTCGATGGGGGGATTGTTCTGTTTGTTCGGATACATGCGTACCAGATCGCAACGGCCGGCGGGGAAACGAACTAAATCCCACGCATGAGACTCGCTGACTTCGGACCAGTTTAGCACCGGACCATGCGCACGCCCGCTGACGTGCCCATTCAGGCTCGTCACAGGCCGTGCGTGTTCCAAAGTACCAGGTCATTCTTCGTCGGGGACGGATCCGCGACCTGGAAATTCGCTGGCAGCCTCGACGGTGGCCGCCCGCAGTTCGTCGATACGCGGGCCCGCACCGAGGACGGCCCGGGAGATGTTCGGGAAGGCGAGCTTCTCGACGCCCGCCGCGATCCGTGTCACGTCCTCCGCCGAGCCGCCCTGCGCGCCGACGCCCGGCATGAGCACCGGGCCGTTGAGCTGCGACAGGTCCGGCGCCGCGTCAAGTGTGGCACCGACGACGACACCGATGTTGCCCGGCCCGTCGTGAACCTCGTTTCGACGTGCGCATTCGTCGACGACCTGCTGGGCGATCGTGCGCCCGTCCTCACCGACGTGGTTCTGCAGGACGACTGCCTCCGGGTTGGAGGTCGCCGCGAGGACGAACACTCCCCGCCCGGTCTCCTCCGCGAGGTCGAGCACCGGGGCGAGTGCCCCGACGCCGAGGTAGGGGGAGACGGTGACGGCGTCGGCACGCAGCGGGGACCGCTCCCCCAGCCAGGCGTCGGCGTAACCGGCCATGGTGGAGCCGATGTCACCGCGCTTGGCGTCGGCGACCGTGAGGCACCCGGCCTCCCGGAGGGCCGCCAGGGTGGCCTCCAGGACGCGGAACCCGGCGGAGCCGTAGCGCTCGTAGAACGCCACCTGCGGCTTGACCAGCGCGGCGGTGTCGGCGAAGGCCTCGACGCAGCGGCGCGAGAACTCGGCCAGGCCGACGACGGAGTCCTCCAGCCCCCACGCCTGCAGCAGGGCGGCGTGCGGGTCGATGCCGACGCACAGGCGACCGCGGGTGGCGGCGGCGTCGAGAAGCCGGGTACCGAAGGTCATCAGTGCTCGAGCTCCTGGAGGGCACGGACCTCGAGGTTGCCGGCGCGCAGCGCCTCGATGCCCTGGACCGCGGCGGTGATGCCCTGGACGGTGGTCACCAGCGGGACGCTCGCGGAGACGGCGGCCGCGCGGATGTCGTAGCCGTCGTGGCGGGCGCCGGAGGAACCGGCCGGGGTGTTGAGGATGAGGTCCACCTCGCCGTCGAGGATGAGGTCGACGATGGAACGGCCCTCGGCGCCCTCGCGCACGGCGGAGGCCTTGAGGACGGTCTCGCACTCGATGCCGTTGCGACGCAGCATCGCGGCGGTGCCCTCCGTGGCCAGCAGGGTGAAGCCCAGGGAGGCCAGGCGCTGGATCGGGAAGATGAGGGTGCGCTTGTCGCGGTTGGCGACGGACACGAAGATGCGGCCCTCGGTCGGCAGCTCACCGAAGGCGGCGGCCTCGGCCTTGGCGTAGGCGGCACCGAAGTTGCCGGCCAGGCCCATGACCTCACCGGTGGACTTCATCTCCGGCGACAGCAGGGTGTCGAGCATGGTGCCGTCCTCGCGGCGGAAGCGGTTGAACGGCAGCACGGCCTCCTTCACCGCGATGGGGTGGTCCAGCGGCAGGGAACCGCCGTCGTAGTCGGTGGGGATCATGCCCTCCTCGCGCAGCTCGGCCAGGGTGGCACCCATCATGATGCGGGACGCGGCCTTCGCCAGGTGCACGCCGGTCGCCTTCGACACGAACGGGACGGTGCGGGACGCGCGCGGGTTCGCCTCGATGACGTAGAGGATGTCATCCTTGAGGGCGAACTGGACGTTCATGAGACCCTTGACGCCGATGCCGTGGGCCAGCGCCTTCGTCGACTGGCGGACCTTCTCGATGTCCTCCGCACCGAGGGTCATCGGCGGGAGGGCGCAGGCGGAGTCACCGGAGTGGATGCCGGCCTCCTCGATGTGCTCCATGACGCCGGCCAGGTAGACCTCCTCGCCGTCACACAGGGCGTCGACGTCGATCTCGATGGCGGAGTCGAGGAAGCGGTCGACGAGCACCGGGTGGTCCGGGGACAGTTCGGTGGCGCGCTCGATGTAGTCGGCGAGGGAGGCCTCGTCGTAGACGATCTCCATGCCGCGGCCGCCGAGGACGTACGACGGGCGGACGAGGACCGGGTAGCCGATCTCGTTCGCCACCTCGCGGGCCTCGTCGAAGGAGACGGCGGTGCCGAAGGCCGGGGCCGGCAGCTGCGCCTGGCGCAGGACCTCACCGAACTCGCCGCGGTCCTCGGCCAGGTCGATGGCCTCCGGGGTGGTGCCGACGACGGGAACGCCGGCGTCGGCGAGCTGCTGGGCCAGGCCCAGCGGGGTCTGGCCGCCGAGCTGGACGACGACGCCCGCGACGGTGCCGGACTCGGACTCCGCGTGGTAGATCTCCATGACGTCCTCGAACGTCAGCGGCTCGAAGTAGAGGCGATCGGCGGTGTCGTAGTCGGTGGAGACGGTCTCCGGGTTGCAGTTGACCATGACGGTCTCGTAGCCGATGCGGGACAGCTCGAGGGCGGCGTGGACGCAGGAGTAGTCGAACTCGATGCCCTGGCCGATGCGGTTCGGGCCGGAGCCGAGGATGATGACCTTGTCCTTCTCGGTCTGCGGGGCGACCTCGGACTCGGCGCCCGGGTCGAGCTCGTAGGCCGAGTAGTGGTACGGGGTCTGTGCCTCGAACTCGGCCGCGCACGTGTCGACGGTCTTGTACACCGGGCGGATGCCCAGCGACCAGCGCAGGCGACGCACGCCCTCTTCACCGGCGAACTCGGGGCGCAGGGCTGCGATCTGGGCGTCGGACAGGCCGAGGTACTTGGCCTCGCGGAGGAGGTCGGCGTCGAGGACGGGGGCGTCGATGAGCTCGGAGCGGAAGTCCACCAGGGCCTTGAGCTCGGCGAGGAACCACGGGTCGACGTCGCAGGCCTCGTGGAGCTCGTCGACGGAGGCGCCCAGGCGCAGGGCGAGCTCCATGTCGTAGAGGCGGCCGTCGGTGGGGCGCTTGAGGTCGGCGAGGACGGCCGGCAGGTCGGTGGCGCGCTCGCCGGCGAAGTACTCGTCGGGGCGGGTCCAGAAGCCGTTGGGCTGGGCCTCGAGGGAACGCATGACCTTGTTGAGGCCGGCGATGTAGTTGCGGCCGATGCCCATGGCCTCACCGACGGACTTCATGGTGGTGGTGAGGGTGTCCTCGGCGCCGGGGAACTTCTCGAAGGCGAAGCGCGGGGCCTTGACGATGACGTAGTCGAGGGCCGGCTCGAAGGCGGCCGGGGTGACGCCGGTGATGTCGTTGGTGATCTCGTCGAGGGTGTAGCCGATGGCCAGCTTGGCGGCGATCTTGGCGATCGGGAAGCCGGTCGCCTTCGACGCGAGCGCGGACGAACGGGACACGCGCGGGTTCATCTCGATGGTGATGCAGCGACCGTCGGCGGGGTTGATGGCGAACTGGATGTTGCAGCCGCCGGTGTCGACGCCGACCTCGCGGATGATGGCGATGCCGAGGTCGCGCAGCTCCTGGAACTCGCGGTCGGTGAGCGTCAGGGCCGGGGCGACGGTGACGGAGTCGCCGGTGTGCACGCCCATGGCGTCGACGTTCTCGATGGAGGCGATGACGATGACGTTGTCGTCGGAGTCGCGCATGAGCTCGAGCTCGAACTCCTTCCAGCCGAGGATGGACTCCTCGATGAGGACGTTCGCCTCGGGTGACGCGGCGAGGCCGCCGCCGGCGATGCGCTCGAGGTCCTCCTCGTTGTAGGCGAGGCCGGAGCCGAGGCCGCCCATGGTGAAGGACGGGCGCACGACGACCGGCAGGCCGAGCTCGGCGACGGTCTCGTGGACCTCCTCCATGTTGTGGCAGACGCGGGAGCGGGCGGATTCGCCGCCGACGGAGGCGACGATGTCCTTGAACATCTGGCGGTCCTCGCCGCGCTGGATGGCGGGGATGTCGGCGCCGATGAGCTCGACGTCGTACTTGTCGAGGATACCGAGGCGGTCGAGCTGGATCGCCGCGTTGAGGGCGGTCTGGCCGCCGAGGGTGGCGAGGACGGCGTCGATCGGGTGGCCCTGCTCGATCTCCTTCTGGAAGATCTTCTCGATGTACTCGGGCTGGATCGGCTCGACGTAGGTGTGGTCGGCGAACTCCGGGTCGGTCATGATGGTGGCCGGGTTGGAGTTGATGAGGGTGACCCGCAGGCCCTCCTCCTTGAGGACGCGGCAGGCCTGGGTGCCGGAGTAGTCGAACTCGCAGGCCTGGCCGATGACGATCGGGCCGGAGCCGATGACCAGGACGTGCTTGATGTCTGTGCGCTTGGGCATTGTTTTCCTTTTCCTGGTTTCTTTACTTCTCGACGCCTGCGTGAGTGTCCATCAGCTCCATGAACTGATCGAACAGCGGGTTGGCATCACGGGGCCCGGCGGCGGACTCGGGGTGGTACTGGACGGAGAAGGCGCGGCCGTCGGTGAGCGCGACGCCCTCGACGGTGCCGTCGTTGAGGCAGATGTGGGTGACCCGGGCCGGACCGAAGTCGGTGTCGAAGGTCTCCCCCTCCGGGGCCTGCAGCGCGAAGCCGTGATTCTGGGAGGTGATGTCGATCTTGCCGGTGACGACGTTCTTGACGGGCACGTTGATGCCGCGGTGGCCGAACTTCAGCTTGTAGGTCTCCAGGCCGAAGGCGCGGCCGAGGATCTGGTTGCCGAAGCAGATGCCGAACAGCGGCAGGCCGGCCTCGATGATCTTCCTGGTGGTGCCGACCATGTCGTCGGCGGTGGCCGGGTCACCCGGACCGTTGGAGAGGAACACGCCGTCCGGGGAGTACTGGGCCAGGTCCTCGAAGGGGGTGGACGCCGGGACGACGATGGTGCGGATGCCGCGCTTGGCGAACTGCGCCGGGGTGGCGGACTTCACGCCCAGGTCGTAGGCGACGACGGTGTAGCGGGTCTCGCCCTCGGCGGGGACCTCGTAGACCTCGTTGGTGGAGACGTCGCCGGTGAGGTCGGCGCCCTGCATGGAGGGCTGGGCCTGGACCTCGGCGATGAGCGCCTCGAGCGGGCGGTCGGCGTTCTCGCCGGTGAAGATGCCGGCCGGCTGCGCGCCGTTGTCGCGCAGGTGGCGGACGAGGGCGCGCGTGTCGACGCCCCGGATGCCCACCAGGCCCTGCTCCTCCATCTCCTCGGTGAGGGTGCGCTGCGCGCGCCAGTTGGAGACGCGGTGCGCGAGGTCGCGGATGACCAGGCCGGCGGCCCAGATGCGGCCGTCGCGGGACTCGTGGTCCTCGTCGTTCCAGCCGGTGTTGCCGATCTGCGGGGCGGTGGCCACCACGATCTGCCGGTGGAAGGAGGGGTCGGTGAGGGTCTCCTGGTAGCCGGTCATGGCGGTGGTGAACACGGCCTCGCCGAGGGCCTTGCCGGCCGCGCCGAAGCTGTAGCCGCGGAACGTGCGGCCGTCGGCGAGCACGAGCACGGCCGGGATACGGGAGGAGGTGGAGGACGTCAAGGCGTCACCTTTCGCAGTGTTGTTCATGTCTTGTCTACTTCTCTTCGCGCGGCTCGGCGGGGACACCGTCGACACAGGTCAGACGGCCACGCAGGACGGTGGTGGTCACGCGGGCGGAGAACTCCATTCCCTCGTAGGGGGTGTTCTCCGCCTTGGACGCCATGTCGGCGCCGCGGGCGGTCCAGGTGTTGCCCGGGTCGACGATGGTGAGGTTGGCAGGCTCACCGACGGCGATGGGGCGGCCGTGGCCGGGGACGCGGACGATCTCGGCGGGGCGCTCGCTCATCACCTTGGCCACCCAGCGCCAGTCGGCCCTGCCGGTGGCGACGAACAGCTCGGCGACGATCGCCAGGGAGGTCTCGAGGCCGAGCATGCCGGGCTTGGCGTACTCGAACTCGACGCACTTCTCCTCGGAACCGTGCGGGGCGTGGTCGGTGGCGACGCAGTCGATGGTGCCGTCGAGAAGCGCCTCCCGCAGGGCGAGGGTGTCGTGCTCCTCGCGCAGCGGCGGGTTGACGCGGTAGCGGCCGTCGTAGGTGTGCAGCTTCTCGTCGGTGAGCAGCAGGTGGTGCGGGGTGACCTCGGCGGTCATGGGGATGCCCTGCGACTTCGCCCACTTGACTAGTTCGACGGAACCGGTGGTGGAGGCGTGGCAGATGTGGACACGGTTGCCGTAGTCGCGGGCCAGGAGGGCGTCGCGGGCGACGATGGACTCCTCGGCGGCGCGCGGCCAGCCGCGCAGGCCCAGCTTGGCGGCGGTCTCACCCTCGTGGGCTACGGAACCCTGGGTGAGGCGCGGCTCCTCGGCGTGCTGGGCGAGCAGCACGTCCTGGCCCTTGGCGTACTCGAGGGCGCGGCGCATGAGCTGCGGGTCATCGACGCACTTGCCGTCGTCGGAGAACATGCGCACCTTCGCCTGCGAGCCCGCCATCATGCCGAACTCGGTGAGCTCCTTGCCCTCCAGCCCCTTGGTGATGGAGCCGATGGGGTGGACGTCGCAGATCGCGGCGTGCTGGCCCTTGAGCCACACGGACTCGGCGATGACCGGCTGGTCCATGACGGGCATGGTGTTGGCCATGGTGAACACGGCGGTGAAGCCACCCTTGGCGGCGGCCTGGGAGCCGGTGATGATGGTCTCGGTGTCCTCGCGGCCCGGCTCGCGCAGGTGCACGTGGATATCCACCAGGCCCGGGAGCAGCACGTGGCCCCGGCCGTCGACGGTGCGGTCGGCCTCGGCGTCGGCCGGCGCGTCGAGGTCGACGATGACGCCGTCGGAGATGAGGACGGTGACGGGGTCCCCCTCGCCGTAGAGGCGGACGTCGACAAGCTTGAGGGTGCCGGGCTCCGGCGGCGCGAGCGGACCCGGGACCGGGTAATCAGTGTCAGTCATGAATGGCTCCATCGGTGGCGAGCAGGGTGAACAGGACGGCCATGCGCAGGTGGACACCGTTGTTCACCTGCTGCAGAACGGCGGCGTTGTCGTAGTCGGCGACGGCGTGGTTGATCTCCATGCCGCGCAGCATCGGGCCGGGGTGCATGATGATCGCGCCCTCCTTCATCGACGCCGCGCGCGCCTTCGACAGGCCGTAGAGGGTGGCGTACTCGCGGTGCGAGGGGAAGAAGCCGCCCTGCATGCGCTCCTGCTGGACGCGCAGCATCATCACGACGTCGGCGTCAGCGATCTCCGCGTCGAAATCATGGGAGGTGCGCACCGGCCAGTTCTCCACCCCGTAGGGCAGGAGGGTCGGCGGGGCGACGAGGGTGACGTCGGCGCCGAGGGTGGACAGCAGGTCGACGTTGGAGCGCACGACGCGGGAGTGGAGCACGTCGCCGACGATGAGGACCTTCTTCCCCTCGATGTCGCCGATGCGTTGGCGGATGGTGACGGCGTCGAGCAGCGCCTGGGTGGGGTGCTGATGCGAGCCGTCACCGGCGTTGATGACGGCGGTCGGGTAGCCGTTCTCGCCGATCCAGTCGGCGACGAGCTGCGCCGCGCCGGAGGAGGGGTGGCGCATGACGATGGCGTCCGCGCCGATCGAAGCCAGTGTCAAGGCGGTGTCCTTGAGGGACTCACCCTTCTTCACCGACGACGAGGAGGCGGACAGGTTGATCACGTCGGCGCTCATCCACTTGCCGGCGGTCTCGAAGGAGGAGCGGGTGCGGGTGGAGTTCTCATAGAACAGGGAGTAGATCGTGCGGCCGCGCAGGGTCGGCAGTTTCTTGATCTCGCGTCCCTCCAGGGCCTCCCGGAAACGGTCGGCCTCGTCCATGAGACCGACGATCTCCTCCCGCGACAGGTCGGAGATGGACAGCAGGTGCTTCATCAGTTGTTCTCCCGGTTGTCGGGTCGGGTGAGGATGACGGCGTCCTCGCCGTCGATCGCCTCGAGGAGGACGGCAACGTCCTCGGAGCGCGACGTCGGCAGATTCTTGCCGACGTAATCGGCGCGGATCGGCAGCTGCCGGTGTCCACGGTCGACGAGGACGGCGAGCTGGATGTTCTCCGGCCGGCCGATGTCACGCAGCGCGTCGAGGGCGGCACGGATGGTGCGGCCGGAGTAGAGGACGTCGTCGACGAGGACGACGGTGGTGCCGTCGATCCCGCCCGTCGGAATCGTCGTCGGCTTCAGCGCGCGGTGCGGCTTGTTCCGCAGATCGTCGCGGTAGAGGGTGATGTCCAGGGCGCCGACGGGCACCGCGACACCCGAGAACTCCTCGATCTTGGCTGCCAGCCGCTCGGCCAGGGGTACTCCCCCCGACGGGATGCCCAGCAGCATGAGGGTACCGGCGTCGGGGGAATCCAACGCCGTCTTCTCGATGATCTGGTGCGCGATGCGTGCGACCGTGCGCGCGACATCATCGGAGCCGAGCAGCTCGATGGTCGTCGCGTCAGTGCGTTCACTCATCGTGACCTCCTTCCCCGCCTCTCTGTGCGGAACTTAAAGGATGTCGGACAAAGACGAACTGTGTCCATGGGTGTCTATGCTTGGAGACTGCAGCCGATACTATCACCCGGCGCCCCACCGATGTGAGCGCGCCAACCGACGAGAGGGACAACCACCCGTGAGCCTGACCACAAGTCACGTCGTTCCCGCCCCGCGTGAGCAGGTGTGGGAGTGGCACACACGCCCGGGTGCCCTCGTCCGCCTCGCTCCCCCGTTCCTGCCGATGACCCCCATGAAGCAGGCCGACAAGCTCTCCGACGGCACCACCATCTTCGGCCTCCCCGCCGGCCTCAAGTGGGTCTCGCGCCACGACCTGTCGAATTACCGGCGCGGCCACCGCTTCACCGACGTGTGCACCTCCGCCCCGGTGAAGACCCTGGCCAACTGGCGCCACGTCCACGAGTTCGCCGACCACGAGGACGGCACCCTCGTCACCGACACGGTGCGCACCCGCCTGCCCGCCGCCGCGATGACCTCCTTCTTCGCCTACCGCCAGCAGCAGCTCATCAACGACTTCCTCTTCCTCGACCGGGTCGCCCACCTGCAGCCGGAAAAGCCGCTGCGCATCGCCCTGACCGGCTCCCGCGGGCTGGTGGGCCGCGCCGTCATGGCGCAGCTGGGCACCGCCGGGCACGAGGTCATCCAGCTCGTCCGCCGCAACCCGAAGCCCTATCAGCGCCTGTGGGAGCCCTTCCACCCCGCCCCCGACCTGCTCGAGGGCATCGACGTGCTCATCCACCTCGCCGGCGAGCCGATCTTCGGCCGCTTCTCCGAGAGCCACAAGCAGGCCATCCGCGATTCGCGCATCACCCCCACCTCCCGCCTCGCGCACCTGGTGGCCGACTCGCCCACCGTGCACACCATGATCTCCGCCTCCGCCGTCGGCTACTACGGCTGGGACCGCGGCGACGAGGTCCTCACCGAGACCTCCGAGCGGGGTGAGGGTTTCCTCGCCGACGTCGTCTCCGACTGGGAGGCCGCGACCATCGTCGCCGCCGAGGCCGGCAAGCGCGTGCTCAACGTCCGCTTCGGCTCCATCATGTCCGGCATCTCCGGCATGCTGCCCGTGCTCAAGGCCCTGTTCTCCACCGGCCTGGGCGGCAGCTTCGGTGACGGCAACATCTGGTTCCCCTGGATCTCCCTCGACGACGCCACCGACATCGTCACCCGCGGCGTCCTCGACCCCGCGTGGTCCGGCCCCGTCAACGCCGTCTCCCCCACCGAGTCCCGCAACCGCGACCTCACCGCCGCGCTGTCCTCCGAGCTGCGCCGCCCCGCGTTCATCCCGATCCCCTCGATCGGCCCGGCGATCATCCTCGGCCGCCAGGGCGCCCAGGAACTGGCGCTGGCCAACCAGCGCGTCGCACCACAGATGCTTCTCGACGCCGACCACACCTTCCGCTACCCCACCCTCGACCGGACCCTCGCCCACGAGCTCGGCGGCGAGGACCTCTTCGACAAGGTCCGCGAGCTGGAGTCCCCCGAGGAGGAGAAGCAGCTAGGGTTGGACGGGTGACTTCCACACCTCAATCCCCCATCCCTGACACCCCCGTCGAGCCGGTGACGCCGGAGCGCATCTCCGAGCTTCTCGACGCCGAGGGGCTCCAGCACCGCCTCGAGTCCGCCCCCGTCGCCGCGGGCGAGTCCCCCGCGACGATCGTGCGCACCGGGTTCCTCAACACCGCGATCGCCATCAGCATCGACGGCGATCAGCTGGTGTGCGACTCGATGTGGCGTGGTGAGATCCCCAAGGACGACGCCCCCAAGGTGCTCGGCCTGTGCAACTCCTGGAACCAGGCGCACTTCATGCCGACGATGCGGTTCTTCGAGAACTCCGCCGGCACCGGCCACCTCACGGCCAGCGCCCACCGCCAGGTCGACATCACGCACGGCCTGTCCCGTAACCAGATCGGCGCGTTCCTCATGTCCACCTTCGACGGCATCCTGCGCGCCTACGAGTTCATCGAGGGCCAGTTCCCCGAGCTGGTCACCTGGGAGGAGCCCCACAATGACTGATCTCACCCCCGTCACCCTCGACCGCGTCATCGACACGATGAAGTCCTTCGACGTGGAGCTGGAGGCCCTCGGTGAGGACGGCGTCGCCGCCGTCGCCAACCTCAACGACACGGCCATGACCTTCGCCGTCCTGGGTTCCTCGCTCATCGTGCGCGGCGACGTCGTCACCGACCGCACGCTGGCCGACGCCGACCCGACCCTGCACCTGGCCGCCAACCAGATCAACTCCGTCACCTTCGGTGCCCGCGCCACCATCGCGGAGCACGCGGAGAATCTCATCGTCCGTACCGAGCGCGACATTTCCATCGCCGCCGGCATGAACGACGAGCAGCTGACCACCTCCCTGCGGGGTGCCGTCGACGCCGTGCTCGCCGCCCAGGACGGGCTCCGGGCCGCCTCCGCGGACCTCGACGAACTGCGCAAGCAGGTCGAGGCCGAACTCGACGGTCAGTAGGCCGCCCGAAGATACCGCGAAGGTCCGAGTTTCCGCCCCCTAGGAGTTCTTCGCCCGCTCCAGTTCGAGCTCGACGTTGAAGTCGGCCGGCGGCCAGGTCATGTTCATCGACCGCAGGGCGTCGAGCACGAGGTACTTCACCGCCATGCGGGCGTACTTCTTCCGGTCGCCCGGGATGCAGTACCAGGGGGCGAAGTCGGTGGAGGTGCGCTTCATCGCGATCTCGTAGGCCTCCTGGTACTCGTCCCACAGCTCACGCTCGTCGAGGTCGCCGGGCTCGAATTTCCAGTGCTTGTCCGGGTTCTCGAGCCGTTCGATGAGGTTCTCCTTCTGGAACTCCTTCGAGATGTGCAGCATCACCTTGATGATCCGCACGTTGCGGCTGGCCATCTCGCGTTCGAAGTCGACGATGGCGTCGTAACGCCGCTCGATCTCCTCCGGCGGGGCCATCTCGCGGACGCGCTGGATGAGCACGTCCTCGTAGTGGGAGCGGTCGAAGACGCCGATCTGACCGACGGCCGGCTCGTGGGGCCGGACGCGCCAGAGGAAGTCGTGCATGCGCTCCTCGGCGGTCGGTGCCCCGAATGCCTTGATCTTCAGGGCCTGCGGGTCGAAGGCGCGGAAGACGTGGCGGATGACGCCACCCTTGCCGGAGGTGTCCATGCCCTGCAGGATGAGCAGCACGGCCCCGGTGCCGGGGACGCCGGAGCGGCCGTTGGCGAAGAGCATCTCCTGGAGCTCGTCGAGTTCGTCGTCGTGCTCGTGGAACTCACGCTCCCAGTCCTCCTTGTCCCACTCGAACCCGGGGGTCGAGGTGGGGTCGACGTCGGCCAGCGAGAAATCGGGGCCGACGCGGTGGGAGAGGGCTTCGTCCATCGTGAATTGATCCATACCCACGATGGTAGTGAAACTAGACGTCGGGCGAATCCGGCGAACGGGTCGGCCCGGGGCCCGGGTCGGCGGCGGAGGAGGGCCGCGGCTCGGCGTCGACCCCCGGCTCATCCGGGGTGAACTCGGGGTCGGCGTCGGCGTCGACAACCGGCTCCCCGAAGGGGTTGAGCTCGGATCCGGCCTGGACGACGTCGTCCAGCACGGCGTGGATGTACGGGGCGGCGACGTCGGAACCGTACTGGCTCGCCAGCTCCACGCCCTCGACGACGGAGGTCGCGCCGTCGACGTCGGGGTTGTAGAGGATCTCCCACACCCCGACGCGCAGGATGGCGCGGTCGACGGCCGGCAGGCGGTTGAGTTCCCAGTCCTCGGCGAGGTAACGCTCGATCGTCTCGTCGATAGTGTCGAGCTGCTCGGCCGCACCGGCGATGATGTCGCGGGTGTAGGAGGCGATGGGGGCGACGCCGTTGGCGTCGAGTCGCGCAAGTTCGACGCGGTCCTCGACGATGGCGACGGGGTCGATGTCGCGGGCCTCCGCCTCGAAGAGGATGTCGACGGCGCGGCGGCGCGCACGGTAGCGCGCGCCGTGGCGGCGCCAGTGGCGGTCGCCGTCCTGCTCCTCGCCGAGGCGGGGCTGATCGGTGGTGTCGGTCAAGTCCTTCGCCCTAGTTGTTGACGCGGGAGAGGTACTCGCCGGTGCGGGTGTCCACCTTGACGACGTTGCCGGTCTCCAGGAACAGCGGAACCTGGATCTCGGCGCCGGACTCGAGGGTGGCCGGCTTGGTGCCGCCGGTGGAGCGGTCGCCCTGCAGGCCCGGCTCGGTGTGGGTGATCTCCAGGTCGACGGAGATCGGCAGCTCGGCGAAGAGTGCCTCGCCCTCGTGGAAGGAGACCTGGACGCGCATGTTCTCGAGGAGGAACTGGGCGGCGTCGCCGAACTTCTCCGGGCCGAGCTCGACCTGCTCGTAGTTCTTGTCGTCCATGACGACGTAGGAGGTGCCGTCGTTGTACAGGTAGGTCATGTCACGACGGTCGACGGTGGCGGTCTCCACCTTGACGCCCGCGTTCCAGGTCTTGTCGACGTTCTTACCGGTGACGACGTCCTTGAGCTTGGTGCGCACGAAGGCGGGGCCCTTGCCCGGCTTCACGTGCTGGAACTCGACGATCTGCTGCAGCTTGCCATCGACCTTGAGCACAAGGCCGTTCTTGAAATCGGCGGTGGATGCCACGGGTTGTCTCCCTATAGTGTCCGGTGTTTTGACCTGTTCAGCCTACACCACCCGCAGTTCCTTACTCGCCGGGGTGATGATGCGTGCCGGGCCCTGGGTGATGAGGACCGTGTCCTCGATGCGCACGCCGCCGCGCCCCGGGACGTAGATGCCCGGCTCGATGGTCAGCGTCATGTGCTCGGCGAGGGTGCCCTCCCCGTGCTGGGACGCCCACGGTCCCTCGTGCACCTCGAGGCCGATGCCGTGGCCGGTGGAGTGGACGAAGTAGTCGCCGTAGCCGGCCTCCTCGATGACGGAGCGGGCGGCGGCGTCGACGTCGACGAGCCGGGTGCCCGGGGTGGCGGCCTCGATGCCGGCGAGCTGGGCGCGGAGAACGATGTCGTAGACCTCGCGGGTGAAGTCGTCGGCCTCGCCCATGACGACGGTGCGGGTCATGTCCGAGTTGAAGGCGCGGGCGTGGGCGCCGAAGTCCATGATGACGAGGTCGCCGCGGCGCAGGATGCGGTCGCCGGCGGTGTGGTGCGGCTTGGCGGTGTTGGGGCCGGAGGCGACGATGGTGTCGAAGGAGGGGCGCTCGGCGCCGAGGCGGCGCATGCGGTGCTCGAGGTCGGCGGCGATGTCCCGCTCGGAGCGGCCGACGGCGAGCTCACCGGCGGCGATGAGATCCTCGAAGGCCTGGGAGGCGAGCTCGGCGACCTCGATGAGGCGCAGGCGCTCGGTGTTGTCCTTGGTGAGACGGATCTCCTCGATGACCCCGGTGACGGGGACGAGGGTGACGTCCTCGTTGCAGGCCTCCTCCAGCTTCTCCAGGTCGGCGACGGAGACGTGGGAGGCCTCGTAGCCGACGCGGCGCGGACCCTCGATGCGCTTGAGGAGGGCCTGCGGGGAGGGGCGCTCGATGACGGCCTCGATGTCCGGGACCTCCTCGGCGATCTGCGTGGTGTAGCGGCCGTCGGTGGAGATCTCGGCGGTGAGGTCCTTGGCCAGCACGAGCGCGCCCTGGGAGCCGGAGAAGCCGGAGAGGTAGCGCACGTGGTGGAGGTTGGTCACCAGCATCTCGTCGATACGCATCCCGGCGAGTCGTGCCGAGAGTGCGCGTCGTCGGGTGAGGAATCGGGTGTCCGCGTATGCCATGTGGCCCTCCTGCAGGGGTCGTGGGTGTTTCCCCACCACACTAGCCTCTTGCGAGGGCCTCCATGGCGAGCAGGTAACCGTGTGTGCCCAGCCCGGCGATGACGCCGCGGGCGATCGGCGAGAGGTAGGAGTGGGCGCGGAAGGGCTCGCGGGCGTGCACGTTGGAGATGTGCACCTCGATGAAGCCGGCGCCGTCGGCGACCTCGGCCAGCGCGTCGCGCAGGGCCACCGAAGTGTGGGTGAATCCGCCCGGGTTGATGATGACGGGCCAGCCCTCGTCGGCGGCCTCGTGCACCCAGTCGATGAGCTCGCCCTCGTGGTTGGACTGGCGGCAGATGACGTCGACGCCGAGCTCGCCCGCCCGCTCCGCGATGAGCTTCTCGACGTCCGCGAGCGTCGTCGAACCGTACACCTCCGGCTGGCGCTTGCCCAGGCGGTTGAGGTTGGGTCCGTTGAGGACGAGGATCTGCATGGCCCTACCTTTCCGAGATGGCTGCGTAGGCGGCCTCGAGCTCCGGCATCGTCGGACCCTCGAGGCGGGTGGTCTGGCCGACGCCGGTGAGCGCCACGAAGCGGATGTTGCCGTCGCGGTTCTTCTTGTCGCGGGTCATGGCGGCGTAGAGCTCGTGGAAGTGGCCGGCCGGGTAGGTCGTCGGCAGGCCGATGGCCCGCAGGATCCGCTCGTGGCGGGCGACGAGGTCGGCGTCGATGAGCGAACGGCCGTGGGCGAGGTGGGCGATGAACATCATGCCGACGGCGACGGCGTGGCCGTGGCGCCAACGGTAGTTCTCGCGCAACTCGACGGCGTGGCCGAAGGTGTGGCCGTAGTTGAGGATCTCGCGCAGGCCGGCCTCCTTGAGGTCCTCGCCGACGACGCTCGCCTTGACCTGGACGGAGCGGGCGATGAGCTCGGGCAGGTGGCCGTCGGCACGCAGGCAGGCGACGGGGTCGGACTCGTAGCGCTCGAGGATGACCTCGTCGGCGATGAAACCGGTCTTGATGATCTCGGCGGAGCCGGCGATGAGCTCGTGCATGGGCAGGGTCGCCAGGCGGTCGAGGTCGATGAACACGGCCGAGGGCTCATGGAAGGCGCCGACGAGGTTCTTGCCGGCCTTCGTGTTGATGCCGGTCTTGCCGCCGACGGCCGCGTCGACCATGGCGAGCAGCGTGGTGGGCACCTGGATGACCCGGATGCCGCGCATCCAGGCGGCGGCGACGTAGCCGGCCAGGTCGGTGACGGCACCGCCGCCGAGGCCGATGATGACGTCGCGGCGGCCGAAGGTCTCCTCGCCCAGGCGGTCCCACAGGTCTCCGGCGACGTGGAGGGTCTTGCCGTCCTCGGCGTCGGGCACCTCGACGAGCACGGCCTGCAGACCCCGTTCGATGAGCGCGGTGCCGAGCTTCTCCGCGGGGGCGGTGAGCGTCGGCTGGTGGATGACCATGACCTTGGCGGCGCCGGTGGCGGCTGCGGCGTCGGAGACCTGTGCGTCGAGGTCGTGGTCGATGGTGACCTCGTAGGGCGCGGGTCCGTTGACTGCGATGATCGTCATCTGGGGGTCCTTCTAGAGGGAGTCGAGGAAGCCGAGGATGTCGGCGACGGACTGCTGCGGGGTGCGGCCGTCGGTACGCACGCGGAAGTCGGCGACCTCATGGTAGAACGGCGCGCGGGTCTCCAGCAGGGTGCGGTAGTGCGCGGCCGGGTCGGCGGCGGCGAGGACGGGGCGGGTGGCCTCGTGGGCGGTGCGGCGCACGCCCTCCTCGACGGACACGTCGATCCACACGACGCAGTGCTCGCCGAGCAGCTCGCGGGTGGAGTCGGTGATGACCGCTCCCCCGCCGAGGCTGACGACGCCGCCGGTTCCCAGCGCCGCGGCGACGTGGCGGGCCTCGAGCTCGCGGAAGGCGGGCTCGCCGAGCTCGCTGAAGACGTCACCGCAGGACTTCCCGGTCTCGTCCTCGATGAGCTGGTCGGAGTCGACGAGCGGCAGCGACAGCGCGCGGGCGAGACGACGCCCGATGGTGGACTTGCCGGCCCCGGGCGGGCCGACCAGCACGACCTTGGGGCTGGTGTGGCAGACGTCGGTCACTGCTCCCCCTCGAAGGCCAGACGCTTGTCGACGTACGCGAGGTAGGCCTCGATGTTGCGGCGCGTCTCGGTCACCGAGTCACCGCCGAACTTCTCCAGCACGGCACGGGCCAGGACGAGCGCGACCATGGCCTCGGCGACGACGCCGGCGGCGGGGACGGCGCAGACGTCGGAACGCTGGTGAATGCCGGTGGCGGCGGAGCCGTCGGCCATGTCGACCGTCTTGAGCGCGCGCGGGACGGTGGAGATCGGCTTCATGGCGGCGCGGACGCGGAGGGTCTGACCGTTGGTCATGCCGCCCTCGAGGCCGCCGGCGCGGTTGGTGAGGCGGTCGACGCCGTCCTCGGTGCGGACCATCTCGTCGTGGGCCTCGCTGCCGCGGCGGCGGGCCTCCTCGAAGCCGTCACCGACCTCGACGCCCTTGATGGCCTGGATGCCCATGAGCGCGGCGGCCAGCTGCGCGTCGAGGCGGTCCTCGCCGGAGATGTGGGAGCCCAGGCCGATGGGCAGACCGGAGACGACGACCTCGACGATGCCGCCGAGGGTGTCGCCGGCCTTCTTGGCGGCCTCGATCTCGGCGATCATGGATTCCTCCGCGTCCTTCCCGAAGGAGCGGACCGGCGAGGCGTCGATGGCCGCGAGGTCGGCGAAGGTCGGCTCGGGGCCGGTGTACGGCTCGGAGCGGCCGATGGAGATGACGTGGCTGAGCACCTCGACGCCGAGGGTCTCGCGCAGGAAGTTACGCGCCACGGTGGCGGCGGCGACGCGGGCCGCGGTCTCGCGCGCGGAGGAGCGCTCGAGGATGGGGCGGGCCTCGTCGTGGTCGTACTTGATCATGCCGGCGAAGTCGGCGTGGCCCGGGCGCGGGCGGGTGAGCTTGGCACCGCGACCCGAGGTCATGGCGGCGGCGATCTCCGCGTCCTCCATGTCGACCGGGTCGGCGGACATGATGGTGGTCCACTTCGGCCACTCGGTGTTGCCGATCATGATCGCGATCGGGCTGCCCAGGGTCCGGCCGTGGCGGATGCCGGTGAGCAGGGTCAGCTCGTCGGCCTCGAACTTCATGCGCGCGCCGCGGCCGTAGCCGAGCCGGCGGCGGGCCAGCTGCTCGGCGATCTCTTCCCGGGTCACGGAGACACCGGCGGGCATGTGTTCAACCAGGGCAACCAGTGCCTGACCGTGGGATTCCCCCGCTGTAGTCCATCGAAGCATGCGGACAGTATCTCATGCGCCGCAACTCACTCCGGCGATGACTCCCGGAAGCACCGCGATAATCACCCCCACCAGCATCGACGGTCCGTGTGGCACCGGCCCCCGGCACAGCAGTCCCCGCACCGCGGTCACCGCCCCGGCGACCGCGACGGCCAGCAGCACCGCGCCGATCCCACCGGCGGCGGCCGCGACGATCCCCAGTGGGACGGCCAGTTTCACGTCTCCCCCGCCGATGCCGCGCCCCACGAGATAGAGACCGGCCCAGGCGACACCCCCGAGCACGACGGGCGGGTCGGAGAGCAGCGCACCCGCCACCGCCCCCGCGAGGGCGGGCAGGGTGAGGGAATCGGGGATGCGGCGCGAGCGTTCGTCGACAAGCACGACCGCCACGCACCACACGACCAGGACTATCAGGGCTCCCCCGAGCATGCCCCGGAGCCTAGTGCAGCGACGCCTCCAGCGCGCGACGCATGGCGGCGCGTGGCGCGGGGCGGCCGGTGAACTGCTCGAACTGGCCGTAGGCCTGGTGAGCGAGCATGATGTGGCCACCGACGGTGAGGTAGCCGTTGGCGGCGGCCGCGACGGTGAGCGGGGTGGGCCAGGGCTCGTAAATGACGTCGAGGATCGGGGCGTGGCCCAGGTCCTGCTCATGGCCCTCGACGGCCGCGGACGGCACCGTCGACACAATGACCTCCGCCTCGCGGGAAGCCTGGCGCAGGTCGGAGTCGAAACCGGCGAAACGGAAGGAGACGCCGAAGGGCTCGAGCAGCGGGCCGAGCTCGGCGCTGCGGTCGGAACGGTTGATGACGGTGATGTCGCTGATCCCCGCCTGGGCCAGCGCCCACAGGGCAGGACGCGCAGTACCGCCGCCGCCGATGACGAGAGCGCGGCGGGTCTCCGGCAGCGCCTCCCCGAGCAGCTCACCCAGCGCCCCGGTGATGCCGTCGCAGTCGGTGTTGTCGGCGCGCCAACCGGCGTCGGTACGCACGAGGGTGTTGGCGGACCCGATCTGCCGGGCCCGGTCGGTGACCTCGGTGGCGAACTCCAGCGCCGCGAACTTCGCGGGCATGGTCACCGAGAAGCCGCGGAAGGACTCGTCCGCCTCCCCGACGATGCGCGGCAGATCCTCCGCCGTGCACTCGATGCGGGTGTAGTCCCAGTCAGACATACCCAGATCCTCGTAGCCCGCGTTATGCAGGATCGGGGACCGCGAGTGCTTGATCGGGGACCCGAGCACCGCCGCGCGGTGACGGACCACACCGGCCTCCAGCGGGTGGCTCATCGGTTCGTGTCCAAAACGCCGGACTCGAGGGCTGTCTGCACGTCGGCGAGGTGCTCCTCGAAGCTGTCGTTGAAGACGGTGGTGCCGTCCTGGTCCACGGTGACGAAGAACAGCCAGTTGCCCTCCGCCGGGTTCTCCATCGCAGTGATGGCCTCGACGGAGGCGGCGGCGATCGGGGTCTCCGGCAGGCCGTCCTTGGCGTAGGTGTTCCACGGGGTGACCTGAGCGCGGTCCTCGTCGGTGGTGGCCACCTCGACGTCCTCCAGGCCGTAGTTGACGGTGGAGTCGAACTCGAGGCGCATCGGCTCCTCGAGGCGGTTGAGGATGACGCGGGCAACCTTGTCGAAGTCACCGGCCGGGGCCTCGCGCTCCACCAGGGAGGCGGCGGTGAGCAGCTCGTACGGGGTGAGGTCGAGGGCGCGGGCGCGGTCGACGATGCCGGTGTCGTTGAACTGCTGCGCGGAGCGGGTGAGCAGGTCGGTGAGGATCTCCTGGGCGTCCATCTCCGGGTTGACCACGTACTGGCCCGGGGCAATGAGTCCCTCGAGGCGCTTCGGGTCCTCGCCGCGGGCGGCGACTGCATCGCGCGCCCACTCGGGGACACCGAGGGTGGCCAGGTCGGCGGTGGCGCCGACGTTCTGCAGATCCTCGGCGGCGATGCAGTTCTCCGAGCCCTCGGTGCAGGTCACCCGCGAGATCTGCGAGTAGATGCCGGGGCGGGAGTTGCCGCCGACGACGTTGACGTCGAGAAGCGTGGAACCGCCGTGGATGTCGAGCAGCTCGACCCGGTTGGCGGGGTCGATGAGCGCCTGCACTGCGGCGGCGGCGGACATCTCACCCTGCAGGCGGTAGAAACCGGGCTGGATGCTGCCGGCGTCGGGGTTGTTGGCGGCGGCGGTCTGGAAGGCGGAGTCGGTCTTGACGATGCCGCGCTCCTCCAGCTCCGGGCCCAGCTGCGACACGGACGAGCCCTCCGGGATCTCGACGAGCTGGTGCACGCCGTTACCGCTGCCCTGGTAGTCGCGGTCGGCCACGGTCTCCCCTCCCCCGGAGATCTGCACCCCGATGTAGATGACGGCGCCGATGAGCAGAATGAGCGACGCGACGAGGACCGCCAGGCCCCGCTGACGCCGCTTCACGAACTTCTGGTCCATGCGTCGGCCCCCGGGGCCACGCTGCGGAGTGGATGTGGTCATGGGTGCTCCTGAGTGTAGGCGGCCCGTGCGTCGAGCCAGGACTGGAGGATCTCCACTGCGGCGGCCTGATCGATGACCTTGCGGCCGGCCTTCTCGCTCACCCCGGAGGCACGCAGCGCGGCGGTGGCGGCGACCGTGGTCAACCGCTCATCGGCCATCCGCACGGGGATGCTGCGCCCGGAGTTGGTCAACCGCCGGTTGAGGCGGAACGCGATCTCCTTCGCGTGCTTCACGCTCGTCGAGCCGTGACCCTTGAGCGTGCGCGGCAGGCCGACGACGATCTCGACGGCGTCATACTCGTCGATGATCTCCAGAAGCCGGTCGATGTCCCCCTTGTCGCGGTCCTTGAGACCGGTTTCGCGGGCGACGGTCTCCACCGGGGTCGCCAGGACGGCGTTCCGGTCGGACACGGCGACCCCGATGCGGACGGTGCCGACATCGAGTCCGATACGGCGTCCCTGGCCGGGATCGTCCGCACCGGGTGTGTCCGGGGTGACGTTCATGGCTGGCTGGCGACCTTTCTTAAGGATTTAGTCAGTGGTGCGCCTTAAAGGTATCCGCGATCACAACGTTGTCACAACATAGACCTCGGCGTGTCTTCCTCAGGCATATCCCCCGAGGCATATCACCCCAGGTATAGGTCGAGTGGCCCCGCCCGGCTGGAGTGGGGCCACTCGACCTATATATCCCGAGATATACCTACAGAGATATGCCTTAGAGCGCGGCGAGCTCCTCGCGCACGGCGTGGAAGCCGGCGTCGAGACCGGACGGGTTCGCGCCTGAGCCCTGTGCCATGTCGGGCTTGCCGCCACCGCGGCCGTCGACGTAGCCGGAGAGCAGCTTGACCAGGTCGCCGGACTTCACACCCAGCTCGATGGCCTCCCTGGTGGCGCCCACGATGAACGGCAGCTTCTCCCCGTCCGCGGACGCGAGGACCACGACGCCGGGCTTGCCGGCCAGGCGTCCCCGCAGGTCGGTGGCCACGGTACGCAGGTCCCCGCCGGAGATGCCGTCGGGCAGGCGGTGGGTGAGCACGGTGATCTTCCCGGCCTCGACGGCCTGGTCGAGCAGCGCGCCCGTCTGGGAGGCCAGCTGCTGGCGGTGCAGGTTGGCGATCTCCTTCTCCGCAGCCTTGAGCTTCTCGGTGAGCGTGGCGATGCGCTCCGGCAGCTCCTCGGTCGGGGACTTCAGCGACGCGGCCAGGCCGGAGGCGAGGGCGGCCTCCTTCGACAGGTGGCGGAAGGAGTCGAGACCGGAGTAGGCCTCGATGCGGCGGGCACCGGAGCCGACGGAGGACTCACCCAGGACGGCGACGGGGCCGATCTGGGAGGTGTGCTCGGTGTGGGTGCCGCCGCACAGCTCGACGGAGAAGGGGCCGCCGATCTCGACGACGCGGACGTCGTGACCGTAGTTCTCGCCGAACAGGGCCATGGCGCCCATCTTCTTCGCCTCGTCGAGGGTGGTCTCGATGGTGTTGACGGCGAAGTCGGCGTCGACCGCCTGGTTGGTGATGGTCGAGATCTCCGCCAGCTGCTCGGGGGTGAGCTGCTCGGTGTAGTTGAAGTCGAAACGCAGGTAGCCGGGGCGGTTGAGGGAGCCGGCCTGGACGGCGGTGGGGCCGAGCACCTCGCGCAGGGCGGCGTGGATGAGGTGGGTGCCGGTGTGCGCCTGGCGGGCACCGTGGCGCCAGGCGTCGTCGACCTCGGCGCGGACGGCCTGGCCGAGGTCGATGCCGCCGGCGGTGACCTTCGCCTTGTGCACCCACAACTTCTTGCCGATCTTCTGCACATCGGTGACCTCGAGGATCGTGCCCTCGGCGACGAGGCGGCCGCGGTCGGCGGTCTGGCCGCCGGACTCGGCGTAGAGCGGGGAGACGTCGAGGATGACCTCGACGTCGTCGCCCTCGGTGGCGTGGGTGACGGACTGGCCGTCGATGACGAGGCCGAGGACCTTGGCGTCGGCGGTGAGCTCGGAGAAGCCGACGAACTCGGTGGGGTTGTTGTCCACCCACTCGCGGTAGACGGAGACGTCGGCGTGGCCGTGCTTCTTGGCCAGGTTGTCGGCCTTGGCGCGGGCCCGCTGCTCGCTCATGGCGGCCTCGAAGCCGGCGACGTCGACCTCGAGCCCGGCCTCGGCGGCCATCTCGAGGGTGAGGTCGATGGGGAAACCGTAGGTGTCGTGGAGGGTGAAGGCGTCCTCGCCGGAGAACTGGGTGATGCCCTGCTCCTTGATGGACGCGGCGGCCTCGTCGAAGCGGTGGGTGCCGGACTCGAGGGTCTTGAGGAACGCGCGCTCCTCCGTCACGGCGGTACGGACGATGCGCTCGCGGTTCTCGGTGATCTCCGGGTAGGACGGCGTCATGGTGTCCATGATGACGTTCATGAAACGCTCCATGGTCTCGCCGGTGGCGCCGAGGAGGCGGGCGGAGCGGATGATGCGGCGCAGCAGGCGGCGCAGGATGTAGCCTCGGCCCTCGTTGGAGGGGGTGACGCCGTCGAGGATGAGCATCATGCCGGTGCGGGAGTGGTCGGCGATGACGCGGAAGCGAATGGCGTCCTGGCCGTCGCCTTCGTACTTCGCACCGGTGATCTCCTCCGCGGCGTCGATGACGGGGCGCAGCAGGTCGGTCTCGTAGACGTTGTCGACGCCCTGCAGGAGGCAGGCGACGCGCTCGACGCCCATGCCGGTGTCGATGTTCTTCTTCGGCAGGTCGCCGAGGATCTCGAAGGAGTCCTTGCCGGTGCCCTGGCCGCGCTCCTTCTCCATGAAGACCAGGTTCCAGATCTCCAGGTAGCGGGTGTCGTCGACGGCCGGGCCACCCTCGGCGCCGTGCTCGGGGCCGCGGTCGAAGTAGATCTCGGAGCAGGGGCCGCAGGGTCCGGGCACGCCCATGTGCCAGTAGTTGTCGGCCATGCCCAGGCGCTGGATGCGCTCGGCCGGGACGCCGATGACGTTCTCCCAGATGCCGGCGGCCTCATCGTCGTCGAGGTAGACGGTCACCCACAGGCGCTCCGGGTCGAGGCCGTAACCGCCCTCGGACACCGGGTTGGTCAGCAGCGCCCAGGCGTGCTTGATCGCACCCTCCTTGAAGTACTGACCGAAGGAGAAGTTGCCGGCCATCTGGAAGAAGGTGTTGTGGCGGGTGGTGATGCCCACCTCGTCGATGTCGAGCGTGCGCACGCACTTCTGGATCGAGGTGGCGGTACCGTTGGCGAACGGCGGGTTCTGCTCGCCCAGGAAGTAGGGCTTGAACGGCACCATGCCCGCGTTGACGAAGAGCAGGTCCGGGTCCTCGAGGATCAGCGACGCGCTCGGCACGGCCTCGTGGCCGGCGTCGACGAAGTGCTGGGTGAAACGCTCCCGGATCTCATGGGTCTGCACGCGGGGTGTCCTTTCCTAGGGCAGCTGCATTGACAGCGTCCTACTCTACCCTTAGCCCCGCGAGGCGATGCAGCGGGACTACCTCCCCCGCACGATCCTACGCAGCCGTCCGATGTAGTCGGCGATGCGCTTCTCGGCACCGTGTTCCTTCGGGCGGTAGTAGACGGCGTCGGCAAGTTCCTCCGGCAGGTACTGCTGGCTGACGACGCCGCGCGGATCGTCGTGCGGGTAGACGTACCCGACGGCGTGGCCGAGTTTCTTCGCACCCTCGTAGTGGCCGTCGCGCAGGTGCGCCGGCACGTGCCCGATCCTCCCGCCGCGGATGTCGGCCTGCGCGGCGTTGATGGCCTCGTACACGGCGTTGGACTTCGGGGCGGTCGCCAGGTGCACCGTCGCCTGCGCCAGGGTGAGCCGCGCCTCGGGCAGGCCGATGAGCTGCACGGCCTGGGCGGCGGCGACGGCGGTCTGCAGGGCGGTGGGATCGGCCATGGCGATCTCCTCGCTCGCCGCGATGACCAGGCGGCGGGCGATGAAGCGCGGGTCCTCCCCCGCCTCGATCATGCGCGCCAGGTAGTGCAGCGCGGCGTCGACATCCGAGCCCCGGATCGACTTGATGAACGCGCTGACCACGTCATAATGCTGATCCCCGTCCCGGTCGTAGCGCACGACGGCCCGGTTGACGTTGTTCCGGATGACATCGATGCTTATCGACGCCCCGTCGGCCACCGCCTCCGCCGCCGCCTCCAGGTAGGTCAGCGCCCTGCGGGCGTCGCCTCCGGCGAGGAGGACGAGCTGGTCGAGGGCGTCGTCGTCGATGAGCACGCGGCCCGCGAGCCCGAGCTCGTCGGTGAGTGCCCGGGTGAGGACGTCGCGGACGGCGGCGTCGTCCAGCGGTTTGAGCTGCAGCAGCAGCGAGCGCGAGAGCAGCGGCGCCACGACGGAGAAGGACGGGTTCTCCGTCGTCGCGGCGACGAGGAGAACGGTGCGGTTCTCCACCGCGGCGAGCAGCGCGTCCTGCTGCGTCTTGGAGAAGCGGTGGACCTCGTCGATGAACAGGACGGTGCGCTGACCGTGGATGAGGTCACGCCGCGCCCGGTCGATGACCTCACGGACCTGCTTGACGCCCGAATTGAGCGCCGAGAGACCGACGAAGTTCTGGCTCGTCGCGGAGGAGATGAGCGAGGCGATCGTCGTCTTGCCCGTGCCCGGCGGGCCGTAGAGGATCACCGACGCCTCGCCCGAGCCCTCGATGAGTCGGCGCAGCGGGCGACCCGGGCCGAGCAGATGCTCCTGCCCGGCGACCTCGTCGAGGGTGCGGGGACGCATGCGCGCCGCCAGTGGGGCGTGATCACCCGCGCGGAAGAAGTCGGACCCGTGGCTGTCGTCGACGGGGCCGTCGTCGAAAAGCGCGTCCTGGGCCATTAACGCAGGCCCGGCTCCGCCACCCGGTCCGCGATGCCCTGGCTGAACGCGGCGATGACCCCGTACGAGGGATCCGTGCCGCGGGCGGCGTAGCGGGCGAGGGCCTCGAAGGTCTCGAAGATGTCCCGGCGCACCACCAGCTCCTCCGGGGAGAACGGCCCGTGGGAGGCCGGACGCAGCAGGTCGGCGACCCCGTCCATGGAGGACGGATCCACCGGCTCATCCTCGGCCTCCGCCTCGTGCAGCACAGCGACGGCCGCGGACATGGAACCGAAGTGCAGCAGCGAGACACTGGACAACGCCCAGCCGAGTAGCGCCGCCATCACCCGCGAGTGCAGGTGCGCCTCATTGTTGACGTTCGGCCACAGGGTGTTGACCTCGTGGGCCCACGCCTCCATGAACACATCCGCCTCGTCGTCCGAGATCGGGTGGCTGAACAGGAACTGCGGGAAGCCCGCGATGACACACGCCAGGTCGAAGGACACGTCGCGGAAACCCGCCCACTCGTAGTCGAGGAAGTGGGTCTTCTCCGCCACGATGATGTTGTCCGGCGACAGATCGAACGGGGTGAACGCCCGGTGGTGGGCGGACAGCAGACGGTTGCGGCCGTCGGCGGCGAACTCACTCACCAGCTCCGGGATCTCGATGCCTGCGTTACGCAGCAGCTCCTCGCCCAGCTGGATCGCCTGAATGAGCGCGGCGTCACGCAGCTCCTGGATCTGGCCGGACTCCGGGTGCTGACGCAGCATCCGGGAGAACAGGATGTTGAAGTCCTGCTCCCGCTGCGCGGTGCCGGCGTGCATGCGCCCCAGGGCGGACCCCAGGTTACGCAGGATGGACACCCGACGCTCGGGGTCCTGCAGCTCCAGCAGATCGGCGAACGTGTCGCCGTCACCGGAGTCGGTGAGCACCATGATCCGCTGCGCCACGTCGTACGCCAGCATCACCGGGCCCGGGCGGACCTCCTCCGACAGGGAGGTGGTGAACTGGTACGAGACGATCTCGCGGACCAGGGCGGCGTCGTCGAGCGTGTCCCCCGTCTCGGGGACGAACTTGAGGATCACCGAGCGCTGCTGCAGGAACGGCGACGACGCGACACGCGCGCGGAGTACCACCGCGCTACCGGACCCGCTCAGCTGGGTGACCTCGGAGAGCTGCTGGCTCCCTCCGAAGCGCTTGGAGAGCAGATCCTCTGCGATGTCGACGATGTCGGCGTGGTTGAGCATTACTTAGGCCTTCTGCTCCTTGGCTGCGGGGGTGGCGGGCTTGGCCGGCTTGGCGTCGATGCCCGCCTCCTTGCGCTGCTGGGCGGTGATCGGTGCGGGGGCGTCGGTCAGCGGATCGACGCCGCCACCGGACTTCGGGAACGCGATGACGTCGCGGATGGAGTCGAAACCGCCGAGCAGGGACACGATACGGTCCCAGCCGAAGGCGATGCCACCGTGCGGCGGGGCGCCGAAGGCGAAGGCGTCGAGGAGGAAGCCGAACTTCTCCTGCGCCTCCTCCGGGGCGATGCCCATGACGTCGAAGACACGCTCCTGCACGTCACGCTCGTGGATACGGATGGAACCGCCGCCGATCTCGTTGCCGTTGCAGACGATGTCGTAGGCGTACGCGGTGGCCTCACCCGGGGTCTGGTCGAAGGTGTCCTTCCACTCCGGCTTCGGGGAGGTGAAGGCATGGTGGACGGCGGTCCAGGCGGAGGAGCCCAGGGCCACGTCGCCGGAGGCGGTGGCGTCGGCGGCCGGCTCGAACAGCGGGGCGTCGACGACCCAGGTGAAGGCCCAGTCGCCTTCCTTGATCAGGCCCAGCTTGTTGGCGATCTCCCCGCGGGCGGCACCGAGCAGCGCACGGGAGGACTTCGCGTCACCGGCGGCGAAGAAGATGGCGTCGCCCGGCTTCGCGCCGACGTGCTCGGCGATGCCGGCCCGCTCGGCGTCGGTGATGTTCTTGGCGACGGGGCCACCCAGCTCGCCGTCCTCACCCACGAGGATGTACGCGAGACCCTTGGCACCGCGCTGCTTGGCCCACTCCTGCCAGGCGTCGAGCTGACGACGCGGCTGGGAGGCACCACCCTCCATGACGACGGCACCGACGTAGTCGTTCTTGAACACCCGGAAGGTGGTGTCGGCGAAGAACTCGGTGCACTCGGTGATCTCGATATCGAAACGCAGGTCCGGCTTGTCGGAGCCGAAGCGACGCATGGCCTCGGCGTAGGTGATGCGCGGCAGCGGGGTCGGCACGTCGTAGCCGATGAGCTTCCACAGCTCGACGAGGATCTCCTCGGCCAGGGCGATGACGTCATCCTGGTCGACGAAGCTCATCTCGACGTCCAGCTGGGTGAACTCCGGCTGCCGGTCCGCGCGGAAATCCTCGTCGCGGTAGCAGCGCGCGATCTGGTAGTAGCGCTCCATGCCGGCGACCATGAGCAGCTGCTTGAACAGCTGCGGGGACTGCGGCAGAGCGTAGAAGGAGCCCGGCTTCAGACGTGCCGGCACCAGGAAGTCACGCGCGCCCTCCGGGGTGGAGCGAGTGAGCGTCGGGGTCTCGATCTCCGTGAAGTCGTGGGTGTCCAGCACGCGGCGGGCAGCCTGGTTGGCCTGGGAACGCAGACGCAGGGCCTTCGCCTGACGCTCGCGGCGCAGGTCCAGGTAGCGGTACTTCAGGCGGGTCTCCTCGCCGACCTCGCCGCCCTGGGAGGCGTCGTCGATCTGGAACGGCAGCGCGGCGGCCTTGTTGAGGACGGTGAGCTCGGTGACGTTGAGCTCGATGTCGCCCGACGCCAGGTTCGGGTTCTCCGACCCCTCCGGGCGCGGCTCGACGACGCCGGTGACCTGGATGCAGTACTCGGAACGCAGGTCGTGGGCGCGCTCGGCGACCTCGGACTCACGGAACACCACCTGCGCCAGACCGGAGCGGTCGCGCAGGTCGATGAAGATGACGCCGCCATGATCGCGACGACGGGCCACCCAGCCCGTCAGGGTCACGGTCTGGCCAGCGGTTTCTTTGCGGAGGTCGCCCGCGAGGTGAGTGCGCAGCACGTTCGTTCTACGTCCTTCCAGGAATTGGCAAAAGGTGGGAGGTCAGTCTTGTTCTCCGGTGGAGTCTACCCCGCCGGAAAACTCATCGTTTCACTCCCCCACCTGCATGTGTGATCTATGGCATTATCAACACATGACATTCCGTAAAGACGCCAACTACACGGGCGGTCGCCGCGCCCGCACCGGCGGCGGCGGCCGAGGCGGCACCATCGCCGCCGGCGGCGGCCTCGGTTCCCTCCTCCTCATCGGTCTGTTCCTCCTCTTCGGCGGCAACCCCAGCGACCTCGGCCAGATCACCGGCGGCGGGCAGGGTGAAGCCACCGGCTCCCTCGAGCACTGCGAGACCCTCGAGGACGCCAACGAGTACACCGACTGCCGCGTCGAGGCCGCCGCGGTCTCCGTCGACCAGATGTGGCAGACCATGCTGCCCGAGCAGGCCGGCATCGAGTACACCGAGCCGCTCCTCGTGGTCTTCCAGAACACCGTCCAGTCAGGCTGCGGCATGGCCTCCGCCCAGACCGGCCCCTTCTACTGCCCCGCTGACCAGGGCGCCTACTTCGACGTGTCTTTCTTCGAGCAGCTCGAGCAGCTCGGCGGCACCAACGCCCCGCTGGCGCAGATGTACATCGTCGCCCACGAGTTCGCCCACCACGTCCAGCAGCTCGAGGGCACGCTGTCCATGTCGAACTACAACGACCCGGGCGCGGATTCCGACGCCGTGAAGGTCGAGCTCCAGGCCGACTGCTACGCCGGCATCTGGATCGCCCACGCTGACAAGGGCGATAACGCCCTCCTCGAACCCATCACCGAGGAGCAGGTGCAGGGCGCCATCGACACCGCCCGCGCCGTCGGAGACGACAACATCCAGCGCCGTACCGGCGGCGAGGTCCGCCCCGACCTGTGGACGCACGGTTCCTCCGAGCAGCGCCAGAACGCCCTGCTCACGGGCTACCGCGAGGGCAACATGGCCGCCTGCGACACCCTCGGCGTCCGCGAGTACAACGTCTAGCACGCTTCTCGACGCCCCCGCCGCGGAACTCGGGGCTCGGGGCTCGGGGCTCGCGCTCGTGGGCTCGGGATCGCGGTGATCCCGAGCCCACGAGCGCGTTTCCGGGGCGATCTCGAGGGGATGAGCGCGAGGGTGCGATGCCGAACCCCGAGGGCAACGTCAGCTGGCGATCTTGTCCAGTCCGTCCACACGGGGCAGGCTCTTCGGCGGGTTGAAGTTCTGCAACGCCCGCTGGACCATCTGGAGCATCTCGCACGTACCTCCGGGCTTGGCGTCCAAACCGCTCTTGTCAGTTCGAAGCACTGTGGTGCCGAGGTTCTGCAGCGCCTTCTCGCGCTCCCTCTCGTTGAGGATCACCTTCTCCGGCTCGTCCCCGTACTCCCCGGTGTATTTCGACTTCCCGTCAACCTCCAGAACCAGCCACCCGTTGATGAGGATGTCGACGAAGTAGGGCTTCCCGGTGATCGTGTCCCTGAACTCCACCTGTGTCTCCACCGACACGATCTCCGTGATCCCGGACTCCTCGAGCAGCAGCCGTGCTTTCGTCTCCCACGGGCTGCCGATCTGCGGCCGGGACAGCTCGACAGCCCTGAGGAACTTGCGTTTTCCGGGAAAGCGTCCGTACGCCGCGACTTCTTTCCGCAGGCGGGCCTCGTCCACATCGGGCCATTTCCTTCGCACCGAGTCGATGGCAGCGACCGCCTCAAAGTGGCTTTCATGTCGCGCGATATCGACGAGCGCCCGGAGCAGAACCGTGACCCTGACGCCCCCTAGAGTCGTCGCCTCCGACTCCGGGAGAATCGCTGAGCGATATCGGGCGCCGTTTATCCACCCCGCCTTGGCACCCGGTCGTCCTCTGCCAGGAAGGTGGAGATCAACAACGTCCTCCACTCCCAGCAACATGACACCCCACAGACGGGCGGCGGCCATCCCCGACACCACCGCTTTATCTGCGGAGATCCCCACGGCCACCGCCCGTGCTTCGGCCTTCTTCCAGGGCGGAAGTTCGTGGTAGTACTGCTTGTCTATCGCGATCTCGGCGGTCAGCTTGACGAGTCTGCCGCTCTGTATCCCCTCACTGATCTCGGTGGAGCTCAACGTTTCTGTCCGCAGGTCCCGGAGCTGGTGTCTGTCTTTCCAATCTGGCGTCATGCCTGCAGGATGGCAGCGATGCGCCCGGCTGGCTCCGGTCGATCGTGCCGGGGCCCTTGTTCTGTGGATAACCGGTGGTTGTCCACAGGCTGGGCGGACTCCTGTTGCAGGCTTGAAGGACCGCGAGTAGGGACTCGGGATCATGTCGTCGCGTCCGTGACCTCGGCATTGCCGCGATTCCGAGCCCAACAGACTCGATTTGGGCTGAACCCGAGGGGACGGGCGCGAGCCCCGAGCCCCGAGCCCCGAGCCCCGAGGGGGCGGGGTGGGCCCACGCCGGCTTAAGCGTCGAACCCCAGACGTTCCCGTTCCGCCTTGATGATGGCCTCCGCGAGCTGGCCCTCGGTGACGTCCACGGCGTCGTCGACCTGAGCGGATTCGGAGGGGCGGGCGTAGGCGTCGAAAAGCTGGGTCTTGCCGGCGAGCATCTCCAGCATGCGCTCGTCGACGGTGTCGTCGCCGATGAGTCGGTGGACGACCACGGTGGAGGTCTGGCCCATGCGGTGCGCCCGCGCCACGGCCTGCGCCTCGATCGAGGGCTTGACCTGGGGTTCGACGAGGATGACCACGGAGGCGGCCTGGATGTTGAGGCCGGTTCCGCCGGCGGTGATCTGCGCCAGCAGGACGGATCCGGCGGGGGCGGAGCCGAGGTCGTCGATGAGCGTCTGGCGGGTGGCCGCCGACACCCGGCCGGACAGGCGGCCGACGACGCGCCTACCCAGCTCGGCCTCGAGGCGGTCGAGGACGTCGAGGAAGTAGGTGAAGATGAGGACGCGGCGGCCGGCCTCCTCCGCCTCCTCGACGATCTCCCGGATGCGTTCGAGCTTGGCGGGGACGGCCCCGGGGGTGGTCATGGCGGCGCGGCGCATGGCCATGAAGTTGCCCTCCTGGACGGCGGAGGCGTAGTGCTTCTCGTCGGCTGGGGTGAGATCGATCCAGTCGGTCTGGTCGAGGCGCTCGGGGAGCTCGTCAAGGACGTCAGCTTGATTGCGGCGCAGGTAGGCCGGGGCGATGCGCTTGCGGAAGTCCGCGGCCGCCATCTCGGACATGCCCGTCGAGATGAGCTCCGGCGCAACGAAGCTGACCAGGGTGGCGAACTCGGAGACCCGGTTCTCCAGCGGCGTGCCGGAGAGCAGGAGGGCGTGGGAGGCGGCGTCGATGAGCGCGCGGACGGCGCGGGTCCGGCCGGTGGCAGGGTTCTTGATGAAGTGCGCCTCGTCGACGATGACGAAGTCCGGGGCCCGGAGCTCCGTGGTGCGCGCCCCGTCGTAGGTGAGCAGGCAGATCCCGCCGTCCGACTCCCAGGCGCGGACCGCCTCGACGCGCTCGGGTCCGTGGGCGCGGTAGACGGGCAGGTCGGTGAAGCGGCGGGATTCGCGTTCCCAGTTGGTCAGCACGGAGGCCGGGCACACGACGAGCGTGTGCTGCCGGCCGGTGGCGTGGAGGTGCGCCGCGGCAGCCAGCGCCTGGACGGTCTTGCCCAGGCCCATGTCATCGCCGAGGATGACCTTCTCCTGCACCAGCGTGAAGCGCGCGCCGAAGGACTGGTAGCCGCGCAGGTGAAGATCCGTGAGGTGGGTGGTGTCGAGGCGGAGGGAGCGGATGCGCTCGAGGATGTCGGCCGCGAGGTCGTCGCCACCCTCCACCTCGAGGTCGAGCAGCGTCGACAGCAGCGCCTGGTAGTGCGCGGGGCGGGTGAGGTAGTCCGCCCAGCTCTCCCCCGACACCGTGACGGGGCGTGCGGGCGCGAGCACCTCGGGGTGGACGTCGGCCCACGCGATGTCGTCGAGGTAGGCGCGCCACTCCGGCCCCTCACCCACCAGCACGTCCCACAGGCCGCCGGTGGCGGGTACCTTCTCCGCCCATCCGAGGATGCGGCGGCGTCGGGCGCGTTGGATCTCGTCGAGGGTGTTGATCTGGTCGAACTGCGCCAGCAGCCGCACGAGCGCCATGGCGGAGGCGGTCGGGGTGTCGCCGATGCCCGTGGTGTGCGTGCCGACGGCCTCCTGTCGCAGCGTCTCGGCCGCCGCCCGCAGGCGACGGGCCGTCGTCGCGCCGATGCCCTGGACCTGGGTGAGTCGTCCGGTGGGAGTGGCCAGCACGTCGGCGACGGTGTGCACGCCGATGGTGTCGAGGCCGGTGAAGCGGAGCCGCTCGTTGGTGGCCGTCTTGAGCGCGTCGACGGGCAGCTGCCGGAGGAGGAGGTCGGCACGTTCGGCGGTGAGGGCGTCGAGAAGCCGCTCCGCTTCGCGACGCATCGCCGGCTCGGAGTGGGGATCCTGCTGCAGAGCCCGGGCCCGTTCCAGCACCCGCGCCTGGACCCCGGCGTCGTGCTGGACGAACGTCGAGCCCGGCGCGCCGACGGCCTGTTCCACGGCCGTGCGGGCGGCGCTGACCAGGTGGTCGGGCACGGCGTGCGCCCCGGGGTGCAGGGGGACGCCGCGGGACTGGAGCATGTCGGCGAGCCCCGCGAGTTCGAGGTAGCGGCGGACGTCGGCGTCGAGAGCCGCGAAGGAGGGGTCGGCGAGACGCGAGCGCAGGTCACCTGCCGCCGCCCGCGCCCGGGCGATCTTCCCGCCGGCGAAGATGCGGCCGAGGATCGACGGTGCGGCGTTGCGGGCCTCCAGGCGCAGGGGCCCCAGCACCGCCGCCGCGGAGAGGTACTGGCGGATCCTCCCCCAGGAGTTGGGCAACCCGTCGAGTTCGGTCGCGGCGAAGAAGCCGGACGGCCACGTCACCGCGCCCGGGGGCAGCATGATGAACCCGAGAGCCACAGCGCCGGGGGCGGTGGGCGGGGTGCGGGGGGCGTCGATAAGCTGTCGGGCGCCGGCGGCCCGCCGGAGGACCTCGTCGGCGTGGCGCAGCAGGGCGTCCAGCTCAGGGCGTGTGAACTCGGCCATGACACTCATCTTCTCATTACCCTGGGGCGTGTGACCGAGCAGACTGCCCCCAACCGCGCCATCCCGTTCCTGGCGGCCTTCAACGACATCGAGGCCTTCCTCCGGGACCTGCTGAGCGCGAAGAAATCCGACAATTTCCGCTGGATGGTGGATCAGGCGGTGCGCCGCCATCTCATCTCCGAGGATCACGCCGGGGATCTCAAGGAGTTCGCCGAGCTGCGCAACGCGATCAGCCACGGTCGGTACACCGAGGACATGCGGCCGATTGCGGAGCCGCTGCCGGAGACGGTGGCCGACATCGTGCGTATCCGGGACATCCTCCGCGATCCGCCGACGGCGCTGGGAGTGCTGGGCCACCACGAGGTGCGCACGGTCGCCCCGGCCGACGACATCCGGGAGGCGCTGCGTGTCATCCGGTCGACGACGATCTCGCAGCTGCCGATCTACGACAACGGGAAGTGCACGGGCATCCTCACGACGAACACGATCGCACGCTGGGTGGCGGCGGATCTCGATGACAACGATCATCTCGACGCCCGCTCCGTCGCGGAGGTCCTCGACTGGGCGGAGGACAACGACCGGGCGGTGTTCCTCGCCCGGGATGTGCTGGCGCAGGAGGCCATCGACGCGTTGACGACGCCGCGGAAGGACGGTTCCATGCCCCGGGCGGCGATCATCACGGAGCACGGGCGGAAGGATCAGCGGCCGATCCGTGTCATCGGTGGTTCGGACATCGCGCTGCTCATGGAGGCCGTCGACTCCTGATCCGGCGCGCCCTCTTGACACGATGTTGACATGTCACCTACGGTGGGGGCACAAACAGATTACCTTAGGAGAAACCCCATGCAGTTCGGCATTTTCACCATCGGTGACGTCACCACCGATCCCACCACCGGCCAGACCCCCACCGAGAACGAGCGGATCAAGGCCACCGTCGCGATCGCCAGGAAGGCCGAGGAGGTCGGCCTCGACGTCTTCGCCACCGGCGAGCACCACAACCCGCCCTTCGTCGCCCCGGCCAACCCGCCGGTGCTGCTGGCCCACATCGCGGCCCAGACCGAGAAGCTCCAGCTCTCCACCGCCACCACCCTCATCACCACCAACGACCCGGTCCGCCTCGCCGAGGACTACGCCTACCTGCAGCACCTCGCCGACGGCCGCGTCGACCTCATGATGGGCCGCGGCAACACCGGCCCGGTGTACCCGTGGTTCGGCAAGGACATCCGCCAGGGCATCCCGCTGGCCATCGAGAACTACCACCTCCTGCGCCGCCTGTGGCGCGAGCCGGTGGTCAACTGGCAGGGCGAGCACCGCACCCCGCTGCAGGGCTTCACCCTCACCCCGGCCCCGCTGGACGACGTCCCGCCGTTCGTGTGGCACGGCTCCATCCGTTCCGTGCAGATCGCCGAGCAGGCCGCCTTCTACGGCGACGGCTTCTTCCACAACAACATCTTCTGGAACAAGGAGCACACGGCGAAGATGGTCGACATCTACCGTCGTCGCTACGAGGCCTACGGCCACGGCCAGGCGGACCAGGCCATCGTCGGCCTCGGCGGCCAGGTGTTCATCGGTGAGACGGAGCAGCAGGCGAAGGACTTCTTCCGCCCCTACTTCGACAACGCCCCTGTGTACGGCCACGGCCCGTCCATGGAGGAGTTCACCGACATGACCCCGCTGACCGTCGGCACCGTGGAGCAGGTCATCGACCGCACCATGGAGTTCGCGGACTGGGTCGGCGACTACCAGCGTCAGCTCTTCCTCATCGACCACGCCGGCCTGCCGCTGGAGGTCGTCCTCGACCAGATCGAGATCCTGGGCACCCAGGTCGTCCCGGAGCTGCGCCGCCGCATGGAGGCCCGTCGCCCGGATCACGTGCCGTCCGATCCGCCGACCCACGCCTCCCTCAAGGAGAACCGCACCTCCCCGCACTTCCTGGTCAACCCGGGTGAGGAGAAGAAGTAATGCGCACCCTCACCGTCATCTCCGCTGGCCTGTCGACCCCGTCGACGACCCGCCAGGTGGCTGACCAGATCGCGGCCGCCACCTCCGCCGCCGTCTCCGCGCGCGGTGAAAACCTCACCATCGAGGTCATCGAGCTGCGGAACCTGGTCAATGACCTCGGCCGCGCCCTGGCCACCGGCATGTCCTCCCCCGAGCTGGACAAGGCCAAGGAGCTGGTCTCCGCCTCCGACGGCCTCGTCGTGGCCACCCCGGTGTTCAAGGCGAGCTACTCGGGCCTGTTCAAGACGTTCTTCGACGTCCTGGAGAACGACGCCCTCAACGGCATGCCCGTCATCATCGCGGCCACCGCCGGCACGGCCCGGCACTCCCTGGTCCTCGACTACGCCATCCGCCCGCTGCTCACCTACATGCGTGCCTTCGTCGTGCCCACCGGCATCTTCGCCGCGACGGACGACTTCGGCTCCGACGAGGGAGCGCTTCTCGACGCCCGCGTCAACCGCGCCGCCGCCGAGCTCGCCGACCAGATGGTCGCCTCCGCCAGCGTCGGCGGCCTCGGCGGAGTCACCGCCGCCGGCCAGGCCGCCCACCGCCGCACCGGCGTGGACCCCTCCGAGGACCTCGTCCCCTTCTCGCAGCTGCTGCGCGGCCACGACGGTATGTGACCACGGTTACACTGGGGCGCATGTCCCCCAGCGTGCGTGACCTCTTCAGCATCGGCATCGGCCCGTCATCGTCCCACACCGTGGGTCCGATGCGGGCCGCTGCGGCATTCGTGGACACCCACGGCCGCCCGGAGCACGTCGACATCACCCTGCGCGGATCGCTGGCCGCGACCGGTGTCGGCCACGGCACCGACCGGGCCATCCTCCTCGGCCTCCTCGGACACTCCCCCACGGACGCGCCCGAGGACCCGCCGCTGGGCACCCTCATCGACCCCACCGGCACCATCGACGGCCTCTCCTACGACTTCACCTTCGACCCGGAACCCGCACCCGAGCACCCCAACTGCGTCGTCTTCGCCGCCGACGGGGCCGAGGAAGCGTACTTCTCCGTGGGCGGCGGGTTCATCGCCACCCGCGACGAGCTCGACACCCCCGCCCCTGAACAGCCCGTGCCGCACCCCTTCTCCTCCGGCGCGGAACTCCTCGCCCACTGCGCCCGGGAGGGGCTCTCCGTCGCGGAGGTGATGCGGGCGAACGAGGGGGACGTCGACAAGCATCTCGACGAGGTGTGGGCGACGATGCAGGACTGCGTCGAGCGCGGCCTGGCCACCACCGGGCTGCTGCCCGGCCCGCTGGGCGTGGTGCGGCGCGCGCCCGGTCTGCACGAGTCGCTCCAGCAGGAGCAGGACGGCGCCGGGCTGGAGGCCATGGAGTGGGTCAACCTGTGGGCCCTGGCCGTCAACGAGGAGAACGCCGCCGGCGGGCGCGTCGTCACCGCCCCGACCAACGGCGCGGCCGGCATCATCCCCGCCACCATGCACTACGCGCGGGAGCACCTCCCCGGCTTCGACGCGGCCGCCGCCCGGAACTTCCTGCTCACCGCGGGAGCGATCGGCATCATCATCAAACACAACGCCTCGATCTCCGGGGCGGAGGTCGGCTGTCAGGGCGAGGTCGGTTCCGCCGCCGCCATGGCCGCCGCCGGCCTGTGCGAGTTCCTCGGCGGCACCCCCTCCCAGGTGGAGAACGCCGCCGAAATCGCACTCGAACACAACCTCGGGCTCACCTGCGACCCCGTCGGCGGGCTCGTGCAGATCCCGTGCATCGAACGCAACGCCATCGGCGCGGTCAAGGCCATCAACGCCGCCCGCCTCGCCTGGCGCGGCACCGGCACCAACCGCGTCAGCCTCGACGAGGTCATCCAGACCATGGCCGACACCGGCCGCGACATGATGAGCAAGTACAAGGAGACCTCTACCGGCGGCCTGGCCGTGCACCTCGGTCTGCCGGTCGCCCTGACCGAGTGCTGATCCTGAGGCATATCTCCCCAGGCATATCTCCCCATGAGTAGGTCGAGTGTGGTCGCCGGGCGGACACCCCGTCACTCGATCCATCCATGGCGAGCTGTGCCTCAGGCGATATGCCTATCATGACGCCATGCATCTCGAGCCCGAGTTCCTCGCCCCGACCACCGTCATCGACGCCGACCACCCGGACATCAGCGCCCTCGCCCACGCCCTGAGTGGCCCCAACCCGGCGGAGACGGTCCGCGCGGTCTTCACGTACGTCCGCGACAGGATCTCCCACCCCGCCGACACCGGCAGCAGCACCGTCACGGTGAAGGCCTCCGAGACGCTGCGCGTCGGTGAGGGCATCTGCCACAACCAGGCCGCCCTGCTCGTGGCCCTGTTCCGCGCCGCCGGCATCCCCGCGGCCCTGCGCTACCAGGAGGTGGAGACGGAGACCGGGCAGAAGGTGCTCCACGGCATCGCGACGGTGTGGGCTCCGTACCTCTCGGAGACCGGCGGCTTCATCCTCGTCGACCCCCGCTACCCGGAGAACGATCACCGTCACTCCGGGCACGAGTGGCAGACCCGGGCGCTGGGCCACCCCTTCGAGCGCAACCTGCCGATGATCCACACCGACATGCTGCCGGTGGTGGTCAACACCCTGGAGTCGGCGACCGACGCGCAGGAGCTGCTGCGGGACCTGCCGGGGACGCTGAACTAGCGGGACGAACCGGGGGCGAACGCCTCATCGAGCACCGCCGTCTCCGCGGCCTGGAGCCCGAGGTACCCGGCGACCTCCGCGTCCCGCCGCTCCGCCTCCCATCCCAGGAGCGGGGCGACGGTCGCGGCCACGAGGCGGGCCGCGGTTTCCCGTACGAGGCCGAGGGTGCCGACGGTCATACGGCGGTCGAGCACATCCTGCAGGGTCTCGGCCGCCTCGTGGGTCACCGCATAGACGGCCTGCGCGAGTATGTCGGAGCTGCCCGGAACCGGGGTCGCCAGTCGCGGGTCCTCGACGACGAGGCGTAGCACCGCCTCGTGTTCGGTGCCGTAGAGACGCGCCAGGTGGATGCGGGTGTCACGCGGCAGGTCGGCGGAGGGGACGCGCGCTGCCGCGGCCTCGAAGGCGGCGGTGACCGTGTCATAGTCGCCGAAGGAGGTCGACAGGTCGAGGTGGCGGGAGTCGAAGTCCCGCGTCGGCGGCAGTGACCCGCGGTGGGCGCGGATGAGGGTGTCGGTGACCTTCTGCCCCATGGCCCGGCCGGTGGTCCACTTGCCACCGGTGACGGAGTACAGGCCGGGCAGCCCGGTGGGTGCGTGGTCGCGGATCTCGAAGCGGCGGGAGGAGGTGTAGGTGTCCGACCCGTCGTCGATAAGGGGGCGCACGCCGACGATGGTCGATTCGACGTCCTCGCGGACCAGCGGGGTCGCGGAAACCGAGTCGAGGGTCTCCCGCAGCAGGTTGATGTCCTCCACCTCTGTGGCGGCCTCATCGGCGCTGCCGGACATGGGGGTGTCCGTGGGACCCACGAGCGTCTTTCCCTGCCACGGGTTGACCACGATGTGGCGGCCGTTGCGCCCGCGGACGAAGACGCCGTCGCGGTTGCCCAGGTCGCGGGTGACCAGGTGGACACCCTTGGCCTGCCGGACCCGGACGCCGGCCGTCGTCGCCAGGTCGCCGAGGGCGGAGGCCACCCAGGGGCCGGCTGCGTTGACCGTCACGGTCGCCGCGATGTCCCGGTGTCCGTTGACGCGGACTCCCCGCACCGCGCCCGCGTCATCGCGCAGCAGGCCCGTGACCTCCGCGTGGTTGAGCGCGGTGCCCCCGTCGGCGACGTAGGACTTGAGAATCGCCAGCAGGAGCCGCTCGGGGTGGATGTTGAGGGTGTCGTCGTGCCGCCAGGCACCCGTGAGTCCGTCGGGGCTCAGCCAGGGCACCTGCGTCAGCAGCGCCTTCTTCCCGATCCACCGGAAGCGCGGCGAGCGGATGTCCTTGGGCACGCCGGCGTTGCGACGCCACGCCATCGCCTCATACAGGGCGACTCCCGCGCCGAGGACGGGGGCGCGCGGTGCCGACCAGTCATAGGCGGTGAGCAGGAAGCTACGCGGCTGCACGAGGTGCGGGGCGGCCAGTCCGAGGTAGCGGCGTTCACTCACCGACTCGGCGACGACGCGGAAGTCGTACTGCTCGAGGTAGCGCAGTCCACCGTGGATCGCCTTGGTGGTGGCCGCCGAGGTCCCCGCGCCGAAGTCGTTGCGCTCGAGAAGGACGGTCCGCAGCCCGCGCCCTGCGGCATGTCGCGCGATCTGGACGCCGGAGATTCCGCCGCCGATGACTGCGACGTCGTAGTGCCCGCCGACCGGGCCGCCGAGCACGCTCACCGCCAGGTCACCTGCTCGAAGGAGGAGATCTCCGGGTGGTCGCCGACTCCGCGGTCGAAGTACTGGTCGCCCTCGCGACGTACTCCGACGGTTCCCCACCCGTCGGCTCGGGCGGCATCGAGTTCCTCGACGAGGTCGGAGAAGAACAGGAGCTGCCCGGCGGGCACGCCGATGGCCTCACGGATGGTCGCGTACGAGGACGGGAGCTTCTTCGGACCGGCGTTCTCCGTGTCGAAGTGGCCGTTGAACATGGGCAGCAGGTCCCCCTCCGGGGAGTTGCCGAACCAGGAGGTCTGGGCGTTGACCGATCCGGAGGAGAAGATCGTCAGATCGATCCCCTGCTCGTGCCAGGACCGCATCGCCGGGATTGCGTCCGGGTAGAAGTGCGAGGTGAGGTCACCGGCCGAGAATCCCTCCGCCCAGATCAGCCCCTGCAGGGTCTTGAGGGGGGTGCGTTTCTCGTCGCTGTCGAGCCACCCTTCCAGGGCGGCCACGAGCTTATCGACGCCCGCCTCCGGGTCCAGTCCCGCCTCCTGGATGATCTGTCCCCGGGCCCGTTCCACGTCCGGGTGGCCCTCCCGGGAGAGGATGTCGGCGAAGCGCGCGCGGGAGTAGGGGTAGAGGGTGTCGTGGACGAACCAGGTGGAGGAGGTGGTGCCCTCGATGTCGAGGACGATGGCGGCCGGTCGCGGCAGGCTGATCATGGGGTCCTACTTCCCGGCCAGCAGCTCGTCGTGGCCCGGGAACCGCGCGGAGATCTTCTCCCCGGTGAAGTCACCGACCCAGCCCTCGCCATCGTGGAAGAAGCGGATGGCGCAGAACTGCGGATCTGCGACGCCCATGTCGAACCAGTGGGTGGAGCCCTCCGGAACGGACAGCAGGTCACCGCGTTCACAGACGACGGCATAGACGGTGTCGTCGATGTGGAGGTAGAAGGTGCCGGATCCCTCGACGAAGAAGCGCACCTCGTCATCGGCGTGGGTGTGCTCGTCGAGGAACTTCTCGCGGGCGGCCCGGGCCGTCTCCGCGAAATCGGGCTGGCCGGTGTTGCGCAGGCGGGCGACGTCGACGGTGACGAAGTTCTCCTCCGCGCTGATGCGGGCGACCTCGTCGGCGTAGGCGGCGAGGACGGCCTCCTGGTCGGCATCGTCGGCGAGTTCCTGCGTCGGCCACTGCTCGTAGCGCACGCCGAGGGTGTACAGCTCGGCGGCGATCTCCTCCGGCTGTGCCGTGCGCAGCAGCTCGGTGTCGGGGGCGGAGGCGTTCCACTTGTACAGCAGGGTCATGTTGTTTCTCCTAGAGATCTCGAAGGTGGCGGACGGAGGCGAAGACCTCCTGCATGGGCCCGGTGAGCAGGCGGGTGCGCTCGGCGGCGGCCTGCCGGTAGTAGTGGTGGGCGTCGGCATCGGGAAGCACAGCGGTGCCGCCGCTGTTCCACTCCGTGAGCTGGGCGGCCAGGCCGGCGGACAACCCGAGGGCCTGGTTCGCCAGGGCGGCGTTGGCCAGCGGTGGTCCGTCCACCCGGTGCGGGCGGTTCCACGGCACGCCGGTGACGTCGGCCTTGATCTGGTTCCACACCGTGCTGGCCGCTCCCCCGCCGGTGACCAGCACCTCGGTGAGGTCGACACCGCCGCGCTGCACAACGTCGAGGGTCGTCGCGTACTCGTAGGCGACGGCCTCAAGGGCGCTGCGCCACAGGCGGGCGGTGTCGGTGCCGGAATCCATACCCAACCACGTCCCGGAGGCGTGCGGGCTGTCGGGGTTGCCGCCGGCCAGGTAGGGCAGGAAGAGGACGCCGTCGGAACCGGGGGTCACCCCGGCGGCCAGCGCATCGAAGGTGGCGTAGATGGAGTCGTCCTGCTCGCGGCGGGCCACCTGATCCCGGAACCAGCGCAGAGAAAGCCCGCCCGCCCGGATGTACCCCCAGTAAATGGCCTGCCCGGGGAGGGTACCGAGGCTGAAGAGCATGCCCGGCATGGCGGCAACCTCGGGGAGCACCCCGTCGACACCGACGGTGAGGATGCTGGTGGTTCCGGCGGAGTCGGTGGCCTGGCCGACGTTGATCATGCCGGTGGCCAGTGTCGACTGCATGACATCCCCGGCCCCGGCGACGACCGGAGTGCCGGCCGGGAGGCCGGTACGCGCGGCGAACTCCGCGGTGACATGGCCGATGATGTCGTCGGAGGCGACCATACGCGGGAGGATGCCGGTCGGCAGCCCGAAGGCGGACAGCTGGCGCGGGGAGAATGTGCGACTCTCATGATCCCAGCCGACCATCCACCCGGAGGCGTGGGTGGGGTCGGTGTACATCTCCTCCTGGGTCAGGCCGGCGAGGCGGGCGGAGACGTAGGGGGCGACGGACACCGTGCGGACGACGCGTGACCAGATCTCCGGACGATTGTCGCGGATCCACTGCAGCTGGAACGGAGCGGCGTAGGCGTCGAGCGTCGAGGTGCCGGACTCGGTGAGCCACAGGGGTTCGAGGTCGCGCCCGGCTGCGGCGGCATGCTCCTGGGCGCGGGTGTCCAGACTGGTGATGATGGGATGGAGGACGGTGCCGTCGACGTCGAGAAGCACCTGTCCGACGAGGATGCCCGATAGCGCGATGCCGGCGACCTCGCGGCGGTTGATTCCCGTGGCGACGGCGTCGTCGAGGGCGGCGGCGATGGCGGAGCAGGCCGCGTCGACGAGATGCTCCGGATCCATCTCCGCGCGGCCCGGGCCGAGGTAGGTGATGGTGTGCGGGGTGTACGCGCGGCCGACCTGGACACCGTCACCGGTGTAGACCGCGGCCTTGCTTCCCTGGGTGCCGACATCGACTCCGATGGTGACGGTCATCCGTCCTCCTCCGTGCAACAGTTGAGATGTTGACACGTTAACAGGAGCTATGGTGATATCAGCAAGTTGCGGGCCGATTTATTTTCGCGCCCGCAACAACCGTCGGGGGCCAGACCTACCCCAGCGATGCGCGCAGCTGCCCGACGATGGCGTCGAGCGCCACGTCGGACTGCGTGTGGGCTGCGAGGTCCTTGACGGCGACGGTGCCGGCGGCGAGCTCGTTCTCACCGAGGACGAGGGCGACGCGGGCGCCCGCCCGGTCGGCGCCCTTCATGGCGCCCTTGAGACCGCGGTCACCGTAGGCCATGTCGGCGGAGATGCCGGCGGCACGCAGGTCGTTGATGAGCAGCGCCATCGCCTTCTTGGCCTCCGCACCGAGGGCCACGCCGTAGACGTCGACGCGACGCTCCACGCCGTCGAGGGTCACGCCCTCGGCCTCCAGCGCCAGGACGGTGCGGTCGACGCCGAGGCCGTAGCCGATGCCGGAGAGGTCCTGGCCGCCGAGCTGGGCCATGAGGCCGTCGTAACGCCCGCCGCCGCCGATGCCCGACTGGGCGCCGAGGCCGTCGTGGACGAACTCGAAGCAGGTCTTGGTGTAGTAGTCGAGGCCGCGGACCATGCGCGGGTTGATGACGTAGGGGACGGCCATGTCGTCGAGCAGCCCGGTGACGGTCTCGAAGTGCTCCCGGGCCTCGGTGGAGAGGTGGTCGAGCATCAGCGGGGCGTCGGCGGTCATCTCCTGGACCTCGGGGCGCTTGTCGTCGAGGACACGCAGCGGGTTGATCTCGGCGCGCTGGCGGGTCTCCTCGTCGAGGGGCAGGCCGAAGAGGAACTCCTGCAGCTTGGCGCGGTAGGCGGGGCGGCAGGTGTTGTCGCCCAACGAGGTGAGCTCGAGGCGGAAGTCCTTGAGACCCAGGGAGCGGTAGGAACGGTCGGCCAGGGCCACGACCTCGGCGTCGAGGGCCGGGTCGTCGACACCGATGGCCTCGACACCGACCTGCTGCAGCTGGCGGTAGCGGCCGGCCTGGGGGCGCTCGTAGCGGAAGAAGGGGCCGGCGTAGTTGAGCTTGACCGGCAGCTGGCCGCGGTCGAGGTTGTGCTCGATGACGGCGCGCATGACGCCGGCGGTGCCCTCGGGGCGCAGCGTGACGGAGCGGTCGCCGCGGTCGGCGAAGGTGTACATCTCCTTGCTCACCACGTCGGTGGACTCGCCGACGCCGCGGGCGAACAGGGTGGTGTCCTCGAAGACGGGGAGCTCAATGTGCTGGAAGCCGGCGAGATGCGCCTGGTGGATGAAGGTGTCGCGCACCTTGAGGAACACCGGGGACACCGGCGGGATGTAGTCCGGGACACCCTTGGGTGCGGACAGGGCGGCAAACTTCTTCTTCGCGTCAGTCACGTGAAAATACCTTACCTACAGGCCCAACTGGAGCAGGAACGGGTTGGTCTGGCGCTCGGCCCGCATGGTGGTGGCGGGGCCGTGGCCGGGGAACAGCTGGAGGGTGTCGGACAGCGCCCACACGGGGCCGCGGAGGGAGGCGTCCATGTCCTCCGGGGAGGACGTCGGGAAGTCGGTGCGGCCGATGGAGCCCTTGAACAGGACGTCGCCGGTGAAGCAGAAGTCCTCGTGGACGAGCAGGCACGACCCCGGGGAGTGCCCGGGCGCGAAGTCGACGCGGAACTCGATGCCGGCGAGCGTCACCGTGTCACCGTCGTTCAGCGGGCGGAGATCGGCGATGGGCACCATCGACGCGACGTCGAAAAGCACCCGCGACTGCGGCATGATGCCCTCCGGATGCAGCATGAACTCATCCGCCGGGTGGAGGTGGACGGGCACACCGTAGCGCTTGGCCAGGTCCCCGGCCTCGCGGACGTGGTCGATGTGGCCGTGGGTGCACACGATCTCGCTGAGCTCGGCGCCGGTCTCCTCGAGCAGCGCGATGACCTGCTTCGCGGCGTGCATGCCGGGGTCGACGACCCCGGCCCGGCCGTCGTTGACGACGATGAACGTGTTGGTCTGGTACGGGCCTGCCGCGAATCCGTGGAGCTGCATGAGGGGAAGTCTAGCCCGCGGGCTGGAACTCGTGAACCTCGAACACGACGGTGTCCTGCGGATCCTCCGCCTCACCGGTCAGGGTGACGTACGGCAGGTGGCAGTCGTCGAGGAGCATCCAGCCGGTGCGGGCGTCCTTCTCCCGGGTGGTCTCCCCCAGCTCGTCGCGCAGCGAGGCGGTGAGCTGGCCCGTAGCGGAGAACTCGACCACGTAGCGGCCGTCGCCGCAGCCGGGCTGCCCGGCCGGGAACCAGTTGCCGGCCGGGCCGAGGATGATCTGCGGGTTGCCGCCCCGCCACACGTCGACCTCGCCCTCCCAGCTGCGCATGCGCGCGACGTCACCGAAGGTGTCTCCGACTTCGGGGGCGCCCCCGGAGTGGATGCTGTTGACCTGCGCGTCGGCGAGCGGGTCAGCGGGGGGTGCCGGCTCCGCGGAGGGCGTCTGCGTGGCCCCGTCGGTGACCGCAACCTCGTCGGCCACCAGCTGCGGCTCCGCGTCCTTCACACCGAAGATGACGGCGGCCGCGATGCCACCGATGATGAGGATGATGGCCGCCAGAATGGCCAGCAGGTTGTTTCTCTCCGAACGCGTCATGCGTCTCATCATGACAGACAGACGGAAGCCCCGGCCAACCACGCAGGTGACCGGGGCGGAGGGGTAAAAGTCTAGGACAGGGCGTTGACGGCAGCGTCGTAATCCGGCTCGTCGGTGATCTCGTCGACGAGCTGGGTGTGGACGACCTTGCCGTTCTCGTCGGCGACGACGACCGCGCGGGCCAGGAGGCCCTGCAGCGGGGAACCCTGCAGGGTGAGGCCGTAATCCTCACCGAAGGAGGAGCGGAAGGTGGAGCCGGTGGTCACGTTGTCGATGCCCTCGGCGGAGCAGAAACGGCCGTGCGCGAAGGGCAGGTCCTGGGACACGCCCAGGACGACGGTGTTGTCCAGGGAGGTGGCGCGCTTGTTGAACTCACGGACGGACGCCGCGCACACGCCGGTGTCCAGGGACGGGAAGATGTTGAGCACGACCCGGTTGCCCGCGAGGTCGGCCGGGGTGATCTCAGACAGATCGGTGCCGACGAGGGTGAAATCGGGGAGCTGGTCGCCGACGGCCGGCAGCTCGCCGGAGGTGGAGGTGGACTCGTTCTTGAAGGTGACGTTAGCCATGCCCCCACAATAGAGATCTCCACCACACCGCGCCACGACGCACCACCGCCGCACCACCGCCGCACCCCGCCGGTTAGACTGACTGACCGTACATGTCCGACTACGTCAGGAAGAGTCCCCGGTGACCGACAACAGGAAACGCGGCGAGGATGCTCTCGCCCAGCTTGACCGCGAACTGAAATCCCGCGACCGCGCCGAGAAGTCCCGCCCGCTGAAGATCGGTGTCGCGGCTGCCGTCGTGATCCTGGCCATCGTCGCCGGCATCTGGTTCCTCGCCACCCGCGACAGCGAGGAGCAGATCACCGCGGACGAGGAGACCACGACCACCGCCGAGACCCCGGAGATGGAGCCGCTGACCATGGCCCGCGCCGAGGCACTCCCGGCCACGGTCACCTGCGAGTACCCGGAAGCCGGCGACGCCTCCCGCGAGGTCTCCACCCCGGCCACCGAGAACATTCCCACCGAGGGCACCGTCACCGTCACCCTCGACACCACCCAGGGCCCGATCGGCATGGAGCTCGACCGCTCCGTCGCCCCCTGCACCGTCAACGTCATCGAGCACCTCGCCTCCGAGGGCTACTACGACGACACCGTCTGCCACCGCCTCACCACCTCCGGCATCCACGTCCTCCAGTGCGGCGACCCGTCCGGTTCCGGTGCCGGCGGCCCGGGCTTCCAGTTCGCCAACGAGTACCCGACCGACGAGCTCGACGGCCCCGCCACCTCCCCGGTGATCTACCCGCGCGGCTCCATCGCCATGGCCAACGCCGGCCCGGACACCAACGGTTCCCAGTTCTTCCTCAACTACGAGGATTCCCCGCTGGCCCCGGACTACACCTACTTCGGCCAGATCTCCGAGGAGGGCCTGGCCACCCTCGACTCCATCGCCGAGGCGGGTGTCGAGGGCGGTGCCGCCGACGGCGCGCCCGCCGAGGAGGTCCGCATCGAGACCGCCACCGTCGGATAGGAGCTTCTCGACGCACGCTGTCAACGCTCCCGGTTCCCTGTGAACCGGGGGCGTTTTCTGTGATGAAATTGTTGCGTAACTTTAATCCACGGGTTAAGGTGTGGTCTGTTCAGAAACTCCCTTCACGCCAAGGAACTGGTATTCCCATGAAGCTCTTCTCCCGCAAGGCCATTGCCGCCGTTGCCACCTCCGTCGCCCTGACCACCGCCGGCCTCTCCGCTCCGGCTTTCGCTCAGAGCAGCGAGACCACCACCGCCACCACGACTACGCAGGCGCCGGCTCTGTCCTCCGAGGGCTCTTCGACCACCACCGAGAAGAAGGACAAAGAGAAGACTGAGGATCTCTCCAGCGATCCGGACCAGATGACGAGCTGGATCGGCGTCTTCACCGCCATCATCAGCGCCCTGTCCGCCGCATTCCTCTTCATCCAGCGCATCAACGGCTAAGACGGCTGCTGCGGTTCACCGCCAGTTCACCAGGCCGCCCTCCCCGCTCACCGGGGACGGCGGCCTGTGTCGATTCCGCCGGGTGTTCAGGCGCCCCGCACGCCGCGCAGGACCTCCGGGTCGAGCGGCTGGCCGGTCCGGATGACCGACATCGTGCCGGTCGGCTCGAACACCATCGCCTGCACCTGGGACAGGGAGCCCAGGCCCGCGCGGCGCACGGCGGTGAGCACGTCAGTGCGGCTGAGGTGGGCGGTACGCATGGCGTCGAGAAGCATCGTCCCCTCGGAGACGACGAGCACGGGGCGACGGTTGAGCAGTCTCCCCCAGCCCGTGAAGCGGCGCAGGGTGCCGAACGCGGCCTCGAGCACCATGAGGGAGGCCAGGCCGAGCAGGCCCGCGGCGAGCGTCGGCGGATGGCCGATGATGACGCGGCCGGCGACCGCGCCGAACATGATGATGATCACGGCGTCGGAGGCGGTCATCGCCAGCAGGATCCGGGAGCCGAAGAGCTTGGCCAGGACCATGAAGCCGAGGTAGATGCCCGTGGCCGTCGCGATGATGACCGGGATGCGCCACGGTTCGATGAGCAGTTCGTCGAGGAATCGTTCCACGCCACCCCACCCTAGTCACCGCCGCGGGCCGGGTCCGGCAGGTTCCGGGGGAACCCGCGGGTCAGGCGGTCACGCGGTAGACGTCGAACACTCCCTCGGTGTTGCGCAGCGTCGTGAGCAGCTGGCCGAGCTGTTTGGTGTCGGAGACCGAGAACGTCATCCGGATGGTCGCGATGTGGTCGTCGGTCGCCTGCGAATTCATCGACATGACCGAGAGCTTCTGGTCGCTGAATACCCGGGTGATTTCGAAGAGCAGGCCCTGGCGGTCGAGCGCCTCGACCTGTAGCGTCGCGGCGAAGGCCCCGCCGGACAGACCCGTGGTGGCCCAGGCGACGTCGATGAGCCGCTCCGGCTCCTGCCGCAGCTTCTCGGCGTTCGTGCAGTCCGCCCGGTGGACGGACACTCCCCCGCCGCGGGTGACGAAACCGAAGATCTCGTCGCCCGGGACCGGCTGGCAGCACTTGGCCATCTTCGCCATGACGTCCGGGCTCCCCTCAACGAGCACGCCGGTGCCCGTCTCGGAGTCCTTCGCCTGGGCGCGGGAACTGATGATCTCGGAGATCGGGGTGCGCGCGGCGAGGGCGTCGACGGCGTCGTCCTGGTCGCCGAACGCGGCCATGAGCTGGTTGGCCACGTGCTGCGCGGAGACGCTGCCCGCCCCGATGGCGGTGTAGAGGGCGTCGACGTCCGGGTAGTGCAGCTGCGTCGCCACCGTCTTCATCGACTGCGCGGTGAACAGGCGGTGCATGGGCAGGCCGCCGCGCTGCACCTCGGCGGCGAGGGCGTCGCGGCCGGCGTCGAGATGCTCCTCGCGGCGCTCCTTGGCGAACCACTGGCGGATCTTCGCCTTGGCCCGCGGGGACACGACGAAGTTCTGCCAGTCGCGCGACGGACCCGCATTCTGGTCCTTGGACGTGAACACCTCGACGCGGTCGCCGGACTTCAGCGCCGACTCCAGGGCCACGAGCTTGCCGTTGACCTTGGCTCCGATGCAGCGGTGGCCGACCTCGGTGTGCACCGCGTACGCGAAGTCCACCGGGGTGGATTCGGCCGGTAGGTTGACCACGTCACCTTTGGGGGTGAACACGAAGATCTGCTTGGCCGTGAGATCGTAGCGCAGGGAGTCAAGGAACTCGTTGGGGTCCGCGGCCTCCTTCTGCCAGTCGAGCAGCTGGCGCATCCACGCCATCTGGTCGACCTCCTCGCGGTCACCCTTGTGGGAGCCCTTCGTCTCCTTGTAGCGCCAGTGCGCGGCGACGCCGAACTCGGCGTTGTAGTGCATCTCGTGCGTGCGCACCTGCACCTCGAGGGGACGACCCTGCAGGGCCATGACCGTGGTGTGCAGCGACTGGTACACGCCGAAACGCGGGGACGAGATGTAGTCCTTGAAACGTCCCGGCAGCGCCGAGTACAGGGAGTGGACGACTCCGATGGCGGCGTAGCAGTTGTTGACGTTGTCGACGAGGATGCGGATACCCACCAGGTCGAAGATCTCGTCGAAGTCGCGGCCCCGGACGATCATCTTCTGGTAGATCGACCAGTAGTGCTTCGGGCGGCCCATGACCTCGGCCTCGATGTTGTTGTCGCGCAGGGCGGTGGTCACCTGGGTGACGATCTCCTTGAGCGCGCGATCACGCGAGGGGGCCCGGTCGGCGACGAGACGGACGATCTCGTCGTACTTCTTCGGGTAGAGGATGGCGAACGACAGGTCCTCCAGCTCCCACTTCACACTCGCCATTCCGAGGCGGTGCGCCAGCGGGGCGATGACCTCGAGGGTCTGGCGGGCCTTCTTCGCCTGCTTCTCCGGCGGGAGGAAACGCATGGTGCGCATGTTGTGCAGGCGGTCGGCCACCTTGATCACCAGGACGCGCGGATCCTGCGCCATGGCGACGATCATCTTGCGGATGGTCTCCGCCTCGGCGGCCGCGCCCAGGGCGACCTTGTCCAGCTTGGTCACCCCGTCGACGAGGCGGGCGACCTCGGCCCCGAAGTCGTCGGTGAGCTGCTCGAGGGAGTAGTCGGTGTCCTCCACCGTGTCGTGCAGCAGCGCCGCGACGAGTGTGGTGGTGTCCATGCCGATCTCCGCGGCGATGGTGGCCACCGCCAGCGGGTGCGTGATGTAGGGGTCCCCCGACTTACGGAACACGCCCTCGTGGAGGGTCTCCGCCAGATCATAGGCCCGGGACAGCAGCTCGGCGTCGGCCCGCGGGTGGAACTGGCGGTGGATCGACAGCAACGGGTCGAGCACCGGGTTCGTCTTCGCCCGGGTGCCGGTCAGCGACCGCGCCAGGCGGGCCGACATCCCGCGCACGCCGACGTTGGAGCGGTTCCGGTTGCGGTCGGTCATTCGTTGATCACCACCAGCGGCAGATCGGCCAGGCGCTCGCGCCCGCCGAGCTCCGCCACCTCCAGGACGACGACGTTGCCCACGACCTCACCGCCGCAGTGCTCGATGAGCTTCCGGGCGGCGACGAGGGTGCCACCGGTCGCGAGGACGTCGTCCACCAGCACGATCCGCACCCCCTCCAGCTCCTGGCCGTCCTCCGGGACCTCCAGGGCGGCGGTGCCGTACTCCAGCGAGTACTCCTCGGTGACCACCGGGGGCGGCAGCTTGCCCTTCTTACGGATCGCCAGGATGCCCAGGCCCAGCTTGTAGGCCACGGCCGAGCCGAGTAGGAAACCACGGGCGTCGAGGCCGCCGATCATCTGGGCACCGAGGCGGACGCAGGCGTCGGCAAGCTCATCGACGACGATCTGGAACGCATCCGCATCCGCCAGCACCGGGGTGAGATCCTCGAAGAGGATCCCCTCCTCCGGCCAGTCCTGCACGTAACGGATCCGGGCGGAGAGCGCCTCGCGGGCGCTTCCGTACTTATTCATCTGCGTCTGCTCCAGCACCGTCGTCCTCGCTCAGCCATCGGTCCATGTTCCAGCCGATACCGGCCAGTCCTGTGTACATCACTACGTTACCCACTGTGCGGTCGATCACGAATCGGCGGGGTTGAGCCGACAAGGGGATACTCGGGACGGACTCCCACAGTTCCTCCTCCCGCTCCCGCAGATACGGCAGCGAGTTCGCCCGGGCCGAGGCCGCACCGAACTCCGCCATGGGGTCGACGGCCATGAGCACCGCGTCGAGCTCCCCCTCCACGAAGACCTGCTCACCCCACTGACCGGTACCCATGCGGGTGACATCCGCCAGCGTCGACGCCTCCGCGGACGCATCGACGACCGTGATCCCGGCCTCCTCGCACGACACGCGGATCGCCTCCACCATGGCGGCCTTACGCTCGTCCGGGCCTGAGTAACCGATGCGCACCGTGGCCCCGGCCATCGCCTGCGCGCGCGGGATGTCGGTGCCCAGGTGCGCATCGCCGACCTCCGCCAGCAGCGGGGCCAACGGATCGTGGTGCGGCAGCGTGTGCAGCCCCACGGCCGGGACCTCCACCCCACTGATGCGTGACGACGCCTCCGCCACCGCCCGGTGATCCACACACGCGGCGAAGGACTCCCGGGCCCACGGGCTGCCGAACACACCCTGGTCGCCGAGCATGAGCGTGTCCGTCAGGTCGCCCACCGCCTCGGAGATGTCGAGGGTGTTCGTCGGGTCGTCGCGGTTGACCCACGTCGGCTCCGCGGTGCGAACATCGGCGATACGCAGCGCATCCTCCGCGAGCAGCCCGGCCGCGTCCGTGCCACGCGGCCACACGACGATGGTGTCGAGGTTCGGCTGATCGCCGTAGTAGTGCTCGTTGGGGACGAGAACGACCTCCCCGCTCTCCCCCACCCGGTCGATGACGAAGGGGCCGGACGTGACCTGCAGCTGCGGATCGAAGGAGGCGAGATCGAAACCGTCGCGCCAGATCGGTGCCACCTCCGCGAGGGTGACCACGTCATCGGTCTGCAGCGCGGTGTGCAGCTCCTGCTCGCTCAGCCCCGCCTTCGCCGCCACGGCATGCGCCGGCAGGACGGTACCCGGGCCGAAGAGATGCCGCCACCGGCCGCCCGCCTCCTCGTTGAACACCACGGTGAACCGCTTCTGCCCCGGTTCGCAGTCGAGCCGCAGAACCTCCTCGGTCTGCGGCAGGTGGGAGTCGAAGAGCCCCTCATGGACACCGGCCTTGTAGTGCAGCAGGAAATCCGTGCAGGTGACCGGCACACCGTCGGAGTACGTGGCGTCCTCCGCCAGCGTGTAGACCACCTGCCGGTTCGCCCCGGGAAGCACCTGCGTCTGCACGAGATCCGTGTTGGGGATCATCTGCCCCGACGGCCCCGGCACGAACACCGCCGGATAAAGGCGACCCGACAGGGCCTCCGTGTTCGACGACGCGCCCACCCGGGACGCCGCGTTCGAGGTGGGCAGCGTCGTGTCGAGCAGGTACCCGAAGAAATCGGTGCTGGCGACGGCCCCCTCCTCGGGGGCAGCCGGCTGCGCACCCTCCTCGGAGCAGGCGACCAGCAGGGAGGCACCCACCGCGAACGCCACGGCGGCGGCCACACCCCGGGCCCCCGACTTCATCCGATTCGACACGTCTCGCCTTTCTCCGTCCCCCGGCCCGGGAGATACCAGCACCGGATCATGATCTGCCCAGTATATGCCGTCCGCCGGGGTGGAGAACACTAACTGCGGCCCGGCCGCCAGGTGCTGCCCGGAGCGGGGGTGTCCGGTCCGGCGACGGTGCGCTTCGGGGCGGCGTCGACAAGCTCGTCGCCCTCGACCGGGTTCTCGTCGGTGAGCTTGCCCGCGCGGTAGTCCGCTACCTCCTGGTTGTGCTTCTTCGTGTCCTTGCGGCGGTTCATCAGGCCCACGAGGATCGGGGTGGCCAGGAAGATCGAGGAGAAGATGCCCTCGACGACGCCGATGAGCTGGATGAGCGCCAGGTCCTTGAGGGTGCCCACACCCATGAGCCACACCGCGACGATCATGAGGGCGATGATCGGCAGTGCCGAGATCACCGACGTGGAGATGGAACGCATGACCGTCTGGTTGACCGCCAGGTTCGCCTCCTCCCCGTACGTCGAACGTCGGGAATTGAGGTAGCCGGCGGTGTTCTCACGCACCTTGTCGAAGACGATGACCGTGTCGTAGATGGAGAACGACAGCACCGTGAGCAGACCGATGACCGACGCCGGGGACACCTCGAAGCCGAACAGCGCGTAGATGCCGGCGATGAGGATGCCGTCGACCAGCAGGGCGATCATCGCCGCCGCCGCCATCTCCTTCTCCAGGCGGAAGGCGATGTAGAGGAACGCCAGGCCGAGGAACACGGCCATCGCGATGAGCATGCGCTGCGTGATCGTCGAACCCCACGACTCGGAGACCGTGGAGTCACCGATCGCGTCCGGGGACGGCTGGCCCTGCGCGTCGAGGGGCTGGTGCTCCTCGTAGATGGCGGCGCGGGCATTGTCGATCTGCTCTGTGGTCAGACGCTCCGAGTTGATCTCCAGGGTGCGGGAGTCACCGGCGCCGACGATCTGCGTGATCTCCGGGGTGACGCCGGTGGCCTCGACGAAGGTCTCCTCGACCTCCTCGACGACCAGCTCCCCGGCCGGCATGTTCATCTTGGTGCCGCCCTCGAAGTCGATGCTGAGGTCGAAACCACGGATGCCGATCGCCGCGACCGAGATGACCAGCAGCACGGCGGTGATCCAGTACCACAGGCGCGACCGGCCGATGAAGTCGACGCCGCCCTCACCGGTGTACAGACGGTTGAAAGTGCCGTTGCTCATCTACTTCTCCTCCGGGGTGGCGGTGACTGCAGTGCTGGCGGTGACTGCAGTGCTGGCGGTGCTGCCTGTGCTGGTGGGGGCGGCCGCTGCTTCGCGACGGTTGCGCGCGGCCAGCTCGAACACCTTGCCCATGCCGTTGACGGAGGGCTTGGCGAAGAACGGCTTGCGGGCGGCAAGCAGCATGAGCGGCGCCGTGACCAGGAACGTGACCAGCAGGTCGAACACGGTGGTCAGGCCCAGCGTGAACGCGAAGCCCTTGACCTCGCCAACGGCGAGGAAGTAGATGACCACCGCACCGATGAGGGTGACCATGTTGCCCGTGACGATGGTGCGCTTCGCGCGCTCCCAGCCGTGCTGCGCCGCGGAGCGGAAGGTGCGGCCCTCGCGGACCTCGTCCTTGACGCGCTCGTAGAACACGACGAAGGAGTCGGCGGTGGTGCCGATACCGATGATGAGGCCGGCGACGCCGGACAGGTCCAGCGAGTAGCCGATCCAGCGACCCAGCAGGATGAGCGAGCCGTAGACCAGCAGACCCGCGGTGAACAGGGTGATCAGCGAGATGAAACCGAAGAGTCGGTAGTAGGCGAACACGAAGATCGCCACGAGGATGAGGCCGACGACACCGGCGATGAGACCCGCCTGCAGCGAGGCCACACCGAGGGAGGCGGGCACCGACTGGGCGGTGCCGCCCGGCTCGCCGTCCTCACCGGCGAACGACAGCGGCAGCGCGCCGTAGCGCAGATTGTTGGCGAGCTCGGCCGCCGACTCCTGGGTGAAGTTACCCGTGATGGAGGTCGCCGAACCGAAGGGAGTCGCCGACTGGATGACCGGCGCGGAGATGACGCGCGAGTCCAGGGTGATGGCCACCTGCTGCTGCAGGTAGTCGCGGGTGAGGTCCGCCCAGGTCTGGGAACCGGAGTTCGCGCCGTCCGTCTTGAAGGCGAAGTTGATCTCCATCTGACCCGAGTCCGGGTTGAAACCGCCGGTGATGGGGCGGTCGGTGTCGATCTCGTTGCCCGTCAGGCGCGGGCCGTCCTCGTCGGTGATGCCGGACAGCAGCGGTGCCGGGTCCAGCAGGTAGACCTGACCGGTGCCCGGCTCGCAGGTGACCAGCGGCAGGGCCGCGTCGTCGGTGCCGGCGAGCGGGTCGGTCGGGGCGTCGCAACGCAGCAGGGTGCTGGCCGCCGCCTGCACGGTCGGGTCCGTCGACTGACGGTCCGTGCGCAGCTGCTCGGTGATCTCCTGACGACGCTCCGTCGACTCGATCGAGTTGGCCGGCTCCGGCAGCGGCGTGGCGGTGACCTCCGGTGCCTCGACCGGGTCGGTGCCCTCCGGCTGCTGGTTGTTCACTGCGTCGATGACCGTGGTGATGGAGTCCTCGGCCTGCTCGGTGGTGATGATGCCCAGCTCCACCCAGCGGTTGGCCATCTCCCCCAGCGCGTCGCCCAGGGCGGCCATGTCCGGGTTCGCCGGGGTGGCCACCGGGCGGAACAGCAGCTGCGACGTCTGGCCGACGGCGCGGGCCTCGGAGGTGTCCTCGCCCGGGACCGTGATGACCAGCGTGTTACCGTCCGTGACCACGCTCGCACCCGAGACGCCCATGCCGTTGACACGGTTCTCCAGGATGGTGCGGGCCTGCGACAGCTGGTCCTGCGTCGGCTCCTGGCCCTGCGGGACGAGGGTGACGCGGGTACCGCCCTGCAGGTCGATGCCCAGCTTCGGGCTGGCCTGGCGGTCACCGGTGAAGAACACCAGCGCCCACACCACGGCGACGATCAGGGCGAACAGCGCCAGCGCGCGCTTCGGCCAGGCCCGCTGGGACCCCGCCTTCTCGCGTCGGGTTGTGACGGACAATGAACTGTCTCCATCTGTTTTTATGTCTCTGACTTCCACCCGCGCGACCGGGGTCGGCGGCAGGTGCACAACCGATCATGCTACGTCATGGCGGCTGGCCGGGCAGTGCGCGGCCCCGGCAAGTTAACCGGGAAATGACGGACCCGCCGCACCCCGGGTGCGGCGGGTCAGGTTGCTTATCGACGTCACGTTCCCCGCTCACACCGCCCGGGCGGCGGCATGACCGGCCCGACGAGCGGGAAGGGCATCTCGAGCGTCGTCTAACGGTTCTCAGGGTGGCCGCCGTCGGGGCGGTTCTCCGGGTGCTCCGGGTAGTCGGTGCGGTCGGTGTAGTCGGTGTGGTCGGTGGCCTCCGGGTACTCCGGGTGCTGGTAGCCGACCTGCTCGTCGGCGGCCGGGATGGTGCCGGCACCGGCTGCGGTGGCACCGCCGATGACGCCGAGGTCCTCCGGGGTGGCCTTACGCATGATGGCGATGCGGTCCATGGTGACCTGGACGCCCGGGGCGATCTCGATCTCCACCTGGGTCTCGCGCGCGTTGACGATGGTGCCGTGGATGCCGGCGACGGTGACCACGCGGTCCCCGACACCGAGTGCGGACTGCATGTTCTGCATCTCGGTCTGGCGGCGACGCTGGCTGCGCATCATGAGGAACGACGGCAGGATGAAGATCGCGACAATGAGGACGAGGAGAAGGATATCCATGATGTGTCAGTGTGCCAGATCGCTGCGGTCGCATACCACCTGAACCACCGCGGGAGCGGCCTTTCCTACCCCGAAGCCCTTTTCCAGCGGCTTCCGGAGGCCCATCGCGGGCTACTGTGCCGCGGGCCGGCGGTCAGAACAGGCCGAGCGCGCCCTCCGGCGGCTCGAGGCCCAGGTGCCGCCACGCGCTGGCCGTGGCCACGCGCCCCCGCCCGGTGCGGGCGATGAGGCCGGCGCGCACCAGGTAGGGCTCGCACACCTCCTCGACGGTCCCGGGTTCCTCGCCGACGGCGATGGCCAGGGTGTTCACACCGACGGGCCCGCCGCCATGCCCGCGGATGAGCGCGGAGAGCACCGAGCGGTCGAGCCGGTCGAGGCCGAGCTCGTCGACGTCGAAGATCTCGAGCGCACCCTGGGCGGCGGCGAGGTTGATGTGGCCGTCGGCGTTGACCTCCGCGAAGTCACGCACCCGGCGCAGCAGCCGGTTGGCGATACGCGGCGTCCCCCGCGAGCGGGACGCGATCTCGACTGCGGCATCCGGGTCCATCGTGACGTCGAGGATCTTCGCGGCGCGGGTGACCACGCGGGTGAGGTCGGCGACGTCGTAGAACTCCATCTGCGCGGTGAAACCGAAACGGTCGCGCAGGGGGCCGGTGAGCATGCCGGACCGCGTCGTCGCTCCGACCAGGGTGAACGGCGGGAGTTCCAGCGGGATGGACGTGGCACCGGGCCCCTTGCCGACGATGACGTCGATCCGGAAGTCCTCCATCGCCATGTACAGCATCTCCTCCGCAGGCCGGGCGATGCGGTGGATCTCGTCGATGAACAGGACGTCACCCTCCATGAGGTTCGACAGCATCGCCGCGAGATCGCCCGCGCGCTCGAGCGCCGGGCCGGAGGTCATGCGGAGGTTGGTGTTGAGTTCCTGCGCGATGATCATCGCCATCGTCGTCTTGCCCAGTCCGGGCGGGCCGGACAGCAGCACGTGATCCGGGGTGACGCCGCGGTTCTTCGCGCCGGTGAGCACGAGCGAGAGCTGGTCACGCACCTTCTGCTGGCCGATGAACTCGTCGAGGTTCTTCGGGCGCAGGGTCGTCTCCGACTCCTGCTCCCCCGCCTGCAGCCGCGTATCGACGTCCCGGTCGATGTCGAATCCGTCCGGCAACCTGAACTCGGTGCGCTCCATGTCACTCACGACGCCCCAGCCTACTTCCGGCCGAGCTGGGTCAGCGCGGCACGCAGCGCGGCGGCGGTGTCGAGCTCGGGGTTCTCGGCGAGCACGCCCTCGACCACCGGGGCCGCCACGCGGTCGGTGAAGCCGAGTCCGACGAGCGCCTCGGTGACCTGCAACGCCACGGACTCCGCCGCCGGGGTGAGGTCGGGCACGACCGCCTCCCCCTCGGCGGGGGCCGGCGCGTAGGCCGCGACCTTGTCCTTCAGTTCCAGGACCAGCCGCTCGGCCATCCGCTTACCGACGCCCGGTATCCGCTGCAGCGCCTTCGCGTCCTCCCCCGCGATCGCCGCGGAGATCTCCCCCGCGTTGAAGACCGACAGGCAGGCCACCGCCAGGCGCGGGCCCAGCCCGGTGACGGTCTGCAGGAGGTGGAACATGCCGCGGTCCTCGTCGGAGGCGAAACCGTGGAGGATGTGTGCGTCCTCGCGGACGATGAGGCTGGTGAGCAGGACCGCCTCCTCCCCGCGGCGCAGGGTGGCCAGGGTCGCCGGGGTGGCCTCCACCCGGTAGCCCACGCCCGCGCACTCGATGACCACATGGTCCAGGCCGAGGGCGATGACGGTGCCACGAACCGATGCGATCACGATGTTCCTCCAGGGTTGAGCAGGGCGGTGGTGCGGGCGAGCAGCGGGGCGCGCCAGCAGTGGCAGACGGCCAGGGCCAGGGCATCGGCGGCGTCGGCCGGTTTCGGCGGCGCGGACAACCCCAGGATGCGGGTGATCATGGAGGTCATCTGCTTCTTGTCGGCCCGCCCGTTGCCGGAGATCGCCTTCTTGACCTCCGAGGGCGTGTACATGTGCACCGGGATCCCCCGCTGCGCGGCCGCCAGAACCAGCACCCCGGAGGCGTGGGCGGTGTGCATGACGGTGGAGACGTTGCCGCGTTCAAACACGCGCTCGACCGCCACGACGTCCGGACGATAGTCGTCCATCCACTCGTTGACGGCCGTCGACAGCCGCAGCAGGCGTTCGGCGAGCTCGGCGCCAGCCGGGGTGCGCACCACCCCGACGGCCACGGGCAGCACCTCCCGCCCCCGACCTGCCTGGACGACGGACAGACCGCACCGGGTCAAACCCGGGTCAATGCCCATCACCCGCAGTCCAGCCAGACTCACGCGTTACACCCTCCTGTGTGCCAGTGTTCCCCCAGTTATAGCACACACGTCCGAACTAGTCGTCGAGGGCGGCGAGGACCTCGTCGGAGAGGTCCATGTTGGTGTAGACGTCCTGGACGTCGTCGGAGTCCTCGAGGGCGTCGATGAGCTTGAACATCTTCTTCGCCCCCTCGACGTCCAGGGGCACCTCGACGGAGGCACGGAAGTCCTGGTCGGCTTCATCGACGGCGATGTCGGCGGCCTCGAGGGCCTCCTTGACGGCCTGCAGATCGGTCGGGGCGCAGACGACCTCGAACTTCTCCCCGAGGTCATTGACCTCCTCGGCGCCGGCGTCGAGGACCGCCATGAGGACGTCGTCCTCGCTCAGCTCACCCTTCTCCACCAGCACGATGCCGGTGCGGGTGAACAGGTACGCGACGGAACCGGACTCGCCGAGGTTGCCGCCGTTCTTGGACATGGCGGTGCGGACCTCGGTGGCGGCGCGGTTGCGGTTGTCGGTGAGGCACTCGATGAGGACGGCGACACCGTTGGGGCCGTAACCCTCGTAGGTGATGTTCTCCCAGTCGGAGCCACCGGCCTCCTCGCCGGCGCCGCGCTTGCGGGCACGCTCGATGTTGTCGTTGGGGACGGAGGCCTTCTTGGCCTTCTTGATCATGTCGTCCAGCGTCGGGTTACCGGCCGGATCGCCACCGCCCATGCGGGCCGCGACCTCAATGGCCTTGATCGCCTTGGCCCACTCCTTGGAGCGCTTGGCATCGTTCGCCGCCTTCTTGTGCTTGGTGGTCGCCCACTTTGAATGGCCTGCCATCGGTTCCCTTTCTTCCTGCCCTGCTCACCGCCGTGGCGGGTGCCGACGCTCGACCGCGGGGGCGTGGATCAACCACCCCGCGGGAGCGGGCAACACCGGGCGAACAGGGACGTCACGTGATTTGACTTGACCAAGTATACGCAGCCCGCCCGTGCCGAACGCCAGTCCGAGTGCGGAAAGTCGCGCCGATCCGCGACTCCCGGCCGGCGACTCCGCCTCCCGTGCACCTATACCGGCTCTTCGCGTTTCGGAGTGCGTAGGTGAGCCCAGGGTGGAGTTCGGGGTGGCACAACATATAGGGGTCCTGGCCGGTACAAGATGAGAGTTGCGAAGCTTCCATCTGACCGAACCAGGACCCTGCTGTGCAGCCTACTACTGGCAACCTCGTGGCCGACACCATCTGCCGTACCGCGGAAATCGGCCTGACGATCACCGGTGCCGCCGACGCCGGCACCCTCACCATTATCGACGCCGCACCCGTGACCGTGTCTGGCCTCTGCCCCGAGTGCGGAAATCCCGGAAAGCTACGGGACCACATCGTCCGGACCCTGGTCGACCTTCCCGTCGTGGGGTTCCCCACCCGTCTGCACGTGCGCGTCCCCCGTGTCACCTGCACGGACACCACCTGCGACAGGAAGATCTTCCAGGCCTCCCTGACGTGTGCCGATGATGGTGCGAAGCTGACCCACCGGGTCACCCGCTGGGTCCTCCAGCGCCTGGCAGTCGACCGCATGAGTGTGTCCGCCACGGCGAAAGCACTCGGGGTGGGCTGGGAGCTGGTCAACCAGGTTGCCGTCGACGCCTGCCGCAAGCTTGTCTACGACAACCCCTCCCACCTGGACGGCGTACGCATCCTCGGGGTCGACGAGCATGTGTGGAAGCACACCCGCCGCCCGGGCCAGCCATCGTCGTTTGTGACGGTCCTGGTGGACCTCACACCCCTGGTCACCGGGGCAGGTCCTGCCCGGTTGCTGGACATGCGCCCGGGACGCAGTGCAGAAGTCCTGCGAACCTGGCTGCAGGAACGCAGCCCTGAGTTCAGGAGACAAGTGCAGGTGGTGACCATGAATGGCTTCGCCGGCTACGCCACCGCGGTGGACCAGGCGCTCCCTCAGGCGAGAAAGGTCATGGATCCCTTCCATGTCGTGCACCTGGCCGCGGACAAGCTCGACCTGCTGTCGGCAACGCCTGCAACGTGAAACCTCGGGGCGGCGTGGGCGTAAGGATGATCCGTTATACAAGTACCGACGCACCTTGCTGACCAGGAGGAACTACCTCACGACGCGGCAGAACAGGCGGCTGGACCTGTTGTGGGCCACCGACGATGAGTACGTCGCACTCGAAGTCACCTGGATGTTCTACCAGGACCTGATCCAGGCGTACGGGCATCCGAAGAAAAAGGAGGGGAAGAAGCTGATGGACCGGATCATCAACACCCTGCGCAAGGGCTTACCGAAAGGCTTGGAGGAGCTCGCCCAACTGGGACGGACCTTGTGGCGCCGGCGTGAGGACGTGCTCGCCTACTTCGACATTGGGGCGTCCAACGGCCCGGTCGAAGCCATCGACGGACGGCTTGAGCACCTACGCGGCATCGCACTCGGATTCCGGAACCTCGACCACTACATCTTGCGGTCACTGATCCACTCCGGACAGCTGCAGGCCAGGATCAACGCACTCTAAATCGTGAAGAGCCCGTTATGATTGTTTCACCGTATAGATAAATTCCTGTTAGAGTATCAATTGTGGAAAAAGTATATGGCAATAGAATCCCGTCCGCTCACCGGTGGACAGTAGGATTACTAGTGGCAATGTCCCTTATTTTTTTGGTAACAGTTACTTTTAGTGGCCTAGTAAACCCATTGCCATCGGTAATTTTTACTATTATTTGCTTAGTGTTCGTGATCATTTACTGGAGAGCTGGCACCATAGTGTCTGCAAATTCAAATTCGGTGCAGTTGCAGTTGCCACCGTTGTGGAGAAAAACAATCCAGTTCGAAGAGATCCGGTCGATTGCTGTGGAGCCAATAAAACCCCTCGAACGGGAGTGGGGAAATCGGGGATCCTTGAAGCGTGGCGGAGAGATCTTTATCGATGCTGGGCAATCAACGAGCTGCCTGGCTTTTTATCTTATTGACAGCAAGGTAATTCGTATTGGAGTTTCTTCTCTGAAACGTGGGCAAGAGATTGCGAATGTCCTTGAATCCCATAGAGAAAAATCTTCTACTATTGTTAATTGAAAATGCGTTTGGAAGAGTATTCCATTGTTCTAAGCGTCTCACTGCGGTTGGGGACGACATATTTATTGATGCTGTAAACCTGTAAATATGTTGCGAGAGATGGGCTCTCGCTACAACCACAGTGGCAACTCGGATTATTAGTGCAGTTATGTTAAAGGCTAGATGGTTGGACTAGTTAAATGGCTCTTCACCGTCACATCGACAGGGCCCTGGTGACATGTCCTCAGTCAGGGTGAAAGTGCAACGCCCTAATCCGAACCCGGCGTCTTCACCGGGATGGACTGCGACCCCGGCCGCAGCGTGCGGGTGAGCCCCTCCTGGGTGACCATGGCGACGAGGTTCCCGGCGCGGTCGAAGATGCGGCCGTGGGTGAGCGCGCGCCCCGCGTGCGCGGAGGGCGAGACCTGGTCGTACATGAGCCAGTCGTCGGCGCGGAAGGGACGCAGGAACCACATGGCGTGGTCGAGGCTGGCCATCTGGACCTTGTGCCCCGGGTGCGGCACGAGGGAGGAGTGCAGCAGCGTCATGTCGGACATGTAGGCGAGGGTGCAGACGTGGAAGCGCTCGTCGTCGGGCAGGGGCCGTTTGGAGCGGAACCACACCACCTGCTGGGAGGGGGTGTACTTGTTGTGCTCGTACTTCTCCGGGGGCACGACGTGGATCTCCCAGTCGCCCCACTCCTCGAGCAGCGCGCGGGAGGACACGGGCATGGTGAAGTCGCCCTCGGCGAAGTCCTCCGGCATGGGCACCCTGCGCATGACGTCGGAGTGCTCGGGGCCGATGTCGTCGCGGACGTGGAAGCTGGCCTGCATGGAGAAGATCGTCTCTCCGTTCTGGACCGCGCGGACCTGGCGGGAGGAGAAGCTGCGGCCGTCGCGCAGCCGGTCGACGAGGAACACGGTCGGGTCGGCCGCCTTGCCGGCCGCCAGGAAGTAGCCGTGCAGGGAGTGCACGGCCTTGCCCGCCTCGACGGTCTCCGTGGCCGCCACCAGCGCCTGGGCCGCCACCTGGCCGCCGAAGGTGCGGATCAGCTCCGACTCCACGGCCGGGCCGCGGTAGATGTCGGTGTCGATCTTCTCCAGCCCGAGGATGTACTCGATGTCCATGGGCGATTACCTTACCCCCCGGAAATCAACCGGATGGTGGAGCCTGCGACCATGGAGTTTCGGCCTGTCCCCGGTAGGCTGGACAATTATGACGACAACCGCTCGCCCCACCACCGCGCGGGGGCTCACCCCCGCCACGTTCCACCGTTTCGCCGCCGCCCTGGAGATGTTCACCTGGGTCCTGCTCATCCTCGGCATGATCCTCAAGTACTCCGGCACCACCGAGGCGCTCATGCCCATTGCCGGTGGTATCCACGGTTTCGGCTTCCTCACCTTCATCGCCATCACGATCCTGCTGTGGGTCAACAACCGCTGGACCGTGGCGCAGGGCATCGTCGGCATGGGCGTGTCCGTCATCCCGTTCGCCGCCTGGCCGTTCACCATGTGGGCCGACCGCAAGGGTCTCCTCGAGGGCGGCTGGCGCTTCTCGGATCCGGCCGATGAGCCGCGCACCCTACCGGAGAAGGTGCTGGCGCAGTTCGTCCGCCACCCGGGCCGCTCGATCGCCATTCTGCTCGCGGTCATCGCGGTGGTGTTCACCATCCTCGTCATGATGGGCCCGCCGTACGATCCCGACGCCATCGCCGGTTCCGTCAGCTAGTCGACGCAGCAGGGGCCCCGACCGCACTGCCAACTGTGCGGTCGGGGCCCCTCGTGCATGCCGGGGTGTTACCAGCCGCGCTCGGCCAGGCGGTGGGAGACGGGCAGGTCGTCGACGTTGATGCCGACCATGGCCTCGCCGAGGCCGCGGGAGACGTCGGCGACGATCGCGGCGTCGGCGTAGTTCTCGGTGGCCTTGACGATGGCCCGGGCGCGCTGCTCCGGGTTGCCGGACTTGAAGATGCCGGAGCCGACGAAGACGCCGTCGGCGCCGAGCTGCATCATCATGGCGGCGTCGGCCGGGGTGGCGATGCCGCCGGCGGTGAGCAGCGGCACCGGGAGCCTGCCTTCGCGGGCGACCTCGGCGACGAGCTCGTAGGGGGCCTGCAGTTCCTTGGCGGCGACATAGAGCTCGTCCTCGGCCAGGGAGGTGAGGCGGGCGATCTCGGCGCGGATGGTGCGCATGTGGGTGACGGCGTTGGAGACGTCGCCGGTGCCGGCCTCACCCTTGGAGCGGATCATGGCCGCACCCTCGTTGATGCGGCGCAGGGCCTCGCCGAGGTTGGTGGCGCCGCAGACGAAGGGGGTGTCGAAGGCGAACTTGTCGATGTGGTTGGCGTAGTCGGCCGGGGTGAGCACCTCGGACTCGTCGATGAAGTCGACGCCGAGGGACTGCAGGACCTGGGCCTCGACGAAGTGGCCGATACGGGCCTTGGCCATGACGGGGATGTCCACGGCGGCGATGATGCCGTCGATCATGTCCGGGTCGGACATGCGGGACACGCCGCCCTGGGCGCGGATGTCAGCGGGGACGCGCTCGAGGGCCATGACGGCAACGGCGCCGGCCTCCTGGGCGATCGTCGCCTGCTCCGGGTTGACGACATCCATGATGACGCCGCCCTTGAACTGCTCCGCGACGCCGCGCTTGGCCCGGCCCGTGATGTTCGTGGTCACTTGGTGCTCCTTGGTTCACGAAAATGAAGTGTTGCCACCGAAACACTAGGCCGTGTCATGTGACGCGGGCCAATCACCCGGGGTTTTCATGCGCCCGGGGCTAGGATGTGGCGGTGCACAAGTTGATGTCGGTACCCGCGGTATGGCTCGGGTGGATCCTCTCGCGGCTGGTTCTGGCCCGTCTCATCATCGCCGACCCCACGCCTTTCGGCGACGTCCACTACTACCATTTCGGTCTGTTCGGCCCGGATCCGACCGCGATGACGGAGTATCCGGACGCGGGCGTGTGGCCGGTGCGCCTGCTGGCGTGGTTGACCACCCCGGAGATCACGGCGTTCCTCGCCGGTTTCATGGTGATGTGTCTGCTTATCGACGCCGCCGTCCTCGCCCTCCTGCTCCGGTACCGCCGAGAGCGCCGCTTCGTGGCGGGCTGGTTCTGGGTGTTCTTCGGGGTGGCGACGGGCCATGTCCTGTGGCTGCGTCTCGACCTGTTCCCCGGCGTCCTGGTGGCGGGGGCGGCGGCGCTGCTGCTCACCCGGCCGGTCCTCGGCGCGGCGGTGCTCGCCGGGGCGGCGGCGGTGAAGCTGTGGCCGGCGGTGCTGGCGGCCGGGCTCGTCGGTGGCCTGCGGCGGGCGGGCACGTGGCTGCGGGTGGGGGCGTTCTTCGGGTCGCTCCTCGTCCTGGCCGGCATCACGTGGGCGACCTCGGGGTTCGACCGACTGCTCAGCCCGCTCACCTACCAGGGTGACCGCGGGATCCAGATCGAGTCACTGGCGGCCACCCCGTTCCTCATCGCGGCGCACGAGGACCCGGAGGCCTACTGGCGGGGCTACGCGGCGTCCAAGAGCTTCGAGATCCACGGCCCCGGTACCGACATGGCCGTGCAGGTGGCCGACTGGGCGATGCTCGTGGTGCTCGCCTTCGCCGTGTACTGGGCGGTGTGGCAGCTGTTGGACGACCGGTGGCACCCGCGACCGACGGTGGCGTTCATGCTGCTGGTGATCCTGCTGCTCATGGTGACCAACAAGGTGTTCTCCCCGCAGTACATCGTGTGGATCGGCCCGCTGCTGGCGGTGTGCCTGACGATGACCCGCTCCCGCCTGGTGTCCGCGATGGCGGTACTTGCGGTGGTGGCGGCGGCGCTGGGACTCTACGTCTTCCCCTTCCACTACACCCCGATCTGGGAGGACCCCGTCAACGCCACCACGGCCATCGCGGTGCTGGCGCTGCGCAACGTGGTCATCGTCGTGTTGACAGTGCTGGCGGCGTTGTGGCTCGTGCATGAGACCCGGGCGCAGCACACGAACCGTCCGCGCAGCCGTCGAGCTTCGTCCGCCACTTCCACACCACCGACGCCGTGAGCGCCACCAGGGAGATCACGGCCAGATAGGGCTGCGCCGGGGCCCACAGGCCCATCGCCCCGGAGGTGCCGAGCACGAGCAGGATGAGCTTGTTGCACACCGGGCACGCGACGGCGAACCAGGCGGCGAAGACGGACACCGACATGAGGGCACTGCGTTCAGGTTTGTCCTCCGGGTGGTCGTGCACCTTGCCGATGCTGAACCACGCGCCCGTGAGCAGGGCCGTCGCCCCGAGCACCGGGTACTCCCACCAGCGCACCGGCACCTCGCGGCCGAAGATCGGGTTGGGGATGATGTCGGAGGGGATGCCGATGAGCAGCAGTGTCCCCACCGCCGCCAGGAGGCCGTAGAGGGGGAGAATCCTGCGTCCGCGCCACGTCATCATGCCCGCCATCCTGCCAATACCCGTACGGGTATGCAAGGGTCACACCCGGTACTCGAAGAACTCCGGCAGCGGCGCGGTGCCGCCCAGGCGGAACGCGCGCACCAGGGGCCGCAGGCGCAGGGCCCGGGTGTCGGCGACGGCGTCGTTGTAGAAGCGGTGCGCCAGTTGCACGCGCACCTCGGCGTCGATGAGCTGGGCCGGCAGGTCCAACGGGGCCAGGGCCTGCGAGAGGTCGCGCTCCCGCGCGATGCGCTTCTCGACGCCCCCGTGCACCAGCGGCACCTCCTCCGCCGCCGTCGCCAGGCCGCGCACCTCCGGCAGCAGGGCCGCCACCACCGCGGCCCGCCGGTCGAGCGCCGCCTGGAGGGAGGCGAGAGCGGCGTCGGTGCGGATGTGCAGGCGGTTGAGGCGCTGGGCCGTGAAGTACGCCCACAGCAGGACGGCCGTGACCGCGACGGCGAGCAGGATCCACCACATCATCACTCCACCCCCACGGTCGTGCCGTCGGCCACGGTCTCGTAGACGGTGAGGACGTCGGAGGCGACGGTGTCCCAGTCGAAGCGCTCAGCCCGCCGCTCCCCCGCCGCGATGAGGCGGGTGCGGAGGGCGGGGTCGTCGAGAAGCAGGCGCAGCTGCGCGGCGAGGGCGGACGCCGACCCGGTCTCGAAGAGCAGGGCGGCGTCGTCGGCGACGGCGGCGAAGGCCTCGATGTCGCTGGCCACCACGGCGCAGCCGGCGGCCATCGCCTCGACGAGGACGATGCCGAAGCTCTCCCCGCCGGTGTTGGGGGCGACGTAGATGTCGGCGCGGCCGAGGATGGCGGCCTTCTCCTCATCGGAGACGCGCCCCACGAAGTCGACGCCGGGGACCTCCCTCTCGCGGCCGCCGCCGATGACGGTGACCCGGACGTCCCGGTCGAGCTGTTCCAGCGCGGCGAGCAGGATGTCGAGGCCCTTGCGGGGCTCGTCGAGGCGGCCGAGGAAGACGATCTCCGGCCTCGCCCCCGGCTCGCGGCGGGCGGCGGCGAACCGCGCGGTGTCCACGCCGTTGGGGATGAGCACCGGGTCCCCGCCCAGCTGCTCGACCTGCCAACGCCGCGCCATCTCGGAGACGGCGATGCCCCCGCGGATCTTCTCCAGCGCCGGGCGCAGCAGCGGCCGGGCCAGCTGCAGCATGAAGGACCCGGAGCTGGAGGCGTGGTACGTGGCCACGACGGGCCCGGTGGCCATCCACAGCGCCACCATGGAGTAGCTCGGGGAGTTCGGCTCGTGGATGTGGAGGACGTCGAAACGCCCCCGGGTGAGGAAGTCGCGCACCTTGGCGCGGACCGCCGGGCCGAAGCTCAGGCGCGCCACGGAACCGTTGTAGCGGATCGGCACGCTGCGCCCACCGCGGGTGACGAACTCCGGCACCTCCGTGTCCTCCGACGCCGGGCCGAGGACCTCCACATGGTGTCCCCGACCGCGCAGCACATGCGCAAGATCAAGGATGTGGGCTTGAACCCCGCCGGGTTCGTCGAAGGAGTAGGGGCAGACGACGCCGATCCTCATCGGCGCCTCCGGTCCGCCGGCCACTGGGGCTGCAGCATGTGCCAGTCCTCCGGGTGCGCGGCGATGTTGGCGGCGAACTGGTCGGCGATGCGCTGTGTGGTCGCCTCGAGAGTGTCCACCTCCAGCGCCGGGGAGGCGCTGAGCCCCCAACCGTCGGCGGTGAACCAGCAGTGCACCGCGTGCAGCGCCGCGCCGGTGTCGAGGGCCAGCTGCGCGGACCCCCGCGGGAAGGTGGTCTCCTCCCCGAAGAACTCGACCGGGACGCCGGTGCCGCGCAGGTCGCGCTCCCCCATGAGGGCGACGACACCACCCGCCTCCAGGACCTCCTGCAGCCGCGGGTAGGGCGGCTGCCCACCGGTGAGCGGCAGCACCTCGAAGCCGAGGGTCTCGCGGTAGTCGACGAACGCCCGGTAAAGCACCTCCGGCCTCAGCCGCTCCGCCACGGTGGTGAACTGCCCGTGGATGCGCGTGAGGTAGAGCCCGGCCATGTCCCAGTTGCCCGAGTGCGGCAGGGTGAGGATCACTCCCCGACCGCGCGCCAGGGAGGCGTCGAGGTGCTCGCGGCCGGTGACTCCGGCGGCGAGGCGGGCGTCGAGAAGCGGGTCGTCGAGCATCGACGGGAGGCGGAACGCCTCCCGCCAGTACCGCGCGTAGGAACGCATCGACGCGCGCACCAGATCGCGCGTGACGTTCTCCGCGCCGACGACGCGCGTGAGGTTGCGGCGCAGCATGTCCATGCCGCGGCCGTCATCGCAGGCGCGGTCGGCGGCGGCGTCGAAGAGCTTCTCGACGACCGGTTGCGGCAGGTGCCGCACCACCTTCCACCCGGCGAGATAGCCCAGGGCCACCGGATCGACGCTCATCGGCTGGCGGCCCCCTGCGGGTCGGCGTCACGGGTGCCCGGCGGCGGGGCGATGCGCTCGAGCGCCTCCGGGTTACGGGAGGCCGTGAGGAGCCGCTGGACGACGGTGTACACGGACCCGGCCGCAAGCGCCCAGAGGGCGACGTCGATGGCGTACGGCACGCCGAGGCCCTGCAGGCCGACGCCCACGAGGCCGACGATGAGGCGCTCCGGGCGTTCGACGAGACCGCCGAGGATGGTGAAGCCGCTCGCCTCGCCACGCGCCTTGACGTACGAGGTCACCTGCGAGGCGATGAGCACGACGAAGGAGGCGACGACGAGCGCCGGGTAGGCGTCGTAGGAGAAGATGAGCCACCACGTGATCGCGGCGAAGAGCGCGCCGTCGGTGATGCGGTCGCACGTGGCGTCGAGCGTCGCGCCGAAACGCGTGCCGCCGCCCCGCAGCCGGGCCATAGTGCCGTCGACGAGGTCGAAGGCGGCGAACAGCCCCGAGGCCACCGCCGCGGTGAACAGGTGGCCCTGCGGGATGAGCAGCACCGCGATGGCGCACGTGATGACCGCTCCGATGACGGTGACCACGTTGGGGGTCAGACCGAGGCGCAGGAGACCCCGCGCCACCGGCTCCACGACCACCGACGCGTGCCGTCGTCCGCGGGTGCTAAGCACGCTCGACCTCCACCCAGGCCTCGGCGAGCAGCGCACGGGTATCCCGCAGCAGCTGCGGCAGCACCTTCGTGCCCCCGAGGATGGTCAGGAAGTTCGCGTCCCCCGACCAGCGCGGCACGATGTGCATGTGGATGTGGTCACCCACCGACCCGCCCGAGGCCTTGCCCAGGTTGAACCCGACGTTGATGCCCTCCGGGTTGGACACCTTCTTGAGCACCTTCACCGCGGTGGTGACGAAACCCATGAGCTCCGTCATCTCCTCCGGCGAGAGGTCCTCGAGGTCGGCCGTCTGGCGGTACGGGATGACCATCATGTGCCCGGCGTTGTACGGGTACAGGTTGAGGATCGCGTACACCAGCTCACCGCGGGCGACGATGAGGGCGTCCTCGTCGGACATCTTCGGCGCCTCGACGAACGGGTCGGAGGGCTTCTCCGCACCGGCGGCCGGGCGATTCCTGATGTAGCCCATCCGGTACGGCGCCCACAGGCGGGTGAGCGCGTCCTCCTCGCCGACGCCGGTGTCGGTCCAGGTGTTAGCTGCGGCGGGCTGCAAGGGCTTCCTCGCTCGGCTGCTCGTTGACACGGTCGGAGACCCAGGCGTCGATGAGCTCGATCGCCTCGGCCACCGGCACGCCGTTGACCTGGGTGCCGTCGAGGAAACGGAAGCTCACGGCGTCCGCCTCCACGTCGCGCGCACCGGCCAGCAGCATGAAGGGCACCTTGCCGGTGGTGTGGTTGCGGATCTTCTTCTGCATGCGGTCGTCCGAGGTGTCGACGTCGGCGCGGATGCCGCGCTTACGCAGCTCCGCGGTGATCTCCTCCAGGTGGGGGGAGAAGTCCTCCGCCACCGGGATACCCATGACCTGGTGCGGGGCCAGCCACACCGGGAACGCGCCGGCGTAGTGCTCGAGGAGGACGCCGAAGAATCGCTCGATGGAGCCGAAGAGCGCGCGGTGGATCATGATGGGGCGCTTCTTGGTGCCGTCGTTCGCGGTGTACTCGAGGTCGAAACGCTCCGGCAGGTTGAAGTCCAGCTGGACGGTCGACATCTGCCAGGTGCGGCCGATGGCGTCGCGGGCCTGGACGGAGATCTTCGGGCCGTAGAAGGCGGCACCCTCCGGGTCCGGCACGAGATGCAGGCCGGAGTTGTCGGCCACGCGCTGCAGGATCTCGGTGGAACGCTCCCAGATCTCGTCCGAACCGACCGACTTCTTCGGATCCCGGGTCGACAGCTCGAGGTAGAAGTCGTCGAGGCCGTAGTCCTTGAGCAGGGAGATGATGAACTCCAGGACGGAGGTCAGCTCGACCTCGAGCTGGTCCTCGGTGCAGTAGATGTGGGCGTCGTCCTGCGTGAAGCCGCGGGCGCGGGTGAGGCCGTGGATGACGCCGGACTTCTCGTAGCGGTAGACCGTGCCGAACTCGAACAGACGCAGCGGCAGCTCACGGTAGGAACGCCCGCGCGACGCGAAGATGAGGTTGTGCATCGGGCAGTTCATCGGCTTGGCGTAGTAGTCCTGGCCCGGCTTGGTCTCGTTGCCGTCCTCGTCGTACTCAGCGTCGAGCTGCAGCGGCGGGAACATGCCGTCCTTGTAGAAGTCCAGGTGGCCGGACTTCTGGAACAGGTCACCCTTGGTGATGTGCGGGGTGTTGACGAAGGAGTAGCCCGCCTCGATGTGGCGGCGGCGGGAGTGCTCCTCCATCTCCAGGCGGATGATGCCGCCGTTGGGGTGGAACACCGGGAAACCGGAGCCGATCTCGTCCGGGAAGGAGAACAGGTCGAGTTCGGAGCCCAGGCGACGGTGGTCGCGCTTCTCCGCCTCGGCCAGCATGTGCTGGTACTCCTCGAGGGACTCCTTGTCCTCCCAGGCGGTGCCGTAGATGCGCTGCAGGCCGGCGTTGTCCTGGTCGCCGCGCCAGTAGGCGGCGGAGGAACGGGTGATGGCGAACGCCGGGATGTAGCGGGTGGTGGGCACGTGCGGGCCACGGCACATGTCCGACCACTCGACCTCGCCGGTGCGCGGGTTGAGGTTGTCGTATGCGGTCAGTGCACCGGCGCCGATCTCCGTGGCCTCGTCCGAGTCGGGGTCGATGTTGCCCTTGTCGGCGACGAGCTCCAGCTTGAAGGGCTCGTTCGCCAGCTCCTCGGCGGCAGCCTCGGTGGAGGCGTAGGTGCGGCGCTCGAACTTCTGGCCCGACTTGATGATCTTCTTCATCCGCTTCTCGATCCTCCTGAGATCCTCCGGGGTGAAGGGCTCGGCGACCTGGAAGTCGTAGTAGAAGCCGTTGTCGATGGCCGGGCCGATGCCCAGCTTCGTGCCCGGGAACTCGGCCTGGACGGCCTGGGCCAGCACGTGGGCGCAGGAGTGGCGGATCACGGAGCGGCCGGCCTCGGAGCTGGCCGGGACGGGCGTGAACTCGGCGTCGGTCTCCGGGGTGTGGGACAGGTCGCGGAGGTTGCCCTCGGCGTCCTGGACCACGACGATCGCGTCCGGGCCCTTGTTCGGCAGATCCAGCTCCCGCATCGCGGTGCCGACGGGAGTGCCGGCCGGGACCGTGAAGGACGGGAAAGCGGGGGCGGTGGTGTTCACCATGAGTGTGCTGCGCTCCTTAACTTGCGCTCGCGCAGGCGGCGGCATACCTGGCCGCTGCCTGCTTGTCTCTGACGGGCACGGCTGCGATCCCCCACCGGTGTGCAGGGCGCAGACGCTTCGCGCAACATACTACCCCGCGGGGTGGCCGCGGCCCGCAGTGGCGGTGCGGGGAAGCGTCGGAGGACGGGCGACGCGGCACGGGGACCACCACAGTGCCCGTGCCGCGTCCGGTGTGCGCGGCGTCGTCACGCCTCCAGCAGGCGCTGCCCCCAGTAGGCGTCGCCGGTGGAACCGTCGGCGCTGGTGCCCGGCGGCATCCAGTACACCGCGGAACCGATGTGGGTGATCCACTCGTTCATGCGGTCGGCCTCGTCGAGACGCTGCTGGATCGGGTCGTACTGCGTGACCGGGTCCTTCTGGTAGCAGATGAACACCAGGCCCGAGTTGGACAGCTGCTCGCTGCCCGGCTCTGGGGCGATGTCGTAGTTGTAGGGGCGGCGGAGGATGCGCTGCTCCGGGTGACCGTCGGCCGGCTTGGCGCGGAAGACGTGGCTCTGGTGGTCGATGACCGGCAGGCCGAACTTGTCGGTGGCCTCGAAGTCGGGCTCGTCGAACTCGTTCTCACCGGTCAGCGGGGCACCGTTGTCGAGGGTGCGGCCCAGGGCCTCCTCGCGGGAGGGACGGTCGAGCATCTCCCACGTGTCCATGTTCATGTTGATGCGGCGCAGGACCATCGAGGTGGAGCCCTGCATCCACTCCGGGGTGTCGTCCCCGATCCACACCTGCTCGTCGAATTGCTCCTCCTCGCGGGGGTTGACGGTTCCGTCGACCTGGCCGAAGAGGTTGCGCGGGGTCTCGCCCGGGGTGTGGGCACCGTCGGCGCGCAGGAAGCCCTGCTGCATCCAGTGCACCCGCGCGTAGTCCATGCCGGACCGCACGAGGTGGCGCGTGGCATGGGAGAGCATCGTCGGGTCGTCGGAGCAGACCTGGATGACCAGGTCGGTCTGCCCCCACTTCTCGTCGAGCTGGTCCAGCTTGTACTCGGGAAGCGGGCGCAGCCAGTCCGGCCGCTTGTCGACGGCGTCGATCACCTCGAACACGCGCGGCCCGAAGCCGCACGTGACGGTGAGGTTCGCGGGCGCGACCACCAGCTCCGGCTCCAGGCTGCCCAGCGGGGTCTCACCGGTGCACAGGCGCCGAGAGTCCTCCGACCAGGACGTCATGAGACGGGAGACCGCCCCCCGGTCCACCCCGTCGACGAAGTTGAAGCCGATGAGGTTGAGGTTGGCCTGGGCCGGGGTGGCGATACCCGCCTGATGCTCACCGTCGAAGGGGACGATGGCGTCATAGAGCCGGGGGGTGTCGCCCGCCGGGTCCGGTGACTCCTGCTGCGCCATGGGGTTGGTGGTCGCGGCGGGATCGGATTCCCCGGTGGAGCAGGCCGCGAGGGCCGCGCCACCGGCGGTCACCGACAGTCCGGTGAGGAATCCACGGCGGGTCAGAGGGAACATTGCGCTGGTGTCACTTCCTTCAGGGTGGTGCGGGGGTGCTTAGTGGGGCATCTCGGCGGACTCGTCGGCGCCACCGTGGTTCTCACCCATCTGGTGGCCCTGGAGGGAGCCGTCGGCACCGTAGCTCTCCTCGCCGGAGGCGATGGTGCGGACCGGCAGGTCCTTGACCTCCTGCGTGGAGCCGTCACCGAACTCGAGGACAATGTCGATGGTGTCGCCGGCCTCGATCGGCTCGGTGTAGTCCATGAGCATCATGTGATCGCCGCCCGGCTTGAGCTCGTACTCCTCGCCGGCGGGCAGGACGAAGCCGCCCGGCTTCATCTGCATGACACCGTCGACGACCTCGTGCAGCTCGTAGGTCGGGACGTCGAGGTTGGAGGTGAAGCCGACGATGTTGATGTCCTCGTCGCTGTTGTTGGTGAAGATGCCGAAGATGCCGGTCATGTCCTTCTCGGCGGGCTTGGCCTTGACGAAGCCCTCGGTGAAGGTGACCCATTCAGCGTTCTCGCCCTCGGCGGTGGCGTCGGTGGCGTCGGCTGCGGCGGTGGTCGCGGTGGCGGTTGCCGTGCCGGTGGTGGTGGCGTCATCACCGTTGTCGGTGCAGCCCACGAGGGTGAGGGCGGAGACGGCGAGAACGGACAGTGCGATACGGCCTCGGGTGAACATTTCTACTCCTGTGTGTTGTGTCGTCCCCGGGCGAGCATCATGACGATGACGCCGAGGATGGCGAGTATGCCCACGCCTGCCAGGATCCACACGAGCGGACCCTGCAGCATTCCGGCCTCCGTGTCCGCGCTTTGCGACGTCCCGTCGTCGACGGTCGTCGTTTCAGGCGCGGAGTCGGTGGCACCGGACTCCCGCTCGCCGGCCACCGTGAAGGTGGTCATTCCGCGGGTGGAGTGACCGTCGGAGGACGTGATCTGGAAGCCGATGCGGTAATCACCGGCGCCCGGGTCGACGTCCTCCGGGACCTCGATACTCACCATGCGACCGTCGATGGTCGGCGGGCCGGAGAAGAGGATCTCCCCGGAGTCGATGTCCGAGATGGCGAACGTGTTGAAGTCTTCCTTCACGTAGCCGGAGAACTCCAGCTCGATGATCTCCGGGAACTCCTGCACGACCTCCTCGTTAGCGGGGTTACCGCCGATGACGACGTCGTGGGCCGAGGCCACCGGGGACGCCAGCGCCAGGGCGGCGACCGCTGCTACGATCGCCGTGACACGGGTGCGGGGCTGCGACACGGGGAGATTCACCTTCGCTTCTCTTCGGATCCGGGAATGTTGTCAGGGACATACGATACCCGCACCGTGCGGGCATCAATAGAGCTGTCGCTGTGGTGGGGGACATAGTTCCCGGGCCCGTTCCCGGGGCCGGGAATTTCATTCAATTCCACAGAACGTTGCTGCGTCATACAAGGCTGCGGCCAGCGAGTTCATTCCCCACCAGCGGAAACTGTGATCCGAGGCACGTTGCTCCAACTTCTGACGGATACCTATACCCTACGTGGGTATGATTGACATCTCAATCCTTCGATGGACCGGAAATGCGGAAGGCCCCATCCCGAACGTGGGATGGGGCCTGGTTGTGGTCCTAGCTGGGTTCGAACCAGCGACCTTTCCGGTGTGAACGGAACGCTCTTCCACTGAGCCATAGGACCGTGTGCGTTAAGAAACCTTACACACAGCCGCCCGATTCGACCTAATCCGCAGGTCAGCCACCCCTTCCACCGGGCCGCGGTCCAGTGAATGACAGGGATGTCATTCAGGGCCGGGGAAGTGCGCCGTTTTCCCGCCCCCACCTGGCGATTTGTGTTCTGAACGTCGTTGAGGATAAAGTTTTGACTCGCACCACGGCAACAGCCACGGTGCGATGCGGATGTAGCGCAGTTGGTAGCGCATCACCTTGCCAAGGTGAGGGTCGCGAGTTCGAGTCTCGTCATCCGCTCTCATTTCACCGGGCCAATCGGTATGAAATGAACCCGCGCGATTAGCTCAGCGGGAGAGCGCTTCCCTGACACGGAAGAGGTCACTGGTTCAATCCCAGTATCGCGCACAGAGACCCACAAGGTCTCGTTTGCGGATGTAGCGCAGTTGGTAGCGCATCACCTTGCCAAGGTGAGGGTCGCGAGTTCGAGTCTCGTCATCCGCTCTGGTACCTTCTCACCAAGGTACCTTCGAGGCGGAGACGCCACGGTGGAATGGCCGAGTGGTGAGGCAACGGTCTGCAAAACCGTGCACACGGGTTCGATTCCCGTTTCCACCTCTGGTCAGGATCTTTCTGACCCAAGCGCGTTTAGCTCAGCGGGAGAGCGCTTCCCTGACACGGAAGAGGTCACTGGTTCAATCCCAGTATCGCGCACCAAGACCCTCGGGTCTTCAAGCGGATGTAGCGCAGTTGGTAGCGCATCACCTTGCCAAGGTGAGGGTCGCGAGTTCGAGTCTCGTCATCCGCTCCACCACATCCCCCCGGGTTCACGCCCGGGGGGATTGTTCATTTCCGCTCGCGCTCCAGTTCGCGCAGCCACAGGCGGGCAACGAGGAATTCCAGCGACTCCTCCGCCGGGTCACTGTAGGTCGTACCCAGCACCTCGCGGCTCAGCGCGTCCCGCGCCTGCGCGACGAGGGTGTCCACTCCCCCGCTCGACATCTGCATCGCATGCTTCTTCGCCTGCACGAGCTCCCGGGGTATCCCGAGCGACCGGGCGGTCAGCCGGTGCAGATGCTTATCGACGCCCCTCGGCCCCCGCACCACATCTGGGTGAATCCGCAACGCAAGCTCGTAGGCCCGACGGGTCTGCCAGACCTGAATGTGCCGCGAGGGATCGTCGATGAGCCGTTCATAGAAGTCGGGGATGAATCGGTCCCGGGTGAAGTTGGCGGCGACCTTCGACCGGACCGCCTCGTCCCATGCTTCCACGTCGATCCGGCCGTCCGCCCCGCCGAGGAAGAGAGCGTCTGCGCCGGCACCGGTGATGAGGGCACCCCGCAGACCCCGGGACGCGGCATGCTGGTCAATGGCCAGCAGGGTGGCCCCCGCCAGCACCTCCCACGGGTCGGAACTGTCGAGTCGACGCACCGTGTCCCGCGTGATCCCGAGCCACCGCTCGGCATCGGGTGCCACCACGTCATGGGGGATACCGAGGTGCTCCGCCACCCGCCGGGCGGTCTCCAGTTCCTCCGTCGCCGAACCGTGGCCCGGATGTGCCAGGGTGAGGGCGACGAAGTCCCCGTCACCGCGATTGAGGGTCGCCGCCACCGCCGCGATGAGGATGGAGTCGATCCCGCCGGACAGCAGGAGGATCTGGGGGGCCGGGTACGCCGCGCAGACCGCCTCGAGACGGTCCCGCAGGAAGGCGACGATCATCCTCGACGCCTCGCCGGGGTCCGAGATGTCGTAGGTTCCGGGCACACTCGTGTCCGTGACATCTGCCACGTATTCACAGTCCAGCCGGGTCATGGTCAACCTCCGGGAGTTCGATGTAGGTACGGCGGTCCGGTCGTGACAGGAGTCGGACCATGACGAAGAAGAAGATCAGGAAGATCGAGGCCGCGGAGATCACACCGATCCTCTCCCACATGGACAGGTCGCCCGCCACCGTCGCACCCACCGTGGCGGCCAACAGTCCGATGAGGGCGGTGAACAGCGCTAGGATCTCCATCACCCGGAAAAGCATCGACTGGTACTCCGATCGGAGTTTGTCTCCGTAGGCGGTCACGGTGGACCGGAGCTGATTCTGCTGATCCTGCCCGAGGCGGGTGATCATGTCGTGCATCTGCCACTCGTTCGTGATGAAGAAGCGCTGACGTGCGTAGTCACCGTGGATGGACAGGAGTTCGGCGGGCAGGTGGTAGATGGCGGTGTCGATGGCGTCGAGAGCCGCCTGGTAGTCGTGGAGGCGGCGGTGTCCGTCGGCCCTTCTCATCCAGGCGTTGAAGTCGTTCGGATGCTGCCGGATGATCCGCCTGCCGAGGTCCACCATGAGCGAACCGTAAGACGCGTGCGGCGAGAGCCACAGACCGTGGAGGACCAGATGCTGTAACTTGCGGATGGAGGTGGCCTCCGCGACGACACGGACCTCCTCCCCGGGCACCTGCTCCCCCGCCGCCAGTCGTGCAAACAGCTCGAAGGCGTCGGCGATATTGCCCTCCTCCAGCAGATGGGGGCCGATGATGCTGAGGATCTGGTGTATCTTCCGGTGATCGAAATCGAAACGCGAGCCCTGCAGCGCCAGCACCGCCAGGGCGGCGTCGCGATGGGGATCCCCCGAGCCCACCAACTGCTCGTTCGAGATGACCACCGGAGCCCCCAGGCCCTGGCAGCGTGCCTCCCACGCCAGGTCGGTGAGGACGTCGAAATCCCGCACCACCGACAGGCCCGTGTCCCCCGCCCACCGGGACACCTTCAGCGCCCATTGGGAACCGTGGTCACGCACGTGCCGCTCCCGTGCTTCTGCACTCGTTCTCAGCTCCGCAAGGGGATCGTTGGCCTGCTTGTCTCCACTGTCAGTCACAGGAGTCAGTGTAGAGTGCCGACCATGCGTCATGGAGCCGAGGAACCCCTCCTGCCCCACCTCGTCGGACCGGTACTCGATGTGGGCGTCCCCGAATGCCGCGCCCTGGCGGTCACCACGGTCTCCGGTTCCGGCACGGTCGACGGCAGCTCCCGCCCCCTGGGCAATGCCACCGACCATCACCTTCTCGTGGCGCTGCGCAACTGGGCGGACGTGGTCCTGGTCGGTGGTCGCACGGCCGTCACGGAGAACTACTTCGGCGTCCGCACCGACGACACCGTCGCTTCTCGACGCCGCGCCGGCGGACAGTCACCCGTCGCCCCCGTCGCGGTGGTCACCCGCACCCTCGATCTCGACCCCACCAGTCAGTTGTTCTGGAACACGTTCACTCCCCCGCTGCTGCTGGTCCCCGACGCCGCTCTCACCGACGCGTCACTGGCCGAGCGTCGCGAGCAACTCAAGGCGGCGGGTGCGCAGTTGACCCCGACCGGCAGCGGGTCCGCGGAAGAGATCGTGCAGGCACTGCATCAACGGGGCCTCACCCGGATCGTCTGCGAGGGCGGTCCCGGGATCTACTCCCTCATGTTCGCCGCGGGCCTGGTCGACCTGCTCCACCTGACGGTGGACCCGCTGCTGCAGGTTCCCGTCGAGAAACCACTCTTCGCCGGGGACGTCGCCGTCCGACACCGCCTGCAGCTGGAACACCACGCGGCGACCGACGACGGTACCCTTTTCCTCCGCTACCGTGCGGTACGGTGATCGCGTGAATGTGACGAGCCTGTGGGTCGCCCGGACCCCCCTGACCGAGCCCACCGAGCGACCACTCACGCGCGTCGACATCATCGGCCGCGCCGTCGCGTGGCCCCTCGCCATCGTGCTCGTCCTCCACCGCGTGTTCGTCCTCGCGCTCAACGGCTCCGTCACCGACGACTTCACCACCGTGTGGTCCGCCGTGCGCCGCTCCCTCGACGGGGTGCCCGTCTACAACGAGATCTACCACCACGTCGACCCGCATTACCTCTACAACCCGGGCGCCACCTTGCTGCTTAGCCCCCTCGGGTGGCTGACAGACCACGACTCCGCGCGCACCGCCTTCATCGTCGCCAACGCGCTGGCCGTCATCGCCGCCCTCGGGCTGCTTACGAAGATGTTCGGTTACTCCCTGCGCGGGGTGGTGTGGCCGGCGTCCATCGCCCTGGCCTTCCTCACCGAGTCCGTACGCAACACGCTCATCTTCTCCAACATCAACGGCCTGCTGCTGCTCGCCCTCGTCGGCTACCTGTGGCTGCTGCTGCGCGGGAGCAGCTGGGCGGCGGGCGTGGTGATCGGCCTGGCTATCCTCATCAAGCCCCAGTTCGCACCGCTGCTGTTCCTCCCCGCCGTCAAACTCGACTGGCGGGCCGTCACCGGCGGCCTGGCCGTCCCCGTGGTGTCCAACCTGGTGGCCTGGCCGCTCGTCCCCGGGGCCTCCGACTATCTCACCCGGCTCGTCCCCTACCTCTCCGAGGTCCGCGACTACGCCAACTCCTCCCTCGCCGGTGCCGCCGTCTACTTCGGCATGCCGCCGCTGCTCGAGAACGCCCTGTGGCTGCTCTTCGCCGCCATCGTCGCCGTCGGCGTCATCGTCCTCCTCCGCTGGCGCTACACCGACCCCCTCCTGTGGGCCACGACCACCACCGGACTGCTCATGACCGGAGTGTTCTTCCTGTCCTCCCTCGGCCAGATGTACTACTCCATGATGCTGTTCCCCATGATGTTCACCGTCCTGCAGCGCACCAGCGTCTTCCACACCTGGCCCGCCTGGGTCGCCGCCTTCCTCTTCCTCACCCCCGAGTCCTTCCACTCCTGGCGCGCCGTCGACCTCACCCGCTGGCTCGACTTCTTCCACCCCACCCTCGGCTGGGCCCTCATGCTCGTCGTCATCACCACCTGCACAGTCGTCTGGTGGCGCACCGAATCTGTAGACTTCTCGCATGACCGACTTCAAGCTGATCAGCGACGACCAGTGGCGCGAGCGCCTCACCCCTGAGGAATTCCACGTCCTCCGCCGCGCCGGCACCGAACCACCCCACGTCGGTGAATACACCGACACCACCACCGAAGGCGTCTACTCCTGCCGCGCCTGCGGCACCGAACTCTTCCGCTCCACCGAGAAGTTCGACAGCCACTGCGGCTGGCCCTCCTTCTTCTCCCCCCTCGCCGCCGACCGCATCATCGAAAGGCGCGACACCTCCCACGGCATGATCCGCGTCGAGGTCCTCTGCGCCGCCTGCGAATCCCACCTCGGCCACGTCTTCGAGGGCGAGGGCTACGACACCCCCACCGACCTGCGCTACTGCATCAACTCGATCTCGCTGACGCTGACGCCCCGCTGACCACGGGGGACAACGGGGCGTCGATAAGCGGGATTCTAGGGCAGGATCGCGGCGACCTCGCCGATGTCCGCCACGCGGCGACCGGAGAAGAACGGGGTCTCCTCACGCACGTGCAGGCGGGCGTCCGTGTAGCGCATCTGATGCATCAGATCGACGATGCGGTCCAGGCGCGGGCCCTCGAAGGCCAGCATCCACTCGTAGTCACCCAGCGCGAAGGCCGGCACCGTGTTCGCCCGCACATCCGGGAAATCGCGCGCCGCCTGGCCGTGCTCCGCGAGGATACGACGACGCTCCTTCGGATCCAGCAGGTACCACTCGTAGGAACGGACGAACGGGTACACCGTGATCCACGCCTCCGCCTCCTCACCCATGATGAACGACGGCAGATGCGAACGGTTGAACTCCGCCGGGCGGTGCAGACCCGTGCCGATCCACGTCGACTCCAGCAGCTGACCCAGCACCGTCGTCCGACGGAAACCCTGGTACGCGGCCTGCAGATCCTCGAACTCCTCCGCATGCCACCAGATCATCAGATCCGCCTCGGCATTGATGCCCGACACGTCGTAGATGCCACGGACCACAACCTTCTCCTCGGCCGCGAGCGCGTCGAAGAAGGCGCGGGCCTCGGTGATGATCTCCTCACGTTCGGTACCCAGCGCACCCGGAATGGCGCGGAAGGTGACGAACTGGGTGTAGCGCTGCATGCTGTTGAGCTCATCGAAGTTCAGTTTGCTCACGGAATCCTCTTTCTTCAGTGGGGAGGCGATGCCATCCATCATAAGTTGGACGCCCCTGCCCGGGGCAACCCACGGCGCGCCTCCCCCGCCGCACGCACCCGCCTGGTTAGTTTTGAGAGCGTGTTCACCCCAGACGCTTCCGAGACCCCGACGCCGCTGAACCCCGACGCCGGAACCCCGGCCGCCTTCACACAGGCCGTCGAGTCGATGCACACCGCGCAGCTCCGCGACGAGATCACCCTCGGCACGATCCGCCCGCCGCAGCGCCTGGCACCGTTCAGCCACGCCATCGGCCTCGAGGTCGAACGCACCTGGGACGAGGCCGAAACCGACGGCGACGCCTTCGGCCGCCTCATCCTCCTCCACGACCCCGGCGCCGAAGAGGCCTGGGAGGGTGCCATGCGCCTCGTCGCCTACATCCAGGCCGACATGGACCACGAGGTCGCCTCCGACCCGCTGCTCCCCGACGTCGCCTGGGAATGGCTCACCGAAGGACTCGCCGGCACCGGCGCCGCGCACACCAACCTCGGCGGCACCGTCACCGCCACCGCCTCCGTCCGCTTCGGCGAGATCGGCGGCCCCCCGCGCGCCCACCAGCTGGAGATGCGCGCCTCCTGGACCGCCTCCGACCTCGACCTCGCGCCGCACGTCGTCGCCTTCTCCCGCGTCCTCGCCAACGTCGCCGGCCTGCCCCCGGAGGGTGTCTCCCGTCTCACCTGAGGCTGGTTTAAGCTGGGTAGCCATGACGGCCCTGACCACGCCCCGTGAGGGAATCCCCCGCGTCCTGTCGACGCCCGCCGATTTCACCGCGGCCGCCTCCGCACTGGCATCCGGTCAGGGCCCGCTGGCCATCGACACCGAACGCGCCTCCGGCTTCCGTTACGACGACCGCGCCTTCCTCGTCCAGATCCGCCGCCGCGACGTCGGCACCTTCCTCCTCGACCCCGAAGGCGCCCGCCCCGAGTTCACCGCCGCCCTCGCCCCCGTCCTCAACGGGCAGGACTGGATCATCCACGCCGCCCCCTCCGACCTGCCGTCGCTCGCCTGGCTGGGCCTGTACCCCGGCACCCTCTTCGACACGGAGCTGGCGGGGCGCCTCGCCGGATTCGACCACGTCAACCTCGCCGCGATGATCGAGATGCTTTTCGACGTCCACCTCGCCAAAGGCCACGGCGCCGAAGACTGGTCCCAGCGCCCCCTCCCCGCCGACTGGCTCGCCTACGCCGCCCTCGACGTGGAGCTGCTCTTGGAGCTCGGCGACACCATGGCCGAGATTCTCGACGGGCAGGGCAAGCTCGACTGGGCGTCCCAGGAGTTCGAGTACATTCGCCGCGGGCACGCCTCCATCACCGGGCCGACGGAGTCGACGTGGCGCGCGATGAAGGGCGTGTCATCGCTCACCCGCCCCGAACAGCTGGCCGTCGCCCGTGAACTGTGGATGACCCGCGAGTCGATCGCCGTCGCCGATGACCGCGCCGTGTCCCGCATCCTGCCGACGAAGGTCCTCATCGAGGTGGCCCGCACCTTGCCCCGCACGAGCCGCGACCTGGCCCGGGTGAAGGGGTTCCCGGCCCGCCGCCGTTCGGCCGTGCGGTTCTGGGGCGAGGTCATCGACCGGGCGCTCGGATCCGACCCCCGGACGTGGCCGAAGCGGGAGCGGCCCCCACGGGGCCTGCCGTCGCGTCAGGCGTGGGCCAACGAGTACCCGGAGTCCTACGAACGCTTCTCGACGGCCCGCGAGCTCATCGACGACCTCTCCGCCGAGGTGGAGATCCCCACCGAGAACATCCTCAGGCCCGCCACCCTGCGCGCCGTCGCCTGGGCGGCGACCGCCGGCCGGGAGGTCCGCTCCACGCTGGAGGTGCCGGATCTGCTCCGCGCGCACGAGGCCCGCGACTGGCAGATCGAGCTGACCGCCCCGATCCTCACCGAGACCCTTTTCTAGGCGTCGGCGAGCAGCCCCATCGCGGAGAGTGTCCGGATTGGGTGGGTGTTGGTTCTCGGTGGTCCGCCGTCGGGTGGGTGGTGGACCACTCCGCCGGGTTCTCGTGCCAGCCGGCCGTGCCTCGGTGGGGTGTCGGGATCGTCGTCGTTGCGGGCGTTGTGTACCCGACACGCCATCGTGAGGTTGTCCAGGTTCGTTTCCCCGCCGTGTTTCCAGGGGGTCAGGTGGTGTACCTGGCACTGATCGGCCGGTGTCGTACACCCCGGTGTGGGGCACAGGATCGTCTCCGCCGCCAACAACATCCGCTGCTTGAAGCTCGCGCAGCGTTGATCCCGGTAGAGGTTGACCCCACCGTCGACCGGGTCGTAGACACCGACCAGGCCGTGGGAGGCCATCTCATGCTCCACCAGCTCCTTGCCCGTGACCGTGGTGCCATCAGTCAGGGCGAACACCGTCTCATCGCCTTCCTGGCGCAGCACAGCCGCGTAGTCGGGTAGTGCCATGACCACCAGCGGCACCACCGGCGGGGTTGAACCGCCTGCCACACCACTTGTGAGGTGCTGGTAGGCGGCATCAGCCATCGCCGGTTCGTACCCCAGGCGGGGATCCGCGGCCCGGGCCTGGTCCGCGGCAGGCAGCAGGGTGGCGATGATGTGGGAGATCTGGCGTTCCGGCAGAGTGAGGGTCAGGGTGCGCATGCCGAGGGCGTCGGTGTTCTTACCCCCGCGTAGGGCTCGTTTGCCGTAGGCCTTCGCCGCCGCATCCTTGACCGTGCGGTTGTGGTCACGCACCCGGGCGGCGGCCGCCCGATCAATCTCACCCACCGTGCC
>NZ_FXAR01000006.1 GCF_900177745.1 Corynebacterium pollutisoli | reverse complement strand
AGGGTGGCGATGATGTGGGAGATCTGGCGTTCCGGCAGAGTGAGTGTCAGGGTGCGCATGCCGAGGGCGTCGGTGTTCTTACCCCCGCGTAGGGCGCGTTTGCCGTAGGCCTTCGCCGCCGCATCCTTGACCGTGCGGTTGTGTTCACGGACCCGGGCGGCGGCCGCCCGATCAATCTCATCGACCGTGCCCCGCAGGCCGCACAGGTCCACCCGGAGTTCCTCCACCGTCACCGACGCACCGCGCAGCAGCGACCGCAGGTGCTTCTCGATGCGTTCCAGGGAGGTGATCGACAACCCCCGACCCGCTTCCCGCGCCGCGGCCTGCAACTTCTTGTACCGGGTGGGCCCGTAGTACTTCCCGGCCATCTTCACCCACGTCCCGGCGGTGGAGGAACCGAGGAGACGGGAGACCGTATCGCGTGGCAGACGTCCGGAGGCGACAGCCTCCAGCGTCTGCACACCCTGATCCCCCAGGGCCTCGATCATCTCCACCACGTCCATGCCCCGGACACTAAACGGCAATCACGCGGGCGTCGATAAGCAACCAACCCGGCCTGTGGATAACCCCCAACCATCCACAGAAACGGCCGTCCCGCCGAACCCCGCCCTTGACGTAGAGTCGGATCCATGAGTGAGAATCAGCCGCGTCGCATCGTCGTCGGAGTGTCCGGGGGAATCGCCGCCTACAAGGCGTGTCACCTGGTGCGGGACCTCAAGGAGGCGGGGGATGACGTACGCGTCGTGCCCACCCCGAGCGCCCTCAATTTCGTCGGGGCCGCCACTTTCGAGGCCCTCAGCGGCCATCCGGTGTCCACCACCGTCTTCGACGCGGTCGACGAGGTGCAGCACGTGCGGGTCGGCCAGGAGGCGGACGCCGTCGTCATCGCCCCCGCGACCGCCGACGTCATGGCCCGCCTGGTGGCCGGCCGGGCGGATGACCTGCTCACGGCGACGGTGCTCGTGGCGACGTGCCCGGTCATCGTCGTCCCGGCGATGCACACGGAGATGTGGTGGAACCCGGCCACCCAGGCGAACGTGGCGACCCTGCGGGAGCGGGGCGTCATCGTCCTCGAACCCGCCCACGGACGTCTCACCGGCAAGGACACCGGCCCCGGCCGCCTGCCGGAGCCGGACCAGATCGCGGAGCTCGTCCGCGCGGTCCTCGACGGGGCGGACCTCACGCCCGACTGGCGGGGCCGGAAGGTGCTCATCACCGCGGGCGGCACGCAGGAGAACCTCGATCCGGTGCGTTTCCTGGGCAACCGCTCTTCGGGGCGGCAGGGGTTCGCCCTGGCGGAGATCGCGGCGCACCGCGGCGCGGAGGTCACCATCGTCGCCGGTGCCACCGACGATCTGCCGACCCCTTCGGGGGCGCGTATTCACCGGGTGACGAGTGCGCGGGAGATGGCGGGGGTTGTCGAGAAGCGGGCCCCCGAACAGGATGTCATCATCATGGCGGCGGCCGTCGCCGATTTCCGCCCGGTGAGCGAGGCGGGGGCGAAGATGAAGAAGGGGCAGGATGATGCGGCGCTGATGACGGTGGAGCTGGTCGAGAATCCGGACATTCTGGCCACCACCGTCGAACAGCGGCGGCAGGGCGCGGTCCCGGTCGGCACGACGATTGTCGGGTTCGCCGCCGAGACGGGCGACGCCGACACCTCCGCCCTCGAGTTCGCGCAGGCGAAGCTGCGGCGCAAGGGCTGTGACCTGCTCATGGCGAACGAGGTGGGGGAGGGCAAGGTGTTCGGGCAGGCCCGGAATCAGGGGTGGCTGCTCGGGGCGGACGGCAGTGTCGAGGAGGTTCCGGACGGGTCGAAGCATGTGGTGGCGGCGCGGATTCTGGCGGGCGTCGATAAGCTGCGCAATTGACCGACACAGACAGCTTGGTCTATATTGGGCGGTCGTATCATTGATTAACGCCGACAAGGATCAGCCCGTGACTGAGAATCCCGCCACCACGCAGGTGGCCTTCGACAAGCCCGCCACCATCCGTCTGTTCACCAGCGAGTCCGTCACCGAGGGGCATCCGGACAAGATCTGCGACGCCATCTCCGACACGATTCTCGACGCCATGCTCGAGCAGGATCCGTCGGCGCGTGTCGCCGTGGAGACGCTGGTGACCACCGGCCAGGTGCACGTGGTCGGTGAGGTGCGCACCTCCGGTTACGTGGAGATCCCGCAGCTGGTGCGCAAGACCCTCGTCGACATCGGTTTCACCTCCTCCGAGGTGGGTTTCGACGGTACGACCTGCGGCGTCAACATCGCCATCGGTGAGCAGTCCCCGGAGATCGGCCACGGCGTGGACACCTCCCACGAGGTTCGTTCCATCCTCGAGGGCGAGGAGATCGACGAGGACGACCGCGCGGGCGCCGGCGACCAGGGCCTCATGTTCGGTTACGCCAGCAACGAGACCGCGGAGTTCATGCCGCTGCCGATCGCGCTGGCGCACCGTCTCGCGCGCCGCCTCACCCAGGTGCGCAAGGAGGGCATCGTCCCGCATCTGCGCCCGGACGGCAAGACCCAGGTGACGTTCGCGTACGACGAGCAGGACCGACCGGTCCGCCTCGACACGGTGGTCATCTCCACGCAGCACGACCGCGACGTGTCCCAGGAGTGGCTGGCGGAGCAGCTGCGCGAGCACGTCCTCGACTGGGTCGTCGCCGACGCGGGGATCACCGACATGGTCGACGACGAGCTCACCCTCCTCGTCAACCCCTCCGGGTCCTTCATTCTCGGCGGCCCGATGGGTGATGCGGGTCTGACGGGCCGCAAGATCATCGTCGACACGTACGGCGGCATGGCCCGCCACGGCGGCGGCGCGTTCTCCGGCAAGGATCCGTCGAAGGTGGACCGTTCCGCCGCGTACGCCATGCGCTGGGTGGCGAAGAACATCGTCGCCGCCGGTCTGGCCGAGCGCGTCGAGGTCCAGGTGGCCTACGCCATCGGCCGCGCGAAGCCGGTGGGCCTGTACGTGGAGACGTTCGGCACCGCCGCGCAGGGTCTGACGGACGCCGACATCCAGGGTGCCGTCGAGGAGGTCTTCGACCTGCGTCCGGCCGCGATCATCCGCGAGCTCGACCTGCTGCAGCCGATCTACCGTCAGACCGCCGCCTACGGTCATTTCGGTCGCCTCGACCTGGATCTGCCGTGGGAGCGCACCAACCGGGTGGACCAGCTCAAGGCCGCGATCGACGGCTAGAGTGGTCGGCATGGCCTCCCCCCGCGTCCCCGCAGAGCACCTGCCGGTGGCGCGGGTTCTGCCGTTACTGGGCCTGGCGCACCTCGACCGTCCCTTCGACTACCGGGTGCCCGCGGATCTTGACGCCATCGCCCAGCCGGGCGTGCGGGTGCGCATCCGCTTCGCCGGTCGCCTCGTCGACGCGCTGCTGCTGGAGCGTGTCGCGCACACGGATCATGAGGGGCAGCTCAGCTGGATCGAGCGGATCATCTCCCCGGATGTCGTCTACCCGCCCCGGACGGCCGCGCTTATCGACGCCCTCGCCGACCGCTATGCCGGCAATCGTTCCGATCTCGTCCGCGCGGCCGTGCCGTCCCGGCACGCCCGCGCGGAGGAGGCCGACGTGTCCGTCCCGTGGGAGGATCTGGGGGAGGCGGGGGAGCCGGACCTGTCGGCGTGGGCCGCCTACGAGTACGGGCAGTCCTTCGTCGACGCGGTGCTGGCCGGGCAGACGGCGCGGGCGGTGTGGCAGATCGCGCCCGGGGATTCGTGGGCCGACGCCCTGGCCGCCCTGGCGGTGAAGGTGGTCATCGACGGCGGCGGGGCGCTCATCGTGGTGCCGGACCAGCGGGACGTCGATACGCTGGAGGCGGCGCTGCGGGAGCTGGTGGGAGCCAAGCAGATCACCGTACTCACTGCGGCGCAGGGCCCGCAGGCCCGCTACCGGCGATTCCTGTCGGTGCTGGCGGGGCAGGGACGCCTGGTCATCGGCACGCGCTCGGCGGCGTTCGCTCCGGTGGAGGACCTGCGTCTGGCGGTCATCCTCCACGACGGCGACGACAACCTCGTCGACCCCCGTGCCCCCTACGTCCACGCGCGGGAGGTGCTCACCACCCGCAGCGCCCAGGAGGGCTGCTCCCTCATCCTCGCCGGGCACACGCGTTCGGCGGAGGCCCAGCTCCTCGTCGAATCGGGATGGGCGCACGGACTGGTGGCGGCGCGGGAGACGGTGCGTCGGAAAGCGCCGCTCATCCGGGCCGTCGGCGACTCCGACTTCGAGCTGGAACGCGACCCCCTGGCGGCCTCCGCGCGGCTGCCGAAGATCGCCTTCGAGGCGTTGCGCGGGGCGCTCGACCGTGGCGAACCCGCCCTGGTGCAGGTGCCCCGCAAGGGCTACGTACCCACTCTGGCCTGTGGTTCCTGCCGCGCCCCCGCCCGCTGCCGGCAGTGCAACGGTCCGCTCGGCCTGCCCGCGGGCACCGACGCCGGCGTGCCCACCTGCCGCTGGTGCGGCGCCCCCGACGCCCGCCACCGCTGCGGGGAATGCGGTTCGGTGAAGTTGCGCGCCGTCGTCCTCGGCGCCGACCGCACCGCCGAAGAGCTGGGCCGCGCCTTCCCGGGGGTGCGGGTGATCACCTCGGGCGGGAACCGGGTGCTCGACACCGTGCCGCAGGGGAAGGCCCTCGTCGTGGCCACGCCCGGTGCGGAACCCCGGGCGACCTACGGGGCCGGCGTGCTGCTCGACACGTGGGCGCTGCTCGGGCGCCAGGACCTGCGGGCCACCGAGGACACCCTGGCGAAGTGGGCGGCGGTGGCCACCCTCGTCGCGCCCGCGTTCCGGAGCGGGGAGGTGGTCGTTGTCGCCGACCCGGGTCTGCCGGTGGTGCAGTCCTTCATCCGCTGGGACATGGTGGGCGCGGCGGCGCGGGAACTCGCCCAGCGGCGGGACGTCGGCTTTCCCCCGGCCGTCCACATGGCCGCCGTCGACGGGGCGAACGCCGCCCTCGACGCCTTCCGGGAGCACGCGGACCTGCCCCCGGGTGTCGAGGTTCTCGGGCCCGTTGACCTGCCCCCGGGTGTCACCCTGCCCGGCGACTACGACGAGGCGAAGCACGGCCCGCCCCAGCGGCTCCTCCTGCGCGCCCCGCTGGGGCCCCGCTCCGGCCTGGGGCGTTCCCTGCGGGCGGCGGTGGTGGCCAAGGCCGGGCGGCGGGAGGACCTGCCGCTGCGGATCCAGGTTGATCCCGTCCATATCGGCTGATGACGGGGACGTAGACTGTTCCCCATGACACTCCGCGAGATCCGCCTGTTCGGTGATCCCGTCCTGACGACCCGGTCGGACGAGATCACCGAGTTCGATGATTCCCTGCGTGTCCTCGTCGAGGACATGCTCGAGACGATGGACGAGGCCGGCGGCGTCGGCCTGGCCGCCAACCAGATCGGCCTGACCCGCCGCGTCTTCGTCTACGACTGCAGCCACATCGAGGACGGCCTGCGCGGCCACATCATCAACCCCGTGTGGGAGCCCGTCGGCGAGGAGATGCAGCTGGGGCCGGAGGGCTGCTTGTCCATCCCGGACGTCTCCGCCGACACGCAGCGCCACGAGACGGTGCGCGTCACCGGCGTCGACGTCGACGGTAATCCGCTCGCCATGGTCGCCTCCGGGCTCATGGCCCGCTGCATCCAGCACGAGACCGACCATCTGGACGGCGTGCTCTTCCTCCGGCGGCTCACCCCGGAGCTGCGCAAGGAAGCGATGGCCACCATCCGTACCTCCGAGTGGTTCAACAAGTAAAGGAGAGGCATGCGCCTGATTTTCGCCGGTACCCCGGAACCCGCTGTCGTCGCCCTGGAGAGGCTGCTGGCCTCGGATCATGAGGTCGTCGCGGTGCTCACGCGTCCCGACGCCCGTCGGGGCCGCGGCCGCACCCTGCATCCCTCGCCCGTGAGCGCCCTGGCGCGCGAGCACGGCATCGAGGTGCTCACCCCGACCACGCTCAAGGACGGCACGGAGGACGGCGCCGCCATTCGCGCCCGCCTCGCCGAGCTGGCCCCCGACGCCATCCCGGTCGTCGCCTACGGCAACCTCATCCCCGCCGATCTGCTCGACCTGCCCACCCACGGCTGGATCAACCTGCACTTCTCCCTGCTCCCGGCGTGGCGGGGTGCTGCTCCGGTGCAGGCCGCCATCCGCGCGGGCGACGACATCACCGGTGCCGCCACCTTCCGCATCGAGGAGGGCCTCGACACCGGCCCGGTCCTGGGCACGGTCACCGAGGAGATCCGCGGCACCGACACCGCCGACGACCTGCTCACCCGCCTCGCCTACTCCGGTGCGGATCTGCTCACCGCCACCATGGACGGCCTCGCGGCCGGGGCGCTGGTCCCGCAGCCGCAGACCGGTGAGGCGACCTACGCCCCCAAGATCACCACCGAGGACGCGCGCGTCGACTGGTCGCAGCCCGACTTCGCCGTCGACCGCCACATCCGGGCGCACACCCCGGGGCCCGGCGCGTGGACGATGCTTGCCGACGACCGCGTCAAGGTCGGCCCCGTCACCCTCGGAGCCGACGCCGACCTGGCCCCCGGCGAGATCGAGGTGCGCAAGAACGAGGTGCTCGTCGGCACCGGCACCGGGGCGGTCGTCCTCGGGCAGGCGCAACCGCCGGGCAAGAAGATGATGAACGCCGCCGACTGGGCCCGCGGCAACGCGGCCCTCCAGGCAGGGGAGAAGGTGAGCTTCGAATGAGCGGAGGATTCCGGTCCCGCGCCAGGTCCAGCCGACAGGAGCCGGCGAAGCAGGCCCCGAAGCAGAGGGCGCAGAAGCCCCAGAAGTCGCAGAAGTCGCAGAAGCCCCGGCGGAACACGGCGGGCGTCGATAAGCCGCGTCTGCTGGCCTTTGACGTGCTCACCCGTGTCCGGGAGGACGACGCCTACGCCAACCTCATCCTGCCGCGCATGTTACGCGAGCGGAACATCACCGACCGGGATGCGGCGTTCACCACGGAGATCACCTACGGCACGCTGCGCACCCTCGGGGTGCTCGACGCGGTCATCGCGGAGTGCTCCTCCCGCGGGCTCGACCAGATCGCCCCGGAGGTGCTCGATGCGCTGCGCCTCGGCGCCTACCAGCTGCTGTACACGCGGGTGGAGCCGCACGCCGCGGTCGACACGACGGTGCGTCTGGTGGAGGCGGCCGGGCAGGAGAAGGCCAAGGGTTTCGCCAACGGCATCATGCGCACCATCTCGCGGACGAAGCCCGCGGCGTGGATCGAGAAGCTCACCCCGCCCGGGGAGATCGCGGCCGCCGCGTTCCGCAACGCGCACCCGGAGTGGATCGCGCAGTCGTTCTCCCGGGTCCTCGGCCTCGGCGACCTCGACGCGGCCCTCGGGGCCGACTCCGAGCGCCCCACCGTCCACCTCGTCGCCCGCCCCGGTGAGATCTCCGCGGAGGAGCTCGCGCTCATGACCGGCGGTGAGGAGGGCACCTACTCACCCTATGCCGTGCACCTCGCCTCCGGCGACCCCGGTGACCTCGAGCCCGTCCGTGAGGGGCTGGCCGCCGTGCAGGACGAGGGCTCGCAGCTCATCGCCCGCGCCGTCGTCGAGGCCCCCCTCGACGGGCCGGACGGCGGCCGCTGGCTCGACCTGTGTGCCGGCCCCGGCGGCAAGGCCGCGCTCATGGGCGCCCTCGCGCGTATCGACGCCGCCCACGTCGACGCCGTCGAGGTTTCCCCGCACCGCGCCAAGCTCGTCGAGAAGACCACCCGTGACCTGCCCGTCACCGTCCACGTGGCCGACGGCCGTTCCCCGGGGCTGACCCCCGGCTACGACCGCGTGCTCGTCGACGCCCCCTGCTCCGGCCTCGGCGCCCTGCGGCGCCGCCCGGAGGCCCGCTGGCGCAAGGCCGAGGGTGACATCGCCGGCCTGGCGCCGTTGCAGTACGAGCTGCTGGCCTCCGCCCTGGAACTGGTGCGGCCCGGGGGTGTCGTCGTCTATTCGACGTGTTCGCCGGATCTGCGGGAGACCCGGGCCGTCGTCGACCGGGCGGTCGCGGAGCTCGGTGCCGAGGAACTCGACGCCCACGGCCTCGTGGCCCCGATGGAGGACGTCGGTTCGCACCGGAGCGTGCAGATGTGGCCCCACCGCCACGGCACCGACGCCATGTTCTTCGCGGTGCTGCGCAAGGCCGGGCAGGCGCAGTAGTTCCCGGCGGTCAGCCCGCGGTGTGCGGGCGGCCGTCGTGCTCGAAGACGGTGCCGTCCGGGCGGTGGATGCGCATCCCGCTGCCCAGGGGCTCGCTGTTGAGGTAGCGGCGTTCCAGCTCCTCGATCTTCTCCCGCCGTTCGCGCAGCGTCCGCTCGTGTTGGCGCGCGGTGCCGCCCCGATTCGCCTCGAAGCGCATCGCCCCGAGCTGGTCGGCGAGCAGGTAGAGGAAGGTCCGGTGGTAGTCCTCGTCGGTGGTGGCGGGTTCCTCCCGGTAGCGGTCCCGCATGTCCTCGACGCGGTGGCGCAGCTCCCGGTAGTCGGGGCGGGCGGAGAGGATCTCCACCTCGTCGGTGGGTGCCGGGGTGTATGACGTGGACGGGGTGGTGGGGATGCGGTCCCGGACGCCGAACTGTTCCGGGTCGCTGCGCTCCCAGGCGAGCAGCGCCAGCTGCGCCCCGAGAAGCGCCACCACGAGGGCGGCACCGAGGAGGACGCGACGGGACATCGACATCGGGTCAGCGGCCGGTGAACGTCGGCGTGCGCTTCTCGGCGCGGGCGGCACGCGACTCCGCGACGTCCGCGGAGTGCCAGGCGGCGGCGGCCGCCTCCCGGCGCTGCTCCTCGGTGTAGGGGGAGTGCGAGGTGTGGGCGAACTCGTACTTGAGGTGGCGCAGGGTCAGCGGGGCCTTCGACGCGACGAGCTCGGCCAGGGCGAGGGCGTCGTCGAAGCCGCCGGCCTGCACCGCGTAGCCGGAGCGGACGGCGTCCTCGGCGGACAGGGCCGCCCCGGTGAACAGCATGGCGCGGGCCACGGACCCGCCGACGAGGTGCTCGAGGGTGCGGATCGTCACCTCGTCGAGCGCGATGGCCACGTCGACGATGGGGACGCGGAACAGCGCGGTGTCGTTGACCACGCGCAGGTCACAGGCCATGGACAGTTGGGTGCCGGCCCCGATGGCGGGGCCGTTGATCCAGGCGACGACCGGGATGGGCAGGGTCTGGATGGTGCCCAGCATCTGCAGCAGACGCGGGTAGAAGCCGCCGGCGTAGACGTCGCCGGAGAGATCGGCCCCCGCGGAGAAGACGGTGCCGTCGCCGTGGAGGAGCACCACCCGCGCCCCGTCCTCCACGGCGGCCAGCATGGCCTCCTCGATGGCGTCGCACATGGCGATATCGAGTTTGTTGCGCTTGGCGTGGTTGTCCAGCTTGATCGCGCGGACCCGGCCCTCGGCGTGGTCGGCGGTGTGGACGAGCGGGGTGGTCACGGCGGGGCGATCCTTCCGGGGAGGGGAGAAAGTTTCTGCGACCTCACATCTTGCCCCATCCGGGTTCAGAACGGGATGTCCCGCTCCACGGGCAGGGGTGCCGGCCGCGGGCGGCGGTGCTGGGCCTGCACCCGGCCGTAGGTGTCCGCGTCGATCTCCCGGTCCGTCGGACGCTGCCGGTCGAGGTACTCGCGGAAGGTCAGGCGTCGACCGCCCGGGTCCGTGGGGACCTGCGCGACGGGCCGGCCGATCCAGGCCCGGAGGAGGCGGGCCTGGAGGTCCGGGTAGGTGTCTCCATCCCCGGTGAGCAGGGTCCGACCGAGGTCCGTGGCGCGGAGGCTCTCGCCCGGTTCCACGATGAGCAGGCCCGCCTCGGCGCCGACCTCGAGCACGCTGGTGAGAGTGGTCGCCTCCCGGGCGGTGCCGATGATCGGGCCGTAGGCGTAGTGGCTGTTCCTGCGCTGCGGGACGGGGTAGAGGGCGGGGTACGTGTCGACGAGGTCGCGGACCACCCCCACCGGCAGGTACCCGGACTTGGTCACCCGCGGGGGCTTGTCGGAGGTGGCCCGGCGCAGCAGGTCGAAGAGAATCTCCCGGTCGGGGAGCCCGGAGAGGAAGCGGTGGTGGGCGGCCAGCTCCGCCTGCCGGCCCTCCGCGCGGAGGACGGTGTAGAGCTCCATCGCGGCTTCCACGTCGGCGACCTCCGGGGTCAGCAGCCCCTCGAGGGCGTCGACGACGATCATCCGCTCGAGATCCGGCGGGAGCGGGCGGTCGTCGTGGGCGAGGGTCAGCGCGTTGAACTCGGGCAGGCGCAGTTTCGGGCCGGGCAGCAGCGGTGTGGTGTCGCGGAGGATGACCGGCGGCTGCTCACCGTCACGCGCCCAGTGAGGGGAATGCTCGTCGACGATGTCGAGGCGGAAGATCCAGCCGTCGGTGCGGTGGAGGAGGAAGTCGATCCCGTACAGCTCCTCCGGCAGCGGCCCGGTGATGATCTCGTCGTGGAGGTCGGGATGGTCGAAGTGGTAGGCGTGGCGCGCGTGATAGGTGTCGCCGACCCGGAACAGCGCGTCCGGGGTGGGGTAGCGGCCGAGCGCGAGGCACAGGCGGTCGAGCAGCTCGTCGCCCGTCATGTCGTCGCGGAAGGTCAGGGAGCGCACGAACGGGCGTTCCGCCCCGGTGAGGGTCATGGTCAGTGTCCGGTAGGTCATGCCCTCACCCCACCACCTTTCGCCACCCCGCGCTCCGGCGTCTCACGGTTTCTGTGGATAACCCGGCCCTCCGGCCGGGCCTGTGGATAACCTGCCGCTTCCCGACGCCCCGTGTCACCCGCATCAGGTAACGTCGTCGGGCTGCGGTTCCCCGATAGAGTGGGGCCATGAAAGCGATCAGGGGTGTTCTCGTCGCGGTCGCGCTGGCACTGTTCGTCAGCGCCTGCGGCTCCGACTCCTTCCATGAGACGTACGTCAGCCCCGGTGAGCGGGCCGTCGGGCAGGCGGAACCGGCGGGGCCGGCGGGGGACGACGGGGCGTCGATAAGCAACGATGTCATCACCACCGGCATCGCCTCGGTGCGGACGGGGGAGCCGGTGTCCGCGGCGGCGGATTTCGCCGCGGCCGTCCGCGAGGAGGGCGGGCGGATCGAGTTCTCCGAGACCGGCACGCGGGGTGACCAGCCGCGCGCGGTGGTGACGGCGCGGGTCCCGGCGGAGAGGTACGAGGCGGTCGTCGACGCCCTGGCGGATTTCGGGGAGGTGGTCGCCCAGTCGACGCAGGCCACGGACGTCACGCAGGAACGCGTCGACCTCCAGGCCCGTCGGGACGCGCTGCAGACGTCCATCGACCGGCTCACCGAGCTCATGACCGGGGCCGACTCCGTCGAGGACCTGGTCCGCGCCGAGGAAATGCTCACCCAGCGGCAGGGGGAGCTCGATTCGCTCACCGCGCAGCTCGACCACCTGCAGGACCAGGTGGGCATGTCGACCCTCACGGTGACCTTCAGCGTCGACGACGACGGTTACCTTCCGCCGAACGTGGTCGAGCGGTCCTGGCAGGCCTTCCTCACCTCCCTGGAGACGATGGTCATCGTGCTCGTCGGTCTGCTGCCGTGGCTCGTCGTGCTCGGTGCCGTCATCGCCGTAGTGGTGGCGGTGGTCCGGCGCCGGCGGCGGCGGAGGGCGAGCGGGGACAGCTGACCAGGCTTTTCCGCCCCCTCACGCCACCCGCGTACACTCGTTGCCATGGCATCTCCGATCATCGCACCCAGCATTCTCGCGGCTGATTTCTCGAAGCTCGGCGAGGAGGTCCGCGCCGTGGCGAACGCGGACTGGATCCACGTGGACATTATGGACGGACACTTCGTCCCGAATCTCTCCTTCGGTCCGGACATCACGAAGACGGTGGACCGGATCACCGATCAGCACCTCGACGTGCACCTGATGATCGAGAACCCGGAGGACTGGGTCGACCACTACATCGACGCCGGCGCGGACTGCGTCATCTTCCACGTCGAGGCCACCGCCGACCACGTCGCACTGGCCAAGCACATCAAGTCGAAGGGTGTGAAGGCCGGGTTCTCCCTCAAGCCGGGCACCCCGATCGAGCCTTACCTGGCGGACCTGCGTTTCTTCGATCTCGTGCTCGTCATGTCCGTCGAGCCGGGTTTCGGCGGCCAGTCCTTCATGCCGGACCAGCTGGAGAAGGTCCGCACCCTGCGCGAGGCTATCGACAACAACCGGCTGACCACCCTCATCGAGATCGACGGCGGCATTTCCGAGAAGACCATCGCGCAGGCCGCCGAGGCCGGCTGCGACGCCTACGTCGCGGGTTCCGCCGTGTACGGCAAGGAGGACCCGGCGGAGGCCGTCGACAATCTGCGCCGTCTGGCCACCGTCTAGGACGGTCGACGATCATGGAGGACATCGGCCGCGCCCTCGCCGCCGCCCTCGGACGCGGGGAGGGCGTGCGCGGGCACACCAGCCCCAACCCGCCGGTCGGGGCTGCGATCCTCGACCGCACCGGCGAGCTCGTCGGCCAGGGCGCGACCCAGCCCGCTGGAGGCCCTCACGCCGAGGTCATGGCCCTGCGTGAGGCGGGGGAGCGGGCCGCGGGCGGCACGGCCGTGGTCACCCTCGAGCCGTGCCATCACCAGGGCCGGACCGGCCCCTGCTCGCAGGCGCTTCTCGACGCCGGGATCGACACCGTCTACTACTGTCAGCCGGACCCCAATCCGGTGGCCACCGGCGGTGCGGACTTCCTGAGGGAGAACGGCGTCAACGCCGAGTGCCTCAACCATGAGGTGGACGCGCTCATCCCGTGGCTGACGTCGGTCCACCGTAACCGGCCCTCGGTGACCCTCAAGTTCGCGCAGACCCTGGACGGTTTCACGGCCGCCCTCGACGGGTCGAGCCAGTGGATCACCGGTGAGACGGCCCGCCGGCACGTCCACCGGGACCGGACGAAGCGCGACGCCATCATCGTCGGCACCGGCACCGCCATCGCCGACAACCCCTCGCTCACCGCCCGCGACGGCGACCGGGAGCTGCCCAACCAGCCCCGGCGCGTGGTCATCGGCGGACGATCCCTCGCCGGCCACGCCCCCAACCTGCACCGACTCGGTTTTGAGCAGTACCGGGGAATTCCCGACGCCCTGTGGCAGTTGTGGGAGACAGGCGCCCGCGACGTCCTCGTCGAGGGCGGGGCCCAGCTGGCCTCCGGCTTCCTCGAGGCCGGACTGGTCGACCACATCCAGGCGTACATCGCGCCGACCCTGCTCGGACAGGGCCGCGGTGTCCTCGCCGGGGCCGTGGGCTTGACCATCACCGATGCCGTGCGTTTCGGCACCCCGCGCATCACCCGGCTGGGCGATGACGTGCTACTAGAGATGACCCGAAAGGACTGAACAGTTGTTCACAGGACTGGTGGAGGAGATCGGCCGCGTCGACAAGCTCGAGCCGCAGGGTGACGCCCTCCGACTGACGATCGGCGCGGGGAAGGTGCTCAGCGACGTCTCCTTCGGTGACTCCATCGCCGTCAACGGCGTGTGCCTCACCGTCGTCGAGCACACGGACGAGTGGTTCACCGCCGACGTCATGCAGGAGTCCCTCGACCGCACCGGCCTGGGGCAGCTGGAGGTCGGCTCCCGCGTCAACCTCGAGCGGGCCCTGGCTGCGGGCGCGCGCCTCGGCGGACACATCATGCAGGGCCACGTCGACGGCACCTCGCGCCTCCTCAGCCGCACCTCCTCCGAGCACTGGGACGTGCTGCGTTTCTCGCTTGACGCGGCCCTGGCGCGCTACGTCGTCGAAAAGGGTTCCATCGCCGTCAACGGCACCTCCCTGACCGTCTCCGCGGTGGGGGAGGACTACTTCGAGGTGTCCCTCATCCCGACGACCCTGGCCGAGACGACCCACGGCGAACTCGTCGAGGGTTCGGTGGTCAACATCGAGGTCGACGTGCTGGCCAAGTACGTCGAGAAGATGCTCGGCGGCAGGGCCGACGCTCAGCCTGCCACCCCGGAACGCTAATGTCTACTGGCGTGACTGACGATTCTGTGGACAACGACCGCCTGCGCCTCGACACCGTCGAGGACGCCATCGCCGACATCGCCGCCGGCAAGATGGTCGTCGTCGTGGACGATGAGGACCGCGAGAACGAGGGCGACCTCATCTTCGCCGCCGAACTGGCCACCCCGGAGCTCGTGGCCTTCATGGTGCGCTACAGCTCCGGCTACATCTGCGCCCCGCTGACCAACGCGGACTGCGACCGCCTCGACCTGCCGCCGATGGTGGCCCGGAACGAGGACGCCCGCCACACCGCCTACACCGTCACCGTCGACGCGAACACCGGCACCACCGGCATCTCCGCGACCTCCCGCTGCGAGACCATCCAGCGCCTGGCCAACCCGACGACCACCCGCCACGACTTCACCCGCCCCGGCCACGTCGTCCCGCTGCGGGCCGTCGAAGGGGGAGTGCTGGCCCGTGACGGTCACACCGAGGCCGCCGTCGACCTGGCCCGCATGGCCGGTCTGCGCCCCGCCGGTGTACTGTGCGAGATCGTCTCCGAGGACGATCCCACCGACATGGCCCGCGGCCCGGAGCTGCGGCGCTTCGCCGACACCCACGGCCTGACGATGATCTCCATCGAGCAGCTCATCGACCACCGCCGTCGCACGGAGTCCCAGGTGGAGCGACTCGTCGAGACGCGCATGCCCACCGAGTACGGCGACTTCGCCATGTACGGCTACCGTCACGTCATCGACGGCACCGAATTCGTGGCTCTCACCGTCGGCGACGTCACCGGCGAGGACGTGCTCGTGCGCGTCCACTCCGAGTGCCTCACCGGCGACGTCTTCGCCTCCCGCCGCTGCGACTGCGGCCCCCAACTGCACGAGTCGATGCGCATGGTGCAGGAGGCCGGCCGGGGCGTCATCATCTACCTGCGCGGCCACGAGGGGCGCGGCATCGGGCTCATGGCCAAGCTGGAGGCCTACCGCCTGCAGGACCTGGGCCTCGACACCGTCGACGCCAACCTCGAGCAGGGCCTGCCCGCCGACGCCCGCGAGTACTCTGCCGCCGGCCAGATCCTCCGGGACCTGGGCGTCGACACGCTCTCGCTGCTCACCAACAACCCCACCAAGTGCGCCGCGCTGGAGGGCTACGGCGTGGGCATCACCGGCCGCACGTCCATCCCGGTGGAGCCCAACGAGGACAACATCCGCTACCTGCGCACCAAGCGTGACCGGATGGGCCACGACCTGCCCGCCGTCGACACCTGGGAGCGCACCCACGAAGGAGACACGAAGTGAGTAAGGAAGGTCTGCCGGTCCTCGAGGACGCCCTCGACGCCTCCGGACTGAGCGTCGCGGTGGTCACCGCCCGCTGGAACACCGAGATCTGCGAGCAGATGCGCCGCAACGCGGTGGCGGCGGCGCGGGAGGCGGGCGTCGAGAAGCTCTCGGAGGCGCACGTCATGGGCGCGCTCGAGCTGCCCGTCGTCGTCCAGCAGTTCGCCCGCACCCACGACGCCGTCGTCGCCCTGGGTTGTGTCATCCGCGGCGGCACCCCGCACTTCGACTACGTCTGCGACTCCGTCACCGAGGGCCTGACCCGCATCGCCCTCGACGAATCCACCCCGATCGGCAACGGCGTGCTCACCACGAACGACGAGCAGCAGGCCATTGACCGCGCCGGTTTCGAGGGGTCCGTCGAGGACAAGGGCGCGGAGGCCATGGTCGCGGCCCTCGACGCCGCGCTCACCCTGCGTCGACTGCGCGGCTGAGGGGGATAGACTGTTGAGCGTGAGTGACAATAACGCCCCCGAGACCTCCCGGAAGCTCAGCGACGAGGAGCTGGCCTACTACGCCGCCCTCGATCCGCACGCGATGACCTCCACCAAGCCGTGGGAGCTGGAAGTGCGTTCCCCGTCGCTGAAGCGCCTGGCGTGGATCTGCATCGTCGTGGTCATGGCCGTGCACATCTTCATGGGCTACTTCCTCGACCTCGAGTTCACCGGCGCGTCGATCTCCTTCATCGACCAGCTGGCGTTCCCCCTGGTCGGCGTGGTCATCTCCGTCCTCGCGTACCTGGCGTTCACCCGCCCGCGCGTCCGTGCCAACGAGGACGGGGTGGAGATCCGCAACATCATCGGCACCCGTTTCTACCCGTGGTCCGTGGCGTACGGCCTGTTCTTCCCGCAGGGCGCACGCATGGCCCGCCTGGAGCTGCCCGAGTTCGAGTACGTGCCCATGTGGGCGATGCAGGCCTCCGACGGGCCCGCCGTGGTCCAGGCCGTCTCGACGTTCCGTGAGCTCGAGGCCAAGTACATGCCGCAGGACTAGCATGGCTGATCCCTCCACGTACCGCCCGGCCCCGGGGACCATCCCCACGGAGCCGGGCGTCTACCGTTTCCGCGACGAGAATCGGCGCGTCATCTACGTCGGCAAGGCCAACAGCCTCCGGGCGCGGCTGTCGAACTACTTCCAGGACGTCACGGGCCTCCACCCGCGCACCCGCCAGATGGTGTTCACGGCTGCCTCCGTCGAGTGGACGGTGGTCTCCTCCGAGGTCGAGGCGCTGCAGCTGGAGTACACGTGGATCAAGCGTTTCGACCCCCGCTTCAACGTCAAGTACCGCGACGACAAGACCTATCCGCTGCTGGCCGTCTCCACCGGGGAGACGATTCCGCGCGCCTTCTTCTACCGGGGCCCCCGACGCCGCGGCGTGCGCTACTTCGGCCCCTACTCCCATGCCTGGGCCGTGCGCGAGACCCTCGACCTGCTCACGCGCGTCTTCCCCGTGCGGACCTGCTCCAAGGGCGTGTACAACCGCCACGAGAAGCTGGGCCGGCCCTGCCTGCTCGGCTACATTGACAAGTGTTCTGCGCCGTGTGTCGGCCGCGTCACCCCGGAGGAGCACCGGGAGATCGTCGACGGGTTCGTCTCCTTCATGGCGGGCCACACCGACAAGGTCGTCCGGCAGCTCACCCGCGAGATGGAACAGGCGGCCGAGGACCTCGAGTTCGAGCGCGCCGCCCGCCTGCGCGACGACCTCGGGGCGATCAACAAGGTGATGGAGCAGCAGGCCGTCGTCCTCGGTGACGCCACCGACGCCGACCTCATCGCCGTCGCCTCCGATGAACTCGAGGCCGCCGTCCAGATCTTCCACGTCCGCGGCGGACGCATCCGCGGCCAGCGTGGCTGGGTCGTCGAACGCACCGAGGAACCCCTCGCGGCCCTCATGCAGGACTTCCTCATCCAGTTCTACTCCGACGCCGTCGAACGCGCGCTTCTTGACGCCGCCGACGAGGCCGCCCGGGTCAAGCGGCGGGGCGTCGACCAGTACTCCACGCAGCCCCCGAAACCGGGGGCGGTGGTGCCGCGTGAGATCCTCGTCCAGCACCTGCCCGACGAGCGCTCCGAGGTGGAGACCCTGCTCACCGAGCTGCGTGGGTCCGCCGTCGACCTGCGCGTCCCGCAGCGCGGCGACAAGCGGGCGCTCATGGAGACCGTCGAGCGCAACGCCCAGGAGGCGCTGCGCCAGCACAAGCTCAAGCGTGTCGGCGACCTCACCGCCCGCTCGGCGGCGCTGCAGGACATCCAGGAGGTCCTCGGACTAGAGGAGGCACCGCTGCGCATCGAGTGCACCGACATCTCCCACATCCAGGGCACCGACGTCGTCGCCTCGCTCGTCGTCTTCGAGGACGGCCTGCCGCGCAAGTCCGACTACCGCCGCTACCGGGTGAAGGAGGCCGCCGGCGACGGCCGTTCCGACGACGTCGCCTCCATCGCGGAGATCACCCGCCGCCGCTTCCTGCGCCACAACCAGGACAAACTCGCCGTCCCCGACGAGGAGACCGAGGCCCAGACCTTCGAGGACGAGAAGGTGGAGGAGTTCTCCACCGACGCCCGCCGCTTCGCATACCCGCCGAACCTGTTCATCGTCGACGGCGGTCTCCCGCAGGTCAACGCCGCCCAGAAGGTCTTCGACGAGCTCGGTATCGTCGACGTCACCCTCATCGGCCTGGCCAAGCGCCTCGAGGAGATCTGGGTGCCCGGCGAGTCCGATCCGCTCATCCTCCCGCGTTCCTCCCAGGGCCTGTTCCTGCTGCAGCAGATCCGCGACGAGGCCCACCGCTTCGCCATCACCTACCACCGCCAGCAGCGGTCGAAGCGGATGCGGGTCTCCGAACTCGACGGCGTGCCCGGGCTCGGAGCCACCCGCCGCACCGAACTGGTCAGGCACTTCGGCTCGGTGAAGAAGCTCAAGGCCGCGACCCTCGAGGAGATCGCCGAGGTCAAGGGCTTCGGGCCGAAACTGGCGGCGGCGGTGTTCGACCACCTCCACCCCGGCACCCGCGATAGTATGGCCCCATGACCCCGCCTCCCTCCGCGCCGTCCCGCTTCTCGACGCCCCCCGTCCTCATCACCGGCATGTCCGGCGGAGGCCTCAGTTCCGCGGCGAAGGTGCTGGAGGACAAGGGTTTCTTCGTGGCCCAGAACCTGCCGCCCACCCTCATCGCCCCCTTCCTCGAGCAGTCGCTGGCGCAGGATCCGCCGGTGGAGAAGGTCGCCTTCCTCACCGACGTACGCACCCGCGCCTTCGGCGGTTCCCTGGCCGACGTCGTCAAGGATCTGGGGGAGCGCGACATGTCCCCGACGGTGCTGTTCATGGACGCCCGCGACGACGTGCTCATCCGCCGCTTCGACAGCGTCCGCCGCACCCACCCGTTGCAGGACGACGACACCCTCCAGGTGGGCATCGACCGCGAGCGGGAGATCACCAACCCCATCAGGGAGATGGCGGACATCATCATCGACACCTCGAGCCTGTCGGTGCATGACCTCCGCCGTGCCATCGAGGCCTCCTTCGGCACCATGGCCCACAACCGCCAGCACGTCACCATCGAGTCCTTCGGCTTCAAGAACGGCGCGCCGCGCGACGCCGACCTCATGGTCGACGTCCGCTTCCTGCCCAACCCCTTCTGGGTGCCCGAACTCCGCGGCTTCCGCGGCACGGACGAGCCGGTGAGCGACTACGTGCTCAGCCAGGAGGGGGCGGGGGAGTTCCTCGACCGCTTCGTGTCCATGTTCGAGTCGATGCTGGCCGGCTACCGCCACGAGGGCAAGAACTTCATCACCGTCGCCGTCGGCTGCACCGGCGGGCACCACCGTTCCGTCGCCGTCTCCGAGGAGCTCGGCCGCCGCCTGTCCGAGCTCGGTGACCTCGACGTCAACGTCATGCACCGCGACATCGCCACCACCTGATCCCTCCCTGGAGTACCACCCATGCACATCACCTCCCTGGGAGGCGGCCACGGCCTCTATCAGACCCTCGTCGCTGCCCGCCTGAGCGAACCCTCCTCGATCACGGCCGTGGTCACCGTCGCCGATGACGGCGGCTCCTCCGGCCGACTGCGTCGGGAGATGGAGATCATCCCGCCCGGAGACCTGCGGATGGCGCTGGCCGCCCTGGCCCGCGACGACGCGGACGGGCAGCTGTGGGCCCAGACCCTCCAGCACCGCTTCGGCGGCACGGGTGCCCTCGCCGGGCATGCCGTGGGCAACCTGCTCATCGCCGGCCTGGCCACCGTGCTCGGCAGCGACCAGGCCGCCCTGGACAAGGTCGCGGAGCTCACCCGCTCCCACGGCCGCGTCGTCCCCGTGTGCAACCAGCCGCTGGACATCGAGGCGGAGGTCGCCGGACTGGACGACGACCCGCGCGTCATCCGCCCGGTCCGGGGACAGGTCGCCGTCGCGACCACCCCCGGCACCGTCCGTCGCGTGCGCCTCATCCCGGACCAGCCGGAGCCCAGCCCGGTGGCGGTGGAGGCCATCCGCAACGCCACCCTGGTCACGCTCGGCCCCGGCTCGTGGTTCTCCTCGGTCATTCCGCACCTGCTGGTGCCCGGCATCGTCGAGGCCCTCAACGACACAGCGGCGCTCAAGGTCGTGGTGCTCAACCTCTCGGCCGAGCTGGGGGAGACCCACGGCTTCTCCTCCGAGCGGCACATCCACATGCTCAGCCAGCACGCCCCGTCCCTGCGCATCGACCGGGTGCTCGTCGACTCCGACACCATCCGCACCACTGCCGAACGCGACTTCGTGGCCCGCGCCGCCGCCGGTCTCGGCGCGGAGGTGGTGTACGCCGACCTGCGCACCATCGGTGACGACGGACGGGCCACGAACATCCACGATCCGTCGAAGCTGTCGGCGGCCCTGACGTCTCAGTTCCGCGACGCAGTCTAGACTGGATCGGACCTTCGAAGTCGGGCACGAGAGAAAGGCAGTCGAGGCTGTGGCGTTGACAGCAAGAGTCAAGGACGAACTCACGCGGGTGGCGGTGACCCGCCAGTCGGCGCGCGCCGCGGAGACCGCGGCGCTGCTGCGCTTCGCCGGCCAGATGCAGATCATCGCCGGCCGCCTCGTCCTCGAGGCCGAACTGGACTCCGCGGACGTCGCCCGCCGCCTCGCCGACTCGCTTGTCGAGCTCTACGGCGTCGAGGTGCACGAACACACGATCAGCGCGGGCGGGGCGTCGAAAAGCGCCCGGCACCTGCTGCGGGTCACCGAGGGGACCGAGGACCTGGCGCGCCGCCTGGGCCTGGTCACCCGCTCCGGGCATCCGGTGGTTGGGCTGCCGCCGCAGGTGATCTCCGGCACCGTCGCCGACAACGAGGCCGCCTGGCGCGGCGCCTTCCTCGCGCAGGGCACCCTCACCGAGCCGGGGCGTTCCTCCGCGCTCGAGGTGACGTGCCCCTGCCAGGAGGCGGCGCTGGCCCTCGTCGGTGCGGCCCGCCGCCTGGGCATCACGGCCAAGACCCGGGAGACACGTGGCGCGGACCGCGTCATCATCCGCGACGGGGACGCCATCGGCGCGCTCCTCACCCGCATGGGCGCGCAGCAGATCCGCCTCGAGTGGGAGGACAAGCGCCTGCGCCGCGAGGTCCGCTCCACCGCCAACCGGCTGGCCAACTTCGACGACGCGAACCTGCGCCGTTCCGCCCGGGCCGCCGTCGCCGCCGCCGCCCGCGTCGAGCGCGCCATGCAGATCCTCGGCGACGACGTGCCGGAGCACCTCGCCGAGGCCGGGCAGCTGCGCGTGCAGCACCGGCAGGCCTCCCTCGAGGAGCTGGGCCGCCTCGCCGACCCGCAGATGACGAAGGACGCCGTCGCCGGTCGCATCCGCCGTCTGCTGTCCATGGCCGACAAGCGGGCCGAGGAGCTGGGTATCCCGGACACCAACGAGGCCGTCACCGACGACATCCTCGACGGGGCCTGAGGCGCGGGGGCTGTTCCATTCGGGGGTGGACCGGATATTTTCTTCCCCCGGTGCCCGCCACGGAGCGGGGGTTCGCGGGGCGCACCGGGGCCGCGTCGGGCCCGATGACAACGAGTTTCGGCAAGAAAGTCCGGACAGGTGGGGTGGCCGGGGGAGCAGGGGCACCCGGAAAGTCCGAGCATGTCTGTTTCCCCCCTGCGAGCGGGAGAAAGTGCCGCTAAACTGTCTCTGTGATGGGCCGTGATCCGCAGTCATCATGACGGACAGTGCGGTCACATCCAGACGTGTACTCAATCCCGAGGAGATTATTGTGACCATCCGCGTAGGCATCAACGGCTTCGGCCGCATCGGCCGTAACTTCTACCGCGCCGTCCTGGAGCGCAGCGAGGCCGTCGAGATCGTCGCGGTCAACGACCTCACCGACAACAAGACCCTGTCGACCCTGCTGAAGTACGACTCCATCCTGGGCAAGCTCCCGGGCGAGGTCTCCTTCGACGATGACTCCATCACCTACGACGGCAAGAAGATCGCCGTCTCCGCCGAGCGCGACCCGAAGAACCTCGACTGGGCCGCCCACAACGTGGACATCGTCATCGAGTCCACCGGCTTCTTCACCGACGCCGAGGCCGCCAAGGCCCACATCGACGCCGGCGCCAAGAAGGTCATCATCTCTGCTCCGGCGAAGAACGAGGACGCCACCTTCGTCTACGGTGTCAACCACGACGAGTACGACCCGGAGAACCACACCGTCATCTCCGCCGCGTCCTGCACCACCAACTGCCTGGCTCCGATGGCCAAGGTCCTGGACGAGAAGCTCGGCATCGAGCGCGGCCTGATGACCACCATCCACGCCTACACCGGTGACCAGCGTCTGCACGACGCCCCGCACAAGGACCTGCGCCGCGCCCGCGCCGCCGCCGTCAACATCGTCCCGACCTCCACCGGTGCCGCCAAGGCCGTCTCCCTGGTCCTGCCGCAGCTGAAGGGCAAGCTGGACGGTTACGCACTGCGCGTCCCGACCATCACCGGCTCCGCCACCGACCTGACCTTCACCGCCGGCCGCGAGACCACCGTCGAGGAGGTCAACGCCTTCATCAAGGAGGCCGCGGAGGGTGAGTTCGGTGAGACCCTCGCCTACACCGAGGATCCGATCGTCTCCACCGACATCATCACCGACTCCCACGGCTCCATCTTCGACGCCGGTCTTACCAAGGTCATCGGCGACCAGGTCAAGGTCGTCGCCTGGTACGACAACGAGTGGGGCTACACCTGCCAGCTGCTCCGCATCACCGAGATGGTCGCTGAGAAGCTCTAGATCCCGAACCCTCGCACCCTGTCGGCCCCACGGCTGAGACCGGCAGGAGTGTGACCCTGCGGCCCGGGGTGTGCCTCGGCACACGTCGGGCCGCTTCTGTTGTTCAGCCGCCCTTTTCTCCCCCTCACAGACACCAGTCAAGGAGTAAGCCATGACCGTGAAGACCCTGCAGGACCTGCTCGACGAGGGCCTCGACGGCCGCCACATCCTCGTCCGCTCCGACTTCAACGTCCCGCTCAACGACGCCGGTGAGATCACCGACGCGGGCCGCATCACCGCCTCCCTCCCGACCCTCAAGGCACTCGTCGAGGGTGGAGCCAAGGTCATCGTCATGGCTCACCTGGGCCGCCCGAAGGGCGAGGTCAACGCCAAGTACTCCCTCGCCCCGGTCGCCGAGGCCCTCTCCGAGGCCCTGGGCCAGTACGTCGCCCTCGCCGGCGACGTCACCGGCGAGGACGCCCACGAGCGCGCCAATGGCCTCACCGAGGGCGATGTCCTCCTCCTCGAGAACGTGCGTTTCGACGCCCGCGAGACCTCCAAGGATGAGGCCGAGCGCGGCGCCTTCGCCGATGAGCTCGCCGCCCTCGCCGCCGACAACGGTGCCTTCGTCTCCGACGGCTTCGGTGTCGTCCACCGCGCCCAGGCCTCCGTCTACGACGTGGCGAAGCGCCTCCCGGCCTACGCCGGCAACCTGGTGGAGAAGGAGATCTCCGTCCTGGAGAAGACCGCCACCAACCCGGAGTCCCCGTACGTCGTCGTCCTCGGTGGCTCCAAGGTCTCCGACAAGCTGGGCGTCATCGAGGCCCTGGCCGGCAAGGCCGACAAGATCATCATCGGCGGTGGCATGTGCTACACCTTCCTCAACGCCCAGGGCTACAACACCCAGAAGTCCCTGCTGCAGGAGGAGATGATCGACACCTGCAAGGATCTCCTCGAGCGTTTCGGTGACAAGATCGTCCTCCCGGTCGACCTCGTCGCCGCCGCGGAGTTCTCCGCCGACTCCGAGCACAAGGTCGTCGCCCTCGACGAGATCCCGGAGGGCTGGCTGTCCCCGGACATCGGCCCGGAGTCCGTCCAGAAGTTCGCCGACGTCCTCGCCACCTCCAAGACCGTGTTCTGGAACGGCCCGATGGGTGTCTTCGAGATGGAGCCCTTCTCCAAGGGCACCGAGGGCGTCGCCCAGGCCATCATCGACGCCACCGCGAACAACGGCTCCTTCTCCGTCGTCGGCGGCGGCGACTCCGCAGCCTCCGTCCGCGTGCTCGGCCTCAACGAGGACGGCTTCTCCCACATCTCCACCGGTGGCGGTGCCTCCCTCGAGTTCCTCGAGGGCAAGGAACTGCCGGGCGTCTCCGTCCTCGACCGCTAAACCCCCACCCCTGAAAGGAGTGCCACCCACATGGCACGCACCCCGCTCATCGCCGGTAACTGGAAGATGAACCTGGACCACCACCAGGCCATCGCCACCGTCCAGAAGCTCGACTTCGCGCTGCCGAAGGACTACTACGAGAAGGTCGACGTCGCCGTCACCGTCCCGTTCACCGACATCCGTTCGGTGCAGACCCTCGTCGACGGGGACAAGCTGCAGGTCACCTACGGTGCCCAGGACGTCTCCCAGCACGAGTCCGGTGCCTACACCGGTGAGGTCTCCGCGCAGATGCTCGCCAAGCTCGGCTGCACCTGGGTCGTCGTCGGTCACTCCGAGCGTCGCGAGTACCACAACGAGTCCGACGAGCTCGTCGCCGCGAAGGCCGCCGCCGCCCTCAAGCACGGCATGAGCCCCATCGTGTGCGTCGGCGAGCCGCTGGAGATCCGCGAGGCCGGCACCCATGTCGACTACGTCGTCGAGCAGACCCGCGCCTCCCTGGCCGGCCTGTCCGCCGAGGACCTGGGCAACACCGTCATCGCCTACGAGCCGGTGTGGGCCATCGGCACCGGCAAGGTCGCCTCCGCGGCCGACGCTCAGGAGGTCTGCGCCGCCATCCGTGGCCTCGTCCGCGAGCTGGCCGGTGACGACGTCGCCGACGGCATGCGCATCCTCTACGGTGGCTCCGTCAAGACCGACTCCGTCGCCGAGATCGTCGGCCAGCCCGACGTCGACGGCGGCCTCGTCGGTGGCGCCTCGCTCGACGGTGAGGAGTTCGCCAAGCTGGCGGCCGCCGCCGCGTCCGTCGTCTAGCTTCTCCCCGCCCCACAACCCCCGTCGCGCCAGCGGCGGGGGTTGCGTCGATAAGCGGTGTGCATGGTCGTCCCCGATACGTCATGATGGGAAGGCATCCGTTCGACGAAGGGAACTCAATGACCGTCCGCGATCATCTGCAGGAAGACATCCGCTACCTTGGCCGCATCCTCGGCCAGGTGATCGCGGAGCAGGAGGGCGAGGACGTGTTCAACCTCGTCGAACACGCCCGCCAGCAGGCCTTCGAGGTGGCCAAGGGCAACGCCAGCCTCGAGGTGCTCGTCGACCTGTTCCGGAACATCGACCCGGAGCGCGCGACGCCGGTGGTGCGCGCGTTCAGCCACTTCGCCCTCATGGCGAACCTCGCGGAGGACATCCACGACGACTTCAACCGCGAGCGCATCCTCGACGAGGGCGGGGCCCCGGATTCCACTCTCGAGGCGACGTGGGAGAAGTTCGACGAGGCGGACGTCAGCGCGGGCGACATCGAGACCTCGCTGTCGGCGGCGCTCGTCGCCCCGGTGCTCACCGCCCACCCGACGGAGACCCGCCGCCGCACCGTCTTCGACGCGCAGAAGCACATCACCGACCTCATGCTGGCGCGTCACGCCATCCTGGACGCCGAGGAAACCGCCCGCACCGAGGCGCGTCTCGCCGACGTGGAGCGCAACATCCGCCGCCGGATGACCATCCTGTGGCAGACCGCGCTCATCCGGCAGGCCCGCCCGCGCATCGAGGACGAGATCGAGGTCGGCCTGCGCTACTACACTCTGTCGCTGCTCAAGGAGATCCCGGCACTCAACCGCCACGTCCACGACTCCCTCACCGACCGTTTCGGTGCCGACCTGCAGGGCAGCAACGGCCAGGCGATCGTCCGCCCCGGCTCCTGGATCGGCGGCGACCACGACGGCAACCCCTTCGTCACGGCCGCGACCCTGGACTATGCGTCGCGCCGCGCCGCCCAGACCGTCCTCAAGTACTACGCACAGCAGCTCCACGCTCTCGAGCACGAGCTCAGCCTCTCCGACCGCATGACCTCGGTCACCGTCGAACTCGTCGCCCTGGCCGGCAAGGGGCGCAACGACGTCCCCTCGCGTGTCGACGAGCCGTACCGCCGCGCCGTCCACGGTGTCCGCGGCCGCATCCTCGCCACCACCGCCCACCTCATCGGGGAGGACGCCGTCGAGGGCACCTGGCACCGCGAGCACGAGCCGTACATCGACCCGTCCGAGTTCGACGCCGACCTCAAGGTCATCGACACCTCCCTGCGCGCCTCCCAGGACGAGATCATCGCCGACGACCGCCTGAGCACCATCCGCGCGGCCATCGCCTCCTTCGGCTTCCACCTGTACTCCATCGACCTGCGCCAGAACTCGGAGAGCTTCGAGAACGTCCTCACCGAGGTCTTCGCCACCGCACACGTCCACCCCAACTACGACACCCTCCGCGAGGAGGAGAAGGTCGAGCTCCTCGTCCGCGAGCTGCAGACCCCGCGACCCCTCGTCCCGCGCGGCTACCGTGGTTTCTCCGAGGCGACGCAGCGGGAGCTGGACCTCATCACCCAGGCGGCGGTGAGCGTCGAGCGTTTCGGCGAGCAGATGATCCCGCACCAGATCATCTCCATGGCCCAGTCCGTCAGCGACATCCTTGAGCCCATGGTTCTGCTCAAGGAGGTCGGCCTCATCCGCGCCAACGGCGAGGGCCCGACCGGCAGCGTCGACATCATCCCGCTCTTCGAGACGATCGACGACCTCCAGGCCGGCGCCGGCATCCTGCGCAAGCTGTGGGACCTGCCGATCTACCGTGCCTACCTGCGCCAGCGCGGCGACATCCAGGAGGTCATGCTCGGCTACTCCGACTCCAACAAGGACGGCGGGTACTTCGCCGCCAACTGGGCGCTCTACGATGCGGAGACCGACCTGGTGGAGGTCGGCCGCGAGTACGGCGTGCGCCTGCGCCTGTTCCACGGCCGCGGCGGCACCGTCGGCCGTGGTGGCGGCCCCTCCTACGACGCCATCCTCGCGCAGCCGCAGGGCGCCGTCGACGGATCCGTGCGCATCACCGAGCAGGGTGAGATCATCTCCGCCAAGTACGGCTCCGAGCGCGCCGCCCGCCGCAACCTCGAGGCGCTCGTCTCCGCGACGCTGGAGGCCAGCCTCCTCACCGTCGACGACCTGGAGGACCGCGCCCGCGCCACCCGGATCATGAGCGAACTGTCCGCCATCTCCCGCCGCAAGTACTCCGAGCTCGTCCATGAGGACCCCGGCTTCATCCCGTACTTCACCCAGTCCACCCCGCTGCACGAGATCGGCTCCCTCAACATTGGCTCCCGGCCGACCTCCCGCAAGCAGACCAAGGGCGTCGAGGATCTCCGCGCCATCCCGTGGGTGCTCGCCTGGTCCCAGTCGCGCGTCCTGCTGCCCGGCTGGTTCGGTGTGGGCACCGCCCTGGACGAGTGGATCGGTGACGGGGAGGACCGCGAGGAGAGAATCGCCGAACTGCGCCACCTCTACGAGACCTGGCCGTTCTTCGCTTCCATCATGTCGAACATGGCGCAGGTCATGTCGAAAGCGGGCATGGACCTCGCCGAGCTCTACGCCCGTCTCATCGACGACCGCGAGGTCGCCGACCGCGTCCACGGCGTCATCACCGCCGAGTTCGAGCTCACCCGCGGGATGTTCAGCACCGTCACCGGCAGCGAGGAACTCCTCGCCGACAACCCGGCCTTGGCCCGCTCCGTGCGACGTCGCTTCCCCTACCTGCTGCCGCTCAACATCATCCAGCTGGAGATGCTGCGTCGCCACCGCGCCGGCGACGCCCGCCAGGCCGTCTCCCGGGGCATCCAGCTGACCATGAACGGACTCGCCACCGCGCTGCGCAACTCCGGCTAGACCTGGTGTAGACTGCACGGCATGACTCTTGCACTCCAGATCGTCCTCGTGCTCACCGCCGTGCTCATGACGGTGTTCGTTCTGCTGCACAAGGGCAAGGGTGGCGGCCTGTCGAGCCTGTTCGGTGGCGGCGTGCAGTCGAACCTCTCCGGTTCGACCGTGGTGGAGAAGAACCTCGACCGCTACACCATCCTCATGGCCGTCATCTGGATCGCCTGCATCGTGGCGCTCAACCTCATCCAGGCGTTCGCCGGCTAGGTTCCCGCTTGTCGACGCCCCCTTCGGGGGGCGTTGTCGCGTTTAATCGTTTCCTGCCCACCCTCATCGGCCGCCCGCCCAGTGAGCTTATCGACGACCCCGCGCAGGACACCATCGACCTTTTCCTCGATTGGATGCGTGAGGCCATCGACGCGGGCGTGCCCGAGCCGCATGCCATGACCCTGTCCACGGTGGGGAGGACGGGATGCCCGATGCGCGGGTGCTCATCCTCAAGGGAGTCGATGCCCGCGGTTTTGCCTTCGCCGCTACCGCATCGAGTAGGAAGGGCCGCCAGCTGGCGGCGCACCCTGAGGCCGCGCTGACTTTCTGGTGGCAACCACTGTTGCGCTCGGTGCGGCTCAATGGCCGGGTGGTCGAGGCCTCGGCTGAGGAGACCGCCGCCGACCTGGCCGCCCGCAGCGCTGATGCCCGTGTCAATGTGGCAAAAGGGGAGTGGCGTCTGTGGCGGTTGGTCCCCGCCAGGATCGTGTTCTGGCAGGGCTCAACCGACCGGCGGCACCAACGGGTGATCAGAGAGCTGTAGCTGCGTCGTCTGTGAGGTAGAGGAGGGTGTCGGCGGTGCCTTCGGCTCCGGCTGCCGGCCACTCCTCGAAATTGGCGCGGTCGACGATGGCCTTGGCGGCCTGCGCCTTGTCCTTGCCCGAGACCAGCAGCCACACCTGTTCTGCGCGACGCACGGCCGGCAGGGTGAGGGTGACGCGCTCGGCGGGCGGCTTCGGGGAGTCCGTCACGGCGATGACGAGGCGTTGAGTCTCGCGCACGGCGTCGGTGTGGGGGAAGAGGGTGTTGATATGCCCCTCATGCCCCATGCCCAGGAGGTGAATGTCGAAGCCTTTCGGCGCGAGCTCTTCGATCAGCTGCTCGTAGGCGCGGGCCGCCTCCTCCATCTCACCGCCGTCGAGACCGATGCCGTGGATGTTGGCCTCCGGGATGTCGACGTGGTTGAGCAGGGCGTCGCGCGCCTGTCCCTCGTTGGAGTCCTCGTGGTCGACGGGCACGTTGCGGTCGTCGCCGAAGAAGACGTGGACGCGGGACCAGTCGATGCGGGAGTCGGCGTCCTCGAGCTCACGGATCCGCTCGAGCAGGCCGATGCCCGCCCCGCCGCCGGTGAGGACGAGGCGGGCGACGCCGTCACCGTGGCGGCCGCCGCCGGTGGTCTGGAGGGAGGAGACGACGTCGATGAGCGAGGTCGCCGCCTGGTCGAGGAGGGTGGACAGGGTGTCAGGACGTCGGAGAGTGACCATTGATTCCTTTCACGCGGGTGAGGCCGCGCAGAGCGTGGGCGTAGGCGAGATCGGGGTCGAGATGGCGGAGTTCCTCGGAGAGGCAGTCGGCGTCGGGACGCTCATTCATGGCGACGAGGGACTCGGGGCGACCCGGCACGCTGACGCGCACCGTGCGGTGGTCGAGCACCTCGACGGTGACCGGGCCGGAGGCGCGGTCGAAACGCAGGGAGCGGATGGGGAAGAGGCGCTGATCGTCGCCCGGGTCGCACACCTCGCGGGAAACGGGCACCCCGAGACGGTCGGCGAGCCACCCGGCGGCGACGTCGATCTGCGGCTCGTTGGCGGGGCCGGTGAGCACGACCGCCTCGACGTCCTCCTGCGGGTGCCGGTCGAGGGAGGAGGCGACGATGCCGCGCCAGGCGGTGATCTTCGACCACACCATGTCGGAGTCGCCGGGGGAGTAGGTGGAACGCAGGCGCGCCAGCACCGCGCTGCCCGCCGGGTGATCGGCGTTGGTGATGCGGCGCTGCGCCAGGCGGCCCACGGGGTGTGCCGAGGGGTCCGCCGGGGCGGTCGTCGGCCACCAGGCCACCACCGGGGTGTCCGGCAGCAGCAGGGGGGTGACCACCGCCGCGAGATGGTTGACCATCTCGCCGGTGATGCGCATGATGACCATCTCCGACGCGCCGGCGTGGCCGCCGACGCGCACCTCGGCGTCGAGACGCGAGGCGGCGTCCTCCTCGCCGGTGAGCAGCACCAGCACACGGGCGGGGTGCTCGTGGGAGGCGTCGCGGGTGACGGAGATGATGTGGTCGACGTTGTCGTCGAGGGCCGCCACCACGACGAGCGTGAGCACGCGTCCCGTGGTGAGGGAGTTGTTCTCGCGGGCCTCGAGGAGGCTGGCGGCGATGTTCCGGGTGTCGGTGTCCGGCAGTTCGATCTTCATGTCAGAGGCCTTTCCTCGTTAGGGGCGACGCCAGGAGCGGCCGGTGCGTTCCAGCATGCGGTCGGCGTTGGCCGGACCCCACGTGCCGGACTCGTACTCCTCGGGCTGGCCCTTCTCGGCCCAGAAGTCGAGGATCGGGTCGAGGATGGCCCAGGACAGCTCCACCTCCTCGTTGGTGGGGAAAAGGGAGGACTCGTCGAGAAGCGCATCGAGGATGAGCCGCTCGTAGGCCTCCGGCGACGCCTCCGTAAAGGCCTCCGAGTAGGAGAAGTCCATGTTGACGTCGCGGACCTCCATCGCCGAGCCCGGCACCTTGGAGCCGAAGCGCATGAGCACACCCTCGTCCGGCTGGACGCGGATGACGATGGCGTTCTGCCCCAGCGAGGACGTCTGCCCCTCGAGGAAGGGCTGGTGCGGCGCCTCCTTGAACACAAGCGCGATCTCGGTGACGCGGCGGCCCAGGCGCTTGCCGGTGCGCAGGTAGAAGGGCACGCCCGCCCACCGGCGGGAATTGATCTCCAGGGTGCACGCGGCGTAGGTCTCGGTGGTGGAGGCGGGGTCGAAACCCTCCTCCTCCCGCAGACCCTTGACCTTGTGGGAGCCCTGCCAGCCGGCGGCGTACTGGCCGCGGGCGGTGGTCTTGTTGAGCGGGTACACCGGGTTGGTCGCGCGCAGGACCTTGACCTTCTCGGCCTGCAGCTCCGCCGGGTCGAAGGCGATGGGCTCCTCCATGGCCACCAGGGCCAGCAGCTGGAGGAGGTGGTTCTGCATGACGTCGCGGGCGGCGCCGATGCCGTCGTAGTAGCCGGCCCGGCCGCCCAGGCCGATATCCTCGGCCATGGTGATCTGCACGTGGTCGACGTAGTGGGCGTTCCACAGCGGATCAAAGAGCTGGTTGGCGAAGCGCAGGGCCAGGATGTTCTGCACCGTCTCCTTGCCCAGGTAGTGATCGATGCGGAACACCGACTCCTCCGGGAAGACGGCGTTGACCACCTGGTTGAGCTCCCGCGCGGTCGCCTGATCGTGCCCGAAGGGCTTCTCGATGATCACGCGTCGCCAGGATTCCTCCCCGGCCTCCGCCAGGCCGGAACGCTCCAGCTGGTGGCAGACGGCGGTGAAGAAGTCCGGCGGGACCGACAGGTAGAAGGCCCAGTTGCCCGCGGTGCCGCGGGTGTCGTCCATCTCCGCGAGGGTGGCGGCGAGACGGTCGAAACCGTCGTCGTCGAAGTTGCCCTCCACGAAGTGCATGCCCTCCGCCAGGCGTTCCCACACGTGCTCGCGGAAACGGGTCCGTGCCCCCGCCTCGACGGCCTGGCGGACATAGTCCTCGAACTCGGGCTTCGTCCAGGAACGACGGCCGAAACCGATGAGGGTGAAACCGGCTGGCAGCAGGCCGCGGTTGGCCAGGTCGTAGATGGCCGGCAGCAGCTTCTTGCGTGCCAGGTCACCGGTGACGCCGAAGATCACCATGCCCGAGGGGCCCGCGATGCGGGGCAGTCGCTTGTCCTCGGTGTTGCGGAGCGGGTTGACCCAGGCGTCGGGGCCGGTCACGGGCAGGGGCATGCGCGGTTGTCCTTCTTCAGTCGGGGGCGGGGGCTAGTGGAGCTGGGCGTCCATGGACTCGAGGAGCTCGCTCCACGCGGACACGAACTTCTCGACGCCCTCGCGCTCCAGCACCGCAAACACGTCCTCCATGTCGATGCCGACGGTGACGAGCTTCTCGAAGACCTCCTGGGCGGCGTCTTCGGTGCCGGTGAGGGTGTCACCGTGCAGGCCACCCTGCTCGAGGACGGCGTCGATGGTCGGCTCCGGCATGGTGTTGACGGTGTCCGGGCCGGCCAGCTCGGTGACGTAGAGCGTCGGGGCGTAGTCCGGGTTCTTCACGCCGGTCGACGCCCACAGCGGGCGCTGCACGTTGGCACCCTCCGGCAGGTCTTTCGCACCGATGTCCTGGAACACGGCGTAGGCGCGCTGGGCGTTGGCCACACCCGCCTTGCCGCGCAGGGCCAGGGCCTCCTCGGTGCCGATCTCCTCGAGACGGCGATCGATCTCGACGTCGAGACGCGAGACGAAGAAGGAGGCCACGGAGTGGATCGTCGACACGTCGAGACCCTTCTCCGCGGCGCGCTGGATGCCCTCCCGGTAGGCGGCGATGACCTCGCGGTACCGCGCCACCGAGAAGATGAGGGTGACGTTGACGGAGATGCCCTCCGACAGGGCGTCGGTGATCGCCGGGATCGACTCCGGCGTGGCCGGGATCTTGATCATGACGTTCGGGCGGTCGACCTTCCTCCACAGATCACGGGCCTGGGAGAGGGTGGCCTCCCGGTCCGCGGAGATGCGGGGGTCGACCTCGATGGACACGCGGCCGTCGCGGCCGTCGGTGGACTCGTAGATCGGCAGGAAGATATCGCAGGCGTCGCGGACGTCGTCGATGGTCATGGCGTAGACGGCCTCGTCGACGGCAGCGCCGGCAGCCTTGAGCTCCGCGATCTGCGCGTCGTAGGCGGTGCCCTTGCTCATGGCGGCGGCGAAGATCGCCGGGTTGGTGGTCACGCCGACAATGGACTTGTTCTCGATGACCTCGGCCAGGTTGCCGGAGGTGATGCGGTCACGGGACAGATCGTCGAGCCAGGTGGAGGTACCCAGCGAGGCGAGCTCGTCGATGTGGGTCATGTGCGGATCCTTTACTTGCTGGCGTTGATGGTGTCGTGAGCGGCGGCGACGACGGCGTCGGCGGTGATGCCGAACTCCTCGAAGAGCTTCTGGTACGGGGCGGAGGCACCGAAGTGCTCGAGGGAGACGTTGCGGCCGGCGGTGCCGGTGAAGCGGTGCCACGGCATGGCGATGCCGGCCTCGACGGAGACGCGGGCGGTGACGGCGGCCGGGAGGACGGACTCGATGTAGTCGGCGTCCTGCTCCAGGAACCACTCCATGCAGGGCACGGAGACGACGCGGGCGGCCACGCCCTCACCCTCGAGGGTGGCGGCGGCCTCGACGGCGAGCTGCACCTCGGAGCCGGTGCCCATGAGGATGACGTCCGGGGTCTCCTTCGAGCCCTCGACGAGGACGTAGGCGCCGCGGCGGACACCCTCGGCGGCCTTCTCCTTGGTGCCCTCGAGGACCGGGACGTTCTGGCGGGTCAGCGCCAGGCCCTTCGGGGACTCCTTGTACTCGAGCGCCGCGGCCCAGGCCTGGGCGGTCTCGTTGGCGTCGGCCGGGCGGATGATGGACAGGCCCGGGATGCCGCGCAGGGCGGCCAGGGTCTCCACCGGCTGGTGGGTCGGGCCGTCCTCGCCGAGGCCGATGGAGTCGTGGGTCCACACGTAGTAGACGTCGGACTCCATGAGGGAGCCGAGGCGCACGGCGGGGCGCATGTAGTCGGAGAAAATGAGGAAGGTGCCGCCGTAGGGGCGGGTCGGACCGTGCAGGGCGATGCCGTTGAGGATGGAGCCCATGGCGTGCTCACGGATACCGAAGTGCAGGTTGCGGCCGTAGGGCTCCGCGGACCAGGTGTCGGTGGAGATCTCCTGCGGGCCGAAGGACGGGTTGTTCTTGATGACGGTGTTGTTGGAACCCGCGAGGTCGGCGGAACCGCCCCACAGCTCCGGCATCATCTCGCCGAGGACCTGCAGCGCGGCCTCGGAGGCCTTACGGGTGGCCAGGCCGGACTCGTCGGCCTCCCACACCGGCATGGCCTCGGCCAGGCCCTCGGGCAGTTCGCGGGCGACGAGGCGGTCGAAGAGTCGCTTGTTGGCCGGGTTGGCCTCGGCCCAGGCGTCGAACTTCTCCTGCCAGGCGGCGTGCTTCTCGGCGCCACGGTCCTTGAGCTGGCGGGTGTGGGCGAGGACGTCGTCGTCGATGTGGAAGTTGACCTCCGGATCGAAGCCGAGCACCTCCTTGGTGGCGCGGACCTCGTCCTGGCCCAGGGCGGCACCGTGGGAGGCGCCGGTGTTCTGGGCGTTGGGGGCCGGGTAGGCGATGACGGTGCGCAGGCGGATGAAGGTCGGGCGCTCGGTGTCGGCCTTGGCGGCGACGACGGCGGCCTCGATGGCAGCGACGTCCTCGCCACCCTCGATCTCGATGGTCTGCCAGCCGTAGGCCTCGTAGCGGGCGACGACGTCCTCGGTGAAGGCGATCTGGGTGTCGTCCTCGATGGAGATGCGGTTGTCGTCCCAGAAGACGATGAGGTTGCCCAGCTGCTGGGTGCCGGCCAGGGAGGAGGCCTCGGCGGTGACGCCCTCCTGCAGGTCGCCGTCGGAGGCGATGACGTAGATGAAGTGGTCGAAGGGGGACTCTCCGGCCGGGGTCTCCGGGTCGAAGAGTCCGCGCTCACGGCGGGCGGCCATGGCCATGCCGACGGCGGAGGCGAGGCCCTGGCCCAGCGGGCCGGTGGTGATCTCCACACCGCGGGTGTGGTGGACCTCCGGGTGGCCCGGGGTGAGGGAGTCCCAGGAACGTAGCGCCTTGAGGTCGTCCATCTCGAGGCCGAAGCCGCCGAGGTAGAGCTGGATGTACTGGGTGAGGGAGGAGTGGCCACAGGACAGGACGAAGCGGTCGCGGCCCACCCAGTCGGTGTCGTTGGGATCGTGGTCGATCACGCGCTGGTAGAGGGTGTAGGCCAGCGGGGCGAGGGACATGGCGGTGCCCGGGTGGCCGGATCCGCAGTTCTCGACGGCGTCGGCGGCCAGGACGCGGACGGTGTCCACGGCACGGGTGTCGGTGTCGGTCCAGTCGGCGGGGTAACGGCGTTCCGTCAGGGCCTGCAGTTCGGGCGTCAGCGTCACAGTGGGATCCTCACTTCAAGGGGTTGTCAGGGCATCTGGGGTGGAACGGGGGTCCACGTCACCTCACCACCTTAGTGACTTCTCCGGCGGCGATGGTTGTGGGTGCACGTTGTGGCGCGTTGGATTATCCGACTTAAGGTTGATGGGGCTAGGATGAACGGGCTGGATTCGGTGCGCCGGGAACTTTTCGTGCGTACGGTACGACCAGTCATGGTAGACGCGACAACAAGAACGCGGCCGGGTCACTCCGGTATTTATTTTCGACCTGCCGTTGGAGGAACCTTCTCTTGGAGACAATCAAGGCCTATATTGCGCTGACGAAGCCGAGGGTCATTGAGCTGCTCCTCGTCGCCACGATTCCGGCGATGCTGCAGGCCGAGCGGGGTGAGAACAACATCATCCTCATCCTGCTCACCGTCATCGGCGGCTGGATGGGTGCCGCCGCCGCGAACACCTTCAACATGGTCGCCGACTCGGACATCGACCAGAAGATGGGCCGCACCCGCGCCCGCCCCCTGGTCCGCCACACCGTCACCAACCGCAAGGCCACCATCTTCGCGTGGTCCCTGCTCATCATCTCCGTGCTGTGGCTGGGCCTGCTGGCCAACTCCTGGCTGGCCGCGTTCTTCATCGTCCTGACCAACTGGTTCTACATCTACGTCTACACGAAGTGGCTCAAGCGTCGGACCTGGCAGAACATCATCTGGGGCGGCGCCGCCGGTTGTATGCCGGTACTCGTCGGCTGGGCCGTCATCACCGACAACATGCCCGACGGCATCCCCGCCCAGTGGTGGCAGGCGATCGTCCTGTTCCTCATCATCTTCTTCTGGACCCCGCCGCACACCTGGGCCCTGGCCATGAAGTACCGCGACGACTACGAGAAGGCCGGCGTGCCGATGCTCCCCGTCGTCCGCAAGCCCGTCCAGGTCACCCGCCAGATCGTCTGGTACACCGTCGCCACTGTCATCACAACCCTGCTGCTCGTGCCCGCCGCCTCGTGGATCTACCTCGCCGGTGCCCTCATCGGTGGCATCTACTTCCTCGGCATGGCGATCGTCCTGCACAACGGCGTGAAGAACGGCAAGAAGGTCAAGCCCCTCAAGCTGTTCATCCTGTCGAACAACTACCTGGCGCTCGTCTTCGTCGCCCTGTCCATCGACGCGGTTCTCGGGTGGGAGACCATCGGTTCGATGCTCGGGTGGACGACCACCTTCTTCTAGGTTTGTCAAGGGCCCCGCTTCGGCGGGGCCCTTTTTCTGTGGATAACTCGAGTTGTCCACAGGCCGGGTTGGTTGCTTGTCGACGCCGCGTTGTTTCCGGTTTATCGTCCGGGGCATGACCACCGTTGCTGCGTTGCAGGCCCTGCGGGCCATGACCGTCCTGGAGGAGATCTCCTCCGGGGCGGTCACACGCGACGTACTCGACCGTCTGGGTGTGCGTGATGCCCGGCTGTGGGAGAGGTTGGCGGTCACGTACTTCGGTCCCACCCGGTATCGCAGGTTGCAGGCGGCGGCCCGGGAGGCGGCGGTGCCGCTGTCCCTGGACGCGGTCGCGGTGATCGAGAAACACCTGCGGTCCCTGCTGCGTGGTGCGTCGGTGACGGTGGAGGAACTCCGGGTCGAACTGTGCGGCCTGCGGGGCACGGTGGGTGAGATTGATCGGGAGGCCGCCGCCCGGGTGCGTGAACACAACCGCACGGTCAAGGATGCGGCGGCGAAGGCCTACGGCAAACGCGCCCTGCGCGGGGGTAAGAACACCGACGCCCTCGGCATGCGCACCCTGACACTCACTCTGCCGGAACGCCAGATCTCCCACATCATCGCCACCCTCCTACCTGCCGCGGACCAGGCCCGGGCCGCGGACCCCCGCCTGGGGTACGAACCGGCGATGGCTGATGCCGCCTACCAGCACCTCACCACCGGTGCGGCCGGTGGTGAGGTACCGCCGGTGGTGCCGCTGGTGGTCATGGGGCTACCCGACTACGCGGCTGTGCTGCGCCAGGAGGGGGATGAGACGGTGTTCGCCCTGACCGATGGCACCACGATCACGGGCAAGGAGCTGGTGGAGCATGAGATGGCCTCCCACGGCCTGGTCGGTGTCTACGACCCGGTCGACGGTGGGGTCAACCTCTACCGGGATCAACGCTGTGCGAGCTTCAAGCAGCGGATGCTGTTGGCGGCGGAGACGATCCTGTGCCCCACACCGGGGTGTACGACACCGGCCGATCAGTGCCAGGTACATCATCTGACCCCGTGGAAACACGGCGGGGAGACGAACCTGGTGAACCTGTCGATGGCGTGTCGGGTGCACAACGCCCGCAACGATGACGACCCGAACACCCCACCGAGGCACGGCCGGCTGGCACGAGAACCCGGCGGAGTGGTCCACCACCCACCCGACGGTGGACCACCGCGCACCAACACCCACCCAATCCGGACACTCTCCGCCATGGGGCTGGTCAACCGGTAACTAGTCCTGGACGTGCAGGACGATGGAGCCGGTGGTTCGGCGACCCTGGAGGTCGCGGTGGGCCTGCTCGGCGTCGGCAAGCGCATATTCACCGGAGATCCGGAACTTCAGCGTGCCGTCGACGACGGCCTGGGTGACGGCCTGGGCACGCATCCGGAACTCACCCTCGCCGGACGTCCACGCCCCGATCGAGGGGCGGGTGAGGTAGATCGACCCGTGCGTGTTGAGCAGCTGCGGATCCACCGGCTCCACCGCGCCCGAGGCCGCGCCGAAGAGGCAGACGACGCCGCGCGGGCGGACCGCCTCGAGGGACTCGGCGAAGGTGTCCTTGCCGACACCGTCGTAGACCACGTCGACACCGACCCCGCCGTTGCGGCGGCGGACGACCTCGGCGAGATTGTCGGAGTAGCGGAAGACCTCCGTCGCCCCGGCCTCCAGGGCGAGTTCGGCCTTCTCGTCGGTGGACACCACCGAATAGACTCTCACGCCCTTGCTCGCGGCCATCTGGGTGGCCAGCAGGCCGACACCGCCGGCGCCGGCGGTGATGAGGCAGGAGTCACCCTCCTGGAGGTTGTAGACGCCGTAGGTGAGGTAGTGGGCGGTGATGCCCTGCAGGAGCATGGAGGCGGCGACGGCGGGTTCGACCCCTTCGGGGACGGCGACGAGGCGCTCACGGGGCACACAGACCTGCTCCGCGTAGGAGCCGAAGGCGTCGCACCAGGCGACGACGGTGCCCTCGGCGATCTCCCCACGCGGGTCGTGCACGACGCGGCCGGTGCCCTCGAGGCCCGGGACGAAGGGGACGCTGGCGTGGTAGGCGCCCTCGCGGTAGTAGGTGTCGATGTAGTTGACGCCGGCCACGAGGACGTCGACAAGCACTTCGTCGTCGTTCGGGACCGGCGCCTCGATATCGCGCAGGACGAGGACCTCGGGTCCTCCGGTTTCGGTGATCTGGATTGCCTTCATGGCATCCAGGCTAGCGATCACTCAGCGGTGACGGTGGCATTTTTCTCGCTGCGGGTGATCCGGCGCAGGCCGTGGGCGTAGAGGAACGCGGAGAAGGCGACGACGACGGAGCTCATCGCGACGTGCGCGGGGATGGTCCAGCGGGGCACGCCGAGGTTGAACTGGACGACGCCGATGGCCCACTGCACGCCGATCATGACGAGCAGTACCCAGCCGGTGTTCTTCGCGTCCCTGCTGGCCATGCCGCGGTAGAGCAGCCAGACGACGAGCAGGGTGGCGGCCAGGTAGACGTACATCGTGCCGGCGTGAATGAGGGCCATGAGCTCGATGTCGACGTCGAGACGGCCCTCCATGCCGACGCCGTCGTCGCCCGAGTGGACGCCGGCGCCCGTGGTCATCGTGCCGGTGACCAGCACGACGGACAGGCACACGGCGGCGACGATGGTGAGGGTGCGGATGATCGGCGCGAACATGCGCACCTGCGGCAGGTGGTCCGGCTCGGCGAGACGCATGTAGAGCAGCGCCGCGATCCACACCAGCACCATCGACGGCAGGAAGTGGATCGCCACCGCCCACCACTTGAGGTCCAGGTGGACGGAGATACCGCCCAAAATCGCCTGGATGATGATGCCCACCCCGGACAGCACCGAGTAGACGATGATTTCCTTTCGACGCCCCGCCCGCAGCACCGCCACGAACACGGCGATGGCGATCGCCGCGAGGACGAAGGTGAGCAGGCGGTTACCGAACTCGATCGCCTGGTGCACCGCCGGCGCCGCACCCTGGACGGGGACGAGGGAACCCTCGTGGCAGTTCGGCCAGGTGTCACAGCCGAGGCCGGAGCCGGTGACGCGGACGATGGAACCGGTGACGGTGATACCGCCCTGCGCCAGCAGGAGAATGAAGGCCAGGATGCGCTGGAGACGCACCGAGGGGCCTCGCGTGGTGGTCGGTTGGTCGGTGGCGGTCGCAGAAGTCACAGCGCCCATCCTATCTGTTTGACGTGCAGGTTTGAAGCATCGACGGGTGTGAGGAAACTCTAGGCCTCGAAGCGGAACCATCGGACGGCCAGAACCGACGCGACGACCGCCCACGCGGCCATGACGGCGATCTCCAGCCACGGGACGACCCCGGCGAAGGCGTCGGTCAGCCCGGCGGCCAACGCCACGGTGGGGATGGCGGTGTACCAGCCGGCGGCGTCGAGACCGTGGGAGAAGACCACCCAGCCGAGTGCACCGACGAGGACGAACCAGATGAGGTTCGCCAGCGCCAGCACCATCTCCGAACTGAGGGTGCCGCCCATGAGCATGCCCAGGGCGGTGAAGGTGGTGATGCCCAGCAGCAGGATCACCAGGCCGAGGACCACCCCTCCGGGGGAGGCCCGCCAGCCGAGGAACAGGGCCACCGACCCGAGCAGGAGGATCTGCAGGGCGGACATGGCGGCGACGGCGATGACCTTGCCGAAGATGATCGTCGACGCGGGCACCCCCGACGCGCCGGTGCGTTTCAGCGCCCCGTAGCGGCGGTCGAAGGCGACGGCGATGGCCTGGCCGGTGAACCCGGAAGAGGAGGTCGCGATCGCCAGCACCATCGGCAGGAGCTGCGCGAGGGAGGTCTGCTCGCTGAACATCGGCATCGTCGCGGTGAGCACGAGCGCCACCAGCGGGATGATGACGCTGAGCAGCTGCTGTTCACCGTGGCGGAGGAACAGGATCGTCTCGGTGCGTCCCTGGGCGGCGATCATCCGGGCCTGCGGTGCGCGGCGGGGTGCCGGGGCGAAGGTGCCGGTGGAAAAGCGGGTGGTGGTCATCTCGGTCATGTCAGCTCCTCAGGCTCCGTCCGGTGATGTCGAGGAAGACCTCTTCGAGGTTGCGGTGGTCGACGTCGAGTCGCCGGACGAGGACGTCCTGGTCGGCGGCGGCCCGGGTGAGTGCCGCGATGACGGCCGGGGTGGCCTCGGTGGGCAGACAGTAGTAGAGGGGGCGGACTGCCTCGATACGCGGGAGGCCCGCGAGCGCATCGTCCGCGCGCGCGACGTCGAGGGGGGAGTCGGTCTCGAAGCTGATCCGCGCCCCGGCGTCACCGGAGGTGAGTTCGGCGGGGGTGCCCGAGGCGACGACGCGTCCCTTGTCGATGATGACGATGCGGTCGGCGAGGGCTTCGGCCTCGTCCATGAGGTGGGTGGTGAGGATGACGGTGACGCCGTCGCGGCGGAGGGCGTCGACAAGTTCCCAGACGGCGAGGCGGGACTGGGCGTCGAGGCCGGCGGTGGGTTCGTCGAGGAAGACGAGTTCGGGGCGGCCGATGATGGCGAGGGCGAGGGAGAGGCGTTGCTGCTGGCCGCCGGAGAGGCGGCGCCAGGTGGTGCGGCGGACGCCGTCGAGGCCGAGGACGTCGATGAGCCACTCGGGGTCGTGGGGGTCCTCGTTGTAGGCGGCGGCGAGGCGGAGCATTTCGGCGACGCGGATACCGGAGTAGGAGCCGCCGCCCTGGAGCATGATGCCGATGCGGGCGCGGACGTCCTCCGGCCGGGTGACGGGGTCGATGCCGAGGACGCGGATCGAGCCGGAGGTGGGGCGTTGGAAGCCCTCGCACATTTCGATGGTGGTGGTCTTGCCTGCGCCGTTGGGGCCGAGGAGGGCGAGGACCTCGCCGCGGCGGGCGGTCAGGGACAGTCCGTCGACGGCGGTGGTGGCGCCGAAGGTCTTGACCACATTCTCAAGCTCCAGGGCCGGGGGCGACCCATCGAAAGTTGCAGACACGGTTAATCAGTGTAGGCCACGAATCGTCCCGCGCCGCATCAGCCACCAGCCGAGTCCCACGACGACGGTGAAAGTGAGGGCCGCCCCGAGGTAGATGGAGCCGATCGTCAGCGGGGGCAGGGCGAGTCCGCGGGGGAGGACGGTGAAGGAGAAGAAGGCGGAGTAGGCGACGACGGCGACGCGGAAGAGCATCTGGTTGGCCCATGCGGCGAGGGGGAGGATGGCCCACAGCATGTACCAGGGGTGGACGACGGGGAAGAGGATGACCAGCACGAAGGTGGCCACTCCGAGGCCGCCGACGGGGTGGATGGTGCCGCGGAAGGTGGCGAAGAGGAAGCGGACGAGGAATCCGCCGGCCACGAGCACCCCGGCCCCGCGGGTGATGAGCAGCATCGTGTCGGTGTGGTCGCCGAGCCCGAGGAGCATGCCGAGGAATCCGGCGACGACGCCGATGTCGGTGGTCATCGACAGCCAGCTGCGTATCGACGCCGCCCCGCCCTGCCCGGTCACCCACCCCAGGCCGATGCCGGTGACGGCGGTGACGAGGGCGATGGTCGCGAGGAGCAGGGCGACCTGGACGACGACGGCGAGCAGCACGGAGACCACGGGCCCCCGCCCGACGCGCAGGAAGTGCCGCGCGAGGTTCATGCCGACGAATCCCAGCGCCAGGAATCCGGTCACCTTCACCATGCCGGCGCAGGCGATGAGCGCCGCGGAGAGGATGATGAGCCCGGCCCCGGAGGCCGGGTCGACGGGCTGGCCGTTGCGCCCCCCGAGCTTATCGACGCCCCGTAGTCCCACCTCCAGCCCCACCAGCATGAGGCCCAGCAGGATGGACTCGTTGTGGATGCCGCCGACGAGGTGGAGGATCGTCAGCGGGTTGAGCATGCCCAGCCACAGGGCGGTGACGGGGTTGACGCGGCAGCGGCGGGCCAGCCGGGAGATGGCCCAGCCGGCGGCGATGAGGCCGAGCAGGGATACGAGGCGGTGGGCCACGACGCCGAGGGTGATCGAGTCCTCGGTGATGCGGCTGATGGCCGAGGCGATGCCGAGGGCCACCGGACCGTAGGGCGAGGGGGAGTGGGACCAGATGAAGGGCACGGAGCGGGCCAGCGGGTCCTCGGGGCCCAGCAGGTCGACGGGGCCCGCCGAATAGGGGTCCATGCCGCGGGCGACGATGGAGCCCTGCGCGAGATAGGAGTAGATGTCCTGGGTGAACAGCGGCGCGGTGAACAGCAGGGGGAGCACCCAGGCCGCGAAGGTGCGTTTGATGAGTGAGGGGGTGACGGTCGCACCGTCGATACGCGCGCGTCGATACGGGGCACCCACGAAGGGGCCCATGAGCACCCACGCCAGGACGAGCAGGCCGACGCCGACGAGCACCATGGCGGAGGAGGTGGTGAGCATGCGGGCCATGAAGGCGCCGCCGGGGAAGGAGGAGTAGGGGTTGCCGAGCACGGGCAGGGCGCCGGCGCCGAGCGCCCCCAGGCCGATGAGGAGTGATCCGATCGTGCCGATCCAGCGCAGTGCCTGGAAGCGGTTGAGTTCGCGGATGCCGAGGCGGGCGCCGCGGGGGCGGATGTCCTCGCCGGGGTCGACGTGGAGCAGGGCGGACCGGGATCCCGCGGATCCGAGCCGCGGGAGGCTGGCGCCGAGGGCGCGCAGGGGGGCCGGTCGTCTGGAGGTCACCCGCCCATCCTAGCCAGCCGGGACACGCCCGGGAATCGAAAGGTTGGACAGTCGGAATGAATTAGGGAACACTAGTGTTGTCGAATGTGAGGGCACCGGACCACCACCCGGTGCCGACAACGACTCAACCCATCGAGAAGCGACGCAAGGAGGTGACGGCGATGACCGATCTACCCGAGACCCCCAAGACCCCCGAGACCCCGGAGACCCGGACCGTGGAGGGGGACACCCGCCGTCAGATCATGCGCATGCTGCTCAAGCTCGCACCGGTCACGGCCTCCCACCTCGCCGACCGTCTCGAGATGTCCGCCGCCGGTGTCCGCCGGCACCTGGACATCCTCGTGGCGGAGGGCCTGGCGGAGACCTTCGACCGGCGCACCAGGTCGGCCGGTTCCGCGGCAGCGCGGGGCCGACCGGCGAAGGCGTTCCGGCTCACCGACGAGGGGCGGTCCCATTTCGGGCACTCCTACGATCAGCTGGCCACGGACGCCCTGGACATCCTCCGGGAGACCGGAGGGGCGGAGGCCGTCCGCCGCCTGGCGACGAAACGCATTGAGCGGATCGTCGACGGGGTCGCCCCGGCAGGCGAGGACGACGACTCCATCCAGAAAACAGCGGGGGAGCTGGCTGATGCCTTCGACCGTGCCGGGTACGCTGCAACGGTCACCCGTGCCGGGAACGGTATCCAGATATGCCACCACCACTGCCCGGTGGCCCACGTGGCCGCCGAGCACCCCGAGCTGTGCGAGGCCGAACACGAGAAGATCTCTTCTCTCGTCGGCGTTCACGTGCAGCCGTTGGCCACCATCACCGGTGGTCAGGGCATCTGCACGACCAACATCCCCCTGACACCCATCGAGAAACTTCCAGAAGAAAGGAGCGGATCATGACCCAGGCGACACCGCAGTCACCGGAGAGCATGAGCGATGACCAGATCATCGAGTCCATCGGTCCGTACAACTACGGCTGGCACGACTCCGACGAGGCCGGCGCGTCCGCACGCCGTGGCCTCAGCGAGGAGGTCGTGCGCGACATCTCCGCCAAGAAGGACGAGCCGGAGTGGATGCTCGAGAAGCGTCTCAAGGCCCTGAGCATCTTCGAGCGCAAGCCGATGCCGACCTGGGGTGCCGATCTGTCGGGCATCGATTTCGACCAGATCAAGTACTTCGTCCGCTCCACCGAGGGGCAGGCCCAGTCCTGGGAGGACCTGCCGGAGGAGATCCGCAACACCTACGACCGTCTGGGTATCCCGGAGGCCGAGCGTCAGCGTCTCGTCGCGGGTGTCGCCGCCCAGTACGAGTCGGAGGTCGTCTACCACCAGATCCGCGAGGACCTGGAGGCACAGGGCGTCATCTTCCTCGACACGGACACCGCTCTCAAGGAGCAGCCGGAGCTGTTCCGCGAGTACTTCGGCACCGTCATCCCGGACGGTGACAACAAGTTCTCCGCCCTCAACTCCGCCGTGTGGTCGGGTGGCTCCTTCATCTACGTCCCGCCGGGGGTCCACGTGGACATCCCGCTGCAGGCCTACTTCCGCATCAACACGGAGAACATGGGCCAGTTCGAGCGCACGCTCATCATCGTGGACGAGGACGCCTACGTCCACTACGTCGAGGGCTGCACCGCCCCGATCTACAAGTCCGATTCGCTGCACTCGGCGGTCGTGGAGATCATCGTGAAGAAGGGCGGCCGCTGCCGCTACACGACGATCCAGAACTGGTCGAACAACGTCTACAACCTGGTGACCAAGCGTGCCAAGGCCGAAGAGGGCGCCACCATGGAGTGGGTCGACGGCAACATCGGCTCCAAGGTCACCATGAAGTACCCGGCCGTGTGGATGACCGGCCCGTACGCCAAGGGTGAGGTCCTCTCCGTCGCGTTCGCCGGCGAGGGTCAGTTCCAGGACACCGGCGCCAAGATGACCCACATGGCACCGCACACCTCCTCGAACATCGTGTCCAAGTCGGTGGCCCGTGGTGGTGGCCGTGCCGCTTACCGTGGTCTGGTGCAGGTCAACGCCAACGCGCATCACTCGTACTCCAACGTCGAGTGTGACGCGCTGCTGGTGGACAACATCTCCCGCTCGGACACCTACCCCTACAACGACATCCGCAACGACCATGTCGTCCTCGGCCACGAGGCGACTGTCTCCCAGGTGTCGGAGGACCAGCTCTTCTACCTCATGTCCCGCGGTCTTAAGGAAGAGGAGGCCATGGCGATGATCGTCCGTGGTTTCGTCGAGCCCATCGCCAAGGAGCTGCCGATGGAGTACGCGCTCGAGCTCAACCGCCTCATTGAACTGCAGATGGAAGGATCGGTGGGCTAGACCTATGACCACAGCTACCGCTGTCGACGCCGCCACCCCGCACAACACCAAGGGTGACCTCTTCTCCTCCTTCAACGTCGAGGACTTCCCGGTCCCGCAGGGCCGCGACGAGGAGTGGCGTTTCATCTCGCTGCGCCGCATCCGTGGCCTGCACAACGGCAAGTTCGACGAGGCTGTCGCGCAGGAGGTGCTTATCGACGTCCCCGCGTCCGCCGCCGGTTCCGTCACCGCCGAGACCGTCGCCAAGGACGACGAGCGTCTCGGCCGTGCCGCCGCCCCGGTCGACCGTGTCGCCGCGCAGGCGTGGACCTCCATGGAGGAGGCGTCCTACATCTCCGTGGCCAAGGACACGCAGATCACCGAGCCGATCACCGTGACCGTCACCGGCCGCGGTGAGGGTGTCACCTCCTTCGGTGCCGTCGTCGTCGACGTCGCCGCGGGTGCCGACGCCGTGGTGTTCATCCGCTACACGGGTACCGGCACCCACGCCGACAACCTCGAGTTCATCGTCGGTGACAACGCCCGTCTCACCGTCATCGTCGACGCGGACTGGGACACCGGTGCCGTGCACCTGTCCGGCCAGCACGCCCTGCTGGGCCGCGACGCGACGCTGCGCTACAACGCGGCGACCTTCGGCGGCGAAGTCGTCCGCCTGGTCCCGCGCGTGAAGTTCACCGCCCCGGGCGGTGACGCCGAGCTGCTCGGCGTCTACTTCGCCGACGACGGCCAGTACTTCGAGAACCGTCTTCTCGTCGATCACGCCGTTCCGAACTGCCGCTCCAACGTCATGTACAAGGGTGCGCTGCAGGCCGATCCGTCCTCGGATCTGCCCGACGCCCACACCACCTGGGTCGGCGACGTGCTCATCCGCTCCAACGCGCAGGGCACCGACACCTACGAGGTCAACCGCAACCTGGTGCTCACCGAGGGCGCCCGCGCGGACTCGATCCCGAACCTGGAGATCGAGACCGGTGAGATCGCCGGTGCCGGCCACGCCGCCACCGTCGGCCGCTTCGACGATGAGCAGGTGTTCTACCTCATGGCCCGCGGTATCCCCGAGGCCGAGGCCCGCCGCCTCATCATCCGTGGTTTCTTCTCCGAGGTCATCAACCGCATCCCGGTCGAGGCCATCCGCGAGGAGCTGGAGAAGCGCGTCACCGACGAGCTCGAGTCCGTCCACGCCTAAACACCCTTTGCAGCAACCCTCAGACCTGAAAGAGACGTACATGTCCACCCTGGAAATCAAGAACCTCCACGCACAGGTGATCCCGACGGACGGCAGCAGCGAGCCGAAGCCGATCCTCAAGGGAGTCAACCTGACCGTCAAGTCCGGTGAGACCCACGCCATCATGGGCCCCAACGGCTCCGGCAAGTCCACCCTGGCCTACGCCATCGCCGGCCACCCGCGCTACGAGATCACCGACGGCGAGATCCTCCTCGACGGCGAGAACATCCTCGAGATGGACGTCGACGAGCGCGCCCGCGCCGGCATGTTCCTCGCCATGCAGTACCCGACCGAGATCCCGGGTGTCTCCTCCGCCAACTTCATGCGCTCCGCCGTCACCGCCGTCCGCGGCCAGGCCCCCAAGCTGCGTGAGTGGATCAAGGAGCTCAACTCCGCCCGCGAGGCGCTGCAGATCGACAAGTCCTTCTCCGAGCGTTCCGTCAACGAGGGCTTCTCCGGCGGCGAGAAGAAGCGCCACGAGGTCCTGCAGCTCGACCTGCTCAAGCCGAAGTTCGCCATCATGGACGAGACCGACTCCGGCCTCGACGTCGACGCTCTGCGCATCGTCTCCAACGGCATCAACAGCTACCAGGACGAGACCAACGGTGGCATCGTGATGATCACCCACTACAAGCGCATCCTCAACTACGTCCAGCCGGACTTCGTCCACGTGTTCGCCGACGGCCGCATCGTCACCACCGGTGGCGCCGAGCTCGCCGACAAGCTCGAGGCCGACGGCTACGACCAGTTCCTGTGATGTCGGGATACGTGCAGGCCGACGGCACGGTGGACGTCGAGAAGATCCGGGCCGAGTTCCCGATCCTCTCGCGCACCGTGCGTGACGAGCAGCCCCTGGTCTACCTGGACTCCGGCGCCACCTCGCAGCGTCCGCTGCGGGTGTGGAGGGCGGAGGAGGAGTTCGTCCTCAACACGTTCGCACCGGTCCACCGCGGCGCCTACCAGCTCGCGGAGGAGGCCACCGACGCCTACGAGGACGCGCGCGAGAAGATCGCCGCGTTCGTCGGCGCCGACGGCCACGAGATCGCCTTCGTCAAGAACGCCACCGAGGGCCTCAACGCCGTGGCCTACGCCCTCGGCGACGACCGCGCGGGCGGGTACCGGGTGACCGCCGACGACACCATCGTCATCACGGAGCTCGAGCACCACGCCAACCTCGTGCCGTGGCAGGAGCTGTCCCGCCGCACGGGTGCGAAGCTGAAATGGTACTCCGTCACCGAGGACGGCCGCATCGACCTCGACTCCGTCGAGCTCGACGAGACCGTCAAGGTCGTGGCCTTCACCCACCAGTCGAACGTCACCGGTGTCGTCTCCGACGTCGCCGAGATCGTCCGCCGGGCGAAGGAGGTCGGCGCGCTGACGGTGCTTGACGCCTGCCAGTCCGTCCCGCACATGCCCGTCAACTTCCACGACCTGGACGTCGACTTCGCGGCCTTCTCCGGCCACAAGATGTGCGGCCCCACCGGCGTCGGCGTCGTCTACGGACGCGCCCCGCTGCTCGACACCCTGCCCCCGTTCCTCACGGGTGGCTCGATGATCGAGGTCGTGAAGATGGAGGGCTCCACCTACGCCCCGGCACCCCAGCGCTTCGAGGCCGGCACCCAGATGACCAGCCAGGTCGTCGGCCTGGGTGCCGCCGTGCAGTTCCTCACCGAGATCGGCATGGACAACGTCCACGCCCACGAGCAGGAGCTGACCGCCTACGCCCTGGAGCGACTGCAGACCGTCCCGGGTCTGCGGATCGTCGGGCCCACCGAGGCGTCGCAACGCGGCGCGGCGATCGCCTTCAACCTCGAGGGTGTGCACCCGCACGATCTCGGCCAGGTCCTCGACAGCCGCGGCGTGTGCATCCGTGTCGGCCACCACTGCGCGTGGCCGGCCCACCGGGCACTGAACGCCCAGTCGACGGCCCGCGCCAGCTTCTACATCTACAACACGCGTGCGGAGGTCGACGCCCTGGTCGACGCGATCAACCACGCCCGAGACTTCTTCGGGGTGAACTGATGAACCTGGAGTCCATGTACCAGGAAGTGATCCTGGACCACTACAAGAACCCGCAGCACGCGGGCCTGCGCGAGCCGTACGAGGCGGAGGTGCACCACGTCAACCCGTCCTGCGGCGACGAGCTCACCCTGCGCGTGCAGCTCTCCGAGGACGGCGAGCGTATCGACGACGTGTCGTACCACGCCGAGGGCTGCTCCATCTCGCAGGCCTCCACCTCCGTCATGGCGGAGGAGATCGTGGGCCTCCCGCTCGCGGAGGCCAACGCCAAACTCGCCGAGTTCGAGCGCATGATCCTCTCGCGTGGCACCGTGGAGGGGGACGAGGAGCTCATCGGTGACGGCATCGCCTTCACCGGCGTGTCCAAGTACCCCGCCCGCGTCAAGTGCGCCCTGCTGGGCTGGAAGGCCTTCCAAGCTGCCACCGCCGACGCCCTCAACGAAAGGGAGAAGTAAATGACCGAGCAGAACGAGACCAACCCGACCGGTGAGGTCGTCCGCCAGCGCCCCGAGAACCAGACCGAGGAGCAGGAGGCGCTCGCCTTCGACGTCACCGAGTACCTCTACGACGTCATCGACCCGGAGCTGGGCATCAACGTCGTCGACCTCGGCCTCGTCTACGACGTGTGGATCGAGGACCGGGAGGGCGAGGACGTCGCCATGATCAACATGACGCTGACCTCCCCGGCCTGTCCGCTCACCGACGTCATCGAGGACCAGGTCCAGGCGGCGCTCGTGGGTAACGGCATCGTCGACCACATCGACCTCGAGTGGGTGTGGCTGCCGCCGTGGGGCCATCACATGATCACCGAGGACGGACGCGAGCAGCTCCGCTCGCTCGGTTTCGCCGTCTAGTTCAGGAAGTACGTCCCGGGCCATTGACACCATTGTGTGGCCTGGGTTACAGTAATCGGACAAGCTTCACCGGACAGTTAGAGATGAAGGTCAGGGTGAAGAAGTGAACCCCGGAAGTTCCGTCGGAAGACGGGGCCCGGGGTTTGCGCTGTCCGGGAAAGAGAGACACACATGACGTTCAGCATGGACAAGGGCAACGAGTTCGTCGGGAAGACGCAGTCCCCGGAGGGCACCGCCGCCTGGAAGGGCCAGCTCGACGAATTCGCCCCGGGCGCCTCCGACTGGGTGGTCGGCGCCGTGTTCGGCGGCACCTACCAGCGCGAGGGCATCGACCTGCGCACCCGTCAGCTGCTCAACATCGCCGCCCTCGCCGCCATGGGAGGCGTGGAGCCGCAGCTCACCGGACACATCCGCACGGCCCTCGACGTCGCCGGGATGAGCGAGCAGGAGGTCGGCGAGTCGATCATCCACCTCATGCCCTACATCGGCGTGCCCAAGACCCTCGCGGCGATGCGCTGCATGAAGGCCGCCGTCGACGGGTAGTCACTCCACCGATTCACCCAGGCACGCCACCATGAAGGCGGCGTTCGCCGGGGAGATGAGGAAGGCGGTCGGCAGCGTGGAGAACTGACTGCCGATGATGCCGCTGTCGTCCCGGGACCGCTCGGCGTCGAGAAGCATCGTGCAGTGGCCCCACGAATCGCCGACCGCGGTGAGCCCCGCCTCACGGCCGAACTCGGTGGCCGGCTCGGCGCGCATCATGCCGAGGCCGAACAGGCCGATGATGACGGGGATGAGGACCCAGCCCCCGCCACGTCGAGAAGCGCCTGTCGACGAGCGGGTGACGAGCGCCGGGGCCGGTTCCTCCGGCGCCGACCACTCGGCCGGCCGCGAACGCCCCGACCCGAGGGGCCGGGCGCGCACCTCCTGGAGGGCCTTGGCGGGCAGGCCGTGGTCGACGAGCGCGGCGCGGATCTGCGCGTCCGAGGGATCGTCCGGGAACCGCAGCACCAGCGAGCCGTGCTGGAACTGTCCTGCCTTGTACTCGACGATGTAATCGCGACCGACGTTCATGGCCCCAGCTTAGATTGATAGGATGACCCCTTGTGATTGTCACCAATGACCTCGAAGTTCGCGTCGGAGCCCGCACCCTGCTGACCGCCCCCGGCCAGCACCTGCGCGTGCAGCCCGGCGACCGCATCGGACTGGTGGGTCGCAACGGTGCCGGCAAGACCACCACGATGCGCATCCTGGCGGGGGAGACCAGGCCCTACGGCGGCGAGGTGACCTCCTCCGGGGAGATCGGCTACCTGCCGCAGGACTCCCGCGAGGGCAACATCGACCAGACCGCCCGGGACCGCGTGCTCTCCGCGCGCGGCCTCGACCGCATCCGCTCGTCGATGGAGCGCCAGCAGGAGATCATGGAGGGCGCGGAGACCGCCGGCAAGCGCGACGCCGCCATCCGCAAGTACTCCCGCCTGGAGGAGCAGTACTACGCCCTCGGCGGCTACGAGGCCGACTCCGAGGCCGCCCAGATCTGCGACAACCTCGGCCTGCCCGCCCGCATCCTCGACCAGCCGCTGCACACCCTGTCCGGTGGACAGCGGCGCCGCGTCGAGCTGGCGCAGATCCTCTTCGCCGCGACCAGCGGCTCCGGCAAGTCCGCGACCACCCTGCTTCTCGACGAGCCCACCAACCACCTCGACGCCGACTCCATCACCTGGCTGCGCGGCTTCCTGGCCAGGCACGAGGGCGGGCTCATCATGATCTCCCACGACGTCGAACTGCTCGACGACGTGTGCAACAAGATCTGGTTCCTCGACGCCGTCCGCGCCGAGGCCGACGTGTACAACATGGGCTTCGCCAAGTACAAGGACGCGCGCGCCCTCGACGAGGCCCGCCGCCGCCGCGAGCGCGCCAACGCCGAGAAGAAGGCCTCCGCCCTGCAGAAGCAGGCCGCCAAGCTCGGCGCGAAGGCCACCAAGGCCGCCGCCTCCAAGCAGATGCTGGCCCGTGCGGAGCGGATGCTCGGCTCCCTCGACGAGGTGCGCGTCGCCGACCGCGTCGCCGCCATCTCCTTCCCGGAGCCCGCGGCCTGCGGCAAGACCCCGCTTTTCGCCAAGGGACTGACCAAGATGTACGGCTCCCTCGAGGTGTTCGCGGGTGTCGACCTGGCCATCGACAAGGGCTCCCGCGTCGTCGTCCTCGGCTTCAACGGCGCCGGCAAGACGACCCTGCTCAAGCTGCTCGCGGGCGTCGAGCGCACCGACGGCGAGGGCGGCATCGTCACCGGCCACGGCCTCAAGATCGGCTACTTCGCCCAGGAACACGACACCATCGACCCCGCGAAATCCGTGTGGCAGAACACCATCGAGGCCTGCCCCGAGGCCGGCGAGCAGGATCTCCGCGGTCTCCTCGGCGCGTTCATGTTCTCCGGTGAGCAGCTCGACCAGCCCGCCGGCACCCTGTCCGGCGGTGAGAAGACCCGCCTGGCACTCGCCGCGCTCGTCTCCTCCCGCGCCAACGTCCTGCTTCTCGACGAGCCGACCAACAACCTCGACCCCCAGTCCCGCGAACAGGTCCTCGACGCCCTGCGCACCTACCAGGGGGCCGTCGTCCTGGTCACCCACGACCCGGGCGCGGTCAAGGCCCTCGAACCCGAGCGCGTCATCGTGCTTCCCGACGGCGACGAGGACCTCTGGTCCGACGAGTACATGGAGATCGTCGAGCTGGCGTAGCTTCCCCCTGCGCGGGGCCCGAGGAGATCGCCTACCGCGCGTAGCGCGTCGCGAAGTTCCGCAGGATCCGGTCGTCGACGGTGAGATCCACACCCCGGGTGCCGGCGAGGATGGCATCGAGCTCGTGCGGCTCGTAGTAGCCGGCGTTGGCGTAGATGCGCAGGCGCTGCTCGAACTTCCCCGGTGTGAGTTCGGGGTGGAACTGGGTGGCGTAGATGTTGTCCCGGACGCGGAACATCTGGGTGGGGCAGTTGCGGCCGGTGGCGAGGACGGTGGCGACGTCGGGAAGTTCGGTGACGGCCTCCTTGTGCCCGACCATGGTGTGGAACGTCTTAGGCATGCCTTCGAGCAGCGGATCCTCCCGGACGAGGCTCACCTCGATGACCTGGGGCTTCTCGCTGTAGGTGTCGTCGATACGCGCGCCGATGGCGGTGCCGACGGTGCCGACGCCGTAGCAGGCGCCGAACAGGGGGAAGTCACGGTCGAGGACCTCGTCCATCATGAGGTCCAGGTCCGCCTCGACGCGCAGCTGGAGCGGGGATTTCACCGGGTCGGAGGCGTTGAAGGGGCTGCCGCCGAGGATGATGCCGGAGTAGTCGCGGACGTCGACACGCCCGAGCTCGCGGGCCTCCAGCCGGATCTGCACAATACCGTCCCTGCCCAGGCCCATCTTCTCCCGGAAACTCACGAGCTCGGCGGCGGCCGCCACGTCCTCGGGGCGGGTGCTCAGCAGCAGGAAGGGCTTGCGCGGGTGGATGGTCGATCCGGACATACCAAGTAGTCTAGTCAGGCCCCGGCCCGGCTCCTAAACCCGGCGGCGGATGAGCTTGTCCACCTCGACGGCGGCGAAGACGAGGACACCCGCCAGGATCGGGACACCCCAGCTGAGCAGGCCCACCGAGGTGGTGTCGAAGGCGGCCTGCATGAACGGCAGGTAGGTGAACGCCAGCTGTAGCGCGAGCATGAGGGCGACGCACAGCCAGGACACCGGGTTAGTGGTGAACAGCTCCCTGCGCAGCGCACTCACCCGGGAGAAACGGGCCGAGAACAGGTAGAAGACCTGGCCCACGACCAGCGTGTTCACGGCGATGGTGCGGGACACCTCGAGGGAGGCGTCGTTCATCTGCAGGTACTGGAACACGGCGATGGTGGCACCACCGATGAGCACCGAGACGTAGAGGATGCGCAGGATCGCCTCGGAGTCGAGGAGAGCGGCGTCGGGGTTGCGGGGGCGGCGCTGCATGATGCCCGGTTCGGCCGGCTCGAAGCTGAGGGCCAGGGACAGGGTCACGGCGGTGATGAGGTTGACCCACAGGACCTGCAGGGGAGTGATCGGCAGGGTCATGCCGACGAGCATGGCGACGAAGATGACCAGGCCCTGCGCACCGTTGGTGGGCAGCATGAACACGATGGCCTTGCGCAGGTTGTCGTAGATCGTGCGGCCCATCTTCATGGCGGCGGCGATGGTGGCGAAGTTGTCGTCGGCGAGGACGATGTCGGCGGCGTCCTTCGTCGCCTCCGTGCCCTTGATGCCCATGGCTACGCCGACGTCCGACTGCTTGAGGGAGGGCGCGTCGTTGACGCCGTCACCCGTCATCGCGACGACCTCCCCGTTGGCCTGCAGCGCCTGCACGAGGCGGAGCTTGTGCTCGGGGGAGGTGCGGGCGTAGACGTCGTGGTCGCGGACGATGGTCTGCAGTTCGGAGTCGGTGGCCTTCTCCAGCTCCGCGCCGGTGATGGCGCGATGGCCGGCCAGTCCGACCTCGCGGGCGATGGCCGACGCCGTCGAGGCGTGGTCACCGGTGATCATCCGCACCCGCACCCCGGCCTCCTGGACGGTGCGGACGGCGTCGACGACCTCGTCGCGCGGCGGGTCGATGATGCCGTACAGGCCGAGGAACACGAAGCCACCGGCGTCGACGTCCCCCACCGTCACATCGTCCAGCCCCTCGCCCCTCTTCCAGGCGGCGGCCAGGACGCGCAGGCCGCGGGCACCGAACTCCTCGATCTTCCCCTCCCAGTACGCCCGGTCGAGCGGCTCGGTGCCGCCGTCGGGGGAGGACTGCCGGTCGCAGCGGTCGAGCAGGCGGTCCGGGGCCCCCTTGAGGTGCACCACCGCGCCCTGCTCCAGGGCGTCGAGGGTGGCCATGTACTTGAACTCGGAGTCGAAGGGCACCTCGGCGATCCGGCGGGCGGTGTCGTCCACCCCCGCCTTGAGGGCGAAGGTGCGCAGGCCGCCGTCGGTCGGCTCACCGGTGAGCACCCATCGCCCGTCCCGCTTCTCGACGCCCGCGTCGTTCGCGTACGCCGCCACCTGCGCCATCCGGGCGAGGTCGAGATGACCGTCGGGGGTGACCACCTCGTCGTCGAGAAGCAGGCGCCCCTCGGGGGCGTAGCCGGTGCCGGTCACCTCGTAGGTGTGGTTGCGGGTGTGGACGGCGCGGACCGTCATCTCGTTGCGGGTGAGCGTGCCGGTCTTGTCGGTGCACACGGTGGTGACGGAGCCGAGGGTCTCCACCGAGGTGAGACGGCGGGTGATGGCGTTGCGGGCGGCCATCTTCTGCACGCCGAGGGCCAGGGTGATGGCCATGACCGCGGGCAGCCCCTCCGGGATGGCGGCGACGGCGAAACCGATCGCCGACATGAGGACCTCGCCCCACGACGTGCCGTAGATGATGACGGACACGGCGATCATGAGCGCCGCGAGCAGGACCGCGCCGACCGCCAGCATGGAGGAGAAGCGGCTCATCGAGCGGGTCAGCGGCGTCTCGGCGGCCTCCACCTCGTCGAGCATGGTGGTGATGTGGCCGATCTGGGTGTCGGCACCCGTGGCCGTGACCACGCCCAGTCCGGTGCCCGCGGCGACGGTGGTGCCGGAGAACGCCATGGACGTGCGGTCGCCGAGGTCTGAGCCCTCCGCCACCGCCTCGATCCGCTTGTCGGCGGGCACGGACTCGCCCGTGAGCGCCGACTCCTCGATCCGCAGGCTGGAGGACTGGAACAGACGCAGGTCCGCCGGGACCTTGTCACCGGGACGCAGACGGACGACGTCACCGGGCACCAGCTCGGAGGAGGCGACGGTGACCCAGGCGTTGTCGCGCAGCACCTCGGAGGAGGGGGAGAGCATGTCGCGGATCGCTGCCAGCGCGTTGGCCGCCTTGCCCTCCTGGAAGAAACCCACGGCCGCGTTGATGATGACGACGGCGGCGATGACGATGGTGTCCACCACCTCGCCGAGCAGCGCCGTCATGACACCGGCCGCGATGAGCACGTAGATCATCGGATCCCGGAACTGCCGGAGCAGACGCTGCCACCACGTCTCCTCCGCCGCCTGCGGCAGGGCGTTCTCCCCGTGTCGCTCGAGCGCGGTGGCGGCGTCCGCGGAGCTCAGGCCCTCGGGTCGGCTGCCCAGGTCCTCGAAGACGGTGCGTACATCATGGGCGTGGGGTGCTGCGTTCACGTAATACCACTGTACGCGCGGGCACCGGGGCCATCAGTTGCGCAGACCGTGGACGGGCGCCGGGATGAAGCCACCGCGCCCGATGAACCCGGCGTTGCCCACCTGGTTGACCGGGATCACCGGGGCGTAGCCGAGGAGGCCGCCGAAGTTGACCTCGTCACCCGGCTGCGTACCCGGCACCGGGATGACACGCACGGCGGTCGTCTTGTGGTTCATCACGCCGATGGCCGCCTCGTCGGCGATCATCCCGGCGATGGTCTCCGCGGAGGTGTCACCCGGGATGGCGATCATGTCGAAACCGACCGAGCAGATCGCGGTCATGGCCTCCAGCTTGTCCATGGTGATGGTGCCGGCGCGGACGGCGTCGATCATGCCCTTGTCCTCCGACACGGGGATGAACGAGCCGGACAGCCCACCGACGCGGGAGCAGGCCATCATGCCGCCCTTCTTCACGGCATCGTTGAGCAGCGCCAGCGCGGCGGTGGTGCCGTGGGTGCCCACCTGGTCCAGCCCCATGTGCTCGAGGATGTGGGCGACGGAGTCCCCCTTCTCGGCGGTGGGTGCCAGAGAGAGGTCGACGATGCCGAAGGGGACGCCCAGGCGCTCGGAGGCCATGTCACCGACGAGCTGGCCCGCACGGGTGATCTTGAACGCGGCCTTCTTGATCTCCTCGGCCACCTGGTCGAGGGTCGCGCCCTCCAGATCACCCAGGGCACGGTCGACGACGCCCGGTCCGGAGACGCCGACGGAGACGACGCAGTCCGGCTCCTCGACACCGTGGTAGGCGCCGGCCATGAAGGGGTTGTCGCCGACGGAGTTCGCGAAAACGACGAGCTTCGCGCAGGCGATGGCGTTGCGGTCGGCCGTCAGCTCGGCGGCCTCCTTGATGACGCGGCCCAGGGCGGCCGCGGCGTTCATGTTGATGCCCGCCCGGGAGGTGGCGATGTTCACCGAGGAACACACCAGGTCGGTCTCGGACAGGGCCTCGGGGATGGAGCGGATGAGGGCCTTCTCGGAGGTGGTGGCACCCTTGGCCACCAGCGCGGAGTACCCGCCGAGGAAGTTGACCCCGACCTCGCGGGCGGCGCGGTCGAGCGCCCGGGCGACATCGGCGGGGTTGCCCTCCACGCCGGCGGTGATGAGGGCGACCGGGGTGACGGAGATCCGCTTGTTGACGATCGGGATCCCCAGCTCCGCCTCGATGCCCTGACACACCTCGACGAGGCGGGAGGCGCGGGAGACGACCAGGTCGTACACCGCCCGGCACGTCTCCTCCATCGTGGAGCGGGAGCAGGAGAGCAGGGAGATGCCCATCGTCACGGTGCGGATGTCGAGGCGGTACTTCTCGATCATCTCGATCGTGTCGAGGATGTTGCGGCTGTTGAGGTGGAAGCTCATGATCAGATCTCGTTGACCGCGGTGAACAGGGCCTCGGACTGGATGCGGATGACCAGGCCCTGGGACTTCTCGACGGGGGCCATCGACTCCTGGATGGCGGTGATGTCGTGGACCTGCTCGTCGAACTCCACCCGCAGGATCATGGTGAAGAAGTTGTCCATGATGGTCTGGGACACATCGAGGATGTTGATCTCCTGCTCGGCGAGCGCGGTGGTGACGGCGGCGATGATTCCGGTGTGGTCCTCACCGGTGACAGTCATGATGGCGAACATCTGGCCATCGTAACGCCGGACGGCCGTATCGGCGCGGGCGCGGCGCTAAGCTGGTGGCATGAGCAGCCGAAACCCGTCCCTGTCCCAGCTCCGCACGGAATTCAACGACCTGTCCACGCCCGCCCGCGTCAGCCTCCTCGCCGGTGTCGCCGCCGAGCTGGCCGCGAAGATCGGCGCGTGGGTCGACCTCTACCGCCGCCCGGCCGACAAGGTCCGCGGCCCCAAGTGGGCCTGGGCCCTGGCGCAGTTCATCAACGGCATCGGCCCCGCCGCGTACTGGGCTGTCGGCCGGAAATGATCTCCAGGGGTCACCTCTCGTACCCCGCGTACCTGCAGTTGGCCACGCTGAAACTGGCGAAGGGCCGCACCCCCGAGGAGCTCGGCCTGCGCCGGTGGAAGATCACCGACCACTCGGCCGTCCTCGGCCACGGTGAGGACGTGTACCGGGCCGCCGCGGAGCGGCTGCACACGTGGCAGGTGCACGCCCACGCCAAGGTGCGGGCGCGACGCCGGGGCAACCTGGTCCGCCTCCATTTCGGCCCGACGACGTCCTCCTGCCTCATCATCCGGGAGGAACAGACCCCCACGCGCACGGTCATGGTCTACGGCACGCTGCCGGCGCACGTGGAGTCGGGGGAGGAGGCGTTCATCATCTCGCTGGCACCGGACGGCACGGTCACCGGGCGGGTGATCGCGTTCTCCCGGCACGCCTGGTGGCTGGCAAAACTGCTCGGGCCCGTGGCCCGGGCGATGCAGCGGTGGGCCAACCGTCGCTACGTGGCCGGCATGCGCCCCGGAAACTTTCCGTAGGGTGGTGGCCATGAGCGACGCACACAACTCCAGTCCGAAGAAGGTTCTCATCATCGGCGGCCACGGCAAGGTCGCCCAACTCACCACCTCTCGTCTCATCCGAGCGGGGATGGATGTGACCTCCCTGATCCGCAATCCCGATCAGGCCCCCGACATCGAGGCGCTCGGCTCGACCCCCTTCATCCGGGATCTCACGGCGCTCAGCGCCGATGACTGGGCGCACCAGCTCGAGGGGTATGACGTGGCGATCTGGGCCGCGGGTAACGCCGGCAAGGACGGGGCCTCCGCGACCTACGCCATCGACCGGGACGGCGCCCTGGCGTGCATCGCCGGCCTCGAGCAGCTGCAGGCGACCGGTGTCACGCCGCCGCGCCTGCTCATGGTCTCCTACCTCGGCTCCCTCGACCACGGGGTCGACCCCGAGGACGCGTTCTACCCCTACGCCGACTCCAAGGAGGCCGTCGACCGGCATCTGCTGGACTCGGAGCTCGACTACCTCATCCTCGCCCCGGCCCGGCTGACGCTGGAGCCGGCGGGTGGCCTTGCGGTCGTCGACAATGCCCGCCCCAGCGACGACACGGTGACCACGTCCCGCGAGCTGGTGGCGATGGTGCTCGTCGAGATGGCCGGCCGCGAGGAGCTGCCGCAGTCCCGGATCCTGCCGTTCATCGACGCCCCGGGTGGGGGCAACGCGGGGGAGACGGCGATCAGCCGCCTGTAGGTCAGGGCGTGTCGTGGCGCTTGCAGTGGTCGACGAAGTTCTCCAGGAGCTTGTTCGACCAGGTCGTGTCGATGGCCGGCAGCGCCGCGAGGATCGTCTCGTAGTCCTCGGGGGAGAAGTAGCCGTAGTCGTAATAGAAGTCCATGCGTGAGCGCATGGCGACGGCGTCCATGTCGGCGTGGAACTGGGTGGCCCACACCCGGTCGCCGCGGCGGACGAACTGCACGGGGCACGTCGGGCCCGTGGCGAGCACGGTCAGCCCGTCACCGAGCTTCTCGACGTTCTCCGTGTGGCCCGTCAGCGAGGTGAAGGAATCCGGCAGTCCGTCACACAGCGGATCGGCCTGCCCGGCGGGCGTCAGTTCGACGACCGTCTCGCCGGAGGACTCCGCGTGGGAGTGGCCGATGGTCCCGCCGTGCTCGTGGACCAGCCAGCTCGTGCCGTAGCAGACGAGGAAGACAGGGACGCCGGAGTCACAGATCCGGGTCAGTTCGGCGTGGACGTGGTGCTGCCACTCGTCCCACGTCTCGTCGGTGATGTTGAGGGAGCAGCCGCCCACGAGGATGCCGTCATAGGCGGTGAGATCGCCGGCGCTGTCCGCGGTGGAGGCGATGTTGACGTGCGTGAGATCGGCCGGATCCAACCGGGTGGCCTGCAGGAAGTCGCGTTCCTCGGCGGCGGCGATCTGCTCTGCCAGCTCACCGGAGCGCAGGGAGACGAGAAGGATCTGGGGCATGGGTAGACAGCTTATACGGCGCGACGCACGGATCCCTCGACCAGGTCGAGGACCTGATCGAGCCCTTCGGTGGACCCTCCGGAGGCCAGGCGGGTGATGAGCCCGTCGAGGACCGTCTCCAGGTAGGTGTGCAGGACGTCCGGGGTGACGTCGGTCCGCATACGGCCGTCGGCACCGAGGCGGGCGAGGCGGTCGCGGACGGCGTCGTCAAGCACCTCCTGATGGGCGTGCCAGCGGGCGCGGAACGCGGCGTCGGTACGCAGCATCTTGGTGATCTCCAGGCGGGTCGCCAGCCAGTCGTGGCGCTCCGGGTGGTGCAGGATGTCGCGCATCACCTCGACGAGGCCCTCCTCGGCGACGAGTTCCGCCTGGCGGGCCGCGTCCTCGCGGGCCAGGGCGAGGAAGAGCCGTTCCTTGTCCCCGAAGTGGTGGAAGATGGCGCCCCGCGACTTGCCCGTGGCCTCCTCGAGGCGGCGCACGGTGGCACCCTCGTAGCCGAACTCGGCGAAGCAACGCCGGGCTCCCTCGAGGATCTCGGTCTGTCGACGCGTGAGCTCACTGTCGCTGACCACGGGCATGGGGGACTCCTGGATGACGGTGATGAGAAAAGGGGAGAGGGGGCTGCCCTCCCCGGTGGCGTGATGCCTTAGCCGGGGATGCAGCCCCCTCTCAGAGGCAGTTCACACTGCGGGAGATGACTCGCTTACTTGGCAGCGGCGATCATCTGACGCAGGACGTACTGCAGGATGCCGCCGTTGCGGTAGTAGTCGGCCTCACCGGGGGTGTCGATGCGGACAACCGCGTCGAACTCGACGGTGGAGCCGTCCTCCTTGGTGGCGGTGACCTTGACGGTCTTCGGGGTCTCACCGTTGTTCAGAGCGGTGATGCCCTCGATGTCGAAGGTCTCGGTGCCGTCCAGGCCCAGGGACTCGTGGGACTCGCCGGCCGGGAACTGCAGCGGGATGACGCCCATACCGATGAGGTTCGAGCGGTGGATACGCTCGAAGGACTCGGTGATGACGGCCTTCACGCCGAGCAGGATGGTGCCCTTCGCGGCCCAGTCACGGGAGGAACCGGTGCCGTACTCCTTGCCACCCAGGACGACCAGCGGGGTGCCGGCCTCCTTGTAGTTCATGGCGGCGTCGTAGATGAAGGCCTGCGGGCCACCCTCCTGGGTGAAGTCACGGGTGTAGCCACCGGTGACGTCGACCAGCTGGTTGGCCAGGCGGATGTTCGCGAAGGTACCGCGGACCATGACCTCGTGGTTACCACGACGGGAACCCAGGGAGTTGTAGTCCTTGCGCTCGACACCCATGGAGTCCAGGTACTGGGCTGCCGGGGTGCCCGGCTTGATGGAGGAGGCCGGGGAGATGTGGTCGGTGGTCACGGAGTCACCGAGCTTGGCCAGGACGCGGGCGCCCTTGATGTCCTCGACTGCCTCCGGCTCGAGCGGCATGCCGTCGAAGTACGGGGCCTTACGGATGTAGGAGGAGTTCTCGTCCCACTCGAAGGTCTTGCCGGTCGGGATGTCCAGGTTCTGCCACTGCTCGTCGCCCTTGAAGACGTCGGCGTAGTCGGCCTCGTAGAGCTCGCGGGAGATCGCACCTGCGATGGTCTCCTCGATCTCCTCGGTGGACGGCCAGATGTCCTTGAGGAAGACGTCGTTGCCGTCCTTGTCCTGACCCAGGGCGTCAGCCTCGAAGTCGAAGTCCATGGTGCCGGCGATGGCGTAGGCGATGACCAGCGGCGGGGAGGCCAGGTAGTTCATCTTGACGTCGGGGGAGATACGGCCCTCGAAGTTACGGTTACCGGACAGGACTGCGGTGGCGGCCAGGTCGTGCTCGTTGATGGCGGAGGAGACCTCAGCCGGGAGCGGACCGGAGTTACCGATGCAGGAGGTGCAGCCGAAGCCGGAGAGGTAGAAGCCCAGGGCCTCCAGGTCCTTCCAGAGGTCGGCGCGCTTGAAGTAACCGTCGACGACCTGGGAACCCGGGGCGCAGATGGTCTTGACCCACGGCTTGGACTTCAGGCCCAGCTCATTGGCCTTGCGGGCCAGCAGGCCGGCTGCGACCAGCACCGACGGGTTGGAGGTGTTGGTGCAGGAGGTGATGGAGGCGATGGCCACCATGCCGTGGTCGAGGGTGTACTCGCCGCCCTGCGGGGACTCGACGATGACCGGCTTGGAGGCGCGGCCCTCGGCGGAGTCGGCAGCGGACTCGCCGTTGCCCGGGAAGGACTGGTTGTAGTCGTCGCCCTCGGCCTTGGTGGCGCGGACCGGCTCAGCGGTCTCGTCGGAGGCGTAGGTCGGCAGGTCCTTGCGGAACTGGGCCTTGGCCTCGGACAGCAGGATGCGGTCCTGCGGGCGCTTCGGGCCGGCGATGGACGGGACGACGGTGGACAGGTCCAGCTCGAGGTACTCGGAGTACTCGGCCTCCGGAGCGTCCTCGTGGAGCCACATGCCCTGCGCCTTGGCGTAGGCCTCGACGCGGGCGATGTCCTCCTCGGAGCGGCCGGTCAGCTCGAGGTACTTGATGGTCTCCTCGTCGATCGGGAACATGGCACAGGTGGAGCCGAACTCCGGGGACATGTTGCCGATGGTGGCGCGGTTGGCCAGCGGGACGGACTTGACGCCGTTGCCGTAGAACTCGACGAACTTCTGGACGACGCCGTGGTTACGCAGCATCTCGGTGATGGTGAGCACCACGTCGGTGGCGGTGACGCCGGCCGGGATCTCACCGGTCAGCTTGAAGCCGACGACGCGCGGGATGAGCATGGAGACCGGCTGGCCCAGCATGGCAGCCTCGGCCTCGATGCCGCCGACGCCCCAGCCCAGGATGCCCAGGCCGTTCTCCATGGTGGTGTGGGAGTCGGTGCCGATGCAGGTGTCCGGGTAGGCGACGCCCTCGTTGTCGAAGACAACGCGGGACAGGTACTCGATGTTCACCTGGTGGACGATGCCGGTTCCCGGGGGAACGACGCGGAAGTTGGAGAAGTTCTCGGCGCCCCAACGCAGGAACTGGTAACGCTCCTCGTTGCGCTGGTACTCGATCTCGACGTTCTTCTCCAGGGCCTCCGGGGTACCGAAAGCCTCGACGATGACGGAGTGGTCGATGACCATCTCGGCCGGGTTCAGCGGGTTGACGTCATCCGGGTTGCCGCCGAGGGTCTTGACTGCCTCGCGCATGGTGGCCAGGTCGACAGCACAGGCGACACCGGTGAAGTCCTGCATGAGGACTCGTGCCGGGGTGAACTGGATCTCGATGGAGGGCTCAGCCTTCGGATCCCAGTTGGCGATTGCCTCGATGTGCTCGGTGGTGATGTTGGCGCCGTCCTCGGTGCGCAGAAGGTTCTCGCCGAGAACCTTCAGGGAGTACGGCAGCTTCTCCATGCCCGGCACGGCGTCGAGGGCGAAGTAGTCGTAGGACTTCTCGCCGACCTCGAGGGTGCGCTTGGCGTTGAAGGAGTTCTTGCTTTCGGTCACAGGGAGCTCCATTTCCTCTTCATTGAACTGGATGTTCGTTACCTGCACCCGTCTACCCCGGTCAAGGCAGGCGTGTACCGGCAGAACGCGGTGGTACTCCTCCGAGTCTAGGGATTCGTACCAACGACCGCCGCCAATTCTAACAGTACGAGCGTTATGTTTGTGGCTTTCGGCTGGCCGGGCGGCGCGTCGCCACCCCCGCCACACCCGCACACGTTAGAAATGACGGTGTCCGCGAGTTTGCAGATCCCCAATCCCGGAGGCCGACCCCCATGATTCCTGACGGCGTCGACATCGACGACCTCTCCCGCCAGCTCGCGGAGGACTCCGTCGCCTTCGGCTCCTTCATGCCCGTCGAGCAGGTCAGTTCCCTCGAACCCGGGCTTCTCGACGCCGTCTCCCACGCCGAGCAGTCCGGCTTCGGCTCGCTGGGCGTCGTCGTTTTAGAGCACACACCTCCGCACACGCCCGATCTGCGGGACGTGGCGCAGGATCTCCTCCTCGGGGCCGACGTGGACACGGTCATCGTGCGGGCGCCGGAGTCGGGGGCGGTCGTCAGTGACGTCCACTCGCGGGGCGCGATCGAGGCGGCGCAGTACCCGTTCCTGGGGAACCCGGACATCGTCGGGGGAGTGTTCGGGTTCATCGACGACGTCAACGGTTGGTCGGTGAACTGGCCGCTGGCCCTGGTGCTCATCGCCGTGACACTCGCCGCGGTCGGCGGGGCGACGGCCTGGGCCGTCCGCGGACGATCCAGCCTGAGGGCTTGATCTCCAGGTAACTTTTGGTAGCGAAACTGTAGCCTCATCGTTATGGAGCGATGGGGCTGCATTGGCCCGCCGTGCGCATTTAGTGACCAAGATCACACTGTTGTTACCGTTTCGTCATTCTGCAGGTCACTGGTGCCGAGTGAGTCATGTGGTCAGGCTTTACTCGTGTGAAGTTTGGTAAACGATGGGTCACGAGGGTCGCCCGTGTTCTATGGTGCCCTTATCGGCTCACGGGTCGACGGAAACCTCCGGCAGGAGCAGGTGTCACGATCAGAAGGATCGTCATCGTCATCGCACGGGCATGTGGGGAAGCACGCCAGGCGCGAAGGGTCACCGCACAATGACGAGGGGTCTGGATACCCGTGTGCCCACACCGATGATCCATCGATTCGGCACCCGCCTCGTCAAGGCTGCCAACTTGATGTCGCGGGTACGTGAGGAGAACACGTGGCCCCGACCACCCTGACCCGCGCACGTCTGCGCACGGTGATCGCCACCGCGCTGTGCGCGGCAACGCTGACGGCCGTCACCCCGGCCGTCGTCTCGGCGACCCCCGAGGCGAACCCCACGACCGAGTCCGCGGCCGCCGGCCTGGTCAACGACGTCACCCGCACCCAGGCCGAGATGGACCGTCTCGCCCTGGAGATCGGTGGCCTCCACGAGGAGGTCAACAAGGCGCTCGTCGACCTGCACGACGCCCAGGCCACCGCCGAGCAGGCCCGCCAGGCGGTCATCATCGCCCGCGCCCAGCTCGACGAGACCCAGGAGAAGATTGAGGAGGCCCAGGCCCGCCTCGACGAGATCTCCCGCGCCGCCTACCGCCGCACCGCCACGCCGACCGCCGTCGCCACGCTGGCCGGTGAGGAGGCCTCCAACGACTCCCTCGACCGCCAGACCTACCTGCGCACCAACGCCGAGAAGCAGCGCGCCGCGATCGAGGAGCTCGACCAGCTCCGCACGGAGCAGGCCAACCGCGAGTCCGAACTGCGCCACCTGCGCAACGTCGCCGAGGCGCGCGAGGCCCGCGCCCTGGGCCGCGAGGCCGAGGCGCGCGCCGCCATCGAGACGAACAACTCCCGGATCGGGGAGCTCACCGTCGAGCGCGACCGTCTGGCTGCCGAGCGCGACGCCGCGCAGGCCCAGCTGGACGCCGCCCGCGACGAGATCGCCACCGGTAACGCCGAGCTCCAGGACGCCCAGGAGTACCGGGAGGCCGACGCGGCCCGCAAGGCCGCCGAGGATGCCGCCGCTGCCGATGCAGCCGAGGCTGCGGAGGCCCGGCGTGTCGCCGAGGAGGAGTCCGCTGCGGCGGACGCCGCCCGCGAGGCCGCTGAGCAGGCCGCCCGCGAGGCCGCTGAAGCGGAGGCAGCGGCCCAGGCCGCAGCCGAGGCTGAGGCCGACGAGCGCGAGCGTCGGGAAGCGGAGGAGGCCGCCGAGGCCGCCCGCGAGGCTGCCCGTCAGGCGGAGGCGGAGGCGACCGAGCGTCGCGAAGCCCAGGAGCGCGCCGAGCAGGAGGCCGCAGAGCGGGCCGCCCGGGAGGCGGAGGCCGAGGCCTTCCGCGATGCCGCCACCGCCGCCGCCGTGGCCGCGGCCGCCGCGATCATCGCCGCCTCCCAGCCGGACCACACCACCCTGGACAACCCGTACCCGTCGGTCACCGACGAGGAGTCCGATCCGGCCCCGATCGCGGCCGTCCAGAACCCGGGCCCGGTCACTGAGCCGGAGCCGGAGGTGGCAGAGGTTGAGGTGGTCGAGGAGACCGAGGAGACCGAGGAGCCGGCCACCCCGGTCGTCCCCGAGATCCCCGAGGTCGAACCGGAGCCCGAGCCGGTCATCGGGGAGGAGCTGTCCACCGGTCCGGTGCTCGAGACCATCGAGGACGTCACGGAGCAGGCGGCCGAGCAGGTCGCGGCGATCGGTGACCGTGAGGCCCAGATCGAGGCGGTCATCGCCCGTGCGCAGTCGCAGATCGGCGTGCCCTACGCGTGGGGCGGCGGCAACGCGAACGGCCCGACCCGCGGCATCCGTGACGGCGGTGTGGCGGACTCGTTCGGTGACTTCAACAAGATCGGTTTCGACTGCTCCGGCCTGGTGCTCTACGCCTTCGCCGGCGCCGGCATCGGCCTGCCGCACTACACCGGTTACCAGTACAACCACGGCACCAAGATCGATCCGAGCCAGATGCAGCGCGGCGACCTCATCTTCTACGGCCCGGGTGGCAGCCACCACGTGGCGATCTACCTGGGTGACGGCACGATGATCGAGGCCCCGAACTCCGGTTCCACGGTGAAGATCTCCCCGGTCCGCTGGTCGGGCATGTCCCCCCACGCCGTGCGCCTCATCTAATACTGTTCTCAACCTTAAGGTTGATAGGCTCAGTCTCATGACTGAACTGAATTTCGACGCCCTCCTCGTCCTCTCCTTCGGCGGCCCCGAAGGGGACGAGGAGGTCGTCCCCTTTCTGGAGAACGTCACCCGCGGCCGCGGCATCCCGCGTGAGCGCCTCGTGCAGGTCGGCGAGCACTACTTCCACTTCGGCGGGGTGAGCCCGCTCAACCGGCTCAACCGGGAGATCATCGCCAACCTGGAGTCCGAGCTGGCGGAGCGCGGCCGGGACCTGCCGGTGTACTTCGGTAACCGCAACTGGCACCCCTTCGGGGAGGACACGGCCGAGCAGATGTCCCGCGACGGGGTGCGCCGGGCACTGGTCTTCGCCACCTCGGCCTGGGGCGGGTACTCGGCGTGCCTGCAGTACAACGAGGACATCCGCCGGATCATCGCCCACCTGGAGGACAAGGGGGTGGAGCCGATCGAGTTCACCAAGTTGCGTCAGTTCTACGATCACCCGACGTTCGTCCGGATCATGGCGGACGCGCTGCGGGAGTCCCTGGACAAGGTCCCGGCGGAGCGTCGTGACGCGACCCGCGTGCTGTTCACCGCCCATTCCGTGCCCACCGCCGCCGACGAGGCCGCCGGCGGCCCCGAGGACTCCCACCTCTACTCGCGCCAGGTCGCGGAGGCCTCCCGCCTCATCGCCGAGGCCGCCGGAGTGGCCGAGTACGACGTCGTGTGGCAGTCCCGTTCCGGCAACCCGCGGACCCCGTGGCTGGAGCCGGACATCGTCGACCACACCACGGCGCTGGCGGAGGAGGGCGTGCGGGCGGTGGTCGTCAGCCCGGTGGGTTTCATCTCCGATCACATGGAGGTCATCTGGGACCTCGACACCGAGCTTGTCGACGCCGCCCGCGACCTCGACGTCCACGTCGAGCGAACCCGCACCGCCGGCCCGGAGCAGGATTTCGCGGGCATGGTCGTCGACATCATCGACGAGCTCGTGGAGAACGACCCGCCGGCCTCCCTCGGTGAGGTCACCGTCCAGGGCTGCACCGTCGACGGCGAGGCCTGCCGCCCGGGCTGCTGTCAGGTCAGCCGCCCGAACTCCCGCACCGCGTAGGCCACCCCGGCCATCCGCGCGGCCCGGATGTGGCGCCACAGGCCCAGCAGATGCGGGTCGATGCTGTGGTCGCCCATCCGGGTCTTCACCGTCTCGATGATCGCCGCCACCCGGTCGGCGCGGGCGAAGAGCTTCGCCGCGCGCGGGGGCACCGCGGCGGGCAGCCCGGGAGTGTCGTAGAAGTCCGCCAGGGTGCCCACCGTGAGGCGCGGCGCCTCGAGGGCGTCGGTGCGGTAGCCCGAGGCCGTGACCAGCCGCGCCGCCTCATTCGTCGCGCGGGTGAGCAGCTCATCGGCCTCGCCGGGACTGAGCCACGCCGGGGCCGGCAGCGGTTCCTCCTCCACGAACCACTCCCAGCAGCCCTCCTCGTCGGGGACGAGCACATGCGTCTCGCCGAGCACCAGCGCCTGCCCGCTTCTCGACGCCGCCCGCGCCGCCTCACCACCCGCCGGCAGGGCGGGTGCCTCGCCGGGACCGGCCAGGATGAGCCGGACGGCGGGGGAGGGGGCGTCGAGAAGCACGGAGCGACGGATGTCGCCGAGGACCTCGACGAGCCCGTCGGAGCCGAGATCGGCCAGCGCGTCGACGAGGTTGTCCGTGGCCTCGAGCCCGTGGAGCCAGGCGCCGAGCCAGACGGCGGTGTTCTGCAGCGGTGACCAGACCTCGGCGCGGATATCCATGGCGGGGCAGTCTAGCCGATAAGGTGGTCCGCCATGAGCTTCCACGACCCCTACTCCGGTGACATCCTCTCCGGACACGCCCGTTCCCGTCCGCGCGAGTACCCGAAGGTCCCGGCCGAGCCGGGCCTGGTCGTCGAAGTCCGCGGCGAGGACTATGTCGGTGCGGTCGTCGGCTGGGAACGCACCTACGACGGCGAGTTCGTCCGCCTCGAGGACCGCCGCGGTGTCAAGCGTCTGTTCCAGCTGGTCACCGGCGGATTCCTCATCGACGGCCGGCCCGTCACCCTCGTCCGTCATCTGCCGCCGAAGCAGCCCGTCACCCGCCGTTCCAACTCCGGCTCCCGCCGGGTCGAGAACATCGAGGCGAAGGTCGCCGCCCCGTCGCGCATCTGGGTGGAGGGCGTGCACGACGCGGCGATCGTCGAGAAGGTGTGGGGCCACGACCTGCGCGTCGAGGGCGTCGTCGTCGAGTACCTCGAGGGCCTGGACAACCTGGAGTCCCGCCTCGCCGAGTTCGGTCCCGGGAAGGGGCGGCGCGTCGGCGTGCTCGCCGACCACCTCGTCGAGAGCTCCAAGGAGACCCGCATGACGCAGACGGTGGGGGAGCACGTGCTGGTCACCGGCCACCCGTACATCGACATCTGGGCGGCGGTGAAGCCGCAGGCCGTGGGCATCCGCGCCTGGCCGGACGTGCCCTACGGGGAGGACTGGAAGACCGGAGTGTGCCGCCGCCTCGGCTGGTCGGACCCGCGTGAGGGCTGGAACCGCGTCTACTCGGCGGTGTCCAGCTTCCGTGATCTCGACTCCACCCTCATCGGCGCGGTGGAACGGCTCGTCGATTTCGTCACCACGCCCGAGCTGTCCAAGGCCGACCTGATGTAGCCGCCGTTGGTACGTTGGGTTACGTGGGAGCAATAGTCTGGTTCATCGCAGCACTCGTCCTCGCCGGCCTCGAGCTGGCCGTGGGCGAGTTCACCCTGCTCATGCTCGCCGGCGCCGCACTGGCCGCCGCGGGCGTGTCCCTGGCCGGGGCTCCCCTGTGGGGTTCGGTGGTGGCCTTCGCCATCTCCGCCCTCGGCCTGCTGGTGTTTCTCAAGCCCTTCCTGCGGCGTCGCCTGGCGGCCCCGAAGACGCTGGACACCTCACCCCAGGCCCTCGTCGGCTCCACCGCGGTGGTGCTCGCCCCGATCGAGGGGCACGGCGGGCAGGTCCGCCTCGACGGATCGATCTGGTCCGCCCGCTCCCTCGACCCCACCCACACGTTCGCCGAAGGTGAGCGCGTGTCCGTGATCAGCATCGACGGCGCCACCGCAGTCGTCTGGAAGGAATCCTAGAAGCCCATGGCCGGACTCATACTCCTCATAGTTCTCCTCATTTTCGTCGCTGTCGTCGTCATCAAATCGATCGCGCTCATCCCGCAGGGTGAGGCCGCCGTCATCGAACGCCTCGGCAGCTACACCCGCACCGTCGCCGGCGGGCTCACCCTCCTGGTGCCCTTCATCGACCGCATCCGCGCCCGGGTGGACACCCGTGAGCGCGTCGTGTCCTTCCCGCCGCAGGCCGTCATCACCCAGGACAACCTGACCGTCGCCATCGACATCGTGGTCACCTTCCAGATCAACGACCCGGCCAAGGCCATCTACGGCGTCGACAACTACATCGTCGGCGTCGAGCAGATCTCCGTGGCCACCCTCCGTGACGTCGTCGGCGGCATGACCCTGGAGGAGACCCTCACCTCCCGTGAGACCATCAACCGCCGCCTGCGCGGTGAGCTGGACGCCGCCACCTCCAAGTGGGGCCTGCGCATCAGCCGCGTCGAGCTCAAGGCGATCGACCCGCCGCCGTCCATCCAGCAGTCCATGGAGATGCAGATGAAGGCGGACCGCGAGAAGCGCGCCATGATCCTCACCGCCGAGGGCCGCCGCGAGTCCGACATCAAGACCGCCGAGGGTGAGAAGCAGGCCCGCATCCTCTCCGCCGAGGGTGAGAAGCACGCCGCCATCCTGCAGGCCGAGGCCGAGCGCCAGGGCATGATCCTCAAGGCCGAGGGTGAGCGCGCCGCCCGCTTCCTGCAGGCGCAGGGTGAGGCGCAGGCCATCCAGAAGGTCAACGCCGCCATCAAGTCCTCCAAGGTCACCCCGGAGGTGCTGGCCTACCAGTACCTGGAGAAGCTGCCGAAGCTCGCCGAAGGCCAGGCGTCCACCATGTGGATGATCCCCTCCCAGTTCGGTGACTCCCTCGAGCAGTTCGCCCGCGCCTTCGCCAAGAAGGACGACGAGGGTGTCTTCCGCTACGAGCCCTCGCTCGTCGACGACGAGACCCGCCAGATGGCCGGCACCGAGGACACCGACGAGTGGTTCAACACCGCCACCGACCCGGAGATCGCCGCGGCCGTCGCCGCCGCCACCGCAGTGGCCAACAAGCCCGTCGACCCGGAGCCGCACGAGATCAAGGCCCAGAAGGCGGCCGCGCCGTCGCAGGGGCAGCGCGAGATCGAGAGCACCCCGCCTGCCCCGACCTTCGACTTCGGGGAGCAGCGCGAGCCGGAGGTCGAGGAGACCCCGGAGCGCTGAGTCAGCCCTCGTCCGCCCGGGCCAGCAGATTGACCGCCAGCTGCCAGCCGGCGGTCTCGGCCTGCCACCCCGCCGCCTGAAGGCGCTGGGACATCGCCTGCTTGGAGATGCCCAGCTCCTCGGCGGCCTCATTCTGATTCAGACCCGAGCGCACCAGCGACGTGGCCTCCCGGCCTTCGAGGGTGCGCTTGCCCAGCACGTGACCGAGAAGCGCGAAGGCCGCCGCGATGTCGCCGGCGATGGGGGCGTTGCGCCGCGGGGCGTAGGCCACCTTGACCACCCCGGCGCGCGCTGAGCCCTTGAGTGCGCCGGTGGCGGTGGCGCGGGCCTCGTCCTCGTCGGTGGTGTCCGGGGAGATCCCCAGGCCGATGGCCCAGCTGCCGTCGGAGAGCAGTGCCATGACGGTGTCGCACAGGGACTCGGGGGAGTCGACGACCGCGCAGATGTCCTCCACCCCGAGGATCTCGAACTCGCCGACGCCGTCGAGGGTGGACAGCGCCTCGGCGGAGCGGCGCACCAGTTGCGCACGACGTACCTCGCGACCCCGGTACCGGGCATGAATAGCCAGCATGGCCATGAGTCTACGGCACAGGCTTGACCGGAAGGCGGTGGTCCACGGCGAGTCCCGCCAGTCCGAGGACGGCCAGCCCGACGGTGAGCGTCACGACGACCGGGTCGACGTCCCCGGTCAAGGCGTCACCCAGGACGACCGTCACCACCGTCCCGGGTGCCGAACCCACGAGCGTGGCCATCGTGAACATGCCCAGCGGCACGCTGGTCAGCGCAGCGGCGTAGTTCATGACCGAGAACGGTACGCCCGCGATCATGCGCAGGCTCGTCACCGCCAGCCAGCCCCGCTGCTCGAGGCGCGCATTGATGCCCGCCACGGCCGGGTGCCGCAACCGCGGGGCCATCCACTCGCCGAGCAGCCCCCGCACCACCGACAGGCTCAGCGCGGCCGCCACCGTCGTGGCGGACAATGCCACGAGGATCCCCACCCACGGGCCGAGGAGCACCCCGCTGGACAGCGTGAGGATCGTCCGGGGGACCGGGAACTGCGTCACCACCACGTAGCCCACCCAGAACAGCACCGGGAACCACGGCCCGGACGCCTCCGCCCAGGAGCGCAGGGTGGAGACGGCGGGGACGTCGACTAGCAGCGTGACGGCCAGGAAACCGGCCAGCGCGAGCGCCACGGCGATACGCCGCTGCCACGACCAGCCGGCGACGGCTGCGGCGGCGTCGCGGACGAGACCCACGACGAACTGCCCGAACCGATTCACAAGGGGCCAGTCTACGCCCGCGTCTACACTGGGGAGGCGTACGCCAATCAACAAAGGAGAGATTATGGCAGACCTGCGCACCGACCACGGACCCAACCCCTACGTCCTCGACATCGAGGATGTGACCAAGGAGAACGAGGCGTTCCGCGACACCCTGTGGACCGGCCAGTACCTCCAGATGACCGTCATGGCCATCCCGGCCGGAGGCGAGATCGGCGCCGAGGTCCACGACGACCACGACCAGTTCCTGCGCCTCGAGGCCGGCAAGGGCCGCATCATGATCGGTGACAGCGAGGACAAGCTCGACATCGACCAGGAGGTCGAGGACGACTTCGCCGTCTTCGTGCCCGCCGGCAAGTGGCACAACTTCGTCAACGAGGGCACCGAGACCGTCAAGCTCTACTCGATCTACGCCGCCCCGGACCACGTCGCGGGCACCTACCACGAGACCAAGGACGACGCGGACAACGATCCGAACGAGCAGCACTAGGCTCGTCGGGCGTTCGCCGGTACGTTCTCCGGATGTCCGGCCCCGGAATCGGGAGAACGTACCGGCGATCGCCTTGTGACGCGAAAAATCCCGGTCACTCGCAAGTGACCGGGATTTTCATTTGTGCCCGGAGGGGGACTTGAACCCCCACGTCCGTTAATAGGACACTAGCACCTCAAGCTAGCGCGTCTGCCATTCCGCCACCCGGGCCGGGTGTCATTCTCTTTTCTGTGCTCACCCTCTCGGCTGGGCACCTGCATTACTGTAGCCGTACTTCCATGAAAGACACAAATCCGCATGTCAACGCTAGTTACAAGCGTGTAAGTGGTAGCTTTTTCAGCACTATGAAACGCACGTATGAGCCGCCGTGGCGGATGCCCACGTGGTCGTGGTTCGTCCCGGCCCGGATTCCCGCCCAGGATCCGCAGGTGAGGCCCGAGGAGTGGGCGTCGCGACGTCGTGGCACGGTGCGTCTGATGGGTGTCCACGGGCGGGCGGTCGCGGTGCTGCTGCTAATGACGGTGCTGGGCATGGCTGCGGCGGTGCTCATCTCGGTGGTGGTGGCCCAGGGAGGGGCGCGGGCGTTCGAGTCGGCGTCGCTGCCGGTCGCGGCGGTCACGGTGCTGGTCATCGTGGGGGTGGCCCTGGCGTCGTGGGTGGCGGAGTCGACGGGTGACGCGTTGACGGACCTGACGTCGGCACGCACGGTGCATTCGGTGCGCCTGTCGTTGACGGAGCGTTTGCTGGCGGCGGAGCCGACGGAACTGACGCCGGGACAGGTGCTCAACACCGTCGACGGGGACTCGTATCAGGCGGGGGAGCTCAAGGAGATCCTCAACTGGCCGGTGATGATGGTGGCCTACCTGCTGGGGTCGGCGGTGGCAGTGGGGTTCTCGCATCCGCTGCTGGGTTGGCTTCTGGTGCTGGCGGGGATCCTGACGACGCTGACGACCTTCGCGACGGCGGGGCCGCTGGCGCGGGTGGCGGCGCGGCGTCGAGAAGCGGAGGGGACGGCGATGTCCCTGGCGACGGACCTGGCGCAGGGTTCGCGGGTAGTCAAGGGCCTCGGTGCGGTCGAGGCGTCCGCCGCGCGTTTCGACGCCGTGACCGGCCGCGCCCTGCGCATCATGCTGGTGGAAGCCCGGCTGACGGGCTGGCTGACCCTGGTGCGGCAGCTGGTGCCGACGCTGTGCGTCGTGGGGATCGTCGTGGTGGCGGCGCTCATGATGCGGCGCGGGACGATCGGGACGGCGGATCTGGTGACGGTGTCGCTCATGGTGCCGCCGGCGCTGATGTACCTGGGGTACTCGCTGAGTTTCGCGGTGGACTACTGGTCGCGGGGGCTGGTCTCGACGGGGCGTATCCGGGATCTGGTCGCCGACCTGGGCCGTCCGTCGACGACCGCGGACGGGGCACCGCTTCCCCCGACGGGCCTTAGCGTCTGGTCGGCGACGAGCGCCACCGGGGTGGAGGATATCCACCGTCGCCTCACCGGACTGGCCGGCCGACAGGATCCGGAGGTCGTCGTCGCCCCGCACACGGCGTCGGTCTTCGAGGGCACGCTGGCGGACAACATCGACCCGCTCGGGCAGGCGGATCCGGAGCACGTGCAGGCGGCGTTGTCCGCGGCGGCGTGCGGGGACATCATCACCCGCCTCGGCGGGATGGACGGCGACACGCTGCCGGACTCGCCGATCGGGGAGGCCGGGCTCAACCTGTCCGGCGGGCAGCGGCAGCGGGTGGCACTCGCCCGCTGGCTGGTCCGCGACCCGGAGGTGCTCATCCTCGACGAGCCGACGACCGGCCTCGACGCCGTCACCCTCGACGTCGTGGCGCAGAACGTGGCCCGTCTTCGCCGCGGGCGCACGACGGTGGTGGTCACCACATCGTCCGCCTGGCGGGCCGTCGCGGACCGGGTGGAGGAGCTGTCATGAGCCGGGAGAGAAGCGACCGGGAGGATGTGCTCGCCCCGGCCACGGTCCGGGAGTCGGTGGAGACCCTCCGGGGCCTGCCCACGAGCCCGGGGCGCGGCTGGCTCATGGGCACGACGCTGGTGTTCACGGTCGCCGTCGCCGCGATGACCGTGTCCGCCACGCTGCTGGGCCGGGCGGTGGACCTCGCCGACGGGCCTCTGGACACCTTCGTGTGGCTGCTCGTCTTGGTGGCCGCCGCGCTGCTCGTGGAGACGGCCGCCCGGGCCGCCGGTGGATGGTTGCTCACCGCCCGGACGCGGATGATGTCGGTGGACCTGCGTCGCCAGGCCCTGGGGTCGGTGCTGCGGGCCCCGGTTCCGGATGTCCTCGAGCTGGGCACGGGCAACGTCATCACGCGTATCACGCAGGACATCGACACCGTGGTGCGGATGATGTCGGCGACGGGCATCCGCCTGGCGGTCACCATCCTCATGTTCCCGGTGACGCTGGTGGCGCTGGTGCTCATCCACTGGGAGTTCGTCATCGCCCTGGCCCTCACGCTGGGCGTGGTCTTCCCGCTGCTGCGCCTCGTGCTGCCCCGGATGCCACAGGCGGCGAACATCGTGGCCACGGCGGAGGCGCGTCGTAACGCGGTGCTGCTCGACACCGTCCGCAGCCTGCCGACGCTGCGCGCGCTGCGCCTGGGCCCCTGGGCCCTGGAACGCACCCGTCGCGCCTCCTGGGACGCCGTGCAGGCCCGCGCCGACCGCGCACCGCTGTTCGTCCACCTCCTCGGCTACGGCAACATCGCCTACGTCACGCTGCTGGCCACCACCCTCGGCCTGGGGACGTGGCTGGTGACCCGCGGGGACATCACCGTCGGTGCCGCCACCGCCGCGATGGTGCTCGTCGTCCGCCTCGAGGGGCACGTTTTCAACCTGCTCTTCCTCGCCGGCGACATCCAGGAGGCCGGCACCTCGCTGGGCCGCGCCGTCGCCCTGGCCCGCCTCGCGCCGCACGACACCCGCGACATCCCCGCGGACCTCGACGCGCCCCCGGAGATCCGGATCGAGCACCTGCGCTTCTCCTATCCCGGCGGCGCGGTCATCCTCCCGGACATCACCGTCACCCTGCCCGCCGGCAGCACGACCGCCCTGGTGGGTGCCTCGGGGGCCGGCAAATCGACCCTCGCCGGCCTGCTGGCCGGGCTGCAGCGTCCCGAGTCGGGCCGCATCCTCATCGACGGCGTCGACACCGCCACGGTCGACGACGCCTGGACCACCCGCCAGGTCACCCTCCTCACCCAGGACGTGCACCTGTTCTCCGGTCCGTTGCGCGAGGATCTGCGGATGGCCGCCCCCGACGCCCCCGACTTGCTGCTTGTCGACGCCCTCGCCGCCACCGGACTCGCCCCCGGCTCCGCCGCCTGGGCCCGGCACCTGCCCGCCGGCCTCGACACGCCGGTCGGGGCGGGCACGGACTCCCTGCCGCCGGAGGTCGCCCAGCAGGTGGCCCTCGCCCGGGTCATCCTGCGTGACCCGCCGGTGCTCATCATGGACGAGGCCACCTCCGAGGCGGGCAGCGACGACGCCCGCGCCCTCGAGCAGGCCGCCACCGCCGCAGCCCGGGGCCGCACCAGCCTCATCGTGGCCCACCGCCTCGATCAGGCGATGGTCGCCGACCGGATCCTCGTCATGGACGGCGGCCGGATCGTCGAGGCCGGCACCCACGCCGAGCTTCTCGACGCCGCCGGCCGCTACGCCACCCTCCACGAACGGTGGAAGCGCTGACATGTGAGAGACATCTCAGGTACAACGGGAGTATGAGCAACTACGCAGACGACTCCCGTTTCCCCGGCCCCGATCCCTACGCCCCGCTAAAGGATCTGCCCTCCTTCACCCTCACCTCCCATGACCTGCAGAACGGTGACCAGCTCGCCGCCGACCAGTGCGCGCCGCTCAACGTCTCCCCGCAGCTGTCCTGGTCCGATCTGCCGGAGGGCACCAGGTCCCTCGCGGTCACCTGCTTCGACCCGGACGCCCCGACCGCCTCCGGCTACTGGCACTGGTCCGTTTTCAACATCCCGGTGGACACGAAGGAACTGCCCTCCGGCGCCGGCAAGACCGAGGACCTCGGCGTCGGGGCGGTCACCCTCGCCAACGACGCCGGCATGAAGGCCTACTACGGCGCGAACCCGCCGGAGGGCCACGGGCCGCACCGTTACCTGTTCGCGGTGCACGCGGTGGACGTCGAGAAGCTCGACATCGACCCGGACTCCACCGCCACCGTTCTCGGCTTCAACCTTTATTTCCACTCCCTCGGCCGTGCCATCCTGTGGGGCTGGTACGAGAACAAGTAGGCTCTTCAGGCTATGAGCCACAAGAACTCCCGCCCCGAGCAGACTTTCCGGGTGCCCCTGGCCCTGCGCGTGGGTGGCGCCTTCATGGCGCTCGCCCTCGCCCTGGCCATCTTCGCCGTCGTGTCCGTCTTCGCCGACGGCTGGATGGCGCCGTTCCCGGTGACCCCGCGCTTCCTGGTCATCCTGGTTGCCGCGATCATCCTCGGCGCGTTCGCCACGATCCGCACCGATCAGGCGTCGAGCCGCACCCAGGTGATCGCTCTGGCGGTGGCGGTGGCGATCGTCATCTTCTCCCGCTTCATCCCCAATGAGCCGCTGACGCTCATGGCGCAGTACTGGCTGGCCATGTACGCCGCGTTCGCGTTCCTGTGTGCGCTCATCATCCGCCGCTCGCTCATCCCGAAGTCCTAGGGGCCACAACGCCGACACCCTCGATCCCGCCCGGGGATCGAGGGTGTCGGCATGTCCGGGTCAGCTGTGCGCCGGGTTGGCCAGCCACGGCAGGCCGGAGCCGACGGCCTCGGTGATACCGTCCAGGCCGTGGCGGTGGATCTGGTCGGCGATGCCGCGGTGGATGTCGCGGATCCAGTCCGGGCCGCCGTAGATGAAGCCGGTGTAGCCCTGCAGGAGGGTGGCACCGGAGGTGATGCGCTCCCACGCCTGCTCCGGGGTGGAGATGCCGCCCACAGAGATGAGCACCAGCCGGTCACCCACCCGGGCGTGGAGGCGGCGCAGCACCTCGAGGGCACGGTCGGCGACGGGCGGGCCGGAGATGCCGCCGGCACCCATGGCCGCCACCTCGGAGGCCGGGGTGGTCAGGCCCTCGCGGGAGATGGTGGTGTTCGTGGCGACGATGCCCGCCAGGCCCAGGTCGAGGGCCAGGTCGGCGACGGCGTCGACGTCCTCGTCGGAGAGGTCCGGGGCGATCTTCACCAGCACCGGGGTGGAGGTGGACTCCTGGACGGCCGCGAGGATGGGGCGCAGGGACTCCACGGCCTGCAGGTCGCGCAGGCCCGGAGTGTTGGGGGAGGAGACGTTGACCACCAGGTAGTCGGCGAGGTCACCGAGCAGAGAGGCGGAACGGCGGTAGTCGTCGACGGCCTCCTCCGCCGGCACGACCTTGGTCTTGCCGATGTTGATGCCGATGACGTCGTCCGACTTCCGGCGGCGCAGGTTCTCCGCGGCGGCGGCCGCCCCCTCGTTGTTGAAGCCCATGCGGTTGAGGATCGCCTTGTCCGCGGGCAGGCGGAACAGGCGCGGGGTGGGGTTGCCCGGCTGCGGGCAGGCGGTGACGGTGCCCAGCTCGGAGTAGCCGAAGCCGAGGGCGGTCCAGGTGTCGGCGGCGGAGGCGTTCTTGTCGAAGCCGGCGGCCAGACCCAGCGGACGCGGGAACGTCACGCCGAAGACCTCCTGGGAGAGGACGGGGTCGGTGACGGGCACGACCCTGCCCAGCAGGCGGTTGACGGGGCCGGCGGACTGGAGCACCCCGAGACCCCCGGCGATGAGGCCGTGGATGCGTTCCGGGCGCAGGGTGAACATGCCCTTGAGGGCCAGCTGGTAGGCGTTGCGACGCAGGGACACGGGTGGTCCTTCCTTAGATCTCGGGGTCGGTGATGACCTGCAGGCCCTCACCGGTGGCGGAGGCGACGACGAGGGTGCCGTCGGCGAGCACGAGGATGTTGCGGGCGTCGGCGACGGTGTCGACGGCCCCCACCTCCTCCGGCACGCCGGTCGACAGGTCGAAGGCGCGGAGCCGGTTGTCGGCGGTGGTGGTCACCCACGCGACGTCCCGCTCGGGATCCCAGGCCACGGCCCAGGGGCTGCCGGCGACGGGGACGGTCTGGTGGAGGCGCACGACGCTGTCGGCGGTGTACACGGCGAGCTGGCCGCCGCGGTTGTCGGAGGCGAGGACGATCCCGTCCTCCCCGGCGGCGGCCTGGCCGATGCCGAGGCCCACGCGCAGGGTGCCGCCCTGCTTGCCGTCGCGCCAGTGGACGTCCTGGATGGTGGTGTTCTCGTGGTTGGTGCGCACGACGGCGTCATCGGCCCCGTCCACCGGGACGGCCAGCAGCTGGGTGGTCATGCCGGCGACGGTGATGGAGTCCTGCTCCTGACCGTCGGCGAAGACCACCACGCGGTCGTCGTCCGCGGATCCGACGACGAGCTCGCCGCTGGAGGTGAGCACCGCGGAGGCAGCGGGGGCGGCGTGGGTGTCCGCGACGGAGCGGGTGTCAATGTCGCCCGACGCGGCGTCGACAAGAAGCACCTCGTCGCCGCAGGCGAGGACGAAGGTGTCGGCGGAGGCGGTGAGGTCCGCGCACGCCTCGGGGACGGTGACCTCGGTGGTGTCCCCGGACCCGAACGCGTCGAGCGTGCCCAGGGTGAGGGTGCCGCCGGAGCGGAGGCCGAGGATGTCGCCGGCGGCCTCCATGTCGCTCACCTCGGAGGCGACGTCGATGACCCGACCCGCGGGGGAGGTGGAGGCGGGGGACGCCTCCGGCTCCGCATTACCGAGGTCGGGGACCTCCGGGTTGGTCGGGCCCGCGTTGCAGGCCACGAGGAGGAGGGAGGAGGCGGTCAGGGCCGCCAGGGCTGTCACACGTCCGGCTTTCACGCTTAATGAGCCTATCAGCGCGACACATCATCCAGTGCCTTGACGATGGCCCGGGGCAGAGCGGTGTCCGCCACGGTGAGCAGCTCGCGCAGCTGCCCCCGGTGCGACGCCCCGACCACGGCCGATGCCACCCCCGCCCGGTCGCGGGCCCAGGCCAGGGCGACGACGGCGGGGGAGATGTCCAGCCCCTCCGCCGCGGTGGTCAGCGCGTCGACGACGGTGTGGGCCTTGTACCCCAGGCGGGCGTGCACCTCAGCGCGCACCCCGGTGGCCTGCCCGCTGCGGTAACGCCCGGTGAGGACACCCTGCGCCAGGGGAGCGGCGGCGATGACCCCCACCCCCAGGTGGCGGGCGGCGGGGACGAGCTCCTCCTCGATGCCGCGGGCGAGCAGGGAGTACTCGTGCTGCGTGGCGACGACCCGCGGGGAGGCCGTCACCGCCAGCTGCCAGCCCGCGTAGTCGCGCACCCCGGCGTAGCGGGTGCGGCCGGTGCGCACGGCCCAGTCGAGGGTGTCGAGGACCTCCGCCGGGGGCGTGCGCTCATCCCAGTAACCGACCGACCACAGGTCGAGGTGGTCGGTGCCCAGCACGCGGAGGGTCTCGTCGAGCTGGTGCATGAGCGCCCGGCGGGAGCAGTCGACGCGGCGGCCGACGGGCGAGTCCGGCACCACGCCGGCGGAGGAGGAGAGGACGATCTCGTGGCGGGGCACCGCGGCGTCGGCGAGCACCGCCGCGAGGACCTCCTGGGCGCGGCCGCCGTTGTAGGCGGGGGAGGAGTCGACGAGCGTGCCGCCGGCGTCCCGGAACATCCGCAGCATGACCTGCGCCTCCGCGGCGTCGGTGCCGACACCCCAGGTCCCCGTCCCCAGACCGAGGTCCGAGACACGCAGTCCGCTTGCACCCACCAATCGCTGTTTCACCCCGTCCACAGTAGTAGTAGCGTGGTCCGGGTGAATGACGTGACCATCCTGGCTTCCGCGCAAGCGGCCACCGAACAGATGTCCTGGCTGCAGGTCGTCGTGCTGTCGATCGTGCAGGGCCTGACCGAGTTCCTGCCCGTCAGCTCCTCCGGCCATCTGCGCATCGTGTCCGAGCTGTTCTTCGGGGCCGACGCGGGCGCCTCCTTCACCGCCGTCGTCCAGCTGGGCACGGAGCTGGCGGTGCTGGTGTTCTTCGCCAAGGAGATCTGGCAGATCCTCACCGGCTGGTTCCGGGGGCTCTTCAACGCCGAGGCCCGCGGTTTCGACTACCGCATGGGCTGGATGGTCATCGTGGGCACCCTGCCGGTGGCGGTCATCGGCTTCTTCGGCAAGGACATCATCCGCGAGGGTGCCCGCAACCTGTGGATCACCGCGACGGTGCTCGTGCTGTTCTCCTTCGTGTTCATCTTCGCGGAGAAGTTCGGAAAGAAGCAGCGTTCCTTCGAGGAGCTCAACATGAAGGACGCCGTCATCATGGGCTTCGCGCAGTGCCTGGCGCTCATCCCGGGTGTCTCCCGTTCCGGCGGCACCGTCTCGGCGGGTCTGTTCATGAACCTCGACCGTGAGGTCGCGACCCGGTTCTCATTCCTGCTGGCGATCCCGGCGGTCCTGGCCTCCGGCCTGTTCTCGCTGCCCGACGCCTTCGCCCCCCAGGCCGGTCAGGCCGCCTCGGCGCTGCAGCTGGGAGTCGGCACGCTCATCACCTTCGTGCTGGGCTACCTCTCCATCGCGTGGCTGCTCAAGTTCGTCGCCCACCACTCCTTCGCCTGGTTCGCCGCGTACCGCATCCCGGTGGGCCTGGCCGTGATGGCGCTGCTGGCCTTCGGCGTGCTCCAGCCGGTCTAGGGCTAAGGTTGTTGACATGCGTTCATGGCCCCATCCTGACATCCCGCGTGTCGACGGCCCGTCCGTCCCGCTCGCCCTCCACGACACCGCCGACGGCACGGTCCGTCCCGTCGAGGCCTCCGACACGGCCGGCATGTACGTCTGCGGCATCACGCCGTACGACTCCACCCACCTGGGCCATGCGGCCACCTACCTGACCTTCGACCTAATCCACCGCCTCCTGCTCGACCAGGGGCTCGACGTCCACTACGTGCAGAACATCACCGACGTCGATGATCCGCTGTTCGAGCGCGCCGAGCGCGACGGCGTCGACTGGCGCGAGCTGGGCTCCGGGCAGATCGACCTCTTCCGCTCCGACATGGAGGCCCTGCGCGTCATCCCGCCGCGCGACTACATCGGTGCCGTCGAGTCCGTCGACGAGGTCGTCGAGCTCGTCGGGAAGCTTCTCGACGCCGGCGCCGCCTACATCGTCGACGACGCCGAGCACCCGGACATCTACGCCTCCATCGCGGCGACGGAGAACTTCGGCTACGAGTCCAACTACGACCGCGCGACCATGGAGGAGTTCTTCGCCGAGCGCGGCGGGGACCCGGACCGCGTCGGCAAGCGTGACCCGCTCGACGCGCTCGTCTGGCGTGCCCACCGGGAGGGCGAGCCCGCCTGGGATTCACCCTGGGGGCCGGGGCGGCCGGGCTGGCACATCGAGTGCTCCGCCATCGCCACGAACCGCCTGGGGGCGTCGTTCACCATCCAGGGCGGCGGCAGTGACCTCATCTTCCCGCACCACGAGTTCTCCGCGGCGCACGCCGAGGCCGCGCTGGACGTCGACCGCATGGCCGGCCACTACGTCCACGCCGGCATGATCGGCCTCGACGGGGTGAAGATGAGCAAGTCCCTGGGCAACCTCGTCTTCGTGCACAAACTCACCGCGGCGGGGCACGAGCCCGACGCCATCCGCCTCGGGATCTTCGCCTCCCACTACCGCGCGGACCGCGACTGGTCGGAGCAGATCCTCGCCGACGCCGAGGCCCGTCTGGTCACGTGGCGGGCCGCCTGCCGCCAGGCCGGCTCCCTGGCCGCCGCGCAGGCGCTCGTGCAGGAGCTGCGCACCCATCTGGCTGCGGATCTGGACACGCCGGGGGCCCTCGCGGTCGTCGACACGTGGGCGGGGGCGGCCCGCGGTGAGACCGAGGACGGGGCCTGTGAACTGGTGCGCGACGCCCTGGATGCCCTGCTGGGCGTGCAGGTCTGAGAGTTTTCGGGGACAATGACCGACATGAGCATCCGCAGGGATTTCCAGTCCAACGTCGACGAGTTCATCGCAGACCTGACCGAGTTCGCCACCGGCAGCTACCTCAAGGAGGACGAGAGGGAGTTCTGGGACCAGCCCTTCGATCCGGCCGTCCTGCCGGACCTGAAGACGATCCTCGAGAACCTCCTCGACACCCTCGATCTGCTCAGCGACCCGCCGGCCGAGGAGCTGGTCAAGGTCGTCCAGGCGGCCGTCGACGAGCTCGAGGCCTTCAACGCGAAGCACGACGACGCGATCCTCGAGCCGGAGGAGACCGCCGAACTCAACGAGCTGATCCATGACGCCTCCGCCGCCACCGGCGCGGACGACGAGGCTCTCGCAGAGCTGCCGGAGATCGATTAACTCCGTGACCACCACCCCCGCCGCCATCTTCTGGGACATGGACGGCACCCTCGTCGACACCGAGCCCCTGTGGGAGCAGTTCACCTACGAGCTCAGTGAGCTCATGGGCCGCCGCCTCACCCCCGAACTGCGGGAGACCACGATCGGCGGCAGCTTCCGCCACACCGTCCGGGTGTGCGCGACCCACGCGGGGATCGACGTCACCGAGGACGATCATCCGCGCTTCCGCGCGTTCATGAACGAGCGGATGGCCGAGCTCATGCGGTCGTCGTTGGCACCGAATCCGGGTATCACCGAGCTCCTCGACGATCTGTCGGGGCTCGACCTGCCCATGCTGGTGACCACCAACACCGAGCGGACCCTGGCGGACATCTCCATCGGGGCCGTCGGCACGCGGTACTTCTCCGACTCGGTGACCGGCGACGAGGTCCCCCGCCCGAAGCCCGCCCCGGACATGTACCTGCGCGCCGCGGAGATCGTCGGGGCGGACCCGGCGGACTGCCTCGTGTTCGAGGACTCCTTCACCGGCATGACCGCCGCGGTGACCGCCGGGTGCCGTGTCATCGGTCTGCCCTGGTACTCCGACACCGTCGTCCCGGAGGGCGTCGTCACGCTGGAATCCCTCCACGGTCGCAACGATTTCGTCGGCGCCGACGCCGACACGGTGATGGACTGGTTCCACCAACTGAAGCGGTAACCGGGGTGGCATGGAATAATGCTCCCTCGTGAAGAACTTTGACTCCCTGTTTGCCGAACTCACCGATCGTGCCGCTTCCCGCCCCGAGGGCTCGGGAACGGTGGAAGCCCTCGACAAGGGCGTGCACCATATCGGCAAGAAGATCATCGAGGAGGCCGGGGAGGTCTGGATCGCCGCCGAGTACCAGTCCGATGAGGAACTGGCCGAGGAGATGAGCCAGCTCATCTACTGGACCCAGGTCATGATGGTCGCCCGCGGGCTGACCCCCGACGACATCTACAAGAACCTCTAGGAGCTCAGCATGATCAAGATCGCCGTGCCCAACAAGGGCTCCCTCTCCGAGGCCGCCGTGGAAATCCTCAAGGAGGCCGGTTACAAGGGCCGTGGCGACAGCCGCGCCCTCGCCGTCTTCGACCGCAACAACGACGTCGAGTTCTACTTCCTGCGCCCCAAGGACATCGCCATCTACGTCGCCAACGGCAAGCTCGACATGGGCATCACCGGCCGTGACCTGGCGCTCGACTCCGGGGCCGAGGTCGACGAGCTGCTGCCCCTCGGCTTCGGTGCGTCCACCTTCCGCTACGCCGCCCCCGCCGACGAGACCTGGACCGTCGAGGACCTGGCCGGCAAGCGCATCGCCTCGGCCTACCCGACCCTGGTGCGCAACGACCTCGCGGCCCGCGGCCTGGAGGCGGAGGTCATCCGCCTCGACGGTGCCGTGGAGATCTCCATCAAGCTCGGTGTGGCCGACGCCATCGCCGACATCGTCTCCACGGGCAATACCCTGCGCAAGCAGGGCCTGGCGCCCTTCGGTGAGCCGCTGGTGACCTCCGAGGCAGTCATCGTCGGCCGCCGTGACCTGGAGCTCACCGCCGAGCACAACCTCGTGCTCCGCCGCATCCAGGGCGTGCTCACCGCGCAGAACTACCTCATGATCGACTACAACATCGGCCGCGAGAACCTCGAGAAGGCCTCCGCCGTCACCCCGGGTCTGTCCGGCCCGACCGTCTCGCCGCTGGCCCGCGAGGACATGGTCGCCGTCCGCGCGCTCGTGCCGCGCAAGGGCGTCAACTCCGTCATGGACGAGCTCGACGAGCTGGGCGCCGAGGCCATCCTCGCCTCCGAGCTGCGTATCGCGCGTATCTAGCTGCCCCAGGCATCCGGGCCCCCGGTCTTCCGCACGGAAGGCCGGGGGCCTGTCGCTTATCCGGGGCCGGCGGCCCCACGGCGTCATCAAGCAAAATCGCTACTATGGAATCTTGAGTGTTTTTGGTTACATTCACCCCGCTTACCCAGTGAGAGGACGTCGCCTTGACCGACACCAGCAAGGCTCCCGAAGCCCCCGACACCCCTGAGCCCACCGAAGCTCAGCAGACGACCACCGTCGCCCGGAAGACCCGCACCGAGGAGGACCTGCTCGGTTACATGGAGGTACCGGCCACCGCCTACTACGGCATCCACACGATGCGTGCAATGGAGAACTTCCAGATCTCGCGCACGACCATCAACCACGTGCCGGAGTTCATCCGCGGCATGGTGCAGGTGAAGAAGGCGGCGGCGATGGCCAACCGTCGTCTGCACACGCTGCCGGCCCAGAAGCACGAGGCTATCGTGTGGGCCTGCGACCAGATCATCCACGAGGGTCGATGCATGGATCAGTTCCCCATCGACATCTTCCAGGGAGGGGCGGGCACCTCGGTGAACATGAACACCAACGAGGTCATCGCGAACCTGGCGCTGGAGTATCTGGGGGAGGAGAAGGGCTCCTACGACGTCATCAACCCCAACGACGACGTCAACATGTCGCAGTCGACGAACGACGCCTACCCGACGGGTTTCCGCCTCGGCCTCTACGCCTCGCTGACCACGCTCATCCAGCACATGGACGATCTGCAGAAGGCGTTCCGGCAGAAGGGCCGGGAGTTCCAGGACATCCTCAAGATGGGCCGCACCCAGCTGCAGGACGCCGTGCCGATGACCCTGGGCGACGAGTTCAACGCCTTCGCCCACAACCTCGCCGAGGAGCAGGCCGTTCTGCGTAATGCCGCGGACCGCCTCCTCGAGATCAACCTGGGTGCCACCGCCATCGGCACCGGTGTGAACACCCCGGCCGGGTACCGCCACCAGGTGACGGCCACCCTCGCGGAGGTGACGGGCCTGGACATCAAGTCCGCTCTCGACCTCATCGAGGCGACCTCCGACACCGGCGCCTACGTCCACGCCCACTCGGCGGTCAAGCGCGCGGCGATGAAGCTGTCGAAGATCTGCAACGACCTGCGTCTGCTGTCCTCCGGCCCGCGCGCCGGTCTCAACGAGATCAACCTGCCGCCGCGCCAGGCGGGTTCGTCGATCATGCCGGGCAAGGTCAACCCGGTCATCCCCGAGGTGGTCAACCAGGTGTGCTTCAAGGTCTTCGGCAACGACCTCACCGTCACCATGGCCGCCGAGGCCGGGCAGCTGCAGCTCAACGTCATGGAGCCGGTCATGGCGGAGGCGATGTTCCAGTCGATCCGCATCCTCGGCAACGCCGCGGTGACGCTGCGCGAGAAGTGCGTCGAGGGTATCACCGCGAACGCGGAGGTGTGCCGCGCGTTCGTGGAGAACTCCATCGGCATCGTCACCTATCTCAACCCCTTCATCGGGCACCACAACGGCGATCTCGTCGCCCGGGAGGCCGCGCAGACGGGTCGTTCGGTCAAGGACATCGTGCTGGAGAAGGAGCTCATGGACGCCGAGACGCTCGAGCGGGTCCTGAGCAAGGAGAACCTCATGCATCCGGAGTTCCGGGGTCGTCTGTACCTGGATCAGTAGGGGAGTGAGCGGGACGCCCGTTTGTGTGATTCCACACAAACGGGCGTTTTCTGCTGTCTGAATCTATGTGGCATACATGGTCAGACCATAAGATTTTCACTATGATCCTCGCCCTCCAGATCCTCATCGTCCTCGGTGCCATCACGCTCGGCGCCCGGCTGGGGTCCATCGCGATCGGCTTCGCGGGCGGCCTCGGCGTCCTCCTCCTCAGCCTCACCGGCGTGCCCGTCACGGCGGAGGACATCCCCTTCGACGTCATCGGCATCATCATGTGCGTCATCGCCGCGATCTCCGCCATGCAGCGCGCCGGCGGCATGGACTATCTCGTCCACCTGGCCGAGCGCTTCCTGCGCCGCAACCCCCGCCAGATCACCCTGTGGGCCCCGGTGGTCACCTGGCTGATGACCGTCTTCGCCGGCACCGGCCACACCGCCTTCTCCACGCTGCCCGTCATCGTCGAGGTGGCCAAGGAGGGCAAGGTGCGCCCCTCGCGGCCGCTGTCGGTGGCGGTCATTGCCTCGCAGATGGCGATCGTCGCCTCGCCGATCTCCGCGGCCGTCGTCTTCATGGCCTCGATCCTCGAGCCGCTGGGCGTCAGCTACCTCACGCTCCTGGGGATCATGATCCCCGCCACCTTCCTGGCGATCTTCCCGACGGCCCTGCTCACCAACCGCATGGGAAGCGAGCTTCTCGACGACCCCGTCTATCAGGACCGCCTCGCCAAGGGACTGGTCCGTGCCCCGCAGGGCCAGGGCCACTGGCAGCCGCGCCCCGGCGCGAAGGCCTCGGTGTGGATCTTCCTCGCCGCCATCGTCGGCGTCATGCTCTACGCCACGGCGATCTCCGAGCAGGTGGGTCTCATCGCCGATCCGACCCTGCCGCGCAACGAGGCCATCATGACGATCATGCTCGGCGCCGCCGCCGTCATCGTCCTGGCCACCCGCATCCCGGCGGACGAGATCGTCAAGACCCAGGTGTTCCGTTCGGGCATGTCCGCCTCCGTCTGTGTCCTCGGCGTCGCCTGGCTGGGCACGACGATCATCAACCACTACATCGAGGACATCCAGGTCCTCGCCGGTGACGTCCTCAGCGCCAGCCCCTGGCTGCTCGCCGTGGTCCTCTTCTTCGCCGCCGCCCTGCTGTACTCGCAGGCCGCCACCGCCAAGGCCCTCATGCCGGCCGCGCTGGCCATCGGCGTCTCCCCGCTCACCGCCATCGCCGCCTTCCCGGCCGTGTCCGCACTCTTCGTCCTCCCGACCTACCCGACGCTGCTCGCCGCCGTCGAGATGGACGACACGGGCTCCACCCGCATCGGACGCTTCGTCTTCGACCACCCCTTCATGATCCCGGGCGTGGTCAACATCGCCCTGTCCGTCCTCCTCGCCTACGGGCTCGGCGCGATCCTCCTCTGACGTTTAGCCTGGAGACATGACCCAGCCGCTGACCGACGTCGCCATCGCCCAGGCCCACACGCTCGAACCCATCACGGAGATCGCCCTGCGGGCGGGGATCCCTCCGGAAGCCCTCATCACCTTCGGCCCCCACAAGGCCAAGGTGGACATCACGCGGCTGCCTGAGCGTCGAGAAGCAGGAAAGCTGGTGCTGGTGACCGGCATGTCACCGACCCCCGCCGGGGAGGGCAAGTCCACCGTCCTCATCGGTCTGGCCGACGCCATGACCCGGCGCGGACTCAACGCCGCCGCCGCCCTGCGCGAACCCTCGCAGGGCCCGGTCATGGGCATCAAGGGCGGGGCCGCCGGCGGCGGGTACTCGCAGATCGTGCCGATGGAGGACATCAACCTCCACTTCACCGGCGACTTCCACGCCATCGCCGCCGCGACGAACACCCTCGCCGCCATCGTGGACAACCACGTCCAGCACGGCAACGCCCTGGGCATCGACGTCCGCCGTATCGTCTGGCAGCGCTGCCTCGACGTCAACGACCGCTCCCTGCGCGGCGTCATCACCGGCCTCGGCGGCACGGCCCACGGCACCCCGCGCGAGACCGGCTTCACCATCACCGCCGCCTCCGAGATCATGGCCGTGCTCTGCCTGGCCTCCGACCTGGAGGACCTCAAGGCGCGCCTCGGCCGCCTCACCGTGGCCTTCACCTTCGACGGCGCGCCCGTCACCGCCGACGACCTCGGGGCCACGGGCGCGCTGGCCGCGCTCATGAAGGAGGCCATCAACCCCAACCTCGTGCAGACCCTCGGCGGCACCCCGGCGTACGTGCACGGTGGGCCCTTCGCCAACATCGCGCACGGCTGCAATTCGCTCATCGCCACCCGCGTCGCCCTGGATCATGCGGACATCGTGCTCACGGAGGCCGGTTTCGGCTCCGACCTCGGCGCGGAGAAGTTCTTCGACATCAAGGCCCGCCACGGGGGCCTCGACGTGGCGGGCGTGGTCGTCGTCGCCACCATCCGCTCGCTCAAGTACAACGGCGGGATGGCCCGCACGGACCTGACCACCGAGAGCCTCGACCACCTGCGGGAGGGCGTGAAGAACCTGGCCCGCCACGTGGCGAACATCCAGCAGTTCGGCGCGACCCCCATCGTGGCCCTCAACCTCTTCACCTCCGACACCGAGGCCGAGCGGGAGTTCATGCGGGCGTGGGCCAGGGACTACCACGTGGCGCTGGAGGAGTGCGAGGTGTGGGCCCGCGGCGGTGCCGGCGCGGAGAAGCTCGCGCAGGTGGTGCTGGACAACCTCAGCAAGGGGTCCAGCCCCCTCTACGACCCCCGCCGCGGCGTCGAGGCGTCCATCGAGGCCCTGGCCAAGAGGATCTATCGGGCCGACAAGGTCGAGTACGCGCCGAAGGCCCTCAAGGACCTGGCGGTGCTCCGCGAGAACGGATGGGATGAGCTGCCGGTGTGCATCTCCAAGACGCAGTACTCCTTCAGCGACGAGCCCACGGCCCTGGGCGCACCCACCGGCCATACCCTGCACGTCCGCGAGCTCATCCCGCGCACGGGTGCCGGCTTCATCGTGGTGCTCACCGGCGCGGTGATGACCATGCCGGGTCTGCCCGCGCGCCCGGCGGCCGAGGGGATCGACATCGGCGCCGACGGAAAGATCTCCGGCCTGTTCTAGACTCCCGCGGTTCGGCCACTTCCGGGGTGTTCAAACACCCCATGAGTACTCAAACCGCGGGCGTGTCAGTCCGCCGTCGAGCCCGGCCACCCCGGGTACTCCGGGGGAGTGCCACCGAACTCCGGGCACAGGGACTGGAAGGAGCACCAGCCGCACAGCTTCGAGGTCTTCGGCCGGAAGCGGCCCTCGCGGCCGTCGGAGGCGATCTTGCCCCACAGATCGGCGAGGTCGCGCTCGAAGTACTCCAGTTCCTCCTTCGACGGGGCGAGGAACATCGAGTCGAGCACCTTGAGGTACATCAGCCGCAGCTGGTGGGGGATCACGCCGTGGAGCCGCCAGTAGACGAGGGCGTAGAAGCGCATCTGGAACTGTGCGTCGTGGCTGTAGCGGGGGAGCGGCTTCTTGCCGGTCTTGTAGTCGACGACGCGCACCTCACCGGTCGGTGCCACGTCGACCCGGTCGATGAAGCCGCGCACCGGCACGCCGTTGGGCAGGACGGTGTCGACGTACATCTCGACGGCGTGGGCGTCGAAACCCTGCGGGTTCTCCATCTCGAAGTAGCCGCGCAGCAGCGTGCGGCACTCGACGAGGAAGTCGTACAGCGCGGACTCGGGCACCAGTTCACGCAGTTCGGCATCCGCCGCGACCATCGCCGCCCAGTGCGGCTTGAGTTGCTTGACGGCCGCCGGGTAGGTGCGCTCCTCACGCGGCCGGGCATGCATGTACTCGAGCACGGCGTGCACCAGATTGCCCTTGACCTGCGGCAGCGTCTTCGGCTCCGGGAGGCGGTCGATGGCGCGCAGCCGGTAGAGCAGGGGGCACTGCTGGTAGTCGGAGGCGCGGGAGGGGGAGAGGGCGAGCGGGCGGGGAAGCGGGGAACTCATGATGGCCACCACCTTATCCGTGGCAAGCTGGACACATGAACCAGACTCTCGACTTCCTCGACTTCATCGCCGACAGCCCGAGCAGCTACCACGCCGCGCGGGTCGTCGCGGACCGGCTCATCGACGCCGACTTCCTCCCCCAGGACGAGTCCGCCCCGTGGGACGCTTCCCCGGGTGGCCATGTCATGGTGCGCGGCGGGGCGGTCATGGCGTGGTGGGTCCCGGAGGACGCGTCCCCGGACTCCGGGTTCCGGATCATCGGCTCCCACACGGACTCCCCGGGGTTCACCCTCAAGCCCGCGCCCGAACTGGCCACGGTCGGGTGGGCGCAGGCAGGGGTCGAGGTGTACGGCGGGCCGATCCTCTCCTCGTGGCTCGACCGCGAGCTCACCTTCGCCGGGCGGGTCATCCTCGGCGACGGCTCCCAGCGCCTGGTGAACACCGGCCCGGTCGCCCGTATCCCGCATCTGGCGATTCACCTCGACCGCTCGAAGGAGCTGACCCTCGACCGCCAGCAGCACATGCAGCCTGTCACCGGGCTCATCGGGGAGGGGCACACCCCTGTGCTGGAGCTGGTGGCGGGGAAGGTGGGCGTCGACAAGCGGGACATCGACGGGTTCGACCTCATCACCTGCGACGCGCAGCGCGGCGAGGTCTTCGGTGCCGACGCCGAGCTCATCGCCGCGGGGCGCATGGACAACCTGTCGTCGGTGCACGCGTCGCTCGTCGCATTGCTGCACGCCATCGAGTCCGGGGACACGGGTTCCGACGTGCTCGTCCTCGCCGCCTTCGACCACGAGGAGGTCGGCTCCGCCACCACCTCCGGCGCGGCCGGCCCCATCCTCCAGGACGTCCTCGAGCGCACCGCCGCCGCGCTGGGCGCGGACCTCGACGCCACCCGCCGCATGTACGCCCGCTCCACCTGTGTCTCCGCCGACGCGGCGCACGCGGTGCACCCCAACTACGTCGGCAAGCACGACCCGGCGCACCACCCGCTCATCGGCGGCGGCCCGGTGGTGAAGGTCAACGCCAACCAGCGCTACGCCTCCACCGCCGACACCGTCGCCCGCTGGCAGCGGGCCTGCCGCGCCGCCGCGGTGCCCTCGCAGAGCTTCGTCTCCAACAACGCCATGCCGTGCGGCTCCACCATCGGCCCCATCACCGCCACCCGCCTGGGCATTCCCACCGTCGACGTCGGCGTCCCGCTGCTGTCGATGCACTCCGCCCGCGAACTGGCCGGCGTGCAGGACCAGCTGTGGTTCGCGGAGGCGCTTGAGGCATACTTGATTGGTTCTTAAACGATAGGAGACCCCCGTGGCCTACTCCGGCCCCTTCCAGCCCGGTGACCGCGTCCAGCTGACCGACGCCAAGCGCAGGCACTTCACCCTCATCCTCACCCCCGGGGAGAAGTTCCACACCCACAAGGGCGAGATCCTGCACGACCAGATCATCGGCATGGACGAGGGTTCGGTCATCCGCTCCTCCCTCGGCGCCGACTACCTGCTCTTCCGCCACCTCATGGTCGACCACGTGCTGTCCATGCCGCGTGGTGCCGCGGTCATCTACCCCAAGGACTCCGCCCAGATCCTCATCGAGGGCGACATCTTCCCCGGGGCCCGCGTCCTCGAGGCCGGGGCCGGCTCCGGCGCCCTGTCCATGGCGCTGCTGCGCGCCATCGGACCGGAGGGCGAGCTCATCTCCTACGAGATCCGCGAGGACCACCTCGAGTTCGCCGAGTCCAACGTCGACGAGTTCTTCGGCGGCCGCCCCGCCACGTGGAGCCCGCGCCTGGGCGACCTCAAGGACGTCACGGTCGAGGACCTCGGGGGCCCGGTCGACCGCGTCATCCTCGACATGCTCGAGCCGTGGGAGTGCCTCGACGTGGTGAGAAATGTCCTCATCCCGGGCGGCGTGTTCATGACGTACGTGGCCACCGTGCCGCAGCTGATGAAGGTCATGGAGGGCATCCGCGAACAGCAGTGCTTCACCGAACCCAAGGCCTGGGAGTCGCTGGTGCGCGAGTGGAAGGTCGAGGGCCTGGCCACCCGCCCCGAGCACCGCATGAACGCCCACACCGCGTTCCTCGTGTGGGCCCGTCGCCTCGCCGACGGAGTCACCCCGCCGCGCCCCCAGAGGCGTGCACGCAAGTAGCCCCCGGGCTATGCAATCCCTGACGTCCAGACAAGTGGCGAACAGGGACAATGCATGAAATTGAACACTGTCCGGGTCAGCCCCTGCATTCTCCGCCCAGGGCAAACCCTGGCGATCACCCGGGGACGAAACCAGCCCCGGGTGGTGCACGTTACAGTTGGGGCATGACCAACGCCGACACCACGGACGCCACCGCCCTGCAGCGGGAGATCCGGACCCTGAGCAGTCGCAACTCGAAGCTCTCGCAGCTGCTCAAGGCTTCCCGGGACAAGCTGAAGGACCTCTCCGCCCAAATCGACGCCCTCGCCGAGCCCGCCTCGACGTACGGCGTCTACCTCTCCGGGGGTGTGGGCCGGGACGCCGAGGTGTTCACCTCCGGCCGGCTCATGCGACTCAAGGTCTCCCCGAACCTCAACCCCGAGGACCTGGCCCCCGGGGCCCTGGTGCGCCTGGGCGACGGGTCGATCGTCGTGGAGGCCTGCGGTTTCCCGGACACCGGGGAGCTGGGCATGCTCACCGAGCGGGTCGAGGAGGGCCGCGCCCTGGTGGCCAACTCCACCGGTGAGGAGCGCCTGGTGCGCCTGGCGGAACCCATCGCCACGAGCGCCCGGGCCGGCGACACGCTGCTCGTCGACACGAAGGCGGGCCTGGCCTACGAGCGGATCCCCAAGACGGAGGTGTCCCAGCTCTCCCTGGAGGAGGTCCCGGACGTCACCTACGCCGACATCGGCGGCCTCGACGAGCAGATCGACCAGATCCGCGACGCCGTGGAGCTGCCGTTCTCGCACCCGGACCTCTACCGCAGTTACCGCCTCAACCCACCGAAGGGCGTCCTGCTCTACGGCCCGCCCGGCTGCGGAAAGACGCTCATCGCGAAGGCGGTCGCCAACTCGCTGAGCCACCGCCTCGGTGACGGCTCGGCCAGCTACTTCCTCAACGTCAAGGGACCGGAGCTGCTCAACAAGTTCGTCGGCGAGACGGAGCGCCGCATCCGGCTCATCTTCGAGCGGGCCCGGGAGCTGGCGGGGGAGGGCCGCCCCGTCATCATCTTCTTCGACGAGATGGAATCGATCTTCCGCACCCGCGGTTCGGGCGTGTCCTCCGACATGGAGACCACCGTCGTCCCGCAGCTGCTCACCGAGCTCGACGGCGTGGAGAACCTCGCTAACGTCATCATCATCGGTGCCACCAACCGCGAGGAACTCATCGACCCGGCGCTGCTGCGTCCGGGCCGCCTCGACGTGAAGATCCGCGTCCAGCGCCCCACCCGCGACGGCGCGCGGGACATCTTCCAGCGCTATCTCACCGACGACGTCCCGCACGCAGAGCCGGTGGCGGAACTCATTGAGGCGGGCGTCGAGAAGCTCTTTGCACCGCGTCCCTTCGTGGAACTGACCCTGGTGGACGGGGAGATCGAGGTCCTGGACTACTCGGACTTCGTCTCCGGGGCGATGATCGCGAACATCGTCGACCGGGCGAAGAAGCTGGCCATCAAGGACCACCTGGCCGGCACAAGCACGGCAGGCGTGAGCCGCCGGCACATCGAGGAGGCGGTCGCCGCCGAGCAGAACGAGTCCGAGGACCTGCCGAACACGGCGAACCCGGACGAGTGGTCGCGCATCGCGGGACGGCACGGCAAGCGCGTCGTCCAGGCACGAGTGATTGGATAGAGGACATGAGCAGGTACATGGGAACGGAGACCGAGTACGGCATCTCCACACCGTCGCACCCGGGACTGAGCCCGATCGTCACCTCCACCCACGCGGTGGTGGCGTACGCGGCGATGAACACCGGCGCGCGGTCGCGCTGGGACTATGAGGAGGAGTCGCCGCTCAAGGACACCCGCGGTTTCGACCTGCGCCGCTACCACACGGTGCCGGTCGTGGAGCCGGACGCGGTGGGCATCGCCAACGTGGTCACCACCAACGGTGCCCGCTTCTACGTCGACCACGCGCACCCGGAGTACTCCTCCCCGGAGGTCTCCAACGCCTACGACGCGATGGTCTACGACGCCGCCGGCGACCTCATCATGCGCAAGGCCGTCGCCGACGTGGCCGAACTCTACGAGCAGGGCGTGAGCATCCTCAAGCACCATGATCCGTGCCCGCCGCTGAAGATCTACAAGAACAACGTCGACGGCAAGGGCGCGTCCTACGGGGCGCACGAGAACTACCAGTACTCGCGCAAGACCGACTTCCAGGTGCTCACGCAGGCGCTCATCCCGTTCTTCGTCACCCGCAACGTCATCATCGGCGCGGGACGCCTGGGCATCGGCGAGGCCGGTGAGCGGGAGGGATTCCAGATCTCCCAGCGCGCCGACTACTTCCACCAGGAGATCTCCCTGGAGACGACACTCAACCGCGGCATCGTCAACACCCGCGACGAGCCGCACGCAAACGCCGTCCACTTCCGTCGCCTGCACACCATCGTCGGTGACGCGAACATGTCGCAGACCTCGAACTTCCTCAAGCTGGGCATGACGAAGCTGGTCATCGACGCCATCGAGAACGAGGTCGACTTCTCCGACCTGCGCCTCACGGACCCGGTCGCCGAGATCAAGAACGTCTCCCACGATCTCACCCTCACCCATCAACTGCAGCTGCGCGACGGCCGCGAGCTCACCGCCCTGGAGATCCTCGCCGAGTACCGCTCACGCGTGGTCGCCGTCGACGATGTCGATGAGCGCGTCATCGCCCTGTGGGGGACAGTCCTCGACATGCTTGCCGACGACCCCCTGTCCACCTCCCATCTCCTCGACTGGACCGCGAAGTGGGCCCTCATCAAGGGCTACCTCGACCGCGGGGTGGACATCGGCGACCCGAAGCTCAAGCTCATCGACCTGCAGTACGCGGACATCGACCCGGCGAAGTCCCTGTACCACGCGCTCGTGCGCAAGGGCCGGATGGAGACCATCGCCACCGAGGAGGAGATCGCCCGCGCCGCCCAGGAGCCCCCGGCCGACTCCCGCGCCTGGTTCCGGGGCGCGGTCTCGGCCCGCTTCCCGGACGACGTCATCGCCGCCAGCTGGCAGACGATGATCCTCAAGCACTCCGAGGGCACCGCCCGTTTCCAGACCAACGAGGTGGACAGGCTCACCCGCGAGCACGTCGGGGAGATCATCAACTCCTCAGCAGACACCGACGAGCTGATCCGGAAGCTGACCGAGATCGACTTCGCCCCGGACCACTACGTCACCCACCACAACAAGTCCCACATCAACAAGCCTCACCAGCACTAGAAGGAGCACCCATCATGACCGGACCCCAGTCCCAGATCTCCGCCGGCGGCGGCAGCGACAACCGCGACGACGAGGCCTTCGAGGCCGGCCAGGCGCAGCTCAACACCACCGGCACCGACGATCTTCTCGACGAGATCGACGGCCTCCTGGAGACCAACGCCGCCGAGTTCGTCCGCTCCTACGTCCAGAAGGGCGGCCAGTAAGTGATCTTCGCCCGCCGCATCATGGGCGTCGAGACGGAGTACGGCATCACCGCGGTCGCCGGTGACGGCGGGCGCTCGCTCACCCCCGACGAGATCGCCCGGTACCTGTTCCGACCGATCGTCGAGAAGTACTCCAGCTCGAACATCTTCACCCGCAACGGCTCCCGCCTCTACCTCGACGTGGGCTCCCACCCGGAGATCGCCACCGCCGAGTGCGACAGCCTGACGCAGCTGCTCAACCATGAGCAGGCGGGCGACCTCGTCGTCGACAAGCTCGCGCAACGCGCGGAGGAGGCCCTCGCCGCCGACCGTGTCGACGGCCGCGTCTACCTGTTCAAGAACAACGTCGACTCGGTGGGTAACTCCTACGGCTGCCACGAGAACTACCTCGTGGGCCGCCACCTGCCGCTGCGCAGCCTGGGCAAGCAGCTGCTGCCGTTCATGATCACCCGCCAGCTCATCTGCGGCGCCGGCATGGTCGGCCGTGCGACCGGCGGCTTCCAGCCCGGGTTCGTGCTCTCGCAGCGCGCGGACCAGGTGTGGGAGGGCATCTCCTCGGCGACGACGCGGGCCCGGCCGATCATCAACACCCGCGACGAGCCGCACGGAGACTCGGAGCGCTTCCGCCGCATGCACGTCATCGTCGGCGACTCCAACATGTCGGAGACGACCTTCGCGCTGAAGATCGGCTCGACGCTGCTCGTGCTCGAGATGATCGAGGCTGGTGTCACCCTGCCCGACTTCGAGATGGACAACCCCATCGGCCACATCCGCGACATCGCCCGCGACATGACCGGCTCCACCCCGCTGCTGCTCAAGGACGGCGGCACCGTCACCGCGCTCGAGGTGCAGGAGGCCACCCTCGCCGCCGCGACGCAGTGGCTGGAGGAGCGCCCCGACGAGGGCACCCCCACGGAGGAGCTGCGCCGCGTCGTCGACCTGTGGACCCGCCAGCTCACGGCCCTCCGCACGCAGGACTTCTCGCAGGTGGACCGCGAGATCGACTGGGTGATCAAGCTCAACCTGCTCAACCGGTACCGCGAGCGGCTGGGGGAGGACTGGACCCACCCGAAGCTGGCCCAGATCGACCTCACCTACCACGACATCCGCCCCGGCCGCGGCCTGTTCCCGCTGCTGGAGTCCCGCGGCATGGTGGAGCGCTGGACCACCGATGAGGCGATCGAGGCGGCCGTCGACACCGCTCCGGAGACCACCCGCGCCCGCCTGCGCGGGCAGCTCATCCACCGCGCCGAGGAACTGGGCGCACCCATCACCACCGACTGGGTCCACCTCAAGGTCAACGAGCCGGAATCGCGGCTGGTGGAACTTCTCGACCCGTTCGAGCCTGTTGACGCGCGCGTCGACGAGCTCCTGGCTTATCTTGATGACAACGCTGGGTCCTACCGGAGGTAGCAGATGGGCAAACAGGAACGGGCGGTCCACCGTCTGTTGAACCTCGTGTTCGCATTGCAGGACGCGGATCGCCGGGGCGGGCGCATGCTCACCCCGGAATGGATCCGCTCCCGCGTCGACGGTTACGGCGACTGTTCCGCCGACGCCTTCCATCGGCGTCTGCACCGGGACATCACCACGTTGGGCCGGGCGGGCGTGCCGCTGGAGCAGCGCAGCTCCGAGACCGGCGGCACCGCCTACCGCCTCCTCACCGACCGCTACGAGCTGCCCGAGGTCTCCTTCACCCCGGAGGAGTCCGCCGTCCTCGGGCTGGCGGGACACATGGGGCAGACGAGTGAGCTCGGCGTGTTCGCGCGTTCCGGCTGGACCAAGCTGGCCGCGGCCGGAGTGAGTCGCGACCTGTCGGAGGCACCGGTGTTCACCGCCGTCAACGACACCCATCGTCTGGATCCCGCGATCCTGGGCAACCTCATCACCATCATCCGCGAGGGCCTCCGGATGTCCTTCGACTACGTCGCGACGCCCACCTCCGAGCCGGTGCGCCGCACGATGGACCCGTGGGCGATCGTCACCCACCAGGACAAGCTCTACCTCATCGGCCACGACATCGATCGCGATGCGCCCCGCTGTTTCCGTGTCCTGCGCATCGCCAAGGTCTACGCCAAGCGGCAGGAGATCACCCACCCGCAGCCGGAGGAGGATCTGCAGAACATCGTCGTCGAGTCCCTGCGGGCACTCCACGCGCGTGTCGACGCCGTGCTCACCATCCCCGAGGGCATCGCCCACGAGCTCGCCGCCGTCGGCACGAAACGGGAGGACGGACGCACCGAGTTCCTCGACGTCGACCGCGCCTGGCTGTCGCGCACTGCCGCAGGGTTCGCCCCGGAGGTCATTGTCCACGAACCCGCCGACGTCCGCGCGGACGTCATCGCCCTGCTGAAGGGAGCCGCCCGATGAGCCGTTCCACCGATTCCGCCGGCAAGCTCGACTCGATCGTCCGCGCCCTCAACCTCCTGCCGTACTTTCAGGCGCACCCGGACCGCAGCCTCATGGAGGCCGCCAAGGACCTCGGGCGGGACCCGGCCGAGCTGCAGGAGGAGATCAACCGCCTGCGCTGCTGCGGCGTCGGCACGTGGCCGGAGGAGCTCGTCGACCTGGAGGCCGACTGGACGCGGGTGTCCATCACCAACTCGCAGGGCATGGACCGCCCGCTGCGTCTCACCCCGACCGAGGCCGGCGCCCTGCTGCTCACCCTCGAGTCGCTGGAGGGCATGCCCGGGCTCACCGACAGGGAAGCCGTGATCTCGGCGGCGGCCAAGCTCCGCGGGATCATGGACGACCGCGCCGTCGCCATCTTCGACACCCTCGCCGTCGAGGACCCGGCCGAGTCCACCCCGCAGGAGGTCCTGCGCGAAGCGGTCACCGCGGGACGTCGGGTGGCGTTCACCTACTGGTCGCAGTCCTCCGACACGACGACCCGCCGCGAGGTCGACCCCGCCAAGATCTTCGTCACCGAGGGGGAGACCTACCTGACGGCCTGGGACCGCGACGCCGATCAGCACAAGAACTTCCGTGCGGACCGCATGACCGACGTCGAGATCCTCCCGGAGCCGGCGACCCCGCACCTGGACGAGCTGCCCTTCGACCCGGCGGACCCCTTCGGCTACCGGATGATCGCCGCGCAGGCGGAGCTGCTCATCCAGCCGCAGCACACGTGGCTCGCCGACTATTTCCCCATCACGCTGGGGGAGACGGCCGCCGACGGCCGTGTCCACGCCCGCATGCCCGTCGGCTCGCAGGACTGGTTCATCCGCTTCGCTCTCGGCCAGTCCGATCGCCTCACCGTCACCGGTCCGGAGGACCTCGTCGCAGAGGTGCGCCGCAGCGCAGTTGCCGCGTTGACAGCGTATGATCAAGGCTCTACGTTCGACTCCAACCGAGCTTTCTCCTGAGAGGTAATACACACATGACTCCCGGCCCCTGGGAAATCCTGATCATCGTGCTCGTCGTCGTCCTGCTGTTCGGCGCGAAGAAGCTTCCCGACGCGGCCCGCTCCATCGGCCGCTCGATGCGCATCTTCAAGTCCGAGGTCAAGGAGATGGGCAACGACGATCAGCCGCAGCCGCAGCAGCCTCAGCAGGGTCAGATCGCCCCGCCGCAGCCCCAGCAGGATTTCTGGGATCAGCCGCAGAACCAGCCGAACCCGAACTACGAGCCGCGCCAGCAGCCGATGCCGGGCTACCAGCAGCCGCAGCAGGGTCAGCCGTACCCGGGTCAGCCCGGCCCACAGAACACGCAGCACCCCCAGCACCCGAACCAGCCGGGTCAGCAGAACCCGAACCAGTAGGGCAGGGGACGTAATCCACGATGTCCCAGACCGGTGACGCCACCCGGCGCCGTCTGCGGTTCAGCAGGAAAAAGAAGAAGAAGTCGCCCACCGGTGACATGTCCCTGGTGGAGCACCTCCAGGAGCTGCGCCGCCGGGTCATCATCTCGTTGCTCGCACTCCTCGCGGGCACGATCGTCGGCTTCATCTGGTACCAGCACGCCCCCTTCGGGACGATGCCGCTCGGTGAGATCCTCCGCGGGCCCTACTGTGAGCTGCCGCCGGAGTCACGCGCAGACTTCACCCGCGACGGGGAGTGCCGCCTGCTGGCCACCCGCCCCTTCGAAATGTTCATGCTCCGCCTCAAGGTGGGTGCGCTGGCCGGTCTCGTCCTGTCCTCCCCGGTGTGGCTCTACCAGATCTGGGCGTTCATCGTCCCGGGTCTGCACAAGAAGGAGCGGCGCTCGACGTTCACGTTCGTGACGCTGGCCGTCACGCTCTTCGTGCTGGGCGCTCTCATCGCCTACTTCATCGTCGGCTTCGCCCTCGAGTTCCTCATGACGATGGGCACGGAGTTCGCGGTGTCGGCCCTGACGGGCCAGGACTACTACAACTTCCTCCTCGGCCTGCTGGTCATCTTCGGTGTCAGCTTCGAGGTGCCGCTGATCATCATCATGCTCAACATCGTCGGAGTCCTCGAGTACCAGACGCTCAAGGAGAAGCGACGGATGATCATCCTCATCCTCTTCGTCTTCGCCGCGTTCATGACCCCGGGCCAGGACCCCTTCTCCATGGTGGTGCTGGCGGCCTGCCTGGTGCTGCTTGTGGAGATGGCGATACAGTTCACCCGCATCAACGACAAGAAGCGCCAGCGGGAGCGCCCCGAGTGGATGGACCTCGACGACGAGTCCGCCTCCCCGCTCAACACCGCCCCCGGCGGCACGGACGCCCCGGCGCCGATCTCCCGTCCCGCCCCGGTCGACGCCCCGCGCCCGACGCACACGAGCGGTTTCGACGACGTGCTGTAGTGATCCCACCCGTGACCTTCCTGGTCACGGGGTGTTTCCGTCGGTGCGTCCGGGGGCCTCGAGCCCGGACCGGCGTTTTCAGTAACGTGGGTCTCATGAACGACATGCATGTCACTCACCTCTCGGAGTTCGCCGCCCGCTTCTCCTTCCCTCTCGATGATTTCCAGCTGGAGGGCTGCCGGGCGGTGGAGGAGGGCCACGGGGTTCTCGTCTGTGCGCCGACCGGTGCCGGTAAGACGGTCGTCGGCGAGTTCGCGGTCTCCCTGGCACTGTCGCAGGGCACGAAGTGCTTCTACACCACGCCGATCAAGGCACTGAGTAACCAGAAGTTCAACGACCTGCGCGAGGACTACGGCGAGGACGTCGTCGGCCTGCTCACCGGTGACGTGTCGATCAACTCGAATGCGGAGATCGTCGTCATGACCACCGAGGTCCTGCGCAACATGATCTACGCGGGCTCCCCGACGCTTGACCGACTCAGCCACGTGGTCATGGACGAGATCCACTATCTGGCGGACCGGGAGCGGGGCGCCGTGTGGGAGGAGGTCATCCTCAACCTCGACGAGTCGGTGAACATCATCGGCTTGTCGGCCACGGTGTCGAACTCGGAGGAGTTCGGTGACTGGCTGTCCACCGTGCGCGGTGACACGAAGGTCATCGTGACCGACCAGCGTCCTGTGCCGCTCGAGCAGTGGATGATGGTGGGGCGCAAGATCTACCCGCTGTTCGAGCCCGGCACCGGCGGGGAGGTCAACCGGGAGCTGGAGCACGTCATCAACCGCATCCAGGCGGACGAAGCGGAGGAGGGCCGCGCCGACTACGAGTCCGGGCGGGGTTTCCGGGCCCGCGCCGCGGGTCGCCGTTCCGGCATCAAGCGCCCGGAGGACCGGCAGAAGCCGGTGGGACGTCCCGACGTCATCCGCGTGCTGCAGGGCCGCGACATGCTCCCGGCGATCACCTTCATCTTCTCCCGCGCCGGCTGTGACGGTGCGCTCTTCCAGTGCCTGCGCTCCAACCTGGTCCTCACCGATCACGAGGAGTCGCAGAGGATCGAGGAGATCATCGACGCCGGCGTCGAGGGCATCCCGGAGGAGGACCTGGAGGTCCTGCAGTTCTCCCAGTGGAAGGCCGCCCTCAAGCGGGGTTTCGCCGCCCACCACGCGGGCATGCTGCCGGCGTTCAAGCACATCGTCGAGAAGCTCTTCGTGCAGGGGCTGGTGCGCATGGTCTTCGCCACCGAGACCCTGGCCCTGGGCATCAACATGCCGGCGCGGTCCGTCGTGCTGGAGAAGCTGGTCAAGTTCGACGGCGAGGGCCACGTCGAGCTCACCCCGGGCCAGTACACGCAGCTCACCGGCCGTGCGGGCCGCCGCGGCATCGACGTCATCGGTCACGCCGTCGTCCAGTGGACCCCGGCGATGGACCCGCGGTCGGTGGCCGGCCTGGCGTCGACACGCATGTACCCGCTCATCTCCACCTTCGCGCCCGGCTACAACATGGCCGTCAACCTCCTCGGCATGATCGGTTTCGAGCCCTCCCTGCGCCTGCTGGAGAAGTCCTTCGCGCAGTACCAGGCCGACGGGTCCGTCGTCGACGACGTCCGCAAGATCGAGCAGGCCGAGCACCGGGTCCGCGAGCTGCGCTCGCAGCTTTTCGACGCCATCGCCACCTTCGCCCCGCCCGTCCGCGACGGGGAGGACCCCGCGGACATGCTCATGGAGTACATGCAGCTGCGCCGCGATCTCAGTGAGGAGGAGAAGGCCTCCCGCGTGCACTCCCTCGAGCAGCGGCAGCTGGAGACCGTCACGCTCCTCGGCAGGCTGCAGCTCGGGGACGTCATCGTCATGCCGGGGCGGAAGCACCCGGTGCTGGCCGTCGTGGTCACCCCGGCGAACCAGACGCGTGACCCGCGTCCGTGGGTCACCACCGAACAGGGATGGTCCGGGCGCATCGACGCCTCCTCCTTCAACAACCCGCCCCAGACCATCGGCCGCATGAAGCTGCCGCGCAGGGTGCTGGACAACCCGCGGCGCAACACCCGCTACATCGTCGACCAGTTCCAGCGGAACAGCTTCACACGCCCGAAGAAGATGCGCCAGAACGCTCGGGTGCGAGACTCCAAGAAGGTCGTCGCTCTGCGGGAGGCCATGCGCAACCACCCGGTCCATGCGTGGCCGGCCACCGACCGCGAGCAGCTGGCGCGGGTGGGGGAGAAGCTGGCCCGCCGCGAGCGGGAGCTGACGCGCCTCAACGCGCGCGTGGAGAAGGCCACCGACACCCTCGGCCGCCACTTCGAGCGCATCATCGGCCTGCTCTCCGAGATGAGCTACGTCGAGTTCGAGGGCACCGGCCCGGACCGCGTGCCGGTGATCACCCCGGAGGGCGAGCTGCTCTCCCAGATCCACAACGAGTCCGACCTGCTCGTCGCCCAGTGCCTGCGCCGCGGCATCTGGAACGAACTCGACCCGGCGGAACTGGCGGGCGTGGTGTCGCTGTGCACGTTCGAGAACCGCAAGGACTTCGGCGGTGAGGCGAACGCCGCCACCGACCGCATGGCCGAGGCGATGGACGCCACCGTGCGGATCTGGCAGGAACTGGCCGCGGACGAGCAGCGTCACCGGCTGCCCGTCACCCGCGAGCCGGAGGCCGGTTTCGCGCTGGCCATGCACCAGTGGGCGGCCGGCGCCCCGCTCGGTTACTGCCTCGCCGCCGCCGCGGAGTCGGGTGCGGAGATGACCCCGGGCGACTTCGTCCGCTGGTGCCGCCAGGTCATGGACCTGCTGGGTCAGGTGGCCAAGACCGCCTACACCGATGATGTACAGGCCAATGCGCGCCGCGCGATCGACGCCATCCGTCGCGGTGTCGTCGCCATCGGCAGCTAGGGGTCCGCTGAACCGTCCCGGGCGGAAGAGTAGACCGCGAAGCCTCCTTTTCGGCGTCGATGAGGGGACTTCGCGGCCTCTTCGGGCGCTCCTGACGGCTAGTAGGCCTCCTCCAGCGCCTCCACCGCCGCCCGGATGGCCCGCCGGTGGGCGGCCACCTGGGCGACGGTGGCCAGTCCGGTGTTGGCGCCGAAGGGGTCGGTGATCATCGACTGCACCGCCACGACCTCATCCCCGATGATGACGGGCCCGCCGGAGTCGCCCTTGACGGCCTTGGGGTTGTTGTGGAGGATCGCGGCGGAGGTGACGAAGGTCGCCAGATTGCGGCCCAGCGCGAAGGGGGTGCGCGCGATGACCCGCCCGAAACGCTCCCGCTTGCGGTGCCAGCTCTTCCCGAAGCCTTCGGTGCGGGTGGGGGCGAGCCAGGGGGCACCGTGCGTCGATAAGCGGAGGAGCTGCTTCGGTGGTGACGGGCGGTCCATCCGGAGGACGGCGATGTCGGTGCGGGGGATGCGCACGGCGCCGCGGATGCGGGCGTGGAAGAAGGCCCCGCCAACCTTGATCTCCCCGGTGCGCTCGCGCAGGAAGTGGGCGCAGCTGAGCACGTATTCGGTGGTGGCCTCGCCGCCCGTGAGGTCGGGGGAGATGAGCACTCCCGAGCAGTAGGAGCGGCCGGAGCTGAGGCGGACGGTGATGGCGTGCGACACGCTTTCCCAGCGTACCTACGATGGGGGACATGACTGATCTGTTTCCCACCGACGTGTACGCCACCCGCCTCGCCCGCGCCGCGGAGCTCTGCCGTGAGCAGGGGCTCGCGGGGCTCGTCATCGGGACGGGTCCGGAACTGGCCTATCTCACCGGGTCCTGGCTGTCCTCGCATGAGCGGCTCACGGCGTTGGTGGTCCCGGTGGAGGGGCGGCCGGTGCTGCTGGCCCCGCAGACGGACATCGGGGATCTGGCGCTGTCGGCGCTGCCACACCTGGATGTGCTCATCAGCGGCTGGGTCGACGGGGATGACGCGCACGCCCGTGCCGTGGCGGTGCTCGACGACGGTCCGGTGGCGTTGGGATCCTCGTTGACCACGCTGCATGTGCTGCGTCTCCAGGAGCTTCTCGACGCCCCCACCCTCCCCGCCGCCACCACCCTCAAGGAGCTGTTCATGCGGAAGGACGAGGCGGAGATCGAGCAGCTGGCGCTGGCCGCGGCGGCCATCGACCGGGTGCAGGAGCGGGTGCCGTCGCTGCTGCGGGAGGGGCGCACGGAGAACCAGGTGGCGGCGGATCTGCAGGCCCTCATCCTCAAGGAACATGATGTGGTGGACTTCGTCATCGTGGGGTCGGGGCCGAACGGGGCGAATCCGCACCACTCCCATTCGGCGCGGGTGTTGGAGACGGGTGACGTGGTGGTCGTCGACGTGGGCGGCACGCGGGGTCCGGGTTATCACTCGGACTCGACACGCACCTACGTCGTGGGCGGCGCCGGGGAGGCCCCGGCCGATGCCGCCGCGGCCTACGGGGTCCTGCAGGCGGCCCACGCGGCGGCGATGCGGCAGGCGCGTCCCGGGGTGACGGCGGAGTCGGTGGACCGGGCCGCCCGCGAGGTCATCGCGGAGGCCGGCTACGGGGAGTATTTCATCCACCGCACCGGACACGGCATCGGGCTGTCCACGCATGAGGAGCCCTACATCATGGCCGGAAACGACCTGGTCCTGGAGCCGGGGATGTGCTTCTCCATCGAGCCGGGCATCTATCTGCCGGGGCGGTGGGGAATGCGGCTCGAGGACATTGTTGTTGTGTCCGCAGATGGCGTAGAATCGCTGTCACATCAACAACGCGAACTGAGGTAGACACCATGAGCACCACCCGCGCTCTCTTCGTCGGACACGGCACCCCGATGAACGCCATCGAGGACAACGACTTCACCCGCACCTGGTCCGCGCTGGGGGAGGGCACCACCCCGCGCGCCATCCTCGCCGTCTCCGCCCACTGGTACACGAGGGGGACCGGCGTCACGGCCATGTCCGATCCCCGCACCATCCACGACTTCCACGGCTTCCCCCAGGAGCTTTTCGACGTCCAGTACAACGCCCCGGGTGATCCCGAGATCGCGGAGCTGGTGCGCGACGTAGCGAAGCCGACCCTCGTGCAGAACGACCACGACTGGGGCCTCGACCACGGCACCTGGTCCGTGCTCAAGCACATGTACCCGGAGGCCGACATCCCCGTCGTGCAGCTGTCCATCGACGCCACCAAGCCCCTGTCCGAGCACTACGATCTGGGCACCCGCCTGGCGCGCCTGGCCACCGAGCACGACGTCCTCATCGTCGGCTCCGGCAACGTCGTGCACAACCTCTCGCTCGTCGACTGGCACGGCGGCGACACCGGTTTCGCCTGGGCCGACGAGTTCGACGAGGCCGCCCGCGACATCATGCTCGGCGATCCCGACCGCCTCGCCTCCCTCCGGGAGCACGCCGGTTACACCCGCGCCGTCCCCACCCCGGACCACTTCCTCCCGTTGGCCTACATCGCGGGCGTCAGCGCGGCGACCGGCGGCAGCGTCGACGTGTTCAACGACCGTCGCACGATGGGATCGCTGTCGATGACGGGCTACCGGGTAGCGTCGTAGAGCATGAACGGCATCCTGCTCCTCGGCGGCACCTCCGACATCGGCCGCGAACTCGCCTCCCGACTGTGCGCCGGTCGCGAGGTCGTGCTCGCCGCCCGGCGGCGGCCCGCGGAACAGATGCTTCTCGACGCCGGCGCAACAGCCGTCCACCACCTGCCCTTCGAGGCCACCGACCTGGCCTCCCACCGCGCCCTCGTGGAGCAGGCGATCGAGCTCACCGGGGGAGTGACCACCGCCATCGTGGCCTTCGGCATCCTCGGTGACCAGGCCCGGGCGGAGCACGACGAGGCCCATGCCGCGGAGATCGCCACCATCGACTACACGGCGCAGGTCTCCATGCTCACGGTGCTCGCGGATCTGCTGCCGCAGGGGGAGATCGTCGCGTTCTCCTCCATCGCCGGGTGGCGGGCGCGGCGGGCGAACTACGTCTACGGCTCCACCAAGGCCGGCCTCGACGCCTTCTGCCAGGGTCTGTCCGACCGCCTCCACGGCAGCGGGCTCCGCCTGGTCACCGCGCGCCCCGGATTCGTCATCGGCTCCATGACCGAGGGGATGGATCCGGCCCCGCTGTCGGTCACCCCGGCGGAGGTCGCCGCCGCCGTCGCCGACGAGATCCGCACCGGACGCGGCTCCCGGACCCTGTGGATCCCGCGCCGCCTGCGCCTGCTGGCCTGGGTCATGCGCGTCGTGCCGCGCCCGATCTGGCGCCGGATGCCCCGCTAGGAGACCTCGTACTCGCCCTCGCCGAGCGCCAGGTACTCGATGTGCTCGTCCGCGGGCGCCCCGCACCGCTGCTCGCAGCCCGCGAAGTGGGTGCGCCCCTCCAGGCCACCCGCGACGGACTGCATGGCGTCGTGATGCACGTCGGAGCGCGCGAGCCCGCAGTTGCCGCAGGCGGAGACCTGCAGCAGGTCGGACCCGGCGTCGAAGATGAGGCCCAGGGGAGCCAGCGCCCGCACGACCTGCTCGGCGATGCCCTCCTCGAGGCCCTCGATCTGGATGAGCCCGTCCCGGCACAGACGCACCGGTGCCTCCACCACGTCGAGCATGCGGGCGATCTGCGTGCTCATCATCCCCAGGCGCAGGCCGGCCCCGAGCGTGACCAGACCGTCGGTCTGCCCCAGCCAGCCGATCTCGCCTTCCTCCGCGGTGACGGTGGTCGCGGGGCGGAAGCCGGGGACGTCGATAAGCAGGGGGCCGTAGAGCCGGACATGACCGGCATCGGTGATGTGGATGTGGCCGTCGCCGTGGGTGTCGGCGGCGCCGGCCAGGGGCTCCCAGGCACCGGGCGGGACGACACCGGAGTCGGGGGCGAGGTCGAGGTAGACGGGTTCTGCGCTCACGGTCGCTCATTGTAGTTAAGGTGGGGCGCATGAACGGCAGGCGCGCGACCCGGGTCCACCGGGCCGGTGTGCGTTCCACCGTCGCGCGGGCGTGGGTGCCGTTGGCACATGACGTGGGCAGGGGAGTGCTGCGTCGCCTCGGCGGGCGGGGCCGGTCGCCGGAACGGCCGACCTTCGCCGAGTGGGACGCCGAACCGAGCTTCTCCGACGCCACGTGGGTCATCGGGCAGAAGCCGGGGACGCTGCTCGGGACCGCGCCGATGCGGCTCATGGGCGGCCACCGCGTCACCGCCACCCGCATGGAGTACGTCACCACCGACGCCCGCGGTCGCACCATCACCGCCACCGGCGCCTACCTGCACTCGCACCAGCAGTGGCGGGGTGGCGCGCGGCCGGTCGTCGCCTTCGCGCCGTCGACGCAGGGGGTGGCCCCGCACTGCGATCCGTCGTACTCCATGTCCGTCGGCATGGCCGTGACGCTGCGTGGCCCGGTGGACATCGTCGCCAGCTACGAACTGCCCGCCATCACCGCCATGCTCGCGGCCGGCATGCACGTGGTGCTCACCGACTACCCGCGCGACCCCGACTTCGGATGGCAACTCTACTGCGACCACCCCTCCGGCGGGAATGCGCTTCTCGACGCCGTCCGCGCCGCCCGACACATCGGCCTGCCGGCGGCGGCCCCGGTGGGCATGTGGGGCTTCTCGCAGGGCGGGGCCGCCGTCGGCATGTCGTTGGAACGCGGGGACTACGCCCCGGAGGTCACCCCGGTCGCCGCCGTCGTCGGGGCCCCGCCCTCGCGTCTCGACGAGGTCCTCGCCCATGTCGACGGTTCCCTCGTCACCGGCGTGCTCTCCTACGCCGTCGCGGGGCTCATGGTGGCCTCCGCCGACATCCGCGCGGAGATCCTCGGCGCGCTCACCCCGGACGGGCTCGACCATTTCACCGCCGACATCTCCACCTGTGCCGTGAGCTCGGTGTTCACCTCCGGGTGGCGGGGCACCGCCCGCTGGACCCACGCCGGCGTACCCCTCGGCGAGCTTCTCGACGACCTGCCCCACGTCGCCGCCGAGTTCGACGCCCGCGCCCTCGGGTCGCGGGCCCCGGGCGTGCCGGTCCTGCTGTGGGGATCGCGTCACGACGACGTCGTCCCCGTCGCCCAGGTCCGCGACCTGCGCGACGAGTGGCGGGACCGGGGAGGCGACGTCACCTGGTTCGAGGACCGCACCTTCCGGATCCCCGGGCGCACCGGCGCCAACCACTTCGGGCCCTACTACCGGCACCTCACCCACCATGTCGGGTGGTTGATCGACGAACTGCGCCGGTAGGGTGGGCACGTGCCGTTCATTCTCGCTGTCCTCCCTGTCCTCATCATCGAGGCCCTCGTGTTCTGGGCCGTCGGTTCCTGGCTCGGCGTCGGCTGGGCTCTGCTTCTCATGTTCGGCCTCATGGCGCTGGGCCTGGTGACCGCGCCGATCGAGATGCGCCGCGTCGGCCGCCTCGCCGCCGCCCAGAAGGTCTCCGCCGGCCGTGTCGCCGGTGACTACGGCCTGCTCACCGCCGGGGCCATCCTCGCCGGCACACCGGGCATCGCGTCGTCGATAGTGGGTCTGCTGCTCATCTTCCCGCCCACCCGCGCGGTGGCCCGGGGTCTCGCGGCGAAGAAGATGATGAAATCCATCGAGGATCTCGGCGTGCGCAGCTACGAGGCCACCGCCGCCCGGCGCCCGGGCACCAGCTACGGCAGCTTCGGCGACCCGGAGCAGGTCATCGACGAGCCCGATGAGTCGGAGATCCAGGACTGGACCCGCAACGTCCGCCCGGAGGACTTCAAGTGACACTCCTGCTGCGGCTCCTCATCGCCGCGGCCTCCGGTTTCCTCGCCTACACCTCCAACGAGCCACTCGGCTGGTGGGTGGCGGGCATCGCCGGGATGGCCGGGCTCTACGTCGCCCTCATGCCGTGGCGCGGCCGCGGGCCGCGGCTGTGGTCGGGTGCGCTCCTCGGCTTCACCCACGCCGTCGTGCTCTACCTGTTCATGCTCCCGTGGATCGGCGAGTTCGTGGGCAACCTGCCCTACATCGCCCTGGCCGTGGTGTGCGCCCTCTACGCGCTGGCCACGGGCGTCGGCGGCGTGGCCGTGGCCCGCTGGCGCTACGGCTTCCTCGCCTTCCCCTTCGTCTACGTCCTCGTGGAGTGGGCACGCAGCTCCTTCCCCTTCGGCGGGTTCGCGTGGGTGCGTCTGGCCTGGGGGCAGATCAACGGGCCGCTGGCCAACCTCGCCGTGTGGGGCGGGCCGGCGCTGGTCAGCTTCGCGGCCGCGCTCGTCGGCTCCGGCCTCGCCGCCCTGGTCATCCGCCACCGCGGGGCCCGCATCGCCGGGGCGCTCGCCGTCCTCCTGCCGCTGGTGGCCGGCGCGGTCACCGGCCTGACGGTGGTCAACCGGGAGGAGGCGACCGTGGGGGAGACCCGCGTCGCCGCCGTCCAGGGCAACGTGCCGCGGATGGGGCTGGACTTCAACGCCCAGCGCCGGGCCGTCCTGGCCAACCACGTCCGAGTCACCGAGGAGCTGGCGGGGGAGGAGCTCGACCTGGTCATCTGGCCGGAGAACTCCTCCGACGTCAACCCCTTCGCTGACCCGGAGGCGGGGGAGCTCGTCGACCGGGCGGTCCGGGCCGTCGATACGCCGATCCTGGTGGGCACGATCACCCGCGACGAGGTCGGGGACCGCAACACCATGGTCGTCATGGACCCGGAGACCGGGCGCGGCGACCAGCACGACAAGCACTTCCTCCAGCCCTTCGGCGAGTACATGCCGATGCGGGACTTCTTCCGCATGTTCTCCGAATACGTGGACCAGGCCGGTGACTTCAAGCCGGGCCCGCCGGAGTTCACCGTCCGGATGCGCGACGTCGTCATCGGCGTGGCCACCTGCTACGAGGTCGCCTTCGACCCGGCCCTGCGTACCGCGGTGCTCGACGGCGCCCAGCTGCTCACCACCCCGACGAACAACGCCACCTTCGGGTTCACCGACATGACCTACCAGCAGCTGGCCATGAGCCGCCTGCGGGCCATCGAGGTCGACCGCGCCGTCGTCGTGGCCGCCACGTCGGGTGTGTCGGCGATCGTCCACCCGGACGGCTCGGTCAGCCAGGAGACCGGGATCTTCGAGCCCGGCCGCCTGGTGGAGACCCTGCCCCTGCGCGACACCATCACCTTTGCGGCCCGCTACGGTGGGCATGTTCAGACAGCGCTTATAATTCTTGGTGGCCTGCTCTTCATCAGCGCGCTGGTGACCGGCCGGCGACGAACCACCGCATAGAAGGAGACCTTCGTGACCAATCCCAGTGACGCGACCCTGGTGATCATCCCCACCTACAACGAGCTGGAGAACCTCCCGCTCATCGTGGGCCGGGTCCGCGCCGCCACCCCGGAGGTCGGCATCCTCATCGTGGATGACAACAGCCCCGACGGCACCGGCGACAGGGCCGATGAGCTCGCGGCCGACGACGCCCACGTCAACGTCCTCCACCGCGAGGGCAAGGGCGGCCTCTGCGGCGCCTACGTCGCCGGTTTCCAGTGGGGGCTCGAGCGCGGGTACACCGTGCTCTGCGAGATGGACGCCGACGGCTCCCACGCCCCCGAGCAGCTGCACCTGCTCCTCGACGAGGTCGACGCAGGCGCCGACCTCGTCATCGGCTCCCGCTACGTCCCGGGCGGCAAGGTGGTCAACTGGCCGAAGAAGCGCTGGATCCTGTCCAAGGGCGGCAACATCTACATCTCCCTGCTGCTCGGCGCCGGCCTCACCGACATGACCGCCGGCTACCGCGCTTATCGACGTGACGTCCTCGAGTCCATCGACCTCGATGAGCTGTCCAACGCCGGCTACATCTTCCAGGTCGACCTGGCCTGGCGTGCGGTCTCCGGCGGTTTCGACGTCCGCGAGGTGCCCATCACCTTCACCGAGCGCGAGATCGGCGAGTCCAAGCTCGACGGCAGCTTCGTCAGGGACTCCCTCGTCGAGGTGACGAAGTGGGGTCTCACGCACCGCCTGGAGCAGGTGACGGATGCGGTGACCGTCGGCAAGCGGATGATCTCCCACGAGTACCGCCACTGGAAGCGGGCCCGGCAGCGCGATTAGCGGACACGGAAAGAACCCGGTGAGTGTGACACTCACCGGGTTCCTTCCGTTCAGCGGCTAGCTGTTCTGCTCGGCCTCGGCGGCCTGCTGCTCCTTGAGCAGGCGGGCGGCGGAACGACGGCGCTTACGCAGCAGCTCGATGCGCTCCTCGAGGAGGACATCCAGCTCCTCCAGGGAACGACGCTCCAGCAGCATGTCCCAGTGGGTGCGCGGCGGCTTGACCGGCTTGGACTCGACGCCCTCGCCCTCGACGAGGGTGCCCAGCTGGCCGTTCTTGCACATCCACTCCTCGGGAATCTCCGCGTCGTCCGCGAACGGGACCTCGTAGATCTCGCCGTTCTCGGTGCGGTACTTCACCATCTGGCGCGGGGCAAGGTCATGGTCGCGGTCAGTTTCATAGCTGACGGCACCCATGCGGCTGCCGCGGAGTACGCGATCTGCCATTGCGGCATCATCCTTTTCGTTGGTTGAAGTTCTTCAGACGTACCAGTATAACGTGCGGGCCACCGGGTTTGTTCCCGACAACGGGCAGGGAATCGGATATGGTGGTCACTGTGACGATATCCACGACCAATCCCGCGGTGTCATGCGCGTGGTGCGGCAAGGAGCTGGTCCTCACCGGCCGTGGCCGCCCGCGCAAATATTGCAGCAGATCGTGCAAACAGCGCGCCTATGAGCAACGTCAGAACGTTTCGGGTACCAGTATCCCGGCCGAAGCGGTTATCATTCATCCGGACCGTGCCGCAGCGTTGAGGGATTCCCTCTTCGAACTGCGGTGCGCGGCTGAAGACGTCGCCACCGCATCGGCGGAGGGCGCCGAACCGGACGAGATCCGCGTCCTGTGCTCCGAACTGGTGGCACTCGCACGGACGATTGAGAAGTTGAGGTAATCAGGTCGATGACCACCCAGAGCAAGCCGGCCAGCAAGATCATCATCGCGATCTTCATCATCCTCATCGTGATCCTGGCCCTCGTGGCCGTGGTTCCGATGCTGTTTGCGCTGGCCATGGGGCCGGGCGTGAAGACGGAGGGCCTGACGGCCGAGGGTGCGCAGCCGGCCAGCACCGACATCGACGGTGAGTGGCACGTGACCCACCAGCGCGCGGACTCCAACACCACGTCCGTGGGCTTCACCTTCTTCGAGATCCTCCCGTCTGACCGTCGTGAGACCTCAGGCTCCACGCAGTCCGTCGAGGGCTGGGCGACCATCGAGCAGGGCAGTGTCCAGGCCGGTGAGATCGTCGTCGACATGACCGATGTCTCCACCGACAACGAGCGCCGCGACATCAACGTCCGCAACAAGATCTTCCACACCAACGAGTACCCGACGGCCACGTTCACCATCACCGAGCCGGCCGACGTGTCCGATGTCCCAGGCAACGGTACCCCCGGAAAGGTGACCCTCACCGGCGAGATGGAGATCCGCGGCGAGACCCGTCCGCTGAGCCACGAGTTCGACATCCTCCGCGACGGTGACCGTGTCATCGTCTCCGGCGACGTCGACATCAACCGCAACGAGTACGGCGTCGAGTCCCCGGAGTTCGTCGCCGCCAAGATCGACGACACCGGTCAGCTCAACATCCGCCTTCTCCTGACGAAGTAGGTCCCTGATGAACCCGTCCCGCATGATCCCGATGATCTGGATCCGGCTCATCGTCATCCTCATCTTCGGCATCTACGTGTCCTGGCAGGGCTACTGGTTCATCGGCATCATCGCCGGCGTTCTCGTCCTGGTGTCCATCTGGCAACTCTGGATGGCCTACAAGTACCGGGATCGGGAATAGGGAAATCCACCCCGATTACGTCACTGTGACGTTAATCAGGGGCGTGTCCGGCTGCAGGAAAGGGGAATACTGCGGCCGACATTCCGGGACGCTGTGGCCCTTCGCTTCGCAGTCAGCGCCGCCGCCGATGCGGTACAAGGCGCTGAGGGCACGACGAGCCTCCGAGGACGCGGCCAGGCGATCGGAACACCCAATACTCGGGATCGCCCCACATTCCTATAGCGCCGATAATGTACATTATGTCATTTTGGATTCCGCTCCACACCCCCACGGACAGTCTCACTGTCCGCTGCTCCCCTCAGTGACAGAATGGAACCATGCTCCCGGCACTCTTCGACGCGCACCTACACATCATCGACCCGCGCCACCCGCTCATCCCGAATCAGGGTTTCGTGCCGGAGCCGTTCTCGGTCGCCGACTACCGGCGCCGCACCACCGGCCTGCGGATCATCGGCGGCGCTGTCGTGGCGGGTTCGTTCCAGGCCTTCGACACCGGGTTCCTCGTCGCGGCCCTGAAGAAGCTCGGGCCCAGCTTCGTCGGCGTGGCCCAGGTGCCCGGCGACATCTCGGACGCGGAGATCCTGCGTCTCGACGCCCGCGGCGTCCGCGCCGTCCGCTTCAACATCGCCCGTGGCGGCTCCGCCGGACTCGACGTCCTCGACAGCCTGGCCCGCCACGTCCACGAGGTCGCCGAGTGGCACACGGAGCTCTACGTCGACGCCCGCCATCTCCCCGACCTCCACGACACCCTCGCCGCACTCCCGGCGGTGAGCATCGATCATCTGGGGATGAGCCGGGAGGGTCTGCCCCACCTGCTGCGCCTCGTCGAGGCCGGCGTCAAGGTCAAGGCCAGCGGTTTCGGCCGCCTCGACTTCGACGCGCTCGATGCGATCGAGGCGGTCATGAGCGTCGATCCCAGAGCACTCATGGTGGGCACTGACCTGCCGTCGACACGCGCGGAACGCCCCTTTGACGAGGGCGACCTGCAGCTTCTCCAGGATTCGGTGTCCCCCGAACACCTCGACGCGGTGTTCCGCACCAACGCCGAGGCCTTCTACCTCGACCCGGTGCGCGTCTGACCCCTAGTTCTCCTCGGGCATCTGGCCGGGCTCCTCGGGACGCTCGCGTCGGTAATGCTCACACAGCGCCGGGTGGTAGTCGTCCCACTGCAGCGCGGAGACGTCCTCCCCGTCGAGCGCCAGGACGAGTCGGTCGAGGTAGTACTCCCAGCCGGGGCCGATGTCGGCGGCGTCGTACTCGATCCCGTCGAGACGCTGGCGGAACTCGAGGTCGGTCTCCTCCCCGTCCGCGCTGAGCGTGACGGTGAGCACCCACACCCCGCCGGGGCTGTCCAGCGTGACCGCCAGTGCCGTGGGTGCCTCGCAGTGTTGGATGCGCGCCTCCCCGGGCGTGTCCGGCGACTCCTGCGCGGTGAGCGTCACGGCACCCGTGGCCGGCTCCCCCTCGAAGGTGCCGTACCAGGTGTCGAGCAGTTCCGGGTCGGTGATGTGGTTCCAGACGGCGTCGATGATGTGCGGGATGCGTCGGGTGATGATCAGTTCGGGCCAGACGGGGCCGGTGGACAGATAGCCGGTGGGTTCACGTGTGGTCATGTCCCCCATGGTGCCACCGGGACTACGAACGTGCCCATGACTCTCACCGCGAACGTCTCCCCGCACCGCCGTTTGCCGGGCCACGCCGCCGAGCTGCGTCTCGACGGCCGCCCCTTCCTCCTGGCCTGGGACACTCCCCTGGCGATCACGGGTGACCGGGACGCGGAGATCCGCGGCTACTGGGATCGGCTGGCCGAGGGGGCGGAGATCGTCATGCCGCTCGAGACCGCCCCGCTGGATGTTCAACATCGCCGCTTAACGACGCCCTCGTCGGTTCCGGTGCGTCATCGTGAACTGGACGGTGTCGAGCATCCCGAGGCGGAACAGCGCCTCGCGGAGGGCGAACTGATAGACCCACAGGCGTCGGAAAGCGATGTCGAAGCCGGCGGCCGCAGCCTCCCGTAGGTGCCCCTCGAAGAGGGAGCGCTGCAGGGAGAGCGACAGTTCGTGGTGGCTTCCGATGTGGGTCTGCCCGATGATCCGCAGGCCGGACTCGCGGTCGGCGAGCTTGTGGACGTCCTCCGCCGTGGGGTGGTCCAGGCCCGGCCACACGTAGGCGCGCAGGACGTCGAGGGCCTGCCGGGCGGTCGGGGTCATGGCGTCGGTGGCGATGACGGACTGCATCGCCGCATACCCGCCGATGCTGAGCAGCCGGTCGAAGGCCTTGATGTAACGGACGCGGTCCGCGGGTTCGAGGACCTCGAGCTTCTCGACGGAGACGATGGCGTCGTAGCTGCCCCGCCAGTCCCGCGGGCCGGGCACCGGGGAGTCGATGACGGACAGGTGCACGGAGGGTTCCACGCCGGCGAGCAGCAGCTGCTCCCCCACGGCCTCCGCCTGGCCCGGATCCGCGGTGAGCGTGTCGACGGTCGCGCGCCGGTGGGCCGCCTGGATCGCCACCGCGCCGCCGGAGGTGGCGTACTCCAGGAGGTGGGTGCCGGCGGTGACGCGGGCGGCGTCGAGAAGCATCGTGACGGTGCGCGTCTGCGCGTCGCCGAGGTCCTCCCGGTCGACGGCGACCGGCTCGGAGAAGGTCTGCAGGTCGATGAAGTGTGTATCGGGGCCGCGGCCCGGGGCGTGGTTGGGGACGGCGGTGCGCACGGTCGTCGGCACGCCCGAGGCGAAGACGCCGCCGAAGGCGCTGAGGCCGTCGCCGGCACCGAGGGCCACGAGTTCGGTGGGCAGCTCGCCGCCGCTGTAGGCCGACGGCGGGAGGGTCCGCGTGCGGGGACGGTATCCGGTGGAGATAAGGGCGGCGAGAACGTCGACGAGTCGGTCGGAACGCCACTCCCCGGCCATGAAACTCTCCGCGAGGCCCAGCCAGCCGGATACAGCTATTCGGGGGAAAAGTTCCTCGTGCTCGACGACCAGATCGGGGTCGCCCTCCGGGTCGAGATCCAGCCCGGCGTTGGCGCAGGCGCGGGCGAACGTGGCCTCAGCGAGGCGGGCGCGCAGGTCAACGAGCCGTCCGCCGGGGACGCGGGCGACACCGGGCCAGGTTGTCGCGTCAATCGCCACGAGATGGGGATGCCTCACAGCGCCTGATCCTATCCCCCTGCCGGGCGTGAATCAGGAAGGCGCGTCCGGCACGATGTCCGTTTCCGGGGTTGACTTCGCAACTCCTGTCCTCGGGCTCACTGTTCGCCAGTGGAACGATATACGATGGGTGCCGTTGATTCCCGCAAAGAAGATGAGGAACTCTTAATTCATGACGAACATCCCTTTCCGTCCTGAGGGCGGCCGCCACCATGTGGTCATCATCGGCTCCGGTTTCGGCGGCCTGTTTGCGGCTCAGGAACTGAAGAACGCAGACGTCGATGTCACCATCATCGACCGCACGAACCACCACCTCTTCCAGCCCCTTCTCTACCAGGTGGCTACCGGCATCCTGTCCTCCGGTGAGATCGCCCCGTCGACCCGCCAGGTCCTGAAGAAGCAGGAGAACTCCAACGTGGTCAAGGGCGAGGTGACCAACATCGATCTGGAGAAGCAGATCGTCACCACCTCCCTCGGCTCGTACACTCGCGACTTCGAGTACGACTCGCTCATCGTCGCCGCCGGTGCCTCCCAGTCCTACTTCGGCAACGATCACTTCGCAGAGTTCGCACCGGGTATGAAGACCATCGACGACGCGCTCGAGATCCGCGCCCGTCTCGTCGGCGCCTTCGAGCGCGCCGAGCTGGCCAAGGACCCGGCCCAGCGCGAGCGTCTCCTCACCTTCGTCATCGTCGGCGCCGGCCCCACCGGTGTCGAGCTGGCCGGCCAGCTGGCCGAGCTCTCCCACCGCACCCTCGTGGGCGAGTACTCCAACTTCTCCACCTCCGCCGCCAAGATCCTGCTTCTCGACGGCGCGCCCCAGGTCCTCCCGCCCTTCGGCAAGCGCCTCGGCCGCACCGCCCAGCGCCAGCTGGAGAAGCTCGGCGTCACCGTCAAGCTCAACGCGATGGTCACCAACGTCGACGACAAGACCGTCACCTACAAGTCCACCGTCGACGGCTCCGAGACCACCATCGAGGCGTTCACCAAGATCTGGTCCGCCGGTGTCTCCGCCTCCCCGCTGGGTGCTCTCGTCGCCGAGCAGGCCGGGGTCGAGCTCGACCGCGCCGGCCGCGTCATGGTCAACGACGACCTCACCGTCGGCGAGCACCGCAACGTCTTCGTCGTCGGCGACATGTCCAACTACAAGAACCTGCCGGGCGTGGCCCAGGTCGCGATCCAGGGTGGACAGTACGCCGCCGAGCAGATCGCCGACCAGATCTCCGGCCGCACCGCCCCGGAGCAGCGCCCGGCCTTCGAGTACTTCGACAAGGGTTCCATGGCCATCGTCTCCCGCTTCTACGCGCTGGTGAAGATGGGCAAGGTCGAGGTCACCGGCTTCATCGGCTGGCTGCTGTGGCTGGCCGTCCACGTCCTGTTCCTCGTGGGCTTCCGCAACCGTTTCGTCTCCATGATCAACTGGGGTGTCAACGCGCTGTCGCGCACCCGCTACAACCTGGCGACCACCCGCCAGCAGCTGCACTCGCGCACCGCGCTGCTCAAGCTGCAGGCCATCACCTCCGAGATCGAGGGTGACACGCCGATCGAGCTGCGTGACACCACGAAGTTCTCCGGAAAGAAGCAGCTGCGCTAGTCGCTTCCCCATCTTCGTCAAGCCCGGGCCCCGGCCCGGGCTTTTCGCCTGGGACCATCCGACCTCCGGGGGTTATACTGGAATGCGATTGACGCACTACGTATCACCTATTTCTTCACTCACCACCAGAAGACCCGAGAGGTTGAACACGTGACCACCGCTACCCCGCCTGTGACCCAGGCTTGGGAAGGTTTTGCTGAGGGGGCGTGGACCGACACCATCGACGTCCGCGATTTCATTCAGCGTAACTTCACGCCCTACACCGGCGACGCCGCCTTCCTGGCCGGCCCCACCGAGAAGACCCTGCGCACCTGGCAGCACCTGGAGGACAACTACCTGTCCGTCGAGCGTGAGCGCCGGGTGTACGACGTCGACACCGAGACCCCCGCCGACATCGACGCCTTCGGCCCCGGCTACATCTCCGACGACGATGACATCGTCGTGGGCCTGCAGACCGAGACCCCGCTCAAGCGCGCCATGATGCCCTACGGCGGCTGGCGCATGGTGGAGACCGCGATCCGGGAGGCCGGCAAGGAGCCGGATCAGCGGGTCAAGGACATCTTCACCCGCTACCGCAAGACGCACAACGACGCGGTGTTCGACATCTACACCCCGCGTATCCGCGCCGCCCGGTCCTCCCACATCATCACCGGCCTGCCCGATGCATACGGCCGCGGCCGCATCATCGGCGACTACCGTCGTGTGGCGCTGTACGGCGTCGACAGGCTCATCGCCGACAAGGAGGCCGCCAAGCACGCCGTGCATGACGCCGGTTTCTCCGAGCACTGGGCCCGCTACCGCGAGGAGCACGCCGAGCAGATCAAGGCGCTGAAGAAGCTCAAGGTGATGGCCGAGTCCTACGGCTTCGACATCTCCGGCCCGGCCACCACCGCGAAGGAGGCCGTGCAGTGGACCTACTTCGGCTACCTCGGCGCGGTGAAGTCCCAGGATGGTGCCGCCATGTCCATCGGCCGCCTGTCCAGCTTCTTCGACATCTACTTCGAGCGCGACCTGGCCGCCGGTGTCATCACCGAGGAGGACGCCCAGGAGATCATCGACGCCCTGGTGATCAAGCTGCGCATCGTGCGTTTCCTGCGCACCATCGACTACGACCAGATCTTCTCCGGAGACCCGTACTGGGCCACCTGGTCCGATGCCGGCTTCATGGATGACGGCCGTCCGCAGGTGACCAGGACGTCCTTCCGCCTGCTGCAGACCCTGCGCAACCTGGGCCCCGCCCCGGAGCCGAACATCACCATCTTCTGGGACGATGCGCTGCCGGAGGGCTACAAGGAATTCTGCGCCGCGATCTCCATCGAGACGTCCTCCCTGCAGTACGAGTCGGACAAGCAGATCCGTGACCGCTGGGGCGACGACTCCGCCATCGCCTGCTGTGTGTCGCCCATGAAGGTCGGCAAGCAGATGCAGTTCTTCGGCGCCCGCGTCAATGCCGCGAAGTCCCTGCTCTACGCCATCAACGGTGGCCGCGACGAGATGACCGGCAAGCAGATCGTCGAGGGCTACGCGCCCGTCGAGGGTGACGGCCCGCTCGACTTCGACGAGGTGTGGGGCAAGTACGAGGACATGCTCGACTGGGTGATCGGCACCTACGTCGAGGCGCTCAACATCATCCACTGGTCCCACGACAAGTACGCGTACGAGGCCATCGAGATGGCCCTGCACGACTCGGACATCATCCGCACCATGGGCTGCGGCATCGCCGGCCTGTCCATCGTGGCCGACTCGCTGTCCGCGATCCGCTACGCCGACGTCTACCCCGTCCGGGACGAGACCGGTCTCATCGTCGACTACCGCACCGAGGGCGAGTTCCCCCTCTACGGCAACGACGATGACCGCGCCGACGACATCGCCGCCACGATCGTCCACACGGTCATGGCGAAGATCAAGGAGATCCCGCTCTACCGGGACGCGATCCCCACGCAGTCGGTGCTCACCATCACCTCGAACGTCGTCTACGGCAAGGCCACGGGCAACTTCCCGTCCGGCCACCGCGCGGGCACGCCCTTCGCCCCGGGTGCCAACCCGACGAACGGCGCCGACAACCACGGCATGATTGCCTCGATGCTGTCCGTCGGCAAGCTCGACTACAACGATGCCCTCGACGGCATCTCCCTGACCAACACCATCACCCCCTCCGGGCTCGGCCGCACCAAGGACGAGCAGGTCAACAACCTCGTCGGCATTCTCGACGCCGGGTTCATCATGGACCAGAACTAGGAGAACCCTGACATGTCCACCAAGACCTTCGACGAGCGCATGGCCGACATGAAGGCCGCGCGCGAGGCCAACAACATGGAGTCCGGCCTCTACCACGCCAACATCAACGTCCTGGACCAGTCGACCCTCGAGGACGCGATGAACAACCCGGAGAACTACCCCAACCTCACGGTGCGTGTATCCGGCTACGCGGTGAATTTCGTCAAGCTGACCAAGGAGCAGCAGCGCGACGTCATCTCCCGTACCTTCCATCACGGTGCCTAAGGACGGCGTCACCGGCGTCGTCCACCTCTCCCCCGAGGAGGGCGAACGGCTCCGCGGGGTCGCCGCCGGCATCGGGGGCACCGCCGAGGATCTCACCCGTCCCGAGCTTCTCGACGCCCGCGTCACCGGCGACGTCGCCCTCGTCCACTCGTGGGAGATGGTCACCGCCGTCGACGGCCCGGGTACCCGCATGACCCTGTTCCTCACGGGCTGCCCGCTGCGTTGCCAGTACTGCCACAACCCCGACACGATGGAGATGCGCACCGGCACCCTCGAGCGGGTCGAGGACGTGGTCAAGCGCATCACACGCTACAAGCGTGTCTTCCAGGTGACGGGCGGCGGCCTGACGATCTCCGGTGGTGAGCCGCTGTTCCAGCTCGCCTTCACCCGGCGGGTGCTGGCCGAGGTCCACGCGGCGGGCATCCACACCGCGATCGACACCTCCGGGTTCCTCGGGGCCCGGCTGAGCGACGAGGACCTGGAGAACATCGACCTCGTGCTTCTCGACGTCAAGTCCGGCGACGAGAAGACCTACCGGGAGGTCACCGGCCAGCAGCTGCAGCCGACGCTCGACTTCGGGGCGCGCCTGGCGGCCCTGGACAAGCCGGTGTGGGTGCGGTTCGTCCTCGTGCCGGGGCTGACGGATGACCCGGAGAATGTCGCCCGGGTGGCGGACATCGTCGCGGGCTGGCCCAACGTGCAGCGCGTGGAGGTGCTCCCCTTCCACAACATGGGTGCGGACAAGTGGCGGGAGCTCGGCATCCGCTACAACCTGGAGAACACCAAGCCGCCGACCTCGCGTTCGCTCAAGGAGACCCGCCAGGCGTTCCGCGACCGCGGGATCGACACGTACTAGCGGGCTCGGGGCTCTGGGCTCGGGGCTCGGTATCGTCCGGTCGGGATCACCGCGATCCCGAGCCCACGACCCGCTTTTCCGGGCGCTCCCGAGGGCACGAACCCGAGGGCACGATCCCGAGCCCCGAGTCAGCGCAGCGGGTCGAAGGGCCTGATCGCCGGGTGGGTCTCGCCGGTGTCGATGAGCTGCGCGAGGAACTTGCCCGTTGCCGGGCCGAGCACGACGCCCCACATGCCGTGACCGCCGGCGACGTAGACGTTCTCGGTGGCGGTGCGGCCCACGAGCGGTCGACCATCGGGGGTGACCGGGCGGGAGCCGACCCATTCGTCCTGGCGGTTGTCCAGGTCGACGCCGGTCATCACCTTGCGGGCCTGGTTGACGATCGCCTCGATGCGCCGCGGGTAGAGGGGCTCGTCCGGGCGGCGGAACTCCATGGTGCCGGCGATGCGGAACCGTCCCTGGTAGGGGGTGCACGCCATGCGGTGGTGCGGCAGGTAGACGGAGTGCTCGGCGGGCTGCTCGGTCTCCACGGAGAAGGAGTAGCCGCGGCCGGCCTGCACGGGGGTGCGCACGCCGTGATCGCGGGCCAGCGCCGGCAGCCAGGCGCCGGTGGCGATGACGACGGTGTCGGTCTCCACCCGCTCGCCGGTGTCCAGGACCACGGAGTCGCCGTTGACGCTGACCACCTCCGCTCCGGTGCGGATCACTCCCCCACGCTCCTCCACGGCGCGGCCCAGGGCCTCGACGTAGGGGCCGGGTTCGATGAAGCGCTGCCCGTCGAGGCGGTAGGCGCAGGTGATGGCGTCGGAGAGCATGGGGGCGAGGGACTGGACGTCGTCCAGCGGGGTGAGCGGGGCCTCCTGTCCGTGGCGCACGGCGCCCTCGATCTCCCGGAGGAATCCGGCGGCCTGCGACTCCTCCTCGAAGCCGATGACGAAGGGCCCCTTGCGGGTCCACGCGTCGACGCCGCCGAGCTCGAGTTCGTCGAAGGCGGCGAGGGCCTCGAGGTCGATCGGGGTGAGGGCGGCCATCGTGGCGTCCCAGGCCCGGGTGGTGGCCTGCCCCATGAAGCGGGCGAGGAATCCCCACAGCCTGGGGTCGAAGCGGATGGGCATGGAGAGGGCGGCGTCGGCGTCGAGAAGCGCGGTGGGCCCGTAGCGCCACAGGCTGGGGTTCGACAGCGGGATCGTCTTCGCCGGGGCCAGCCAGCCGGCGTTGCCCCAGGACGCGCCGGCGGCCACCCCCTCCTTGTCCATGACGGTGACGTCGTATCCGCGTTCCTGCAGGTGCCAGGCTGTGGCGAGGCCGACCATGCCTGCTCCGATCACAATGACTCTGCTCATGCGCCCTATGGTAATCTTTGTCACAACGACATGGGGTGCGCGGAGTCCGCGCTGAGATCACACCCACGGAACCTGCTCTAGTTCGAACTAGCGAAGGGATTGTCATGACTTTTCTGCATCTGCGCGATGAGCTGCGCGAATCGACGCCCCTCGTCCAGTGCCTGACGAATTCCGTGGCCATGCCCCTGAGCGCGAATACATTGCTCGCGGCCGGCGCGTCCCCCGCCATGATCGACACCCCGGAGGAGTCCGCGGACTTCGCGGCCGCTGCCTCGGGTGTCCTGATAAATGTGGGCACCCCGACGAGCGAGCGGTACGCCGCCATGCGCGAGGCCGTCCGCGGCGCCACCGCCGCCGGCACCCCGTGGGTCATCGACCCCGTCGGGGCCGGTGCGCTGCCCCACCGGACGGACTTCGTCCGCTCGCTTCTCGACGCCCGCCCCACCGCCCTCCGCGGCAACGCCTCCGAGATCTCCGCGCTGGGCGGAGGCGGGAGTGGCGGCCGCGGCGTGGACTCCGCCGACACCGTCGAACAGGCCCGGCCCGCCGCCCGCGCTCTCGTCGAGCGCACCGGCGCGGTCGTCGCCGTCTCCGGACCGGAGGACCTCATCATCTCGGCCGGGCGCGAGACATGGCTGAGCTCCGGGGATCCCCTGCTCACCCTGGTGAGCGGCTCCGGCTGCTCACTCGGGGCGCTGTGCGCGGCGTACCTGGGGCTGGGCGTCGACAAGCATGACGCCGTGCTGGCCGCGCACGCCCACGCCGGGGCGGCCGCCCAGATCGCGGCGCGCTCGGCCACCGGGCCGGGTGGCTTCGCCGCCGCCTGGCTCGACGCCCTGCACCACATCACCTCCGCGGAGATCGCGGACCTGATCACCTGGAAGGACCATTCATGACCTCCCGCATTCTCTCCATCGCCGGAACCGACCCCACCGGCGGCGCCGGTGTGCAGGCGGACCTCAAGTCGATCGCGGCCGCCGGCGGCTTCGGCATGGCGGTGGTGACCGCGCTCGTGGCCCAGAACACAAAGGGTGTGCGTTCCGTGCACACCCCGCCGATGTCCTTCCTGCGGGAGCAGCTCGACGCCGTCTTCGATGACGTCACCGTCGACGCCGTGAAGATCGGCATGCTCGGTGACGTGGAGACCGTCGCCGAGGTCACCCGCGCACTCGAGTCCCACCGGGTCGCCCACGTCACCCTCGACCCGGTCATGGTGGCCAGCTCCGGGGACCGCCTGCTCAACGAGGACGCCGAGGCGGCGGTGCGGGAGCTGGTGCGCCACGTCGACGTCATCACCCCCAACCTGGGTGAGCTGGCCGTCCTCTGCGACGCCGCGGTGGCCACCACCCTGGACGAGGGCATCGAGCAGGCCCGCGGCCTCGCCTCCGACACGGGCACCACCGTCATCGTCAAGGGTGGACACCTGACCGGGCCGGAGGCCGACAACGCGGTCGTCACCCCGGACGGCACCGTCCACCACGTCCCCACCCGCCGCATCGACACGACCAACACCCACGGCACCGGCTGCTCGCTCTCTGCCGCCCTGGCCACCCGCATCGCCGGCGGCGACACCGTCGAGCAGGCCCTCGAGTGGGCCACCCGCTGGCTGCACGAGGCCATCCGCCACGGTGCCGAGCTGGAGGTCGGCCAGGGCAACGGCCCCGTCGACCACTTCCACCGCGCCCGCCGCCTGGAGGCCGCCGCGAACACCACCCCGTGGGCCCCGCGCACCGACGTCCCCGCCCCCACCCCGCATCTGGCCCCCGCCGGCCCGCACACGCAGGCCATGTGGGACGCCACCGGCGAGGTGTGGAACGAGATCATGGATCTCTCCTTCATCCGCGAACTCGCGGAGGGCACCCTGCGCCACGCCGACTTCGCCTTCTACCTCGACCAGGACGCCCAGTACCTCAACCGCTACTCCCGCGCCCTGGCGCTGCTCTCCGCCACCGCCCCGGAGCAGGAGGGCCAGACCTTCTGGGCCGAGTCCGCCCGCGAGGTCCTCGAGGGCGAGGCCCAGCTGCACCGCGACTGGCTGGGCGGAAACGACATCACCGTCACCACCCCCTCCCCAGTCACCCTGGGCTACACCAACTTCCTCGTCGCCTCCTGCGCCGTCGAGCCCTACGTCGTCGGGGCGGCCGCCGTGCTGCCGTGCTTCTGGCTCTACGCGGAGATCGGCATGGAGCTGGCCAGGTCGAACTCCCCCGGGCACCCGTACCACGCCTGGCTGTCCACCTACGGCGGCGAGGACTTCAACGCCGGGGCGCGCCTGGCCATCGAGCACACCGAGCGGGCCCTGGCCGCCGCCTCACCCGCCCAGCGGGAGCAGGCGATGACCGCCTACCTTCACGCCTGCATCTACGAGCGCGAGTTCTTCGCTCAGGCCGACCGCGCCTGGTAGAACACCGCGACGAGGAAGTCGGAGTCCTCCTCGAAGGGCCGCAGGTCCCACGTGGAGAAGACGTTCTCCGGTTCCAGGCCGGCGTCGGTGGCCATCGCCATGAAGTCGTCGAAGCCCCAGCCCCGGCCGGCCCCGAACCCGGCGACGAATCGGCCGCCGGGCTGCAGCGCCCCGGCGATGTTGTCCAGGGCCGCCTCCCGGCCGAAGGGGTCGAGGAAGCACATGACGTTCCCGGCGGCGACCACCAGGTCGAAATCGCCCGGCAGGTCGTCCCCGCAGAGGTCACCGACCCGGAAGCCGACCTCCGGGTACTGCTCGGCGGCATGCGCGATGAGCACCGGGTCAATGTCCACGCCGGTCACGTCGTGACCGCGGGCCGCCAGGTACCCGGCGATGCGCCCCTGCCCGCAGCCGGCGTCGAGAATGCGGGCGCCGCGGGGCACGAGGGCGTCGATGAGCCGGGCCTCGCCGTCGATGTCGACGCCGCGCTCGATCATCGCCTGCCAGCGGCGGGCGTAGTTCTCCGAGTGCTGCGGATTCTGAGAGGTCACGTCTTTCCAGGTGGGCATGCGGCCAGTATAGGATCAGGACCGTGCTGACCCCCTTCGAACGTCCCCGCCGCACGTCGGACCGCCCCCGGCTGACCGTGCCGGTGGAACGCGCCATCGACCACTGCCGCGTGTTCAAGGACGGCGTCCGCCTCCCGGGCGAGTACATTCCCTCCTCCGCTCTCAGCGAGGTCCGGGAGCACGGCAGCGGCTTCGTGTGGCTCGGACTGCGCGAGCCCGACGCCCACCAGATGGAACGCGTGGCCGAGAAGTTCGGCATCCACCCGCTCATCGTCGAGGATGCCGTCACCGCCCACCAGCGCCCCAAGGTCGAGCGTTACGACGACCAGTTGTTCATGGTCGTCCGCTCCGTCAAGTTCCGCGCCGAGGCCTCGGAGACCCGCGAGATCATCTCCACGGGTGAAGTGCAGATGCTCGTCGGCCCGGACTTCATCATCACGGTGCGCCACGGGGCGGAACTGCCCGAGCTCTCCGGAGCCTTCGAGGAGAACCCGGAGCTCATCGCCCTGGGCCCGGCGGCCCTGGCCTGGCGGGTGGCCGACCACCTCGTCGACGAGTACGGGCGTATCGCCGCCCTGCTGGAGCAGGAGGTCGACGACCTCGAGGAGGAGGTCTTCACCCCGGGCTCCCGCTTCAACATCGAGCAGATCTACATGTACAAGCGGGAGATCCTCGAGATGCGGCACTCCACCGATCCGCTCGCCCCGGCGCTGCGCAGCCTCATCGCCGACAACCGCGACATCCTGGGCAAGCAGCTGCGCAGCTATTTCCGCGACGTCCTCGACCACGAGATGCAGGTGCGCGACCAGATCGGCGGCTACGACGAGCGGCTGTCCGCGCTCATCGACGCCTCCGTCGCCAAGATCACCATGCAGCAGAACACGGACATGCGCACCATCTCCGCGGTGGTCGGCATGGCGGCCGCACCAACGCTCATCGCCGGCATCTACGGCATGAACTTCGTCAACATGCCCGAGTTGGAGTGGGAGTACGGCTATTTCGTGGTCCTCGGGTTCATCGCCTTCATCGTGGCGCTCATGTTCTGGTGGTTCCGCCGCAACAACTGGCTCTGAGGCATATCACGGCAGGTATATCACCCCAGGCATATCTCGAGTGATCACCCCGACTGGCCCGCCGCCCACTCGACCTACTCATGGGAAGCTATGCCTTACGTGATATGCCTTTCGGTAGCCTGGCGGCATGAAGAGAACCGTCATCGCTCTCGCCACCGCCGCCCTCGCGTTAGGACTGGCCCCAGCCACCCAGGCGCAGTCGAGCGTCGATCACCGCCAGGAGGGCACGGTGTGGATGCCGCGCCTCACGGAGATCACCCGACACGAGGTGTTGCCCGGCAACCAGGTGCGCGTGCACTACTGGACGGGGGATCCCGCCTGCTACGGCGCGCACGCCGTCCTCGTCGAGACCCCGTGGGCCGTCCACGTCCGCGTCATCACCGGCCCGCGCCTCGGCGGGGCGGACGTGTGCACCATGATCGCCCTGGAGAAGTCCCAGGTCCTGCAGCTGAGCGCCCCATTGGGAGACCGCCCCCTCCATGTCTGACATCCTGCTGTTCGGGGCGACCGGTGTCGTCGGCCGCCTCACCGCGCGTCACCTGGCGGGCCACGATGTCATTCTGGCGGGGCGCGACGTCGAGAAGCTCCGGGAGCTCCGCGGCGAGATCAACCCGGCCTGGGAGATCGCCACGGGCGACGCACACTCCGCGGACGACATGGCCGCCCTCGCCGCCCGCGCGGCGGTGGTCATCAGCTGCGTCGGCCCCTACTCGCGCGTGGGTTGGGAGATGGTCAACGCCTGCGCCATAGCGGGCACCGACTACGTCGACCTGTGCGGTGAGGTGCCGTTCATCCGGCGGGTCATCGACACCCACCACGGCACCACGTCCGCCCGCATCGTCCACTCGTGCGGTTTCGACTCCGTCCCCTCGGACATGGGTGCCTTCGCCCTGCGGGAGCACGCGGGTGAGCCGCTGGACACGGTGACGATGGTCGTCGAGAAGCTCAGGGGCGGGCTGTCCACCGGCACGCTCGAGTCGATGCGCGAGGTGTCCGCGCAGGCGCACGCCGACAGGGCCGTGGCCCGCAACCTGCACCACCCCTACAGCCTCTCCCCCATCCCCTCCGCGGAGCCCCGACTGGCGGACGCGAAGGACATCACCGTCACGAAGCTTGCCGACGGTCGGTGGGCCGGCCCCTTCTTCATGGCGATGTTCAACACGCGCGTCGTACGCCGCTCCAACTCGCTGCGCGGCGAGCGATTCACCTACCACGAGCGCTGGGCGACGCGGACCCGCCTCGGTGCCTGGGCCCTCACCGGCACCACGGCCGCACTGTTCGCCGCCTCCCAGAAGCCGGCCTTGCGACGCCTGGTGCCGACACCCGGCAACGGGTACTTCCGCTTCACTCACGAGGGCGTGACAGAGTCCGGGCGGCAGGTCTCCTGCACCGTCGCCGCCGACGGTGACCCCGGGTACGTGGTCACCGCGATGATGCTCGGGGAGGCGGCCCTCACCCTGCTGGACAACCCCGGCGAGGGCGGCGTGCTCACCCCGTCGACCGCCCTGGGTGCCCCCTACCTGGAGCGCCTGCGGGCGGGCGGGATGAGCTTCACCTGCGGATGACCATGGTGCGCAGGGTGGTCCGCGCCACCAGGCGGCCCTCGTTGTGCATGAGGATCTCCCACAGCTGCGTGCGGCCACCCGCCTGAATCGGGGTGGCCTCCGCCTCGATGACGCCCTCGCGTACGGAGGCGATGAAGTCGGTGTCGTTGTTCACCCCGACAACCGGCGCGCCGGCGGTGGCGACCCCCGCCAGACTGCCGACGGATTCGGCGAGCGCGCAGAACACGCCGCCGTTGACGAGGCCGACCGGCTGCAGCAGGTGCGGCCCGACGGGCAGCTCGGCGCGGACCCGGCCGTCGGCGATCTCCGTGTAGTGGACGCCCAGGTGGGCGGACAGTCCGACATCCCGGTTGTTGACCTGCTCGAGGGTGGCCGCATCCAGGGCTTTTCCGGTGCCTGCCAGCTGGTAGAGGTCGGTGTACTTGAGGTCGCTCATGGCGGCCATCGTAGCCCCCGGTCTGCAACAAGTGGAAAGATACGATCAAGTTTCGGATCCGAGTTCCGCAGCGTGGTCGAGGTGTCTACACTCTGAAGCCATGAGCACCCCTGAGAATCTCGCCCAGATCGGCGTCGTCGGCCTTGCTGTCATGGGCTCCAACCTCGCCCGCAACTTCGCCCACAAGGGCCACACCGTCGCCGTGTACAACCGCTCCCCCGAGAAGACCCGCGCGCTCATGACCGCGCACGGGGACGAGGGTGCCTTCATCCCCTCCGAGACGATCGAGGACTTCGTCGCGTCCCTCGAGCGTCCCCGCAAGGCGATCATCATGGTCCAGGCCGGCCCCGCCACCGACGCCGTGATCAACCAGCTCGCCGACGCCATGGAGGACGGCGACATCATCATCGACGGCGGCAACGCCCTCTACACCGACACCATCCGCCGCGAGCAGGAGATGGCCGAGCGGGGCCGCCACTTCGTCGGCGCCGGCATCTCCGGCGGCGAGGAGGGTGCCCTCAACGGCCCGTCGATCATGCCGGGCGGCCCGCAGGAGTCCTGGGAGACCCTCGGCCCGCTGCTGGAGTCCGTCGCCGCCGTCGTCGACGGCACCCCGTGTGTCACCCACATCGGCCCGGACGGTGCCGGTCACTTCGTCAAGATGGTCCACAACGGCATCGAGTACGCCGACATGCAGGTCATCGGCGAGGCCTACCAGCTGCTGCGCTACGCCGCGGGCATGACCCCGGCCGAGATCGCCGACGTCTTCCGCGAGTGGAACTCCGGCGACCTCGACTCCTACCTCATCGAGATCACCGCCGAGGTCCTCGCGCAGGTCGACGCCGAGACCGGGAAGCCGCTCATCGACGTCATCGTCGACGCCGCCGGTCAGAAGGGCACCGGCCGCTGGACAGTCAAGGCCGCCCTCGACCTCGGCATCCCCGTCACCGGCATCGGTGAGGCCGTCTTCGCCCGCGCCCTGTCCTCCTCCCTGGAGCAGCGCGCCGCCGCGCAGGGCGTGCTGCCCTCCGGCGAGCTGGCCACCTTCGACGGTGACCGCGCCGAGTTCATCGAGGACGTCCGCCGCGCCCTCTACGCCTCCAAGCTCGTCGCCTACGCCCAGGGCTTCGACGAGATCAAGGCCGGCTCCGCCGAGTACGGCTGGGACGTCGACCCCCGCGACCTGGCCACCATCTGGCGTGGCGGCTGTATCATCCGCGCGAAGTTCCTCAACCGCATCGTCGAGGCGTACGACGCCGATCCGGAGCTGCCGTCCCTGCTTCTCGACGGCTACTTCCTCGGCGAGCTCTCCGGACTCATCGACTCCTGGCGCCGCGTCATCATCGCCGCCACGCAGCTGGGTCTGCCGGTGCCGGTGTTCGCGTCCTCGCTGTCCTATTACGATTCCCTGCGCGCCGAGCGCCTGCCGGCCGCCGTCATCCAGGGCCAGCGGGACTTCTTCGGCGCCCACACCTACGGGCGTGTGGACAAGCCGGGTGCCTTCCACACCCTGTGGTCCGGTGACCGTACGGAGATCCCTGCCGGCTAGCAGCGTAGACTCTGCGCAATGACCACTTTCAAGGATCTCGGCCTTCCCCTGCCCATTGTGCGTGAACTGCAGCGGCAGGGGATCACCGAGCCCTTCCCCATCCAGGCCGCCGCCATCCCCGATGCGCTGGCGGGCCGGGATGTCCTCGGCCGCGGCCCCACCGGCTCCGGCAAGACCTTCACGTTCGGGCTGCCGATGCTCACCCGCCTCGCCGAGAAGGGCGTCACCCGCCCCGGCCATCCGCGGGCGCTGGTGCTCACCCCGACCCGTGAGCTGGCCGCCCAGGTACGCGAGCGTCTCGACGCCCCCGCCAACGCCCTGGGCCTGCGCCTGCTCGACGTCGTCGGCGGCGTGAACATCAACCGCCACATCCGCTCCCTGGCCGCCCCGGTGGACCTGCTGGTGGCCACCCCGGGCCGCGCGCAGGACCTGCTCGACCAGGGCAAGCTCCACTTCGACGAGGTCGCCATGGTGGCCCTCGACGAGGCCGACCAGATGGCCGACATGGGCTTCCTCCCCCAGGTCCGCCGCCTCATGGACCGCACCCCGCGCACCGGCCAGCGCCTGCTGTTCTCCGCCACCCTCGACGGTGACGTGCAGAAGCTCATCGACCGCTACCTCAGCGACCCGGTCACCCACTCCACTGCGCCGGTCCAGGCGTCCGTCGACACGATGGAGCACCACCGCCTGCTCGTGGGCGGCCGCGACGAGCGCAACGACGTCGTCCTGCGCATCGGGGCCCGCGAGGGCAAGACCATCATGTTCATGCGCACCAAGCACGGCGTCGACCGCCAGGTGAAGAAGCTGCGCCGCGTGGGCATCAACGCCGCCGGCCTCCACGGGGACAAGGGCCAGACCACCCGCACGAACGCTCTCGCCGGTTTCGCCGACGGCACCGTTCCGGTCCTGGTGGCCACCGACATCGCCGCCCGCGGCATCGACATCGACGACGTCTCGCTCGTCGTCCACGTCGACCCGCCCGCCGAGCACAAGGCCTACCTGCACCGTGCGGGGCGGACGGCGCGTGCCGGCACGAGCGGCACCGTCGTCACGCTCGTCATGGATGACCAGCGCAAGGAGGTCGAGGGACTCATGCGGAAGGCGGGTGTCGACGCCCCCGAGGTGCGGGTGACCGCGGACTCCGATGTACTGACTAAGATCACTGGTGCACGGGTGCCGTCGGGCACCCCGCTGCCGCCCCCCGGCCAGCAGCAGCAGAAGAAGTCGTCGGCCTCCGGTCCGCCCCGTCAGCGACGCGGTGGACGTCCCAGCCAGCGGCAGCGTCGTTCCCGTCGATAAGGTTCCCGCCCAGCGCCACTCATGGACATATTCATCAGCATCCTCTCCCTCCTGGGATTCGTCGCACTGACCGGCTCCACGGGTCTGTTCGTGGCCATCGAGTTCGCGCTCACCGGTCTGGAACGCTCCACCGTCGACAACCACGTGCGGGACAAGGGGGACCGCAGCGCCCACGCCGTCCAGCGTGACTACCAGAACCTCTCCTTCGTGCTCTCCGGTGCCCAGTTGGGCATCACGGTGACCACCCTGGCCACCGGTTTCCTCGCGGAGCCGGTGCTGTCCAGCTACTTCACCCCGCTGCTCGAGCTGGTGGGCCTCACCGAGTCGGCGTCGGGCGCGGTGGCCCTGGTGCTGGCGCTCATCGTCGCGACGTTCCTGTCCATGGTCTTCGGTGAGCTGGTGCCCAAGAACGTGGCCATCACCATGCCGCTCAACACCGCCCGCGTGGTTGTCCACCCGGTGCGCGTATTCAACATGGTGTTCAAGTGGTTCATCCTGTCGATGAACCGGTCCGCCAACTACATCGTCCGCAGGCTGGGCATCGAACCCGCCGACGAGTTGGCCACCGCCCGCTCCAACCAGGAGCTGGGCAGCCTCGTGCGCTCCTCCGCGCAGCAGGGCGGGCTGGACATCAACACCGCCCAGGTCATCGACCGTTCGCTCCAGTTCGGTGAGGCCACGGCCAACGAGTTCATGACCCCGCGCTCGACCATCGCCTACCTCAACGCCGATGACACGGTGGACGCGCTCATCGCCAAGTCGCTGGAGACCGGCCACTCCCGCTTCCCCGTCGCGCGGGGCGACCTCGACGACACGGTGGGTGTCGTCCACGTCAAGGACGCCTTCGCCGTACCCCGGGCGGCCCGCGCCACCACCCTGCTCGGGTCGTTGGCCCGCAGGGTCCCCGTCGTCCCCGACACCCTCGACGGTGACGCGGTGCTCTCCACGGTCCGCTCCGCCGGGTCGCAGGTGGTGCTCGTCGCCGACGAGTACGGCGGCACCGCCGGCCTGGTCACCATCGAGGACGTCGTCGAGGAGATCCTCGGCGAGGTCTACGACGAGCACGACGACGCCGCCGCGGAGCAGGACTTCCAGAAGTTCGGCTCGTCCTGGGAGGTCTCGGGGCTGGTGCGGGTCGACGATCTCCACGAGCGCGTCGGCTACACCGCCCCGTCCGGCCCCTACGAGACCCTCGGCGGCCTCATCATGGCCACCCTCGGCCGGATCCCGACGGTGCAGGACGTAGTCCTGCTGCCGGAATCCGACAACCCGGGCATGTCCGAGTTCGAGACCGGCATCACGGGCCGCTGGAACGCCCGGATCACGGTGATGGAGGATCGACGCGTCGACAAGGTGATCCTCACGCCGGTCACCGATGAGGAAGCGCAGGAGTACCAGAAGTGAACATCTTCACCACCATCCTCATGATCGTGGCGCTCCTGGCCGCCAACGCCTTCTTCGTCGCCGCCGAGTTCGCCCTCATCTCCTCGCGCAAGGACCGCATCGAGTCCCTCATCGCGCAGGGCAAGCCCGCCGCCCGCAAGGTCCTCTACGCCACCGAGCACCTGTCGATCATGCTGGCCGGCGCCCAGTTCGGCATCACGATCGCCTCGCTCATCCTGGGCAAGGTCGCCGAACCGGCGGTCGCCCACTTCATCGAGGGTCCCTTCCAGGCCCTGGGTATCCCGGACAACCTGCTGCACCCGATCTCCTTCGTCATCGCCCTGGCGTTCATCACGTTCCTGCACATCCTCTTCGGTGAGATGGTGCCCAAGAACATCGCCATCGCCGGCCCGGAAACCCTGGCCATGTGGCTGACCCCGGCCATGATCTGGTGGGTGAAGATCACCCGCCCGCTCATCGAGTTCATGAACTGGATCGCCCGTATCACCCTGCGTGCCTTCGGCATCGAGCAGAAGGACGAGCTCGACTCCACGGTCGACGAGGCCCAGTTGGCGTTCATGATCAAGGAGTCCCGTGAGGAGGGGCTTCTCGACGCCGAGGAGACCCAGCGCCTCTCCCAGGCCCTGCGCTCCGAGAAGCGTTCCCTCAAGGAGGTCATGATCCCCCTGGGTAAGGTCCGCACCCTGGACTTCGGTCGCCGCGGCCCGACCCTCGGCGAGCTTGAGCAGGCGGTCGTCGAGACCGGCTTCTCCCGCTTCCCCGTCACCGGCACGGACGGCTCCTTCCTGGGTTACATCCACGTCAAGGACGTCCTCGACCGCCTGGCCACCGCCGGCCCGGAGGAGTTCATCCCCCGCTCGGACCTGCGCCCGCTCACCATCGTCGACGGTACCGGCACCATGGACGAGGCCCTCCGCAAACTCCACCGCCGCTCCGCCCACATGGCGCAGGTGCGCGACCGCGGCGAGCTCATCGGTGTGCTCACCCTCGAGGACCTCATCGAGGAGTACGTCGGCACGGTCAACGACTGGACCCACGGGGATGCCTGAGCTTCTCGACGACTGGCGCGACCGCATGGCCGCCCACGAAGCCCGCGCCGACGCCCTCACCCGGGATCACCTCGCACGGCGGCAGCACCACGAGAAGCACCCCGTCTACGACTTCCTCTTCGAGTACTACCCGGTGCGCCCCTCCCACCTGCGGCGCTGGCACCCGGGCCTGGGCCGGGTCCTGCCCGGCCGCACCCCGCACGCCGAGTGGCGCGACTACCACTTCGACGGTGACACCACCGCCGTCGACGTCGCGGCCCTCTGGGAGCGCCGCGGTGAGTCCCTGCTCTACATCCGGGATCTGCTGCACCGGACGAACCTTAACCCGGCGCACTTCGACTGCTTCGGCCTCCACGAATGGGCGATGGTGTACCGCACCGACACCCCGCGCCACGACCTGCCGCTGCGCCTGGGGGCGGCGGGGAGTGACGCGGTCGTCGAGAAGCACCGGATCCGGTGCACCCATTTCGACGCCTTCCGCTTCTTCACCCCGGCGGCGCGACCGCTCAACCTGACGGTCCTCGAGCGCGAGGACCAGCCCGCCAACGACCAGGCCGGCTGTGTCCACGCCACCATGGATTTATACAAGTGGGCGTCCAAACTGGGCCCGCTCGTGCCGGGCGAGCTCTTTCTCGACTGCTTCGACTTGGCCGTCGACGCCCGCGTCCTCGACATGGAGGCCTCCCCCTACGACTGCCGCGCCCATGGTTTCGGTGTGGTGGCGATCGAGACCCCGGAGGGCAAGGCCGAGTACGTCGAGCGCCAGCGCGACCTCGCGGAACGGGGAAAGCCCCTGCGTGACCGGCTTGTCTCCCTCATTGATGCGGCACACGCCACTACACTTCATGGGCATGGGCCGTCATCGCAGTGAGTCAACAAGCTTCTCCATCGCCGGATGGGTGATCGCCGCCATCATCGCGGCGATCGTGCTCATCGCCGGTCTCATCTGGTGGTTCGGGTTCCGCGACGATGAGCCGCAACCTCAGGCGCAGGAGTGCATCGAGGGCGAGCTCACCCTGCCCGTCGCGGGTGACGCCGCCGATCTCATCGGCGCCTACAACGATTCGGACCCCGTCGTCCGCGACCACTGCGTCACGGCCGAGCCGGTCGAGAACATCGCGCAGGCCGCCGTCGTCGTCACCGACGGGGAGCCGGAGCTGGGCGACCGCACCGTCTCCTCCGCCGTCCCCGTTACCGGCGGCACCGCCCACGTGCTCAACCCGGCCGGCGACATCACCGAGGAACAGACCCGCGCTGCTGCGGACTTCGCGAAGTTCTCCGAGGTCGAGGCTCCGACAACCACCACTGCGGAGACCACAGCGGAGGCCGCCCCGCCCGCGGCTCCGGGCAGCACTCTCATTCTCTTCGACACCTCCGCCCAGTCCGACCCCGTCCATCAGCAGGCGACGGACGCGATCTCCCGGCTGTCCCGCGATCTCGGCGCGGAGGGGCAGCAGGTCGCCCTGTGGAACTACTCCTCCCCGCTCAACCCCGGTGTGACGCAGGGCTGGCGCAACAACGTCGGCTTCTCCGACGGCACCGAGGCCGCGGAGGTCGTGCAGCGCTTCGGCACCGGCGGCGTCCCCCAGACGCGTTCCGCCGTGGTCGCGGCCGTGGCTACCGCCGCCGATCAGGCCCGTTCCACCGGGGAGACCGTCCGGGTGCTCGTGGTCACCACCGGCACCGCCCAGGACATGGACGACGCCACCTTCGCCTCCGCCTTCGAGCAGGCGCGGGGGGAGGCAGACGTCATCGTCGAGGTCGCGCACCTCGGTGAGGGTGAGGCCGACGCCGCACTGGCCGCGGTCTCCACCCCGATCGAACTGTAGAAACACGTCTCCCCCCGCACGTGAGCTGAGCGGGGGGAGAAGAACTAGCTGGTCTTGCGGCGGCGCCGGGCGGCGAGTTCGTCCATGCCGATGACCTCAGCCTCGGTGTCGTCGATACGCTCCGAGGGGAACGAGGAGATCGTGCCGGTGAGCTCCTTCATGATGCCCGGCACGGCGATGCCGAACACGCCCTGCCCGCCGCCGAGGAGGTCGATGACCTCGTCCGCGGAGCGGCACTCGTAGACGGTGGTGCCGTCGGAGACGAGAGTGATCTCGGCGATGTCGTTGGCACCGCGGTCGCGCAGCTTCTCGACGGCCAGTCGGATGTTCTGCAGCGAGATACCCGTGTCCAGCAGTCGCTTGACGATCTTGAGCACGAGGATGTCGCGGAAGGAGTACAGACGCTGGGAGCCGGAGCCGCGCGCACCCCGGATGGAGGGCACGACGAGCTTGGTGCGGGCCCAGTAGTCGAGCTGGCGGTAGGTGATGCCGGCGACCTGGCATGCGATGGGCACGCGGTAGCCGACCTCCTCGCCGGGTCCGAGGTCGAAGAGGGATTCCTGGACGGGGTGTTCGTTGCTGCTCACGTAATTACTCCAATGAGGTTTGGAAATGCGCCCTATGCGTCATTAAAAACCAAGGTTAGAGCAACGTCAAGGGATGTCCCGGAGACACGCCGTAACTCTAACCCTCAACTTGAAGGTTAGACTTCTTCTTCCCCGTTGTCACCTTTAGTCACATCCGTGTCATCTTCCCCACCGAAATCGGCCTCTGACATGCCCAGAGAGCGCATCATCTGCTCGAAGTCGGCATCCGCCTGCGCATCCCCCGACGCGGACGAGGCCTCGACCTCGTCGCCGAAACGTAGCCCGAAATATTCCTCGAGAATATCGTCGGAGACGAAGAAGGACGCCTGGTTGAGCACATCCTCCTCGACGTGGATGTCCATCTCCAGGGAACGCGCGAGCAGCAGCGCGTCGGAGGGACGGGCGTCGATCTCCTCCCCGTCGGACAGCACGATCGAGGCGATGAACACGCCCTCGAAGTGGCTGATGATGTTGATCGCGGACACTCCCCCGCTGCTCCGGTTGATCACGTCGAGCAGCAGCTCCGCGGACCCCGGACGACGGGGAGTGAAACCGTTGTCCCGGGCGTCGAGCTCAGCGGCGGCGATCGGCGAGATCCACACCGGCAGAATACGGTTCTGCTCGGCCCAGCGGAGCAGCACACAGGTGAACTGCTCGGGGCCCGCGGTATGGATTCCGTGGTACTCGACAGGGATGAGCGTCATGCAAGCTCATCCCGCAGGGCGTTCTTCACCAGGCTGGCGTGCAGGGAGACGACCAGGGCCGTCATCTGCTGGCCCATGTCCTCGCCCTTCTGCCGCCCCTTGCGGCGGGCCACCGGACCCGCGACCTGGCCGATGAGGTCGGCCTGGCGCTGCGCCGTGTTGCGCAGAGACTTGAGGTGGCGGACGTCGAACCCGAAGTCCTGCAGGGACTGGGCGGTGGTGACCACCCGGACGTCATCGGCGGTGAAGAAACCGGCGGCGTCGGGGCGGATGAGCCCGGCGTCGAGAAGCTCGGAGACGAAGGAGACCTCGACCCCGGCCTGGGCGGCGATGTCATCGTCGGTGAGACGGGTCGCGGCGGGCGCGCGGAACTTCTCCGGGGAGACGATCGGCTCGGTCTCGATGAGCGAGACGGCACCGGAATCCATGGCCTCCAGCTGCTCGCGGATGACCTTGAGCGGGAGGTAGTTGTCACGCTGGGTGACCAGGATGTAGCGCAGGCGCTCAACGTCGTCGCCGGTGAAACGGCGGTAACCCGACGCGGTACGCTGCGGCGTGATGAGACCCTCGGACTCGAGGAACCGGATCTTCGAGACGGTCACATCCGGGAACTCCTCGCGAAGGGCCTCCAGGACCTTGCCGATGGACAGGGTCCGGGTCGTGCGCGGAGCTGCCGTGGCCGCCGGCTTTCGAACAGCACTCACTGGACAGGAATCACCTAGTCGTTCTTCGGCCCGGCGAGGAACACCAGACGGAACTTGCCGATCTGAATCTCATCGCCGGTGGTCAGCGCCTGGTTGTTGCGCGGCTCGCGGTTGACGTAGGTGCCGTTGAGGGAACCCACGTCGTAGACCTCGAACTCGCCGTCGGTGATGCGGAACTCAGCGTGACGACGCGAGACGGTCACGTCATCCAGGAAGATGTCCGACTCCGGGTGGCGGCCGGCGGTGGTGATCGGCTGATCCAGCAGGAAGCGTGCGCCCGCGTTCGGGCCACGCTTGACCACCAGAAGACCTGCCCCCTCCGGGAGGTTATCGGCGCCTGCGGCTGCCGGAGCGGACCCGGCGCCCGACTCCATCTCCTTCAGCAGGTCTGCACGGAAGACAGACGTGGTCTCAACCTGTGCCTCGGGGGTACCGGTGTTCTCGCTCATTTTCTTAATCCTCCGCTTTCGTCGGAACTGTGACTGTTTGCCATCATAGCGACTGTGGCCGTCGCGTGAGGGTACGACGACACCATCAGCGGAAAAGGTTACCAATCCCCCAGATGGCCGAATTACCCGACCCCGCGAGGGGGTTGTCGGAGACCATGTACGTCCACGTCGCCGACGGGCGCGCCAACCCGAGGTCCTCGAGGGTGCCCCCGGCCCGGAACGTCTCCACCGCCTTGTCGACGGCCCGCTGCGCCAGGTCCTTGAACTCGCGCACCGCGATGCGGTGGTACTCGTCGATCGGGGTCTCCCGGGCGATGGCACGCAGATGGATGGACTCGCGGACGTCGTCCATGACCGCCAGGTGCTCCGCCCACTCGTCGTCGAGGTGGAAGAGCATGATGTCACGGGCCTGCTGGATGTGGTCCTCCGCCGGCTCCACCTCGGGCGCCCGCTCGGACAACTCGACCCACGCCTGATCGGTGTCGAGCAACCGGGCACGACGCTCCTCGATGATGTCGCGCTGGTCCGCCAGCAGCTGGTTGTACTTCCACGTCTGGGCGTGGATCTCCAGCAGCTGCCCCTCGGTGACGCGCTGGCAGTGGCCCACCCAGTCGCGGATGCGGTCGGAGTTGATCGACCCGTCCGGCTCGGGGCGGGCGGTGACGTTCTCCCCCGCCCCACCGGAGGTGACGACGTCGTCCTGGAGGGAGACGAAGAACAACGACAGGCCGGGGTCGCCCTGGCGTCCGGCGCGGCCCCGCAGCTGGTTGTCGAGGCGGGCGGTGCGGTGGCGGGACGTGCCGATGACCGCCAGGCCACCGAGCTCCGCCACCGCGTCATGGTCGGACTGGTCGGCACCGCCCAGGCGGATGTCCGTGCCGCGGCCGGCCATCTGGGTGGACACGGTGACGCGCCCCAGGTCGCCGGCCTCGGCGATGATGCGGGCCTCCTCGGCGTCGTTCTTGGCGTTGAGGACGTTGACCTCGATGCCCAGGTCGGTAAGCGCCTCGGCCAGGGCCTCGGACTCGGCGACGTCGTGCGTGCCGACGAGCACCGGCTGCCCCGTCGCGTGCAATGCCGCGATCTCATCGACGATGGCGCGATTCTTCTCGGCGGCGGTGGCGTAGATGCGGTCGGCCTCGTCGAAGCGCCGCAGCTCCTTGTTCCGGTCGATGACCGAGACATGCAGGTCGTAGAACTGACGCAGCTGATCGGTGGCCTCCACGGCGGTGCCGGTCATGCCGCACACCATCGGGTACCGCCGCATGAGCGCCTGCAGCGTGATGGTGTCCAGGATCCGGCCGCCCTCCGTGACGTCGAGCCCCTCCTTCGCCTCCACTGCGGCCTGCAGCCCGTCCGGCCAACGCTGCAGATCGGCGACGCGCCCCCGGGAGGCGTCGATGAGCGCCACCTTGCCGTCGGTGACCAGGTAGTGGATGTCGCGGATGAGCAGGGCCTTCGCGTGCAGGGCGAGGTTGACCTTCACCAGGGTCGTCCCGATGTGCTCGTCGTCGTAGAGCGAGTCGATCCCCAGCGCGCCCTCCACCCGGGCGGCACCGTCGTCGGTGAGGAAGACGTTCCGGCGGTCGTCGTCGATGGTGTAGTGCTCGCGCTCCCGCAGGGTGCGCACCACGTCGGTGATCTGACCGGTGGGCTCCTGTCCCGGCTGGTTGCCGGCGAGGACCAGGGGGACGAGCGCCTCGTCGACAAGCACACTGTCGGCCTCGTCCACGAGGGCGACATCCGCCGGGGCCTGCACGGCGTCCTCCCGGCGGGTGATCTGCTGATCGCGGAGGACGTCGAAACCGATCTCGTTGACCGGGCCGTAGACGATGTCCCCGGAATATGCTTCCCGACGCTCCGCCGGGCCCATCTTCTCCGTCACCGACGCCACGCGCAGGCCGAAGAACTCCACCAGGGGGCGCATCCACTCGGCGTCACGCTCCGCCAGGTAGTCGTTGACCGTGATGACGTGCACCCGCTTGCCCGTCAGCGCGAAACCGGTCGCCGCCATCGCGCCGACCAGCGTCTTGCCCTCACCGGTGGCCATCTGGATGACATCGCCCTCCACCAGGCGGAGCACCGCCTGCGACTGCACCGGGAACGGCTCGAGGCCGAGCGTGCGGTGCGCCGCCACCCCCAGCACGGCCAGGAAGGCCGCCGGATCCTTGAGACCGCCGGCGGTGAGCTCGCGTGCCCGCTGGGCGAGGGCGGCGTCGTCAAGCTGCGAGAGCTCGGAGTGCTGCGCCTCCGCCTCCTGCACCAGCGCGCGGCTGCGCTTCTGGTTGCGCGTCTGCGATGCGCCCATCGCCTTCCAGAACCAGTCAAAAGCCATGCCACCACCCTAGTACCCTGGTGAGCATGCAATCAGTGAGCGTGACATTCCCCTCGGCGCGTGGCGTGGAACTGTCCGGAACCATCGACCTGCCCGACACCCCGCCCGTCGCGTACGCGATCTTCGGGCACTGTTTCACCTGTACGCGCCAGGTTCCCGCGGCCTCCCGGGTGTGCAAGACACTCGCGGCCCACGGCATCGCGTGCCTGCGTTTCGACTTCTCCGAGCTCGGCTTCACCTCCAACGTCGAGGAACTCCTCGCCGCCGCCGCGTGGCTGGCCACCGAGCACGAGGCACCGCAGCTCCTGCTCGGCCACTCCCTCGGCGGGGCTGCGGCCCTGCGCGCGGCCGAGCAGATCGATTCCGTCCGGGCCGTGGCCACCCTCGCCGCCCCCTACGACGTCTCCCACTCCGTGCTCCGCTTCGGCGACCGGGTCCGCGATGCCGAGACCGAGGGATGCGTCACTGTCACCCTCGCCGGCCGCGACATCGAGATCACCCGCGAATTCCTCGCGGACCTCGCCGCCCACGGACCGGAGACCTACCTGCCGGAGCTGTCGAAGCCCGTTCTCCTGCTCCACTCCCCCGACGACCAGACCGTCGACATCGGCAACGCCGAGCGGATCTACCGGGAGCTCAGCCACCCGAAATCGCTCATCTCCCTCGACGGCGCCGACCACCTCTTCACGCGTGCGCAGTCCGCACAACGCGCCGGCCGCCTCATCGCCGAGTGGGCCACGCCCTACCTCGATCCCTCCTACGTACCACCCGAGGTCAACGACGACCGGGTCCACTCCCGCATGACCGTCGGCTCACGCCACGGCACCGTCGTCGACACCGCCGGCGGCACCCTGTTCTCCGACCGCGACAAGGCCGCGGGGGGCCGCGGCCAGGGGCACTCCCCGATCAGCCTCCTCATGGCCGGCCTCGCGGCGGCCACCACGCAGGCCATCCGCGCGGCCGCCGAGGACATGCCGCTCATCGACGCCCACGTCACCATCACCCACGCCTCCCGCAACATCTTCGAGAGGAAGGTCAAGCTCATCGGCGACCTCAGTGAACCCCAGCGACGCACCCTCCTCAACGCCGCCATCTCCCCCTTCCAGATCATGCTCCCGGGCATCAAGATCCTGGACGTGCCGGCATGAGGGACGATCAGCGCTGCCCCTGCAACACCGGCCTGACCTACGCCGAGTGCTGCGGGAAGTACCACGCCGGCGGCGTGGCGCCCACCGCCGAGACGCTCATGCGCTCCCGCTTCACCGCCTTCGTGGTCCGCGACGCCGACTACCTCCTGCGCACGTGGGACCCGGACACCCGCCCCTTCGAACTCACCCTCGTCGACCTGCCGGTGCAGTTCTACCGCCTCGACATCCTCGATGTGGTCGGAGGCGGGCCCCTCGACCGGGAGGGCGTCGTCGAGTTCGAGGCCTTCTACAAGGGTGACCCGCCGGGGTCCCAGCGTGAGCGCTCGATGTTCCGTCGTGTCGGCCGCGAGTGGGTGTACACCGCCAGAGACGTGTCCTGACCTGCTGATTCGCGTATTCAAACCACAGTGTTGTAACCTGAAGCAGTTGCACCTTACGGAGCAACGGCGGACTGTGGCGCAGCTTGGTAGCGCACTACACTGGGGGTGTAGGGGTCGCAGGTTCAAATCCTGTCAGTCCGACAAATAGCAGGTCAGCGTTCTCGCTGGCCTGTTTTTGGTTTTCCGGGAAGCGACGACAGCACGGACGACCCTAGAACGGTGGCGGATTCATCCACGGGATGTGGTGTTCCGGTTCCTCGGGTTTCTCCGGTGGCGGGGCGTTCATCTGCTCCTGGTAGGACTCGAACCGCTCGGCAGCCGCTCGGGCTGATAGGTACTCCCGTCGCCGCTTCCGGCGCTGGCGGTATGTCTGCACCCAGCGCTTCTGCTTGGGAGCCAGGGGTCCGGTGGCCTCGTCCACCGCGTAGGTGCCGTCGGCGAACAGCCAGTAGACGTCGCCGGTGTGGGGGTCGAGGAGGTAATGGATCTCCTCGTCCGTCTTCCGGTTGTGGTGGTGCCGGCAGAGCATCGCCATGTTCGCTGCGGTGGTGGGCCCTCCGTCGTCGTGGTTGATGCGGTGGTCGGCGTCGCAGTGTGTCGCCTTCCGGTTGCACCCCGGCCAGCGGCAGATCCAGTCCCGGCCGATGAGGTAGGCACGGATGGGCACAGTGGTCTCGTAGGCCCCAGTGCGGGCCGTCTTCGCGTGCCGCATGCTGATGGTCCGGGTGACGCGCTTGCGCAGTACGGCGGCCGCCTGCGGGGTGAGCAGTCCGCGCACGGGGTGGAAGACGGGGTTGTCGGCCTCCTCCACTCCCTCATCGTCAGCCTGGTAGAGCATCATGGTGGCCTTGGTGGTCACATCGTCGAGGATGAGCGACGTGAGGGCCTCCGCCTTCGAACAGTCGCGGTCCGCGGCGGCCTGGTCGACCGCCTCCAGGATCTCGGTACCGGTGGCCTGATCCGTGATGAGTTCAATTCGCACGGAACCGTCGGACAGATCCTCGGCGTGCAGCGTTGAGGTCGGTTTGTCCTCCGGGGGCGGCAAGGACGACATGAGCTCCGCGGGATTCTCGCACGGCTGGGGCCCCTCCTTCTCAGGTGCATCCGGGCCCACCGGGGTGCCCTCGCTCCAGGGATCGTCCTGCGGCGCTGCCAGCTCCTCCACGCTGCGGATGGTCGACATGACCGTGTCCTTGATCGCGGACGAACTGGGCAGCAGCTGGTGGGCGCGCGTCGGGGTGAAGCGGTGGATGAGGTCCTCGTCGAGGGCCTTCCAGAAGTAGTGGTCCGCCTGGAGTGCGAGGGCGGCGGACGACACCGCCCTCTCGATGGTGCAGAGATGATTCATTCCCAAGAGGAAAGTCTCCTCCACCAGCGCCTTCAACTGCGGGAGGCGGTCGAGCACGGCCAGCGCGTCGAGGTTCTGGGTGATCTGGTGCTTCGTCGCACCGATCTTTGAGTACAACTCTGCGCTCAGGGCGGTCCAGTCCGCGCCGTCGCGCACCTCGACCTCCGGCTGGCAGCTACGCCACATGAAGTACTCCGCCGACACCCGCGCCCGACGGGCACCCCGGTACGGATTCGACTCCGCAAGTACCGACCATGACGGCTCAACCACAACAATCACCCCCCCCAACGCCTCTCGTTCGTACGTTCGAAACCCAACCTAAACCACCCACCGAACATGGGGGTGACCAACGGGGGTAGTCGCCACAAACCGGGAGGTCAGGGCACAATAGAAGGCATGACCGAGCAGATGACCTCCGGCGGCTACGAGGAGTTCACCTCACAGGACGGCCTCGTCCTGGCACTGTTCTGGTCCACCTCCTGTGGACCGTGCCTGCGCTTCCGCCGCATCTACCGGGCCGTCGACGGGCAGTTCCCCGACATCCCCTTCGGCGAGGCGGAGATCGAGATCCAGCAGCGCCTGGTGAGGGACCTCGAGATCTCCACCATCCCGGTGCTCCTCGTCTTCCGCGACGGCGAACTCATCTACCGCGATCCCCCGTTCCATTCGCTTAACGACGCCCCGCCCTTCCTCGACTTCATGTACAGCGAGGAGAAGTTCGTGGACTTCGTGGAGAGCCTGCGGACATGAGCGAACCCCCGCTGCGGTGGGCAGCGGGGGCGTCGATAAGCGGGGTCTAGCCGAGGAACGCCTTGTCGGAGAGCGTGGCGCCCTTGATGTTCGCGAACTCCTGCAGGAGGTCACGGACGGTGAGCTTGGACTTCATCTCGGAGTCGGCCTCGTAGACGATCCGCCCCTCATGCATCATGATGAGGCGGTTGCCCAGGCGGATGGCCTGCTCCATGTTGTGGGTGACCATGAGGGTGGTCAGCCCGCCCTCGGAGACGATGCGCTCGGTGAGGCCGGTGACCAGCTCGGCCCGCTGGGGGTCGAGGGCGGCGGTGTGCTCGTCGAGAAGCATGATCCGGGGGTTGGTGAAACCGGCCATGAGCAGCGACAGCGCCTGGCGCTGACCACCGGAGAGCAGGCCCACCTTGGCGGACAGGCGATTCTCCAGGCCCAGCTCGAGGGACTTGAGCTTCTCGACGAACTCGTCGCGACGCTTCTTCGTCAGACCCCGGCCCAGGCCACGGCCCTTACCGCGCAGCAGCGCCAGGGAGAGGTTTTCCTCGATGGTGAGGTTGGGGGCGGTGCCCGCCAACGGATCCTGGAAGACGCGACCCACGTAGCGGGCACGCTTGTACTCCGGGAGCTTGTTGACCTTCTTGTCGTCGATGAGCACCGTGCCCGTGTCGACGAACAGACGACCCGCGACGGCGTTGAGCAGCGTGGACTTACCGGCACCGTTGGAGCCGATGACGGTGACGAAATCCCCCTCGTCGAGGGTCAGGTCCAGCTCGTTGAGGGCCACGCGCTCGTTGACCGTGCCCGGGAAGAACGTCTTGGAGATGTTCTCGATCTTCAGCATCAGGCAGCCACCTTCGCACCGGCCGCCGCAGCCGCCGGCTTCCTGTTGAAACGGGACGTCAGGCCCTTCCAGCGGGGCACGAGAAGCGCCACGATGACCAGCAGGGCGGTGATCAGTTTCATGTCGTTGGGGTCGAGGCCCACCTGCAGCGCCAGGAAGATGATGATGCGGTACAGCACGGCACCCACGATGACGGCGTACACCGCCAGCCACAGGAAACGCTGGCCGAGGATGGCCTGGCCCATGATGACCGACGCCAGTCCGACGAGGATGAGGCCGATACCCATGGAGATGTCCGCGAAGCCCTGGTACTGGCCGACGAGCGCGCCGCACATGCCGACGAAACCGTTCGACAGCGCCAGGGTGAGGGTCTTGGTGTAGTCGGTGGACACACCGAAGGAGGTGATCATCGGGCCGTTGTCACCCGTCGCACGGATGGACAGGCCCAGATCGGTGGTGAGGAACCACACGACCACCAGGCCCAGCACCGCCACGACGGCGAGGAGAATGGCGGCACCGACCCAGGTGCCCAGCAGACCGGCCTCACGCAGCGGCGTGAACAGGGTCTCCTGGCGCAGCATCGGGATGTTGGCGCCACCCATGATGCGGAGGTTGATCGACCACAGGGCGATCATGGTGAGGATACCCGCGAGGAGGCCGTCGATACGGCCCTTCGTGTGGAGCAGTCCGGTGACGACACCGGCGAGGAAGCCGGTGACGAAGCCGGCGAGCGTCGCCAGCAGCGGCGGCCACCCGTTGAGGATGCCGACCGCAGCGGTGGCTGCGCCCGTGGTGAAGCTGCCGTCGACCGTCAGATCGGGGAAGTTGAGGACCCGGAACGTCAGGAAGACGCCCAGGGCCATCACCCCGTATATGAGGCCGACCTCGACGGCGCCGATCATACGGTCTCGGCCTCGTCCAGGATCTCCTGCGGGATGGTCACGCCGAGACGCTCAGCGGCGTCCTCGTTGATGACGTAGGTGAACTCGGTGGCCTTCTCGACGGCCATGGACGCCGGGTCCTCGCCGTCCTGCAGGATGCGCAGGGCCATCTCGCCGGTCTGGCGGCCCAGCTCGGTGTAGTCGATGCCCAGGGTGGCGACGGCGCCGCCCTCGACGGTGCCGGCCTCGGCGGCGATGACCGGGATCTGCTTCTGCTCGGCCACCTGGACGAGGGAGGCGATGCCGGCCACGACCATGTTGTCGGTCGGGACGTAGATGGCGTCGACGTCACCCAGGGCCTCGACGGCCTGCTGGATGTCGTTGGCGGTGGTCACGGTCTGGGTGACGATCTCCAGGTCGCGCGGGCCGGCGGCCTCCTGGGCCAGATCGACCTGGACCTGCGAGTTGACCTCACCGGAGGCGTAGACGATGCCGACCTTCTGAGCGTCCGGCACGAGCTCCTTGAGCAGGTCGAGCTGGTCCTCGATCGGGGCGACGTCGGAGGTGCCGGTGACGTTGCCGCCCGGGGCCTCCTCGGAGTCGACGAGCTCGGCGGAGACCGGGTCGGTGACGGCGGTGAACAGGACCGGGATGTCGGTGATGTTCTGGGCGGTGGCCTGGGCGGCCGGGGTGGCCACGGACAGAACCAGGTCGAGGTCCTTGCCGGCGAACTGCTGGGCGATGGTCAGGGCGGTGGCCTGCTCGCCGTTGGCGTTCTGCTCGTCGTAGGTGACCTCGACGCCGGCCTCGTCGAGGACCTCCTTGAAGCCGGCGGTGGCGGCGTCGAGGGCCGGGTGCTGGACGAGCTGGTTGATGCCGATGGAGTAGGCGTCGTCACCGGAGGCTGCGGTGGTGGTCCCGTCCGAGTCGGTGCCGGAGTCGGAGGTGCAGGCGGTGAGGAAAAGTGCGGCGGCCGCGAAGCCGGCCACTACCTTGGTGCGTGAGAACATGGGGGTTCCTTCCAGGGGCCAAGTGTGACGTGTTACGGGGATAAATCTACTTGTCCAAGTCGTCACACGGGCCATTACCCTCCGACTAACCCCCGAACACCTCCGTTCCGGGGCGGGGCTCGCCCGGTTCCGCGGTCGGCGGGGGCACCGGCTCACGCACGATGAGGCACTCCGGCTCGATGGTGACGGTGAAGGCGGTGACCTCCCCCACCTCGTCCCCGTCGACCTCGAACACCTCCGGCTTCGGCAACGACACTTCGAGGCGGGTGCCCGTGGCGTACTGCAGCTCCTCGATGTCGCCGGAACCCCCGGTGAGCTGCTCGTCGCGGCGACGCAGGCGGTTGATCACCTTGCGCCCCATCTGGGTGGCGAGGCGGCCGACGATGAGACCCCACCCGGGCAGCCCCTTGGGGCGCAGGGCGACGAGGTCGAAATGGCCGTCGTTGGCCACGGCGTCGGGGAGCAGCGGGACGCTGGCCACCAGGTCGCCACAGTTTCCGACGATGAGCGAGTGGACGCGGGTGCGGCGGACGGGGGCATCGTCGAGCTTCCAGGTCAGGTGCAGGCGACGGCCGCCCGTGAGCGACTTCGCGATGGCGACACCGTAGGCGAGGAAACCGATCTTCTTCTTCAGGTCATCGTCGGTGTTGACGATCATCTGGGCGTCGATGCCCACGCCGGCCATGACGACGAAGTCGAGCTCCTCGGACTCGCCGTCGGGGAGGGTGAGAAGGGCGGTGCAGACGTCGATGCGCGTGTCCTGCCCGGAGAACGCGGTCTCGATGGCCTCGGGCACATCCAGCGGCAGCTTGAGGTTGCGGGCCAGCAGGTTGCCGGTGCCGACGGGGATGATCGCCAGCGTGGACCCCGTGCCGCGCAGGGCGGCCGCGACGGCGCGGACCGTGCCGTCACCACCCGCGGCGAAGATCATGTCGTAGCCCTCCTCGGCGGCCTGCTGGGCGGGCGCGAAACCGGGGTCCTCGACGGAGGTCTCCCGGAACTCCGGGTCCTCCCAACCGTGCCGCCGGGCGGCGTCGATGACCTGCTGCTTCATCTCCTCCGGCTCGCCCTTGACGGGGTTGAAGATGACCGCCACGCGCCGAGTTGTGTTGCCATTCATAAGGTCCACGCTACACGCCGAAGAACGCCCGTAACTCCGCTGTCGCCTCCTTCGGCCACACGTGCGCCCCGCCACCGACACGCACGTGGACCAGGGGCAGCCGGCAGCCCTGCCAGTGCTGGACGATGACGTCCTGACTCCGCCTGGTCATGGTCGACCGGGTGCAGCCGTTGTTCTCCGCCACCCGGTCGAGCACCACCGGGACCGGTTCATACCGCTCGCCGTGGCGGGTGCCTCCGTAGTAGTGGATCGTGCGGTCATCGGTGCCGTGGATGTCCAGACGGGCGACGGGTTCGGTGGTGCAGCCGAGGTGGATCGCCTCATAGTAGGCGGCACCTACCGGGGCGACCGCATGGAAGGTCTCCGGCAGGTGGCAGCCCAGGTAGGCGGCGAAGCCACCGCCGTTGGAGAAGCCGGTGGCGAAGATGCGCGAGCCGTCGACCGGGTACTCGTCACGCACGTGATCGAGGAGCACCCGGGCGAAGCCGAGGTCCTCCTCCCCGCTCGTCGCCGCGTACGGGGCCGGTGCCCAGGCCTGCTCCACACCCTCCGGGTAGACGACGATGGCATTCACGCTGTCCAGCCCGCTGACCTGCTCCATCGTCTCCGCCGACTCCCTCCACCCGTGGAAGGCGAACACCACCGGCCACTGCCTGCCGCGGTGGAACCCGGCGGGCGTCGAGACGCGGAACGTCCGGTCGCGTCCGTCGACGGAGACGGTTCCCGTCACCGTCTTCTGCGGGGCACCGACGCTTCTCGACGCCACCGGCTCCTCCACCGGCGCCGTGCACCCGGTGAGCAGAAGCAGGGTGACGAGCATGACGAACAGTCTCACGCGCGCCCCTTCGACCACGCCGCCCACAGGTCGGTGTAGCGGCCGCCCCGGGCGACAAGTTCCTCGTGGGTGCCGCACTCGACGACCTCCCCGGCCTCCATGACGAGCACCTGGTCGGCCTGCGCGGCCTGGTCGAGGCGGTGCGCGACAACGAGGGCCGCGCGGTCCCGGGTGACCACCTCGGCGGCGGCCTCGAGGTCGCCGGCGCCGGCGGAGCCCGATTCGGCGGTGGCCTCATCCATGACGACGACCTTCGGGTCGAGCAGGAGAATGCGGGCCAGGGCCAGCTGCTGCGCCTCGACGGGGTCGAGCTGGTGGCCGCGGGCGCCGATCTCGGTGTCCAGGCCGTCAGCCAGCTGACCGTACCAGTGGGCGTGGACCCGCTCGAGAGCGTCGACGAGCTCGGCGTCGGTGGCGTCCGGGCGGGCCAGGGTGAGGTCCTCGCGGAGGGTGCCGGAGAACACGTGGACGTCCTGGGAGATCATCGCGAGGCGGGCGACGCGCTCGGCGTCGGAGAGGGAGGAGACCTCGACACCGTCGACAAGCACGGTCCCCTCGTCGGGGACCCGCAGACCGGCGAGGAGGGCGGCGACCGTCGTCTTGCCGGCGCCGGAGGCACCGACGAGCGCCACCGTCTCCCCCGGGCGGATGCTCAGGGACACGTCGCGCACCGCCCAGTCGCCGCCGTAGGAGAAGCTCACGTCACGCATGTCGACGACGCCCTCCGGGGCGCGGGCACCGGAGTCCGCGACGGGGGCCGGCGGGTCGATGACCACGCCGACGATACGGGTGAGGGAGGCGTAGCCGGACTGCACGGTGTCGAGCACGCGCATGAACATCATGAGCGGACCACGCAGGCGGATGAGCATGAGCATCGCGGCCGTGACCGCACCCACGGTGAGGTCACCGTTGCGCACCGCCGTCCAACCGACGATGAGACCACCGGCGAGAATGAGGAACTCACCCACCGACATCCACACCTGCAGGACGATCATGGTGAGACGGGCCGAGAACCCGTGGTCGACGACCGCCTGGGAGGTGACCCGGATGCGCTCGTGCATCTCGGACTCCATCCGGTACGCGCGGACCGTGGCCTGGCCGTGAATGGCCTCGAGCAGCTTGCGGGCACGGTCCGCCATGGACGCACGCTCGGCGGCGTAACGCCCCGGGGCCACCGCCAGGTAACGGCGCGACGCGATCCAGTACAGCGGGGCGACGACGACCAGCACCAGCAGGAACCGCCAGTTGAGCGTCACCAGGGCCACCGACGTCGCGAGGATGGTGAACAGCGAGCTCGACAGGATGGGCACCGTCTCCGTCACCGCGGACGACAGCACGGCGACATCATCCGTCGAGCGGGACACCAGGTCACCCGTGCCGGCGTCCTCGACGCGGTGCACGGGCAGACCGAGGGCCGTGCCCACCATCTCCTCGCGCAGGTGCGCGATGACGCGCTCGCTCAGCCGCGAGACGTAGAAGAACCCGGCGGCGCTGAGCCCCGCGCCGGCGACGGCGGCCGCGACCAGCCAGGCCACGGCCTCCCACAGGCTCTCACCCCGGATGACGATGTCGACGATCCGACCGAGCTGCCACGGCACCGCGACCGTCGCAGCCGCACCGAGGCTGAGCAGGAGCAGCGCCAGCAGGCCCTGACGACGCGCGCCGGGCACGCGGGCGATCTGGCGGCCCACCTCGCGGCGGACCTGCCAGAGATCGGCGAGCGGGAACCTCATGCCGTCACCACCCTGTCGGCCACGGCCTTCCAGGCCGGCGCATCGGAGTAGACGATCGTCGGTCTCCCGCTGCGCGCGGCGGCCACGCGTTCGCTGATGCGCACCTCCGTCACCGAATCGACGGCGGTCGTGGGGTCCTGCAGAATGAGGATCTCCGGGTCCGCCGCGATGGCGCGGGCCAGGGCCACGCGCTGACGCTGACCACCGGAGAGGTTACGGCCGTTCTCCCCGACCTCCCGCTCCGGTCCGCCGGGGATGTCCTCCACGGCCGCGACCTCGAGGGCACGGCGGGCGCGGTCCGGATCCGGGTGGACGTTGTCCAGCACGGAGCCGTCGAAGAGGTCCGCCGCGTGTGGGGCCACGACGACCCGGTCGCGCGGGGCGAGGATGAGCTCCTCCGGCGCCGGACCGGTGACCACGGTGAGACCGGTGGGCAGGTCGGGGACGTCCGTGTGCTCCTCCTCCAGTGCGTACGGGGCGGCCAGTACCTCGCGGATACGACGCCCCGAGGCCTGCGCCGCAGCCCAGCGGGAGGCGATGTTCTTGCCCAGCATGGTCATCGGCATGATGACGAACTGCGTGAGGCCGATGGCGGTGATGAGCTCACCGATGCTCATCTGACCGTCGAGCGCCAGCCACGCCGCGGCCACCGCGACCGCGATGACGTAGAGCGAACCGGTGGCGTCGGTCGTGGCGTTGAGCCGGGCCTGTGCGAGGTTGGCGTCGACGGTGCGCTCGTAGGCCTCGTCGGAGACCCGCAGGTAGCGGCTGCGGACGGTGTCCACCGCGCCGAGTCCCTTGAGGATGCGCAGACCCTGCACCACGTCGGTGGCGGTCGCCGCGGCGCGGGCCAGGGCCGCCTGCCGCTTCCCCGAGCGCCGACGGAGCGGACCCGCCGCGACCAGCGCGATCCACACGAGCAACGGCCCGCCGATGAGCACCGCGATGCCCAGCGGCACACTGATGTAGAGCATCATGATGCCCACGTAGAGCACCGACGCGACCTCCGCCACGGGGAACACGGTCATGAACACCGCATCCGCCACGCGCTGGGTGTCCGAGGACGCGATCGACAGCAGTTCGCCCGGCGTGCGCCGCCGACCGCCGACGCCGCGGGGATCCTGGATGCGGTCGGTGACCACCATACGCAGGTCGTGCCCGATGACCAGGATCGACCGGTTGAGCAGGCGGCGGCCGAACCAGCTGGCCACCATGCCCATGATGAACGTGCCCGCCAGCACCCCGATCCACCAGAACACGCGGTCCAGGTCGTCGATCGCCCGGCCGATGATCACCGGCGACAGGCCGTTGGACAGGAAACTGACCGCCATGAAGATGCCCGCCGGTACCGTCCAGCGCCAGCGGGAGAGGACGGTCTTGGGGAGCCAACGGGGATCGTCGGCGGCGGGGAGTCGGGCCATGATCGGCTATCTTACTTGGCGTGACCCTCTCCCCCGCCTTCCGGAAGGCGTCCACCAAGGACACCCCGGAATTCGCCGACGCCGCCCACCGCCGTGAGTCCGCATGGGCGTTCCGCAGCGGCGCCGACACATACGACGACGTGCGTCCCGGTTATCCTCCCGCGGTGCTGGAGCTTGTCGACGGCTGCCGCACCGTCGCCGACCTCGGTGCCGGCACCGGCAAGCTCACCGCCCCGCTTATCGACGCCGGCCACGACGTCCTGGCCTCCGACCCCTCACCGGACATGGTCCGGGTGCTCCGCTCACTGCCCATCCCCGTGTGGCGGTCCACCGCCGAGGCCACCGGCCTGCGCGCCGCCTCCGTCGACGCCGTCACCTGCGCCCAGACCTGGCACTGGGTCGACGCCGCCGAGGCCTGCGCCGAGCTGGACCGCGTCGTCCGCCCCGGGGGTCGGGTCGTACTGGTGTGGAACAACCTCGACGTCTCCCACCCGTGGATCCTGCGCCTGGCCCGCATCATGCACTCCGGCGACATCCAGCGCCCGGGGTTCATCCCGGAGGTCCACGCACCGTGGCACCTGGCGGGCGAGCTGCGCACCACCTGGGTGCAGCACCTGTGCGTGGAGCAGCTCTTCGACCTCATGGCCTCCCGGTCCTACTGGCTCAAGTCCGGTCCGGAGGTGCGGAAGCGCATGACGGAGAACCTGCGCTGGTACCTCTTCGACCGTCTCGAGTACCAGCCCGGGCAGCTGCTGGCCATCCCCTACCGCACGGATGCGTTCGTGCTGGAGCGCTAGTCCACGCCGACCCCGTCGACACCCACCCAGAATGTCCCGCCCTGCGGCGTGGTGAACGTCGCCCGCTCGCCATCGTGCTCGATGGTGAAGCCGTAATGGTGGTAGGTGCCCGGTGGGGTGGACTGGGCGTTCTCACCGGCCAGGCCGACGTTCGAGGCGTTGTGGCCCTTGACGACAGGCTGGGCGCCGCTGACGTCAAAGAACACGGCGTTGGACTGCACCGTCGAGCCCTCCATATTGGGGAAGTCCAGGTCCCATGCGTCGCCGCAGGTGTAAGTGACATCGGACGTGCCTTCGTAGCAGATGACCGACCCACCGTTATCGAACTCCAATCTAATGAACGGGACGAGGATCTCTCCCCCGAAAATCTCTGAATAATTGGAAGCGTCAATAACCCTCGTCTCCGCTCCTTCGACGAGAAATCCCCTCAGGTCCCGGGGCATGAGACACCCCAATGAATCTTCATCCGGTACGAAACACAGCAGTGGACTCATGAGGATGACTTCTCCGACCTCGAGAGCAGGACCACCCCCGTAGAAGTGACCCGGGTAGCTGCCAGGATCCAGCTCCCAGCTGAACTCCTCGGGTGACTGGGTAGCGAACATCACCGTCGAACCGCGCGGCGACTCAAGTCCCTCGTTGACACACCCGCCTCCGAACTCAGGCGAAGGACCCGAACTGACGGACTGCTCGACGATCTGACACTCGATCTCCCCGTCGGGGGAAGAAAATAGGTACGTTTCGGTGCCCTCACTGAAACGCTCCACGTCTTCGACCAATCTGTACCGGGTTCCGCTCAGGGGCGCCGTCGCGGCGTCCGCGGGGCATCCGAGGAGGCTCCTGCAGCGACCTCCTCTGTCACTACCTCGGTGACCACGACGACGTCGTCAGCGGAACCCGTACAGCCGGCGAGCACCAAAGCTCCCGCAGCCAGGACCCCCACTACCGAGGCACGCAGCTTCATGAAACCAAGCCTGTCTGGCGCGATTCCACCGCTCTAGATAACTGTCGAACTTCTCCTCATCCAGCTCGATGCCGTACCCCCGGGGGAAGGCGGCGTCCTGCCCCTCCATTCCGTTCCAGGCCAGGGACTGGACTGCCGGCGCAATGTCGGCCCAGCGGTCGTCGACACCGAGGTTTCCCAGGTCGACGGTCCCCACGAACCCGAGATCCGCCCCGAGGAGCCAGTTGGGGTTGCACGCGTCACCGTGGCAGACGACGAGGTCCTCGTCCCCACGTAGCGGTCCCCACACGAAGGGGCAGCCGGTCACGGGCACCGCATCGTGGAACATCCGCAGCGCCCGGCCCAACGCATGCGCAGCGGCGCCGGGATCGGCGGGATTAAGCGGCGGGGCGGCGTCGATAAGCGTCGTGTGCAGATGATCCGGGCCGACGCCGAGGACGCCGGGAACGTGGAACGGCAGATCAAGGCTGCCGAGCCAGGCGAGGCGCTCGGCCTCCGCGGCGTGATGACCGGGGCCGACCTTGAGGTACGAATGGGACAGGCGCCACGTGACGCCGCGAAGGCCGCTGACCCACACCGGGGTCGCGTCCGCGGAGAGGGCGCGGACCAGCGGCGGCGGGTCGATGGGACCGGTGGGGACGGTCATCTGTCACCGAACCCGTCGCCCCCCACCCAGAAGCTCTTCCCCTCCGACGTGGTGAACGTCGCCCGGGTGCCGGTGTTTTCGAAGGTCAAGCCCGCGGAAAGAACACTCCCCGGCCCGCGCCCTGCGCCTGGGCCTGGAACTCGCCCATGTCACCGGTCCCGTGCCCGTCCTCCGCACCGCGGTAGAAGCTCACCGCGTTGGAGCCGGGCGGAAAGTCCAGGCCGGTCGCGCCGCCGCAGTTGAAGTAGTCGTCGTTGCGGTCGCAGAAGATGTGCCCGCCGTTGTCGAAGTCGAGCCGCACCAGTTCACCGATGATCTCGCGGGTACCGTCGGGGTGCTCCAGGATGTTGACCGCATCGTCCCAGTGGAACTCCCGGTAGGCCCCGTCGGCGAGTTCGAAGCCCTCTCCCCCGTACACGTCGACGCACGCCAGCGCGCCGGGGCGCGCGCAAAAGCACGTCAACGGGCCGAAGCGCACCAGTTCACCTGAGTGGAGGGTGTGGTGGTCATTGCCTCAGCGCCGCGGCAGGGAAGGACTCGCGTCGGAGGAGAAGGAGTCGTCGCCGTGCTGCGAGAAGATGATGAGGGATTCGTCCTCACGCCCCGGGCTCCACGAGACGCACTCCCCCGCCCGTGGGTCGAGAACCGTGTCCATCCCGGCCAGCGCGGGAAACACCTCGCACTCGGTCACCCCGTCGGAGGAAGCGAAGGTGTGCCCGCGGCCCCCGGCGAAAGGCTCGGCAGGAACCTCCCGGTAGAGAGGCTCCGCCGGGGTTGCCGCTTCGGTCACCGTCACCACCTCGGTGACGACGACACCTCCTCCGACGCGCAGGCCCCCAGGGGCAGCACCGCCAGGGGGCGGCGAGGACGCGGCGCAACGGGCTACTTCCGGGCGCGTCGCTCGCGGATACGCACCGCGATGCGCACCGGCGAACCGTGGAAACCGAAACGCTCGCGGAACTTGCGCTCCAGGTAGCGGCGGTAACCGGCGTCGAGGAACCCGGTGGTGAACAGGACGATCACCGGCGGGCGGGTGGATGCCTGCGTGGCGAACATGACGCGCGGCAGGCGGCCAGCCTTCATCGGCGGCGGGTTCGCGGCGATGGCCTCGCGCAGCCAGTTGTTGAGCTGGCCGGTGGAGATGCGCTTGTCCCAGCTCTCGAGGGCCTCGATCATGGCGGGCTCGAGTCTCTGGAGAGCGCGGCCGGTCTGCGCGGAGATGTTGATGCGGGTCACCCACGGCAGGTGGCCGAGCTGCTGGTCGATCTCGCGGTCGAGGAGGTCACGGCGGTCCTCGTCCATGAGGTCCCACTTGTTGAACGCGATGACCAGTGCCTTGCCGGACTCCAGCACCATCGCCAGGACGCGCTGGTCCTGCTCGGAGATGGGCTCGGAGGCGTCGATGAGCATGACGCACACCTCGGCGGCGTCGATGGCGGCGCGGGTGCGCAGGGAGGCGTAGTACTCGTGGCCCTGCGCGGTCTTGACCTTCTTGCGCAGGCCGGCGGTGTCGACGAACTTCCACAGCTTCTGCTCCAGCTGCACGAGGGAGTCGACCGGGTCGACGGTGGTGCCGGGCACGTTGTCGACGACGGAGCGCTCCTCCTTCGACACCTTGTTGAGCAGAGAGGATTTGCCCACATTCGGCTTACCGACGAGCGCCACGCGACGCGGCCCCTCGGTGATCGACGCCGCGCGCGGCTTCTCCGGGAACAGGCGCAGCACCTCGTCGAGGACGTCGGCGCCGCCACGGCCGTGGAGCGCGGAGACCGGCCACGGGTCGCCGAGGCCAAGCGCGTAGAACTCCGCCATGTCGGCGTAGAGGGAGTCGGAGTCGAACTTGTTCGCCACGAGGAGAACCGGAACCTCGGCCTTCTGCAGCTTCTTCGCCATGACGGCGTCGGTCTCGGTGATGCCGACCTTCGTGTCCACGACCATGACGATGACGTCCGCGGTCTGCATGGCCACCTCCGCCTGGCGGGCGATGGCCCCGTGGATCCCCTTGACGTTGGGGTCCCAGCCGCCGGTGTCCTGGACGAAGTAGCGGCGGCCGCCCCACTCCGCGATGTAGGAGATGCGGTCACGGGTGACGCCGGGGAAGTCCTCGACGACCGCTTCCCGACGCCCCAGGAAGCGGTTGACCAGCGTCGACTTGCCCACGTTGGGACGGCCGACGATGGCGACGGTGCACAGCTCCTCCTCGAGGTGTTCGTTGTGCTCGACGCCCAGCTTCTCCTCGAGGGCGGCCCACTCCTCCTCGGTCATGTCCTCGAAGTCGTACTCCTCGATCTCGAAGTCCTCGTCGGCCCACTGCTCGGCGTCGGTGAGTTCGGACTCGTCGATGTCGTGCTCACCCGGGAAGATGAACTCGGTCTCCATCTCGTCGTTGTTGTCGGTCATCGCTGCGACTCCTTCACAAGGTTGATGAGGGTCTCGAGCACCTGGTCGAGGGTCATCTCGGAGGTGTCGATGAGGTGCGCGTCCTCTGCGGGGCGCAGGGGCGAGGTGGTGCGCGAGGAGTCGAGCTCGTCGCGGCGGATCACATCCGCGAGCACGGTGGCGAAGTCCGCCTCCCGACCGGCGGAGCGATCCTGGTTGTAGCGGCGGCGGGCGCGGATCTCCGGGGAGGCGGTGAGATAGGCCTTGACGGGGGCGTCGGCAAGCACGACGGTGCCGATGTCCCGACCCTCGACGATGGCGCGGTGCGCCTGAGCAGCGAGACGACGCTGCAGGGCGACGAGATTCTCGCGGACCTCCGGCACCGCGGAGACGGCGGAGACATTCTGGGTGACCTCACGACCGCGGATCTCGGCAGCGACGTTCTCCCCGTCGAGAAGCACTTCGGTGGAATCCGGATCGTCGTTGACGGCCAGCGGCAGATCGCGGGTGGCCGCGATGACGGCCTCCGTGTCGGTGGGGTCGACGCCTGCGCGGAGCACCGCGAGAGTGGCGACCCGGTACATGGCACCGGTGTCGACGTACTTGGCGTCGAGTCGCTTGGCCAACGCGCGGCAGGTCGTCGACTTGCCGGTGCCGGAGGGGCCGTCGACGGCGAGGATGAGGCCGCCGTCGGGCATGTTCGAGAAGGTCACAGCTGCACCGCCTTGAAGAGGGAGGTCAGTTCGGAGTTGTTGAGTGCGCGCAGGGAACCCGGCTTCTGCTCACCGAGCTGCACGGTGTGGATCTTGGTGCGCACCAGGCGCTGGACAGGGAACCCGGCCTCCTTGAGCATGCGGCGCACGATGTGCTTGCGTCCCTCGTGCAGCTCGATCCTGAGCAGCGACTGGCCCTCATGCGTGTCGACGATCTGGACGTAGTCGGCCTTCGCCGGGCCGTCCTCCAGCTCGATGCCCTTCTTGAGGGTGGTGACCAGGCGACGGTCGGCCTCGCCCAACACCGTGGCCAGGTACGTCTTCGACACCTCGTACTTCGGGTGCATGAGGCGGTTGGCCAGCTCGCCGTCGTTGGTGAGCAGGATGAGACCCTCGGTGTCGGCGTCGAGACGGCCGACGTGGAACAGGCGCTGACCGGAGGCGACCTTCTCGGCGACGAAATCGCCGACACACAGACGGCCCTCGTCGTCGGACATCGTGGAGAGCACACCCCGCGGCTTGTTGAGGATGAAGTACTCCAGGTCCTCGTTGACGTGGATGCGCACCCCGTCGACGCGGATGACGTCGACGTTCGGGTTGACGCGCACACCCTGCCTGGTCACGATCTCCCCGTTGACCTCGACCCGGCCCTTCTCGATGAGGACCTCCGCGTGGCGGCGGGAGGCGACACCGGCCTGGGCCAGCACCTTCTGCAGGCGCACGCCCTCGGTGGCGGGCTGATCGTCATAGAGCCAGTCGGCGCCGAGGCTCTCGGCGACCGAGCGGGCGGAGGCCTGTCGCTTCTGCGGTGAGACGTTCTGGCGGCGGGCGGGGCGGGCGTTGGACAGCGGAATCTCGGAGGCCCGCAGCTTCCTGGGCTGCTGGTCCTTGTCCGGTGTGCCGTCACGGCGAGCGGGTGGGGTCACGGGAATCGTGTCCTATCTTCAGGTATGCAATTGGTTCCGCTCCACCCTACCGGACAGACCCTTAAAACTCCTCGTCGATGGACTCGACGTCCGGCAGCAGCGGGGCCAGGTCGGGCAGACGGTCGAGGGAGTCGATGCCCAGCAGTTCGAGGAACAGTTCCGTCGTCTCGTAGCGGTGGGCACCGGTGGCCGGCTCCACGTCCACCTCGCGGATGAGTCCGCGCAGCTGGAGGGTGCGCATGACGCCGTCGACGTTGACGCCGCGCACCGCGGAGATCTGCGAGCGAGTCGCCGGCTGCCGGTAGGCGACGACGGCCAGAGTCTCCAGGGCGGCGCGGGAGAGCTTCGTCTGCGAGCCGTCGAGGAGGAACTGCTCCACCACCGGGGCGTTGGCCTGCCGGGTGTACAGGCGCCAACCCCCCTGGGTCTCCCGCAGGTCGAAGCCGGAGCCGCGCTCGTCGAACTCGGCGGCCGTGGCCCTGAGCAGGCTCTCGACGGTCGCCTCCTCCGCATCGAGCACCCGCGCCAGGGTGGCCACCGACGCCGGGGTGTCGATGACCAGCAGCACCGACTCCAGCTGGGAACGCAGTTGGCTGATCATTCCCGGCCCCATTCGGACCACGACCCCTCGTACACGGCCAGATCCTCGTACCCGGCGACAGTGGCGGCGAGGGCGTCGACACAGGCGGTGACCCCGGAACCGCAGGAGAACGTGAGGTCGCGGCGCTCACCCGCCACGTCAGCGAAGAGTGCCTTGAGCTCTGCGGCGGGACGCAGGTGGCCGTCCCGGTACACCTCGGTGTACGGCAGGTTGACCGAACCGGGGATGTGTCCGGAACGCAGGCCGGGCCGCGGCTCGGGCTCGCTGCCCGCGAATCGTCCGGCGGAGCGGGCGTCGACGACCAGGCGTCCGTCCTGTTCCACGTCGGCGCGGTTGCGCAGAAGCTCCGGTCGCGGCTGCGCGCTCAGGTGTCCTCCCCCGCGGGGTGCCGCGAACGGGGCGAGCTCTCCCCCGGCCTCCCGCCAGGCGGCGAGCCCGCCGTCGAGAACGCGGGCCTCGATGCCTGCGACCTTCGCCAGCCACCACACGCGGGGCGCGGTCGCACCGGCCGCGTCGCCGTAGACCACGACCGGGGTGTCGTCGGAGACGCCGTAGGACTCGAAGAGTGCCTGCACGTCCGCGGGCACCGTGTGCGGCAGATCGGAGGAAGAGTCGGAGAAGTCCCCCTCGAGATCCGCCAGGTGGGAACCGGGAATGCCGTGGGTCGGCGGGGTCGGGCCCATGGAGGCGCACAGGACGACCGCATCCCGCAGGGCGCGCAGTTCTTCGACCGTCATCATCGGGTTCATGGCTGCCAGTCTAGGCAGGCCGCGTTGTCGTGTACTCCGACTCCCGCCCGCATCCCGGCTGTCGGGCCTGCCGGGGCACAGCGGAGTACGTCCGTACGCGCCCTGGAAAATCTGCCGAAATACACACACCAGCCAATGTGATGTGTGTAACATTTCCCCATGGCTACGATCACACGCACTGAACGACTCATCCTCATGCCCCTGAGCGCCAAGCACGACGCCGAGGCCTACAAGGTCTACAGCGACAAACGCATCTGGGAGCACCGCCCGCAGGCGCGTCACGAGTCCGTCAAGGAGACCCACCAGCTCATCGGCCGCACCCAGGCCTCCTGGGCCGCCAAGGACCTCGGACCGTGGGGCGTCTACATGCGCGACCAGCCCTCCGAGTTCATCGGGGTCGGTGGCATCGAGCTCGTCGACGGCCGCGTCTGGGACCTCAAGTACCGCTTCCGCCCCGACAAGTGGGGCAACGGTTTCGCCACCGAGGTTTCCGAGGCCGCCCTCAAGGCCGCCAAGCGCATGGACCCGGACACCCCGGTCACCGCGCGCATCACCACCAACCACCCGGCCTCGGCCCGTGTCCTCGAGAAGGTCGGCCTGCGCCCGGTGTGGGAGGGCCGCCGAATCGGCACAGGCGACGACCCGTCCGAGCCGGACGTCCGCATCTACGCCGACCGCGAGCTCCCGGAGGAGATCCTGGAGTTCCTCAAGGCACGTCCCTGAGTGCCCGGCGGGCAGGCAGCCCAGCAGTGGTACCCCGGTCACCCGCGGCAGCTCGGTGAGGTTCTCCCGGGTAGCCAGGTCCGGTTCCGCCGGCAGGCTGCCCCCGATGAGGCCGATCACCTCGAGCCCGCGGGCACGCGCCGCCCGGACGGTCAGTTCCGCCGCGTTAAGACTGCCTAACCCGAGCGAGGTCACGACGAGGAGCGGGGCACCCACATCTGCGGCGAGGTCGGCGAGAGTGAGGTCATCGGCGAGGCGCACGAGCAGCCCGCCGGCCCCCTCCACGAGCACCGTCCGTCCGGGGGCCTCGAGGCCCCGCAACCACACCCCGAGTTCCTCGCGCGTGACCTGCCGCTGACCCGCGCGCCGGGCGGCGATGTTCGGGGCCAGCGGCTCAGGGTAGCGGGCGTACTCCACGCCGGGCACCCCGGTGAGCGCCGCGATGGTCGCCACATCCCCCTCGCCCGGTCCCGTCTGTACCGGCTTGGCGGGGAGCACGTCGATCCCGCGATCGCGCAGGACACTGACCAGGGCCGCGGTGGCGATCGTCTTGCCGACGTCCGTCCCCGTGACGGTCACCATGATGATCATGCGCGCACCGCCGCTGCCACGCCGCGGCAGATCTGCGCCACCTCCTCGTCCGTGCAGATGTAGGGCGGCATGGTGTAGATGAGACGCCCGAAGGGCCGCAGCCACACCCCTCCGCGAGGGCCGCCCGCGTGGTGGTCGCCGTGTCCACCGGCTCCGCCATCTCGACGACGCCGATCGCACCGAGCACCCGTACGTCTTCCGCCAGCCCCCGCAGTGGCTCGAGGCCGACCCTGAGGCCCGCTTCGATCCGGGCGACGTCCGCGCGCCACGAACCCGCGGCCAGGAGATCGAGCGACGCTCCGGCCACGGCGCACGCCAACGGGTTGGCCATCAAGGTCGGACCGTGCATGAGCGTGGGGATCGCCGCCGCCACCTCCGCGGTGCAAAGGGTGGCGGCGAGGGACATGAAACCACCGGTCAGCGCCTTGCCCACGCACATGATGTCGGGCTGCACGCCCGCCCCGTGGGTGGCGAACATCTCCCCCGTTCGGCCGAGGCCGGTGGCGATCTCGTCGGCGATGTACAGGATGCCGTGCCGGTCGCAGATCTCCCGGATCCCGGCGACGAGCGCCGGATCGTGGAACCGCATCCCATCCGCACCCTGGACAACGGGTTCGATGATGACGGCGGCGACGGTGGCGTCGACAAGCATCTCGAAACGGTCGAGATAGTCGCCTACCCCGTCGGTGTGCGGGGCGGGGGCGAAGACCTGTTCGGCGAGGGTGCCGGCCCACAGGGAGTGCATGCCACCGTCGGGGTCGCAGACGCTCATCGCGGCGAAGGTGTCGCCGTGGTAGCCGGAACGCCACGTGAGCAGGCGGGTGCGTTCCGGGTGGCCGATGCCGCGGGAGTACTGGAGCGCCATCTTCACGGCGACCTCGACGGCGACGGATCCGGAGTCGGAGAAGAACACATGCGGCAGGCCGGTCATGTCCACCAGGCGGGTGGCGAGGCGGACGGCGGGTTCATGGGTGAGCCCGCCGAACATGACGTGGCTCATCCGGCCGATCTGCTCCGTGGCGGCGGCCACGAGGGCGGGGTGTCCGTGGCCGTGGACGGCGGCCCACCAGGAGCTCATGGCGTCGATGACGCGGCGGCCGTCGGCCAGCCGGAGGTGGATGCCGTCGGTGGCGGTGACGGGCAGGTTGGTGGTGTGGGCGGGGGTGTAGGGGTGCCACACGTGGACGTGGTCGAGCCTCCGAATGTCGGCGGGGTCCAAGAATCTCCTTTGAACGTTGTTCAATTCAGGCTACCGTCCGCAACCTCGATTGAACGATGTTCAGGTACCCCTGCCTGGGACCCGACCCTAGTCCCAGTTCTTCGCGGCCACCACGGCCGGATCCACATCCAACCCGGTCCAGCTGACGGAGAGCTCCCCGAGCGCCTCCTCCTGCAGGGTCTCCACGGCCTGCGCCTTGTACAGCTCCAGCAGTGCGAGGAACCGGCCGACCACCTCCATCGACACCGTGCAGTCCCGGGTCAGTGCCTGGAACGTGAGCCAGTGCCCGGACCCCATGAGCCGCAGTGTGTCGAGGATCCGCCCCGCCTGCTCCGGGACCGACACCGCCACCTGGTGGATGTGTGCGGTCCCCACCTCCTCCGGCGGGCGCGGCCGGAACACCCCGGCCGCCATCTCGGCGAACTGCGCGGGGCCCAGCCCGATGGTCACCGGCGGCAGAAGGTCGGCGAACTGCGGCTCCACGGCCACCGCCCGCGGGTACCGGCGCTGGGCCTTCTTCTGCCACTCGGCGAACAGGTCCGCCACCTGCTTGTACGCGCGGTACTGCAGCAGCCGGGCGAAGAGGAGGTCGCGCATCTCCAGCAGGGCGAGATCCTCCAGGTCATCGACCTCGCCGCGGGGCAGCAGGCGCGCCGCCTTGAGGTCGAGCAGGGTGGCGGCCACGACGAGGAACTCGGTCGTCTCGTCGAGGTCCGCGGTCTCCCCCAGGGCGCGCGTGTAGGCGATGAACTCGTCGGTGACCTCCGACAGCGCCACCTCCGTGACATCGAGCTTCTTCGCCCCGATGAGCTGTAGCAGCAGATCGAAGGGCCCCTCGAAGTTGGCCAGGGCGACCCGGAATCCCGGGATCTCCAGCTGCTCCCCGGTCACCGGTTGGCGGTCCGCTCCAGCACCTCGAGCGCGAGGTTGCGGTACTGCTCGGCGCCCTGCGAGGACGGGGCCCAGCTGATGATCGGCTCGCCCGCCACGGAGGTCTCCGGGAATCGCACCGTGCGGGTGATCACCGAGTCGAAGACCTTGTCCCCGAACACCTCTACCACCCGCGACATGACCTCGCGGGCGTGGGAGGTGCGGCGGTCGAACATGGTGACCAGGATGCCCAGGATCTCCAGGTCGAAGTTGAGGCGGTCACCGACCTTCTCCACCGTGTCGGTGAGCAGGGCCAGGCCACGCAGCGAGAAGTACTCGCACTCCATGGGAATGATGACGCCGTGCGAGCACGCCAGGGCGTTGACGGTGAGCAGGCCGAGCGAGGGCTGGCAGTCGAGGATGATGAAGTCGTACTCCTTCATCACCGGGCGCAGCGCGCGGGCCAGGGTCTGCTCGCGGCCGACCTCGTTGACCAGCTGGATCTCCGCCGCGGACAGGTCGATGTTGGCCGGCACCAGATCCATGTTCCCCACGGAGGTCTGGTGGATGGCGGAGTGGATGGAGGTGTGGTTGTCCAGCAGCAGGTCGTAGACGGTGATGTCGAGCTCGTCGTGTGCCACACCGAGACCGGCCGACAGGGCACCCTGCGGATCGAGGTCGACGAGGAGCACCTTGCGCCCCTGCTCGGCCAGGCAGGCACCCAGATTGATGGTCGACGTCGTCTTACCGACACCGCCCTTCTGGTTGCACATCGAGATGATCGTCGCAGGTCCGTGCCTGTCCAGGGGAGCCGGCTGCGGCAGCTCGCGTACCGGGCGGCCGGTCAGACCGAGCTCGACGCCGGGATCCTGGAACAGTCCCTCTCGGCTCACAGTCATACCCTCTTCCTTGACCTCGCTGCTGACACTGCTTACATCGTTGTTGTTTAACAGGGTACATCCTCCCGGCCGCACACCGCGGAGACACGGCGCAGGCACTTTCTGTCTACCCTCCTGACTTGACCTTGCGCCCTACGGAGCCGTGCCCTACGCTCAGAACCATGCATCTGTACTTCCTCTGAGGAACCCACGCGCACGCCCGCCGGTCATCCGTGCTGTCGGCGTGCTTCGTCGTTCCTTACACCCACGTACAGAAAGCACCCCCATGACCATCCGTCGCGCCCAACTCGTGGCCGAGGATCTCTCCGTCATCCTCGGCACCCGCACCATCTTCCGGGGCCTCAGCCTCGCCCTGTCCGCTGGCGACCGCATTGTCGTCGTCGGCGAGAACGGCCGCGGCAAGACCACGCTCCTCAACACTCTCGTCGGCCGCCTGGCTCCCGCCACCGGGCGGGTCACCGTCCACGGCAGCCTGGCGCTCGCGGAACAGCAGATGAGCGCTGTCGGCACCGTCGGCGACGCCGTCCGCGACACCATCCGTCCCGCCGAACAGGCCCTCGCGCGTCTCGACGCCGCCCTGCTCACCATCGAGGATGACCCCGACGAGTACGAGGCCGCCCTCGCCGCCGCCGAGCTTCTCGACGCCTGGGACGCCCACCGCCGCGTCCGCACCGCGCTGGCGTCCCTCGACGCCGAGTTCCCCGATGACGCCGACCTCGATTCCCTCTCCGTCGGCCAGCGCTACCGCGTCCGCCTCGCGTGCCTGCTCGCCGGTCACCACGACCATCTGCTTCTCGACGAACCCACCAACCACCTGGACCACTCCAGCCTGGGTTTCCTCACCGAGCAGCTCCGCCAACGTCGCGGGTCGGTGCTCGTCGTCTCCCACGACCGCACCCTGCTGAAGGACCTCGCGACCACCGTCCTCGATCTCGACCCCACCCCCGACGGGCTGCCCCGCACCTGGGGGCAGGGGTACGAGGGCTACCGCTCCGGACGCGCCGCCCTCGAGGAGGCGTGGGCCCACGAGTACGCCACCCAGACCTCCCGGCAGGCGCAACTCCAGCAGGACCTCCAGCAGGCGCAGTCCCGCCTGAGCACCGGGTGGCGACCCCCGAAGGGCACCGGCAAACACGCCCGCCAGTCCCGCGCCCCCGGCGTGGTCCAGGCGGTCAAGCGTCGGCAGGAGGCCCTCGAGGCGCACAAGGTGACGTTGCCGCCTCCCCCGCCGGTGCTCACCTTCCCCCGCCTCCACGCGAAACCGACCCGGACCTACCTGCGCGCCGAGGGGCTGTCCCTGACCGGGCGATTGACGGGCCCCGTCGACCTGTCCATCCGCGGCGGTGACCGTCTCGTCATCACCGGCCCCAACGGCGCCGGCAAGTCCACCCTCATCGACATCCTCACCGGCCGGCTGAAACCGACGACCGGCGAGGTATCGGTGCCGGATCCGTCGGCGATCGGCTACCTCCGCCAGGAATCGGCGGAGTCCGACGACCACCTCTCCATGGGGCAACGTCGCCGGCGCGACATCGCCCGGCTGCTGAACGCCGGCCCGTCGGTCCTGCTTCTCGACGAACCGACCAACCACCTCTCCATCGCCGCCGTCACCCAGCTGACGCACGCGTTGGAGGAGACGGAGGCGGCCGTCGTCCTGGTCACCCACGACCGGCAGCTGCTCGCCGACACGGCGCACTGGCCGCGCCTGGAGATCACGCCCGCGGGTGCGCCTCCCGCCACACCTGACGGAGGTTGTCCGCGGTGACGTGGGTGTAGATCTGGGTGGTGGTCACCGAGGAGTGGCCGAGGAGCTCCTGGACGACGCGGACGTCGGCACCGCCCTCGAGAAGGTGGGTGGCGTAGGAGTGCCGGAGCGTGTGTGGGGAGATGTCCTTGTCCAGGCCGGCGCGGGCGGCGGCGTTCTTGAGGATCGCCCACGCGCTCTGCCGGCTCAGGGCCCCGCCGCGGGTGTTGAGCAGAAGCGCGTGGGACTTCCCCTGGGCCAGGAGGGGGCGGGCGCGCACCAGGTAGGCCTCGACCGCCTCCACGGCCTTGGAGCCGATGGGGACGAGGCGCTGCTTGTTGCCCTTACCGGTGATCCGCAGGATGCCGTCGTTGTCGGTGACGTCGTCGACGGTGAGTCCCATGACCTCGCTGATGCGGGCCCCGGTGCCGTAGAGCAGTTCGAGGAGGGCCTTGTCGCGCAGGTCGAGGGCGTCGGCGTACTCGCCGTCGGGCACGGCGTCGATGAGCTGGGTGACCTCGTCGATGCTCAGCGTGTCGGGCAGGTGGCGGCCGGTGGCCGGCGGGGAGACGTCCGCGGCGACGTCGACGTCGACGATCCCCTCCCGGACCGCGAACCTGTGCAGTCCGCGGGCGACGACGAGTGCGCGTCCGGCGGAGCTGGCGGCCAGTCCCGAGCGGCGCAGGTCGGCGACGTAGGCCTCGACGTCGGCGGTGGCGACGTCGGCAAGCTCGTGGCGGCCGGCCTCGTCGAGCCAGGTGAGGTAGCGCTCGACGTCGCGTCGATAGTTACTCAGGGTGTTGTCGGACAGACCGCGCTCGACGGCGAGGTGATCGAGCCAGGTCGTCGCCACGTCGCGGGCGGTCACGACATCTTCTTCAGGTCCGGGCCGACGCGGCGGGAGGCCAGCGCCGTCGGCCGCCACGGGAACGGCGTGTCGACGGGCCGGGGTTCCGCCCGCCCGTCGAGCACCTCGGCGGCGCTGAGGATGCCGGACACGGCGATGGAGTTGACGATCTCGCCGCGCAGGATCATGGCGCGGGCCTGCTCCAGGGGGATCCACTCGAGGAGCATGTCCGCCTCCTCGTGTTCCATCTCACCGCGCTCGACGTCGCTGAGGTCCCGGGCGAGGAAGACGCGGACGGTCTCCTCGCAGAAGCCGGGGGATGTGACGAGGTCGCAGAGCACGTCCCAGCGTCCGGCGGCGAGGCCAGCCTCCTCGGCGAGCTCGCGCTGCGCGGTGGTGATCTCGTCCTCGCCGGCGACGTCGAGAAGCCCGGCCGGCAGCTCCCACAGGCGGGACTGCACGCTGTGTCGGTACTGGCGGACCAGGGCGACGCGTCCCTCGCGGACCGCGACGACGGCCACGGCCCCGAAGTGTTCGACGATCTCGCGGGTCCCGGTCCCGCCGCCGGGCATCGCGAGGGTGTCGCGGCGGACGGCGAGGATCGGGGACTCGAGCAGCAGCTCCGAGTCGAGGACGTCGAACACGTGGGTACCGGGCGGGGTCATGCCACTAATCTAGCGCCGCAGACAGCAGTCCGATGAACAGCGGGTGCGCCCGCGTCGGCCGGGACGCGTATTCCGGATGGGCCTGGGTGGCCACCAGGTACGGGTGATCGGGGTACTCGACGAACTCCACGAGCTGCCCGTCCGGGGAGGTGCCGGAGAAGACCAGGCCGGAGCCCGCGGTGATGGCCTCGCGGTAGGCGTTATTCACCTCGTAGCGGTGGCGGTGGCGTTCGGCCACCTCGGTGGTGCCGTAGGTGGCGGCGACGACCGACCCCTCGGCCAGCACGGCCGGCCAGGCCCCCAGCCGCATGGTGCCGCCGAGGTCGGCGATGTTCTTCTGGTCCTCCATGACGGCGATGACCGGGGTGTCGGTGTCCGGGTCGATCTCCGTGGAGGTGGCGCCGGTCAGCCCGGCCGCGCGAGCCGCCTCGATGACGACGGTCTGCAGGCCGAGGCAGATGCCCAGCAGCGGGATGCCGTTCTCCCGGCAGTGGATGATCGCGGCGATCTTGCCCTCGATGCCCCGCGACCCGAAGCCGCCGGGGATGATGACGGCGTCGACCCCGTCGAGGGAGAAGTCCTCGTCGGCGTTGATCCACTCGATGCGGGTGGCCACGCGGTGGTGGAAGCCGGCGGCGTGGACGGCCTCGACGACGGAGAGGTAGGCGTCGGGAAGATCGGTGTACTTGCCGACGATGCCGACGGTGACCTCGCCCTCCGGGTGGCGCACCCGGTCGAGCAGGTCCTGCCAGGCCCGGAAGTCCGGCTCGGTGGTGGGCAGATCGAGGAGGTCGCTGAGGAACGTGTCGAGGCCCTGCTCGTGCAGCACCCCCGGGATGTCGTAGATGCTCGGCGCGTCGGCGCACGAGATGACACCCTGCTTCTCGACGTCGCACATGAGCGCGATCTTCTCCTTGAGCCCGGCGGGCACCTCCCGGTCACACCGCAGGACGATGGCGTCCGGCTGGATGCCGATGGAGCGCAGGGTGGCGACCGAGTGCTGGGTGGGCTTGGTCTTCAGCTCGCCCGACGGGGCCAGGTACGGCACGAGGGAGACGTGGATGAAGGCGATGTTGCGGCGGCCGACGACGTGGCGCAGCTGGCGGGCGGCCTCGAGGAAGGGCAGGGACTCGATGTCGCCGACGGTGCCGCCGATCTCCGTGATGACGACGTCGATGTCCTCGCCGCCGGCGCCGATGACGCGGTCGCGGATCTCGTCGGTGATGTGCGGGATGACCTGCACGGTCTTGCCCAGGTAGCCGCCGCGGCGTTCGCGGGCGATGACCTCGGAGTACACGGCACCGGTGGTGACGTTGGCGGTGCGGTTGAGGGTGCGGTCGAGGAAACGCTCGTAGTGGCCGAGGTCGAGATCGGTCTCCGCCCCGTCCTCGGTGACGAAGACCTCCCCGTGCTCGAAGGGGTTCATGGTGCCGGGGTCGACGTTGAGGTACGGGTCGAGCTTCTGCATGGTCACGCGGAGCCCGCGGTCGGTGAGCAGGCGTCCGAGGCTGGCGGCCGTCAGGCCCTTGCCCAGTGAGGAGACGACGCCTCCCGTGACGATGATGTGGCGTGTGTGATGGCGCATGGGGCCTCCCGTGGTTCGAGGAACTCTACGGGACTCCAGAATAACCTATCTGTTGACAGATAGGAATCTACGGCGCCGGGCTCGCGGCCTCCGCGGACTCGGCGGAACCGTAGGCCCCGGACTCACCCTCCAGCTGCTCACGGACCGCGAGCACCGTCGCCATGCGGCCCACGGCCCGGTCGACGGAGTCCACGGTGGACACCCCGGTCTCCTCCGCGCGCACCAGACCCACCGCACCGGTGTCCGCGGCGGTGTGGATGCGGCCCGCGAGGACGGCACCGTTGCCGCGGCCGTCGAGAGCTCCGACGAAGTCCGCGAGGTTCCGGGACTCCAGCCCCTCGGAGGCGTCGCCGGTGACGACGACGGCGACCTGCGCCGGGAGGATGGTGCCGTCCTCGTAGTCGAGGAATCCGGCGTCCCGCAGCGCGCGGAGCAGCAGGCCCCGCTCCTCCGAACTCGACTGCTCCTCCCCCGTCTCCGGGTTGAGCAGGAGAGCGGATCCCAGGGCCTCACCGGCGTGCAGGCCCGGATCGAGGCGGTCCTCAGAGAGCTGCGCCCCGGCGGGCAGGGTGTTCGCCACGATGGACTTGAGCTGGTCGGCACCCTCGGCGGAGAGGAACCGCTCCGCCAGGGAGATGGTTCCGGCGTCGATGGCGCCGGCATCGGCGAGCAGCGTCTCGACGCCCGCCACATCCTCCTCGACCGCGTCCGCCGTGCGGAACACCAGGACCGGACGGTCGGTGAGAGTCTCGGCGACGGCGGAGGAGGCGAGGTCCGCGATGACGCTGTCGGCGGAGGCCGCCTGCGCCTCGGCGATCTCCGCGCGCTCGGGCGCGGCGGCGTCCTCGCGGACGGGGCTCTCCCCGGACTCGTCGGGCATGTTGGGGGCGATCACCAGGGTGCCCAGGGCCACGCCCGCGGCGATGCCGAAGCCGAGGCCGCCGATGAGCCATCCCGCTCGACCGGAGTTGTTGCGTCCTGCCATGTCTGCCCCCTACTGGAACCAACCCTGGAAGGTCAGCGCGACGCTGTTCCAGGTGTCGATGAGATTGTCGGTGAAGGTGCCCGGGCCGGAGAAACCGACGATGAGCACGATGGCGGCGAGGGCCACCAGGATGCCGAGGATCGCCCACAGCCACGCCAGCCCGTTACCCGAGCTGACCGTGTACAGGTCGGAGATCGCGGAGGCGTCGACGAGCCGCTTCCCCAGCTTGGCGCGGGTGAGCATGGCGGTTGGGGTGGCCTCCGGGTCGTTGGCGAACACGCCGTCGAGGTCGAAGGGGCTGCCCGCGTTCACGATGAGCTGCGCACCGTGGTAATCGGCGAGCAGCAGGGCGAGGTCGGTCGCGGAGTCCGTCGCGGCCGGGAACGTCATTGCACCGACGCCGAGATCCTGGATGCGCTCCAGGCCGGCGGCGTGGCCGTCGGGGTCAGCCGGCAGCACCACGCGCGCACCGCTGCGCAGGGTGTCTGCCCCGATGCCCGCCGGGTTACCGACGATGAGATCCGGCTTGTAGCCCAGCTCCAGGAGCGTGTCCGCGGCGGCGTCGACACCGATGATGACCGGGTCGTACTCGCGGATGAAGTTGCGCAGCAACTTCACCTCGTTGCGGTGCTCCGGGCCGGGGCTCACCACGAGCACCTTGCGGCCGTTGATGTCCGCACCGGTGTCCGGGATGCCCAGGCCGTCGATGAGCAGCGGCCCCTCCGAGTGGATGAACTCGATGGTGTTGCCGAAGAACGCCTCCATGTGGTCGACCAGCGACTGCTGGGCGCCCGTGAAGGTGGTCTCGACATCCTCGGTGGTGACCACGTGGCCCGCGCCGATGCGCCGCTCCCCCAGGTGGATCGCCCCGTCCTCGGTGATCCGCGCCTTCTTGCCGTCCTTGAGCGCCGCGCCGAGTTCCGGGCCGGTGTCCTCGACGAGCAGCACGTCCGACTCGAGCAGCATGTGCGGCCCGAAGTTGGGCACCGCCCCAGTGGAGAACCGGGACATGTTGATGACGGCGGCGGGGCGGGCGTCGAGAAGCACCTGTGCGTCGCGACGCGAGATGTCGGCGGTGTTGATGACGGCGATGTCACCGGCGCGCAGGCGGCGCGCGCCCTTGCCCCCGGAGGTGCAGTCGCGGAGGGTGCCCTGCAGACCGGGCAGGTCGGCGGTGCGGGAGAACAGACTCATGTGGCCATTGTGACGGGCGGGGCCCGTCAGATGGTGAAGGCGCGCCGCTCCTCCTCCGCCCGCTCCAGCAGCTCCGCCGCGTGCGCACGACCGGTGTCCGTGTCATCGAGCCCCGCGAGCATCCGCGCCAGCTCCTCCACCCGCTCCTGCGGGCTGAGGGTGAGCACGCCGGAGGTCACCGACTCGTCCCCGACATTCTTCGCGACGTGCAGGTGCGTGTCGGCGTAGGCCGCCACCTGCGGGAGATGCGTCACGACGATGACCTGGTTGTGCACCGCCAACCGGGCGAGACGACGCCCGATCTCCACGGCCGCCCGGCCACCGACGCCCGCGTCGACCTCATCGAAGACGAGCGTCGCGCCCTGCGTCCCGGCGGAGAGGATCACCTCAAGCGCCAGCATGACACGGGAGAGCTCACCGCCGGAGGCACTGGACGCCAGCGGACGGGGCTCGGTACCGGCGTTGGGGGCGAGCATGAGCTCCACCTCGTCCGCCCCCTCGCGGCCCGGCTCCACGCGCCGGACATCGACGGTGAGCCGCGCCTTGGCCATGGCCAGGCCCTGCAGCTCCTCCGTCACCTGTTCCGCCAGACGGGCCGCGGCCTTCGTGCGGGCGGCGCTGAGCTTCTTCGCAGCCGCCGTCATCGTCTTCTCCGCAGCGGCGACCTGCTTCTTCAGCTCGTCGAGGGCCTCGGAGGAGATGTCGATGCGCGAGAGCCGGGTACGCGCCTTGTCTCGCCAGGCGAGCACGCCGTCGATGTCCGGGGCGTATTTACGGGTGAGCATCTTCAGCTGCTGCTGCCGCTGCAGGGACTCCTCCAGCAGCGAGGGGTCGGCCGGCAGGTCGGAGAGGAAACCACCGAGCTCGGCGGCGATGTCCCCCAGCTGGCTGGTGATCCCGGCCAGCCGCTCCCCCAGCTCCCTGAGCTCGGTGTCCTCGGAACCGCTGAGCGCGGCCTCTGCGCGGCCCAGCAGCGTCGACGCCGGGTCCTCCTCGGAGAAACCGCCGAAGGCCTCGGGCCCGTCGATGGCGGCCAGGGCGGTGGACGCCTCCTCGCGGAGGGTGTCCACGTCCTGCAGGCGGCGGATCTGGAGGAGCAGTTCCGCGTCCTCCCCCGGCTCCGGTTCCACGGCGTCGATCTCGTCGAGCGCGAACTGCAGGCGGTCGATCTCCTGGGCCAGCTCGCGGCGCGACTCGGTGCGCGAGCGCAGGTCCTTCGCCAGGGCCCGCCACGTGCGCCACGCCTCGCGGTAGGTCTCCAGAAGCGGGGCGATGGCCGGGTCGAAACGGTCGAGCGCCGCCAGCTGTTGCTCGGGGGCGAGCAGGCGGAGCTGGTCGTTCTGCCCGTGGATGGTGAGCAGGGGCGCGCTGAACTCGGCGAGCGTGGCCGCCGGTACGGAACGCCCGCCGAGGTGCGCACGCGACCGGCCCGCGGCACTCACCGTGCGGGAGGCGATGAACTCGCCGTTCTCGTCGGCGGTGCCGCCGGCGGCGTCGACAAGCTCGGTGACCCGGGCGGCCGTCGCCGCGGGCAGGGCGGTGGTGACGAAACGCCCCTCCACCACGGCCTGCTTCGCGCCGGACCGCACCCGGGAGGCGTCCGCGCGGCCGCCGGCGAGGAGGCGCAGGCCGGTGACCACCATGGTCTTACCAGCACCGGTCTCACCGGTGAGGACGGTCAACCCCTCGGCCAGTTCCGCGGAGGCCGAGGGGATGACACCGAGATTCTCGATGGCGATGTCAGCGAGCATGAAACCTATTTCTGCTGGTTGCGCGGACCACGCCAGCCGGAGACGGGCAGACGCAGCTTGGTCACCAGGCGGTCGGTGAAGGTGGACTCGTCCAGGCGGACCCAGCGGACCGGGCGGGCACCGCGGACGACCTCGACGCGTGAACCGGGCGGCATGGGGATCGGACGGAAGCCGTCCATGACGGCCATCGCCGGGGACGCGTCCGGGTTGGACTCCACCGCCACTGTCGACCGCGGGGACACCACGAGCGGCTTGGTGAACAGCGCATGGGCGTTGTTGGGGACGACGAGGATGGCGTCGAGCTCCGGCCACAGCACCGGGCCGCCCGCCGAGAAGGCGTAGGCGGTGGAACCGGTCGGGGTGGAGATGAGCACACCGTCGCAACCGAAGGAGGACACGGGGCGCCCGTCGACCTCGAGGATGGCGTCGAGGACACCGCGGCGGTTGAGGTTCTCCACGCTCACCTCGTTGAGGGCCCAGCCGCGGCCGATGACCTCGAGGTCGTTGTCCAGGACGGTGACGTCGACGGTCATGCGGTCCTCGACGCGGTAGGTGCGGTCGATGACCCGCTGGATGGCGGCGTCGAGGGACTCGGCCTCCCACTCGGCGAGGAAGCCGACGTGGCCGAGGTTGATGCCCAGGACGGGCACGTCGACGGCGTGCGCGAGGTCCGCCGCGCGGAGAAAGGTGCCGTCACCGCCGAGGACGAGCACGAGCTCGCAACCCTCCGCGGCGTCAGCGGTGTGCGTCACGCGCTTGAGCGGCGAGAGGATCTCACTGCCCTCCAGGGGGCGGCCGTCCTGATGGACGAGGACGCGGACGGTGATGCCGGCGGCGTCGAGAAGCTCGGCGGTGCGTTCCGCGGCGGAGAGGTTCTTGCTGCGCCCCGTGTGCGGGACGAGCAGCACCTCACGATGAGTGGTCTGCTCGGTGGTCGCGGTGCTCACTGCGGGCCCTCCTGCACTGCCGTGTCGATCATGGACTGCAGCTGATCCGGGTCCGGGGCGCTCGCGCCGCCGTCCTTTCTCAGCCATAGAAAATATTCTACGTTTCCGCTCGGGCCGGGCAGCGGTGAGGCCACCACACCCCGGCAGCTCAGGCCGAGCGTGGCGGCGAAATCGGCCACCTCGCGGGTGACCTCCGCGCGCAGCTGCGGGCTGCGTACCACCCCGCCGGAGCCGAGCCGGTCCTTGCCCACCTCGAACTGCGGTTTCACCATGGGCAGCAGGTCGGCGCCCTCGGTGAGGCACCCGGTGATGGCCGGCAGGGTGAGACGCAGGGAGATGAAGGACAGGTCGCCGACCATCATGTCGCAGGGACCGCCGGTCTGCTCCGTGGTGAGAGTGCGCACGTTGGTGCGGTCGAGCACGCGCACCCGCGGATCGTTCTGCAGGCGCCAGATGAGCTGGCCGTACCCGACGTCGGCGGCGACGACCTCCGCGGCGTCACGACGCAGCAGCACATCCGTGAAACCGCCGGTCGAGGCACCGGCGTCGAGGATCTTCTTCCCCGTCACACTCAGACCCTGCGGTTCGAAGGCCGCGAGTGCCCCGAGGAGCTTGTGCGCCCCGCGGGAGGCCCAGTCGTCGTCGGCCGCCTCCTCCACGCGGATGGAGACCTCCGGTTCCACGACCGTGGCCGGCTTGAGCGCCCGGAAACCACCGACGTACACCCGACCCGCCTTGATCATGTCGACGGCCTGCTCCCGCGAACGGGCGATCTTGCGTCGTACCAGTTCCGCGTCCAGGCGCCTGCGTGCCGGTGCCATCAGTGTCCCTCCTGCAGTGCGCGCTGCAGGACGGCATGCGCGCGGGTGAGCTGATCCGCCTCCTCGGGGAGCGAGGCGGGGGTCTCGTCGAGGATGTCGGCGAGCTGCTTCTCGACGTCCTCCGGTCGCACCCTGACCAGATCGCCGGGGGTGACCATCGGTGTCACCACCAGTCGGAGACCGCGCGGGCGGCGTGGTCACCGACGGGACGGATGAGGTCGGCGGGGCGCTTCATCGACCAGGCGACCTCGAGGACGGTGCGCAGCGCCTGCACGGAGGTGGACTCCGCGTGGCCGCGCTCGAGCAGGATGTCGTTGCCGTCGACGCGGGCAGTGAACCCACCCTGGGCTCCCGGGCGCAGGGTGGCGGGATCCTCGTGGAGGGCGCGCATGTCCGCGGCGATGTAGGTGGGGCGCTGCTCCTTCACGGCCTCGAGCAGGGCGATGTGCCCGGAAACGCCCGTGAGGACGTGAAGGGAAGGCATGCCGGCGGCGTTGGCGCCCTCGATGTCGGTGTCGAGGCGATCGCCCACGGTCAGCGGGGCCTGCGCCCCGACGCGCTGGGCGGCGGTGACGAACATCGCGCCCTGCGGCTTACCGGCCGAGACCGGCGTGACACCCGTGGCCGAGACCACCGCGGCGACCATGGAACCGTTGCCCACCAGCAGGCCGCGGGGATCGGGCAGAGTGGTGTCGAGGTTGGAGGCGACGTAGGTCGCACCGTTGCGGATGGCCAGCGCGGCCTCGGAGAGCACCGCCCAGGTGGCCTCCGGGTCCAGACCCTGGAGCACCGCCTTCGGCTGCTCGTCCGCCGAGTCGACGACCCGGTAGCCGGCCGCCTGCGCCAGCTCCTTGAAGGAGGGCGTGCCGACGATGTAGACGGGGTCGCCGGGCTGCAGGTGCTCCGCAGCGACGTCGATGGCGGCCTGCGCGGCGGTCACCACATCGGTGTCCGTGGCGTCGAGGCCGATGGCCTGCAGCTTCTCCGCGACCACCTGCGGGGCCCGCATCGCGTTGTTGGTGATGTACACGCTCGGAACACCCGCCGCGGTGATGGTCTCCACCGCCCCGTCGATGGCCCGTCCCCCCTCCCAGACGGTTCCGTCGAGGTCGAGAAGCAGGGCATCGTGGGCGCGCAGGAGACTCATGGTGTCCAAGCTTAGTGCGTGGGGTGAATCAGGACAGTTCCGACAGACGCTCCGCGGCGTCGAGCATGTCGTCCTCGTCGATCCTGTCGGCGTGGGCGAACCACTCCTTCGCCTCGTCGACGCGACCGGCGGCGGCCAGCGCGTCCGCGTAGGCGTAGGACAGGCGCGCATTGATACGGCCGGTGGAACCCAGGTCCGGGTTGAGACGCTGCAGCGTCACGACGGCGCTCTCCGGCTGGTTCATGTCCAGACGGGCGCCGGCAATGACGATTCCGAGCTCCACCGCGCCCTCGCGGTCGAGCTGACGGGCCTCCTCGGAGCGACCCATCTCGACGGCCTTCTCCGGGCGGCCGAGACCACGCTCGCAGTCCGCCATGACGGCCATGAAGCCGGGGCCACCGGACATCCGACGGGCGGCCCGTAGCTCGGAGAGGGCCTCCCGCCACTCGCCCGCCCGGTAGGCGGCGATGCCGTTGGTCTCCCGGGCCACCGCGACGCGGCCGGCCCGGTCCTTGGCAGCGCGGGCATGACGCAGCGCCAACTGCGGGTCATCCTCCATGAGCGTCGCCGCCATGAACATGTGCTTCGCGACGGCATCAGCGTTGTCCTTGCTCAGGACCTTGAGATCCTGCAGCACCAGCGGGTCGAGATCGTGGATGTCGATGTCATCCGGCAGATCCGGCTCGGTCATGCGCTTGTTGAGGCGTTCCTCACGGAAACCGGAACGCTGCGGTGCGGAACGCTTGTGGGGCGACCGGTCGGCGCCGGCGCGCTGTGCGTGACGACGCTCCCCTCCCGGACGTCCCCGGCGATCCTCGCGGTTGCCGCGGCGGTCCTCCCAGTCACCGCGCTCACGGCGGTCACCACGCTCGCCGCGGTCGTTACGGTCGTCGCGGCGGCGCGGGCCACCCGAGCGCTGCGGGCGACCGCCACGGGCGTTGTTCTGGTTGTCACGGTTCGGGCGATCAGACATACGGCAATTCTCTCCCATAAACTCTGCCGGCGGGCAGATACGACGAAAGACGCGGCCTGTCGAGGAGAAGGTTCTCAACTCGACAGGCCGCGCCTTTCATTCCTCTTTTAAATTTTAGGTCGGCGGTAACTTACTCTCCCACACCCTCCCGAGTGCAGTACCATCAGCGCGGGCAGGCTTAGCTTCCGGGTTCGGAATGGGACCGGGCGTTTC
>NZ_FXAR01000010.1 GCF_900177745.1 Corynebacterium pollutisoli | reverse complement strand
CAACCACCCACTCGGAGTGACTGTCTGCGGGGCGTTGTCGGTCGCGCTGACTCACATAAAGTTACACACCACCCCACAACAACACAAACCCCCAGCTCACAGCGGTGAACTGGGGGCCCGGCGATCGTCGATAAGCGACCTATTCGGTGACGCGACGGATGTCGGCGCCGAGGGACTGCAGCTTCTCCACGAAGTGCGGGTAGCCGCGGTCGATGTGATAGACGTCGTGGATCGTGGTCTCCCCGTCGGAGACCAGGGCCGCGAGGACGAGGCCGGCGCCGGCCCGGATGTCGGAGCTCCACACCTCGGTGGAGGAGAGCTGCTCGATGCCGTGCACCACGACATGGTGCCCCTCAACGGTGGCGTTGGCGCCGAGGCGCTGGAGTTCGTAGACGAACTTGAAGCGGGACTCGAAGACGTTCTCGGTGATGACGCTCATGCCGTTGGCGATCGTGGCGATGCCGATGGCCATGGGTTGGAGGTCCGTCGGGAAGCCCGGGAAGGGCAGGGTCTGGTAGTCGACGGCGTCGGGGCGACGGTCCATGCGGACGCGGAACCCGTTCTCGTAGGTCTCGATGTCCGCGCCCGCGACCTTGAGTTTCTCCAGCGCCAGGTGCAGGTGCCGCGGTGCGATACCGCCGACGGTGACGTCACCCTGCGTCATGGCCGCGGCGTACGCCCAGGTACCGGCGACGATGCGGTCCCCCACCACGGCGTAGTCGGTGGGATGGAGCCTGTCGACGCCCTCGATGATGAGGGTGGAGGTACCGCCGCCCTGGATGCGCGCGCCCATGGCGATGAGCATGTTGCACAGGTCGTCGATCTCCGGCTCACGGGCGGCGTTGTGCAGCTTCGTCGTGCCCTCGGCGAGCACCGCCGCGGTGAGAATGTTCTCCGTCGCGCCGACGGACGGGAAGTCAAGGGAGATATCCGCGCCCCGCAGCTGATCGGCCTCCACCACGACAGCGCCGTGGGAGATGCGGGTGGTGGCGCCGAGCTTCTCCAGGCCCGACTGGTGCATGTCGAGGGGGCGGGAGCCGATGGCGTCGCCGCCGGGCAGCGCCACGACGGCCCGGCCGCACCGGGAGGTCAGCGGGCCGAGGACGCAGATGGAGGCGCGGAACTGGCGGACGGCGTCGAAGTCGGCGTCGGAATCCAGTTCCGCCGGGGTGGTGATGGTCACCGTCGAACCGTCGATGGTGACCTCACAGCCGAGACCACGCAGGACATCGCCCATGAGGGGGACGTCGAGAATTTCCGGGCAGTTGGTCAGAGTGGTGGTGCCTTCGGCGAGCAGGGCCGCGGCCATGAGCTTGAGAACACTGTTCTTCGCGCCACTGACCTTGACTGCGCCCTGCAGGCGGGCACCACCGGAGACGAGAAATCGATCCTTCACGCTTTCCGACACTAGCCGACCCCGTGACTCAGGGCAGGGCCCCGATGCGGCGGGCTGCGTTGACCGCCTCGTAGCGGGTGTGGGCACCGAGCTTGCGCATGACGGAACGCAGGTAGGACTTCACCGTCTCCGCCCCGATGCCCATCTCCTCCGCAGCCTCCACGTTGGTGTGGCCGAGGGCGACACAGGACAGGACGTCGAGCTCGCGCGCCGACAGCTTCGTCGACTGCTTGACGCGCACCGGGGAGACCATCTGGTCACACAGCTGCTCGAGTTCCTTGCGCAGCAGCTCGTCCTCCACGCGGTTGGCCAGCATGCGCAGCTTGGAGTGCGTGGAGCGGACCTGCTCCCACTCGGCGCCGTTCATCACGCGGCCGGCCTTCGCGGCACCGGGCTTGCCGCCCTCGACGCGACGCAGCGCGGAGTTGACGGCCAGATCCTGCTCGAGGGTGCGGGCCGTCATGGTGACCTCCTCGATGACCTTGTCTCCGAGACGCACCGGGGAATGCACGCCCACATAGAGGACACCGCGGATCTCACGGTTGACGATCACCGGCACCGCCACGATGGAGTGCAGGCCCTCGTCCTGGATCGCGCGGTCGTTCTCGTGGGAGATGATGTTCGCCCGCGTGTAGTCGGAGACGCCGACCGGCCGGCGGGTGGTGACCACGCGGCCACCGACACCGGAACCCGGCTCGATGATGAGATTCTGCAGCGCCGGAGTGCGCAGGCCCACCCACTGGGTGATCTGCAGACGGTTGTCCGGCAGCAGGGTGGCGTACATGGTGACCGGAATCCCCGTCGCGGTCTTGAGGGATGTGAGGGCCGCCCGGACGGCTTCGTCGTCATCCTTGATTCGCTGTGAATCCATTGTGAAAGTCGTCCTCCTCCGGGTACACCCGTCCAGGTGCACCCGAGGCGCACATTGACGGGGGTAACTGTCTTCTACAGATGGGCATTATAACGCGACTTCGGGGGTAAACGGAATCCAAAACCCCTTAACCGCCGGAGGTGGTGTTGCATCCGAACGGACTTTCCGCCCTCCCCCCGGGGTGTGACGGCCACCTGTGAGCCCCACCCCCGGCACCTGGGAAAACCGTCCGGTCTGACACCTACATACCGCCCTGTCTACTTTGATGGTGTACGCTGACGGGCACACCGAATCAGACGCGATCCGCTAAGGAGCAGAAACGATGAGCAAGATCTACGACAACATCCTCGACACCATCGGCAACACCCCCCTGGTACGCCTCAACGGCCTCACCGAGGGCCTGCAGGCCGAGGTCCTGGTGAAGATCGAGTCCTTCAACCCGGCCAACTCCGTCAAGGACCGCATCGGCAAGGCGATCATCGACGCCGCCGAGGCCGACGGTTCCCTCCAGCCCGGCGGCACCATCGTCGAGGCCACCTCCGGCAACACCGGCATCGCCCTCGCCCTCGTCGGCGCGGCCCGCGGCTACAAGGTCATCCTCACCATGCCGGAGACCATGTCCAACGAGCGTCGCGTCATGCTCCGCGCCTACGGTGCGGAGATCGTCCTCACCCCGGGTGCCGCCGGCATGCAGGGTGCCGTCGACAAGGCGAACGAGATCGTCGCCTCCGAGGACAACGCCATCCTGGCCAACCAGTTCGCCCACCCGGCCAACCTGAAGATCCACCGCGAGACCACCGCCGAGGAGGTCTGGAACGACACCGACGGCAAGGTCGACATCTTCGTCGCCGGCGTCGGCACCGGCGGCACCGTCTCCGGCGTCGGCCAGGTGCTCAAGGAGCGCAAGCCGGAGGTCCAGGTCTACGCCGTCGAGCCGACCGCCTCCCCGCTGCTGTCCGCCGGCAAGGCCGGCCCGCACAAGATCCAGGGCATCGGCGCCAACTTCATCCCGGAGGTCCTCGACCGCAAGGTGCTCGACGACGTCATCACCGTCTCCAACGAGGACGCCATCGCCACCTCCCGCGACCTCGCCGTCAAGGACGGCATCCTGGGCGGCATCTCCTCCGGCGGCAACGTCTGGGCGGCCCTGCAGCTGGCCCAGAAGGAGGAGAACGCCGGCAAGACCATCGTCACCGTCGTCACCGACTACGGCGAGCGCTACGTCTCCACCGTCCTGTACGAGGACATTCGCGACTAGTCCGCCACCAGTCGCTGACTGAACAAGTAGACTCTGGGCCATGCTGCTGCTGAACATCGCGAAAATGGTCCGGGAGGACCTGCAGAACGCGCGCGAACACGACCCCGCCGCCCGCGGGGACGTGGAGAACGCCGTCGTCTACTCCGGCCTGCACGCCATCTGGTCCCACCGGGTGTCGCACTGGCTGTGGAAGCGCGGTCTGCGCGGTCCGGCGCGCATCCTCGCGCAGCTCAACCGCTTCTTCACGGGCATCGAGATCCACCCGGGTGCCACCATCGGCCGCCGGTTCTTCATCGACCACGGCATGGGCATCGTCATCGGCGAGACCACCGAGATCGGTGACGGCGTCATGCTGTACCACGGCGTCACCCTCGGTGGTCAGGTGCTCACCCAGACGAAGCGTCACCCGACGATCGAGGACAACGTCACCATCGGTGCCGGCGCCAAGGTCCTCGGCCCCATCACCATCGGCGCCGGCTCCGCCATCGGCGCCAACGCCGTCGTGACCAAGGACGTCCCGGCGGACCACATTGCCACGGGCATCCCCGCCAAAAACCGGCCCCGCCGCCAGAGTGAGCGGATCAAGCTGGTGGATCCTGACTACTACGCTGCCGACGATCCGGTCGACTACAGCATCTGATCGCCGAAAATGCCCCGGGAGATTTTCTCCCGGGGCATTTTTCACGACCTGTCCATGCTTATCGACGTCACGGGGTCCTGTTCTCGCACAGGTCCCGGTAGTCATCATTCTTGCTGATGAAATGGGCCACTGCGGAGCACGACGGGGTGATGGTCGCCCCCTGCTCGCGTGCATGATCAAGTGCTGCCCGGATCAGGGGCAGGGACAGCCCCCTGCCACGGAAGGCCTGGTCGATGACGGTGTGATTGAAGTCCAGGACGTTACCCTCACGGGGGACGTAGGAGGCGTAGCCCGCCTCCCGGCCGTCAACGAGGATCTCGAAGCGGTTTCTTCCCTCGATGTGCCTGATCTCGTAGATCTGTTCAGTCATGTGGTGGAGTCTCCTGCCGGGGTCGCGTGTACATGTGTGGAGGCCGTTACGGCACCCAGTATGCACACGGTCCACTGGTTCCGCCAGACAATATCCGCACCGTCCGCACAGTGCAGGACAGGAATAATTATACTATCTTCCAAATCATAGTTAACTATCAGATAATTTATCCATATTGTCTAGGCGAGAAAGTTGGTATCCACCCATGACGGATCCGCAGAAAACGTCTGGCATCGAGAGCATCTCCAGCGGCCTGTACGACGTCAACTCAGGTGATCCACGCAGCGAGCTGGTTGACCGTTCCGGAATGGCCCCGGAGGACGTCCATCAAATCACCCGGCTAATGAATGCCCTGTCGGGCCTGCGCAACAAGGAAAAGGTGCTGGCTGAGGCGTCCGAGAAGTACATGCAACTCAATAACCAGGACATGCGGGCCCTCCACTTCCTCATCGTGGCCAATCACCGCGCAGAGGTGGTCACTCCAGGCATGCTGGGCACACATCTGGAAATGTCCCCGGCATCCATCACCAAGCTACTCAACCGGTTGGAGAAGGCTGGACACATCATCCGTAAGGTCCATCCGGTGGACCGCCGGGCCTTCTCCATCGAGGTGACCGACGAGACCCGGGCCTCCGCCATGGAGACGGTCGGCAGGAAACAGGCGAAACGCTTCCAGGCAGCTGCCCGATTAAGCCGCGAGGAGCGGCAGGTCGTGATTGATTTCCTCGAGGACATGGCACGGGAACTGACCCTGGACGGGGAGGACTGGGCAACAGAGAAGTGAGGAAACGAAACGGCCACCTGCCGAAGCAGGTGACCTTTTTCTTTGCCGGGGAGCAGCTCTAGAGCGCGCAGAGCGGGACGACGTCCTTACGTCCCTCCGCCATGGGCACGGTCAGGAAGGAACAGGACCACCAACCACGGTTCTCCACGATGGAGCGAACCTCGGACCAGCGCTCAGCACTGAGGGCAGGCGTACGGGAGAGCACGAAACCAGAGTTGCGGTTGGGGTCGCCGACGATCGCCAGGGAGTAGGCATCATCAAGGTAGGTGACCCGGTAGTTGGTGGGGCCATCCGGATCCTGGAAGGGCACGCCGGAGAAGTTCACGCGCAGGGAAGCATCGGAACGCACCGCAGCGGTCCCCTCGATGACGGAAGGGCCGAAGAAAGTGCCGCAGGAATTCCGGACTGAGATTGTGGACTCGTCGAGCACGCCATACTCGGCGGTGGTGTCGCTGGCGCACTGCAGGGAGTAAGGCTGGGGCAGGGCGGCAACCTGGTACCACTTGCCGGCATACTCGTTGAGGTTGACCTTGGAACCCACCTCCGAAAGCTCGTTGCCCGGTAGGGACGATCCGGTGGAAACGAGCTGGGAGGAGCCCCCGCCGATGCGTCCGCCATCAAAGAGATCCTGAGACTGGGCTGCCGGAGCCGCCAGGCTGGTGAGGAGCGCTGCAGCTCCGAGTCCGGCTAAGAATTTTTTCATTATTTGTCCTTTCGATTAGTTACATTATCCAAGAGTGTAATAAATGCCTTCCTAAATGCCGCACCCTTTCCAGAATCACCCCCACTGCACGGGGTTCACCAGCAGACACTTTCCCCACCCCACCCCCAGGGGCAGATGGTGACCCATCAATTTCACCCTCCCTGTTGCGAGATCGTAGATATTAACTTAGAGTAAACAATATCTCCTACTGAAAGGTTCAATCATGAAGCGAGTAATTGCAGCCACCGGCGCCCTCAGCCTGGCACTCTTCCTGGGCGCCTGCGCCTCGGATGACAACGAGACCACAGCCGGCACCACCAGCGAGACCACCACGACTGAGGCCACCACCTCCGAAACCACAACTGAAGAGACCACGACGACCACCGCAGCGGTCGAGGCCGACGACATCGTCGATACCGCCGTGGCGGCCGGACAGTTCACCACCCTCACCACCGCTCTGCAGGAGGCGGACCTCGTGGAGACCCTGAAGGGCGAAGGTCCGTTCACCGTTTTTGCCCCCACCGATGAGGCTTTCGCAGCCCTTCCCGAGGGCACCCTCGACACCCTCCTGGCCGACCCCTCCGGCGACCTGACCGAGATCCTGACCTACCACGTCATCCCCTCGGAAGTCTTCGCTGCGGATGTCGTTGAACTCGACGGCCAGACCGTCGAGACCGTCCAGGGCGCCAGCCTGACTGTCAATGTGGACGGAGGCAACGTCTCTCTGACCGACGTGGCCGGCAACACCATCAATGTCATTGACACGGACATCGAGGCCTCCAACGGCGTCATCCACGTCATCGACGGCGTTCTCATGCCGACCCTGTAAAAAGAAATATCTGCAGTTCAGCCCCACCGGCCCACCACGGTGGGGCTTTCTGTGTACCTGCCCCTGACGAGATCAAAGTAGTCGCTGCAGAACTTCCCGGACCCCAACGGCACAACCCCACCAGGCGGACCACTGCACCAGACCCCTCTACGCCGCAGTTACCGCGGTTACCCCTGCCGTCATACTCACCACGTCACCCAAACGCCCAGACCCCGGGAGTGATCACCACCGCGCAGTGCCTGATCAGGTATTGCAACGACCACTCGAATCCGCCGTGGACTCCGAACGCAGAAAAGCCCCCACCGGGTTTTCACCGGGTGGGGGCTTAAACTGTGGCCAGAGCCAGGATCGAACTGGCGACCTTCCACTTTTCAGGCGGACGCTCTACCGACTGAGCTATCTGGCCGAAGACTGCCGCAAAGAGCAGTCTCTGCGACCCTGACGGGGCTCGAACCCGCGACCTCCGCCGTGACAGGGCGGCGCGCTAACCAACTGCGCCACAGGGCCTTATTTACTTGTTCTGTGCCCCGTATCGGCCTTGCGGCTTGCTCCGTTGCACGAGATATGACTCTACACAGAGCCTGACAACAACCACAAATCAGCAGGTGGGAACAGGTTTTTCGCTGCTTTGACGGGGGCGCTGAGGAGCGTTGACGGGGACATCGGGAAGCGAAAAGCGAGACACCCCCGGCCGCTTCCGAAGAAGCGACCGGGGGTGTCTCGACCGGCGACCCTGACGGGGCTCGAACCCGCGACCTCCGCCGTGACAGGGCGGCGCGCTAACCAACTGCGCCACAGGGCCATATTCTCTTGTGTCCGAGGATCACTCCTCGAGTACCCCCAACGGGATTCGAACCCGTGTCGCCGCCGTGAAAGGGCGGTGTCCTAGGCCACTAGACGATGGGGGCCAGTCTTTTCGCCAGAAGGGCTCTGGGACGTGCGACTGATTAAGAATGGTACTTCATGGTCCGGCCAGATCAAAACCGCAGGACCGGCCGCTTTTTCCGCGCCGGAGGTGGACTATCCTGGGGTGCATGAACGACCACGACACCTGCTCGTGCCACGAGCCGAATGTCCACGGATACAACGAGAACAAGTCGAGGTACCTCGCCCGCCTCAAGCGGATCGAGGGACAGACCCGTGGCATTCACCGGATGATCGATGAAGACCAGTACTGCATCGACATCCTCACGCAGGTGTCCGCCGTGACCTCCGCCCTGGAGAACGTCGCCCTGGCGCTCCTGCAGGACCACATCTCGCACTGCGTGGCCGGCGCCGCCAAGGAGGACGGGGAGGCCGCGGAGGCGAAGATCGAGGAGGCCATGCGGGCGATCCAGAAGATGGTGAAATCCTAGGCGTCCTGCCCCTGCAGCTCGTCCGCCAGGCGGGCGCGCCACCGCTCCAGCGTCGGCCGGTAGCGGTCGACGGCCGGTAGCGGTCGACGCTGGCGATGAGCAGGTCCTCGACCATGTCCCGCATGACGCCCGGCACCTGCGCCTGGCCCTCGGCGTAGTTGAGGATCTCGCCGAGAGATTCGTCGATGAAACCGGTGATCTCCTGGGGGCGGTGGACCACGCGGACGTCCCCCTCCTCGTCGGCGATGTACGGGCTGGGCTCGACGCAGGTGACCAGGTAGCGCAGCACCCGGTGCAGCTCCTGGATGGCCTGCACCGTGGTCGTCGGGTCGTTGGTGCCCGGGGACAGGGAACGGTCGGCGATGTCCACGAGCTGGCGGACGCCGAAGCCGACGTCCTGCGTCATGGTGCGTTCCAGGCGCACGCCGACGGCGTCGTTGAGCTGCGTGCAGTCCCGGTCCGACACCTCGCACTCGCGCCACACGCGCATGATGCACTGCCCCTCCACGATGAACTCGCCGACGCTGCGGTCGATGGTCACCACGGCGTCGTTCTCCGCGGCCCAGGCCAGCAGCCTCCGGTAGTCGAACCACACGATGTTGCCCGTCCGCCCCGTGCACACCTCCTGGCGCGGATCCCCCGGCCGGGGCGACCAGGTCGGCCCCTGCGCGTGCGTGTCGACGTCCCCGTGGACCGGGTACATCTCCTTCGCCAGGTTGAGGGTCTCCGTGCCGATCGTCGAGACGACGTTGGCCACCTTCATCGACGACAGGATGTGGCGGATGAAGGCGAGGAAGAAGCCGAGGCACGTGAGCACCATGACGAAGGCGATGGTGATCGACAGGCGCGGCACGAAACCGTCGTCCCCCTCCCGGGTGTTCCACACGTAGCGCGTGACGGTGAGGGCGAACACGAAGGTGGACAGGAAGATCGCCAGCGTGCCCTGGACGACGCGACTGCGGAGGAACCCGTCGAGCATGCGCGGACTGAAGGAGCTGTTGACCAGCTGCAGGACGACGAGCGTGTTGGAGAACACCAGACCCGTCACGGAGATCGTCGCCGCGGCGATGACACCGAGCACCTCACGCGCGGCGTCGGGACCACCGGAGAACGCCAGGAAGAGCGGATCCCCGGGGTCGCGCGCCTCGAGCGTGGGGATGACCACGCCCGCCACCAGCGCCACCACCACGCTGACGGCGGGGATCATCCAGAAGGGGGCCCACAGGCGCTGCCAGCGGGTCTCACGGGGACATCGGGGACCGCGCCCCGCACTCGTTGCTCGCTCACCCCTCCATCATCCCAACAGCCGCGAGACGAGTGGCCGGTTCGCCGCCACCCACCGGTAGACACCCGACCACACCCGGTCGAGAGGGCGGAACAGCAGCACCCGGCCGGCCAGCCGCACCCACCCCGCTCCCCCGCCGTCGCGCAGCGCGGCACCGATGGCGCGGTGCCCCAGCTCGTCCCCGCCCGCCGAGCGGAAGACGGCGTGGTGGCGGAGGGGGAGGGGCGCGACGTCGATAAGCGGCGCGCAGCGCTGCAGACGCCGCGCGGCCCGCCGGCAGAAACCACAGTCCGCGTCGAAGAAGAAGGTCATGCCCCGAGGCTACGATGAAGTCATGACGACGGTCGCGGTGGAGACGCAGGGGCTGGGCAAGTCCTTCGGTGCCGTCCGGGCGCTCGACGACCTCAACCTGCAGGTCACGGCGGGTGAGGTGCACGGGTTCCTGGGACCTAACGGGGCAGGCAAGTCGACGGCGCTGCGCGTGCTGTTGGGGGTGCTGCGGCACGATTCCGGCACCGCCCGCGTCCTCGGGGCCGACCCGTGGCGCGACGCCGTGCAGCTGCACCGCCGCATGGCGTACGTCCCCGGTGACGTCGAGCTGTGGCCGAATCTCACCGGCGGCGAGGCCATCGACCTCCTCGGGCGACTGCGCGGCTCCGTCAACGCCGCACGCCGCGCCGAGCTCATCGAGCGCTTCCACCTCGACCCCCGCCGCCGGGGGCGCACCTACTCCAAGGGTAACCGGCAGAAGGTGGCGCTCATCGCGGCGCTCGCCTCCGACGCCGACCTGCTGCTTCTCGACGAACCCACCTCCGGTCTCGACCCCCTCATGGAGGCCGTCTTCCAGGACGAGATCCGCGCCGCCCGGGACCGCGGGGTGACCATCCTGCTCTCCAGCCACATCCTCTCCCAGGTGGAGGCGCTGGCGGACCGGATCTCCATCATCCGCACGGGCACGATCGTGGAGACCGGCACGCTCGCCGACATGCGGCACCTCGCTCGGTCGGAGGTCACTGTCGTGACCGACCGACCCGCCGACGCCCTGCTCACCCACGCCGGCGTGCACCATCCCCGCCGGGACGGCGACCGGCTGCTTGTCGACGTCGACGCCGCCCACCTGCCCACCGTCATGAGCGAGCTCGCCGCCCTGGGGATCCGCGCCCTCAGCGTCACCCCGCCGTCCCTGGAGCAGCTTCTGCTGCGCCACTACAGCACCGGGGAGCAGAGGTGAGCACCCTCACCGGCACCGGCCAGGTCCTGCGTTTCCTGCTGCGCCGCGACCGAGTGCGGGCCCCGCTGTGGGTGCTGGGCATGACGCTCATGACCGCCTACATCGTCGTCGAACTGGGGACGGTGCTCGACGAAGAGTCCCTCCAGGGCATGGCGCAGATGGCCTCCGCCCCGGTCACCGCCCTCATCGGCGGCCCCGGCTACGGTTTCGACGACATCACCGTCCCCCGCTTCCTCGCCGGCCTCTACGGCGCGTACCTCATGCTCGGCGCGGCGTTCATGTCGATGACCACCATCACCCGGCACACCCGCGCCGAGGAACTGCACGGACGCGCGGAGCTCACCCTGGCCGGGGCCATCGGCCGCCACGCCCCTCTGACGGCGGCCCTCCTCCTCGCGGTGGGGATGAACGTGGTGACTGCCGGGCTCATGGCCGGGGTCATCCTGGCCGCGCCCGTCGACTCGGGCGGGGCGTCGACGCTGCTGTTCACCTCATCCATCGCCGCGGTGGGCATCGCCTTCGCCGGGGTGGCGGCCACCACCGCACAGCTCTCCCCCTACTCCCGCACGTGCACCTCCCTGGCCGGGGTGGTGCTGGCCGGGGCGTTCCTCATCCGCGGCCTGGGCGACATGTCCCGGGCCCAGGGAGGGGACCTGGCGTGGCTGTCCTGGCTGTCCCCCCTGGGCTGGGCGCAGCACACCGCGCCCTACACCCACGACCGGTGGTGGCCGCTGGCGTTCCCGCTGCTGTTCGCGGCTGCGGGGGTGGCGCTCGGGTACACGCTGCGGGCCCGGCGCGACCTCGGGGCCGGAGTGCTGGGGGACCGCCCCGGGCGCGCGCACGCGCCGGCGTGGCTGGGGTCGCCCGTCGCCCTCGCGTACCGACTCCAGCGGGGGTCCCTCCGCGGCTGGTCCGTCGCGATGCTGCTCACCGGGCTGCTGCTCGGCGCCTTCACCGACCTCATGGCCGACATCGCCGACACCCTGCCGGCGGAGATGCTCGCCGTCATGGGCGGCGGCGAGGCGATCGTCGACGGCTACCTCGGCTTCATGTCCGTGTACTTCGGCGTCATCCTGTCGGTGTTCGCCATCCTCGCGGTGCAGTCGCTGCGCGCCCAGGAGGCCGGCGGACACACCGAGGCGATCCTGGCGACGGCGGTGGGACACCGGGAGTGGGTGCTGTCCTGGGTGGGCGTGGCCGGGGCCGGCGTGCTGTGGCTGAGCGCGTTGGCCGGCCTCGGCGAGGGACTCGGGGCGGTGCTCGTCACCGGCGACCGGTCACTCCTCCTCCCCACCCTCCTCGGGCACACCGTGCAGTTCGCCCCCGTGTGGTTCCTCCTCGGCCTGGCGACGGCCCTGTACGGGCTCGTGCCGCGGGCGCTCGGCGCGGTGTGGGTGGTGTTCGTCGGCGGCACGCTGCTCAGCTTCTTCGGCCCGATTCTGGGACTCAGTCAGACGTGGCTCAACCTCTCCCCCTTCGGGCACGTCGGCCAGCACCCGGCGACGGACGTCGCGTGGACCGGGGTGGCGGTGCTCGCCGTGGCGGGGCTGGCGCTGGCGTTCCTCGGGGCGGGAGCTTTCCGACGCCGCGATCTCCGGGCCTGACTCCCCCTCGGTGTTCCCACGCGGATTTCTCCGGACCCCAACCGCTACCTGGGACAACGCAAAGGGCCCGCCCATATGCACGTGGGAACCCCGAGGTATGACGACAAGGCCGGGGAACGACCCTCCGTTCCCCGGCCTGTCACCGGTGGGCCCCGTGGGGCTCGAACCCACGACCTGCGGATTAAAAGTCCGTAGCTCTACCAACTGAGCTAGAGGCCCGTGGGACAAATACTAGCGCCCGCTCCCCCACACACAGAAACCAGGCCCTCTCCTGCGGGAACATCCGAAAGTTTGAGATGTCGGTCACGAAGCAGGAACGTTCCACGGGTACCTGTCCGACTAGGTCAGTAACCCCGCATTTTATTCACCGCGACCGGCATGCCAGGGTCGGGCCCACCACAAGTGGGTCTATCGTCGTGTCGGCCGGGAAAGGCTCTCCTGTGGAACTGGATCTCGTCGATGTCTCACGGTGGCAGTTCGGCATCACCACCGTCTACCACTTCATTTTCGTCCCGCTCACCATCGGCCTGGCCCCGCTGGTGGCGGCCATGCAGACCGCCTGGCACGTCACGGGGAGGGAGCACTGGTACCGGGCCACGCGTTTCTTCGGCACCCTCTTCCTCATCAACTTCGCCATGGGCGTGGTGACGGGCATCGTGCAGGAGTTCCAGTTCGGCATGAACTGGAGTGAGTACTCCCGCTTCGTCGGTGACGTCTTCGGTGCCCCTCTCGCGCTCGAGGGCCTGGCCGCGTTCCTCGCGCCGCCGTCGGTCGTCGCACTGTCGTGGCAGTCACTCACCGGCTCCCTCGCCGACCCGGTGGGGATCGTCCCCCACGCCACCGCCGTGTTCTTCGCCCTGCTGCTGCTCACCCAGGTGCCCCGCCTGATGAGGCTCCCCTTCTCCCTGCCGATCCTCGCCTACACCTTCCCCGTGGCCACCGTCGCCACCGTGACGGTCGCGATGGCCGGGGCCACCGGCTCCGGGTTCCACACGGCCCTCGGGATCATCGCGCTCGTCGCCGCCACCGGTATCGTCCTCGGGGCCGTCGGCCGCGTCGCCTGGGCCGCGGCGCAGGGGCAGATCTTCCGGCCCGAGTAGAACGACCGATCCCCCGTCGTCCGCGGTGAGGCGGGCGACGGGGGATCGTCGATAAGCAGGGGTCTAGTTCTGCTTCATGGAGCCGGTCTCGAGGAAGCGCTGGTGGAAGGACAGCGCGGTCGCGAGATCGTGCGGGGTCTGCTGGAACTTGCCGGCGTTGGCGCGCTCGACGTACTCCTCGAGCAGCGGGCGGTAATCCGGGTGGGCGACAGCGATCATCTTGGCGACGCGGTCACGCGGAGCCAGGCCACGCAGGTCGGCGACACCGTGCTCGGTGATGACGACCATGGCGTCGTGCTCGGTGTGGTCGATGTGGGAGGCGAAGGGGACGATCGCGGAGATGTCGCCGCCCTTGGCGTCCGACGGGGAGATGAAGGTGGAGATGCGGGCGTTACGGGTGAAGTCGCCCGAGCCGCCGATACCGTTCATGATGCGGGAGCCGGCCACGTGGGTGGAGTTGATGTTGCCGTAGATGTCGGCCTCGATCATGCCGTTGGAGGAGATCAGGCCGACGCGGCGGATGACCTCCGGGTGGTTGGAGACCTGCAGCGGGCGCAGGATGATGTGCTCGCGGTAGCGCTTGGCCTCCTCGTTCATCTTCTCGGCGTACTCCGGGGAGAGGGAGAAGGAGGTGGCGGACGCGACGGTCATCTTGCCGGCGTCGATGAGGTCGACCATGCCGTCCTGGATGACCTCGGTGTAGGCCTCGATCTTCTCGAACTTGGAGTCCAGCAGACCGGCCATCACGGCGTTCGGGACGTTACCGACACCGGACTGCATGATGTAGTTGTCGTACGCCAGGCGACCGGCCTTGACCTCACCCTCGAGGAAGTCGAGGAAGTAGCCGGCGATCTTCTTGGAGATGTCGTCGATCGGCTTGAACGGCGCGTTGCGGTCCGGGGCGTTGGTCTCGACGACGGCGACGACCTTGTCGATGTCGATGTCGATGTAGGTCTTGCCGATGCGGTCACCGGAGTTGATGATCGGGATCGGGGTGCGGTTCGGCAGGTGCTGGATGCGGTAGACGTCGGCCATGCCCTCGAGGTCGAGGGACTGCCACTCGTTGACCTCGATGATGATCTTGCGTGCGGAGTCGAGGTAGTCGACGTTGTTACCGACACCGGAGGACGGGATGAGGTAGCCCTCCTCGGTGATGCGGGTGGCCTCGACGACGGCGACGTCGATGTTCTTGCCGAAGAAGCCGTGCTCGACCTGCTGGCCGGAGTGGGACAGGTGGATGTCCTGGTACTTCATCTCGCCGGCGTTGATGGCGTTACGCATGGTCGGATCGGACTGGTACGGCATGCGGTAGCGGATCGCACCTGCCTCAGCCATGACACCGTCACAGTCCGGGGCCGTGGAGGCACCGGTGAGGATGTCCACCTTGTACTCGTCGCCCTTGGACTGAGCCTCCTTCGCACGGTTGGCGATGGCGGTCGGAATGGCCTTCGGGTAGGCAGCGCCGGTGAAGCCGGACATACCCACGATGTCACCGTTGTCGATGAACTGGGCTGCCTCGTCGGCGGACATGACCTTGCCGCGGAGCAGGTCGTTGGCGATGCGATCGGACATGTAAGTTCCTCCTGATTACCGGGCCACACGTTCCGGTGGCGGGCCCGCAGTGTCTGTGAGAGTTGTCGTACGGCACCCGCACCGCACGCACGAGTGTCGTGTCGGTTACACAGGAGCCATTTAGTTACGGTGACCACATTAGCGGAAATGGCGTGACGCCGCCGCAAAGCACGCAACTGTGTTAATCGTACGGCACCTCCTGGGGAAACTGCGGGGAGAACCCCGGAGTTGTTTGGTTCCCGCCACCCCCGCGGGGGAGAATGGCGGTGTGACTGTGAACATCGGCTCCCTGACCCTGAACTCCCCCGTGGTCCTGGCCCCCATGGCCGGCGTGACCAACGTGGCGTTCCGCACGCTGTGCCGGGAGCAGGAGATCGAGAAGACCGGCACCGTCTCCGGCCTCTACGTCTGCGAGATGATCACCGCCCGAGCACTCGTCGAACGCAACGAGAAGACCCTCCACATGACCACCTTCGCCCCGGACGAGAACCCCCGGAGCATGCAGCTGTACACCACCGACCCGGAGTACACGTACCGGGCCGCGAAGATGATAGTCGACGAGAACATGGCCGACCACATCGACATGAACTTCGGCTGCCCCGTCCCGAAGGTCACCCGCAAGGGCGGCGGCTCGGCCATCCCCTACAAGCGGCGCCTCTTCGGCAACATCGTCGCCGCCGCCGTCCGCGCCACCGAAGGTACAGACATTCCGGTGACCGTGAAGTTCCGCGTCGGCATCGACGACGAGCACCACACGCATCTCGACGCCGGCCGCATCGCGGTCGAGGAGGGCGCGGCCGCCGTGGCGCTCCACGCCCGCACCGCCGCCCAGCGCTACTCCGGTGAGGCCGACTGGTCGCAGATCACCGCCCTCGTCGAGCACCTGCGCGGCTCCGGCATCCCCGTCCTGGGCAACGGCGACATCTTCGCCGCAGCCGACGCGCGCCGCATGATGGACGAGACCGGTTGCGACGGCGTGGTCGTCGGCCGCGGCTGCCTCGGCCGCCCGTGGCTGTTCGCCGAGCTCTCCGCCGAGCTGCGCGGGGAGCCGCTGCCGCCCACCCCCACCCTCGGGGAGGTCACACGCATCATCATGCGCCACGCCGAGCTCCTCGCCGAGCACGACGGTGAACAGCACGCCTGCCGTGACCTGCGCAAGCACATGGGCTGGTACCTGCGCGGCTTCCCCGTCGGCGGTGAGGTCCGCTCGAACCTGGCCCGCGTGTCCACACTGGCGGAGCTGCGCGAGCTGCTCGCACCGTGGGCCGACTCGGCGGCGGTCGCCGAGGATTCCGACGGTGCCCGCGGCCGCCAGGGCTCCCCCTCCAAGGTCGCGCTTCCCGACGGGTGGCTCGACGACCCGGAGGACGCGACCGTCCCGGACGGCGCGGAGATCATGCATTCCGGTGGTTGATCCGGTTAGTGATTTCCAATTTCATGTCTTTTAGGTTCGCCTGACCCGGCGGAACCGTTTCGTGCACCTTAAGATGGGTCTTATGCGTATCGCTTACCGGGAACATCTGGACAACTTCGCCCATGACCTCATCGTCATGTGCGACACGGTGCGTTCGATCATGACCAATGCCTCCGCCGCGCTTCTCGACGCCGCCCTCGAGCCCGCCGAGGACGCCATCTCCTGCGCCGAGCCGCTCGAGGAGATCCGCACGCGCTGCGAGGACCGCGCCGTCCAGCTCCTCGCCCTCGAGGGCCCGGTCGCCCGCGACCTCCGCCAGGTCGTCTCCTCCATCTACATCGTCGAGGACTTCGACCGCATGGCCGCCCTGGCCATTCACATCGCCAAGGCCGCCCGCCGCCGCCACCCGGAGCACGCCATCCCGGTGCAGCTCCTCGGCTACTTCAAGGAGATGGCCCGCCTCGTCGAGGAGATGGGCGAGAAGACCCGCGACATCCTCGTCGACCCCAACGCCGACGTCGCCCTCGTCCTCAACGAGGACGACGACGCCATCGACGACCTCAACGAGTACATGCTCACCATGCTCACCATGCGCGAGTGGGAGCACACCACCCGCGAGGCCGTCGACGTCGCCCTGCTCTCCCGCTACTACGAGCGCTACGCCGACCACTGCGTCAACGTCGCCGCCCGCATTGTCTACCTCACCTCCGGCCTCACCCCGGACGAGTACACCGAGAAGCAGGAGCGCGACCGCGCCGACGCCGACATCGCCGCCCGCTTCGCCGAGCTGGAGCGCCAGTTCTCCGACCGCGGCCACCGCCCCCCGCCCGCCGGGTAGTCAGCACCGCTCCAGGTGCACCGGCAGGCTCTCCCAGCCGCCGACCGGGTGCGTCGCCCGTGTTCCGGGGCCGGATCCCGGGCGCACGACCGCCGCCGCCAGCAGTTCGTCGAGGAACGCCCGCATCTCCACCATGGACAGCGCCCGGCCCGGGCACACATGGGGGCCGGTCCCCCACACGAGGTTCGCGGCGGCGTGGGTGTCTGGCCGGAACTCCCCCGGCTCCCCGAACGCCGCCGGATCGAGGTTCGCGGCGGTCCAGTGCAGCCGCACGCGTTGCCCCTCCGGCAGGTCCACCCCACCGATGGTCACGGGGCGGGTGGTGACCCGCCGGTTGGAGACGAACGGGCTGTCCAACCGCAGGATCTCGTCGATGATCGCCTCGAACTCCGCCTGCGGCACGCCGAATCGCAGGTGCTCCTGCAGGGCGGTGTCCGTGGACAGCCGGTGGAGGATCACGCCGATGCACAGGGCCATGGAGCTGAGGTCGCCGCCGGTCCAGTTGCGCAGGACGGAGACGATCTCCTCCCGGTGCAGCGGCCGCCCGAAGTTGGTGTCGGTGATCAGCTGCCGGGTGACGTCCCCCTCGGCGGTGGTGTCGTCCGTGAGCCGCGGTTCTACGACGGCGGTGATGATCCGGTCGAAGTCCGCGGCCACTGCGGCGGTCCGCGCGCGGTCCCCGGACCGCGTCGCGGCGGCGTTGTCCCCCACCCAGGCGACGAGCCGGCCTTCGAGTTCCCGTGGCCAGCCGAGCCAGGTGGTCATCGCGCGTACCGCGTAGCGGGTACCCAGATCAGTGACGGCATCGACCTCACCCCGAGGCCCGGGCAGGCTCTCGGCGATCACGGTGCGCGCCGCCTCCCGGAACTCCGGCCCCCGCTTATCGACGACCCCGCGTTCCAGGTACCGCTCGATGAGCGCCCGCCAGCGGGCGTGCTCCTCCCCGTCGAGTCCGTTGGGCAACTGAAGATGGGAGGACACCCGGGAACTGAACACGGCCGGATCCCCCGCCGCGGCCACGACCTCGGGATGTCCGGTGATCACCACGTCACCCTCGCCGGTGTGCACCACGGGGCAGCGCTTCGCCCCCTGCAGCACGGTGGCCAGGTCCCGGGGCGGGTGCCCTGCCAGCCTGACGGTGTCTGCTCCCTGCCCCATATTTCCTCCTATTTTACCCGGTTCAATACTTCCGGGCCCAGTGTAGGCAGAGGGAAGCCCGCAGGCCCACCGTGCGTGCTGCACGGCGGGCCTGCGGGTTGACTGTGGGTTGCTCGGACCAGGAGCGGGGTGGGGCGTGGGCTGCTTATCCGAAGCGGCCGGCGATGTAGTCCTCGGTCTCCTTCTGGTCCGGGTTCTCGAAGATCTTCTTCGTGTCACCGAACTCGACGAGGCGGCCCGGCTTGCCGGTGGCCTCGAGGGAGTAGAAGGCGGTCTTGTCGGACACACGGGCAGCCTGCTGCATGTTGTGGGTCACGATGACGATGGTGAACTCTTCCTTGAGCTCGTGGATGAGGTCCTCCACGGCGAGGGTCGAGATCGGGTCGAGAGCGGAGCAGGGCTCATCCATGAGGAGCACCTCCGGCTCGACGGCGATGGCGCGGGCGATGCACAGACGCTGCTGCTGACCACCGGAGAGGCCGCCACCCGGCTTGTCGAGGCGGTCCTTGACCTCCTCCCACAGGTTGGCGCCGCGCAGGGACTTCTCCGCGACCTCCTTGAGCTTCTTCTTGTTCTTCTCGCCGGAGAGCTTGAGTCCGGCGACGACGTTGTCCTCGATGGACATGGTCGGGAACGGGTTGGCCTTCTGGAACACCATGCCGATGGTGTTGCGCACGGAGACCGGGTCGACCTTGGAACCGTAGATGTCCTCACCGTCGAGGAGGATCTCACCCTTGACGTAGGCGCCCGGGATGACCTCGTGCATGCGGTTGAGGGTACGGAGAACGGTGGACTTACCGCAGCCGGACGGGCCGATGAATGCGGTGACGGCCTGGGCCGGGATCTGCAGGTTGACGTTCTGCACGGCGTGGAAGTCGCCGTAGTAGATGTTGACGTCGTTGAGTTCGAGCTTGGACATCAGTAACTCCTTGTTTCTTGCTTATCGACGGGCCGAAGCTACTGCTTGACCGAGAACTTGGCGGAGATCAGGCGCGCGCCGATGTTCAGCAGCGCGATGATGAGGACCAGGGTGAGGGCGGCGCCCCACAGCTTGTCGAGGACCGCCGGCGAGGTACCGGCCTTGTACATGTCGAGCATCATCAGCGGCAGGGAGGACTGCGGGCCGGTCATGGCGTCGAGGTTCATCGCCTGGGTGGAACCCACGAGGATGAGGACCGGGGCGGACTCGCCCATGACGCGGGCGATGGACAGCATGATGCCGGTGACGATGCCGGACAGTGCCGTCGGGAGGACGATCTTGGCGATCGTCTTCCACTTGGGCACACCCAGCGCGTAGGAGGCCTCGCGCAGGTCCATCGGGACCACGCGGAGCATCTCCTCGGTGTTACGGACGACGACGGGCACCATGAGCAGCACCAGCGACAGAGCGACGGCCATGCCGGAACGCTGGAACCCGAAGAGGGTGATCCAGGTGGTGAAGATGAACAGTGCGGCGACGATCGACGGGACACCGGTGAGGATGTCGACCATGAAGGTGGTCATGCGGCCGAGGCGGTTGCCGTTGGCGTACTCGACCAGGTAGATCGCGGTGAAGATGCCGATCGGGACGGACAGGGCCGAGGCGATCGCGGTCTGCATGAGCGTACCGACGATGGCGTGGGCCGCACCACCACCGGCGGTGTGGTACAGCACGGAGGCCTGGGACTCGGTCCACCAGGCGGCGTTGAGGATCGGGGAGATACCGCGGGCGATGACGGTCCACAGCACCCACACCAGCGGGACCATGGCCAGGGCCATGGTGGCGTACACCAGGACGGTGGCCACGGTGTTGGTGGTCTTGCGGGACTGGGAGATGTGGGTGAAGGAGCTGCCGGAGCCCAGTGCGGTGGCAGTCGGGGTGACGGTGTTGACGTTGTCGGTCATTGTTTTCCTCCGTCTACTTCTTGGCCACGAGGGCACGGGCGATGGAGTTCACGACGAAGGTCAGGAGGAACAGCACCAGACCGGCGGCGATGTAGGCACCCGCCTGAATGTCGTTGTTGAACTCGGGGGCGGCGTTCGCGATGGCGGTGGCGAAGGTGGTGCCACCGTCGAACAGCGAGAAGCGGAAGGCCGAGGACGGCGAGACGACCATGTACAGAGCCATGGTCTCACCGAGCGCACGACCCAGGCCCAGCATGGAGCCGGAGATGTAACCGGAGAGACCGAACGGCAGCACGGTCATGCGGACGACCTCCCAGCGGGTGGCGCCGAGGGCCAGGGCGGCCTCGATCTGGCCGCGCGGGGTCTGGACGAAGACCTCGCGGGCGGTGGCGGCGATGACCGGGAGGATCATCACGGCCAGGACGATGCCGCCGGTGAGGATGTTGCGGCCGGTGGCGAACGACGGGGAGTTGGCGTAGGTGGCGAACAGGAAGAAGTTGCCGCCCCAGCCGTGGACCCACTCGTAGAAGCCGGACAGTGCCGGGCCGAGCACCTGCCAACCCCACAGACCGTAGACGATCGACGGGACCGCGGCGAGCATGTCGACGAGGTAACCGAGCGGCTTGACGGCGCGCTTCGGGGCGTAGTTCGACAGGAAGATCGCGATACCGAGGGCGACCGGCATGGCGATGAGCAGTGCGACAACGGAGATGAGGACGGTGACCGCGAACAGGTTCGGGATACCGAAAAGCATCGCCTCGGTGTTGGAGGTGTTCCACGGGCCGGTGTAGGTGAAGAAACCCATCCAGCCTTCGGCGTTGCGGTTGAGGGACGGGACCGCACGCCAGATCAGGAAGAGGCCGATCGCCGCGATGAGGACGGTGATCAGGGTCGCGGAGGCGGTGGAGAGGAACTCGAAGATGCGGTCACCGGGACGCTTGACGCCACCGGAGGCCTTGATGTCCGAGTGATCCGGGGCATCAGGCTGCTGCGTGGTGCCGATGGTGCCCACGGAGTTGGTGATCGGCTGGTCGGCCGCGGTCACCTGCTCATCCGTGGTCGGTCGGTTGCTTGCCATAAGGCGTAGATCCTTCGAAAGAAAGGGATATGACGGTTAGTGTGTCGCGCCCCGAAACAAGTGCTCAGGACGTGACAGCGCCCCCGATGGCAGATCGCTCACGGGGGCTGCTTTCATGTTTGACCGCAGCCACATTGGGGCGGTCCGGACGCCCTCCCGGGTGATGAACATCACCCGGTCAGGCCCCAGGGTTGTTACTGGATTGCGTCGACGGCCTCAGCCAGGCGCTCAGCGTGGGCACCGGTAACCGGGATGTAGCCCAGCTCCTGGAGCTGCTCGTCCTGGGAGTCCAGAGCAACCTTGAGGAAGTCCTTGACCATGGCGGAGGTCGACTCGTCGTAGCCGGCCGAGCAGACGATCTCGTAGGTGGTCAGGATGAGCGGGTAGGCGCCCTCGGCGTCGGAGCCGAAGAGAGCCTCGGTGTCGACGACCATGTCGTGGCCCTCGGAAGCGAACTGCAGGTTGTCCAGGGCGACGCCCACGGACTCCTTGTTGAGCTCGACCGGGCCGGCACCGAAGTCCAGGTTGGCGATGCCCAGGCCCTGCTGCTCGGCAAAGCCGGACTCGACGTAGGTGATGCCGCCGTCGATGGCGGTGACCTGGGAGGCGACACCGTTGGAGCCGTTGGCGCCCTCGCCGACCTCGGACGGGAAGACCTGACCCTCGGTCTCCCAGATGTCGGTGGCGGCACCGAGGAACTTCTGGAAGTTGTCGGTGGTGCCGGACTCGTCGGAGCGGTAGACGACCGAGATGTCGGTGTCCGGAAGCTCGACGCCCTCGTTCTCGGCGGCGATGGCCTCGTCGTTCCACTTGGTGATCTCGCCCTTGAAGATCTTGGCGACGGTGTCGACGCTGAGGTTGAGGTCCTCGACACCCTCGAGGTTGTAGGCGATGGCGACCGGGCCGATGACGAACGGCAGGTGCCATGCCTCGTTGCCACCGCAACGCTCTGCGGCCGGCTCGACCTGATCGTCGGACAGCGGGGAGTCGGAACCGGCGAACATGACCTGGCCGCCGATGAAGTTGGTGCGGCCTGCACCGGAACCGGTGGCGTTGTAGGCCAGGGAGGCGCCGGAGACGGCCTCCTGGTACTTCTGGCCGAAGTAGTTCATGGCGTTCTGCTGGGAGGAAGCACCCTCAGCGACCAGCTGACCGGAGGTGCCGGAGAGGCCGTCGGTGGTGCCCTCCGCGCCCTCGCCGCCCTCAGCAGCGGTGGTGGCGGTGGTGTCGGTGTCGGCAGAGCCGTTGTCGGAGTCGCCACAGGCGACGAGAGCGGCGGAGCCGGCGGCGACGACGCCGAGGATGGCAGCGGTGCGCTTGAAGTTACGGATCACGGGAGAACCTTTCCGGTACAGATCAGTCAGTGTGGTGGTCCGAGCAACACATGGAACCAGTCAGGTGTCCCATTAATCCAGCCTGCTCTCAGTGTCTACACACCGGGAGCAGGCAGCGTTGTTGCTCACGTCCACTAAAGCTAGGGCCCCCTGGTTAACCGGAGTGGTCAGGTTTCGTGAACAACGAGTTAACAGTTGTCGAGCATTACGAGAACTTTTCGCTCTGACCGGGTATTTTGTAAGTCCTGTCACCCGAAAGTGGGCTATGGATCACACTTCCCAGGTGATTGTTAACTATCCCAGGCTCCACACGACGTGTTCCTCAGAAACGTGGAATCCGAGATCCTCGTACACCTTCACGGCCGGGGCGTTGTCCGCCTCCACGTAGAGGATCACCTTCCCGGCCCCCTTGGACACCATGTGCTCCAGCCCCAGCTGCAGCAGCGGTCCTCCCAGACCCCGGCCCCGGTAGCCGGACGCCAGGCCCACGACGTAGACCTCACCGAACGCGGGGTCCTCCTCGGTGTGCCACTTCGTCCAGTGGAATCCAGCCAGTTCAGGCTCCCCCTCCGCCCACAGGAAGAGGACGTCCTCCGCCGCGAACCAGTCGACCTCCTGCGCCCGGGTCAGCCGCTCACGGTCCCATCCACCCTGCTCCGGGTGCCAGGAGAAGGCGTCGTTGTTGGCCTCCAGCCACGCCTCCTCGACCACGTCACGGCCGTGGCGTTCCACCGCGGTGGGCAGATCCAGCGCCTCGACGCCCTCCGGTGCCGTGAACCCGGCGGCCGCCCGCAGCGCGTCCCCCTCCACCGCCATGACCAGCAGACGGCGGGTCATCTCCCGGCCCTGCCCCTGCGCCAGCGCCCGGGCGGCCGGCAGATTCCCGTGGGCCCACACATCATCCCCTCCGACGGCCTCCAGCAGGGCGGTGCCGATGCCCCGGCGTCGATGGGCAGGGGCCACGGTCAGCTCCCACGAGGAACCGTCGCCGGCGGCGATGCCCTGCACCTCGTCACCGTCGAGGGCGACGAGATGCCGGTGCCCGCGACGCGCATCGTCAAGACCGAGGAGGAACTGCTCGGAGAAGGGATCGACACCGTCGACGCGGGCGGCGTCGGCAAGCAACGTCCGGACGGCGGCGGCACGTACCGGGTCAGCGGTCAGGTCAATCGGCTGGATCGTCATGGACCCCAGCGTAACGCTGGTACATATATAAAGGTGTACGTTCCTCGTCTGCCGCTGATCATCGTCACCGTCCTCGCCGTCCTGGTCGGCGCCGGATGGCTCGTCGACAGCATCGCGGCCTCCCGGGTGGAACGCGCCATCTCCCGGGACGTCGAGGAGGCGGCCCGCCTGGACGTCAGCCCCCGTGTCAACGTCGACGGCGTCCCGTATCTCGCGGCGCTGGCCACGGGTGAGATCCCCTCGATCAGCGTCCACGCCCTGGACGTCGACGTCGCCGAGCTCGGCATGGTCAACGCGCAGACCCGCCTCACCGAGGTGCAGGTCACCCGCGACCAGGTGCTCACCGGCGACATCTCCGGTGCCCCCGCCCGCTCCTTCACCCGCACCATCCGCCTCGACGGGGTGGCGCTCGGCAGGCTGCTCGACATGACCGACCTCGACATCTCCCACCCCTACGACATCTCCCCCGCCGGCGGTGTCGCCGCCGAGGCCCAGCTCACCGGCACCCCCTTCCACCAGCGTGAACCCTCCACCGTCATCGTCGACCTGCGGCTGGTGGGCGACGAATTCCGCATGACCCCCCGCGAGCTCGTCGACGCCCCCGCCGACCAGACCGATGAGGAGGCACAGGCCGTCCGCGACGCCTTCACGCTCACCCTCGACACCCGTAAGCTCCCGCTCGCCGGCCGCGCCAGCACCGTCAACATGTCCGGCGGCTCCATCTTCTTCGAGGCGCAGCGCTTCAACGTCTCCGTCGCGATGTCCGCGCTCTCCCCCGTCGAGGTGACCGGGGACTAGTGGATCCGGAACACGTCGCGGACCACCTGCCGCCACGTGCGTGAGGCCACCGGGTAGGCCTGCCGCGGGGCATACACCTCGACGACATCCCGGCGGCTGCCCAGGTGCGCGCGGGCGAACTCGCCCTCGTACTCGCCGTCCGCCTGGAAGGGCTGCGGCTCCGGGCACTCGAGGAGCACCTCGGAGGCGTCGTCGAACTGGACGGTACGGCCCCGGATCCAGTCCTCGATGACCGTCCGGTGGCCGAAACCGATGAGGTGGAGCATGCTCGCCGCTCCCCGCAGACCCTGCAGACTGGTGAGACCGAACAGCCCCAGGCCGCGATCGAAGGAGTTGCGCGGGTTGGTCACCACCGGCAGAGGCCCGAGGAAGGTCCACGGGTTGGTGTTCGAGGCGACGAACAGGGGCACACGCTGCAGGGAGAGCGTCCGGCTGTCGGGGGCGGTGGCGGTGACGTCGATCCGCGGGGGACGCAGCTGCGCACGGGTCCACACCAGCAGGCACACGGCCAGGTAGCGCAGGGGTGTGGCCGCAAACCCCAGGGTGCGGGCCTCGTCGACGCGGGCGACCACATCGGCGTCCATCCCGAAGCCGGCGTTGACCGCGAACCACCGCTCGTTCCACGTCCCCAGGCAGATGGTGCGGCGCAGGTCCGCGCGGATGAGGGAGGCGAGCATCGCCGTGGCGGCCACCGGGTCGGGCGGGAAGCCCAGGGCGCGGGTGAACACGTTGGCCGAGCCGGTGGGGATGACCGCCAGGGCCGGCAGGTCGGCGGCCTCCGGGGTGTCCTCCCCCACCGGTCCGAGCATCCCGTTGAGGGCCTCGTTGACGGTGCCGTCCCCGCCGACGACCACGACCAGATCCACATCATCCCTGGTCAGGCCGGTGCAGATCTCCTCCGCGTGACCGGGGTGATGGGTGAAGCGACCGGTGAGGCGCAACCCCTCCACCGAGCGCAGGAGCGGGATGATCCGGCGGAACAGGCCGGCGCTCTGGCTGGTGGAGTTCGGGTTCGCTATCAACAGGACGCGCACGGAAGTTCAGCCTAGCCGGGGCACCGCTGTCTCCGCTGGACGGCGCCCGCGTTGTGGCGTACCCGTTTGTGGAGACGGCCCGGGGAAAAGCCCAGGTCGCCGGAGGGCGCCGGAACACAAAGGGGTACGTGCGCACGCGCCACCGCCCCGTCTAGGCTGTATCCCATGACTGAGCAGCCGAAGAACACCCCGTCCGACACCCCCGGCGACGCCGCCGCGGCCGCCGACTCCCCCGCCCAGCACCCCGAGCAGACCCCCGGCCTGAGCGGCAGCGACGCCGTCAACCTGGCCGCCGAGCAGGCGAAGAACACCGCGCACCGCAACATTCCGCCGCTCGACCTCGGTGAGATCCCGCTGCCCGACGACACCGCCAACCTCCGCCACGGCCCGAACATCCACGACGGACTCCTGGCGCTGCTGCCGCTGGTCGGCGTGTGGCGCGGTGAGGGCCAGGCCGACATGCCGGGCGAGGGCCAGTACACCTTCGGCCAGCAGCTCATCTTCGCCCACGACGGCGAGAACTACCTCACCTACGAGTCCCGCGTGTGGAAGATCGACACCGAGGGCAACCCGGTCGGCCCCGACCACCGCGAGTCCGGTTTCTGGCGCATTTCCCTGCAGGACGAGATCGAGGTCGTATGCACCCACTCGACCGGTGTCGCGGAGATCTTCTACGGCGAGCCGGTCAACGAGCGCGCCTGGCAGATCGAGACCGCCTCGACGATGGTGACGTCGAGCTGCTCCGCCACGCTCGGCCCGGGCAAGCGCCTCTACGGCCTCATGCCGAACAACGATCTCGGCTGGGTCGACGAGCGCCTCGTCGACGGTGAGATGCGCCCGCGCATGTCGGCGCAGCTCACCCGCATCGCAGGCTAGGCCTGCGGATCGTAGCGGCGGATGCTGTGGGAGGCGTGCCCCAGCTGCAGCAGCGCCACGAGCAGCCGCGAATGGCGGTAGGTCCCGACGGCGACGCGCATCGCCAGGCGGTCGAGGTCACCCGGCCCGTCGCCGGCACCCGGCGGGACGGTGGTTCCGAGGTCGAGGGCGCTGAGCTCGTCGATGATCCGGGTGAGGTCCTCCAGGTAGTCGACGGCGGGCAGGTAGCCCTCGGCGGCCATCTCGGTGAGGAGCTTCTCCACACCCCGCCGCGCTGCTGACGCGCGATCCGGCCAGCCCCGGTCGCGCAGCAGATGAGCAACGAGTTCCTGCGCGGGCTGACCCGTTTCATCATCATCGCCGGGGAACACGGCCGCCGCACCCAGCGCCTGGGCGGCGCTCATGATGTCGATGACCGGGGCGGGGGTGTCGATGAGTGTGATCAGTCGGCGGATCTCACCGACCGGCGTGCCGACGATCTGCCGCAGCGCCTGGATGAGATCGAGTCGGGCGCGGTGGGTGTCGTCGTAGACGGCAGTCGTCGCGTTCTTCTTCACCCCGGGGTGCAGCAGGCCCTCGCGCAAGTAGTACTTGATGCTCGGCACCGTGACACCGGTGGTGGCGGACAGCGCCTGCAGTTTCACGCGGCCTTCTCGGATAGTGACCATGACCTGATCCGGTGCTGTTCTGGCTGGTCGTGGGCCTGCTGCTCCTGGTGGCCGCCGCCTGGGTCCAGCTGCAGCGGGTGCTTATTCGGCGCCCAGCGCGGAGTTGATGAGGTCGCGGACCTCGTCCTCGTTGTCGGGGGCGGGCAGCGGTACACCGTCGATCTCGGTGACGCGCACCGCGACGCGGACGGAGGAGACGAGCCAGACGGACTCGGCGTCGAGAAGCCGCTCGACGGTCATGTCCTTGGCCTTGCAGCGCCAACCCTCCTCCTCGGCATACTCGAACAGGGCGGCCTGGGTGGTGCCGGGGAGAATGTCACCGCCGGGGACCGGGGTGCGCAGTTTGCCGCCGGAGCGGACGGTGATGACGGTCGAGGTCGCCCCCTCGAGCACTCGCCCGGTGCCGGGGTCGACGTAGATGACGTCGTCGAAGCCGCGGCTGCGAGCGTAGCGGAGGGCCGCCATGTTCGCCGCGTAGTTGAGGGTCTTGGCGCCGACGGTGAGCCAGGGGGCGGGCTTGGGGTCACCGCCCTCGGTGGCCTCGTCGACGCCGGGGAGCGAGGTGTCGATGCTGAAGCCGCGGGGGCTGGTCATCACCTTGACGCCCTTCTTCCGCTGCTTGAGCACGGAATCCGCGACAGGTGTCAGGGTGAGCCAGGCGCTGGGATGGCCGGTGGTCTCGCGGCCGCGGGTGTAGGTCCAGACGCATTTCGCGTCCTCCTCGGAGCGCTGCGACCACTCGGTGACGGCCTCCCGGGTGGCGGCGATCCAGTCTTCCCCGTTGGGCTCGGGCAGTTCCAAGAGGCGTGCCGACGCCCGGAAACGATCCAGATGACGCTGCAGGTTGGCGGGGTGGCCGTCGCGGATGAGCAGGGTCTCAAAGACACCGTCACCGCGGGTCACGGCGGCGTCGTCCCAGTAGATGAGCGGCAGCGCCGAATTGTGGCGCCGGATCGACCCGCCGTAGGGCTCGACGACGTAGATGATGGGCGAGGAGGAGTCCATATCCTTGCATTATGCCCCGTAACGCGGGCTACCATCGGGTGTGTGACCTCCACTACGTACGCTTCCCCCCTGCTCGATCGACCCGGTGCCGCTGCCCTGCAGGACACCGACACGCTTCTCAACGCCACCGGCGTCGCCTGGCACTACGGGGATCCGCTCGGGGAACAGCGCCATGCGCAGTCCGGCACGATCACCGTCGACCGCTCCCACCGCCGGGTGGCGCAGGTGACGGGCCCGGACGCGGCCGAGTTCCTCAACAATCTGCTGTCCCAGAAGCTTCTCGACGTCCCCGTCGGTTACGCCGCCTCCGCCCTCGACCTCGACATCCAGGGCCATATCCTCCACCACGCCGATGTCCTGCGCACGGAGGAGGGCTTCCTCCTCGACCTGCCGGCCGGGCAGTTCGAGTCCTTCCTGTCGTTCCTGCAGAAGATGATCTTCTGGTCCCAGGTGGAGATCGCGGAGGCGGATCTGGCGGTGCTCACCCTGCTGGGCGCGCCGGTCGAGGTGCCGGAGGGGGTGCTGGTGCGGGAGGGATCGTGGACCACCATGCAGCGCCGTGACCTGCTGGTTCCGCGCGCGGACCTGGTGGCGGTGGTCGAGGCCCTCTTGGCGGAGGGCGTCCGGCTGGCGGGGCTCATGGCCTTCACCGCCGAACGCGTGCGCGCCCTTGAACCGGAGCGGGGCATCGACCTCGACGACAAGTCCATCCCCCACGAGGTGCCCGCCTGGATCGGCCGGGAGGAGCGCCCGGGGGCGGTGCATCTGGATAAGGGTTGTTACCGCGGCCAGGAGACGGTCGCCCGGGTGGAGAACCTGGGCCGCTCTCCGCGCGTGCTCGTCATGCTGCAGCTCGACGGTTCCGCACCGGAGGCCCCCACCCCCGGATCGGACATCGTCGGCCCCGCCGGCGGCCGGGCCCTGGGGCGGTTGGGCACCGTCGTCCACGACTGCGACTTCGGCCCCGTCGCGCTCGCCGTGATCAAGCGTTCGGCCCTGGAGCAGGAGCTGCAGGTCGGGGACGTGTCCGTCATGGTCGATCCGACGTCACTGCCGGAGGAGCGCGGTGAGCAGGCGGGCCGGGCGGCGGTGGAGAGGCTGCGGGGGCGTCGCTAAGCACCCGCTAACGGTCGGCGACCTTTCTTCGCCAACTTCGCAGACGCCACCCCCGGCCACCCCCGGATTCGTCACAGTGATCTTGTGTTTTTCTCTATCTGTCCCTCAATTGCCATGCTCAGCGACCCGGTGAGGCATTTTCCAACCATTCACGCTATTGTGTTCTTCAGGAATACACACAGACGTAAAGCCGATGGGGCATCCGAATTCCCTGGATCGCCCTCACATACCTCAAGGGGGTCAGGCCATGGGACGCGGTCGCGCAAAGGCAAAGCAGACCAAGGTTGCACGCCAGCTCAAGTACAACACGCCCGAAATGGATCTGGACTCACTCCAGCGCGAACTCGCTTCGCAGAGTCCTCGCCGTTCCTACGATGACGCTGGAGTCGATGACGACCAGGACGATCAGTACGCCGAGTACGCGGACTGGTCCGATGAGGATGAGGACGACCCGCAGGGTGCGTCCTACTCCGGCCGCTGACACCGGTCAGACAAAAGGCGCGGTCACCGTCACAGGTGCCGCGCCTTTGTCGTGCCGGGGGCCATGTTCCCCCGGCGAAACGTGCGCCGGTCAGTAGCCGGGGTGCTCGCCCCCGAGGATGGCGCGCTGGGTCTCGCCGACGGTGGCGGCGCGGACGGTGCCGAGCTCCCAGGCGTCGATGTGACGGGCGGTGAGCATGGCCAGGGCGCGGTCGCGGTCCTCCGGGGACACGATGGCGACCATACCGACACCCATGTTGAAGGTCTTCTCCATCTCCTCGCGCGGGACCTTGCCCAGGTCGGCGATGGTGCGGAAGATCTGGCCCGGGGTCCAGGTGGCGCGGTTCATCTCGGCGACCAGGCCCTCGGGGATGATGCGCTCCATGTTGCCGGCCAGGCCACCGCCGGTGACGTGGCAGAAGGTACGGACGTGGCACTCGGCGGCCAGGGCCAGGCAGTCCTTGGCGTAGATGCGGGTCGGCTCGAGCAGCTCCTCACCGAGGGTGCGGCCCAGCTCCTCGACGTAGCCGTCGAGCGGCAGGCCGGCCTTCTCCAGGAGGACGTGGCGGGCGAGGGAGTAGCCGTTGGAGTGCAGGCCGGAGGAGGCCATGCCGATGATGATGTCGCCGGAGCGCACCAGGTGGGGGCCGAGCAGCTCGTCGGCCTCAACGACGCCGACGGCGGTGGCGGAGACGTCGTAGTGGCCCGGCTCCATGACGCCGGGGTGCTCGGCGGTCTCGCCACCGAGGAGGGCGCAACCGGCCTGGACGCAACCCTCGGCGATGCCGGCGACGATCTGCGCGACATGCTCGGGGACGACCTTGCCGATGGCGATGTAGTCCTGCAGGAACAGCGGCTCGGCACCGCAGACGACGAGGTCGTCGACGCACATGGCGACGAGGTCGATGCCGATGGTGTCGTGCTTGTCCATGGCCTGGGCGACGGCGAGCTTGGTGCCCACGCCGTCGGAGCCGGCGGCCAGGAGCGGCTCCTTGTACTTGCCGAGCGCGAAGAGGCCGGCGAAGCCACCGAGTCCGCCGCGGACCTCCGGCCGGGTGGCACGCTTGGCCAGCGGGGCGAAAAGCTCGACGGCGCGGTCGCCGGCCTCGATGTCGACTCCGGCGGCGGCGTAGGAGGCACCCTGGTTGTCGGTCATGGGTTCTTCACGTCTCTTTCTGTCAGGAGGTACTAGTTGGCCTGCATCGTGGCCACGAGCTCGGCGTTCTTGTTGCCCGTGGGCAGGCCGAGCGGGTATTTGCCGTCGAAGCAGGCCACGCACAGTTCGTCGCGGGACTGCTCGGTGGCCTCCACCATCTCGTCGATGGTGACGAAGCCGAGGGAGTCGGCGCCGATGGCGGTGCAGATCGACTCGGTGAGCGCGGCGGTGCCGTTGGCGGCGTCGCCGGCGATCGCGTTGGCGATGAGCTCACCCGGGCTGGCGAAGTCGATGCCGTAGAAGCACGGCCACTTCACCGGCGGGGAGGCGATCCGGACGTGCACCTCGGCGGCGCCGGCCTCACGCAGCATGCGGATGAGCGCGCGCTGGGTGTTGCCGCGGACGATGGAGTCGTCCACCACGATGAGCTTCTTCCCGGCGATGACCTGCTTCAGCGGGTTGAGCTTGAGGCGGATGCCCAGCTGGCGCAGGGTCTGGGACGGCTGGATGAAGGTGCGGCCGACGTAGGCGTTCTTCACCAGGCCCTGGCCGAAGGGGATGCCCGATTCGCGGGCGTAGCCGACGGCGGCCGGGGTGCCGGAGTCGGGCACCGGGATGACGAGGTCACCCTCGGCGGGGTGCTCGCGCGCCAGACGGCGGCCGATCTCGATGCGGGTCGCGTTGACGGAGCGCTTGCGGATCACCGTGTCGGGGCGCGCCAGGTAGACGTACTCGAAGATGCAGCCCTTGTGGGTGGTCTCCGCGAAGCGCTCGCTGCGCACACCGGCGGCGTCGACGGCCACGAGCTCACCGGGCTCGATCTCGCGGACGAAGGCGGCGCCGACGATGTCGAGGGCACACGTCTCGGAGGCGATGACCCAGCCGCGGTCGAGGCGGCCGAGGACGAGCGGGCGCACGCCGTGCGGGTCACGGGCGGCGTAGAGGGTCTTGCCGTCGGTGAAGGTGAGGCAGAAGGCACCCTTGACCTTGGGCAGGAGCTCCTGCGCGGACTCGAAGACGGTCTTGCCGTCGCGGACGGAGTCGGCGAGCAGGGCGGTGATGACGGCGGTGTCGGAGCACGCCTCCTCGGTGTCGCCCGCGAACTCGCCGAGACCGCGGTCGACGGCCTCCCGGCGCAGCTCGATGGGGTTGACCAGGTTGCCGTTGTGTCCGAGAGCGACGTCGGTGCCGTCGGGGGAGGTGCGGAACATCGGCTGGACGTTCTCCCACTTCTTGCCACCGGCGGTGGAGTAGCGGGTGTGTCCGAGGGCGATGTCGCCGTGCAGGGAGCTCAGGATGGATTCGTCGAAGACCTGGGACACCAGTCCCATGTCCTTGAACACGACGATGCGCTCGCCGTCGCCGACTGCGATGCCGGCGGCCTCCTGGCCGCGGTGCTGCAGGGCGAACAGGCCGAAGTAGGTCAGCTTGGCGACTTCCTCGCCAGGGGCCCAGACGCCGAAAACTCCGCACTCCTCGCGCGGTTCGGTCTCGCCGCGGTCATCCAACGGGGCGAGAGGGGCAGAATCGGTCCGGGAACGGTCCTTAATTACCACGCCCACCACTGTAGTCTCTCAAGTCCTCACACACTAATGACCGGCAGGAGCCCCGCCACCTCCCCCACCCGGGGTCCGGAGGCGTCGACGAGGCCGCGGGCGAGGGCGTCGTCGAGAAGCATCTGTCCGGTGGCCAGCTGCAGCCAGGTGAGCGGATCGGTCTCGAAGACGTTGGGCGGGGTGCCGCGCGTGTGCGCGGGGCCGTCGATGCACTGGACGGCGACGAACGGCGGGACGCGCAGTTCGACGGATTTCCCGGGCGCTTTCTTCGCCAGGGTGCGGGCGGTGGTGCGGACGGCGTCGGCGAGTGCGGCACGCGGGGGCTTGTCGACGCCCACCGGGTCCTTCACCCACTCCAGAACTTCGCAAGGCAGCATAGATCGAGTCTAGTAAGGTAACACCGAACACCACCAGAGTTCGTTCAGAGAAAGCCTGTCCGCATGCCGAACAACCACAAGTCCCCGAGGGTCACCCTCCGTTTCCTCGCCGCGCCCACCGACGTACTCATGGCAGGCAACCAGGGTGTCAGCGGCGGACGCGTCCTGGAGTGGATCGACAAGGCCGCCTACGCCTGTGCCGTCCAGTGGTCGGGCACCTACTGTGTCACCGCCTACGTCGGCCACATCCACTTCAACCGCCCCATCCCCTCCGGACACATGGTGGAGGTGCGGTCCCGCATCGCGATGACCGGCCGGTCCTCCATGCACATCGTCAACGAGGTCTTCTCCGCAGACCCGCGCGAGGGCAAGTTCACCCGCGCCTGCGACTGCCTCGTCATCTTCGTCGCCAAGGACACCGCCACGGGCAAGACCCAGGCCGTGCCGGAGTTCGTCCCCGAGACCGACGAGGAGCGCCGCGTCCTCGACGCCGCCCTGTCCCGCATCGACCTGCGCAAGGCCATCGAGACCGAGATGGAGCAGCAGACCTACAACGGCCCGAGTGAGGCCCCGCGGCTCATCCACCGCTTCCTGGCCAAGCCGACCGACATCAACTGGGGCGGCAAGGTCCACGGCGGCACCGCCATGGAGTGGATCGACGAGGCCGGCGCCGCCTGCACCATGGAATGGTCCGGCGAGCACACCGTCGCCGTCTACGCCGGCGGCATCCGCTTCTACCGCCCCATCGCCATCGGTGACCTCATCGAGGTCGACGCCCGCATGATGCGTACCGACGCCCGCTCCATGCAGATGTCCGTCCACGTCCGCTCCGGCAACCCGCGCGGCGGCCGCGAGAACCTGCAGACCGCCATCCACGCCACCGTCACCTACCTGGCGATGGACACCGACGGCAACGCGCTGCCCGCCCGCCAGTTCACCCCCCGCACCACGGAGGACGTCCGACTGGCCGAGCACGCCCAGAAGCTGCGCGAGCTGCGTTCCGAGTACGCCCCGATGCCGCTCGTCCCGCAGAGCACCCCGCTGCACATCGACTAGCCACCTCTGCAGGGGAGTTCCTGCAGCGCTAGAGGAAGTGCTGCACCGCCATCCCGGCGGCGACGCACATCATGGCGACGCCGGCCACCCCGGTGAGGATGCGCGAGGCCCGCTCCGAGCCCGCCAGCACCTTCCCGGCGAAAACGCCCAGCAACGCGTAGACGGCCAATGCCGAGGCGATGAACACCAGGCCGAGGACGAACATCTGCGTCCACACCGGCCAGCCGCCGTCGCCGACGAACTGCGGCAGCAGCGCGATGAAGAGCATGAGACCCTTCGGGTTGAGCCCGCTGACCGCGGCGCCGGTGGCCAGCACCTTCGTGCGTTTCTCGACGCCCGTCTCCGCCCGCACCCGGGTGAGCGTGGCCACTCCCCCGCCGCCCGACGCGGCCTCGGGGTCGGCGGTGTCAACCTCCACGGACACGGGGCCGTCGAGGGCCGCGCGGAGCATCTGCCAGCCGATCCGCAGCAGGACCACGATGCCGGCGAGGGTGACCACGGTGAGCAGGGCCGGGTGGCGGGCCACCAACGCCCCGAGACCACCCGCGACGACGGTGGTCAGGCCCAGGTAGCCGAGCCCGATGCCGAGGAGCGGCCAGAGCAGGGGGCGACGTCGGAAAGCATGGCCGAGGACGAACGCCCAGTCGGGGCCCGGCGTGACGATCAGCAGGAGGCTGACCGCGAAGAAGCTCATGAGGTCCGTGGTGTCCATGCCGGATATCGTGCCTGTCCGGCGGCCTGCGCGATACTTCCGGCCTTTTCATTTACCCGCAGACTCAATCACGGAGTTTATGACAGAATCGGCCACATGGATGAGGTTGACCGCAAGATTCTGTCACTGGTGCAGTCGAATGCGCGGATCACCGCCGCGGAGCTGGCGCACCAGACGGGGGCGTCGTCAAGCACGTGTCTGCGGCGGCTGCGCGGCCTGGAACGGGACAAGGTGATCACGGGATTCCACACCCGGCTCGATCCGGCGGCGGTGGGCTACGGGACGCAGGTGATCGCATTCATCACCCTCGACCGGGAGGACCGGGCGACCGTGGCCGCCCTCGAGGACAGGCTCGCCGCGCTGCCACAGGTGCTCTCGGCGGAGCGGCTGTTCGGCGACCCGGACTTCCTCGTGCGGGTGGTCGCCCGCGATCTGGCCGACTACCAGCGGCTGCGCGATGAACACCTCAGTGAGCTGCCGGGGGTCGCGCGGATCACGTCGACGCTGGTGATGCGGGAGATCGTCAGGGACGGGCCGATCCCGCTCTAGCTAGACCACCACCATCCACACGGCCACCTGGTGAACGGCCGCGGCGATGATGGTCGCGGTGTGGAAGTGCTCGTGATAGCCGTAGATCCGCGCCCGCCGCCCGGGCCAGCGGAAGCCGTAGACCAGGGCGCCGAGGGAGTAGATGACCCCGCCGGCGAACAGCAGCCACACCACTGCCGGCCCCGCGGTCGCCCACAGGGAGGGGATGAGGGGGACGATGAGCCAGCCGAGCACCAGGTAGACGACGACGTCCAGCCAGCGGGGGTGAGTGATCCACACGAGGTTGAGCGCGATACCCAGCGCCGCCCCGGCCCAGGCGACGGCGAGCATCGTCAGCGCCTGGGCCGCCGGAAGGGTGAGCAGGCACAGGGGCGTGTACGTGGCGGCGATGAAGAAGGCGATGGTGGCGTGATCGGCCCGCCGCCACCACGCGACCGTGCGCGCCGAGCGCCAGTGTCCGAGGTGGTAGGCGGCGGAGACACCGAAGAGGATGACGACGCCGACGGCGTAGACCGTGACCCCGAGGGCATTGCCCCAGGCCAGGGTCATCCACGCGTAGGTGGACAGGACGGAACCGCCGATGACGGAGGCCAGCGCCGCGAAGAAGTGGAACCAGCCGCGCGTCACGGGCCGGGGTCCCCGGTTGAACACCTCCCGGGTGAGGGTGATCGTCTCTGACACCATGGACCTTCCCTACCGTAAGTTACGGTTGCGTAGGCCACGTTACTCCCGGACCCCGGAATCGGCAACGCCCTGCCCCGGACCAGGGCCGGGACAGGGCGTCTACAAGCGGGCTACTCGACGACCGAGTTGGCACCCACGGCGTGACCGAAGAGGTCCGGCAGGGTGGCCTTCCAGGCGTCCTTGAGCTCGTCGATGTTGACGGTGGTGCCGCCGAAGGTCAGCTCGCGCCCCTCGGTGGTCTCACCGATGCGGACGGCCGGGACACCGAACTCCGCGGCGCGCTCGAGCACCCCGTCGACGCGGTCGGCGGTGGTGGCCACCAGCACGCGGGACGCGGACTCGGAGAACAGCGCCACGAACTCGTCCTCGTGGACACCGGCGAGGTCGAGGGAGACGCCGCCGTCGTAACGGAACGCCATCTCGGCGACAGCCTGTGCCAGGCCACCCTCGGAGAGGTCGTGCGCGGCGGTGACCAGGTTGTTGCCCACGAAGAAGTCGGCCAGGCGCTCCTCGTCGGCGAGGTCGACCTGCGGGGGCAGGCCGCTGAGGCCGCCGCCGGTGATCTGCTGCCAGATGGAACCGCCGAACTCGTCACGGGTCTCGCCCAGGAGGACGAGCACCTCCGGCTCGGAGACAGAACCGAGGTCGTGGCCGATGGCGTCGTGGACGTCCTCGATGACGCCGAGTACACCGACGACCGGGGTCGGCAGGATCGGGGTGTCACCGGTCTGGTTGTAGAAGGAGACGTTGCCGCCGGAGACCGGGATACCCAGCTCCTTGGCACCGTCGGCCAGGCCGTGGACGGCCTCGCGGAACTGCCACATGACGTCCGAATTCTCCGGGGAACCGAAGTTGAGGCAGTTGGTCACGGCCACCGGGCGGGCGCCGGTGACGGCGACGTTGCGGTAGGCCTCGGCCAGGGCCAGGCGGGCGCCGGTGCGCGGGTCCAGCTTGGTGTAGCGGCCGGAGGCGTCGGCGGAGATGGCGACGCCGCGGTTGTTCTCCTCGTTGATGCGCAGGACACCGGCGTCGGAGTACTTCGCCTTGACGGTGTTGCCGCGGACGTAGCGGTCGTACTGCTCGGTGATGAAGTCACGGGAGCACAGCGCCGGGGAGGACACCATGTCGAACAGGGCCTGCTTCAGGTCCGCCGGCCGCTCGACCGGGGTGTACTCCTGCAGCTCGTCCTGCCACTCGGGGCGGGCGAAGGGGCGCTCGTAGACCGGGCCCTCATCGATGGTGGACGGCGGGGCGTCGATGACGGTCTCGCCGTTGTGGACGACGACGTAGCGGTCCTTCTCGTCGGTGACCTCGCCGATCTCGGCGCAGATGACGTCCCACTTGGCGCAGATGGCCTCGAACTTCTCGACGTTCTCCGGGGTCACCACAGCGCACATGCGCTCCTGGGACTCGGAGGCGAGGATCTCGGCGGCGGTCATGTTCTCGGCGCGCAGCGGCACGGTGTCGAGGTTGACGCGCATGCCACCGTCACCGGCGGCCGCCAGCTCGGAGGTGGCGCAGGCGAGGCCGCCGCCACCCAGGTCCTGGATACCGACGACGACGCCGGCCTGGTACAGCTCGAGGCAGCACTCGATGAGGACCTTCTCGGCGAAGGGGTCACCGACCTGCACGGCCGGGAGCTTGCGCTCCGCACCCTCCTCGAAGGACTCGGAGCCGAGGACGGAGACGCCGCCGATGCCGTCGAGACCCGTGCGGGAACCGAAGAGCATCACCTTGTTGCCGGTACCCGAGGCGAAGGCCAGCTTGAGGTCCTCCACCTTGAGGGTGCCCACGCACAGGGCGTTGACCAGCGGGTTACCGGCGTAGGCCTCGTCGAAGACGGTCTCGCCGCCGATGTTCGGCAGACCGAGGGAGTTGCCGTAGCCGCCGATGCCGTGGACGACACCCGGCAGGACGCGACCGGTGTCCGGGGCGTCGGCCGGGCCGAAGCGCAGCTGGTCCATCACGGCGATCGGGCGGGCGCCCATGGCCATGATGTCGCGGACGATGCCGCCGACGCCGGTGGCCGCACCCTGGTACGGCTCGACGAAGGACGGGTGGTTGTGGGACTCGACGCGGAAGGTGACGGCGTCGCCGCCGCCGATGTCGACCACGCCGGCGTTCTCGCCGATGCCGGCGAGGATCTTGGAGGCCATCTCCTCGGTGGTGGTCTCACCGAAGTAGCGCAGGTGGACCTTGGAGGACTTGTAGGAACAGTGCTCCGACCACATCACGGAGTAGACGGTGAGCTCCGCGTCGGTGGGGCGACGGCCGAGGATGCTCTTGATCTTGGCGTACTCGTCGTCCTTGAGACCCAGCTCGGCGTAGGGCTGCTCGGTGTCGGGGTGGGCCTGTGCGGCCTCGACGGTGTCGTTCTTGACGGTCATGTAATCAAGCCCTCCTAGGCTGCGATCGTGCCGATGGCGGACAGGAACATTCCCAGGCCGTCGACGGACGGACCGGTGAGCACCTCGACGGCGTGCTCCGGGTGCGGCATGAGGCCGACGACGCGGCCGGTCTCGTTGGTGATGCCGGCGATGGCGTTGAGGGAGCCGTTGTAGTTGTCGGTGTAGCGGAAGACGACGCGGCCCTCCCCCTCGAGCATCTCGATGGTGTCCGGGGTGGCCTGGAAGCGGCCCTCACCGTGCTTGGCGGGGATGAGGATCTTCTGGCCGGCCTCGTAGTTCGAGGTCCACGCGGTGTCGGCGTTGACCACCTCGAGGTAGGTGTCGGTGCAGTGGAAGTGCAGACCCTGGTTGCGGGTCAGGGCACCCGGCAGCAGGCGGGCCTCGGTGAGGACCTGGAAGCCGTTGCAGATGCCCAGGACGGGCATGCCCTTGCCGGCGGCCTCGACGACGGAGGTCATGACCGGGGCGATGGCGGAGATGGCGCCGGAGCGCAGGTAGTCGCCGTAGGAGAAGCCGCCGGGGACGACGACGGCGTCGACGCCCTTGAGGTTGGCGTCGGCGTGCCAGAGGTTGACGACCTCGGCGCCGGCGATGCGCACGGCGCGGGCGGCGTCGACGTCGTCGAGCGTGCCGGGGAAGGTGATGACTCCGATCTTCGCGGTCACTGAGCGACCTCCACACCGACGACCTCGAAGTCCTCGATCACGGTGTTGGCGAGCAGAGTTTCGGCGAGCTTCTCGAGGTCAGCGGTGGTGACGGAGTCGTCCACCTCGAGCTCGAAACGCTTGCCCTGACGTACATCGCTCACGCCGGTGACGCCGATGCGTCCCAGCGCGCGGTGGACAGCCTGTCCCTGGGGGTCGAGGATCTCCGCCTTCGGCATGACATTCACAACAACACGGGCCACAGTTTTCCCTTATCTTCGCCGGAATTGGTCGGTCTCAGCATAGCGCGTCCACGCGTTTCCTAATACTCCGCGAACGCTTTTCCGTTGACGTCACAACCACACCGTCAGTGAACCTCGTGTCACCGTCAGATGACCCGGGGATGAATTCTCCGGCAACGTCAGGTCAAACCTCAAGGATCGGACATCAGACAGCTGAAATCCGCGACTTCTCATCCTGCACACAGGTGAGATCGACGGTCAAGTGTTCGCGGGCACGCTTGTGCACCTGCACATCACGTGCAACCACTTTCCGTCGTTTTCATTCCCCCGAAGGTCTGCCCCACATGTTCCGTCGCACCGCCGGGCTGGCCGCTGCTGAGCTGCCCATCACCTGGGAGGACACCCGCGCCGCCGAGATCGGCGCCATGGCGTCCGTCGAGGGCGAGTACTCCATCGCCTCCTTCAACGTGCTCAACTACTTCACCTCCCTCGGCAAGGATGAGGAGGGCTGCCGCGCCTACAACGACATGTACGGCAACCCCGTCGCCACCAACTACTGCGACGTCCGCGGCGCTTACTCCGTGTCTGCGTTCCAGGACCAGCAGAACAAGATCGTCGCCGCCATCAACGAGCTCGACGTCGACGTCCTGGGCCTCGAGGAGATCGAGAACACCTACGCCCTGACCGGCGACATCGAACGTCGCGACGAGGCCCTGTCCAAGCTCGTCGACGCCCTCAACGCCGCCGCCGGCACCGGGCGCTGGGCCTACGCCGCCTCCCCGGCGACCGTCGGCACCGACGAGGACGTCATCCGCGTCGGCTTCATCTACAACCCGGCCACCGTCGAGACCGTCGGTGAGTCCCGCATCTTCGACGACGCCCGCTTCACCGGCACCGCCCGCCAGCCGCTGGCCCAGGAGTTCCGCGCCGTCGGCGGCGAGGAGACCTTCGTCGCGGTGGTCAACCACTTCAAGTCCAAGGGTTCCGTCGCTCAGGGAGACCAGGACACCGGCGACGGCCAGGGCAACAACGCCACCGTCCGCGCCAACCAGTCCCAGGCCCTCATCGAGCACCTCGGCGACCAGAAGGACTGGACCGAGCTGCCGACCTTCATCCTCGGTGACATCAACGCCTACTCCCGCGAGACCGCGGTGACCGTCCTCGAGACCGCCGGCTACACCAACATCGCCGCCGAGTACGACGCCGCCCACACCACCTATCAGTTCGACGGCAAGCTCGGTTCCCTCGACCACGCCCTCGGCAACGACGCCGCCATGGCTCTGGTGCAGGATGCCCGGATCTGGAACATCAACGCCGATGAGCCGATCGTCTACGAGTACTCCCGCCGCAACTACAACGTGGTCGACTTCCACGAGGACAACTACTTCCGCTCCTCGGACCACGACCCGGTCAAGGTCGGTTTCTCCTTCGGTGGCCGCACCACCCCTGATCCGGTGGACCCGGGCCAGGGCGGCAGCCTCCGCAGCAGCTCCCTGGGTGCGCTGAGCTCCCGCTAGGGGCGAATGCCAGCTAAACCCAAGGTGGGACTCCTAGGTTGGTACGCACGTATCGACCTGAAGGAGTCCCACATGTCTTTCCGCACCTCCGCCGCTGTCGCCACCGCCGTCGGTGCCGCCGGCCTCGCGTTCGTGCCGGTCGCGACCGCGACCCCGGACGGCAACCAGATCGTCATCAACGAGGTCTACTCCAACGGTGCCGGGCTGTCCGGCCCGTATCTCAACGACTTCATCGAGCTGTACAACCCGAGCGACGACCCGATCATTCTCGACGGCATGAGAGTCATCGTCCTGGGTGGTGTCGACGACACGAACTACGGCACCGTGGAACTCGAGGGTGAGCTCGCCGCCGGTGATCACCACCTGCTGAAGCTTAAGAACTCCGCAGCACGCCCCGCTGAGGGCGCGGTGGAGCTGGAGGAGTTCGACGCCGAGGATGCCGATGTGCGTGTCCCGGCCCACAACGCCTCGATTCTGCTCACCTTCGGCGAGTCCACCCTCGATCTCGTCGGCTTCGGCGTGACCGAGCGCTTCGAGGGCGAGGCCGCCCGGGCCGCCGCCCTCGACGAGTCCCTGGCGCGGACCGACGGCGTGGACACCGACGACAACGCCGCCGACTTCACCTCCCAGGAGCCGACCCCGCAGCACTCCACCGGGGAGGCGGAGGACCAGGACGACACGGGCGAGCTGTCCTAGCGGCTGTCCTCCGGGGTCTCCCGCTAGCGCCGCCGGAACGGCCTAATCCGCGAAGTCGCGGTAGTCGCCGGGGTCCGCCCCGGCACCCACGGCGGCGACAGCCGCCTTGAGGAAGTCATTCGCCACCTTCTTGTCCTGCAGGTTACGGCCCGACACCGACAGGCGGATGGTGTTGCCCCGTGCCGCGCCACGTTCAGCGGCGCGGATGACGTTACGACGCCACCACTTCGCCGCACCGAAACCCTCACCGACGGAGAGGTTGCGGCACTGGACGAAGGTGCCGTCGACAAGATTGTGCAGGCCGCGGGTACTGGCCGCCAGGGCGAAACCGAACTCCGGGAGCACCTCGAGGGTGCCGGGCGACATCCGCCACCGGGGCGGGGCGAACATGTCGGTCTCGAAGCCGATCTTCCGCATCTGCCGGGTCGCGCCGGCCACCCGTAGGCGGGCTTCATGGGCCTCGAGGGTGGCGAACTCCGAGCGGCGCCCCTGCACCGCCTGATCGAAGCCGTTGAGGATGAGAGGGCGACCGTCCTCCTGCTGCGCGAGCAGCCAGTCGCGCGTCTTGGCGTCCTTGGCCAGGTGCCAGTTGCCGTCGATGTGCGGCGCCACCAGCAGCGACACCGGAATCCCCTCGGCGTCGAGCGACTTGACCATGCCCGCCACTGCTCCCCTGGTGTCAGAGAAGATACTGGAGATGGATACCAGGAGCCGGCCGCGCATAGGGGCGATTATCGCACGTCCGGCTGGCCCTGTCCTGCCGAGTCACCGTCAGCCACGGACACCGCCCCCGACGTCCGCAGGGTCCACGCGTACTCGAACGCGGTCTGACGCCAGCGGGCGTAGCGGCCGGAGACACCGCCGTGACCGGCACTCATCTCGGTCTTGAGCAGGAACTCGCCGCCGGTGGCGGTGGCCCGCAGCTTCGCGATCCACTTGGCGGGCTCGACGTAGAGCACGCGGGTGTCATGCAGCGACGTGATGGCGATGATGTCCGGGTAGTCCTTCGCCTCGACGTTCTCGTAGGGGGCGTAGGAGGCCATGTAGTCGTAGACCTCGGCGTCGGAGTACGGGTTGCCCCACTCGTCCCACTCGGTGACGGTGAGCGGCAGTTCCGGCTTGAGCATCGAGGTCAGCGGGTCGACGAAGGGCACCACAGCCTGGATGCCGGCGAAACGGTCGGGGGCCATGTTGGCGATGGCACCCATGAGCATGCCGCCAGCCGAGCCGCCCTCGGCGACGAGACGGTCGGGCGCGGTGAGCCCCTTGGCGATGAGCGCGTCGGCCACCGCGATGTAGTCGGTGAACGTGTTCTTCTTGCTCAGCTGCTTGCCGTTGTCGTACCAGCCGCGGCCCATCTCACCACCGCCGCGGACATGAGCGACGGCGAAGATCATGCCGCGGTCCATGAGGGACAGGCGGGAGACGGAGAACCCGGGGTCGATGCTCGACTCGTAGGAGCCGTAGGCGTAGAGCAGCGTCGGGCACGGCTGCGAGCGGTCGAGGTCGGCGCGGTGGACGATGGAGACGGGGATCTCCGCCCCATCCTCCGCGGGCACCCACAGGCGGTAGGCGGTGTAGTCCTCCGGGTTGTAGCCGCCGCGCACCTCCTGCTCCTTGAGCAGGGTGAACTCGCCCGTCGCGACCCGGTAGTCGTACAGCCGGGCCGGGGTGGTGAAGGACCCGTAGGAGATGCGGATGACGGGGGCGTCCCACTCCGGGTTACCCAGGGAACCGGCGGTGTAGAGCTCCTCGTCGAACTCCATCTCGGAGAAATGGCCGTAGCCGGTCTCCGGCAGAACCATGATGGACAGGCGGCCGATGGCGCCGCGTCGATAAGCGGCCACGATGAAGTCGCGGAACGTGTCGACGCCCTCGATGCGCCAGTCGTCGCGGTGCGGGATGAGCACGTTGAGGTCCCGCAGGTGCGGGAGCTCGTCGATGCCGCACTCGCCGACCTCGAAGTTCGCGCCCGAGGCGTTGTGGGTGACGATCCAGCGGCTCTGACCGCCGATCACCGCGTGGTCGACGGCATACTCGATGCCCTTCTGACGCGGCCACAGCACGCGGAACTCGCCCTCCGGGTCGTCCAGCTCCAGGACGCGGGTCTCGGAGGTGATCTTCGAGGCGGCCTCGATGACCAGCCACTTCTCGCAGCGGGTGGTGCCCACGCCGGTGAAGAACTGCTCGTCGTCCTCGCGGTAGACGCACACATCCTCGGCCGGGTCGGTGCCGATGCGGTGCCGCCACACGGAATCCGGGCGCCAGGCGGCGTCGACACGCTGGTAGAACAGGTGCTCCTCCCCCGCCCACGTCGCGCCGTAGTAGATGCCCTCGAGGACATCGGGGAGCAGCTCACCGGTCTGCAGGTCCTTGATGCGCAGGGTGAAACGCTCGTCGCCGGTGGTGTCGACGGAGTACGCCAGGAACCGGCCTGACGTGGTCACCGAGGAGGCACCGAGGGAGAAGAACTCGTGCCCCTCCGCCAGCTCGTTGAGGTCGAGGAGGATCTGCTCCCCCTCCGGGCGGCCCTCCTCCGGGATGACCGGGGCCACCCAGGGATCCTGCCCCTCGGAGACCGGGATGCGGCAGCTCAGGCCGTAATCCTTGCCCTCGATGGTGCGACCGTAGTACCACCAGTCGCCGGCGCGCTGCGGGACGGACATGTCCGTCTCCTTGATGCGCGACCTGATCTCGGAGTAGACCTCCTCGGTGAGATCCTCGAGGTCGGCGGTCTGCTGCTTCGTGTACGCGTTCTCCGCCTCGAGGTGGGCGAGGGTCTCCGGGGACTCCTTGTCGCGCATCCACTCGTAGTCGTCGGTGAACGTCCTGCCGTGGAACTCACGGGTGACGGGGTGGCGCGGGGCGGTCGGCGGCATGAGAGTCATGCCCACCGATCCTAGTCAGCCGCGTTCTACACGCACTCTCCGACCCAGGTGCAGAACTTCTCCCCCGAGAGGCGCTCGTAGGCCTCGATGTAGCGCTCGCGGGTGGCCTCCACGACGGAGCCCGGCAGCGCCGGCGGCGGGGTGTCGTCGGACTGGTTCCAACCGGACTTCGGGGAGGTCAGCCAGTTGCGCACGTACTGCTTGTCGAAGCTCGGCTGCACCTTCCCCTCCTCGTAGCTGTCGGCCGGCCAGTAGCGGGAGGAGTCCGGCGTGAGCACCTCGTCGGCCAGCACGAGGGTGCCGTCCTCGTCGAGGCCGAACTCGAACTTCGTGTCCGCCAGGATGATGCCCTTGGACTCCGCCAGCGCGGCGGCCTCGGAGTAGATGCGCAGGGTCGCGTCGCGGAGTTCCTCCGCGCGCTTCTCACCGAGCTTCTCGACGACCGCGTCAAAGCTCACGTTCTCATCGTGGTCACCGAGCTCCGCCTTGGTGGCCGGGGTGAAGATCGGCTCCGGCAGCTTCGAGGCCTCCACGAGGCCCTCCGGCAGCTCGATGCCGCAGACGGCGCCGTCGGCCTGGTACTCCTTGAGGCCCGAACCCGTGAGGTAACCGCGGGCGACGCACTCGAACGGCAGCATCTTCAGCTTCTTGACGATGAGCGCCCGACCCAGCACCTCCTCCGGGATCCGCGGATCGTCGATCGGCCCGGCCAGGTGGTTCGGGAAATCGATCGCGTTGAAGAAGAACACGCTCATCGCGGTGAGCACGCGACCCTTGTCCGGGATCTCGGGATCCAGGATGTGGTCGTAGGCCGAGATGCGGTCGGAGACCACCATCAGCAGGGTGTTGTCATCAACCTCGTAGATCTCGCGGACCTTGCCGGCGGAGATGTGGTTGTAGTCGGACAGCTCAGGACGCATGACTGGGGAGTCTATTACAGAATCTCGCCGGGCTTGTACTGGGCGGCCTCCGGGTGGGCGTCGACAAGCACCTGGACGCGGCGCAGGACGTGATCCACCTGGGACTCCGCGGCGCCGATGAAGGCGTGCTTGTCAGCCAGGGCGGCGTCGAGATCCGCCTGCGACATCGGCAGACGATCGTCCGCGGCGAGACGCTCGATGAGATCCTGCTCGCCGCCGTTCTCCCGCATGTTCAGCGCCACGGCGACGGCGTTCTCCTTGATGACCTCGTGCGCGGTCTCCCGGCCAACGCCCGCGCGGACCGCCGCCATGAGGATGCGGGTGGTCGCCAGGAACGGCAGGTAGCGCTCCAGCTCGCGGTTGATCATCGCCGGGAAGGCACCGAACTCGTCGAGGACGGTGAGGAAGGTCTCGAACATGCCGTCAATGGCGAAGAACGCATCGGGCAGCGCTACGCGCCGGATGACCGAGCAGAACACGTCACCCTCGTTCCACTGCTGGCCCGACAGGTCGGCGAGCATGGTGAGGTAGCCACGGAGGATGACCTGCAGGCCGCCGACGCGCTCGCAGGAGCGGGCGTTCATCTTGTGCGGCATCGCGGAGGAACCGACCTGGCCCTCCTTGAAACCCTCGGTGACGGTCTCGGTGCCGGCCATGAGGCGGATGGTGTGCGACAGGGAGGACGGGCCCGCGCCCAGCTGCACCAGGGCGGAGACGGCGTCGAAGTCGAGGGAACGCGGGTAGACCTGCCCCACGGAGTCGAAGATGCGCGCGAAACCGAGGTGGTCGGCGATGGCGGTCTCCAGGGCGGTGAGCTTGTTCTCGTCGCCGCCCATGAGGTCGAGCATGTCCTGGGAGGTGCCCATCGGGCCCTTGATGCCGCGCAGCGGGTAGCGGCCGAGGAGGTTCTCGGTGCGCTCGATGGCCACGAGCATCTCGTCGGCGGCGGTGGCGAAGCGCTTGCCCAGGGTCGTGGCCTGCGCCGCGACGTTGTGGGAGCGGCCGGCCATGACGAGGGACTTGTACTGGGCGGCGCGGTCCGCGATGCGGGCCACCACGGCGACGGACTTGTCGCGGATGAACTCCAGGGAGCGGAAGATCTGCAGCTGCTCGACGTTCTCCGTCAGGTCGCGGCTGGTCATGCCCTTGTGGATGTGCTCGTGACCCGCGAGGGCGTTGAACTCCTCGATGCGGGCCTTGACGTCGTGGCGGGTGACCCGCTCACGATCGGCGATCGACGCGAGGTCCACCCGGTCGATGACGGCCTCGTAGGCGTCGATCGCCTCGTTCGGGATGTCCACGCCCAGACCCTGCTGCGCCTTCATCACGGCGATCCAGAGCTGACGCTCCAGGATGATCTTGTATTCCGGGCTCCACAGCTCGGTCAGCTCTGCGGAGGCGTAGCGGTTGGACAGGACGTTCGCGATCTTCTTCTTATCAGCCACGCCCCCGATTATCGCATGAGCGGTGCCGGGGGTGGTCACGCCGCCTTCCTCCGCTCAGCACGCAGCGCCTCACGCACCATACCGATGAACTCGGACTCAACCCCCTGCTTCCTCACCAGATGGCGATACCCCGCGTGCAGCATGTGATACCCCTCGTTCTGCAGCACTCGCTCCCGCTCCCGGTCCTTCTTCATCTGCGTCACCGCATCAGTCCCCGTGGTGGCACCGTCATACTTCACATCGCCGTGCAGTTCATTGGCTATCGACCCGTTGAGAACCTGATCAATCCGATGTTTCCCACCCAACACCGGGACCTGCACATCCAAGGAGATCAACTCCGGCAGATCCGCCGTCACAATCTGCGCCCGCCCCCACGACTCCAGCGGGCTCTCCGACCGCGGATCCGCCAACTCCAGCGCCTCCCTCGCCAGCGCGATCCCCGGTACCGGGCCGACATCATCAAAACGCTTGGCCAGCATCTGCTTCGTGGCGCCCTTCAACGAGAGGGCAGCATCACAAGTGACAATCGCCTCCTCCACCCCGTGCCGCCTGGCAATGTCCACCAACGTCCGCGGAATATCCGTCACGCGCAGCCCATTGCGCTCCACCACGTTCTCCTCCCCCAGGTGCGCCGACCAGTACCGCACCCCCGTCGGCCACTGCTTCTTCGGGGGCCGCCTGTTCCGCCCGGGAAGATTGAGTTCGACGTACGCATCCCCGTGCGGCACCGGAAGGCCATGGACCCGTGCCGCGGATCTACCCACCAACACCGCCTTATCCACGCTCATGCCCACGGCCTGGATGCGGACCTCATCCTTCTCCCACGGTTTCAACCCGTTCCATATGTGCGTCGGCACAACGACCTCGGGGCAGAGCCTGAGGTAGCCCCCGGCATCGATCGCCTTTCGGATGGTGCTGTCGCCGAGCCGTACCGCGGGGAGATAGATGAGGTGGGCGGCTGTCTTCCAGTCACGCATCGGCTTGATGAACTCACGGAGTTTCTCACTCATGCCGCCAGTATGAGCGCGCCCGGGCCCGCGCAACAGGGGTAACGGCTACCTGTGGATAGCTCGCGGTCAGGCGGGTGAAAGGTATCCACAGGGGCGCGCCGAAAGGCATATCAGGTGAGGTATATCACGGCAGCTATAGGCCGAGAGCGAGAGCGCCTGGGCGGGCCCAGCTCTCGATCTATCCATGGAGGGCTATAGATGCCGTGATATGCCTCAGCCGGAACGGGCGGTCCCGGCCCCCTGTCAGCGCCGCACGTACTCCGCCAGGCGGCGGCATGCCTCGCGGGTCTCCTCCTCCGGGGCGCACAGCGTGAGGCGCACCCAGTGGTGGCCGTCGATGGGGTCGAAGTCGACGCCCGGCGCGAAGGCCACGCCGATCTCCTCGACGAGCTCGTGGCACCAGGCCTCGGAGTCGTCGGTGACGTGGGCGACGTTCAACCACAGGTACAACCCACCATCGGGGTCCGCCATGGTGGGGAACCCGGCCTTGGGCAGCTCCTCGAGCAGCACGGCACGCGCGGCACGGTAGCGCTCGACATGGGCGTCGAGTTCGGCCCGCGCCTCCGTCGAGAAGGCGGCGCGACCACCGACCTGCGACACCGCCGGGGCGCACAGCGCGAGAGAGGCCTGCAGGTTCTCGATCGGGGTGACCAGCTCGTCGGGCACGATGAGCCAGCCGACGCGCCACCCGGTCATGGAGAAGTACTTCGACAGGGTGCCCACGACGATGGCGCGGTCGGAGAACTGGCGGGCGGTCGCCAGGGGCCGGCCGAAGCTCATGCCGTGGTAGTCCTCGTCGGAGATGAGCACGGCGTCGTTCTCCTCGCACCAGCGCGCGATCCGCTCGAGCTCCTCCGGGTCGATGATCGTGCCGGAAGGGTTACCCGGGGAGGTGACGATGACCGCCCGCGGCCGGTCCTCCGCCGGCAGGGCCTCGAGCATCGCGGCCGTCGGCTGGAAGCGGGTCGACTCGTCGCACACGAGGTTGACCACGCGGGCCCCGAGGGACTCGAGGATGTTGCGGTACGCCGGGTAGCCGGGGCACGACAGGGCGACGTTGTCCCCGTGGTCGAGCACCGCCAGGAAAGAGGCGACGAAGCCTCCGGAGGAGCCGGTGGTGATGATGACGTTGTCGGCGGACGTCGATACGCCGTAGGTCTCGGAGTGCCACGCGGCGATGGTCTCGCGCAGGTCGCGGTCACCGATGACCTCGGTGTAGCCGAGGGCGGAGGCGTGCAGCGACTCCTCCACGGCGCCGAGGACCGGCTCCGGGGCTCCCGTGGTGGGCTGCCCGGCGCACAGCATGATGGTGTGTTTGCCGTCGCGGGCGCGCCGGTGCACGAGGTCGAGCATCTGCATGACGCGGAAAGGCTGGACCTGTCCGCGCCGGCTGATCAGGGGGCTCACAGGGAGATCCGTCCCTCCACGGCCGGCAGGGCGATGTCCCGGCGGTAGAAGGAACCGTCGAGGGTGATCTGCTCGATGGTGGCGTACGCGTCGTCGCGCGCCTCCTCGAGGGTCGCGCCGACGCCGACGATGTTGAGCACGCGGCCACCGGCGGAGACGAGCTCGCCGGCGTCGTTACGCGCGGTACCGGCGTGGAGGACCTTGGACGGGTCGGCGACGACGTCGCCGGAGATGACGCCGCCGGTGACCGGGGACGCCGGGTAGTTCTCGGCGGCGAGCACAACGGTGAGGGCGTAGGCGTCCTCCCACTCCAGCTCCGGATGGGAGGCGAGGGTGCCCGAGGCGACGGCGTCGAGAAGCCCGGCCAGCGGGGTCTTCAGCAGGGCGAGGATCGGCTGGGTCTCCGGGTCACCGAAACGGGCGTTGAACTCGACGACCCACGGGCCGTCCGCGCCCCAGGCCAGGCCGGCGTAGAGCAGGCCGGAGTACGGGGTGCCGCGGCGTACCATCTCCTTGGCCACCGGCACGCACACCTCGTCGACGATGCGCTGGACACCGTCGGCCGGGAGCCACGGCAGCGGGGTGTAGGCACCCATGCCGCCGGTGTTGGGGCCCTCGTCATTGTCGTAGGCGCGCTTGTGGTCCTGGGCGGGGATGAGCGGGACGACGGTCTCGCCGTCGACGAGGCAGAACAGGGAGACCTCGGGGCCGTTGAGGAAGGACTCCAGCAGCACCGGGTTACCCAGCTCGTGGACGGCGCGGACGTGCTCGCGGGCGGCCTCCCGATCGGGGGTGACCACGACGCCCTTGCCGCCGGCCAGGCCGTCGTCCTTGACCACCCAGGTCGGGCCGAAACGGTCGAGGGCGGCGTCGATGTCCGCGTCGGAGGTGCCCGGGGTGAGCTGCTCGGCGCGGGCGGTCTTCACACCGGCGTCGGCCATGACGTCCTTGGCGAACTGCTTGGAGCCCTCGATCTGTGCGGCGGCACCGGAGGGCCCGAAGACGCGGAAGCCGGCCTCGCGCAGCGCGTCGGCCACGCCCGCGACCAGCGGAATCTCCGGGCCGATGACGACGAGCTCGGCGTCGATGTCGCGGGCGAGGGCGACCATGGCGGCCGGATCGTCGACCTTGCCGGCGTCGGCGTGGACGGTGGCGAGGCCCGCCATCCCGGCGTTGCCCGGGGTGACGTGGAGGTCAGTGGTGGCGGGGTCGGCGGCCAGGCCCTGGAGGAGGGCGTGTTCGCGGCCGCCCGAACCGATCACGAGAATGCGCATGTCCACCAATTCTAGGAGACACACCCGCAGGTCGGGGATCCCGGTGGGAGGTCCGCGCTCTGCGAGGGGTCTCCGCCGCGGCCGGCCCGCACGCCAGCCGGTAGCCTGGGCGGCATGAGTAGCGTGTTCACCAAGATCATCAACGGCGAGCTCCCGGGCCGCTTCGTCTACCGCGACGATCTGGTCGTCGCCTTCCTCACCATCGAGCCGCTGCGTTACGGCCACGTGCTCGTCGTCCCCGTCGAGGAGGTTGACCGCTGGACGGACCTCTCCCCCACCGTGTGGGGCCAGCTCAACGAGGTTGCGCAGAATGTGGGCCGCGCCGTCCGTGAGGCCTTCGACGCCGCCCGCGCCGGTTACATCATCGCCGGGTTCGACGTCCCGCACACCCACATCCACGTCTTCCCCACGGACAGGATGTCGGAGTACGACTTCTCGCGGGCCATGGCGATGGACGCGACCGATCCCGAGCTCATGGACGACGCCGCCGAGCGGATCCGCGCCCTGCTGGACACCGACGAGAACGGCCACCCGCGGTAGATGTCCCTGCTGCGCTGGGTGCCGCACCGCGGGACCCTGCCGCCGCTGCCGCCCCTGTCGCAGCGCCCCGGCACCCCGGTGCTGCTCCTCCACGGTCTCATGGGCTCGCCGGGCAATTTCGAGCGCACCGTCACCGCACTCCTGGAGCTCGGCGCGCCGGTGGTCGCCCCGTTGTACGGCGACCGCGGCACGGTCGCCGTGGAGCGCTCGTTCACGGAGCTTGTCGACGCCGCCTCCGACCTCCCCACCCCCTTCGACATCGTCGGCCATTCCCTGGGCGGGTATCTCGGCCTGCGCCTGGCGCACGAGTTCCCCGTCCGGACCCTCGTCGGGGTGGGGGCCTGCTTCCGGGGATTACCCCTGCCGCCGCGGCGCGCCGTCCGGGCCGCGATCCCGCTGGTCATGGGCCGCGGGGCCGGGGATCTCATGACCGCCGAGCCCTTCGCCGCGGAGCTTCCCGCCCGCACCCGCGTCGTCTCGCTCGTCTCCGACGCGGACACCATCGTCCCCGCGGCCTCCTCCGACCTGGGGGAGGTCCGCCATCTCACCGGCGTGCGCCACGAGCATCTGCCCGCGCAGGCCGACGCCATCCTCGACGCCCTGGAGTGGACACCATGAAGCACATCGCCGACATCGACGGCACCGAGTACGCCTTCGACTGGCCGGAGGACAGGACCCTCCTGGAGTCGATGCTCGCCGAGGCGATCCCCGCCTGGTACTCCTGCACCGACGGCGACTGCGGCACGTGCCAGTGCACCCTGACGGGCGGGCCGTCGCACATGCGGCAGAACCAGGTGCTCTCCTCCTACGAGGTGGAGCAGGAGGAACAGACCCTCGCCTGCCAGACCATCCGCGACGGGGAGGGCCCGTACCGGGTTTCCTACGAATAGGGGGTGCCCGCCACCCCGTCCGCCTACAGTTACATTCATGAACCTCACCCCGCGCCTGCATGACAATCCCGAGATCCCCGAGGGCGAAGCCCGCGAGACGATCCTGCCCGCCTACTTCGGCAAGTTCGGTGGCCAGTTCGTGCCGCCGATGCTCTACCCCGTCCTCGACGAGCTGGAGCGCGCCTACGCCGAGGCGCTGGAGGATCCGGAGTTCATCGCGGACCTGGACAAGCTCTACCGCTCCTACCTGGGCCGCCCCACCCCGGTGACCGAGTGCGTCAACCTCCCCCGGGAGGGCAAGGGCAAGGGGCACGCCCGGATCTTCCTCAAGCGGGAGGATCTGGTCCACGGTGGTGCCCACAAGGGCAACCAGGTGATGGCGCAGGCGCTGCTGGCGAAGAAGCTGGGCAAGACCCGCCTCATCGCCGAGACCGGCGCGGGCCAGCACGGCACCGCCACCGCCATGGCCGCCGCGCGTTTCGGCATGTCCTGCACCATCTACATGGGGGCCCGTGACATCGCCCGCCAGCAGGCCAACGTCTACCGCATGCGCCTCATGGGCGCCGAGGTCATTCCCGTCGACGAGGACGGCGGCAACGGACTGCAGAACGCCGTCGACGTCGCCCTGCTCGACTGGGTCGAGTCCTACGAGACCACCCACTACCTGCTCGGCACCGCCGCCGGCCCGCACCCCTTCCCGTCCCTGGTCAAGGAGTACCACCGGATCATCTCCAAGGAGTCCCGCGAGCAGATGATGGAGGAGGTCGGCCGGCTTCCCGACGCCGTCATCGCCGCCGTCGGCGGCGGGTCCAACGCCATCGGGGCCTTCGCCGAGTACTACGACGACACCGACGTGCAGCTCATCGGCGTCGAGCCTGCGGGCGAGGGCCTGGATTCCGGCAGGCACGGTGCCCCGCTGGAGCGCGGCCGCGTGGGTATCCTCCACGGTTCCCGCTCGTACGTCATGCTCGGCGAGGGCGACGAGGACGTGCTCAACTCCCACTCCATCTCCGCCGGCCTGGACTACCCGGGTGTCGGCCCGGAGCACGCCTGGCTCATGGAGACCGGCCGTGCCACCTACGTCGGCGCCACCGACGCCGAGGCGCTGCAGGCCTTCCGCATGCTCACCCGCTACGAGGGCATCATCCCGGCCCTCGAGTCCTCCCACGCCCTGGCCCACGCCCTCAAGCTGGCCGAGCAGGACGAGGCCGCGGGCCGCACCGACCGCGTCTACCTCGTCAACCTCTCCGGCCGCGGCGACAAGGACGTCAACTACGTGCGCCGCCTGCTCGGGGACGCGGCGGACCTGGACCCGGACACCCACGGCGTCGAGAAGCTCGACGTCGCGGGTGCCATCGCCGCCCTGGAGGCGGAGGCCGACTAGAGTCGGCCGAGGTCATCGGCTTCTACGAAACCCTCGGGTACGAGACCGAGGACGTCGTCGTCATGGCCAGACACCACCCCGCGGACTAGCTCTCCTGCTCGTCCTGGCGCGGCAGCCGGACGGTGAACACGGAGCCGGCGCCCTCCTCGGAAGTGACGGTGATCGTGCCGCCGTGCTTCTCGACGAGCGACTTCGTGATCGCCAGCCCCAGCCCCGAGCCGCCCGACGCGCGGGAGCGGGAGGCGTCCTCGCGGTAGAACCGCTCGAAGACCTTCTCGGCGACCTCGGGCGGCATGCCGCGGCCGTCGTCGGAGACGTCGACGACGACGTCGGGGCCGTCGAGATGCAGTTCCACGGTGACGGTCGCTTCGGGCCCGCCGTGGGTGAGGCCGTTGGAGATGAGGTTGAGCAGCACCTGGTGGAGGCGGGAGGCGTCGCCCCGGACCACGGGGACGGAGGAGGTCTCGTTCTTCACGCTCACCTCGCGGCCGGGGAACGCGGCCCGCGCCGAGGACGCCACCGACAGCGACAGCTCCAGCAGGTCGACGATCTTGAGCTCCAGGCGCGAGCCCTCCGCCCGGGTGAGGGCGAGGAGGTCCTCGACGAGGAGGGACATGCGGCGGGACTCGTCGTCGATACGCGTGAGCACCAGCTCGACGTCGTCGGTGGCCCCGGAACGGTAGAGCTCGGTGTAACCGCGGACGGAGGTGAGCGGGGTGCGCAGCTCGTGGGAGGCGTCGCCGACGAAGCGGCGCATCTGCTCCTCCTTGCTCTGCGCGGACTCGACGGAGGTCTGCAGCTGGCCGATCATCGTGTTGAGCGCGTGCGCCAGCTGACCGACCTCGGTGGTGCGCGGCCAGGCCGGGACACGGCGGTCGAGGTCACCCGCGGCGATGGCGCCGGCGGTGCGCTCGACGTCACGCAGCGGGGCCATCGCCTGCCGCACCACGTAGTAGCTGAGCAGGGCCAGGACCGCCAGGACCAGCAGGGAGATGATGAGCTGGACCATCGCCAGGCCGTAGAGCAGGGTGCGCTCGCGGGCCAGATCCTTCGCGACGACGGTGGTCACGCCGGCCTCGCGGTGGGCGATGACGCGCCAGTGGGTGTTGAACTCCGAACCCGGCGCGGAGTCGACGGTCTGGGGTGGGCCGCCGACCGCGACCGTCGATAAGCGGGGCAGTTCGCCCGGACCGTTGAACACGATCGACGACCCGTCCTCGAAGAGCTTGATCACCACGTAATCCGACGGCGGGCGCGAGGAGGAGTCGGAGTTGAAGATCTCCGAACTCCGCGCCCAGCCGCCGAGGGAGTTGACCAGGTCCTCGTCGACACGCGAGTACATCACCTCCCGCATGATCGACGACACCGCCACCGAACTCGCCGCCAGGCCCAGCCCGGACAACAGCACGATGATGACCACCAACCACGTGCGCAGCGGCCACGCCCGCTCGGGGACCTGGGTCTCCACGGGCGGGTAGAGGGCGTCGCGCGGCTCCGGCGGCGGCTCCGGCGAGGCCGGGTAGGAGGGGTAGGGAGGCAACGTCACTGGCGCGGGGTGCGGAGGACGTAACCGACGCCACGGACCGTGTGGATGAGCGGGACATCGCCGGTGTCGATCTTGCGGCGCAGGTACGAGATGTACGACTCGACGACATTGCCGTCCCCGCCGAAGTCGTAGTGCCACACGTTGTCGAGGATCTTCGACTTGCTCAGCACCACCTCCGCGTTGAGCATGAGGTAGCGCAGCAGGTTGAACTCCGTCGGCGAGAGTTCGACGATCCGGCCGTCCTTGGTCACCTCGTGCGTCTCGTCGTTGAGCGTGAGATCCGCGTACGTGATCGCCGCATCCGAGGTGTCCTGCTCCTTGATGTGCCCGCGGCGCAGGATGACGCGCAGCCGGGTGATCACCTCCTCGAGGGAGAAGGGCTTGGTCACGTAGTCGTCGGCGCCGATCGTCAGGCCGTGGATGCGGTTCTCCACCGCGTCCTTCGCCGTGAGGTAGAGCACCGGTCCGTCGAGGCCCTCGCTGCGCAGCTTGGTGAGCAGCTCGAAGCCGTCCATGCCCGGCATCATCACATCGAGGATGTACGCGTCCGGGTTGAACTCGCGCGCGATCCGCAGCGCCTCAGTTCCGGAGGCCGCGGTACGCACGTCAAAGCCCTGGAACTTCAGGCTGACGTTGAGCAGCTCGACGATATTGGGCTCGTCATCGACGACGAGCACCTTGACCGGGGTCTGGGAGGGGTCTGTCATGCGGTCCATTGTCCCCCATGACCCGACCCCGCCGCTGAACGATCTCTGGGAACTTACTTGGAGACCGTCACTCCCAGGCGACGTTCCCCAGGTCCACACCCTCCGCCGCGGCCTGCGCCTCGACGAGCGTGAGCAGATAGGCGGCATGCCCCTGGTAGGTGGCGTTGAAACGCTCGTCCTCGACGTACATCCGTGCCAGCAGCACCTGCTTCGCCGCGGAGACGTCGTAGAACTGGCCGATGCTCGCCCGATGCTTATCGACGATCACCTCCGCCTCCGCAGAGCCCGGTTCCACACCGCGCGCCGCGGCGTCCGCCAACAGGGACACGAACTCGTCCTGCTGCTTCTTGACGTCCACCCAGTCGGCGTCCGTCATCCTCGCCTGGGCGGCCCGGGACTGCTCCCACTCCGGGGTGTCACCCCACCGCTCCTCGGCCTCGTCCTGGTACTCCGGCTTCCACTGATCGCCGAACAGCTTCATACGGTCCTCGATGGACATGGGTTGTGGCTCCTTCAGCAGGTCATCGACTGCCCGGACCATCCGGTGCAGGTGACCGATCCGCTCGGTGAGCACATCGCGCTGCCGGGTGAGGGCCTGACGCGCCGTCGCCGGCTCCGCGAGGATCTCCGCGATCTCCTTCAGCGGCACCCCCGCCTCCCGGTAGACGAGGATCTGCAGAGCGGTGTCCATGTCCTCGTCCGTGTAGAGACGGTGGTCCGCGTACGTGCGCCACCCCGGGCTGAGCAGCCCGATGTGGTCCCAGTGCCGCAGGGTGCGGGTGGTCACGCGGAGGATGTCGGCGGCCTCGCCGATGGTGTACTCGGTCACGGTTCCCAGTGTGCCGGTTGACGCGGCGTCAAGCGCAAGGGGTGCACGTCAGTTCATCCCGCGTGCCGCCACCTGCCACCGGTCGACCACGCGGCCGCCGGAGACCACCTCCACCTCATCGACGAGGTTGAGCACCAGGCACACGTGGTTGGGCACCACGGCCAGCTCCTCCCCGATCGCCGGCAGCCGCTCCCCCGCCGGCCAGGCCACGGTGCCGTGATGTTCGGACAGGGCGGTGATGCGGGCGTCGGAGGCGCCCCTGATCCGCCCGAACCCGGTGGCCCAGGCGGGACGGTCGGACCCGAGGATCTTGGAGCCGGCGTCGACGATGATCTGGTGCCGGTCCTCCCGGCGGGAGACCACCCGGGCCGCGACCGTCAGGGCGATGCCAGACCAGTCGCAGGTGCCCAGCTCAAGCTGCTGGGCGTCATTGAAGACGTAGACCCCGGGGCGGCGCTCCGTGGCCACCCGCGAGTACCGGGCCGAGGGGGTCGATCCGCCGGACAGCACCGGGTCCGCCACCCCGCGGGCGCGGAGGATGTCCCCGGCGGCGCGGAGCGCCTGGTCCTCGTCCCGCGCCGCCTGCGCCTGGGCGCCCGGGGCGTAGGAGTGGCCGGGGAAGGTGAACGCGCCCCGCAGGTCGAGGCCGAGATCGAACACCCCGCGCGCCAGGGCCTCCAGCGCGGTGACCGGCACGCCCGAGCGGTGGTGGCCGGAGTCCAGCTCGATGAGCACACCGGCGGGGATCCCGACCAGCCGCTCGGCCGCTTCCAGTGAGTCGCAGCCCACGGACAACCGGACCCGTTCGGCCAGGGCGCGCAGCCGCTTGTCGGCCCAGACGGGGTAGGCGATGAAGATGTCGTCGCTGACCTCGGCGAAGACCTCGGCCTCCCCCACCGTGGCGACCGTGAGTCCGTGCGCCCCGGCGGCGATCTGACGACGGGCGATCTCGGGGATCTTGTGCGTCTTCACGTGCGGGCGCAGGGGCCCGGGCTGCGCGGCGATGTTGGTGTCGAGGCGGGCGAGGTCGATCCGGACGGTCGGGGTCATGGTGCCAGGGTAGTCCGCCCTCCCCCTCCACGTTCCCACGCATATATGGGCGGGCCCTTTTCTGCGACCAGGGACAACGCCCGGACCCCCGGAAATCCACGTGGGAACCCTGAGGGAGGGGGGACGGCGGCCTACACCGCGCCGGCGGCCCCGATGTTGCGCAGGTTGGCGCGCGCCAGGTGCACCATGTCACCGACGCCGCCGCCGAAGACGGAGCGGGTCGCCGCGCGAGAGAAGCCGATGAGCATCTCCCAGGTGATGGACGGCGGGATGGACAGGGCGTCGGGGTCGGTGCGGACGTCGATGAGCACGGGCCCCGGGTGGGCCAGGGCCGCGGCGAGCTGCTCGCGGAGGGTGGCGGGGTCGTCGATGAGCACGGAGTGGATGCCGGCGGCGGCCGCGATGGCCGCGAAGTCGACCTCCTCGTGGTCGGTGCCGTGCTGGCGCATGCCCTCGACGAGCATCTCCAGCTTAACCATGCCGAGGGAGGAGTTGTTGAACACCACCATCTTCAGCGGCAGGTCGTGGAGTTTCACGGTGAGCAGCTCGCCGAGGAGCATGCCCAGGCCGCCGTCGCCGTTGAGGCTGATGACCTGGCGGTCGCGGTCGACGAACTGGGCGCCGATGGCGTGCGGCAGGGCGTTGGCCATGGTGCCGTGGCGGAAGGAGCCGATCTCGGCGCGGCGGCCGTTGGGGGTGAGGTAGCGGGCGGCCCAGACGTTGCACATGCCGGTGTCGACGGTGAAGACGGCGTCGTCGTCGGCAAGCTCGTCGAGGACGTGGGCGAGGAACTCCGGGTGGATGGGGACATGCTTGTCGACGTCCTTCGTGTACGCGTCGACGACCTTCTCCAGGGTGTCGGCGTGCTTGGTGAGCATCGCGTCGAGGAAGGAGCGGTCGGTCTTCTCCGTGAGGTGCGGGAGGATGTTGTCGATCGTCGCGCCGACGTCGCCGACGACCGGGTGTTTCACCGTCGTGCGCTTGCCGATGTTCGCCGCCCTGATGTCGACCTGCGCGACGTTGGCGGTGGGCAGGAACTCGGTGTACGGGAAGTCGGTGCCGAGGAGGATGAGCAGGTCGGCCTCGTGCAGGGCGTCGTGGCAGGCGCCATAGCCTAGGAGGCCGGACATGCCGACGTCGAAGGGGTTGTCGTACTGGATGTGCATCTTGCCGCCGAAGGCGTGGCCGACGGGGGCCTTGATCTTCTCCGCCAGGGCGAGGACCTGCTCACGGGCGTCCCTGACACCCTCGCCGCAGAAGAGGGTGACCTTCTCGGCGGCGTTGATCGCCGCGACGAGCTCGGCGGCCTCGCGGGCATCCGGGTAGAGCACGGGGCGGCCCGTCGCGATGGTCGAGTCGAGGAACATGCCGTCCCCGGCGTCCTGCTTCGCGACGTCGCCCGGGATCACCAGCACCGACACCCCCTCCCCGGCCGTCGTCGACTGGATGGCGTGGTGGAGGATGCGCGCCCCGTGGTCGGCGGAGTTGACCATCTCGCAGTAGCCGGAGCACTCGGAGAACAGCACCTCGGGGTGGGTCTCCTGGAAGAAGTTCGAGCCGATCTGCGTGCTGGGGATGTGGGAGGCCAGGGCGAGGACCTGCGCGCCGTTGCGGTGGGCGTCGTACAGGCCCTGCAGGAGGTGGAGGTTGCCGGGGCCGCAGGAGCCGGCGCACACGGCGAGGCGGCCGGTGAGCAGCGATTCGGCACCGGCGGCGAAGGCGGCGGCCTCCTCGTTGCGGACATGGATCCACTCGATGGAGGAGGAGTGGATCGCGTCGACGATGGGGTTGAGGCTGTCCCCGACGACGCCGTAGATGCGTTCGACGCCCCGGGACTCCAGGGTGTCGACGAGCTGCTGAGCGAAGTTACGTGCCATGTCCCCGAGCGTACGCGCGGATTCATGCCCCAAGCTGTAACTGTAACGAACGGTCGGTACAGTTACGCGACGTGAAACACCTGGACAACGTCGACTCCACCCCCGCCCAACGGTGGACCTTCCTGCTGGTCATCTCCCTGGGCCTGCTCATGGTGGGGCTCGACAACTCGATCCTCTACACCGCCCTGCCCGAACTCCGCTCACAGCTCGGCGCCTCGGAGACCCAGGCGCTGTGGATCATCAACGCCTACGCCCTGGTCATCTCCGGCCTCATGCTGGGCACCGGCACCCTCGGCGACCGCATCGGCCACCGCCTCATGTTCCTCATCGGCCTGGCCATCTTCGGCGTGGCCTCCCTCGCCGCCGCCTTCGCCCCCGGCGCGTGGTTCCTCGTGGCGGCCCGCGGCCTCCTCGGCCTCGGCGCCGCGACGATGATGCCCGCCACCCTGGCGCTCATCCGCATCACCTTCTCCGACGAACGGGAACGCAACACCGCCATCGGCGTGTGGGCGTCGGTCGCCGTCGTCGGCGCGGCCCTCGGCCCGGTCGTGGGCGGTGTGCTGCTGGAGTTCTTCTGGTGGGGGTCCGTGTTCCTCATCAACGTGCCGGTGGTGGTCGCGGCGATCATCCTCACCATCGCCGTCGCTCCACCGAACATGCCCAACCCGACCAAGCACTGGGACGCCCCGAGCTCCCTCTACGCGCTGGTCACGCTGGCGTCGCTGGTCTCCGCGATCAAGGAGCTGGCGAACCCGGCGCGCACGTGGTGGCTGCTGCTCGCGGCCGTCGTACTGACGGTGGTGGGGGCCATTCTGTTCACCCGCCGCCAGCAGCGTCTCGACGACCCCCTCCTCACCTTCGACGTCTTCCGGTCCCGCATCTTCACCGGCGGCGTCCTCGCGGCGGCCGGTGCGATGTTCGCCGTCTCCGGCCTGGAACTCATGACCACCCAGCGTTTCCAGCTGGTGCTCGGCTACTCCCCGCTGGAGGCCGGCCTGCTGGTCATCGCGGTGACCCTGGCCGCGTTCCCCTTCTCCCTGCTGGGTGGGGCGGTGCTGCACCGGGTGGGGTTCATCCCGCTCATCGCGGGCGGGTTCGCGGTGGTGGCGGCGGGCGTGGGCCTGGCCACGTGGGCGGGGAACGACCATGTGCTGCCGCTGTTCGTGGTGGGGCTGGCGCTGGTCGGCGCGGGCGCCGGGTCGATCATGTCGGTGTCGTCGACGGCGATCATCGGCTCCGCCCCCGTGCGCCGTGCCGGCATGGCCGCGGGTGTGGAGTCCGTCTCCTACGAGTTCGGCACCCTGCTGGCAGTGTCCGTCCTGGGTTCCCTGCTGCCGGTGCTCTACGCCCTGCGCGCCCGCCCCGGCACGGAGCTCGACGGCGCCGCCTACGACACCGCCTACCTGACCATCCTGCTCGTCATCGCCGTCATCGCGGCCGCCTTCGCGCTCCTCAGCGCGTGGTGCTTCCGCGGCAACCCGAGGAGCCCCGGTGCGACCCAGTAAACGCGACCTCATCCTCGCCGCCGCCGTCCGCGTCATCGCCGCGGACGGCATCGAGGGGCTGAGCTTCGAGACCCTCGCCGACGCCGCCGGCCTGTCCAAGTCCGGCATCATCTACCACTTCCCCTCCCGCCACGACCTCCTCCTCGGCGTGCACACCCACCTCGCCACCCTGTGGGAACGCGAGCTGGAGGACATCGCCGGGGCACCCGCCGCCGAGCTGACCCCCACCGGGCGACTGCGGGCCGTCGTCACCTCCATGGGCCGCACCGCGGACCTGCCGGAACTGCTCATGATCCTCGACTCCCGCCACCATCCGGAGTTCCGGGAGGCGTGGGCGGGCGTCGATAAGCGGTGGATGCCGGAACCCGACTCCACCGACGCCTACCTGGTGCAGCTCATCGCCTACGGCCTGTGGGCGCACGACCACGTCCACCACGCCCCCCTCGACGCGCGCGCGAGGGAGAGGCTCATTGCCGCTGCGCTAGAGCGGATTCCGTCTTAGACTCCCGACATGAGCACGATGCGCACGGACCGGGTCACCGTCACCTCCTGGGCCCTGTGGGACTGGGGGTCGGCGGCCTTCAACGCCGTCCTGGTGACGTTCATCTTCTCCGTCTACCTCACGGATTCGGTGGGGGCGACGCTGGACACGGCGTACACGCCGGCGACGCTCTACGGCTGGGTGATGGCGGTGGCGGGTGTCCTCATCGCGGTGGTGGCGCCGATCATCGGGCAGCGCTCGGATCTGCGGGGCACGCGCCGCCGCTCGCTGGCGGTGTGGACGTTCATCACGGTGGGGCTCATGTTCGCCCTGTTCGTGGTGCGTAACGACGCCCCCGTCTACTTCTGGATCGGCGCCGTCATCATGGCCGTCGCGTCCGTCCTCTTCGAGTTCGCGGAGGTCAACTACTACGCGCAGCTCAACCAGATCTCCACGGAGGACAACGTCGGCCGCGTCTCCGGCTACGGGTGGGGCATGGGGTACGCGGGCGGCATCATCCTGCTGCTCATCTGCTACTTCGGTTTCGTCGCCGGCGACGGCGGCATCTTCGGCCTGCCCACCGAGGGCGGCCTCAACATCCGCCTCGTGGCCGTCTTCGCGGCCGTGTGGTTCGGTGTCTTCGCCCTGCCGGTGCTCTTCCGCGTCCCCGAGATCCGCCCCAGCGGCGCCGCCGAGACCGAGGGCGTCATCGACGCTTACCGACGCCTCATCGGCACCATCCGCGAGTTGTGGCACCGCGACCGCAACGCCGTCTACTTCCTCGTCTCCTCCGCCGTCTTCCGTGACGGCCTGGCCGGCGTGTTCACCTTCGGCGCCATCCTCGCCGTCACCGTCTACGGGCTCAGCGCCGGCGACGTCCTCATCTTCGGCGTCGCCGCCAATGTCGCCGCCGCCGCGGGCGCCATGATCGGCGGGCTTCTCGACGACCGCCTCGGGCCCAAGCCCATCATCATCGCCTCACTGGTCCTGATGATCGCCTCCGCCGGCGTCCTCTACTTCGTCGAGGGGCCGCAGATGTTCTGGATCTTCGGCCTGGTGCTCTGCCTGTTCGTCGGCCCCGCCCAGTCCGCCGCCCGCTCCTTCCTCTCCCGCGTCGCCCCCGAGGGCACGGAGGGGCAGCTCTTCGGCCTCTACGTGACCACCGGCCGCGCCGTCTCCTGGCTGTCGCCGGTGTTCTTCGGCCTCTTCGTCACGGTGGGGGGTGCCGACCGCTTCGGCATCCTCGGCATCGGCCTGGTGCTGGCGGTCGGCGCCCTCCTGCTCATCCCCGTGACGGACCCGACTACACGTCGCGTGCGATGAGCTCCTCGAGCGGGGTCGGGGAGATGAGGTACGGGGCGACCTCGAGCACCGTGTAGGCGCCGGCCTCGCCGGCCTCGCGCAGACGGTGGGCCGCGCGCGCGTAGGCCAGGGCGCAGGCACCGGTGAAGTCGGGGTTGCGCTCCAGCTCGAGGGTGTACTCGATGGACTGCACGTAGCCGCCGGTGTCACCCGCGGTGATGACGTGGCCGCCGTGCGGCATGCCGGTGTGCTCGGCGTCGAAGGTGGCCTCGTCGATGAAGTTCACCTCGACCTCGTAGCCGACGAAGTAGTCGGGCATGGTGCGGATCTCGTTCTCGATGCGCTCCTGATCGGCCTCGTCGGCGACGATGAAGCAGCGGCGCAGGTGGGCCTGCTTGCCGGTCAGCCCCTCCTCACCCTGGCGGGCGGCATCGAGGGCCTCCGGGGACGGGATCGTGTACTGCACGCCCTTCTTCACCCCCTCCACGCGGCGCACCGCGTCGGAGTGGCCCTGCGACAGGCCCGGGCCCCAGAAGGTCTGCTGCTGCCCACCCGGCAGGAGCGCCTGGCCGATGGTGCGGTTGAGGGAGAACATGCCCGGATCCCAGCCGGTGGACACGACGGCGACGGTGCCGTTCTCCTTGGCCACCTTGTCCATCGCGGCGCGGTGGCGGGGGACGTCTCGGTGGTTGTCGTAGGTGTCGACGGTGTTGGCGTGGCGGATGAACTCCGGCGCCTGCTCCGGGATGTCGGTGGCGGAGCCGAGGCAGAGGACGGCGACGTCGAACTGGTCCGTGTAGGAGGCGAACTCGGCGACCGGCCACACGGGGGCGTCGGTGTCGAGGCTGTCGCGGCGGGAGAAGATGCCCGCCAGCTCCATGTCCGGCTGCTGTGCGGTGAGCTTCTCGACGGACCTGCCCAAGTTGCCGTACCCGACGATCGCGATCCTGATGGGGGCCATGCGTTTCTTCTCCTCGAAGTGGGGGATGGTGAACGCCGACCATTCTACGAGCTGGAGACGAGACTTGAACTCGCAACCTACGGTTTACAAGACCGTTGCGCTACCGATTGCGCCACTCCAGCACCGGCGGATGAACCTCCGCCTGGAAGCAGATGCTACCGCAGGCCCCGCTGCTGATAGAAACCGGTGGAACCGCTAGGGTGGCGCCCGTGTCCACACTGTTCTCCCGCCTCGGATCCTGGGGTTCACTGCTCTCGGGATCCGGTCGCATCGCCACCATTGATGCGGCCAAGGCCGCCCCGCCGCCGTCCCCGCTGGCGCCCGTCGACCTCACCGACCAGGCGCAGGTCGCCGCCGTCATGGACCTCGCCGTCCGCATCGGTGACGTCCTGTTGTCCTCCGGCACGTCCAACTCGGACACGAAGGCGCAGATCCATGCCGTCACCAGTGCGTACGGCCTGCACTACTGTCACGTGGACATCACGATGAACACCATCACGGCGTTCACCCAGATCGGCACCACCCGGAAGACGCCGGTCACGGTGTTCCGCGTGGTGCGGTCGATGACGACGGACTTCTCCCGCCTCTCCGAGGTGGACCGCCTCATCCGTTCCATCCAGGCCGGTGCCACCCCGCCGGAGACGGCGGAGAAGATCCTCGACGAGATCACCCGCCGCCCCGCCTCCTACGGCACGCTCACCTCGATCATGGGGTGGGGCCTGCTGGGTGGGTCGGTGGCCGGTCTGCTCGGCGGCGGGCCGGTCGTGGTGGGGACTGCGTTCCTCACGGCGGTGCTCATCATGCTGGTCAACACCTTCCTGGCCCGGCACCAGCTGCCGTACTTCTTCCAGAACGTCTTCGGCGGGATCATCGCCACCGTCCCGGCGGCGGTCATCTACTCCCTTGCCGCGGACCGGGGCCTGCAGATCTCCCCCAGCCAGGTCATCGCCTCGGGCATCATCGTGCTGCTCGCCGGCCTGACGCTGGTGCAGTCGCTGCAGGACGGCATCACGGGTGCCCCGGTGACGGCGTCGGCACGCTTCTTCGAGACGATGCTGTTCACCGGCGCCATCGTCGCCGGTGTCGGTATCGGCATCCAGCTGGTCGCCATGCTGGGGATCGCCCTGCCGCCGTTGCAGACGTACGCGCCGCCCAACTTCACGTCGATAGGCGTGCGCGTGCTGTGCGGTGGACTGGCGGCTGCCGGGTTCGCGATCGCCAGCTACGCGGAGTGGTCGTCGGTGTTCATCTCGGCGGTGACGGCGACGGCCGGATCGGCCTTCTACTACCTGGTGCTCATCCCGGCGGGGACGGGCCCGGTCATCGCGTCGTCGATGGCGGCGGTCGTCGTCGGCCTGGCCGGTGGCCTCCTGGCGCGTCGATTCCTCATCCCGCCGCTCATCACCGCCGTCGCCGGCATCACCCCCTTCCTGCCCGGCCTGGCCGTGTACCGCGGCATGTACGCCTCCCTCCACGAGCAGACGCTGGCCGGTTTCACCAACATCGCCCTCGCCCTGGCCATCGCCTCCGGCCTGGCGGCGGGTGTGGTCCTCGGCGAGTGGGTCGCCGCCCGCCTGCGCCGCCCGCCGACACTTCGCCCCTACCGCTACTTCCGCCGCGCCCGCCGCGTCACGTTCCAGCAGCTGGCGGAACGTCCCACCAGGCGAGTGCGGAAAAACCCGCGGGCATAGCGTAGAATGGCTAATCTACTGTGCCCTGACCACCACTTTTACAGGAGGATCCGTGCCGCCCAAGGTCACTGACACCCGCCCGACTCCCGAGGCCCTGCACGCCGTGGAGGAGGAGACCGCCGCCTCCGCCAGGCGGATCGTCGCCACCTACGCGCAGGATTTCCTGGACGGTGTCACCCTGATGTGCATGCTCGGTGTGGAGCCGAAGGGCCTCGTCTACTCCAAGGTCGCCGCCGAGCTGGAGGAGCCGGAGCCGGCCCCCGCCAAGCGCACCCGCAAGAAGACCACCAAGAAGGCCGCGAAGAAGACGACGAAGAAGACCACCAAGAAGGCGACCAAGAAGACCACGAAGAAGACGGTCAAGAAGGCCTGACACCAGCCATGAGCGGCGACAACAGCTTCGTGGTCGTGGCCAACCGCCTGCCGGTTGACCTGCACGGCACCACCTGGACGCCCAGCCCCGGCGGGCTGGTCGCCGCACTCTCCCCTGTCCTGGAACGCCAGCAGGGATGCTGGGTGGGCTGGCCGGGAATGCCCGACGAGGCCCCCGAGCCCTTCCGCACCGACGCCGGGCTGCTCCTCCACCCCGTGCGCCTCTCCCAGGCGGATTTCGAGGGCTTCTACGAGGGGTTCTCCAACGCGTCCCTGTGGCCGCTGTACCACGACCTCATCGTCACGCCGGAGTACCACCGGCAGTGGTGGGCGGCGTACCGCGACGTCAACCTGCGGTTCGCCCAGGAGGTCGCCGAGGTCGCCGCGGAGGGGGCCACGGTGTGGGTGCAGGACTACCAGCTGCAGCTCGTCCCGGGCATCCTCCGCCAGCTGCGCCCCGACCTGCGGATCGGGTTCTTCCTGCACATCCCCTTCCCCTGCCCGGACCTGTTCCGCCAGCTGCCGTGGCGCGACGAGATCATCCGCGGCCTGCTCGGTGCCGACCTCATCGGCTTCCACCTCGAGTCCAGTGCCCGCAACTTCCTCGACCTGTGCTCCGGCACCGGTCAGCCGGCGACCCGGCGTATCGACGCCCACGTCACCACCGGCGACGGCCGCCGCGTCGGCGTCGGCGCGTTCCCCATCTCCATCGACATGAACTCGCTCGGCGAGGGGGAGGACGGGGGCGTCGATAAGCTGCGTCGCGAGCTGGGTGACCCCACCACCGTCATCCTCGGCGTCGACCGCCTCGACTACACCAAGGGCATCCTCCAACGGCTGCTCGCCTTCGAGGAGCTGCTGGAGGCGGGGGCCCTGGAGGGGGCCGTGCTGCTGCAGATCGCCACCCCCTCCCGGGAGCGCATCGACCAGTACCAGGTGGCGCGCTCACGCGTTGAGGAGGCGGTGGGGCGCATCAACGGCCGCTTCGGGTCGATGGGCCACCCCGTCGTGCACTACCTGCACCAGTCCCTGCCGAAGAATGAGCTGCGCACCTACTATGAGGCGGCGGACGTCATGCTCGTCACCCCATTCAAGGACGGCATGAACCTGGTGGCCAAGGAGTACGTCGCCTGCCACCCGGAGGGGGACGGGGCGCTGGTGCTCTCCGAGTTCGCCGGCGCCGCCGTCGAGCTGCACCAGGCGAACCTATGCAATCCCTTCGACCTGGAGTCCATCAAGCGGGCCCTGCTCACCGCCGTTCAGGGCCTGGAGACCACCCCGGAGCTCATGGCCGAGCGGATGACGGCGATGCATGCGCAGGTGCGTGACCACGACGTCGACCGGTGGGCTAGCAACTTCCTGAGTGCCCTGGAGAAGAGCCGATGACACGCCGCCTTTTCGTGCTCGGGACTGCCGTGCTGCTGCTCACCGCCTGCACCCCGGAACCTCAGGCCGACCTCGCCGACACCTCCTGGCAGGTCACCGACATCTGGACCACCCCCGGCGAGCCCTCCACCCTGCCTCCGCAGGACGCGGGCCGCGCGTGGATGGCCTTCGGCCAGCAGTCCCTGTCCGGTCACACCGGCTGCTCCCGCCTGCAGGGAACCGTCGCCTTCACCACCGGGGGGCACTCCGCCAGCGCCGAGGAGGCCGACACCCTCCGCATCGACCACCTCGAGGTGGAGCCCGCGGCCGCCGACTGCCCCGCCACCCGGACGCACGGGCAGCTCACCGGGCTGCTCCAGCCCGGCACGGAGTTCGACGTCCACCACGCGGCGCGTTACCTCACCCTCACCCTGCGTTCCGATGCCCTCGATCCCCCCGCCATCGGTCTCGCCGCACTCTAGCTAAAGTGGGGCCATGAGCCTTGATCCCACCATTGTGCGCCGCCTCGCACAGGCAGAGTCGCTGCTGCTCGTCACCGACTTCGACGGCACCCTCGCCGACCTCACCACCGAGATCTACGGGGTGCCCGTCAACGTCGACTCGCTGGCCGCCCTCACCCACCTGGCCGGATTGCCCGCCACGCACGTGGCCGTGCTCACCGGCCGCCACCTCGCCGGTCTGGCACGCCTGTGCCCCCTGCGCGCGCCCATAATCTTCGCCGGTTCCCACGGGGCAGAGTCCGCCGAGCACGGTGACTGCCTCACCGAGGAGCAGGCCGCCCGCCTCGCGGAGGTAGACGCCGCACTCGATGCCGCGCTCGGTGCCGCGCTCCACGGCGACCACCCGGACGTCCACATCGAGCGCAAGCCCTTCCAGCGCGTCGTACACACCGCCCGCCTGGCAGCCACAGACCAGGCCGCTGCCGACGCCCACCTCGACCGGGCCCAGCAGGTCGGGATGCCGGGCGTGCGGGTCTCGCGCGGCAAGAACATCGTCGAGTTCTCCGTCTCCGACCGGACGAAGGGCACGTGGCTGGCCGCCGAGATCGAACGCGTCAACCCGGCGGTGGCGGTGTTCATCGGCGATGACACCACCGACGAGGACGGTTTCCGCGCGCTGCGCCCCGGGGACGTCGGCGTCAAGGTCGGCCCCGGTGAGACCGCCGCGGGGGAACGCGTCGCCGACATCCCGGCCGTGGCGGACCTGCTCACCCAGGTGGCGGCGGCCCGTGCCGCGCACGTGGGCATTCCCCGGGAGCTGCCCGCCCGCTTCGAGGCGCTGGCCGCGGGTTTTTCCGCCGAGGTGCTGCGCGTTAACGACTGGTCGGCCGCCACGCCGTGCGCCGGGTGGTCCGCCCGGGACATCGTCGACCACCTGCTGACCTGGTACCCGGCGAACCTCCGCGACGCTGGCATCGATCTCGAGCTGGAGACCGACATCCAGGCCGACCCCGCCGGTGCCTGGTTCTCCTTCGTCGACGCCGTCCGCGCCCTGCTTCTCGACGCCCGCGTCAACACCACCTTCCACTCCGGCCCCGATGAGGGCCGTACCATCGGGCAGGCGACCGCCGCCTTCCTCCTGCCGGACATCTTCATGCACACGTGGGACCTGGCCCGCTCCCAGGGCCACGACGTGGAACTCGACCCCGCCTACGCGGCCCGCAACCTGGCGGGACTGCAGTCGATGGGTGCGGCGCTGCAGGAAAGCGGCCAGTTCGGCCCGCCCGCCCCCGCCCCGACGGGCGCCACCCCGGGTCAGCAGCTCATGGCGTACGTGGGTCGCGCGGTCGACTGACCGTCGACCCGGAGTGGAAGGTGGTCCCGAGGATGACCCGGGGAGCGGTGGTGGGCGCGGCGTCGGTGTCGTCGGCGAGGTGGGCGTCGATGAGCTCCTGCAACATGCGACCCGCAACCCGGCCCTTGTCCTGGTTCGGCTGGATGACGGTGCTCAACCCCCGCAGCAGGGCGGTGCGGATGCCGTCGAAGCCGGTCACCGAGAGGTCCCCCGGCACCGCGATGCCGCGGCGGCGGGCGTAGTCGAGCACCCCGAGCGCCATGGAGTCGGTGGTGCAGAGCACAGCCGTGAGCTCCGGGTGCGTGGTGAGCAGCTCCTCCGCGGCCGACAGGCACGTGGCGTGGTCGTTGATGTGGCGGGTGATCACCGGCACCCCGGTGACGCCGGCCGCAGAGAACTCCTCGCACGCCCCGCGCACCCGGTCGCGCTGCACGTGCAGATCGGCGGTCTCCACGTCGGCGGGGCCGTCATGACGCGCGCGGTGCAGGCGGATCGACAGGATACCGATGCGGGTGTGGCCGGCGTCGAGAAGCGCGCGGGCGGCGGGGCGGATCGCCTCGCGGTCATCGATGCCGACGAAAGGCAGGTCCAGCCCCTTCGGCTGATCACACACCACCAGCGGCACGCCCCGCGCCTGCGCCGCCGCCAGATGCGGGTCCCCCTCCGCCACCGAGTAAACGACAATCCCGTCGACGGCAGCGCGCCCCACCAGCGCCGAGGCGTCCTTCTCGGACGGTCCCGCGGGAATGAGAGTGAGGGCCGTCTCCGTGCCCTCCGACGCCTGCGCCAGCCCAGCGAGGAAATCCACTGAGGCGGCGTCCTCGAAGGCGTACGTGAGATGCTCGGTGAGCAGCACCCCGAGGGAGCCGACCCGGCGGGTGCGCAGGGAACGCGCCATGGGGTCGGGCCCCGGGTAGCCGCGCTCCCCGGCCGCCTGCAGGATACGGCGACGCAACTCGGGTGAGAGCTGGTCGGGGTGGTTGTAGGCGTTGGACACCGTCGTCCGTGAGACGCCGAGTTCCGCCGCGAGCGCCGCCAGTGTCCGGGCACGTTTGACCATGCCCCAAACCTATCCGGTTACACTGTGCGGCGTGAGAAACCCGGATCAGTACAACTCCGAACGCGTCACCCTCCGCCACGGCGGCCGGGACCGGACCTTCGTCGTGGTCACCCCCGACGGCGTGGGTGCCGACGCCCCCGTGCTGCTCTACTTCCACGGCTCCCTGCAGAACGGCAACGTCGCCCGCAACTTCACCGGCCGCACCTTCGACGACATGGCCGCCACCCGCGGGGTCCGCCTCGTCTACCCCGACGGCGTCGACCGCCACTTCAACGACACCCGCCTGCAGCTCCGCGAGAAGACCCGCCAGCTCGGCGTCGACGATGTCGGGTTCACGCGCGCGATCGTCGACTGGCTCGGCGTCTCCTCCGTCCACGCGTGCGGCTACTCCAACGGTGGGCAGATGGTCATGCGCCTGCTTCACGACGCCCCCGGCCTCCTCACCGGCGCCGCCACCTTCGCCGCCACCATGCCGGCGGACAACAACCGCGTGGAGGGGCTCGGGACCGACCCCGTGCCGACCCCCTACCTGGCGATCCACGGCACCGCCGACCACATCGTGCGTTACGACGGCGGCGTCGCCGGCCTCGACCCCGCCCACACCCGCGGCGAACTCATCTCCGCGCACGCGTCGGCGGAGTACTTCGCCGGGGTGAACGGCCTGGGCCCGGACGACCACACGCGGCACTCCCCCGTCGACGGGGTGACCGTCGACCGGTGGGGCGGTGACGCCCCCGTCGAACTGTGGAGCATCGAGGGCATGGGGCACCTCGTCCCCACACCGAAGCAGCTGCCCTCCAGCGTCGGACCCGGCACCTCTGCCCTGGTGGCCGCGGAGGTCGTCGCGGACTTCTTCCGCTTCTAGGGGTCGCTGCGGGGCCCTCGGGCGGACAGGTCGCGGAGGGGGTGGGTGTTGCTGCGGGGTGGCCCACCATCCGGTGGGATGTGCACCACCCCGCCGGGATGACGTTCCAGGCGCCC
>NZ_FXAR01000002.1 GCF_900177745.1 Corynebacterium pollutisoli | reverse complement strand
AACCACCCATCAAGGCAGCCAGCCAGCACACACAACCAACAACCACAAACAAAAGTACATTGGCACACTATTGAGTTCTCACACAACAACCGCACACCAGAACCACACCACCACAGTGGAGAAGCTCACAGCGACGAGAAACGAACTTAACCAACCGAACCGACCGAAGTCAAATCCCAACTGATCTCATTCCGCCAGGGCCTGTTTTCCTACCGCCTACACACACCCAACCACCCACTCGGAGTGACTGTCTGCGGGGCGTTGTCGGTCGCGCTGACTCACATAAAGTTACACACCACCCCACAACAACACAAACCCCCAGGTCACAGCAGTGAAATCGATGCCACCGGGAACGCTGTTATGCGCTCAATGGACGCTCCCGAGCCCCGGTCACCCCGTGGGTGAAGACGGATACCCGGGCCGCTGCATGGTGCACGCTCCATCCGAGACCCGCATAGGAGGCGAGTGCTCCGACGGTGACGAGCACAGCCGGAGCTCCGAAACCGTGGGCGACGAGCACCGCGACGATGGCCACCAGGGGCAGGGCGTGGAAACCGATGGTGCGGACGTCGACAAGCTCGAGGATGACGGAACCCACCAGAAACAGCACGATCACCGCGAACAGCATGGCCCCGTCGCGGGCGCTGCCACCTCGCGACAGCATGACGGCGGCACCGACCGCTCCCAGGACCACGTTGACTCCTCCGACAGCCCAGGTTTCGCGGGCCCAACGGCCGCGGGTGCCGCCGATCGCGACCCACTGCCGGAGCGAGGACCGCAATGGTCGCTGCGTGAGCAGGACGATGGGCAGGTACACGGCGAGGAAGATGAACCCGGTGACGTGGTCGGTGTCGCCACCCATGTAGGCCTCCAACCCCCAACGAATGAGGAGATAGACCAGGGCAGCCACCCACAGGGTCGTCCACATGGTCAGCTGCGGGGCGCGGATGATCTGGTTGACCGGGTCGACGGGGAGGAAGCGCCCCAGGCCCCGTTCCGCACGTTGCCGCTTGTCGATGCCCCGTACCGGAGAGTCGACGACGATGAGCAGGCTGACGGCCACCAGTACCGGATAGATGAGCGCGGTGTCGTCGCCCGCGGGCGTGAGTGTCCGCAACAGCAGCGCCACGAGCAGCGCGAAGGTGAGCGCGATCGCGCCCAACCACCGCCGGTGTCTCCTCCAGGTCACGCTGCCCAGCGACAGGGCCTGGTAGTCCACCCAGGCGGGCCGGATCACCCACATCATGAGCGCGACCAGCACGATCTGTGCCCAGAACGTAGCTCCGGAGGCCACGATTGTCGCCAGTGTGGTGAACATGAACAGCGGAACGAACCCGGTGAGCAGACGGGGACGCAACGCCAGGGCCCGGAAGAGGCGGGCCTGGGAGACGACCTGGTTCATCGCGGATCTCCCGTCGTGGTCATGGCCAGCACGGCGTTCTCGAGGGTGAGCTCGGTGACCTTCACCGGTCCGACCTGGGCAGCGGCATGCGCCACCGCGTCAATGTCGGCGGCACCGTCACCCAGATCGACGACGCTGCGCCGGCCCAACGACAGGTCCGTACGGCGCAGCTCCCGGAGGCTCCCCAGGCGGTTGAGGACCCGGTCCACATCATCGGACGCCCCGCTCAGTTGAACGAAGCGGGCGGACACCTCGTCGATGGCTCCGTGGAGGATGACGCGACCGTCGTCGATGTAGAGCACGGTGTCCAGCAGTTTCTCCGCCTCGTGGAGGTGGTGGGTGGACAGGACGATGGTGCGCCCGGCCTCCTCACGCAGCGTCCGGTAGAACTGTTCCCGCTTGGCGACGTCGAGCCCGAGATACGGTTCGTCGAGAAGCAGCAGTTCACAGCCGCTGGCCACCGCCAGAACAATGCTGGCCGCGGACTTCTGTCCGCGGGAGAGCTCGGAGTAGCGGGTGTCCGGGGACAGATCGAAACGCGACACCAGCTCGGCGGCGCGGGCCGGATTCCAGGTGGACCAGCGGGCGGCGGCGACGTCGAGAAGCGTGGACACCGACCACCGGTCGGGCAAGGGGGCATCGATGCCCGCCAGAACCAGGCGGTCCATGACGGAGGCCCGGTCGAAGGGCGGCTCCCCGAAGACCTCCACCTCACCGTCGGCGGCGAGCTGCCCGGCCAGGACCCGCAGCAGTGTGGTCTTGCCGGAACCGTTGCGGCCGATGAGGCCGTGGATGAGACCGGGTTCCAGGGTGAAGGACATGCCCTGCAGCACCTCGGAGTTCCGGCGGTAACCGGCGGAGAGATTGTGGGCGGTGATCATCGGTAGAGACCTCGGCTTTCTGCGACGGCGTCGATGAGGTGGCGGATGTCGGCCCGCGTGAAGTCGAGTTTCACGGCTTCGTCAACGAGCGGGGCGAGGTAGTTGGCGGCGAAGTCCTCGCGACGGCGGGCGACGATGAGGTCGCGGGCGCCGACGGTGACGAACATGCCGATTCCGCGCCGCTTCTCCAGCACGCCAGAGTCGACGAGGAGGGAGAGGCCGCGGCGGGCGGTGGCGGGGTTGATGTCGTGGAAGTCGGCCAACTCGTTGGTGGAGGGCGCACGGTCACCTGCCGCGAGGGTGCCGTCAACGACGGAATCTTCGATGAGTTCGGCGATCTGCCGGAACAGGGGCGCTGTCGTGTCCATCACTCACCTACTTAGTTGGTTGGCTACTCCACTAACTAACCTATATCACGGATAAAAACTTGGCCACCCACAGCCCGCCCACCTGCGAATTTGCCTGGAATCCCGGGGCCGCCATCGACGCGGCGCACCAGGTTAGGGCATGCTGGTATGGAAGAAACGCAACTTAATTACGAACAAACAGAAATTAGGAGCCATGCTTGAGCGCACACTTGTCTTCGTCGACACCTCTTATCTCCTGGCGAGTTTCTATAACTCCTGGGAAACAGGTGCCCGTGCACAGTTAGAGATTGATCTTCCCGAGGTGGTCAACGTCCTCGGGAACATGATCCAGACCCAGCTCCACCAGCCCATTCACCGTCAGCTCTGGTACGACGGCATCCCGGAGACGGGCCCGCACCGCTACCAGCGGGCACTGCGCACCTGCGACGGCGTGCAGCTGCGCGCCGGCCAGCTCATCGAATGGGGTGAGCGCCGCACCCAGAAGGCCGTGGACACCCGCCTCGTCGCCGACATGGTCGTCGCCGCCTGCCGCCAGCAGGTGTCCGACATCGTGCTCGTCTCGGGCGACGCCGACATGATCCCGGGCGTCAACGAGGCCACCAACCACGGCCTCCGCGTCCACCTCTACGGATTCGGCTGGGACTCCATGTCCTCCGCCCTGCGCCACGCCTGCGACTCGACGACGATCCTCGACCCGCGCGAGGACTTCGCCGAGGCCATGCAGCTGCAGGTGCTCGAGGGTCCCCTGCCCCCGGTGGTCCGGGACCGTCCGCTGTCCGACGCCGAGCCCATCGAGGAACTCGGCATGACCGAGGTCCCCAGCCCCGGCACCCTCGCCCCCTCCGAGACCACCCCGACCGAGGATGAGTCGGCAGCCTCCTCGGACGGGCAGCCGGCCGATGCGCCGACCGACTCCGACGCGGGGAAGGAGCCCGAGGGCACCTTCGCCCCCGCCAGCCCGGTCTCGCAGGCCCCCTCCCCCGTGGAGGCGGCTGTCCAGGCCGCCGCCAGTGCCGCGGCCCGGGAGGTCAGCGAGGAGGACAAGGCCGCCGCCGCGCAGAGCCAGAGCCCGAATCAGAGCCCGGCCGAGGCCCCGAAGCCGACCGCCCCGACCGTCACCGAGGAGTCGGCCCCCAAGCCGGCACCCAGGCCGAGCGCCCCGAAGCCGTCGATGATGGCCCCGCGGCGCAAACTGCGGTCGCGGTACGTGCCGCTGCCGGAGGAGGTCTGGTCCTCCGCCGGTTTCCAGACGCCTTTCGACGTCGGTCAGCAGTACGCGACCTGGTGGTATGACAATGCCGCCACCTCCGAGCAGCGCGATTCCGCGCATCTGCTCTCGGGTGGCGGACTGCCCCCGGAGATCGACCGCCCGCTGCTGCAGTTCGCCTGCGAGACTCTGCACGAGTACACGCTGAGCGAATCGCAGCGGGTCAACCTCCGGGACGGGTTCCACTCGGGGATCCGCGGCGTCCTGATCAACTTCCGCCGAGAGGTCCGCGAGTAGTTCCTCCCTACTTGTCGTCGCCGCCGGGCTCGTCGGGGATCATCCCCTCCCCGGCGGCGTCGGCCTCTGCGCGGGCGTCGGAGGTCTGCTTCGCAGCCTCCTCCCTGCGGAACTTCGCGTCCTTGACGCCCGGCGCGGCACCCATGCCCTCGTCGGCGGCCTCGTACTCGCGACGACGGTCCTCCTCGGAGCGGGTCTCGTCCTTCTCGACCGGCTCGGCGTCGACCAGCTCGGGCTCCGCGGTCTCACCCGTACCTTCGGTGAGCTCACCCGCGGCACCGCCGGCCATGGAGGCCCGGATCTCGGCGAGACGGGCGGACGCCTTCATGTCCGTGCCGGCGCTGGCGATTTCCGCCATGCGGTCGTTGACGGAGTGCTGGGTGAGTTCCTGCGCGCCGAGGGCGTCGGCGTAACGCCGCTCGATCTTCTCCCGCACGGAGTCCAGGGTGGGCACATTGCCGTCCGGGCGCAGCTCCTGCATGGAGTCCATGGCTCGGGTGGCGGTCTCCTGCATGGCGGCCTGGTCGGCCTGCGCGCGGAGCTGGTCGATCTGGGCGAGCTGCTCCTTGAGGCGGGCCTCGGACTCCAGCTGCTGACGGGTGGCCTGCTCGGCGTTCTGGGTGGCCTGGGCGTGGAGCTGCCTGGTCTCCTCCAGCTGCTGCTCGACGGCGACGAGCTGGGAGGCGAAGATCTCGGCGGTGTTGTTGTACTCCTGCGCCTTGGCGGTGTCCCCCTCGGCGGCGGCCTTGTCGGCGGCCTGCAGCGCGGTGCGGGCCTGCTCCTGGTGGTCCTGCTGGGACTTGAGCAGGCGGTCGAGCTTCATCTCGAGCTGCTTCTGGTTGCCGATCACCGCTGCGGCCTGCTCGGTGATCTGCTGGTGCTGACGCTTCGCGGCCTGCGTGGCCTGCTGGATCTGCACCTTGGGGTCGGCATTCTCGTCGATCTTGGAATCGAAGGAGGCCATGAGGTACTTCCAGCCCTTGGACAGGGGATTCGGCATGTGCGGGTCTCTCTTTCTTAGATCGGGCTCTCAGGTGAAAGTTTAGAGAGAAATCCCCGGGCCCGTCGGAATCAATGAAGCCCGGCTCCCACACGGGGAGCCGGGCCACTGGAGGTTGACGGGGTTTACTGACCCTCGGCGTCGCGGGCGGAGTTGGCCTCGGCGACCTGGCGGCGGACATCGTCCATGTCCAGACCCTTGACCTGGCCGATGAGATCCTCGAGGGCGGCCGGGGGCAGGGCACCGGCGTCGCGGTAGACCATGATGCCGTCGCGGAAGATCATGAGCGTCGGGATCGACTGGATCTGCAGGGCGGCGGCGAGACCCTGGTGGGCCTCGGTGTCCAGCTTCGCGAAGGTGGCGTCCGGGTGGTTCTCGGAGGCGGCCTCGAAGGTCGGGGCGAAGGCGCGGCAGGGGCCGCACCAGGAGGCCCAGGCGTCGACGAGGACGATGCCCTCACCGGTCACGGTCTCCTCGAAAGTTGCTTCGGTGACGTCAATGGTTGCCAAGGGATTCTCCTGAAAGGTCGTTTTGTAAGGTATTACATAGAACCGCTGTTATGCGGTGTCGTTCTAGCTCAACCCTACCTGGACGGACCTTATTCCCCAGGGGCCGAGCAGCCGGAGGAAAGGACCCCATGATCAAGAACTACGTCGTCGAGGGCATGACCAGCGACGCCTGCCGCACCTCGGTCGAGGACGAGATCAACGAGATCCCGGGCACCCAGGGCGTCGAGGTCGATCTCAAGTCCGGCCGGGTCGCCGTGACCGGCGAGGAGATCTCGGACGTGCTGGTCGCCCGCGCCGTCGAGAACGCCGGTTTCCAGCTGCGCGACCAGGCCTGATCCTTGCCGGGTACCCCCTGAGGGTATAAAGTCAGCCGGAGAACCCCGAGAAGAGGAGCACCCATGGCAGTCAAGAACTACCAGGTCGAGGGCATGACCTGCGGCCACTGCGAGATGTCCGTCCGCGAGGAGGTCGGCGAGGTCGCCGGCGTCTCCACCGTCGACGCCTCGCACGAAGCCGGGACGGTCACCGTCTCCGGCGAGGGCTTCACCGACGAGGCCGTCACCGCCGCCATCGAGGAGGCGGGCTACAAGCTGGCGTAACCGCTGCTTATCGACGCCCCCGTCGACCCGGCCCCTTTCCAGGGGCCGGGTTTTCCTGTCATTGCCGGATACCCTATGGGGGTATATCCTCGGGGTATGGACACTCTCGATCTCGGCGTCACCGGCATGACCTGCACGGCCTGCTCCGGGCGCGTCGAACGCAAACTCAACAAGGTCGACGGCGTCGAGGCCACCGTCAACTTCGCCACGGAGACGGCCTCGATCTCCTTCGACCCCTCCAAGGTGGACAGCGCCGCCCTCATCGACGTGGTGCGCGGTGCCGGGTACGACGCCTTCGAGCTCTCCCCCGATGTGCCGGCGGAGACGGCCGACGGGGACGGGGCGTCGATAAGCGCGGACCCGCACGAAGCCGCCCGCGCCCGCGAGGCGGCGGACCTCAGGCACCGACTCATCATGTCCGCCGTGCTCACGGTGCCGATCGTGGCGCTCAGCATGATCCCCGCGCTGCAGTTCACCTACTGGCAGTGGGCGGTGCTGACGATGACCACGCCGGTGTTCTTCACCGGTGGCGCGCCCTTCCACCGCGCGACGTGGGCCAACCTGCGGCAGAGTTCGTTCACGATGGACACGCTCATCACGCTGGGCACCTCGGCGGCGTACCTGTGGAGTCTGTGGGCGCTGTTCCTCGGCAACGCCGGCCACCCCGGCATGACGATGGAGATGCACCTCTTCCCGTCCGACACGACGATGGACGAGATCTACCTGGAGACCACCGCCGTGGTGATCACGTTCCTGCTGCTCGGGCGATGGTTCGAGACCCGCGCCAAGGGACGGTCCTCCGAGGCGCTGCGCGCGCTGCTCGACATGGGGGCGAAGGACGCCGCTGTGCTGCGCGACGGTCGGGAGACCCGCGTCCCCATCCGCGACCTGGCCGTGGGCGATGTCATCGTCGTGCGCCCCGGTGAGAAGATCGCCGCCGACGGCCGCGTCACCGAAGGCGCCTCCGCCGTCGACGAGTCCATGCTCACCGGAGAATCCGTGCCCGTCGAGGTGGGCGTGGGATCCACGGTCACGGGAGCCACGATCAACGCCTCCGGCCGCCTGCTCATCGAGGTCACCCGCGTCGGCGCCGACTCCACCCTGGCGCAGATGGCCCGGCTCGTCTCCGAGGCACAGGCCCGCAAGGCCCCGGTGCAGCGCCTGGTGGACCGGATCTCACAGGTGTTCGTGCCGGTGGTCATCCTCGTCTCCCTGCTCACCCTGGCCACGCACCTGCTGCTCGGCCACGGCCTGGCCCCGGCGTTCACGGCCGCCGTCGCGGTGCTCATCATCGCCTGCCCCTGCGCCCTCGGCCTGGCCACCCCCACCGCCCTGCTCGTGGGCACCGGGCGCGGCGCGCAGCTGGGCCTGCTCATCAAGGGCCCCGAGGTCCTCGAGTCGACCCGGCGCGTGGACACCATCGTCATGGACAAGACCGGCACCGTCACCGAGGGTGCGATGGCCGTCACCGACGTCACCGCCGCCGCGGGCGTGACACCGGAGGAGGTGCTCCGCCTGGGCGCCGCCGTCGAGGCCGGCTCCGAGCACCCCATCGCCCGCGCCGTCGTGCGCCGGGCCGGGGACAACCTGCCGGCAGTCAGTGACTTCAGCAACGCCGCCGGGCAGGGGGTGCGTGGTGTCGTCGACGCCCGCGAGGTCACCGTCGGCCGCCCCGCCGGCGACCTCCCCGCCCCCCTCCGCACCGCCTTCGACGCGGCTCAGGAGCAGGGTGGCACCCCGGTCGTCGTCTCGCTTGACGGGCAGCCGGCCGGCGTCATCACCGTGCGTGACACCGTCAAGGCCACCTCCGCCGAGGCCGTCGCCGCACTACGGGAACTGGGCCTCACCCCGATGCTGCTCACCGGCGACAACGCAGGCGCCGCCCGGGCGGTCGCCCGGGAGGTGGGCGTCCGCGAGTCGGACGTCATCGCGGAGGTGATGCCGGATGAGAAGTTGGCCGTCGTCGAGAAGCTCCAGAACGAGGGCCGCGTCGTCGCGATGGTCGGCGACGGAGTCAATGACGCCGCCGCCCTCGCCCGCGCCGACCTCGGCCTGGCCATGGGTGCCGGCACCGACGTGGCCATCGAGGCCTCCGACATCACCCTCATGAACGACGACCTGCGCTCCGCCGCCCACGCGATCCGGCTCTCCCGCCGCACGCTCGGCACGATCAAGGGAAACCTGTTCTGGGCGTTCGCCTACAACGTCGTCCTCATCCCCGTCGCCGCCGTCGGCCTGCTCAACCCGATGCTCGCCGGCGTGGCCATGGCGTTCTCCTCGGTGTTCGTGGTGACCAACTCGCTGCGGCTGCGCGGGTTCACGGCGACCCCGGCGAATTCACCCCGTCGAAAGGAGTCCTCCGCCAGTCGAAAGGAGTCTCACCTCGACGCCGTGAATTCGACCCGCTGAGCCCGGACCCCGGGCCGGGTTTAAAATCGATACATGAATCACGCACTGACCAGGAACCAGCGGCTCGACCGGCTGCCGGTCACAGGTAAACACCGGAAGCTGCTCTTCGGCTCCGGCATCGGTTGGGCGCTCGACGCGATGGACGTCGGCCTCATCTCCTTCATCATGGCTGCGCTGGCCGTCCACTGGGGCCTCACCCCGACGCAGACCTCCTGGCTGGGTTCCGTCGGTTTCGTCGGCATGGCGCTCGGCGCGACGTTCGGTGGCCTGCTGGCCGACCGCATCGGCCGCCGCCAGGTCTTCGCCCTCACTCTGCTGGTCTACGGCCTGGCCACCGGCGCCTCCGCGCTGGCGGGCAGCCTGGCGGTGCTCATCGCCCTGCGATTCGTCGTCGGCCTCGGCCTCGGTGCCGAGCTGCCCGTCGCCTCCACGCTCGTCTCGGAGTTCTCCCCGCGGAAGTATCGCGGCCGCATGGTGGTCATTCTCGAGGCGTTCTGGGCCGTCGGCTGGATCGCCGCCGCGCTCATCGGCTACTTCGTGGTCACCGCCTCCGACGACGGCTGGCGCTGGGCGCTGGCCCTGGGCATGATCCCCACCTTCTACGCCATCTACGTGCGCAAGGGCCTGCCGGAGTCCGTCCGCTTCCTGGAGGACAAGGGCCGGCACGAGAAGGCCGAGGAGGTCGTCGCCTCCTTCGAGGCCGACGTCGACCCGGCCGAACTGCAGCGTATCGACGCCGCCGAGGCCCAGCGTCTCCGCGAGGCCCCCCGGGAGGACTTCGAGGAGGCCTCCTCCATCTGGGCCCGCGGCCTGCGGGGACGCACCGCCGCCCTGTGGATCGTGTGGTTCTGCGTCAACCTCTCCTACTACGGCGCCTTCATCTGGATCCCGTCCCTGCTCGTGGCCGACGGCTTCACATTGGTGAAGTCCTTCCAGTTCACGCTCATCATCACCCTCGCGCAGCTGCCCGGCTACGCGATGGCGGCCTGGCTCATCGAGACCTGGGGCCGCCGCCCCACCCTGGCGACCTTCCTCCTCGGTTCGGCGGCCTCGGCCCTGTTTTTCGGCACCGCCTCCACGGAGACCACGATCATCCTGGCCGGCTGCCTGCTGTCGTTCTTCAACCTGGGCGCCTGGGGTGCGCTGTACGCCATCGGCCCGGAGCTCTACCCTTCGCACATCCGCGGCGCGGGCACCGGGTCGGCCGCCGGCTTCGGCCGCATCGCCTCCATCATCGCCCCGCTCATCGTGCCGCCGATCCTGCTGTGGGGTGACTCGATCGCCCTGTTCAGCCTCTTCTCCGCGGCCTTCGTGCTGGCGGCGGTGGCCACGCTCACCCTGCCGGAGCAGCGCGGCAAGGTGCTCGACGCCTGACCCCCGGCACGACGAAGCCCCCGGTTCGTGAACCGGGGGCTTATCTGGTGTGTGGATCGTCAGCTGAAGCTGAGGATGCCGGCGAGGCGATCCATGAAGCTGGGCTTGCGCTCGTGCGCGAAGTCCTCGAGGTGACGCGGCACCGCCAGGATGGTGGCCCGCTCGGTGCGCTCGACACGGATGGTGTTGTTGAACGTGGCGGTTCGGGGGTTGAACTCTCGAGTGGTCATGCTGTCCCTCCTTGATTCCTTCTTGCGGTGCTCGGCGTGATGTTGATGTCCCTGAGTTTAGGATGTTTGCGCAGGTCAAGCACCATTGGTAAGCCATGTCTTAGTTATTACGCCCTTAGATAGGTCGCCCTAACACGCATCAAAAGCCCAGGAAAGCAACCCTTTGAGGCGTGAGCTTCCTCACTTATAGGTGGCCGATCCAGTCCCGGGCCACACGACGCGCCACCCCAATTCGGGGGCACCCTGGGGCCAGGGAGATTCCCGGGGTTCACCCGGGGGACCTCCCGTTCCGGCTTGCGGGGATGCTAAGCGCAGTAACCTGCGCCATGATCACGCGTACACTGTGCGGACAGTCTCAGATAACACCAAGGAGGCACAGTGACGGCTGCAGACAACCGCAACTGGCTCCGGGTCGGCCTCGGATTGTTCGTCGTCGCCTTCGGCGCCAACATCTTCGCCCCGCTGCTCCCCTCCTACCGGGACGCCGCGGGGCTCAGTCAGTCCCAGGTGACGTTCCTTCTGGCGATCTACGTTCTCGGCCTCGTCCCGTCACTGCTCATCGGCGGGCCGCTGTCCGACATCAAGGGCCGTCGCGCCATGATCCGCCCGGCACTGCTCATCGGCGGCGTCGGGTCGGCGGTCCTGGCGCTGGGATCCACGGGCTCCTTCATCGCGCTCAGCGCGGGGCGTTTCATCGCGGGCACCGCCATCGGCCTCATCATGGCCGCCGGTGCCGCCTGGCTGCAGGAGCTCTCGTCCGGCCCCTCGCACGTCGGTGCGCGCCGCGCGACGATCGCGCTCTCCCTCGGTTTCGGCGGCGGCCCGCTGCTGGCCGGGCTCATCGGACAGTTCCTGCCCTACCCCAACGTGCTGCCCTACCTGGTGCACCTGGTGGTGCTGGCGCTCATCGCACCGCTCGTGTGGCGCACGCCGGGCGGTGCCGCGCAGCCGGGCGCGGAACGCCGACCGATGTTCTCCCGCAGCGTGTTGTCGCATGACTTCCTCTGGTCCGTCGCCGCCTGGGCCCCGTGGGGTTTCGGGGCGGTGTCCACCGCCTTCGCCATTCTGCCCGCCCTGGTCCACGACGAGCTCACCTGGCCGGTGGCCTTCACGGGTGTCATCGTCGCGGTGACGATGGGCACCGGCGTGCTCATCCAGCCGCTGGCCACCCGCTTCGGTTCCGACCTCGTCCCGCCGGCCATTCTCGGCCTCGGCTTCGTCGTCGCCGGCATGTTCATGTCGATCGCCGTCGCCGTCACCGGCTCACCGTGGCTGGTGTACCCGGCGGCGGTGCTCCTCGGCGCGGCCTACGGCATCATGATGGTCTCCGGCCTGCGCGAGGTCCGCCGCATCGCCCCGGCCCGCGAGCTCGGGGCCGCGACCGCGGTGTTCTACTCGCTGACGTACGTCGGCTTCTTCGCCCCCCTGGCACTGTCCTACCTGGGGCCCGCCGTGGGATACCCGACGATGTTCGTCATCGGCGCGCTCATCGCCGCCGCGTCGATCGCCCCGGTGGTGCGGATCGCTAGAGGCCGCGGATCCTCCGCGCCGCCTCAGCGATGACATCGGCGACAGCGTCCTGCTTATCGACGCCCGCCCCACGCACCGCCTCCTTCAGCTCCCGGAAGGCCACTCCGTAACGGCCCCGGGGATCCTCGTCGGAACGCTCCCGGTAGTCGTCGAGGATGCCGGCCCACTCCGGGTTGGCCTCGACCCGGCCGCGCCCGTCGGCGGTGAGGGTGGCCATCTTGCGGCCGTCCTCCACGGACATGGTGATGAGCCCCTCGTCCTCGAGGAGGCTGAGGTTGGGGTAGATGCCACCCGGCGACGGGGTCCAGGCACCGTCGGTACGCTCGCTGATCTCGTTGATGAGCTGGTAACCGTGCATCGGCTGCTCCGCCAGCAGGACGAGCAGGACGTGGCGCAGATCACCGCGACCGGCGCGTCCCCCGCGTCCGCGGCCCCGCCGGTGCTGACCGTGGTGGCCGTGCTGGCCGTGACGTCGGTGCATCCGACGGCGGTGACGCTTGTGACCGCCGCGACCGCAGCAGTCGTCGTTGATTCCCTGATTGATGGTGATGTCGTACATTCCCGTTCCTTTCGATATATCGGAATGCCTGCCGCCACTCTATATTGCGATCTATCGTTATGTCAATAGTGATCTATCGATAACTTTCCGGAGGCCCGCACCGGGGCGTCCTTTCCCCTAGCCGCTGGCCATGTCGACGAAACGGGAGTAGTGCAGCTGGTGGGCGACAGTGACGGTGTCGATGGGACCACCACGGTGCTTGGCCAGGATGACATCCGCCTCACCCGAACGGGGATCCTCCTTGTCCTGGGAGTCCGGTCGGTAGAGCAGCATGACCATGTCGGCGTCCTGCTCCAGCGAGCCGGACTCACGCAGGTCGGCCAGCTGCGGGCGCTTGTCGGTACGTGACTCCGGACCACGGTTGAGCTGCGAAATCGCCACCAGGGGCACGTCGAGCTCCTTCGCCAGCAGCTTGAGCTGGCGCGAGAACTCCGAGACCTCCTGCTGACGCGACTCGACCTTCTTGCCCGAGCTCATCAGCTGCAGGTAGTCGATGACGATGAGCTGCAGATCGTGCTTCTGCTTGAGGCGGCGGGCCTTGGAGCGGATCTCCATCATCGTGAGGTTGGGGGAATCGTCGATGAACAGCGGGGCCTCGGAGATCTGGCCGACGCGGTTGGCCAGCGTCGTCCACGCCTCATCGGTCATGCGGCCCGAGCGCATGTCGGAGAGTTTGATCGACGTCTCCGCGGACATGAGTCGCATGACGATCTCCGACTTGCTCATCTCCAGCGAGAAGATGACGGACGCCTTGCCGTGCCTGATCGAACACGAGCGCATGAAGTCCAGCGCGATGGTCGACTTACCCACACCCGGTCGGGCGGCGACGATGATCATCTGCCCGCCGTGGAGACCATTGGTGAGGTTGTCCAGGTCGACGAACCCGGTGGGCACGCCCTGCGCCAGGCCCCCGAGGTTGGCGATGCTGTCGAGCTCCTCCATCGTCGGCTCGATGATGTCGGCGAGCACCGCGTAGTCCTCGGTCTCGGTCTTCTGCGCGATGGCGAAGACCTCCTGCTGCGCGAGATCGAGCACGGTCTCGACCTCCGCGCCCTCGCTGCCCTCGTAGCCCAGCTGCACGACGCGCGTGCCGGCGTCCACCAGACGACGGAGGATCGCCTTCTCGGCGACGATCTCCGCGTAGTACCGGGCGTTCGCCGCCGTGGGCACCGAGGAGATGAGCGTGTGCAGGTACGGCGCCCCGCCCACCCGCTCGAGGTCGTTGTGGCGGTCGAGGCGGCCGGCGACGATGACCGGATCGATGTCCTTGCTCTCACCGAACAGGTCGATCATCGCCGTGTAGATCAACTGGTGTGCCGGGTGGTAGAAGTCCTCCGGCGAGAGCTCACCGATGATCTCCACGACGGTGTTCGGACTGAGCAGCATCGCGCCGAGCACGCCCTGCTCCGCCTCACGGTCGTGCGGCGGCTGACGGTACTCGCTGAACGCCGGTCCGGAGTTGCCGCGGTTGCGGTCCCGGCGCCCGACCGAACGCCCCTGGCGTGCCGGGACCAGGTCCCCGCCGTCCTCCGGCTGATCCGGCTCGGACGGCGGCACGTAGTCGTCGTCGAAACTGGCGCCACCGAATCCTGAAGTCATGCCTCGCAGTCTAGTCCCGGCCCCCGCGCGCACGAATCCGCAGCTGGGGCCCTGTGGATAACTGTGGCCGGGACAAGCTTTCCACCGCGTATTCCACAGGCCGCGACGGGCCGGATTCCGGGGGTTATCCACATGTCCTGTGGACAACTCCGGGTTAACGGACGTCGTTGTCCCCCGGACCCCCACCGGGCTGTGGACAACCTGTGGACAGAGTACAGCCAGAGGGCGCCGAAAAGCATCGCAACCCCAGGTCACACCCTGTTCCCGCGCCTGTGGACAACCTCTCCGGAACCGTGAATAACCACTTTCACCAGCACGTTTGACACCCGCCCCGGAGCACGCTGCTCGCAACCAACCGGCGACCAGCGGGCGACGCGTGGGTGGACGGGAGGTGAATGATCCCCGGTTCTCCACAGTTGTCCACAGCAACAAAAAATCGACGCCCCGCGGTTCACGTTCCGCGGGGCGTCGACAAGCTGTTGTCGTTGGGCCGGGTCAACCCCGGCCGTCGTCATGCGTGAGTTACGCGGCGACGACCTCGAAGTTGATCTTGCCGGTCACGTCGTCGTGGAGCTTGACGATGACCTGGTAGTTACCGGTCTTCTTCACGAGACCCTTGGGCACCTCGATGGTGCGCTTGTCCAGGGTCGGGCCGCCGGCCTTCTTCACTGCGTCGGCGATGTCGTCGGCCTTCACGGAGCCGAAGAGCTTGCCGGAGTCGGAGGAACGGACCTGCACGGTCACGCCGGTCAGCTGCTCGAGCTGCTCGCGAACCTCACGGGCGTGGTCGAGGTCGCGGATGGCGCGAGCCTCCTGGGCACGCTGAATGCCCTCGATCTGCTTCTCAGCACCACGGGTGGCCACGATGGCCAGGCCGCGGGGAAGCAGGTAGTTGCGTCCGTAACCGTTCTTGACCTCGACGACGTCTCCTGCGTCACCGAGGTTCTCAACGGCAGCGGTGAGGATCAGCTTCATGATCCCTGCCTTTCGTTGTTCATCCCTGTCGGGAAAGTTCTGTTGAGTGGAAAAGATTCTGCTCGATCAGAACGGGGGCTCGTCATCGGCCGCACCGCCGAATCCACCGGCCGGCGGGGCGGAACCCCACGGGTCGTTGGCCGGCTGCTGCGGCTGCTGCGGGGCCTGCTGCTGGGACTGGCCGAAACCACCCTGGTACTGAGACTGCTGCGGGGCCTGCTGCTGCGGGGCCTGCGGGCCACGCTGCTGCTGACCGCCGTAGTTGCCACCACCGAAGTTGCCGCCACCTTCACGGGGGTTGCGGTTGACCTGGGCGGAGGCGAACTTCAGCGACGGGCCGACCTCGTCGACCTCGATCTCGAAGACCGTGCGGTTCTCGCCTTCCTTCGTCTGGTAGCTGCGCTGCTTGAGGCGGCCGTTGACGATGACGCGCATACCCTTGGTGAGGGACTCGGCGACATTCTCGGCTGCCTGGCGCCAGACGTTGCAGGTGAGGAACAGGGCCTCGCCGTCCTCGTACTGCCCGGAGTCTCGGTTGAAGACGCGGGGAGTGGAGGCGACGCGGAAATTGGCCACCGCGGCACCCGAGGGGGTGAAGCGGAGTTCAGGGTCGGCGACGACATTGCCGACGACGGTGATGGGGGTATCTCCAATAGCCATGTTTCTCTTACCTTCCGTTGACGGGCCCGGGTGCCAGGCATGTACCTGTCACCCAGTATCCGTTCTTAAGCGTCGGTGCGCAGAACCTTGGTGCGCAGGACGGAGTCGTTCAGGTTGAGAACGCGGTCCAGCTCGAGGACGGTCGCAGACTCGCACTCGAGGTTGACGACGGCGTAGACGCCCTCTTCCTTCTTGTTGATCGGGTACGCAAGACGACGCTTGCCCCACACATCAACCTTCTCGACCTTGCCGTTGTCCTTGCGGACATTCTCAAGGTACTTATCCAGGGACGGGGCGACGGTGCGCTCATCCTGGGACGGATCCAGAATGATCATGATTTCGTAGTGACGCATCGACCTCATCACCTCCTATGGTCTAGTAATTTGGATCGGCCACGCCCCGAATGGGCGTGACAGGAGGGTCTGTTGCGTCAAGCAACCCCAGCAGCGTACCGCAGTCGGGCCGGAAAGAGTTAATCGTCAGCGGGTGACGTCGCCCGGCATCGTCGCGAAGAAGACGGCGAGGATGACCGGGATGACGGTGACGAAGAAGAACGCGGCGATACCGAAGCCGACGGACCAGCCCACCGGCTTCTTCGTCATGAACGTGTGGAACGCGGCGGCGATGCACAGGAAGCCGATGACGATGGACGCGATGCCGAGGATGGTGACGGAGTTCATGACCCCCACCTTACGGCCGGCTGCCGACGCAGGATCTGCCGCACCACCAGCACCGTCATGACGGTGAGGAGGACGAGGCGGGTGAGGAGGGCGGCGTCGAGAAGCTCGGAGGGGATGCCGTTGTTCTCCGCACCCAGCATGTGCCACATGAGCAGCGGCCACACGAGCGCGTCGACCGCCATCCACGACAACAGCAGCCGCCAGCGGGGCAACGCCAGCACCGCCGGGATGACCAGCCACAGCGAGTACTGCGGCGACCACACCTTGTTGAACAGCAGGAACGCCACGACGATGAGGAAGATGAGCTCCACCGCGCGCGGACGGGCCGCCGCGCGCAGGCCGAGGACGAGGATCGCCAGGCAGGCCGCCGCGAACAGGCCGAAGGAGACGACGTTGAGCACCGGGACCGGCAGGGCGGGCAGGAGGGTGTTGCGGTCGATGATCGCGTAGACGGTGGTCCACTCGTAGCCGCGCTCACTGTTGAGCCGCAGGAACTCACCCCAGCCCGCCGGGTACGCGAGCATCACCGGCACGTTGAGCGCCAGCCAGGTCACCACCGCCACGCCGAGCATCCGCAGGAAGGGCAGGATCCGCCGGTCGCGCAGCGCCAGCACGAGGTACGCGCCGAGCAGGTACAGCGGCCACAACTTGAACGCCGTGCCCAGTCCGATGAACAGGCCCGCCAGGCCGAACCTGCTTCTCGACGCCGCGTGCATCGCCGCCACCGCCAGCGTGATCGACGGGATGTCCCAGTTGGTGAACGCGTGGACGATGATGAGCGGGGACGCCGCCACCAGGACCACATCCCAGACGCGGTGCCCGGCCATGTCCGCCACCAGGCGGATCGCCAGGACCCACAGGGCCGACATCGCCAGGGCCGTGAGCGCGAAGAACCAGGAGGCTTCGGCGACGGGGAGGCCGGTGGCGTCGACAAGCGGATACGTCAGGCGGGTAACCGCGGCGACCGCCCACTGGAACAGGCCCGCCAGCACGGGGTACTCCAGGTAGCGGGTGAGGTCGCCCTCCACCCACGAAAAGGCGTACGGGAAGCCGCCCTGATCGAGGCCCCGGCCCCCGTAGAGCGGGGTGATGTCGTTGTAGCAGGCGGCGACGTACTGGCGGTCGCCGGACCAGTCGAGGCCGACGCGGCCGTCGTCGGCACGCACGCCCTCCAGGCAGCGGGCCTTCGACAGGAAACCGAAGGACAGGAAGACCAGCGCCACGAGGATGAGCACCCGCAGCGGCGTCCACCACCGCTGCCTGCCCACCGCCGCGAAACGGCCCACCGGCCCACCCAGGAAATCGACGAAGCCCCGGGCGACCGGTTCGGTCAGCGCCGGGGAACGACGGTGCAGGCGGGAGGGCATCTAGGGCAGGTCGATGGTGACGCCCGGGAGGATCTCGATGCTGTCCGGAACCTCCGGCACCGGGGCGGGGGCCGGCTCCGGCGCGGGCTCCGGCTCCGGGGCCGGCTCGGGCTCGGGGGCGGGCTCCGGCTCGGGGGAGGGCTCGGGTGCCGGGGCGGGGGCCTGGACGACGGGGGCCGGCGGGGCCGGGACGTAGCGCAGACCGTTGCCGCCCGCCGGGATGCCGGTGCCGAAGTTGATCGGGCCCGGGGAGGCGAAGTACTCGATCTCCTTGCCCTCGAGCGCACCGTCCATGGAGGCCTTCCAGATGTTGGCCGGGGTGCCGGAGCCGAACATGTTGCCGCCCCACGCGTTGTAGATGGCGGTGGTGTTGTCGGCGGTGCCCACCCACACGGCGGTCGCCAGCTGCGGGGTCGCGCCGATCATCCAGGCGTCCTTGTTGCGGCCGGTGTCACCGAGCTGGGCGGTACCGGTCTTGGAGGCGGAGGGGCGGCCCCCGGCGAGGGAGTTGCCGTTGGAGTAGGCGGCGATGGGCTGCATGGCGCTGAGCAGGTTGTCCGCGACGACCTCGGAGACGCGGCGCTCGCCCTCACCGGACTCGTGCTCGTAGAGGACCTCACCGTCGGAGGTCTCGACGCGCTCGACGAAGTGGGTCTCGTGCCACACGCCGCGGTTGGCCAGGGTGGCCAGGGCGGTCGCCATGTCGAGCGGGCGGGACTGGTACTGGCCCAGGATGATGCCCTCGTAGGGCTGGCCGCCGTTCTCGCGGAGGGTCTCCGGGACGGTCGGCAGGGAACGGGCCATGCCCAGGGCGTGGGCCATGTCGGCGGTGTCCTGGGTGGTGTTGGTCAGATCCTCCTGCAGGCGGATGAAGCTGGTGTTGAAGGAGCGCTTGAGGGCCTCGGAGAGAGTCGTGTAACCGGCGCTGCCGCCGTCCCAGTTGGTCACCTCGATGTTGCCCGGCAGCATGACCGAGGAGGAGTCGTACACGGCGGTGAGCGGGATGCCCTGCTGGAGGGCGGCCGCCAGGCCGAAGATCTTGAAGGTGGAGCCGGTCTGCAGGGCGGCGTTGCCGTAGTCCCAGCCGGAGGCGTCCTCGCCGCCGTAGTAGGCGCGGACGGCGCCGGTGCCCGGCTCGACGGAGACGACACCCGCGCGGGCGTCCTCCTGCAGGGTGGCCAGGTTGGTGCGAACGGCCTCGACGGTGGCGTTCTGCGCCTGCATGTCGATGGTGGTGGTGATGCGCAGGCCACGGGTGGTCACGTCATTCTCGGTGATGCCGATCTCCTGGAGCTCCTCCATGACGTGGTTCTTGATCATGCCGTTCGTGCCGGTGGCCTCGGTGTACGCGGAGTACTCGGCGGGGTTGCGGGTCTCCGGGTACGCCATCCCGGCGCGCTCCGGGGCGGGGAGGACCTCCATCTCGACCATGCCGTCGAGGACGTAGTTCCACCGGGACTGCGCGCCCTCCGGGTTGTTCCACGGGTCGAGCTGGCTGGGCAGCTGGATGGTGGCGGCGAGGACCGCGCCCTCCTCCGTGCTCAGCTCGGTGACCGGCTTGTCGAAGTACGCGTGGGACGCGGCCTCGACGCCGTAGGCGTTGCGGCCCAGGTAGACGGTGTTGAGGTAGGCGGAGAGGATCTCCTCCTTGCTCCACTGGTTGGTCATCTTCACGGAGTAGACGAGCTCGCGGGCCTTACGCACGTAGGAGTGCTCGTCGCCGACCAGGGCGTTCTTCACGTACTGCTGCGTGATCGTGGAGCCGCCGCCGGCGGAGGGGTTGCCGGTGAGCTGGCCGATGACCGCGCGGCCGAAACCGGTGAAGGAGAAGCCCTTGTTCGTCCAGAACTCACGGTCCTCGGCGGCCAGCACCGCGTTCTGCAGGTGGTCCGGGACCTCCTCCAGGGGCACCTGCCGACGGTTGCCCTCCGGCGGGACGACGCGCGCCAGCTCGGTGGAGGCGTCGGACGCGTAGATGGAGGAGACCTGCGCAGAGGTCAGCTCCTCCGGCTCGGGCACGTCGACGGTGGCGTACGCCACGAGGAACACGCCCAGGGGGATGAGGATGAGGGCAGCGAGCCCGCCCAGCACCGCGAGCAACCAGGGGCGGCGCCCGGTGCGTCCGGACTTCTCGGACCGCTCCGCCTTCGAGCTTCCCGACGGCGCGCTGGAGCTGGAGTTCTGCTTGTCTGACACGTGTTGTCCCCGCTGTGATCACTGATGACGGTTGTTACACCCGTGAACACTACTGCCCCGAGCCCCGGTTGGGGAATCTTTCCGCTGGTTCGGGGCGTGGTTCAGGATGTTGTGGCTGTCACAGCGGTGAGCAGATGGTTCCACCGGCACCGCGGGCAGACCTCCACCGTGTGCACCGTGGCGTCCTTCCCCGCGGCCACGATCCGGGCGATCTCCTCGTCGCTGCGGGCGGTGCCGGCCATCCGGCCCAGCTGTTCCCCGTGGATCCACTGGACGATGCGCAGATCCTCCGACCCGCACACCGGGCAGGGGCGGCCTGCCGGGCGGCCGTGGTACTCGGCGGCGGTGAGCAGCAGGAAGTCGGCGTCGCACACCTCGTCGCGGCTGACGTCGCCGGCCCGCCACCGGCGCAGGAGCTCGGCCCTGGCGAAGCGGTGGGAGACCTCATTGCGGTAGACAACTTCATTCCCGGTCACGCCGTCAGTCTACGTACGCGCCCCGGAAGGCCTTCTTGATCGATCCCGCGCGGACCCGATCCCTACTTTGCACACGCGACAACATACGATGGACCGTTGAATAACCTGACACAAGGAGTGAACGGAACATGAGCAAGGTTCGCGTGGCAATCGTCGGTGTGGGCAACTGCGCCGCATCGCTGGTCCAGGGTGTGGAGTTCTACAAGGACACCCCCGCCGAGGAGAAGGTGCCGGGCCTGATGCACGTCCAGTTCGGCGACTACCACGTCTCCGACGTGGAGTTCGTCGCCGCCTTCGACGTTGATGCCGCCAAGGTGGGCACCGACCTCGCCGACGCCATCGAGGCGTCCCAGAACTGCACCATCAAGATCGCCGACGTCCCGGCCACCGGCGTCACCGTCCAGCGCGGCCCGACCCTCGACGGTCTGGGCAAGCACTACATGGAGACCGTCGAGGAGTCCTCCGAGGCCCCGGTCGACGTGGTCCGGGCGCTGCGCGACGCCGAGGTCGACGTCGTCGTCTCCTACCTGCCGGTCGGTTCCGAGCAGGCCGACAAGTTCTACGCCCAGGCCGCCATCGACGCGGGCTGCGCGTTCGTCAACGCCCTGCCGGTGTTCATCGCCTCCGACCCGGAGTGGGCCCAGAAGTTCGTCGACGCCGGCCTGCCCATCGTCGGCGACGACATCAAGTCCCAGGTCGGTGCCACCATCACCCACCGCGTCATGGCGAAGCTCTTCGAGGACCGCGGTGTCCGCCTCGAGCGCACCATGCAGCTCAACGTCGGCGGCAACATGGACTTCAAGAACATGCTGGACCGCGACCGCCTCGAGTCGAAGAAGATCTCCAAGACGCAGGCCGTCACCTCCAACCTGGTCGAGTCCCCGCTGGCCGGCAAGGTCAACGACCGCAACGTCCACATCGGCCCGTCCGACTACGTCGAGTGGCTCGACGACCGCAAGTGGGCCTACGTCCGCCTGGAGGGCACCGCCTTCGGTGAGGTGCCGCTCAACCTGGAGTACAAGCTCGAGGTGTGGGACTCCCCGAACTCGGCCGGCATCATCATCGACGCCGTCCGCGCCGCCAAGATCGCCCTGGACCGCAAGGTCGCCGGCCCGGTTCTCCCGGCCTCCGCGTACCTGATGAAGTCCCCGCCGGTGCAGATGGGCGACGAGGTTGCCCGCGCTCAGCTCGAGGCCTTCATCATCGGGGCTGAGGACTAGTCCACCTGTAGTCGGTTTCCCGGGCAAACGCGTCTAGTATGGGACGCATGACTGAACCGACAGCTGAGGACATCGCCGCCCGGATTCGTCCGGCCATGACCAAGTTGTACGTGATGTACTTCCGCATTGCCGAACAATCCGACCTGACGGGCCCACAGCTGTCGATCATGGCCCGGCTGAAGAGCAACGGCCCCTCGCGGATCAGCCAGATCGCCCGCGAGGAGGGCATCCGGATGCCCACCGCCTCCAACGCGCTGCACCAGCTGGAGCAGCGTGAACTGGTGGAGCGCATCCGCGACGAGCAGGACCGCCGCGGCGTCCGCGTCCAGCTCACCCGCCTCGGCGAGAGCGAACTGGAGCGGGTCGGCGAGGAGCGCACGAAGTACCTCGCGGAGATGCTCGGCGCCCTCTCCGAGGAGGACCTGGCCCAGGTGAGCGAAATGACCGACATCATCAACAAGCTCGCCGACAACTATGGTGCCGACCTCATTGACACCAGCAACGGGTGACCGGGGATAATGGGCTGTGAACACCCCACCCTCACACCCACCCCGATACCACCCCCACTGAATGGCATCCTCCTTCATCGCTGCCGCTGAGGCACCCGCCCGTATCCTCGTCGCCTGGCGACCCGACTCCCCCGGCACCGAAGCCATCGACTTCGCGGCCTGGCTCAGTCGGACCACCGACGTGCAGATCCGCGTCGTGTCCACCCTGACCCGACCCTGGCCCGCCTCCTCCTTCAGCCGCCTCGGCGGCAAATACCGCAAGTGGATCCGCAAACAGGCGGAGGCCTGCGAGATGGCGGTGAAACGGGCGCTGAACAACGCGGGCGTCGAGAAGCATCAGTGGGACGAGCAGTACTCGCTGTTCCTCGACGGGCCCTCCGAATCCGTGCTCATCAGTGAGGCGGCGACGGAGTTCGACGCGCACCTCATCATCCTCGGCTCCGATGCCGCCGCCCCGAAGGGCCGCTACATCGCCGGGTCGACGGCCGATGCGCTGCTGCACTCCTCCCCCATCCCGCTCGGCCTGGCGCCGCGCGCGGTGCGCCTGTCCAAGCGCGGTGTCACCCGCGTGAGCTACGCGTTCCTGGAGACCGAGATCGACGAGAACGATCCCTCCCTCCACTACGCCGCCGACCTCGCCGACACCTGGGAGGTGGACATGCGCATCCTCGCGTTCTCCCCCTCCGGCATCGCGGACCAGGCCTTCCACGACAAGCTCGACTTCTCCCGCGAACTCATCGACGAATGGCGCGAGCACTCCCTCGCCGTCCTCGACCGCAGCCACGACGTCGTCGCCGAACAGCACCCCGACCTCTCCGTCGAGTCGGACATCGGCTCAGGCACCGGGTGGGCCGGCGCGATCGACGCCCTCAAGTGGCGCAAGGGCGACCTGCTCGTCCTGGCGTCCACCCCGCCCGGCCCGCTGGAGCGCGTCTTCGTCGGGTCGACGGCCACCGAGTTCCTCCGTCACGTGCACATGCCGGTGATCATCCACCCGACCGTCCGGAGTTGACGCGGGGTCTAAGGTTGAGGGCATGAATCATCCGGAGAACGACACCCCACGGGAGGATCCCGGTCGCCCGAACTGGCGGAACTTCCTGGACCACCCGGAGAACGATCTCACCCAGGACGCGGACTTCGCCAACCGGCAGCCCCCGTCACCCCGCTCCGCCGAGGAGCTCGCCTCCTCCACCGACCCCGTCATCCAGGCCGAGCGCAACCGCCGCTCCACCCGTCAGGCCCTCGCCTGGCTGTTCGGCACCATCGCCCTGACCGCCGGCGGCGGCTTCCTCCTGGCCCTGGTCACCCGCCTCATGGGCGGACCGCTGTGCGACGCCGGCGAGGCCGCCTGGCTGTGCACCCGCTCCGCGCAGATCTGGTGGCCCATCGTCACCAGCATCTTCGCCATGGGCGGTGTCATCGGCTGCGCCGTCATCATGGTGCGCAAGCTCAACAACTACACCCGCTGGCGCCCGTGGATGGGCATCTTCTGGGTGCTCATCCCCTTCGCCATGATGTGGATGCTGCAGACGTGGCAGATCCTCATCATCGCGCTGAACAACTAGGCGCCGGCCGCCACCTCGGCGCAGTCCGGACGGCCGCAGTGCGCGGTCGCGGGCTGCGCCGCACATGATTCACACACCAGTGCCTGGCGGCGACAGGTGTCCTCGTTGAGGCAGTTGATGAAGTTGTTCGTGTGCTCCCCGCAGTGGATGCAGTGGCCGAGCTCGGCGTAGTCCTCGCCGAACTCCATGTGCATGCGTTTGTCGAAGACGTAGAGCGAGCCCTCCCACAGGCCGTCGTTTCCGTACTTTTCGCCGTAGCGGACGATGCCGCCGTCGATCTGGTACACCTCCCGGAACCCGCGGTTGAGCATGAGGGATGAGAGGATCTCGCAACGCACGCCGCCGGTGCAGTACGTGACCACCGGTTTATCCTTCATCCAGTCATATTTGCCGGACTCCAGCTCCCCGATGAAATCGTGTGTGGTGGTGACGTCCGGGACCACCGCATCACGGAACCTGCCGATCTGCGCCTCCATCGCGTTGCGACCGTCGAAGAAGACGACGTCGTCCCCGCGTTCCTCCACCAGGGAGTTGACCTCCTCGGGCCGGAGATGCACACCGCCGCCGATGATGCCGTCCTCGTCGACCTTGATCTCCCCCGCCGCGTTGAACGCCACGATCTCGTCGCGGACCTTCACGCTCAGCTTCGGGAAGTCCTCCGCCCCACCCTCGGACCACTTGAACTCCATGTCGCGGAAGCCCGGGTAGTCCCGCGTCTTGCGGATGTAGCGCTTGCACGCGTCGATGTCACCGCCGACGGTGCCGTTGATCCCGTGCTCCGAGATGAGGATGCGGCCGCGCAGACCCAGCGACTCACACAGGTCGCGCTGCCACAGCATCACCGCCTTGGGGTCACTGATCGGAGTGAAGCGGTAGTACAGGAGGATTTTGCTGATGGCCACGGGGCTGATTCTATCCCGTGGCCCGGGCCCTACCTCTTCCGGTACAGCGACTTGCGCCAGTACTCCGGCTCGGAGGTGACCAGCACGCCGAGGTTGCGGAAGATGCCCTCGTCCACCGATCCGAGGATGGTCGTGGTGTGGGCCTCGCAGCCGTGGAGGTTCTTCAGTTCGGCCAGTGCCCGGCGCGCCTCGTCGCTGCCGGCGGCGGAGACGGACAGGGCGATGAGGACCTCGTCGGTGTGCAGGCGGGGGTTGCGGGAGCCGAGGTGCTCGGTCTTGAGGGTCTGGATCGGCTCGATGGACTCCGGGGACAGCAGGTGCTTCTCGCGGTCGATGCCGGCCAGGTGCTTGAGGGCGTTGAGCAGCATGCCGGCGGAGCAGCCCAGCAGCGGGGTGGTCTTGCCGGTGATGATGGTGCCGTCGGCGAGTTCCATGGCGGAGCCGGGTTCGCCGGTCTGCGCGGCAACCTCGAGGGCGGGGGCGACGACGCGGCGGTCCTCCACCGTGGTGCGCGCCTTGGACATGACCATGCCGATGCGGGAGGAGACGACGTCGTCGAGGTCGTCGCGGCGTTCGTCGACGAGCGCCTTGTAGTAGCGGCGGACGATCTCCTGGCGGGAGGCCTCGCGGCACACCTCGTCGTCGGAGATGCAGTGGCCGACCATGTTGACGCCCATGTCGGTCGGCGACTGGTACGGACTCTCCCCCGCCAGGGTCTCCAGGAGGGTGCGCAGGAGGGGGAACACCTCGACGTCGCGGTTGTAGCTGGTCACCTGCTTGCCGTAGGCGGAGAGGTGGAAGGGGTCAATGACGTTGATGTCGTCGAGGTCGGCGGTGGCGGCCTCGTAGGCGAGGTTGACGGGGTGCTCGAGCGGCAGGTTCCAGATGGGGAACGTCTCGAACTTGGCGTAACCGGCCTTCACCCCGCGCTGGTACTCGTGGTAGACCTGCGACAGGCAGGTGGCCAGCTTGCCGGAGCCGGGGCCCGGCGCGGTGACGACGATGAGGTCCCGGCTGGTCTCGACGTAGTCGTTGACGCCGAAGCCCTCCTCGGAGACGATGCGGCGGGTGTCCGTGGGGTAGCCGGGGATGACGCGGTGGCGGTGGACCTTGAGCCCGAGGCGCTGGAGGCGGTCCATGAAGGCGTGGGCGATGGGGTTGTCGTCGGTCAGCTGGGTCATGACGACGTTCTCCACGAGGAAGCCCCGCTCGCGGAAGATGTCGATGAGTCGCAGCGCATCCTCCTCGTAGGGGATGCCCAGGTCGGCGCGGACCTTCTGTCGCTCGAGGTCCTTGGCGTTGAGGCAGACGATGATCTCCAGGTCACCCTTGATGCGTTCGAGCATCGCGATCTTGTTGTCGGGGGTGAATCCGGGGAGGACGCGGGAGGCGTGCATGTCGTCGAAGAGTTTGCCGCCCATCTCGAGGTAGAGCTTGCCGCCGATCTCCGAGCGGCGGGCGTTGATGTGCTCCGACTGCATCTCGATGTAACGTTCGCGATCGAATCCGATCTTCTGCGGCATGCGTGTGAGTCCCCTGCGTGGTGATGGATCTGACTGCACTGACTCTACCGCTAAACCGCACCGGCGACGGTCACGCAGTGCGCAGCTGCGCACTCTTCATGCCCTGTCACCTGCACTGACTACACTGTGGCGCATGCCTGAAGGTCACGTCATCCACCGTCTCGCCCGCGAGCTCAACGCCGGCTTCACCGCGGGTCCGCTGGAGGTCAGTTCCCCGCAGGGCCGGTTCTCCGCGGAGGCGGCGCTGCTCGACGGCGCGCGGATCGCCCGCGCGGAGGCCGTCGGCAAGCATCTGTTCGTGGACTTCGACACGCCGCACCCGGAGCACATCGTGTACATCCACCTGGGGCTCATCGGGCAGCTCAAGTTCGAGCCGGCGGCGGAGCAGGCGGGTCAGATCCGGCTGCGCATCAGCGACGGGGTGCACGCCGCCCACCTGCGGGGGCCGCAGTGGTGCCGGCTCATCACCGACGAGGAGTACGCCGCCATCCGTGCGAAGTCCGGCGAGGACCCGATCCGCGAGGACGCCGACCCGGACGCCCTGTGGCCGCGCGTGCACCGCTCCCGCCGGAGCATCGGTTCCCAGCTCATGGACCAGAAACTCTTCGCCGGGGTGGGCAACATCTACCGCGCGGAGACCCTCTTCCGCCTGGGTATCTCGCCGTTCCTGCCGGGCACGCAGCTGCAGCGCAATGAGTTCGACAGTATCTGGGCCGATCTCGTGGGGCTCATGGCGGAGGGGGTGGAGTCGGGGCGCATCGACACGGTCCGCCCCGAGCACACCCCGGAGGCGATGGCGCGCGAACCCCGGAAGGACGACCACGGCGGCGAGGTCTATGTCTACCGCCGCGCGGGTCTGCCCTGCTACGTGTGCGGCGCGCCCGTCAGTCACCGGGTGATGGAAGGTCGCAATCTGTTCTGGTGTCCCGTCTGCCAGGGGTGACTACCCTGGGGGGCATGATCCTGGCCAGTGCCGCCTACCCGGTGTCCACCATCCGCGCCTCCGAACAGGTGCTTCTCGACGCCCAGTCGGAGCCCGATCAGCTCATGCGTCGGGCCGCCCATGCCGTGGCGGTTGCCGCGGAGTCCCTCCTCGCCGGGCAGGAGCACCCGTATGTGCTACTGCTCGTCGGCGCGGGGGGCAACGGCGGTGACGCCCTGTACGCCGGGGCCTCCCTCGCCGCCACCCACGATGTCCGGGCGGTGCTGCTCGGCCGGGAGGGCCGGGTCCACGAGCGTGCGCGCGACGCTTTCGTCGCGGCCGGCGGTGACGTCCTCGAGGAGCTGCCGGAGCCCGACCTCGCCGACCTCATCGTCGACGGTGTCCTGGGGATCGGCGGTTCCGGCGGCCTCACCCCGGAGCTGGGTGACTGGCTGGGCGAGGCGCAGGCACCGGTGCTGGCGGTCGACGTGCCCTCCGGCATCGACGCCGACACGGGCATCGCCGCCGAGCACCACGTCACCGCCGATGTCACCGTCACCTTCGGTGGCCTGCGTCTGGCGCACGCGGTGAGCCCCCTGTGCGGGGAGGTGCTGCTCGCCGACATCGGTCACGAGGGCGGCATGCTCAGCCGCGAGCTGCTCAGGACCTCCCGACCCACCATGGTGTACCGCGTGCTCGAACCGCGGCGCTCCTGGCCGGCGCCGCTCATCCCGCTCATCAGCGTCACCTCCGAGGAGTCGCTCGAGCCCGGTGTGGAGGACGACAAGTACTCCGGCGGGGTCGTCGGGGTGTGCGCGGGTTCGGAGACCTACCCCGGCGCGTCACTGCTCACCACCCTCGGCGCGGTCCGCGCCACCAGTTCGATGGTCCGCTACGTCGGCCCGCTGGGCCGCGACGTCGTCCGCGCGGTGCCGGAGGTGGTCATCTCAGATTCCGTCGCCGGCACCGGCCGGGTCCAGGCGTGGGTCGTCGGCCCCGGCCGCGGCACGGACGACGCCGCCCACGCGGAGCTCGCCGAGCTGCTCGCCCGCCCCGAGACCCTGCTCATCGACGCCGACGCCGTCACCCTCCTCGCCCGCTCCCCCGAGCTGCGGACCGCGCTGCGCACCCGGGAGGGTGACGCACTGCTCACCCCGCACCGCGGGGAGTTCCGTCGCCTCGCCGAGGCGGTCGGCGGGCTGCCCGACGTCAGCTCCGACCCGCTCGGTGCGGTCCGTGCCCTGTCCGGGGAGCTCAACTGCGCGGTGCTGCTCAAGGGGCGCCGCACGGTGATGGGCTTCGCCGACCACCTGTGCACCATCGACGCCGGGTCCTCCTGGGCCGCCACCCCCGGCTCCGGGGACGTGCTCTCCGGCCTGGTCGGGGCCTGGCTCGCCCGCTGCGGGCTCATGGGGATCCGCGAGGCGGTGAGCATCCACGGCCTCGCCGCGTGGCTGTCCGCCCGGACCCCCGACGGCCCCGCCCCCACCTCCGCCTCCCGGATCGCGGAGGCGATCCCGCAGGCGACGGCGCGGTTCACGGGGCGTCGATAAGCAACGACGAAGGCCGCGCCACCGTGGGGACGGTGGCGCGGCCTGCTGCCTTGACCGGGGGTTTAGTGCCCCTGACACACATTCCTGCACGTCCCTACCCCCGGAAAACAAAAAGGTGCAGGTCACAGACCTGCACCCTCACATACCCCCTTACCCGACCCCGGTTATGACCGCGACCGCACAATCCCGGTGAACACCATCTCCGGAGTGATGGCCGCCAGGTCGGCCGGGGCGTACTGTCCCTCCGGCTTGTACCACTCCACGATCGAGTTGATCATGCCGAAAATGAGGCGGGCGACGACGCCGGCCTCGAGGTCGGTGCGCAGGGACCCCTCCGCCTGAGCGCGCTCCACCACGTCGACGAGCGCCCGGGTGATTCCCCGGCGGCGCTCCATGATGGCCAGCTCGACGTCGGTGTTGCCCCGCAGCCGCAGGAGCAGGCGGACGTAGGCGGGGTACTCACACAGGACGCGGGTGGTGCCGGCGATGAGCAGGCGCAACTGCTCCACCGGATCATCCGAGGCCTCCAGCGCCCCGTCGACGACGGCCCTGAGCTCCTCGAGCGCCTTGCCCGTCGCCTCGACGAGGATCTCCTCCTTCGAGGCGATGTGGTGGTAGATCGCGGACTTACTCAACCCGAGGCGCTCGGCGAGGGCGCCCATGGAGGTCGCCTCGTAGCCGCGGGCGTTGAACTCCTCGACCGCGATCCGGATGACGTCCTCACGGGCGTAACCGGGCCGACCCCGGCCGGCGGTGGTGCTCGACGGCATTTCCTGTCTCCTTCACGTACGTGCTGCTGCGGAAGTGTACGTGACACCAACAGGGGAACCCGCACTGAGGTTCCGCCCACAAAGTGACTCCGATCACGTACACTGGCCGCTCAATACCGACCGATCGGGCGGTATTTCTGCACCAGGGGCCTCCGAACAGGCCCCTGAACTGCAACGACACACATACTGCCACCACCCCAGGAGTTCCGCATGACCCAGCTGCTCGTCGAGCCCGCCCCGGGCCCGGTCCTGGCCAACTACGGCCTGGAGAACCTGCGCTTCATCACCCCGGTCACCTACGACGACTCCGTCCGCATCGAGCTGACCGCCAAGCGCATCACCCCGCGCGTCACCGACAAGTACGGCGAGGTGTGCTGGGATGCGCAGCTGTTCAACCAGAACGATGAGCTGGTCGCGTCCTACGACGTGCTCACCCTCGTCGAGAAGGTGAACACCACCTACGCCAACTGGAACAAGTAGGCCCCCACAGTCCGGTGCAGCGCCGGGAGACAAGGTAGTGTCGCGCTCCTCTCCCGGCGCTTCGCCATGTCCGGGGCAGCTACGGGGTTGACCGGCGCCTGCGGAGCCTCTCCCAGGGCCAGGTCATGCCCGCCCAGGTGACGGCGAGGATGCCGCAGCCGACGCCGAGGTAGGTGGGCCAGGGGCCCATGGCGTCGAGAAGCGAGCGCCCCGGGGGGTGCGCGTTGAGGTAGCCGTAGTTGGAGCCGGTGACCACGTTGATGAGCATGGTCACCGCCATCCACGCCAGCGAGAAGACCCACGTCACCTGGTACCACGTCCAGGTCGGGCGCATGCCTCTCCCCCACACCAGGACGTTCGGCGCGATGAAGACCGCCGCGTGGAGGAGCCAGTACATGAGGTACTCGAGGCGGGGGTCCACGAAGTAGCTGAGGTCCGGGGTGAGCAGGGACTGCACGTTGAGGGTCAGGCCCCAGTAGTAGGTCGGGGCGACCCACCACCACTTCCGGGTGATGAGCGCGAGCGACATCGTCAGCCGGGCCATGTCCGACAGGTGCAGCGGCAGGGAGCGCTGGACGTCGAAGACGGCGGGACGCATGTCCCATCCCATCCACCACACGGAGACCGCGAGCATCACCCAGCCGGCGACCGTGATCCAGCGGTCGACGTCGCGGCCGCGGACGGCGCGCACGAGCAGCGGCGTGGCCACCGCGATGACCATCAGCGCGGCCCAGTGCTCCGGGCTGTAAGGGGCCACGTCATCACCCCCGTCCACACGATCGCGATGAGGATGACCTCGAGAATCCAGTAGGTCCGTTTCCATCCCACACGATGGAAGATATCAATGATGGAGGGGGTCGGTGGTTTGTGGGCGAAGAAGCCGTAGTTGCCGCCGGTGATCCTGTTGGCCAGGCCCGCCACCGCCATCCAGCCGGGCGAGACGGCCGCGACGAAGCGGAAGTCCCGCCACGTGGGCCGCCACCCGAACCCGGCGACCATGACGATCGGCACGATAAGCGCCACCATGTGGAAGAACCAGTAGCCGGCGAACTGCACCCACGCCGGGTGGTGCACGTAGGGCAGGTACGGGGTGATGATCGCCTGCGGATTCAGCAGGATCCCCCAATAATAGGTGATCGCCAGGGCCCGCTCATCGCCGGTGATGAGACCGTACGCGAGGATGTACCGCAGCCAGTCGCACAGGTGGAAGGGCAGCGCCTCGGTGACGTGCAGGTTGCCGGGCCACAGCGTGAACACCAGCCACGCCCCCGCCAGCACCATGAGCACCCAGCCCGTCACCTGCCGGGCGACGGTCAGCCACGGGGCCCCACGCACCCGGCGCGCCGCGACCACGAGGATCCCGCACGCCACGATCCCGGTCACCAGCACGGCGATGTGCTCGGGGCTGTACTGCCGCATCCAGGTGTAGCTCACGCCGCCCGCCCCGTGATCACACCGTCGACCATGAGGAAAGGCCAGCTCAGGCCGTTCTTGGTCAGTACCTGCGGGCGCAGCTCATCAGGCAGGATGAGTGATTTCTCACCGTAGCCGAGCAGGATCTCGTCGAAGGCGGGCAGCTCGTAGGTCGTCGCCAGCGCCTCCTCCAGTTCCCGCTTGTCGACGTCCCGCTGCCACTCCCCCATCCAGTACCCGTCGCCGAATCCGTCCCCGAATGCAACGACGTCCCGTGCCAGCGCCACCGCCTTCTTCGCCTGGGCGACCGTGATCCCGGCCCACCACACGAGATCCTTCACCGACGCCGGCCCGTGTGAATGAAGGTAGCGGGTCCCCAGCTCCGCCAGGGCCTCCTCCCCCGCCAGCTCCCGCTGCGCGACGGGCAGGGTGTCCACGTGCACGAACGTCTCGACGGCCCCCTGCCGCGGGCCCTGGACCACATCGCCCTCTCCCCCGAAGGCGCGCGCGAGGTGCGGGCCGCGCTGCTCGGTGGGATCCACGCCCGCCGCCGCGAACACCTCGTACATCTCCGGCCGGGTGAGCGGCCGTTCCCGGAGGGCGGAATGCAGCGCCTCCCGGGCGGCCTCCACCTGCGGTTCCGTGATCCCCAGGCCCACTCGCCGCTGCATCTGCGCACGTGCCACCCGGGGGCCGCACAGCCGCATCATCCAGCGGGCGTCTTCCGCAGGCAGGAAATGCAGGGTGCCGCGCATCGGCCAGGCCCGCACGACCTCGTGCTTGTCGACGGCGGCGAGCACCGCGGCGTCGTCACGCGGCCCCCGCAGGGACAGGGCCCGGATGCCGTCACCGTACTTCTGGCCCTGGACGCCGAGCATCCACCGGGCGGCCTCCGCGGCACTGCGTCCGGGGGTGTGCAGGCCCTGGGCGATGATGCGCCGGGCGCGCAGTTCGGCGAGCTGGTCCATGCCCGCCATTATGACACCGCCCGCACCTCCCGGACGCGGCCGTCCCGCATCTCGACGACGCGGTCGCAGGAGTCGAGGAGCGAGCGGTCGTGCGTGACCAGGAGGGTGACCGCCTGCGTCTCCCGGGTGATGTCGGCGAGCAGGTCCACGACCTCGCGGGCCAGGCGGGTGTCGAGGGCGGAGGTCGGCTCGTCGGCGAGCAGGACGGCGGGGGAGCCCATGAGGGCGCGGGCGATGTTGACGCGCTGGCGCTGCCCACCGGAGAGCTGGTTCATCCGGCGGTGGCCGGACCCGGCGAGTCCGACGCGTTCCAGCAGCTCATCGGCCCGGTCGCGGCGCGGCTTCCGCCCCCGGATGTGGTCGGTGACAAGCAGCTGCTCCCGGGCGGTGAGCGCGCCCAGCAGGTTGGCCTGCTGGAAGATGAGGCCGCGGGGTCCGTCGACACGCACCTGCCCCGAGGTGGGTTCCTGCAGGCCGGCGGCCACGGCCAGCAGCGAGGATTTACCGGAACCGGATTCCCCGACCAGCGCGGTGAACTGCCCGGGGTGCAGGGTGAGGGAGACGTCGTCGACGGCGGTGACCTCAGTGGGTCCGTCGGGGTAGGTGAGGGTGATGTGGTCAAGGTGGAGAGTCATTATCCGTGTCCTCCGAGAGCGATGAGCGGGTCCACCCGGGCGACCCGCCGGGTGGCCAGGTAGGCGCCGACGAGGCCGAGCAGCCAGATGCCGACGGCCGGGCCGAGCACGGTCACGGCGGTGAGCCGGAAGGGGACCGCCTGTCCCGCGAGAATCCCCAGGCCCCAGCCGGCCAGGGCTCCTACCGTCACGCCGAGCGCCAGGATGAGCGCGGCCTGCCCCAGGGCGTCGCGGACGAGATACCCGGGGCTCGCCCCGAGGGCCCGCAGGATGGACAGGTCGCGGGTGCGCTGGACCGTCCACACGGTGAGGAAGGACACGATGACCAGCGCCGATATGGCGTAGAGGAAACCCTGCATCGTCTGCAGCGAGCCCCGCTCCGACTGGTACGCGGCCAACCCGGCGAAGGATCCGCGCAGGGTGGTCACGGTCATGCCGGTCGCATCCCCGGCAACGTCCCCGTCCACCAGCAGGACGGTGCCCAGGGCGTCGGTGCGGGCGATGTCCTGCCAGGTGGCGGTGTCGACCCACACGACGGGGGAGTGGGAGTGGAACTCGTCGGGGGCGGTGCCCGCGACGGGGACGTGGACGCCGCCGAGGTCGACGTGGCGGGGCGGAGCGTCGAGAAGCGATTCGGACAGGACCGCCCCCGGGCCGACACCGGGGAGGCCGAGGACGGCAACCGCCCGGGTCGTGTCCGCCTCGAGGCGGGTCTGCAGCGTGCCGAGCGGGCGGACCTCCTCGACCCCCGCGACAGTCTCCCAGGCGGCCACGTCGGCAGCGGTGACCTGCGAGTCCGTGAACGAGGGCTCCTCCGAGGAGAACACGACCCGGTCGGGGTCGAGCGAGGTGAGGGCCGATGTGTTCTGCGCGCCGAGGCCGCCGGTGAGGCCAGTGAGCATGATGAGCAGGAGGGTGATGAGCCCGACGACCGCCGCGATGAGCGAGAATCTGCCGCGGGCGTGGATGAGATCGCGGATACCGAGGAACATGCCTTCATGCTCGCCGCCCCCGGCCCGCATTCCATCGGCTGCGCAGTGGAAACTGCGCTCAACCGGTCGGTTGATGCCCCCTCCACCACCCGGCGGCTACGGTCGGGGGTGTGACAGCCCTGCTCCGTACCCTCCGCATCGGCCTGCACCTGCTCTTCGCGTTTCTGCTGGTGCTGGGCCTGGTGCTGTTCCTGCTGGCGGAGCCGGCGGCGGCGACGGGCACGCCGGTGCTGCCGCTCACCGTCGGGCTGGCTCTGGTCTACGTGCTGGGCACGGTGTGGGAGCACAGTGTCGGCACCCCGCCGCGGGGCGTCGTGTGGTGGTGGCTGGCGGCGGTGACGCTGCTGTGGCATGCCCTGGTGGCCGTGTCCATCACGTTCGTATGGCTGCTGTTTCCGCTGGTCCTGCTGTTTCTCCATCTCCTCCCGCGCACGCTGGGGGTGGTGGCGGCGGTGGCGGCGTGGGCGATCGCGGCGTTCGTGCCCGCGCAGCTGCACCCGGGGGAGTGGACACCGGCCTCGGCGGTGGGTCCGTTCATCGGGACGGTCCTGGCGGTGGCGATCTACTGGACGTACCTCGCCCTGCACCGGGAGGCCGCGCACCACCGCCGGGTGGCCGATGATCTGCGGGCCACCCAGGAGGAACTCGCCGCGTCCGAGCATCAGGCCGGGCGTCTCGAGGAGCGCGAGCGGCTCTCCCGCGAGATCCACGACACCGTCGCCCAGGGCCTGAGCTCCATCGTGCTGGTGTCCCGGGCGGTGCGCGGCAGCCTGGAGCGCGGCGACGTCGATGCCGCCCTGCACCAGGTGCGCACCATCGAGGACCAGGCCGCGGACAGCCTCGCCGAGGCCCGCCGCTTCGTCCGCGATCTGGCGACACCGGGGGAGCCCGTGCCGGTGGCTCTGCGCCACATCGTCGAACGCACCCGCGCCCGGCAGGAGGCCCTCGGCGAACCCCTCGACCTCACCCTGCAGCTGGCCGGCGACACCGACCGTGAGCTGCCGGAACCCGTGTCACGGGTGGTCATCCGGGCGGCGGGGGAGTTGCTGGCGAACGTCGTCAAGCATGCCGCCGCGGGCCGCGCGGTGGTCACCTACGGCGTGTGGGACAGCGAGGTCACCCTCGACGTGCTCGACGACGGCCGCGGCTTCCCCGGTACCCGCGGTTACGGCCTGCGGGGCCTCGCGGCCCGCGTCGCCTCCGTCGGCGGGGAGCTGGTCATCGAGTCCGACGGTGGCACCGCCGCCACCGTCCGCATCCCCCTGACCTCGGCAAAGGAGCCGTCATGATCCGTGTCATGCTCATCGACGACCACCCCGTCGTCCGCGCCGGACTGCGCACCATCCTCGACGCGTTCCCCGACATCAGCGTCGTCGCGGAAGGGGCCGACGGGGAGGCCGCGCTGTCGGCCACGCGGGGGGAGGTCGACGTCGTGGTGTGCGACATCCAGATGCCCGGCATGGACGGCATCACCGCCACCCGCCGCCTGCGTGCGGCCGACGGCCCGCCGGTGCTCATCCTCACCACCTACGACACGCAGGCGGACATCGTCGCCGCCGTCGAGGCCGGTGCCCTCGGCTACCTCCTCAAGGATGCCCCTGAACAGGCGCTTCACGACGCCGTCGTGGCCACCGCCGCCGGCCGCCGCACCCTCGCCCCCGAGGTCGCCGACGCTCTGGCGGAGCGGATGAGCCGCCCCGCGGAGGCCCTGTCCGCCCGCGAGATCGAGATCCTCCGGGCCCTGGAGACGGGCGCCGGCAACCGGGAACTGGCGAAGATGCTGTTCATCTCCGAGGCCACCGTGAAGACGCACCTGGTGCACATCTTCCAGAAGCTCGGCGTGGGCACCCGCACGGCCGCCATCACCGCGGCCCGCGAAAGACGTGTGATCTGAACCACCACAGACTAGAATCCATGCATATGAACCTGGTCCTTCGCCGAGGCGCCGTCCTGCTCGCCGCGTCCGCCCTGTTGGTCGCCTGCGGCTCCGACTCCGACACTGATTCCGCCGCCACGCCGGAGACCACCGTGGAGACGGTGGTGGAGACGACCGTGGAGACCTCGACCGCCATGGTCGCCCCGGAGCCGGGCACCGCCGACTGCGAGCCGTCGGCGTTCGCGGCGGGGGAGTTCGATGACCCGGCCGTCCTGTTCTGCGACGGGACCTGGGCGTTCGCGGGCCAGAACCAGACGGACTGGCGCATGGTCTTCCAGGCCACGCACGGCAACTGGGTCGCCTACCAGCCGCACGGGGAGACCCAGACCGGCATGGCCCAGCCCTGCTACGACGAGGAGACCCTGCGTACCGACGGCGCCCCCGACGAGCTCATCGGGCAGGTCCCGCTCTGCGGGTGATCACCATGACGAGTCTCACCCGCGCCCTTCCTCTCCTCACGACGGCGGTGCTGCTGGGAGCGTGTGCGGGCGAGTCTGAGCCATCACCCCCGGAGACCACGACCATGCAGGTCACCGCCACGGAGACCGTGACCGAGACGCCGCCGACCACGACGGTGACCACCACGGAGACCGTCACCGACACCCCCGTGGCGGCCCCCGTCCGGGCCGACTGCTCGGCGGATGCCTTCCGCATCGACTTCACCGAGCCCGTGGTCATGTTCTGTGACGGGGCGTGGGCGCGTGCAGGGCAGGCCCAGACGGATCACCTCATCGTCTACCGGGCCGCAGCCGGCCAGTGGCGGACCTACGAGCCGCACGGCACGACGTACACCGGCTACCCGTGCTTCGACGAGGCGACCGTCACCGCGGACGGGGCCCCGGCCGGGCTCCTCCAGCAGCTCACCCTGTGCGGGGGTTAATCGTCGCCGGTCTCGACGCGGGGTTCAGCCTCAGGACTGGCCGCCGTGCGACTCCCGCCCCTCGACGCTGGTGACGGTGGTGAGCAGGAAGACGGAGTCCTCCAGTGCGGACACCGAATGCCGCTGATGGGTGAGGGTGACCAGCTGACCGGCACCGATGGTGGTCTCCTCCTGCCCGGCGACCTTGACCTGGCCGGTGAACAGGAAGATGGAGGCGGCGGGAGGGGAGTTGTGCTCCTGGAGCTCGGTGCCCTGCTTGAGGGCGATGACGGTCTGGCGGAGCGGGCCGTCGTTGACCAGCATCTTGGCGGCGCGGCCGTTGTCGGCGGCGCACGCCTTCTCGAGCAGCTGGCGGGCCTTGTCGTCGACGATGGACATGGTGGTTCTCCTCACAGTGGGCGGTGGTCCCGATCCTACCTAGTAGACGTCGACGACCTTGTCCGGATCACCCAGACGTTCCCCCAGGCCGACGAGCACCGCGAAGACCACGCCGAGCGCCAGCGCCAGGCCGATCCACACCTTGTGCCAGCGCGGCCCGAACGCCCGGGCCACCAGTGCACCGAGGAAGGCCCCGAGGGTGTTCATGAGCAGGTCATCGATGTCCGAGTAGCCGAGCGCGAAGACGTACTGGGCGACCTCGATGGCCAGGGAGGCGAGGAAGCCGACGATTACAGTGCGGCGGACGTCGATAAGCAGCATGTACACGAGCACACCGAAGGGGACGAAGAAGGCGATGTTGCCCAGGTAACCGAAGAGCGGGGCGAACCAGCTGACGGCGCTGACGAGGTCCTCGAAGGGGATGAGCCGCAGCTCACGGTAGCGGTGGACGGCCGGGTCCCACAGGTATCCGATCTGGTAGAACGCCTTGAGCATGGTCAGGGCGATCATCACGGCGGAGTACACGGCGAGGGCCAGCCAGGTGAGTCTGCGCATGGTCCCCAACATAGCTAGCGTGGTGCCATGAACCAGTCACTGCTTGTCACGCGTACCGACGATGGCGTCACCACCGAACTCCGTGAGGAACTGTTCCTCGGCGACGGCGACATGCTCGTCGACGTCTCCCATTCCTCCCTCAACTACAAGGACGCGATGGCGCTGCGCGGTGACCAGGGCGTCATGCGGGTGGACCCACTGGTCCCGGGCATCGACGTGGTGGGCACCGACGCGGAGAGCGGCCGGCTGGTGACCGTCAACGGCGCCGGGCTGGGGGAGTTCCGCCACGGTGGTTACACCACACAGCAGCGCGTCCCCGCCGACGCCGCCATCCCCGTTCCGGAGCGTTTCGACGCCTGGCACGCCGCCGCCATCGGCACCGCGGGCTTCACCGCCGCCATGTCCGTCGTGGCGCTGCGTGAACAGGGTGTGACAGACGGTGAGGTGCTGGTCACGGGTGCCACCGGCGGTGTGGGTTCCATCGCGGTGCACCTGCTCGCCCGCCTCGGCTACGACGTGGTGGCCTCCACGGGCCGCCCCGAGCACGGCGACTGGCTGCGTGACCTCGGGGCCGGCGCGCTGATCGGCCGCGAGGACGAGAAGGGCCGCCCCCTGCAGAAGGCCCGCTGGGCGGGTGTGGTCGACTGCGTGGGCTCGCACACCCTGGTCAACGCGTGCGCGCAGACGGTGTGGGGCGGCACGGTCACCGCGTGCGGGCTGGCGCAGGGCCCGGACCTGCCGGCCACCGTCCTGCCGTTCATCCTCCGCGGCGTGAAGCTGGTGGGCATCAACTCGGTCGACGCCCCGCGCCTCGTCCGCGAGCGTGCCTGGGAGCTTCTCGACGCCACCCTCGACCTCAATGTCCTCACAGGGCTCACGTCGACCATATCGTTGTCCGACGTGGTTTCCGCAGGTGAGGAACTCATGAACGGGCAGCGCCGCGGCCGGACCGTGGTTGAGACCGCCTGAGAACCTATAAGCTCGGGGACATGACTACACAGGATCGTTCCCGGATCATCGGCGCCACCACGGTGGGCGTCATCGGCAACGCGGTGCTCGGTTCCGCCGCCACGGACACGACGTCCCGGTGGTACCGCAGGCTGCGCAAGCCCTCCTTCCAGCCCCCGGGCTGGGTGTTCCCCGTGGCGTGGACCGCGCTCTACGCCGACATGGCCGCCGTCGTGGGCCAGAGTCTCGCCGACCTGCAGGAGCAGGGGAGGAACGCGGAGTACGAGGACCTGAAGAAGGCCCTCGCCGCCAACGTCGCCCTCAACGCCGGGTGGTCGCTGCTGTTCTTCCGTGGCAGGCAGCCCGGCCTAGCGACCATCGAGGCCGCGGCGCTGGCCGCCTCATCGGCGGATCTCACCCGTCGTTCCATGGCCGTGAATCGCGGACGCGGCGCATGGCTCGTGCCGTACGCCGCGTGGACCGCGTTTGCGACGGTGCTCACGGGCACCATCTGGTATCTCAACCGTTAGGCCGACCTAAGCGTTGACCAGGACCTTCTGCTCCTGGGCGAACTTGCTGGCGGTGGACAGCTGGTTGCGGAAGAGGGTGAAGGCCAGCCACAGGGTGACGGCGGCGACGGCAGCCGGGCCCAGCAGCAGGGCGTAGTAGACGCCGGAGAACTTCTCGACGAGGCCGTTCTGGATGAGGCCGGTGTTGATGTAGAACATCGACAGGACGGCCAGGCCGACGCCTGGGCAGACCAGGGTGAAGGCGACCGGGGAGGTCTCCTCGCGGCTGGTGACGAAGCGCCGGAAGAAGCCGTTGGAGCGCATGACGACGAAGCCGAGACCCAGGAAGGCGACCTGCGCCAGGATCATGAAGCTGAGGAACAGCAGGACGGCGACCGAGGACTGGGGGTGGTCCTGGGGACCGGCCGCGCCGGCGTCGATAAGCGTCTGCATGCCGTGGCGGTCACGCAGGACGGTGATGGAGTACAGGGTGAGGATCGGGACGGCCAGCCACAGGGTGGCGGAGTTCGGCAGGGCGAGGCCGTACTGCATGATGCTCATGACGCCGGCGACGAGGAAGACGCCGAACAGCAGGACCGAGATGAAGCCGAAGAGCATCGAACCGAAGATGCCCAGCAGGACGATGAACGGGCTGGTGGCCATGGCGGCGGGGGCACCGAAACCGACGGCGACCATCGCCATGGAGAAGGCGGCGAGCAGCTGGTTGAGACCGCCGTTGGCCTCGAAGGAGAAGCCGCCGCCGATGATGCGGCGCAGGTAGTTGGTCATGATGACCAGGGCCAGGACGCCGACGGCACCGTACGCGAGCAGAGCCAGCGGCATGAGGGACTGGATGATGCCCCACAGGCCCGGGACGAGGGCCAGAGCCGCGACGAACGCGCCGTTGACGGTCATGCCCAGGGTGAGCGGGATGGCCATGAGGGTGACCTCGGCGTTGGTGGACTTCAGGGTCGTGTACGCCTCGGTGTGCTTGAAGGCGTTGAACTCGCGGAAGTTCCAGGCGAGGAGGGTGAAGTGGATGGCCAGCATGGCGATCATGCCGACGTAGCCGACGATGATGATGGTGCGCATGAAGGAGTCGCCGTTGGCGTAGGCGCTGGTGATGGACTCGAAGGTCGGCATCGGGGTGTCGGGGTGCGGCGTGATGTGCATGAACGCCATGAAGAAGAAGACGGCCATGCCGCCGAAGCCGAGGGCGGCGAGGAAGTAGAGGGGCGAGTACTTCTCGCCGAGGTTCCGGATCACAGTGCTGTGCCTTTCTACGGTTTATCCATACCCCAGGGGGTATCTCGGTTCGAGAGGTTAGCAAGGGTGCCGGATCGGCACAAGTCGATACCCCCGGGGGTTTATTTCAGGAGCGCCAGCGAGCAGCCCGTTGAACACCCCGGAACAAACGGAGGAGTGCGCAGCTGCGCACACTTTACCCCCTCCGACCTGCGCCTTTATCTCGCGGCAGAGTTGTGTCCGGGGCGACTGATACGGTGAGCGTGTTCGAACAATGATTCGACCATCTGGGGGAACCATGCTCGCCACCATCGCCAAGCTCACCGACCGCCAACTGACCGCCACCATCAGCTCCGCCCACCGGGCCCTCACCATCCACAAGGCCGCCTTCCTCATCCACCTCGCCGACTTCGACGAACGCGGACTCGGCGGCTCCGCAGGCACCGTCTCCTGGCTCATGCGCACCCAGGACCTGTCCCGCCGCACCGCCTACGAACAGCTCGGCGTCGGCCGGAGGCTCCGTGAGTTTCCGGAGCTCACCGACTATTTCTCCAGCGGCGACATCAACTACTCCAAGGTGCGCTTCCTGCTGCCGTACCTGACGCGCGAGAACGAGGTCGAGCTCGTCCGCCTGGCCCGCACCCACACCCTCCAGGAGCTGGAGACCCTGCTCGCCGGCCGCCCGCGCGCTGACGGTCGCTCCCGGCAGGCGAAGAACCGCCTCTCGGTGGCCGTGGACAAGGAGACCGGCGGGGTGCGCTTCTGGGGGACCCTCGATCCCGCGAACGGGGCCGAGTTCCTCGCCTCCCTCAAGTCCGCGGAACTGGCCATGGGCGGGGAGAAGAAGGCCGATGGCCCGGACTCGTCGACCACCCGCTTCGGTGCGCCCCTGTCCACCAGCCTGCTGGGCTCGTTCATGAGCCTGCTGCGCCTGGCCCGCCACAACCCGGAGGCGAAGACCACCGCCCCGGGTGCCCAGGTCTCCATCATCATCCGCACCGATGACACCGCCCACCTGCCCGGCCAGCCGGCCGCACCCGGCACCACGCTGCTGCGCAGCATCATCAACGGATTCCTCTCCGTGCAGATCCACGGCCCCGGCGGCCGCATCCTCCACCTGGGACGGGCCTCCCGTTTCGTCAACCGCGCCCAGGAGAAGGCGCTGCTCACACGGTGGAACCACCGATGCGCCACTCCGGGCTGCGACCACGGCCGTTGGCTGGAGTTCCACCACATCGTCCCCTGGGCAGCGGGCGGCACCACCGACGCGGACAACCTCATCCCGCTGTGCTCGGTGCACCACGCGATGATCGCCAACGGGGAGCTGGTCATCGTCCCCGACGCGGTGGACCCGACGCTGCTGCGCTTCCGCTTCCCCGGCGGGGAGACCTACACCGCGGTGAACAACCAGCCCCCGATGCGCGACCTCGCGCTGGGCGAGCACGCCGACGGATACACCCACGGGCCGGTCCCGCGCGGCGACGAGGGTCTGCTCGACATCTGGGAGCACGAGGACACCTTCGACGACATCGACGCAGATGAGAAGCCCTGAGCAGTGCGCAGCTGCGCACTATTCACGGGCCAGGAAAGGAGCCACCACGGTGCGCGACACCCGGCAGTCCAGTACCCACGTCCCCGGCTCACCCGAAGCCAACCAGTCCTCGACCACCGCGAGGTCTTCCAGCGTGCGCACCACGCTGCCCTGCGCTCCAAACGCGCCGAGCACGGCCGTGAAGTCGACCTCCGGGATGAGCATCGCCTGCTCCGGCACACCCTGCCAGGCGTACTGGTGGATTTCCGCACCGTATGCGGCGTCGTTGACCACCACGATGACGCACCGCCCGCCGGTGGCCTGGACGCGGCGGAGGACGGACTCGGCGTCGGCAAGCGCCATGAGGCCGCCGCCGTCGCCGGTGACCAGCACGGTCAACCGCCCGCCCGCCGCCTCGACCACGCCGACGGCGGAGCCGAAACCGAGGCCGATGGATTCGAAACCCGTCCCCACCAGCACGAGGTGGTCCGGGCCGGGGACGTCGAGGTACATGCACGGCCACGCGATGAAGTGCCCGCCGTCGGTGACGATGATCCTCTCCGCCGGCAGCACCTCGTCGAGCCGGGTGAACAGGCTGCGCGGGTCCAGTCGCCCGTCCGCGCACAGACCCTCGCCCGGGGTGTGCGTGATGCGCACCGGTGCCCGTGGCCTGCCGACGCCCCCGTCCACCACCGGCAGCTCCGTGATCACGGTGTCCACCCGCGGGGAGGTCGGGGCGTGGGGGTCGAGCTGGATGACGTGGGCGTCCGTGCGGAAGGAGTGCATGAGGGTGAAGCGGTTGAGCGAGGCCCCCACGACGAGAACGACGTCCGCCGAGCGCATCTCCAGACGCGCCGCCGAGGCCGCGAATCCACCGCAGATCCCCAGGTCACGCACGCCCTCGAGGCCGTGGAAGAAACCCTTGGCGGGGGCGGTGGTGGCCACGTCGGCACCGAGTGACTGCGCCAGCGCCACCACCTCGTCCCGCATGCCCACCGCACCGCGGCCGGCGAGGATGAGGGGCTGCTCGGCGTCCTCGAGGCGGCGCGCGGCATCGCCGTGGTCGGCGGCCGGTGCCGGCTTCCGGAAAGGCAGGAAGACGACGACGGGTGCGCTCTCCCGCAGCGCATACTCCACCGCCGCGTCGACGTCCTGCTCGACGTGCACCCCGCATGCTGCAACGAGTGCCCCGTGGTCGACGCCGGCGGTGCTGCCGGCGAGGAGGAGAAGCGGGGAGCGGGAGAGGGCGGCGTCGATGAGCGGGGTCAGGGCGTTGGTGAACCCCGGGCCGTACGTGGTGGTGGCCACCGCGAGGCGACCCGTCGCCCGCTGGAAGGCGTCGGCGGCCGCGACGGCGGCGGCCTCGTGCCGCACCGTGATGAGGTCGATGCCGAGGTCGGCGAGCTCCCGGATCAGGGCGGCATTGCCGTTGCCCATGAGTCCGAAAACCGTGTCGGTGGCGGCTGCCACCGCCCGCGCGACCTGCTGCATGGTCCTACTTCACCACGAGGTTGACCATCCTGCCGGGCACCACGATCTGCTTGATGAGGTTCTTGCCCTCCACAGCCGACGCGATGCGCGGCTCCTCGAGGACGCGGGCGATGACCGCCTCCTGCGGGGCATCGGCCGGGACCATGACGCGGGCGCGGACCTTGCCGTTGATCTGGACGGGCAGCTCGATCTCGTCGTCGACCAGCCACTTCTCGTCGTAGGTCGGGAAGTCCTCGAACGCCACGGTGCCGGTGTGACCGAGGCGCTTCCACAGCTCCTCCGCGATGTGCGGGGCGACGGGGGCGACCATGATGACCAGCGGCTCGACGGCGGCGGTGGGCACGGCGTCGGGGTAGGTCTTGGTGAGGTAGTTGACGTACTCGATGAGCTTGGCGACGACGGTGTTGACGCGCAGGTTGTCGTAGTCGTCGCGCACGCCCTCGATGGTGCGGTGGAGCTGCTTGTTGTCCTCGTCGGTCAGCTCGAGCTGCTCGGTGAGGGCGTCACCGGTCTCCTCGCTGACCACCAGGCGCCACAGGCGCTGCAGGAAACGCTGCGCACCGACGACGTCCTTCGTCGCCCACGGGCGGGAGGTGTCGAGCGGACCCATGGACATCTCGTAGACACGGAGGGTGTCGGCGCCGTAGTTGTCGCAGATGTCGTCCGGGGCGACGGCGTTCTTCAGGGACTTGCCCATCTTGCCGTACTCCTGGGTGACCTCCTCGTCGCCGTAGAAGAACTTCCCGTCCTTCTCCACGACCTCCTCGGCCGGGACGTAGACGCCGCGGGCGTCGGTGTAGGCGTAGGCCTGGATGTAGCCCTGGTTGTACAGGCGGCGGTACGGCTCGACGGAGGTGACGTAGCCCAGGTCGAAGAGGACCTTGTGCCAGAAACGGGAGTACAGCAGGTGCAGCACGGCGTGCTCGACACCGCCGACGTAGAGGTCGACGCCGCCGCAGTCACCGTCGAACTGCGGGCCCGTCCAGTAGCGCTCGTTCTCGATGTCCACCAGGGCTTCCGAGTTGGTGGGGTCGATGTAGCGCAGCTGGTACCAGGAGGAACCGGCCCACTGCGGCATGACGTTGGTGTCACGAATGTAGGTCTGCGGGCCGTCGCCGAGGTCGAGTTCGACCTCGACCCACTCCTTCGCCTTGGCCAACGGGGGCTGCGGCTCGGAGTCGGCGTCGTCCGGGTCGAAGGAGACCGGCTTGTAGTCCTCCACCTCGGGCAGTTCGATGGGCAGCATCTCCTCGGGCAGGGCGTGCGCGGTGCCGTCCTGGGAGTAGACGATGGGGAAGGGCTCGCCCCAGTAGCGCTGGCGGGCGAACAGCCAGTCGCGCAGCTTGTACTGGATCTTCTCGACGCCCTTGTCCTCGGCGACGAGCCAGGCGATGGTGCGCTCGATGGCGTCGGCCTTGTTCAGACCGTTGATGTCCAGGCCCTCCTGGTTGGCGGAGTTCACCAGGGTGCCGTCGCCGGTCCAGGCGGCCTCGGCGATGTTGCCGCCGGCGACGACCTCGAGGATGGGCAGGCCGAAGACGGTGGCGAACTCGTAGTCGCGGTCGTCGTGGGCCGGGACGGCCATGATGGCGCCGGTGCCGTAGCCGGTGAGGACGTAGTCGGCGATGAACACCGGGATCTGCGCGCCGTTGACCGGGTTCGTGGCGTAGGTGCCCAGGAAGACGCCGGTCTTGTCCTTGTTCTCCTGACGCTCGACGTCGGACTTGGCGGCGATGGCGCGGCGGTAGGCCTCCACGGCCTCGGCCGGGGTGGCGGCACCGTAGGTCCAGCGCTCGTCGGTGCCTGCGGGGAAGGAGTCGGCGACGAGGGCGTCGACAAGCTCGTGCTCGGGGGCGAGCACCATGTAGGAGGCACCGAAGAGGGTGTCGGGGCGGGTGGTGAACACGCGGATGGTGTGGCCGGAGGCGTCGAAGTCGACCTCCGCGCCGCGGGAACGGCCGATCCAGTTGCGCTGCATGGACTTGACCTTCTCCGGCCAGTCGAGCAGCTCGAGATCGTCGATGAGGCGGTCGGAGTACGCGGTGATGCGCATCATCCACTGGGAGAGGTTCTTGCGGAAGACGGGGAAGTTACCGCGCTCGGACTTGCCGTCGGCGGTGACCTCCTCGTTCGCCAGCACGGTGCCCAGGCCGGGGCACCAGTTGACCATGGAGTTCGAACGGTAGACGAGGCGGAAGGCGTCGACGGCCTCGCGCTTCTCGACGTCGCTCAGCTCACCGTAGGCGCGACCGTCCTTCGTGGACAGCTCGCCGGACTCGAGCAGCGGGTACAGCTCCTCGATCGGGCGGGCCTTCTGCTGTGCCTCGTCGAACCAGGAGTTGTAGATCTTGAGGAAGATCCACTGGGTCCAGCGGTAGTACTCCGGGTCGGTGGTGGCGATGGAGCGACGGCGGTCGTGGCCCAGGCCGAGGGCGTCGAGCTGGCGACGCATGTTCTCGATGTTCGCCATCGTCGTGGTGCGCGGGTGCGTGCCGGTCTGGATGGCGTACTGCTCGGCGGGCAGGCCGAAGGCGTCGTAACCGAGGGTGTGCAGGACGTTCTTGCCCATCATGCGGTGGAAACGCGCGTAGACGTCCGTCGCGATGTAGCCCAGCGGGTGACCGACGTGCAGGCCGGCACCGGAGGGGTAGGGGAACATGTCCTGGACGAAGAGCTTGTCCTCCGGCAGCGCCTGACCGTCGGCGGGCGCGAGGTCGCCGACCGGGTTCGGGGCGTTGAAGGTTCCGTTGTCCACCCAGTACTGCTGCCAGCTGCGCTCGATCTGGTTGGCCAGCTGCGGGGTGTAGCGGAACGCGGGGGTGGAATCGCTCGGGTTCGTCATGGTTAAGCAGTGTAGTAGGCCCGGCGCGCTTCACATGGTTCAGGCCGGGCGCTCGAAGACGACGATGAGCCCGTCGACACCTCCCGGCCCGACGCGGCCCTTGACGTCGACCGCCGTCATGGACTTGTACAGCCAGCCTTCGCGGGCGTGTTCGTTGAGGATCTTCTCCAGCTTCTTGCCCGAGAGTTTGCCTCCGATGAGGCCCTCCCGGATCTCGACCACCTTGTACTCCATGGGTCCCAGCCTAGACTGGCCGCATGAACGCCATCGTCGTGTCGACCAACCTCGCCGTGCCACGCCCGGACCCGGGTGGGGCGCCCCGGGTGAGCGGTATCGACAAGCAGCCGGAGCCCTTCATCGACGTGTTCACCCCGGGTCCCTCGTACGGCGAGGGCCCGGGTGTCGTCGGTGACACCGTGGGGGACACCCAGCATCACGGTGGGGCGCAGAAGGCGGTCTACGCCTTCGCCCGCGAGGAGCTCGACCACTGGGAGAAGCGCCTGGGCCGCGGCCTGCCGGACGGCAGTTTCGGGGAGAACCTCACCACGCAGGGTGTGGATCTGGCGGGGCTGCTCATCAACCAGCGGGTGCGCATCGGCGATGCCGAGCTGGAGGTGTCGATCCCGCGGCAGCCGTGCCGCACGTTCGCCGGCTGGCTGCAGGAGAAGGGCTGGGTGCGCACGTTCAGCGAACGCGGCCGGTGCGGCGCGTACTTCCGCGTCGTGGTCCCGGGCCGGATCAGCGCCGGCGATGAGATCGTGCTTCTCGACGCCCCCGCCCACGACATCACCATGCTCACCGCCTTCCGCGGCGCGCAGGGCGACAAGGGGGCGGCGGCCCGCATCGTCGAGGCCGGGTGCCTCCCGCCGATGTACCACGAGCGGATGGTCACACTCGTGGGAACCACTCCCGGGGCAGACGGGTGAAGTAGAGGCCCTGGGTCTCGCGTTCCCAGAGGAGGCCGAGGGTGCCGTCGGGAAGCTGGGTCATGCACTGGTAGACGTAGTGCTTCGGGTTGAAGGTGCGGGCGACGGGCCAGGTGGCACCGTCGTCGAGGCTCATGCGCAGCACGCCGCGCCCGCGGTAGGGCAGCAGCTGGGAGGCGTTGGCGAACACGAGCCGATCGTGGAAGCGGATGGCGTTGGGCTGGGAGAAGATCTCGGGCACGTCCGCGAGGAAGTGGATGTCGCCGAAGGTCTCCCCGCGGTCGGTGCTTGTCGACGCCGCCACGCACCCCTCCTCGGCCTGGTTGCGCATGAGCAGCAGGAGGGAGCCGTCGGCACGCTCGACGACGGTGGACTCGTAGGTGGAGACCCCTCCGGTGGGGGAGCCGCCGAGGGTCCAGGTGTCGCCGCCGTCGACGGAGTAGGCGACAGCGCTGGAGAAGTGCTCGCGGTCGGCGACGGTGTTGTAGTAGACGGGGACGAGCAGGCGGCCGTCGCGAAGCTGGATGCCGTTGCCGGGGGAGACACCGAGGAAGACCATCGACCCGGTCTTGAGCTGCGGGTTGAGGTCGCGGGGGCGGGACCAGGTGGCGCCGTCGTCGTCGGAGTGCAGTATCCGGACGTGGGAGGTGTCGCCCGTGAGGCCGGGTTCGGCGTTGGGCTGCCCGATGCCGACGGGGAAGTGGTCGTACAGTGCGAGAACGCGGCCGGTGGTCCGGTCCTGCACCAGCGCGGAATCGGTGGCCGCGGCCCCCGGTGAGGAGACGAGGGTGGTCATCGGTTCCCACGTGGCGCCGCCGTCGAGGGAGCGGCGGAGGACGAGGTTGATGTCGTTGGGGGCGTCGTTGGGGATGGTGACGCGCTGATCGGCCCCCGCGAGAACCACGCCGGAGGTGGTGGTGAGCAGGGAGGGGATGCGGTAGCTGACGGCCCCCTCGTAACCGACGTCGAAGAGGCAGCGCGTGTGGATCGGGGCCACCCCACTGAAGCGTTTGAGCTGCGCGCCGTTGAGGGGGGCGGGGTAGATGGCGGCGTCACGGACCTCGCCCCACAGTCGTCCCACGACGATGCGGTCGAGGCCGGCGGTGTCGGCGAAGAAGGCCCGCCCCGGCAGGTGGGCGTTGAGGTAGCCGGAGTGGAAGAGGTCGACGGCGCCGGTCCCGACGGTGATGCCGAGGTCGATCCACTCGCCGTCGTCGAAACGCCCGGGGAGGCTGAACTCCCGCCACACGCCGCGGCGGGTGAGCACCCGGTAGTGCAGGCCCGCAGCGTCGATGGTGACGGCGAGGCGTTCCTCCCCGTCCCCGAAGGCGGCGAGGACCGTGCCGTGCTGGCCGGGGCCGCGCACCCGGAAGCGGAGGAAGATGGTGCCGGTTGTCAGCTCAGCCACCTCGGCGACGTCGTAGGGGTCGAGTTCGGCGGCGGCGAACTCGATGAGCGGGACCGGGGTGACGGCGCGGGCGAGGATCTCCCTCTCGCCCAGCTCCCCCTCGACGACCTCGAGCCCCCGCACCGCGGGGCCCGCCTCCACCGCACCACCGGGGCTGACGTCGGCGGTGGCGGAGAAGCACTGGTAGCCGTCGACGAAGATGCGGGTGCCGTTGTCCCCGGTGATCACGGCCAGGCTGTGCCACGTGCCGTCGGCGAGGGGAGCGGTGTCCTCCATGTCGAGCTCCACGCCCGGCGCGGTGAGCAGCAGAGCGCCGTGGCGGAGGGCGAGGGTGAGGGAGGGGGCGTCGACAAGCACGGTGTCCGCGCGCGCCCGGAAGTCGAGGAGGATCGTGCAGCTCATGGGTCAAGCCTAGAGTGGAGGCATGCTCAAGCCCCTGCTCGTCGTCGTCGGCTGCGTCAGCCTGGCGCTCGGCGTGCTGGGCATCTTCCTGCCGCTCCTGCCGACGACTCCGTTCCTCCTGCTCAGCGCCTTCTGCTTCGCCCGCAGTTCGACCCGCCTGCACAGCTACCTGGTCAATCACCGGGTGCTGGGGACCTACATCAGCAACTACAACAACCACACGATGACGCGGGCCCACAAGACGCGCACCATCGTGGCGCTGTGGATCTCCATCGCACTGTCCGCGGGCTACCTCGCCTGGTCGGGGTACACGATCCCGGCGGTCATCCTGCCGCTCATCGCGGCGGGTGTGACCGTGCACATCGCTACTCTGCGGCGGGAAGACGGTAGACCCGACCGTCCCGGACCGTCACCGGATGCACCGTCATCGGCACCCGCGCCGGATAACGCTGCGGATCACCCGTCCGCAGACACCACAGGCCGTGGTGCAGCGGACACTCGATGACGGCGTCCTCGTGCAGCGTGCCCGTCGCCAGTGACCAGCCGACGTGGGGGCAGCGGTCCTCGATGAGGTGGAAGTCACCCGCGAGGTCGCGGACGAGGAGGAGGCCGTCGTCGAGAGGTCGGGTGGAACCGGGGGCGATATCGTCCACATAGGCAAGTTCCTGCATGTGACCCACGGTAGTGTTCTTGCTCATGCAGAGACGAGATGACCGCCGGGTCGTGGCCGCCACGACCATCGGAACCGCCATCGAGTGGTATGACTTTTTCCTTTACGCCGCCGTCGCCGGGCTGGTGTTCAACAAGGTCATGTTCGGTGACCTCGATCCGGGTCTGGCGACCATCGTCAGCTTCCTGTCCGTCGGTCTGTCGTTCCTCTTCCGCCCGCTCGGCGCGGTACTGGCGGGGCACTTCTCCGACGTCCTCGGCCGCCGCGTCGTCCTCATGGTGACACTCCTGGCCATGGGCGGGGCGACGACCCTCATCGGCCTGGTGCCCACCTACGAGACGATCGGCATCGCGGCCCCGCTGCTGCTCATCCTCTTCCGCATCATCCAGGGCATCTCCGCCGGAGGCGAGTGGGGCTCGGCGGTGCTGCTGGCGGTGGAACACGCGCCCGTCGAGAAGCGGGGTCTGTTCGGGGCGGGACCGCAGGCCGGTGCACCCGCCGGGCTCCTGCTGTCGTCGGGCATGCTGGCGCTCATGAGCATGATCGCGCCGGGCGACGCCTTCATCGAATGGGGCTGGCGCATCCCGTTCCTGCTCTCCATCGGCCTGATGATCCTCGGCTTCTGGATCCGCTCCGGCGTGGACGAGTCGCCGGTGTTCACGGAGATGGCCCAGATCGCCGAGCAGAAGCGGGCCAACCCGCTGGGGGAGCTGCTGCGCAACTACTTCCCGGTGGTGTTCGTCGGCGCGCTCGTCTTCGCGGGCAACGGGGTCGTCGGCTACATGATCGCCGGTGGCTACGTGCAGAGCTGGGCCGTCAACGACCTCGGCATGGACCGGGGTGCGGTGCTGTGGGCGGTCACCGGCGCGGCCGTCACGTGGCTCATCTCGGGCGTGCTGGCGGGCGGGATCTCCGACCGCATCGGGCGGCGGAACACCTACCTCGTGGGCTTCCTCATCCAGGCCGTCGCGGCGGCGGCCCTGTTCCCGCTGGTGCAGAACGGGCTGCTGTGGCCGGCGATGCTGCTGCTCGGCGTGGGTCTGGGCGTGACGTACGGCCAGCAGGCGGCGTTGTACGCGGAGCTGTTCCCGGCGTCGGTACGCGGCTCGGGGGCCTCGATCACCTACGCGCTGGGCTCCATCCTGGGCGGTGCCTTCGCGCCGACCATCGCGGCTGCCGTGGTGCAGGCGACCGGCTCCACGGTCGGTGTCACCGCCTACCTCCTCGTGGCCACGTTCATCGGGCTGCTGGCGGCGGCCTCCCTGCGCGACCGCACCGGCATCCCGCTGGGCCCGGAGCATGAGGCCGAGCAGGCGGAACGCCACTTCACCCTGAGCAGGTAGACAGCTTGGTCTAGTCGGTGCTATCATCGGCACCACGATCCAGAAGCTCAGCCACCACGGTCCCCTGACCGGCTGACTGGCAACCGTGTCCGCACAACGGTGCCCGCAGGGGAAGATCGGCCCGCCTCGCGACCGCGACGGGAAACTGCGACACAAGGAGATACTCCGATGCCATGCACGTCCTATGCCCCCGGGCACAGCGTCCACTACATTCAGGCCGGGCTGACAGCCCGCCGGCCCGGCGAGATCAAGCAGATCCACGTCCTCGGATACGAGGGGAACTGGCTCATCTACGAGATGGACGGCGCCGTCCACCGGGTGTGGAACCACGATCCGGAGGTGGTCCGGGAGTTCCACGACCGGGCCGTCGCGGGGCAGTCGAGCAACACCGGTGAGATCGCGCTGTACTTCACCTCGGTCAAGCTGCTGCGCATCGGGCGCGGCGGCTGGACCGTCGACCTCTACGGCGACCCGGACGGCCCCAGCGAGTGCCACATCACCGACCACCCCCCGCTCAACTACATCTGAGACGTCTGCGGCGTCACTCGCCGGTGATGGCGGCCTCGAGCCCCTCCTGCTCGTCCCCGGATTCGCGGGCCGGGATCTTCCCCCTGGCGAACTTGTTGACGATCATCGCGATCGCGCCGTCACCGGTGACGTTGGCCGCCGTGCCGAAGGAGTCGACGGCGATGTAGGCGGCGATCATGAGCGCCACCTGGTCGTCGGAGAAGCCCAGCATGGACGACAGCAGGCCGACCGCCGCCATGATCGCGCCACCCGGCACACCCGGCGCGGCGATCATGGTCACGCCCAGCATGAGGATGAAGCCGACGGCCAGGCCGGGGGAGACGTCGAGGCCGGACATGAACACGATGGCGAAGGCGTACAGGCCGATCTTCATCATCGAGCCCGCCAGGTGGATGGTGGCGCACAGCGGGATGACGAAGCCGGCGACGTTGACCTCGACGCGGTTCTTCAGCGTGGAGGCGTAGGTCACCGGGATGGTCGCGGCGGAGGAGGAGGTGCCCAGCGCGGTGGCGTAGGCGGGCAGCATGTTCCTGAACGCCACGAAGGGGTTCTGCCCCGCGACGGCACCGGCGACTCCGTACTGGAAGGCCAGGTAGACGAAGGTCATGCCGACGGACAGGGCGAGCACCTTGCCGAACGCGATCATCGTGTCCATGAGGTTGCCGTTCATGCCCAGGGACAGGAACATGCCGAAGATGAACACCGGCAGCAGCGGGATGATGAACGCGGTGATCACCTTCATCACCACGCGCTCGAGGTCGCGGGAGCCCTTGTACAGGGTGTCGGACTTCACGGTGGTCATCGCCAGGCCGACGGCGAAGGCGAGCAGCAGGGCGGTGAGCACCTCGAAGGGCGGGGTGATCTCGATGGCGAAGTAGGGGGCCAGGCCACCCTCGTCGATGTCGGAGACGGCGACGTCACCCTGGTCGGCGAGCAGCCACGGGTAGACCGCCAGGGACACGGCGTAGGCGAGGAGGCCGGAGAGGATCGTCGACAGGTAGGCGATGCCGGTGGTGATGCCCAGCCACTTGCCGGCCCCGCGCCCCAGGCCGGCGATGGCCGGAGTGATGAGCGCGAAGATGAGCACCGGGACGAAGAAGCCCAGGAACCCGCCGAAGAGGCTGTTGAAGGTCACGAAGACGCGGGCCAGCCAGTCAGGGAAGAAGAGGCTGCAGATGATGCCCAGGATGATCGCGACGATCACCCGGAACAGCAGCGAGGAGGAGAGGCGCTTGAGGTCCATGACCGAAATGTACCGCCAAGTGGTGCGGGGGATAGACTCAGCCTCATGACTTTCCTCGCCATCGCCCTCATGGTTCTCGCCGTCGCGCTCATTCTCTTCGGTGTGCTGTCGTGGACGAGGAAGCTGCCGGGCAACTCCGTCTTCGGCCTGCGCGTGCCCGAGGTGCGGAAGTCGCAGGAGGCGTGGGAGTCCGCGCACGCCGCCGCTGGCCCGATCTGGACGTTCGGCGGGGTGGCGCTGCTCTTCGGCGGGCTGCTGGGCTTCGCCTCCGGCGGCTGGATGTGGGTGTTCACCGCCCTCACCGTCATCATCGCGCTCGTCGCCGTCTCCCTCGGCGCCAACGTCGGTGCCCGCACCGCCTCGCTTATCGACGCCCCCGCGGACGACGAGCAGGGCGGCTGCGGGCAGGACTGCAACTGCGGTGCCCCGGCCGAGACCCCGGCGGTGGATGTCGCCGCGCTGCGCAGGGCCGCCAGCGAGGCCGATAAAAATTGACATGACCTCCTCACGGGGTTAACGTTTCCTCTTGTGAAGAACATGACGAACACCCAGTGGTGGTGGCGCGCGTAACGGCGTGCCACGTCTGTATCTCCCGGCCCGCCTGCTTCCCTCCCGAAGCGCCGCGGGCCTTTTCTCTTGGTCGAGCCAGCGGCGCACAACCGAAAGGCCCGTATGAGCTCTCCGACCATCCACACCCGGGATGTCCGCTATCACGCGGACGCCTCCGGACTGTTCGCCCACCTGGGTGGCTCCCTGCTGCTGGAGTCCGCGGACATCACCACCAAGTCCGGTATCTCCTCCCTCGCCGTGCTGGCCTCCTCCGTGCGCCTGACCTGCACCGGCCACACCGTCACCGCGGAGGCGTTGTCGGAATCCGGTCAGGTGATCGTCGAGAAGCTCAACGGGCAGTTGGCCGGGTACGGCCGCGACACGTTCACGTTCCCGCGGACCGGGGCCGTCGACGAGCGCGAGCGCCTCACCGCAGTCAGCCCGGTGGAGCCGCTGCGCGCGCTCACCCGCAACGCCGGGTACAGCACCGACACCCTGCCGATGCTGGCCGGCGGCATCGCCTTCGACTTCCTGGAGACCTTCGAGGATCTGCCCGCGGTGGGGGAGGGGCCGAACACCTACCCGGACTACCAGTTCGAGCTCGCCGAGATCGTGCTCAACATCAACCACGAGGAGCAGACGGCCCAGCTCACGGGCGTCTCCTTCGCCGGCGACCTCACCCCGCGTATCGACGAGCTTGCCGCCCTCATCGACGCCGCCGTCCCCGCCTTCGAGCCCGAGCACCACCCCGAGGACGTCCTGCAGGTGGAGGCGGACATCGACGACGCGACGTTCCGCGCCCACGTCGAGAAGCTCAAGGGCAACATCCACAACGGCGACATCTACCAGGTCGTCCCGGCGCGCACCTTCACCGCGCCCTGCCCGGACGCATTCGCCGCCTACCGCCAGCTGCGCGAGACGAACCCCAGCCCGTACATGTTCTACCAGCGGGGCATCGGCACCAACGGGCGTCCCTTCGAGCTCTTCGGCGCGTCCCCGGAGTCGAACCTCAAGTTTGACCCCGCCACCCGCGAGGTGCAGCTGTACCCCATCGCCGGCACCCGCCCGCGCGGCATGAACCCGGACGGTTCCGTCAACGACGAGCTCGACATCCGCATGGAGCTGGAGCTGCGTACCGACGCCAAGGAGATCGCCGAGCACACCATGCTCGTCGATCTGGCCCGCAACGACCTCGCCCGCGTCGCCGTGCCCGCCACCCGGCGCGTCGCCGACCTGCTGCAGGTCGACCGCTACTCCCGCGTCATGCACCTCGTCTCCCGGGTGACCGCCACCCTCGACCCCTCGCTCGACGCCCTCGACGCCTACCGGGCGTGCATGAACATGGGCACCCTGTCCGGGGCGCCGAAGATCCGGGCGATGGAGCTGCTGCGGGGCGTCGAGAAGCAGCGCCGCGGGTCCTACGGCGGGGCCGTGGGCTACCTCAAGGGCGACGGCACCATGGACAACTGCATCGTCATCCGCTCCGCCTTCGTACAGGACGGGGTGGCGCTGGTGCAGGCCGGCGCCGGTGTCGTGCGCGACTCCAACCCGCAGTCCGAGGCCGACGAGACCCTGCACAAGGCCTACGCCGTGCTCAACGCCATCGCGCTCGCCGCGGATTCCACCCTGGAGGTCATCCGATGACACACATCGTGCTTGTCGACAACCACGACAGCTTCGTCTACAACCTCGTCGACGCCTTCGCCGAGGCCGGCCACGAGTGCACCGTCTTCCGCAACACCGTCCCCGTCGACGAGATCCTGGCGGCCGACCCCGACCTCATCTGCCTCTCGCCCGGCCCCGGCTACCCGGCCGACGCCGGCCACATGATGGAGCTCATCGAGCGCGTGCTCGGCGACGTGCCTCTGCTGGGCATCTGCCTCGGCTTCCAGGCGCTCATCGAGCACCACGGCGGCACCGTCGAGCCCTGCGGCCCGGTGCACGGCGTGTCCGTGCCGATGACCCTCGTGGGGGACGTGCACCCCGTATTCGCGGGCCTAGCCGTCGACGCCGAGATCCCCGGCGAGGTCGGCCGCCTCGTCCCCGTCGCCCGCTACCACTCGCTCGGCTGCGTCACCGCGCCGCCGGGAGTGACGACGCTGGCGACGACGGAGACGCAGATCGGCGACGTCATCATGGCCGCCGCCATGGACCGGGCGCTGGGCCTGCAGTTCCACCCCGAGAGCGTGCTCAGTCCCTCCGGTCCCATCATCCTCAACCGCTGCGTGGAGCAGCTGCTCACCGAAAGGAATTAGCCGATGACCAATCCCGACACCCTCCAGACTCTGCTGCGCTTCCTGGACAACCCGGCCCCCACCGTGGAGGAGGCCGTGGAGGTCTTCACCCCGATGACCATCGGTGAGTACGACGACGTCCACATCGCCGCGCTGCTGGCCACCATCCGCACCCGCGGCGAGACCTTCGAGGACATCGCCGGTGCCGCCAAGGCCTTCCTCAACGCCGGCCGCCCCTTCCCGGTCACCGGCGAGGGTGTGCTCGACACCGCCGGCACGGGTGGCGACGGTGCCAACACCATCAACATCACCACCGGCGCCTCCCTGCTGGCGGCCGCCGGTGGCCTCAAGGTGGTCAAGCACGGCAACCGTTCCGTGTCCTCCAAGTCCGGCTCCGCGGACGTGCTCGAGGCCCTCAACATCCCGCTCGACCTCGACCCGGACCGCGCGGTGCGCCAGTTCGAGGCGTCCAACTTCACCTTCCTCTTCGCCCCGGCGTACAACCCGGCGATCGCCCACGCGCAGCCGGTGCGTAAGGCCCTGCGGATCCCCACGCTGTTCAATGTGCTCGGCCCGCTGCTCTCCCCGGTTCGTCCGGAGTTCCAGATCATGGGTGTAGCCAATCCTGGGCAAGGTCAGATGTTGGCCGAAGTGTTCCGTGAGCTGGGCCGATCCCGCGCCCTCGTGGTCCACGGCGCCGGCACCGACGAGATCGCCGTCCACGGCACCACCACCGTGTGGGAGCTCAAGGAGGACGGCACCATCGAGCAGTACGAGGTGACGCCGGAGGACCTCGGCGTCGAGAAGTGCTCCCTGGAGGACCTCGTCGGCGGCGACGGCGTCGAGAACGCGCAGCACATGCGCGCCATCTTCGACGGCACCGGCCCGGCCGCACACCGCAACGCCGTGGCCGTCAACGCCGGCGCCATGTTCTACCTCAACTCCCGCGCGGACAGCCTGCGCGAGGGCACCGAGCTGGCCCTGCGCCTCCTGGAGGACGGTACAGTCCAGGACTGGATCACCACTCACGAGGGGACTGATTACAGTGTCTAAGCTGCCCACCGTCCTGGAGAGCATCGTCGAGGGTCGCCGCGGTCACCTGCCGGAGATCCGCGAGCGCATCGCCCACGTCGACCTCTCCACGCTCACGCCGTCCACCCGCTCGCTCTACGAGGGCCTACGGCAGCGCGGCGGCAACCGCTTCATCATGGAGTGCAAGTCGGCGTCGCCGTCGCTCGGCATGATCCGCGAGCACTACGAGCCCGCCGCCATCGCCCGTGTGTACTCCAAGTACGCCTCCGGCATCTCCGTGCTGTGCGAGCCCGACCGCTTCGGCGGTGACTACGACCACCTGGCCACCGTCGCCTCGACGACGCACCTGCCGGTGCTGTGCAAGGACTTCATCATCGACGAGGTCCAGATCCACGCCGCCCGCTACTTCGGTGCCGACGCCATCCTGCTCATGCTCTCCGTCCTCTCCGACGAGGAGTACGCCGCGCTGGCCGCCGTCGCCGAGGGCTACGGCCTGGACATCCTCACCGAGGTCATCGACGAGGAGGAGACCGAGCGCGCCCTGCGTCTGGGGGCGAAGATCATCGGCGTCAACCACCGCAACCTGCACGATCTGTCCATTGACCTGGACCGTTCCGCCCGCCTCGCGGCGCTGGTGCCTGACGACGCCGTCGTGGTCTCCGAGTCCGGCATCCGCGACGCCGCCACCGTGCGTCGCCTCGGCGGGCACTCCAACGGCTTCCTCGTCGGTTCCCAGCTCACCTCGCAGCCGGACATCGACCGCGCCGCGCGCAAACTGGTCTACGGCCCGAACAAGGTGTGCGGTCTGACGTCCGCCACCGCCGCGCAGGCCGCAGCCGCCGCCGGCGCCGTCTACGGAGGCCTCATCTTCGAGGAGGCGTCCCCGCGCAATGTTTCACGTGAAACCGCCGCGGAGATCATCGCCGCCGAACCGGGCCTGCAGTACGTCGCCGTGTCTCGTCGCACCTCCGGTTTCCGCGAGCTGCTTGTCGACGCCCTCGCCGCCGTCCAGATCCACGCCCCCTACCAGGGCTCCGTGGAGGCCGAGCGCGCGCTCATCGCCGCTGCCCGCGCCGAACTGCCCGACACCGTCGAGGTGTGGCGCGCCGTCTCCATGACCGGACTCCAGGACGGGGGAGAGCTGGCCACGGCCCTCCTCGAGGACGTCGACAAGCTCGTTCTCGACGCCGGGGACGGCGGCACCGGAACCAGCTTCGACTGGTCGGGGATCCCCGACGTCGTCAAGCAGAAGTCCCTGCTGGCCGGCGGGCTCAACCCGGCGAACATCGCCGACGCCCTCGCCGTCGACTGCCTCGGACTCGACCTCAACTCCGGCGTGGAGTACCCCGGCCAGCCCGGCCGCAAGGACTCCGGCGCGCTCCGACGCGCCTTCGCCACCATCCGCACCTACCACCATCAGGACCGCTCATGACCAACACACTCCTGCCGGCCTATTTCGGCGAGTTCGGCGGACAGTTCGTCCCCGAGTCCCTCATCCCCGCGCTCGACCAGCTGGAGAAGGCCTTCGTCGACGCGCAGAACGACCCCTCCTTCCGTGAGGAACTGGCCACCTACCTGCGTGACTACCTCGGCCGCCCGACCCCGCTGACCGAATGCTCCAACCTGCCGCTCGAGGGCCCGGCGCGGATTTTCCTCAAGCGCGAGGACCTCGTCCACGGCGGCGCGCACAAGACCAACCAGGTCATCGGCCAGGCTCTGCTGGCGAAGCGGATGGGCAAGACCCGCATCATCGCCGAGACCGGCGCGGGCCAGCACGGCACCGCCACGGCCCTCGCCTGCTCCCTCCTGGGCCTCGAGTGCGTCGTGTACATGGGCGCCAAGGACGTCGAGCGCCAGCAGCCCAACGTGTTCCGCATGAAGCTCATGGGTGCGGAGGTCATCCCCGTCGACACCGGCTCCGGCACCCTCAAGGACGCCGTCAACGAGGCGCTGCGCGACTGGACCGCCACCTTCCACGAGTCCCACTACCTGCTGGGCACCGCCGCCGGACCGCACCCGTTCCCGACGATCGTCCGCGAGTTCCACCGCGTCATCTCCACCGAGGCGAAGGCCCAGATGATCGAGCGCACCGGCGGCCTGCCGGACCTCGTCGTCGCCTGCGTCGGCGGCGGCTCCAACGCGATCGGCATGTTCGCCGACTTCATCGACGAGGAGGGTGTGGAGCTCGTCGGCGCTGAGCCGGGCGGCCTGGGCGTCGACTCCGGCAAGCACGGCGCCACGATCAACAACGGGTCCATCGGCATCCTCCACGGAGCGCGCAGCTACCTCATGCGCAACGCCGACGGCCAGGTGGAGGAGTCCTACTCCATCTCCGCCGGCCTCGACTACCCGGGTGTCGGCCCACAGCACGCGCACCTGCACCAGACCGGCCGCGCGACCTACGTCGGCATCACCGACGCGGAGGCCCTCGAGGCCTTCCAGCTGCTCTCGCTGTACGAGGGCATCATCCCGGCCCTCGAGTCCTCGCACGCCATGGCCTACGCCCTCAAGCGTGCGAAAACGGCCACCGAGCCGATGACCATCCTCGTCTCCCTGTCCGGTCGCGGTGACAAGGACGTCGCGCACGTCCGCCGCACCCTCGAGGAGAACCCCGAGCTCGTCCTCGACAAGAACCAGGAGCTGAACTGATGAGCCGCTACGAAGCACTGTTCGAGGCGCTGGAGTCCCGCGGCGAAGGCGCGTTCGTGCCCTTCCTCATGCTCGGGGACCCCTCGCCGGCCGACGCCCTGGAGATCGTCCGCACCGTTGTCGCCGCGGGTGCCGACGCCCTCGAGATCGGCGTCCCCTTCTCTGATCCGGTCGCCGACGGCCCGACCATCCAGAAGTCCCACATCCGCGCGCTCGAGGGGGGAGTGACCGTCAACGACGCCCTCGAGCAGGTCCGCACCATCCGCGCCGAGTTCCCCGACCTGCCGATCGGCATGCTCATCTACGGCAACGTCCCCTTCACCCGCGGCCTGGACCACTTCTACCGGGAGTTCGGCGAGGCCGGCGCCGACTCCATCCTGCTTCCCGACGTCCCCGTCCGCGAGGGTGCCCCCTTCATCGCCGCCGCCGAGCGCGCGGGTGTCGACCCCATCTTCATCGCCCCTGCTCAGGCCGCTGAATCCACGCTGGAGGGCGTTGCGGCGCATTCCCGCGGGTACATCTACGCCATCTCCCGCGACGGCGTCACGGGCACCGAGCGCGAGTCCTCCGTCACCGGCCTGGCCGAGGTCGTGGAGAACGTCAAGCGTTTCGGCGGGGCCCCGATCCTGCTCGGCTTCGGCATCTCCTCCCCGCAGCATGTTGCCGACGCCATCGCCGCCGGTGCCTCCGGTGCGATCTCCGGTTCCGCGATCACCAAGATCATGGACAAGTACATCGAGGGTAACTCCGTCACCGACATGCCCGGCCTCAAGGCCGAGCTCGGCGAGTTCGTCTCCGCCATGAAGGCGGCGACCCGCTAGACCCCGCTTCTCGACGCCCCCTCCGGACTGAACTGTTCGGAGGGGGTTGTTTTTGTCGAATGGTTGTTCTATGGTGGGATACGAACAGAGTTTCGGGTTGGGGAGCAGGGGAAAGGGGGAGGCATGGACACGATCGAGTTCAATCTGGGCTCCATGGTCGAGCGCGAACTGGCGAGGTTGCTCGGGCCGAAGAAGTACTATGCCGTCAGTTCCCCCTTCGAACGCGAATCCATCGCTGGCCGCCGGATCCGTGAAGCCGATTATGAGCTGTGGCAGTCGATGCTCCCTGACCTCGAGGAGGACTATCAGCTCGTCATCGCGAACCTCAAGCGCCTCATGGGCAGGGGAGAGGGGTATCTGAGCACAGCCCTCTACGCGCATGTGCGGATCAATGAAATGCCGAAGCTCAAGGCGCTCCAGGAGAGCATGTTCCACCTCGACCTGGAGCGCCTCAAGGCCATCGACGCAGTGATGTCGAAGGCCGATGTCTCCGACAAGGAGGACCTCGGGGTGATCGACACGGAACTGAGCGAGTACCTCACACCGACCCGCGCCAATCAGCTGCTTCCCAGTGCCAATGACATCCGCAAGAAGCTCAACTCCATTATCCAGTCGTTGGACGACACTGTCTCGACGGATGACACGGCCCCCAGGGACGAGGAGGGCAGCTTCGAGGTCGCGTACCGGGAGGGGGATGCCTACATCAACGTTCGGCTCGATCCTGTCGAAGCCAAGAAGATCGAGAACCGGGTGCGCAAGTACGCCAAACAGCACAAGATCACCGAGGTCGAGGCTTTCCAGCAGCTCATCGCGGGGGAGGGGACGACGGACATCCTCCTCAACATCTACCGGGCGCACGACGTCGACGGAGCGCCGGGGTGGATCCCGGGTATCGGCTACATCCCCGCTGCTCAGGCTGAGGACCTCGCCTCCCGGGCCTCGACCGTCCGCGACATGGACGAGCTCTACGACAAAGAGGCGGGCACGTACGAGACCCGGATGACATCCGGTCGGTGGTCGTCGGCTGGGACGGTACCTGTTCGGATCCCTACTGCGACTCGCACGAGGACCGCACGCAGATGGACCACCGCATCGACTACGAGGACGGCGGCCCCACCACCGCCTCCAACCTCAGCTCCAAGTGCCCCACACACCACAACGTGAAGACGGATGGGCGCGTGTTCTACCTCACCGATCCCCACACCAGGGACAAGTACTTCCTCTACGAGGACGGAACCTGGGTGCTCGTGGAAGCGAAAGGTCCTCTCATGCCGAAGGAACGCCACTGGGTGCAGTCGGTGGGGCAGCGGGTGAGTAAACTTAGGGCACGAAAACGTGCGGAGTCCCAGATGAAGCGGGAAGAGGAACTGCGGTCGAATCCACCACCGCCGCCCGAGGATGACCCACCCCCATTCTGATCCTTGACAGTGACGCTACGTCACGGTGCATGCTGGGGGCATGAGAATCAAAGAGCTCGCCGACCTGGTCGGAACCACCCCACGGGCGATACGCCACTATCACCACGAGGGGCTACTTGACGTGCCCGACAATTCCGGAGTCAGAAACTACACCCTCGACCATGCAGTGCGCCTGGTACGTATTCGTCACTTGACGGAATCAGGGCTGAGCCTGGCCACCATACGGGAACTGGTCCATGATCCGGATCTGAGCCTCGAGGACGAGATACGCCTGGCCGAGGATGCCATCGACGAGCAGATTGCCGAACTCCACCGGCAGAAGGCCCGCCTGCTCGAACTCCGGGAGCAACGGGTCACTGACGATGTTCCCCTGCCGTACACCGTTCCCGAGAGGCTCGCGTCGTTCTACGGGCAAGTCAGTCCCCGCCTCAACGCGGAGGCACTGCCGTACTTCGAGAAGGAGAGGCAGGCGATGGAGGTGGCCCTCCGGATCCCGTTCGCCAGCCGACTGGTGGATGACTGGCTCAGGGACATCACGCCTGAACGTATCGATGCGACCGTGGACATCTACCACCTCTTCGCTCGTCTCCCGCACATGGATCCGGAAGAGGCACGTGTCGAGTTCGACCACCACATGACACGGCTCCATTCGGTCTTCGGCCCGGACTGGGGGATCCACCAGCGGGACTGGCGGGGAGTCGTCCGCCCCGTGCTCATGGCGCCCGGCGTCGTGACGCTGCTGACGAGCGCTTACCAACATCCCAACCAGAAAGAGTTCATCCGCCTCTTCCTCGAGCAGGCGGTCGAGCTTTTCGAGAACAATGTTTCACGTGAAACCAGGGGAGTGGCATCATGACCACCGTCATCGACGTGCGGGACCTGACGAAAACGTTCGGCGACTTCCGCGCACTCGACAACTTCAACCTCAGGGTTGAGCAGGGCACCATCCACGGCTTCCTCGGCCCGAACGGGTCCGGGAAGTCCACGACCATCCGCATCCTGCTGGGCGTCCTTCACGCGACATCGGGCACCGCCACCGTGCTCGGGGAGGATCCCCGCCGCAACCCCGCCGTGTTGAAACGCATCGGCTACATTCCGGGAGACGTATCCCTGTGGCCTTCCCTGACAGGCCGGGAAGTCTTCCGTGCGCTGGAATCTCTCCGCGGATTTCCCGTGGACCGGGAACGCGAGGCGGAGCTCATCGAGGCCTTCAAGCTGGATCCCGACAAGAAGACCCGAGAGTACTCGACCGGCAACCGTCGGAAAGTCAGCCTGGTGGCTGCCCTCTCAGTCGGGGCGGAGGCAATCATTCTCGACGAACCGACCGCCGGCCTCGACCCCCTCATGGAGCAGGTGTTCGTCGAACAGATCCGCAAGGAGCAAGCGAGGGGCGCCACGGTTCTGCTGTCCAGCCACATCATGAGTGAGGTGGAGAAGCTCTGCGAGTACGTCACCATCATTCGTGACGGGCAGACGGCGGAGACAGGGAGCGTCGAAAAGCTACGCCATCTCTCCGCCCACGAGATCACCGCGCGTGTTTCACGTGAAACATCCGGGTTGCGGGAGATCGAGGGATCGACGCTTGACGACGGCAGGTTCCACGTGACAGTGAGCCGGGAGCAGGTTCCGGATGTCCTCCGCCGCCTTCTCGAGGCCGGGGGAGAGGACATCACGTCTGCGCCCGCCAGCATCGAGGAGATGTTCCTCCAGCACTACGGAGACGCTCGATGATCGCTCTCAACCTTCGGCTACGCCGTTCCTTCATCATCATCTGGTGCCTGGCCCTGTGGGCGTTCCTGGCCGTCTTTCCCCCCGCCTACGAAAACTACTACCCAACGGCCGACGACCGCGAGGCCTTCGTCCTCGGGATGCAGCGCAACGCAGGCATGACGGCCATGTGGGGTCCGGTCGAGTCGCCGGCGACGCTCGGGCAGATCGTCATGTGGGAGGCGGGCAGCATGATGATCATCCTCGGCTCTGTCATGGCGGTGCTGCTCATCGTCGGGCTGCACCGAAGATCCGAGACGCTCGGGCTCACAGAGCTGCAGTTGTCGACCGGCATCAACCGCATGGCACCGGCAGCCGCCGCAGTGGTCACCACCGCGATCGTGGCAGCCATCATGGGTGCGGGTAGTACCGCGGTCCTCGCTCTGTCCGGGCTGTACGTGGACGAGATGCCCGTCGGGGGTGCCCTCGCCTCGGGGTCTGTCATCGCCCTGACCATGCTCGGATCCGCACTATTGGCCCAACTGGTCCTCCTACTGGTCCGTGACCCCGCGGCCCTCACCCGGACCGGGCTCATGACCATCGCGGGAGCATTCGTGGTGAGATCTGTGGCCGACTCCGAGGACTTCGGGTGGCTCAACTGGGTCTCACCCCTGGGATGGAAGACCGTGGTCCACCCCTACGTGCAGAACGACTGGATGGCGATCGGCATGATAGCCGGAATCTGCGTCCTCGCGGCAGGAGTCGTTCTCTTCGCGGAGAGGCAGCGAGAGTACGGGTCGGCCCTGGTCGCCGTTCCGTCCTTGATCCCCACCCGAACCCGCCGTATCCGTGGCCCGCTGCATCTCTCCACGGTGCTCAACCGCTCCACCATCCTCACCTGGGCCATCGTGATCGCCGGTCTCACCGCCTTCTTCATCGCGCTCACCGGGTCCCTCAGTGAGTGGATGGAGGCGGAGGCGAACATCGGACAGATCTTCAAGGACATCTTCGGCGACGGGGACATGAAGACGGAGTTCATCGGATACATCCTCAAACTCACGGGTATCCTCATCGCGACGATGGGTGTGCAGGTCGTGGTGACCTACCGCAGTGGGGAAGTGGACCGGACGGTGGATCTGCAGCGCTCCACGGGCCTTCAGCGTTGGGTTCCCCTAGGGGCAGCCAGCATTCTCAGCGTTGCCGGCCTGGTTCTGGCCACCGTCGGCGCCCTGGGAGGAGGTGCCCTCGGCCTGTGGTCCCAGGAGACGACCGAGGCGGCGGACTACGACACCCTGGTGCCGAGCACCTGGTCCCAGCTCGCGCCGGCCCTGTTGCTCACCGGCGTCGCCGTCGCGATAGTCGGAATAGTGCCCCGTTTCACCCACGTCGCCTGGGCACCGGTCGTCGGAGCGGCCATTCTCACGCTCTTCGGGCCGGTACGCAGCGCGCCGCAGTGGCTGATCGACCTCTCGCCTTTCGAGTACGTCGTCACCCCCAACGGCGGTTCCTGGACGCCGCACCTGCTCATGGCAGCCGCAGCGATCGCCCTCATCGGCCTCGGTTGGTGGGGGTCGCAACGCCGGGAGATCCACTAGTCTCAGAGGCATGAGCGACAAGTTCGAGAAGGCGACCGGCCGAGACATCACCGGCTGGATGGAGTTCATGCGGGAGCACGGGAACCCGCATGAGCTCAGCCATCAGGAGCTGGTGAAGCTCGCCTCCCGCGGGGGAGCATCCGACTGGTGGTCGCAGGGTATCGCCGTCGAGATCGAGCGCATGATCGGACGCCGCCAGGTCGGCCAGACGGTGACGGGGTCGATCAACGCGAGCGTCACCAAGACCGTCCCGGGGGAGTGGACGGACGTTTTCGAGGAGTTCGTCGCCTTCATGGAGAGCAGGCAGCTTGCCGACGCCCCGCGTATCACCGCCACCGAGAAGTGGCGCTACTGGCGAGCGGACCTGGCGGACGGTTCCCAGGTGTCCGTCGACGTGTCGGATGCGAAGGGCAAGACCCGTTTGAGCGCGAAGATCGACAAGCTCCCGACGATGGAGGATCGCGATCGCGTGAAGGAGGAGTGGCGCGCACTGCTCACCGAATTTAGCGTCACAGTGACGTAACCACGCCCGCCAGCGATATACCCCCATTACGTCACCGCAAAGTCACACCCACTGTGATGTTTGCCGACATTCCGTCGAATCAATGATGGATGCCCCCAATTTTTGCCATACTGAATGTATGTCTGAGTTCTCGTGTAACCGTCGTATGTTCCTGCTCGGCACCGCCACCACGTTCGCCGGCGCATTCCTGGCCGCGTGTGGCAGCGAGCCCGCGGTGGAGGTCGCGGCCGCTGACGTCCCCGTCGGCAGCGCCACCATCTTTGATGGCTTCATCATTGCACAGCCCACGGAGGGTACCTACGTCGCATACTCGCAGACGTGCCCGCACCAGCGCAACCCCATCACGGAGGTGAAGGGCGACACCGTCCGCTGCACCTACCACGACTCCGTGTTCAACATCGCGGACGGCTCCGTCGTCTCCGGTGTCGCCCGCGACCCGCTCACTCCGGCAACGGTGGAGCAGGAGGGCGACACCCTCAGCGTCTCCAGCTAGCCCGCCAGTAGGAGTCGGGGTATGGAATCTCGGAACGATCGAGCCCCGTCTCATGGGCGGCGCGCAGAGCCCACGAGGGGTCCCGGAGCCCGGCACGACCGATGAGCACCGCGTCGGCGTCACCGGACTCGACGATGGCCAATGCCTGCTCCGGTTCGGTGATCATCCCGACCGCTGCCGTCGGCATCCCGGAACGGCGCCGGATCTCGGAGGCGAACTCCACCTGGAAACCCGGGCCGACGGGGATGCGCGCATTCGCCGCGCCTCCCGTGGAGACGTCGATGAGGTCGACCCCGTCGTCGATAAGCAGGGAGGCGAGGGCGACGGACTGTTCGAGATCCCACGCACCGTCGATCCAGTCAGTGGCGGACAGGCGGACGAGCAGCGGCATGCCCGCGGGCAGGACGCCCCGGACGGCGCGCGCCACCGCCCGGAAGAGGCGGGTGCGGTTCTCGAAGGAGCCGCCCCACTCGTCGGTGCGGTGGTTGGCCAGGGGAGTGAGGAACTGGTGCAGCAGGTAGCCGTGGGCGCCGTGGAGTTCCACGGTGTCGAAGTCGGCGCGCACAGCGCGGGAGGCAGCCGCCGCGAACTGACCCGGGAGCGCCTGGATCTCCTCGAGAGTCATCTCGCGCGGCGGATCGATACCCTCCTGCGCCACGGCGGAGGGTCCGACCGCCTCCCAGCCGCCCTCACGCACGGAGCCGTCACCACGCCCGGGCAGCCACGGGATCGTCGACGCCTTCCTTCCCGCGTGATTGAGCTGGATGCCCATCTTCGCGCCCTGGGAGTGGACAAAGGACACGATGCGGGACCAGGCGGCCTCCTGCTCGTCGTTCCACAGGCCGGTGCACGCGGGGGAGATACGGCCCTCGGGGACGATGCCGGTCGCCTCCGCGATGATGAGCCCGTAGCCACCGGCCGCGCGGGCCCCGTAGTGGACGAAGTGCCAGTCCTCGGGCAGGCCGTCGGTGGCGTGGTACTGGCACATGGGCGGCATCCAGACCCGGTTGCGGATCTCCAGGTCGCGCAGCCGGATGGGCGTGAAGAGTGAGTTCATGGGCCCTATCGTAGACTTCAGGGCATGTTGTCCCTTCTCAAGCGGACTGACCCGCTCATACTCCTGATCATTGCCGCGGTGGTGGTGGCGATCGTGCTGCCGGCGCGCGGTGACTTCGCGGAGTGGTTCGCCACGGCGACCAACATCGCGATCGCATTCCTCTTCTTCCTCTACGGTGCCCGACTCTCCACGCAGGAGGCGGTGAAGGGTCTCCTGCACTGGCGGCTGCACCTGCTCATCCTGGTGTTCACGTTCCTGGTGTTCCCGATCATCGGCGTGGCGCTCCGCCCGCTCAGCGGCCTCATCGGGGAGGGGATGTACATGGGAATCCTCTTCATGACGCTCGTGCCGTCGACCGTGCAGTCCTCGGTGGCGTTCACGTCGATCGCGAAGGGCAACTACGCCGGTGCGATCGTCGCGGCGAGCGCCTCGAACCTGGCGGGTGTGTTCCTCACCCCACTGCTAGTCATGCTGCTCATGTCCGCCGGCGGCACGATCCACGTCGATTCGCAGGTGTTCATCGATATCGCCATCCTCCTGCTCCTGCCCTTCGTCCTGGGCCAGATCCTGCGCAAGTGGGTGAAGGATTTCGCGGCGAACAAGGCGACGAAGATCGTCGACCGCGGCTCGATCACCATGGTCGTGTACTCGGCGTTCTCGGCGGGCATGGTCGCCGGCGTGTGGTCGGAGGTGTCGGTGGGCCAGATCATCTTCCTCATCGTCTTCTCGATCGTGCTGGTGGCGGTCATGCTGTGGCTCACCCGCTTCACGTCCGAGCGCCTCGGCTTCAACGACAAGGACATGAAGGCCATCCAGTTCTGCGGCACGAAGAAGTCGCTGGCGACGGGCCTGCCGATGGCGTCGGTCATCTTCGGCGGCGCGAGCATCGGTCTGCTCATCCTCCCACTAATGATCTTCCACCAGGTGCAGCTCATGATGTGCTCCTGGCTCGCCGCCCGGTACGCTCGCCAGGCACCGCCCCGCAAGCCGGTGGTTCTGCAGTCCTGACTGCTTTTCGACGCCCGCCCCCTACGATGTTTCACGTGAAACAAATACACGTACGCATCGAGATGACAGTCCCGGGGGCGGGTTCCGTGATTCATGTGGCGGAGCTCGCGCCGCTCGACGAGCAGACCTGCGCGATGGTCCGCATCATCGAACTCGACCCCTCCGAGACGATCCGCGGTGCCGCCACGCAGGACACGGCGGCCGGCATGGCCCAGGCCCCCAACCCGGTGGTCCCGCACCCCGACACCTACGCCGACTTCCCCGACATCGAGCACTCCCACCTCACTCCGGAGGAGTTCGAGGGGCTGTGGGCCGAGGCCGTCGCGACCTTCCCGGAGATCGGCTAGAACACGAGGTTGACCAGGCCCATGTAGGCCAGGGTCCCGCCGAGGATCGACAACCCGGAGTCCCGCTTCCACGCGTGCAGGCCGAGCGTCACCGCCACCCCGGCCAGGGCCGCCGGGATCCCGCCGGGTGCCGACTGCTGCCCGAAGAGCGTGTAGACGACCAGCACGACCATGACGCCCACCGGCATCATCCGCCCGAGCAGCCCGAAGAACTGGTTGCCCTTGAGCGCGGTGACGAACGCGAAGGGCAGCCAGCGCAGCAGCACGGTGATCACACCAATCGGGATGAGCACCGCGAAGACCTGGGTGAGGGTGACGCCCTCGGGGAGTCCGTACATCAGATCCGCCACTCCAACGCGCGGTCGAGGGCGGGGGAGAGGTGGCGCCCGAGCAGGAGCAGGAAATACGCGCTCAGGGCGATCATGAGCAGCGACGCCGGCGCCACCAGCCCGACCAGCACGGCCAGGCCGCCCGCGATGAGCACGAGCGAGAGGTCGCGGCTGTTCCGGAACGTCTCCCACGCCAGCACCACGAACAGGGCGACGAGCGCGAACTCCATGCCCTGGATCCCCGCCGGGATCACCTCGCCGACGAGCGCCCCGACGACGCCGGGCAGCACCCACATCGACTGGCAGAACGCCTGGATCGTCAGCACCTGCACCCCACTGCGCGGGCGACGCGCGGAGGCGATGGCGTAGGACTCGTCGGTGAGAGCATAGGTGGAGTACGCCCGCCCCGCGCCGCCCCGCACCAGATCACGCGGGAAGGTCAGCCCGTAGAAGATGTGGCGGAAGTTCACCATGAAGCCGGTGACGGCCGCCGACACGGGTCCGACGCCCGCAGTCACCAGATTGAGCGCGAGGAACTCCATCGACCCGGCATAAATGAGGAGGGAAAAGATGGGGGCCCACCACCACGCGAACCCCATCTGCGTGAGGAGCAGGCCGAACGCCAGCCCCAGCGGGATGAGCCCCAGCGCGACCGCCCAGGAGTCCCGGATGCCCGCGCGGATCTCGGCGATCAATTGTCCACCAGGTCCGCCGGGAACGTCGAGAAGAGGGGCAGCGGGGCCTGCTGACGACGCATGACATCGCCCCACAGGTCGGTGCGGCCGGGGACGATGACGTCGGTGGGCAGCGCCGGGGTGACGTACCAGTCGCCGCGCTCGATCTCGTCGTCGAGCTGCCCCGGGGCCCACTCGGCGTAGCCGGCGAACAGACGCATGCCCTCGACGAGGTCGGCGATGTCCCCGGGCTCCGCGCGCAGATCGACGTGCGCGAGGCGGTTGGCCAGGCGGTTGAGCTGCGGCGCCTGCTCCATGTCGACGCCCGCCTTCGTCATGGCCAGGCCGACGACGGACTGCTGGTTGAGCGGCCCACCGATGTACAGCGCCTGCGGCTTCGCGACGGCGGGCAGCCAGTCCGGCATGACGTTGAACACCGCCAGGTCACTGCGGGAGGCGAGGTTCACGCCGAAGGTGAGGTGCTCGTTGTGCTCGATGATGAGCACGACGGACCGGTTGAACTCGTCGGAGAGCATCCCGGGGGCGGCGACGAGCAGCATGCCCGGCTCCGGCTCATTGCGCTCGAGGGCGTTGAAGAGACGGTCGGCGTAAAAGTCTGACATTGCGACTACCTCCTGCTAACTCTTTCCCTGTGACTGTTCAGCTTCCCACCACGCACGCAGTTCTGCAATTGCAGCGTCGCGCTCGAGTGGGCCGCGCTCCAGGCGCAGCTCCTTGAGGAACGCCCACGCGCGGCCGACGACCGGGCCGGCGGGCACCCCGAGGATCTCCATGATCTCGTTGCCGTCGAGGTCGGGTCGCACCCGCGCCAGGTCCTCCCGGGCGGCGATGTCGGCGATGCGCTCCTCGAGGTGATCGTAGGTGCGCTGCAGGCGGGCGGCCTTGCGCTGGTTGCGGGTGGTGGAGTCGGCGCGCACCAGCTTGTGGAGGCGGGGGAGGAGCTCCCCGGCGTCGGTGACGTAGCGACGCACGGCGGAGTCGGTCCACTGGCCCTCACCGAAGCCGTAGAAGCGCATGTGCAGGTAGATGAGCTGGGAGACGTCCCCGACCATCTGCTTGGAGTACTTCAGGGCGCGCATACGGCGGCGGATCTTCTTCGCGCCGACGACCTCGTGGTGGTGGAAGGTGACGCGGCCGTCCTCGTTCCAGGCCCGGGTGTCGGGCTTACCGGAGTCGTGAAGCAGGGCCGCCCACCGGAGCACCAGGTCGGGGCCGTCCTCCTCCTGGTCGATGGCCTGGCGCAGCACCTGCATGGAGTGCGCGTAGACGTCCTTGTGCTGGTTGTGCTCGTCCGCCATGTCGCGCATGGCGGGGATCTCGGGGAACACGTGGCCGGCGATACCGGTGGTGACCAGCAGGTTGATGCCGGTCCACGGAGCGTCGCCGAGCATGAGCTTGTCCAGCTCCACCTGGATGCGCTCGGCGGTGATGCGCTCGATCTCACCGGCCATGTCGGTCATGGCGGCCTTGACGCGCTCGGCCACGCCGAAGCCCAGCTGGGAGACGAAGCGGGCGGCGCGCAGCATGCGGAGGGGATCGTCGTGGAAGGAGATCTCCGGGGCGTCGGGGGTGTCCAGGCGGCGGGCGGCCAGATCCTCCAGCCCGCCGACGGGGTCGTGGAAGCGGGCGACGAGGTCGCCGGCGTCGTCGACAAGCAATTCGACGGCCATGGCGTTGACCCGGAAATCCCGCCGGATGAGATCGCCCTCGAGGGTGTCCCCGAACATGACCTCGGGGTTACGGGAGACACCGTCGTAGGTGTCGGAGCGGAAGGTGGTGATCTCCACCTGCTGGCCGCGGTGCGCGGCGGAGACGGTGCCGAAGTCGATGCCCGTGTCCCACACGGTGCCGGCCCAGCCCCGGAGGATGTCGGAGATGACGTCGGGGCGGGCGGGAGTGGTGAAGTCGAGGTCGTTGCCCAGGCGGCCGAGGATGGCGTCGCGGACCGAACCGCCGACGAGGAAGAGGGGGAGTCCGCGGGCCTGGAACTCGGCGACGAGGTCACCGATGGGCAGACCGGCGATGGTGCGCTCGGCCTGCGCGAGCAGGGCCAGGGGGGTCAGGGGGTCGTCCGCGTTCACAACCAGCGAGTCTACCGACCACGGCATGGGAATTTCGAAAGGCTGTCGCAGCGGATACGATCAGGGGGATGACTGAGAATGATTCCCAGGGCCCCAAGCGTCGGCGTCGTCGCCGGTCGCGTCGTCGTGGTTCCGGAAATCAGGGCCAGCAGGCCCAGCAGCAGCAGTCGCAGGGCGAGAAGCAGGAACCCCGCAAGCGCCGCCGCCGTAATCCACAGCGGTCGCAGAACTCCCGGAAGCAGCAGCGCCCGCAGCCCAACCGCATGGCCACCCGCGACGAGACGTCCGCGGGTGGACTCGTCGTGTCCGGTCTCGCGGAGGCGGTGAACGACGCGGGCGAGGTCGATCTCTCCCGTATCTATGTCGCGCTCATCGGTCGCCTGGACCGCCGGGGCCGCCTGCTGTGGTCGATGCCGAAGGGGCACGTCGAGCCGGGGGAGGACCGCCGCGCCACCGCCGAGCGTGAGGTGTGGGAGGAGACCGGTGTCTACGGGGAGGCCTTCGCGGACCTCGGCGTCATCGACTACTGGTTCGTGTCCGAGGGGGTGCGCATCCACAAAACGGTCCACCACCACCTGCTGCGCTTCGTCGACGGCGACCTCAACGACGACGACCCGGAGGTCACCGAGGTCTCGTGGATCCCGGTGTCCGAGCTCATCGAGCACCTCGCCTACGCGGACGAGCGCAAGCTGGCACGCACGGCGCATGATCTGCTGCCGGGCCTGGCGCGGGAGGAGAAGGCCGCGGGAAGGGCGACCCCGCGGTGAGGCGCGCCGTTGCGGCAGGGCTGGCCGTCGCCTGCTTGTCGACGCCCGCCCTCGCCGCCCCCACCCCCTACGATCCGGAGACCGCGGATCAGTGGGTCAACCCCATGGCCCGCGGTGACGAGGCCGGGGACATCACGGTCGACATCACGCAGGCCCCGGACTCCGTGTCGGAGGGCGATTCACTGCGCCTGCAGCTCACGGTGGCGAACTCGTCGGAGGAGGCGGCCTCCCTCACCCTGAGTACCCGGCGCGGCGACCCGACGTGGGACGTGGCCGGGGCCCGGCGCGCCCTGGCGCTCGACGCCTCCGCGTACCCCTGGTTCGGCCCGACCGTAGACGTCGAGGTGGGCCCGGGGGAGCGGCGGGAGGTCCCGCTCGAGCTGCCGGCGGAGTTCCTGCCCGTGGGCACGTGGCCGCTCATGGTGACGGCGGGGGAGAACACGGAACGGATGCTCGTCACGGTCACGGCGGACGCGGAGGAGGAGCAGCAGACCCCCGGCCTGACGGTGCTGCTGCCGCTCACCTCCCGCCTGGACATCGTCCCGGGGGAGACCGGTGAGGCTCCGGAGGAGGCCCCGCTCATCCTCGGGTCGGAGCACCTGGCGGGCCAGATCGCCCCGGGCGGCCGGCTGAGCGAACTGCTCGACATCTACGCCGCGGAGGAACGCGGCACGTGCCTGGCCGTCGACCCTGCCCTGGTGGACACGGTGTCGCGGATGTCGCGCGGGTACACGGTGGCGCAGTCCCGCCCCTCGCTCATCACCACGAAGCAGCGCCTACGCGACAGCTGGTTCACCGACGACGACCCCGAGCCCGGCGCGCCCGGTCGGGGAGCCGCGGACGCCGCCGCCTGGCTCGAGCGCCTGCAGGGGGCCGGGTGCGTCGTCGCCCTGCCGTGGGCCGACGCAGACATCGACGCCGTCGCCCGCACCGAGGACGAATGGCTCTTCCGCGAGGCCACCCAGCGGGGCACCGAGGTGCTGCGGGAGGAGCTGGGCGTCGAGCCCGTCCCCAACGTGGTCATCCCGTCGTCGGGGTACATCACCGAGCAGGCCGCGCCCTCCCTCGGCTGGGCGGATCAGTCGGTGCCGGTGGATCAGGCGTGGGAGGCGTCCGTCGCCACCCGTGAGCCGCAGATCACCGACAATGCGCTGGAGTCCCCGGTCATCCCGGACCACGCCGGCGCCCCGACCCCGGCGCAGCCGGTCCGCGCGATCGTCGCCGACAACTCCGTGTGGGGTGTCCCGCAGTCGGGGGCGCACGCCCACCTGGCGCCCGGGGTCACCGCCACGACCTTCCCCGCGGCCCTGGGTTCGCTGCTCGCCGCCACCGGCCCCGCCCCGCAGACGACGGGGTACTCCAACCCGGACTGGCGTTTCGACTACCGGCTCGACTCCGTCACCGCCCGCGCCATCACCGCCGGTTCCGCCCTCCGTCTGGCGGTCGCGGAGGAGACGCTGCCCGCCGAGTGGGCCCAGAGCCCCGAACCGGTCCTCGCCGTACCGGCCCCGCGTCTCGACGCCGCCACCGCCCGCACCCTCGTCTCCACCGTCACCGAGCTCTACGACGCCCGCGCCGCCCGCCCCGTCCCCCTCGCCGAGGCGGTCACCGCCCCGCTGCTCGACCCGGTGGGGCCCCCGGCCGTGGGGGTCACGCGCTTCGGCAGCCCGTGGTCCGACCCGTCGGCCGTGAGTGACACGGAGGTGCTCCGCGCGGCGCAGCAGACCCGCTACACCGACGACCTGACGCGCATGATGGTCAACGACCCCGTCATCAACCTCACGCGCTACGACTTCACGCTGCCGCTGCGCCGCGATGTGCTCATGGCGTTGAGCGGGACGTCGAGAAGCTCTCTGGCGACGAACCGCGACGCGGTGGAGGCCACCAACGGGCGACTCGACGCCAACCGGCGGACCCTGCAGGAACTGCGCGGGTCCGTGGCGCTGTTCCCGCCGGGGAACGTGTACACGCGGGCGTCGGAGAGCTCGCCGCTGCTCATCGTGGCCGGCAACGGACTGCCGCTGCCCGTCGACGCCGAGCTGGCGTACACCGGCCCCGAGGGGACGGTGCTCACCGCGCACGGCCCGGTGCACATCCCCGCGTACGGGTCGATCACGGTGCAGCTCACCGCCGACCTGCCCGAGGATGAGGACCAGTCGCAGCTGTCGCTGTGGCTGGCCACCCGCGACGGTTCGCCGATTTCCACGCCGGTGGAGATTACAGTGCAGACCAGAGCCGGTATCGTCGGCACCTACGGAATTGCCCTGCTCGTCGTGGTGGGGCTGTCTCTCGCGCTGCTGTTCCGCGTCGGTCGACACCGGCGACGGCGCCAGCGCCCCTAGCCTGGAAATGGTCCATGTCCGATAATCTGCGTTCCCGTTTCGTCGCCGCCGCCCCGCCGGCCCCCGTGCCCGAACAGCGGGCGGCCCCACCGGCACCGGCCGAGGACCGTTCGCGCCTGCGGGCGCCGGAGCCGATCGTGGCCGCCGAGGGGTCCGAGGTCGCCTCCGACGCCGACGTCGTGCGGGCGGGTGGCTCGATGGCCATCGCCACGCTCATCTCGCGCATCACCGGCTTCCTGCGCAACCTGCTCATCGCCGTCACCCTCGGTGGCGCGGTGGGCTCGGCGTTCAACACGGCGAACACGCTGCCGAACCTCATCACCGAGATCGTCCTCGGCGCGGTGCTCACCTCGCTGGTGGTGCCGGTGCTGGTGCGCGCGGAGAAGGAGGACGCGGACCGGGGCACGGCGTTCTTCCGCAGACTCTTCACGCTCTCGGCGTCGCTGCTGCTCGTGGTGACGGCGCTGTCGCTGGTGGCCGCGCCCCTGCTCACCCGGCTCATGCTCGACGTGGACGGCGAGGTCAACGTCATCCAGTCGACGTCCTTCGCCTACCTGCTGCTGCCGCAGATCTTCTTCTACGGCATCTTCGCGCTGTTCATGGCGGTGCTCAACACGCGGGGCATCTTCAAACCCGGTGCGTGGGCGCCGGTGGCGAACAACGTCGTCTCCATCACGGTGCTGCTGCTGTACATGCTGCTGCCCGGCGAGCTGGAGGAGACCGCGCCCTCCGGGGTGGTCGATCCGCACGTCCTGCTGCTGGGCCTGGGCACCACGCTGGGTGTCATCGTGCAGGCGGCGATCATGGTGCCTTACCTGCGGAAGGCGGGCGTCGATCTGCGGCCCCTGTGGGGCATCGACGACCGCCTCAAGCAGTTCGGCGGGATGGCCGTGGCGATCGTCGCGTACGTGGCGGTCTCGCAGCTGGGTTACGTCGTCACCACCCGCCTCGCCTCGCTCGCCGACGCCGCCGCCCCCCTCATCTACCAGCAGCACTGGCTGCTGCTGCAGGTGCCCTACGGCATCATCGGCGTCACCCTCCTCACCGCGATCATGCCGCGCCTGTCGCGCAACGCCGCCGACGGCGATGACCGCGCCGTCGTCGCCGACCTCAACCTGGCGACGAAGCTGACGTTCATCGCGCTCATCCCGATCGTGGTGTTCTTCACCGCCTTCGGCCCGGACATCGGCGTGGCCCTGTTCGCGTACCGCAACTTCGACACCGAGTCCGGCATCCTGCTCGGGCTCACACTGTCCTTCTCCGCGTTCACGCTGCTGCCCTACGCCCTCGTACTGCTCCACCTGCGCGTGTTCTACGCCCGCGAGGAGGCGTGGACCCCGACGTACATCATCATCGGCATCACCGCGACGAAGATCGTCCTGTCGCTGCTGGCCCCGATGGTGGCCACCTCGCCGTCGCGCGTGGTCATCCTCCTCGGTGCGGCCAACGGTTTCGGTTTCGTCGCCGGCGCCGTCATCGGTGCGCTGCTGCTGCGCCGCAAGCTCGGCCACCTGGGCACCCGCTCGCAGATCCACACGACGGTGTGGGCGTTCGCTGCGTCGCTCATCGGTGTCGCGGCCGCCCTGCTCGTCGACTGGCTCCTGCCCTCGCTCGGCGGGCTGGGTTCCTTCGGTGTGCTCATCAAGGTCGGTGTCTCGGGTGTGGTCTTCCTCATCGCCACGGGCATCGCGCTGAGCTTCTCCGGCCTGCCCGAGGTGCAGAACCTGGGCCGCGCCTTCGCCCGCATCCCGGGCCTGTCGCGCTTCGTGCGCCCCGACTCCTCCAAGGCGATCGAGGTGGGGGAGAGCAACCCGCAGGAGGTCTCCGCGCAGATCACCGCCCTCGACCCCTTCTCCGCCTCCCTGCCGCCGGCCCCCATGTCCGCCGGCGTGGTCCGCGGCCCCCGTCTCGTGCCGGGTGCCCCGGTCTCCGACGGCCGCTTCCGTCTCCTCGCCGACCACGGTTCCGTGCCCGGCGCCCGTTTCTGGCACGCCAAGGAGGTGGCCACGGGCCGGGAGGTGGCGCTCACCTTCGTCGACACCTCCGGTAACGCGCCGCTGGCCCCGGCCTCGCCCGCCGCGGCCGCCGGTGCCGCCGCGGAGGTCGCCCGCCGCACCCGCCGCCTGGCGGGCTTGCCCGGCGTGGCCGAGAACATCGAGGTGCTCGGTTACCGCAACGGTTGCCTCGTCGTCGCCGACTGGGTGCCGGGTTCGCCGCTGCGCACCGTCGCGGAGGAGGGTGCCGGGGACCTCGATCCGCAGGCCGTCGCCGCCGCGCTCGTCCCGCTCGTCGACGCATCGACGCGCGACCTGCCGCTGGGCCTGGACAACCACGCGCGCATCCGCATCTCCACCGCGGGTGTGGCCACCCTCGCCTTCCCGGCCGTGCTTCCCGACGCCACCGCCGACCGCGACCACACCTCCGTGAACTCCATGCTCTCCCTCCTCGGGGTGGAGCGCGAGGATCTGCCCACCACCGCCGTCGAGGTGGAGGAGCCGCTCGTCGTCGCCGACGTGGAGGTCGGCCCGCTTCCCGACGCCCGCCCCGGCTTCGGCGACAAGTCCTACTCCGGCGGTTCCGTCGCCCTCATCGGCGCGTTCTCCATCGGTGCGGTCGTGCTCGTCGCGGCACTGACCACCTACCTGGTGAGCGTCGTCGGCGGCGACCGCAGCGAGGCCCCGGTCAACCAGGAGTCCATCCAGGGCTCCGCCTCGGAGACCACCCCGCGCCCGCTGCCGCGCGTGCTAAACGTCACCCCCTCCGTCCCGGAGATCGCCGACGGCGACGACTCCACCGTGTGGTTCGGCGAGGGCGGGGTCACCCTGCTTCTCGACGACACCGTGGAACTCCAGAACGTCCTCATCCGCTCCGGCGGCGGCGAGGTCGAGGTCTACGGCCTCACCTCCGGCGAGACCGCCGAGTCCCCGGAGGGTCTGCCGCTGCTGGGCTCCGCGCAGATGCAGGACGGCCGCACGACGATGACCCTCGACCGGCAGATGACCGCGGGCGGTGTACTCCTGTGGTTCCCGGGGGCCGTCGAGGTGGCGGAGGTGCAGCTCGTCGGCGTGAGCTGACGCCCACTGTGATGGGCAGCCTCGGCGGGCGTCGGCACGCTCCCTGGGGTCCAATGGTTGTGTCAGCAACTTCCGGGGGGAACAGTGGCACACACCGACGGCGGCCTGGTGGCCGCCTACATCGAGGGCGACCTCAAGGCGTTCAGCACGATCGTCGAACGCCACCGCGCGCGGCTGCTGTGGGTCGCGCGCCGCTACGGCCACAACGAGGATGACGCGCAGGACATCCTCCAGGAGGCCCTCTTCCGCGCCAGTTACAGCCTGCACACCTGGCGTCACGAGTCCTCGCTGAGCACCTGGCTGCACCGGCTGGTGATGAACTCGGGCTGGGACTTCCGCAACCACCGCGTGCAGGTCGAGGCCCCCACTCTCGACGACGGCGCCCTCCCGCACGACATCAACCCTCTCCTCGCCGCCGACCCCATCGGCCGGTCCGAGGACATGCTGCACCTCCACGAGTCGCTCGGGCGCCTGCACCCCGACCAGCGACGGGCGTTGTGGCTCATCGACATCGAGGGGTACACGATAGGGCACGTCGCGAAGCAGGAGGGCGTGCAGCCGGGCACGATCAAGTCGCGCCGCAACCGGGCGCGGGAGGCGCTCCGGGCCGACCTCGGGGAATGTTCCGTGGCTCCCGGCCGTTGAGATTCGGTGACAGCGCCTAGACTTGGCGGAAGTACCGCCCCCGATCAGGAGAATTCATGATTCACGACGTCGCCATCATCGGCTCCGGCCCCGCCGGCTACACCGCCGCCATCTACGCCGCCCGCGCCGAGCTCAAGCCCATCATGTTTGAGGGTTACGAGTACGGCGGATCCCTGATGAACACCACCGACGTGGAGAACTTCCCGGGCTTCAAGGACGGCATCATGGGCCCGGACCTGATGATGGAGATGCGTGGCCAGGCCGAGCGCTTCGGCACCGACATGCGCATGGAGCTCGTCGACTCGGTCGAGCTGGAGGGCCCGGTGAAGCGGATCCACGTGGGCGATGAGGTCCATGAGGCCCGCACCGTCATCCTGGCCACCGGTGCCGCCCCGCGTCTGCTGGGTGTGCCGGGTGAGGATGAGCTCATGGGCCGCGGAGTGTCCTCCTGCGCCACCTGCGACGGCTTCTTCTTCAAGGGCCAGGAGATCGCGGTCATCGGTGGCGGTGACTCCGCGATGGAGGAGGCGACCTTCCTCACCAAGTTCGCCGACAAGGTCACCGTCGTGCACCGCCGCGAGGAGTTCCGCGCGTCGGCCATCATGCTGGAGCGCGCGAAGGCCAACGAGAAGATCGAGTGGGCCACCAACAAGGTCGTCGACCACGTCGTCGAGAAGGACGGCAAGGTCGGCGGCATCATGCTGCGCGACACCATCACCGGTGAGCTGTCGGAGCTGCCGGTCGCCGCGATGTTCGTCGCCATCGGCCACGACCCGCGTTCCGGCTTCCTCGACGGCCAGGTGGAGCTCAAGGAGGGCGGTTACGTGAAGGTCTCCGAGCCGTCGACCGCGACCTCCGTCCCGGGTGTCTTCGCATGCGGCGACCTGGTGGACGACCACTACCAGCAGGCCGTCACCGCCGCCGGTTCCGGCTGCCGCGCCGCCATCGACGCTGAGCACCACCTCGCCGCCCTTTAAGCCCCCTGTAAGGAGAATCACATGAGCAACGTCATCGAGGTCACCCAGTCCAACTTCCGCGAGGTCGTCGTCGAGGCCGACAAGCCCGTCATCGTAGACTTCTGGGCCGAATGGTGCGGCCCCTGCAAGAAGCTCAGCCCCGTCCTCGACGAGCTCTCCGAGGAGCTCGGTGACGCTGTGACCATTGCCAAGGTCAACGTCGACGAGGAGCGCACCCTCGGCGCGATGTTCCAGATCATGTCCATCCCGGCGGTGCTGTTCTTCAAGGACGGCGAGAAGGTCGACGAGTTCATCGGCGTCCGCCCGCGCTCCCACATCATGGCGAAACTGGAACCGCTGCTGTAGCTGGTAACCTTAACAACCTACGAGCAGCACCGGCCGACTCCTGACGGCTGGGATAAGATCTGTGGCATCTGACCCTGGAAGGAGTGCCGTGACCAACACATTCCGCGTGGGGGATCGCAGCCCGCGCGTGGCGGAGGCCCGCTCCACCCTCGCCCGGCTGGGGCTCCTCTCCGGCTACGAGGCGGACCTGTCCGACAAGTACGCCGAGGAAGACAAGCTTTTCGACGCCGACCTCGCCCACGTACTCAAGGCCTTCCAGCAGTCCCGCGGAATCGTCCCGTCCGGCAACATCGACGACATGACGCTGCGCGAGCTGCGCCACGCGTCCTACAAGCTGGGTTCCCGCGTCCTGTCGTACCAGCCGAACAACGAGATGGTCGGCGACGACGTCGCCAGCCTGCAGGAGCAGCTCCAGGAGCTCGGCTTCTACTCACACCGCGTCGACGGTCACTTCGGCCCCGGCACCTACGAGGCACTGTCCAACTACCAGCTCAACTCCGGGCTGCAGGACGACGGAGTGTGCGGCCCCGACACCCTCGCCGCCCTCAAGCTGCTGGGACGCCGCATCACCGGCGGCAGCCCCCACGCCATCCGCGAGCGCGAGCAGGTCCGCAACGCCGGCCCCATGCTCGCCGGCAAGCGCGTCGTCATCGACCCCGCCCTCGGCGGAGCGAACAAGGGCCGGTCGGTCGCGGGGATGCACGGTCAGATCTCCGAGGAGGAGATCCTCTGGGACCTCGCCTCCCGCATCAAGGGCCGCATGATCTCCGCGGGCATGGAGACGATATTGTCCCGCCCCCGCATGGACGACCCCGATCACACCTCCCGCGCCGAGATCGCCAACGCCTTCGGTGCCGACCTCGTCATCTCCCTCCAGTGCGACAACTACCCGAACGAGAAGGCCCACGGCGTGGCCACCTTCTACTTCGGCTCCGACACCGGCAACAGCTCCCTCACCGGCGAGACCCTCTCCGGGTTCATCCAGCGTGAGATCTGCGCGCGCACCGAGTTCCAGAATTGCGGCACCCACGCCCGCACCTGGGAGATGCTCCGGTTCACCCAGGCGCCGACCGTCGAGCTCGTCGCCGGCTACCTCACCAACCCGGGGGACGTCGCCCGCCTCACCGACCCCGCCGTGCGGGACTCCATCGCCGAGGCCGTGGTCGTCGCCGTGAAGCGCCTCTACCTCCTCGACCGCGACGACACACCGACGGGCACCTTCAAGTTCGCGGAGCTGCTGCGCGCCGAGCAGGGCTAGGACCCCGGTTTCCCCACCCCGGTATCACTGCGATACCGGGGTTACGCTTCTCCCCATCCCCGGGCCCCGTGCTCCCTCTACCGGGGTGGCGCCGGTCGCGCAACCCGGGCACCCCGGAGGCTGTGGACAACCGGATGTTATCCACAGAAAAGAGGCCCTACGGCGCCCCGCCCCCGCGTCTCCGACGGGTTTCCGTCAGGCTACGGGGTATGGATAACCAGTGGATCAACGATCACAGACTCATCGACCTCCGGCGCACCTCGGTTCTCGACGGCGACGTCCGCGCACGGATCCGGGACGGCACAGTGCGCAGGCTCACGGCGGAGATGGCGGTGCCGGCCGAGTGGTACGACAACCAGACTCCCTGGCGGCAGGCCCACATCAGAGCCGTGGCCGTGGGTCTCACCGTCGACGCCGGGGTGGTCTCCGGCCCGGCGGCAGCCCGCCTGTGGGGGATTGAACTCCTCAGCATCGAGGAGCAGGTCGACGTCCAGATGCCCGGGGGAACCCACCCGGGGGCGAAGTCGACGTGGACGGCTGGGGCACGCTACCGATCCACGTTGTTGCCGTCCGGTCAGTACGCGGACCACGACGGCATCCGGATCACCTCGAAAATCCGGACCCTGGCCGACGTCACCCGATTCAACGGCCTCGTCGAGGGCGTGGTCGCCTTCGACTCGGCCCGCCGTCAGTGGCCCGGCAAATCAACCGAGACCCTCCTCGCGGACGTGGGGGAACTGGGGAGGATGCGGGGAATCGCGCGCGTCCGGGAGGCCGTCCGGTTGTCCGTCCCCAACTCCGGGAGCGTGTGGGAGTCGAAGGCCCGGATGATCCTGCACCAGTACGGGGGAGAAGCGGTCACCTCCCTCGAGGTGCAGGTCGAGTTCATAGACGAGGAGTCCGGACAGAGCTACTTCGTCGACATCCTCGTCAACGGCTGGGTCATCCTGGAGATCGACGGGAGGGGCAAGTACCGGGGAGAGCACGGGATTCCGACGGAGACGGTGGTCATCGACGAGCGCGAGCGGGAGAAGGCCCTGCAGAATCTCGGGCCTGTGGTGGTCCGGGCCGCACCGGGGGATCTCGAGGTCACAGAGGGCATTTGCGTGATGCTCCGAAGCGTTCTGGATGTGATCGACAACCACACGCCCCCTCGGCATGTCCCCCGGGTGCACGTGCCGGAGGCGGCGTAACCCCGGGTTCCCTACCCCGGGGCCCGGGGACCCGTAGCCCCACAACCCCGGTATCTCCGGAATCCCGACGTACAGATACCGGGGTCACCGGTGGGAGGAGAGGACCCTACACCCACGCCCGGTCCAGCAGCTCCTCCACTGCGGCCACCGACAGCAGCCCGTGCTGCGGCGGCAGCTCGAGACGCAGGCGGGGGAGCACCGGGTGGTCGGCCACCACCTGGAAGCCGGCGGACTCGAGCACGGCCACGGACATGAGCCCGATCTCCGAGGCGGAGCGCAGGATGGAACCGACAGGCCCCTCGAGGAGTTCGTCGACGTCGGCCCGCGAGAAGAAGTCCTGGCGCCAGCCGAAAGCCTCGACGGCGGGAACGTCGGCGTCGACGAGTTGCATGATGGCGGCGTCGAGAAGCACGGCCTCGAGGCCCACCCCGGCAAAACCGGGGTCGATGAACAGGGACGTGAGCACCTCCGCGTCCTCGGAGACGGGGGCGGTGGGCAGTTGGGCGCAGCCGGGGGCGGCGTCGCGGGAGCACCACAGGACGGTGGCGACGGCGCGGGCCGCCGTACTGCGCTCCAGGGAGAGGCCGCAGCAGCCGTAGTCGAGGAGGGTGGTGGTCAGCCAGGCCTCCTTCTCGAAGGCCGGGTCACCGGAATCCTGGACGAGGGACGCCGCCTCCGCGTCGAGTTCCCAGAAGATGGAGCGGCCGGCCTGCGGGTGGATGCGGCCCATCGTCTCCGGGCTCAGTGGGATGAGTGTCGCGAACACGGCCCGGCTCCGGCTAGCGGCCCTCGATGAGCCCGAGGATGCGTTCGAAATCCTCCTGGTCGCCGAACTCGACGACCATGCGGCCCTTGCCGCGGCCCATGGTGACGGTGACCTTCGTGTCCCAGGTGTCGCCGAGGCGGGTGGCGGCGTGGGAGAACAGCTCGGGCTGCGCAACGGGCTCAGCCTTGCGGCGCTCGGGCTCGTCACCCCGGTTGAGCAGGGTGACGGCCTCCTCGGTGGCGCGGACGGACAGGCCCTCGGCGACGACGCGGTCGGCGAGCTCCTCCATGCCGTCGACCTTGAGGCCCAGCAGGGCGCGGGCGTGCCCGGCGGAGAGTACCCCGGCGGCGACGCGGCGCTGCACGGGGACCGGCAGGGCGAGGAGGCGGATGGTGTTGGTGATCACCGGGCGGGAGCGGCCGAGGCGGTCGGCGAGCTCGGCCTGGGTGACGTCGAACTCCTCGAGGAGCTGCTGGTAGGCGGCGGCCTCCTCCAGCGGGTTGAGCTGGACGCGGTGGATGTTCTCCAGGAGGGCGTCGCGGAGCATGTCGCCGTCATCGGTGCTGCGGATGATGGCGGGGATGTGGGTGAGGCCGGCGCGTCCGGCGGCCCGCCAGCGGCGCTCGCCCATGACGAGCTCGTAGCCGTCGTCGACGGTGCGGACGACGATGGGCTGCATGAGCCCGAACTCGCGGATGGAATGGACGAGTTCGCCGAGGGCCTCCTCGTCGAAGACGGTGCGCGGCTGGTGCGGGTTGGGGGAGATCTCGCCGATGGGGATCTCCCGGTAGGTGGCACCCACCTCGGCGGGCACGTCCGCGGGGGTCGGCCCGCTGCCCGGCAGCCCCGGCTTGGGGGCGCCCTTGACCTGGCGTTCCTGGGCGCGTGCGCCCTTGGTGCCGCCGAGGATGACGTCGGCTGCGCCGTCGCCCAGGCGCGGGGAGGACGGGGTGGGGCCGGAGGGGATCAGGGCGGCGAGGCCGCGACCGAGTCCGCCCTTACGAGTTTCCTGGTTCAATGTCGCCTACCTTTCTGATTCGAGCTGCTGAGCGGTTTCGGGGCTGACCCCGATGGGGCCGGTGGATTCGGCGGGCTGGTAGTCACCGCGGGTGGCGAACTCGCGGGCCGCGTGGAGGTAGGCCACCGCACCGCGGGAGGTGGGGTCGTAGTTGAGCACCGTCTGGCCGTAGCCGGGTGCCTCGGAGACCTTCACCGACCGCGGGATGACGTGCCCGAGGACGACGTCGCCGAAGTGCGCACGGACCTCGGTGGCGACCTGCTCGGCGAGCTTCGTGCGGGCGTCGTACATGGTCAGCAGGATGGCGGAGATGTGGAGACTGGTGTTGAGGTGCTGCCGGATCATGGAGATGTTGTTGAGCAGCTGGCCCACGCCCTCGAGCGCGTAGTACTCGCACTGGATGGGGATGAGGACCTCGTCGACGGCGGTCATCGCGTTGATGGTGAGCAGGCCCAGCGAGGGCGGGCAGTCGATGATGACGTAGTCGAAGCCCTGCTCGGCGAGGAATCCGGAGCCGCGCAGCGCGTCGTGGAGGCGGTACTCGCGGCGCACGAGGGAGACGAGTTCGATCTCCGCGCCGGCCAGGTCGATGGTGGCGGGGATGCAGAACAGGTTCTCGTGGGCGGTGGAGGGCTGGAGTGCCTGCTCCGCGGTGGTCTCGCCGATGAGGAGTTCGTAGCTGGAGAGCGTGCCGGAGGTGTGCTCGGCGCCGAGGGCGGTGGAGGCGTTGCCCTGCGGGTCGAGGTCGACGACGAGGACCTTCGCTCCGAGCATCGCGAGACCAGCGGCAAGGTTGACGGAGCTGGTGGTCTTGCCGACGCCGCCCTTCTGGTTGGCGACCGTGATCAGACGCGGCGCTTCCGGCTTCGGCAACTGGTCAACCATGGATTCCGACCTGACCTCTTCCTCAACTCAACAATGTAACTGTCTAGCCTTCCCCACCTTAGTGCACGCGGGGGACACGGATGATCGTCGTGGGCTCCGCGAGGTGGGCGTCGCCGACCGTGCTTATCGACGCCCGCCCGCCCCCGGCCTTCCTGATGAGCGCGGCATCGCGCTCCAGCTCCTCCGCCACGGAGGAGCCCTTCATGGCGATCATCTCGCCGCCCCGACGCACGAGGGGGAGCGACCAGCCGGCGAGCTTGCCCAGCGGGGCGACGGCGCGGGAGGTGACGATGTCCACGCCACCGTCGAGAGCCTCCCGGACCTGCTTCTCCTCGGCGCGGCCGCGGATGACCGTGACGTTCGGCAGGCCGAGGGCGTCGACGACCTCCTGCAGGTACACCGAGCGCTTGAGCAGCGGCTCGATGAGGGTGATGTCGAGGTCGGGGCGGGCGATGGCCAGCGGGATGCCCGGCAGACCGGCGCCGGAGCCGACGTCGGCGACGCGGGCCCCGTGCTCCATGACCTCGCCGATGACGGCGCAGTTGAGGATGTGGCGGTCCCACAGGCGGTCGACCTCACGGGGTCCGATGAAGCCGCGGGTGGAGCCGTAAGTGGCCAGGGACTCGTGGTACGCCTCGGCGAGGGGCAGTCGCGCGCCGAAGACGGCCTCGGCCTGTGCGGGGGTCTCACTCATGTCTCATAACGATACAGCCACCGTGAACCGGGGGTTCACGGTGGCTGCGGGGGCTGCGGGGGGACGTCGGGAAGCGGGGGTTACTTCTTCTTCCGCTTCTTCTTGGCGCCGGCCCGGGCGCCGGGGGCCGGGGCGGTGGTGCGCTTGAGGGCCTTGCGGGCCTCCTCCTCGGCCTCCTCCTCGCGGTCCATCTGGGCGAAGAGGACACGCTGCTGGAAGAAGGTCCACACGTTGTTGGACATCATGTAGAACAGCAGGCCGATGTGCCACAGGAAGCCGGTGAACAGGATGGTGGCGGGCATGACCCACAGCATCATCTTGTTCATCATGCCCATCTGCATGGCCATCATGTCGGCGTTGTCACCGGACGGGGCGGCCTGCTTGCCGGAGGCGATGCGGGCCTTCTGACGGTCGATGGACATACGCGCGTTGAAGTGGGTCGCCACGGCGATGATGATCGCCAGCGGCGCCGCCACCATGATGATGTCGGTGCGCGTGAAGTCGACCGGCTGGAACGCCTGGTACATGTCCTGCGGCATGGAGATGTAGGAGGACAGCGGGACGCCGAAGAAACGGGCGTCGATGAAGGACTGGACCTCGTCCACACCGAAGATGTAGTTCGGGGTGTTGTAGTTCTCCTCGATGGACAGGCCCAGCTGGCCGACACCCTCACCGGTGCGGTTGAAGGAGCGCAGCACGTGGAACAGGCCGATGAACACCGGGATCTGCACCAGCATCGGCAGACAGCCGAGCAGCGGGTTGACGCCCATCTCCTTCTGGAGCTTGCGCGTCTCCTCCATCATCTTCTGCTGGTCGTTCTTGTACTTGTTGCGGATCTCAGCCATCTTCGGCTGCATTTCCTGCATCTTGCGGCCCGAGCGCAGCTGGTTCTGGGTCGGCTTGAACATGATCGCCTTGATGGTGAACGTGAGGAACACGATCGCCAGCACCCAGGTGATGCCGAGGTCCGGGTCGAGCACGAAGCTGAAGACCTTGTGCCAGAACCACAGGATGGCCGAGATCGGCCAGTAGATGAAGTTGAGCACTGTGTGTCAGGACTCCTTGATATCGGTTTTTTCGGGGACGGGGTCATACCCGCCCGGATGCCATGGACCGCACTTGCTCAGTCGGGCCAGTGCCATCACCGACCCCTTCCACGCCCCGTGTCCACGGACGGCGCCGAGCGCATAGGAGCTGCAGGTCGGTTCAAAACGGCAGGACGACCCCATCTTAAGGGGCGAGATGTTTTTTTGGTAGAACAGCACCGCCGCCTCCAGGGCCCGCGCGGCGGGGGAGAGCCTACTCATGCAGGGCCCCCAGGCGACGCAAGGCCTTGCGCAGGTCACGCTCCAGATCCGCGGACGACGCCCCACCGGAGGCGGGCAGCGCCCGGACGACGATGTCGACGGTGGGCGGGAGGGCGTCGAAAAGCGAGGCCAAGACGTGGCGAAGCCGCCGGGAGGTACGGTGCCGGAGCACCGCGTTCCCGACGGCCTTGGAGACGATGAGCCCGACGCGGGGGCCGCCCTGGTGGGCTGGTGTGGCTCCGGCGTCGGGCTCATTGAGATGAACCACTACGGTGCGGCTACCGGCGCGGCGTCCACGCTTGATCGTCCGGCTGAAGTCAGTCGGCGACGTGAACTTGTGCTGCTTCGGAAGCACCGGTGGTGCGAATTAAGCGGTCAGCTTGGCGCGGCCCTTACGGCGACGCGCCGAGACGATGGCGCGACCTGCACGGGTGCGCATACGGGTACGGAAGCCGTGCACGCGTGCGCGACGACGGTTGTTCGGCTGGAACGTCCGCTTGCCCTTTGCCACGGTTGTTCTCCTTGCGTTGTGACGCGGTCGCCCCGTACGGGACCGGCGAGACCGCTGAAGTTTCTATTACAAACTGAGATGTGCTGCGTCCGCACTGACGCGCGGCGGGTGCCGCGGCCCGGTGATCCGGTGCCGACGCTGCTCTCACACACATCCGCCGGCGCAGTCCCGTGTCGGGCGCATCCGGCGGTGTGACAGACCATCACAGACTACGCGAGGGGACACCTCTCGAACAAATTGACTCACCCGGCGTGTCGCGGCCCCCGCCGCGGGTGCCCCTGAAATGACAACCCTGTGATTTTTGGCTGCTCACCGGGGTGTTTGCCCGTTTCCCCAGCAGTCTGCGATGCCGTCGCGAGGCGCCGCAGGCCGGGCGGCGGCGTTCGATGATCCGATTATGGACACCACGTCGCGGAGTTGGGTAACAATGGAGGAACTCACACAACATCACAGAGCGTTCATCACCACCCCTGTGGATAACTGTCAATCTCAGGTTGAGGGTTGGGCAGGGAGGTGACATTTCCGCAGGTGAGGGAGGCGCTGTAGGCGAATCGTTTTATCCACAGGTTATAGACTAGGCTGTGGAAAGATTCTCTCGGCAGATTCTCCACACCTGTGGATAACTCTGTGGATGGCGAGGTCGCGGCCATAATCCCCCTGGGGGAGGCCCTGTGAACAGCTGCGGTGCACGATCTCACGCCAGGCCCCACCCACCCCACCGCAGAAGCATTCGGCGTGCCCGGATGTGCCCGTTATTGTCCGGAATGAAAAAGGAGCAGCCTCACGTGGCGGATCAGCAACAGTCACTTGCCGAAACCTGGCAGGAGATCAAGGCGGAGCTCCTCAACCAGTCCGAGCGCCCCGACTCGAGCATCCCCACCTTCACGCACCAGCAGCGGGCCTTCCTCGGACTCGTCCAGCCCATCGTGCTCGTCGACGGGTACGCCGTCCTGGCCACCCCGCACGCCATGGCCAAACAGGTCATCGAGGACGATTTCGGCCCCCACATCGTGAAGGTGCTCACCGAACGCACCGGCCGCCCCTGCAGCCTCGCCGTCTCCGTCGAACCGGCCGCCATGCCCGCACCACAGACACCACAGCCGCCGATCCAGACCAGCGTGCCCGGGGTCCAGGAGCAGCTCGGCTGGGACACCACGCACACCCCGCCGCCGGCGCCCGCTCCGGCTGCCCCCACCCAGACCTATGTGCAGCCGCTCCAGCAGGTGCAGGCGCCGCAGCCGCAGCCCTCGGCCCCCGTCTATCACCAGTCCCAGCGCCTGCCGCGCGAGACCCCGGCGCACGACCCGAACCGCGAGAAGTCCCTCAACCCGAAGTACACCTTCGAGAACTTCGTCATCGGTTCCTCCAACCGTTTCGCCAACGGCGCCGCGGTGGCCGTCGCGGAGAACCCGGCCCGCGCCTACAACCCCCTGTTCATCTGGGGTGGTTCCGGACTCGGTAAGACGCACCTGCTCCACGCGGCCGGCAACTACGCCCAGGTGTTGCAGCCGGGGCTGCGCGTGAAGTACGTCTCCAGTGAGGAATTCACCAACGACTACATCAACTCCGTGCGCGATGACCGCCAGGAGTCCTTCAAGCGCCGCTACCGCAACCTCGACATCCTGATGGTCGACGACATCCAGTTCCTCGAGGGCAAGGAGGGTACGCAGGAGGAGTTCTTCCACACGTTCAACGCCCTCCACCAGGCGGACAAGCAGATCATCCTGTCCTCCGACCGCCCGCCGAAGCAGCTGACCACGCTGGAGGACCGCCTGCGCACCCGTTTCGAGGGCGGCCTCATCACCGACATCCAGCCGCCGGACCTCGAGACCCGCATCGCCATCCTGGAGAAGAAGGCCCAGGCCGACGGCACCCACGTCGACCGTGGTGTGCTCGAACTCATCGCCTCGCGTTTCGAGTCCTCCATCCGCGAATTGGAGGGCGCGCTCATCCGCGTGTCGGCCTACTCCTCGCTCATCGACGAGCCCATCAACCAGGAGATGGCCGAGATCGCCCTGCGCGACATCCTCCCGGACTCCGCCGACATCGAGATCACCGCGTCGACGATCATGGAGGTCACCGCCGACTACTTCGGCATCACCCTGGACACCCTGACCGGTGCCGGCAAGACCCGCGCCGTGGCGCACGCCCGCCAGCTGGCCATGTACCTGTGCCGCGAGCTCACCGACCTCTCCCTGCCGAAGATCGGCAACGAGTTCGGCGGCAAGGACCACACCACCGTGATGTACGCCGACCGGAAGATCCGCAAGGAGATGACCGAGAAGCGCGACACCTACGATGAGATCCAGGCGCTCACGCAGCTGGTGAAGAACCGCGGCCGCGGCTGACACCCCCGCTTATCGACGACCCGTCACCCACCGTTTCCGGTGGGCGACGGGTTGTTCTTCTTTCCGGCTCCGCAACCCCGGGGGCGCTACCCCGAGATCACGTCGATACCGGGTTGGCTGGGCTCCCCGACCACGGGACCCGGGGTGGTAATCCCGGGGTTCCCTCAGCTCAGGAGTTGTCCACAGCGTTATCCACACCTGTGTAATTACAGCAATGTAACTCAGAGAGATTAGTCACAGAGTGACCGGGGTCACACCGTCCGAACGCCCTGTGGATAACCGCGTTTTCCCTGTTGAGAAGCGGTGGATGAATGCCCACACCGCTGTGGATGGATTCGCACCCCGCAGAGTTATCCACAATTGCCCAGAGTTATCCACACGTTGTCCACACCCCGAATCACATGAACGATTCGCTCGGCTACCTTGAGATTCAGCCCCTCATCCACAGGTTGCACAGGACCTACTGTTACTCCTGTCTTTAATACTTGTAATTCCTAGAGAAGAAAGAGGATGTGGGGAGAACGGTCGTCGCCTCCGGGCCGGGGAGCCCGGGACGGGCGGCGGAGCGAATGACAAGAGTTCGATCACCCGGGGCAGTCAGGTACGTTGGAGTTTGTTATTCAGGGGTCCGCGACGGCGGATCACAATTTTTTCAAGGAGCCCGCAAGCATGGAGTCACAAGCAGTGTCGTTCCGGGTGGTCAGGGATGATCTGGCCCACGCCGTCGCATGGGTCGCCAGGAGCCTGCCCACCAAGGTGACGCAGCCGGTCCTGCGCGCCATGCTCATCACTGCGGATGACAACGGTCTCGAGTTCGCCGGCTTCGACTACGAGGTCTCCACCAAGGTCCGCGTCGCCGCGGAGATCGGGGACCAGGGCCGCATCGCGGTGGCGGGCAAGCTCATCGCGGAGATCGTCAGCAACCTGCCGAACAAGCCGGTGGAGCTGCGGGTCGACGGGTCCAAGGCTCTGCTGTCGTGTGGTTCCTCCCGCTTCGAGCTCCCGCTCATCCCGCTGGACGACTACCCGCAGATCCCGACGCTGCCGGAGGTCACCGGCACCATCAACCCGGAGCTGTTCAACGAGGCCGTGACCCAGGTGGCCACCGCCGCCGGCAAGGACGACACCCTGCCGATGCTCACCGGCGTGCACATGGAGGTCGCCGGTAACCAGGTGAAGCTGGCCGCCACGGACCGTTTCCGTCTGGCGCTGCGCACCTTCGAGTGGGATCCGGCGTCCCCGGATGTGCAGGCGAAGCTGCTGGTTCCGGCCAAGACCCTGCTGGACAACGCCCGCAGCCTCGACACCACCAACCCGGTGGAGATCGCCGTGGGCACCGGCGAACAGATCGGCGCGGCCGGCCTGTTCGGCATCCACACCGACTCCCGGGAGACCACCGCCCGCATGCTCGACGCGGACTTCCCGAACATCCAGCCGCTGCTGCCGAAGACGCACACCTCCATCGCCAGCGTCGAGATCGCCCCGCTGCAGGAGGCCATCCGTCGCGTCAGCCTGGTCACCGAGCGCAACGCGCAGATCCGCATGCAGTTCACCGACGGGGAGCTCATCCTCTCCGCCGGCGGCATGGACTCCGGCCACGCCGAGGAGCGCCTGCCCTGCGCGTTCACCGGCAAGGATGAGCTGGTCATCGCCTTCAACCCCGGCTACCTGCGGGACGGTCTGGGCGTCATCAACACCTCCCGCGTGGTGTTCGGCTTCACTGAGCCGTCCCGCCCGGCGATCCTCGTCCCGGAGCCGGCGGAGCTGCCGGAGGCCGACGCGGACGGCACGTTCCCGACCCCGGAGACCGAGTTCACCTACCTGCTCATGCCGGTGCGCCTGCCCGGATAGGGGTGCGCCATCTACATCAGAACGCTGGACCTGCGGGATTTCCGCAGTTGGCCGGAGCTGACGCTCGAGCTCGAGCCGGGGATCACCCTGTTCGTGGGGCGCAACGGCTTCGGTAAGACGAACATCATCGAGGCGGTGGGGTACACCGCCCACCTGTCCAGTCACCGCGTGTCGCAGGATGCGCCGCTGGTGCGGCAGGGGGCGGCGAACGCCCGCATCTCGACGACCGCCGTCAACCAGGGTCGCGAGCTCACGACACATCTGCTCATCAAGCCGCACGCCGCGAACCAGGCGCAGATCAACCGCACCCGCCTCAACTCCCCGCGGGAGCTGCTCGGCGTCGTGCGCACCGTGTTGTTCGCACCGGAGGATCTGGCGCTCATCAAGGGGGAACCGGCGGAGCGCCGCCGTTACCTGGACGACATCATCGCCACCCGCAGCCCGCGGCTGGCCGGGGTGAAGGCGGACTACGACAAGGTGCTCCGCCAGCGCAACGCCCTGCTCAAGTCGGCGAACTCGGCGCTGCGCCGCGGCTACCGTGACGATGACGGCGCCAGCGCCCTGGCCACGCTCGACGTGTGGGACGGGCAGCTCGCGGCGCACGGTTCCCAGGTCATCGCCGCCCGCCTGGCGCTCATCGCCGAGCTCAAAGACCTCATCGCGGACGCCTACGCGGGGATCGCCCCGGAGTCGCGCCCGGTCGGGGTGGAGTACAAGGGGACGGTGGCGTCGATAAGCGCGGAACCGGAGGTTCTCGAGGCCGAGATGCTGGCCGAGCTCGGCCGGGGACGCACCCGCGAGATCGAACGCGGGATGTCGCTGGTCGGGCCGCACCGCGACGATCTGCTGCTCAACCTGGGGCAGGCGCCGGCGAAGGGGTTCGCCTCCCACGGGGAGACGTGGAGTTACGCGATCGCGCTGCGGCTCGCGGAGTTCACGCTGCTGCGGCGCGACGGGACGGATCCGGTGCTCATTCTCGACGATGTCTTCGCCGAACTCGACGCCAAGCGGCGGGAGAAGCTGGTTACCCTGGCCGCGGATGCGGAGCAGGTGCTCATCACCGCGGCCGTCGACGGGGATCTGCCCGTCAACATCACCGAGCACGCCACGAAGTACGTCGTCACGGTGCGGGACACCGACGAGGGCAGGATCAGTGAGATCCGGTGACTGAGCAGGATCCGGTCCAGGCCGCCTTCGAGGCGATGCAGAAGGCCGCAAAGCAGCGCGGTTCCACGCCGCTGCCGCCGCGGAAACCGCAGAAGAAGACCACTCCGCCGCGGATCGGCCGGCCCACCGGCAAGGACGGGCGGCGGAGGCGGCGACCCCTGGACGTCGACACGTTCGGTGCGCTGCTGGGCACGGAGATCTCGCGGCGCGGCTGGGAGAAGGACATCGCCGGCGGCTGGGTGTTCGGCAACTGGGATGAACTGGTGGGGCCGAAGATCGCCCAGCACACCACGGTGGAGATGGTGAAGGACAGGAAACTGTTCATCACGTGCGACTCCACCGCCTGGGCGACGAACCTGCGGATGATGCAGCGGCAGATTCTGCAGGTGATCGCGGAGAAGGTGGGGCCCAACATCATCACGGAGCTGAAGATCTTCGGACCGAAGGCACCGAGCTGGCGGAAGGGGCCGCTCCATGTCAAGGGTCGCGGCCCGCGCGACACGTACGGATAAAAGGTACAGCGTCAAAAACGCACGAGAATGCCTCTGAGACGCGCGTGACCCCTTCCCTGGTAGTGACCCCCGCAGTGTAGACTGGTGAGGTCTGATAACAATCTAGCGAGGAGAACTCGTTTCACGTGGCTAACGCTGAACACAATTACGACGCGTCATCGATCACGATTCTCGAGGGTCTCGAAGCTGTCCGCAAGCGCCCCGGCATGTACATCGGTTCGACGGGCCCGCGCGGTCTGCATCACCTGGTGTGGGAGGTCGTCGACAACTCTGTCGATGAGGCCATGGCCGGCTACGCCTCCAAGGTCGAGGTGACCCTGCTGGCCGACGGTGGCGTGCAGGTCGTCGACGACGGCCGCGGCATCCCCGTCGAGATGCACCCCTCCGGTGCGCCGACCGTCCAGGTCGTCATGACCCAGCTGCACGCCGGCGGCAAGTTCGACTCGGACTCCTACGCGGTGTCCGGTGGTCTGCACGGCGTCGGCATCTCCGTGGTCAACGCCCTGTCGACGCACGTCGAGGCGGACATCAAGCGCGACGGCAAGCACTGGATCCAGAACTTCAACAACTCCGTCCCGGAGGAGCTCGTCGAGGGCGGCAATGCCCGCGGCACCGGCACCACCATCCGGTTCTGGCCGGACGCCGAGATCTTCGAGACCACCGAGTTCGACTACGACACCATCTCGCGTCGTCTGCAGGAGATGGCCTTCCTCAACAAGGGCCTGACCATCACCCTCAAGGACGAGCGCGTCACCGAGGAGCAGCTCGAGCTCGAGGCCATCGCGGAGGAGGGTGACACCGCCCAGCTCGTCGACGGCCCGTCCTTCGACGACACCGAGGTCGAGGAGGCCGCCGCCGGCGAGGCCCCGAAGACGCCGAAGAAGCGCGAGAAGAAGATCACGTACCACTACCCGGAGGGCCTGGTCGACTACGTCAACCACCTCAACAAGGGCAAGAACGTCATCCACCCCTCGATCGTCGGCTTCGACGCCAAGGGCGAGGGCCACGAGGTGGAGATCGCCATGCAGTGGAACTCCGGTTACAAGGAGTCCGTCCACACCTTCGCCAACACCATCAACACGCACGAGGGTGGTACGCACGAGGAGGGCTTCCGCTCCGCGCTGACCTCCCTGATGAACAAGTACGCCCGCGAGCACAAGCTCATCAAGGACAAGGACCCGAACCTCACCGGCGAGGACTGCCGTGAGGGGCTGGCCGCCGTCGTCTCCGTCCGCGTGGCCGACCCGCAGTTCGAGGGCCAGACGAAGACGAAGCTGGGCAACACGGAGATCCGTTCCTTCGTGCAGCGCATGGCCAACGAGCACGTGGCCATGTGGCTCGACGCCAACCCGGCGGAGGCCAAGGCCATCGTCAACAAGGCTGTCGCGTCCTCCCAGGCCCGTATCGCTGCCCGTAAGGCCCGTGAGCTGGTGCGCCGCAAGTCCGCCACCGACCTCGGCGGCCTGCCCGGCAAGCTGGCCGACTGCCGCTCCAAGGACCCGTCCGTCTCCGAGCTCTACATCGTGGAGGGTGACTCGGCAGGTGGTTCCGCCAAGGCCGGCCGTGACTCGCTGTACCAGGCGATCCTGCCCCTGCGCGGCAAGATCCTCAACGTGGAGAAGGCCCGCCTCGACCGCGTGCTGAAGAACGCCGAGGTCCAGGCCATCATCACCGCCCTGGGTACCGGTATCAACGAGGAGTTCGACATCTCGAAGCTCCGCTACCACAAGATCGTGCTCATGGCCGACGCCGACGTCGACGGCCAGCACATCGCCACCCTGCTGCTCACCCTGCTGTTCCGCTTCATGCCGGACCTCGTCGCCGAGGGCCACGTCTACCTCGCGAACCCGCCGCTGTACAAGCTCAAGTGGGGCAAGGGTGACCCCGGTTTCGCCTACTCCGACGAGGAGCGTGATCAGCTGCTCGAGGAGGGCCTGGCCGCCGGCCGCAAGATCAACAAGGACGACGGTATCCAGCGCTACAAGGGTCTCGGCGAGATGAACCCGAACGAGCTGTGGGAGACCACCCTCGATCCGACGGTGCGCATCCTGCGCCGCGTCGACCTCGAGGACGCCCAGCGCGCCGACGAGCTCTTCTCCATCCTCATGGGCGATGACGTCGCGGCCCGCCGCTCCTTCATCACCCGCAAGGCGAAGGACGTCCGCTTCCTGGACGTCTAGACTCCCGCTTATCGACGCCCCCACGGCCCGCTCCGGCGGGCCGTTCGGCGTTTCAGGGGTGTCAGGGCAGTGCGGGGACGTCGATCTCGAGCACCTGGCCCATGCCGATCCATCCGACCCACGGATCCTCGTGGAGGACGACGGGGGAGTGGACGTGCCCCATGAGGCATGCGCTGTAGCCCCGGGAGAGCAGGTGTTCGGTGGTGGTGGGCAGGCAGGGGTTGTTGGTGTACTGGCCCTCCACCTCGGTGTGGAGGACGCCGACGTGGCCGGGCTCGAAGACCTCCGGCAGGTCCGCGAGGGTCTCCCGGGGATCCGGGTCCTGCGTGACGTTGACGGCGTGGAACACCAGTGGGACGCCCGGGACAGTGAGCTTCTCGACGCCCCCGCCCACCGGCCGGTACACGTTGTCCAGGGTGGGGAACCGCGAGATCATCCCGGAACCGACGTCGTGGTTCCCCCATACGTGGACAAGCGGGGTCCCGAGCTCCCCGGTGATGAACTCGAACAGTGCGATCCCGTCGTCCAGGTCCGCCTTCGTGGCCTTCTTCTTGTCCAGCAGATCGCCGGTGAAGATGACGACGTCGGCGTCCGCGGCGACGTCGGCAAGCGCCTCCCGGGCCCACTGCACCCCGGGAGCCTTCCTGCGGCCGAGGTGGAGATCAGCGAAGACCGCGAGACGAACCGTCCGCATCGATCAGGGCATGTGCTTCTGCAGGATGCGGCCGAGCTCGGGGATCTCCGGCTCGATGAGCTTGGCGGCCTTGCCGCGCAGCCCGTTGTAGGCCTTCGCCAGCGGGGCGACGGAGATGGATTCGGCGTTGCGGTCCGCGATGGCCATGAGCGAATCGACGACCTGGGGTCCGCGGCCGGCGAGGAAGGTGCCGAAGTCGGTGGCCGCCTCGTCCGCGCGGAAGGCCTGCCAGTGCGGCTGGAGGTCGCCGAGAACGTCCGGGAGCATGCGGTTGATGCCCTTGGGTACGATGTCGCCGTCGACCTTCCTGGCGGCCGCCACAGCGGCCTTGATGGCGGTGCCCGTGAGGCCGGACTGCTTGGCGACGGTCGCGTCAGCGAAGCCCGCCAGATCGGCGACCACGGCGTCGCGCTTGTCGGCGGTGAGGAGCTGGGAGAGATCAGTCATGCGCTCAAGCCTAAAGGAAAAGAGCGATCACCATGGTTGAACTCATCCGGAGTGAACCGGGTGGGAACAACGACGGGGATCGCTACCGTGTTGCAGTTCTTCCGCCACAGTCTTCCGTTCGTCACATCCGTAACTTGAGATAACTGCAACCACAACGGTTACAAACATTACACACTTGAAGCGGTGCCCGCCAACGAAAACGGCGGGCAATAATACTCGCCGTGTCATTCACCCATTTCCACCTGCTGACATGCGAAAACCGCCCCTGCACCGGGTGGTGCGGGAGCGGTTTCAGCGGTTACTCAGTCAGCGGCGACTATGCGCGGCGACGCAGAACCAGCAGAGCGCCGGCGGCGATGGCAGCCAGGCCAGCAGCCAGAGCGATCAGGGTGCCCTGAACGCCGGTGTTGGCGAGCTGCTGCTGTGCGGCCGGAGCCGGAGCGGCCTGCTGTGCGGCGGGAGCAGCCTTGGCCGGGGCAGCTGCCGGGGCGTTGGCGGCCTGAGCCTGGGCGACAGCCTTCGAATCCTGACCGCCGACCGGACCGGTGGCCGGCTGCTGGTCGGTGGCCTTCGAATCCGGGGAGTCGACCGGGCCCTGTGCCGGGCCCTCGGAGTCATCGCCTCCGTTACCGGTACCAGCGCCGTTGTCGCCACCGTTTCCGTTGTCCTGGTCAGAGGAGCCGGAGGACAGGTCGGCGGAACCCGGGCCGGAGCCGTCGCCATCCGGGATGGCGGAGGAGCCGCCGGAGCTCAGCAGAGCGGAGCCGGCCAGTGCGGACAGGCCGAGCAGTGCGGAGCCTGCAGCGTCGGAGGAGCCGTCGCCGTTGCCGTTGTCGTCGCCGCCGTTGTTGTTGTCGTCGCCGCCGTTGTTGTTGTCGTCGCCGCCGTTGTTGTTGTCGTCGCCGCCGTTGTTGTCGTCGCCGCCGTTGTTGTCGTCGCCGCCGTTGTTGTCGTCGCCGCCGTTGTTGTCGTCGCCGCCGTTGTTGTTGTCGTCGTCGCCGTTGTTGTTGTCGTCGTCGCCGTTGTTGTTGTCGTCGTCGCCGTTGTTGTTGTCGTCGTCGCCGTTGTTGTTGTCGTCGTCGCCGTTGCCCGGATCAGTCTCCTTGCCCTTCACGATGATGATGCACTCAACTGCCTGAGCCCAGTTGGCACTTTTGTCACTTTCCGGGTCCCAGTTGTCGGGATCCTGACCGAAGTTCTTGTGGAAGAAGTAGATCGAGTAAGACTTATCCTCTTCATCAGCCTTGGGAGCGGTGAAGGTCGATGGGGGATCCGTCGGGTTCAGGCCGAAGTTACGGAAGGGAGTGGTTTCGTGGTAGTTGTTGCCTCCCCAAAATACGAAAGTGAGCGTTTCATCGGGGTCAGCAATAATCACGGACTTGTCAGTGCCGTAGCCAGTGTTGCACTGACTCGGGTTGATGGTCTGATCTGCAGCTGCCTGCGGAACGATGACAGCAGAAGCTGCCAGAGCGGTGCCCGCGACGATGCCGGCGATGCGCTTGTTGAACATGTTCTTTCCTTCTTGTGTGGAGTGAAATGAACTTGGGGACAGATCGCCGGGAAAAGGTCCATAGGCAGCGACCACAACCTGTTGCCACAAGTGATGCGGCAACTGTTTGCGCTAGGAACGATAATCGACGGTCAGCGGTTTATCGACCTGTTCACCGGGAAAAGACAGAATCGACAATTAGGTACGATCAAGGTGGCCACTTTCGGGGGTACAATCTCTCAGATTGGCATCGAAATACTTAGAAATACCTAATGAGGTGATGCCTCAAGAGGCTGAAGTTGCAGCTGTTAACTACTGAGGTTTGAATGACATAAAGGTGTCCACCGTTACGAATGGAGTATTTGGTATAGCCTTCCACAGGCTTCCCCAAACTCCCGGTTGTGGTCACTCATGGGCTCGAGCCGGGTGACAGCCTCCGCAAGAGCGCGTCCCGATGCGGCGACTCCCTCGTGTACAGGAATGCCCGCGATGCGCGCCCCGGGGACTGCAGCCGCGGCGACAAGGGCGCCGAAGTCACGGATCTGCACGCGGTGGGTCGCGCAGAACTCGTCGGCGATGAGCAACAACTGCTCCGGGGTGAGGGCGGGCGTCATCCGCGGGTTCTCCGGATCCGGGACTCCAGTTCGGCGTGACCGGGGATGACATCGCGGGCGAGGTCGGCGACGGCGGCGTCGTTAAGCAGTCTCGCGGCGGCGGTGACGATCGCGCGTACCGCGGCTTCGTGCTTGCTGGATCCCTGCGCCTCCGCGAGGAGGGTGAGTGCGCGGTCCTGGTCGGGCGACAGTCGTAGGGTCATGGCCATGCCCCAATTGATAGCAGAGTGATAGCACCGAGACGTCGATATGTGGCGCACACGGCTTCAGAAAGCCAAAAGGGTAGGATCAAGGGGTATTTAAGCTCCTAGACAGATAGGTGATCATGAGCGACGACACCACGCAGGGTGGCGGCGACCTCTTCGACCGCATCCTCCCCATCGACATCAATGAGGAGATGCAGACCAGCTACATCGACTACGCGATGTCCGTCATCGTCGGTCGTGCGCTGCCGGAGGTCCGGGACGGGATGAAGCCCGTCCACCGCCGCATCATGTACGCGATGTTCGACTCCGGCTACCGCCCGGAGCGCGGCTACGTGAAGTCCGCCCGCCCCGTCTCCGACACGATGGGTCAGTTCCACCCCCACGGCGACACCGCCATCTACGACACCCTGGTGCGCCTCGCCCAGCCGTGGAACATGCGCTACCCGCTGGTCGACGGCCAGGGTAACTTCGGCTCCCGCGGCAACGACGGCCCGGCCGCCATGCGTTACACCGAGTGCAAGATGACGCCACTGGCCATGGAGATGGTCCGCGACATCCGCGAGAACACCGTCGACTTCTCCCCGAACTACGACGGCAAGACCCGCGAGCCGGACGTCCTGCCGGCGCGCGTGCCGAACCTGCTCATGAACGGCTCCGGCGGTATCGCGGTCGGTATGGCGACGAACATTCCGCCGCACAACCTGGGCGAACTCGCCGACGCGATCTACTGGCTGCTCAGCAACCCGGAGGCCGACGAGAAGGAGGCCCTCGAGGCGTGCATGAACTACGTCAAGGGCCCCGATTTCCCGACCGCGGGTCTCATCGTCGGTGACCAGGGCATCAAGGACGCCTACACCACCGGCCGCGGCTCCGTCCGCATGCGCGGCGTCACCTCGATCGAGGAGGCGGGCAACCGTCAGACCATCGTGATCACCGAGCTGCCGTACCAGGTCAACCCGGACAACATGGTCGCCAACATCGCCGAGCAGGTCGCCGCCGGCAAGCTCGCCGGCATCTCGCGTATCGACGACGAGTCCTCCGACCGCGTCGGCCTCCGCATCGTCATCACCCTCAAGCGTGACGCCGTGCCGCGCGTGGTGCTCAACAACCTGTACAAGCACTCCCAGCTGCAGTCGAACTTCAGCGCCAACATGCTGTGCATCGTCGACGGCGTGCCGCGCACCCTGCGCCTCGACCAGATGCTGCGCTACTACGTCGCCCACCAGATCGACGTCATCGTGCGCCGCACCCAGTTCCGCCTGGACGAGAAGGAGGAGCGCGCCCACATCCTCCGCGGCCTGGTCAAGGCCCTCGACATGCTCGACGAGGTCATCGCCCTCATCCGCCGCTCGCCCACCGTTGAGGAGGCCCGCAGCGGCCTCATGTCGCTTCTCGACGTCGACGAGATCCAGGCCGACGCCATCCTCGCGATGCAGCTGCGCCGCCTGGCCGCCCTCGAGCGCCAGAAGATCGTCGACGAGCTCGCCGAGATCGAGCTCGAGATCGCGGACCTCAAGGACATCCTGGCCAAGCCCGAGCGCCAGCGCGCGATCGTCCGCGAGGAGCTCGAGGAGATCGTCCGCAAGTACGGCGACGACCGCCGCACCCAGATCATCGCCGCCACCGGCGACGTCTCCGAGGAAGACCTCATCGCCCGCGAGAACGTCGTGGTCACCATCACCTCCACCGGCTACGCCAAGCGCACCAAGGTCGACGCCTACAAGTCGCAGAAGCGCGGCGGCAAGGGGGTCCGCGGCGCGGAGCTCAAGCAGGACGACGTGGTCCGCCACTTCTTCGTCTCCTCCACGCACGACTGGATCCTCTTCTTCACCAACTTCGGCCGCGTCTACCGCCTCAAGGCCTACGAGCTGCCGGAGGCCTCGCGTACCGCCCGCGGCCAGCACGTGGCCAACCTGCTGGAGTTCCAGCCGGAGGAGCGCATCGCCCAGGTCATCCAGATCCACACCTACGAGGACGCCCCCTACCTGGTCCTGGCCACCGCCCAGGGCCGCGTGAAGAAGTCCCGCCTCACCGACTACGAGTCGGCGCGCTCCGCCGGCCTCATCGCCATCAACCTCAACGAGGGTGACCGCCTCATCGGCGCGGCCCTGTGCTCGGACGACGACGACCTGCTCCTCGTCTCCCAGTACGGCCAGTCCATCCGCTTCACCGCCGATGACGACCAGCTCCGCCCCATGGGGCGCGCCACCGCCGGCGTCAAGGGTATGCGCTTCCGTGGCAACGACCAGCTGCTCGCGATGTGCGTCGTCCGCGACGGCGACTACCTGCTCGTGGCCACCTCCGGCGGCTACGGCAAGCGCACCCCGATGGAGGACTACAACTCCCAGGGCCGCGGTGGCCTCGGCGTGGTGACCTTCAAGTACACCCCGAAGCGCGGCCACCTCATCGGTGCCCTCGCCGTCGACGAGGACGACGAGATCTTCGCCATCACCTCCGCCGGTGGCGTCATCCGCACCGAGGTCAACCAGATCCGCCCCTCCTCCCGCGCCACCATGGGCGTCCGCCTGGTCAACCTGCCCGGCGACGTCGAACTGCTGGCCATCGACAAGAACGTCGAGGAGGAGGGCGAGGAAGAGGCCGAGGCAGTCGCCAAGGGCAACGTCGCCGGCCCGACCGAGCGCGCCCAGCAGAAGATCGTCGACGAGGGCATCCAGTCCGTCGACGAGCCGGCTGACTACGAGTCTGAGGACTCTGAGGACTCTGACTCTGAGGACGAGGAGTAGATCATGGCCAGCCGCAACCTCGCGATCACCCGCATCTCACCGCTGTCGGCCTTCCGCGTGGGCCTGGCCATGTCCCTCGTGGGCCTGGTCGCCTGGCTCATCGCCGTGGCCCTGCTCTACGTGGGTGTCGACGCCGCCGGCATCTGGGACCAGCTCAACTCCCTGCTCGGTGACATCGGTGGCGAACAGACGGTGACCTTCGGTCTCGTCATGTCCGTCGCGGCCCTGCTCGGCGCCATCAGCGCCATCCTCACGTCCATCCTCGCCCCGCTCGCCGCCGTGGTCTACAACTCCGTTGTCGAACTCTTCGGCGGCCTGCAGGTGGGCACCCAGGAGGAAGCCTCCTAGGACGCTTACCGACGCTCGCCTGGTCCCCCATTTATCCCGGGTGACCAGGCGATTTGTCTTTATGCGTGCGTACTGGTTAAAGTTATCAACGTTCCAAGGGCCTATAGCTCAGTCGGTTAGAGCGCATCGCTGATAACGATGAGGTCGCAAGTTCGATTCTTGCTAGGCCCACCAGGAACAATGGGGCATTAGCTCAATTGGTAGAGCATCTGCTTTGCAAGCAGAAGGTCAGGAGTTCGATTCTCCTATGCTCCACAGCTCAGAACCCGCCACCGGATCTCATCCGGGAGGCGGGTTCTTCTGTTGTCGGGGTACGTGTGCAGCAACCCCGGTATCCCTACCACGGGGCCCGGGGAACCTGGAGGCCTCAACCCCGGTATCGCGGAGATCCCGGGGTAGTGATCCCGGGGTCGCCCTGTGGCCGGGGGTGAACCTTGCGATCTTTGCGGGGGTGGTGGGGGACCTCGGGCGTCGATAAGCAGCCCTCCTGTAACAGAAATCACAAATTGCCAACCTTGCGACGGCAATCACTGCTACGGTGAATTTAAATCACCCGCGCGAATGTAATTGGAGGCAGTCATGACCATCCACCACCGGATCGTCATCATCGGCGGCGGAAACGCCGGCATCAGCGTCGCAGCACGTCTGCGCAACAAGGGCGAGTCGGACATCGCCGTCATCGAGCCCAAGGACAAGCACTACTACCAGCCGCTGTGGACCATGATCGGCGGTGGCCAGGGCAGGATCGAGTCGACCGAGCGCGACCAGGCGTCCGTCATGCCGCAGGGCGTCGCCTGGATCAAGGGCGCGGCGGAGGGCGTCGACCCGGAGAGCAACGTCGTGCAGCTCGTCGACGGCACCTCCGTCTCCTACGACTTCCTCGTGGTGTGCCCGGGCATCCAGCTCGACTGGGACAAGACGCCGGGCCTGCCGGAAGCACTGGAGACCCCGGGGGTGTCCAGCAACTACCGTTTCGATCTCGCCCCGAAGACGTGGGAGATGATCCAGCGCACCCGCAGCGGCACCGCCGTGTTCACCATGCCGAGCGACCCGATCAAGTGCGGCGGCGCTCCGCAGAAGATCTGCTACCTGGCGGCCGACTACTGGCGCCAGGAGGGCGTGCTGGACGACATCCACGTCATCCTCGTGCTGCCCAGCCCCGGCATGTTCGGCGTCAAGGTGTTCTCCGACGAACTGGAGAAGGTCGCCGAGGATTACGGCATCGACGTGCGCTTCAGCTCCGAGATGACGGCCATCGACGGGGCGTCGAAGACGGTGACCATCCGCAACAACGCCTCCGGCGAGGAGGAGCAGATCCACTACGACATGCTCCACGCCGTGCCGAAGCAGTCCGCCCCGGACTGGGTGAAGAACTCCCCGCTGGCCGACCCGGACAACCCGCTGGGCTACGTTCAGGTCGATCCGGGCACGCTGCAGCATGTCCGGTACCCGAACGTCTTCTCGCTGGGTGACGCGTCGAGCTGCCCGAACTCGAAGACGGGTGCGGCCATCCGTAAGCAGGCACCGGTGCTGGTGAAGAACCTGCTGGCGGCGATGAAGGGGCAGTCCCTGGCGCCGGACTACGAGGGCTACGCCTCGTGCCCGCTGGTCACCTCGCGGAAGTCGGTGCTGCTGGCGGAGTTCAACTACCAGATGGAGCCGACGCCGTCGATCCCCGTCATCGACACGAAGAAGCCGCGTTTCGACATGTGGCTGCTCAAGCGCTACGGCCTGCCGTTCATGTACTGGAACCTCATCCTCAAGGGCCGCGCCTGACCGGGACGTTTTCAATAACGTTTCATTAAGCTAGCCTGGGGTCATGGCACACGATCATGACCACGGGCACGCGCCCCTGCGCGCACTCGGCATCGCCGTCGGCATCACCGGCACGGTGTTCCTCGCCGAGCTCATCGGCGGACTCGTGTCCGGCTCGCTGGCGTTGCTTTCCGACGCCATGCACATGCTCTCCGACGCCGCCGGCCTCATCATCGCCCTGCTCGCGGCGGTGGTGGGGAAGCGGGCGGCGTCGGCAAGCGCGACCTTCGGGTACCGCCGCGTCGAGGTCCTCGCGGCCCTGCTCAACGCCCTCGTCGTGACCGGCGTGGTGGTGTGGATCCTCGTGCAGGCCCTCGGGCGCCTCGGCGGGCACCACGACATCGACACCACGCTCATGCTCGGGGTCGCCGTCGTCGGCCTGGTGGCCAACGCGGCGTCGGCGTGGGTGCTCTCCCGGCACCGCGAGGACAACCTCAACGTCCGCGGCGCGTTCCTCCACGTCATCGCCGACATGCTCGGCTCGGTGGCGGTCATCATCGCCGCCCTGGTCATCCGGTTCACCGGCTGGGCGCACGCCGACACCGTGGCCTCCCTGGCCATCGTCGCGTTCGTCCTGCCTCGGGCGCTCAGCCTGCTGTGGCAGACGCTGGGGGTGCTCATGGAGAAGGCGCCGCGGGGCGTCGATACGCGGGAAGTGGAACGCGCACTCACCCGGCTCCCGGGTGTGATCGCCGTCCACGACCTGCACGTCTGGTCCACCGACGGGCAGACCCCGCTCGCCACGGCCCACCTCGTCGTCGATGAGGCGTGCGTGCCGGCGGGGGAGTGTGGGGTGCTCGGGTCGGCGCAGGAGGCGCTGCGCGGGTTGCACATCGAGCATTCGACGATCCAGCTCGAACACCCCGGGCACGTCGAGCACGAGGCGGTGTGCCGGGGTCAGTAGAAGGCCACCTCGGCGCCCCCGTACTCCACGACGGTGTAACCCCCGGTCTCGGTGGCGGCGAACTGCAGGCCCCGACCGTGCTCGCGATCCTCCGCCACCCAGAAGGACACCCCGAAGCGCCAGGGTTCCGGGGGTTCGGACAGCACGCACACGCTGGTCAGCTCGGGTGCCTCACCGTCCGGAAACTCCTCCCGGATCCGCTCCCGCGCCACCGCCAACCACCCCGGGGCCTTATCGAGAGCGTCAGCGATGCGCGCCGTCATCTCCGGTGACAGGGGAGCGTAAGCCGCGTCGAGGTCATCGGAGAGGACGAGGCGGACCTGCCCCTCGCCCGGAATCTCGACGAGCGTCTCGAAATCCTGGAACTCGAAGCTCATGGACTCTAGTGACCGCGGATGGCGGTGTCCTCCATCATCTCGACGTCGTACTGCGAGATCTCTGCGGCGGGGACGGTGCGCAGGTCGCCGTGGAGGTCCTCGCACTCGAAGGCGGCGTCCGGGTCCTCGGACTCCATCACGGCGCGCAGACGCTCGACGTTGTCCACCTCGGGCAGGCCGTTCTCGTCCTTCTCCCTGGACTGGGCGCGGAAGTAGAGGGTCAGGTCCTCGATGGTCTTGACGGTCAGCACGTTCATACGCATGCCGCCGAGCGTACATGTGCGGTGCATCACATGCAGGGCACGGGAAAGCGCCCTCTCCCGGGTGGGGAAAGGGCGCCTGTCGTCTGGACTACTTCTGCTCGCCGGACTCCGCGTCCGGGTCGGTGACGTCGTCGACGGTCTCGTCGTTGATCGGATCGTCGGTGTCGACGGCCTCCTCACCGGTCACGTCATCGGCGATCTCGAACTCGCCGGCCTCGTCCTCGGCGGCCAGGCGGTGCTTCTCTAGCTGCTCGTCGAGGGAGCCCAGCAGCTCCTCGTCGCGCTCGGACACGCCCTCCTCCGGGGAACCCGGGGTGGTGGTGGAGTAGACGAGCTTCGACTCGGTGGCCGGTGCCTCACCGCCGGAGAAGTCCTCGACGCGCGGCGGGGTGTCGCCCGGTGCCTGCTGCTGGCGGGTGAACCAGTAGACGGCCCCGCCGATGGCGGCGATGAGCAGGGTCGCCAGGCCGGCGAGGCTCCAGTTGCGGCGGCACTGCGCCTTCTTCGCGCGCTTCCGCGCCGGGGTGTTGTCGGCGACCTTGGCCAGGCGCTTCTTGGCGGCGTCGAGGCGCAGGTGGGCTGCCTGGGTGACGTTGCCGGCCTCCCGGCGGCTCTCGTCGAGAAGCTCCTCGCCGCGGGAGCGCAGACCGTCGATGTCGACGCGGTCGGCGGCGTCGGACAGCAGATCGTAGGCCTCGCGGGCCTTCTTCTCGTTGTAGTCCTTCACTCGCTCGCGGACGGTGGAGAAAGCATCCAGCAGCATCTTGATGGTGGCGGGGTTCACGGTGTGCTCCTTCGGGTTGATCTGTCTGCCCTCCAGCGTAGCGACGAACATCCCCTGTGCGCCCGGATTAGCCGGTGCGGATCCTGCGAACCATGCTGGGAAAACAAAAGTGGACAGCTTGGTTCATTTTGGGCCGAAAAATCGGCCTTCGGACGGAATTATATTCATGCCCTGGTAGGGTGGTTGGAGCAGGTCACAGCCGTAAGCCAACATCATACCTTTGGAAAAATTACCCGCCGCAAACCATTGGCTTGCTACATTCACAGCCACTTGCCCAACGGGACGCCGCAGAGGAGGACACCACGATGAACGCAGCCGCGCCGCACCACAGCGCCAAGCGTCGATTCTCCGCCTCCGCCCCGTTGGACACCTTCGATCCCGAGGAGAGCCGCCAGGTCCGCGTCCCCGAACGCACCTCCCTGTCGTTCGAGGTCATGCCCCCGCGTCACGACGCCGACGAGGCCACCATCGACGCCCTCCTCGCCACCCTGCAGTCCTACAACCCGGACTACATCTCCGTCACCAGCTCCCGGAACTCCGGCTGGCTGGAGGGCACCGCCCGGTTCATCGAGAAGATCACCGCCTCCACCCGCATCCCGACGCTGGCCCACCTGGCCTGCACCGCCGGGACCCGCGAGGAGCTCATCGGCTGGATCAACCGCCTCATGGACTCCGGCGTGCGCGGCCTCCTCGCCCTCCGCGGTGACCTCGCCGAGGGGCAGACCGAGATGCCCGCCGGCTACCTGCCGCACGCCACCGACCTCATCAACCTCATCCAGTCCATCGAGGACGACCAGGTCGCCCGCTTCGGAGCCGGCCGCCTCGCCATCGGCGTCGCCGCCTACCCCAGCGGCCACGAGGAGTCCGCCAACATGGACGAGGACATCGACGTGCTGCTCACCAAGCAGCGCCTCGGCGCCGACTTCGCCATCACGCAGCTCTTCTTCGACGCCGAGGACTACCTCCGCTTCGCCGAGCGCGCCCGCCTCGCGGGAGTACGCATTCCGCTCATCCCCGGCATCATGCCGATGACATCCGTCGCGAGACTGCACCGAATGGGACAGCTCTCCGGGCTCACCGTCCCCGACCGGCTCATCCGCCGGCTGGAGGCGGCAGGCCCGGAGAGCGAGTACCAGACGGGCCTCGACCTCACGGCCGAGCTCGCGCAGACCATCCTGGCCGCCGGTGCCGGGGGGATGCACGTGTACACGTTCAACCGGCCGGACACCACCACCGAGCTGCTGGACCGCATCGGAATCGTCCCCCCGACCACCGGGTGAGGGCCTCCCTCCCAGCCGCACATTTCACCGATTAACTTCCTGAGTTCCCTGAAAGGCTCACCTCTCCATGTCTTCCTCCGCTTTCCCCACCTTCACCATCGAGGGCTACCCGCGCGTCGGCGCCAACCGCGAGCTCAAGAAGGCCCTCGAGTCCTTCTGGGCCGGTCGCATCGACGAGGAGACCTTCACCTCCTCCGCGCACTCCATCCGCGTCGAGAACTACGCCCGTCTGCGTGACCTGGGCCTCGACCAGGACTACGCCATCCCGGCCGACGTCGCCCTCTACGACCAGGTGCTCGAGACCGCCGTCACCGTCGGCCTCATCGGTGGCGACGCCGCAGAGATCGACCTCACCGAGTACTTCGCCCTGGCCCGCGGCACCGCCGAGCGCTCCCCGCTCGAGATGACCAAGTGGTTCGACACCAACTACCACTACCTCGTTCCGGAGGTCTCCGAGAACACCGTCATCACCCCGCGCCCGCAGCGCATCCTCGACATCGTCGCCGAGGCCAAGGCCGCCGGTCACGTCGTCCGCCCGTTCCTCGTCGGCCCGGTCACCCTGCTGGCCAAGTCCAAGGCCACCGAGGACGCCGGTGAGGGCTTCAACCCGCTCACCCGCCTCGCCGACCTGACCGCCGCGTACAAGCAGGTCCTCGCCGCCCTCAAGGAGGCCGGCGTCGAGTGGATCCAGCTGGCCGAGCCGGCCCTGGTCGCCGACCTCACCATCGCCACCGACCAGGAGCTGGCAGACCACGCCGCCGAGGTCTACAAGGAGATCCTCGGCGAGGAGAACCGCCCGCAGGTCCTCATCACCACCCCGTACGGTGCCCTGCGCGCCGGCCTCGACGCCCTCGTCGGTGCGCAGCCGGAGGCCCTCGCCGTCGACCTCGCCCCGGTCACCCTGGGCAACGAGAAGGGCTACGTCGAGCGCGTCGCGAAGGCCGTCGCCGGCACCGACATCACCCTCGCCGCCGGCGTCATCGACGGCCGCAACATCTGGGCCGCCGACCTGCGTGAGCGCCTGTCCGTGCTCGAGGAGCTGAAGAAGGGCGGCGTCGAGAAGCTCGCCGTCACCTCCTCCGTCTCCCTGCAGCACGTGCCGCACACCGTCGCCGTCGAGAAGAACCTCCCGGTCGACGTCGCCGGCTGGCTCTCCTTCGCCGACGAGAAGATCGGCGAGGCGAAGGCCCTGGCCGCCGCCATCGAGGGTGGCACCGTCGCCGCCGCCGACGCCTTCGCCCGCTCCGACCGCGCCGTGCGCACCCGCCGCGAGTCCGCACGCACCCACAACCAGGCGGTCCAGGACCGCGTCGCCGCGCTTCCCGACGGCCAGGTCGCCCGCCAGCCCGAGTTCGCCGGCCGCGTCGAGGCCCAGAAGGTCCTCAACCTGCCGCAGCTGCCGACCACCACCATCGGCTCCTTCCCGCAGACCACCGAGATCCGCAAGGCCCGCGCCGACCACCGCTCCGGCACCCTCACCGACGACCAGTACGTCGACGCCCTCAAGGACGAGGTCAAGTCCGTCATCGAGCTGCAGGAGCGCCTCGGCATCGACGTCCTCGTCCACGGCGAGCCCGAGCGCAACGACATGGTCCAGTACTTCGCCGAGCTCCTCGACGGCTTCGTCACCACCGAGCACGGCTGGGTCCAGTCCTACGGCTCCCGCTGCACCCGCCCCTCCATCGTCGTCGGCGATGTCTCCCGCCCGAAGGCCATGACCGTCGAGTGGGCCAAGTACGCCCAGTCCCTGTCCGAGAAGCACGTCAAGGGCATGCTCACCGGCCCGGTGACCATCCTCGCCTGGTCCTTCACCCGCGACGATGTGCCGAAGTCCGTCTCCGCCGACCAGATCGGCGTCGCCCTGGCCGACGAGGTCGCCGACCTCGAGGCCGCCGGCATCGACATCATCCAGATCGACGAGCCGGCCCTCCGCGAGCTGCTGCCGCTGCGCGAGGAGGACCGCCCCGCGTACCTCGACTGGGCCGTCCGCTCCTTCCGCCTCGTCTCCCTCGACGCGAAGCCGACCACCCAGATCCACACCCACCTCTGCTACTCGGAGTTCGGCCAGATCATCGACGCCGTCGCCGCCCTCGACGCCGACGTCACCTCCATCGAGGCCGCCCGCTCCCGCATGGAGCTGCTCGCCGACCTCGACGAGTCCTTCCACTCCGAGATCGGACCGGGCATCTGGGACATCCACTCCCCGCGTGTCCCGGATGTCGCCGAGCTCACCGAGCTCATCAAGGCCGCCCTGGTCAACGTGCCGACCGAGCGCCTGTGGGTCAACCCGGACTGCGGCCTGAAGACCCGCGGTTACGAGGAGACCGAGCAGTCCCTGCGCAACATGGTCCTCGCCCGCGACCTCGTGGTCGAGTCCCTGTAGTACCTGCGTGAACGCTGCGGGCCCGGTTCCACCTCAGGTGGGGCCGGGCCCGTGGTGATTCACAGCGGCATCTGCTGATTCCTGGCGATGGAATGCACCGCCAGTTCCGTTCTGCGCGTGACCCCGAACTTCCTCATCAGATTGCCCACGTGATACTTGATGGTGTTGGCGGACAGGTGCAGCTGAACGGCGATTTCAGCGTTGGTCATCCCCCGCGTGACCAGAGTCAGCACGTCCCGCTGGACATTGGTCAGCCCGTCCAGCCGGGCAAAGCTGGTGCGGGGCTCATCCAGGGGGAAGACGATGCTGAGCACCGATCCCCATCCGGCGGTGGACTCCATGTCCCAGTGTCCACCGGTGCGCTGGATACGTTCCGACACCTGCCGGTAGATGTCGTCCGAGCGCTCCCGTCCGCCGGCACCGTCGTCGCGGAACTCCACCAGCAGATTTGTCCCGTCACAGTCCCACTTGATCCGCACGCGGGACACGTCATGGTCCTCCAGGCTGATGAGGACCAGTAGGCGGACCACCTCCCGGGCGGCCTCGGCGACGGAGACCGGAAGAGCGCGCCCGTCCTCGGGAGGGGGCACCAGGTCGAACGTGAGCACCTCATGCCGGACGAGCGTCGCCAGTTCATCCTCGAGCTCCCGGAACGCCGAATCCACCGGTTCGATCCCACCCCTGGGCTTCGGCCGCTCGTTTCCCAGCACCAGGATCCCGTCGGAGGCGATCCGTTCAGCCTCCACGCGGGCCGCCTGGTCAGACAGGGTGCGCGACCGCAGGACCGCGAGCACCGACTGCAGCAGGATCATCGGCGTCTCGGAGTTGGGGACGGCACCATCCTGCGCCGAGCTGACTGATGTCATGACCGCTACCCTACCAATCCGGGTAGTCGGACTGCCCTACCTGGCGATCATGCCCACGCGGTGAAAGGCCTAACCTTGGGGTGCATGCAGAAGATTCTTCACCCGAGGGCCATCACCCATTAAGGAGGACGCCTTGAGCACAACCGTCACCGGAATAATCTCCCGGGAGAAGGGGGCACCGGTCGAGCAGACCGACATCGTCATCCCCGACCCGGGACCCAACGACGTCATCGTCAATATCCAGGCGTGCGGCGTGTGCCACACCGACCTGGCGTACCGCGACGGTGACATCGCCGACGACTACCCCTTCCTCCTCGGTCACGAAGCCGCCGGCATCGTCGAGACCGTCGGCGACGCCGTCACCCACGTCGAGGTCGGGGATTTCGTCGTCCTGAACTGGAGGGCCGTGTGCGGTGAGTGCCGCGCCTGCCGCAAGGGCGACCCGAAGTACTGCTTCAACACCCACAACGCCTCCCGCAGGATGACCCTGACGGACGGCACCGAGCTGACCCCGGCCCTGGGCATCGGTGCCTTCGCCGAGAAGACCCTCGTCCACGAGGGCCAGTGCACCAGGGTCAACCCCGACGAGGATCCGGCCGCCGCCGGCCTGCTGGGCTGCGGCATCATGGCCGGCCTGGGCGCCGCCGTCAACACCGGTGAGATCAAGCCCGGGGAGTCCGTCGCGGTCTTCGGCCTCGGCGGCGTCGGCATGGCCGCGGTCGCGGGCGCGAAGATCGCCGGGGCGACCACCATCATCGCCGTGGACATCGACCCGAAGAAGCTGGACTGGGCCAGGGAGTTCGGCGCCACCCACGTCATCGACTCCTCGCAGCTCACCGGCGAGGGCGAGGATTCGGAGGTCGTCGCCAGGATCCGTGAGATCACCGGCGGCTTCGGCACCGACGTCGCGATCGACGCGGTGGGGATCATGCCCACCTGGCAGCAGGCTTTCTACTCCCGCGACCACGCGGGCCGCATGGTCATGGTCGGCGTTCCGAACCTCACCTCGCGTATCGACGTCCCGGCCATCGACTTCTACGGCCGCGGCGGATCCCTGCGCCCGGCCTGGTACGGCGACTGCCTGCCCGAGCGGGACTTCCCGCTCTACGTGGACCTGCACCTGCAGGACCGCTTTCCACTGGACAAGTTCGTCTCCGAGCGCATCGGCCTCGGCGACGTGGAGGAGGCCTTCGACACCATGAAATCCGGCGACGTGCTGCGTTCGGTGGTGATCCTGTGATGACCGGCCTTCGTATCGACCATGTCGAGACCTCCGGAAAGTTCATCCTCGACGGCGGTGAGTGGGACGTCGACAACAACATCTGGATCGTCGGCGACGATTCCGAGGTGTTCATCATCGATGCCGCCCATGACGCTGCCCCCATCATCGAGAAGGTGGCCGGCCGCAGGGTCAGGGGCATCATCTGCACCCACGCCCACAACGACCACATCACCGTCGCCCCGGAGCTGTCCACGAAGCTCGACGCACCCATCTACGTCCATCCCGGCGACCAGATGCTGTGGGACGAGACCCACCCGGGTCTCGCCCATGAAGATCTCGCCGAGGGTCAGGTCTTCCAGATCGCCGGCACCGACATGCAGGTGCTCAACACCCCCGGACACTCTCCCGGATCCTGCTGCCTCTACCTGCCGGAGGCAGACGAGCTGTTCTCCGGTGACACTCTCTTCCAGGGTGGCCCGGGTGCAACGGGACGTAAGTACTCCTCCTTCGACACGATCATCGCCTCGCTGCAGAAGTCGGTCCTCGACCTGCCCGCGGAGACCGTCGTGCGCACCGGCCACGGCGACCACACCACTGTCGGTGCCGAGGCACCGCACCTCGAGGAGTGGATCAGGCGCGGCTACTGAGTCCGCTGTCACCTCACCCGGCGGCACTTTCGCTAGACTGGCCGCCATGACCAACAAGACCGCAACTGCGACTCTGCACACCAACCGTGGCGACATCGTCATCGAGCTCTTCGGCAACCACGCCCCGGCCACCGTCGACAACTTCGTCGGCCTGGCGGACGGCTCCAAGGAGTACTCCACCGAGAACGCCTCCGGTGAGAAGTCCGGCCCGTTCTACGACGGCGCCGTGTTCCACCGCGTCATCGACGGCTTCATGATCCAGGGCGGCGACCCGACCGGCACCGGCCGTGGCGGCCCGGGCTACATGTTCGCCGACGAGTTCCACCCGGAGCTCCAGTTCGACCGTCCGTACCTGCTGGCCATGGCCAACGCCGGCCCGGGCACCAACGGTTCCCAGTTCTTCATCACCGTTGTCCCGACCCCGCACCTGAACAACCGCCACACCATCTTCGGTGAGGTCGTGGACGAGGAGTCCCGCAAGGTCGTCGACGCTATCGCCACCACCCCGACCGACCGCATGGACCGCCCGAACGACCCGGTCATGATCGAGTCCGTCACCATCGCCTAGAGTTCCACCCCCGCTTTGGCCCGCGCGTCGCTTGTCGACGTCGCGGGCCTCGCCGATTCCGGGAAGATGTCACTGTGACCATCCTGCGCCGCTGGTGGGCCGACGCCCCCGCCACCACGTTCTTCACCGCCGCCGCCGTCATCGTCTATGTCATCACGGCGGTGGAGTCCCGCTCGCTGATGGACAATCTCCACGCCTCCGAGCTGGGCCGGGCCTGGTTGCTCTACGGCCCCGAGGTGTCCACGGGCGGGCTCGACCGCCTGCGTGCACTGGGGGCGGTGTTCCTCCACATCGATTTAGGGCATGTGGCCATCAACAGTTTCCTGCTCATGCTGGTGGGGCGGGAGATCGAGAAGTTCGCGGGGACGGCGCTGTACGGGGCGGCGTTCCTGGCCGGGGGCATCGGGGCGAGCGCGACGGTGCTGTGGATGGACTGGGCCCAGCCGACGGCGGGCGCGTCGGGGGCGCTGTTCGCACTCATGGTGCTGCTCGTCGGGGTGGCGCGGGTCCGGGGCGGGGATCTCCGGGCACCTCTCACACTCGTGGCGGTGAACGTGGTGTACACGTTCCTGGCACCGTCGGTGTCGCTGTGGGGGCACATGGGCGGCCTGTTCGCGGGGGCGGCGATGGTGTTCTTCTTCGTCCACCGGGACCACCGCGTGCGGTGGGTGGGCGTCCTCGCAGTGTTGGCGGCATCGTGTGCCGCGGTGCTCGCTGTATGATCTGTGATTCGAAAGTTATCCACAGGCTGGGGATGGATCTGTGGAGAGTGTGAAGAATCTCTCCTTCCCCGGGTTCTCCCCAGACTGTGGATAACTGTGTGGACAGTTTTCCCCACCTGCGCAGATGTTCGAATCTCCTGGGGAAATGCCACGTCGACGGGGTGGGGGACGATTCTTCGGGTGTGTCATTCGAATAGTGACATCCATGTAACTATCCACAGTGTGGATAACTCCTGTGGATGAATCCGCGGGGTGTGGACCGGTGGATAAAACGGTGGAATCCGGGGCGCTGCTGGGGATAACTGGGGATAACTGGGGATAACTGGTCCGGTTGTTCACAACCGCCACACGCGTCCCGATGTCCACGGCAGTCGCCCTTCACAACCTTGGCACGACGCCGGCAGGTCGATCATCGTGCAGTAGTGGGATTCTGCAGGCCCGCCAACGGCACTACTGCACGATGATCTACCCCCGCCGCACAAAAAAGACCACCCCGACCGCAACGTCTGCGGCCGGGGTGGTGGCACCCGCGGATGGAGGAGTCTGAGGAGCTAACGCCATCCCATGGTCATGAGCAGACCCAGGACGAAGAGGCCGAAACCGATGGCGTAGTTCCACACGCCGAGCTCGACCATGAAGGGGATCTGGTGCCCGGCGAGGTAATTGACCACCAGCCACAGCAGGCCCAGGAGCATGAGCCCGAACATGAGGGCCTTGTACCAGACGGGCGTGCCACCGGTGTTGATCTTCACCGGGGTGCGGTTGGCACTCGAGGTGGAGGCGGGGATGGCATTCCGGGTGATCTTTGCCTTGGGCATCGTCAGGGCCTTTCAACGGGGTGTCAGGGTGGGTCTAAGAGTAGCAGCGCGGGCTCATCGGCGACCGAGGAGGCCGTCGAGGGGACCCGGGGCGGGTTCGGCGGCGGGCGCCCCCGCGGGGTCGGGGAGGAAGACACTGACGTCGAACTCCCACAGGCGGAGGGTGACCACGGAGTCCCTGCGGATCTCGGTGCCGGCGGCGGGGTCGGTGGCGGCGGTGAGGTCTTCGTCGACAAGCGCACCGGTCTTGACCGGTTCGCCGATCCGCAGTTCCCCGGCCCAGCCGGCGTCGACGAGGACGGCCCGGGCGTCGGCCTCGGTGCGGCGGCTGAGGTCGGGCATGGTGATGATCATCCCGTTGGACACCTCCATGCGGACGACGGTGCCGCGGACGACCTGGGCACCCTCGTTTTCCACGCTGAGCACGTGGCCCTCCGGTTCGGAGGAGTCGACCATGGTCACCTCCGGGGTGAAGCCCAGGCTGGTGAGCGTCGCCTCCGCCTGCTGCACCTGCATGCCGGACAGCGCGGGGATGCGCACGAGCGCCGGGCCGGTGGACACGGTGATGGTGACGCGCGATCCCTTGGAGATCTGCGACCCGGCCGGCGGGCTCTGTTCCATGATGCGGCCGGCGGTGATGGTCTCGGAGCTGGCCTCGATGACCTGCTGTTCCAGGTGGAGGTCGACCTCGGCGAGTGCCTCGGCGGCCTCGGCGGGGGTGAGCCCGGTGACGTCGGGGACGTCGGTGATCTCCCGCCCGCTGGAGACGGTGAGGGTGACGGAGGTGCCCTTCTGCAGCTGCGATCCGGCGGTGGGGTTGGTGCGGATGACGGTGCCGCGGGGGATGTCGGGGGAGGGCTCCTCGTTGACGTCGACGCGCAGCTCGAGGGCCTCGAGCCGGGCGGTGGCGTCCTGGCGGGCCAGGCCGGTGACGTCCGGCACGGACACCATCTGGGCGACGGCCTGCTCGTCGTCTCGTGTAATGTCCCACACGAACGCGCCGCCGATGCCGAGCGCGAGCACGGCGAGCAGCGCGGCGAGCCACGCCATCCACCGGTTGCTTCGCGACGCCCCCTCCTCGTCCCGCACCACCGGGGTCACCGTGGTGGGGGAGTCGTCGGCGGGCGGCTGTTCCTCGGCGATGTAGTGGCGGGCGGCCTCGGTCACCGCGTTGCGGGACAGCCGCTCGAGGTCCTCGCGCATGGCGGCGGCGGACTGGTAGCGGTCCGCCGGATGCTTCGCCATGGCGGTGAGCACGACACCGTCGACGTTGATGGCGGCGGTGGGGGACAGGGCGTCGATAAGCGAGGACGGGGCCTCCGGATCTTCCTGAACATGCTGGTAGGCGACGGCGAACGGCGACTCGCCGGAGAACGGCGGGCGGCCGGTGACCGACTCGTAGAGGACGCAGCCGAGGGCGTAGACGTCGGAGCGGGCGTCGGCGGCGCGGCCGCGCGCCTGCTCGGGGGAGAGGTACTGGGCGGTGCCGATGACCGCCGAGGTCTGCGTCATCGCCGAGGTCGAGTCGTCGAGGGCGCGGGCGATGCCGAAGTCCATCACCTTCACCTCACCGGTGTTGGTGATCATGATGTTCGCCGGCTTGACGTCGCGGTGGATGATGCCGGCCTCGTGGCTGTGCTGCAGGGCCTCGGCGACGGGGATGAGCACCTCGGCGGCGCGCGCCGGGCTCATCGGGCCGTCCTCGCGGACGATGTCGCGCAGGGTGCGGCCGTGGATGCGCTCCATGACGATGTAGGGGACGTCGATGCCGTCGACGACGGTCTCGCCGGTGTCGAAGACCGCGACGATCGCCGGATGGTTGAGGCGACCGGAGTTCTGCGCCTCCCGGCGGAAACGCTCCCGGAAACTGACGTCCCGGGCCAGCTCCAGGCGGAGCATCTTCACGGCGACGCCCCGGCCGAGGAGGGTGTCCTCCGCGGCGAAGACCTCGGACATGCCGCCCGTGCCGATGATCTCGGCGGTCTCGTAGCGGTCACCGATCAGCGTCATCAGTTACCTCCGTTGGTCAGGTTCCCCAGGTCCTCGAGAAGCTGATCCAGTTCACCCGGGGTTCCCCCACCATTATCCGGGGGCGCGGGCTGTTCCGGCTGCACCGGGTCCGGCGTGGTCTCCGGTGTCGGCTCCGGTTCCGGCTCGGGCTCGGGTTCCGGCTCCGGGGTGGGCGTGATCCACTCGGTGACGGTCTCCGGGGGCTGCTCCGTGGTCGGCTCCGCTTCCGGGGTGGGGGTGACCCACTCGGTGATGATCTCCTGCGTGGTCGGCTGCTCGCTCGTCACCGGTGCGGGGTCGGTGCCCTCGAAGAGGCCGGCCTGCCACGCCAGGTACATGCCGCCGCCGAGCAGCGCCGCGATGAGCACCGCGAGCAGCAGGCCGGTGGCGAAACCGCCGTCCCGCTGCGGCTGCACGGCCGGGCGCTGCGCCGGGGGACGCGGCGGGGGCGCGATGGTCTGAGCCGGGCGGATCGTCGTCGGGTGCGTGACCTGGCCGAGCATGCGCGTCGACTCGGTCGGCGCGGGCTCCTGCGCAACCCGTGTCATCGCCGCCGAGGCCGGCTGCGGGGGACGCTTGCCCAGGCGCACGGCGGAGACGGCGAGGGCCAGTTCGTTGCCGTCCGCGAAACGCTGCGTCGGATCCTTGCGCAGGGCGATGCCGATGAGCTCGCGGGCCTCGGCGGACACGGATGTCGACAGCGGCGGCGGGGACTGGCTGATGTGCGCCAGCGCCACCGACACGGAGGAGTCGCCGACGAAGGGGCGCTGCCCGGCGAGCATCTCGTACCCGACGACGGCGAGGGAGTACACGTCGGACGCCGACGTGACCTCCTTGCCCTGCGCCTGCTCCGGGGAGACGTACTGCGCGGTGCCGACGACCATGCCGGTGCGCGTCAGCGGCACCGCGGCGGCGGCCTTGGCGATACCGAAGTCGGTGATCTTCACCTGGCCGTTCTGCGTGATCATGAGGTTGCCCGGCTTGATGTCGCGGTGCACCAGGTCCATGCGGTGGATGATCGACAGGCCGTGGGCGGCCTGCTCGAGCACGTCGAGGACGAGCGCCTCGTCGAGCGACTTCTCCCGCGCCAGCAGATCGGCGAGGGATTCGCCACGCACGTACTCCATCGCGATGAAGCAGAACGTGTGGCCCGCGGGATCGGGGATCTCGCGGTAGTCGTAGGTGCGCACCACGTTGTCGGAGTCGATGAGCTCCGCCGTCTCCGCCTCATTGCGGAAGCGGGTGAGGAACTCCCGGTTGTCCGAGAACTCCGGGCGCAGGATCTTCAGCGCGACCTCGCGGTCGTGGACGGTGTCGTCGGCGAGCCACACGGTGGACATGCCGCCGTGGCCGATGATCCACTGCAGGCGGTAGTCGTCGCCGATGAGGTTCTGGAGCCGTTCGCGGCCCTCGATGTCGGCCATCACGCACCCCCTGCCGCATCCAGCACCGCGCGGCCGACCGGAGAGGCCACCCGGCCGCCGGTCGCGCCGGTGCCCATGCCGCCGCCGTTCTTCACGACGACCGCCACCGCCACATCACTGTCCGGCAGGTACGCGACGTACCACGTGTGCGGCGGGGTGCCCTCGTCGCCGTGCTCGGCGGTACCCGTCTTCGAGGCGATGCCCGCCCGCCCGCCGGCGGTGTTGCGCTCCGAGGCGAGCATGAGCTCCTCGAGCTGCGCGGCCACCTCCGGGGAGACGGCCTGGGTGACCTCCTTCGGGTCGGCCGTGCGCAGCTCGCGCAGGTCCGCACCGGTGATCTTGTCGACGACGTACGGTTCCATCCGGCGTCCGTCGTTGGCGACGGTCGCCGCCATGATCGCCGCCTGCAGCGCCGACATGGTGACGTCGCGCTGGCCGATGGCGCTCTGGCCGAGGGCGGCGTCATCCGCGACGTCGCCCAGCCCGCCCGGGGAGGTGGGTAGGCCGAGGTCGTGGTTCTCGCCGACGCCGAAGGCCTCCGCGGTGGAGCGGAAGGCGTCGGTGCCGACGTCGACGGCCATCTGGACGAAGGCGGTGTTGCAGGACAGGGCGAACGCGGTCTCGAGGGAGACCTCACCGCCGCCGGCGCACGCCTGGCCGCCGTAGTTCGTCAGCGTCGTCGTGGTGCCGGGGAGGGTGATCTCCGGGGCGCCGGTGAGCTGCGAGTCGGCGGAGTAGCCGTTGGTCAGGCCCGCCGCGGTGGTGATGATCTTGAAGATCGACCCCGCCGGCAGGGTGTCCTGCGTGGCGTGGTTGATGAGCGGGTTGCCCGGGGCCTGTGTCACCTGCTCCCACGCCTGCGACGCGGTGGCGGGGTCGACGAGGGCGTTGGGGTCGTAGCCCGGGGAGGAGGCCAGCGCCAGGACGGCACCGGTCGACGGACGCAGGGCGACGACCGCGCCCTCGTAACCGTTGCCCGTGAGCTGCTGGTGCGCGACCTGCTGCATCTGCGGGTCGAGGGTCAGCTCCAGGTTGGCGCCGGCGGTCTCCTTCCCGGTGAGCGTGTCCATCCACCGGGAGGTGAACAGGCCCGGGTCGGTGCCGTTGAGCACCTGGTTGTAGGAGGCCTCGAGGCCGGAGGCACCGTACTGGTCGGAGAGGTAGCCCGTGACGGGCACGAAGGCCGCCGGATCATCCGAGGGGTAGGAACGCTGGTAGAAGCCGTCGCCGTCCTGGGAGGAGGAGGCGAGCACCATGCCGCCGGTGGCGATCTGCCCGCGCGGGATGGACTTCATCTCGTAGAAACCGCGCTGGTTGAGCGGGTTGTTGGCGTACTGGTCCTCCCGGAAGGCCTGCACCCAGGTGAGGTTCACCAGGAGCACGAGGATGAGCAGGATGGCGAACGCCGAGGCGAAACGCAGGGAACGATTCATCGGACGGCACCACCCTGCGCCTGGAAGAGATGGGTGCCGGGGGCGGCGTCGGCAAGCGCGGGATCGTCGGCGGGGCGACGGGCCGAGTGCGAGATGCGCAGCAACAGGCCGAGGAGGATGTAGTTCGCCATGAGCGAGGAGCCGCCGGCGGACATGAACGGCGTGGTCAGGCCGGTCATCGGCATGAGCGCGGAGATGCCCGCGGTGACCACGAACACCTGGATCGCGATCGTCAGCGACAGGCCGCCCGCGACGAGCTTGCCGTAGGTGTCACGCACCTGCAGGGCAGCGCGGAAACCACGGGTGACCAGCAGTGCGAAGAGGATGAGCACGGCGGCGATCCCCACCAGGCCGAGCTCCTCCGCGACGGCCGCGAGGATGAAGTCCGAGTGCGCGACCGGGACGATCTCCGGGTGACCCTGGCCCAGTCCGGTACCGGTCACCCCACCCCAGGACATGCCGAACAGGGCCTGGGACAGCTGGTAGCCGGTGGAATCGTAGTTGGCCACCGGGTCGAGGAAGTTGGTCACGCGGTCCTGGATCTTCGCCGACACCTGGTACACGGCGGTGCCGCCCGCGGCGACGAGCATGACGCCGATGAGCAGCCACGACGCGCGGCCGGTGGCCAGGTACACCATGCCCAGCACGGTGGAGAACAGCAGCAGCGCGGGGCCGAAGTCGTTGGACGCGGCCATGATGAGGATGGCGATCGCCCACACCATGAGGATCGGCGCCAGGTCACGCAGACGTGGGAAATCCAGGCCCAGGAAGCGGTAGCCCGCGATGTTGAACAGGGCGCGCTTGGACGCCAGCAGCTGCGCGAAGAAGAGCAGCAGGAGGATCTTGGAGAACTCGCCCGGCTGGACGGAGAACGGTCCGAGGGTGATCCAGATGCGGGCGTCGGCGTTGATCGACGTCGGCCACACCAGCGGCAGGGCCAGCAGGATGAGGCCCAGCAGGCCGAGGAGGTAGGAGTACTTCGACAGGTGTCTGTGCTCGCGGACGATGAACAGCACGCCGATGAGCAGGACGATGCCGACCAGGGTCCACATCACCTGGCGGGAGGCCAGCGACGAGCCGCTGGCGATGTCCAGGCGGTGGATGGTCACCAGGCCGATGCCGTTGAGCAGGGCCGCCACCGGCAGCATGAGCTGATCGGCGTGTGGGGCGGCGAAGCACAGGGCGATGTGCGCCAGGGAGAACACCACGACGAAACCGCCGATGAGCTGCAGCATGTCCGTGGACAGCGCGTTGCCCTGGGAGAGTTCCAGGCTGGCGAGCATGACGGTGAGCACGATCGCGGCGAGGATGAGCAGACCGAGTTCGGTGCGACGGGCCATGAGACGCGACATGTCACTTCACCTCCCGGCAGTTGATCCCGGGGCGGGTGAGGTCGCCGTTGTCGGACTCGTCGGCCGGGGTCTCCCGGTCGATGCACACCGGCAGGGCCTGCGACGCCAGGCGGCGCAGCTGCTGGGTGACCTCGTCGTAGGAACCGCCCTCGAGGCCCTCCACCTGGGAGCGCACCGACTGCGGCAGGTCCTGCAGCTCGAAGGGGGAGCAGTCCTCGGTGGACCCCATGTCGACGAGGGTGAGATCCCCGTCCTCGTTGAGGCAGGCCTCCTGGTAGGGGGTGTGGAGGTCGCGGCCGAAGATGGAGTAGTCGACGCCGTGCTCGATGACGAGGTGGTCGTCGGCACCCGTGGTGATGAAGTAGTTGTCGTTCACCGCGGTGCGCGCCCACCAGCCGCCCAGGGCGAGCCCGATGAGCAGCACCAGGGAGAGGATCAGTGCGGCGAGGCGAAACCTTCCTCGGCGACCCGAGGCATCACCTGCCGGAACGGCAGCCACCTCCTGCGCGCCCGACGGGGCCTGGCGGGCACCGGTGAGCGGCTGTTGCGTGATCTCCCCGTCGGGGGAGATCGTCTTCGGCTGACGGGAGAGCAGGGCGGCGCGGCCGGCGGAGGTGTCCGGGTGGGTGTTCTCCTCGACCTCGCCGAGCAGGGCGCCGGCGGTGACCGGGGTGGAGGGCAGGGCGGCGCGGGCGGCGTCGTCCAGCTCGTCGGTCTCCACGACATCGGCGACGACGACGGTGATGTTGTCCGGGCCGCCGGAGCGCAGGGCCAGCTCGATGAGGCGGCGGGCAGCGTCGGCCGGGGTGCCCTCGGAGAGGGTCTGCTCGATCGTCGAGGCCGTGACCGGGTCGGACAGGCCGTCGGAGCACAGCAGGATCCGGTCGCCGGGCCGGGCGTCGAGATCGCGCAGCGTCGGCTCCACCGGGCGGCCCGTGTAGGCCTTGAGGATGAGCGACTTCTGCGGGTGCGAGGACACGTCGGCCGGATCCAGCTTGCCTTCGTCGACCAGCGACTGGACGAACGTGTCGTCCACGGTGATCTGCTCCAGGGCACCCTCGCGCAGGCGGTAGCCGCGGGAGTCACCGACGTGGATGAGGCCGAAGGAGCGGCCGTTGAACATCAGCGCCGTGAGCGTGGTGCCCATGCCGTCGGTCTCCGGATGATCCCGGATGGCCTGGGCGATCTGCCGGTTCGCGTCGTCGGCGACGCCGCCGAGGAGGGCGAGCATGTCGTTGTCGTCCGGGTCGGCGTCGAGACGCGCGAGATGGTTGACCATGAGCTGGCTGGCGACCTCGCCGGCCGCATGCCCGCCCATGCCGTCGGCGATGATGAGCATGTTCGGCCCCGCGTAGGCGGAGTCCTCGTTGTTGCCGCGGACGAGACCGCGGTCGGAGAGTACGGAGTAATTCAGTTTGAGACTCACGGGACCAACCTCACTGTCGTCCGTCCGACCCTGATGTCGGTACCCGTACCGACGCGTTCAGGCTGGTCAATGCGGTATCCGCCGACGTAGGTGCCGTTGCGGGAATCCAGGTCCTCCACGAACCAGTCCGAACCACGGCGGAAGAGGCGGGCGTGGCGCGCCGACGCGAAATCATCGCCCAGCTGGAACGTGCAGTCCGGGCTGCGGCCCATGACCACCTCCTCCAGCGTCGACACCGCCATGTGGGAGCCCTTGAGCGGGCCGTCGATGACGGCCAGCTGCTTCGCCGCTTCTCGACGCCCCGGGGTCAACGTCCCCTTCCGGGGTGCGGCCGGAACCGGCGCGCCCGGCACGGCGTCGGCCGTGACCAGGTCACGCCGCATCGCGCGCACCGCCATGAACACGAAGAACCACAGCAGAACCAGCAGCACGATCTTGAAGACGAGCAGAACCAGCGAATCCATGCGTCACCTCCGCGCCGTCGTCGAGGAGCGGGTCGGATCGACGATACGGACCTCGATGTGGGAATGACCGACGGTGATGACATCGCCGTCGGCAAGCAACCAGTTCTCCACGGGAGTGTCATTGACGGTCGTGCCGTTCGTCGACTGCAGATCGACGAGCACCGCATCCTGCCCGTCCCACGTGATCTCCGCATGCTGGCGGGACACACCCGTGTCCGGCAGACGGAAATCCGCGTCGTTCGACCGGCCGATGATGTTGGAACCCTCGTTGACCAGGAACGTACGGCTCGAACCGTCCTGCAGCAGAAGAGTCACCACCGGGTCCTGCGGCATCTCCGTCAGCTCGGTGGGCACGTCCTGCTGGTTCATGGAATCCTCCTGGTTGTGGTCGCTGTCCCGGTCGGTGTCCGTGCTGTCCGTGGTGATCGCCTCGAAACCGCTGCTGTCCGCCGGATCATCATCCCGGTACGACGACACCCGCAACTGCCCCGTGTGCAGCCCCGATTCCTCGGCGATACGGACCACCATCGGCCCGCTCGTGCTCCACGTGCGGTTACGGCACCACCGGGTCAGCTGATCGGCGAACCCCGCCGGCAGATCAGTACTGCCCTGCGAGAGGTTCTCCAGATCTTTCGCCGACACACCCACCACGTACACATTCGGGGCGTACACCACGCCGTCATCGACGACGAGATTGTCCTCCGCCTCCTGCTTCAACAGCTCCTCGATCTCCGCGGCGACGACCTTCCCGCCGAAGACGAGAGCGAAGCCGTTGTCGAGGCCGCGCTGCAAAGCGCTGTCCAACCGGGCGAAACGGGCCATGATCGACATGAGATGCGGCCTCCTTTCCGAGGTGATCCAGGCTGACGGGGTGACCGGGTAATCTGTAAATCGCGCGGGGCGGTGACCCTCGCGCGCATGACAGGCACCAGTATAGGGTGCGCACGCGCGGAAAACGTACCCGCGAAGCCGGGGAGCAGCGTGGCACTCCTGCCCCTCCAGGCCTCGGAAACAGGGATCTACCTGCTGATTTGGTTAAACCGGCCGGGTGCGTGTTATCTTGTACTAGTCCACACGGCGGGTAACCCGCTGGACCACCACCCGCCCGGGTGGCGGAATTGGCAGACGCGCTGGCTTCAGGTGCCAGTGTTCGCAAGAACGTGGGGGTTCAAGTCCCCCCCCGGGCACAATTCTTTTCAGGGTCTTCCACCGTTATCGGTGGGAGGCCCTGATTTTTTCGTTGATAGACCTTTGTCGGGTTGATGAGGAATTCGGCGAGGATGATGCCGGTGGTTTTGTCCACGACGGTGATCCCGGGGTGGTCGAGTTCCTGCCTGGCCCGGCCCCAGGTGACGGCGCCCATGGGCCTTTGCCTGGTGCTGTCTGTCGTCGTGTCCCGGGTCAGCGACACGGCGCCGGTCAAAGATCAGCGGGGAAAGGCGGAAAAGAATACACCGAGGCCTGTGTTTCCTGACGGAAAACAGCCTTCGCGGGATGTTTTGCCGCGTGGCCGGCAGTCCTAGAAGTAGATGCCGTGATTGGCGAACCACGGAATCGGATCGACCGGACCGGAACCGGCCGGGTGGATCTCGAAGTGCAGGTGGGAACCGGTGGAGAAGCCGAGGTTGCCCATGCCGGCGATGTGCTGGCCGGCGGAGACGCGCTCGCCGACGCCCACGTTGAGGGTGGACATGTGGCCGTAGACGCTCATGGAACCATCGTCATGCTTGATGCGGATCCACTGGCCGTAGCCGGAGGCCGGGCCGGAGTTGATGACGGTGCCGGCCATGACGGCGTAGATCGGGGTGCCGATGGCGTTGGCGATGTCGATGCCGTTGTGCATCGTGCCCCAGCGCGGGCCGAAGCCGGAGGTGAAGGTGCCCTCCGCGGGGCGGACGACGGAGGGGGCGGGGGCGAGGTGGCCGATTCCGGCGGCAGCGGCGACCTCGTTGACGATGTTGCCGCCGGAGGACATGGCGGCGAAGTCCTGGGCGTTGGCGGTGGTGGCGCCGGCCAGGCCGGTGGTGGTGACGGTGCCGGCGACGACGGCACCCAGTGCGAGGCGGCGCTGGAGGCGGGAGGCGGTGCTGGGCTTGCGGTGGCGTCCGATGTAGCTCACGGGTTGATGCTTCCTAATCAGAGTAAACAATCTGGGGAGACGGCTTTGTAACCATCCCGTTATCAAGTTGTGACCAGATTAGGGGCCAAGACAACTTATGTCCAGTTATGCATCTGACCTGCGACTCCTCCCGGGGTACAGCATTACTGTGGCGTGTCATGGACAACCACTCCTCCGCCCGCTGGCAACAACTCCTCGACCGTCTGCAGAAGGACGACGGACCCCTGGTGGAGACCACCGTGTCGCAGCTGCTCGACACCATCCCCGGGTACGAGAAGGTCGGCGCGGAGGCGCTGGCCTTCTCCGTGCGCCGCTACATCGCGCTGAGTATCCGCATCATCCGCCTCGGCGCCGACCCCTCCCCGAACGAGGTGCCCGAGGCGGACGCTCTCGCCAACGAACGCCTGTCGCAGGGCGTGCCGCTGGGCAGCGTGCTCAGCGGCTTCCGCGTCTCGATGATCATGATCCTGCGCCGGCTCCGCTCTGCCCTCCGATCTGTCGGTGGCCCAGATGGTCAGCCTCTTCGAGAGCAGCGGGGCCGCCCCGCCCCGACGTCGCAGGTAGAAGAAGGTCAGGACATCAGGGCCGTAGCTCGGTGCCGTCGGGCAGCCGGGCGAATCGGCCCTGCTCACGGGGGAAGACCTCCTCGGTGGTCGGCCACGGCCAGCCACCGAAGCGGGTCTCCTGGTAGTCGGTGAACGCCTGCTGCAGCTCGGCGTGCGAGTTGGCGACGAATGGCCCGTGCTGGTACACCGGCGCGCCGATCGGCACGCCCTGCAGCAGCAGGGCCCGCACGGGCTGCGCGCCGGCAGAGAGGGATGTCTGCTCCCGGCCGACCTGCTGGTAGCCCCAGCCCTCCGCGACGGCCTGGCCGTCCACGACCGCGTCACCGTCGAAGACGTAGACGGTGCGTCGGGTGCCGTCGGTGCGCGTCGGGGGCAGGGTGAGTGACTGCCCGGCGGCGACGTCGATAAGCCAGACGGCGACGTCGTTGCCCGGGTCCGCAGCCCACGAGTTCACCGGCGGGTCAAGCGGCGTGACGTCACCGAGTGCACCGGCGATGACGCGCACCGAGCCGCCGTCGGTGGTGTGGACGGGGATATCCTCGGCCCACTGCATGGTGAACTCCGGGGCGGCCGTCTTGGACTCCGGTGGTAGGTTGAGCCAGATCTGGAAGAGCTCGAGCGGGTTGGGGGAGTCCTCGTTGAGCAGCGGGAACATCTCGGAATGGGCGACACCCCGGCCGGTGGTCAGCCACTGGGTGTCGCCCTGGCCGTAGCGGGCGGCGGCGCCGAGGGAATCGGTGTGGTCGACGTGGCCGGAGGTGACCAGGGTGATCGTCTCGAAGCCACGGTGCGGGTGCGCGGGAAAGCCCGGGATCCGCTGGCCGTGGTACATGCGCCAGCCGTCGGGCCGGGTATCACCGGGGCCCATGTCGGCGTCGCCGGCGGGGAAGGCGTCGTCGTGGAAGGCGGTGAAGAGGAAGGGATCGGTGCCCTGCCAGGGGGTGGTGAGACGGAAGGGAACGTGGGGAGCGGTCATGTACATGTCAACAACAGGGGGTCGGCGGTATTCCTGGGGGTCGCCGACGCCCTACCCTGGGGACATGCATATCCGCGGCACGGACGTCGACGAGCAGGGTCGCTGTGCCCACTACTGGGGCGCCCGCGACGTGGTGGCCAACCGTTGCGCCACCTGCGGTGACTTCTGGGCGTGTCACGCCTGCCACGCGGAACTGGCGGACCACCCCTTCGGGCGGATGCCGGTGGACGCGCAGGCGTCGGTGCTGTGCGGGGCCTGCTCGCACGCGATGGACTATGCGGCGTACTCGGCCGCCGCAGCGTGCCCGCAGTGCGGACACCCCTTCAATCCCGGGTGTGAGCTGCACGCCCCGCTCTACTTTCAGATCTGATCGACCACCGCGTCCGCCATCGCGCGCTGGCCCACGGGCGTGGGGTGCATGGGGTAGGCGTCGGTCTCGTTACCGATGATGTCGGTCCACCGCTCGGCCGGGGCGGCACACGCGGAATGTGCGGCGGCGTCGGCGGGCAGGACGAATTCCGCACCGTGGCGCTCGGCCGCCTCACGGACCACGTCGTTGATCCGGTCGGTGAGCGACACCGCCCAGGCGCGGTGCTCCTCCGGGATCGTCGCCAGCTGTGGGCATTCACCGGCGGCGACCAGCGGGAGGTAGCCCGTGACGATCACGCGGGCGCCGGGGCTGGTCTCCGCGATGAGGGTGTGGATCTCGTCGAGTTTCCCGGGGACGGTGCTGAGCTGCTCGCTCACGGGGGCGTCGAGAAGGGTGGGGCAGTCGAGGGGTTCGGTGAGGGCGCGGCGGAAGCACGCGGCGATCTCGCCGAAGCGGATGTCGTTGCCGCCGATCGACAGGGTGACCAGGTCCGTGTCCGGGGTGAGTGCGGCGGCCTGGCCGGGGATGTCGGCGGTGACGGCGCTGGAACAGGTGACGTCCTCGCCGGCGGTGACGCGGTCGTCGGCAAGCACGAGCGAGGGGTAGTTGTCCACGGAGCGGAAGCACTCGAAGGGCCCGGTGGTGGTGGCGCTGCGGCTGCCCATCGCGGCGAAGGAGTCACCGAGGGCGACGTAGTGGTCGTACGTGACGGGTTCGGGCCCGGGTTCCGCCTCAGGGGCCGGACCCGGTGCGGTGCAGGCGGCGAGGAGTCCGGCGAGGGGAAGGGCGAGCAGGACGCGGAATGTCATGCCTCCAACCTACGAACAGATGAATCATCGTACATGTAGTGTCGGAGGTAACTCCTCAAGAAAGGTAGACACATGCGCCGCATGCTCACCGCCCTGTCCACCCTCGCCCTCGGCGCCGCGCTGCTCACGCCCGTCGCCAACGCGCAGGAACTTCTCGACGGCGGCCGCCTCGGCGGCGCCTCCTCCCAGCTCATCCCCGCCGGCTCCTCCCTGCCCGGCGGCGAACTCCCCGAGACCGACCAGGCTGTCGACCTCGAGCGCTACGCCGGCCAGTGGTACCAGGTCGCCGCCCTGCCGCAGCCCTACACGCTGCAGTGCGCGCACAACACCACCGCCGAATACGGCGTCATCGACGAGGAGGCCATCTCCGTCCGCAACTCCTGCGGCACGCTCTTCGGGCCGCCCTCGGTCATCGAGGGCACCGCGTCGGTCCGCTCCGACGCCTCCCTGCGCGTCAACTTCCCCGGCGTGCCCTTCCAGGATGAGGACGGCCCGGTCAACTACCGCGTCACCCACCTGGAGGAGGACTACTCCCTGGCCGTGGTCGGTGACCCGAACCGCCTCTCCGGCTTCGTGCTCTCCCGCACCCCGGGCCTCTCACCTGAGCAGTGGTCGCACGTGCGGGGCGTCGTCGAGTCCCGCGGCTGGAACTCGTGCCTGTTCCTCACCGTCCCGATGGACGGCGGCCGTGGGGATGTCGCGCCTTTGTGCACCCAGTAACTTAGGGTGGCGGCATGCCACCAGCCGCTTCTCGACGCCGCGTCCTCACCGCCCTCATGATCGCCCAGGTCATGGCGGGCCTGGCGCACGGAGTGACCTACTCCATGGGTGCCCTGCTGTCCGCGGACATGGCGGGTGATGCGTGGGGCGGCGCCGCGTCGACGGTGACCACCGTGGGTGCGGCGTTGTGGGCGATGCCGCTGGCGGCGATCGTCAACCGGCGGGGGCGGCGGGCGTCGCTGAGCATCGGCCTGGCGCTGGGTTCCGTGGGCGCGTTGTCGGCCCTGTTCGCGGCGCAGAGCGGGCTGTACCCCTTCCTGCTCATCGGTTTCTTCTTCCTCGGCGCGGCCGTGGCGATGAACCTGCAGGCCCGGTTCGCGGCCGCGGACGCCGCCGACGAGAGACACAAGGGGCGCGACATCTCCCTGGTGGTGTGGTCGACGACGATCGGCGCCATCCTGGGGCCCAACCTCTTCGACCCGACGGAACGCCTCGGCGACGCGCTCGGCCTGGCCAGCTTCTCCGGCGCCTACCTGGTGTGCATCGCGGCGCAGTGGGTGGCGATCCTCGTCCTCCAGATCATGCTGCGCCCGGAGCCCGCGCCCGTGGCGGCGAAGGGCAAGCAGCCGAAGGCGAACCTGCGGGAGTACCCGGTGGTGGCGTCGGCGATCATCACCAACGCGTTCAGCCACTTCGCGATGATCGCCATCATGTCCATGACCGCCGTCCACATGCACGGCCACGGCGCGTCGATGACGCTCATCGGCCTGACGGTGTCCTTCCACGTCGGCGGCATGTACGGCCTGGCGCCGGTGTTCGGCTGGCTGGCCGACAAGTGGGGCGCGCGCCCGACGATGCTGCTCGGCCTGGGCGGCACGTTCATCGCCGCGGCGCTGCTCATCCCGTGGTCGGGCAACGAGACGATCGTCGTCGTCTCCCTCCTGCTGCTCGGCCTGGGCTGGTCCTCGACGCTGGTCGGCTCCTCCGCGGTCGTCGCCAAGGCCGCCCCGCCCGAGCAGAAGGCCGGCCTGCAGGGCCGCTCCGACCTCACGATGAACCTCACCGGCGCCCTCGGCGGCGTCATCGCCGGCCCGGTGGTCTCGATGTTCGGAATGCCGGTCATGGCGGTGCTCGTCATCGTGCTCATGGTCGCGGTCCTCGCGGGGACTTCTGCTTTGCGACGTCGCGCCGGCCACGCTGCCAGGTAGGACTGGCACCGCCCGGCGGGCGGGTGGGGTCACGCCAGGCATATCACCTCAGGTACAGCACCTCATGTGTGGATCGACTGGGACTGCCGGGGAGCAGCCGGGTTACTCGACCTATCACTGCCCGGATATCCCTGACGTGAAATGCCTCAGGGCCCGGGGCCGCCGCCGCGTCAGCTCCGGTACCCCAGCGGCCCGGTGACATGCATCGTCACCGGTTCCCCGACCTCCGGGCGCGTCCCGCGCACCGTCGCCCGGAACACCGTGTCCAGGGCGTCGAGCGTGAGGGACCAGTCGCCGGCGTCGTAGAGCACGGAACGCACCTGCGCGGGGATCCCGTCCTCCCCCGGGGGCAGGACCTCCACCATGTGCGGCAGCACCGCCAGCGTCAGGGTCTCACCGCTGCCGATGATCTCGGAGGGCTCGACGGGGAGGGAGGCGGCGTCCAGAAGCGTGGCGTCCGCGATGAACGCGGCGACCTCGGCGGTGGCCGGGCGCGAGACCAGCTCGGCCGGGGCGGCGATCTGCTGGATGCGTCCCTCGCCGAGGACGACGATCCGGTCGGCGATGGACAGCGCCTCGGCGCGGTCGTGCGTGACATGCACCGTGGTCAGGCCCTCGCGGCGGGTGAGCGAGACGAGTTCGCGGCGGAGGCTGTCGCGCAGCGGCTCGTCGAGGGCGGAGAGGGCTTCGTCGAGAAGCAGGACGGTGGGGTCGGCGACGATGGCGCGGGCGAGCGCCACGCGCTGCCGCTGCCCGGGTCGACGAGGTCGGCCCAGGACTGCGGGGCGTCGGCCTCGTCGATGATGTCGGTGTTGTAGGCGATGATGGTGGGGATGATGCGGGTGCCCACGTAATGGTTGTCGGCGTCGACGGCCTCCTCGATGAGGTCGGCGGTGTCGACGTCCTGCAGCTCGGCGAGGTCGCCGGCGGCCTTGTAGGTCTCGAAGGTGGCGGAGTCGGCGGCCCACAGGACGTCGGCCTCGATGGAGCCGGACTCCTTCTCGGCTGCGATGCGCGCGTTGAGGTCACCGGTGCTGGCGCGGTAGACCTCGACCTTGATGTCGGGGTTGGCGGCCTCGAAGGCGGCGTTGATCTCGTCTACCTTCTCCTCCGGCTCGGAGGTGTAGACGGTGATGGTGGTCGTCTCACCGGTGGCGGCCGCGGTGCTGGCGGGGGCGTCGGTGGTGGCGGTGTCCTCGGCCGGCTCAGAGCAGGCGACGAGGAGGGCGGCTGAGGCACCGACGGCGGTCACCGCGAGGGTGTTGCGGCGGGAGAAGAAGTGGCGCAGGACAAGGTCCTTGGGAGCGTGGGGTGTGTCAGAGCCTTGATCTTCCCACGGGTTCGCCGATCCCGCAGCACTCATACCCAGGTGTGACGGTTCCCAGATGCTTTCCGACGCCCGCCCCCGGCCCCCGGAACCCACCGCTTATTGAGGCGCCGCTCGGGCAGCTGGATCGGAGCCGGGCGAATTCAACCCGTCGAGTTCACTGTCCCCGGGTGCGAAAGGGCACTCTTTTCGACGGGGTGAATTCGGTACGCCCCGTCGCCTACACCCCGCAGAAGCGGCGCACCAGGGAGCGGTACGCCTTGACTGTGAGGTCGACGTCCTCCAGCTCGATGTACTCGTCGTGGTGGTGGAGCAGGTGGAACACGTCACCCAGGGTGCGCTCGCGGGCATGCAGGGCGAAGCCGTAGCCGTTGCCGCCCAGGCGGCGGCCGAAGCGCAGGTCGGAACCGCCGGCGGCGATCGTCGGGACGACGGGCACGCCGGGGAAGAATTCGTTGAAGGTGGCCACGAGGGCGTCGTACAGCGGACCGGAGGTGGGGGAGACCGTGGCCGGTTCGCAGATGAGGCGCTCGATGCGGACGTCGTGGTACATGTCGCCCAGGGCGTCGGCGAGGATGGCGTCGACCTCGTCCTGCGTGGTGCCCGGCAACGGGCGGATGTCCAGGTCGAGGGTCGCGGACGAGGGCAGGACGTTGATGGCGGTGCCCGCACGGAGGATGGTCTGCGAGATTGTCAGGCGGGACAGGGCGTGGGCGTAACGCTTGAGGTCGCCGAAGTGCTCGAAGGCGGTGTCGTCGGTGCCGTCGAGAAGCGCTCGTTCGATCGCGGGGTCGAAGCGGAAGGCGCGGACGAAGCCCTGCCAGAGGGGGTCCTGGGAGACGGGGACGTCGATGAGCGAGATGCGACGGGCGACCTCGCCGATCTTCGCGATCGCCGACTCGCGGCCGTAAGGGTTGGAGCCGTGGCCGGCGTCGCCGGTGACGTGGAGGCGACGCTGGGCGGCGCCCTTCTCTCCGACGACGATGACGAGGGCGTCGGAACCGTCGGCGATCGGCAGGTGCGAACCACCGGTCTCGGAGAGTGTGTTGCGCCAGGAGAACGCCTCGGGGTGCTCCTCGGAGAGCCACTTTGCGCCGAGGGTGCCGCGCGACTCCTCGTCGGCGACGCCCACGAAGGTGAGCGTGCCGGTGGGGCGGCCGGAGCGGGCGGCGTCGCGCAGTACGGCGGCCTGGGTGGCGGTGATGAACAGCATGTCCATGGCGCCGCGGCCGTAGAGGCGGCCGTCGATGATCTCGGCGCCGAAGGGGTCGACGGTCCAGCGGTCGGCGTCGACGGGGACGACGTCGGTGTGGCCGAGGAAGGTGAGTGGCTCGGCGGACGGGTCCGTGCCCTCCAGGGTGACGACGATGCTCACGCGTCCCGGCGCCGACTCGTAGCGCTCGATGGTGATGCCGGGGGTGTCGGCGAAGAAGCGCTCGAGGGTGTCCGCGTTCCGCACCTCCTGGCCGGAGCCGGGGGTGTAGTCGTTGACGCAGGCGTTGCGGATCAGCTCGCGGAGGAGGGCGAGGGTGTCGTCGTAAAGCGGCATGCGTCCAACCCTAATCCCGGGCGCGGCGGGCCAACCAGTTGCCCAGGGACTGGATTCCCTGCACCACGATGATGAGGATGATGACGGTCGCGAGCATCGCGAACGTGTCGAACTGCTGGTATCCGTAGGAGATCGCCAGATCGCCCACGCCGCCACCTCCGATTGTGCCGGCCATGGCCGTGGCGCCGATGAGTCCCACCGTGGAGGTGGTCAGCGCGAGGATGATCGAGGCGCGTGCCTCCGGGAGCATGAACCAGCGGATCGTCTGCCACATCGTCGCGCCCATCGACTCGGCGGCCTCGAGGATGCCGGGTCCGACCTCCAGCAGGGATGCCTCGATGAGTCGGGCGATGAACGGCGCGATGTAGATGGTCAGCGGGACCAGCGCCGCGGTTGTGCCGATGGAGGTCCCCGTGATGGCTCTGGTCAGCGGCACGATGGCCACCATGAGGATGATGAAGGGCACCGAACGGATGATGTTCACCAGGATATTGGTCACCTGGTAGGTGACCGGCTGGGGCCGTAACCCGCCCGGACGGGTGATCACCAGCAGCAGCGCCAGCGGAATGCCCGCGAGCGAGCCGATGAACAGGGAGACACCCACCATGTAGAGGGTCTCCCATCCGGCGTCGATGTACTGCTGGACGGTGACGCGGGTGTCGAAAAGTTCGGTCACGGGAGCACCTCCACGGTGAGTCCTTCCTGATCGGAGAGCCATTGCAGAGCCTGGGACACGCGGGCGCCCGGTGCGTGCAGACCCAGCACGAGGGTGCCCACCGTCGTGTGGCGGAGGGGCGCGTCGGTGGCGTGGAGCAGGTCGGCCTCGACGTCGAAGAGCTTCTCGACGTCACGCAGCACCGACCTGCCCGCACCGGCCTCGTGGACCACCCGGACAACGGTGCCGGCCCGGCCGGACCGGACCTCATCCGCCAGCGTCTCCGGTAGCTTCTGCGGCACGACGGTCTCCACGAATCGCCTGGTGAGGCGTGCCTGTGGGCGGGCGAAGATCTCCTCGACCGGGGCGTTTTCGACCAGTTGGCCGCCCTCGAGGACCGCCACATGATCGGCGATGCGGGCGATGACGTCCATCTGGTGGGTGATGATGAGGATGGTGATCCCCAGATCCTCGTTGATTCGCACCAGCAGGTCGAGGATCTGCGCGGTGGTGATGGGGTCCAGCGCGCTCGTCGGTTCGTCGCACAACAGGACCCGGGGGTTGGTCACCAGGGCGCGGGCGATGCCGACGCGTTGGCGTTGCCCGCCGGAGAGCTGACGCGGGCGGTGGTGGGCGCGGTCAGCCAGGCCGACGCGGTCCAGGGCCTCCGACACCCGCTTGTCGACGTCCTCCTTCGCGGTCCCCGCCAGCCGTAGGGGCATGGCGACATTCTCCGCGACGGTCCGGGAGCCGAGCAGGTTGTAGTGCTGGAAGATCATCGCGACCTCCCGACGCAGGGATCGCAGACCGGACTGCTGGAGCCTGGCCGGGTCACGATCGAGCACGGTGACGGTGCCCTCGCTCGGGGTCTCCAGACCGTTGACCGTACGCAGCAGGGTGGACTTACCCGCGCCGGAGGTGCCCACGACCCCGTAGATGGAGCCTGAGGGAACGGTGAAGGTCACGTCGTCGAGGGCGGTGATGTCCCCGTAGCGGCGGGTGACGTGCTCGAAGGTGACGGCGGACATTACTTGATGGAGTCCGGGACGAACCAGTAGTCGTTGACGTTCTCGGCGTCGAGGAACTCGTGGAAGGACTCGTCGCGGTAGGCGGCGGCGACGGCGTCGGTCCATTCCTCACCGATCTCATCGGCGCGGGTGACGGCGACGAGGATGAGCTCCGGGCGCAGCTTCTCCTGGAAGAGCTGCAGGTTGGGGTCGACCTTCGAGGCGTAGCTCATCGAGCCGGGAATGACGCCCCAGTCGAGGTCTGGCAGCGCGCGCGGGATGGTGGCGGAGTCCATGACCTGGATGTCGAGGTTGTAGCGGTTGTCCTCGATGTCGTTCTCGGTGAGCAGCGCCGGGTCGGCTCCGTCCTTCAGGGTGATCCAGCCTGCGTCGGCGAGGATGTTGTAGGCGCGGGCGGCGTTGGAGGCGTCCTGCGGAATGCCGACGCTCTGGCCCTCGGCCACTGCGTCGAGAGAGTCGTGGCGCTCGGAGTAGAGGCCGGCGGGGACGGTCGGGATCTCGGTGAAGTGGTCGAGGTCCGCGCCCTTCTCGCGGTTGAACACCTCCATGTAGGCGGAGTGCTGGTCGACATTGAGGTCGACGGCGCCTTCCTGCACGGCGGTGGTGGCCTGCTGCAGGTCGGAGAAGTTCGTGTACTCGATGGTCCAGCCGTCCTGACTGAGGATCGGGTCGATGCCGTCCTGAAAGAGGACGGAGTAGGGGCCGGGGGAGACGCCGACGCGGATCGTCTTGTCGTCACCTGCGGTGTCGGAGCCGCAGGCGGCGAGAGTCAGGGCGAGGGTGACGGTGCCGAGCAGGGCGGCTGGGCGGGTGAGCTGCATGATGTTGTCCTGGGGTTGTCTGATATGACTATTTCCGCCATCACTGTAGACGGCACGGTTCAAAAAGAAAAGACCGATCGGTACGAAACACGTGTTCTCCCAGCAGGCCTGATGAATGAAAATCATCCAAGTGCCCGAGCGGGGACATTGTTAACTTCCTGTGACCTGGATTTCAGTAGCGTGGAACCATGAACAACGCACTGATTGATCCCAACATTGACGCCGTCCGCCACGATGACCTGCGTGCCCTCGCCGAGCTCGAGGGCCCGGTCGTCTCCCTCCTCGTCCCGACCCACCGCGGTGGCCCGGAGACCGTCAACGATTCCCGTCAGCTCAAGCCGCTGCTCGGTGATGCCCGCGCCCGGCTCGCCGAGTCCTTCCCGGACGTCGACGCCGATGCCCTGCTTGCAGAGGTCGCTGCGCTGGCCGATGATGAGCCTTTCTGGCAGCGTCAGGCCGACGCGCTCGCGATCTTCGCCTCCCCGTCCGGCACCCGCACCTTCCGCACCACGCTCGACGGCCAGGCCCAGGTCAGCGTCGGTGAGCACGCGAACCTGCGCCCGCTGCTGCCGCTCGTCGCCGATGACATGCCGTTCCTCGTGCTGGCCGTGAGCCAGGACAAGGTCCGCCTGTTCGAGGGCGACCGCAACTCCCTGTCCGAGCTGGACATCGGCGACGCGCCGGCCTCCACCGACGACTCCGACTACTACACCCGTGAGCCGCAGTTCCAGCACCAGGCCGGTGATTCCGCACCCGCCCACGGCCACGACACCGGCGAGGGTGTGGTCCGCGACAGCTTCCTGCGCGACGTGGCCAAGGCCCTCAACACGCGCTTCACCAACGACGACCGCCCGCTCATCCTCGCGGCCGTCGACGAGCACCGCGGCGGCGTCAAGGACTACCTCCCCAACGTGCAGCTTCTCGACGACACCGTCTCCGGCAACCCCGACCACCTCAGCGCAGCGGAGCTCCACGAGAAGGCGTGGCCGCTGGCCTCCGCCGAGGCGGACAAGCGTCACGACGATCTGCTCGAGCGCTTCGGCGAGAATCTCGGTACCGGCAAGGCCACGCACGACGCCACGAAGATCGGGCAGGAGGCGGAGCACGGCCGCGTCGACACCCTCGTGCTCACCACGCTGGCGCTGCGCGAGAACACCCTGGGTGACGCCTCGAAGGCCGCGGATCTCGACGCCGCCGTCGTCCACACCCTGCGCAACAGCGGCACCGTCGACGTCGTCCCAACCTTCAACGAGGAGCGTGCGGCGGGAGCGATCTTCCGCTTTTAGCGTCCAGCCGTGTGCAGAACCTGACCTGAACACCGGTCAGGTTTCTGCATTTTTGCTGGTGGGGCTGAGATATGATCTTTCGCCCCGCCAGCTTTTGCATTCCGCGCCGGGCACCCACTGAACACCGTTCAACCCTTCGGCTACACTGCATTGAACACCGTTCAACGCAAGGAGCCGCATGACCCCCGACATCCTCACCCGCGCCCGCGAGACCGCCCTCGACAAGGGCGAGGGCCTCACCGAGCCCGAGCTGCTCGAGATCCTCGAACTCGACGACACCCACCTCCCCGAGCTGCTCGACCTCGCCCACCAGGTGCGCCTGCGCTGGTGCGGCGAGGAGGTGGAGATCGAGGGCATCATCTCGCTGAAGACCGGCGGCTGCCCCGAGGACTGCCACTTCTGCTCCCAGTCCGGCCTCTTCGAATCCCCGGTGCGTGCGGTGCAGCTCGACATCGCCGAGCTCGTCGAGGCCGCGAAGCAGACGCAAAAGTCCGGTGCCACCGAGTTCTGCATCGTCGCCGCGGTCAAGGGCCCGGACGAGCGCCTCATGGTCCAGCTCGAGGAGGCCGTCGCCGCCGTGTACGCCGAGGTGGACATCCACGTCTCGGTCTCCGTGGGCATCCTCACCCGGGAGCAGGTCGAGCGCCTCAAGGCCGCCGGCGTCAAGCGCTACAACCACAACCTCGAGTCCGCGCGCTCCTTCTTCCCGCGCGTCGCCACCACGCACACGTGGGACGAGCGCCACCGCACCCTCGAGATGATCCGCGACGCCGGCATCGAGGTCTGCACCGGCGGCATCCTCGGCATGGGCGAAACACTCGCCCAGCGCGCCGAATTCGCTGTCCAGCTCGCCGCCTTCGCCCCGGAGGAGGTTCCCATCAACTTCCTCGATCCCCGCCCCGGCACCCCCTTCGCCAACCGCCCGCTCATCGACGCCGCCGAGGCCCTCAAGGCCACCGCCATGCTGCGGCTGGCCATGCCGAAGGCCACCCTCCGCTTCGGCGGTGGCCGCGAGCTCACCCTCGGCGACCTCGGCGTCGAGAAGGGTCTGCAGGGCGGGGCGAACGCCCTCATCGTGGGCAACTACCTCACCACCCTGGGCCGCCCCATGGAGAAGGACGTCGACATGCTCGAGGGCCTGCGCATCCCGATCAAGGCCGTCGGCCAGGTCATCTGATGGGCGACCTCGCCGCCGCCTGCGCCGCCGGGGAGGCCCCTCTCTTCCACCCGAACACCGGTGCCGAGATGGGTGTGGAGGACCGCCCCCTGTCCGTCGGGGCGGCCGCCGGCCTGGAACCGCCGCGCTACTGCCAGCTCTGTGGCCGACGCATGAAGGTGCAGGTCAGGCCCATGGGATGGTTGGCGGAATGCTCCCGCCACGGGGAGCTGGACTCGGTGCTGTTCGACATCTAGCGAATCTCGGTAGCCCCGGGTCATGGACAAGTTCGAGAAAGCACAGGACCAGGCAGCCGACTATCTCGTGACCGAGGACGGGAAGCAGCGTGTCGCCGACACCGCCGACCATCTCACCCAGCCCGACCCCGAGCAGCCGGAGGACGTCAACCGCGCGTTCAAGGGCGAGGACAAGCGCCTCGCCGACGACTCCGACTCGGGGACCGACCTCGATCTCCCCACCTCCGACGCGGTGGAGGAGGGCAACCCCATCCCGCCGATGCGCTGAGCGGGAGCTATAAACATCGCGTAACAACCCCGCCGGAAGGTGGCAGGCGCCACATCCCCGTGGCTACGGTCGGGGCCATGAGCATCTTCGAGAACGCCAAGAACAAGGCCAACGACTACCTGAAGTCCGAGGAGGGTGAGCGCCGCACCGACGAGTTCCTCGACGACGCGCAGCGCCGCGCCACCGACCGTTTCGGTGAGGACAAGGCGGATCACATCCAGAAGGCGCGCGACGCCGTCGATGACCGCATCGGTTCCAACCGTCCGAACGCCGAGCAGCAGGCTGACCCGGGTGACCTGGCGGACCCGAACCAGCCGAGCCCCGACACCCCGCCGGCCCGATGATCATGACCACTCCAGACCACGACGGGGAGAACGTCAACGCCTTCCGGATGACCACGGGTGACCCGGAGGAGAAGGCCTCGGAGAGCATGCAGGACGTCGCCGAGCAGGCGGTCGAGCGTGCTGACGAGGAGCAGGAGCCGGAGGGCGAGACGCCCGCCGCTCCCGTCCAGGACGAACCCTAACGAAGCAGGCGCCGGCCCAGCCGCAGCGCCGTCGTCAACGCTGCCGCGTACTTCTCGCGCGGCACACCCGAGGGCCCGCTGAGGGGCACCAGCCGCTGCACCGCCACGGTGCGTGACTCGGTGAACTTCAGCAGGCCCTCGTCCGCGTGTCGACGCCCCACGCCCGACTGCTTCCAGCCGCCCATCGGGGCGTCGACGGAGGCCCACGCCGCGGCGAATCCCTCGTTGATGTTGACGGTGCCGGCCTCCAGGCGGGAGGCCACCTCGCGGGCCTCGCGCACGGCCCCCCACACGGAGGCGTTGAGCCCGTAGTCGCTGTCGTTGGCCCTGGTCACGGCCTCGTCGACGGAGCTGACGGTCTCGATGTAGACGACCGGGCCGAACACCTCCCGGTCATGGAGATCGGCGTGGTGGGGGACGTCGACAAGCACGGTCGGGGAGTAGTACAGGCCCTCGTGCGTGCCGCCAGTGAGCACGCGGGCGCCGTGTGCGACGGCGGCGCTGACCAGCGCGGCGACGCGGTCGAGGTGCTCCTCGCTGATGAGGCGGCCGATGTCGTCGGTCCAGCCCGGACCGAGGCGCAGCGCCTCGGTGGCGGCGACGAACTCGGTGTTGAATGCGTCCGCGACCGACTCGTGGACGAAGATCCGCTCCACCGAGATGCACAGCTGGCCGGTGTTGGAGAAACACGCACCCACCGCGCCGCGGGCCGCCGTCACAGGATCCGCCGACGGCAACACGATGAGCGGGTTCTTGCCGCCGAGTTCCGCCGAGAAGCCGATGAGCCGTTCGCCGGCCTGCGCCGCCAGGGTCCGACCGACCGCCGTCGACCCGGTGAACATGAGGTAGTCGCATGCGGCGGCGACGCGTTGCCCGGCCTCGGCGCCGCCCTCGACGATCTGCATGAGACCGGTCGGCAGGCCCGCCTCCTCGAGGAGTGCGAGTGCCCGGCGGGCGGTGCCGGTGGTCTTCTCGTCCGGCTTGAGCACCACGGCGTTGCCGGCCAGCAGCGCCGGGATCGCGTCGGAGATCGCCAGGGACAGCGGGTAGTTCCACGGGGCGATGAGACCCACGACACCCTTCGGCGCGCGCTCCACGTGGGTGCTCGTGAGCAGCGGCAACGCCCCCTTGGCGCGCTGCGGGCTGAGGAGCCGCGGGGCGCGGTAGGCGTAGTGCCGGGCGGTCATCGCGACGTCGATGACCTCGTTGAAGGCGTCGGCGCGGGACTTGCCCGTCTCCTCCTGGACGATGTCGAGCAGCTCCACCTGCCTCTCGAGCACCAGGTCGTGGAAGGCGAGCATGATGGCCTTGCGGTCGGCGACGGGGGTGGCGGACCACTGCGATTGTGCGTGCCGGGCTGCGGGGAACGTCATACGCTTCAACCTATGCCATCGATCTTCATCACGGGGGCGGCCACCGGCATCGGCCGCGCCGTCGCCGAATATTTCCGCTCCGCGGACTGAATCGTCGGCGTCATCTTTGGTGCAAGGGGGTACGAAGCCCCAAGGAATCAGCCAGAAGGACTCCGGATTCCGCGCGACGGCCGTTAGGGTGGGGGCGTGACCGCCGACCACGCCTTCTTCGACCCCGCGATCAATGATTCGCACCGCTCGGCGCTGCGGTCGATCCGACGGGTCGTGGCGGAAACTGCCGAGCCGACTCCGCCGGAGCTGGCGTTGCCGCAGGTGGCGAGGCAGTTGGCGGAGGGTTCGGCGCTGGTGCTCACCGGGGCGGGCGTGTCCACCGACTCCGGCATCCCCGACTACCGCGGGCCACGTGGCTCCCTCAGCCGCCACCGGCCGATGACGTACCAGGAGTTCAGCCACGACCCGGCGGCCTCGCACCGCTACTGGGCGCGCTCTTTCGTCGGGTGGCGACAGATGGACGACACCTCCCCCAACCGCACCCACTTCGCCCTCGTGGAACTCGAGCGCGCCGGGTACCTCAGCGGCGTGGTCACCCAGAACGTCGACGGCCTGCACCGCGCCGCCGGCTCCGGCAACCTGCTCCACCTCCACGGCGACCTCGACACCGTCATGTGCCTCGACTGCGGCCACCGTGAGGACCGGCGCATCTTCGGCGAACGTCTCGAGGCGGCCAACCCCGGGTACCTGGCGTCCATTGCCTTCGACCCGTCGATGGTCAACCCGGACGGCGACGTCACGCTGCCGCAGTCGGCGGTGGACCGTTTCGTCATGGTGGGCTGCGTGCGTTGCGGGTCGGTGCGGCTCAAGCCGGACGTGGTGTACTTCGGTGAGCCGGTGCCCGCCGCGCGCAAGGAGCGGGCCGCCGCGATGCTCGATCACGCGGCATCGCTGCTGGTCGTGGGTTCCTCGCTGGCTGTGATGAGCGGGTACCGCTTCGTCCTTGAGGCCCGTCGGCAGGGTAAGCGGGTGGCGGTGGTCAACGGTGGCCCCGGGCGGGCCGACACCCGTGTCGATGTCCTGTGGCGCACCCCGGTGGCCCCGGCCTTCGATGCGCTCCTGGACGAGCTGGGCCTGTAACCCGCGTTGTCGCGTACTCCTCTGTGACGGAGGGCGAGAATCGACCTGGGGAAACGTCGAGCCTCCGAGACATCGGAGTACGGCACAACGCGCCCCGGTCAGACCTCGATCCCGTCGAGGGCGTCACGCACGATCCTGCGCACCCGCGCGTCCCCCGGCAGGTCCACGTGGAGCACCATCGACTTCGGTTCGAGGTCCTGGACGACAATGTTCGTGATGTCCGCGTCCGGGTCATCCGATTCCAGGAAGCAGGTCTCCAACGGCTGGATGATGGTGTCGAACTTCGTCGCGATGTTGGTGTAGCCGACGCCCTCCTCGGTGTCGCCGTCGCAGTTGATCTCGTCGAGCAGCGGGTGCCCGGTGATGAGCTGGAAACCCGAGGGGCCGAACCACGAGGAGATCGCGGACGCCATCATGGATTCACCGAACTTCGTGTTGGCGATGGACGACAGCATCCCGCCCATCGTCGTCCCGTGGTTGGGGGCGCCGAGGGTGACCAGGTGCTTGACCTTCGTGGCGCCGTCGAGGATGCGCATCCAGTAGCGGGCCAGGATCCCGCCCTGGGAGTGTCCGACGAGGATCACCTGCCGAGCGCCCGTGACCCGCATGACCACGTCGATGTAGGCGCCGACCTGCTCGGCGGATTCCTCGACGCGGTCGGTGCAGCGGTGCCCGAACTCCGGCGCGAACACGGCCCACCCGTCCTCGCGCAGGTCGACCGCGAGGTTCTGCCAGATGCCGTTGGTGTCACCGGTGCCGTGGATGAGGATGACCGGCCAGGGTCGTTCGGGTGTGGGGCGGGCGCGCCAGTCGTCCTCGTAGTGGCCGCGGGCGGGCAGGCGGGCGGCGAGGGGGAGGTCGGGTTTGGTGGGGACGCGGGCCGGGGCGTCGTTCTCGCTTCTCGTGGGGCGGAACCGGTGGAGCTTGTCGTTGAGGTCGCGGGTGAGATCAGCAAGGTAGTCGGCGGCCATGTGCCCAGCCTAACGAAGAGTTTTCAGTGACACCCGCCACAAATCTCCCTAGCATGGAGCCATGAACATCAACGAGAAACTCCTGGACACCCTGAACAAGCAGGTCACCGCCGAGCATGAGGCGGCGCTCATCTACCAGCAGCTCTCCTATGAGCTCTCGGCCCTGTCCTTCGACGGCATGAGTACGTGGATGTCGGCGCAGGCCGACGAGGAGCGTGTGCACGCCGAGAAGATCGCGGACCACATCCTGGCGCGCGGTGAGCACGTGAAGCTGGCGAGCATCGAGATCCCGGACCTGCAGGTCGGTTCCGCCCTCGACGCGTTCACCATCGCCTTGGAGCACGAGCAGAAGGTGTCGGACATGATCCGGAATCTGGCGCGGGTGGCGGAGGAGGTGCAGGATTTCGACTCCCGCACCCTGATCAACTGGTTCCTCAACGAGCAGATCGAGGAGGAGGACACGGTCGGCGGCATCATCGACCAGCTGAAGATGGTGGGAGAGGACGGCGCCGGTCTGCTGCGTATCGACGCCCGCCTCGGCGCGGAGCGCGAGCCTGCCGCGGGTCCCGCGCAGTAATTTCGCCCGAACCCTAGACAGCGAAGGGTAACCTAAAGTCACTGTTGGTCACTTCAACAGCTCACGAACCCCCGGGAGGCACATCGACAGTTAGGCAGCTCCATACTCTTCTGCGCTCGAGGCGGGAACCGGTGGACGTGGTGGTTCACCCCGGTTCCCGCCTCAGTGGATTCCGGGGAATCCCGCTAGGCTGGCCCCCATGGAACAGGTTCACGATGTCGACGAGGCCGTCGATGGTCTCGTCGAGCTCTATGACCACGCGACCGCCCTGGCCCACACCATCCTCGAGGAGGGCACCTACGACGACTACCGCGATGTCACCTACCCCAAGATCATCGTGGACGTGAAGTCCTGGCGCCCCATCGACCGCAACGAACCCTTCGGCTACGTCGACGAGGCCGGCCGCTACTCGGCCACCCTCTCCAAGCCGCACATCATCCGCGACTACCTGCGCGAACAGCTTACCCGCCTGACGGACAACTACCCGTGCGAGATCTTCATCGGCCCCTCGTCGGAGAGAATCCCGCCGGAGTACATCCGCGGCATCGAGGGCATCTCCGAGGCGCGCCGCGCCGGGGACAGTGCCGCGGAGATCCCGCGCCCCACGCTCGACGACGTCCACGACGGCATCGTCGACGGGGAATGGGAGGCGTTCCACGGCGTCGAGAAGCCGCTGTTCCACTTCGGCCCGCAACGCTTCGACATCGCGTGCGCCCGCATCGAGCACTACACGGGCATCGAGGTGGAGACGCTGCAGCGTTTCATCCTGTTCACCAACTATGACATGCACACCACCGAGTTCGTCGACTTCGGTCTCGGCGAACTCAACCGCGACGGCTCCCGCTACACCGACCTGCTGCTGCCGAGTGGCCGCCAGCTCTCCCGCGACAACGCCTCACGTATCGACGCCCCCTCCCTCGACCTTGGTTCCCGCTATCAGATGCCCCGCTATGACCTGTGCACCCGCCACGGTGACGGCATCACCATGATCAACATCGGCGTCGGCCCCTCCAACGCCAAGACCATCACCGACTGCCTCGCGGTACTCCGCCCGGAGGCGTGGATCATGATCGGCCACTGCGCCGGCATGGACGGCCGCATGCGCATCGGTGACCTCATCCTCGGCAACGCCTACCAGCGGCAGGACAACATCCTCGACGGCCACATCGCCCGCGAGATCCCCATCCCCGCCATCCCCGAGATCCAGATCGCACTGGAGGCCGCCGTCGAGGAGATCTACGGCGACGACAACTCCCTCATGCGCACCGGCACCGTCCTGTCCACCGCCGACCGCAACTGGGAGTGGCACACCCCGCGTGACCTGTGGGAGAACCTCCGCGGCTCCACCGCCGCGGCCGTCGACATGGAATCCTGCGTGCTGGCCGCCAACGGCTACCGCTACCGCGTCCCCTACGGCACACTGCTGTCCGTCTCCGACCTTCCGCTGCACGCAGTGCCGAAGCTGCCAGCCCAGGCGCAGGCCTTCTACTCCAACTCCAAGCAGGCGCACGTCATGTGCGCGGTCCGCGCCGTGGAGTCGCTCGCCGAGGACCCGGAGCGCCTGCGTACCCGCAAGCTGCGGCGCGCGATCGGTGAGGTGCCGTTCCGGTAGCTCGCGCACCCGTTCTATTCGCACAGGTCACATGTCGGGGACGCAGGCGACACTGTCGGCATGAACATCACCACTGAGACCTCCGTCGCCGTCATCAACCACCGTCGTTTCCGGTCGGGTACCTCCCGGGAGGAGGTGCTGGTGGCCAGCTGTGTCCACGGGATGGACCCCACGACGCGCTGGCATTCGGGGGGCAATGCCCGCGAGCTGGTCATCGACGAGTTCCTCCGCCTGTGGGCGGCGCACGGTGCGGCCGGCCTCATCGTCTACGTCTCCGACCTGGTGGTCCGCGACCTGCTGCGCGAGCAGGCGGCCGCTTTCCCCGGGCTCATCGTGCGGGATGTCGTCAGCGGTGGGAAGCTCACGGACACGTGGAACGCGTGCCGCGACGCCTTCGAGGAGGAGCGGATGGCCCGTCTGCCGGAGGTGCCGGGGAAGCAGATGCCGCTGGTCATCGCGACGGACGCCTCCCGTGGCAGGGGCAGGCTCACCGGTCTCGGGATGGCCACGTCGACCGGCATGGTGCATGCCGCCATCACCCGGACGGACACCGTTCTGGCCGGCGAGTTCGCCGCGGTTTCGGCGGCGCTGGACAAGTACGGTTCGCGGAAGCCGGTCATCGACATCCTCACCGACTCGCAGAAGGTGTGGGCGCGGCTCAATTCCCGGGACGTGCTCGGTGGGTACATGCGCAGTCCGGAGGAGGCGCGGTGTGCGCAGCGGCTGCATGACCTGCGGGCCACGGGGGTGACCGTTCGGATCCACTGGGTGCGCGGTCACAACGGTAATCTGCTCAACGAGTTCGCCGACCGGGCGGCCGTGACCGCGCGTCGCACCGCGCAGTGGAGTCTCGATCACGAGGACATCGTCACCCGTCTGCGGGGGGAACTGCGGGCGGAGTTGGCGTCGGCACCCGCGCTGGTGCCGGGGGCCGAGTCCCGGGACTACCGGGCAGCGGCGTAGCGCGCCGCCACAACGCCGCCACAACGCCGCCACATCACCGCGAAATCGCCGCGACATCACCGCGGAGAGCAGGCACAATAGACATCATGCGCCTCCGCACCGACATGATGACCCGCGCCGCGTACAGTTCCGACGCCTCCATCTTCCGGCGCATCCCGGCGGCGGTCGCAGAGCCGGCCGACACGGAGGACATCCGCGCGGCTCTCGGGCACGCGCGCATGATGGGCTGGCCCGTCGTCGCCCGCGGCGGGGGCACGTCGGTGGCGGGCAACGCCATCGGTGAGGGGCTCATCATCGACACCTCCCGCCATTTCAACCGCATCCTGTCGATCGACCCGGAGCAGCGCACCGCGACGGTGGAACCGGGGGTGATCTGCGATGACCTGCGGGCGGCCGTCGCGAAGCACGGGCTGACCTTCGGCCCGGATCCGTCGACGCACTCCCGCGCGACGATCGGCGGGATGATCGCGAACAACGCGTGCGGCTCGCATTCCGTCGCGTACGGGACCACCGCCGACAACCTCGTCGCCGTGACGATGATGCTTGCCGACGGCCGCCTCGTCACCCTCGACGAACACGGGTGCGACGACCCGGTGATCGACGCCGCGCTCCGGCGGCTGGCGGAGGAGCACTGCACGCTTATCGACAATGAGCTGGGCCACTTCTCCCGGCAGTCCTCCGGGTACGGGCTGCACCACCTGGCGACCAACCCGGTGCGGGCGGTCGCGGGGTCGGAGGGCACGCTGGGGATCATCACGCAGGCGACGGTCCGCCTGGTCGAGCTCCCCCCGGCGAAGGCCCTGGCTGTGCTGGCCTTCGACACGGTCGTCGATGCCGCCACGGCGGGTGCGCAACTGCGCACTCACCCGGGGATCGCGACGGTGGAGGGCATGGGCGGCGACCTCGTCGACGCGCTGGGCACCGACCCCGATCTGCCCGGCACCGACGCCGGCGGGTGGCTGTTCTGCGAGGTCACGGGGGCGACGACCGAGGAGGCGGCGGCGAGCGCGGCGGGGATCGGGCACGGCGTCGATAAGCGGGTGGTGACGGACCCGGACGAGATGCGCGCGCTGTGGCGGATCCGGGAGGCGGCGGCGGGCATCGTCACCCGGCTGCCCGACGGCGGCGAGGCCTGGCCGAACTGGGAGGATTCCGCCGTCCCGCCCGAGAATCTCGCCGACTACCTGCGCGAACTCTACGACCTCCTGGCGTTCCACGAGCTGCGCGGCATCCCCTTCGGGCACTTCGGCGAGGGGTGCGTCCACGTGCGCATCAGCTTCGACTTCGAGACCGAGGAGGGGCTGCGCACCTTCCGGCGGTTCATGCGTGACGCCGCTCGCCTCGTCACCGAGCACGGCGGCAGCCTCTCCGGCGAGCACGGGGACGGCCGCGCCCGCTCCTCTCTCCTGCGGCAGATGTACTCGCCCTCCCTGCGGGATGTGTTCGAGCAGTTCAAGCTCATCTTCGACCCCGAGCGGGTGTTCAATCCGGGCGTGCTGGTGTGGGCGGAGGACTTCGGGGAGGGCCTGCGGATGGGGCCGAAGCAGCGGCGTCTCGAGGTCACGCCCGTGCACGCCCTGCCGACGGACCGCGGTTCGCTGGTCAACGCGGTGAACCGGTGCGTCGGGGTCGGGTCGTGTCGATCGATGACGGAGGCGATGTGCCCGTCATTCCAGATCACGGGCGATGAGGTGCACTCCACCCGCGGCCGCGCCCGCCTGCTGTCGGAGGCGATGCGCGGCGAGACCCTCGAGGGTTTCCGCTCCGCGGAAGTCCGCGACGCGCTCGACCTGTGTCTGTCCTGCAAGGCGTGCGCGAGTGAATGCCCCGTCGGCGTCGACATGTCCACCTACAAGGCCGAGTTCCTCCACGAACACCACCAGGGCCGCCCGCGCCCGCGTGTCCACTACGTGCTCGGCTGGCTGCCGCTGCTCCTGCGCCTCATCCCGCGCCGGGTCGCGGCACTCCTGCTGCGCGCGCCGGGCATGGCGCGGATCCTCGGCGTCGATCCGGGCCGCCCGCTGCCGCGGCTGCGCGACGGCCGCCTCACCCCCTCCGCCACCGACGGCACACCGGTCGTCCTGTGGCCCGACACCTTCTCGCGCATGGACGCGGCCGCCGCGCAGGCCGCCGTCGAGGTCCTCGAACGGCTCGGTCACCGCGTGGAGATCCCCGACGGCTTCGTCTGCTGTGGGATCACCTGGCACTCCACCGGCCAGCTCGGCATGGTGCGCCGCGTTCTGGAGAGGACGGCGCAGGTCATGCGCCCCTACCTCGACCGGGGGCTGCCCGTCATCGCCGTCGAGCCCTCCTGCACCGCCATGCTTATCGACGCCCCCTCCCTCACCGACGACCCCGACGTCGCCCGCCTCGCGGAGGCCACCGTCTCCTGGGCGGAGTTCGTGGCGCCCCAGCTCGCCGACCTCGGGGTGTCCGCGGCCGGGAGGCAGGCGTTGACGCAGGTCCACTGCCACGAGCGCAGTGTGGGCCAGCCGGAGCACTCGGCGGCGATCCTCCGGGCGCTCGGCGTGGAGGAGGAGCAGATCGCCACCGGCTGCTGCGGCCTGGCCGGCAACTGGGGTTTCGAACCCGGGCACGCCGAGATGTCCCTGGCGCTGGGGGAGCGCGAGCTCTTCCCGCGCGTGCGCGCCGCGGAGGGCGAGGTCATCGCCGACGGATTCTCCTGCCGCACCCAGATCGAGCAGGGCACGGGTCGTCGGGCGCGGCACCTCGCGGAGGTGGTGCGGGATCAGCTCCCCAGCTGAGAGAACCAGGTGATGTGGTCGCGCAGCAGGTCGGCGGCGCGCTCGCCCTCCCGCTTCTCGACGGCCCCGAGGATCTCCCGGTGCTGCTCCTGCAGGGTCCGGCTGATGGCGGGCCAGTCGGGCAGGGTGGCCACCATCTCTTGGATGTAGCCGATGGTGGCCTCACGCAGGGAGGACATCATCGTCTCGACGACGACGTTGCCCGCCAGCGAGGTGAGCAGGATGTGGAACTGGGCGTCGAGGGAGTGGAACTCGGCGGCCGGCAGTCCGGGGTGATCCATGTGGTCGAGGATCTCCCCCGCGCGGGTGAGGGTGTCGGTGCGCTCCGCGGAGTCGGGCGCGGCGGCGGCGTCGCGGGCGGCCTGGGTCTCCAGGAGGAGGCGGGTCTGGACGAGGTCGCGGACGGGTAGCGCCCGGGTGGCCACATGCATCCGCAGGGCCCATGCCAAGGCGGCGGAGGGCTCGGAGATGACGATGGCGCCGGCGTTGGGGCCGGAACCGACGGCGGAGCGGACGAGGCCCATGGCGTCGAGAATGCGAGTGGCCTCCCGGACCGACGCCCGGGAGATGCCGAACTGCTCGGCGAGGGCGCGTTCACCTGGGAGTTTGTCACCGATGACGATCTCGCCGGAGCGTAGCTGCTCCTCCAGCCAGTCAAGGACGACGGAGTAGACGCGCGGAGTAGTGGTCATGCCCGCGATTCTAGACGGGCAGCATGCCCGCCAGGACATTCGACTGCAGGTACACGAGGGTGCAGAGCAGGAGCAGCAGTCCGACGGACCACCAGACGACGGAGCGGAAGATGGCGGACTCGCGGCCCTCGAGGTTGACGGCGGTGGCGGCGATGGCCAGCGACTGCGGGGAGATCATCTTGCCCACCACGCCGCCGGAGGTGTTGGCGGCGGTCATGAGGTGCGGATCGAGGCCGGTCTCCAGGGCGGCGGTCTTCTGCAGGTTGGCGAACAGGGCGTTGGCGGAGGTGTCGGAACCCGTGACCGCGGTGCCCAGCCAGCCGAGGACGGGGGAGAGGAACGCGAAGACCGCGCCGAGCCCGGCGACCCAGGTGCCGATGGAGATGGTCTGCCCGGAGAAGTTCATGACGTACGCGAGCGACAGCACACTGACGATCGTCAGGGCGGACCAGCGCATCTTGTGGAAGCAGTGGCCGATCTCGAGGACGGCGTCGAGAAGCGACAGCCGGAAGCGGCCGTCCCCGTCGAAGACGGAGTACACGCCGGCGACGAGGAGGCCGGAGATGAGCAGCAGGGTGCCCGGTGAGGACAGCCACTGGAACTTGTAGACGGTGGCGGAGATCGGGGTGCCGTCGGCACCGAGGAGGCGGCCGTCGAGGCCCGGCCACGGCACGAGGACGTCGGTGGAGGCGAGCAGGGCGGGCATGTTGACGCCGAGGGTCCACAGCTTGGCCACGCCGAACACGGCCACGACCAGCACGTACGGCAGGACGGCCATCCACACGCGGCCGGGGGTCAGTGCCTCCGGGGCGGCGGGCTTTTCGACGCCGAGGCGCTCGCGGACGGCGTCGGCCCCCGTGGGCCGCCAGAAGCGGAGGAGGATGACCGCCGCGCCGAGGCCGGCCAGGGCGGCGACGATGTCGGTGAGCTCGTAGGAGAAGAACGTGGCGCACCACCACTGGGCGACGGCGAAGGACAGGCCGATGGTCAGTGCGGCCGGCCACGCCTCGCGGAGTCCGCGGACGCCGTCGATGATGAGCAGCAGGATGAACGGCACGAGCACCGCGAAGAACGGGGCCTGGTGGCCGACGACCGCGCCGATTGTGGCGGAGTCGAGACCTGTGAGGGTGCCGGCGGTGGTGATCGGGATGGCCACGGCACCGAACGCGACCGGCGCGGTGTTGGCCAGGAGCACGACGGTGGCGGTCTTGAGCGGGGTGAGCCCGAGGGCGAGGATCATCGTCGCGGTGATGGCGACCGGCGCGCCGAAGCCGGCGAGCGCCTCGAGGAGGCCGCCGAAGCAGAACGCGATGAGGATGGCCTGGATGCGCAGGTCACCGCCACCGATGGTGTCGAAGATGGTGCGCATGTCCTCGAAGCGGCCGGAGAGCACCGTGACCTGGTAGAACCACAGGGCAAGGACGACGATCCACACGATGGGGAAGAGGCCGAAAATCGCTCCCTGGGTGGCGGAGAGCAGCGCCAGGTTCCAGGGCATGCCGAAAGCGAGGACGGCGACGGCGAGGGCGACTGCTAGGGCGGTAAGGCCGGAGACGTGGGCGCGGGCCTTGACGGCGAGCAGCATGACGAAGAAGGTGATGAGAGGGAGAGTGCCGACGAGTGCCGACAGGGCGAGACTGCCGCCGACGGCGTCGGTGAGCGCGGTGTAGGTGGTCACGCGGACTCCTAACTTGAGGAATGCGGTCGGACCACTGTGGTCAGTCCGCAAGAGCGTATATGGCGTGTCTCACATTCGTCAATGGGCGTGAGTAGGAGCATGTGTGTCTTGCGTCACGAGCCCGCTCGGCCTACTATGGTCAGACCACAGTTGGTCAGTTGCCTCAGTCGCCCACCTCCACCTGGAGAAACCATGAAAATTGCCCTTTTCGCCACGTGCATCGTCGACGCGATGTTTCCCCGCGTGGCCATAGCCACCACCCGGATCCTCGAACGCCTCGGCCACGAGGTCGTCTTCCCCGAGGACCAGGGTTGCTGCGGCCAGATGCACGTCAACAGCGGCTACCTCACCGATGCGCTGCCGGTCGTGCGCAACCACGTCCACGCCTTCGAGAACGCCGACATCATCGTCGCGCCCTCCGGCTCCTGCGTCGCCTCCGTCCGCCACCAGCAGCCCATGGTCGCCCGCGCCGGCGGCGACACCGGCCTGGAGACCGCCGCCACCGCGCTGGCCACCCGCACCTACGAACTCTCCGAACTGCTCATCGACGTCCTCGGCATCACCGACTCCGCCGAGCTCGGCTCGTACTTTCCCCGCACCGTCACCTACCACCCCTCCTGCCACGGCAAACGCCTCCTCCGCCTGGGGGACCGCCAGATCGACCTCATCCGCACGGTCGACGGCATCGATGTCCGCCCGCTGCCCGACGCCGCCGAGTGCTGCGGCTTCGGCGGTACCTTCTCCTTCAAGAATCCGGACGTCTCCGGCGCCATGGTGGAGGCCAAGATCGCCAACATCGGCCTCTCCGGGGCCGACATCTGCACCGGCGGCGACACCGCCTGCCTGCTGCACATCGGCGGGGCGATGGACAAGCGGGGCGTCGACACGCGGACCCTGCACTTCGCCGAAATTCTCGCCTCGACAAAGGAGGAACCGTGGTCAATCTAGGAATCCCCACCTACGGGCAGGGCAACCTGCACATCGACCAACCCTTCCCGGCTGCCGCGAAAAAACAGCTGCGCAACACCCAGATGCGCGCCAACATCCGCCACGCCACCCACACCATCCGCGGCAAGCGCGCCGACGTCGTCGACGAACTCCCCGACTGGGAGGACCTGCGCTCCGCCGGCTCCGCCGTCAAGGAGGGCGTCATGGCCCGCCTGCCGGAACTCCTCGAGCAGTTCGAGCGCGAGTTCACCGCCCGCGGGGGCGTCGTGCACTGGGCGCGGGACGCGGCGGAGGCGAACGCGATCGTCGAGAAGCTCGTCCGCGAGACCGGCGAAACCGAGATCCTCAAGGTCAAGTCCATGGCCACCCAGGAGATCGGACTCAACGAACACCTCTCGGCCGCCGGCATCTCCGCCATCGAGACCGACCTCGCCGAGCTCATCGTGCAGCTCGGCGACGACAAACCCTCCCACATCCTCGTCCCCGCGATCCACCGCAACCGCCGCGAGATCCGCGACATCTTCACCCCGCACATGCCCGGCCCGCTCACCGACGAACCCCGCGTGCTCGCCGAGGCCGCCCGCCGGCACCTGCGCGAGAAGTTCCTCCGCGCGAAGGTCGCGGTGTCGGGCGCCAACTTCGGCGTCGCCTCGACGGGCACCCTCGCCGTCGTCGAATCCGAGGGCAACGGACGCATGTGCCTCACCCTCCCCGAGACCCTCATCACGGTGATGGGCATCGAGAAGATCGTCCCCACCTTCGAGGACCTCGAGGTGTTCCTGCAGCTCCTCCCGCGATCCTCCACCGGCGAGCGCATGAACCCCTACACCTCTCTGTGGACCGGAGTCCACGCGGACGACGGCCCCCGCAACGTCCACCTCGTGCTCCTCGACAACGGCCGCTCCGCCGTGCTGGCGGACGAGGCCGGACGCTCCGCGCTGCACTGCATCCGCTGCTCCGCCTGCCTCAACGTCTGCCCCGTCTACGAACACGCCGGTGGTCACGCCTACGGCTCCACCTACCCCGGACCCATCGGCGCGATCCTCTCGCCGCAGCTCACGGGCCTGGAGGCGGAGTCGAACGCAACGCTGCCCTTCGCGTCCACCCTGTGCGGCGCGTGCTACGACGTCTGCCCCGTGAAGATCAACATCCCCGACATCCTCGTCCACCTGCGGGCGCGGTCCGTCGCCGAGGTCGAGAAGCCCGGCCAGATGTCCCTGCTCATGAAGGGGGCGTCGCTGGTGATGCGCTCCGGACGCGTCATGTCGCTGCTGGAGCGGGCCCTGCCGCTCGCGCGCTTCCGCATCAGGTGGCTGCCCGGTCTCGTCGGCGGCTGGACACAGCAGCGCATTGTGCCCACACCCCCGAAGCAGTCCTTCCGCCACTGGTTCAAGGAGAATCGATGAGTGCCAAGAGTCAGATCCTCGCCCGCCTGCGCGAATCCCTGGCGGATGCGCCGGTGGCACCCGAGGTGCCGCGCACCTACCGGCGGCAGTCCGCAGCGGGTGCCGACGAGATCCGCGAGATGCTCGTCGACCGCCTGGTCGACTATCGCGCGTCGGTGCACTCGGCCTCCGTCTCGGAACTCCCGGCCCTGCTCGACAGCCTCATCTCCGGGCCCGTCGTCCTGCCCGACGGCCTCGACCCGCAGTGGCTGCCGCTCGCCGAGGAGGTGGCCGAACCGCTGGACGCGGCGTGTGTCGTGACGAGTTCGACCGTGTCCTGCGCCGAGACCGGCACCATCATCCTCACCGGTCAGCCGGCGGAGGGTCGCCGGGAGATCTCGCTCATCCCGGACCACCACATCTGCATCGTGCCCGCGGAGACGATCGTGGAACTGTTCCCGGAGGCCTGGGAGCGGGTGGCGGCGGCCGGGCTGGACGGGCCGATCACGATGATCTCCGGGCCGTCCGCCACCTCCGACATCGAGCTCGAGCGCGTCGAAGGTGTCCACGGGCCGCGTCAGCTGGACGTGGTGATCCTCAGGTAGGGCCCCGGGACGTCGGGGCCGCGTACTGGCGTACTCCTCTGTGTTCGGGCCTCCGGCATTTCCCCAGGTCGCGGGGAGGGGTCGGGAGGGATCGGAGTACGCCAGCACGCGGGTGCCCGCCCCGGCGGTGGCGGCGCCCGCGGACCGATGCGCCGAAATGTATGTACCGTGGGTCACAGCAGCGCCTGTAGTGACAAGGCTGCGGGCGCTGGTCCACCAACTACAGCAACGTAAAGGAACAGCCATGACCCGTATCGCCGTCATCGTCGGCAGCACCCGCCCGAACCGAAACGCCCCGGCCGTCGCCGAGTGGGTGTACGAGAATGCGCGCAACCGCGCCGACGCCGAGTACGAGCTCGTCGACATCGCCGACTTCAATCTCCCTCTTCTCGATGAGCCCAACCCTCCCGCCATGGGCCAGTACGAGAACGAGCACACCAAGAAGTGGGCCGAGAAGATCGCCTCCTTCGACGGCTACATCTTCGTCACCCCCGAGTACAACCACTCCGTGCCGGGTGCACTCAAGAACGCCGTCGACTACCTCTACGCCGAGTGGAACAACAAGGCCATCGGCTTCGTCTCCTACGGCTCCGCCGGCGGCACCCGCGCCGTCGAGGCCTGGCGTCTCATCGCCGCTGAGCTGCAGATGGCCGATGTCCGCGCCCAGGTGTTCCTCACCTTCGGCAACGACTTCGCCTCCATGACCGAGTTCGCCCCGGCCGACGGTTCCACCGAGGCCCTCGGATCCGTGTACGAGCAGGTCGAGACCTGGGCGAAGGCGCTCAAGAGCGTCCGCGGCCAGTAGCCGTTGACACACCTGACCCCTCATCCGGAAACCGAGCGGATGAGGGGTCACACGTGCGTCGATGATCTTCTAGTCCAGGAACGGATCCTTGCGGTACTCCGCGAGCAGCGCATGACCGTTCTCGCCGGCGATGGAGTGGACGCCGAAGAGTTCCTCGCGGCGGGCCTGCGCGAGGGGCGCGGCGGTGCCGTGGGAGAGCACGTGCTCCTGGGGGCTGAGCTGGCGGATCGCGACGCCGGCGATGCGGTCCGGGTGCTCGAAGACGAAGTCTCCGTAGGTGAGGGGGTCGTGCTGGCCGTCGTCACCCACGAGCAGCCACTTGATGTCCGGGTACTCGATGATGAGGTTGCGCAGCTGCACCTTCTTGTGTTCGACGCCGGAGCGGAACAGGCCGGTCGGGGTGGGTCCCCAGTCGGTGAGCAGCAGCGGACCCTTGGGCAGGCCGTGGCGGTCGAGGAAGTTCACCAGGGTCTCGAACGTGTTCCACGCGCCGGTGGACAGGTAGAACACCGGGGTCTCGGGATGCTCGCGGAGCAGTTCGGCGTAGAACTCGGCCATGCCGTCGACGGGCTGGCGGGTGTTGGTCTTCTTCACCCAGGAGTTCCAGGCGGCGAGCATGGCGCGCGGCAGCCAGGTGACCAGGACGGTGTCGTCGATGTCGGAGATGAGGCCGTACGTCGCGGCGGGGTCGACGATGTGGACCTGCGCGGTGGTGGGCTCGGCGCCCTCGGCCTCGACGGTGACCTCGTGCCAGCCGGGCTCGAGCCCGTGGTCGTGGACGAGAACGTCGATGTAGCCGCCGTCGTTGGAGCGGGACTCGATGAACTGATCACCGACGCGCACGGTCACCGGCAGTTCGCCGACCTGGTAGGTGAAGAACTGGCGCCAACCGCGCTGCACCTCGGTGGTCGCGGGCTCGGGGTCCTCCATGACGATGCGGCCCAGCACGTGCAGGCGACGGTCGCTTCCGTAGCCGTAGAAGCCGGTGACGGCGGGTCGCCATCCCTGCTTTGCTTTACGACGTACCCCTGCGTCATTGATCCGGTCTTCGATGCTGCGCGCGATGTCGGCGATTCCCATGCACTGAATCGTACGTGAGAATCCCCCTAGAATCGCGGCCATGAGCACCTCTTTCGAGCAGATCCCCGGTCTCGCCCGCCCCGCCCGGGATGCGCTGACGGCCGCGGGCTATCGGGACCTCGAGTCCCTCGACGGCGTGGACTGGGAGGCGGCGTCGGGGCTGCACGGCGTCGGTAAGCGGGGTCTGGAGCGGCTGCAGGCCGCGCTGCTGGAACGTGGCCTGAGCATGCGCAATGCGCCTGCTCCGGAGGAGCGCTCGGCGGAATGGACGCGGGGGAACACCGGTACCGGCGCCCCGGACCTGGTGACCGCCCGGACGGAGGAGTCGCCGGCGGGCTACGTCGAGAAGCTCGAGGGGCGACGCCGGGAGCACGGGCGCCTGCTGCTGGAGATCTTCGGCCGCGCCACCGGGGAGCGGCCGGCGATGTGGGGGCCGAGCATGATCGGTTACGGGCAGGCTCATTACCGCTATGCGACGGGGCGGGAGGGGGACACCTTCCACGTCGGATTCAGCCCGGGGAAGGCGAGGATCTCCCTCTACGGGCTGCAGGGGCTGCCGCGGTCGGAGGAACTCCTCGCCCGGCTGGGAAAACACCGGACGGCGGTGTCGTGCGTGTACGTCAACAAGCCGGAGGACATCGATCTCGGCGTTCTCGAGGAACTCGTCCGGCACGCCTGGGAGACGGATCCGGGAGGGTGCGCCTGATCAGGCGGTGACGGTGGCCTGCTCGGGGCGCGGGGTGTCCGGCTGCAGGTCGCGCTGCTCGCCGGCCTCCCAGATCTCTTCGTCGAGAATGCCCTCCCGATTGGCGACGACCGCCGTGACCAGCGCCTGACCGGTCACGTTGACCGCGGTGCGGCCCATGTCGATGATCGGCTCGGTGGCCAGCAGCAGGCCGACGCCGGCGAGCGGCAGGCCCAGGGTGGACAGGACGAGGGTGAGCATGACCGTCGCTCCGGTGGTGCCGGCGGTCGCGGCGGAACCCAGGACGGAGACGATGACGATGAGCAGGTACTCGGTGATCCCCAGGTCGATGCCGTAGAACTGGGCCACGAAGATGGCGGCGATGGCCGGGTAGACGGCGGCGCAGCCGTCCATCTTCGACGTGGCACCCAGCGGGATGGCGAAGGAGGCGTACTCGCGGGGCACGCCCATCCGCTCCTCGACGATGCGCTGGTTGACCGGCATGACACCCATCGACGAGCGGGTGACGAAACCGAGGGAGGTCACCGGCCACACCCGGCGGAAGAATCCGAGGACGGGGAGGCGGTTGAACAGCAGGGTCAGCGGGTAGATCACCCCGATGACCAGCGCCAGGCCCACGTAGATGGCGAGGACGAACTTGCCCAGCGAGCCGAGGGCCTCCCAGCCGTAGGTGGCGACCGCCTTGCCGATGAGCGCGGCGGTGCCGATCGGGGCCAGGCGGATGATCCACCACAGGATGACCTGGACGACCTTGAGGAGGGACTCGGTGAACGCGAGGAAGGGCTCGGCGGCCTTGCCCGTCTTCACGGCGGCGATGCCGATCGCGAGGGAGATGACCAGCAGCTGCAGCACATTGAAGTTGAGGCTGACGCCGCTGTCACCGGCGGAGGCCCCGAGGCCGAGGATGTTCGACGGGACGACCGAGTTGAGGAACCCGAGCCAGGAGCCCTGCGTCGAGGGCTCGGCGGCGTCGGCCGGGTCGACACCGGTGCCGACACCCGGCTGCAGGACGAGGCCGACGGCGATGCCCGCGAGGACGGAGAAGAACGCCGTGACGGCGAACCACACGAGGGTGGACACGGCCAGCTTGGCGGCGTTGGCCACCTTGCGCAGGTTGGCCACCGAGGTGACCACCGCAGCGAAGATGAGCGGCGGGATCATGAGCTTGAGCAGCTGCACGTAGGTGTTGCCGCCCCAGGTGAGGGCGTTGCTGAGCCAGCCGTGCTCGCCGTCGGGCAGGCCCGCGTCCATGGAACGGGCGACGAGCCCGAGGGCGAGGCCGACGATGAGGCCCGCGATGACCTGGGCTCCGAAGCCGGTGGACCAGACGGGGAGCCTGCGGGGGGTGGGGGTGGACATGTGGTGCTCCGTTTCCGAGTTATTCGTGCAGGGAATGGTGCAACACTGGTGACATCTTTGTCAATACCGAACTGTCTAAGCATGATGAACTGATCGGTCTACCAGCGGTCGGTGGGGTAGAAAGTCACTCATGACCGACACTTTTCTCACCGACGACAGCCTCGACGTCCTGCGCGGAATCATCGGCGCGCAGCTGCGCTCCTACGGCACCGACCTTGAACTCGACGACGGGGTCGGGGCCTTCGGCGCTTGGCTCGACACCGACCGCGGGACGGTGGAGCTGGAGTTCGTCGAGCAGGTCGTGGACTTCGCGGAGGGGGAGCGCGTCGAGTCCGTCCTCGAGGCCCGCGACGGGGTTGCCGACGGAGACCCGCATGAACTGGCCGGCACCATCACCGGGATCGCACGGATCCAGGACAAGGTGGCGCTGATCGACAAGCTCAGCGGCCGGCAGGAGTGGGAGTGGTGGCGTGACTCCGGCCTCCGCATCACCCTGGACACCGGCCGGGAACTCGTGCTGCACTGCGCATCCCCCGTGACCATCCAGGTGGCCATGCTCACCGGCCCGAACGTCGTACTGCCGCGGCCGCCGCGTGATTTCCAGGAGGGGGAGAAGCGGCGCTACGACTACGAGCGCCGCGAGGTCACCATCGAGCCCTAACCCAGGAACGCCGGGTGGTAGTTCACGGTGCCCGTCGGCACGGTGTCGCCGGCCAGCGGGCGGGCGCGGAAGTACTGCGGGTCGATGAGGGGAACAGCCAGGTCGGGGGCCTCGACGAACTCGAAACGCTCGAGGAAGGCCGGGTCACCGACGGACACGGCCCCGGCCGCACCCATCTCACGCAGCTCATCGAGGGCGCGCTGCATGAGGAGGGAACCGATGCCCTCCCCCTGACGCTCCGGGGCGACGCTGATCGGCCCGATGTGGAACCAGTTCCGCGTGCCGTCGGAAATGTCCACCGCGGCCGCCGCGATGTGACCGACGAGGGACACGCCCTTGACCGCCATGAAGGAGAAGGTCAGGGCGTCGGTGTCACGGAGCCGCTCCACGATCTCCGCCTCGCGCTGCCGGGAGTAGGGCTTGTCCTCGAAAGCGCGCGAGGTGAGTTTCCGGATCGCCGGAATGTCGGCCTCGGCCTCGCGGCGGATGGTGAAGCTGTTCATGCCTCAAGCATACGACCTTCAATGCACGGTATCCGGGTGAGGAAGCCCCAGAAGGTCCCTCCCTGCGGTCGACAGGACGAGCCGGAGGGGGCGACGGGAGGTCGGGACAATGAATCCCAACTCCTCGAGTTCCTTCAGATAGAGGCGTGCCTGCTGGGGGGAGAGGTCCAGGTATTCGGCGACTTCGGCCACCTTGGTTCCTGAGGGTGAACCGAACAGATCCACCTGCCCGAAGAGGTAGAGAATCTTGACCGCGTGTTCCGGCTTCACGGCGGCTTCGCGGCGAATGCGTTCGATCTCCCGGTCCAACTGAGTCAGCAGATAGTCACGCGCCGCCAGATCGGCAACCAGCTCCTGCTGGGAATCGGAGATCGCTTCGAGCATCATCTGGGCGAAGGACGTACCATCACCTCTATTCATCGGGTCCTCCACGTCCGTGAAGGCCCGATAGTATTTCCGTCGGTCTTCGTGCAGAGTCCGTGACAGGGTCAGTGCAGTCGCCGTGGACAACAGCTCGCTGAGCCGGAGGCCCAGCAGATACCGGCCGGTGCGTCCGTTACCGTCGTAGAACGGATGAACGCATTCGAACATGAAATGGGACATGACGGCAGACACGAGAGGTGCCGTCTCGGAATTGGTCAGGGCTGTGAGTGTGACCTGCAGCCCCGCAGTGATTTTGGCTTCCGGTTGGAAACCCCGGTGTACTGTGCGCCCTCCTCCGTCAGGGATGTCGACGATGTCACCCCGGAACAGTTCACCGTCCGGACGATCGGTCTCGTCGAGTTCCCCATCCATGATCCGGTCATAAAGAGCGCGAAGGTCGTGGACTGACGTCGGGATCGTTCCGTCACCGCGGCCGAGCGCCAGATACAGGTGGGACAGCTCGCGGAATCGGCGGTGTTCCGGTGAACGACGATTCGACTCTTCCAGGGCGTCTTCAATCTGGCGCCGGGTCGATTGCACACCTTCAATGGCGTTGGTGAACATGACTTCATTGAGCAGCAACGATCGGATGTAGTGTCCTCGCGCTCCGGGCGGAAGGTTGAGCCAGGATTGCCGGATGTCCAGCTCTTGCTGATAGATCTTCTCCACCTGAGTGACCATGGGAAGCGTCAGCAGACAGAACAGCGAGCTTTCTCCGAGAGGAAAATCCCAATGGAGGGCCGCCTCGCTGCGGCGCCGCGACGTTTCCAGGGCTTCTGCGGCGGCGGCGCCCTCGGCGTGAAAAACCTTCTTGATCTGCGGGTGATTCATGGGCTTCCCTCAAATGATGGATTCGTGTCTTGAGTCAAAGAACACCTGCCTGCAACGGTGTCTTATTTATGGGAAACACCGGATTTCATAAATAAGGACGGGATCGCTGGCTCCTGTTTTCCTCACGCTCCACGCGGTCGCCCCCGCCGCGCGGAGACGGTGGGATGGCCGGGGATCCAGAACCGCAGCGGCGCGTCGACGTTTTTCGAGATACCGATCCGGGGTCCCGCCACCCACTCCGGGGCCCTGTCGGGCAGCTCCACCGTCACCGGCGTGCCGTTGTCCTCGAGCGTCAGGCCGAGTGTCTTGCCTAGGTTGCCGGGTCCGCTGGCCAGACGCTGGAAGGGGACGTCCCCGCGGCGTCGATAAGCGAGATCGTGCCCGGTAACCACCTCGCCCGCGCGCATGAGACACCCCTGACCTGTGCCTTCGGGCGCGCACACGAGGTTGCCCGCCAGGTGGATACCGTAGGAGAGGTAGACGTAGAGCCGCCCGGGCGGGCCGAACATGGCGGCGTTGCGCGGGGTCATGCCGCGGTAGGTGTGGGCGGCGGCGTCCTCGGCACCGAGGTAGGCCTCGACCTCCGTTAGCCGCACGGACACACCCCGGTGGCTGATGACGCAGCCGAGCAGCTCGGGGGCGACGAGGTCGGCGGGACGGGTGAAGTCGATCATGGCGCCCCAGTGTATTTACGTAGAGTGGGGGCATGAAAGCTGTGTTGTTCGACCTCTTCGGGGTGCTGCTGAAGGAGCGGGACGACGCCGGACGCCGCCGCGTCGAACTCGCCGTCGGCGGCGACGCGGCCATCTGGCCCATCTACGAGGATCTGCGCCCCGCCTACGATTCCGGCGACGTCGGCGACGAGCGCTTCTGGCGTCAGCTGCAGGTCCGCGCCGGGCTGGAGCCCTTCGACATCACCGAGGCCGTCGCCGCGGACTGGGAGTCCACCATTCAGGAGGACGAGGAGATGGTTTCCTTCGCGCTCTCGCTTATCGACGACCGCGTCTGCACCGGCATCCTCTCCAACCTCCCCGCCGGCCTGGCGAAACGCGCCCGCGCGGAGCACGAATGGCTCGAGCGCGTCGACGCCGTCACCATGTCGTGCGACATCGGGCTCATTAAGCCGGATCCGCGGGCGTACGCTGTGGCCCTCGACGCGATGGGTGTGTCCGCCAAGGACACCGTCTACGTCGACGCCGACCCGGTCAACGTCGCCGCCGCCGCGGAGCTGGGGATGCAGGCCGTGCACTTCACGGGCATCGAATCGGTACGGGAGGCCCTGCGATGAACAACATCATCGAGTTCGAGGGGAAGAAGCCCCGCATCCACCCCTCGGCGTGGATCGCGCCGACCGCCGTCATCATCGGTGACGTCGAGATCGGCCCCGACAGTTCCGTGTTCTACGGCTGCGTCCTGCGGGGCGACGTCAACGCCATCCGCATCGGCGCGCGCACCAACATCCAGGACAACTCCGTCCTGCACGTCGACGGCGACGCCCCCTGCACCCTCGGCGACGATGTCACCGTCGGACACATGGCGCTCGTCCACGGCACGACCGTCGGGGACGGCACCCTCGTCGGCATGAAGTCGGCGCTGCTCTCGCGCTCCGTCATCGGCTCGGGAGCGCTCATCGCCGCCGGGGCCGTGGTGCTCGAGGGCTTCGAGGTCCCCGACCATGCGCTGGCGGCGGGTGTGCCCGCGAAGATCCGGCGTGAGCTGGAGCCGGAGCAGTACGAGGGCTTCATCCCGCACGCCGGCCGCTACGTCGACCTGTCGAAGCGGCACGCGGCGCTGGACGCTACTCGGTGACGAGCGCCTGCACGCGGGCGTCGATGTCGTCGCGCACGAGGCGCATGCGCTCCATGCCGGTGATGCCCCGTTCGGAGGGCTCGTCGGTGACCCAGCGCTCGAGCTCGCCGGCGGCGTCCGCCGGGAGTTCCAGCTGAGCGTCGGCACCGAGGATGATGACGTGGTCGACGCGGCGCAGCAGTTCCTCGTCGACGCCCTTCGGGGTGCCGCCGGACATGTCGGCGCCGACCTCGGCGATGGCCGCGACAGACTCGGTGTTGAGCCTCGACCCCGGCTTCGTGCCGGCGGAGTGGACCTCCCAGCCGGGGGCATGCTTGGCGGCCAGGGCGGCAGCCATCTGGGACTTGCCGCCGTTGCCGACGCAGATGAACAGGACAGAACTCATGAGTGCACCAGTTCCTTCTCGGAGGGGAGTGTGGAGTCGCCGGGGTAGAGGCGCGGCCCCAACCACAGCATGACGTAGACGAGGCCGACGAGCACGGGGACCTCGATGAGCGGGCCGATCGTGCCCGCCAGGGCCTGCGGGGAGGTGGCGCCGAAGGTGCCGACACTCACCGCGATCGCCAGCTCGAAGTTGTTGCCCGCCGCGGTGAAGGCGACGGCCGCCGACTTCTCGTAGTTGAGGCCGACGATCTTCGTGGCCACCACGGAGATGAGGAACATGCCCACGAAGTAGCCGAGCAGGGGAATCGCCAGGCGGGCGACGGTCCACGGCTGGCTGGTGATCTTCTCGCCCTGCAGGGAGAACAGCAGGACGATGGTGTACAGCAGGCCGACGAGCGCCAGCGGGGAGATCCTCGGGATGAACACGGTGTTGTACCACTCGCGGCCCTTGAGGCGCTCGCCGAGGACCCGGGAGAGCACGCCCGCCAGCAGCGGGATGCCGAGGAACACGAGCACCGACACCACGATCGACCAGAACGAGAAGTCCGCGGCGGTGGTGGGCAGGCCCAGCCAGGAGGGCAGGATCTGCAGGTAGAACCAGCCGAGCACGCCGAACATGAGGATCTGGAAGACCGAGTTCACGGCGACGAGGACGGCGGTGGCCTCGCGGTCGCCGCACGCCAGGTCATTCCAGATGAGAACCATGGCGATGCAGCGGGCCAGGCCGACGATGATGAGGCCGGTGCGCAGTTCCGGCTGGTCGGGCAGGAAGATCCAGGCCAGCGCGAACATGAACGCCGGCCCGAGGACCCAGTTGAGGAAGAGGGAGACCGCCATGAGGCGGCGGTCCGCGGTGATGTCGGCGGTCTTGTCGTAGCGCACCTTCGCCAGGGGCGGGTACATCATGACGAGGAGTCCGAGGGCGATGGGCAGGGAGATCTGGCCGATCTCCAGGGAGCCGAGGAGGTCGGCGATGCCGGGGACGGTGCGGCCGATGAGCAGGCCGGCGGCCATGGCCAGCAGAATCCAGGCGGGGAGCCAGCGATCGAGGAAAGACATGGGAACCTCACATATTGAAGGCGGTCAATGTGATCGTACTATGCTGGGGCCATGAACGACTGCTGCGCGCTCAACTCCGGTCCTCTCTCCGACGACGAGGCCGCCCACTACGCGAAGCTGTTCTCCTGCGTCGCCGAACCGGCCCGCCTGCGGATTCTCACCGAGATCGCCGGCTGCGGCTGCGACCCCGTCACCGTCAACGAACTCGCCGAACGCATCGGCCTCAGCCAGCCGACCGTCTCGCACCACCTCAAGAAGCTCACCGAGTGCGGACTCATCGACCGCGAGCAGCAGGGTCGCACCGTCACCCACACCGTCGTCCCGGAGGCCTTCGCGGAGCTACGCGGCGTCCTCCAGATGGACTGACATGCACGAGGTGATCATCGTCGGCGCCGGGCAGGCGGGCCTCGCCACGGCGTACTACCTCCGCCGGCAGGGCATCGCCCCGCTGCTTCTCGACGCCCACCCCACCCCCGGTGCCGCCTGGCACCACGTGTGGCCGTCGATGACCCTGTTCAGCACCGCGGAGTTCTCCAACCTCCCCGGCATGCCGATGCCCGCCTACGACGGCTTCCCACCGGCCAGCCACGTCATCGACTACCTCGCCGCCTACGAGAAACGCTACGACCTGCAGGTGGAACGGCCCGTCACGGTGGAGAATGTCACCCACGACGGTGCCGCCTTCACCCTCCACGCGGGGGAACGGCAGTGGCGGGCCCGTCAGGTGGTGGCGGCCACCGGCACGTGGTCCGCGCCCTTCGTGCCCGCCTACCCGGGCACGTTCGACGGGGAGCAGTGGCACTCGGCGAACTACCCGGGGCCGGAACGGTTCGTCGATAAGCAGGTCGCGGTGGTGGGCGCGGCGAACTCCGCGGCGCAGATCGCCGCGGAACTCAGCGAGGTCGCCGACGTCACCTGGTACACGCGCGCGGAGCCGCGGTGGATGCCCGACGACGTCGACGGGCGCGTGCTCTTCCGCCGCAACCGCCTGCGCGCCCTGGCGATCCTGCGCGGCGAGGACGACCCCGGGGCGGACTCGGACCTCGGCGACATCGTCGTCCTGCCCGCCGTGAAAGCGGCGCGGGACTCCGGGCGTCTCGTGGCGACGCCGCAGTTCACCAGCCTCGACGAGGTCACCGCCGACCACCTCATCTGGTGCACCGGCTTCCGCCCCGCCCTGCGCCCCTTCCGCGGCGTCATGGACCGCGGCCTGCCGTTGCACCTCGTCGGTTACGGCGACTGGACCGGACCCGGCTCGGCGACCATCACCGGGGTCGGGCCCTACGCTAAGCGGACGGCGGAAGCAGTCGCACGTTGTCGATGAGGCGCGTGCCACCGACGTGGATCGCCGCGACGGCCAACGCCCCCGCGCCGACCTCGTCCACGGGCAGCAGAGTGGCGGCGTCGACGACCTCGAGGTGATCGAGCTCCACGCCCGCGGCGGCGCTCAGCGTGGCGCGGGCCCCCTCGACATCGAGGGGCTGGCCGGCCGCGGCGCGTTCCCGCAGGGCAGACAGGGTGCGCGGCAGCACGAGCGCCTGCTCGCGGGCCTGCCGCGTGAGGTGCTGGTTACGGGAGGACTCTGCCAGGCCGTCCGCACCCCGGATGATGGGGACCGGGCGGATCTGCAGATCAAAGTCGAGGTCGGCGACCATGCGCTGGATGATCGCCAGCTGCTGGGCGTCCTTCTCCCCGAAGTACGCCCGGTCCGGGCGCACCAGGTGGAAGAGCTTGGCCACCACCGTGGTCACCCCGTCGAAATGCCCCGGGCGGGAGGCGCCCTCGAGTCGCTCACCCATCTCACCCGCACGCACCCACACCTGCGGCAGACCGTCCGGGTACATCTCCTCCACCGCGGGGGCGAAGACGACGTCCACGTCAAGGGACTCCAGGAAGGCGACATCCTTGTCGAGGTCACGCGGGTAGTGGCGGTAGTCGTCGCAGTCGCCGAGATCCGTGAACTGCAGCGGGTTGACGAAGATGCTCACCACCACTGAGGTGTTCTCCCCGGCGGCCAGCGACACCAGCTGACCGTGCCCGTCGTGGAGGGCACCCATCGTGGGCACCAGGCCGACCGCGCCCGGCAGCTCGGCGACGGCCGCCCGCAGCTGCGCGATCGTGCGCGCGACGACGGTCACTTCTCGTCCCCGAAGGACTCGGACTCGTTGGGGAAGTCACCGGACTCGACGTCGGCGAGGTAGGCGCGGGCGGCGTCGAGCAAAACGGCCCCCACGTCGGCGTACTTCCGCGCGAAACGCGGGGTGTGGCCGCGGGTGAGGCCGAAGGCGTCGGTCCACACGAGGACCTGGCCGTCGGTGTCCGGGCCGGCGCCGATGCCGATCGTCGGGATGCGCAGCTCGCGGGAGATCTCCCCGGCGATCCCCGCCGGCACCATCTCCAGGACGACCGCGAAGGCACCGGCCTCCTGGACCGCGAGGGCGTCCGCGCGCAGCTGCGCGGCTGCCTCGCCACGACCCTGGACGACGTAACCGCCGAGCGCGTGCTCGGACTGCGGGGTGTAACCGATGTGCGCCATGACCGGGATGCCGGCGTCGACCAGCGTGCGGATCGTCGGGGCGATCTCCACCCCACCCTCGATCTTCACCGCGGCGACACCGGTGGACTTCATGAAGCGGGCGGCCGTCTCCAGCGCCTGGGCGGGGGAGACCTCGTAGGAGCCGAAGGGCAGGTCGGTGACCACGAAGGCCCGCTGCGTCGCGCGGGCGACGGCGGTGGCCATGGTCATCATCTCCTCGACCGTGATGGACAGGGTCGAGTCCTGGCCGAGGACCACGTTCGCGGCGGAATCGCCGACGAGCAGCAGGTCGATGCCCGCCTCGTCGAAGATGGCGGCCGTCGGGGCGTCATAGGCGGTGAGGCAGGAGATCTTGCGCCCCTCGGCCTTGGCCTGGGCGAAGTGGCGGGTACGCATCCGGGAAACCATGGCTTCAGAGTATAGGCGGGCGGGTGCGGCGGAAAGGCATCCGTACTCGCGTACTCCGATTCCAGAGAGCGACGACGTTTCCCCAGGTGAAATCCGGCGCTCCGGGGAATCGGAGTACGCGAGTACGCGGGGCCTACACGCCCTGGCTCGCGGCCAGGACCTTGAGCGGCTCCCGCAGCAGCGGATCGAGCGCGACGGCGCGGGCGATGGCGCGGACCACCTCGCGGTGGGTGGGGATGAGGCGCAGCTGGATCTCCGGGGCCCGGTGGCGCACCGTCGCGGCGAACAGCTTCGGGGCGGCCGGGTCGTCGATGAAGGCGGAACCGGCCAGGACGACCGTGGCGGGGGAGTGGCGCTCCACGAGCTCGACGGTGAGGTGGCCGAGGTCGCGGGCGCGGGCGTCGAGAAGCTCGCGGGCCTCGGGGGCGGCGGCGGCCTCGCTGAGGGTGGACCAGCGGTCGCCGAGGACGGCCGCCGTGGTGAGGTCGCGGGCCCCGGCGGGCAGATCGACCTGGGCGACGCCCAGCTCATCGGCGACGGCGGCACCGATGGAGTCGTCGGCGAAGAGCGCCATGGTGTCACTGGTGTCGGTGCCGGTGGGCAGGTCGGAGGACTGGATCTCGGAACCGAGGATCGCGGGGACCGCCGCGGAGACCACGACCGGCACGGAGAACTGGTAGCGCAGACGCCCGGCGAAGTCTACGCCGTGCCAGCCGAGGTTGGGGGCGTCGACGATGCCGTCGTCGGTGACCCGACCCGAGGTGGTCACGCCGACCGAGGCCAGCGGGCGGTCGAGCCCGGCGGTGAGACGGTTGAGGCCGGCCATGACGTGCTCGATGAAGTCGGATTCGCTGAGCTCGGCGACGGGGGTGGGCACGTCGGCGTCGCGGATGGTGCGGCCGCGGGAGTCGAAGAGCCCGATGTAGGTGGTCGACGTACCGACGGCGATGCCGGCGTGCAGGGCGGCGTTGTTGGTCAGCTCCAGCGGGATCGTCGGGCGGCCGCGCCCCTGGGAGCGGGTGAGGTCGGTGCGCTCGTGGACGAGACCTGCACCGATCAGTGCGTTGACGGCCCGGGTGATCGTCGGCTGGGACAGTCCGGTGGCCTCGACGAGTTCGCCCCGGGTGACTATCTGGTGCAGTCGCGCGAGGTGGAGGCACTTTGCCGCCGGGGTGCGCGGGCGGGAGAAAACGGTGGCCATAGCGGCATAGTACATACTTTCAGACTGTCCTGTCTAATTTAGTGGACAGATCAGTCTGTGACGGGGTCGGCATCCACGGTCCGCGGGCCCGGCCGGAGGTAGTTGGTGAACGACGGCACGAACACCGCACACAGCAGCGTCCCCACCACGACAAGCACGCCACCCAGCAGCGTCGCCAGGCCCACCCCGAAGGGCCCGGCCGCCCACCCGTGCAGCACGTCCGCCAGGCGAGGACCACCCACCACGACGACGATGTACACGCCCTGGATACGGCCCTGGACGTGCTCCGCCGCGGACTGCTGGAGGATCGCCGTGCGCAACGCCGCCGAGAACATGTCCGCCGCGCCACCGAGCACGAGCATGAGGATGACCATCCACGCCCACATCGTCACCGCGCCGGGGCTGAGCATGACGGCCCCACCCGCGATGATGACCGCCACGCCCCAGGCTACGATGCACACGATGACCGCCAGACCCTGGCGCACCACCCGCGACACCCACCCGGAGAGCAGCCCGCCGAGCACCGCGCCCGCCGCCATCGACGAGTACAGCAGCGCCAGCATCATGCCGCCGCCCCCGTCGCCGCTCTCGCCGAAGCTCTCCGCGGCGATCTCGGGGTAGAGGGCGCGCGGCATGCCGAAGGTCATGGCGATGAGGTCGAGGAGCATCGCCACCAGGAGGATCGGCTGGGTCCACAGGTAGGACAGGCCGTCGACGACCGAGCGGAAGCCGGCCTTCTGTGCCTGCCCGCTCGGCGGCAGGGAGGGCAGCGCGAGCACCGCGCCGAGCGTCGGGATGAGCAGCGCCGCGTCGAGCGCATACAGCCACGAGAACCCGATGAGCGGGATGAGCGCACCCGCGATGAGCGGGCCGACGATCGCGCCGAACTGCATGAGCATCATGTTGAGGCTCGACCCCGCCGGCAGCTGCTCCAGCGGCAGGATCGACCGGAACACCGCCGTGCGGGTCGGCTGATTGACCGCGAAGAACGCCTGCTGCAGCGCGAACACCGACAGCAGCCACCACACGTTGGTGTTCCCGGCGACGCTGAGTCCCCAGAACGCCAGGGCCGTGAGAATCATGCCCAGCGTGGACACCACGAGCACCTTGCGCTTGTCGAAGCCGTCCGCGATCGACCCGCCGTAGAGTCCGAAGATCACCAGCGGCACGAGCCCGAAGAGGCCGGTCAGTCCGACGTAGGCGGAGGAGCCGGTGATGGCGTAGATCTGCACCGGGACGGCGACGACGGTGAGCTGCGCACCGATGGTGGTGGCGATGTTGGCGGTCCACAGGCGTCGATAAGCAGGGACCTGGAGGGGCCGGGTGTCGGCAAAGATGTCACGAAAGCTCACAAGGAGAATCGTAGCCCTGCCGCTCAGGGGGTGAGATTCACGGTTTCGGCGGCGACGGCCTCGTAGCGCGCGGCATCCGGCCCCTCGGTGACCAACCGCCCGTCGCGCCACGCATGGTCGACGACGTAGATCTCCGTGACACCCTCCGCGGTGGAACGGCCCGCATGTCCGTGGATGACCTGGACGGTGGTGTCGCCGAGACGCGTCACGTCCTCGATGCTCCGGATCTCGGAGGGCGCCGGGTCCGTGATCAGTTCGTCGTAATGGAAGAACACCACGACATCCGCGATCGACGACCCGGTGCCCGCCGGCCCGCGCTCGGCGTCACCGTTCGACCCGTGGAGCACCGCCCAGCTCAGCGGCAGGCAGGGGTCGAAGTTGTTCCGCATGTTGTCTGGGGAGAAGAGGAAGAGGAAACCCGAGAAGTCGGTGGGCACACCGATGAGGTCGGTGCCGTGGAAGGGGACGGTCTGCGAGGATGTGAACAGCGCGGTGTCCTCGATGCGGGCGTCCGGGTTCGCGCATTCCTCCGGCTCCGACTGCGGCGCGGCCGCCGCCGTCTCTGTCACCGTCGTCAGCACCGTCACCTCGTCCGGCCCGGGGCTGGTGCAGGCGCCCAGGGAGAGGGCGGCGAGGAGGGGGAGTGCGATCTTCGTCATGCCTGCAGAGTCTAGGTGCGGGGATGAGGGCGGGCGAGAGGTCGGCGACCCATCCCTTTTCCTTGTCAACCGACTGCGGGAGGAGCACACTGGGAGGTTGGCCAACCGGTAAGGAGGACACCATGTCCACCCCATCCCCCGACGCCCCCGACGCCCCCGACCACGAGAATCATCCCCACGAGCATGGCCCCGGCTGCGGCCACGAGGCCGTCGAGCACGGTGACCATGTCGACTACATCCATGACGGCCACCGCCACGCCAAGCACGATGACCACTGGGACGAGCACCAGGCGCTAATCCAGCGTCAACCCCATGACGAGCTGCGGCAGCCCCTGCGCGGCCGTCGTCCGCCAGGACACGTCCGCGATGCGGGACAGCTCCGTGGGCTCGGGAGAGATCTCCAGGATCTTCGCCCCGAAGTGCTTCGCCACCAGCGGCAACCCGGCCGCGGGTTGCACCACCCCGGATGTGCCGACCACGACCACCAGGTCGGCGGCCGCCATCCGGGCTTCGGCGCGTCCCCACTCGTCCTGGGGCAGCATCTCGCCGAACCACACCACGCCGGGCCGCACGAGGTTGCCGCACAGCGGGCACTCGGGAGGGGCGAGCCGCGCGACGGGCTCCGCGGGGTAGTCGATCCGCCCCTTCCAGGGCCGTGAACAGATGGTGCACCGGTAGGCGAAGAGGGAGCCGTGCAGGTGCACCACGTCCTCCGCGCCGCCGCGTTCGTGCAGGTCGTCGATGTTCTGGGTGGTGACGCCGACGTGCACCCCGTCGAGAGAGGCCCAGTCGGCGATCGCCCGGTGCCCGGCGTTGGGGTCCGCGTCGCGGCAGACGGTGCCGCGCCACAGGTACCAGGCCCACATCGGTTCGGGGTCCTTCGCCCACGAGTCCACGGACGCGAACGCCACCGGATCGACCTTCGTCCACAGGCCGGTCTGGGCGTCGCGGAACGTGTCGAGGCCGGATTCGGCGGACATCCCGGCCCCGGTGAAGATCTCCACTCGGGCGGCGTCGCGGGCGAGGGCGAGAGCATCGGCAAACTGGTCGGTACCCATGCACCCCACGGTACCGGCGATAGAATCGGACATCATGGGACTGACTTTCCGCCCGATGACCGTCGACGACCACGGGCTGCGGCGCGCGGCCGCCTCCGACAACACCCACGGTGCCGATGTCGACGTCCCCCCGCTCAGCCTCTACCTCGACTTCCGTCCCGAGCGTGGCGACGCCGGGTTCGTCGCCCTCGACGGCGGGCGCCCCGTCGGCCTCATCCAGGCGACCTTCATCCGCGGGTGGGGTCATGTCGCCGGGGACATCCCCGAGATCATGCTCAACGTCGCCGCGGGCCACCGGAACATCGGCCTGGGTTCGCAGCTCATCGACCGCCTCGCAGAGCACGCCCGCCTCGCCGGCTGGCCGGGGCTGAGCCTGTCGGTGGAGGAGGGCAACGTCGCCCGCCGTCTCTACGAGCGCAAGGGTTTCGTCGACCGGGCGGCCGCCGGCACGATGCTGCTCAACCTCTCCGACCGCATCACGTCCGTCGCCGTCTACTGCGGCTCCTCCCACGGTGCGCGTCCGGAGTACACGACGGCCGCCCGGGAGCTCGGCCACGAACTGGCCCGCCGCCACCTCACCCTCGTGTACGGCGGCGGTGCCGTCGGATTGATGGGGGTGGTGGCGGACGCGGTCGTCGATAAGCAGGGGGCGGTGACCGGTGTCATCCCGCGCCAGCTCGTCGACCGGGAACTCGCCCACCCCGGGCTCACCCGGCTCGAGGTCGTCGAGACGATGGCCCAGCGCAAATCCCGCATGGAACAGCTCGCCGACGCGTTCATCGCCCTGCCCGGCGGCGCCGGCACCCTCGAGGAACTCTTCGAGGTGCTCACCATGCAGCAGCTCGGCCACATCCGCGGGCCCGTGGCGCTGTGTAATACGGAGGGCTTCTGGGATCCGCAGATCGCCATGCTGCACCGCGCCGTCGACGAAGGCTTCCTCCGCGCCAAGTACGTCGACTGCCTCGTCGTCGCCGACACGCCCGCCGCCGTCCTCGACGCCTTCACCGACTGGACATCCCCGGGCCGAAAATGGGACTGAAACGTCCCACGGCGGTACACTGCCCTGTCATGAGTTCCGATACCAGTCGCTCGCCTTCGCTTCTCGACGCGTCGTGCGAGGGATTCGTCTACGACCTGGCAGCTCTCTCCCCCACCGACGCCACCGCCTGGGGCATCCCCGGATTCGACGGTGAGCTGCAGGACTTCTCCCCCGACTACTGGGAGGCCGTCGCCGACCGCACCCGCGAGATGATCGCGGACGTCGACGCCTTCGACGACGGCACCGACGACTCCGACGACGAGGACGACTTCGACGAGGTCGACCACGTCACCGCAGCCGTCCTCCGCGACCGCCTGTGCCTGGACCTCGACCTCCACCACCACGGCGAGAACCTGGCGCTGCTCAACAACATCGCCTCCCCGGTGCAGACGATCCGCGACACCCTCCTCATCATGCCGACCGACACGCCCGAGCAGATCGACGCCGTCCGCTCCCGCCTGTCCAAGGTCCCCGCCGCCCTCGCCGGCTACCGCGAGTCCCTCGCCGAGGCCGCCGGCCACGGCCACGTCGCCCCCATCCGCCAGATCGACGAGCTGTACTCCCAGTGCCAGGACCTCGTCGAATCACCCTCCCTCCTCGACGACATCGGCCTGGAGAGGGACTCCGCCGAGGTCGAGACCGCCAAGAAGGCCTTCGAGGAGATGGGCGACTGGCTCTCCGAAAAGCTGGCCACCCACGCCCCCAAGGAGGACGCCGTCGGCCGGGAGCGCTATCAGCGCTTCTCCCACCTCTTCGTCGGCGACACCGTCGACCTCGACGAGGCCTACACCTGGGGCCTCGAGCGCCTCCACGAGATCGACGCCGAGCAGCAGGCCATCGCCCGCCAGCTCTACGACACCGACGACGTCCGCCAGGCCTTCCGCCGCCTCAACAACGAACCGGACTACACCCTGCACGGCACCGACGCCCTGCTGGAGTGGATGCAGAAGACCGCCGACCGGGCCGTCGACGCCCTCCACGGCACCGCCTTCGACATCCCCGAGCCCGTGCAGACCATCGAGTGCTGCATCGACCCGGCCGGCACCGGCGGCATCTTTTACACCCCGCCGTCCGACGACTTCTCCCGCCCCGGCCGCATGTGGTGGTCCGTCCCCGCAGGTCAGGAGAAGTTCCACACCTGGCAGGAACTGACCACCGTCTTCCATGAGGGTGTCCCCGGCCACCACCTGCAGATCGGCCAGACCCTCGTCGAGCGTCAGAACCTCAACCTGTGGCGCCGCGTCGCCTGCTGGAACTCCGGTCACGGCGAGGGCTGGGCCCTCTACGCCGAGCAGCTCATGGAGGAGCTCGGCCACCACGAGGATCCCGCCACCCGCATGGGGCTTCTCGACGCCCAGCGTCTCCGCGCCGCCCGCGTCGTCCTCGACATCGGCGTCCACCTGGGCAAGAAGGTCCCCGAGGGCACCATGACCTGGGACGCCACCTACGCCAAGGCCTTCCTCCGCGAGAACACCGCCATGGACGAGGCCAACCTGCGCTTCGAGCTCAACCGCTACCTCGGCTGGCCCGGCCAGGCCCCGTCCTACGCGCTGGGCCAGCGTCTCTGGCAGCAGACGCGGGACGACGCCGTCGCCCAGGGTATGACCGTGCCCGAGTTCCACTCGAAGGCGCTCTCCCTCGGTTCCATCCCGATGTCGATTCTGCGGGAGCAGCTGCTCGACTAGGTGCGGTGTCGGCGGGCGTTTGGACCTGACGTTAAACCCCGGTTTCGACCCTGTCCTGGGGTTTTCCGGATCCTGCGTCAGGTGCACTTGTCCGGCCGGCCTGTCACCACCCTGCGGTGCCACCCGCTCGGAGGGTGAAGTGCCATCTGAACACGGACGTGTCCTCGAAGCTGAGACGCTGGGGGAGGATGTCGCTGGACGGGCCCCGCCGTTGAGCCTCCACACGACGGTGTCCACGATCTGCTCGATGACCTTGTCCGCGTGCCGGTATACGCATTCCCCGGTGTAATGCAGGACCAGCCAGCCGCGGCGGGCCCCGTCGTTGGCTTTCCAGCGGTCGATGATGAAAGTGGATTCGTTGTCGCCGCTGGCCAGCGCCGCGTGGTAGCGGAAGCTGTCGAGGTCGATGAGGATTCTGGCCTCGGGGATGGCGTAGTCCCAATGGTAGAACCCGATTTTGTGGTTCTGGATGACGGTGACGCCGCGGTCCTTGAGTGCTCTCTTCAGGGCCCTGGCGAGGGTTCGTTCTGATGCGCTGTCGGAGGCTATGGAGGACATCGCGATGACGTCGCGCAGCGCAGCGGGCACGCGCGGAAACTGTCGGAGATCCGCGGCCAGGGTGGCGTTGCCCTCCCGTCCGGCGTAGTGCTTCTCCAGGAAAGTCCGTGCGGCCGAGGTATCGGTATCCAGCAGGTCCCGGATGGCGGCGAGGGGTGTGACAACCCGGTGTCCGTCGACGGTCCGGTGGGGGAGGGCTCGCACCTGGGTGACCGTCAACAGCGGGGTGTCCTGGTAGGTGTTCGGCCTCGCCACCTGCCCTTTCAGCGGGGTCGTCATGGTCTTCCCGTCGTAGATCTGGCGTGCCGTCGCGCCAGCGAAGACCAGGTGAGGTCGCGTCACCGCCACAGCCTTGAGCAGCAGCTCGCCTTCGGCGCGTTCGATGCAGTAGACGCCGTGTTCAACGCGGTGCAGTCGGCCCTCCCGTACCAGTGCGTCGCGTTGGCGACGCCCGATGCCCAGGTCCGCGAGTTGCGCGGCGCGGTAGACAGTCCCCATGTCCCAACCCCCTGGTCGTCACTGTAGGGGGTGGCATGGGGGTCCGCACCCGCTAAGCTAGGTGACATGACAGCATTTACCGTCGTCCGCTCCGGGGAGCGCGACCGCTGGCGCGATGCCGCCGTCGATTCGCGGCAGTCCTTCCCGGCCACCGGCAATTTCGACCTCGAGGGCAACGCCTTCGGTCTGCTGCTCGTCCACAACGACGACACCGTCTCACCCGGCGAGGGTTTCGACATGCACTTCCACAAGGACGTCGAGATCGTCACCTGGGTCATCGACGGCGCCGTCCACCATCGCGACTCCGGCTCCGACGACATCACCGAGGTCCGCGCCGGCATGGCGCAGCACATCTCTGCCGGGTCCGGCGTGCGCCACTCGGAGGTCAACGCCGGGGGCTACACCTCCGGCCGCACCGTGCGGGTCGTGCAGTCGTGGTTGCCGGCGGACGAGCTCGGGACCACGCCCGCGCACACCAGCCACGACTTCTCCGACCGGCAGGGTCTGACGCAGGTCGCCGGCGAGGGCTCCCCGCTGCCGCTCGGCACCGCGGGTGCCTCCCTCTACACGGCGCTTATCGACGCCGCCCCCGTCACCGTCCCCGGTTCCGCCTACGTCCACCTGTACGTCATGGCGGGGCGTGTCGACGCCGCCGGCCACACCCTCGAGGAGGGTGATGTGCTGCGGGGTCGGGACGTCGAGAAGCTCGAGGTGAGCGGTGACGGTGAGATCCTCGTGTGGGTGATGGACCGGGCGATCAGCGCCTGAGCAGGCGGGGCAGGTACCCGGCGATGACCAGCAGCGTGAGCAGGCGGATGAGCTGGATCGCCACGACGGCCGGGCCGGCCCCGCCCTCGGACGACAGGGCGAGGACGGTCTCCAGTGCGCCCGGGCTGGTCGCCAGGTAGGCCTCGAAGTAGGTGATGTCCAGCCACCAGGCCAGGGGGAAGGCGGTGGCGGCGCACGCGGCGATGACGACGACGATGAACGTCACCGTCGCGGGCAGCTGCCGGGCGAAGACGCGCAACGCCGGGACGGAGAGAGCACCGCCGCACAGCCAGCCGATCGCCAGGAAGGCGGCGATGCGGAAGGGCTCCGGCGGCAGGAAGGACCACTGCGGCAGCGCCAGACCGAGCGCGACGGTGATGAGCAGCGGGCCGAGCACGCTCGGCACCGGCAGGCGCACGAGGCGGCCCAGGTCCTCACCGAAGAACGCGATCGCCGCGATGACCACCACCAGGAGCCACGGCTGCGCGCCCTGCGCCTCGACGAACTGGCCGCCCGGGTGATGGAAGAACGCCGTCACCAGGGGCAGGGAGATGGAGACGGCGAGGAGGCGGAGGTACTGGGCGAGGGCGACGAAGCGGTAGTCGGCACCCAGTTCCTTCGCCACCACCGGCAGGATCGACGCCCCGCCGGCGAGCATGGAGAGGATGCCGGTCTCGGGGGCGATCTCCGCTTCCCGACGCGCCAGCAGCAGTCCACCCGCGATACCGATGCCGAGCGTCACCACCGCCACGAGCAGCCCCGGGACGAGCAGCCCGCCGAGCGTCGCCAGCGGAATCCCCACCAGCGGCAGGCCGGCGAGCATGCCGATGACGCCGCGGCCGAAACGGTAGACGCCGACATGGACGTCGAGCTCCCGGCCGGTTCCCAGAGCCATCGCGCCCGACGCGATGATCGCCGCCAGGATCCACGCCGCCGGCACCTGCCAGAAGGAGAACAGCCACCCCAGGGCGACCGACGCCGGGGCGACGACCGCCCAGCGCCACATCAGGCGCGGCCCCGCAGCAGGAAGCGCAGGATCTGCGGCAGCCAGCCCGCGATGAGCAGCACGCCCAGCAGGCGGATGAGCTGGATCGCCACGACGGCCGGGCCGGCCCCACCCTCCGACGACAGGGCCAGGGCGGTCTCGATCGCGCCGGGGCTCGTCGCCAGGTACGCCTCGAAGTACGTGATGCCCACCCAGTGCATGATCGGGACGGCCAGCAGCGCACAGACCACGGACAGGCCGACGATGAAGACGATCGTCGCGGGCAGCTGGCGGGCGAACAGGCGCAGCGCGGGCATCGACAGCGCGCCGCCGCACATCCAGCCGACCACCAGGAAGGCGAACACCCGGAAGAACTCCGGCGGCTGCAGCGACCACCCGGCGGGCAGGGTCAGCGCCAGCACCACCGTGATGGCCAGCGGCCCGAAGATGCCCGGCGAGGGCAGGCGCAGGAACTTGCCCAGGTCCATGCCGAAGAACGCGATGAGCAGCACGACGGGGAACATCCACCAGTTCACGCTCGGCGGAGTCACCCCACCCGCGGCGGCCGGGGTGGTGAAGAAGGCGGTGACCAGCGGCAACGTCATCGACACCGCGAGCAGGCGCAGGTACTGCGAGAGGGCCACGTAGCGGAAGTCCGCCCCCAGCTCCTTCGCCAGCACCGGCATCACCGAGGACCCGCCGGCGAGCATCGACAGCACGCCCGTCTCCCGGGAGATCTCCGGTTCGGTCCGTGCCAGCAGCAGGCCGCCGACGATGCCGGCCACCACCACGACGAGCGCCACCACCAGGCCCGGGGCCAGGTACCCGGCCAGTTCTCCGAGCGCGACCCCGGCGAGGGGGATGCCCGCGAGCATGCCGATCGTGCCCCGTCCCACCCGGTTGACGAACCTGTTGAGCGGCAGCTCCACCCCGCTGAGCAGCGCGGAGGCCCCGGACGCGAGAATGCCCGCCAGGATCCACCCGGCGGGCACGTTCCACCACGCGAAGAGCAGCCCGAGTAGCACGGAGGCGGGGGCGACGACGAGCCAGCGCAGTGCCACGTTGTCGGACTTCATGCCTTAAGACACTACGACGCGGGTCAAATCATGTCCGATCAGTCGTTGAAGGGCCCCACGTATCCGGGGGAGATGTGGACCCCTTGGCCGGGTTCGAGACCGATCTTCGCGACGTTCGGTTCGCGCAGGTCCACCACCGCGTTCCCCACCTTGTACATGTTGTCCCGCGCCAGGGAGGGCAGGCCGGTCGGGTCGGGGGCGGTGGTGGTGTCCGTCTCCACCCGCGCCGGGGAGATCGTGTACGTCACGTGGTTGGCGCCGTCGTCGTCCCAGTGGGCCTCGAACAGGGCGTGGCAGTCGGCGATGCGGCCGTCGTCGTGCCCGAGGTCGCACTGGAGGGTGCGCTCGTTGTTGAGCGGCAGGAGGTAGCGGCCGGCGGACATCTCGGCGGCGTAGGGGCTGCCGTGGGCGTTGCCGGCCGGGGGCAGTCCCGCCTGCGAGTCGAGGGGCGGGTTACGGAAGTCGATGACCGGGACGCTCCCGCGCAGGCCATCCGGGGTGGTGTAGCCGACGAGCTCGAGGTGGTCGTTCTCCAGGGAGTAGGACTCCTCGGACGTGCGCGGGTCCTGGTTGTGCCGCCACGTGACGAGCGCGGCGTTCTCGTCGAGACGCTCCACATTCTCGACGCCCGCGTACAGGGGCGGCTGGTAGTTGAACACCAGGCCGTCACCGGTGAACAGCACGACCGTCCCGGCCGGGCGGGCGTTGTCTCCGTTGATGTCGCCGATGGAGCCGTCGAGAAGCACCCAGCTGAGGTCGCGGCAGGAGTCGTAGGCGTTCTCCTGGATCCGGAAGTGGAAATACTCCGAGGTGCTGGTGAGGATGCGGTTCGTGCGCAGGTGCCCGCCGAATTCGCTGTCCGCGAGATCGCCGGAGGTGCAGTCGTCCTCCGGGGCGGTCGGGGTGGTGCCCGGCGGGGTGGGGTCCGGGCTGCGGGTCCCGGCGGTGCTGGTCACGGTGCTGGCGGTGGCCGGGGGTTCGCTGGTGCCGGGCGCGGCGCTATTGTCGGCGGGAGTACACGCGACCAGCGCCGTGGCCGCCAGCAGGCCGAGCACGGTGGTGGGCATTCGGTGGTGACGCATGACGTACCTCCATATCGGGTGTATCTGTTCAATCGTATTGGCCACGAAAGCTGTTACCGGGAGGGTCCGTGGAACTGGAGCTCGGCGCATGGGCCGTCCTCGTGGGCGGTGCCCTGGTCGCGGGCTGGATCGACGCGGTCATCGGCGGCGGGGGACTGGTGATGATACCGCTGCTCATGGCGGCGGTGCCGGGGTTGGCCCCGGCGACGGCGCTGGGCACGAACAAGCTGGTGAGCATCTCGGGCACGACGTCGGCGGCGTGGACGCTCGTGCGTCGCATCCGGCCCCGCGTCCGCCCGGCGTACGTCGGCCTGGCGCTGGTCTGTTCGGCGGCGGGGGCCCTGTCGGCCGCGCTCATCGACGCCACGGTCCTGCGCCCCCTCATCATCGTTCTGCTGCTTGTCGCCGGCACGTTCGTGGCGGTGCGGCCGCAGTTCGGGACCCAGGCTGGCAGCGGGGTGGTCGGCAGCGGGGTGGTCGGGCGGTGGCGACGCTGGCTGGTGCTGCTGCTCGTCGGCGTCATCGCGTTCTACGACGGCATTTTCGGGCCGGGCACAGGCATGTTCCTCATCATGGCGTTCACGGCGGTGCTCTCCCAGGATTTCCTGCGTTCGGCGGCGCTGGCGAAGGTGGTCAACGCGACGACCAACCTCGGGGCGCTGCTGGTGTTCATCCTCGGCGGGCACGTGTGGTGGCAGCTCGGCCTGGTGCTGGCGGTGGCGAACATCTCCGGTGCACAACTGGGGGCGCGGACGGTGCTGGGTGGCGGGGCGCGCTTCGTGCGGGCGGCGCTGCTGGTGCTGGTCGTCGTGATGAGCGCGTACCTCGGGTGGCAGCAGTTCTCCTGATTACTGGCACCAATTTCCAAGTTTGCAACCTTAACCTCGGGGCCATGAGCACGACAGACATCATCACCCGGGTCCACGCCCCGTCCGACCTCACCGGCGACGAGGCCGCCCTCGACTTCCTCGCCGGGGAGTTCTTCCTGGCGAAGGTCTACGGCAACCATTCCCTCGAGGTGGTGGCTCCCGCCGATCTGCTGCCCGCCCTGGCCACGGCCGCCGGCGCCTTCGACGCCGCGGACATGCCCGGGAACTTCCGCCTGGTGGAGGCGGCGTAGCTACATCCTCTTCTTCGTCCGGGCCGTCGCGGGCGCGGTCCACGGGTCCTCCGGCCACGGATGTTTGGGGTAGCGTCCGCGCATCTCCGCCCGGACCTGGGCGTACGGTCCCGACCAGAAGCTGGCCAGGTCGTCCGTCACGGCCAGCGGGCGCCCGGCGGGGGAGAGCAGGTGGAACTGCACCGGCACCCCGGCGAGAACCGGGGATTCGGACAGGCCGAAACACTCCTGCAGCTTGACGCTCACCACGGGCCGACCGCTGGAGTAGTCCACGCGGTGCCGGCTCCCGCTGGGCACGAGCAGCCGCTCGGGCGCCAGCTCCTCGAGCCGCGTCGCCTCCGGCCACGGCAGCAGTCGCTGCAGGGCCGGGTACATGTCCACCCTGCTTATCGACGCCCCCCGCGCCACCCCCTCCAACTCCGGACCGAGCCAGGTCTGCGGGTCGGCGGACTCCACGTCGGGCCACGGATCGCCGAGTTGTTCATGCAGGTAGGCGACCCGCTCCCGCAGGCCCCGGGCGGCCTCGGAGAAATGGAACATGCCCAGGCCCTCCCGCTCCACGGTGGCGGCCAGGGCAGCGGCGGCCTCCTCCGGCGGGACCTGCACAGGGGTGGAACTCAGCTCGACGGCGCCGAGGCGGAGGACCTTCCGTCCGCGGACCTTCCCGTCGACGACGCGGGCCACGATCTCCTCCGACACCCCGACGACCTCCCGGGCCTGCGCCTCCGTGAGGCGGGCCGCCGCGCGGATCGTCGCCCCGGCGCGCCCCTCCCGGGAGGTGCCGCCGCTGCGGGTGACCTCGGCGACGGCCAGCCACTCCGCACCCGTCAGCCCCAGGTCGCCGGGCAGGACGGCGCGCGTGCCGCTGACCAGCAGGTACTCCTCGCCGACGCGCCGGGCCACCCGCCCGGGGAACGCCAGGGCGGTGATGACACCGGGGTCGGATTCCCCGGAACCGCCGCGCACCAGGCGTTCCAGGCGTTTGATCTCCCGGGCCGGGGCCTGGCCGCGGGCCACGTCACCGCGCGGGGAATCGGCCAGGACCGCCACCGTCCGGGCGGCCGCCGGGCCGCACTCGACGAGGGCGCGCCCCAGCCGCGGGTCGACCGGCAGGGCCGCCAGCTGCCGGCCGAGATCCGTCGCCGCACCCTCGTCGTCGATGGCGCCGATGCCCCGCAGCACCGTCTCGGCGGAGTCGAGGGCGGGGGAGGGAGGGGCGTCGGCAAGCGGGAGGCCGACGCCGCGGGGCGTGCCCCACACGGCCATCGTCAGGGCCGCCTGGGTGAGGTCGCTGGTGGCGATCTCCGGGGTGATGTGGGGGCGAAACTGCTGGTAGTCGGCCTGCGTGTAGGCGCGCAGCACCCGGCCGGGCCCCTCGCGGCCGGCGCGGCCGGCGCGCTGATCCACCGTCGACTGCGCGGCGGAGACGGTGACGAGACCGGTCATGTCGCGGGTGGCGTCGCGACGCGGCACACGCGACAGCCCCGAATCCACCACGACACGGACGCCGGGGACGGTCAAGGACGACTCGGCGATCGACGTTGCGACAATCACCCTCGCCTCACCGGACAGCGCCGCATCCTGCTCGCGGGCGTCGAGGGAACCGTGCAGCGGGACGGCCCCCGGGATGCGGCCCACCACGTACTCGACCTCGCGCACGCCGGGGACGAAGACGAGCACGGCGTCGTCGTGTCCCTGCGCCAGCCCCGCCAGGTGGTCGAGGAACTCGCGGGTGTTGCCCGCGCGCCCCGGATGCGGGGTGTAGTCAATGGTCAACGGATGCGTCACCGCCGGCGTGTCGAGGACAGGCGCGTCCATGAGCCCCGCGAACTTCTCGACGTCGAGCGTCGCCGACATCGCCACCACCGCGAGATCGTCCCGCAGTTCCGCGAGCTCGATCAGCATGCCCAGCACCAGATCGGTGTCCAGCTGTCGCTCGTGCACCTCGTCGACCGCGACCGCGCTGATACCCGTCAGCTCCGGGTCCGCCATGAGACGCCGCAGCAGCACGCCCGGCGTCATGAACTCCACCAGCTCACCCGGATGATGCTCACCACGGACCGAGAACCCCACCCGCTCGCCGATCCGGGAACCGTCGAGATGCGCCAGCCTCCGGGCCGCCGCCCGCACCGCGACCCGCCGTGGGGCCGTGACCAGTACCTTTCCGCCCGTGTGGTTGGCCAGCGCGGGCGGCACGAGCGTCGTCTTACCCGTACCGGGCGGGGCCTGCACCACCAGCGTGCGCTCCAGCAGCCCGGGCAGCTGATCGATCGTGTCGGCGACGGGCAGGCCCACGCCGATGCGCGCGAGATCAAACATGCTGACCGGCGACCGGGACGCCGTCGGAAAGCTGGGAGCGCTCCAGCTCACCGTCGGTGAGCGTGCGCACGACGCGGGCGGGGGACCCCAGCGCCAGGGAATCATCGGGGATGTCCTTCGTCACCAGCGCCCCGGCACCGATGACGCAGCGGTCACCGATGCGCACACCCGGCATGACGATGACCCCGGCACCGAACCAGCAGTCCTCCCCGACGGTGATCGGCCGCGCCTGCTCCCACCCGCCGCGCCGCATCTCCACATCGTGCAGCGGGTGGCCGACGGTGATGAACTGGCAGCCCGGGCCGACGAGGGTGCGGGCGCCGAAGGAGATGTCGGCGACGTCGAGAAGCACCGTATTGACGTTGAGGAAACACCCCTCACCGAAGGACAGGTGCCCGTACTCCAGGAACAACGGGGCGAACGTCTCGGGCACGTGCGGGCTGTCCGGCATGATCTTCCGGAGCAGTCCCTCCGCCCGCGCCGGCTCCGTGTTGCCGAGCGCGTTGAACTCCTTGAGCAGACGCGCGACCTCGCCATGCCGCGCCGCCACCTCCTCGGAAGCGGGCAGGTACCACCGGCCGGCGCGCAGGCCGGCGAGGGTGCTGTAGGTTCTGGGGTCAAAGCTCATGCGTGCCATTGTCCCAGGAGGTCCGGTGCTTTTCGACGTCCCCCGCCCCGCCGCCCGCATCCGCGCCGGCGTGGCCCACGTGCCCGGGTTCCTGGACGTGTCGGCGCAGGCGGAGCTGGTGTCGCAGGCCCGGGAGCTGGCCCGACGGGGGCGGATGGATCGCCCGGTCGTCGGATCGGGGCAGATGAGCGTGTTCATCCTCTCCGTCGGCCGCGAGTGGCGCACGCGGCCGTACCGGTATGTGCCCTCTGAACTGGCGCTTCCCGAACAATGGATCGCTCTGGGCCGTTCCGCTCTGGCCACGGCGGCCCGGGTGGCTCCCGAGCTTGCCGACGATCTCTTCCGCCCCGAGGCCGCCCTGGTCAACTACTACCCGCCCGGATCGTCCATGGGCCTGCACGTCGACGCCAACGAGGAATCCTCCGCGCCGGTGGTGTCCCTGTCCATCGGGGACGAGGCCCTCTTCCGCATCGGTCACACCGAGGGCCGCACCCGCCCCTGGGACGACGTCACGCTCATGTCCGGGGACCTCATCGTCTTCGGCGGTCCGGCGCGCCGGGCGTACCACGGGGTCCCCGCGGTGCGTCCGGGGACCGCGCCTGTGGGATGCGGGATCAAAGAGGGGCGGCTGAACATCACCCTCCGGCAGGTGGACCGCTGAGGCGGGGCTGCAAACGCTGACGTACATACAAGACGCGAACAGGGAAAATGCACGGAATTGAACATGGTTCAGTCCAGTTCTTGCAGACCGGGAACCTCCGGCCCCTTGCAGCAGTCCAATAGCGGTGACATCATCCACGATCACCGAAGGGGATAACGTGCAGTACCGGGGGACAGACATCGATCAGCTCATCGCCGAGGGGAACGGCAGACTGGTCATCAAGGACGGGGGATCGATCGACAACCGGGGGCTCACAGTCCCCACGCGGCTCACGGAGGTCAGGCTGAAGGCGGCGGCGCACCTCAACCTGCCGCCCGAACACCCGGCCGTCATGGCGGAGGTGCGCAGGCACTATCACCAGCTCTCGCCGGAGCATGTTGTCGCGGGGAACACGATCCGCCCCGCCGCCCTGGTCGCCTACACCGCGCGGGATCATCCCCGGCGGTTGCACTACGCGGCCGGTGCCGCCTCCCGGGCGATCGCCCACCTCATCGAGCGGCCCCAGGCGACAGCCTCCCGGTTCAGTGCGGCGGCGCTGCTCGGGATCGGTGATTTCGCGGACGCGGCCGATACTGCGCTCCTCGGTCCCTACAGCCGGCACCTCGCGGGCAGTGTGCTGGAGCCGTCGGTGCGTCGGAAAGCGCGCGACCTCCCGTCCTGGACGCTCCACCTCGGCGAGCACGAGCTACAGGTCACCCCGCCCATGCTCACGCTGGCGCACTGCCTGCGGGCGGTCCTCAACGGCGAGCACGCCTGGCGTACCCCGCGGGGCCTGCCCCACGCCGACGCGACGATCCGGGCGGTCCAGCTCCTCGACCGTTATCGCCGGGAGTTCCGGCTCAGTGAGAAACACCTGGCCACGGGTCTGCGCGGGCTCATCAACCACCGCACTCTCCACCGGCTGCTCCGCCTGTCCGACGGAGGGTCCGATTCCCCACCCGAGAGCCTCATGCGGCTCATCGTCCGGCACGCGGCCCCGGAGCTCGAGTGGCGGTCCCAGGTGCCCGTCCACGCGGCCGACGGCACGCTGCTCACGGTGCTCGATCTCGCCGCGATCACACGGCGCCACTACCTCTACTACGACGGCGATCATCATCTGGACCGGGAGCAACGTGACGAGGACTCGCTCATCACGGCGCAGCTGCATGCGTCCGGGTGGACGGGGATCCGTGTCACCGCGGGGATGCTCGAGGGTGTTCACATGTTGAACGCGCATCTCAGGGTCCTAGTCACCCCCGAATCCCGCGCCGCGTGACCCCGCCCGCTCCTACACTGGCCCCATGACCAAGAAGATTGCTGTTATCACCGGTGGTGGCTCCGGAATCGGTGCCGCCGCTGCCGTTGCCCTGGCCGAGGACGGTTACCACGTGGTGGTGGCCGGGCGGCGCGTCGAGAAGCTGGAGGAGGTCGCCGCGCGCACGGGCGGCACCGCGATCCGGCTGGACGTGACCGACGACGCGTCCGTCGAGAAGTTCGCCGCACAGGTCCGGGAGCTCGGCAACGTCGACGTGCTGGTGAACAACGCCGGCGGCGCGCACGGCCTGGACACTCTCCGCGAGGCGAACCTCGAGGACTGGCAGGTCATGTACGACACGAATGTGCTCGGCGTCGTCCGTGTCACGAAGGCCCTGCTCCCGCTCATCGACGCCGCCGAGGGGCTCATCATCAACATCGGGTCCATGGCCTCCTTCACCGCCTACCCGGGCGGTTCCGGCTACAACGCCGCCAAGTTCGGCCTCCGCGCGCTGACCCGCGCGTTCCGCATGGAGGAGGTCTCCAACCCGATCCGCATCACCGAGATCGACCCGGGGCGTGTGGCCACCGACTTCTCCCTCGTGCGCTTCAAGGGTGATGCCGCCAAGGCCGACGCCGTCTACGCCGACAAGCTCAACCTCACCGCCGAGGACATCGCGGAGGCGATCCGCTGGGTGGCGTCGCTGCCGAAGCACATGAACATCGACACCATGAACATCATGCCGCGGGACCAGGCGTAGTCTCCCCCGGGTGACCTTCACCACCCTGGCCTCCCTGCTCGTGGTGTGGGCTGCGGCGCTCGCCTCGCCGGGCCCGGACCTCGTGCAGATCATCCGTGTCGGATCCCGCTCCCGCGCAGCGGGGATCTGGTGTGCGCTGGGCATCATGCTGGGCAACACACTGTGGGTCACCGCCTCGTTGCTGGGGATGTCCGCCCTGGTCACCACGTATCCGCAGATCCTCGCCGCGCTGCAGCTGGCCGGCGGGGCCTACCTCCTGTGGATGGGGTTCGGGGCGGTGCGTTCGGGTCTCGCCGCCCGCCGTCCGGGTACCCGCGCACCGTCCGCGGTACCGCCCGCGCCGGACCTGAGCCCGGCCCGCGCCCTGCGCCTCGGGGTGACGACGAATCTCGCCAACCCGAAGGCCCTGCTCTTCTTCGGTGCCGTGTTCGCCCAGTTCGTGCGCCCCGACATGGGGGTCGGTTGGGCGGTGGCCGTCGGGGTGCTCCTCGTGGCCACCGGTGTCGCCTGGTTCACCGGCTTCGCCCTGGCGGTGCGTGCGATGGCAGCGCGGATCGCCCGGAACTCGGTCCTCATCGACATCGTCACCGGCCTGGTGTTCATCGCGCTGGGCGTGTTCATGGTGATCTCGGCGGCGGGCTAGACTAGGCCACCATGCACGCCCATGAGGTCGCGATCCGCGACGAGACGATCAAGCTCGGCCAGTTCATCAAGCTCGCCAGCCTGGTGGCCACCGGCGGTGAGGCCAAGGAGGTCATCGCCGCCGGTGAGGTCACGGTCAACGGCGAGCCCGACACCCGTCGCGGGCGCACGCTGCGCCACGGTGATGTCGTGTGTGTCGCGGGCACCTGCGCGCGTGTGACGGCGGCAGCCGAGGACGAGGACGACTACTTCGACGAGGCCACCGCCGACGATGATTTCGATCCCGAGAAGTGGAGAAACCTCTAGATGCCCGCATTCGAGGCCGTCGGCGGCATGCCGTACTGGATTGACCTGACCACCTCCGACGTGCGGAAGTCCGCGCACTTCTACTCCCAGCTCCTCGGCTGGGAGATCGAGGGCGAGACCTACCGCATGGCCCGCGTCCAGGGTCTGCCGGTCGCCGGGTTCATCCCGCAGCCGGAGGAGGGCGGCGCCTTCCCGGACACGTGGATCACCTACTTCCTCGCCGACGACATCGACGGCCAGGTCCAGCAGGTGGAGCGCCTCGGCGGCCGCGTGCTGGTGCAGCCGACCGAGGTGGGCATCGGCCGGATGGCCGTGCTTGTCGACGCCGCCGGCGCCCTCTTCGGCATCGTCGAACCGGGCGGCGAGGACGCGTTCATCGCCGCCGGTGAGCCGGGCACCCCGGTGTGGCACGAGCTCACCGCCACCGCCGGTTTCGACGAGGCCGTCGACTTCTACCACGGCCTGCTCGACTGGGAGCTCGTCTCCATGGAGGCCAGCGAGGAGCTGACCTACACCACCGCCGTCGTCGACGGTGCGCCGTTCGCGGGCATCTGGAAGGCGGAGGGTGTGTTCCCGCCGCAGGTCCCCAGCTTCTGGCAGTCCTACCTCGGTGTCGTCTCCATCGACGAGGCCGTCAAGAAGGTGCCGGAGCTCGGCGGCGAGGTCATCACCGAGCCGTGGGACTCCGAGTTCGGCCGCCTGTGCCGTATCGCGGACTCCACCGGCGCCGTCGTGGTGCTGTGCGAGGTCGAGGAGTACGTGGAGCAGGACATCCGCGAGTCCGACCCGCTCGAGGGCGTTGATCTCTGAGAGGGTGGCGGCGGTCCTCGCGATCGTCGATAAGCTCGGTCACGGTGAGGTGACCACCTACGGTGACGTCGCCGCAGAGGCGGGCACCGGCCCGCGTCAGGTGGGCCGCATCATGGCGGAGTACGGGCACCTGACCGCCTGGTGGCGGGTCGTGCGGGCGGACGGGTCCTCGCACGATCCGGCCCGGTCGGTCCCGTACTGGGACGCGGAGGGGATCGAGCACAACGGGCGGGCCGTGCGCTGGTCCGACTACTCTCGGAAGGCATGAGTACCGTTCGCGCCTGGGGCACCCCGGGCTTCGCCCAGCCCCTGGAGCCGGTGACCATCGAACGCCGGGAGCTGCGGGCCGATGATGTCCGCATCCGTATCGAGTTCGCCGGCATCTGCCACTCGGACATCCACACCATGCGCGGCGACTGGGGCGAGCGCGCGTATCCGCTGGTCCCGGGGCATGAGATCGTCGGCATCGTCGACGCCGTCGGCGCGGAGGTCACCACCTTCCGGGTCGGCGAGCGCGTCGGCGTGGGCTGCTTCGTCGACTCGTGCGGCACCTGCCACCCGTGCGAACTGGGGGAGATCTCCTACTGCGAGGAAGGCCCGACGGTCACCTACGGCGGCCTCGACCGGGCGACGGGCGAGGTGACGCAGGGCGGGTACTCGCAGGAGATCGTCGTGCGGGAGGCCTTCGTCGTGCGCATCCCGGAGGGGCTCGACCCGGCGGCCGCCGCCCCGCTGCTGTGCGCGGGCATCACCACGTACTCGCCGCTGCGGCACTGGGGCGTGGGCCCCGGCACGCGGGTCGGCATCATCGGCATGGGCGGCCTCGGGCACGTCGGCGTGAAGATCGCCGCCGCGATGGGTGCGGAGGTCACCGTCTTCTCCCACTCGACGGCCAAGCGCGACGACGCCCTGCGCTTCGGCGCCGTCCGCCACATCTCCACCGCCGACGGCCTGCCCGAGGAACTGCACCGGCACTTCGACCTGCTGCTCAACACCGTCTCCGTCGACCTCGACACCGCCGCCTGCCTGGAACTGCTGCGTTTCGACGGCGCCCTCGTCCAGCTCGGACTTCCCGGCGCCCCGCTCGCCGCGCCGGTCCGCATGTTCACGCAGGCGCGCCGCTCGCTGAGCGGCTCCCTCGTCGGCGGCATCCGCGAAACCCAGGAGATGCTGGACTTCTGCGCCGCCCACGGCATCACCGCCGACATCGAGCTTATCGACGCCCCCTTCATCAACGAGGCCTACGACCGCACCATCGCCTCCGACGTCCGCTACCGCTTCGTCATCGACGCCGCCACCTTCTGATGAGCACCCCGCTGAGCTCCCGACCCCGCCTGTCCTCCCGCGGCTGGCGCTACGTCATCGGCCGGGTCCTGCGGGAGTTCTGGCTCGGCGGCGGCACCGACCTGGCGGCCAAACTCACCTTCTTCACCGTCCTCTCCTTCGCCCCGACCATCCTGGCCGTGTACTCTCTGGCCACCGTCGTGCTGGCCAACAACGCCGAACTCGTCGAGGACCTCACCGGGGACTTCATCGCCGGTTACATCCCCGGTGAGTACCAGGACACGGTGCGCGACATCATCGACATGGTCATCGGCTCGCAGACCGGTGGTGTCGTCGGCGTCATCGTCGGTGTGGCCATCGCCCTGTGGTCGGCGTCCGCCTACGTGCGCGCCTTCTCCCGCACGGCGAACACCGTCTACGACCAGATCGAGGGACGCTCCCTCATCCGCCTGTGGGGAACCATGTTCCTGCTGACGTTCGCGCTGCTCATCGGCATCGTCACCATCCTCGTCTCCGTGATGCTCAACGAGACGGTCGTCAACGCCACCCTCGGGCCCATCGCCGAGCCCCTCGGCCAGGGCGGCGCCCTCGAGTTCCTCCTCGGGGCGTTCCTGCCCGTGTGGCGGTGGGTGAAGTGGCCGGTCATCTTCGGCATGGCCGCCATGCTCATCGCCGTGCTCTACTACTTCACCCCCAACGTGAAGCAGGCGCGCTTCCGCTGGCTGAGCATCGGCGCCTTCGTCGCCCTCGTCGGCCTGGCCCTGGTGAGCGGCGGATTCTGGCTCTACCTCTCCTACTTCTCCTCGCTGAGCTCCTACGGCGCGATCGGTACGATCCTGGCCCTCATGTTCGCCCTGTGGGGTGCCAACATGATGCTCGTCCTGGGCATGAAGGTCGACGCCGAGGTCGAACGCGCCCGCCAGCTCAAGGAGGGTCTGGAGTCCGAACGGGAGATCCAGCTCCCGCCGCGCGCCACCCGCCAGGTGGAGAAGCACGAGGCGATGCGGGAGAAGATGGAGTCCCGCGGCCGGGACCTGCGGGCACGGTACCTGGCGGACTAGCGCGGGGCGGGCAGCTGCCCTATCACCCCGACTGAGGGCATATCACCATCACCGTTTCGCGGGTGACGGTGAGGGTATGAGTGCAGCCGACCTAGGACCGGGCGCGCAGGAAGTCGGCCACGTCGGCGATCTTCTGCCGCGCCACCTCCGGGGTGGACACGCGGTGGCGCGAGACGTACTCGCGGACCTCGTGGTCCCCGGTCTCCGGGCGGGTGGCGATCTCATCCTGCAGGGCGACCTGCACGAGGGTGGGCGGCCAGTTCTCCGGGGCGGGCACGGACTGGTCGGCGCGGATCTCGTCGGGGAGGCCGGCGACGCTGCCGAGGTCCGGGAAGGTGAGCACGAGGGCGTCGAAAAGCGAGGCGTTCATCGCCGCCAGCGCCGCACCGGAGGAGTACCCCCAGCCCGTGATCGAGCAGGCGTTGTGGTGCTTGGCGTAGCCGACGGCCTGGCGCACCAGGGCGTTCATCTCGGCGACGGTGCTCTGTGGGGCGAGCGGGTAGTCGAGGTCGAGGATGACCGTGCCGGAACGCTGCGCCGCAGCCGCCACCTCCGGACGCCACGACATCTCCAGCGCGTTGCCCGAGCCCCGCCACCAGCCGCCGGAGTGGAAACTGATGGCCCACGCGCCGGTCGGCTCGGAGGGGGTGAAGAGGCGGCCGCCGACCTCCGGGACCTCGGAGACCTCGATGCCCTCGGCCCACACGACACCCGGCATGGAGTGGTCGAGGCCGGAACCGAGCATGAGCATCGCGGCATGCGTGGTGCGGTCGGGCAGGCGGGCGATGTAGTTGTCCGCCGGATCCGGGTCCCCGTCCCCGCCCTTCCACGGCGGGGTGAAGTCGGGCAGCTCGTAATGCGCGTCGATGTAGGAGTACAGCTGCTCCAGCTGCTCCTCCGCGGGCATCTCCCGGTCGACGCCGCCGACCTGGAACTCGGCGCGGAACTTCTCTTCCTGCAACTCTTCGGGTGTCTTCTCTGTGTTGTCAGCGGTCATGGGGGCCAGCCTAGTGCGCGGAGCCTCCCGCGTGGCGGCGTTCGGTACTACGCTGGTGACAAGAGCTTATCGAGACAAGAGGAGCCCCACCGTGAGCGGCGAAGCACTGATCTACGACGCAGAACTCAACCCGACGAAGGATGACATCGCGGCTCGTTACGCGGGCATCGTCACCCTCCTGGGCAGCTACCGCCTGGTGGACCCGGAGGAGGAGGTCGGCATCGAGATCCTCATCGGCACGGACCTCGACGGCCGCGGGGTGCAGCTCCCGCTGACCTACCGCTCCGGCGAGCTCGACCCCGAACACACGCTCGTCGAGATGGACCACAGCGTGCTCGGTCGCCGCTGGGTGTCCAACGCCCTGGGTGATCCGGTGGCCGTGAAGCAGCTCATCCGGACCATCCTCGAGGGCGACGACGGCGCGACCCGGTCCGACGGTGTCCCCGCCGCCCTCGACATCCGCGGTTCGGGCAAGGAGGAGAAGGTCGAGATCACCGACCTGGTGCTCACCGAGGTGACCCGTCAGCGGGCGGTCGGTTACGCGATGTTCGACGGCCGGCAGCGCAATTTCCAGCTCATCGTCCCGCACCTGCTGCGCCGCCTCAACCTCACCGGCGTCGACGCCAACACCGCCCGCCTGCACCTGGTGGGGTGGCTGCCGTCCATGCCGGAGAAGCAGCGCGTGTGCGCGGAGCTCAGCGTCCGCGACTAGGGGTGCTGCAACTTCTTTCCTGAACGGCGTTCAATTTCTGCATTTGCGCTGTTCAGGAGATGTATCTATGTCAGCTTCTGCAGGGCGGGCCTACCAGATGGTCACCCGCTCCTCGGGGCGGATCCACATGCCGGAATCCTCGGTGACCTCGGGGAACGCCTCGTAGAACTCGTCGATGTTGGCGGCGATGACGTTGCAGCGGAACTCGGCGGGGGAGTGGGGGTCGATCGCCAGGTACTGCTGCGCCTGCTCGGGGCGGATGGCGGTGCGCCACACCCGCGCCCAGGACAGGAAGAGGCGCTGGAGCCCGGTGAACTCGCGGCCCGCGAGATCCGGGTCGGCGTCCTCGGCCTCGAAGACGGCGACGGGGGAGGAGTCGAAGTCGAGGCCGCGATCGGCGAGGTAGCGTCGGTAAGCGATGACCGCGATGCCGAGTCCGCCCAGGTCACCGATGTTCTCGCCGAGGGTGAACTCGCCGTTGACGCCCTCGGACTCGATGCCGGCGTCGCGCAGCACGGAGGGGATGAGGCCGGTGAACTGGCCGACGAGCTTGTCGGTGAGCTCGGTGAATGCCTGGCGGTCGGCGTCGGTCCACCAGGAGCGCAGGTTGCCCTGGCCGTCGTACTGAGAGCCCTGGTCATCGAAGCCGTGGCCGATCTCGTGGCCGATGACGGCACCGATGGCGCCGAAGTTCTCGGCGGCGTCCATGTCGGGGGAGTAGAAGGGGGCGCGGAGGATGGCGGCGGGGAAGGTGATGTCGTTGACCACCGGGTTGTAGAACGCGTTGACGGTCTGCGGGGTGGAGAACCACTCGTCACGATCCGCCGGCTTCCCGATCTTGTTCAGCTCGTAGTCCTGCAGGAACGCCGAGGCCTGGCGCACATTGTCCAGCAGGGAGGCTCCGTCGGCGGAGAAATCGAGGCCCTCGTAGGAACGCCATACGTCCGGGTAGCCGATCTTCGCCTTGAACTGGTCGAGCTTCTCCAGCGCGCGCTCGCGGGTCTCGGCGGTCATCCACGGCAGCTGCGAGATGCGCTCGCGGTAGGCCTCGACGAGGTAGTCGACGAGCTCGAGCATCTCGGCCTTGGAGGACTCCGGGAAGTGCTTCTCGACGAAGATGCGGCCCACCTCCTGCCCGACGAGGGACTCCACCAGGCCGACGCCGCGCTTCCAACGGTCACGCTGCTGCGTCGCACCGGAGAGCAGGGTGCCGTAGAACTCGAAGTTCTTCGCCCCGACCTCCTCCGGCAGGACCCCCGCGCGGGAGCGGAGGATGTGCCACGTGGCCCACAGCTGCCAGTCGGCGAGGCGGTCGTCGGTGAGCAGGCCGGCGAGGTGGGTGACGTAGGAGGGCATCATCGACACGAGGCGCTGCGCGGGCAGGCCGGTGCCGGTAAGCAGGCTGCGGATCACGGCGGGCAGGGAGTCGAACTCGGTCGGGTTGTAGGTCTTCACCGCGTCGCGGGTGGCCACCACGTCCCAGTGGCCGGCGGCGATCTCGGTCTCCAGGGCGACGATGCGCTCGGTGGCGATCTCCGGGGTGAGCCCGAAGAGGCGGGCCGGGTCGAGGAAGCGCAGCATGTCGGCGACGTGACGTCGATAAGCTGCGACGACGGTGGCGTGCTGCGGCTCGCGGTAGTACGCCTCGTCGGGCAGGCCGAGGCCGGACTGGATGAGGTAGGCGACGGCGTCCTCGGAGTCGGAGTCCTTCTCCACCCAGAAGGTGAGGGGCGCGGCGACGCCGAGACGCTCCAGCTCACCGAGGCGGGCGGCGAAGCTCGCGGCGTCGCGGACGCTGAGCAGGTCGAGGTCGGCGTCGAGCGGGGCCATGCCCGCGGCGTTGACCCCCGCGACGTCCATGAAGGAGCGGAACAGGGTGCCGGCGCGGCCGGTGTCGGCCTCGACGATGTCGCGGACGTCGGCCTCCGCGTCATCACGCAGCTTGTGGAAGGTCCCGTCGACCCCGCGGTCCTCCGGAATCACGTGGGTGGCGAGCCAGGGGCCGTTGACGTAGGCGTAGAGGTCATTCATGTTCCCAACTCTAGGTGAGACGCGGGGCATTAGTCTTGGGTCTCATGACCCAGTATCGCCTGCAACCCACCGCCGACCGGAGGTGGTGGCTCACGCTGTTCGGTGTGACCGCCGTCGTGCTCGCCCTCCCGGCCCTCCTGCTTCCCGTCGTGCCGGTGCGGACGGTCTCCGACCGGGTCGTCCTCGGTTCGCAGGAGGGGTGGAACATCCCGCTCGACATGTCGTGCCGCCCGTCCACCGACGCGCTCATGGAGGGCTGGCGCTGCGGCGACGTCCTCGCGCAGACGATGAACGTCGAGGGCGGGACAGACCCGGAGCGCACCCTGCGCCGCATGATGCGGGCCATGGCATTCGTGCCCCCGCCGGCGGACGCGGAGATCCTCCGGGAGGGCCCGGCCCGCATGATCATCGACGACTCCACCCGCTCCGTCGGCATGTCGCTCGAGGGCAGCGGGGAGAACGAGGGGCTGACCATGGTCGTCGTCCTCACCGGCCCGGGCGGGCAGGTCGCGCCCATGGCGGACACGGTGTGGCAGGAGTACACCGGTCGGGAGCTGCCGGAGATCGTGCGGGAGGCCATCCAGGCCCCGTCGTACGGTGGCGGCGGGGGCCTGCGCATTCCCTTCGAACCCCAGGTGGTGCCGGCATGAGCAGGCTGTTCCGCGCGTCCCTCATCGCGCTGACCGTCATCGGTGTCCCGGTGCTGCTGTACTTCATGGGCACCAACTTCCTCATCTCCTGGGTCGGGGCGCTGCTGGGTGTCGGCCTCGGCGCCCTCTACCTGGTGCTGGTGCTGTGGCTGTTCAGCCGCTCCCCGATGTGGCCGGGGCGCGACGGCGCCGGTTGGAAGTGGGTGGCCGGCTCGCTGCTGTGGGGCGGGGGAGTGAGCTTCGCGCTGGTCATGATCGGCGGCCTGCCCATCATGGCCCTCACCGAGAGGCTCGGCTGGAAGATCGTGTCCGCGTCCTTCGGTGGGGCCTACCCGGAGGAGATCTCCAAGGTGCTCGGCGTGGGCGTCATCCTCTTCGCGTTCCGCGGGCTCAACCGCCCGTGGCACGGGCTCATGACGGGCGCGCTCATCGGCCTCGGCTTCGAGGTGACGGAGAACATCATGTACGGCGCGTTCGGGGCACTGCTCGACCCGAACACGGACCTGTCCGGCAGCCTCGACGTGTGGGGTGTGCGCGTGTTCGCGGGCCCGGGTCTGCACATCGTCTTCTCCGCGCTGGCGGGGTGGGGGTTGGGCCTGGCGGTGTTCGTGGCCGGGCGCTCGCGGGCGTGGCGGTTCGGGGTGGCCGGGTGGTGGTTGTTCGTCGCGTTCGCGCTCCACTTCGCGTGGAACCTCCTGTGGCCGCGGGAGGCGTGGCTCATCGCCAACTATCTGGTTGTCTCCGCCGTGATGTATCCGCTGGTCATCGTCGTGTGGGTGCGGGCGCACCAGATGGCGAAGGCGGACACCTCCTACGCCTATTCGCCGGCCCCGGTGACCACCGTGCAGACTGTGGCATAGTTCACACTCGCGCTGTTACCTATTGCGCGACAGGCTTTCTCGGTGTTTTCTGTAGATCGACAGACAGAAAGAGCGAGGAGGCACCATGGCACCCACCACACCCACGCGCACGCCCACCCGCCGGGGGCTCTACGACCCCGCCCACGAGCATGACGCCTGCGGCGTCGGCTTCGTCGCGGACCTGCACGGGCGGGCGTCGCGAAGCATCGTGGACCGGGGCCTGAAGATCCTGGCCAACATCGACCACCGCGGCGCCGCCGGAGCCGACCCGGACACCGGTGACGGCACCGGCATGCTCCTCCAGATCCCCGACGCCTTTTACCGCGAGGTCGTCGGCTTCGAGCTGCCCGCCGCCGGCCACTACGCCACCGGCATCGCCTTCCTGCCCACCCGCCGCATGGACCTTCTCGACGCCCGCCGCGAGATCGAGGACATCGCCCGCGAGGAGGGCGCCGAGGTCCTCGGCTGGCGCGAGGTGCCCGTCGACCCCCGCGGCCTGGGCACCGCCGCCCGCGAGGCCATGCCGCGTTTCCACCAGCCCTTCCTCGTCGCGGAGGGGAAGTCGGGCCTCGAGCTCGACCGCGTCATGTTCTTCGTGCGCAAGCGCTGCGAGCGCGAACTGGGCACCAAGCACGGCGAGAACACCGTCTACTTCCCGTCCCTGTCGGCACGCACCATCGTGTACAAGGGTATGCTCACCACCCCGCAGCTCGGGCGCTTCTACCTCGACCTCGCCGACCGCCGCCTCACCTCGGCCATCGCCCTGGTGCACTCGCGCTTCTCCACCAACACATTCCCGTCGTGGCCGCTGGCGCACCCCTACCGGCTGGTCGCCCACAACGGTGAGATCAACACCGTCACCGGTAACGAGAACTGGATGCGCGCCCGCGAGGCCCTCATCAACTCGGAGGCCCTCGGCCCCCTCGAGCGCATCCTGCCGGTGTGCACCCCCGGCGCCTCCGACACCGCGCGTTTCGACGAGGCCCTCGAGCTCCTCCACCTCGGCGGCTACTCCCTGCCGCACGCCGTCGCCATGATGATCCCGCAGGCCTGGGAGCACAACCCCACCATCGACCCCGAGCTGCGCGACTTCTACGAGTACCACTCCTGCCTCATGGAGCCCTGGGACGGCCCGGCCGCTGTCGCCTTCACCGACGGCCAGCTCGTCGGCGCCGTCCTCGACCGCAACGGCCTGCGGCCGGGACGCATCTGGGTCACCTCCGACGACACCGTCATCATGGCCTCCGAGGCCGGCGTCGTCCCCGTCGAGCCGAAGGACGTGGTCAAGCGCACCCGCGTCGAGCCGGGCCGCATGTTCCTCGTCGACACCGCCGCCGGGCGCATCATCCCCGACGAGGAGATCAAGGCCCGCCTCGCCGCCACCGCCGACTACCGCACGTGGATCGCCGAGAACTTCGTGCCGCTGGCCGACCTGCCGCAGACCCGCTACGAATACATGCCGCACGAGCGCGCGGTCCTGCGCCAGCGCGTCTTCGGCATCACCGAGGAGGACGTCGAGCTCATCATCGCCCCGATGGCCCTCCACTCCGCCGAGGCCCTCGGCTCGATGGGTTCCGACACCCCCATCGCCGCCCTCTCCCAGCGCCCGCGGATGCTCTACGACTTCTTCTCGCAGCGCTTCGCCCAGGTGACCAATCCGCCGCTCGACGCCATCCGCGAGAAGCCCGTCACCTCCATGGACACCCTCCTCGGCGCCCAGTCGGATGTGCTCCACCCCGGCCCGGAGGCCGCCCGCCGCATCCGCATCGACGGCCCCGTCCTGGACAACCACGACCTGGCCACTCTCATCCACGCCGACGACCACGGCGAGTGGTCCTCCTTCCACGCCGCCGTCATCTCCGGCCTCTACCCCGTCGCCCACCACGGCTTCGGCATGCGCGAGGCCATCGACCGCGTCCTCCGCGAGGTGGACAACGCCATCGCCGGCGGGGCCTCCCTCATCGTCCTCTCCGACCGCGAGTCCGACGAGCGCTTCGCCCCCATCCCGTCCCTGCTGCTCACCTCGGCCGTCCACCAGCACCTGGTCACCGAGCGCACCCGCACCCGCTGCTCGCTCATCATCGAGTCCGGCGACGCCCGCGAGGTCCACCACCTGGCCATGCTCGTCGCCTTCGGTGCCGACGCCGTCAACCCGTACATGGCCTTCGAGACCATCGACGAGCTGCGCATGGTCGGCCAGCTCGGCGACCTCACCCTCGACGAGGCCTGCACCAACTACGTCACCGCCGCCACCTCCGGCGTGCTCAAGGTCATGTCCAAGATGGGCATCGCCACCGTCGCCTCCTACCGCGGCGCCCAGCTCGCCGACGTCACCGGCCTGTCCCAGGAGCTTCTCGACGCCCACTTCGGCGGCCTCCCCTCACCCATCGCGGGTGTCGGCCTCGACGAGCTCGCCGCCGACGTCGCCGCCCGCCACCGCTCCGCCTTCCTCCCGCGCCCCGAGGAGCTCGCCCACCGCGACCTCGACCTCGGCGGCGAGTACAAGTGGCGCCGCGAGGGCGAGTACCACCTGTTCAACCCGGAGACCATCTTCAAGCTCCAGCACGCCACCCGCACCGGCCAGTACGCGATCTTCCGCGACTACACCCGCGCCGTCGACGACCAGTCCACCCGCCTGGCCACCCTGCGCGGCATGCTCGAGTTCGCCTCCGACCGCCCGCCGGTCCCGCTCGACGAGGTCGAGCCCGTCTCCTCCATCGTCGCCCGCTTCTCGACGGGCGCCATGTCCTACGGCTCCATCTCCGCCGAGGCCCACGAGACGCTGGCCATCGCCATGAACCGCCTCGGCGCCATGTCCAACTCCGGTGAGGGTGGCGAGGACCCGGCCCGCTTCGACCGCGACCGGAGCGGCGACTGGAGGCGCTCCGCCATCAAGCAGGTCGCATCGGGTCGCTTCGGCGTGACCAGCCACTACCTCAACAACTGCACCGACATCCAGATCAAGATGGCCCAGGGCGCCAAGCCCGGCGAGGGCGGCCAGCTGCCCCCGGAGAAGGTGTACCCGTGGATCGCCGAGGTGCGCATCACCACCCCGCACGTCGGGCTCATCTCCCCGCCGCCGCACCACGACATCTACTCCATCGAGGACCTCGCCCAGCTCATCTTCGACCTGCGCAACGCCAACCCGGACGCCCGCATCCACGTCAAGCTCGTCGCCGAGCAGGGCGTGGGCACCGTCGCGGCCGGCGTGGCCAAGGCCCACTCCGACGTCATCCTCATCTCCGGGCACGACGGCGGCACCGGCGCCTCCCCGCTCACCAGCCTCAAGCACGCCGGTGGCCCGTGGGAGCTCGGCCTCGCCGAGACCCAGCAGACCCTGCTGCTCAACGGCCTGCGCGACCGCGTCCGCGTGCAATGCGACGGCCAGCTCAAGACCGGCCGCGACGTCATCGTCGCCGCCCTGCTCGGCGCGGAGGAGTTCGGCTTCGCCACCGCCCCGCTCGTCGTCGAGGGCTGCATCATGATGCGCGTCTGCCATCTCGACACCTGCCCCGTCGGCATCGCCACCCAGAACCCGGACCTGCGCGCGAAGTACACCGGCCGTGCCGAGCACGTGGTCAACTTCTTCACCTTCCTCGCCGAGGAGGTCCGCGAATACCTCGCCGAGCTGGGCTTCCGCACCCTCGACGAGGCCATCGGCCAGGCCCACCTCCTGCGCCAGCGCACCGACGAGGAGTTCGTCACCGCCCACCCGCGCGCCGCCCAGCTCGACCTCAGCCCCGTCCTCGACATGCCCGCCGGCACCCCGCGCCAGACCACCACCCAGGACACCGGACTGCGCGGCGTCCTCGACGAGCGCATCCTCTTCGACGCCGAGGAGACCATCGAGGCCGCCGCCCGGGGCGTCGCGAAGCACATCGACCTGAGCTACCCGATCACCAACATCGACCGCACCGTCGGCACCCTCACCGGCTCCCGCATCACCCGCGCCGCCGGGCGGGCGGGCCTGCCCGCCGACACCGTCCGCGTCACCCTCACCGGCTCCGCCGGCAACTCCGCCGGTGCCTTCATCCCGGCGGGCCTCACCCTCAACCTCGTCGGCGACGCCAACGACTTCCTGGGCAAGGGCCTGTCCGGCGGCCGCATCATCCTCAGCCCCCACCCGGAGGCCCCGCCGCAGCTCACCGGCGACCAGCCCGACATCATCGCCGGCAACGTCATCGGCTTCGGCGCCACCTCCGGGGAGATCCACATCCGGGGTGCCGTCGGCGAGCGCTTCTGCGTCCGCAACTCCGGTGCGGTGGCCGTTGTCGAGGGCATCGGCAACCACGGCTGCGAATACATGACCGGCGGCCGGGTCGTCGTCCTCGGCGAGGTCGGCGACAACTTCGGCGCCGGCATGTCCGGCGGCATCGCCTACCTCGCCCCCGTGGGCGACCTCGACCGGAAGGTGAACCCGGGCCTCGTCGACGTCGAGAAGCTCTCCGCGGAGGACCTCGCCTTCCTCGAGGAGACCATCGACCGGCACCGCCGCCTCACCGGGTCCACCACCCCCTGGCAGGCCCGTGACCTGGTCAAGATCATGCCCCGCGACTACAAGCGCGCACTCACCCAGCAGAAGGAGGTTGCCCACCATGGCTGACCCGCACGGCTTCCAGAAGTACCCCCGCACCGAACTCCCGCACCGCCCCGTCCCGCTGCGCCTGCTGGACTGGAACGAGGTCACCGAACTCGGCGACGTCACGCAGCAGGCCGCCCGCTGCATGGACTGCGGCGTGCCGTTCTGCCACTCCGGCTGCCCGCTGGGCAACATCATCCCCGAGTGGAACGACCTCGTCCGCCAGGGCCGCTGGCGCGAGGCGTGGGACCGCCTCCACGCCACCAACAACTTCCCCGAATTCACCGGTCGCGTCTGCCCCGCCCCCTGCGAGGGTGCCTGCGTGCTCGCCATCAACGACGACGCCGTGGCCATCAAGGACGTCGAGGTCGCCATCGCCGAGCACGGTTTCGCGCAGGGCTGGGCCGAGCCCGTCAGGCCGTCGTTCAGCACGGGCATGCGCGTCGCCGTCGTCGGCTCCGGGCCCGCCGGCCTGGCCGCCGCGCAGCAGCTCACCCGCGCCGGGCACGAGGTCACCGTCTTCGAGCGCGACGACGCCCCCGGCGGCCTCATGCGCTACGGCGTCCCCGAGTACAAACTCGAGGACCGCTTCCTCGACCGCCGCCTCGAGCAGATGCGCGCCGAGGGCACCCGCTTCGAGTGCGGCGTGTCCCCCTCCGCCGCGGACCTGGCGCTTTTCGACGCCACCGTCCTGGCCACCGGCACCCCCGTCGCCCGTGAGCTGCCCGTCCCCGGACGTGAGCTGTCGGGCATCCACCAGGCCATGGAGTACCTGCACGGCGCGGAGTCCGATGCGCGCGCGATCGACGCGCGGGGCAAGAAGGTCGTCATCATCGGCGGCGGCGACACCGGCACCGACTGCTTCGGCACCGCCATGCGTCAGGGAGCGGCGAGTGTCACGCAGTTCGACATCCGCCCCCGCGCCCCGAAGATGCGCGCCGCCTCCACGCCGTGGCCCATGTACCCGCTGGTCTGGCGCCTGGCCACCGCCCACGAGGAGGGCGAGTACGTGGAGACCTCCGAGCGTCGCTTCTCCGTCAACACCGTCTCCTTCTCCGGGGAGGACGGGGCCGTGAGCACCATCCACGGCAACGAGGTCAAGGTCGTCGACGGGCGCCGCGTGCCCATGCGCGGCACCGACTTCGAGATCGACGCCGACCTCGTCCTCATCGCCCTCGGGTTCTCCGGGGTGGAGCGCGACGGCCTCCACGCCGAGCTGGGCGTCGACGTCGACGAGCGCGGCCGCATCGTCCGTGACGACGCCTACCGCTCCACCGTCCCGGGTGTCTACGTCGCCGGGGACAACGGGCGTGGCCAGTCGCTCATCGTGTGGGCCATCGCCGAGGGGCGCGCCGCGGCGGCCGCTGTCGACGCCGACCTCATGGGTGAGACGGCCCTGCCCGTCGCCGTCGCCCCGCAGGACCGCCCGCTGAGCGTGTAGGGAGCGTGGGGGCCGGGGCCTTCGGGCGGGTGGTGGCCATATCGTCGTACACCCGTACGGTCTTAGGTCCGTGTCTTCGGTCACAGGCCCTCGCCCGGGCCCGGGGCCGTACGGCGATATCGCCAAACCGGCCCCCGGTACACGCCACGGCCCCGGAAACCAGTGGTTCCGGGGCCTTAAGCGATGCTGCGCTAGTTCGTCGAGATATTCATTTCCGAGGGCTTCCACCAGCCGGAGCGCTGGATGACCTCATGGTCGATCTCCGCGACCGCCGGGGCCTCACCGACGGAGTTCTCCCGCAGCTCGTAGATCTCGATGGATCCCCAGTCGCGGTGCCAGTCGTTGCGGGTGTAGCTGGGCAGCTCGTAGGAGGAGTTGACCGCCTCGGCGGTGCCCATGACGCCGCCGCCGTCGTAGTCCTGGAACGGGGTCAGCGTGGCCTTGCCCGGGTGGTCCGGCGAGATGCGGAACTCGGGGATCTCGGCGACGCCGGCGTAGTGGTCGAAGGTGCGTTGGCAGGGGAACTGCAGGGCGACGGACCAGTCGAGCAGGCCCGGGCGCTCGGAGCCGACGACGTTGTCGAGGGAGTCGAGGGTGGGCACACGCGGCGGGGTGAACGCGATCCACTGGTCGGGATCGAGGCTGAGGTCGGTGGCGACGATGCGCACCACGTTGGCCTCCTCCGGCAGGGCGTCGAGCGGCAGGCGCAGGTTGCGCCAGGACGGCAGCGGGCCGATGTCGAGCATCTCGATCTCCTCGACGTTGCTCACGCGGCCGTCGGCGCCGCGGGTGCCGTACTCGAGGAGCAGTTCCTGGCCATTGTGGAGCACGCCGTTGATGTCGTGGTGCTCGATGCGGCCGGCGGCGGAGACGACGAGGAGTGGGGCGTCTTCGGTGGCGTCGGGAAGCTCGTACCAGGAGGTGGTGATGCTGGCCGGGTACTGGGTGCCCGCGGTCCAGGAGCCAACGACCGGGACGGAGGTGTAGTCGAGGTTGAAGGGCAGGCGGGCGCGAGAGCCGTTGACGCCGACCTCGGCGCGGGTGCCGCCGGTGTTGCCGGTCTCCTGGCCGGTGGCCTCGTCGGAACCGCCGGAGTTGTCGCTGTCGGCGATGGCGCCGACCGACGCGGTGGACACGCTGTCCTGGTTGATGGTCGGCGGGACGTTGTTGGCGGCGAAACCGCGGTTGTCCTCGGACTCGAGGGACTCGCCCAGGGGGACGCCGCCGACGGGGGTGAGGAAGGAGTCGTTGGAGTTGGTCTCCACCATGGCGTCGTTGGCCAGGCTGCACGTGTTACCGGCCAGCGAGCGCAGGTTGCCCATGCCGACAGTGTAGGCGGGGGCCTGGCTGACGAAGGCCTTGGCGAAGGACGCGATGGAGAACAGGATGATGAGGGCACAGGCCACCGCGATGGGGGCGGCCGCGACCCCGGCCCAGCGACCGCGCTTCGCGGCCTCGGCGGCCTCGAGTTCGGCGTGTCCACCGTGGGTCTCGGCGCGGGCGGTGCGGATCTCCCCGAGGAAGGACTGCAGCACGCCGATGAACAGCACGGCCAGGGCGATGAACAGCATGATCGTGGAGGACTCGACGGCGTTGTACTGGACCGTCTTGTCGAACCACGGGATGCCGTAGCTGGAGATGTACCACCAGCCGTTGATGCCGGCCAGCGAGATCGCGGTGATGAACAGCACGGCACCGATCATGAGGGTGCGGGCGCGGGCGGAGCGCATCGCCAGCGCGGACAGCGCGACGGCGGCCAGCGCGGCCAGGGCACCGGCGATACCGGCGTACACGCCGAAGTGGTGGGTCCACTTCGTCGGCGTGAACATCATGAAGAACATGGTGCCGAAGATGATGAGGATGAGGCGCAGCGACGGATCCTTCGCGGCCCCCGGCACGCGCCCGTTGCGCAGGATCGCCGCGATGACGATCGCCAGGCAGAAGAACATCATGAGCACCGCGAAGCGGCGGGTGAGCGAACCGTCGACGGTCTGCTCCATGAGCGTCTGGTAGCGGACCCACTCGTCGTACCAGTTGAGGGCCGGGCCCTTGGCGGAGCGCACGCGGATCGCCTCGAGCACCGACGCCAGCGTCTGGTCGCCGAAGACACCGATGAGGATGGCGGTGCCCGCCGCCAGGAAGGGGGCCAGCATCGCGGTCACCGCGGTGATGATGCTGCTTCTCGACGCCCGCTCCCCGTTCGGTCCCCGCCCGGCACCGAGCAGCGGCAGGCGGCGGTAGAGGATGCGGATGAGGCTCGACAGGGAGGCGAGCAGCGCGGAGACGGCCATGAGGCCGGTCGGTCCGGCGCCGAGGGAGATGGTGGCCAGGATGACGCCGACGGCCGCGGGCAGCAGGCGGGAGGTGGCGATGGCGCGCTCGAAGGAGGCCCAGGTGAGCACCGCGCCCATGGCGATGATCGGCTCCGGGCGGATGCCGTTGTTGTAGGGCAGCCAGAAGGCGAGGAACACCATGGCGGCGGTCCAGTGCGCGACCTGGCGGCCGGCGATCTTCGCGCCGAGGCGGGGCAGGATCTCCCGGGAGAGCACCAGCCAGATGATGATGCCCGACAGCAGGGCGGGCAGGCGCATCCACACCGAGGCGGTGGACACCTGCGTCATGAGGGCCAGCAGGTCGTAGTACGGGGATCCGAAGGGGGACTCCGGGACGCCGAACCAGCGGTAGTAGTTGGCCGTGTAGTCCGCCCCGTCGGAGACGCGCGCCATGGTGAGGATGAAGCCGTCGTCCGAGGTGTTGGCGCCGAAGATGTGCCAGAACAGCAGGATCGTGCCGACCACGCCGTCGAGCGGGCGGGGCCGCCACCAGCCGGCGGGCAGGAAACGGCGGGTGGAGCGGCCGTCGAGACGGTCCATGCGGTGCAGCGCCCACAGGGCCACCAGCAGGGAGGCGAGGCCGCCGAACATGGCGACGTACTTGATGAACGAGGGGGCCGAGGTGAAGCGGGAGTTGATCTCGACGTCCGCCGCGAGTCCGGCGTCGACAAGCGCTGCCACGTCGCCGTCGAGCTCCGTGTAGATGCCGGTGACCTGCGGGCGCACGTCCTCGTCGTCGATGGTCCCCTCGTGTCCGGTGCCGGGGATCTCGGCGACGGTCTCCTCCTCGGTGGAGGTGATGGTGAGCACCGCGTCGTCGGGCAGCCTCTGTACCTCCGCCTCCGTCAGCTCGAGCGGCACCTCGTTGCGGACGACGACGTCGATGCCACCGTCCCACGAACGGATGAACAGGCCACGCGAGGTGGCGTCTGTGGAATCCGACGGCAGCGTCGAGAGGATGAGCGACTGCCCCTCACGCAGCGCGGCGAGGGACTCCTCCACCGGGAGCTCGATGTCGAGCCGCTCCGGGGCGTAGGACACCAGCGGCGCGTTCACCGAGGTGAGGCTGTCGCCCTGCGGCCACGAGAACGAGGACTGGGTCTGATTGACCGGGAGGAACGGGGTGAGCACGAACAGCACGAAGCCCAACAGGCCCGAGATGATCGCGACGTTCTTCAGCCACCCGGGCGCTACTGAGGTAGCGGGAGCAGGCTCTCGGTGGGACACGGCAGTAGCAGACACAGAAGTGGAGTCTACGTCAGACGCCGTCCTTTACCCGGCTTGCCACCACAAAGGGCCCGATCTGGGTGATATGCCACAGATCCTCCGCGAAGACCTCCGGATTGAAGAAGATGCCGCGGTAGCGCACGTTCGGATTGTTCGGGTAGATGTCCTCCGCGAGGTGGGACTTCCAGCCGGCGTCGGTGGCATCTCCCACCGGGCCGTCGACGGTGCCGCGCAGGATGAACACGTCCGGGCCGCGCCACGGGGTGCCGTCGAGATCCGCGAGGAACTCCTCCGGGGTGGACTCCCAGGAATCCACCGCCCAGCCCTCGATGGCCTCGTTGCGGGCGGTGAACTCACCCAGCGGGTTGGCGTAGTGGCTGGTGAAGGCCTGGAACCCGAAGTACGGGTGATAGGACATGAAGTTGATCTCGTCGGTGAGGACGATGGTGTCCAGCGGATCGTGGCCGTGGGAGCGGATCTCCTCGTCGATCCGCGGGTAGTAGCGGCCGGCGTCGGCGGCGAAACGGTCGGCGCGCTCGCCGTAACCGTCGGTGTCGGAGTAGGCGCGGTCGATGGCGCGCTGGTTCTGCACCGGGATCTGCTGCGCGTACACGAGGCCGGCACCGCAGAGGATGAGGACCATGAGGATGGTCACCGAGCGGCGGGCCCGGGCGCTGAGCTGCTCCGGGTAGAGGGCGTCGAGGCCGAGGAGGCGCAGCTCCGCGATGGCCAGGACACCGGCGGTGGCCATCTGCAGCACGATGAGGGTGTCCACGCGGAAGCCGAGGAGCGTGGTGCCGGCGAGGGTGGCCACCATCGAGGCGATGGACCACAGGTAGAAGCCGATGAGGCCGATGCCCATGCTGCGGGCGTCGTAGTCGGAGGCGCGCACGACCAGCCAGATGAGGCCGAGGAGGCAGAGGATGCCCACCACGGAGAGGGAGAGGAAGGGGACGGGCAGCTGCGCACCGTCGACCGGCAGGTAGTTGGGGGCGGCGGAGCCGTCGGACGGGTGCCCGGTGAGGGTGAGCCACACGTACGGCCCCCACACGACCGCCGCGATGGCGAGAGAGCCGAAGCCCACGACCGCCAGGCGCACGACGGGGCGGATGGTGCGGTAGTAGAGGATGGCGAAGACCGTGCCGATCGCCACCACCGACAGCGCCACCACACCGGTGTACAGGGTGTACAGGGAGGCGGAGACACCGAGGAAGACGGTGGCCCCGATGATGGCGAACCACCTGCCCCGCAGCGCCCGCCCGGCGATGACTGTGGCGGCCGGGGCACCCATGGCGGCGATCGCACCGTAGGGCTCCTCGGGGGCCATGACCAGCATGATGCACGTGGTCACCAGCGCGACACCCACCGCGACCGGCAGGGACCCGGTCAGCCGCTGCCACACGGGCACGAGGAGGCAGGCGACGCCGGCCAGGGAGACGAGCGCCCACGGCTGGTACACCTCCCACCCGGGGATGCCGAGGAGCTCGGCGAGACGCCCACCCATCCAGAACCAGCCCAGCGGGTAGTAGGTGGGCAGGTCGATGTAGTTCATGTCCTGGTTGGCCCAGGTGGTGGCCATCCGGGTGAGGAACTGGGTGCGGAACCCCTGGTCGATGTGCACGCCGTCGAGGTAGAGGCGCGTCGCGGACAGGGGGATCGCGGTCGTCGAGATGACCAGCGCCGCCGGCGACAGGTACGCCACGAGGTAGGTGAGGATCACCCGCCACCGCGGGCGCCGGATCGTCGGGTCGCCCCCTGCTTCTCGACGTCGCGCCGCCCCCTGCTCGTCGAGAAGCCAGGCGAGGCACAGCCCGCCGACCGCCACCAGCGTCACGATGGTGACCGCCGTGGACAGCGCGTACGTCATGTTCGACGTGTTGAAAGCGGGCCAGCTGGTCAGCCGGAGGACGAACCAGGCGGCCAGGGTGAGCACCGCGCCGCCGACCAGGGCGGCGGCCATCCCCAGCAGGGTGTTCCGCCTGGTGGGGAGGTCAGAGGTGTAGTCCTCGGTGACGGTGTCCGAGGTGGTCCCCGGGGCGGGAGGGGTCGCGGTGCTCGCTGTCGACATGCCTAAAAGGGTAGCCTGCGGAAGATCTGACGCGGGATCACGTTGAACACGGCCGACACGGCCTCGAACGCCGGGTGGACGAAGATGATGTCGCGGCCCTTGATGACACCGTCGACGGTGGCCTCCGCGACCTGCTTGATGTCGACGGTGAGCGGGGCCTCCTTCACTCCGGCGGACATCTTCGTGCGCACCTGGCCCGGGCGGACGACGAGCACCTTCGCGCCGCTGTCGCGCAGGGCCTCACCGAGCTGGGTGTAGAAACCGTCGAGGCCGGCCTTGGAGGCGCCGTAGACGAAGTTGGAGCGGCGCACGCGCATACCCGCCACCGACGACAGGGCGACGATGGTGCCGTGGCCCTGCTCCTTGAAGCGCTGGCCGAGCAGCACACCCACGGACACGGGGCCGGTGTAGTTGATCTGGGCGGACTCGACGGCCGCGGCCTGGTCCTGCCACAGGGCCTCCTGGTCGCCGAGGGTGCCGAAGGCGACGATCGCCACGTCCACGTCACCGTCGGCGAAGGCCAGGTCGATGACGTCCGGGTGCGAGGCGAAGTCGGTGGCGTCGAAGTCGATGACCTCGACAGACGAGGCGCCGGCGGCGCGGACCTGCTCCACGGCAGCGTCGATACGCGGGGAATCCTCGCGGGCGGCGAGGATGACGCGGGCGGGACCGCGGTCCAGGAACTCGGCGACGATGCCGAGTCCGATCTCCGAGGTGCCGCCGAGCAGCAGAATGTTCTGGGCCTGGCCCACTGCGTTGAGCATCTGGTGTTTTCTCCTGTTAGTTCAGTTCGAGGCGGCGGGACATGTCGGATGCGAAGACGCCGGTGGGGTCGATCTCGTTGCGGGTCTTCAGCCACCCCTCCATGCCGGGGTACATCCGGTGGAAGTTCTCCGCGGAGGTGCGGGACTCCTTCGCCAGGTAGAGACGGCCGCCGAACTCCATGACGCGCCGGTCGAGGTCGTCGAGGAATTCGTTGAGGCCCTTCTTGATGGGGAAGTCGACGCACACGTTCCAGCCCGGCATCGGGTACGACAGCGGGGCGCGGTTGCCCGGGCCGAAGAGCTTGAACACGTTGAGCGCGGAGTAGTGGCCCGAGCGCTGGATGTCGCGGATGATCTCCTTGAACGGCTCCACGGCCTCCGTCGGCACGACGAACTGGTACTGCAGGAAACCGTTCTTGCCGTAACCGCGGTTCCACTCGCCGATGAGATCGAGCGGCTGATAGAACTGCGTGAGGTTCTGCACCTGGTTCTTGTAGGTGCCCGACTTCAGCCACCACAGCTCACCGATGGCGATCATGGAGAACTTGTTCATGGTGAAGGACGGGAAGATGTCCGGCACCGTCACCAGCTGCGGGGCATTGAACTTCAGCGGATCCTTCGCCAGCTTCGGGGCCAGCTCCTTGAGCTGGTCGAGGGTGGCCAGGGAGCCACGGGAGATGGCGGCGCGGCCCAGCTTCGGCTCCGGGCTGATCGCGTCGAACCAGGCGGAGGAGTAGGTGAAGTTGTGTTCCGAGCCGTCGGAGTGGAACTCCACGGTCTCGTCGAGGTTCTGGGTGAGGTCGCCGTCCGCGATGAAGTAGGCGGTCTCCGTCCGGGTCATGCGGATGCGCGCGCGGAGGATGATGCCGGTCAGGCCCATGCCGCCGACGGTCGCCCAGAACAGGGTGCCGTCCGGATCGTCGGCGGAGCCCTCCGGCTCGAGGTGGAGGACACGGCCGTCGGCGACGAGCAGTTCCATGGAGGCGACGTGGTCACCGAAGGAGCCGGCGGAGTGGTGGTTCTTGCCGTGGATGTCCGGGCCGATGGCACCGCCGATGGTGACCTGGCGGGTGCCCGGCAGGACCGGGACCCACAGGCCGTAGGGGAGGGCGGCCTTCATCAGCTGGTCGAGGGTGACACCGCCGTCGACGTCGACGATGGCCGAGTCGGGGTCGATGGAGTGGATCTTGTTGAGCGGCTGCATGTCGACGACCAGCCCGCCGCCGTTCTGCGCCGGATCGCCGTAGGAGCGGCCCATGCCGCGGGCGATGACGCCGCGTCGCAGGTGGGCGGGCTTGTCGGCGTTGTCGTCGGCGACCCGGGCCACCGCCTCAATGATCTTCTCGACGTCCGGCGTCGCCAGGACGTGCGCCGTCGAGGGGGCGGTACGGCCCCAGCCGGTCAGGGACGTCGGTGTGGTCTGGAGTTCCATCTTCGCGAATTCTTCTTTCGACAGATCTGGGTATCTGCGTCCAGCGTAGCCCTGCCCCCGGACATGAGCCGACAGCCGAGCGCGGGGTGTTCCCCGGTCCCAGGGAACTGACAGACAATTTCGTTACGGGGGTAGAGTTTCGCAGGGGGATGTAACGGTGTAATATCCCAGCTGAGCAGCGCCACGCGGGGGTGGTGGGGGTAACCGGGGGTAGCGGATCTGCTAGAGGATGAAACGTCTTATTGTCTGACGACGATAGGGGGTGCTACTTTGAGGTCAACTTCCCATACGAAGTGGATCTGCCGTATAGGGCTCGGATCTCATGGCGAGCGCTCAACGCGAAAGCCGCTTCTCGACGGGAAATCACCCCTGGATTGGGGTGTTTTGCGAGGCGGGAAAAATTTTTTCCGCGCGCCCGTCAGGCGTGAAAACGTGCCGTCTGACCTCGGTTTTCATGTAGTTTCCGCCTCATGGGCGCCCACTTTCGCATGCCGTTTTCGGGTGGACGGCTTGAGGGGCGGCGGGATCCATGCGATTGTTGGTGTCACAGGCACGGACCAACCGGATCGTGTCTCCCCAATACGAATCAAGGAGATCACAATGATCAACAACCTCTTCGGAGTTTCCTCTGACGTCGTCGCCGGTGTTGGCGGCCTCGGTAAGCTCGTCATCGACTGGATCAACATCCTGCTGACTAACGTCATCAACGTCTTCTAAGTCTCTCTGACTTAGACTTCTCCCCTCGACGCCTGCTCTGTCCATGAGCAGAGCAGCAAAGTAAGGGGATGAAAGCAGAAAACTCCCGCGTGGTTCGCCACGACGGGAGTTTTTGCGATTCCCGGGGGCCGCTACAGGTCGAAGATCTCGCGGATCCCGGCCGGCAGGTCCTCCTGCGTGGTGATCTCCGGGCCGCCGCCGGCAGCGTATTCGCGGAGGAGGCGGTAGACCTCGGTGCGTTCGCGGGAGTCGAGGATGGGGAGTTCCTGCGCGATGAGGCGGGTCATGAAGTCGTTGAGGGGCAGGTTGGTCTGCTCCGCGGCGAGGAAGCGGCCTTCGCGCAGGTCGCGCTCCTCGTCGTAGTTGTCTGAGCCGCCGGTGGTCTTCTTTTTTCCGAACAACATGCCACCAGCGTAGACACTAGGGTTTAAGGCATGAGCGACAAGACCGACCACACCGATTTCTACGCCCTCGATGACACGCTGGCTGGCCGGATCACGCAGGCCGGACTGGTGGGGAATGCCATCGCGCTGCCGGATTACATCCGTTCCGGCCCGCTGCGGGTGCTGGCCACGGGAGGCATCCTCCTCGGCGGGGGTGCGTTGGTGGCGGTGCTCAACTCCTTCGACGAGGATCCGGGGAATGATCCGAGGGTGGTGATGGACCAGTTCCGTCGCTCGATCGGTGACATCGGGTCGGTGCCGGGGCCGGGGTCGGACACCCCGCCGGGGGATTTCTCGACGGCCTCCGCCGCGCAGACGTGGACGGTCATCCTCCTGGCGCTGCTGGTCATCGCGGTGCTCGTGCGTCTCGACGCCGCCGTGCAGCGCCGCGTCGCCGCCTGGCTGCGCAGGCAGGGCGTCCGGCGCCCCAACACGTGGATCGGTGCGGTCGCCGCGGCGGTCGTCTTCGCGGTGTCCGAGGTCTCCCACCGTCGACTGGTGGCGCGGGCATGACGCACCGGGTGATCGCGGTCGTCGATGAGCAGGACGAGGTCACGGCCGTGTGGCACGTGCAGACCTCCCCGGACGCGCCGTCGGCGTCGGGCATCCTGTCCGGCGCGTGGCTGCTCGGCGCGGGGGAGGTCGACCCGGGGCGGTTGGTGGATCTCACCGCCGACGCGCACGTCGTGCACACCGGGACGGACGGTCTGGAGCAGATCCGACGGGGCGTCGTGACGCAGCTGGCGGAGTACAGGGCGGCGGCGAAAGCCGCGAAGGAGGCCAGCCCGCAGCTCACCCTGCCGCGGTTCGAGGAGCCGGGGGAGGTGGACGTCGAGAAGCTCGCGGAGGCGTACCACGGTGCGCCGGAAGGACGTCTGGCCTGGGCGTATGCGACGGCTGCGGCGGAACTCGTCGAGGCGTGGCACACCATCGAGTCGCAGCGACGCTCCCGGAAATACCTGCAGGAACAGTACGGCGCGCAGGTGCTGCCGCTGCCGGTGGCGGACTGAAAATCGCTACCCTGGTGGCATGTCCAACAACGGTGCGGGCCACGCAGGCCAGGTCGTCGACCTGGCGGCCGTGCGTGCCCAGCGGCAACGCCAGGCGCGCACCGTCATCCTCCAGGCCTCCAACGTGCGGGCCGACGCCGAGGTACACCGCCACATCGGCCTCAACGACTCGCTTCACCTGGCGGACCTGCACGAGATCCTCGGCACCAGTTTCGGGTTCTGCGAGAGCCCCGGCGCCACCCCGTGGCACTTCTCCACCGCGGACGACCGGGAGGAGCGGCTCGACGCCGCCGACCCCATCCACGAGCACCTCGCCGGTGAGGGCGACCGCATCAGCTACCACTTCGGTCTGTGGGACGTGACCATCACGGCCGTCGAGTCCTACCCGCGCGACGCCGGCACGCCCCGTGCCCTGTGCGTCGGCGGGTCCGGGGCCTTCGGCGACCGGGAGTTCGACCTCGCCGACATCAACGCCGCGCTCACCGGCACCGCCACCATCCGCACCGTGCTCGAGGCGACGAACCCCGAGGTCCGCGACATCATCACCCGCTCCGGCATCTTCGACTTCGTGCCCCTCCTCCAGGCCCTCGACCTCACCCGCGAGCCCGACCTGGCGCGCGGGACGGCGGAGCTGTTGCGGGGGCTGCCCGTCGAGAAGCAACCGCCCGCGCGCGACGCCTTCTGGTCCGTCGCCCTCGCCCTGGCCTGCATGGGCGACGAGGCCCTGGGCAACCACATCCTCGAGACCACCATGGCCGCCCTGGGCTGGGAGGATGACGACGGCACCCCCCTCACCGGCGTGCGCGTCCGCGAACTGTGCGTCGAATCGCTCACCCTGCTCGCCGACGTCGGCGGTTACGGCGAACACGCCCGGTCCCCCGTCGACCGGCTCGACATCTACCGTTGCCTCCTCGGGCGGGGTGCCGCGGAGTAGGGTGGTACCTCGTGTCCACTCGCTCAAGCCTCCAGACGCAGGCCGGTAAGTTCATCATCTCCGGCGCGATCTCCGCCGTCGTCGACCTCGGCCTCACCTGGGTCCTGCAGATCTTCTTCGGTGCCGGGCCCGTCCTGGCCCGCTCCGTCGGCTTCATCTTCGGCACGATCACCGCGTACCTGATCAACCGCCGCTGGACCTTCCAGGCGGCCCCCTCCACGCGCCGCTTCCTCATGGTCGCGGCCCTGTACACGATCACCTACTTCGTCAACGTCGGACTCCACGCCGCCCTGTACCGCCTGTTCAGCGGCTGGGAGTGGAACGATTCGCTGGCCATCGTCGTGGCCTTCGTCATCGCGCAGGGCACCGCCACCGTCATCAACTTCATCGTGCAGCGGGTGTTCATCTTCCGCTAGGGGCGGGTGAAACGCTCGTTGCGCCCCTGGCGGTGCAGCCGCAGCCACTCAAGGAAGCCCTTCGGGTCCTTCTCCTGCACGAGGAAGAACCAGCCGAACCGCGCGTACTCCTGCGGCAGCAGCTTCCGCATGCCCGGCTGGCTCATGATGTAGCCGCGGTTGCGGTAGGTGAAGTACCGCTTGGACGCGTTGTCCGGGTACTGCGTGTGCATCTTCCCGCCGAGGATCGGCTTGAACTCGTCCGAGCCGTCCGGGTGCAGGTACGCCGTGGTCAGCGCCGTGCCGAAACGCAGACCGGACCGCACCAGGCGACGGTGGTACTCCACCTCGTCGCCGCGGATGAACAGGCGGTAGTCCGGCACGCCGATGATCTCCATCGCGCGGGCCTTGATGAGCGCCCCGTTGAACAGGCTCGCGATCCCCTCCACGACCTCCCCCTCCAGTTCGTCGCGCCGTCGCCGCCACACCAGCCCCTGCCGCAGCGGGAACGCCAGCTTCTCCGGATCGTCGATGTTGCACACGACGGGGGACACCTCGTGGAGACGGTGCCGCTCCGCGACATCGACAAGCGTGGCCAGAACGTCGGCATCAGCCGGCCGACCGTCATCGTCCGCACACCAGATCGCCTCCGCCCCCAGCGCCAACGCCGTGAGGAAGCCGTACGCGAAACCGCCGGCCCCGCCCAGGTTCGTGCGACTCGGCAGATACACCGCGCGGTCACCCGCCAGCTCCGACACCAGCTTCTCGACGCTCGCCTCACACCCGTTATCCACCACAATCACCCACTCCACCGGGTGCGACTGCGCCACCACCTGCTCCAGCGACGCGCGCAGCAACTCCACGCGCTTATGGGTGACGATCACCGCCGCCACAGAATCGGCGCGGTCAAGATGGGGAATCGTGGTCGGCATGACGGTCAGTCTAGTCCCCACCCCACCATGCGGGCCCCCTGGTGAACACGTGGTGCCACTTCCACACCGGAAGACGCTCCGTGACCAGCTGCACGGACGACCCCTGCGCCGTTGCGACGATCTGCTCGACCACCGGCTCCAGATGATGCCGCACACAACTGCCCGAGTAGCGCAGCACCCGGTAACCGCGCCGGGTCGCCAGATTCGCCTTCCACCGGTCCTGCACGAAGGACTCCCGACTCTCCGCGCTGTGGAACTGGTACCCGTCGATCTCCACGATGATCCCGGCCTCCGGCAGAACGATGTCGAAGTAGTAGTGCTCGATGAACACGTTCTGCTCGATGGCCACACCCCGCGCGATGAGCGCCCGCGCCACCTCCCGCTCCGCCTCACTGTCCGCCCCGATCGCCGCCCCGGACACCAACCTGTGGAACCGCGCCGGAACCCGCAGCATCGTCGCCACCTCCGCCGCCAGGGCCTCCTTGCCCTGGTGGCCCGTGAACTCCCCCTCCAGGTAGGCGATGAGCTCCGCGTCCGTCACCTCGTCCGCGTCCCCCACCGACACCGCCCGCAGAGTCACCCGGAAGCCCGCGACCTCCTCGTGCCGGGTCTCCCTGCGGCGGACCAGGGAGAGTTTCGCCGACGAGTGGCCCGAGCGGCCGACGGAGGTCACCGCCTGGACCGGCAGCGTGATCGCCCCGCCCTGGCGCAGCTGCAGGGCGGTGCGGCCCGTGAACACCAGGTCAGGGCGTCGGTGCACGAGAGCCCGCAGCAGGAGCTTCCCCTCCGGTGGTGAGGTGGTGAACACCCCCGGTTCCACGCGGTGCAGACGGCCCGCGCGGACCAACCTCTCGATCTGCCTCTGGCTCAGCCCGCGCGCCCGCAGCGCGGCCGAATCCACGATCTGATCATTCCCGAACTCCATGAGCCCCCCTCGGGGCACAGCATAGAGGGAGAAAAGGTAGATCGCCGTGCAGTAGTCAGATTTTGCAGGCGCGAAAACCGCACTACTGCACGATGATCTACCTCAGGACTGCCCGGAGCCGGACTCCTCCGCCTCGAAGCGCTTGAGCAGGGTGCGCACGTAGTCGCCGGCGCCCTTGCCCTCGTAGTCCTCGACGACCTCGTCGACAAGCCCCGCGGAGCGGATCTGACCGTGGTCGATCCACAGGGCGGTGTTGCACAGCTGCGCCAGGAAGTCGTTGGAGTGCGAGGCGAAGACGAGGATGCCGGAGCGTTTGACCAGCTCCTGCAGCCGGACGCGGGCCTTGGCCATGAAGGCGGCGTCGACGGCGCCGATGCCTTCGTCGAGAAGCAGGATCTCGGGCTCGATCGACGTGACGACACCGAGGGCCAGGCGGACGCGCATACCGGTGGAGTAGGTGCGCAGCGGCATGTCGAGGTACTCGCCGAGCTCGGAGAACTCGGCGATCTCGTCGATCTTGGCTTTCATCTGCTTGCGGGTCTGCCCGAGGAAGAGGCCGCGGATGATGATGTTCTCGTAGCCGGAGATCTCCGGGTCCATGCCCACGCCGAGGTCGAAGACCGGCGCGACGCGGCCCCGGATGTCGGCTGAGCCGCGGGTGGGTTCGTAGATGCCGGACAAAAGGCGCAGGAGGGTGGACTTGCCGGCACCGTTGTGGCCGACGAGGCCGACGCGGTCGCCCTCGCGCAGGTGGAGGTTGATGTCCTTGAGCGCCTCGACGACGACGGTGTTGTCGGAGTTGCGGCCGATCGCGCCGCCCGCGGTGGACAGGAAGGCCTTCTTCATGGAACGCGACTTGGCGTCGAAGATGGGGAAGTCGACGCAGGCGTTGTAGGTGTCGATGGATACCAAGGGAGTCCTCCTAGACCCAGTAGCTCACGCGGAAACGCCACTGCTTCATGGCGAGCAGGGCCAGCAGCAGACCGACGACGGTGCAGCCCAGCACGATCCACCAGTGGTAGGCGGCGATGGGCTGGCCGATCATGGGGGCGCGGATGATCTCCATGTAGTGGAACAGGGGGTTGACCTCGGCGAGGAGGGCGCGCTGGGCGATCTCGCCACCCTGCTCCTTGAGGGTCTGGGTGGTCCACACGATGGGGGTGACGTAGAACAGCAGCTGGACCATGGCCTCGAGCAGCGGCGCGACGTCGCGGTAGCGGGTGGCGACGATGCCGAAGAACATGGTCACCCACACGCCGTTGAGGATGAGCAGCGCCATCGCGGGGATGGCCAGCAGCAGGTCCCAGCCGAGCGGCCGGGGGAAGATCATCATGAGCACCGCCCAGATGACCAGGTTGTGGGCGAGGAACAGGGCCTGCCTCCACACGAGGCGGTAGACGTGCACCGACAGTGCGGAGGGGAGCTGTTTGATCAGGCCCTCGTTGTCGATGAAGATCTCGGCGCCGTCCTTGATGCAGCCGGAGATGAAACCCCACATGATGAGGCCGACGGTGACGTGCGGCAGGAAGTCGGCGAGCGGGATCTGGAAGAGCATCGAGTACAGCAGACCGAGCGCGAGGGCCATGACGCCGGTGGCGATGGTGATCCACAGCGGGCCGAGCGTGGAGCGGCGGTAGCGCTGTTTGATGTCCTGCCAGCCCAGCTGGAGCCACAGCTCGTGCTGGTGGAATCCGCGGACGAGGTCGCGCCAGGCGGCGCTGAAGGTCTTGGACTGCGAGGCCGGCGGGTCTGTGACGGCGCTGGTCGTCATGCGGGCGACGTCGGCACGCAGTTGTTCTCGGGTGGGGGATTGTTCCTGCACACGACCACCCTAACCCCGCGTGCGCCGATGGTGGGCATCCGCCCCGGCCCGCGTCGCCCCCTGTGAATTCGGTGTGAAAAAGGGTAGGCTGCGGGGCGGGGACAGGGGTGTTCACCAGGTGTTTCCGGGCTGATACGGGGTGGCGGGGGCGAAGGTGCTTTCGGCACCGCGAAGGGGCATACTGGACGGACGCGTGTGAGAGGAGAAGTAATGGTCTATGACGTCGCCGGGGTGCGGGGACGGTATCTGTCCCTGGGCGATGGGTGGACCTATCTCAATGCGCACCAGTGCCCGCAGATTCCGGAGCGGGTGTCGGCGGCGGTGTCGCGGTCCTTCCGTCTGGCCGCGGCGGCCGCGGAGATGGAGGCCCCGTCGGGGTCGCATTCCCGGGCCTACGCCCCGGGTCGTCTCCAGGGGGAGTCGCTTGTCGACGACGCCCGCCTCGCCGTCGCCGACCTGTGCGGCGTCACCCCGGACCGGGTGATCCTGGGGCCCGACCTGCCGGTTCTGTATTCGCGGCTGGCGCGGGCGCTGCGCCCGCTGGTGCGCCGGAACTCCTCGGTGGTGCTCTCCGGGCTCACTGACGCGCAGGTGCACGAGCCTTTCACGGAGCTGGCGGGGGAGGTGCGCACGGCCCAGCCGGATCTGGGGACCGGGGCGCTGCCGGCCTCGCAGTACCGCCATCTTGTCGACGGTTCGACCCGTCTCGTCGCCCTGTCGGCGGCGCATCCGCACCTGGGCACGGTCGCCCCGGTGGCAGAGATCATCGACCACACCCGTTCCCGCTCCCGGGCGTGGGTGCTTGTCGACGCCGCCGCCTACCTGCCCTACCGCCCCCTCGACGTCGCCGAGTGGGACGCGGACATCGTCGCCGTGGACGTCGCCCAGCTGGGTGGCCCGCAGGTCGCGGCCCTGGTGTTCCGCGACACCGCCATGTTCCGCCGCATCGACCCGCTGCCGGAGACCTCTGTGGCTCCGGGCCTGGCGGGTGGCGTGCCCGCGCTGGTGGATCACCTCGCGGATCTCGGCGGGGAGGGCGGCGGTACCCGGCGCACCCGTCTCCACCGCTCCATGGAGGAGCTGGCGGAGTACCTCGACGGGCTCACCCGGGACCTCGTGCAACTGCTGGGCCCCCTGTCGTCGGCGCACATCCTCGGTGTCTCCGGGGAGGCCGGGGACGGGGGACGCGGGGAGCGGATCCCGCGCCTGTCCTTCGCGGTGCGCGGTGTGCCCGCCGCGACGGTTCACCAGCGTCTGCTGGACAACGGGCTGGTCACGACGATTCTGCCCGACTCCCCGCTGGCCACCGACATGGGTGTCGAGGAGGTCGGCGGGGCGGTGACGGTCTCGCTGAGCCCGTTCACCACGCGTCACGACCTCGAGCACCTCACCCGGGTCGTCGCCTCCCTCGCCTAGGCCTCGAGCACCAGCTTGCCGGTGACCTCACCGGAGTCGAGCAGCTCGTGGGCGGCCGCTGCCTCGGAGAGCGGGAAGGTGGCGTGGATGTGGTGCCTGACGCGGCCGTCGGCAAGCAGGGGCCACACGTTCTCGACCGTGGAACGCACGACCTCCGCCTTGCCCTCCAGGGAACGCGCGCGCAGCGTCGTACCGCGGACGGTGAGGCGGCGGGGCAGGAGCGCGCCGAGGTTGATCTCGGTCTTCACGCCGCCCTGCAGGCCGATGATGATGAGCTGGCCGTCCTCCGCCAGGGAGCGGAGGTTCTGCTTGAGGTACTTCGCGCCCATGATGTCGAGGATGATGTCGCAGCGGCCCGTGAGCTCCTCGGAGAAATCCTGCTCCTTGTAGTTGATGAGGATGTCCGCCCCCAGCTCGCGGCACGTCTCCAGCTTCTCGGCGCTGCCGGCGGTCACCGCGACGGTGGCACCGAGCTGCTTGCACAGCTGGATGGCGAACGTGCCGATGCCGCCCGCACCGCCGTGGATGAGCACCGTCTGGCCCTCGCGCAGGCCGGCGAGCATGCCCAGGTTCGACCACACGGTGCAGGCGACCTCGACGACGGCGGCGGCCTCGGTGAGCGAGTAGCCCTCCGGGATCGGCATGAGCTGCCCCTCCGGGACGGCGACGTACTCGCCGTAACCGCCGCCGGCCAGCAGGCAGGCGACCTCCTCGCCCTTCTCCCGGCCGGTGGTGCCCGGATCCTCGATGATGCCCGCGCACTCGAGGCCGATGATCTCGGAAGCACCCGGCGGCGGCGGGTAGTGGCCGCGGGCCTGCAGCAGATCGCCGCGGTTGACGCCGGCGGCGTGCACCTTGACCAGCACCTCACCGTCCTGGAGCTGCGGGGTGTCGGTCTCGACGAGCGCGAGGGAGCGGGGATCGTCCTGGTCGGTCAGTTCAATAGCCTTCATGGCATCCCAGGGTAGGGAAATTCCAGGTGCGGGGGTGGCTCGGGTAAAGTGTGCCGGGCAAGGAGACGTGGCAGAGCGGCCGAATGCACTGGTCTTGAAAACCAGCGAGGGTCACACCTCCGCGGGTTCAAATCCCGCCGTCTCCGCTCCCGGAACCCGGTTCAACGTCGTTGGACCGGGTTTCTCACGACTACAGGTCTTGAGCGTGTTCATGGCGTCAGCCTAGCGCAGTGACCAGCCCTGATAGCCGCCCCGCAGGCTCACCGCCGGGACGCCGCGGGCGAGCAGTGCCTGCACCGCCTGCGCGGACCGCACCCCGGCGGCGCAGTAGACCACCAGCTCGCCGGGCGGCACCGGGGCGCCGGCGAGGACCTCGCCCAGGGGGATGCACACCGCGCCGGGGATGGTGCCGTGGACGGTTTCGTGGGGTTCGCGGACGTCGAGAAGCACGGCGTCGGCGGGGATCCCGGTGACCTCGGGGACGACGTTGACGGGTGGGCCTTCGACGCGCAGCCGCGCGACGGTCTCCGGTCGGCCGGTGACGGGGATGTACTCCCAGCGGCCGGTGAGGGAGGAGTAGTAGCCGAGGGTGCCGATGAGCGGCTCGCCCAGGCCCGTGAGCAGCTTCAACGCCTCGGCGGCCATGGCGGAGCCGACGACCCCGACGACCGGACCCAGCACCCCGGCCTGCGCGCAGTTGGGCACGGAACCCGGTGGGGGCGGGGTGGGGAAGAGGTCGTCGTAGACGGGGCCGTGGTCGGCGTGGAAGACGGAGAGCTGGGCGTCGAACCCCAGGATGGAGGCCCACACGTGGGGGATCCCCAGGTGGGCGCACGCCGCGGAGACGACGTGGCGGGTGGGGAAGTTGTCGGCGCCGTCGAGGACGACGTCGGCACCGTCCAGCACCGACAGAGCACGCGGCCAGGTGAGGCGCTGCGTGATGATGTCGACGCGCACCTCCGGGTTGAGCGCCAGCATCGACTCGCGTGCCGACGCCGCCTTAGAATGCCCCACACGCTCGTCCGTGTGGATGACCTGGCGGTGGAGGTTGGAGGTCTCGATGATGTCGTCGTCGATGACGGTGATCCGCCCGACCCCGGCCCCCGCGAGGTAGAGCAACGCGGGCGAGCCGAGGCCGCCGGCGCCGACGACGGCGACGTGGGCGTCGGCAAGCAGCTGTTGACGGTCCCCGATGAGGGTCTCCTGGCGCAGGTAGCGGCTCATTCCAGGCCCACCCACTGGGAGGAGCCGTCGGTGAGCTCCTGTTCCTTCCAGATCGGCACCTCCGCCTTGACGCGGTCGGCCAGCTCGGAGGCGGCGGCGAAGGCGGCCCCCCGGTGCGCGGCGGCGGCGAGCACGACGAAGGCCGTGTCGCCGATGCGCAGGGGGCCGGTGCGGTGGGCGGTCCACAGGCGCACGTCGGGATGCTTGTCGACGACCGCGTGCGTCACCGCCCCGATCACCTCGTCGGCGCTCGGGTGGGCGGTGTAGGTCAGCGTGCGCACCCGCTGCCCGCCGTCGTGATCGCGGACCACGCCCTCGAAGAAGACGAGCGCGCCCATGGCGTCGGTGAGGGTGGCGGCGCGGGCCTCGGCGATGCGGGGCTCGAGGGGGTCGGTGGTCATGAATGCGGCGATGACCTGGCCGGTCTGCTCGGCGACGTAGGCGGGGTCAGTGGTCATGGTGGCCTTCCAGCTGGTCGAGGAGGTGCGGGAGGAGGGGCTCGAGAACCGCGCAGCCGTCGCGGACGCCGCCGGTGGATCCCGGCAGGGTCATGACGAACGTGCGGCCCGCGAGGCCGGCCACCGCCCGGGAGATAACGGCCGTCGGGGTGGATTCCAGGCCGCGGGTGAAGAAGGCGTGGACGATGCCGGGCAGTTCCCGGTCGAGGTGCGGGACGATCGCGTCGACGGTGCGGTCGTCCGGGGTGACGCCGGTGCCACCCGAGGTGAGCAGCACGGACGGCCCCTCCGCGAGGGCCTGCGCGACAGCCGCGGGGATGTCGGCGTCGGCGACGACCCGGGCGTCGGGGGTGTCCAGGCCGAGTCCGCGGAGGAACTCGACGGCGAGGGGTCCGGAGCGGTCGGGGTAGGTGCCCGCCGCCGCGCGGGTGGAGGCGACGATGACCAGGCCGGTACGCATGACAGGGCTCCTAGAGCGGGTAGACGGTGACGTTGTCGCCCGCGGACGCGCCGCCGGCGGGGATGCGGATGAGGCAGGTGGCGTCGGCGGCCTGCCCGAGGAAGTGCGATCCGGCGCCGCCGAGGGGAACGGCCCGGGCACCGTGGGTGCCGCGGAGGAACTGGTCGCGGCCGGGCAGCCCGGGGGCGTCGGCGGCCACCGGGAGTTCGACCGGCGGCGGCGCGTGCCCGAGCAGCGGGGCGACGAAGAGCCGGAAGCTGACCAGCGTGGAGATCGGGTTGCCCGGCAGGGAGATGACCGGCGCGCCGCGGAACGTCGAGATGCCCTGCGGGCCGCCCGGCTGTTGCGCGACCTTGCCGAACCAGCCGCCCTCGAGCACCTGGCGGACCACCTCGAACTTGCCCGCGGAGATGCCGCCGGAGGTGATGATCGCGGTAGGACGATGCTTATCGACGCCCGCCTCCAGCTCCCGGGCCAGCGCCTCCGGATCATCGTCGGTCCGGACGACGCCGCGCACGTCGATCCCCGCCCGCTCACAGAGAGCGCGCAGCAGCGGGGTGTTGACGTCCGGGATGCCCGCCGCCCCGCCGACCCCGACCTCGGCGCCGCCGGTACACAGGAGCACGCCCGCCCGCGCGAGCACCTCCACCTCGGAGACCCCCTGCCCGGCGAGGACACCGAGGTGGAGCGGGGTGAGGGGGACGGGGGCGTCGATAAGCAGCTGACCTGCGGTGACATCGACGCCGGCGCGGCGGATGAACTGACCCTCCGGGGCGGGCGGAGTGCGCAACCGCGTACCCGGCTCCAGGAACTCCGGCGGCTCGCAGGTCTCCACCGCGACGACGGCGACGGTGCCGCGCGGGAGGCGCGCCCCCGTCATGATCGGCGCGGCCCGCCCGCCGAGACCCTCCGGATAGAGCGCGTCGGGATCCTGACCGGCGGCGATGGTGGGGCCGACCTCGTACGTGCCGCCGGGGGAGGGCAGCGCGAAACCGTCCATCTGGGAGTTGTCGAACAGCGGCGAATCGGCCACCGCGTGGAACGGCGCGGCGAGCACCCGGCCGAGGGCCGCCCCGAGCGGCACGGTCTCGGTGCCGCGCGCGGGCAGGACCGCAGCGACGGCGGCGGCGTGATCCTCGGGAGTGCGCATGCGGACCATGATAATGCAGACTGGAGCCGTGGAAATTCACTATTTCGCCGCCGCCCGCGCCGCCGCCGGATGCGACTCCGAGACCGTCGCCGACGTCCCGGCCACTCTCGGGCAGCTTCTCGACGACCGCGCCTCCGCCCACACGGGCCGTACCGACGCCGGCATGAGCTTCGCCGAGGTCCTCGAACGCTGCACGTTCCTCATTGACGGACGCAACTCGACCCGCGACGCCTCCCTGGAGGGGGCCGCGCGGGTCGACGTGCTGCCGCCGTTCGCCGGAGGTTAACGCCTCGGGGCGACCATCCCGGTGACGAGCCCCAGCACCCACGTCGCCACGCCCATGACCACCGCGCCGATGAGCGCCGCGATGAAACCGTCCACCTGCAGACCCAGGCCCAGCACCCCGGACAACCAGCCGGTGAACATGAACAGCAGCGCGTTGATGACCAGCGCGAAAAGGCCCAGCGTCAGCACCGTCAGCGGCGTGCCGATCGCGTGTGCGACCGGGCTGACGACCGCGTTGACGGCCATGAACAGCACCGCCACCCAGATGAACGCCCACGGATCATCCGCCGGCGAGACGGAGATGCCCGGCACGATGCGCGTGACGAAGAACAGCGCGATCGCGGTGGTGATGATGCTCAGCAGCAGTCGGATCATGACTTACAGTCCTGCCTTCTCCCAGGCCGCCAGCAGCTGGTCGGCCTCCTTCTCGGTGGTCACGGTGATGCGCACGCCCTCCGGGAAGGCGCGCACGAGCACGCCCTGCTCGGCCAGGCGCTCGGCGACGTCCTGCGCGTCGACACCCGGCAGCCAGATGAAGTTCGCCTGGCTGCGACGCGCGCCGAGGGCGTCGGCCACGCGGTCGCGCTGCGCGACGGTCTCCTCGGTGCGTTCCAGCAGCTCATCGGCGCTGGCCAGGCTGGCGACGGCCGCCGCCTGCGCCACCGCGTTGACGCCGAAGGGGATGCACACCTTGTCCAGTGCGCCGATGAGTTCGGTGGAGCCGAACGCGTAGCCCACGCGCACACCCGCCAGGCCGTACGCCTTGGAGAAGGTCCGCAGCGCCACGACGTTGGGGTAGCGGGTGACCGCCTCGGTGCCGATCACCGTGTCCTCCGCGCGGTTGTACTCGAAGTACGCCTCGTCCAGGCCGACGACGACACTCTCCGGCACCCGCGCCATGAAGTCGTGGAACTCCGCGTCCGTGATGACGGCACCGGAGGGGTTGTTCGGGTTGCACAGGAAGATCAGCTTCGTGCGGTCGGTGATGAGCTCGGCCATGCGGTCGAGGTCGTGGCGGCCGTCGTCGAGAAGCGGGACCGGCACCGGGGTCGCGCCGACCACCTGCGTGAAGATCGGGTACGCCTCGAAGCTGCGCCACGCGAAGATGACCTCATCGCCCGGGCCCGCGGTGATCTGCACCAGCTGCTGGCACAGCGCCGAGGAACCGCAACCGACCGCCACCTGCTCCGGGGTGACCTCCAAATGCTCGGCCAGGGCCTCCTTGAGGTCCATCGCGAACATGTCGGGGTAGCGGTTCGCCTGCATCGCCGCCTGCGTCATCGCCTCCACCGCCGCCGGCAACGGAGTGGTGGCCACCTCGTTGGAGGACAGCTTCAGCGCATCAGGCCGGCGCTTTCCGGGAACGTAGGCGGGCAGGGCTGCGAGGTCAGGGCGGATCATGCGGCTGATTCTAGGCGGTTTGGCTCTCCGGCGGCCCGACGGGTAGGATTCCTGCAGTTGCACCATTCAGGTGTGCGGCTGGAGACGTGCCAGAGTGGCCGAATGGGGCTCCCTGCTAAGGAGTTGCCTGCTTTGCGGCGGGCCGGAGGTTCGAATCCTCTCGTCTCCGCGCGCCCGTAGCTCAACGGATAGAGCATCTGACTACGGATCAGAAGGTTGGGGGTTCGAATCCCTCCGGGCGCACCAGTGTCAATCCCGGTTCCTCTGCAGGGGCCGGGATTTTTCCTGCCCCGGGTATGCCTTCGAACACCTCCGGGACCTGTGTCCGGCCCGTGTCCTACCGTCACCCGCATGACGAGAAAGCACAGGGCCGGCGACCCGGCCTGGATGGATCTGCGGATGGCGGCCGACGACGACGCCACATGGACAGCGCAGGAGTTCTACCGGGAACTCTTCGGCTGGGAGTTCCACACGGAGAGCGACGACGAGGGCTGGATCTACCGCGGCAACGACATCGTGGGAGGCTGCCATCTCGGCGGTGACGGCTCCGGATGGCGCGTGTACCTCAAGGTCAACGACCTCCGGGCGAAGATCCGGAGAATCATGGGCACCGACCCCTGGCGCAACATCACGCTGCACAACTCGCAGGAGAACCCGACCGCAGTCATCGAGGTGCACGACTCGATCGGCCTGTGGGAGGGTGACGGTGGATTCGTCTGGGATGAGGGGCACGGCACACCCGCGTGGATCGACCTGTACTCGTGGAATCACCGCAGCTCGAAAGCGTTTTACGCCACCCGTTTCCGGTGGCGCTGGGTCGAGGAGTACGAGCCGAAGATCACCATGGGCGGCCCACCCTTCTACCACGCCACCGAGCGCGCCGGGATCACCGAAGAGGTTGGCTGCATTCCCACCCCGTCGTGGACCATGCCGGGGTGGAGCCTGCACATCCGGGTCGACGACATGGAGAAGGCCCTCGAGCTGGTCCCGCGACTCGGTGGTGAGACGCTGTACGGTCCGTACCGGGCACCGGCCGGCATGCTGGCGGGAATCGTCGACCCGGCGGGGAACCAGCTCGGCCTCATCTCCGGCGACCGGGTGGACCCGTGGGAGATCTGGGGCGGGCCACCGCGCATCATCCCGCTGGAGGAGTTCTAGTCCCGACAGCCATCCTCTTCCCGATCAGGTAGCGTTGACCAGCGGATGAAGGGAGGTGCCGCCATGGCCGACGTCGATGCCCTCGACCGTCTGGAGAAGATCATCCGTGCGGACGGGGGAGTTCCTCCGGAACGCGCGGCGGAGCTCTCCGAGCTTCTCGACGATCCCCCGATCAAGGACGTCGTCGCCCTCGTCGAGCGTTCCTCGGCGGTCCGTGCGGCGGTGATCCTGCGTCTGCTGTCACGGCAGCGGGCGATCGCGGTGTTCGATGCACTCGACGCCGCCCATCAGGCGGATCTCATCGACGCCCTCGGCGACGAGTCGGTCACCGATTTCTTCGGGGAGCTCGATCCGGACGACCGGGTCTCGCTTCTCGACGAGCTGCCGGCCGAGATCGCCGAACGGTTCATGCGCACCCTCGACACGACGGAGCGTGACATCACCGGTGTCGTCCTCGGTTACCCGAAGGGGTCGATCGGTCGTCGCATGTCGCCGGAGGTGCCGCACATCTACGACGACATGACCGCCGAGGAGATCCTGCAGAAGCTGCGGCGCGTGGCGCCCGACGTCGAGACGATCTACACGCTGCCGATCATCACCCGCGACCGGCGCCTGGTGGGCGTGACCTCGCTGCGCGACCTGTTCACGGCGGAGGGGGCCACCCCGGTGGCCGACCTCATGGCGACGCCGGTGTTCGCCCACGCGCAGGACGAGGCGGAGGCCACCGCCCGCTGGTTCGTGCCGCTGGACATGCTGGCGATGCCGGTGGTCGATGAATCGGAACGCCTCGTCGGCGTGCTCACCTTCGACGACGCCGCCGACATCCTCGAGGAGGCCGACTCGGAGGACACCGCCCGATCGGGTGCCTCCGAGCCGCTGCAGCAGCCGTACCTGTCGACGCCGCTGGTGAAGATCGTGAAGTCGCGCATCGTGTGGCTGCTCGTCCTGGCCGTCTCTGCGCTGCTCACGGTGCAGGTGCTCGACACCTTCGAGGACACCCTTGCCGCCGCGGTGGTGCTCAGCCTGTTCATCCCGCTGCTCACGGGCACGGGCGGCAACACCGGCAACCAGGCGGCGACGACCGTCACCCGTGCCCTGGCCCTCGGCGACGTGCGACCGCGGGACGTCGCCGTTGTCGCGTGGCGTGAGATCCGCGTGGGCATGCTGCTGGGTGCCGTGCTCGGTTCGCTCGGTTTCGTGCTGGCGACGCTGGTCTACGGGCTCAGCATCGGCATGGTCATCGGTTCGACGCTGCTGCTCGTGTGCACGTTCTCGGCGACGGTGGGTGGGGTCATGCCGATCATCGCGAAGAAGGTCGGGGCGGATCCGGCGGTGTTCTCCAACCCGTTCATCTCGACACTGTCGGACGCGACGGGCCTCATCATCTACTTTCTCATCGCGAAATCTGTACTCGGACTCTGATGCTTCTTCCAGCTTCCGTTTAAGTTCCCGATCCCCCCGAACTGGGGGGATTTTCGTCGTCGCAGAGGCCTTTTTCGGCAGGTGAAGGTCGTATTCCCCAATGGGGTGACCTGATGCACTGGATTGGCCAAAAGTGGTGTCGTCCATTTATGTAACACGTAGGAAGTGCTCTCAATTTTGCGATCGCTTCACCCAGTCCTGTTAAAAACACACCACAGAAGGATCGTGCACCCACCATGAGCACTCCTCACTCCGACGTGGAGACCCGAAAGGCAGAGGCGGCGGTCGAACCGGCACCGGGCGACCTCAGCGAGACCCGCGACCCCCGCGAGTGGCATCGCCAGGCCTTCGGCATCATCCTCGGTCTGGTCCTCGCGGCCGTCGTCTACTTCATCTTCCCCTCCGATGCCCCCGAGACTGTCATGCAGTCCGCCGGCGCCGACCCGGAGACCGATTACTCTCATCAGGCCATGCGTGTCGTCGCCGCCACCACTGTTCTCATGGGTGCCTGGTGGATGACCGAGGCCATTCCGCTGGCTGCGACCGCACTGCTGCCGATCGCGATCTTCCCGCTCGCGGGCGTCGCGGCGTTCGCTGCCGTGGGCTCCCCCTACGCCAGCTCCACCATCTTCCTGTTCATGGGTGGCTTCCTGCTGGCTCTGGGTCTGCAGCGCTGGAATGTGCACCGCCGCCTGGCGCTGGCCGTCGTTCTGGCCGTGGGCACCAGCCCGAAGCGACTGATTCTCGGCTTCATGATCGCCACCGGCTTCCTGTCCATGTGGGTGTCCAACACCGCGACCGCCGTCGTCATGCTGCCCATCGGCCTGTCTGTGCTGTCCCTGACCGCCGGCCTCGTAGGCGGTATGCGCAAGCAGAAGAAGTTCTCGACCGCCCTCATGCTGGCCATCGCCTACTCGGCGTCGATCGGCTCCCTGGGTACCCTCATCGGTACCCCGCCGAACGCCCTGCTCGCCGGTTACATGGCGGAGTCCCACGACATCGTCATCGGTTTCGGCCAGTGGATGCTCGTCGGTGTTCCGGTGGCCGTGATCTTCACCATCATCGCCTGGCTCGTGCTCATCACCGTGTTCAAGCCGGAGATGGACGAGATCCCGGGTGGTCGTGAGCTCATCCGCGAGGAGATCAAGAAGATGGGCCCGTGGACCCAGCCGCAGATCTCCGTCACCATCATCTTCGTGCTGGCCGCCCTGTCCTGGGTCTTCATCCCGCTCATCATGGACTGGACCGGTTCCGCCCTCGGTTACAACGACGCCATCGTCGGCATCATCGCCGGCCTGCTGATGTTCACCATCCCGGCCGACGGCAAGACCGGTGTCCGCCTGCTCGACTGGAAGACCGCCAACGAGCTGCCGTGGGACGTCCTGCTGCTGTTCGGTGGCGGCCTCTCCCTGTCCGCCATGTTCACCAACACCGGCCTGTCCCTGTGGATCGGTGAGGCCGCCAAGGGCCTGCAGGTCCTGCCGACCTTCCTGCTCATGGGCGCCGTCGCCCTGCTGGTCCTCGTACTCACCGAGTTCACCTCGAACACCGCGACCGCCGCGACCTTCCTGCCCATCATGGGTGGTGTCGCCGTCGGTATCGGTCTCACCGGGGCCACCGAGATGAACGTCCTGCTGCTCACCATCCCGGTCGCCCTGTCCGCCACCTGTGCGTTCATGCTGCCGGTCGCGACCCCGCCGAACGCCATCGCCTTCGGCTCCGGTTACGTCAAGATCGGCGACATGATCAAGGGCGGTATCTGGCTCAACCTCATCGCGGTTGTCCTCATCACCCTGGCCGCCTACTTCATCGCCGTCCCGGTCTTCGGCCTCGTCGTCTAAAACGGTCCTGACCTGGCGATTTGTCTGTTCTGACTGCTGCCATGTAATGTTACATCTCGTTGCACGGCAGCAGCCGGACAGCAAGCGCCCGTAGCTCAACGGATAGAGCATCTGACTACGGATCAGAAGGTTGGGGGTTCGAATCCCTCCGGGCGCACCATTGTCAATCCCGGTTCCTCGCGAGGAACCGGGATTTTTCATGCCCCGAATGCACGCCGGTTCCGCGGCACCCGGGGGCACACTCGAGTGTTGATCCCCCTAGAAGATGTCGATGCGCGCACCCAGGGACTCGGCCTGGACGAGCTGGCTGACCCAGCCGGCCGCGCCGGGGTGGAGGCGCAGCAGGGGGCGGGAGGAGATCTTCACGGGGGAGACGGATTCGCCGCGGGCGCCGTGGCGGGCCTCGAAGCGGACGCGCGCGGCGTAGCCGGAGTCGGCGAGCTGCGAGATGTCGGGGCGGGGCTTGGCCAGGGAGGCGCGGGCGTCGTTGAGCAGGTCGAGGGCCTCGTCGAGGGCGACGACGACGGCGTCGGCGTTGGTCTCGCACATGGCGCGCACGAGGGAGGGCTGGGTGCCGGCGACGCGGGTGGAGTCGCGGAAGCTGCCGGCCGCCAGGGACTGGGCGAGGGCGCCGCCGTTGTCGCCGACGATGGCGAGGGTCTCGGCGAAGACGTGCACGAGGTGGGAGATACGGGCGACGGCGGCGTCGTGGTGGTCGACGCGGGCGGGGATGGCGTCGGCGCCGACGGCGAGGATCATGCGGACGACGTCGGTCCACAGGGAGATCCACTCGTCTGAGGCGTCGGGGGCGTGGTCGTAGGTGATCACCCAGGCGGCGCGGGTGAACAGGCCCTCCTGGGAGGCGGACCAGCCGGAGTCGGCGGTGCCGGCCATGGGGTGGCCGCCGACGTAGCGGTCCTGGAGGCCGCGTTCCTTGACCAGGGCGTACACCTCGGCCTTGACGGAGACGACGTCGGTGAAGCCGCAGGAGGGGGCGTGGTCGACGATGGCGTCGAGCATGCCGGGGATGGCGGGCATGGGGGCCGCCATGACGATGAGGGCCTTGTCCTCCTCGGCGCGACGCAGGGTGTCGGCGAGGTCGTCGGAGGCGTCGAAACCGGCGTCGTTGGCGGCGCGGGCGCCGGCGCCGGAGCGGTTGTAGCCGTAGACGTGGACTCCCCGGGCGGCGAGGTCGCGCATGAGCGAGCCTCCGATCAGGCCCAGGCCGAGGATGCAGATGGAGCGGGTAACGTTCGTCGAGGTCACCTGACAAGTGTCCCACAACAGGACTAGTCTCACCGGTATGGAACACGAGGAGTACGGCCCGAGCTTCGCCGTCACCGCCACGCGGGTGGACGGCCACTGGCAGGTGCGCGCCTTCGACGACGACTTCTCCTCGCTGGACACCTCGGTGAAGGCGGTGCTCGCGCTGCGTAGTGAGGGTCCGGCCTTCGCCCTGCTGTGCGTGGACGACGATTATTTCGTCATTGTCCGCCCCACCCCGAACGGCGTGCAGGCGCTGGTCTCGGACGCGACGATGGCGGTCGACGATGATTTCGCGGCGGAGATCCTCACGGAGCTCGACGCGGAGATCCCGGACCTCGATCCGGATGAGCTCGACGACGTCGACGGGTGGGCGGACGGTGATTTCGACTTGCTCGCGGATCTGGGGTTGAGCGAGGAGGTGCTGGGGGTCATCGCCGACGATGATGATCTGTGGCCCTCGGAGCAGCTGGTCCGCATCGCGGAGGAGCTGGGCTTCGCCGATGAGCTTGTCGACGTCGCGGGGCTCGACGATTGATTCTGCCCCGCGAGGAAGGTCTGGAACGCGCGGAGCGTCTCATGCGGCGCGCCCTGGAGGTGGCCCGCACGACGCCGCCCGGGGATGTGCCGGTGGGGGCGGTGCTCTACGGGCCGGACGGCCGTGAGTTGGCGGTCGCCACGAATCGGCGGGAGGCCGACGGCGATCCGACCGCGCATGCGGAGGTGCTGGCGATCCGGCGGGGCGTCGATAAGCACGGCGACGCGTGGCGTTTGACCGGGTGCACGCTCGTGGTCACCCTGGAACCGTGCACCATGTGCGCGGGCGCGCTGCTCGGCGCGCGGGTGGGGGAGCTCATCTTCGGGGCGTGGGAGCCGAAGACGGGCGCCTGCGGCTCGCTTATCGACGCCGTCCGTGCCCCCGGTCAGCTGCATCGTCCGCAGGTGCGGGGCGGGGTGCTGGAGGGCGAGTGTGCTGCGCTGCTGGAGGGCTTCTTCGAATCTTTACGTTAATGTTATGCGCCATTCGACATGCGTCGGTACAGTGGGATCTACGTCACATCAACGAAAGGTAATGACATGAGCATCGGAGACAAGGCAGAGAAGCTCGGCGGCAAGATCAAGGAGGGCGCCGGCAAGGTGACCGACAACGAGCGCCTCGAGCACGAGGGCAAGGCCGACCAGACCAAGGCCGACTTCAAGGAAGGTGCCCGCGAGGCTGGTCGTGACGTCAAGGAGGCGGGCGACCGCATCCTCGGCTCCGCCCAGGACGCCAAGCGCGACCGCTAATTTGTCAGGCCGCGACACGCTCGTTTAGTCTTGACCGAGGTCGTCTCATCGACCCGAACAAGGTGGCGTGTCCGAGCGGCCGAAGGTGATCGCCTCGAAAGCGATTGTTGGGTAACCCCCAACCGAGGGTTCAAATCCCTCCGCCACCGCAGTGTGAAGGCCCCGACCGATGGTCGGGGCCTTCGTTCATGTCGGGGTGCCTCGGTAGACTGGCCGTGTTTGGTTGTCTCTCACATGAGGAAGCCCATTTACCGTGGCTAAATTTCTGTTCAAGCTGGGACGCTGGTCCTTTCACCGCAAGTGGATTGTCATCCTCCTGTGGCTGGTGACGCTGGCCGGTGTCGCCGGTGCCGCCGTCTCCTTCCAGAAGCCCTTCTCCAACGAGTTCTCCATCGGCGGCACCCCCGCGATCGAGGCGACGAAGGTCCTGGTGCAGAAGTTCCCCGAGGGCGGCAACCCCGTCAACGCGGCGGGCGTCAACGTGGTGTTCGCCGCGCCGGAGGGCGAGCAGCTGGCCGACCCGGAGAACTCGGCGGCCATCGACACGGTGGTCACCCACATCCGGGACAACCTGCCGGACCTCACCGGCACGGAACGCTTCGGCAACCCCGTCGAGGTCTCGCCGGCCCTCCAGGAGGGGGTCGTCGAGATGATGACGGAGCAGGGTCTGCCGGAGGAGACCGCGCGGGATGACGCGTACAACCTGCGCATGCTCTCCGACGACGGGCGGATCGGCTACACCACCTTCACCATTGACGTGCCCTCGTCGATGGACGTCACGGACGAGCACCGGCGCATCGTCAACGAGGCGATGGACATGGGCCGTGAGCAGGGCATCACCGTGGAGGCCGGCGGCGCCGGTTTCGGTGACCCCATCACGGTGAAGACGAGCAGTGAGATCATCGGCCTGGCGATCGCGTTCGTGGTGCTCATCGTCACCTTCGGTTCCCTCATCGCGGCCGGTCTGCCGGTGCTCACCGCCGTCATCGGGGTGGGCATCGGCGCGCTGACGATCATGATCGCCACGGCCTTCGTCGAACTCAACAACATCACCCCGGTGCTGGCCGTCATGATCGGCCTGGCCGTGGGCATCGACTACGCGCTGTTCATCCTCTCCCGCTACCGGGCGGAACGCACGCGCATGCCCGCCGACGAGGCCGCGGGCATGGCGGTGGGTACCGCCGGATCCGCCGTCGTCTTCGCGGGTGCCACGGTCATCATCGCGCTGGCCGCGCTGACGATCGTCAACATCGAGTTCCTCACCGCGATGGGCCTGTCGGCCGCGTTCACCGTGTTCGTCGCGGTGCTCGTGGCGCTCACGTTCATCCCGGCTCTCCTCGGCGTGCTGGGCGACCGCACGTTCAAGGGCCGCGTCCCCGGTGTGGCGGGCAACCGTCTGAAAAAGGACGTCCGCGACGGGAAGCGCCGCCGCGCGAAGCCGACCATGGGCAACCGCTGGATCCGCTTCGTGCGCCGCGTCCCGGGCCTGGTCATGGCGGTCGTCGTGCTCACCCTCGGTGCCCTGTCCTACCCGGTGCTCAACATGGAGCTCTCGCTGCCCTCGGACTCCACGTCCAACCTGGACACCACGCAGCGCAAGTCCGCCGACCTCATGGCCGAGGGATTCGGCGAGGGCGTCAACGCCCCCTTCCTCGTCATCGTCGACGCGGACGACGTCAACCCGGACGCCCCGGCCCTGGCCCCGCTCGTGCAGGCCCAGGAGTCGATGGCGGCGGAGGGGGAGCCGGTGGATCGTCGGGAAGCGGCGGTGACCAGCTCCTACCTGTACACCGTCGGCCAGCTGAAGAACGTCGGCGGCGTGCAGCACGCGCAGCTCATCGGCATGAACCCGGACACCAACGCGGCGCAGATCCTGGTCACCCCGTTCACGGGGCCCGACGACCAGTACACGACCCAGGTCTCCCACGCCCTGCGCGAGCAGGGGGAGCAGATCGCCGACGCCACGGGCGCCGACATCGGCCTCACGGGCCTGACCGCCGTGCAGATGGACATCACCGAACGGCTCTCCGGGGCGATGCCGCTGTACCTGGGCATCGTCGTCGGACTGGCGATCTTCCTGCTGCTCGGCGTGTTCCGCTCGGTCATGGTGCCGCTCGTCGCCGGCCTCGGCTTCCTGCTCTCCGTGGGCGCCGCCTTCGGCATGACCGTGCTCGTGTGGCAGGAGGGGCTGTGGGACCTGGTGAACACCCCGGCGCCGCTCATCTCCTTCATGCCCATCTTCCTCATCGGCGTCACCTTCGGTCTGGCGATGGACTACCAGGTCTTTCTGGTCACCCGCATGCGCGAGCATTACATCAACCTGCGGGTCAAGGCCCACGAGAACCCGGACCCCGACACCCCGCGGGCGGTGTCCCGGCTCGACGCCGTCGAGGAGTCCACCATCGTCGGCTTCACCCGCGGTGCCCGCGTCGTCACCGCCGCCGCGCTCATCATGATCGCCGTGTTCATCGCGTTCATCGACCAGCCGCTGCCGTTCATCCAGATCTTCGGCTTCGCCCTCGGCGTGGGCGTGTTCTTCGACGCCTTCTTCGTCCGCATGGCCCTCGTGCCGGCGACGATGTTCCTCATGGGCAACGCCACCTGGTGGATCCCCCGCTGGCTCAACCGCCTCATCCCCCGCATGGACATCGAGGGCGCCGCCCTGGAGAAGGAGTGGGAGGAGCGGCACGCCGCCGAACAACTGCATCGCAAGGAAATGGAGAAGGTCACCCCATGACCGACCTGTCATTCACGCTCGGGACCGAACTCGGCTCCGGGCCCGGCCGCCACGGGCGCACCGGCACGATCCACACCCCGCACGGGGACATTCAGACGCCGGCGTTCATCCCGGTCGCCACGAAGGCCACGGTGAAGACACTTACCCCGGAGCAGATCGAGCAGACCGGCGCGCAGGCGATCCTGTCGAACGCCTACCACCTCTACCTGCAGCCCGGCGCCGACATCGTCGACGAGGCCGGGGGAGTGGGGCGCTTCGAGAACTGGTCGGGGCCCACCTACACCGACTCGGGCGGCTTCCAGGTGATGAGCCAGGGTGTCGGCTTCCAGAAGACGCTCACCATGGAGCAGAAGGACGGCCAGGACTGGGGCCGCGAGAAGAAGAGCATGGCGCGCGTCGACGAGGAGGGCGTGGACTTCGTCAGCTTCATCGACGGTTCCCGCCACCGCTTCACGCCGGAGATCTCCATGCAGATCCAGCACCAGCTCGGCGCGGACATCATCTTCGCCTTCGACGAGCTGACCACCCTCATGGACACCCGCTCGTACCAGGAGGCCTCCGTCGAGCGCACCCACCGGTGGGCGGCGCGCTGCATCGACGAGCACAACCGCCAGACCGCGCTGCGCGAGGGCAGGCCGCTGCAGTCGCTGTGGGGTGTCATCCAGGGAGCCCAGTACGAGGACCTGCGCCGGCAGGCCACCCGCGATCTCGTGGAGCTTTCCGACGCCAGCGTCGCCGCCGGGCAGCGCGGCTTCGGGGGATACGGCATCGGTGGGGCGCTGGAGAAGGAGAATCTGGGCACGATCGTGGGGTGGGTGTGCGATGAACTGCCCGTCGACAAGCCGCGTCACCTGCTGGGCATCTCCGAGCCGGACGACATCTTCACCGCCGTGGAGGCGGGCGCGGACACCTTCGACTGTGTCGCCCCGACCCGCCTGGCGCGCCGGGGTGGTGTGTACACCCTCGACGGGCGTCTCAACCTGGTCAACGCCGGGTTCAAGCGGGACTTCCGCGGTATCGACGAGGAGTTCGGCGGCTACGTCTCGGAGAACTACTCCCGTGCCTACCTGCGGCACCTGTTCAAGGCGAACGAGTTCCTCGGGATGACGCTGTGCACGATCCACAATCTGAGCTTCATGATCAGGCTGGTGGACAATGTCCGCGCCTCGATCGAGGGAGGGTACTTCGAGGAGTACCGTGCGGAGTTCATGGGCCGGTACTACGCGAAGAAGAAGTAGTGCCTACGCCGGCAGCGCCCAGGCGCGGGAGCCGGGGGTCGACAGCCGGACGCGTGTACCCTCCGGGTGGACGTCGGACTCCTCCGGGTTGGCCAGGCTGGCCAGCAGCCGCTGACCCTGCCAGTCGAGCTCGTAGTCGATGCGCTCGCCCATGAACGCGGAGACCGTGACGGTGGCCAGATCCCCGGCGTCCGGGGTGTCCGGCTGGACCGGCGTGAGCTGCAGGGCCTCGGGGCGGATGAGCAGCACCGCCGGGGCGTGGCCGTCCGCGAGGTCGGGGTGCGCGGGGACGGTGATCCCCTGCCCGAAGGCGGTGATGCGCGCCCCGTCCTCCTCCACGCAGGCGTCGTCGACGTCGATGAGGTTGGCGCGGCCGACGAAGCCGGCGACGAAACGGGTGGCGGGGCGGCGGTAGAGCTCGGAGGGGGAGGCCACCTGCTCGATGCGCCCGGCGTTCATGACGACGACGAGGTCCCTCATCGCCATCGCCTCGGACTGGTCGTGGGTGACGTAGACGGCGGTGGCCCCGAGCTCGCGCTGCAGCTGGCGGATGCGCAGGCGCATGCGCTCGCGGAGGGTGGCGTCGAGGTTGGACAACGGTTCGTCGAAAAGCATGACCTGGGGGCGGGTGACCATGGCGCGGGCCAGGGCGACGCGCTGCTGCTGGCCGCCGGAGAGCTGGCCGTGAACGGACTCGTACCCGCGTCACCTTTCCCCACGCATATTAAAGTGCCGTCAACTGCACATTAATATGCGGTGAACTCAGTAGCCTTCCCGCTTCTTCACCCACGCGATCGCCGCGTAGGTCAGCGGCAGTAGCGCCACCTCGATGAGCGTCTTCCACAGGAAACCCACGACCACGTAGTTGATGAGGTCGGCGACCGTCGCAATCCCGATCACCGGGGCCGCGATGAGGCAGAACAGCAGGGTGTCGCCGAACTCACCCACCACCGTCGAGCCGATGAGGCGCGCCCACAGCGACTTCTCGCCGGTGCGCTGCTTGATCTTCACCAGCACCCACGAGTTGAGCAGCTGTCCCACGACGTACCCCGTCAGTGAGGCCAGCACGATCTGCGGCACGAGGCCCAGGATGTGCGCGAACTCGTCCTGCGAGCCGTAGAAGTCCGCCGGCGGCAGCCAGATCGCCACGTAGAACGACACCACCGCCAGCAGGGTCACCGCGAAACCGGTGAAGATGGCGCGCCGGGCCGCCCGGAAGCCGTAGCACTCGGCCAGGACGTCGCCGAGGACGTAGGCCAGCGGGAAGAGGAAGAAGGCGCCGTCGGTGATGAGCGGGCCGATGGCCACGCCCTTCGTCGCCAGGATGTTGGAGATGAGGAACACCGCGACGAAGAACGCCACGATGATCGGGTAGTAGCTGCGCTGCAGGGGGATGAACCGGGTCGTGGTCATCCCCTGCCCAGGTGCGGGATCGGTGTTGGTCACGACAAGGATGATCCCACACCGCTGCTGCAGAGCGTGGGCGGGTTCCGTCATTCCCGCTACTCTGGAATCATGACTGAGCATGCCGGCCGTTACGCCCCGTCGCCTTCCGGAGACCTGCACTTCGGCAATCTCCGCACCGGCCTGATCGCCTGGCTCTTCGCCCGGCACACGGGCCGGAAGTTCCTGCTGCGGGTGGAGGACATCGACACGCAGCGTTCGACGATCGACTCGGCGCACCGGCAGATCGACGATCTGCTCACGCTCGGCCTCACCTTCGACGGGGACATCCTGTACCAGTCGGAGCGGTTCCCCGCGTACCAGCGGGCGCTGGACATGCTCGGCGCCCGCGGTCTGGTCTACGAGTGCTACTGCTCGCGCAAGGACATCCAGGATTCGGCCCGCGCCCCGCACACGCCTGCCGGTTCCTACCCGGGCACGTGCCGGGATCTGTCGGATGCGGAGCGGGAGGTGAAGCGGCAGGAGCTCGCCGCGCAGGGCCGGACCCCGGCGCTGCGCCTGCGGGCGGACGTCGACGAGTTCACCGTCGAGGACCGCTACCACGGTTCGTACACCACCGAGGTCGATGACTTCGTGCTGCGGCGCGGCGGCCAGGCACCCGACTGGGCGTACAACCTGGCGGTCGTCGTCGACGACGGTTATCAGGGCATCGACCAGGTGGTCCGCGGCGACGACCTGCTCTCGTCCACCCCGCGCCAGGCCTACCTGGCGACGCTGCTCGGCATTGATCTGCCGGAGTACGCCCACGTGCCGCTCGTCGTCAACGAGCAGGGACAGCGTCTCGCGAAGCGCGACGGTGCCGTGACGCTGCGCGAGATGCTTCTCGACGACCCGGTCCACCGCATTGTCGAGAAGCTCGCCGCCTCCATGGGGTACCCGGGCGTGAACACCCTGCAGAAGCTCCGCGACGTCTTCGATCCGGCGGATCTGCCGCGCGAACCGCTGGTGTGGCGCTGATCACCTTGGTAGTTTTGTCCGTATGAACCAGGACAAAATCGCCGAGCGCATCGTCGCGGACACCCTCGACGCCATCATCTACTGCGACCGCTCCGGCACCATCGAACTGTGGAACGCCGGCGCCGAGCGCATCTTCGGCTGGACCCCCGCCGAGGCCGTCGGCCAGAACCTCGACATCATCATCCCCGAGAAGCACCGCGACGTGCACTGGAAGGGCTGGGAGCGCGTCATGGAGACCGGCGAGACGAAGTACGGCGCCGACCCGCTCGCCGTCCCCGGCCTGCACAAGGACGGCTCCACCATGTCGCTCGAGTTCTCCATCATGATGCTTCACGACGACGCCGGCCGCATCGAGGGCATCGCCGCCATCCTGCGCGACGTGTCCAAGCGCTGGAAGCGGGAGAAGGAGTTGCGCGCCCGAGTCCGCGAGCTGGAGTCGCAGAAACCTTAGAGCAGGCTAAAATCCGGGGTGTCCTGAATGTCCACAGACAGTAGGGGCATCATGCACTCCAGCATGACGTCGCGACTCGCGGCAGAATTCCTCGGAACCTTCGTCCTCGTCTTCGGCGGTGCCGGCAGCGCCATCTTCGCCGCCTCCGTCCTCGCCGGCGACAACAGCAACATCAACATGGGCATCGGCTTCGTCGGCGTCTCCCTCGCCTTCGGTCTCACCGTCCTCACCATGGCCTACGCCGTCGGCCACATCTCCGGCGGCCACTTCAACCCCGCCGTCACCCTCGGCGCGGTCCTGGCCGGGCGCGTCGAGCCCGCCGCCGTCGTCCCCTCCTGGCTCGCCCAGCTCATCGGCGGTGTCTCCGCCGGTGGCGTCCTGTGGGTCATCGACTCCGGCAAGGAGGTCTTCTCCGCCGTCGAATCAGGCTTCGCGACGAACGGTTACGGCGACCTCTCCCCGGACGGCTACTCCCTGGCCGCCGTCCTCATCGCCGAGACCGTCCTCACCGCGATCTTCCTCTACATCATCCTCGGCGCCACCGACCGTCGCGCCCCGCAGGGCTTCGCCCCCGTCGCCATCGGCCTGGCCCTCACGCTCATCCACCTCATCTCCATCCCGATCTCCAACACCTCCGTCAACCCGGCCCGTTCCCTCGGCGTGGCCGTCTACGCAGGCTCGGAGCCCCTCATGCAGGTGTGGGCCTTCTTCGTCGCCCCGCTGCTCGGTGCCGCCATCGCCGGCTTCACCTACAAGTTCCTCTTCCCGGACCAGTCGGATCACCTCATGGAGGACATCGGAGCCCCTGCCGAGGTCCGCTAGCGCCCGACAGGTAGATCGCCGGTACGTTCCGCGATTCTCGGGGTGGAAAAACCGCAGAACGTACCGGCGATCACCCTTCCCTGCGTCGAAAAGCACTTCAGGGCCTCCCACCAACGGTGGAAGACCCTGAAAGTCATCTGCGGAGGATGTGGGATTTGAACCCACGAGGGTATTGCTACCCGCACGCGTTCCAGGCGTGTGACATAGGCCGCTAGTCGAATCCTCCTGAGCACCACAACCGCGGTAACCGTGGTCGCTGTGTTCTCGTGAAACAGTACACAACATCGCGCTGAAAACACAAATCGCAGGTCAGGGGCGTCGATAAGCGGGGGAGTTGGCTCTTCACGGCGGGCATGGGTTAGAGTTGTCGGCAGGATCCCGCGCGGCGTTCATCTTGTGAACTCCCCCAGGGCAGGAATGCAGCAAGGGTCAGCGAGCTCTGACGGGTGCGCGGGATCCCCTTTTTTGATTCGGGGGAATCTCACTTTGCGGCGTGAGCGTCTAACATTGTGGCCGAACACTCCCGATGGAAGGCAGGCCCCTAACGTGACGCTCCTCGACTTCGAATCCGACCGGCTCGCTGAGTTCGCGGCGCAGGTCCGCGCAGAGTACGACGACCTCAAGGCCAAGAACCTCAAGCTCGACCTCACCCGCGGCAAGCCGTCCTCCGAGCAGCTCGATTTCGCCGAGCATCTGCTGGCGCTGCCGGGGGAGGATGATCACACCGACGCCGACGGGGCGGACGTACGCAACTACGGCAATCTCAAGGGCATCCGTGACATCCGTGAGCTGTGGGCCGACGTCCTCGGCGTGGATCCGGAGCTGCTCATCGCCGGTGACGCCTCCTCGCTCAACATCATGTTCGACCTGGTGTCCTGGTCGTACGCCTTCGGCAACAACGACTCCGAGCGTCCGTGGCGCGAGGAGGAGAAGGTCCGCTGGATCTGCCCCGTCCCGGGCTATGACCGCCACTTCACGATCTCCGAGCAGTTCGGCTTCGAGATGGTCACCGTCCCGATGCTCGAGGACGGCCCCGACGTTGACGCCATCAAGGAGCTGGTGAAGGATCCGCAGGTCAAGGGCATGTGGGCGGTGCCGGTGTTCGGAAACCCGACCGGCATCACCTTCTCGGAGGAGGTGTGCCGTGAGCTCGCCGCCATGGAGACCGCCGCCCCGGACTTCCGCATCGTGTGGGACAACGCCTACGCCGTGCACACCCTCACCGACGAGTTTCCGCCGGTCCACGACGTCGTGGGCATGGCCGCGGAGGCCGGCCACCCGAACCGTTTCTGGGCGATGTCCTCGACCTCCAAGATCACCCTCGCCGGCGGTGGCGTGAGCTTCTTCCACTCCTCCCGGGAGAACCTCGACTGGTACCTGTCCCTCGCCGGTGTCCGCGGCATCGGCCCGAACAAGGTCAACCAGCTGGCCCACGCCCGCTACTTCGGTGACGCCGAGGGTGTCCGCGCCGTCATGCGCAAGCACGCCGGGTCGCTGGCCCCGAAGTTCACCCGCGTCCTCGAGATCCTCGAGCGTCGTCTCGGCGAGTACGAGGTGGCCCGCTGGACGTCCCCGCAGGGTGGTTACTTCATCTCCCTCGACGTCATCGACGGCACCGCCTCCCGCGTGGTGGAGCTGGCCAAGGAGGCCGGCATCGCGCTGACGGGTGCGGGTTCCTCCTTCCCGCTCAAGGATGACCCGAACAACCGCAACATCCGCCTGGCCCCCTCGCTGCCCCCGGTGGAGGAGCTGGAGGTCGCCATGGACGGTGTGGCCACCTGTGTGCTGCTGGCGGCCGTCGAGAAGCTCGGCGCGTAGATGAACCGCGACGACACCATCTACTGGATCGACCAGCTCATCCCAGGTGAGCTGGAGGTCGGCGAGGATGTCGTCACCGCGGATCTCGGCGACGGGCAGGCTGTGGCGGTGACGCTCGGTTTCGCGGACGTCGACACCGGGCTCGTCGCCGTCGACGAGGGCATCGACGTGCGTTCGGAGCTCATCGTCGTGGCCCGCGCAGACGCAGCGGATCTGACGGCGGTGCTGCGGGCGGCCGTCGGGAAGCTCACGGCGGCGGGCGGGATCCTGCCCGCCCAGCCGGGCACGATGCTGCCGCAGCTCATCGAGGTCGACTCCGTCGGCCATGCCCTGTTCGTGCCCCCGTACCTGTGGGGCGGGGAGACGCCGCGTGTCACGGAGCCCGAGCGGCTGACCGTGCTGCTGCAGCTGGTCATGCTCACCGACTCCGAGTACGCCTACGCCGTCGACGAGGGCCCGGGAGCCCTCCAGCAGGCCCTGGGAGAGGCCGGGATCGATCTGCTCGACTGGACCCGCTAGCCGGGTAGAGTTGGCGCCGTGGCTCTCTACAGGAAATACCGTCCCGCCTCCTTCGCCGAGGTCGTCGGCCAGGAGCAGGTGACCCGACCCCTGTCGGTGGCCCTCGACTCCGGTCGCATCAACCACGCCTACCTGTTCTCTGGTCCGCGTGGTTGCGGCAAGACCTCGTCGGCGCGCATCCTGGCGCGCTCCCTCAACTGCATCGAGGGGCCGACGTCGAACCCGTGCGGCGTGTGCCCGTCGTGCGTGTCGCTGGCCCCGGGCGGGCCGGGCAACCTGGATGTCACGGAGCTGGACGCCGCGTCGCACCGCGGTGTCGACGACATGCGTGAGCTGCGCGATTCCGCCATCTTCGCGCCCGCCGAGTCCCGCTACCGCGTGTTCATCATCGATGAGGCGCACATGATCACCCGCGAGGGTTCCAACGCGCTGCTCAAGATCGTGGAGGAGCCGCCGGAGCACCTCATCTTCATCTTCGCCACGACGGAACCGGAGAAGGTCATCGGCACCATCCGGTCGCGTACGCACCACTACCCGTTCCGCCTGCTCACGCCGCAGTCGATGCGCGGGCTGCTGGAGCGCACCGTCGCCTCCGAAGGTGTGCACGTCGACGATTCGGTCTACCCGCTGGTCATCCGCGCGGGCGGCGGTTCGCCGCGCGACTCGCTGTCCATCCTGGACCAGCTCATCGCCGGCTCAGGCCCGGAGGGCCTGACGTACGAGGTGGCGTTGCCGTTGCTGGGCGTCACCGATCTCTCGCTTATCGACGCCGCCGTCGACGCCCTCGCCACCGGCGACCGCGCCGCGCTCTTCCAGACCGTCGACGACGTCATCGAGGCCGGCCACGACCCCCGCCGCTTCGTCGAGGATCTGCTCGAGCGGCTCCGTGACCTCATGGTGCTGCAGGCCGTGCCCGACGCCTTCGACCTCGGGCTCGTCGACGCCCCCACCGACCGCGCCACCGTCCTGTCCGGGCAGGCCTCGGGTTTCACCGCCGGGCAGCTCGCGCAGCTCGCCGCCACCGTCAACGACCGCATCGCCGACATGCGCGGAGCCACCTCCCCGCGCCTGCTGCTGGAGATCCTCTGCGCCCACCTGCTGCTGCCCGCCGCACCCGTGCAGGGTGCCGGGGGAGTGGCCGCCGTGGCCGCCCCGGCGGCGCAGCCCGCCCCGGCTGCCGCCCCCGCCTCTTCCGCCTCCTCGGGCAAGGTCTTCGAGCGCCCCTCCGTGCGTCGGGCCCGCGAGGAGGCGGAGAAGAAGGCGGCCGAGGCAGCTGAGGCGGCCCGCGCGCCGTCGCAGCCGTCGGAGCCCCAGTCGGCACCGAAGCCGGAGTCGGCACCGGAGCCTGCGGCGCAGGCGGCCCCCGAACCGCCGAAGGCCCCCGAGCCGGCACCGGAGCCCGAGCCGGTGCAGGACCCCGTCGAGACGCTGCGTTCCCGCTGGTCCGCCATCCGCGACGAGGTCGCCCGCCAGAACAAGGTGGCCGCCATCATGCTGGCGGAGGCCCGCGTGCTCGGCCTCAAGGACGACACCCTCGTCCTCGGCCACAACACCGGTGCCCTGGCGGAGCGGCTCAACGCGGAGTCGAACAACGCGGTCATCGCGAAGGTGGTGTCCGAGGAGGCGCGCCGCGAGCTGCAGGTCCACTGTGTCATCGGTACCGACCCGGCCGCCGCCGGGTTCAGTCCGGTCGAGAAGAAGGAAACGTGGAACCCGCAGTCGCAGGCCCCCGCTCCGCGTGAGACCGCAGGCGCCGGCACCGGCTCTGCCGGCAGCGCTGATGCCCCCGAGGAGCCCGAGAGTCCGGCCCCCGCTGAGACACCCGCCGACCCCCCGACGACCTCGTCGTGGGGGAAGCCGCGTGCTCTCGGCGGTGACGCCTCCCCGGCTCCTGCTCCCACTCCCGCGAAGCCGGCACAGACACCACCCACCCCGACACCGCCCGCCGCGGAGAACAAGCCCTCCTGGCAGCGCATCGCCGAACGCGGGCGGGCCAACGCCGCCCGTCAGGCCGCCGAGCGCGCCGCCCGGCCCTCCTTCGACGACGGGGTGCCCCTGCCGCCGGAGCCGATGGACGACCATGAGGCCCCGCCGGAGGAACCGGCACCGGCACCCGCCCCGGAACCGCAACCGGCGGCGTCAACGGTGACGGCGGCGACGTCGCAAAGCGAGGAAGAGGAGGAGATGCTGCAGGCCGCGCAGGAGCCGGGCAACTTCGACCGGCGCGACGCGACGACCATCGCGGTGGAGCTGCTGGAGCAGGAACTCGGCGCGCGTCGCCTGTGAGTCGGTAGACTTGCCGACGACAAAAACACTCCCGATGAAAGGCACCACCATGACTCAGCCGGATATGTCCCAGCTCCTCGCCCAGGCCCAGGAGATGCAGGCCAAGCTGCAGCAGGCGCAGCAGGAGATCCTCGCGACCGAGGTCACCGGTGAGGCCGGCAACGGTCTCGTCAAGGTCACCATGACCGGTGGTGGCGAGGTCACCAACGTCGTCATCGACCCGCAGGTCGTCGACCCGGAGGACGTGGAGACCCTGCAGGACCTCGTCACCGGCGCCTTCCGCGCCGCCCACGAGCAGGCCGGCAACCTCGCCGCCGAGAAGATGGGTCCGCTGTCCCAGGGCGGCGACCCGTTCGGCGGGATGCTCGGCTAGTCACGTCACCCGCAACCCCCGATTCGGTTGAATCGGGGGTTGTCGTTATTCTCCAACTGGACCACCGAAGAAAGGCGACCACGTGTTTGAAGGACCGCTGCAGGATCTCATCGACGAGCTCTCCCGGCTGCCGGGTGTCGGGCCGAAGAGCGCGCAGCGTATCGCCTTCCATCTGCTGGCCGTCGAGCCGGACGACATCAACCGTCTCACCGCGGCGCTGGAGGCCGTGCGCGACGGCGTGACGTTCTGCCGCATCTGCTGCAACATCTCCCGGCAGGAGGTGTGCCGCATCTGCGCCGATTCGGGCCGCGACCGCGGGATGATCTGCGTCGTCGAGGAGCCGAAGGACATCCAGGTCATCGAGCGCACCGGCGAGTACAGCGGCCGCTACCACGTCCTCGGCGGGGCGCTCGACCCGCTGGCGAACGTCGGCCCGAAGGACCTCCACATCACCGAACTGCTGCAGCGCATCGGCGGCGTGCTGCCTGACCGGGAGCTTGCGGACTCGACCCCCGACACCCCGCTTCACGACGTCGCGCCCGTGATCCACGAGGTCATCATCGCCACCGACCCCAACACGGAGGGCGAGGCCACGGCCTCCTACCTGGCGCGCCTGCTCAAGGACTTCCCCGACCTGGTGGTCTCCCGCCTGGCATCCGGCATGCCGCTCGGCGGCGACCTCGAGTTCGTCGATGAGCTGACGCTGTCGCGGGCGCTGAGCGGACGTCTGCAGATCTAGGACGCGGCCTCGTCGAGGAGGTGGTCGGGCACCTCCGTCACCAGCACGACGGCGATGTCGTGGGCCTTCCAGTCGAGATCGCGGACCCGGTCGCGCAGGTCCTCGAGATCCTCGGCGGTGGGGGTGTGGCCCTCGGCGACGACGAACAGTTCGATGTGCAGCACCTGCCCGAGGTCACGGGCGCGGACGGCGGCGTCGGTGACCCAGGGGGTGTCGGTGGCGCAGCATTCGATCCGTTCGATGAGCGGGTTGACCTCCTCGCTGTCGTGGGTGAGGGCCTGGATGTCGGTGAGTCCGGTGATGGCGGACCTGAGGTTGCGGTAGCCGTCGCCTGCGATGGAGACGCCCACGAAGATGGCGGCGAGCGGGTCGGTCCACCACAGGCCGAGGCCGATGCCGAGGACGCCGATGCTGGTGGACACGGCGGTCATCCAGTCGGCCTTGCTCATGTCCGCGTCGGCGTAGAGGGCCTTGTTGTTGAGCACCTTCGCGTAGCGCAGTTTGTAGCGCGCCAGGACCACCGGCGGGATGCCGAAGAGGCTGACGACGACGATCATCACCCACCCCGCCCAGATGTCGTGCCCGAACAGCACCATGATGCCGATGGCGGTGCGCTCCCCGGCCAGCACCCCGCGCGCGGAGTCGAAGATCAGGAGCGCACCCATCGCGAGCAGGGCCGTCGCGGACACGAGCTGGCCGATGCCGACGGCGCGGTGGTGGCCGTAGGGGAACCGGGCGTTGCGCTTGTGGCGGATGAGCCGCATGGCGATGAGGAAGGCGATCGGCGGCAGGAAGGTGAGCGCGTCCTCCACCCAGGCGGCACGCATGGCGTCGGACTGGCCGGCGACGAGGGCGGTGAGGGCGACGGACGGGATGAGGTAACCGATGGAGGCCCACTCGACCCAGATGGCCTTCCGGGAGGTGCGTTCGATGTCCTCCGGCATGTTCTCCGGTGTGTCGCGCAGGTGGCTCACGGGGATTCTCCTTCCGCGGTGGCGTGCGCGCCGGAGTCGCGCAGGTGGTCGGGGATGTCGAAGACGGGGACGACCTGGACGTCGTGGAGTTTCCAGTCCAGCTGGTGCAGCTGGCGGCGCAGGCTGTCGAGCTCGATCATCGTCGGATCGTGTCCCGGTACGGGGACGACGAGCATCTCGACGTGGAAGACATGCCCCTGGTCGCGGACCCGGGCCTCGGCGTCCGCCACCCAGGCGGTGCCGCGGGCGAGGTCCTCGGCCTCGCCGATGAGCGGGTGCTCCTCCTCGTCGAAGGTGAGGGCGCGGGTGTCCAGGAGATCCTGCACGGCGGCGGTGAGGTTGTTCCAGCCGTCCCAGACGATCGACGCGCCGACGACGATCGCGGCGACCGCGTCCGTCCACCACAGGCCCACCCCGATGCCGAGCACACCGACGATGGTGGCCAGCGCCGTCTGCCAGTCCGCCTTGGCCATGTCGGCGTCGGCGTAGAGCACCTTGTCGTGCAGCGTTTTCGCCAGGGCCAGCTTTTTCCGGCCGAGGATCACCGGGGGCGAGGCGGTCGCCGCCATGACCGCGACCATGAGCCATCCGGCCCAGATCTCCTGCCCGAAGAGCACGGTGAGGCCGATGGGCGGGCGTTCCCCGGCGGTCAGCCCCAGGACGGAGTCGACCACGAGGAACCCGCCCATGAGCAGCAGCGCCGTCGCGGAGACCAGGTGCGCGGCGCCGATCGAGCGGTGGTGCCCGAAGGGGAAACGCCGGTTGGCGCCTATGCGGATGACGCGGGCGGCGACGAGGAAGGCGATGGGCGGGAGGAAGGAGAGCAGGTCGTCGAGAAGCGCGGCCTGCATGGCCTGGGACTGGCCCATGACCAGGTAGATGAGGGTGGCGCTGACGACGAGCAGGCCGATGGTCAGCCACTCGAGGCGGATCGCCTGCCGCAGGGCCCGTTGCTGTTTCTCCGGGAGGGCGTCGTGTCCGGAACCGGCGGCCGCCATCAGATCTCCCCGTGCTCCCGGGCGAGGTGGCGCTCGAGGGCGACGAGGAGCTCGTTCTCACCCATCCGCAGGCCCATGACCTGGTCACCGGAGTAGGGGCGGGTGAGCGCCATCTTGTCGGACCAGGGGGCGTCGGCCGTGAGCCCGCCGATGACGACGTCGAGCTCGCCCTCCTTGGTCATGTCCGCGAGGACACTCTCCGGGCCGGTGTGCCACTCGATGCGCGCGTCGATGCTCTCGGCGAAGGAGGTGATGAGGTCCGCCTCGGTGCCGGTGATCTCCCCGGCGTCCCCGATGGTGGTCCACGGGCGGTGCTCGGAGACGCCGACGACGAGGGTGCCGCCGGTGGCCCGGTCGAGGGTGCCCTCGGTGTCGGCGGGGATGGCCCCGCACGCACCGAGGGCCAGCCCGGAGGCGGCGAGCAGGGTCAGAGTCCAACGGCGCACGGGCGCACCTCCCACATATAACAGTGTGAATATGTGGGGTTCAGTGTACCGCTGTCCGGCTCTACTTCAGCCGCTCGAGACGCAGCTTATCGACGACCGCGATCTCCAGCGGCTCCAGCTCCCCGAGCGCGACGCCCATGGCGCGCGCCAGCAGCAGATCCGCAAGCTGCGGGTTCCGGGCGAGGACCGGGCCGTGCATGTAGGTGGCGATGACGCTGCCCTGCACCGCGCCCTCGGCGAAGCGCTGGCGGGTGCCGTCGGAGACATCCGCAGAGGCGGCGACGTCGCAGTTGCCGATGCCGCGGGTAACCCGACCCAGCGGTTCGGCACCGGGGCCCAGCAGGGTCGCTCCGAGGTGATTCTCGAAGCCGGTGAGCGGCTCTGTGAGGTCGGCCGTGAGGCCGGCGCGGGTGGGCGTCGAGGTGATCTCGCCGATGGCGCGGGTCTGCAGGGCGACCGTGGTGGCGTCGATGAGGCCGAGGCCGTCGATGACGCGACCGCCGGCGCGGAAGGACTCGCCGAGGACCTGCAGGCCGGCGCACACGCCGAGGATCGGGCGGCCGGCCCAGGCGGCGCGGGTGAGGCCGCCGTCGGCGATGAGGTGCTCCGCCGCCAGGATCTGGGCGGTGTCCTCGCCGCCGCCGAGGCAGTAGAGGTCGAGGGACTCGGGCACTGACTCGCCGAGCTTGACGGGGAGGATCTCGGCGTCGACACCGCGCATGCGGGCGCGCTGGCGCAGGACGAGGGCGTTGCCGTCGTCGCCGTAGGTGCCCAGGACTTCGGGAAGCACGAGTCCGATGGTGAGGTCAGCCACGGGTGGTCTCCTTCTGCAGGGCGGCCTTCAGGTCACGGAAGGCGGTGTAGTTGGCCAGGACCTCGATGCGCCCGGTGGGGCAGGCGAGGATCGCCTTGAGGGGGTCGGGGATGAGTTCGTGGGAGATGTCGGCGTAGGTCAGGCGCACCGCCAGGTCGGTGCCGCGTTCGCCGGCGGCCTTGACGGCCAGACCCTCGAAGTCCTCGAAGCGGACGTCCCACAGCCAGGAGAGATCCTCGCCGTCGGCGACCTGGCCGTTGACGGCGATGACGAGGCCGTCCGCCGAGCGGTCGACCATGGACAGGGCCTCCTGCCAGCCGGCGGGGTTCTTGGCCAGCAGCAGGTGGATGTCGCGCTCGCCGAGGCGGATCGTCGAGTAGCGGCCGGCGACGTTGTCGACGGACTCGGCGGCGGCGACGGCGTCGGCGAGCGGGACATCGCAACCCTCCACCGCCGCGGCGATGGCCTGGGTGGCGTTGCCGCGGTTGGCGCGGCCCGGCAGCTTGAGGTCCAGTGCGGAGTCACCGTGCGGGGAGGACAGGCCGTCGTCGGTGATGGTCCAGGTGGGGGTCGGGCGGCGGAAGGTGCGGCCGTCGGGCAGCGGCTTGACCGCCCACCAGTCGTCGACCTCGCGGACGACGTGGCCACCGGTGCGCGGGCAGGAGACGGAGTCACCGATCCAGCCGGCACCGGCGGAGACCCAGACGACGTTAGGGGCGTCGTAGGCGACGGAGGTCATGAGGACGTCGTCGCAGTTGGCGATGACGAGCATCTCCGGATTCGCCATGACCGCCCCGCGCAGGGCGCGCTCGATCTTGTTGATCTCACCGACGCGGTCGAGCTGGTCGCGGGTGAGGTTGAGCAGCACCAGCGCCTGCGGGCGGAGACGCTCCGCGACCGAGGGCACGTGCAGTTCATCGACCTCGAGCACGATGTGTGAGGCGTCCTTGCCGGCCAGCAGTGCGGAGATGATGCCGGCGTCCATGTTGTCGCCGCCGTCGTTGGTGGCGACCGTGTGCCTCGTGCGGACGGCGGCCGCCAGCATCCGGGTGGTCGTCGACTTGCCGTTCGTGCCGGTGACCAGCACCGCCGGACGTCCGCGACCCAGGTTCTCCATGATGGACGGGTCGATGGCGTTGGCCACCAGGCCGCCGATCATGCCACCGGCACCGCGGCCGGTCAGGCGCGAGGCGGTGGTGGCCACCGTGGCGGCAGTGGTGGCCGCCCGGGATCGCAGGCGGCGCAGGACACCGGAACGTGGGGAACTCATGCCACCACAGTAGTCCTAGCGTCCGGCGCGGTCCTGCACCCGCGTCACCGCGTCGAGGAACTCCGCGTCGGTGAGCAGGGGGATGCCCTTGCGCACCGCGTGCATCGCCTTGCCGCGCAGATTCTCGGTGTCGTTGCACACCATGACGCTGGTCGTGCGGGTGAGTTTCTCCGAGTAGACGAGCTCGGCTTTCATGCACGCCTCGATGAGTCGGTCGGGGTCCATCCCGACCTCGGGGGCGACGACGACCTCCATGCCGCGCACCAGGTTCTTTCCCGGGACGTGCACGCCCGGGTTGGGGTGCGGGCGGGGTGCCTCCATGGCGTCGACGCGTACGTGGGAGCGCTGCAGGCCGAAACGGTCGGCCCGCAGGTCATCCGGCGTGGTCGCAGCGAGGTCGCCGCGGTCGCGGAGCTCGAAGAAGACGTCGATGAGCAGGTCGTTGATCTCCCGTGACGTCTCGTGCTCGGGGCGCTGCGCACGCTCGACGGTGGCGACGGGCGACGGCGCGTCGATGCCCAGGGCCGCCGCGAGGTTGCCCAGGCGGGTGTCCGGCAGCGGGATACGCTGACGACGCGCGGTCGCCAGCGTATCGACGATCGCCACCGGCTTCGGAACGTGCCCCACCCGCTGACGCCGACGTCGGCCCCGACCCCGGCCCCGCCCGCGGGAACGGTTGGAACGGGCGGCGGCGTTCATGGCGCGCCGGGCCTCGGAGACGAGGAAGCCCCACACGCGGGGGGCGTTGTGGACGACGAGGGTGCGGTCGTCGAGAAGCCTGTCGAGGGTCTTGAGCACCTGCGAGAAACGCTGCCCCTCCGCGACCTCCTCATGGGTGAGGCCGTGGAAGTGGTGCGGGCCCGGATCGCTGCCCGGGTTGAGAACGGCGTGGTACTCCTCGCCGATCTCCCCGTCCTCGTCGAAGGTGAGGACGTCGACGGACACGAGACGACCCGTCGACGGGTGGATCCCGGTGGCCTGCGTGGTCACAGCAACGAACGGGTACGCCGGCGCGGGCGTGGACTCACAGTCGCCGTTGATCATGGTCATTGTTCAGAGTCTAGTGCGTGCGAGGTGGGACAACGCCGACAGGTTAGAATGTTGACACGAACTTAACTGGGAAAGGGGCGGGTGATCGAACGGTGCGGATGTCCGAGCTGAGCAGGATCAGTGGGGTCAGTGTCCCCACCATCAAGTACTACCTGCGTGAGGGTCTGCTGCCCTCCGGCGAACAGACCAAGGCCAACCAGGCCTCCTACTCCGAGTCACACCTCACGCGCCTCAAACTCATCGCGGTGATGAGCGGCATCGCCCGCCTGTCCCTCGCGGAGATCAAGATCGTCCTCGATGAACTCGACGGCCCCGGCAGCGTCGTGGACACCATGGCCGTCATGCAGAACGCCCTCGCCGGCCGCCCCTCCCGGGAGGCGGAGGCCTTCGCGGAGGATTCCCGGAGGATCCTCGACACCATCGTCGACGACCGCCAGTGGAATGTCCGCCGCGACTCCTCCGCCTACGAGGCCGCCGTCAGCGCCCTCTCCGAACTGCACACCACCGACCTGCAGTGGGACTGCGAGATGATCGGCCAGTACGCCGCCCACGCCGAGGCCATGGGCGCGCTCGACGTGCAGACCCTCACCCTCGACGGATCCTCGGACAATCTCCTCGTCCAGATGGTGACGGGTACGCTCCTGCGTCGCCAGCTTGTCGACGCCCTCATCCTCCTCGCCCAGCAGCACACCACTCGTACGCGCCTCGGGGTGGAATAGCGGAAAGGGGAGTGCGCAGTTGCGCACTCCCCTTTCCACGTCGGGCGATTTAGACGCCGCCGGCCAGGACCGGGGCCTCGACCTTCAGGGCACGGTTGACCGCGGAGGTCAGGGCCTTGATGGAGGCGCGGGTGATGGAGCCCGCGATGCCCACGCCCCACGCGGCGGAGCCGTTGACGGTGGCGTAGATGTAGCAGGCGGCCTCGGCGTCATCGCCGGAGGAGCGGGCCTGCTGGGAGTAGAACTGGACCTCGGCGTCGATGCCCAGCTGCTCGAGGGCGTTGGCGTAGGCGGCGACGGGGCCGTTGCCGGTACCGGTGATCTCCTTCTCGGAGCCCTCGTGGATGACGGTGGCGGTGACGGTGGCCTCGTCGGTGTCGGTCTCGGCGTTGACGATGCGGATGGAGACCTCCTCCACCGGCTCGGTGACATCCAGGTACTCGGTGGCGAAGACGTCCCACATCTCCTTGGAGTTGACCTCGCCGCCCTCGGAGTCGGTGATCGCCTGGACGACGGAGGAGAACTCGGCCTGCATCTGACGCGGCAGGTTGATGCCGTGGTCCGTCTTCATGATGTAGGCGACACCGCCCTTGCCGGACTGGGAGTTGACGCGGATGACGGCCTCGTAGTCGCGGCCGACGTCCTTCGGGTCGATGGGCAGGTAGGGGACCTCCCAGACGGCCTTGCCCAGCTCCTCCCAGGTGACCTCGGTGTTGTTGGCGCCCGGCTTGACCTTGTCGGCCATGGCGTCCAGGCCCTTGTTGACGGCGTCCTGGTGGGAGCCGGAGAAGGCGGTGAAGACCAGGTCGCCGCCGTAGGGGTGGCGCTCCGGGACGCGCAGCTGGTTGCAGTACTCGACGGTGCTGCGGATCTGGCGGATGTCGGAGAAGTCGATCTGCGGGTCGACGCCCTGGGTGAACATGTTCAGGCCCAGGGTGACCAGGCAGACGTTGCCGGTGCGCTCACCGTTGCCGAACAGGCAGCCCTCGATGCGGTCGGCGCCGGCCAGGTATCCCAGCTCGGCGGCGGCGACGCCCTCACCACGGTCGTTGTGGGGGTGCAGCGACAGGATGACGGAGTCACGGCGGTCCAGGTTGCGGTGCATCCATTCGATGGAGTCGGCGTAGACGTTCGGGGTGATCATCTCGACGGTGGACGGCAGGTTGATGTTGATCGGGTTGTCCGGGGTGGGTGCCATGACCTCGATGACGGCGTTGCAGACCTCCAGGGCGAACTCCAGCTCGGTGCCGGTGAAGGACTCCGGGGAGTACTGCCAGCGCCAGTTGGTGCCCGGGTAGTCCTGGGCGATGGTCTGGATCAGCTCGGCGGCGTCGACGGCCAGCTGCTTGATGGCCGGCTTGTCCTTGCGGAACACGACGCGGCGCTGCAGCTCGGAGGTGGAGTTGTAGAAGTGCACGATGACGTTCTTCGCGCCCTCGCACGCCTCGAAGGTGCGGCGGATGAGGTGCTCGCGGGCCTGGACCAGCACCTGGATGGTGACATCCTCCGGGATCATGTCCTTCTCGATGATCTCGCGCACGAAGTCGAAGTCCGTCTGGGAGGCGGAGGGGAAACCGACCTCGATCTCCTTGAAGCCCATCTGCACGAGCAGGTTGAACATGCGGCGCTTACGCTCCGGGCTCATCGGGTCGATGAGGGCCTGGTTGCCGTCGCGCAGGTCCACGGCGCACCACTGCGGGGCGACGGTGATCTTCTTGTCCGGCCAGGTGCGGTCCGGCAGCACGATGTCCTCGACCTCCTCGGCGAAGGGGCGGTAGCGGTGTACCGGCATGGAGGAGTTGCGCTGCTTGTTCCAGAAGCGCTGGCCCTCGGCGCGGGGGCCGTCCGGGGTGCGGATCTCGGAGGGGGCGGAGATGAAGGAGTCGTTCGGGGACATCGGAGTTTCCTTTTCGGGTCTGTCTGTGGCTGCGGACTACCAGGGGCCGGCAACGGCCTTCACTGTAGTAGCCTGCGAGGTCTCACCGCTGATGAATGGGGTGTTCAGCGGGAGCAGCGACCGGCAACACCAAACTCCGCGACGGGGTGCCGGTCGCTTCTCTAGTGGACCTGGGACCCGCCGCGGCGAAGAAGAAGGAGGTTCGCGCGGGAGAACATGCTGTGAAGTCTACACACTGGCGAGGGTGGCGCAATGCATAACTGTGAAGAATCACGAAACCCCTGGCCAGACCCTCTGGTGGAGGGTGGTCAGGGGTGTGGTCGGGTGATCCTTAGACCACTGCGGAGAGGTATTCGAAGGGTGCCTTGACCCAGTTGAAGAGGAACTCGAAGGGGAGGATGGCCCAAGAGCTGACGAAGGAGCTGAAATCCATGGTGGATCCTTTCGGTTGGTGTTGAACAGGGTCCACGCTAAGAATCTGATCTAGGAGACCTATGACTTTCGTCTGGGGAAATTGTGGCAACCCGGGGCTTGGCGTGCAGGTTGCCTGCTGCGGGCAGAAAGAACCCCTTGGCCCCGGTTTTCCGGGGTCAAGGGGTTCGGGGCACTCCCTTAGAAGTGGGAGATGACGACCTGGAACGGCCACTGAATCCACTTGATGAAGAACTCGATCGGCTCGATGAGCCAGTTAACAACCTCTGTGGAACCGTGAAGCATGTGGTGCTCCCTTCTGTAGACAGATGTACTGCTACTGATGCTACGGAGGGCGGGCACCTACGGCAATGATGAATTCCGCAGAATCAACAATCCCGCCCGACCGGCGAACCGGTGGGGCGGGAAAGAGTGAAGATCAGGTGAGCTTACTTGGAGGAGCCCTCGGTGGACTCAGAGGAACCCCCGGTGGAGGACAGCAGGCCCTCGAAAGCGCCGAAGATGCTCTTGACGAAATCGACGATGCCACCGAAGAGGTCGTCAGAGAAGGCGGAAGACAGAGCCTCGGCGAAGTCCTTGATGTTGTCCATGGTGGACTCACTTTCTTGAGAAGTTTTTGAACCGTCGGTCGCATTAGCCACACACGCAACGACCGGCAACCCCGCGGGGGTGCCGGTCGGGGTGTCGAGAAAGCTAGACGAGGGAGCTGAGGAACGGCCAGGCGTTGACGACGGAGGACGCGAGGCCGTCGAAAAGCAGGAAAAACGGAAGCGGAATGACGCTGAGCATGTGGGTCTCCTAACAAAAGTGGGCTCACTGGATAGGATGGCGCGGTGACCGCCAGCCAGCCGAGGTTTCGCCTGCTTATCGACGCCGCCTTCATCTTCCTCGTCGGCGCCGTGTTCCGGGTCCTTCTGCTCGGGGTGATGGCGCGGGCGAACGACGACTCGGTGGACGGTCTGCTGGGGAAGTGGGACGCGCAGTACTACCTGGCGATCGCGGAGTACGGGTACTTTGAAGCCCCCGTCACCACGGATGTGCCGGTGCACCACCGGACGCTGGCGTTCTTCCCCGGGTTCCCGCTGCTGGTGAGGGCTGTCCACCAGCTGACCGGACTGGACTTCGTGACGGCCGCCATCCTGGTCAACCTCCTGGCAGGCGTGGCGATGACCGCCGGGGCAATGACCATCGCCCTGCGGATGGGTGCCGACCGGTGGGGGCGGGCCGCCGCCGGCATTCTCGTGTCCGCGGCGCCGATGTCGATCACCTTCTCCATGCCGTACACGGAGGCCCTGTTCGGGGCCCTGGCGTTCTGGGCGCTCGTCGCCCTCATCGACCGCCGATGGGGATGGGCGGCCGGCCTCATCCTGCTGCTCGGGGGCACTCGCCTGACGGCGGTCGCGCTCATCGCTGTGTTCGGCCTGCTCGTGCTGCTGCGGGCGCGCCGGGAATGGCGGGCCTGGGCCTGCCTGGCGGCGACTCCGTGGTTGCTCATCGGCCACGTGGCCTGGGCGAGCTGGCACACCCGCGAAGCAGGCGGTTACTTCGGGATCCAGGCGCAGGGGTGGCACTCGGGCTTCGACTTCGGCGCAGCCACCGTGCGCTGGGTGTGGGAGGTTCTCACCACCGGTACCGACGCCGGGTACTTCCTCACCATCGCGGTGATGCTGGTCTCCGTCGCCGCCCTCATCGCTGCATGGGGGCGGGGGCCGGCGGTGGTGTGGTGGTTCGCGGCGATCCTCATGGCCACCGTGCTGCTGTCCGACGGGATCATGCACTCCCGCCCGCGCCTTCTTCTTCCGGCGGTGATCCTCATGCTGCCGTGGGGGCTGTGGGTGGTCGACAGGCTGCCGCGGTGGGGGAGTGCCCTGGCCGGGGTGGCCTGGGTGGTGTTCGGGGCGTGGTACTCCGCGTACATGCTCGCCGTCTTCGACTGGGCGATCTGAGCGGTTTCAGGCCAACTTGGCGCGAACCTCCCCCCGCTCTGGGTTAGTTGCCGTGGAATGTACTGGCGGTCGGAATGTGTGCCGGGCCCCGGTGGCGTCGATAAGCACTCAACTGACTCCCTTGCGGGAGAGCACCACCGTCGCCGTCACCATGGCGATGAACGCCAGAGCCATGAACAGCCATCCGGAGACGGTGGATACCTGGAATTTCTCGCCCAGCACGAGGTAGCCGAGGGAGAAGGCGACGATCGGTTCGGAGATCGTCATGGCGGGCAGGGAGTTCTTCAGTGCGCCCGCGTTGAAGGAGTACTGCTGGACGATCGTTCCCAGGGTGGCGCCGAGGATGAGGGCGTAGGTCTCCCAGTTGGTGACGATGGCCCACACCCCGCCGTGGATGAAGATGTCGACGAAGGCCTTGCTCAGCACAGCGACGTAACCGAAGAGGGCACCGGTGACGATACCCAGGAGCAGGGCCTTCTCCCGGCGGATCTGCTTCTGTGCCACCCGCTCCAGCGTGATGAGCACCACCGCGCCGACCGCGAGGGCCGGCAGCCAGCGTTCCAACGGGGGCTGCGGGTCGCCGGGCAGGGGACGACCGAGCATGACCAGCACGGCGACGCCGATGGTGAGGGTGCCCGCCCAGAACATCTCGTGCGCGGAGATGCGGCGGCCGTCGTATTTCGCGGCCAGCGGCAGGGTGAACATGAGCGACAGCACGAGGATCGGCTGCACCACGAGCAGGGTGCCGAAGCCGAGGGCCACCACCTGCAGGCCGTAGCCGAGCAGGGCGGTGCCGGTGCCGGCCCACCACAGGGGCCGGGAGATGGCGTTCCAGAAGGGCGAGCCCTTGAGGGAACCGTCGGAAGGGGCCTGTTCAGCGATGCGATGGCGCACCACGGTGCCCCACGCGATGGTGAGGGCGGAGGCCAGTGCGAACAACACGGCCAGCAGATTGCTGTGCACGCAATTAACCATAGTGAACGCGCCTGAACGCGCAGGGTGGGGCACGCGCACTCAAGTACTCGTCAGTGCACGTCACCGGGTACGATGAAGCAGAACTTTGGCACCCCAGACGAAAGGCGGCCCACACTGTGGCTCTGATCGTTCAGAAATATGGAGGCTCCTCCCTGGAGACGGCGGAGCGTATCCGAGCCGTCGCCGAACGGATCGTCGCCACGAAGAAGGCCGGCAATGACGTCGTCGTGGTCTGCTCCGCGATGGGCGACACCACCGACGAACTCCTCGACCTGGCGGCCCAGGTCAACCCGGTTCCCCCGGCGCGTGAGATGGACATGCTGCTCACCGCCGGTGAGCGCATCTCCAACGCGCTGGTGGCTATGGCGATCGCCTCGCTCGGCGCGGAGGCGCAGTCCTTCACCGGTTCGCAGGCCGGTGTGCTCACCACGGAGCGTCACGGTAACGCCCGCATCGTCGACGTCACCCCGGGGCGCGTTCGTGAGGCGCTCGACGAGGGCAAGATCTGCATCGTCGCCGGTTTCCAGGGTGTGAACAAGGACACCCGTGACGTCACCACCCTCGGTCGCGGTGGTTCCGACACCACGGCCGTGGCCCTGGCTGCGGCGCTCAACGCGGATGTGTGCGAGATCTACTCGGACGTCGACGGCGTGTACACCGCCGATCCGCGTATCGTCCCGAATGCGCAGAAGCTGGAGAAGCTCTCTTTCGAGGAGATGCTCGAGCTGGCGGCCGTCGGTTCGAAGATCCTGGTCCTACGCGCCGTGGAGTACGCGCGTGCGTTCAATGTTCCCCTGCGAGTTCGCTCGTCTTACAGCAATGATCCCGGCACCCTGATCGCCGGTTCGATGGAGGATATTCCCGTGGAAGAAGCAGTTCTCACCGGCGTAGCTACCGACAAGTCCGAGGCCAAGGTCACCATCCTGGGCATCCCCGACAAGCCGGGCGAGGCCGCCACGGTGTTCCGCGCTGTCGCCGACGCCGAGATCAACATCGACATGGTGCTGCAGAACGTCTCCTCCCTCGAGGACGGCACCACCGACATCACCTTCACCTGCCCGCGTGCCGACGGCCCCCGCGCCATGGAGCTGCTCAAGAAGATGCAGGCCAAGAGCGGCTGGTCGAACGTGCTGTACGACGATCAGGTGGGCAAGGTCTCCCTCGTCGGCGCCGGCATGAAGTCCCACCCGGGCGTCACCGCCGACTTCGCCGAGGCGTTGCGTGACGCGAACGTCAACATCGAGCTCATCTCCACCTCGGAGATCCGCATCTCGGTGCTCACCCGCGAGGCCGATCTGGATGCCGCCGCCCGCGCCCTGCACGAGCGTTTCGAGCTCGGCGGCGACGCCGAGGCCGTCGTCTACGCCGGCACCGGCCGCTAGTTCACCCTTCTACCAGGAGATTTCATACTTATGACCACCATTGCTGTCGTCGGTGCCACCGGCCAGGTCGGTCGCGTGATGCGATCGATCCTCGAGGAGCGCAACTTCCCGGCCGACAAGGTCCGTTTCTTCGCGTCTCCGCGTTCTGCGGGCACCACCCTGGAGTTCCGCGGTGAGGAGATCACCGTGGAGGACCTCACCCAGGTCACCCCGGAGTCCGTCGCCGACGTCGACATCGCCCTGTTCTCCGCCGGCGGTTCCACCTCCCGTGAGTGGGCCCCGGTGTTCGCCGAGGCCGGCGCCACCGTCATCGACAACTCCTCCGCCTGGCGCAAGGACGACGAGGTCCCGCTGGTCGTTTCCGAGGTCAACGGCGCGGAGGCGAAGTCCCCGTCCAAGGGCATCGTCGCCAACCCGAACTGCACCACCATGGCCGCCATGCCGGTGCTCAAGCCGCTGCACGACGCCGCCGGACTCACCCGCCTGCACGTCTCCTCCTACCAGGCAGTCTCCGGTTCCGGCCTCGCCGGTGTGGAGACCCTGGCGAAGCAGACCGCCGAGGTCGGCGACCAGAACGTCGAGCTGGTTCACGACGGTTCCGTCGAGGCCCCGGCCGACCTGGGCCCCTACGTCGCCCCGATCGCCTACAACGCCCTGCCCCTGGCCGGCGCGCTCGTCGACGACGGCTCCCTCGAGACCGACGAGGAGCAGAAGCTGCGCAACGAGTCCCGCAAGATCCTGGGCATCCCGGGTCTGCGCGTCGCCGGCACCTGCGTCCGCGTGCCCGTCTTCACCGGCCACACCCTGACCATCCACGCCGAGTTCGAGCGCCCCATCACCGTCGATGAGGCCAAGGCCCTGCTTGCCGACGCCCCCGGCGTCGAGCTTGTCGACGTCCCCACCCCCCTCGAGGCCGCCGGCAAGGACAACTCGCTCGTCGGCCGCATCCGCCAGGACCAGTCCGTCGACGACAACAAGGGCCTCGTGCTCGTCGTCTCCGGCGACAACCTGCGCAAGGGCGCCGCGCTGAACACCGTGCAGATCGCTGAACTGCTGGTGTAGCGGCTTTTAGATCCGAACACCCTCCCGCCGGCGACAGCCCGGGGAGGGTGTTCGTCATTTCCCGGAGAGGACTTTGGGGTGAAGTGGCGGGTGATGGTGGTGGGGTGCATGAAATGAGCGGCAGTTCACGCAGTCTTTATTTCAGGGCGAAGGGTCGTCGTCACTGCTCCCGGTCGTCGGGCCGGGTGGCCTCGATGAGGTCCTTCCGCGCGCGGGCGACGCGGGAGCGGATGGTGCCCACGCGGACGCCGGCGATCTTGGCGGCCTCTTCGTAGGTGTAGCCGAGCACCTGGGTGAGGATGAGGGCCTCGCGGCGTTCGGGGGGCAGGGCGTCGATCAGCGTGCGGGCGTCGATCCACTCGGACCAGGAGGAGGCGTTTGCGCCGTCGACGGGGGTGGTTGCGGCGGCGTCCTCGTACTCGGTGACGGACTTGCGGGGGCGGGCCATGTCGTGGCGGATGTTGTCCACCCACACGCGGCGCGCGAGGGAGAGCAGCCAGGTGCGTGCGGAGGAGCGGGCGGCGAAGCGGGGGAGGGCGCTCATGACGCGGAGGTAGGTCTCCTGGGTGAGGTCGTCGGCGATGTCGCGGCCGCCGAGGTGGGCCAGAAGGCGCCAAACGTCGTCCTGGGTGGCGCGGATGAACTCCGTGAGGGCACCGCGGTCACCCCGCCCGGCGCGGAGGGCCAGGTCGGTGACGCGGGCGTCGTCATGGGCGGAGTGCTTCGTCACGCTTAACGACGTTACCAGTGCAAACGGCAGGCAAATGTTTGGATAGGTACCCTGGGGTTGCGCGGCTCACAATATGGGCCTAGGCTATCAACCAGCAGCCACCGATAGGTGGAGTAAATTATCAATCGAGAAAGAGGGAGCCATGAGCGACCAGAACTCCAAGGCGAACGACATCGTCGAGCGCGGACTTCGCCCGAACGTTACCGGCCAGACCACCCGCCACAACGGGGCACCGGTGGCCTCCGAGAACATCTCCGTCACCGCCGGCCCGCAGGGCCCGAACATTCTCAATGACATCCACCTCATCGAGAAGCTCGCCCACTTCAACCGTGAGAACGTTCCGGAGCGTATCCCGCACGCCAAGGGTCACGGTGCCTTCGGTGAGCTGCACGTCACCGCCGACGTCTCCCAGTACACCAAGGCCAAGCTCTTCCAGCCCGGCACCGTCACCCCGATGGGTATCCGCTTCTCCACCGTCGCCGGTGAGAAGGGTTCCCCGGACACCTGGCGCGACGTCCACGGTTTCGCGATGCGTTTCTACACCGAGGACGGCAATTACGACATCGTGGGTAACAACACCCCGATCTTCTTCATCCGGGACGGCGTGAAGTTCCCGGACTTCATCCACTCCCAGAAGCGCCTCGGTCGCAACGGCCTGCGCGATGCCGACATGCAGTGGGATTTCTGGACCCGCACCCCGGAGTCCGCGCACCAGGTCACCTACCTCATGGGCGACCGCGGCACCCCGAAGACCACCCGTCACATGAACGGCTACGGCTCCCACACCTTCCAGTGGGTCAACGAGGCAGGCGAGGCTTTCTGGGTGAAGTACCACTTCCTCTCCCGCCAGGGCGTGGAGAACTTCACCGACGCCGAGGCTACCGAGATGGCCGGTATCAACGCCGACCACCACCGCCAGGACCTCTACGAGGCCATCGACCGCGGCGACTACCCGGTCTGGGACGTCAAGGTCCAGATCATGCCGGCCGCCGACGCGGAGAACTACCGCTGGAACCCCTTCGACCTGACCAAGACCTGGTCCAAGAAGGACTACCCGCGTATCGACGTCGGCCACTTCGTCCTCAACCGCAACCCGCGCAACCACTTCGCGCAGATCGAGCAGATCGCCCTCGACCCGGGCAACCTCGTCCCGGGCATCGGCCTCTCCCCGGACCGCATGCTGCAGGCACGCGCCTTCGCGTACGCCGACCAGCAGCGCTACCGCATCGGGCCCAACTACCGTGACCTGCCGGTGAACCGTCCGATCAACGACGTCAACACCTACAGCAACCGCGGCCCCATGGCGTACTTCTTCGACGACGAGGATCAGCCGACCTACTCGCCGAACCGCTTCGAGAAGGGGGCCGGTTACCTGGACAACGGTGAGGACTCCTCCTCCGGTCAGTCCTACGGTCAGGCCGCCGATGTCTACGTCAACCCGGATCCGCACGGGACCGATCTGGTCCGCGCCGCCTACGTCCAGCACCCCGAGGACGACGACTTCATCCAGCCGGGCATCCTCTACCGTGAGGTGCTCGACGAGGCCGCCAAGCAGCGTCTCGCCGAGAACATCGCCGGTGCCATGGAGGGCGTCTCCGAGTCCGTCGAGGAGCGTTGCTACTGGTACTGGTCCAGCGTCGACGAGGACCTCGGCCAGCGCGTGAAGACTGCCTTCGCCGCCAAGAAGTAACCGCTCAGGCCTCGCGCCGCCCGCACCCACCACCTGGTGGGGCGGGCGGCTTCGCCGATTCAGGACACCTGTTCGTATCCTGTGGATCCCATGTCCGGGGCGCGGAGCATGATGAGCACATGAATACATCCACCCGTATGTCGCTGGCGATGGCTGCGGCCCTCGCCCTCACCGCCTGTTCCCCCGCCGAGCAGGAGGTCGTCGTGGTCACCGAGACCGTCACCACCGTCGCGGCCGAATCGACCCGGCCGTCGCCCACCACCCGCATCCCCACCACGGCCACGGCCGAGCCCGTCGCGCAGGAGACCGTCACCCGGGAGGCCACCCCGACGACGCGGGCGGTTGCTGAGGAGACTGAGGTGGGGACCGCGACTGAATCCGCCGGCGGTCCCTCCCGCCAGCACGATGCGGCGCTGGAGTCGGCCCGCCGGTATCTGAACTACACGAACTTCTCCCGCCAGGGGCTCTATGAGCAACTTCTCTATGAGCAGTACCCGCCCGAGGCCGCCGAGTACGCGGTGGACAACGTCCAGACCGACTGGAACGCGAACGCGGTGGGGGCGGCGCAGGATTACGTTGCCTACTCCGGTTTCTCCCGCAGCGGGCTCTACGAACAGCTGGAGTACGAGGGCTACACCCCCGCGCAGGCCCAGTACGGTGTCGACAACGTCCAGACCGACTGGAACGCCAACGCCCTCCGCACCGCGCGTTCGTATCTCGACTTCACCGCCATGTCCGACGCTGAACTCTACGACCAGCTCATCTACGAGGGGTACACCCCCGATCAGGCGTCGTACGCGCTCACCAACCTGTAGGGGCCTCCATTCCGCAGAAACCATCCCGCCGCGGTGCCAGGATGAAGGTATGCGCCCCCTTCGACTCCTGCCCGCGGTGATCCTCCTGGTGGCCGCCTGCGCCCCGCCCACCCCGGCACCGGGACCGGCGCCGACGACGGTGGCGGTGACGGAGACGGGGCCGGCGTCGATAAGCACGGTGACGGAGCGCCCTTTACGGGAACCGGCGCCGACCACCCCGCCCGCGGAGTCGCAGCGCTTCGCGCTCGAGCGGGCGCGGGAGCTCAACAGCTATGAGATCTACTCGGCGACCGGGCTCGAGTTCGCGCTCATCAACGAGGGGGTCAGCCGGGAGGATGCGCGGTGGGCCGTCGACAATCTCGGTGAGGACTGGAACGAGAACGCCCTCGAGGCGATCCACGAGCTCAACCAGTTCACCATGAACTCCCGTGCCGGGATGCTCCGCGACCTCAAACAGGGCGGTTTCACCCAGGAGGAGGCGCAGTACGCGGTCGATCATGCGGCGATCGACTACCGGGAGAACGCCCTGCAGACGGCGTACTGGATCTACGATTTCGAGGACCAGATGCTTTTCGACGACCTGCGCGCGCTCCTCATCGAGGAGCACGGCTTCCTCCCGGAGGAGGCCGACTGGGCGGTCGAGAACATGTACCCGGACGCGGTGGGTTAGGCCCCCGGCTGGTAGGCGCGGTCCTCCGCGTGCTTCTTGTCCACGACGGTCACACCGTAGATGGACCGGCCGATGTAGTACGAACCGACCGAGGCGACGATCCACACGCCCGCGATGGCCAGGACGGCACGGACGAAATTGTTGAGGTCGAAGCCCGTGGAGGACCAGTCGATGATGAGCTTGGACACCATGAGCAGGGGGAATCCCACTCCGATGACCGGGCCCAGCAGGTTGACGCGGGTCAGGGCGTCGGGGGCGCGCCACATGGCGACCGACGTGGTCACCACCATGAGGGTGGCCACGACCACCAGGACGGAGACGATGATCTCTGCGACCGACATTATCGACGCCCCCTCGAGATGATGCGGGCCATGGACAGGGTCGGCAGCACGCCACCGGCGATGGCGGCCAGCAGCGCCACCTCGTACCCGATCGACGTCGGGTTGGTCAGCGTCCAGGTGAGGAAGATACAGATCATCGTGTAGAAGATGAGGTCCGCCAGCACCGCGCGGGCGAGCACGTCAGAGGTGCGCAGCACGAGCACCAGACCGGACAACAGGGTCGCCGCCATGATGGCGATGCAGACGGCGAGGATCCACTCGAAGGGGGTCACCGGGTCTTCTCCTTCCGGTCGATCGGATACTCGTAGAACTTCGGGTCCAGCGTGGTGGCCGAGCCCTGGCCGGGCACACCGTGATCGATGGACTTCACGTGCGGGGCCATGCGCTCCTCCATGTCGGCGAGGGATTTGAAGACCTCCACCGGGTCGGAGCCGAAGGCCGCCTGCACCAGCAGGATGTGCGGGTCCCCCTCGTGCTCCGGGGCCCGCAGGCCCAGCGACAGGGTGGAGGGGGTGGTGGTGATGGACGTGGTGAACCAGAAGATCTGCCACTCGGTGGTCACCCGCAGCGGGTAACGCACGACGACCGGGTCATAGCCCGCATCCGGGCGGAAACCCGCCCACGCCACCTGGAAACCGGCGACGAAGATCTCCTTGATCCACCAGGGAATGTAGAGCAACAGGTGCATGTCAGCGGCCTCCCTGGAGGTCGGTCATGTCGGGGACACCGATCGGGTCCTCGCCGAGGACGGCATGGGCGTAGCCGTCGACATCGAGGAGGCCTTCGGTGGCGGTGAGGGTGGCGTCGATGAGCGGGCCCGCGAAGATGAACATGGCCAGCGAGCCCACCATGAGCACCGCCGACGGGGCGATGAGGCGGCCGGAGATCCGCAGCTCCTTCGGGTAGCGCTGCATCGGCTTGCCCCAGAACACATCGCGCCACACGCGCAGCATGGACAGCAGCGCACCGATCGACGCGATGACGATGACGGCGATGACCAGCCACGCCCACCAGTCGACGGCGCGGGCGATCTCGAAGACGAGGAGGATCTTGCCCCACATGCCCGAGAACGGCGGGAAACCGACGATGGAGAACGCGCCCGCGGCGAACAGCGCCGCCACCAGCGGATCGCGCCGCGCCAGGCCGGAGAGCTTCGACAGCAGGCCGGTGGCGTAGGTCTCCTCGATCGCACCCGAGGTGAGGATGAGCGCGCCGACGGTGATCATGTGGTGCAGCGTGTACAGCAGGCCGGCGGCCAGCGCCCGCTGCGGATCATCCGAGGTGAACGCCAGCATGACCAGGATGAAGGGCATGCCGTTGATCATCTGGTAACCCAGCACGCGGCGGATCGAGTTCTCCGCCAGACCGGCGAACGCGCCGATGAGCATGGAGACGACCATGATCGCGATGATGAGCCAGTTCCAGCGGTCCTCGAGGTCGAAGATGTTCACGTAGATGCGGTAGAGCATGTACACCGCGACCTTCGTGTGCAGGCCCGAGAACAGGCCCATGACCGCCGCCGAGGACTCCGGGTAGGTGCGCGGCAGCCACGTGTGGACCGGGAAGACACCGGCCTTGGCGCCCACCGCGATGACCACCAGACCCATGGCCACGACCGCCGGGCCGTTGCCTGCCGCAACCCCCTGCAGCGCCGCGATGTTCACCGAGCCGGTGACACCGTAGAGCACGCCGACACCGATGAGCAGCAGCGTGGAGGCCGCCAGGTTGACCAGCACGAACGCGCGACCACCGGCCAGGCGCGCCCATGTGCCGGACATGGCGATGAGGCCGTAGGACGGCAGCAGCATGACCTCGATGAACACGAAGAAGTTGAACAGATCGGCGGTGAGCAACGCGCCGTTGACACCCGTGATGAGGATGAGCGTCAGCGAGGCGTAGTAGCGGGAGACCGTCTCACCGGAGATGGTGGCGAACCAGTTGGCGGTGGCCGCGACGATCATCGTCGTGATGATCATGATCGCCGCGAAGGTGTCCGCCGCGAACGGGATGGCCACACCGCCGACGTAGAGGCCCACGTTGTGGGCGATGGGGCCGTGCTCCGCGGTGTAGGTGAACAGCCAGACACCGGCGGCGATGCCGGCGACCGGGATGCCGATGTGGAGTACGTCGCGGGCCCAGCGCCACGGCAGGAGCACCGCGATGGCTGCGGTGAACAGCGGGATGGCGGCGAAGAGCGGGAGAGTCCAGTCCATTACTTGCCTCCGTTGCCGGCCGCGCGGCCGAGGGTGGCGACGGGATCGGCGGCGATGTTGTCGTCCGCCGGCTCGGGCACGTCGGTGTCGTCGTCGCGACCCAGGGCCGCGAGCGTGAGCAGGATCGTCGTGGTGGCCATGGCGATGACGATGGCCGTCAGCACGAAGGCCTGCGGCAGCGGGTCAGCCGCCACGTCGAGCGGGGTGCGGTCCGGGAACGGCTCACCGCGCCAAGCACCCACACCAGAGGCCAGCAGGGTGAGGTTGCCGGCGTGCCCCAGCAGGGACATGCCGAACACGATGCGCACCATGCCGCGCTGCTGGATGAGGTACACGGATCCGGTGACCAGGATCGCGATGGTCAGGGCGAGGATCATCGGTCGGTCTCCTTGTCGGTGGCCGTCGTGGTCTCGGCGTCGGCGACGAGCACCGAACGCGGGGCGTCCGCCGGGTTGATGGGCTCGGGGAAGGCCTCCACGTGCTCCTCGCCCGGCTCGATGGTCGGGGTGGCGGGGAGGGGACCGCCGTCGTCGATACGCGCGTAGTTGAGGTCGTTGACGTCGACGCCCGGGCGCAGGTAGCCGCCGAGGGCGTTGATCGCCATCGTGAGCATGCCCAGCACCGCCAGGTAGATGCCCAGGTCGAAGATGAGCGAGGTGGTCATGTGCTCACCCAGGATGTAGCCGTGGATGGCGTAGAGGAAGGACCCCTCGAGCAGTCCGATGAAGCCCGCGCCGACGGCGGTCATGATGCCGATGCCGGTGAGCCACACCGGGGTGGACTCGCGGAAGACGATGCCGTCCTGGCCCTTGGACAGGTACGCCAGGCCGATCGCGGCACCCATGATGAGCGCCGCGACGAAGCCGCCGCCCGGATCCTGGTGGCCGCGCAGGAACACGAGCACGCTGAGGATCGCCAGCACGGGGATGACCAGCACGATGACCTTGCGCATCGGGATGGAGTTGAGCTGCGACTGGCCGAAGGGTGCCGGGCGGGTGCCCTCCTTGAAGGGGTGGCGCGGCATGGAGTGGGCGACGGCGGCGATGACGATCGCCGCCATGCCGAGCACCGAGAGCTCACCGAGGGTGTCCAGGGCACGGAACTCGACGAGGATCGTGGCGACGACGTTCTGGCCGCCGGTGATCTCCGGGGCCTCGGTGAGGTACCACATGGCCAGCTCGGAACGCTCGCGGCGCCCCAGCAGCGCGAACACGCCGCCGAACGTGACCACACCGGCCGCGAGGGCGATGACCAGCGAGCCGATCTGACGACGCCCCGACCGGACCTTCGGGAACAGGTTCGGCTGGTAGCGCAGGACCATCATGATGACGATGACGGTGAGCGCCTCGACGGTGAGCTGGGTGAGCGCCACATCGGGGGCACCGAGCAGCATCATCTGCAGGCTCATGCCGACGCCGACGGTGCCGATGAGGACGGCCGCGGACAGACGCGAGCTGGTGATCGCCAGGCCCACGACGGACACGGCGATGATGACCAGCGGGATGAGATCCCACGGGTTGTCCAGGCCCGCGGTGCGCGGGGCCGGGGTGATGCCGTCGACGCCCGGGGAGAGGAACGTCGCCCCGCCCAGGACGATGACGCACAGCACCAGCGGCAGCAGGTGACGCGAGGGGTTGTGGGTGTTGGCCATCGCACCGACGGCGCGGCCGAAGAGCGTGGAGACGCGGACCCCGGACTCGAGGATCTCGTTGCCGGAGGACGGGAACATCTTCCGCCCCTCCAGCGCCGGCCAGATCCGCTTGCGGAACACCACGCCGATGACGCCGATGATGAGCACCGCCACGGAGATGAGCAGCGGGGTGTTGACGCCGTGCCACAGCGCCAGATGCGACTCGTGCTCGGCGCCGATGGAGGCGGTGACGGCCTCGAGGGGGGCGTCGGCAAGCCCGACCAGGAAGGCCAGCGGCAGGGACATGAGACCCGGCAGCGCGGCGGGCAGCCACAGGCTGACGGGGGCCTCGTGGACCTTCGACATGTCGCGCGGGCCGTCGATGAACGCGCCGAAGACGATCTTCGCGGAGTAGGTGAACGTCAGCACCGCACCGATGGCGGCGACGAACAGCAGCAGGCCGGAGTAGGGGGCGTCCTGGAAGGCGGTGAGCATGCCCTCCTTCGACAGGAAGCCGAGCAGCGGCGGGACCGCGGCCATGGAGGCCGCGCCGATGACCACCGAACCGAACGTGAAGGGCATGCGGTCCCACAGGCGGCCGAGGCGGCGGATGTCACGCGACCCGGTCTCGTGGTCGATGACGCCGATGAGCATGAACAGGCTCGACTTGAACAGTGCGTGGGCGGCGGTGTGCACCACGGCGGCAGCGAGGGCGAAGGGGGTGCCCACACCGATCGTCGCGACGATCCAACCCAGGTGGGAGACCGTCGAGTACGCGGTGAGCTGCTTGAGATCCGTCTTCTGCACCGCGAACGCGGCCGACATGACCGCGGTGGTCATACCGGCGATGATGAGCAGACCGTTCCAGACGGCGACGTCGTGGAACACGGTGGAGAAGCGCAGCAGCAGGTAGATACCGGCCTTGACCACGGCCGCCGCGTGCAGGAACGCGGAGACCGGCGTGGCGGCGGCCATCGCCTCCGGCAGCCAGAAGTGGAAGGGCAGCTGCGCCGACTTCGTGAACGCCGACACCGCGACCAGCACCGCCAGACCGGCGGTGACGCCCGGACGCTCCGCCCAGAAGTCGGCGGCCAGGATCTCCGACAGACGCGTCGTGCCGGCGGTCGTCGCGGCGACGGCCACGGCCACGAGCAGCGTCAGGCCGCCGATGAACGTGAGGATGAGGGTACGGATCGACCCGGCCTCACCCGAGGACCCGGAACGCGCGATGAGCATGAACGACGCCAGCGACACCAGCTCCCACGCGAGGAACAGGAGGATGACGTCGTCGGCGAGCACCAGCAGCAGGATCGACAGGGTGAACGCCGTCATGATCGTGTAGAAACTGGTGTTGCCCCGGCCCTTCGGTAGATACGCCGCCGAATAGATGAACACCACCGCGCCGATGACCAGCGCCAGCAGCGCGAAGAACACACCGAGCGCATCACCCCGCAGCGCGATCGAGACATCCATACCCGGGGCGACGACATCCGTCACCCACACGTAGTCGAAGGTGAGGGGTCGGCCGTCGATGACGGCGGGAAGTTCTCGACCGAGCGCCACCGCCCCCGCGATGAAGAGGGCGGCGAGGGGCCACCCTGCCTTTCTGTCCAGCAGCCGCACCGCCGGTGGGGCGCCCGCCACCGCCACGGCGGCGAGCGTTATGACAAGAATGAGGGTCACAGGGAAACCACGCTCTTAGGTGATAGATGGTCGGAATCTCATCTGACGTTACCAGCCGGGGCCCCCGGTGCGCCTACCACATCCGATGCCCCCTCTACCAGTACTTTCTGTAGACATGAGCTCCTCCATCCGCCACCTCGTCGTAGCGCTGCTGCTGGTCGTCCCCCTGGTCGTCGGCGCGGCCGTCGCCGCCGCCACCCACCTCGACCCCGCATCCGCCTGGAGCAGCGGGGAGGAACCCGCCGCCGCCCCCGCCGTCGCCGCCGCCGCCCCGGAGCTTGTCGACGCTCGCCGCGCCGCCGGTGAGGCCGGGGCCCAGGCCGGGTTCCTCACGACCGGCACCGGCGAACTGGCGGATGGCGTCGCAGAAATGAAGACAGGTGCCGAGGCGCTGCCCGGCCAGTTCAACGAGGCCGTCACCGGCGCGCAGCAGCTCCACCAGGGGCTCGTCGAGCTGCAGGCCGGCGTCGGCCAGCTGGGGACGGGCGCGGGCGAGGTCGCGGACGGCGTCGGCGGGGCCGTCGACCAGGTCATCGGACTCGGGGCGCTGCAGGGCCAGCTGCTCGAGGCCATCGACGCCACCGTCGCCGACCTCGACGGCGCCGACGACCCGGACGTGGTGGAGGCCCGCGCCCAGCTCATGGACCTGCGCGGCCAGGTGGAGCTCATCCGCCTCGACGGGCCCGTCGCGGAGCAGCTGCAGGCGCTCAAGGACGGCTCGCGGGAGATCGCCAACCAGCTCGGCGTCCCCGGCTACGCCTTCCACGACGGCATCTACTCCGCCACCCGCGGTGCCCAGGACCTCTCCTACGGGCTCACCCAGGCGCAGGGTGGCGTCGGCGAGGCCGTCTCCGGCGTCGAGGCGCTGCAGGAGGGTGCCCAGCGTATCGACGACATGGCCACCCGCACCCAGGACCGCATCTCCGCCGTCCAGCGCGCCCTGCCCGCCTCCCCGGCCCCGGTCGGCGAGGTCGAGGAGGCGGTCGAGCCCGCCCTCTCCCCGCTGTTCGCGCTGCTCATCGCGGCTGTCGTCATGGTCGGTGGGGCTTTCGCCGGTGCTTCTCGACGCTGGTGGGTACTCGTGGCGGCCACCGTCGGCCTCACCGCGGCGGGTGTCCTGCTGCTGTGGCTCGTGGCCCCGGCCTCGACGTCGGTGATGCTCGGGTGGTCCGCGGTGGTGCTCGCCCTCGGCGCGGTGGCCGCGGCGGTGGGCACCCGGGCGCTGCTCGGGCTGTTCGGCGTGGCCGGCGGTGCGGCGGCGGCCGGGGTGCTTGGGCTGGTGCAGCTCGGCGTCGTCGGCTGGGTGTGGAAGACGCTCACCACCACCGACATCTCCGCCGCCTGGCAGGTCGCGGCCAACCTCTCCCCGCTGGGGTGGGCCACCTCCGGCCTCACCGTCGCGGGTAACGACGGCTCCCTCGGCGTCCTCTGGCTCTCCCTCGGTGTCCTCGGCGCGATGGCCGTGCTGGGCCTGGGCGCGGCGGCGGTGGAGCGACGCCGGGTGCACGGGTAGATCATCGTGCAGCAGTGAGATTCTGCAGGGGCGAAAAGGGGCCTACTGCACGATGATCTACCTCCCCCGGCCCGGGGGCGACGAAAAATCCCCCTCACCGTGTGGTGAGGGGGATCATCTGGTGGTCGGGATAACAGGATTTGAACCTGCGACCTCTTCGTCCCGAACGAAGCGCGCTACCAAGCTGCGCCATATCCCGGTGTTCCGCGGATGTTCTCCGTGGTACCTGGAATACCATAGCCCACATTCACAGAAAGCCGCAAAACGCCAGGTCAGGACTCGGTTTCCGTGATGCGCAGCAGCGTTGCCGAGGGGCGGCAGAACAGGCGCAGCGGCACGAACTTCGACGTACCGAGGCCGTTGGACACGTGCATCTTCATCCGCCCGAAGTCGTGGAGCCCCTGGACGCGCTCCCGGTCGATGCCGCAGTTGGTCACCAGCGCCCTCGAACCCGGCAGGCACAGCTGGCCGCCGTGGGTGTGGCCGGAGAGGGAGAGCTGGTAGCCGTCGCGCTCGAACTCGGAGAGGACGCGCGGCTCCGGGGAGTGGAGGAGCGCGAGGGAGAGGTCGGCGTCGGGGTTGGGCGGGCCGTCGATAAGCGAGTAGTCGTCGAGCTCGTGGTGCGGATCATCGACGCCGGCGGCGGCGATGCGCACCGGGCCGACCTGGAACTCCAGGCGCTGGTGGGTGGCGTCCTGCCAACCGCGCTCGATGAAGGCGGCGCGCATGTCGCGCCACGGCAGGTCGATGTAGGAGGGGATGCGGCGGATGCCGAAGAGGTACTTGAAGGGGTTCGGCAGCTGCGGTGCCCAGTAGTCGTTGGTGCCGAAGACGAACATGCCCGGCCGGTTGAGCAGCGGGCCCAGCGCGCGGAGGACGTCGGGGACGGCGCGCTCATCGGAGAGGTTGTCGCCGGTGTTGACCACCAGGTCCGGGTTGAGGGAGTCGAGGGCGGAGACCCACGCCTCCTTCGTCGACTGCCCGGGGATCATGTGCAGGTCAGAGATGTGGAGCAGGCGGAACTCGTCGCGCCCGCGCAGCGTGCCCGGCGGCAGGAGGGGGACGGTGACGTCCTTGAGCTCGAAACGACGCAGCTCGGTGTTGCCCCACGCGGCCAGCCCCACCCCGGCGAGGGCGGCGGCGCCGACGGCACTGATCAGCGAGTAGATGGTCTTCTTCACCCGCACCACTGTACCGGCGGAGTATCGTGGCCCCCATGAGTGAGCTGAAGGACAAGATCCGCGCCGACCTGAAGACCGCGATGCTGGCCAAGGACAAGGGCCGCACCGGCACCATCCGCATGCTGCTGGCCGCCATCCAGGGGGAGGAGACCACCGGCGCCAAGCACGAGGCGACCGACGAGGACATCCTCAAGGTCATCGCCCGCGAGATCAAGAAGCGCCGCGAGTCGGCCCAGATCTACACCGACAACAACCGCCCCGAGCTCGCCGAGACCGAGCTGGCGGAGGTCGCCGTGCTGGAGGAGTACCAGCCGGCTCAGCTGGATGAGGCCGGCGTCGAGAAGCTTGTCGACGACGCGGTGGCCACCGTCGCCGCCGAGCAGGGCATCGAGCCCGGCGAGGTCTCCATGAAGCAGATGGGCCAGGTCATGAAGGCCGCCACCGCGGCCGCCGCCGGCCAGGTCGACGGCAAGCGCCTGTCGACGGCCGTGCGCGCCAGGTTGGCGTAGCTATAGTCCCAGGGCGTCACGCAGCTGGTTGGTCATCTCGTCGATGTCCTCCTGCGTGAGGTCCGGGATCTGGGGGATCGGCGGGGGAGACTGCGACGGCTGACGCGGCGCGGGGGCCGGCTGCGGGGCCGGAGCCTGGGTGACGCCGCGGGAGAGCTCGATGATGACCGTGCTGCCCGGCTCGAGGATGCCCTGGTTGAGGGCCCGCTCGACGCGGCCCCGCGGCTGGGTGCCGTCGACGGTACGGACCTCCACCCGGTAGCCCTGCCCCTCGAGGGTGGACCGCGCCTGCTGCTCGGTCATGCCCACCACCTCGGCGAGGACACCGTGCGTGGTGCCGAGATCGTACTTGGGATCATGCCCGGCCAGGCCCCCGTTGAGGGCGGCGGGCACCTGGTTGGCGGTCTGGAACCACGACTCCGCGGCCTCCCGGCCACCGAAGAGATCACCCGAACCGCACTGGCGCACCGGGGAGGTGCACAGCGGGGAGGAGCTGGTGCCGTCGTTGTAGATGTACGGTGCCGCCGCGAAACCGCTGTTGAAGCCCAGGAACGCCGAAGACAGGTGTGACTCGGTGGTACCCGTCTTGGCGGCGGCCTGCCCACCCCAGCCGGTGACGTTCGCCGCGCGGGCGCCGGTACCGGTGATGAGGTCCTCGGCCATGCCGCCGGCGAGGGCGTTCGCCACACCCGAGTCAAGGGCCTGCTCGCAGGCGGGGCGCTCGAGGAAGATCTCCTGGCCCTCCCGGTCGGTGACCGAGACGATGGGGTTCGGCTCGCACCAGCGGCCCCCGGAGGCCAGGGTGGCGCCGACGTTGGACAGCTCGAGCGGGTTCACCGCGGTGGGGCCCAGGGTGTAGGAGCCGAGGTTGGCGTTCTTCATGTACTCCGCGATGGAGCTCTCCCCGTCGAAGGTGCCGGGCACCTCGTAGCTGCGCAGACCGAGTTTGACGGACATGTCCACCACGGCCGGCACGCCCACCTGCTCGATGAGCTGGATGAACGTGGTGTTCGGGGAGTGGGCCAGCGCCTCACGCAGCGTCATCTGGTCCTTGTAGTTGCCGGCGTTCTCCACGCAGTAGGTGTTCGGCGGGCAGTTCCGGGCGCCGCCGGTGCCCAGGCCCTCGGCCTCGTAGCGGTCGGGGACGTCGAGGACCGTCTCCAGACCCATGCCCTGCTCGATGGCCGCGGCGGCGGTGAACACCTTGAACACCGAGCCTGCGCCGTTGCCCACCAGGGAGCTGGGCTGCGGCAGGACGGTCTCACCCGCGTCGAGGTTGAGGCCGTAATTGCGGGAGGAGGTCATGGCGAGGATGTCGCGGGACTCGGTGCCCGGCTCGACGACGTTCATCACCTCGGCGACACCGGTGGTCATGGGGTCGACGTTGCGGGAGACGGCCGCGCGGGCCGCGTCCTGCACCTGCGGGTCGAGGGTGGTGGTGATGGTGTAGCCGCCCTCCATGAGGCGTTCCTTCTCCACGCCCTTCGACTCGAGGTAGGTGAGGGCGTAGTCGCAGAAGAAACCGCGGTCCCCGGCGGCGATGCAGCCGTTGGGCAGGGTGGCGGGGGACTCCAGCACGCCGAGTGGTTCGGCGATGTGGGCGTCGGCCTGCTCGGCGGTGATGACCCCCTGGTTGGCCATCGCGCGCAGCACCGTGTCGCGGCGCTGCGTGGCCCCGTCAGGGTTGGTGTACGGGTTGAGGTACTCCGAGGACTGGACCATGCCCGCCAGCAGCGCGGACTGCGGGACGCTGAGCTCCGCGGCGCTGATGCCGAAGTAGGTGCGGGCCGCCGCCTCGATGCCGAAGGAGCGGTTACCGAAGGGCACCAGGTTGAGGTAGCGGGTGAGGATGTCGTCCTTGGACAGATTGCGGTCCAGGTCGGAGGCCATGCGCATCTCCCGCAGCTTGCGGGGGATGGACTGCTCGACGGCGGCGGCCTGCTCCGCCTCGTTCTCCGCGTCGATGAACAGCAGGTAGTTCTTCACGTACTGCTGGTTGATCGTCGACGCGCCCTGCTCGACGCCGCCGGCCAGCACGTTGGTGGCCATGGCGCGGACGGTGCCCTGGATGTCGACGCCGTCGTGCTCGTAGAAGCGGTGATCCTCGATGGCGACGATCGCGTCCTTCATGTGCTGCGAGATCTGCTCGTTACTCACCGGGTAGCGGCGCTGGTTGTACAGCCAGGCCATCGGCTGGCCGGTGGAGTCGGTGATGGTGGTGACCCCGGGGGTGGTGCCGTCGGTGAGGTCCGCGAGGTTCGACTGCATCGTCTCGTTGGTTCTCGCGATGCCCACGCCGGAGATGCCCGCGACGGGGGCGAGGGCGAGGGCACCCGCTACACCTGCGACAATGGCGGCGGCGGTGATATTGGCCAAGGATTTCGACACAGACACGCCCCTTACCCTACGCAGTGGAGGGGGGTGGAGGGAACTATTGATTGCCCCTGGAAGTGTGACGTATTCGACTTAGTGTTAAGGCTGTGAATACACTTACACGCAGAAAGACCCCGCCACTTCCGGCCTGTCTGATTGGAGAGCACGATGGCAACCCCGCTCGCTGGAGAGTCCTTCCGTTCCCCGTTCGAGCAGCAGCAGCCCGTCTGTTACGAGCGCGGTGAGTGGATCACTCACGCCAAGTGTCGCGCCGGCGATCCGGACGCGCTGTTCGTCCGCGGCGCGGAGCAGCGCAAGGCCGCCGTCATCTGCCGCCACTGCCCGGTGGTCACCGAATGCCGGGCCGACGCCCTCGACAACAAGGTCGAGTTCGGCGTGTGGGGCGGCCTCACGGAGCGCCAGCGTCGTGCGCTGCTGCGCAAGAACCCGCACATCACCAACTGGGCCGAGTACCTGTCCTCCGGTGGGGAACTCAACGGCATCTGACCCGGGTACTGTGGTGCCATGACCAATTGGGAATACGCCACTGTTCCGCTGCTCAGCCACGCCACGAAGCAGATCCTCGACACCTGGGGCGAGGACGGCTGGGAGCTCGTCACCGTCATCCCGGGGCCGAACCCGGAGAATGTCGTCGCCTACATGAAGCGGGAGAAGAACTGATGAGCACCGTCTCCGAGCGCCTCGCCGAGCTGCGCATCGACCTGCCCGAGGTGGCCGCCCCCGTCGCCGCCTACGTCCCCGCGATCCGCACCGGCAACCAGGTGTGGACCTCCGGCCAGCTGCCGTTCGTCGACGGCCAGCTCGCCGCCACCGGCAAGGTGGGGGAGGACGTCTCCGAGGAGGAGGCCGCCCGTCTCGCCCGCACCGCGACCCTCAACGGCCTGGCCGCGATCGACGCCCTCGTCGGCATCGACAAGGTGACCCGCGTCCTCAAGATCGTCGGTTACGTCGCCTCCGCCCCGGGATTCTCGGCCCAGCCGGCCGTGGTCAACGGTGCGTCCAACCTCATGGGTGAGATCTTCGGGGAGGCCGGGGAGCACGCCCGTTCCGCCGTCGGAGTCGCAGAACTCCCGCTCGGTGCCCCGGTCGAGGTCGAGCTCATCGTCGAGGTCGCGGACTAGACCCTTTTCTCGGGCATTCGGTTCGGCATGCAGGGTCAACCGGGCTAAGCTGGTGCGCATGGAGCATCCTGCCTACAGCCAGCTTCGACCGGTCTCTGAGTCCGTGTCTGTCGTCCTGTGCCCGAACCCGGGGTACGCCTCCCTGGAGGGTACGAACTCGTGGGTCATCCGTACTGAGGGTGACACCCACAGCATCGTCATCGACCCCGGCCCGGAGGATGAGGGACACCTCAATGTGCTCGGAGCGAAGGCGGACAAGGTCGGCCTCGTCCTGCTGACCCACCACCACCCGGATCACGCTGACGGTGCGCACCGCTTCCGCCAGCTCACCGGCGCCCCCATCCGGGCGTTCGATCCCACCATCTGCGCCGGCGATGTCGCCCCGATCACCGACGGTGAGATCGTCTCCGCCGACGGCGTCACCCCGCAGATCGAGGTCGTGCACACCCCGGGCCACACCGCGGACTCCGCGTGCTTCTTCGTCTGGTCCGGCAAGCCGGGGGAGTCCACCCTGGAGGGCATCATCACCGGTGACACCATCGCCGGCCGCCACACCACCATGATCTCCGAGACCGACGGTGACCTGGGCCAGTACCTGGACACCCTGCGTCTGCTGGAGGAGCGCGGCCAGGGCATCACCCTGCTGCCGGGCCACGGCCCCGAGGGCGAGGACATCTCCGCCTTCGCCCGCAAGTACATCGATCGCCGTGAGCACCGCCTCAACCAGATCCGGGAGGTCCACTCCCGCCTGGGCGAGGACGTCGACCTCAAGACGCTCATCGACGAGATGTACGACGATGTCGACCCGGTGCTGCGCCACGCCGCCGAGCAGTCGACCCGCGTCGCCCTGCGCTACCTGGCCGCTCAGAAGTAGCCGCAGCCCCCGGACACGCGACACCCGCCGCCCTCCCCGAGGAGGTGCGGCGGGTGTCTCTTTCTGCGGGTCAGCGGGCGCGCTTGGCCAGCGACTCGGTGTCCACGATGAGGACGGACTTGCCCTCGAGGCGGATCCACCCACGGTGGGCGAAGGTGGCCAGCGCCTTGTTCACGGTCTCACGGGAGGCACCGACGAGCTGGGCGATCTCCTCCTGGGTGAGGTCATGGTTGACGCGCAGGGCGCCACCCTCCTGGGAGCCGAAGCGGTTGGCCAGCTGCAGCAGGGTCTTGGCGACGCGGCCCGGGACGTCGGTGAAGATGAGGTCGGCCAGGGAGGCGTTGGTGCGGCGCAGGCGGCGGGCCAGGACGCGCAGGAGCTGCTGGGCGATCTCCGGGTGGTCGGACACCCACTGCCTGAGCATCTCCGAGTTCATGGTGGCGGCCTGCACCTCGGTGACGCAGACGGCGGAGGAGGTGCGCGGGCCCGGGTCGAAGATGGAGAGTTCGCCGAACATGTCGGAGGGGCCCATGACGGTGAGGAGGTTCTCCCGGCCGTCGGACGCGTGGCGGGCGAGCTTCACCTTGCCGGCGGTGATGATGTAGAGACGGTCGCCCGGTTCGCCTTCCTCGAAGATGGTTGTTCCACGGGGGAAACGGACGGTCTCCATGTCCTTGATCAGGTTGTTCACGGCAACCGGATCAACCCCCTGGAAGATTCCGGCGCGGGACAGGATCTCCTGTACACCTTCCACTTGACGCTCCTCGGTCCTATCGACGGCGCGCCGGGAGGACCCACGGGATGGTGGTGGGGCCCTGGTGAGGGCACAAATGTAACTCTCGGCGCAGTGTGTTCCTTACCACCCTACCGTGGAATTGGTCACGTGTGAGCCACCTCAGGGAAATTTGTCACATCTCTTCAGTGTTTTCCCCGGCGGTGTCCCTGTCGTCATTGTCGACCCTGTCCCCGCCCGGTTCGTCGGCAAGCTCGGGGACGGGCTCGGCGGCCGCAGGTGCCGACGGCAGGATCCACGACTCCAGCTTCTCCATCTGCATGGCGAAGAGGGCGAGGATGATCGGAGCAGCGACGACGAGAACGACGGTCATGGGAAATCATCGTAGTGGCTAAGCTGTCCGGTATGCCGGTCAGATCCCCACGCCCCCACCCCGCCGCCCGCGGCACCGAGACTGACCTGGGGCGCACCCGCCGAGCCCGCCGGATCAACCGGCAGCTGGCGGAGGAGTACCCGGACGCACACTGCGAGCTCGACTTCGCCGACGCCTTCCAACTGACGGTGGCGACGGTCCTGTCGGCCCAGACCACCGATGTCCGCGTCAACCAGGTCACCCCGGAGCTGTTCCGCCGCTTTCCGACGCCCGCGTCTCTCGCCGCCGCCGACACCGCCGAGCTGGAGGAGATCCTCCGCCCCCTCGGCTTCTTCCGGGCCAAGGCGAAGAGCCTGCTGGGGCTGGGGGAGGCGCTCATGGCGAGGTTCGACGGCGAGGTGCCGCGTGACCTCGACGACCTGGTGTCCCTGCCCGGGGTGGGGCGCAAGACGGCGCTCGTCGTCCGTGGCAACGCGTTCGGTCTGCCCGGGCTGGCGGTGGACACCCACGTCTCCCGCCTGGCGCAGCGGCTCATACTCACCGATTCGACCGATGTACTGCGGATCGAGCATGATCTCACCGAGCGCATCGAGAAGAAGGAGTGGACCATGTTCTCCCACCGGATGATCTTCCACGGACGTCGCGTGTGCCATGCCCGCCGCCCGGCGTGCGCCGAGTGCGTCATCGCGAGGGACTGTCCCTCCCGGGAGGTGGCGGCATGAATCGGCAGGCCCTGTGGACGGTCATCATCGGCGTCGTCCTCACCGTCGCCGTCGTGGCGGGCGCGTTCGTCATGCTGCGCACCGTCAATGACCCGGGCCCGGAGAACGGTGCGCAGGCCCCCGAGGACGCCGGCCCCCTCACCACCGACGCCCTGCTCTCCGAGGTCGGTGACCGGCCCGACTGCCCGGCGACCGGGGTCGGCGGTGTCACCCTCGACTGCCTCGGCGGGGAGAACGGCCCGGCGGCGGCGGAGGGCATCACGGTGGCCAACGTGTGGGCCTGGTGGTGCGGTCCGTGCCGCGACGAGCTGCCGTACTTCGACGAGTTCGCCGCCGCCCACCCCGAGTACACGGTTGTCGGCGTCCACGCGGACCGCAACCCCGGTAACGGGGCCGCGATGCTGGATGAGCTGGGGATCTCCCTGCCGAGCTACCAGGACCTCGACAACGCCTTCGCCGGCACGCTCGGCCTGCCCGGCGTCATCCCCATCACGGTGGTCTTCGACGGGGACGAGCAGCTGCAGATGTTCCCGCGGACCTTCGAGTCGGCGGCCGAGATCGAGGAGGCCGTGCAGGCGGCGGTGACCGGTCGATGAGGATGGATTTCGGCCCGGACTCGCCGGGGGAGAACACGCGACTGGCGCCGGAACGGGCACCACGCTGGATGCGCTCCCTGCTCAGCGACGTCACCCGGGCCCGTGCCCACCCCGACGTGCGCGGTGTCGACGCCCGCGGGCGGTCCGGCCCCGTCAAGGCGGACCGCTCGGCGGCGGTGCTCATGCTCTTCTCCGGGGCGGATCACCTGCAGGCGGATCCGCCGCAGGACGCGGCGCTGCTGCTCACGCACCGCTCGCCGTCGATGCGCTCGCACTCCGGGCAGATCGCCTTCCCCGGTGGGCGGGTCGACGACACCGACCTCAACGCGGTCGACGCCGCCCTCCGTGAGGCGTGGGAGGAGACCGGCCTGGACCGCACCACGGTCACCCCGGTCGCCGAGCTGGAGCCCGTGCACATCCGGGCCTCCGGCTACCCGGTGCACCCCGTGCTGGGCCACTGGCACACGCCCGGGGAGGTCGGGGTGGCCAGCCCCACCGAGGCCGACGACGTCTTCCCCGCCTACCTGTCGGACCTGGTCGACCCGCGTAACCGCCTCATGGTCGGCTGGTCGGGGTGGAAGGGGCCAGCGTTCACCATCAACGACTACCTGGTGTGGGGTTTCACCGCGGGGCTCATCTCCGCGCTGCTGCACCAGGGCGGCTGGGAGCAGGAGTGGGACCGCGAGACCACGCTCGACCTGCAGGACACGCTGGCGAAATCGCGGAACAACGAGCCTCGCTATTCGGACCCGGGCAACCGGGTAAGATTTCTGCGATAACCGACGACACCCTGATTGGACGCATCGCCCCGTGACCCCCGCCCTCCTCGTAGACGGTCTCATCCTGCTGGCCCTCGTGGCGGCGATCGTCACCGGCTGGCGGCAGGGGGCGTTCGCCTCGGTGCTGGCGACCATCGGTGTCGTGGCGGGACTCATCCTCGGGGCGGCCCTGGCGCCGCCGGTCATGCAGCTCACCGAGTCGGTGGCGCTGCGGTTCCTCCTGGGGCTGGGCACGATCATCATGCTCGTCGGTCTGGGCAATCTCATCGGCGGGGTGCTCGGGTCGTCGTTACGCGACCGGATGCGGATGCGCGCCTCGCAGACCATCGACTCGGCCGTGGGCGCGTTGTTCACCGCCGCCGCCACCCTGCTGGTCATCTGGCTCATCTCGATTCCGCTGGCCACGGGCCTGACGGGCAGCGTCAGCCAGGGGATCCGCAACTCGACGATCCTCGGGTTCGTCGACCGCAACACCCCGCCGGGGCTCGAGCAGCTGCCCGCCCGGATCACCGTGCTTCTCGACGAATCGGGTCTCCCGCCCATCTTCGCCCCCTTCGACGAGCCACCCGCCCGGGACGTCGCCGCCCCCAACATCCAGATCGACGACCACGCCCTCGTCGAGCGGGTGCGCCCCTCGGTGGTGCACATCCAGGGCGATTCGGACCAGTGCTTCCGCCGCCTCATGGGCTCCGGCTTCGTCACCGAGCCCGACTACGTCATCACCAACGCGCACGTCGTCGCGGGCACCCAGTCGGTGCGCCTGGACACGGTGCTGGGCGTCAAGGAGGCCGAGGTCGTCTACTACAACCCGGGCGTGGACATCGCCGTCCTGCACTCCCCGGGCCTCAACCTGCCCGCCCTGCCGTGGGCACCGGCCCCGGCAGAGTCGGGCGACGACGCCATCGTCATGGGCTTCCCCGAGTCCGGCCCCTTCGAGGCGGCCCCCGCGCGTATCCGCGAGCAGCTGCTCATCGCGGGCCCCGACATCTACGCGGAGGGGCGCGTCGAGCGTGACGCCTACACCGTCCGCGGCACCATCCGCCAGGGCAATTCCGGCGGCCCGATGCTCGACACCCAGGGTGCGGTGCTCGGCGTGGTCTTCGGTGCCAGCGTGGATCAGACCGACACCGGTTACGTCCTCACCGCCGAGGAGGTCCAGCGCCAGGTCGGCGACGTCGCGGCCCTCACCGCGCCGGTGGGCACCCAGGAGTGCGTCGCCCGTTAGGCGTGGTTGTCGGCGTTGTCGGCGTTGTCGGCGAACTCCGCGACCGTCTCGACGAAGGCCGACGGGTTCTCCACGTGCGGCAGGTCCCGCGTCCGTGCTACGTGCCGCACGGCGACGTCTCCGGAGATCCGCCGCAGGGAACGGCGCGCCAGGTGCCGCCACATCGGCAGCGGGGGCTGCAGGAGCAGGGTGGGGGCCGCGACGGTGGTGTGGAGCCAGCGGGCCGACACCGACGCCGTGAGCAGCCGGTTGGCCCGCAGCATCCCGGGGCGGGCGTTGCTGATCCGCGCCGACTGCAGCCGGAGGTGAAGCTCCTCGGCACACTCCGGGGAGTGCCGGAACTCCGGGGCGGTGGAGGCGAGGAGGTGGCGTCGATAAGCGGCGGTGCCGAGCAACGGCAACCCGGGCCGGGCCATGGTGCGCACGTGGTACCACGGGCGCGCCGCGATGGCGCGCCGCAGGTCGACGGGGTGGGCGGCGCTGACGGACACGAGCCCCGCGACCATGTCGGGGTAGTTCGCGGCCAACGCCCAGGCGACGGTGCCACCCGAATCCGCCCCGACGACGATCGCCCGCTCGTGGCCCAGGGCGCGGATGAGCCCGGCGATGTCCCCGGCGGCGGTGCGCAGATCATCCCCGGCCGTTGACGGCGGCTTGTCGCTGAGGCCGTAGCCGCGGGCGTCGACGGCCGCGACGTGGAACCCCCGGGCCGCCAACGGGGCGATGACCCGGCGGTACTCGAACCAGCCGCCGAAGGCACTGTGCAGCAGCACCACCAGCGGGTCCTGCGGGCGGCCGGCCACCGCCGCGTGGAGCCGGATCCCGCGGGTGTGCACGAGCTGGTGGCGGAAGGGGCCGTCGAGCTCCACGACGGACGGCGACAGCGGGCGGCGGCGCGGGAACACGGGGACTCCTCTCCGGTTGAGCAAAGAAAAATCCGCCCTCGCGGTGACTGCGCGGGCGGATGCGGGGGACGGGCTAGCTGTACATCCCGCGGTTGCGGGCCTCGAGCTTCTGCGTGGCCTGCCCCGGAACCAGGTTCTTCAGTTCGTTGACCGAGTTGATCGTCTTCTGCGGGGCGCCGACCGTCTTGACCTTCTTCCAGCCGAACAGGGCCAGCAGCGCGGCGAGCAGCAGCATGAACAGGAAGACAATGAGGAAGGAGGCCCAGCGCTCCAGCCAGGTGCTCAACAGCTCCGCGGCGAAGAAGAAGAAGAAGAAGGAGGAGTAGAGGGCGATAACACCGGCGACGCCGAACAGGCCGCCACCGATGGCGCCCTTCTTCGCCTCGCCGGCGAGCTCGGTCTTGGCCAGCTCCAGCTCGGCGCGGAACAGGGAGGACATCTGCGCGGTGGCGTTGGAGACCAGGTCGCCGATGGAGCCCTCGCCGGCGCGGGTCGTGTCAACGTCACTCAGCGGAATCGAGCTGACCCGCGGAGTGAAGTCCTTCGGTCCGTCGGTGAAAAGTCCCTTGTTGCTCACGATGTGCCTTCCTGCTGCTGTCATGCTGTCATATGGTGTCGGCTATTCCTGACCATGGTGCCACGGATTCACAGTGAATGTGCAACCCTCACAGCGCTATCGTAGTGGATATGTCCGCGGCTGACCCCCTGCAACCTCTTCTCCGACTCGGCGACGTCGCCTCGCTGGCCGACTCCGCGCAGCAGGCCGTCGCCGCCGTCCACCGGCGACCCGTGTCGCTGCGCCGCGCGGAGGTCACCGGATCGGAGTCCGTGCTGCGGGGTGCCCGCACGTCCGCGCTCATCGACGATCCCACCGTCCGCCTCGGCGACGAGCCGGTCGGGGTGCTCGGCGCGTCCATCTCGGTCTCCAGCATGCTGGCCCCCGATTCCCTGCAGGCGTCGGCGCGGGTCTTCGGGCGGGCACCACTGCAGATCCTCGCGCGGATGTCCGTCCTCGCCGGAGGCGGGGGCCGTCCGGAGGGCTCCCCGGAGCGGCTGCAGCGCCTGGCCGGGTGGTTGGCGGGCGGGACGCACGACGTGCTGCTGCCGCAGGTGGTGCACGCCGAGATCCTGGCGCACGAGCTGTTCGGGAACCGGTCCGGGCTGGTGGCGCGGGCCGCCGGGCGTCTCGCGGCGGTGACGACTGGCCTGGATCCGCGCGGGCTGGCCGTGCCGGAGACCTACCTTCTGCGGCACCGGGACGAATATCTGGCGGCGGCGCGGGCGTGGGCGCAGGGCAGTGCCGGGGAGTTCCTCGAGCTGTCGCTGCGGTCGTGGATCGCGGGCGCCGAGGAGGCGGAGGCCATCGCCCGGGCGCTGTAGCGGCAGGTGCTGTAGCGTCAGGTTCAGGCGGAGCCGCGGCGGCCGCGCTGCGCCCACCAGATGCCGCCGGCTGCGGCGGCGGAGATGACAGCCACGATCGACGCGCCGATGCTGATCTCGCGGGGCGAGGGCATCTGGAACAGCGGCACCGGGTCGCGGAAGGTGCGGATCTCCCACCCGTTCTCCAGGGCGGCCTTCTTCATGGCGCGGTCCGGATTGACGGCGATGGGATTGCCCACGGCCTGCAGCATGGGGATGTCGGTGGCCGAATCGGAGTAGGCGTAGCTGACGGAGAGGTCGTAGTTGTTCTCCGCCGCGAGGTCCGTGATGGCCTGTGCCTTGGCGTCACCCTTGCAGTAGAAGAGGATCTCACCGGTGAAACGGCCGTCCTCGACCTCCAGCTCGGTGGCGACGACCTGGTCGATGCCCAGCTCCTCCGCGATGAGATCGACGAGGTGGGAGGCGGAGGCGGAGATGATGATGACGTCGTGGCCGGCGCTGCGGTGGAAGGCGATGAGCTCGCGGGCCTCGGCGTAGATGGCCGGGGTGACCACGTTGTGCATCGTCTCGGAGGCGATGGTGCGGACCTGCTCGACGGACCAGCCGGCCACGAGGGCGGCGAGCTGGTCGCGGGTGGAGTCCATCTGCTCACTCGACTGGCCGGCGATCATGTAGGTGGCCTTGGCCAGGGACATCTGCAGGGCCTCGGAGGTGGTGATGAGTCCGTTGTGCATGAACTCGCGTCCGAAGGCGAAGGCGGAGGAGGTGGCGATGATGGTTTTGTCCAGGTCGAAGAAGGCCGCCACGCGCGGGGTGTCTGGCGTGGTGGCCTGCTTGCGTGCAGGAGACCCGGGGTTCATGAGGACACAGTGTAGACCTCCACCCTGTGAAACGTAAGGTGAATGTGGTGCAGGTGATACTGGTGGGGTGAAAGTGGTTGTCGAGTTGTGCTTGTCGGAAACGATTCGCGGCATAGAAAGCCTTTTCGAGAAAGTCGTCGCCCCGGTATTGTCATGAGCCGAAAGGTGTGCCATAATTCCTCTTGCAAGGCCCCGATATACAGTGCGGCCTGCCCCGGCAATCCCCCCCGATGCCGGGTTACAGACGGCCCGCGCACACCCCCCCCGAGGCGCGGGCCGTCCCTTATTTCTCCCCCGGGCGCCGTCAGTGTGACATGCCCACCGGCGCGCGACCACTCGGTGGCGGTGGTTATCCACAGAACGATGATGATCCGTCATCAGTCACCCAAGTTATCCACAGGCCGGGCGTCGTCCTCTTGTCCGGGGCCACGGCTCAGGCGATGGTGGGGCCATGACCAGCACCTTCATCCTCGTCGCCGTGAGTGATCCCGTCATCCACCCGGAGGCCACCCACGTGGCGGCGGCCACCGGCCACGACGTCATCGACACCATCGACCCCCGCGAGATCACCCGCCTGCTGCCCCGCGCGCACGCCGTGCTCGTCGACGCCGACACCGCCCGCCACGTCGCCACCCTCGACCGGCGGCCCGGCATCCACTTCCTCGCCGCCGACCCCGGGCCGGTCGACTGGCAGACCGCCCTGCAGGCCCACGCCGAGGACGCCTGGGTGCTGCCCGCCCAGGCCCCGGACCTGCTCGCGGCGGTGGGACACAGCCGGGTGCCCGCGACGCCGGGACCCGCCCCGGGCTCCCCGGGTGTCCTCCTCGCCGTCTGCGGGGCGGCCGGCGGGGCCGGGGCGTCGACTCTCGCCGCCGCCATGGCCCGGGTCGCCGCCGGCGCGCACCCGGTCACGCTCATCGACGCCGACGACCGCTCCGGTGGACTCGATCTGCTGCTCGGGCTCGAGGAGACCCCGGGGATCCGCTGGCCGGAACTCCGGTTGGGGGAGGGCACGGTGGACGGGGCGGATCTCCGGGCGGCCCTGCCGACCACCTCCGACGGCATCGCCTGCCTGTCCGCCGCCCGCAGCACCATCGCCGACCCCTTCCGCCTCACCCCGGGCCTGGTCGGGCCGGTGCTCGAGGCACTCCGGGCCGCCCCCGGGGTGACCATCATCGACATGCCCGGCGGCGGGGAGGTGGCGGACGCCGTCGCCGACGCCTGTCGGCACGTGGCGATCGTCGTCCCGGCCGAGGTGCGGCCCGCCGCCGCGGCCGCCGGACTCGTCGCGCGCTTCACCGCCCGGCGCTGCACCGTCGCCGGGGTGGTGCGGCACCGCCACTGGTCGGGCCTGGGCACCGGGGACCTGGAGAAGATCACCCACTGCGACATGATCACGCCCCTGGGCAACGTCCCCCGTCTGTCCCGCACCGTCGAGCTCGGGGGCCTGCCGGACCGCCTCCCCGGACAGCTGTCCGCCACCGCCCGCCTCGTGCTGGAGCACGCCGGGGTGACGCTGTGAACGACCTCTTCGAGAAGGTGCAGCGCCGCCTCGTCGACTCCCCCGCCGGCGCGGACGCGGCCGACATCGTCCGTCTCATCCGGGAGGAGGCCGGGGTCATCTCCGACGTCGACGTCCTCGACCTGCTGCGTCGGCTCCGCCACGACTCCACCGGCGTCGGCCCCCTCGAGCCCGTGCTCTCCACCGAGGGCATCACCGACATCGTGGTCAACGGGCCCGACGAGGTGTGGTTCGACCGGGGTCGCGGACTGGAACGCGCGGACGTGAGTTTCGGCGACGACGCCGCAGTCCGCCAGTTGGCCACCCGCCTCGCCACCTCCTGCGGGCGACGTCTCGACGACGCGCAGCCCTTCGCCGACGGCCGCCTCACCCGCGACGACGGCTCCATCATCCGCCTCCACGCCCTGCTGGCCCCGCCGTCCGCCCGGCACACCTGCCTCAGTCTGAGGGTTCTCCGTCAGGCCACCACCACCCTCGACGAGCTGGTCGCCCGCGGCACCGTGAGCGAGGAGATCGCTGCCGTGCTGCGTGGCCTCGTGCGCTGCCGCCGGGCCTTCCTCGTCGTCGGCGGCACCGGCACGGGGAAGACCACCCTGCTCGCCGCGCTGCTGGCCGAGGTGGGCCCGCAGGAACGCATCCTGTGCATCGAGGACACCGCCGAACTCCAGCCCCGGCACCCGCACGTGCTCAACCTGGTGGCGCGCGGCCGCAACGTTGAGGGTTCGGGGGAGATCACCATGGCCGACCTGCTCCGGCAGGCGCTGCGCATGCGCCCCGACCGCATCATCGTCGGGGAGATCCGCGGGGCGGAGGTCGTCGACCTGCTCGCCGCACTCAACACCGGCCATGAGGGTGGCGCCGGCACCATCCACGCCAACGCCCTCGCCGAGGTCCCCGCCCGCATGGAGGCCCTGGCCGCCCTCGGCGGGATGACCCGCACCGCGCTGCACTCCCAGCTGGCGGCGGCGATGGACGTGGTCGTCGTCATGCGCCGCGGCAGCGACGGCCGCCGCCGGGTCCACCAGATCGGCCTGCTGCGCGGCAACCCGGTGGAGGCCCACCCCGTGTGGGACGCCGACCACGGCGCGCTGCCCGGTTTCGCCGAGCTGCAGGCGGAGGTGACCGCGTCCACATGACCCCGCTCCTGCTGCTCGCCGCCCACCTGGCCCTGCCCGCCCCGTCGCCGTCCGGCCGCCTGCATGCCGTGGCACCCGACGCCCGCCTGCTCGGACTCCCCGTCCTCGGGGCCGGGGCCGTGCTGTTCATCCTGCTGGGCAGCGCCTCGGGCACCGTCGCCCTGCTCCTCGTGCTGGGCACCGCCGCGTGGGTCGGCCGGGACATGCGGGAGCGGGGGAGGAGGCGGCGTCGAGAAGCACACACCGCCGCCTTCCTCGGACTCCTCGACGGCGAACTGCGCGCCGGGCACACCATGTCCATGGCCGTCGATCACGCGGCGGGGAACCTGCCCGCCGACACCCCCACCGAGCTGGCGACCACCCTCAACCAGGTGCGCACCCGGGTCGGCCGCGGGTTGTCCGGGGCGGCCGTGCTGCTCGACGGCCCCGCCGAACTGGCACCCCTCGGCACCCTGTGGTCCCTGTCGGAACGCCACGGGCTGCCGCTCGCGCCGTTGGTGGAGCAGGCCCGCCTGCGTCTCGACGCCCGCCTCCGCCACCGCGCCGCCACCACCGCCACGCTGCAGGGACCGCAGGCCACCGCCGTCATCCTCACCCTCCTGCCGCTGGCCGGCGTGGGCATGGGCACCGCGATGGGGGCCGACCCCGTCGGGTTCCTCACCGGCGGCGGGCTCGGCGGGATCCTGCTGGTCACGGGCACCACCCTGGCCGCCGGCGGTTTCCTCTGGTCCCGCCACATCATCGGGAGGGCCGCCCCGTGACGCTGCTGATCCTCGCCGCCGTGCTCCTCCTGCCGCCCCCGCAGCTCATCCTGCGCCTGCGTGACCTCGGACCGAAGACCCCGCGCGACGGCCCGCGCCGCCGCGGGGACCCGGACCTGCTCGCCGTGGCCGCCGACATCGACCTCTACGCCGCCTGCCTGCAGGCCGGGCTCACCCCGGCGGCAGCCGCAGCCGCCCTCGTCGACGCCGGGGCCGATACGGGCAGCCGGGGCGCGTGGCGCACCATCGCGGCGCTGCTCGCCATCGGGGTGCCCGCCCGGCGCGCCTGGGCGGAGGCCGCCGACCTCCCCGGACTCCGGGACCTGGCCGGCCCGGCCGCCCTGTCGGGGCGCTCCGGCGCAGCCCTGTCCACCGCCGCCGGCCGCATCGCCGCCACCCTGCGCGACGACGCCGCCGCCCGGGCCACCGCCCGGGCCGAACGCGCGGGAGTGCTCATCGCGCTGCCGCTCACCCTCTGTTTCCTGCCCGCCTTCCTCATCCTGGGCCTGGCCCCCGTGGTCATCAGCCTGGGCACCCAACTACTCACCTAGGAGAAACACCATGACCCTCATCAACCACCTCACCACCACCCTCCGCGACGACAAGGGCATGTCGACGGTGGAGTACGCCATGGGCTCGCTCGCCGCGGCCGCCCTCGCCGCCGTGCTCTACGGCGTCATCAACGCCCCCGCGGTCGTCTCCGCCATCGAGGGGATCATCACCGACGCCCTCTCCTCCGCCCCGTGACCACGATCGAGACGGCGCTCGGCATCGGCAGCCTCGTCACGGTGTGCGGCCTCATCGTGGCGGGCATCGCGACGATGTCCGCGCACCTGGTGGCCGTCGACACCGCCGGGGCGGCGGCCCGCGCGTACGCCATCGGCGCGGACTTCACCCCACCCCGGGGCGACGTGGCCGTGAGCGAGTCCTCCGGACTGGCCACCGCCGTGGCGAGCGTGCCCTCCCCGCTGGGACCGCGCCGCCACGCGGCCGTCTTCCCGGTCGAGGTGCCCTGATGCCCACCATCGTCACCGCCGGCGCGGCGGCCGCACTTCTCAGCCTGTGCCTCGTGGTCATCGGGGTGGCCGGCCAGGTCGAAGCCCACCACCGGGCGCGGGTGGCCGCGGACCTCGCGGCCGTGGCGGGGGCCTTCGCCGTCTACCGCGGGGAGGACGGCTGCGTCGCAGCCACGCAGGTGGCGGGGCACAACGGGGCGTCGATAAGCACCTGCCGCGTGGCGGGGGCGGATCTCACCGTCACCGTTGACGTGCGCGGAAGGGAGGTCAGGGCGACGGCGGGCCCGGTGTAGCGCCCGTCATGGTCACCAGCGCGCCGAGCAGCTTCAGCGCGCCGGCCTTGTCCAGCGGATTGTTCCCGTTGCCGCACTTCGGTGACTGCACGCACGAGGGGCAGCCGGACTCGCAGCCGCAGGAGCGCACGGCGTCGAAGGTGGCCTCGATCCACTCCGGGAAGCGGGCGAAACCCTCGTCTGCGAAACCCGCGCCGCCGGGGTGGCCGTCGTAGACGAACACCGTCGGCAGCATCGTGTCCGGGTGCAGTGCCGTGGAGACCCCGCCGATGTCCCAGCGGTCGCACGTGGCGATGAGCGGCAGCAGCCCGATCGCCGCGTGCTCCGCCGCATGCAGCGTGCCCGGGGTGTCCCCCGCGGTGACCCCCATCGCGTCGAGCGCCAGCGGGTCGATCGTGTACGCCACCGCGCGGGTGACCAGGGTCTGCTCCGGCATGTCCAGCGGCACGTGGTCGGCGGTGGTGCCGTCGGGCAGCTTGACGATGTACCCCGTCACCCGGTCCGTCACCTCCACCTCGACGTTGGCCACCCACAGGCCGGGGGAGTAGTTCACCAGCTCGTCCGGCCCCGGGCGGCCGAGGATGCGGATGTCCGTCTCCGAGCGGGCGATCGTCGAGTACTCGGGCGTCTCCGGGCGGGCGAGGGCGATGCGGTCGTCGAAGTCGAGGTCGTCGATGACGAAGCTCTCCCCCTGGTGCAGGTAGACGGCGCCGGGGTGGACCTGTGCGGCGGCGCGGGCGGCGTCGATGGTGCCCAGCAGCCGCCCGTCGGTGACGTCGACGATGAGCACCTCCTCCCCGCTGCCGCCGCGCAGCTGCACGGCGGCGTGGGCGGTGTCGGGGGTGAGCGGGGCGTCGATGAGCGGGGCGGGGAACCAGCCGCGCGGGCGACGGCGCAGCAGCCCGGCATCGGTGAGCTCCGCGACGACCTCGTGCGCACCGAGGGCGTCGACGTCGGCCTCCGTGAGAGGCTTCTCGACGGCCGCGCAGTACACGTGACCCCGCAGCACATAAGGGTTGCGCGGGTTGAACACCGCGCGTTCCACCGGCCGGCCCAGCAGGGCCTCGGGATGGTGGACGAGGTAGGTGTCCATCGGCTCGTCCCGGGCGACGAGCACCACCACCGAGCCCTGGCCCCGGCGTCCGGCCCGGCCCGCCTGCTGCCAGAAACTGGCGACGGTGCCGGGGAAGCCTGCGGTGACGACGGCGTCGAGGCCCCCGACGTCGATGCCCAGCTCGAGGGCGTTGGTCGTGGCGACGCCGAGCAGGGTGCCGTCGTCAAGCTGCTGTTCCAGGCGGCGGCGGTCCTCCGCCAGGTAGCCGGCCCGGTAGGCGGCGATGCGGCGCCCGAAGTCCGGCCGCCCCAGGGAGGACAGCTCCTCCATCGTGCGGAGGGCGACGAGCTCGGCGGAACGGCGGGACCGGACGAACGTCAGGGTGCGCGCGCCCTCGGCGACGAAGGTGGCCATGATGCCGGCGGCCTCGGTGGCCGCGGCCCGGCGCACCGGCGCGCCGTTCTCCCCCTCCACGCCGTCGAGGAACCCGGGCTCCCACAACAGCACCGTCCGCGCGCCGGTGGGGGCACCGTCCTCGGTGACCGCCGTGACGGGGCGACCGAGCAGGTTCGCGGCGTGCGCGGCCGGGTCATTGGCCGTGGCGGAGGCGAGGATGACCGTCGGCGCGGACCCGTAGTGCTCCGCGATGCGCAGCAACCGCCGCAGCGCCAGGGCGACGTGCGCGCCGAAGACGCCGCGGTAGGTGTGGCACTCGTCGACGACGATGTAGCGCAGACGGCGCAGCAGACGGGCCCAGCGCTGGTGGTGCGCCAATAACGAGACATGGAGCATGTCCGGATTGGTGAACACGAAACGCGAGGTGTCCCGTATTCCGCTGCGCGCCTCGGTGGGGGTGTCACCGTCGTAGGGGGCGGGGTGGACGGTGTTCAGGCCCCCGATCGAGCGGGTCAGTGCGCTGACGGCCTGCAGCTGGTCGGACCCCAGTGCCTTCGTCGGCGTGAGGTAGAGGGCGCAGGCGGTGGGGTCGGCTGCCAGGTCGCTGAGAATCGGGAGGAGGTATCCCAGCGATTTCCCCGACGAGGTTCCCGTGGAGACGACCACATCCTCACCCTCGTGGGCCCGGTTCGCGGTCTGCGCCTGATGGGTAAACAGCGAGCTGATGCCGTGGTCCTCCAGATACCCCCGCAGCCCCGGATGGACCCACTCCGGCCACGGCGCGTGCCGGGCCGGACGGGCATCCTGGACGGTGGAGTATGTGCAGGTGGAGGCGGAGAAACGACGGGTGATCGCGGCGGCCAGCTCGGCGCCGAGGTCACTGCCCGGCGAGGAGGGAGTCGTCATTGTGATCACCCCTGTATGTGGGAGAGCGCAGGGATATTTCCCGCCCTGAAATGTGGTTAGACTATCGCGCCGGGCTAATCCGTGACACACTGGGTGCCGGTCGCTGTTTCTGTGCGTTACGTTTACGTGCTCGCAAGGGATTTATACGCGAGCACCCGAATCACCGCTCCAACCTGGGGATGGTGGTCCATCGGGGGTTCGATACGACCCGGCCGTCGGCAGATGTCGGCGCCGTACCACCTCCACATCAAGAAATAGGTTTAAAACATGGCACAGGGAACTGTGAAGTGGTTCAACGCTGAGAAGGGCTTCGGCTTCATCGCTCCGGCCGATGGCTCCGCTGACGTCTTCGTCCACTACTCCGAGATCCAGGGCTCCGGCTTCCGTACCCTCGAGGAGAACCAGCAGGTCGAGTTCGAGATCGGTGAGGGCGCCAAGGGCCCGCAGGCTCAGGCTGTTCGCCCGCTCTAAGCCTCACACCGAGCACTTCAAGAAAACTGGCGGCCGCCCAGGCTGAGTGAAAGTTTTCTCGCAGGACCGTCCACCCGTGACACGGGAGGGCGGTCGTTGTTGTTTCCGGGGTCGGTGCGGACTGCTTATCGACGCCCCGCCCACCGCGCCTGCAGCCGCTGAATAGCCACGCCCACCAGGCCGCCGACGGCGATGCCGACGATGACGCCCAGCAGCGGGTAGTCGGAGAAGTACCAGCCGCCCGCGTACCCGATGAGCACGGCGAGCAGGGCCCACAGCACCACGCCGATCGTGTCGTAGAGGAAGAACCACCGCCAGGGGTAACGGACGGAACCGAGCATGATCGTCATGAACCACCGGGCCCAGGGGATGAACCGGGCGATGATGATCGTGGCGGCCGCGTTGCGGCGGATGTTCTCCCGCACCCACGCGATGGCCTGCCCGCGGGCGGAGTCCTCCGGGGTGCGTTCCACAATGCCGATGAGCCGGGTACCCGCCAGGTAACAGATGTTGTCGCCGATGACGGCGGCGGTGACCGCGACGAGGATGATCATCCCCAGGTCGGGCACCCCGCGCGCGCCGGACCAGCTGCCGGCCAGGGTGAGGACGGCCTCGCTGGGGATCGCGGGCACGAGGGAGTCGGCCACCACCAGGGCGGCGAGGACCGGGTAGAAGACGGGCAGGGTGAGCAGGGTCTCCACCCACGTGATGATCTGCTCGGTCATTGTCGACACGATAATGAAGGCCCGCCCGGTGGGGCAGGGGAGACGGCTGTGAGGTTCCTGCGAATGGGTCGGCCACAGGAGGGCCATTAAATACTGTGTAACGTGTTGTCAGGAACCGGGTCTGGGCTAAAGTCTCCCGGAAGGACTGTTTTGTCCGTCGAATCGTGTCATCCAGCAGACGAGAGGGAAGATTCCCTAGTGGCAGAAGCGAAGGGATCAGGGAAGAAGACCCTGGTCATTGTGGAGTCGTCGACCAAGGCGAAGAAGATCCAGCCTTACCTGGGCAACGACTACATTGTCGAGGCCTCGGTCGGACACATCCGTGACCTCCCGCGCGGTGCTGCTGACGTCCCCACGAAGTACAAGAAGGAACCGTGGGCGCGACTCGGCGTGGACACGGAGAACGGCTTCACGCCGCTCTACGTCGTCAGCCCCGACAAGAAGAAGAAGGTCGCCGACCTCAAGGCGAAGCTGAAGCAGTGCGACGAGCTGCTGCTCGCGACAGACCCCGACCGCGAGGGTGAGGCCATCGCGTGGCACCTGCTCGAGGTGCTCAAGCCGACGGTGCCGGTGCGCCGCATGGTGTTCAACGAGATCACCAAGCCCGCCATCCTCGCCGCCGCGGAAAACACCCGTGAGCTCGATGAGAACCTCGTCGACGCGCAGGAGACCCGCCGTATCCTCGACCGTCTCTACGGCTACGAGGTGTCCCCGGTGCTGTGGAAGAAGGTTATGCCGCGACTGTCGGCGGGCCGCGTGCAGTCGGTGGCCACCCGCGTCATCGTCGAGCGTGAGCGCGAGCGCATGGCGTTCATCTCCGCTGAGTACTGGGACCTGTCCGCCGACCTCGACACGGGTAGGGACGGGGATGATCCGGAGAACCCGCGCACCTTCCAGGCGAAGCTGGCCACCATCGACGGTCAGCGTGTCGCCCAGGGCCGTGACTTCGATGACCGGGGCCGGCTCAAGGGTGAGGCGGTGGTCGTCGGTAAGCAGCAGGCGGAGGCTCTCGCCGAGGCGCTGCAGGGTGTCGACATGCAGGTGTCCGGGGTGGAGGAGAAGCCCTACACCCGCCGTCCGTACGCGCCGTTCATGACGTCGACCCTCCAGCAGGAGGCCGGCCGCAAGCTGCACTACACCTCGGACCGCACGATGCGTATCGCGCAGCGTCTGTACGAGAACGGCCACATCACCTACATGCGTACCGACTCGACCTCGCTGTCCGAGCAGGGCCTCACCGCCGCCCGCCAGCAGGCGAAGGAGCTCTACGGTGACGCCTTCGTCGCGGACTCGCCGCGCCGCTACGACCGTAAGTCGAAGAACTCGCAGGAGGCGCACGAGGCGATCCGCCCCGCCGGCGAGCGCTTCGCCACCCCCGGTGAGCTGCACGGACAGCTCGACGCGGAGGAGTTCAAGCTCTACGAGCTCATCTGGCAGCGCACCGTCGCCTCCCAGATGTCGGATGCGAAGGGTACCTCGATGAAGGTGACCATCGCCGGCACCGCCCGCACCGGTGAGCAGACCGAGTTCTCCGCGACCGGCCGCACCATCACCTTCCCCGGCTTCCTCCGCGCCTACGTGGAGACCACCCGTCTGGCCGACGGTCGAGATGTCGCCGACAACGCCGAGAAGCGCCTGCCCAACCTGTCGGAGGGTGACGCCCTCACCGCCACCGAGATCACTGCGGACGGTCACTCCACCAACCCGCCGGCCCGCTACACCGAGGCCAGCCTGGTGAAGAAGATGGAGGACCTGGGTATCGGTCGTCCGTCGACGTATGCGTCGATCATCAAGACGATCCAGGACCGTGGCTACGTCGTGCCGCGCGGCAACGCGCTCGTGCCCAGCTGGGTGGCGTTCGCCGTGGTCGGCCTGCTGGAGAACAACTTCACCCCGCTCGTCGACTACGACTTCACCTCCTCCATGGAGGATGAGCTGGACAACATCGCCGCCGGTGAGGAGGACGGCACCCACTGGCTGACCGGCTTCTACTTCGGTGACGCCGAGGCCGACGACAACACCGCGGAGTCCATCGCCCGCCACGGTGGCCTCAAGGCTCTGGTCGGCGAGAACCTCGAGCACATCGACGCCCGCGCGGTGAACTCCCTCCACCTCTTCGACGACGAGGAGGGGCGGGCCGTGTTCGTCCGCGTCGGACGCTACGGCCCCTACATCGAGCGCAAGGTCGGCGAGACCGCCGAGGGGGAGCCGGAGTACCAGCGCGCCAACCTCCCGGAGTCGACCACCCCGGACGAGCTCAACCTGGAGCTCGCGGAGAAGCTCTTCGCCACCCCGCAGGGCGGCCGTGAGCTGGGGGTCAACCCGGCCAACGGGCGCATGATCGTGGCGAAGGAGGGCCGTTACGGCCCGTATGTCACCGAGATCGTGCGTGACGACGAACGCGCCACCGCCGAGGCCGCCGCCGAGGACATCGTGGCGCAGGAGCGTGCCGAGGAGGACGCCCAGCGCGCCGCCGACGGCATGCGCGCCAAGAACTGGGGCACCAAGACCGCGGCGGCGCAGAAGGAGAAGCGCATCAACGCCCTGGTCGAGGAGAACCTCAAGCCGGGCACCGCCTCGCTGTTCAGCTCGATGGAGCCCGCCAGCGTCACCCTCGAGGAGGCGCTCAAGCTGCTCAGCCTGCCGCGTGAGGTGGGCGTCGACCCCGCCGACAACGAGGTCATCACGGCCCAGAACGGCCGCTACGGCCCGTACCTGAAGAAGGGCAGCGACTCCCGTTCCCTGGCCAGCGAGGACCAGATCTTCTCCATCACCCTCGACGAGGCGCGGCGCATCTACGCCGAGCCGAAGCGCCGTGGTCGCGCCGCCGCGCAGCCGCCGCTGAAGATGCTCGGCGACAACGACGTCTCCGGCAAGCCGATGTCCGTCAAGGACGGTCGCTTCGGCCCGTACGTCACAGACGGCACCACCAACGCCTCGCTGCGCAAGGGTGACAGCCCGGAGACCATCACCGACGCGCGCGCCAACGAGCTGCTCTCGGAGCGTCGCGCCAAGGAGGCCGCCGACGGCGGGTCCCCGGCGAAGAAGACCACCAAGAAGACCACCAAGAAGTCGGCGAAGAAGACGGCGAAGAAGACGGCCAAGAAGACCACCAAGAAGACCACCCGCAAGGCCCCGTCCCCGGGCACGAAGCGCGTGGTCAAGGCCGGTAACCGCAAGAAGTAGATGTCCCGGATCCTGCGCGCGGCGTACTGGCTCGCCGGCGGAGCCTACGCCGCCTCGCGGGCGGTGGGGTCGCGCCGTCTGCTGCTCGCGTCCAAGCCGGCGGTGGTCCCGTTGCTTCTCGACGCCCCCCTCGCCGCCCCCTTCCCGGAGCGGGAGGTGGGCCTGGTCGGTCTGGCCGGTGGCTGGGCCGGGGACGTGGTGTTGCTGCGGGAGAACAGCCTGCCGCAGGGGGCGGCGGCGTTCGCCGTCAATCAGGCGGCCTACCAGTGGCTGCTGTGGCGGCGCGGAGCCCGCTTCCGGCCGGGGCCGGTGGCGCTGCGGGCGGTGCCGTTCGCGGCCGCCGCGTGGCTCGGTAGGAGACACCTGGGCCTGGTGCTGCTCTACGGCGGCATGGTGACCGCGACGGCGGCGCTGGCCGCGGACCCGCGGCTGCGCGGGCGGGGTCTGGCGGGTCTGGCTGTCGGTGGTGATCTCTTCCTCCTCTCGGACTCACTGATCCTCGTGCGGATGCTGCTGCCGTCCCGTGATTCCGGGCTGGCGCGGGGTCTGGATGTGGCGGTGGCGGGCACCTACGTCACGGCGCAGCGGCTGATCGTCGACGGGTTGTTCCGCCGCTGACTACGCTGGAACCCATGACTTCCCCCGCCACCTCTCCCGTGAATGAACTGGTCACCCGCACCCGCGAGGGCGTCGACGCGCTGCGTGACTCCCTGCTCGCCTCCTTCCAGGAACCGGAGCGCATCGCCTACCTGGCGGCCGGTGAGCTGAGCATCTGGTCGCGCCTGTTCGGGTGGGAGAAGCCCGCTGCGGTGGCGATCTCGGCCACCATGCCGCCGCTGGCCGGAACCGTGGCCCGCCACGACGCCTCCCCGGTGCTGCTCGCGGGCCTGGCCGGCGGGTGGGTCGGCGATCTGGCCAAGCTGCGCAAGCCGGACCACACCCCGGTGATGGGCATGTTCGGCATCGCCGCCCAGCACGCCGCCTACTCCGCGAAGCTCTACGACCGGGGTGCCCGCCCCTCCCCGGCGCGTGTGGGGCTGCGGGCCGCCGCCTGGGCCACCGGCCTGGGGCTGGCGACGTGGCGGAAGAAGTCGCTCATCGCGCCGTCCGCGCTGGCCGGCGTGTTCGTCGCCGCCACCTCCACCCTGGCCGATGACCGCTCCCTGCAGGACGGCACCACCGTGCGCCAGGGACTCGGGCACGGCGGCAATCTGCTGCTCGTCGCGGAGGGCATCGCCCTGCTGCGCGAGACCGTCCTCACCGGTGATTCCCTTGGCCACCGGGCCCTGGACGCCGGCATGCGGGCCTCGCACGTCATCGGCAACATGCTGCTCGTCGACGGGCTGACGCGGGAGTAGCCTCACGCGGCCTGCACGGCGGCCGGCGGCCCGAAGACCACGCAGTGACCGATGAGGGCCTGCCGCGAGTATCCGGGGATGACCGCCGACTGCAGCCGGTACTCCGCCGCGGACAGCTCCGTGGCCAGGCGCGCCTCGTCCGCCGGGACCTCGGGTGGCCAGAAACCGAAGAGTGCGCCGCCGCGTTCCTGGATGCGGCAGGCTCCGTCGTCGTGCCAGTCGTCGGTCGCCTGGTCGACGAACTCCCCGAAATGGTGGCGGCACAAGGCACCGTGGATCCCCACCTGGGTGAGTGTCCCCTCGCGCAGCCGGACGATGCCGCTGAGGTAGCGACGGCCGTCGGCCCCGGAGGCGCAGCTGACCACGTCGCCGGAGACGAGCCCCAGGTCGAGGGCGTCGCCGAGCAGCTGGAAGGAATCCCCGCTGCGGCGGGCACGCAGGGTGCGGACGCGGGGTGGGGAGGTGGCGTCGGTCAGGGGGAGAGGGCGAACGGTGACGGTGGTCGTGGGTGGGGTGGTCCGCTTCTGTTTCTTGGCCATGCCCCCACTTTCGCAGCACTGTTCGAGGGGGTCCAGGCCCCGTGGTGTGGCCTGTGGATAACTCGCCCGAAGGGTGATGTGTCAGCGAAAATCTGTGGATAAACCCCGGAAAGTGCGCAGTTGCGCACTGCGCGGGCGTCGATAGGCAAGGGATCAGCGGCGGAAACGCTCCAGCGGCGGGCCGAGCACCGGCTGCAGCCGTTTGACGCAGATGCCGATGAGCAGTGCCGCAGCGACCGTGCCCTCGCGCACACCCACCACCTGGCCGGCGAACGCCAGACCCAGCACCACGGCGGAGAGCACGAGCGCGACGTCGAAGGCGATCTTGACGTAGCCGAAGACGAAGAGGCGACGCTCGCCGAACACGCGCGCCAGCTCGGTCGCGATGGTGAGCACCGTGGCCTCACCGGCCAGCATGATGGACCGCGCCGCGATCTGGAAGACGATGCCCACCGCGAGCACGACGATCGCCAGAAGAACCAGCACCCACTGCTGCCAGTACGCCGTGTGGCCCACCCACGACGTGGCCCACAGCGCGATGTCGTTGAGCACGCCGAACACCAGCAGCACCGGCAGCTGGAGCAGCTGGATCGGGCGGAAACGGCGCCTCAGCAGAAGAAACTGCAGGAACACGAGGCCGGAATTCACCAGGATCGTCGCCGTCCCCAGACTCAGCGCGGAGATGAGGCTGAGGACGTACGGGAGGGAGGAGATGGTCGTGGTACCCAGGTCGGAACGCACCGACAGGGCGATGCCGAACGACATGACGGTGAGCCCGGTCAGCAGGAGAAGCAGCCGCCGGGGAGCAAGGATCTCCACCTCAGGACCGGTCCGCCATGGTGGGTCGGATGGGGCGGGCCAGCTGGGTCATTTCCCGCCGCCCACGCAGCTCCACCGACTTCATGACGGTCCACCGCGCCTGCTCGGCCTCGTTGGCGCCGCGCAGGGTGGCGGCGTTGGTGAGCACCCGGCCGTCAGTGTCCTTGGCCAGCTCGGTGAGGCGGGCGGCCGAGTTCACGGCGTCGCCGATGACGGTGTACTCGAAGCGGTCGGAACCGCCGATGTGACCGGCGACGACGTGCCCGGCGGCCACCCCGATGCCGGCCTGCAGGGCCATGCCCTTGAGCTCCTGACGCAGCTCGCGGGCAGCGGTGAGCGCGTGGGAGGTGGAGTCGGGCAGGGAGATCGGGGCACCGAAGACGGCGAGCGCGGCGTCACCCTGGAACTTGTTGATGATGCCCTTGTTGCGGTGCACCACCTCGACGACGTGCTCGAAGAACTGGTTGAGCGCCTCGACGACCTCCTCCGGAGTGTGGTTGACCGCGAAGGTGGTCGAGCCGATGACGTCGACGAACAGGACGGCGACCTTGCGGTCCTCACCGCCCAGGGTGGGACGCTCCTCCAGGGCGCGCTTGGCCACCTCGGCGCCGACGTAGCGGCCGAAGATGTCACGCACGCGCTGACGCTCCTTGAGGCCGCGCATCATCTCGTTGAAACCGGCCTGCAGGACACCCATCTCGGAGCCGTCGTAGATGTCGACCTGCACGTTCGTGTCACCACGACGCACCCGGTTGATCGCCTCCTGCAGCTCCAGGACGGGGTCAACGACGCTCATGATGGCGAACGTCGTCCCCACGAAACCGGTGACCAGCGCCGTCAGTGACAGGGCGACGATGCCCGGGATGAGCTCGCCCGCGTTGCCCATGAAGAACCCGGCCCGCTGCCCCAGGGCCAGCAGCAGGATGCCCAGGACGGGCAGGGCGGTGGTCATGATCCACGTCAGGCGCAGACGCTGCGTGATCGGCGGCTCCAGCGTCGAATCCTCGAAGCGCCGCGCCAGGGCGGACGCCGCCACCGGTCGCACCAGACGCTCCGCCAGCAGGTAGGTGATGAGCACCACCACCATGCCTGCCAGGGCCGTCGCCAGGCCGATGACCAGCGCCAACCGCCCGCTTGCCGACGCCGCCGTCACCACCGCGATCGCAATACCGATCACCCACACCGCCGCGCACACCACCGCCTGATAGACGGGCAGCCGCATGACGAGGTTGCGCACCATGTTGGGGTCATGGTCATCCGGGTGCCGCTGCCACTCCAACACCGGCCGGAACAGGAACAGTGTGGCCACCACGCCGACGATCACCGCGAACGCGAGGTACGTCAGGCCGATGACCTCCAGGTGCGGGACCTCCGAGGTGAAGCTGCGGACCTCCGGCATGGGCACGAGGAAACGGATGAACGCCATGATCGCCAGGGCACCGATGAGGTTCGCCGCGAGCACCAGTGCGGCATACAGGGGCCACGACGTGCCCCACAGCCACTTGAACGCCCGCAACAGTCGACTCATGGTTCACTACTTTAACCCCCTCGGCCCTCCCGCGGGGGCACCGCATGGCCAGGGTGAATAGGGTGGGTGAGGTGAACAGCGTTGCCGAGCGGCTCTCCGACACCCCGACCGTCCGGGACACCGTCCTGGGTGCCGCCACGGCGGCCCGGGCCTTCGCCCGCGGGGAGGCCGCCGACCTCGGCAGCGCCATGGCACACGCCTGGATCCTCACCGGCCCGCCCGGGTCCGGCCGCTCCGTCGCCGCCCTCGCCTTCGCCGCCGCCCTCCAGTGCTCCGATCCCGGGGAGGTGGGGTGCGGGCGCTGCCAGGACTGCCGGGACGTGCTCGCCGACGCCCACACCGACGTCCTCCACATCGTCCCCGCCGGCCTGTCCATCGGCATCGAGGAGATGCGCGACATGCGCAGCGAGGCGTCGAAACTGCCCACCGTCGCCGATTGGCGCGTCATCATCATCGAGGACGCCGACCGTCTCACCGGCCCCGCCGCGGACGCCATCCTCAAGGTGGTCGAGGAGCCGCCGGAGCGCACCGTCATTCTCATGTGCGCCCCGTCGATCGACCCGGAGGACTTCTCCCCGACGTTGCGCTCCCGCTGCCGCCACCTCTACGTCCCCTACCCGTCGGTGGACAAGATCGTCGCCCTGCTTATCGACGACACCGGTGCGTCCCCCGCCGACGCCCGCCTCGCCGCCGTCGCCTCCGGGCGGCACATCGGGCGTGCCCGCCGCCTCGTCACCGACCCGGAGGCGCAGAAGCGCCGCGCCTCCGCCCTCAACCTCGCCGAGATGGTCTTCCACCGCGACGAGGCCTTCAAGGCGGCGACCGCGTTCCTCAAGAGCGTCGACAAGCAGGTCAAGGAGATGAGCGACGACGAGGACGCCACCGAACTGGCCACCCTCGAACGCTCCCTCGGCAAGGGCGGACGCGGCAAGGGCACCCAGAAGGCCATGGACGGCTCCGCCGGTGCCCTCTCCGAACTGGAGAAAGCCCAGAAGACCCGCCGCAACCGCCGCAAGCGCGACTTCATCGACCTCGCCCTCGTCGATCTCGCCGGCCTCTACCGCGACGCCCTCATGCTCTCCACGGGTGCCGACGTCGGCCTCACCCACCCCGACTTCGAGGGCCTCGCCCGCGAACTCGCCGACAAGGTCAGCGAACCCGGCCTCGTCGAATGCCTCGACGCCGTCACCACCGCCCGCGAACACATCACCGTCAACGTCACCCCCACCATCGCCATCGACGGCATGCTCGGCCGCATCCGCCTCGCCTCCCAGGTGTCCTGACCTCTGATTTCTCCGCGTGATCGGCGTGCGCTAAAATGACGCATCGGTGCTGTTTGCGCTGCACCACGCCGCCTTAGCTCAGTCGGTAGAGCATCTCACTCGTAATGAGAAGGTCGCGAGTTCGATTCTCGCAGGCGGCTCCACGACACCCACCTCCCTCCCCGGGGAAGTGGGTTTTTCCGTGCCGCTGATCCCTCATGTTGGGGAGACGGGGAGACTGTGACCATTCTGTTGCCATGGGGCCGGGCGGATGCTTCCCGGGGCGACTGTTCGGGTGGGGAACTCACCTGGGGCGGAACTGTCCGATTTCTGCGACGGCGCATGTCACCGGGGGTAAAACGCGCCGGTAGGGAGCGGGGACCGTCGTGCCGGAAGGGTGGGGGAAGGGCGCCCGCTACGGGGCCGGTCCGCGAGCCGGCCTCGGGCCCGGGGGCCGAAAACCGGTTGAGGCTGCCCTTTATGTGTGTCACGGTGGAAGAGTTCCCGGACCTGTCACGGGTCTGGAAAATTTCTGGGAATTCGCTTTGATCTGCGTCTTCCAGTTGCCCGCCACCGAGATGAGGAAACCGGAATGTTTGCACGGACCAAGAAGACCATGACCACCGCCGCCGTCGGCGCCGCCACTCTCCTGGTGCTCAGCGCCTGTGGAGACACCGGTAACGGGAACGGGGACGGCGACGGGGGAGAGACCTTCACCATCGGCATCGCCGGTGAGGTGCCGTACTCCTTCCTCAGCGATTCCGGCGATCCCGAGGGCGCCACCGTCGCCTTGGCCGAGCGCATCTTCGGCGAGGAGATGGGCTACGAGGTCGAGGCCGATCTCGTCGACTGGGACAACCTCATCCCGGGCCTGCAGGCCGAGCGTTTCGACGCGATCTCCGCCGGCATGTCGATCACCCCGGACCGCTGCTCCGAGGCAGCGTTCGCAGAGCCCGAGATCATGTACACCACCGCTCTGGTGGTTGCGGAGGGCAACCCGTACGACGTGCACACCCTCGACGATGTCCAGGCGGCCAGGGACGCCGGCGAGGACATCACCCTCGCGGTCCTCACCGCCGGCATCGAGGCCAACTACTCCACCGAGATGGGCCTGGAGTACATGGGCGTCGGCAGCGCCGACGAGGGCATCGAGATGGTCGAGGGCGGCCGCGCCGACGCGTTCGCCATGACCGCGATCTCCCTCAACCAGATGGCCGCCGACAACCCCAACGTCGAGGTCACCGAGGGCTTCGTGCAGGAGATCGACGGCGTCAAGCAGTACGGTGCCGGTTCGACCGTCTTCCGTCTCGACGACGAGGAGACCCTCGACGAGTACAACACCCACCTCGCCGAGCTGAAGGAGTCCGGTGAGCTGCTGGACATCCTCAGCGAGCACGGCTTCACCGAGGCCGAGATCCCGCCGCTCGAGATGACCGCTGCGGACCTGTGCGCCGGCGACCTGGAGGCGCTCCAGGACATCGAGAACTAGCCCCCACGCTGACCGCCGTCAGCCAGGCCTGCGGTCCCCGCAGATCTTCGCCGACGGCGCCCCGACCGTCTGGAAGCCCTCGTGGACAACCTTGAACAATTTCTCTCCCGGGCCCCGTTGCTGTGGGAGGGAATGTGGCTGACCATCCAACTGACGGCGCTGAGTGGAATTCTCGCATTCGTCATCGCCATCATTCTCGGCATCGCCGGCGGCAGCTCGAAGCGCCTCATCCGGTACCCGGCGCGCGCCGTCGTCGAGTTCTTCCGCGGTACCTCTCTGCTGGTGCAGCTGTTCTGGCTCTACTACGTCCTGCCGCTGTTCGGCCCGCAGCTCGACGCCTTCACCGTCGGCGTCGCGGCGCTGAGCCTCAACTACGGCGCCTACGCGGCGGAGGCCGTACGAGCCTCCCTCACCTCCGTTCCACGGGGCCAGTGGGAGGCCACGACGGCGCTGTCGATGTCCTGGGCCCACAAGATGCGCCGCATCATCTTCCCCCAGGCATGGGCGCTCATGCTGCCCTCCCTGACGAACCTGTGGGTCCACCTGCTCAAGGCGAGCTCCATCGTCTACGTCGTGGGGCTCAGCGAGTTCACCTTCCAGCTCCAGCAGCTGCGCCGGGGAACCGACTGGTTCTTCGCGTTCGCCGTCGTCGGCCTCATCGGCTACTTCCTGTTCGCGCTGCTCATCACCTGGGGCATGCACCTGCTGGAGGTGCGCGCCAAGTTCCGGCTGGGCCGCGGACCGAGCCTGCGGGAGGTGCTCTCGTTGGAGCCCACCCTCCGTCCGGGCGCGCCGGACAAGGTCGGGGTGGGTGGCGCCGACGCCGGCGTCGATAAGCGGGGCGGTGACGCGGCCACCGTCGCCGTGGGCGGCGACCGGAAGGGAGAGCAATGATGACACTGACAGACAACCTCCTGCTTCTCGCGCAGGACGTCGACGCCCCGGACATCCGGGACCGCACCAGTTTCTGGCGGTGGGACTTCGCCTGGGAGGTCCTCCCGGAGATGCTCAAGGCCTTCGTGCAGGTGACGCTGCTGGTCACCGTCGTGGGCACCCTCATCGCGGCGGTCCTGGGGCTGATCATCGCCATCCTCATCCGCGTGCTGCCCCGGCCCCTCGCGGCGATCGTGCGGTGGATAGCCAACTTCATCCGGATGACGCCGCTGGTGGTCCAGCTGCTCCTCGTGTTCTACGGGATGGTGTGGTTGGATCCGCTGGTCATCGGCATCGCCGTGTTCGGCGTGCACTACGCCACCTACATGTCCGAGGTGTACCGCGCCGGTATCGAATCCGTCCCCAAGGGGCAGTGGGAGGCCATCACCGCCCTGTCGTTGTCCCCGCGCCGTGCCTGGATCCGCGTCATCATCCCGCAGGCCCTGCGGTCGACCGTCCCGGCACTCGGCAACTACGCCATCTCCATGTTCAAGGAGTCCCCGTTCCTCATCGCTATCTCGGTGATGGAGATGGTCAACACGGCCCTCGCGATCGGCGGTTTCACCTACCGTTACAACGAGGTGATCACCATCGCCGGAATCATCTTCCTGGCGGCCAGCTACCCCACGGCCCTGCTCGTGAACCGATTGGAGAAGAAGCTTGTCTACGCCCATTGATCCCGCCGGCACCCCGGTGAACAGCGAACCCCCGGTGATCGAGTTCCGTGACGTGGTCAAGTCCTTCGGTGACCACACGGTGCTCAAGGACCTCAACTTCAGCGTGAAGCGGGGCGAGAGGGTCACGCTCATCGGGCCGTCGGGTTCCGGCAAGACCACCATTCTGCGACTGGTGATGACCCTGGAGAAGCTCAGCGACGGCTACATCTTCATCGACGGCGAACCCCTCACCCACACCGAACGCAACGGAAAGCGGGTGCCGGTCAGCGCGAAGGAGCAGAAGCGCCTGCGGACGAAGATCGGCATGGTGTTCCAGCAGTTCAACCTCTTCCCCAACATGACGGTGCTGGAGAACATCATCGAGGCCCCCATCCACGTGCTGGGGATCCCCAAGCAGGAGGCCGTGGCCAAGGCGAAGGACCTGCTCGAGCAGGTCGGACTGCCCGACAAGGCGGACGCCCACCCCACCTCGCTGTCCGGCGGTCAGCAGCAGCGCGTGGCCATCGCCCGAGCGCTGGCCATGGACCCCGAGATCCTGCTTCTCGACGAGGTGACCTCCGCGCTGGATCCGGAGGTCGTGGTCGAAGTGCTGGGTATTCTCCGGAAGGTGGCGGAGACGACCGACGTGACCATGCTCATCGTCACCCACGAGATGTCCTTCGCCCGCGACGTCTCGCACCGGGTGATGATGCTCGACGGCGGCAAGATCGTCGAATCCTCCGACCCCGCGACCATCTTCACCGAGCCGAAGGAGGAGCGCACCCGCCAGTTCCTCTCCGCAGTGCTCAGCAGCGGACTCTGACGGGCGACTACGCTCGTGTCATGAACCACATCACCCGCCGCCCCGGTGACCCGCTGCCGGTTCCCGCCGCGGAACTCGTTGCCCGCGCGAATGCCCGCGTCCGTACGTTGAGTCTCGACGAGGCCGGAGAGCTTGTCGACGACCCGGGCCACCTCTTCGTCGACATCCGCGATCCCCGCGAGTGGGAGGCTAACGGCGTCATTCCGGGTGCTTTCCGGGCCCCGCGCGGGATGCTGGAGTTCTGGGTCGATCCGGAGAGCCCGTACTACAAGCCCGCGCTTGACGACGGCCGCACCCTCGTCCTCTACTGCGGTTCCGCGTGGCGTTCCGCGCTGTCGACGGCGGCGCTGCACGATATGGGCCGCACCGACGTCGCCCACCTGGAGGGCGGGTTCAGCGCCTGGGCCAGGGCGGGCCTGCCGACGGAGGAATACCGGGCGTCGTAATTACGATCGTCGTATTTACGACCATAAGCGCCGCGCAACGTCAGAAGCGACCTGGCACTATAGGGGTCTGCTTATGGTTTGGCTGGTCGTAATTACGAGCGCCGCCCTTCCGCCCGGCCGCCGATCGGTGGCCGGGGTCAAGGTGATGTCGACCTCCCGCACACTAGGCTCCGGTGCGGACACGGCCTCCCCGGGAGCAGAACACCTGCGCTACCCCTCCAGTCCGGGCAGGAAGCGGGGCATGACCTTGCCCGTGGGGTTGCGGGGGAGTTCGTCCAGGAAGTGGACGTCGCGGGGGATGGAGTGCTCGGCGAGGTTGTCGCGGACGAAGTCGCGGACGTCGTCCTCGGTGAGCGACTGCCCGGCCTCGCTGTCGTCGCGGACGATCCACGAGGCGACGCGGCGGAAGGTGTCCGGATCCGCGACGCCGTGGGAGTAGACCTCGCTGATGCCGGGCATGGCGTCGAGGATCTCGTCGACGGAGGCCGGGTGGACGTTCTCGCCGCCGACGATGATCATGTCGTCGATACGCCCGAGGACGCGGAGGTGGCCCTCGTCGTCGATGAAGCCGAGGTCGCCGATGCGGACCAGGTCGCCGGACTTGTCCAGGGGGATGTCGGGGTTGGTGTAGCCGGTGAGCGTGGTGGAGTTGCGCAGGTGGATCTGGCCGACGGTGCCCTGGGGGACCTCATTGCCGTCCTCGTCGAGGATCTTGAGGTCGGTGCCCAGGGCGACCGGGCCGGAGGTGGTCGGGTCGGCGGCAAGTTCCTCGGCGGAGGCCACGGAGGCCAGTGTCAACTCGGTGGAGCCGTAGACGTTGCACAGGATCGGGCCGAAGCGTTCGATGGTGTGCTCGACGAGGGTGGGGGTGAGGGCGTGGCCGGAGGAGACGATGAACTCGAGCTGCGAGGTGTCGTAGCGCTCGTTGTCCTCGACCTCGAGGATCTGCTTGAGGAAGATCGGGGAGGTGACCATCGCCTCGAGCTGGTGGGTGTCGATGTCGCGGAGGACCTGCTCGGCGTCGAAGATGCGGTGGCAGACGACCGTGGCGCGGGCGGCGAGGGCGATGTTGATCGCGCTCCAGCCCCAGGTGTGGAAGATGGAGGCGTGCATCTGGACGCGGATGTTCGCCCGCCACGGCACCTTCTTCAGCATGCCGGCGAGCACGAGCGGCAGCTTCGGCTCGGGGCGCATGACGCCCTTGGGGATGCCGGTGGTGCCGGACGACATGAGCACGATCGGGCCGTGCTTCGGCAGCACCGGCAGGGAGATGTCCTCGGTGACCCAGGGGCGTTCGACGATGTCGCGCAGGGTGATGTGCGCGGAGTGCTCGCGGGTCTGGTGGCCGATGATGACGTGGACGCCCTGCTTCTCGACGACCGCCGGGTCCAGGCGGTCGATGAACTCATCGTCGATGACCAGGACGTTGATGCCGTTCTCCTCGATGCAGCCGGTGAGCTGCTCGGGGGAGGAGGCGACGTTGAGGAGGTAGATGCCGGCGCCGACGTAGCCCTTGGCCGCCAGCGGGTAGATGATGCCGCGGCCGTTGCGGGCCATGACGCCGAGGCGGATGTCGTCGAGGCCCAGGCCGGCGATGTGGCGGGCGAGGGTCTGGGAGTTCTCGCGGAGCTGGCGGTAGGTGATCTCGCCCTCGTCGTCGATGACGGCGACGCGGTGCGGGGTGGCCAGGTTGCCCTGCTCGACCTCGCGGGCGGTGGTGAACCAGTAGCGGCCCAGTGCCGCTCCCTGGCCGAGTCCGCCGCGGGAACTGAGGATGCCGGTGCGCAGCACGGCGGGGGCGAACTCCCCGAGGGCGCGGGCGGTGATGGCGGGGTAACGGAATCGGGCGGCAAGGGACACGGTGGACGGACTCCTTCGGCTGGGTTCTGTACCACCATAGTTTCACACGGCTAAGAACATTCCCGGATGGCGTGACGTTTCCATCACAGACGGCTAAAGTACTCCGTGATCGTTCCGTGATCTACCAGAGTGGCTGAAGTGGTTATTGTGACAAAACCGCCTCGGTGGGACAAACTGGTAGTCACGTAACCCGGCACCACAGGACCGTAAGGACCCCATGCTCAACCTCACCCTGACCACCCGCCGCCTCTGGGTGGCTCTGGCCTCGCTGATCATGCTCACCGGCGTCGTGTCCGTCGCTGCCCCCGGCGCCGACGCGCAGCAGCGCAACCTCGTCGTCTTCGGCGACTCCATCATCGCGGACACCCCCACCCCGGAGTACCTGGTCAACCGCATCGGCTCCGCCAGCTCCAACTCCTCGCTGAGCTCCGGCTCCTCCGACGGCAGCAGCTTCCAGCAGTGCCCGACCTCGCAGAACAACTACGGCATCCGCGCCGGCCACAAGCTGGGCCTGCCCGCCTGGGACTACTCCTGTGCCGGCACCACCGCCATCTCCCCGGGCCCGCAGTTCTCCGGTCAGGTCGACCGCGCCCTCGGCGACGGCGCGCTGACCCCGGCCACCGCCCGCGTCATCATCACCACCGGGTTCAACGACACCTACAACAACGGCAACCTCAGCGAGGGTGACATCCGCGCCCGCTTCGTCGGTGCCATGCGCCCGCAGATCGACCGCATCCGTGCCGCCGCCCCGAACGCACGCATCCAGATCGTCGGTTACTCCACCATCACCGACCACGACCACGTGTGCCTCGTCCACCTGGGCGGCAACATCCACGACCGCACCTACGCCCCGCAGGTCGGCTACTGGGAGCGCCTGTCCCAGGGCATGCTCAGCGATCTGGCGCACTCCACCGGCACCCAGTTCATCGACATGAAGCCCTCCACCCGGGACCGCGGCATGTGCGCCCCGGATCACCTGCGCAGCTGGGCCGGCCTCATCGACTTCCACGCCGGCCCGGGCAACATGCCCATCCACATGACCGACCGCGGCCACGAGCACGTCGCGAACGTCATCGCCGCCTCCTGACCCGGCGCACACCGACCCCGTCCGTTCCGGGCGGGGTCGCACTGATTCCACAGGGGGAGGCGTTACAGTGTCGGTATGCACACTCTCGTCACCGGCGGTGCCGGTTTCATCGGCTCGCACCTGGTAGATCTGCTCATCGACGACGGCCATGACGTCGTCGTCGTCGACAACCTCTCCCATGGCCGCCCGGAGAACCTCGCGCAGGCGCAGGAGAGCGGGAAGCTGACCTTCCTCGAGGCGGATGTGCTGGAGGTGGACTTCGACGCCCTCGTCGAGAAGCACCGCCCCGAGGTGATCTTCCACCTGGCCGCGCAGATCGACGTCCGCGAGTCCGTCGCCGACCCGCTGCACGACGCCGAGACGAACATCCTCGCCACCATCCGGCTGGCGGACGCCGCGCGCCGTCACGGGGTGCGCAAGATCGTCCACACCTCCTCCGGCGGCTCCATCTACGGCACGCCCGAGGAGTTCCCCGTCGACGAGTCCGTGCCGGTCGACCCGCACTCCCCGTACGCGGCCAGCAAGTACGCCGGCGAGGTGTACCTCAACACCTTCCGCCACCTCTACGAACTCGACTGCTCGCACATCGCCCCCGCGAACGTCTACGGCCCGCGCCAGGACCCGCACGGGGAGGCCGGCGTCGTCGCCATCTTCGCCCAGCGTCTCCTGGCCGGTGAGTCGACCCGCGTGTTCGGCGACGGCGGCAACACCCGCGACTACGTCTTCGTCGGTGACGTCGTCCGCGCCTTCTACCTGGCGTCGGGGGAGAAGGGCTCCGGGATGCGCTTCAACATCGGCACCTCCGTGGAGACCTCCGACCGGCAGCTGCACTCCCTCGTGGCCGAGGCCGCCGGCGCCCCGGACAACCCGGAGTACGCGCCCGCCCGCCTCGGCGACGTGCCGCGTTCCGCGCTGTCCTACGAACGGGCCCGCGAGGTCCTCGGCTGGGAGCCGTTGACCCCCATCGAGGAGGGCGTGGCCCAGACCGTGGAGTACTTCCGCTCCCGGGCTTGATCGGGCGCGATCGCGTAAACCCGCGATCGGTGGTGAGAGGGACCGGGCTATCGCGCAGCACGGTCCTCATCGGCCCCCGACACTGCCGGAAGTACCACGGTCTGCAGTGCCACCGCCCGGGCGAGGCGGGCGTAGCGCAGCTCCTGCTCGCGGAAGCGGATCCACGTGGACAACGTGGTGAACAGAAACGCGACCACCACCACATAGAGAAGCAGGTCCGTGCCGCGGTCCACACCGACGAAGTTGGCGAGGACGGTCAGGTCGTCCGGGCGCAGGACGGCCCACACGGCGGCGACGATGAAGAGGACGAAACCGAGTTTCACCCCGGCTTTGGCGCGGGCCTTGCGTCGGCGGGACAGGAAGTACACGACCAGCATGAAGGTGGCCAGCAGCAGCAGGATCTGGAAGAGGATGATGGTCACGGGAGCCTCCTGGCCAGAAGTCCGTCGGCGAGGATGTTCACGCCGTTGATGAGCGACTGGCCCTTGCTCATCGAGTATTCGGTGTAGAGGATGTCGACGGGTTCCTCGGCCACCCGCCATTTCTGCTCGGCGATCATAGAGACCAGCTCCGAAGCATGTGACATACCGTTCATCCGGATGTTCATCTCGTCGGCGACTTTCTTATTGAACACGCGCAGTCCGTTGTGGGCATCGGTGAGACCCAGTTTACGGGTCGTGGGGGAGAGCAGGACTACGGTCTTGAGCACCACTCGTTTGATCCAGGGCACCTGATCGCCCTCGGCGCGCGGGCGGCCGAAGCGGGTGCCCACGATGATGTCCACGGGTTCTTCCCGTAGGCGGGCGATCATCCGCACGACGTCCTTGACCTGGTGCTGGCCGTCGGCGTCGAAGGTGACAAAGTACTGTGCACCGGGCTGGCTGCGGGCGTACTCCACCCCTGTCTGTATGCTGGCGCCCTGCCCCAGGTTAACGGGGTGATTGACCAAGTGAGCGCCGGCTGTGTGGATCTCCTGGGCCGAGTTGTCGGCGGAACCGTCGTTGACGGCGACGATGTTGGGAAAAGTCTCGCGGGCGTGGCTGAGGACCTCCCGGATCACGGTGGCTTCGTTGTAGCAGGGGACGATTAGCCACGTGTCCGAGAAATCAGGGGGAATTGTGACATCCATGATGGGGCTGAGCCTAGTGCAGTCCCGGGGAAAAGGAGTGCAGGCACCCGGGGCGACCCTGGAGCAGGGTGGGCGGGGTGCCGAGTTACCTCGGCCCGGTGTACCGGCGACGGTATGCTACCTGGAGAATATGCCGCATACTTGAAGGGACCGTAGATGTCGGAGAACACCGCAGCTGCCCGGATCGGGGTGGTCATCGTCTCTTACGGCCATGAACGCGATGTCGTGAGACTTGTTGATTCCTTCGCGGATCAGTTGCGCGAGGGCGACCGTGTGGTGGCCGTGGACAACAAGAGGCCGTGGGTGCTCGAGGGGGTTGCCGGGGAGGCTCTCCGCGAACACGGAGTGATTATCGTCGAGCACGACAACGGTGGTTTCGCCGCCGGCTGCAATATCGGTGCGGAAGCGGTCGTCGACGACGTCGATCTGCTCTTCTTCCTCAACCCTGACACCCTGGTGGAAGATCCGAAGTTGCTGGACACGCTGCGCTCGGGCGTCGACACAGATTACGCCGCATGGATGCCGTACCTGCTGTTGCCGGACGGCACCATCAACTCTGCCGGCAACGCCTTGCACATCTCTGGGTTGTCCTGGGTGGAGGGGCTCGGGGAGCTGCCGCAGCTGTCGGAGGGGTGGTCGGACATCTCCGTCGCCTCCGGCGCGTGCCTGGTGGTCCGCACTGAATGGTGGCGCAGGCTTGGAGGCATGGAAGAGACCTACTTCATGTACCACGAGGACACGGACTTCAGCGCCCGGCTCCTGCTGGCCGGTGCCCGGGTCGGGTTGTGCCACGGGACGTCGGTCACCCACGATTACGACTACGCCAAGGGCGACTACAAGTGGATCTACATCGAACGCAACCGCCATGTCCTGATCCTCAGCGTGTGGCCGACGTCGGTCATCGCAGTATTGGCACCCCAGATCCTCGCGGTGAACCTGGCGCTGTGGCTGATCGCCGCGAAGGAGGGGAGGCTGCGGTTGAAACTGAAGTCGCTGGGGCTTCTGTTGCGGGGTCTGCCGGAAACTTTCCGGCTCCGGAAGAAGGTACAGCCCGTGCGCAAGGTGTCGGGCGCTGAGTATCTCGCGCATATGGAGCACCGGATCGACAACCCGAACCTGGGTGCGATGTCCGAATCCCGTGCGGTCGCCGCTGTCTACCGCGCTTATTACGGGTTGAGCATGCTTCTGCTGGGCGTCTTCGCTTCCCGACGCCCCCGCTGAACGTGCGGGAGAGTGCGCATTAGGCCTCGCGCACGGCGTTGCGCAGGTAGCGCCCATACCCGGACTTCAGCAGGGCGCCGGCGAGCTTCTCCAGCTGCCCGGCGGTAATGAAGCCTGAGCGGTACGCGGCGACCTCGGGGCTGCCGATGATGTTGCCGGTGCGCTTCTGAATGACCTCGACGTAGGCCGACGCCTCGCTCATCGAGTCGATGGTTCCCGTGTCCAGCCACACATCGCCCCGGTCCAGGCGCTTGACTTTGAGTTCCCCCAGTTCCAGGTATGCCTCGTTGACACTGGTGATCTCCAGCTCGCCGCGCGCGGAAGGCGTGATCGACTTCGCGATGTCGACGACCCGGTTGTCGTAGAAGTACAGCCCGACCACGGCGTAATGTGATTTCGGGCGGGCGGGTTTCTCCTCGATGGATACGGCAGTGTCGTTCTCGTCGAACTCCACGACGCCGTAACGCTCCGGATCTGAGACCTCGTAGGCGAAGACGGTGCCACCCTGCGGATCGAGGCAGCCCCGGAGAGAGGAGGAGAACTGGTGGCCGTCGAAGATGTTGTCGCCGAGGACCAGCGCGACGGAATCATCGCCGATGAAGTCCTCGCCGATGAGGAATGCCTGGGCTAGACCGTCGGGGGAGGGCTGAACGGCGTAACTGAGCCGGATTCCCCAGTCGGAGCCGTCCCCGAGCAGACGGCGGAAAGCATCGGAGTCCTCCGGCGTGGTGATGATCATGATCTCGCGGATGCCGGCCTGGATGAGCGTGGTCAGCGGATAGTAAATCATCGGCTTGTCGTAGATGGGCATCAACTGCTTCGAGATGCCCCGGGTGATCGGGTAGAGCCGGGTGCCGGAACCTCCGGCTAGGATAATGCCCTTCATGACGGGGAAAGGTTCCTTTCAGTCGCGGTTGGCCAGGTGCAGCGCCAGCCCCACCCGCCAGTCGGTGGGGGTGAAGCCGGTGGCGGTGATCTTCGACAGATCCAAGGTGCTGTCGGCCGGGCGCGGGGCATGCGGTGTATCCCTGAAGTACTGCGCAGTGGTCACCGGGGTGACATCGGCCGGATCGTGGCCGGTGGAAGCGTAGACGGCCATGGCCACCTCCGCCCAGGAAGCCGGATGCCCGGAATTGCTGAGGTTGTAGGTGCCGTAGTCCGGCCGGGTGTCGAGCAGGTGCCGGATGCCGGCGGCGATCTCGCCGGTGAAGCTCAGACGCCCGACCTGGTCATCGACCACGCTGGGGGCGATGCCGCGTTCGGAGAGGCTGGCCATGGTGTCGACGAAGTTCTTGCCCTCCCCGACCACCCAGCTGGTGCGCACGATGTAGTGGCGCGGCGCAACAGCGGCGGCTAGGTCGCCGGCGGCCTTGGACTGGCCGTAGACGCCCAGTGGGCTCAGCGGGTCGCTTTCGCTCCAGTTCCCGCGGGTGCCGTCGAAGACGTAGTCGGAGGAGACGTGCACCAGGGTGAGGTTGTTCTCCGCCGCCACGCGGGCCAGGTTGGCCGGTCCTGCGGCGTTGACCGCCCAGGCGGCGGCGCGGTCATCTTCGGCGGCGTCGACGCCGGTGTAGGCCGCGGCGTTGATGATCGCGGAATAGCTGCGCCACGGGCGGGTATCGGCCAGCTCGGGTGAGGTGATGTCCAGTTCAGCACGGGTGCAGAATTCCGCCCGCGGGAAAACCTTGCGCAGGGCGCGGCCGAGCTGACCGTCCGCGCCGGTGACCAGGATCTTGCGGGGCGGGACGGCAACGGCATCTGCCAGGGCCGGATGACTTTCGTCCTTGGCGGAGAGCTCCGTGGGCTCAAGCGGCCAGTCGATCATGTCGAGGTTGACGTTGGAGTACAGCGCCTCGGGCGACCAGTGGTCGTTGACCAGGTAGGTGTAGGCGGTGTTCTCTGCCAGCGCCTGGAAACCGTTGGCTACCCCGCGGGGGACGTAGATGGCCACGCCGGGGGTGATCTCCTGGGTGTGGGTCCGCCCGAAGGTCGGCGATCCTTCCCGCAGGTCGCACCAGGCGCCGAAGACCGCGCCGGTGGCCACGGAAACATACTTGTCCCACGGCTCGGCGTGCAGCCCGCGGGTGACTCCCTTGGCCGCGTTGAGGGAGATGTTGTTCTGCACCGGGCCGAAATCCGGTAGACCCGCGGCGGTCATCTTCGCCCGCTGCCAGTTCTCCTTGAACCAGCCGCGCTCATCGCCGTGAACGTCGAGGTGGACGACCAGCAGCCCCTCGACCGGGGTGGATTCGATCCGCATCTACTGGCCCCGCTTCGCGTACTGCTTCTCGACGCCGTCCTTGGCCGTACGCCACCAGTCCTCGTTGTCGCGGTACCACTCAATGGTCTGGGACAGCCCCTCGCGCATGCCGGTGTCGTTGTCGGTGTACTGCGGGGCCCAGCCGAGCTCCTCGCGGAGCTTGGTCGAGTCCATGGCGTAACGCAGGTCGTGGCCGGGTCGGTCGGCGACATGCTCGTAACCGTCCTGGCCCATCAGCTCGCATATCAACTCGATGACCTGCTTGTTGTTCACGTGGTCGTTGTCCGCGCCGATGATGTAGGTCTCCCCGAGGCGGCCCCTGTCCAGGATGAGGTGGACGGCCGTGTTGTGGTCGTCGACGTGAATCCAGTCCCGGACCTGCTCGCCGGTACCGTAGAGCTTCGGGGTCAGTCCGGAGAGGATGTTGGTGATCTGTCGGGGAATGAACTTCTCGATGTGCTGGTACGGGCCGTAGTTGTTGGAGCAGTTGGACACGGTCGCCTTGATTCCGAAGGAGCGGATCCAGGCACGCACTAGGTGATCCGAACCGGCCTTGGTCGCCGAGTAGGGCGAGGAGGGGGCGTAGGCGGTGGTCTCCGTGAAACGGTGGGGGTCGTCGAGCGCGAGGTCGCCGAAAACCTCGTCGGTGGAGACGTGATGCAGCCGCACATCATGGCGGCGGACCGCCTCGAGGATGGTGTAGGTGCCCACGATATTGGTGTTGACGAAGGGCCAGGGGTCGTCGAGGGAATTATCGTTGTGCGACTCCGCGGCGAAATGGACCACCAGGTCACTTTCGCGGACCAGCTGATCCATCAGGGGGGCGTCGCAGATGTCGCCTTCGACGAAGCTCACCTTGTCCTCGGGCAACCCGGCGAGGTTTGCTCGGTTGCCCGCGTACGTCAACTTGTCAACCACAGTGACCGAGTAACCGGGGTGATGCGCGAGCGTGTGCCGCACAAAATTCGCCCCGATGAACCCGGCTCCACCGGTAACCAGCATTCTTGTCATGCCTTCACACTATACGGGCAGCTCCGCTGCTCCGCGGGGCGCGCGCAGCAGGCCCACCGCGTGGATGAACAGACCGCTCAGTGGGCCGACGATCAGGGCCAGAGCCGCAGCGGTAGCCAGTTCCCAGGGCCCGAGCAGCAGGCTGACGGCGACGACGGTGGCTACTATCCAGCCGCTCAGGTAGAAGTCGTGCCGTTTCACGGCGATCGCGGCCGCACCGGTGACCATGAGCGTTCCGGTGCATGCCGCACCAAGAGTGAAAGCGGCCAAGAGGTGGCCGGGCACCGCGAATATCTCGTTGCGCAGGAGGGTCTCCATCAACCATGGACCGAGCAGCCAGGCCGCGCCGGAGCCAGTCAGGCCCACCGCCCACACCAGGCCCACCGGAGCGGCGAGTGCTGCGAAGGGGTGCCCCTGATGGCGTACGAAACGGACGATGATCGCCGACTGGAACTGCTGCAGAGGAACCAGTAGCGGGGCACGGGTGAGCGTCACAGCGTAGATGACGGCGGCGGCGGTCACCGCCTGCCCGGTGGTGTCAGGGTTGGTGACCCGCACGAGCGTGGGAAAGCCGGTGATGAGCACCGCCGTGGCGCCGGAAGCGGCCATCGCTGTGCCACCCTGGCGCAGGAACTCCCGGGGAGAGACGTCGGTGACCGCGGAACGCAGCGTGGCCCGCACCTTCGACGAGGAGGCGGCGATGAACACCCACGTGCCTGCCCCCACCACCGTGATCACCAGGAAGGCCAGGATTCCCCACCCCGCTAGCCAGGCGATAATCGCGATCACCATGCGGATTCCCGAGTCGACCGCGACCAGCACTGCGTACTGCCTCCATAACTGGCAGCCCGACAGCACGCCGGAGACTGCCGCCTGCATTGCGTAGCTGGCCAGACCGACCGCGAGGAGCCCCACTCCGATTCCCTGGTGGGTACCCAGAACTAGGTGCATCCAGGCCGGGGCGGTCACCGCGATCAAGACTCCGGCGAGCAGCGCAATTCCGGCCGCCACAAGCAACGGTCGGGCGTAGCCCTGCTTGTCGACGTCCGTTCCTCCCGCCGTTTTTCCGGTCTCGTCGCGACGGGAGACGGACACCGCCCGGGTGGTTTCCTGCATGAAGCCCGTGAGCACGCCGGTGCCAGCGAAGAACAGGCCCCAGTAGGCGTTGAAGTCAGTCGTCAGGTCGGCGTCGTCGCCTAGCGCCCAGGCCGCGACAATAATCACGACGAAGCCGGAGATTCCCGCGATCGCGGTGGCGAGCGTCAGGTATCTCATCGCTGGTGGCTCAGCGATCTCATCTGCGGGGCTCCGGGAAGGGGGGCAGCTCGAGCTGGTGGAGCCACGCGCGCCAGAGGTTCTTGACCTCGTCCTCCGGAACGCCGACGGCGCGGGCCTCGGCGAGCACCTCCCGCTTGAGGTCGATCGGTTCGACGACGGAGTGACGGCCGGTGGCGACGTAGCGGCGGACCATGCGGAAGAAGGCGTCGTCGCCGAGCAGGACGCGCAGCGCGTGGACGGTCAATGCCCCGCGCTTGTAGACGCGGTCGTCGAACATGTCGCGCGGGCCGGGATCCGCCAGGAGGATGGTCTGCGGCTGAGCGGCGATCTCGGCGTAGTGCTCGCGGGCAGAGTCGGCGGCGTGGCGGCCGGTGGAGTGCTCGAACCACAGCCATTCGGCGTAGCAGGCGAAGCCCTCGTTGAGCCAGATGTCGTTCCACTGCGCGAGGCCGAGGGAGTTGCCGAACCACTGGTGGGACAGTTCGTGGGCGATGAGGCGTTCCCAGGCGTGGTCGCCGCGGATGTGGTTGGCGCCGAAGATGGACAGGCCCTGGGCCTCGAGGGGGATCTCGAGGTCGTCCTCGGTGACCACGACGGAGTACGAGTTGAACGGGTACGGCCCGAATAATCCGGTGTAGAGCTCCAGCATGCGGGCCTGGTCGGCGAACTCCTCGCGGGCACTGTCGCGCAGGGCGGGCGGCACCCAGGCGCGGACGGGCACGGCGGCGCCCTCCTCCGAGAGCAGCAGCGGCACGTAGTCGCCGATCTGGACGGTGGCCAGGTAGGTGGCCATGGGGTTGCCCACCTGGTAGCGCCAGGTGGTGCGGGAGCCGGCGGTCTTCTTCGACAGCAGGGTCCCGTTGACGGCGACGACGTACGGGTTGTCGGTGGTGACGATGATCTCGTACAGCGCCTTCTCGTCCGGGGTGTCGTCGCAGGGGAACCAGCTGGGTGCGCCGTTGGGCTGCGAGGCGACGAGCGCGCCGTTCTCCAGTTCCTCCCAGCCGAGGGTGCCCCACGGCGTGCGGATGGGCCGCGGCGTGCCGGCGTAGCGGATGACCAGGGTGAACTCCGAGTCGACGGGGATCTCCTGCGCGAAGGTGATGCGGAGCTTCCCGCCGGACTGGCGGAAGCGGGAGACGCGGACTTCGACACCCGCGGAGCCCTGCGCGGTGATCCGCTGGACCCGCAGTGACGGCGCGAGGTCGAGGGTCATCGCGGTGAGGGGTTCCCAGTTGTCCAGGCGCAGGGTGGCGGTGCCGTCGAGGCGGTTCGGTCCGACCCGGTAGCTGAGGTCCAGGTGGTAGGCGCGGACGTGGAATCCGAGGTTGAAGTCGATTCCCGTGTACGCGTCGCGGACGCCGGGCACGGGGGTGGAACGCAGCCTGTTTCTGGTCATGATCCTGCAGATGTTACCTGTTGCCTCAACCACTCGTAGATGAGCGCCTCCACTCGCGCGACCTGAGCGTTGTCGGCCGCGCCGGCGTGCCCGCCCGCCATGTTCTCGAAGTAGTCGACCGGCTGCCCGGCCTCGCGCAGCGCGTGCGCGAAGAGGCGGGCGTGCGCCGGGTGGACGCGGTCATCCCGCGTCGAGGTCGTCACGAGTGCGGGCGGATACCGCTTATCGACGCCAGCCGCGACGTTGTGCAACGGAGACCACCGTTCCAGCGCCGCCCGTTCGGCGGGGTCGTCGGGATCGCCGTACTCCGCCATCCACGACGCCCCGGCGGACCAGGTGTGGTAGCGGAGCATGTCGGTGAGCGGGACCTGGATGACGGCCGCGCCGAGGAGTTCGGGGTACTGCACGAGGGCCCCGGAGGTGAGCAGGCCGCCGTTGGAACCACCGCGGACCGCGATCTGCGAGGGGGAGGTGTAGCCGCGTTCCACCAGGTCGGCGAGGACGGCGGCGTGGTCCTCCCACACCTTGTGACGGTTGGTCTTGACCACCTGAGTGTGCCATTCGGGACCGAACTCACCGCCGCCGCGCAGGTTGGGTTGGACGAAGAAGTGGCCGTCCTCGAGCCAGCCGATGCCCTGCACCGCGGAGTAGCCGGGGGTGAGGGACACCTCGAAGCCGCCGTACCCGCCGACGAGGGTGGGCCGGGGGCCGCGGGAGAAGTCTCCGGTGATGAAGTAGGGGACGCGGGTGCCGTCGGCGGAGGTGACCCAGTGCTGGCGGGTCTTAAGGCCGGTGGCGTCGAAAAGCGCGGGGGAGCGGCGGACCACCTGCGGCGCGAGGCCCTCGTCGAGGTCGAGGCGGTAGAGCGTCGTCGGTTCGGTGAAGGAGGAGGTGGTCAGCCACACCTCGTTGCCGTCGAGGGGGCTGGTGGCCACGACGGAGGCGGTGACCAGCGGCGGGAGGGCGAGGTCGCGGCCCGGCTGCGTCGGATCCGACAGGGGGTGGACGGTGAGGCGGGTGGCGACGTCGTCGAGGAGCGTGAGCACCAGGTGATCGGCGGTGAACGCCGTCGCCTGCAGGGAGACGTGCGGGGTGGGCAGGAAGACGGGGCGGATGTCGCGGCCGCCGTCGAGGAAGTCCCGCAGCCGGATGCAGCCCAGGCCGCCGGATGGGATGCCGGCGAAGGCCTCGCGCGGGGCGAGGAAGAGCCACTCGCGGTGGAGGATGGTGTCGCAGTCCTCCGGCACCTCGAGGACCTGGAGTGAGGCGTTCGGGTCGAGCGGGGCGACGGACTGGCGGGTGCGGTAGAAGTCCAGCGCCCGGGAGACGATGATGCGTTCGTGGCCGGGGGTCGTGTCGGCCCAGGCGCCGACGGCGACGTCGTCGCGGCGGCCGGAGGTGTAGACGGGGGCGTCGAGAAGCGGGGTGCCGCGGCGCCACACGCGGACCTGCGCGGGATAGCCGGAGGCGGTGAGGGAGCCCTCGCCGGTGTCGGTGCCCACGAGCAGGGTGTCGACGTCGAGCCAGCTGACGTCGGTCTTGGCCTCGGGGATCTCGAATCCGTCGGTGACGAAGCCCCCGGTGAGTAGGTCGAACTCGCGGATCACGGTGGCGTCGGCGCCTCCCCGGGACAACCGCACGAGCGCGCGGTCGACGTCCGGGGTGCGCACGTGCGCACCCTTCCACACCCAGTTCTCGTCCTCGGCGGCGGCGAGGGCGTCGACGTCGATGAGCACCTCCCAGTCGGGGGCCGCGGAGAGGTAGGAGTCCAGGGTGGTGCGCCGCCACACGCCGCGGACGTGGCGGGCGTCGCGCCAGAAATTGTACAGGTGCTCGCCGCGGCGGATGACGAAGGGGATGCGGTCATCGATGTCCAACGCCGCCCGGATCCGCTCCCGCAGGCCGGGGTTGTCCAACCCGGACTCGGTCGCCTCCGACCAGGTGCGGGCCCAGTCGAGGGCCTCCGGGGCGTCGACCGACTCAAGAAAGCTCATGCCCCCAAGGCTACGCGGGGAAAGCGAAAGCACCGCCCACCCGCAGGTGGACGGTGCTTGAGCCGGGGCGAACTAGAAGAGTGCGCGCTCCAGGGTCGGCCAGGACGCGGTGACGTCCTCGATCCAGTAGTTCCAGGAGTGGGTGCCGGTCGGACGCAGGTTCCAGTCGGCCTCGATGCCCAGGTTGTCCAGCTTGGCCTTGAGGTTGTGGGTGCAGATGTTGGTGGCTGCCTCGATGGCGCCGCCCTCGACGATGAGGGTGGCGGCACCGGCGGAGGCCTCGGCCGGGTTGACGCCCTGGGCGGTGTAGTAGCCCGGCATGTCGTACTCGCCGGCCAGGCCGGTGGCGTTGGAGATGTAGAGCTCGGTGTCGCGCAGGCCCTCGGCGTGGATGAGGGCGTCGTTGGCGCGGTTGTGCTCGGAGCCCATCGGGCCGAGCATGTCGACGACGTTGGAGCCGGCACGGTTGACGGTCAGCTCGGCGGACTTGTAGCCGATGAAGGAGGAGGTCTCGGCGCAGCCGGAGAAGGAGCCGACGCCGGCGTAGAAGCCCGGGTTCTTCTCTGCCAGCAGCAGGGAGGAGGTGGCGGACATGGAGAAACCGGCGATGGCGCGCTTGTCACCGGCGCCGAGGTAGCCCTCGATGGCGTCCGGCAGCTCCTTGGTGAGGAAGGTCTCCCACAGCTGCTTGCCGCCGAGGTAGCCCTTGCTGTTGCCCGGGTTCGGGTTGGCCCAGTCGATGTAGTAGGAGAACGCGCCCTCCTGCGGGATGACGACGTTGACGCCCTTGCCGCGGTAGAATTTGACGAGCTCCGGGTAGCGGGTCAGCCAGTCCATGTTCTGCTCTGCGCCGCCGGCGCCGTTGAGCAGGTAGAGGGTCGGGGCGTTCGGCTGCTCGGCCTTGATGACGGCGAGCGGGATCTTGCGCTCCATGGCGGGGGAGTTGACGTCGAGCTGCTCGACGCCGTGCTCCTCGGCGATGGCACGCCAGGTGCGGTCGCTGTTGCTGCGCTCAGCGGTCTCGACGGTGACGGCCGGGTTGGCCAGTGCTGCCGGGGTGACCAGGGTGGAGGCGCCGATGGCGAGGGCCGCGATCGGGGCGGCAATCGTGCGGAGGAACTTCATGGAGTGGCTTCCTAGATCTTTCGGTGTTATCCGGGCGGGTTTTCCGACCGTGTACACAGGTGTACATCGTAGAGACTGCCGCTTATGTTAACCCCCCACCCCCGGTTGTGCGCGGGAACGGGGGTGGCAGCGCACTCCCTGCGTGAAACCAAAGTTACCTAAGTGATTAGTGGTGGGCAAGTGGTTGTTATGTCATAATGCATTGCAGTTCCCCGGGGTGCCCGCTCCGGGGCCGACGCGTAACGTTATGCGGCGCGCAACCGCTAAAGACACTGAAGAGCCACCAAGCCACAGAAAGAGCAGAGCATGACCATCTTCGAGCAGATCATCGTCGCCATCAACACCTTCATCGGCCCCGGCATCCACGCCATGTCCTCCGCCTCCTCCCAGGCGGCCCTGATGGCGGGCCTGTTCTAACCCCCGCTTATCGACGCCCCGGTACCCACCGGGGCGTTTTTTCTTTCCGGTTTCCTTTTGTGGGGGCACTCACCGGTGACACCGGGCATACGGTGCCCTATTCTGGTGATCGTGACTGAACATTATGACGTTGTTGTACTCGGCGCGGGCCCCGGTGGCTACGTCGCCGCCATCCGTGCCTCCCAGCTCGGCAAGAAGGTTGCCGTCGTCGAGAAGCAGTACTGGGGCGGTGTGTGCCTCAACGTGGGCTGCATCCCCTCGAAGTCCCTCATCAAGAACGCCGAGGTCGCCCACATCTTCACCCACGAGAAGAAGGTGTTCGGCATCAACGGCGACGTCTCCTTCAACTACGAGGACGCCCACAAGCGTTCCCGTGGCGTGTCCGACAAGATCGTCGGTGGCGTCCACTACCTGATGAAGAAGAACAAGATCACCGAGATCGACGGCTTCGGCACTTTCCAGGATGCCTCGACCATCGAGGTGACCGAGGGCAAGGACGCCGGCAAGGTCATCACCTTCGACGACTGCATCATCGCCACCGGCTCCGTGGTCAACAGCCTGCGCGGCGTCGAGTTCTCCGAGAACGTCGTCTCCTACGAGGAGCAGATCCTCAACCCGGTCGCCCCGGAGAAGATGGTCATCGTCGGTGCCGGGGCCATCGGCATGGAGTTCGCCTACGTGCTCTCCAACTACGGCGTCGACGTCACCGTCATCGAGTACATGGACCGCGTCCTGCCGAACGAGGACGCCGAGGTCTCCAAGGTCATCGCCAAGGCCTACAAGAAGCTCGGCGTGAAGCTGCTGCCGGGCCACGCCACCACCGCCGTGCGCGACAACGGTGACTCCGTCGAGGTCGACTACCAGAAGAAGGGCTCGGACAAGACCGAGACCATCACCTGCGACCGCGTCCTGGTCTCCGTCGGCTTCCGCCCGCGCGTCGAGGGCTTCGGCCTGGAGAACACCGGCGTCGAGCTCACCGAGCGGGGCGCCATCGCCATCGACGACTTCATGCGCACTAACGTCGAGCACATCTACGCCATCGGTGACGTCACCGCCAAGCTGCAGCTGGCCCACGTCGCCGAGGCCCAGGGCATTGTCGCCGCCGAGACCATCGCGGGCGCCGAGACCCACGAGCTGGGCGACTACATGATGATGCCGCGCGCCACCTTCTGTAACCCGCAGGTCGCCTCCTTCGGTTACACCGAGGAGCAGGCCAAGGAGAAGTGGCCGGACCGCGAGATCAAGGTCGCCTCCTTCCCGTTCTCCGCGAACGGTAAGGCAGTCGGCCTGGCCGAGACCGACGGTTTCGCCAAGATCGTCGCCGACGCCGAGTTCGGCGAGCTGCTCGGCGGCCACGTCGTCGGTGCCAACGCCTCCGAGCTGATCAACGAGCTGGTCCTCGCGCAGAACTACGATCTCACCACCGAGGAGATCTCCCGCGCGGTCCACATTCACCCGACTCTGTCGGAGGCCGTCAAGGAGGCCGCCCACGGCATCTCCGGCCACATGATCAACTTCTAGCTCGACCACGCAGCAGGGGCCTCCGCGGAGGCCCCTTTCTGCATGTCAGGGAGGGGAAAGATCCAGATGAAACCGATCGGAATCCTGGCGGACTCGGGTCAGCCGACCGCCGACGTGTCCCGCATCCTGCGGTCCGTGCTCATCGACGCCCGCCTCATCACCGCCGACGACGGCAGCGAGGTGCTGCAGGGCACCTGGCCCGACGTCGGCCCGGTGGAGGTGCGCAAGGGGACCGTGCCCATGTCCCCCGACGGGGACGTGCAGCTCAACGACCACGCCGGTGAGCTGCTCGACGCCTACGGCTGGGAGCGCCTCATCTACGTCACCGACCTGCCGCTGTCCGCGTGGGAGAAGCCGGTGGTCACCCAGCGGGCCACCGGACAGAAGGCGGTCCTCATCTCCCTGCCCGCGCTCGGGGCCTTCGGCGTGCGCCGCCGCCTGCGCCGCGAGATCACCGGCCTCGTGGAGCGCGACGAGCAGGTCAGCGGTGTGCTGCGCTCCGGGCCGGACCCGGCGGAGGGGGAGGATTCGGCGGATGCACCGGACGTCGAGACCCATGTCCTCGAACACCCGGGGCTCACCCTGCGCATGGTGCTGGGCATGGTGCGCAGCAACGAGCCGGGGCGGTTGCTGCCGGTGCTCTCGTCGTCGCTGGCGGCGATGACCGCGACCGGTGGTTTCGGTATCTTCTACGGTTCGATCTGGAAGCTCGCCGAGGAGCTGACGTTCTGGCGGCTGCTGCTCATCAGCGTCTTCGCCACCGTCGCCTTCACCGCCTGGCTCATCGTGCACAACCGGCTGTGGCAGCGGAAGAACACGCAGGAGTCCCGGTGGCGGGAGAACGTCGACAACCTGGCGACGATCGGCACCATCGGCATGACCGCCGTCATCCTCCACACCACCGTGTGGCTGGTCATGGTGCTCGCCTCCGTCGTGGTCATCCCGCGGGCGTACCTCGAGGGGGAACTCGAGCGCGACGTCGGCATCATCACCTACCTGTCCATCGCCTGGCTCAGCGCCTCCCTCGGCGCGATGGCCGGGGCGCTGGGCTCCAACTTCGACCGCGACGTGGAGATCCGGTCCGCCACCTACAACCTGCGCGAGCACGAACGGCGCGCGCAGAGCTGGGCGGGGGACTAGTTGTAGGGGGCGACCGACGAACGGTGCGCGTCGATGGTGATCTCCTCGTGGATCGGCGGGAACGCGCGCTGGGCGCAGTTCTCGCGGGGGCACACGCGGCAGCCGGCACCGATGGGGGTGGCGCTGGAGAGATCGTCGAGGTTGAGGCCCTGCGCGTACACCGTGCGGTCGGCGTGGCGGGCCTCGCAGCCCAGGCCGATGGCGAAGAGCTTGCCCGTGTCCCCGAAACGACCCCGGTGATGACGCACCGTGCGGGCGATCCACAGGTAGTTCCGCCCGTCCGGCATCTGCGCCAACTGACGCAGGATCGTGCCCGGGTTGGTGAACGTCTCGTAGATGTTCCACAGCGGGCAGGTGCCGCCGGAGTTCGCCAGGTGGAAACCCGTCGCCGACTGGCGCTTGGACATGTTGCCCGCGCGGTCGACGCGGACGAACGTGAACGGGATGCCGCGCAGGTTGGGGCGCTGCATCGTCGACAGGCGGGAGGCGACCGTCTCGTAGCCGACGCCGAAGACGTGGCACAGGAAGTCGACGTCGTAGCCCGAACGCTCCGCCTCCGAGTGGATGCCCTTGTACGGCAGCAGCACGGCGGCGGCGAAGTAGCTGGCGATACCGCGCCGGGCCAGGTTGGCCGACGCCTCGGAGGTGAAGCTCTCCGCGGAGATGAGCGCCTCGATGTCGTCGCCGGCCTCGAGGTAGGCCAGCTCCATGCCCATGCGGAAGGCCCGCTGCCCGGTGTTGAGGCGGCTGGCCAGCTGGAGATGACCGGTGCTGCGGTCGAGGCTGTGCAGCGTGCCGTCGAGATCCTCCGATGTGGAGATCTCGATGCCGTGTCGCTCCCGGAGGCGCTCGGCGAGGGACTCCTCGGTGGAACGGATGGAGAACCGCTGGATGTCCAGGTCCGCCGAGATCGCTTCGGCGTTGGTGTCCAGGTCGTCGAGGTAGTTCTGGCGCGCGTAGAAGAAGTCGCGCACCTCGTCATGCGGCATGGACAGGGCCTGCGGGCCGGCGGCGTTGAGGGGGCCGGCGTGGCGGCGGGTGTCCGTGGCGATGGACAGCTTGTCGCGGACGTTGCGGTATCGACGGTGCATGTCGACCATCGTCCGGGCGATAGCCGGGTGGTTGTAGACCAGCTCCGAGAGCTCCTGCAGCTCGACCGGGCTGGGGCACAGTTCCTTGTCCAGCACCACGTCCTGAATCTCGGCGAGGAGGCGGGAGTCGTCGTCCCGGGAGAAGAAGGTGGCGTCAACGCCGAAGGCCTCGGTGATGCGCAGCAGGACGGGCACGGTCAGCGGACGGACGTCATGCTCGATCTGGTTGACGTAGCTGGCCGAGAGCCCGAGCGTTGCGGCGAGTGACGCCTGGCTGAGGTCGCGTTCGCGGCGCAGCTGGCGCAGGCGCGAACCCACATAGGTCTTTCCCATGCCCGACATAGTAGCGTGACGGGCCTCACTCATAAGCCAAATTGCGAACTTTGCGTGGGAAGACTGTTGCGTGCCGTGAATCGAGTGGAGAAAAACCCTGACACGTGAGTAATTAGCCGAAAGTTTGATACCTAACGGGGTGGGATGCGTCGGGGGTCGGGAACCGGGTGAGCAACCTCACAATATTCTGGGAACTCCCCCGAAACGGGAACAAAACCGCCCCCATAGCCTCTCCGGACCGTGGCTGGCGACGTTTTATGCACATTTCGGCGCGGATCAGTTGAGGTTAGGCTCGCCTTACGCGGCCCCTGGTGCGGGTGTGACAACGGGGGGAAGTGCTCGACGAGGTTGTCCGAAAGTGGTCGCGACCGGGGGAGTGACCGTAAAGTATGAGCGACACTGGAGGTGCCATGACTGTTAAGAACGCAGACCGGGACGCAATCGTCCACGGCAAAATCACTGAGAAGCCGCTGCGCGAGCGGCCGTCCTACCCGACCTGGGCCATCAAGCTCGTGATGGCCATCACCGGCCTGATCTTCGGACTGTATGTCCTGGTTCACATGGTCGGTAACCTGAAGATCTTCATGCCGGACCACAACGGCGTCGCCGCGATCAACGAGTACGGCGAGTGGCTGCGCACCATGGGTGCGCCGATCTTCCCGCGTGAGGGATTCCTGTGGATCTTCCGCATCGTCCTGCTGGCAGCCGTCGTGCTCCACATCCACGGTGCATTCGCCCTGCACGGCCGTTCCCGCGTCTCCCGCGGCAAGTTCGCCCGTACCAACCTAGTCGGCGGCCTGAACACCTTCTCCAGCCGCACGATGCTCATCACCGGCATCATCCTGCTGCTGTTCATCGTCTTCCACATCCTGGACCTCACCATGGGCGTCACCCCGGCCGCGCCGGAGACCTTCGCCCACGGCGAGATCTACGCGAACCTCATCGCCAGCTTCTCCCGCTGGCCGGTCGCCATCTTCTACATCCTCGCCATGGTCGTCCTGTTCCTGCACCTGTCCCACGGCATCTGGCTGGCCGTGTCCGACCTCGGCATCACCGGCCTGCGCTGGCGCAAGGTCCTGCTCGTCGTCGCCTACCTGGTGCCGGCGATCGTCATGATCGGCAACATCTCGATGCCGCTGTCCATCGCTCTGGGCTGGCTCAGCTAGGTCCTGAAGGGAAGTTCTGAAAAATATGAGCAACACCGAGACTGCTTCTCGTCCTGAGTTCCGTCACCCCGCCTCCATCGTCGAGGGCGTCGTGCCGGGCACCGTCCTCGACAACGCCGAGCCCAAGGGCGTCCCGACCAAGGAGATGTGGGACTACCAGAAGGAGCACATGAACCTTGTGTCTCCTCTGAACCGCCGCAAGTTCAAGGTCCTGGTCGTCGGCACCGGCCTGTCCGGTGGCGCCGCCGCCGCCGCACTCGGCGAGCTGGGCTACGACGTGAAGGTGTTCACCTACCACGACGCCCCGCGCCGTGCGCACTCCATCGCCGCCCAGGGTGGCGTCAACTCCGCCCGCGGCAAGAAGGTCGACAACGACGGCGCGTACCGCCACGTCAAGGACACCGTCAAGGGCGGCGACTACCGCTGCCGTGAGTCCGACTGCTGGCGTCTGGCCATCGAGTCCGGCCGCGTCATCGACCACATGAACGCCATCGGCGCCCCGTTCGCCCGCGAGTACGGCGGCACCCTGGCCACCCGTTCCTTCGGTGGTGTGCAGGTGTCCCGCACCTACTACACCCGTGGCCAGACAGGTCAGCAGCTCCAGCTGTCCACCGCTTCTGCGCTCACCCGCCAGATCGGCCTGGGCAACGTGGAGATCTTCACCCACGCTGACGTCGTCGACCTCATCGTCACCAACAAGGACGACAACAAGCGTTGTGAGGGCATCGTCACCCGTAACCTCATCACCGGTGAGCTGACCGCTCACACCGGCCACGCCGTCATCCTGGCGACCGGCGGTTACGGCAACGTGTACCACATGTCCACCCTGGCCAAGAACTCCAACGCAGGCGCCCTCATGCGTGCGTACGAGCACGGTGCCTACTTCGCCTCCCCGGCCTTCATCCAGTTCCACCCGACCGGCCTGCCGGTCAACGCGACCTGGCAGTCGAAGACCATCCTGATGTCCGAGTCGCTGCGTAACGACGGCCGCATCTGGTCCCCGAAGGAGCCGAAGGACGACCGCGATCCGAACACCATCCCGGAGGAGGAGCGCGACTACTTCCTGGAGCGCCGCTACCCGGCGTTCGGCAACCTGGTCCCGCGTGACGTCGCCTCCCGTGCGATCTCCCAGCAGATCAACGCCGGTCTCGGCGTCGGCCCGCTGCACAACTCCGCCTACCTGGACTTCCGCGACGCCATCGAGCGCCTCGGCAAGGACACCATCCGCGAGCGTTACTCCAACCTCTTCGAGATGTACCAGGACGCCATCGGTGAGGATCCCTACACCACCCCGATGCGCATTGCCCCGACCTGCCACTTCACCATGGGTGGCCTGTGGACCGACTTCAACGAGATGACCTCCCTCAACGGCCTGTTCGCCGCCGGCGAGGCCTCCTGGACCTACCACGGTGCCAACCGTCTGGGCGCCAACTCGCTGCTGTCCGCCTCCGTCGACGGCTGGTTCACCCTGCCGTTCACCATCCCGAACTACCTGGCCAACCACCTCGGCGAGGACGTTCTGCCGGCTGACTCCCCGGAGGCCGCCGAGGCCGTCGAGCGCGCCCAGGCACGCATCGACCGCCTGCTCAACATCAAGGGCCCGAACCCGCACGGTGCCGAGTACTACCACCGTCAGCTCGGCGAGCTGCTGTACTTCGCCTGCGGCGTCTCCCGTAACGTCCCGGACCTGCAGGACGCGATCGTGAAGATCCGCGCCCTCCGCGAGGACTTCTGGACCAACGTCCAGATCCCGGGCGAGCAGAACTACATGAACCAGGCTCTCGAGTACGCCGCCCGCGTCGCCGACTACATCGACCTGGGCGAGCTCATGTGTGTCGACGCACTCGACCGCGACGAGTCCTGTGGTGCACACTTCCGTGACGACCACCTGTCCGAGGACGGCGAGGCCGAACGCGACGATGAGAACTGGTGCTTCGTCTCCGCGTGGGAGCCGGCAGGCGAGGGCAAGTTCATCCGCCACGCTGACCCGCTCTACTTCGAATCGATCCCGCTGCAGACAAGGAACTACAAGTAATGAAGCTGACACTTGAGATCTGGCGTCAGGCCGGACCGACCCACGAGGGTGCCTTCGAGACCGTCGAGGTCCCGGACGCCGTGCCGCAGATGTCGGTGCTGGAGCTGCTCGACCACGTGAACAACCGTCTGGTCGAGGAGAACAAGGAGCCGTACATGTTCGCCTCGGACTGCCGTGAGGGCATCTGTGGCACCTGTGGCCTCATGGTCAACGGCCGCCCGCACGGCCCCGGCCAGAACACCCCGGCCTGCCAGCAGCGCCTGGTCGGCTACAACGACGGTGACGTGCTCAAGCTGGAGCCGATGCGTTCCGCTGCCTTCCCGGTCATCAAGGACATGGTCGTCGACCGTTCCTCCCTGGAACGCGTCATGCAGAAGGGTGGCTACGTCTCCATCAACGCCGGCACCGCCCCGGACGCCGACACCCTGCACGTCAACCACGAGACCGCCGAGTTCGCTCTCGATCACGCCGCCTGCATCGGCTGTGGCGCCTGCGTCGCCGCCTGCCCGAACGGTGCTGCGCACCTGTTCACCGGCGCGAAGCTGGTCCACCTCTCTCTCATGCCGCTGGGCAAGGAGGAGCGTGGCAAGCGCGCCCGTCACATGGTCGACGAGCTCGAGACCAACTTCGGTCACTGCACCCTCTTCGGTGAGTGTGCCGACGTCTGCCCGGCGGGTATCCCGCTGACCGCCGTCGCCGCCGTCACCAAGGAGCGCGCACGCGCCGCCTTCCGCGGCAAGGACGACTAAGCTCGGGGTCACCCGAGTCACGAGAGACGAAAGCGAGTAAGCAATGGCTTCCAACAACTTTGCGGTCGCCGATCAGGCATCCGAGAGCTTCCCGGACTACGCTCCGAAGCTCCACGACTCCTACATCGACGGTTACGAGCCCAACTCCCTGAGTGCGCCGCACTCCTCCCTGGAGCGCTCCTCCACCTGGATCGGCATGGGTCTGGTGCTCACCTCCCTGGCGGGCTTCGGCATCATGATCTGGATGGCCGCGACCCTCATCTGGGGTCAGGGCGTCACCGTCGCCGAGTACGACACCACGCTGTACATGATCATCGGCGCCGTCATCGCAGTTGTTCTGCTGGCCGCCGGCTTCGGTCTCATCCACCGCGGTCGTCGCTACTACCGCGAGTACCGCGACACCACCGGACGCATCAACTAACTTCAGCTGACGTCTTTCGGCCCGTCTGGCCCGTCCCCACCCCGGGGGCGGGCCTTCGCCGTTGTCGGGTCCGTAGGCTGGGGGACGTGCGTCGCAACATCATCATCGTCCTCATCACGCTGATCACGATCCTCACGTCGATCAACATCCTCATGCTCGCCTTCGAGATGCTCTGAGGATAATGGTCGACATGGGTAGGCACAGTCAGCTCGAGCTTCGCGACGCCCGCTCCGTCCCCGGTCCCAGCCCGGAGGTCGAGGCGCAGCGTCGCCGCACGTTGCGGAACCACAAGATCTTCGTCACCAGCCTCCTGGTGGTGGCGGCGGTCATCTTCCTGGCGTGCAGCTGGTGGCAGAACCAGCCGGGTGGGGCCCCGGTGTGGGTGGGGTACGTCCGCGCGGCCGCGGAGGCTGGCATGGTGGGTGGTCTGGCGGACTGGTTCGCGGTGACCGCCCTGTTCCGCCACCCGATGCGGATCCCCATCCCGCACACGGCGCTCATCCCGAAGAAGAAGGACCAGCTGGGTCAGGCGCTGTCGGAGTTCGTGGGGGAGAACTTCCTCAACGCGGAGCTCATCACCGAGAAGGTGTCCTCGGCGAACATCCCCGAGAAGCTCGGCTCCTGGCTGGCCCAGGAACCCAATGCGGAGAAGGTGTCCCGGGAGGCCGGGCGGCTGACGGCCAACGCGGTCCGGGCCCTCGACCCGAAGGACGCGGAGCTGCTCATCCAGACCCAGCTCATCGACCGGTTCACGGAGCCGCAGTGGGGTCCGCCCGCCGGCCGCCTGCTCGCCGACCTCATCGAGGACGGTCGCACGGAGCCGGTGGTGCAGGAGGTCGTCACCTGGGCGCACCGGAAGGTGCTGGGGATGGAGGAGACCGTCATCAGTCTCATCGACGAGCGGACGCCGCAGTGGGCACCGAAGTTCGCGAAGGATCTCGTCGGGGCGAAGGTGTACAAGGAGCTGGTGGGGTTCACGGCGGCCGTCGCGAATGATCCGGAGCACGAGGCCCGGCACGCGATTCGCCGGGCGCTGCAGGATCTGGCCGAGGACCTGCAGCACGATCCGACGATGATCGCGCGCATCGAGGGTCTCAAGCACGACCTGCTGGGTTCGACCCCGGTGCAGGGGGCGGCGGCCGCGATCTGGGCGACCGCCTCGGCCTCGCTCATCGACGCCGCCGAGGACGAGACGTCCCTGCTGCGCACCAAGATCTCCGAGTTGTGTGTCACATGGGGCACGAACATCCAGACGGATCCGCAGCTGCGCGCCAGCCTCGACCGGCGTATCACCGGCGCGGCGGCCTTCCTGGCGGACAACTACGCGGGCGAGGTCACGGCCATCATCTCGGAGACCGTGGAGCGCTGGGACGCGGCGGAGGCGAGCGACAAGATCGAGCTCATGGTGGGCAAGGATCTGCAGTTCATCAGGCTCAACGGAACAATTGTTGGTGCGCTCGCCGGATTAGCTATTTACACTGTGAATCACCTGCTCTTCGGAGCGTGACCGACACAGAAAGGGACAGTCCCGTGACCTCCCCGAACGACAACACCAACACCACCCCCGAGCAGAACAACTCCGTGCTGGACAACCTGCGTGAGCCCTTCCAGGCCTGGGTCTCCGCCGGTGCCCGTCTCGGCGACGTGGTCTCCGACTTCGGGGAGCGCTTCCGCGCGGACCGTGAGCGCACCGACGCCCCCTCCGACGTGCACAGCGTGTACTCCGGTGACGCGGCCAACGTGGGCAAGGAGTCGGCGAAGGAGCGTTTCCGCACGGCCACCCAGGAGGCCCGCGCGGGTCTGTCGGGTGCCAAGTCCACCGAGGACTACAAGAACGTGTCCCTCAACTTCGCCAGCCGCGCGGAGGAGATCATCCGTGATCTCGCGGGTTCCGCCCGTCGCGCCGCGGGTGAGACGAAGGACTCCACCTCCGCCACCGAGGCGAAGTCCGCCTTCCACAGCGCCGTCGCCTCCGTGCGTGCCACCTTCGACGAGACCGTCGAGCAGGCCCGCGCCCGCCGTGCCGCCACGGAGACCGAGGGTGAGCGTTCCTTCATCGACGATCTGCGCGCCCGCCTCGACGACCTCATTGCGCGTGCCGGCACGGTCGTCGACAAGGATGAGACCCCCTCGACCACCACGGAAGAAGGCGTGCCGCATATGATTGACGGCGAGGTCGTCAGCACCGAGGACGTCCCGCCCCCGAACACCAAGGACAATTAAGAACCATCATGTCGCTGATCGCCGGTCTCAATCTCTTCGAAATGATCCTCTACGCCCTCATCGCCCTGTGCGGTGTGGTGGGAGCCGCGTTCGCGGTGACGACGCGCGACGACGCCTACCAGGCGGGTGACCGGCAGTCGAAGTGGATCTGGGTGGCCATCCTCGTCGGTTCCGCCTTCGTGGTGATCACCCGCGTGCCGTTCCTGTCGTGGGCCGGCATCGTGGCGATCGGCGTCTACTGGTTCGATGTGCGTCCGCACCTCAAGTCCATCGTCAACGGCAACTACGGCTGGTGACCAGTGACGCAGCGTGGCTTTCGGGCCACGCTTTTCTTCTGCTTGTCGACGCCCCCGTCGTCGGCGACGGCGTCGACCGGGCCCGCTCCGCGGGCCTGCGGGGCGTGGTGCTCGCCCCCTCCACCCTGCAGTCGTCGGGGGACACGGAGGGTCTGACGGTCGCCGCGGTCGTGGGCTGGCCCTCCGGGCGTCATCACACGCTGGTGAAGGCGGCGGAGGCCCGGCTGGCCGTCGCACAGGGGGCCACGGAGATCTGGTTGGCCACCGACCCCCACATCGCGGACCCCAACGCCCTGCTGGCGGAGATCGTCGCCGTGCGGGAGGCCGTGCCGCCGCCGGTCACCCTGGCCGTCCACCTCGATGCGGGGCGTGGCGCGGATTCCGCCCGCGCCCTGGCAGACGCGGCCGCGCTGGCGGGGGCGGAGCGGTTGGTGGGGACGTCGATGAGCGGGGATCTGCCGCACACCCTCCTGGCCGATTCCCTCGACGCCGTCATCGACGCTCTCGACGCGGGCGCGGACCGGGTCGCGGTCAGCGACGTGGCAGCTGTGTGTCCGCCACCTCGCTGAGGGCCACGTTCTCGCCGCTGAGCTGCAGGCGGGCACCGCCGTCGATGACGTCGAAGGCGTCGATCCGGAAGTCACCGGCCTGCTCCTGCACGCCCTGCTGCAGGCCGCGGGTGATGAGGTCGGAGACCTGCTGGGGCAGGCCGAACCCGAACAGTGACGCGCCGGCCGCCTCGAAGGTGAGGTTGCCGTCGACGGGGCGGGGGATGAGGTTGAGCACGGCTGCTCCGCCGTTGAACTCCAGGTCGAGCGTGTTGTCGACGGTGTTGGCGGTGAGGCCGGTGATCTGGACGAGACCGCCGTCGGCACCCTCCTCCCGCATGGCGCGCTGGACGGTGTCCAGGAGGAACTCGTCCGGCACCTCGGTGGTGGCCACCATGTGGGCGGCGACCGGGTTGTCCGTGTCGGAGATGTCGAGGTCGGTGAGGACGACGTGCGCGCGCGGCTGGCCGAGGAAACCCTGGTCGGTGGCCTGCAGGGTGGACGGGGTGGTGATCTCCACGTCGGGGATCGTGCCCTGCACCGCGGACAGCACGAGCGGGGTGCTGCCGAAGGCGATCGTCGGATCCTCCTCCATGGTCACCCCGTCAGCGGCGGCCTGCTCCTCGAAGCTGGAGCGCAGCTCGTTGCCGATGAACCAGCGCAGGCCGAACTCCACCACGAGCAGCAGAACGAGAAGGCCGACGAGCACGCCGACGAGGAACTTCCAGACAGATGCCATGACAGACAGTGTGGCGCAGCCTAGGGGGTGGGGGCAACCGCAGCCCAGGGGATCGTCAGGAGATTGTCACGCAACGTCCGGCGGACGGGGTCGACGGGCCAGCCGTCGTCGATGAGCATCTGCCGGGCCTGCCGCCACCGCACGCGCGGGCCGTAGGGCTCCCAGCCGGCGGCCCGGAACCAGGCGTCGTCGGCGGCGGTCAGCAGCGCGTGGATCCGCTCGCCCGGTACGTTGCGGTGGATGAGGATCTTCGGCAGGCGTTCCGCCACGTCGGACGGCTTCTCGACGTCCCACGGCTCCCACGCCAGCGTCAGCGACACCGGGCCGTCCGCGTCGAGGAGCAGCCACGCCGCGCGGCGCCCGATCTCGTCACACGTCCCCTCGATGAACAGCCCGCCGGGCGCCAGGCGGGTGAGCACGGATTCCCAGGCGGTCTCGACCTGGTCGACGTCGTACTGGCGCAGCACGTTGAAGGCGCGGACCAGCTGCGGTCGGTGGCCCGCCAGCTCGAAACCACCGAGCTCGAAACGCACCCCGTCCCGCGGGGGCAGCACCCGCTCCGGGTCGATCTCCAGGCCCACGACCTCCAGGTCCGGGCGGATCGTGCGCAGCCGTTGCGCCCATTCGACGGTCGTGGTGTGGGAGGCACCGTAGCCGACGTCGACGGCGAGCGGGGGAGAGGGGGCGTCGAGAAGCAGGCGCCGGAGGCGCGGATGATGCACCGCCCACCGGTCGGAACGCCGCAACCGGTTGAAGCCGGTCGTGCCGCGGGTGATGACGCCGAAAGGCCGACCACGCCCCGCCTCCGCACGGAGGTTGTGGGCATGGTCGGCCATGGGTGGAGCAGTGGGAAACGAGGAACGCCTAGGCGTTCTCGCCGATCCAGCGGTTGGTCAGCTCGCCCTCGTTGTTGAACAGGTCACCGAGCGCCTCGGCGACCTTCGGCTCGATGGCCGGGCCCATGAACGGGATGTTCACGGAGACCTCGTTGTTGTAGGCGAGAGTGGTGGTGGCGTCATCGCCGGAGACGTTGATGTCACCCGAGAAGTCCACCGGGGTGCCCTTGACGTCGGCGGTGTAGGTGACGGCCGACGCGTTGTCGGCCAGCGGGCCGACGGTGACGACACGCTTGACCTTCAGCGCCTGGGAGATCATCGCGCGGACGGCCTCCGGGAGGATGTCCAGCGGCAGGACCTCAAACAGGGTGGCGACAGCGCCGCCCTCGGTCTGCTGGAACTCATTGACCTCACCCGGCTCAGGGGAGAGGTTCTTGGCGATGAATGCCCAGTAGTCGGGATTCGTCAGCGCGGCATGGACCTTCTCGACCGGCTGGTTGATGGTTACGGTGTTCTCACTGCGGGTTGCCATAGATAACAGACTACCGTTAAGCACGTGAGCGACTCATCTCTGACCCACGACATTCAGTCACGTCTCAGCGAGCTGGCAGACGTCACCCTCGACGACCGCCTGACCTTCGCCGATCTCACCACCCTCCACCTCGGCGGGCGGCCCCGCACTGTGGTGCGGTGCGCGACCGCGTCGGCGGTGGCCGAGGTCGTCACGCTTCTCGACGCCCACTCAGTCCCCCTCCTCGTCGTCGCCGGGGGATCCAACCTCGTCGTCGCCGACGGAGACCTCGACCTCGTGGTCGTCCTGCTGGAGAACGACTCACTCGACGTCGACGTGGCGACCGGCCGCGTCGTGGCGGGGGCCGGCGCCGTGTGGGACGACGTCGTGGCGGCCGCAGTGTCCGCCGGACTCGGCGGCATCGAGTGCCTGTCCGGCATCCCCGGCTCCGCCGGAGCCACCCCGGTGCAGAACGTCGGGGCGTACGGCGCGGAAATCGCTGACGTCCTCGTGCAGGTGCAGCTGCTCGACCGCCCCACCGGCACCGTCTCGTGGGTGCCCGCATCCTCCCTGGACCTCGCCTACCGCTACTCCAACCTCAAGTTCACCTCCCGGGGCGTCGTGCTCGCCGTCGAGCTGCACCTGTCCACCGACGGGCTGTCCGCACCGCTGCGCTTCGGTGAACTCGCGCGTCGAATGGGCGGGACCGCACGCTGGCCCGTGGCCGCCGTCCGGGACGCCGTACTTGAACTGCGCCGCGGCAAGGGCATGGTCGTCGTCGAGGAGGACCACGACACCTGGTCGGCCGGCTCCTTCTTCACCAACCCCGTGGTGGATCCCGCGGTGGCCGACGCCGTGCAGGCCGCGGTCCGCGCCACCCGCGGTGACGACGACGCCGACCGCATGCCCCGCTTCCCCGCCGACGGGGGCGAGAAGCTCTCCGCCGCCTGGCTCATCGAAAGGGCGGGCTTCGCGAAGGGCCACCCCGGTGACGGGGCGCCCGTGCGCCTGTCGACGAAACATACCCTGGCCCTCACCAACCGCGGGGCGGCGAAGACATCCGACTTGGTCGCCCTGGCGCGGGAGGTCCGCGACGGGGTGCGCGAGGTCTTCGGCGTGACCCTCGTGCCCGAGCCGGTGTGGATCGGAGTATCCATCGACTGACTCTGTCAACCGGTAGCTAGGCAGAAATGCCGGTTTCTGTGGATAGACGGTGGTTATCCACAGACCGGGTTGGTTGCTTGTCGACGCCGCGTTGTTTCCGGTTTAGTGTCCGGGGCATGAACACCGTTGCTGCGTTGCAGGCCCTGCGGGCCATGACCG
>NZ_FXAR01000005.1 GCF_900177745.1 Corynebacterium pollutisoli | reverse complement strand
GAGCCAGTCTCACCATCGGGCTCGTGCCGGTCCCTGACACCGTCATGCTGCTTGTTTTATCGAAAGGCAGATACACCACTTCCGCGGACTTGACCAATCAACCCGCGCGCCAGACAGTGAGTCGACCGCCCATTTTCCTACCTTTCCCCGCTGTACTTCTCCAACACCTCGTCGACGTAGCCGCCCACGGTCTTCTTCATGGAGCCGCTCCAGAGCTCGGCCATACGTTGCATGGGTTCGATGATCTCGCCGTCCGGGTTGGTCAGGACCCACTGGGCGCTGCTGCCTTCGCCGCGCACGCCCCACTCGAAGTCGGTGAAGTTGCAGATGTACTGGCCGATGAGGGCGCCGAGGCCGACGACGCTGTGCTCGGCACGCGGGCGGTCGTCCGCTGGCGCGAGTTCCCACTTGCCACGTGCCGCCTGGTAGCCGAGGGTGAGGGAGTCGGTGTCCTTGGTCATGCCCTGCCCACTGGCGATCTGCCAGTTCTGGTCGATCCAGCCCTGCTCCTCGTCGGTGAGGGGGCGGATGTCCTGGGTATCTGCGGGGTTATCGGTGTTCATGCCGCCCACGATACGGAGAAGATGGCGGGAACGGGGAGGTCGGACGTCCCGTCGTCGATAAGCATGACCGGAACCGCATACACTCATAGCATGATCATCTCGACCCTTTCAGAAGACCGCATTCCGGAGGTCGTCGCCCTGTGGGAGGCGACGGGGCTGACGCGGCCGTGGAATGATCCTGTCGCGGACGCGAGGAAGGCCCTGGCCAATGACGGTTCGACGGTGCTCATCGGCACCGACGGCCACACGCTCGTGGCGTCGGCGATGGTCGGCTTCGACGGGCACCGCGGATGGGTCTACTACGTGGCCGTGAGCCCGGACCGGCAGGGCATGCGCCTCGGCGAGGAGATCATGCACGCCGCGGAGGAGTGGCTGCGGGGTCGGGGAGTGGGCAAGCTGCAGCTGATGATCCGGGAGGAGAACCACGCGGTCCGCAGCTTCTACCGCCGGCTCGGTTACCAGACCGAGCAGGTGACGGTCATGTCCATCCGCCTGTAAATGCGACGGAGAACACCTGCGGCGAAATGGTGTTCCCACAGCAAGTGGCGTACTCTGGGCAGGCAATGAGCATTACCGATAACGCCACCGGCGGCGTGAACGAGCCGGATGACATTAATCTGTCGGAATCTCAGGAAAACCCGCAAGGTGACGCAGCGCAGGCTGCATCCGCCTCCACCGGGCCGCTGACCGTCGAGGACATCATTGATCCCGACGCACCGGCCCAGGCGGATCTGGACACCAGGGACGCGGATACTTCTGAGGCCGCCGACTCCGAGAACGTGAAGAACGAGAACTCGGACAACGCTGACAACGAAAAGACCAACGACGAAGCCTCAGAGGATCAGGGCAAGGGGAACGGGTTCGACAACCTGGGCCTGCCCGACGCCGTCCTCAACGCGGTGCAGAAGGTGGGTTTCGAGACCCCCTCCGCCATCCAGGCTCAGACCATCCCTGTGCTGATGCAGGGCAACGATGTGGTCGGTCTCGCCCAGACCGGTACCGGCAAGACGGCGGCCTTCGCGCTGCCGATCCTCGCCCGCATCGACATCGAGGACCGCTCCCCGCAGGCGCTGGTCCTCGCCCCGACCCGTGAGCTCGCGCTCCAGGTCGCGGACTCCTTCCAGTCCTTCGCCGACCACCTGGGCAAGATCAACGTCCTGCCGATCTACGGTGGCCAGGCCTACGGCATCCAGCTGTCCGGCCTGCGCCGCGGCGCACAGATCATCGTGGGCACCCCGGGTCGTGTCATCGACCACCTGGAGAAGGGCTCCCTCGACATCTCCCGTCTGCGTTTCCTCGTCCTCGACGAGGCCGACGAGATGCTCAACATGGGCTTCCAGGAGGATGTCGAGCGCATCCTCGAGGACACCCCCGGTGAGAAGCAGGTCGCACTGTTCTCCGCGACGATGCCCAACGGCATCCGCCGCATCTCCAAGCAGTACCTCAACGACCCGCACGAGATCACGGTCAAGTCCGAGACCCGGACCAACACCAACATCACGCAGCGCTTCCTGTTCACCGCGCACCGTAACAAGCTCGACGCGATCACCCGCATCCTCGAGGTCACCGAATTCGAGGCCATGATCGTCTTCGTGCGCACCCGCCACGAGACGGAGGAGGTCGCCGAGAAGCTGCGCGCCCGCGGATTCTCCGCCGCCGCCATCAACGGCGACATCGCCCAGGCCCAGCGTGAGCGCACGGTCGACCAGCTCAAGGACGGCCGTCTGGACATCCTCGTGGCCACCGACGTCGCCGCCCGCGGCCTCGACGTCGACCGCATCAGCCACGTGCTGAACTACGACATCCCGAACGACACCGAATCCTACGTCCACCGCATCGGCCGCACCGGCCGCGCAGGGCGTACCGGTGAGGCGATCCTCTTCGTCACCCCGCGTGAGCGTCGCATGCTCCGCTCCATCGAGCGCGCCACCAACGCGCCGCTCGAGGAGATGGACCTGCCGACCGTCGACGAGGTCAACGAGTCGCGCAAGGAGAAGTTCGCCGACTCCATCACCGCCTCCCTCGAGTCGAAGCAGATGGACGTTTTCCGCACCCTCGTCAAGCGCTACTCCGAAGAGCACGACATCCCCATGGAGGACGTCGCCGCCGCCCTGGCCTCCCAGGCCCAGGCCGGCGAGGAGTTCCTCATGAAGGAGGCCCCGCCGGAGCGTCGCCGCGATCGTTTCGACCGCGATGACCGCCGGGGTGGTCGCTTCGACCGCGACGACCGTCGCGGTGGGCGTTTCGACCGCGACGACCGGGGAGACCGCGGTGACCGTGGCGAGCGTCGTTCCCGCTTCGATCGGGACGGTGACTTCACCACCTACCGCCTGGCCGTCGGCAAGCGTCAGCACGTGCGCCCGGGTGCCATCGTCGGCGCCCTGGCCAACGAGGGCGGCCTGACCAACAAGGACTTCGGCCGCATCACCATCGCCGTGGATCACACCCTCGTCGAGCTGCCGAAGGACATGGATCCGGCCGTGCTGGGTCGTCTGTCCGACACCCGTATCTCGGGTCAGCTCATCAACATCGAGAAGGACACCGGCCGTCCGCCGGCCCGCGAGGACCGGGGCGGTTACCGTGGCGGCCGTGACCGCGACGACCGTGGAGACCGTGGTGGCCGTGGTGGCTGGCGTGACCGTGACGGTGACGATCGCGGTGGCCGCGGTGGGTATCGTGGCGGCCGTGACCGCGATGACCGTGGTGGCCGCGGTGGCTACCGTGGCGGCCGTGACCGCGACGACCGTCGTGGCGGCTGGCGCGACTAGCGGCACCTGAACGCACACACCCCGTGCCCGGAGCTTTCTCCGGGCGCGGGGTGTTCGTCATGCAAACGCCGCGCGCAGCTCTCCGGCGACGAGGCGGCGGGCGGTGAGGGCGTCGTCGAGAAGCGCCCCCAGGTCGAGGAAGGCGTGCATCTGGCCGGGGAACTCGATGACGGACGCGCGCGTGCCGGCCTTGACGAGGGCGCGGCCGTAGGCGCGGCCCTCGGAGGCGAGGGGGTCGCAGCCGGCGGTGATGATCGTCGCCGGGGGCAGGCCCGTGAGGTCGGGGTTGTGCAGCGGGGACAGGCGCGGGTCGCGGCGGTCGGCGGTGCCGGCGTAGTGGCCGATGAACCACTCCATGTCGCGGGTGCTCAGGCCGTGGCCCTCGCCGAAGGCACGGTAGGAACCGGCGTCGGTCGTGGAGGCGTCGGTGACCGGGTAGAAGAGCGCCTGGTGGACGAGGGCGGGGGAGTGTCCGCGCTACTGCTGGGCCACCACGGCGGCGAGGTTGGCGCCCGCGCTGTCACCGGCGACGGCCACCCGCCCGGTGTCGATGCGCAGACCCGTATCACCCGCGAGGACCGCGCCGACCACGGCGAGCGCGTCGTCGACGGCCGCCGGAAAGGGGTGCTCGGGGGCGAGGCGGTAGCCGACGCTGACGCTGACCGCCCCGCCCCGGTGGCCAGGGCGCACACGGTGGTGTCGGCGAGGTCGAGGTCGCCGGTGACCCAGCCGCCGCCGTGGAAGTAGACGACGCACGGCAGGGGCCCGGCGGCAGCGGGGACCGCGGGGACAGCGGGGACAGCGGGAACGTAGACGCGGACGGGGACGTCGGCGATGCGGGTGTCCGCGACGTGGTCGACAGGGGCGGGATCCCCGGTGAGTGGGACCATCTGTGCCAGGTGCGCGCGGTTGTTCTCCACGCTGCGGGTGTCCAGGGGTGGGGCGGCGGGGGAGGTGGTGAGAAAACGGCGGACATGCGGGTGGAGGGTCACGCCCTGATTGTAGGACTCCCCGGAGGTGCCGATGGTCGGCGCGGTGGGGACAATGTGATGGGATGGGTGCAGAACCAACCGGAGGAGACGGCCGTGAACCAGTTCGACGCGATCAACGCCCACCTGCAGCTGATCACCCTCCCCGAGGACCGGGCTCTGGTGCAGCGCTGGTTTCTGCGGTTCCTCGCGGCCAACCCCCGGTACAGCGCGCTGCAGGCGGCGGAGATCGCGGTGCAGGTGCTCAGCCGCTGGGGCATGGACGTCATCCGTGACAGCATCTCCGAGGACTGGATCACCCGCCCCCTGCCGGCCACCCGCCGCGAGTGGGAGTCCGACGGCTACCGCGTCCCGCGTGACGCCCGCCCGCTGCTGGTCACGGGGGAGGACGGTCGGCAGCGCGAGCTGTTCCTGCTTTTCGACGTCGACCTCGTCCGCGAGGATCTCGTCGGCGCCGTCGACCACGAGCCGGGACGGGAGATCGCGGAACCGGCGGAGGGGGCTTCCGACCTGGGGCAGTTCGCCCTGCACATCGAGGAGCGGGAGCGGCGAGCCTTCAGTCACCTGTGGAAGGTGGGCACGGTGCTCGAGTGGGCCGACGTGCCCGTCGACGGGGACGTCCACCTCGGCCCGCTCGGCTGGATCGAGCCGGTCAACCGCAACCCCTCCTGCCGCCCGCAGCCGACGCTGCGTCCCGACACCGCCTGCTACTGCCTGCGCATCCACCCCGATGCCGAGGGCCCGGAGATCGTCGGCCTCGGCCTGTCGCTCACGGCCCAGCTGCTCATCGCGTGGACGCAGGGCCGCCGCGCCGGCGAGCAGCTGTGCGGCAACGGTGAGGCGCAGGTCTCCGACCTGGAGGTGGGGATCGTGACGTGGGTCGTCGGTAAGCGGCTCGGTTTCGGGGCGCACCACGCCAACGTGGACACGTTCCGCTTCATCGAGAACCACTCGGACTTCCCCGCGCCGCGCGACGTCGACTGGGGGCGGATCGTCGAGACCGTCTCCGTCATGGAGGACCTGCTGTGCGGGGACCTCAACCCGACGCTGCCGGTCCCCGGCCAGGAGCGTCCGGCCACCGACGCCCGGCCCGGGTTGGCCCACGACCCCTTCGGTGTCGTCGGCAGTGAGCTGGCGCTGTTCAAGGCCGGCGAGCACGGGGAGACCGCCGAGCGGTGGGTCCTCGACTTCGTCGCCGAGAACCCGCGCTTCCCGCTGGGCACCGCCCTGTCGCTCGGCTGGCAGCTCTACCGTCGCTGGGGCGCGAGTGTCGCCGGCGACGTCCACCGCCTCGACTGGGTCGGCACTGTCGACGTGCGCCCGGTGGAGGAGTGGGCGCTGCGCGGCTGGGTCCCGCGCCCCGGTGCCTCCCTGCTCGTCGCCCCCGGCACCCACGGTCAGGAGGTCTACTACCTGCTTCACGACGACGCCGTCGTCGCCGACCGCCTCACTTCCCTCCGGTCCGTCGCCGAGGACACGCCCCGGCCCCTGCCGTTCCGGCCCGGTCCGCCGGACGCCCCCGCCCTGGAGGACTTCGCCGAGCTGGTCAGCCCCCGCGAGCTGGAGATGCTACGCAACCTGTGGCGGGGCGAGGTCATCCCCGTCATCGTCGCCGACCGCGACACCGAATCCGAGGCCTACCTCAACCGCATCACCCCGCCCTACAGGCTGCCCGTCGTGGTCGAGGAGGGCGTGAACCCCATGCACGCCATCATCGAGCACCTCTCCAACTGGGTCCTCGCCTGGGAACTGGGCGTCATCCACTCCGCCCCGGTCATCGGCTGGCGCTACGGGGCGGCCTCCGAATGGGAGTCCGCGCTCGTCGCCCACCTGGCCACCTGCCGCCTGGGCATCGACTGCGAACGCTCCGCCCTCGTCGAGGAGGCCCTCGGGCGCCGCGACACCGTCCCCGGTCTCATCCGTTGGGGCATGGTCTACCACGCCGCCGCCGAGGTCGAGGATCTGCTCCGCGGCTTCCCCAGTGGAGCAACCGTCCGGATCTGAGCAGCCTGTGTCCGGAGGAAGGACGAGGGTCTGCGGCAGAGGCCGTCCTACGCGGCTACCCCTCGGAGTCGATGCTGTAGACCGTGACCCCCTGAATCGCGGAAGGCCCCGCACGAGGCGGGGCCGGACAGCGGGAGGATCAGAAGGGGCTCCAGTACATGAGGATGAGCATGATGACCCACAGCAGGGAGAAGATGCCGCCGAACATGGACAGCTGGGACTTGGTCTTGTCGAACTTCTCGGCCGGGAGGACGTCGGACTCGGGGTCGTGGTCGGCGGCGTCGAGCAGGCCGAGGGAGCCCATCATCTTCTTCTGGCGCGGGATGATGAGGAACAGGAGGATCAGCCAGGCGATGACGGCCAGGGTGATGGCGATGTGGAAGCGGCCGTCGGACCAGTAGGCGGAGTCGGTCATCATGATGCCCACGCCCAGCAGCGGCACCAGGGCGGCGAGCATGCCGTAGACGTTGGTCAGCTTGTGCAGGACGGAGGCGGCACCGGCGGCGCGGGTGTCTCCGGCCTGGGCCTTGACGGCCTGGGTCTGGAAGGTGGAGATCGCGACGGTGACGGGGCCGAGGAAGAGCACGGCCGCCAGGACGTGGAAGACGATGAGGATCGTGGTCATGCTGGGGAGCAGGCCTTTCAGAAGTAGGTCGAAAGTTGGATGATCAGAAATCCACGGACCACCCTAACCAGACCCGGGTGACCTCGTCCATTCGGCACGCCGCCTGCGCCGACACTTTGTCGGTAACCGGGAGGGGGAGGGAGTAGGTGGCGGCCACCACCGCCAGGCGGCGGGCGTACCAGCAGCGGGCCCGCCGATCGTCCGGCATCCAGGCGGCGGGCAGCAGGTCGGACTTGGCCTGGTTCGCGCCGCGGGAGGTGACCACGAGGTTGCGGGGGTCGTTGGCGAAGGCGACGCGCTCGGCGGCCGTCCACCGGTGCGCCCCCAGATCCCAGGCGGCGGACAGGGGCAGGATGTGGTCGATCTCGACGTCCACGGCCAGGTCGAGGACGGACCCCGTGTAGGGGTCCCGCGCCGTGCCGGTGGTGACCTGACAGGAGAGGAGGTCGGCGCCGGCGTCGAGAAGCATCTGTTCGCGGACGGTGCACCCGGCGGACGGGGCCCACCCGGCCCCGAACTCGGCGCGGTCGTAGCCGAGGACGCGGGCGCGTTGCGGGATCTCCGCGACGTGGGGGAGCACGGCGGACAGGGCGGGCAGGTCGGTTTCGTCGAGCGGGGCGCGGGGGAGTGCGGTGGTGGCGGCGAGCAGAGTCGCCGCCGACAACAGGAGCAGATAGATACGGAAGGGCCTCACACCGGTATTGGACTGGTGTGAGGCCCGGAAGGTTCCCGCGGGCGGTGAACTAGTTGTTCTTCACCTCGGCGGCGGCAGCCTCGATGTCGACGTTCTCATCGGACCTGAACACGGTGTTGAGCTTGGCGGCCTCGTCGAACTCGCGCTCGACCTCCGGCTTCGGCGGGGAGGTGAGCAGGGAGACGACGACGAGGACGATGGTGGAGGCGATGAAGCCCGGGACCATCTCGTAGATGATGTCGCCGAAGAAGTTGCCCCAGACGAACACGACCACGGCACCGGTGACCATGCTGGCGATGGCGCCGGCGGTGTTGAGGCGCTTCCAGTAGAGGGAGGCCAGCATGAGCGGGCCGAAGGCGGCACCGAAACCGGCCCAGGCGAAGCCGACGAGGCCGAGGATGGTGTCGGAGGGGTTGATCGCCAGGACGGCACCGATGACGGCGACGACGACCACGGCGGTACGGGACAGGTTGATGAGCACACCCTCGCTCGGCAGCTTCTTGGCGACGATCTTGTACAGGTCCTCGATGAGGGAGGAGGAGACGACCAGCAGCTGGGAGGACATGGTGGACATGATCGCGGCCAGCACGGCGGTGAGCACCAGGCCCGCGATGAGCGGGTGGAACAGGATGCGGCCCATGTCGAGGAAGATGGTCTCGAAGGCGGAGCGGTCGGTGACGGCGATGTCCGGGTTCTGGGAGAAGAAGACGGTGCCGATGAGCGCGGTGAAGGTGGCGCCGAGGATGCACAGCAGCATCCAGCCGACACCGATCCAGCGGCCGACCTTGGCCTGCGCCGGGGAGTTCAGCGCCATGAAGCGGACGACGATGTGCGGCTGGCCGAAGTAGCCGAGGCCCCAGGCGAGGTTACCGATGATGGCGGCGGCGGAGACGCCGGCGATCATGTTGAAGTAGGTCGGGTTGCCCACGCCGTCGGTGTAGGGGCCGTAGTCGTTGGACGCGGCCCAGCTCCAGATGTCGGAGGGGTTGTCCAGGGCGATGAGCGCCATGACCGGGACGATGATGAGCGAGGCGAACATGATCATGCCCTGCACGGCGTCGGTGTAGGACACGGCGAGGAAGCCGCCGATGAAGGTGTAGGCGACGGTGACGGCGGCGACGATGAGCATGCCGTTGAGGTACTCGCCGCCGAAGGTGGCCTCGAAGTAGCGGCCGCCGGAGACCATGCCGGAGGACACGTAGAACGTGAAGAAGAAGATGATGATGATCGAGGAGATGACGCGCAGCGCCCGGGAGCGGTCGTGCACGCGGTTCTCGAAGAAGCTGGGCAGCGTGATGGAGTTGTTGGCCACCTCGGAGTAGGCGCGCAGACGCGGGGCGACCCACATCCAGTTGGCCCAGGCACCGATGAGCAGACCGACGGCGATCCACAGCTCACTCATACCCGTGACGAAGAGGGCGCCGGGCAGGCCCATGAGGAGCCAGCCGGACATGTCGGAGGCGCCGGCGGACATCGCGGCGACAAAGGGGTTGAGCTTGCGGTCCGCGAGGACGTAATCGTCGTATTTGTCTGTCTTGGTGTAACTCCAGTAGCCGATCGCCAGCATCGCCGCCATGTAGATGATGATGGCGATGATGAACCACGTGGTCTCGGTCATCGTCGTTCCTTTCCATTTTGTGGGACGCATCGAACGTAGACAGGTCGGGAGGATGTGCCCAATTGACTACCCCTCAGATTACTGTGACTGAAGTCATATTATTGGGATTCCCGTGGAATGACCTGCGCGGAGCCTGTCGTTAACAAAAGCGTAACGATCGGCCATCGGTGGTAAAAAGGTCTTTATGCCTTCTTTCCTCCTGCACGGTCTGTGGACGACCTCCGGGCTCCACCTGTGGCTCGAGCAGGTGGAGGGGCACCGCGTCGTGCTGCCGTCATCCGTGCCGGAGGAACTGTTCCCGCCCGCCGCCCGTTCGCTTCTCGACGACCGCGCCTACCGGCACCGCCTCGAGGTCGAGCTGCGCACCCCGCGCGGCAAGAAGGTCTCCCTGCGGATCCCCACCGCCGCCTACGCCCCCGAGCACGCGGTGGAGGTGCTCAACCAGCTCTCCTTCCTCCTGCACCCGGGCGCCGCGGCGACGAGGCGGCAGCGGGCGTCGATCGCCCCGGACCTCATGTGGCTCATCCAGATGAACGCCGGCCTGTCGCGATTCGTCCAGGCGGGGCGCGTCGTGCCCAAGCTCGTCTTCGAGGACGGGCAGTGGTGGCCGCACTGGCAGCTGGCCTCCGGGCTGGGGGAGCGCGGCTGGCTGGCGGAGATGATCGCCGCGGCCCCCGGCATCCTCACCGCCAACAACAAGGGCATCGAGGATATCGCCGACCACCTCGTCCACTGGATCGCCGCCGACCTGCTGCAGGACCTGGCGACGTCCACCCGCCCCTACCCGTGGCACGACTTCGCGGACTCGCTCATGAACTCCACCCCGCTGCGCCGCGGTGGGCCGACGCTGCTGCGGGCGATGAACGACTGGAAGGACTCCATCACCGCGGTGGACCTGCAGATGGTCTTCATCGTCGAGGAGCCGCCCCGCGAGGATGAGCTGGCGGAGACCTCCGGCGACCCGGAGGACGCCACCTGGCCGGTGCGCGTGCAGGTGCGCTCGGGGACGGACGCGCCGCTGCCGATCCGGGCGGAGGAGTTGGACCGGGGGAGCGTCGAGAAGCTCCGTCTCGCGCAGCGCCAGGCGATCGCGATCACCGACCTGCTCGACCCGGACAAGCGCACCCGCCACGCCGAGCGGCACGAGGAACGCAACGGCGACTGGGACGTCCACCTCTCCACCTCCGAGATCGTCGACTTCATCGGCGGGGCCGTGCCGAAGCTGCAGGACGCGGGGTACACCGTCATGCTGCCCAAGGCGTGGTCGGCGTACGAGACGAAGGCCCGCCTGGAGACGACGGAGGTCGGCGACCCGGCCACCGGCGCCACCCAGAAGCACTTCGGCCTCGACCAGCTCGTCGAGTACAACTGGCGGATGTCCGTCGGCGACATCGAGCTCACCGACGACGAGATGACCGAGCTCGTGCGCTCCAAGTCGGGTCTGATCAAGCTGCGCGGCGAGTGGGTCATGGCCGACACGTCGGCACTGAACAGGATCACCTCCTACATGGAGGAGCTGGCGGCGACCTCACGGAAGCGGCGTCGTAAGGAACTGGAGAAGGCCGCCGCCCTCGCCGAACGCGCCCGCGTGCTGGAGCAGCCCGGCTGGGAGGCGCTCGTCGCCGACGTCGAACGCCGGCGCGCGGAGTTCAACGCCGAGCACGCCGGTCAGGAGGGCTTCGGCGAGGTCACCCTCGCGGAACTGCGACAGATGGCGCTGGAGTCCATGGCGCAGGACCCGGTGGAGTTCACCGGCTCGACGTGGCACACGGCGCTGCTCGGCGGGCCGGAGGCGCTGACCACGAAGGCCCCGCAGCGGATCGAGATCCCCGACACCGTCCACGCGGACCTGCGCGACTACCAGCGCCGCGGCGTCGACTGGCTGTACTGGATGTCCCGCAACAACCTCGGCGCCGTCCTCGCCGACGACATGGGCCTGGGCAAGACCCTGCAGCTCCTCGCGCTGCTGGCCATCGAGCACGACCGTGGGGAGGCCACCGGCCCCACACTCGTCGTCGCGCCGACCTCCGTGGTGGGCAACTGGGCAAAGGAGGCCGCGCGCTTCGTGCCGGGGCTGCGCGTCATCGTCCAGCACGGCTCCGACCGCCTGCATGGTGAGGAGCTGGCGGCGCGCGTGGCGGAGGCGGATCTCGTGGTCACCAGCTACGGCGTCGTCGGCCGCGACTTCCACGAGCTGGGGCAGATCCCCTGGGACCGCGTCGTCCTCGACGAGGCGCAGGCCATCAAGAACTCCACCACCCGGGCGTCGCGGGCCGTGCGCTCCCTGCCCAGCCGCCACCGCGTCGCGCTGACCGGCACCCCGGTGGAGAACCGCCTCTCGGAGATGCGCTCCATCCTCGACTTCTGCAACCCGGGCGTCCTCGGGTCCACCAGCTTCTTCCGCAACCACTTCGCCAAGGCCATCGAGCGCGAGCACGACGAGCAGATGACCGAGCGCCTCCGCCTGCTCACCGCCCCCTTCATCCTCCGCCGCCTCAAGACGGACCCGACGATCATCGACGATCTGCCGGAGAAGAACGAGGAGATCATCACCGTCGAGATGACCACCGAGCAGGCCGCCCTCTACACCGCGCTGGTGCAGGACGTGCAGGCCCGCCTCGAGGAGCGCCAGGGCATGGCGCGTCGCGGCCTGGTGCTGGCCACCATCACGCGCATCAAGCAGATCTGCAACCACCCCGCGCAGTACCTCGGCGACGGCTCACCGGTGACCATCCGCGGCCGCCACCGCTCCGGCAAGGTCGAGGAGCTCATGCGGCTTCTCGACGAGGCCATCGAGACCGACCAGCGCATGCTCATCTTCACCCAGTACAAGGCCTTCGGCGACATCCTCGTCCCGTACCTGTCCGAGCGCCTCGGCGAGCAGGTGCCCTTCCTCCACGGCGGCGTGACCAAGACGAAGCGCGACCAGATGGTGGCCGCCTTCCAGGAGACGGGCGGCCCGCGGGCGATGATCCTCTCCCTCAAGGCCGGCGGCACGGGCCTCAACCTCACCGCCGCCAGCATGGTCGTGCACATGGACCGCTGGTGGAATCCGGCCGTGGAGAACCAGGCCACCGACCGCGCGTTCCGCATCGGCCAGCAGCGGGACGTGGCGGTGTACAAGATGATCACCGCCGGTACGCTGGAGGAATCCATCCAGGACATCCTGGACGGCAAGACCGAACTGGCCGGTGCCGTCATCGGCGAGGGCGAGGGCTGGATCACCGAGCTCGGCCCCGAGCAGCTGGCCCAGCTCATGAGCTACCGCGGGAGGGAGAAGTAGATGGTCACCCCCAGCGACGACAATGTCATCTACGCCAACTTCGGGCGGAAGGTGCGCGTCGAGAAGCCGGAGCAGACCCGCGACGAGCGGGCCGAGCGGGTTGAGCGACGTCCGGCGATGGCCCCGGCCGCGGAACTCCTCCTCGAGGTGGCCACCTCCCGGGCGGACCGCGGGCGCCTCACCCGCGGGCGGGACTACGCCCGCGCCGGGCATGTGCTGAGCATGGACCTGCGCAACGGTGCCGTCCACGCGCAGGTGGCCGGCTCCCAGAACGAGCCTTTCACCGTCGCGGTCCAGCTGCCCTACCGGAGTCCCGATGACCTGTCGGTCGTCTCCGCCGAGCTGGCGCGTACCCCCAACGGCATGCGCGGCGCGCGGAAGGGTGAGCTGTCCCGGACCGTGGTCGGGGCGCTGCTCGCCGAGGACATCAACGACATACGTGTGCGCTGCGACTGCCCGGACCCCTTCGCCATCTGCAAGCACGCCGTGGCCGTGCTGGAGAAACTGGCCGGCAAGATCGATGCCGATCCGCTGGCCCTGTTCACCCTCCGCGGGATGGACCTCATCTCCCTGGAGAAGGCGGTCATGGTCCAGGCGAAGGACGTCTCCCGGGAGTCGGAGGAGAACCCCGAACTGTTCTGGGCCGGGCGCGAGCTGCCGGCCCTGCCCGAGCCCCGCGTCGCCCCCGCGCTCGACGACTCTGACCTGGATCTTCTGCACAAGGCGATGCGCGCGATCTCGTACACCAACGTCGATCAGCTGCGTGCCGTTTCGGACATCGAAGATCTGTACGATCACTTGTGTCGGGGTGGCATGCTAGACAATGAGTCATGACGGCTCCGCAGTCCATCACCTTCATCCACTCCTCTGACCTGCAGCTGGGCATGACCCGCTGGTTCCTCGAGGGCGAGGCGCAGGCACGTTTCGACGATGCCCGGCTCGACTCCCTCCGCCGCCTCGGTGACCTCGCCACCCGGGAGGGCGCGGCGTTCATCGTCATCGCCGGCGATGTCTTCGACTCCAACTCGCTCAGCCCGCAGACCACCGGCCGCGCGCTCGAGGCGCTGCGCGGCCTGCCCGTCCCCGTCTACCTGCTGCCCGGCAACCATGATCCGTTGGTGGCGGACTCTGTTTTCAAGCTTATCGACGTCGCGGGTGTCCATCTCCTCTCCGATACCTCCGTCGTGCAGGTCGCCGACGGTGTCGAGCTGGTGGGCGCACCCCTGCGGGCGCGCACCGCGGCCTCCGACCTGGTGCGGGACGCGCTGGAGGGCCTGGAGCCGACGGAGGCGGTGCGCATCATGGTGGGTCACGGGCAGGCCGAGGCGCGCGGCAATGACCTGCGCCCGGATCTCATCGATCTGGGGTACGTGGAGTCCCGCCTGGCCGACGGCACCATCGACTACCTCGCCCTCGGCGACACCCACTCCGCCCAGCCCGTGGGTACCAGCGGGCGGGTGTGGTTCTCCGGCTCGCCCGAGGTGACGGACTTCCGTGACCACGCCACCGTCGGCGGCGGGGAAACCAACTCCGGCCGGGCCCTGGTGGTGGAGGTGTCCAAGGGGACGGCCGCCGTCCGGGAGGAACCGGTGGGGCAGTGGACATTCGAGGCCCTTGACCGGGAGCTCATGGGGGAAGGTGATGTGGCGGAGTTCCTCGCCGCGCTCGACGCCTACCCGGACAAGCAGCGCACCGTCATCAAGTACGGGCTTCGCGGCACCCTCGACATGTCCGCCACCCGGGCCCTGGAGGAGGGGCTGGAGGCCCGGCGCCCCGTCTTCGCAGCACTGTTCGAACGCGGACGCCTCACCGACCTGCACCTGGAACCCGGCGTCGAGGAGCTCGACGCGCTCGGGGTGAGCGGCTTCGCCGATGCCGCACTCAAGGAGCTGGTAGCCGCCGCCGGCACCGACCCCACCGCCCGCGACGCCGTCAACCTCTTTTTCCGCCTGGCCCGGGAGGACTAGCCCATGCGCATCCATTCGCTGACCATCGACAACTTCCGCGGCATCGAGCGCCTCACGCTGGAGAATCTGCCGGAGACCGGCGTCATCGTCATCCACGGTGACAACGAACAGGGCAAGTCCACCATCCTCGACGCCCTCCACGCTGTGCTGTATGAAAAGCACAGCGGAAAGTCCCGGGCCGTGAAGTCCTGGCGGCCGGTGGGCCGCGACGTGGCCCCGCGGGTGTCCCTGACCGCCACGGTCGGCCCGGTGACGTTCACCATCACGAAGAACTGGCTCAAGGCAGCCAAGGCGGAGCTGCACATCACCGCACCGCAGCGCGAATCCCTCGCCGGCGGGCCCGCCGAGGAGAAGCTGGAGGAGATCCTCTCCCGCCACCTCGACCGTGACCTCGCCCGCACCCTCTTCCTCCGCCAGGGGGATCTCGGCGCCGCGATCTCCGCCGTCGGCATCTCCTCGGTCACCCGGGCGCTCGACGGGGTGAGCGACGACGGTGACTCCGGCACCGAGGACACCGCCTTGAGTACCGCCGTGGAAAAGGAGTACGAGCGCTACTTCACCCCCAAGGGGGCGCCGACCCGCGAGCTCAAGGAGGCCCGCACCGTACTCGAGCAGGCGCAGGCCGAGCACCAGGCCGCCGCCACCGCGCACGCCGATCTTACCGGGCACGTCGACCGCCACGACCGGATCAGCGCGCGCCGGGCCGCGGCGGAGGCCGATCTTCCCTCAGCGGAGGCCGAGGAACGCGAACTCGCCGAGAAGGCCCGCCTGGCGGAGCAGGCTCAGGAGAAGGCGGCCGGGATGCGCCGCGAACTCCAGCTGGCGACCGAGGCCCTGCACCGTGCCGAAGCCGCCGTCACTCGCCGGGCAGAGCTCAGTGACGCCGTCACCGAGGCAGAGTCCGTGCTGGCCACCCACACTGCTGGCCTCGCGGAGGCCGAGGAACGCCGTGAACTGGAGACACGCCAGCTCGCTGAGCTGGGGGAGCGGCTGGAGCAGGCGCAGCAGGCCGAGAAGGACTCCCTTGAGAGGTTGCGTTCAGCCCGCCGCGTCCACCGCCTGGTCACTGATGCTGCCCGCCGCACCACGCTGCGCACCCAGCTCACCGCCGTGCGGGAACTCAACGAACGGATCACGCAGGTTAGGGCCGCCACCGCCGGACGCCCCGTCAGCGACGCCGATGTCCGCGCCGTCGAGGACGCCACCAACGACCTCACCCTCGCCCGGCGCCTGCGCGCCCAAGCTGCCGCCCGCCTGGAGTTCTCGGGGCCCGCCGGGGCCACGGTCACCGTCGACGGGGAGGCGGTGCCGCTCGATGCCACCGTCGAACTTACCGAGGGAACCGAGCTGGTCATCGGGGAAATCACCGCCCGCTACCGTGCCGGTCATACCGACTCCTCCGGCGGGGATCCGGTGGTCGCCGCCGAAGGGGTGCTGCGCGATCTCCTCGACGGGCTCGACCTTTCCGACCTCGACGCCGTCCGCGCGGCCCGCGACAACCACCGCCGGGCCTCCGAGGACCTGGCCGGGCTGCTCCGCGAACGCACCACCCTCCTGGCCGGGGAGGACGAGGAGTCCCTCGACGCCGAGCTCACCCGCCTCGACTCCGCGCTGGCCGACGAGGAGATCCCGGACCTCGACGCCGTGGCCGCCGCCCGCGCCGTGGAAGAAGCCGAGGAGGCCCGGGAGCAGGCGGCCGCCGAGGTGGGGCGGGTGGACCGCGCACTCACCCCGTGGCGGGAGCGCCGCGCCGAGAACACCCTCACCGCCCTGAGCGTCCGCATCGAGGCGGCGGAGGAACGGCTGCGGCAGGCGACCGCCGCCCGCGACGCCGCTGCGGCCGACGCCGACGACGCGACCCTGGCGCAGGCCGTGGAGTCGGCCACCGCGGCCCGCGACGCGGTGGCCGAACAGTGCCGTGCCGCCGATGCCGAGGTCGCCGCCGCCGACCCGGAACTGGCAGCCGACCTGCACCGGGGTGCCGAGACCCGGCTCACCTCCCTCCACGACACCATCAACCAGTCAAAGCAGGATCTCGCCGAGCTCAAGGGCTACATCCACCAGGCACAGGGCGCGGCCGAACGCCTCGACAAGGCAGCCTCCGCCCTCGCGGCGGCGCAGCACCGCCTGGATTCCGTCAACCGCCGCGCCGAGGCCGTGCAGCTCCTCCGTGACACCCTGCACCGCCACCGTGCGGAGGCACGTGCCCGCTATGCCCGGCCCTTCGCCGAACAGCTCACCCGCCTGGCCCGCCCGGTGTTCGGCCCGGATGTGGAGTTCGGTCTCTCCGACCAGCTCGAGGTCACCCGGCGCAGCATCGGCACGGACACCGTGCCACTCGCGGATCTGTCCGGTGGCGCGAAGGAGCAGCTGGCGATCCTCACCCGTTTCGCCATCGCCCAGCTCACTGCCCTGGACACCGGCGACGGTCAGGTGCCGGTGCCCGTCATCGTCGACGACGCCCTCGGTTCCACCGACCCGTCCCGCCTGCAGCTCATGGCGACACTGTTCTCCCGCCTGGGGGACACCGGACAGGTCATCGTGCTCACCTGCGTGCCGCAGCGCTACGAGCGGGTCGGCGGCCGCACGGAGTACGCGATCGAGGAGCTGAAGTCCGGCCCGGTGGGGTAGCGGTTCCACGAACCAGGACGGGCATCATCCCGCAGGTTGTTTCAATGTCACCACAACGGACCATTTTGCGGTGCGTCCACCGCCGGACTGGGCCACCGGCGTGTGGTTCGGTGATGGTTCAGCTGCAACAGAAGGTATGACCTCGGTGTTCCCACGTACATCCCATCCGCCACAGCGCGCGACCTGGGAAAACGCGGAGAGCGCCGGAAATTGACGTGGGAACACCGAGGCGGCACCACCCTGCGGGGTGCGCACGGGACCCCCTGGGTCATGTGAGGGGGTGTGCCTGATGCAAGTATCTGTGGGCTGTGCCACACTCGCCCCAGGCATCTAGTCATACTTTTCAGGAGTGTCCATGGCCATTTCCCCGCTGCTCGCCATCGAGAAACCGGAGCTGCCGCGCCCCTCCCTCCGGGAGATTCTGCGTGACGCCGGGCCCCAGGAGGTCGGCAACGGACTCGTCGCCCTCATCTTCTCCGCCTCCGGGCCCATCGCCGTTATTCTGGCGGCCGCCGCGGCCGGGAACCTGTCGCCCGATGAGACGTCGTCGTGGATCTTCGGCGCCTTCCTCGGCAACGGCCTTCTCACTCTCTTCCTCACCTGGCTCTACCGGTACCCCCAGGCCTACTTCTGGACCATCCCCGGCACCGTCCTTGCCGGTGACGCCCTCACCCACCTCAGTTTCGCGGAGGTGGTCGGCGCCTACGTGGCCACGGGTGTGCTGGTGTTCCTCCTCGGCTGGACGGGGCTGATCGGGCGGATCATGGCCGCCCTGCCGCCGACGATCGTCATGGCCATGGTGGCCGGCATCTTCCTGCGCTTCGGGCTGGAGCTCGTCACGGCGGTCACCGGTGACCCCTTCATCGCGGTGCCCATGGTGCTGGTGTTCGTGGCGCTCAGTGCCGCACCCCGGATCGCCGCGGTCGCGCCGCCGGTGGCGGTGGCGGCGGTCGTCGGCACCGCGATCGCCATCGCGTCCGGGCGTCTGGGGTCGGGCATCCTCGACGACGGCGTCATCACCACGCCCGTCCTCATCACCCCGGAGTTCTCCTGGGCCGCGATGGTCGAGCTCGTGCTGCCCCTGGCGATCACCGTCGTCATCGTGCAGAACGGGCAGGGGATCGCCGTGCTCCGCGCCGCGGGTCACCGCCCGGGCGTCAACCTCGCGTCGGCGGCCGCGGGACTGGTGTCGATCCCCATGGCGTTCATCGGCAACGTCACCACCTGCCTGACGGGCCCGACCAACGCGCTCATCGTCTCCGGTCCGGACCGGCAGCGTCACTACGCGGCGGCCATGGTCACCGCGCTCGGTGCCGTCGCCGTCGGCCTGTTCGCCCCGGCGTTCGTCGGCTTCATGCTGGCGATGCCCGGTTCCTTCATCGCGGCACTGGCGGGTATCGCCATGCTGGTCCCGCTGAAGAACGCCTTCGTCGCCGGTTTCTCCGGCGCATTCTCGACGGGTGCCCTCGTGTGCTTCCTGATCACCGTCTCCGAGCTGACGTTGTTCGGCATCACTGCCCCGTTCTGGGGCCTGGTCTTCGGTTCCCTCGTCGCGTGGCTCATGGATCCGCGCCCGGAGAAGAAGGAGCCCGCCGCCACGGCCCCGTCCGTTCCGGAGGAGGATCCCGGCACCGAGGCCCGTGAGGCCGAGCGGTGTGAGAGCGTGCGTCGATAAGCGAGAGAACCCCCGCGCCCTGGAAAGGGAGCGGGGGTCAACTGTGTGACGTGGGGCTTAGGCCTGCTTGATGCCGGAGCCGTCGATCTGGATGGTGATCTGCTCGGAGACGAGGACGCCACCGGAGCCCAGCGGGGCCTGGAAGTCGACGCCGAAGTCCTTGCGGTTGATCTTGGTGGAGGCCTCGAAGCCGATGCGGGTGTTGCCGAAGGGGTCCTCTTCGACACCGAAGATCTCGACGTCGAGGGTGACCGGCTTGGTGATGCCCTTGAGGGTGAGGTCACCGGTGACGGTGCCGGAGTTGCCCTGAATGTCGAAGGAGGTGGACTCGAAGGTCATCTCCGGGAACTGCTCGACGGAGAAGAAGTCGTCGCCGCGGACGTGGCCGTCGCGGTCGGCGTTGCCGGTGTTGACGGAGGCGGTCTTGATGACGGCCTTGGCGACGGAGGCGGCCGGGTTCTCCTGGTCGACGACGACGGAGCCCTCGAACTCGTCGAAGGTGCCGCGGACCTTGGTCACCATGGCGTGGCGGGCCACGAAGGCGATGTCGGTGTGAGCGGTGTCGAGGACCCAGGTGCCGTTGTAGTCAGTCATGTTGTTTTCTCCTAGAGACGTTGTTGTGTACGTGTCACACTTTAACACATCTTGGTGATCTGTCAACAAGAAAGGTAGGGTAGATGTCACATATTCGAGAAAAGGCAGGTAGAGCGTGAATACAACATCCCTCACCCGCGTGGCAGAAGTCGCCGACGCCCCGAAAAGGATTATTGCTCCCGCCTATGGGGGGCTATAGTCGAGGGCATGGCAACCGAGGCACGATGGCTCAACGACGACGAGCAGGCGCTGTGGCGACTCCTTCTCGCGGGGATGCGCAAGATCGACCGCGTCATGGACGACACCCTCCAGGCATGCAGCGACCTGTCGAGCTCCGAGTTCTCCGTGCTCGTCTCCCTCTCTGAGGCCGAGGACCAGGCCCTGCGCCTGCGTGACCTGTGCGCCGGCCTCGACTGGGACCGCTCCCGCACCTCCCACCAGATCACCCGCATGGAACGCCGCGGCCTGGTGACCAAGCGCAAAAGCGAGGGGGATGCCCGCGGCGTCATCGTCTCCCTCACCGACGAGGGCATGCGCCGCCTGCGCTCCGCCGCCCCCGAGCACGTCGAGAGCGTACGCCGCGTCGTCTTCGATCACATGACCCCGGAGCAGCACGCCCAGCTCAAGACCTTCATGGAGCAGGTCATCGCCGTCACCAACGTGCCCGGCCACCCCGAGTTCTGCGGCTCGCTTCTCGACGACGACGCCGACTGCTGATCTCAGGGTTTATTGGGGGCTTCACCGGATGCGCTACCCGTGCACCGGAGGAGACAATGAAGGTGACAGCGACAGAGATCAACACCCTCCGAAGGAGCCCCACCATGAACGACTTCAACACCCCGATGCACCAGCGCCGCCTCACCCGCTCGCTCACCGACCGCTACGTGGCCGGTGTCCTGGGCGGCATCGCGGAGACCTACAACTGGAACCCGACGCTCGTCCGCCTCATCTTCATCGCGGTCTCGCTCGTCGGCTCCGGTACCCCGCTGCTGGCCTACATCGTAGCCTGGTTCATCATGCCCCAGGAGTGACACCCCGGACAGGACCGGAAAGGACACCGCCCGTCGCCCACGAACGTGGGGGACGGGCGGTTCGTCGATAAGCGGGGGACTAGAAGAAGTCGCGGGTGGCGTTCGGGTGCTGCGCCAGCGGGGTGACCTTGATGGACATGTACTTGTACATCGGGAACCCGGAGAGCACCTCGTGCAGGTGGTCGTTGTCGCGGACGTCGTAGATGGAGTAGTTCGCGTACTCGCCGACCACACGCCAGATGCCCTTCATGATGCCCTCGGACTGCAGGTTGCCCGAGTACTCCTTCTCGCGGACCTGGAAGTCGGCGACCTGCTCAGGGGTGAGGGACTCGGGGAACGTGACATCCATGCGTGCCAGGAACAGCATTGCGCGGCCTTTCTTGTCGGGGTTTTGGTGATATCTCATCATACCCGCTTATCGACGCCCCCGTCACAGCAGCTGCCGCAGGACGTAGGGCAGGATGCCGCCGTGGCGGTAGTACGCCTCCTCCGCCGGGGTGTCGACACGGACCACCGCCTCGAACTCGGCGTCCCCGGCCCGGACGGTGACGGTCGCCGGCAACTCCTCGGATCCGGCCAGGCCGGTGACGGAGAACTCCTCCTCCCCGGTGAGACCCAGGCTCTCCGCGCTCTCCCCCTCCGGGAACTGCAGCGGCAGCACGCCCATGCCCACCAGGTTGGAACGGTGGATGCGCTCGTAGGACTCCGCGATGACCGCGCGCACGCCCAGCAGAGACGTGCCCTTGGCGGCCCAGTCGCGGGAGGACCCGGAACCGTACTCGGCACCCGCCACGACCACGAGGGGCACGCCCTCCTCCCGGTAGCGCACGGCGGCGTCGTAGATCGACATCTCCTCCCCGTCCGGCAGGTGACGGGTGACGCCACCCTCCGTGCCCGGGGCGAGCTGGTTGCGCAGACGCACGTTGGCGAACGTGCCGCGCACCATGACGTCGTGGTTGCCGCGGCGGGAACCGTAGGAGTTGAAGTCCTCCGGTGCCACCCCCTGCTCCTGCAGCCAGCGGCCCGCCGGGGAGGCCGGGCTGATGGTGCCGGCGGGGGAGATGTGGTCGGTGGTCACCGAATCGCCCAGCAGCGCCAGGACGCGTGCCCCCTCGATGTCCTCCACCGGGGAGGGCTCGACCTCCATGCCGTCGAAGTAGGGGGGCCTGCGGATGTAGGTGGAGTCGGGGGTCCAGTCGTACTTGTCGCCCGCGGGCACGTCCATGCCCTGCCAGTTGGCGTCGCCCTCGAAGACGTCCGCGTAACCGTCGGTGAACATCTCGGCGCGGACGTTGTCCTCCACGACCTCCCGGATCTCCTCCTCGGTGGGCCAGATGTCCCTGAGGAAGACGTCGTTGCCGTCGGCGTCCTCCCCGAGTGGCTCGCTGAGCAGATCCGTGTGCAGGCTGCCCGCCAGCGCATAGGCGATGACCAGCGGCGGGGAGGCGAGGAAGTTCATCTTCACATCCGGGTGGATGCGCCCCTCGAAGTTGCGGTTGCCCGACAGCACGGACGCGACGTTGAGGTTCCGGTCCGTCACCGCCTCGCTCACCTCGGGGATGAGCGGGCCGGAGTTGCCGATGCAGGTGGTGCAGCCGTAGCCGACGTTGTGGAAACCCAGCGCCTCCATGTACTCCGTGAGCCCCGCGCGATCGTAGTAGTCGGTGACCACGCGCGACCCCGGCGCCAGGGTGGTCTTCACCCACGGGCGGGTCCGCATGCCGCGCTCCACGGCCTTCTTCGCCAGCAGCGCCGCACCGAGCATGACCGACGGGTTGGAGGTGTTGGTGCACGAGGTGATCGCCGCGATGACCACGTCACCGTGGTCGAGGATCGCCGGGGTGTCGTTGATGACCACGTCCACCGGGTCCGACGGCCAGCCCAGCTGGGCGTTGGCGGTGAGCTGCTCGCGGGAGAGCCGGCGGGGCGGGGCGTCGCGACGCTGGTCCGAGGGGGTCAGCGACACCGGGTCACTGGCGGGGAAGGAGTCCGCGGACGCGTCGTCGACACCGCCCTCCGCCGGCTCGTAGATGCTGTGCTCATCGGCCAGCAGGCCCAGGACCGTGGCCGGGGCGTCACTCAGATCGATGCGGTCCTGGGGGCGCTTCGGGCCGGCGATCGACGGAGTGACCGTCGCCAGATCCAGCTCGACGACCTCGCTGTACTCCGCCGGGGCGTCCGGGTCATGCCACAGGCCCTGAATCTTGGCGTACTCCTCGACGAGCGCGATCTGCTGCTCCTCACGGCCGGTGAGCCGCAGGTAGTCGAGGGTGACGTCGTCAACGGGGAAGATGGCCACCGTCGCTCCGTACTCCGGACTCATGTTGCCCAGGGTGGCGCGGTTGGCCAGCGGGATGTTCGCCACACCGGGGCCGAAGAACTCGACGAACTTGCCCACCACGCGGGTCTCACGCAGCAGCTCCGTGACGGTGAGGACGAGGTCCGTGGCGGTGGTGCCCGCCGGGAGCTCACCCGTCAGCTTGAGGCCGACGACCTCCGGGATGATGAGGCTGGCCGGCTGGCCGAGCATGGCAGCCTCCGCCTCGATGCCGCCCACACCCCAGCCCAGCACGCCCAGACCGTTGACCATCGGGGTGTGCGAATCGGTGCCGACCAGCGTGTCCGGATACGCCTGCGTCACGCCGTCGCGCTCACGGGTGAACACCACGCGCGACAGGTACTCGAGGTTCACCTGATGGCAGATGCCGGTGTCCGGCGGCACCACCACGAAATCGGAGAAGGACTCCTGGGCCCAGCGCAGCAGCTGGTAGCGCTCCTCGTTGCGCTCGAACTCGAGCTGGTTGTTGATGTCGAGGGCGTCCGGGCGGCCGAACGCGTCGGCGATGACCGAGTGGTCGATGACCAGCTCACCCGGGATGAGCGGGTTGATCTTCTTCGGGTCGCCGCCGAGATCGGTCATCGCGTCACGCATGGCGACGAGATCGACGACACACGGCACGCCCGTGAAATCCTGCATGAGGACGCGGGCGGGGGAGAACTGGATCTCCTCCTCCGCCGCGCTGTCCGGTCTCCATTTCCTTAGCGCGTCGATCTGCTCACGGGTGACCAGCCTGCCGTCCTCGGTGCGCAGCAGATTCTCCAGGAGAACCTTCAGGCTGTACGGCAGGCGGGAAGTGGTGTCGACTCTGTCGAGCCGATGAATCTCATAGTCGACGTCGCCGACGGTGAGGGTGTCGCGGGTGCTGAAACTGTCCATGGTGCTCTTCTCTCGCGGTTGAGGACCGCACCCGGACGGGCACCTTGATCCACCACCAAGGAGGAGGGTGCGGTGGAGGAGTGGATGGGCCCCACTATACGTCAGAGCTTATGTAACCGCCATCACCCTTTGGCGACCCCGCTTATCGACGCCCCCCACCCAGCAACCCGCCGAGCACATCACCCAGCACGCCGCCGAGACCACCCTGCGACGGTGCCTGCGCGTTACCGCCGCCGAGCACCTGGCCCAGGATCGTCTCCAGCAGACCACCCTTGCCCGGGGCCTGCGCCTGCGTGTTGCCCGCCCCGCCCTGCCGCATGCGGCCGGCCAGCCAGGACATCACCAGCGGAGCGAGGATCGGGATGAGCGCGCGCACCAGACCCGAACCGCCCGCGATACCGCCGAGCTGATGGGCCACCTTGTCCTCGTCGGGACCGAACACGTGATGGGCGATCTTCGCGCCGTCCTGGGTGTCGATGTCGTCGACGTTGACATCCCCCTCGACGAGGTTGGGATTGTGCGCGTCGAGGGCATTGGCCAGGGAATCACGGCCCGCCGGGTCCTGGGCGTTGGCGCCCATGCCGGCCAGCAGTGCGGGCAGGACCTGCTCGGCGGCCTGACGGACCTTGGCCGGGTCCTCGCCCAGACGGGAGGCGATCGAATCGACGGGGAGCTTGGACAGGAGGTCGTTGATGCTGTTCGTCATGACACCAGCGTAGAGAAAACGCGGGGTGCACGGTAGGGCAGGTAGATCACCGTGCAGTAGGGCCCGGAAACGGCCTGCAAAAACTGACTGCTGCACGATGATCTACCTGTCGGGGGCGATAGCCGGTACGTTCCCTCGATTTCAGGGGCCGGAAATCGGCTTGCGTACCGGCTATCGCCCCGCGAGCAGAAAAAGTGTCCCCGACAGGATTCGAACCTGCGACCTTTGGTACCGGAAACCAATGCTCTATCCACTGAGCTACGGAGACATCGTGGCCATCCCGGTGGGGATGACAACGGTGAAAGTCTAGCACCCCGGCCGGGGGCCTCCCAATCCGGCTAGCGGTTGAGGCCCGGGACCTCGGTGACGGAGGTGGTGCCGGTGCGCAGGTACTCGACGACGGCGTCGTCGACTGCCTTGTTGCCCAGGCCGACGTGGCCGTGGCCGGCACCGTCGACGGTGAGGACGTGGGCTCCCATCGCATCGGCCAGGACGCGGTGGGTGCCGTAGGGGGTCTGTGGGTCGGTGGTGGCCTGGATGAGCAGGGGGCGGGTCTCGAGCCCGTCGCCGTTGACGGGCGGGAGGGAGGCGATGGGCTCGGCGCCTGCGCAGGCGGCGCCGGAGGTGAACATTGCGTTGGGGGCGGTGAAGATGTCGCCGGTGACGAAGTTGGTCCAGGCAAACGTGGGGTAGTCGGCCGGGTTGGCGGGGTAGGCGTTCTCGTTGCACATGATGAGGCGCTGCATGAGCTGGGAGTTGGCAGTGTCCAGGAGGGTCTGCTCGGGCATGGCCTCGGTCATCTCCTCGGGGCTGGGGACCGGGGCGGTGCCGTTGATCATGTGGGCGAGTCCGTCCCACTGGGAGGTGAAGGGCAGGCCCATGCGGGTCATGGCGAGGAGGGGGGAGTTGGCCTGGTTGCCGCCGGTGACGGCCTGGGAGCTCAGGCCCTGGGAGGATACGACGAAGGGGTTGATGGCGGTGTAGGCCTGTGCGCCGGGTTCGCCGGAGGAGCCGAGTCCCGGGGGCAGGTCGCCGACCCGGGCCGGCGGTGGGACGACGGTGGGGTTGGTGCCGGTCTCGGCGACGATGCGGGCGGACCAGGCCTGGTAGACGGCGAGCGGGGTCTCGCCGAGGCCGTAGGTGTCGTGGCGGTCGGCGACCCAGGTGAGGAACTCGTGGAGGGTGTGCTCGTAGCCGGCCTGCTGGGAGCCCATGATGCCGTTCCAGGCGAGGCCGGGGTCCATGGCGGAGTCGAGGACGACGCGGTCGGTGTGCTGGGGGTAGCGGGTGGCGTAGGCGGAGCCGAGGTAGGTGCCGTAGGACAGGCCCATGATGGAGATCGTCTCGCGGTCGAGGGCCTGGCGGACCCACTCCCAGTCGTCGACGGTGTTGTCGGTGGTGAGGGAGCCGGTGTAGCCGGGGTGGGCCTGCTCGCAGGCTTCGCGGATGAAGCCGCCCTGGCGGGTGAGGGTGTCGGCCAGGCCCATGGAGAAGGCGGCCTCGGCGCAGTTGACGCCGGTGGAGCCGGGCAGGCCGCGGGGCTGGACGGCGACGCGGTCCCATTCGTCGACGATGCCGGCGGGCCAGGCGAAGTTCTGGTTGTCGCCGAAGTAGGAGTAGGCGTCGCCGCCGGGGCCCCCGGGGTTGCCGAACAGGGTGCCGTGGGCGGTGCCGGAGGCGGCGGGCACGCTGACGAAGCCGACGGAGATGGTCTCGCCGGTGGGGTCGGAGTGGTACATGGGGACGTCGATACGCCCGCACTGAGCGCTCGGGTCGGTGACCTGGGCGGGGCAGGTCTCCCAGGTGATGGCGGGGGCGGCGTCGGCAGGCGGCACGGTGAGGGGCAGCAGGCTGAGCGTCGCGACGGCGGCGAGCGAGCGGGGCATGAGGCGCATGAGGACTTCCAGGTATGACGAATAATTGTGGTCGGCCTACATGATAACCGCGGCTATCCGTTCGGGACAGTGCCGCGGCGAAAGCCTCAGTGGGAGGCGGATCATGAGGTGCACTAGACTCATCGCCCATGACACCTGCTGATCTTGCGTCCCTCATCCGGGAGACCGCCGCCGGCGTGCTGGACTCCCGCGACCTCGACACCTCTGTGCTGCCCGACCCGGTCGTCGTCGAGCGTCCCCGCAACCCGGAGCACGGCGACTACGCCACGAACCTGGCCCTGCAGGTGGCCAAGAAGGTCGGGATGAACCCGCGCGAGCTGGCCACGCTGCTTGCCGACGCCCTGTCCGCCGACCCCGCGATCGACGAAGCCGAGATCGCGGGCCCGGGCTTTATCAACATCCGCCTGGCGGCGGCCGCGCAGGGTGAGATCGTGGCGAAGATCCTCGCCGCCGGTGCGGACTACGGTCACCTCGACATCTACGACGGTCAGCGGATCAACCTCGAGTTCGTCTCCGCGAACCCGACCGGCCCGATCCACCTGGGCGGCACCCGCTGGGCGGCCGTCGGCGATTCCCTGGGCCGGGTGCTCACCGCCGCGGGCGCGCAGGTCACCCGCGAGTACTACTTCAACGACCACGGCGGCCAGATCGACCGTTTCGCCCGCTCCCTGGTGGCGGCCGCGAAGGGTGAGCCGACCCCGGAGGACGGTTACGGCGGTGACTACATCCGGGAGATCGCGCAGGCGGTTCTCGACAAGCACCCGGACGCGCTGGAGTCGGCGGACGTCCAGGAGACCTTCCGCGCCGCGGGCGTGGAGATGATGTTCGACCACATCAAGTCCTCGCTGCACGAGTTCGGCACCGATTTCGACGTGTACTTCCACGAGAACTCGCTCTTCGAGTCGGGCGCGGTGGACAAGGCCGTGCAGACCCTCAAGGACAACGGCAACCTCTACGAGTCCGAGGGCGCCTGGTGGCTGCGCTCCACCGACTTCGGCGACGACAAGGACCGTGTCGTCATCAAGTCCGACGGCGACGCCGCCTACATCGCCGGCGACATCGCCTACGTGGCGGACAAGATCGACCGCGGCCACAACCTGTGCATCTACATGCTCGGCGCCGACCACCACGGCTACGTCGCCCGCCTCAAGGCCGCCGCGGCCGCCCTGGGCTACGACGCCGACCAGGTCGAGGTCATGATCGGCCAGATGGTCAACCTCGTCCGTGACGGTGAGGCCGTGCGCATGTCCAAGCGCGCCGGCACCGTCATCACCCTCGACGACCTCGTCGAGGCCATCGGCATCGACGCCGCCCGCTACTCCCTCATCCGCTCCTCCGTCGACTCCTCCCTGGACATCGACCTGGCGCTGTGGGCCTCGCAGTCCTCCGACAACCCCGTCTACTACGTGCAGTACGGCCACGCCCGCCTGTGCTCCATCGCCCGCAAGGCCGCCGAGCTGGGCGTCACCGCCGACAACCCGGACCTCTCCCTGCTCACCCACGAGCGCGAGGGCGACCTCATCCGCACCCTCGGCGAGTTCCCCGCTGTGGTCAAGGCCGCAGCGGAACTGCGTGAGCCGCACCGCATCGCCCGTTACGCTGAGGAACTGGCCGGCGTCTTCCACCGCTTCTACGACAACTGCCAGATCCTGCCGAAGGCGGACGAGGAGGCGGCGCCGATCCACACCGCTCGTCTGGCGCTGGCCGCCGCCACCCGCCAGACCCTGGCCAACGCGCTCGGCCTGGTCGGTGTCACCGCCCCGGAGAGGATGTAAGCGTATGAGTTCTGACTTCAACGACCTGCCCGCTCACGTCTGGCCGCGCAACGCCGTGCGCCAGGAGGACGGCGTGGTCACCGTCGCCGGTGTGCCGCTGCCCGAGATCGCCGAGGAGTACGGCACCCCCGTCTTCGTCGTCGACGAGGATGACTTCCGCTCGCGCTGCCAGGACATGGCCCGCGCCTTCGGCGGCCCGGAGAACGTCCACTACGCGTCGAAGGCGTTCCTCACCCGCACCATCGCGCGCTGGGTGGACGAGGAGGGCCTGTCCCTCGACGTCGCCTCGCTCAATGAGCTGAAGATCGCGCTGGCCGCCGACTTCCCGGCCGCCCGCATGACCGCGCACGGCAACAACAAGGGCCCCGCCTTCCTCCGGGCGTGCGTCACCGAGGGCGTCGGCCACGTGGTGCTGGACTCCGAGTCCGAACTCGAGCTTCTCGACGCCATCGCCGCCGGTCAGGACACCGTGCAGAAGGTCATGATCCGCGTCAAGCCCGGCATCGAGGCTCACACCCACGAGGCGATCGCCACCTCCCACGAGGACCAGAAGTTCGGCTTCTCCCTTGCCTCCGGCTCCGCCTACCGCGCCGCCGAGGCCGCCGTCCGCGCCGAGAACCTCGAGCTCGTCGGGCTGCACTGTCACGTCGGCTCCCAGGTCTTCGACGCCGAGGGCTTCACCATGGCCGCCGACCGCGTCCTCGGCCTGTACTCGCAGATCCACCGCGAGCTGGGCGTGCAGCTGCCGGAGCTCGACCTCGGCGGCGGCTACGGCATCGCCTACACCGAGGACGAGCAACCCCTCAACGTCGACGAGGTCGCCCACGACCTGCTCACGGCCGTCGCGAAGACCGCCGCCGAGCTGGGCATCGAGCCCCCCGTCGTGCTCGTCGAACCGGGCCGCGCCATCGCCGGCCCCGGCACCGTCACCGTCTACGAGGTAGGCACCGTCAAGGACGTCACCGTCTCCGAGGAGGCGAAGCGCCGCTACATCTCCGTCGACGGCGGCATGTCCGACAACATCCGCCCGGCCCTCTACGACGCGCTGTACGACGCCCGCCTCGTCAACCGTTTCACCGAGGGCGAGGCCGTGGAGTCCCGCCTCGTCGGCTCGCACTGCGAGTCCGGCGACATCCTCGTGCGCGACGCCGCGTACCCCTCCGACATCGCCGTCGGCGACCTCGTGGCCGTCGCCGCGACGGGTGCCTACGCCTACGCCATGTCCTCGCGCTACAACGCCTTTGGCCGCCCGCCGGTCGTCGCCGTGCGCGCCGGCAAGGCCAAGCTCATGCTGCGCCGGGAGACCGTCGCGGACATTCTCGCCCTCGAGGTCTAACCGCCGCCGGTGCACGTCCTGCTGCCCGTGGGCGTCGTGCAGCCTATCGACGCCCGCGTAAGCAGGCGAGATGGCAGCCACCCGTGTGGTTTCGTCAGCGAAGCGATTCCGGGAGGCTGCCGACATCCTCCAGCAACGCCATGACGAACGCCGAGTGCACCTTGCCCATCGGCACCCCCAGCAACGGCAGCCGCGTCGCGGGCGGCGGGGTGAGGTCCGACTGGGCGGTCGACCGGTCGACGGAACCGGCGGTACCCGTCGCGCACAGGGCGAGCTCCGCGCGGGAGGCCTCGGACTCGGCCTGCGCTCCGGGGGTGCGTTCCCAGGCGCGGAGCCACGACTCCCCGGCGGCGACGGACAGGCCGTCGCGGGACTCGCTCAGCAAGGTGGGGGTGAGGCGGTCCCGGCTGGCGGCCAGGCGGTCGCGGGCGTCATCCCGGTCGAGGATCTGCCACGGGCGCTGAGATTCCCGCAGGTCATTGCGCTCGACGAGGATCCGCAGCGGGGCCACCGCCTCGTCCTCCGCGTAACCGACGCGGTGGCCGGCGGTGTTGACCCGTTCGATGGCGGCGCGGACGTGCTCCGGCATGGACGGGAGCGCGTCGGAGGTCTTGTCGGCGTGCCAGGTGCGGGCCACCGCCAGGTCGTCGGCGGCCGCGGGGATGTCCCGGAGAATCTCGGCGGACCAGTTCGCCGCGAACACCCCGGACAGGGCGAGCATCTGCTCCCGTTCGGCGGCCGAGTAGAGGAAGGTGCAGGACGGGCCGGTGACGACGACGTCGGAGGCGGCGGCGGGGGAGGGGGCGTCGATAAGCAGCATGGCGGAGACCGCGGCGACGATGAGGCGACGCAGCATGGCACACTCCTTATCCGGACACACTCGGGGCGAGTCCAGGTTAATGCGTGGTGCATGCGTCGTCGAGTGGTCTTACCAATTCGTGGCCGCATTGTGACCCCGGGCGCTGTGGAAAGGCACCGACCCCGGTAGGCTGGTGCACGTTTAGCAGTTTAAGCACGGACACGACCCCAGGAGCACCATGACCGACAACACGCAGCCCAGCTACAACCACGGCAAGGGAGCCGGCGAGCCGGTCGGCATCGCCATTCTCGGCCACGGCACTGTCGGCTCGGAGGTGCTGCGCCTCATGGGTGAGTACTCCGACGCGTTGGCGCACCGCATCGGTGGCCCGCTGGAACTGCGCGGCGTCGCCGTGTCCGACCTGTCGAAGCCGCGCGAGGGGGTCGACAAGGAGCTGCTCACCGACGACGCGATGAGCCTCATCAACCGCGATGACGTCGACATCGTCGTCGAGGTCATCGGCGGCATCGACTACCCGCGCGAGCTCGTCCTGGCCGCCCTGCGCGCCGGGAAGTCCGTCGTCACCGCCAACAAGGCCCTCGTCGCCGCCCACGCCGACGAGCTGGCCGAGGCCGCGGACGCCGCCAACGTCGACCTCTACTTCGAGGCCGCCGTCGCCGCCGCCATCCCGGTCGTCGGCATGCTGCGCCGCTCCCTCGCCGGCGACAACATCCTGCGCATCTCCGGCATCGTCAACGGCACCACCAACTTCATCCTCGACGCCATGGAGTCCACCGGCGCCACCTACGAGGACGCCCTCGCCGAGGCCACCCGCCTGGGCTACGCCGAGGCCGACCCGACCGCCGACGTCGAGGGCCACGACGCCGCCTCCAAGGCCGCCATCCTCGCCTCCCTGGGCTTCCACACCCGCGTCAAGTTCGACGACGTCAGCTGCGAGGGCATCTCCCAGGTCACCGCCGAGGACATCGAGGCCGCCCGCGACGCCGGCTACGTCATCAAGCTGCTGGCCATCTGCGAGCGCATCACCGACCAGAACGGCCGGGAGGCCGTCGCCTCCCGCGTCCACCCGACCCTCGTCCCGGTCGACCACCCGCTGGCCTCCGTCAACGAGTCCTACAACGCCATCTTCGTCGAGGCCGAGGCCGCCGGCCGCCTCATGTTCTACGGCAACGGTGCCGGTGGTGCCCCGACCGCCTCCGCCGTCCTCGGTGACCTCGTCGGCGCCGCCCGCAACAAGGTCCACGGTGGCCGCGCCCCGGGCGAAAACACCTACGCCAACCTGCCCATCGCCTCCCTCGGTGACGTCCGCACCCGCTACCACATCGACATGGAGGTCGAGGACCGCACCGGCGTCCTCGCCGAGCTGTCCGCCATCTTCGCCGCCCGCGACATCTCCCTCAAGACGGTCCGCCAGGAGGAGTCCGGCGACGACGCCCGCCTCATCGTGGTCACCCACTCCGCCCGCGAGTCCGACCTCGCCGCCACCGTCGAGGACCTCAAGAAGGCCCCCGCGGTCAAGGCCGTCGACTCCGTCCTGCGTCTCATCTAGGAGGTTGACGGTTGAGCATTCAGCTTGAGGTCGGCACCAAGGCGACCGTCACCGTCCCGGGCTCCTCTGCCAACCTGGGCCCCGGCTTCGACACCCTCGGCCTGGCCGTCGGCATCTACGACACCGTCGAGGTGGAGGTCATCGAAGCAGGACTCGAGGTGGAGGTCTTCGGCGAGGGCGAGGACGACCTGCCCCGCGACGGCTCCCACCTGGTGGTCAAGGCCATCCGTTCGGGACTCAACGCCGCGAACGCCGAGGCCCCCGGCCTGCGCGTCGTGTGTACCAACAACATCCCGCAGTCCCGCGGCCTGGGCTCCTCCGCCGCGGCGGCCGTGGCCGGTGTCGTCGCAGCCAACGCGCTCGCCGGGTCCCCGCTGGACACCGACCAGCTCGTGCAGCTGTCCTCCGCCTTCGAGGGGCACCCGGACAACGCCGCCGCCTCCGTGCTCGGCTCGGCGGTCGTCTCCTGGACGACCACCCCGGTCGACGGTTCCCAGCCGGGCTACAAGGCCGTCGCCGTGCCCGTCGACGAGCGCATCCGGGCGACGGCCCTGGTGCCGAACTTCCACGCCTCCACCCAGGCCGTGCGCCGCGTCCTGCCGAGCCACGTCACCCACACCGACGCGCGATTCAACGTCTCGCGCACCGCGGTGATGACCGTCGCCCTGCAGAACCACCCCGAACTGCTGTGGGAGGGCACCCGTGACCGTCTGCACCAGCCGTACCGCGCCGACGTCCTGCCGGTGACCGCCGAGTGGGTCAACCGCCTGCGCAACCGCGGTTACGCCGCGTACCTGTCCGGCGCCGGCCCGACCTGCATGGTCCTGTCCGTCGACCCCGTCGACGAGAGCATTCTCGACGAGGCCCGCGCCGGTGGTCTGCGCATCATCGAACTCGAGGTGGCCGGCCCGGTGACCGTGGAGGTCTCCCGGGCGTAGGTCGTTTTTACGAGGCTCGTAATTACGACCACCGGATGCATGAACGACCTGGCATAGCGCCAGGTCGTTTCTCATGTGCGCGGGAGCTTATGGTCGTAAATACGAACGTCGTATTTACGATGCCTCGGGTTCGGACGTCACCGTGCACGTCCCGGCCGGATAGAAGGGCCGCAGGTTGAGCTTCACCGGGGCGGACCCCACCGATTCCTGCAGGAAACCCTCGTGCATCGCGCACACGAACAGCGAGGGGCGGCCTTGTTCGGTGACGAAGGGGCAGGCCTGCAGGTGGATGTCGACGCTGTCGCTGTCGTCGACGGCGAGGAGCGCCGGGTCGAAACCGAGTTCCCGCAGGCGTGCGGTGAGCAGCTCGAGGGCGTCGGGGACGTTGTCGACCTCCGCGCCGGAGTCCGCCATGCGGCGGGCCCAGGCGCGGCCGATCTCACGTGCCTTGTCGAGGGCCTCGGGGGAGGGGGTCTCGTCGCCGACGACCATCTCGGCGAGGACCTCGACGAGGGAGACGTATTCGCGGGCGATGGCCCGGTTGTCGGGCACCCGCACCTGGAAGATGAGGGAGGGGCGGCCGCGGCCCTGGGCGGGGGCGGTGGTGGTGCGCACGGCACCGCGGGCGATGAGTTCGTCGAGATGCCCGCGGACGGTGTTGACGTGCATCCCGAGTTCCTCGGCGAGGTCGGAGGAGCGGGCACCACCGGGGAAGGTCTGCAGCAGGTCGAGGACCTCCCGCTGTTTGGTGCTCAGCTGGAGGGCCTCCGGGAAGAGCTCCGCGGCGGGGCGGGGATGCCGGGGGTCGGTCATCGGTCACTCAACTCCTGTCGGTCCGGTGCAGGGGGTGCACGGAGATGGCGGTCGCCTTGATGACGCAGTCGACGCGTGATCCGGGGCCGAGCCCGAGGTCGAGGATCGAGCGGCGGGTCACCGGGACGCTGAGGGGGACCGGATCGTCTCCGGCGTCCAGTGTCACGGTGAGCACGCTGACCGTGTGGCCGGCCGGCGACTCAAGGGATTCAATTGTTCCCGGCCAGACGTTGCGGGCGGAGTCGTGCCGGTCCTGCGGTGTCCGGGGGAGACGCACGGTGACCGCCTCCGGGGGGAAGGTGGCCACGGCGGCGTCGCCGGGGTGGGGCATCGTCCCCGCGGGGGCGGAAACGATACCGGTTATCTCCAATTGTCCTCGGTGAATTGTCACGGTGTCAATTTCCGTGTGAGCGATCTCTCCCTCGATGCGGTTGAGGCCGGCGAGGGTGGAGACGAACTCGTTCGGCGGCACCCGCAGCAGGGCGGCGGTGGGACCGGCGGCGGTGATCCTCCCGTCGGTGAGGACGAGCATGTGCTGCGACAGCCCGGCCACGTCGAGGGGGTCGTGGGTGACCAGCAGGGTGGTGCGGTCGCCGGCGGCGGCGTGGAGGAGGCCGCGCCAGCGGGCGGCGGAGGCGACGTCGACGGCGGCGAGGGGTTCGTCGAGAAGCAGGACGGCGGGGCGCGCGGCGAGGGCGCGGACGAGGGCGACCTGGGCGGCCTGGCCGCCGGACAGGGCGGGGACGGGGACGTCGTGGAGGGCGGTGAGGCCGGCGGCGTCGAGAAGCGCGCGGGTGCGGTCGGCGGAGCGGGTGGCCATGGTGACGGCCCCGGCGACGGTGGTGGTGCGCGGCAGGCCGGGGCGTTGGGTGAGCAGGACGACGCGGCCGGTCGTGGCGACGCGGAGGGAGGTGCCGCGCAGGCGCCCGGCGATCAGGCCGGTGAGCGTGGATTTGCCGGAGCCGTTGGGGCCGACGATCGCGGTGGTGGCGCGGGTGGGCACGGCCACGGAGTCGAGGGTGACGGTGCCGGCCTCGTCGGGGGCGGTGAGTTCGCGCAGGCGCGCGGCGTCGAGGGGACCGATCGCGCGCGGGCGGGGAACCGGCTCGCGGCGCAGGAGGACGGGCAGCGCGGAGAGCGCCAGCACCGTCACGGCGAGAGCGATGAGCAGTGCGCCGAGGAGGTAGGCGCGGCCGGGGTCGGTCTCCCGGTCGAGGTAGATGCCCAGCGGCATGGTGCGGGTGACTCCCGGCAGGGAGCCGGCGAAGGTGAGGGTGGTGCCGAACTCGCCGAGGGAGCGCGCGAACGCCAGCCCGGCCCCGGTGGCCACGGCCGGGGCGACCGCCGGGAGGGTCACCCGGCGGAGCACCTCGGCGGGGCGCAGGCCGATGCCGGCGGCGGAGGCGGGGATCTCCGGGTCGAGCTGGCGCAGCGCCGCGTCGACGGTGACGACGACGAAGGGGAGGGTGATGAAGACATGCGCGGTGACGACGCCGGGGAAGGCGAAGGCGAGGGGGACGTCGATGAGCGGGGACAGCAGGCCGCGGCGACCGAGCGCGGCCGTGAGCGCCAGGCCGGCGACGACCGGCGGCATGGCCAGCGGCAGGAGGACGAGGAGGCGGACGATCCGGCCGCCGCGTCGCAGGCGGGTGATCCACAGGGCGAGCGGCACGCCGGTGAGGGTGCTCAGGACCGTCGTCCACAGGCCGGCGGCGAGGGTGACGCGCAGCAGATCGCCGGTGGCGGGGTCTCCGAGGACCTCGCCGAGCCGCCCCCACGGGACGCGGACGCCCAACGCCAGGACCGGGCCCAGGATGAACGCCAGCGCCAGCGCCCCGACCGCGACGACCGGCCACGGCAGGCGCGGCGGGGCGGAGGTCAGCGGCGGGGACATCATCGACTCAGCGTAGCGAAACCGTGCCGCGCGAACACCGGCGCCATCTCCGGCGAGGCGAGCTTGTCGACGAACGCCCGTGCCCCCTCCGGGTCACCCGCCGAGGTGCTCACCGCCGCCACCACGGCCGAGGGATGCGCGTCGGCGGTGGGGATGTTGATGATCTCTACCGCGTCCGCGGCGGCGCGCGCATCGGTGGCGTACACCCAGCCGGCGTCGGCCTCACCGGAGACGACCTTGCCCAGCACGTCGGTGACGGAGTGTTCGAGGGAGACGGGGGAGACGCCGAGCCCGGCGTCGTCGATGATGCGGCGGGCGGTGGCCCCGCAGGGGACCTGTTCGTCGCAGAGGACGAGGGCGGCGTCGGCCAGCACGTTGATGCTCACCTGCCCGGGGTTCCCGGCCGGCACGACCATGACGAGCGTGTTGCGGGCGACGACGACGGGGTCGGTGGCGACGCCCGCGGCGACGGCCCGGTCCATGGTCGCCTGATCGGCGGTGAGGAGAATGTCGCCGGGGGCGCCGTCGGCAAGCTGCTGGACGAGGGTGGAGGAGCCGGCGTTGTGGAACTCCAGCCCGCGGTCCCAGGCGGCGGCGAGGTCCTCGTTGAGGACCCGGGTGGAGGCGGCGCCGTGGATGCGCAGGGGCGCGGAATCGCCGGTGCCCGCCACGCATCCCCCGGCCAGCACGGCGGTGAGGGCCAGGGCGGGGATGAGGCGGCGGGGCATCGGGGTCCTTTCGGGGGTGTCAGGCACCGCGGGACGGGGTCTCCTTCCGTTCGTCCAGCTGTCCGGTGTGGGAACGGATCGGCTCCCAGGCGACGTGCTCCTTGACGGGGCCGGTGCGGGTGTCACGGGAACGGTAGACCACGTACGGGCGGGTGGTGTACCCGACCGGGGCGGAGAAGGCGTGCACCAGGCGGGTGAAAGGCCACACGGCGAGGATGGTGAACCCGGCGAGGACGTGGACCTTGAACTGCCACGGTACATCGGCCATGAGCTCCGGGCGGGCCTGGAAGATCATGAGTTCGCGCAGCCACGGGGAGATGGTCTCGCGGTAGTCGTAGCCGTGCGGACCCCCGAAGAGCTGGAGGGAGACGGTGGCGATGAAGCCGGAGAGGATCGCCGCGCCGAGGAAGAGGTACATGACCTTGTCGGAGGCGGAGGTGGCCAGGAACACCGAGCGGTTGACGATGCGCCGGTAGAGCAGGCCGATGAGGCCGAGCACGGCGGCGATGCCGGCGATGACGCCCGGGTAGGTGGCGATGAGGTGGTAGACGTGGTCGGAGATGCCCATCGCCTGCGTCCACGACTTCGGGATCGCCAGGCCCATGACGTGGCCGATGAACACGAAGAGCATGCCGTAGTGGAACAGCGGCGAGGACAGGCGCAGAAGCTTCGACTCGTAGATCTGCGAGGAGTGGGTCGTCCAGCCGAACTGGTCGGTGCGCCAGCGCCAGATCATGCCGATGACGAAGGCGGCGATCGCCAGCCAGGGGAACGCGACCCAGAGGAAGGTGTTGAAGTCAGACATGGTCAGTCCTTGTGGGCGGTGGGGAAGGGCAGCGGGGTTCCGATGCCGACGAGCTCGGCCGGCGGGCCGGAGCGGATGAGGTCGAGGTAGTTGTGGGTGGTCTCGGCGTCGATCTGCGGCAGGGCCATGGCGATCGCCGTGATGAGGTGCGCGTAGGGGGATCCCGTGCCGGCCAGGGCGGTGCGCAGCACCTCGAGGCCGTCGCGGTGGGCGGCGAGCATCTCGACGGTCTGCTCGTGCTGTGCTCCTTCGGAGCGGGCGACCGCCTCGAGGACGACGCACAGGTGGTCGGGGAGTTCGTCGGTGAGCTCCTCGAAGCCGAGCTGTTCCAGGGCCTGCCGGAAGGCGAGGATGGCGGTGCCGCGTTGGCGGGTGTCGCCGACGGAGTAGTAGGACAGGAACAGTGAGCAGCGGCGCTTCTGGTCGAAGGTCTCCACGTAGTGTTCCTGCATGCCGCGCAGGCCGTGGGCCCGGGCGGCGTCCTGGAAGGCCGCCAGCTCCGTCTCGATGGGGAGCGGCAGGTCACCGGCATGCTTATCGACGGCCGCCAGGCGCGCACCGAAGTCCTCGCCCGGGTAGTCGAGGAGCAGGGAGGCGGCCATGGCGAGGGCGCGTCGCTGGTCGGCGCTCACCGCGACGGCGGGGGTCAGCTGCTCGGGGACGCGGCCGGTGGGGAGTCGTTGTCCGTTTCTCACATCTCATCCCTCCGGATGGAGTCACCGGGCGCCTGGGTGCCGTCGGGCGCGCCGATGCGGTCGGGGAACATGGCGTCCGGTCGGTCGCCGTCCCAGCTGAGCAGGGACACCTTGCCGGAGGGGGCCGCTTCCTCGTGACACGCGGAGGGGGCGCCCATGCCGAGGTCGGCGAACGCCTGCGACGGGTCGGTGTCCCCGAAGGGGTCGAGCGAGGTGATGCCGCGGGCGGACTCCGGGGAGGCGGTGGGGATGACGTAGCGGTCGTCGTACTTGGCGATGCCGAGCAGCCTGTACATCTTCTGGATCGCCTTGCCGGTCATGCCGACGGACTCGGCAATCTCCTCCTGCGGTTCGTTGCCCAGGTTGATGTCGCGCATGTAGGAGCGCATGGCGGCCAGGCGGCGCAGGGACTTCTCGACGGGCGCGGTGTCCCCGGCCGTGAACAGCCCGGCCAGGTACTCCAGGGGGATGCGCATCGTCGACAGGGCGGTGAGCAGGACCTTGTGGTCCTCGCCGTCGTTGCCGGAGGCGGTGACGGCATCGACGACGGGGGACAGCGGCGGGATGTACCAGACCATCGGCAGGGTGCGGTACTCCGGGTGCAGCGGCAGGGCCACGCCGTAGGTGAAGATGAGGTCCCAGATGGGGGACTGCTGGGCGGCGTCGATCCACGAGTGCGGGATGCCGGCCCGGACGGCGGCGTCGACGACGCGGGGGTCGTGCGGGTCGAGGAGGATGTCCTTCTGCGCCTCGAACAGGTCCCGGGGGTCCTCGGTGGCGGCGGCCTCGGCGACGCGGTCGGCGTCGTAGAGCAGGACGCCGAGGTAGCGCAGGCGGCCGACACAGGTCTCCGAGCAGACCGTCGGCTGGCCGACCTCGAGGCGCGGGTAGCACAGCGTGCACTTCTCGGCCTTGCCGGACTTGTGGTTGAAGTAGACCTTCTTGTACGGGCAACCGGAGACGCACATGCGCCAGCCGCGGCAGCTGTCCTGGTCGACGAGAACGATGCCGTCCTCGGTGCGCTTGTACATCGCGCCGGAGGGGCAGGAGGACACGCACGTCGGGTTGAGGCAGTGCTCGCAGATGCGCGGCAGCCAGAACATGAAGGAGTCCTCGATCTCCTTCTTCACCGTGAGGTTCATCTGGTGGAGGACCGGATCCTCGTCGAGGGTGGCGGTGGAGCCGCCGAGGTTGTCGTCCCAGTTGGAGGACCAGGAGATCGTGTTGATCTCCCTGCCGTCGATCTGGGACACCGGGCGGGCGGTGGGCTGGGTGTTCTGGTTGGCGGGGGTGGCGAGCAGCTTGTCGTACTCGTAGGTCCAGGGCTCGTAGTAGTCCTGGATGGTCGGCAGCTTCGGGTTGTGGAAGATGGTGGCCAGCTTCTTCAGGCGGCCACCGGCCTTCGGGCGGAGCTTGCCGGAGGAGGTGCGGACCCAGCCGCCCTCCCACTTGTCCTGGTCCTCCCAGCCGCGCGGGTAGCCCACGCCGGGTCGGGTCTCGACGTTGTTGAACCAGATGTACTCGGTGCCTTCGCGGTTGGTCCACGCCTGCTTGCAGGTGACGGAACAGGTGTGACATCCGATGCACTTGTCCAGGTTCATCACCATGGCGATCTGTGCCATGACCTTCATCAGAACTGCACCTCCTGGGAGCGGCGACGGATGCGGGTGACCTCGTCGCGGTTGTTGCCGGTGGGGCCGATGTAGTTGAAGCCGTAGGTCAGGTGGCCGTAGCCACCCGCCACATGCACCGGTTTGATCATGATTCGTGTGAGCGAGTTGTGGGTGCCGCCGCGGCGGCCGGTGTTCTCGTTGAGCGGGGTGCCGACGGTGCGTTCCTGCGCGTGGTTCATGATCGCCGTGCCCTCCGGGATGCGGTGGGAGACGATCGCGCGGGCGGAGACGATGCCGTTGCGGTTGTAGACCTCGATCCACTCGTTGTCGGCGACACCGATCTTGGCCGCGTCCTTGTCCGACATCCACACCACCTGGCCACCGCGGGAGATGGACAGCACGTGCAGGTTGTCGAAGTACTGGGAGTGGATCGACCACTTGTTGTGCGGGGTGAGGTAGCGGACGGTGACCTCGGGGTTGCCGTCCTCGCCGCGCACGAGTTCACCGGGGTTGGTCTCCCCGTTGAGGTGGAGCCGGTCGAGCGGCGGGCGGAAGACGGGCAGGGCCTCGCCGTAGTCGAGGAACCAGTCGTGGTCGAGGTAGTAGTGCATGCGGCCCGACAGGGTGTGGAAGGGCTTGTCGTACTCGAGGTTGATGGAGAACGCCGTGTAGCGGCGCCCGCCCTTCTTCGAGCCGGTCCACTCCGGGGAGGTGATGACCTCGGCGGGGCGTTCCTTGACCATGTCCCAGCCGATGCGGTCGCCCTCGTTGCCGGCGATGAGGTCCATCATGTCGGTGCCCACGCGCGCGCCCTGGTTGCGGAAGCCCTCGGCGGCGACCTCGCCGTTGGACACGCCCGACAGGTGGAGGATCATCTCGATGACCTTGGTGGCGGTGTCGAGGTCGGGGCGCTCGCCACTGGAGGTCTCCGAGGTGCCGTTGAGGAGCGCCAGCTCCTCGACCTGCTTGGCGACGTTGTAGGCGGTGCCGTGGACGCCCGTGCCCTTCTCGGCGGTGAGGGGGCCGAGGTGGGTCCACTTCTCGTACACCTTGCTGTAGTCGCGCTCGACGGGGATGAGCTTGGCCATCGTCTTCCCCGGCACGTAGCCGGTCTCGGCGAGGTCGGGGACGATGCCGTTGGGCATCGACAGCTCGTCGGGGGAGTCGTGGCCCAGCGGGGACGTGATGAGGTCCGTCTGGGTGCCCAGCCAGCGGCCGGCCAGCGCGGAGAAGGACTTCGACAGGTCACGGAAGACCTCGAAGTCGGTGCGGGCCTCCCACGGCGGGTTGATCGCCGCGTTGAAGGAGTGGATGAACGGGTGCATGTCCGTGGTGGACAGATCGTTCTTCTCGTACCAGGTGGCGGCGGGCAGGACGATGTCGGAGACCAGGGTGGTGGACGTGTTGCGGAAGTCCGTGGTCAACATGAGATCGAGCTTGCCGACGGGCGCCTCGTCCCGCCACGCGATCGACTCCGGCCGCTCCTCCGGGCCGAGTTCCACGGCGGTGGCGTCGGAGTCGACGCCGAGCATGTGCCGCAGGAAGAACTCGGTGCCCTTCGCCGAGGAGCCCATGAGGTTGGTGCGCCAGTTGAGCAGAATGCGCGGCCAGTTCTCCGGGGCGTCCGGGTCCTCGGCGGCAAACTGCATGCGCCCGGAGTTGAGCTCCTCGGCGACGTGCTCCTGGACGGAGATCCCCTTGGCGGCGGCCTCGTCGGCCAGCAGGAGGGGGTTGCGGTTGAACTGCGGGTAGGCGGGCATCCAGCCGCGCTTCATCGACTCGATGAGGGTGTCGGAGAGGTGCTTGTCGCCGACGACGCCGCGGTTGGCCAGCGGGGACGCCAGGCGGGAGGCCCTGGAGTTGTCGTAGCGCCACTGGTCGGTGGTGAGGTAGTAGAAGCCGGTGGTGATCATCTGGCGCGCCGGGCGCTGCCAGTCGAGGGCGAAGGCGTACTGCGACCAGCCGTTCATGGGGCGCAGCTTCTCCTGGCCGACGTAGTGGGCCCAGCCGCCGCCGTTGACGCCCTGGGTGCCGCACATCGAGGTCAGGGCCAGGAAGGTGCGGTAGATGTTGTCGGCGTGGAAGTAGTGGTTGACGCCGGCCCCCATGATGATCTGGGAGCGGCCCTCCGACTGTTCGGCGTTGCGGGCGAACTCGCGGCCGATGCGGATGGCGGCGTTGGCGGGGACACCGGTGAGCTCCTCCTGCCAGGCCGGGGTGCCCGGGGTGGAGGCGTCGTGGAAGTCGGTCGGCCATTCGCCGGGCAGCCCGAGCTCGGGGCGGGCCACGCCGTAGTGGGCGAGCATGACGTCGAACACGGTGGTGACCTTGTGGCCGTCGATCTCGCGGTAGGGCACGCCGCGTCGGACGACGCCCGCGCCGATGGGGCCGGTGCCGTCGACGTCGGCGGGGTCGGCGTCGAGGTCGAAGCGCGGGAAGAGCACCTCGGCGGTGCCGTAGTCGCCGGTCTCGGCGACGGACATGACCGGGTCGACGTCGTCGAGACGCAGGTTCCACTTGCCGACGCCCTCCTCGCCCCAGCGGTCCGCGACGGTGCCGCCCGGGTCGACGACGGAGCCGTCGGGCTGCATGACCATGAGGCGGTGGGTGGCGTTGGGGGACTCGCGCAGGGCGGCGTCGGCAAGCTGGCTGGCGGTGAGGAACTTGCCCGGGGTGAGCGTGCCGTCGGCGCGCTCGTCGAGGGAGATGAGGAAGGGCGAGTCCGTGTACTTGCGCATGTAGTTGAGGAAGTACGGGGTCTTTTCGCCGACGTGGAACTCGGAGAGGATGACGTGCCCCATGGCGAAGGCGAGGGCGGCGTCGGTGCCGGGGTTGATGCGCAGCCACTCATCGGCGAAGCGGGTGTTGTCGGCGAAGTCGGGGGAGACGACGACGACCTTGGTGCCCTTGTAGCGGGACTCGACCATGAAGTGGGCGTCGGGGGTGCGGGTGACCGGGATGTTGGAGCCCCACATCATGAGGTAGCTGGAGTTGTACCAGTCGCCGGACTCGGGCACGTCGGTCTGGTCGCCGAAGGTCTGCGGGGAGGCGGGCGGCAGGTCGGCGTACCAGTCGTAGAAGGACAGGGCGACGCCGCCGATCATCTGCAGGAAGCGGGTGCCGGCGCCGTAGGAGACCTGCGACATGGCGGGGATGACGGTGAAGCCGGCGATGCGGTCGGGGCCGTGCTGGCGGATGGTGTAGACGTGGGCGGCGGCGGCGATCTCGACGGCCTCGTCGTAGGGGATGCGGATGAGGCCGCCCTTGCCGCGCTGGGAGACGTAGGCGTGACGCTTCTCGGGCGTCTCGACGATCTCGCGCCAGGCGAGCACCGGGTCCCCGAGGCGTTCCTTCGCCTCGCGGTACATGTCGACGAGCACGCCGCGGGCGTACGGGTATCGGATGCGGGTCGGCGAGTAGGTGTACCAGGAGAAGGAGGCGCCGCGGGGGCAGCCGCGGGGCTCGTAGTCCGGCATGTCGGGGCCGGTGGTGGGGTAGTCGACGGCCTGCGACTCCCAGGTGATCACGCCGTCCTTGACGTAGACCTTCCAGGAGCAGGAGCCGGTGCAGTTGACGCCGTGGGTGGAGCGCACCATCTTGTCGAAGGACCAGCGGTTGCGGTAGAACACGTCGGCCTGGCGGCCGCCCTTGAGGAAGAGCTGCTGGCCGGAGTCGGTGACCTGGCCCTTGCGCAGGTAGCTGCCGAATTTGAACAGGGGGTTCGCTGAGCTTGTGGTGGTCATGGAAGTCCTTTGGTCAGCCCGGGAAGGGGGCGTTGGGGCGGGCGTAGTAGATCCACACGAGGGCGGTGGCGAAGGCGAAGAACACGACGCAGCCCCAGAAGAAGACGTGCGGGGCCATCATCGACAGCAGGACGCCGACGATGAAGGGGCCGAAGGCGGCGATGGCACCGGTCCAGCCGATGACGCCGCCGGCCTGGCGCTTGGGCAGGATCATGGGCATCTGCTTGAAGGTGCTGGCGTTGCCGATGCCGGAGAAGAAGAACAGGAACAGCATCGCGCCGAGGAACCACCAGAACTGGTCCGGGTTGTCCGGGGTGAGGAACAGCGCGGCCACGACGGTGGACAGCGTCATGCCGACACCGGAGACGAAGGTCCAGATGGCGCCGCCGAAGCGGTCGCACAGCGGGCCCCAGGCGGCGCGGACGAGGGAGCCGATGAAGGGGCCGAGGAAGGCGAAGGCGGCGCCCTTGGGCAGGTCCTCGGCGGCGTAGGTGGCGGCGAAGTCGGAGTTGGTGCCGTAGACGTTGTTGATGATGAGTGCCAGCTGGGCGGCGAAGCCGGAGAAGGCACCGAAGGTCATGAGGTAGGCGATCGTGAGGATCCACGTGTTCTTGTTGCCGAAGATGTCGATCTGCTGGCGGAAGTTCGCCTTGACCGGCACGTCCTTGAGGAAGATCCACGCGACGACGGCCATGACGATCGCCCAGGGCACGAGGACGATGGCGGGGTTGTGGACGAACAGCTCGGTGTCCTCGCTGCGCTGCGGGGCGACGAAGCCGATGCCCAGCAGGGTCATACCCATGAGCCACGGGGCGACGAGCAGGATGAAGGAGACGCCGAAGTTGCCCAGGCCGGCCTGCAGGCCGAGGGCCGTGCCGGAGAGGCGCTTGGGGAAGAAGAAGCCGGTGGATGGCATGAAGCCGGAGAAGACGCCGCCGCCGATACCGGTGAGGAAGGCGAGGACGAGCAGCCACCAGAAGGGGGTGTCGGTGTTCTGGACGGCGAAGAACCAGCCCATCATCGGGATGACGAAGAGCAGGGAGGACATGGCGACGAGCTTGCGGGTGCCCATGATGGCGGGCAGGAACATGAAGATCAGTCGCAGCAGACCGCCGGCGAGACCGGGGAGGGAGGTCAGCCAGTAGAGCTGGGAGGTGGACAGATCGAAGCCGATCTGGTTGAGGACGGGGGCGATGGCGGCCACCAGGTACCACGTACAGAAGGCCATGAAGAGGGTGATGGTGGTGATCCACAGGGTCCGCCAGGCGATGGCGGAGTCCCAGGTCTCCTCGTTCTCCGGGTCCCACCCGTGGAGTACCCGGCCGTCGGTGTTGAGAGCTGAGCTCATGCAAACCTCACTTGACAGGGGCCGAATGGTCCCGGTCAGGCTCGCCGGAATGATTCCGCCCGTTTGTTAGTTATCTTCAGGTTTACCCTGACTTATTCGACTGTGCCATACTTTGTACGGAAAATCCCGCACATAATTAAGCAACGTTTGTGTTGCGTAAATGTGCCGTGGGTCACACCCTGCAGGTCTGTCGCCTGCCCGGTGTCTGAACAGGGAGAAAAATGTGATCAATGCAACCGTCATCGTCGCCAGCGACCGCGTCGTCTCCGGCGAGCGCGACAACTCCGCCGGGGAGCTCGCCGCCACCCTGCTTCGGGACGCCGGGCTGGACGTCGCCGACCCCCGCGTCCTCCCCGAGGGTCGACAGGCCGTCTCCGAGGCGCTTGCCGACGCCCGGTCCGCCGGCCACCGCGTCATCGTCACCGTCGGCGGTACGGGCCTCGGCCCCCGCAACCTCACGCCGGAGGCGACGGCTCCGCACATCGCGGTGGAGCTCACCGGCCTCATGACGCAAGTGCTCCTGGCGGGCCTGGCCAACACGGAGCAGGCGGGTCTGTCCCGGGGGATCATCGGGTTGACGGGGCGGGGGTCGGAGGATGCGCTCATCGTCAACGTGCCGTCGTCACGCGGCGGCGTGCGGGACGCCCTCGGGGTGGTGTGCCCGCTGCTGCCGAACATCTTCGAGCGGCTCGACCGCGGCGACTAGCACTTATTCCCTCACCGTCAGCCGCGGAAGGGCGCCCGTGACGTGTCCTCAGTCGGGGCGATAGTGCAGCTATCCGGGGAATCTGCGGAAATCCACCGAGCCGCCTCCGGTCCAGCCGACGTCGGTGGAGATCCCCGACTGCTCGCCGGCGACCACGGCCTCGAGGCGGGCGAGGGCGACGGTCTCGGCGAAGTCCTCCCGCTCGATGCCGATGAACTCCCGGCCCAGCTTGAGGGCCACGGCCGCGGTCGTGCCGGAACCGAGGTGGTAGTCGAGGACCATCTCACCCGGGGCGGTGAACATCTCGATGAGCTGGCGCAGCAGGGCCTCCGGCTTCTTGCCGTTGCGGAAGCTCACCCCGCCCTCGGTGGCCACGCGGTTGAACTCGGCGTGGTAGTCGAGGAAGTTCGGGTACGGCAGGCGGGTGACGGTCGAGGACTGCGGCACGCCCTGGAAGTAGGAGCCGTTGCGGTTGCCCGCCCTGGGGGAGTGGAAGAAGCGGTGGCCGAGGCCGTCGTCGCCGATGTCGGGCACCCGGATGAGGGACAGCGGCGGGAGGTCGAGGGGCTCGAGGTGGGCCACCCAGAAACGTCCGGAGGAGTTCTTCTCGCGCAGGCTGCCCCGGACGGAGTGGGTGCGGAAGGTGCCCTCCCCGGGGGCGACCTCCACCTTTCGCCACTCCTCCGGCGCGTACACGTGGCACCGGCGGTCGCCGAGCAGGCGCGGGGTGCCGGGCCCGTGGATCTCGACCTCCCAGCGGTAGTCGCTCAGGTCGCGCTCGCGCTCGCGGCGGGGCATGCGGAAGTGCGGGTCGGGGGAGTAGATGAGGATCTGCTCCATGACGTCGTTGAACTGCTTGTCGGCGGTGAGGGCCCGGCCCGGGTGGCGGACGAGCACGTGGAAGACCATGACCTTGTGCAGCCAGTCGAGCCCGTCGAGGGTGACCTCGAGGTGGGCGGACTGGTGGAAGGAGCACTGGATGGCGATGACGGCGTCGTCGATAAGCAGGGGACGCGCGGCCTCCAGCCGCTCGACCATGAACCGGAGCCACTGCTCGCGGGGCATGGCGTCGGCGTAGAGGTAGTCGCCGCTGCCGGTGTTGTACGGCGGGTCGATGTAGATGAGGCGTACCTGCCCGGCGTGGGTGGCGGCCAGGCTGCGCAGGACCTCGAGGTTCTCGCCCTGGATGAGCAGGTTGCGCGGTTCATGGCCCATACCTGCCCATCCTAGGGTCAGGCGGTGCGGGTGAAGCGGAGGCGCCAGGTGTCGGGGCCCTCGGTGAGGTACTCGATGTCGAAATCCTCCTCCCGGCGCTCGATCTCCGTGAGCAGCGGGGTCGGGTTGTGCGGGGCGACGAGCACCATGGATTCGCCGACGGCGCGGGTACCCAGGGCGCCGTGGATGGCGCCGTGGCGGATGGCGTGCGGGATGGCCGCGGCGATGAGGGTGGGTTCCGGGGTGGAGTCGTCGGGGGTGAGGGGGAGGTTGATCTCCATGGCGGGTCCTTTCGGTGGTGTTCTGTCTGCCTCCCCAATTTAGTACGATTAAGTCCGTGAAAAAAGATCAGCCGGTGGTGTGGCACCGATTCGTGTTCCTGGCCTTCGCCGGAGCCTCGGTCCTCACCGGCCTGACCGCCGCGCTCGCCCTGCTCGGGTACCTCGGCGGCACCCGCGCAGCGACGCTGGCCGCCGACCACGGGCCGCTCATGATCTTCGGCTTCGTCGGCGGGGCCATCGGCCTGGAACGCACCGTCGCGGTGCGCACCCGGTGGGCGTGGGCGGGCCCGGTGTGCAGCGCCCTCGGTGTCGTCACCCTCCTCGCCGGACTCCCCGTGGCGGTGCCCGCCCTGCTGTTCACCGGCAGCTTCCTGCTGCTCGGCCTCGTGTACGCCACCGTCCACCGGCGCCAGGCGACCGCCGCGGTCATCGCCCAGGCGGCCGGCGTCATCGGCGCCGTCAGCGCCACCCTCCTGTGGGGCTTCGGCGACGGCGGGTTCGCCGCCGCCATGCCGCCCGCCGTCGTCTTCGTCGTGGCCACCATCATCGGCGAACGACTTGAGCTGGCCCGCATCCCCGTGACGGCCGGGAATCCCGAGCCGCTCATCACCGGGCTCGTGCTGGCGCTCGCGGCCGCCGGGATCCTCTTCGTCGCGGCCCCCGAGGTGGGCCACCCCCTCATGGGCCTGCTGCTGGTGGCCGTCGCCGTGGTCACCGCCCGCGTCGACGTCGCCCGCCGCCTCGTCCGCGCGCAGGGCCTGCCCCGCTTCAGCGCGGTGTGCATGCTGGCCGGCTACCTGTGGCTCGGGCTGGCGGGCCTGCTGTGGGTGGCGTTCCCCCGGACCACCACCGGATTCCTCTACGACGCCGCCGTCCACGCCGTCTTCCTCGGTTTCGTCATCTCCATGATCTTCGCGCACGCCCCGATCATCCTCACCGCCGTCATCCGCCGCCCGTTGCCGTACCACCCCGTGATGTACGTGCCCGTGGCGCTCCTCCACGGCGGGCTGGCGCTGCGCCTGCTCGGCGACGCCCGGGAGGCCGTCCCCCTGTGGCAGGCCGGCGGCGTCATCAACGTCCTCGCCGTGCTGACGTTTCTTCTCACCGGCGTCACTCTCAGCGTGCGCGCCTCCCGGAGGAGGGCCCGCCGATGAGCACCCTCGCACTGTCGGACGTCTCCCTACGCTCCCGCGCCCGCTGGCACACCACGGCCGCGGTGGTCATCGGCGCGTGGATGCTCGCCGGCCTCGGGTTCTTCCTCGCCGGGGCGTCGTGGTGGGCCGTCGTCCACCCCTTCACCCTCGGCGCGCTGACCACCGCCGTCCTCGTCTACTCCACCCACTTCACCGAGGCCCTCACCCGCACCCCGGCCGCCTCCCACCTCCCCGTGGCCGGGCGCGTGGCGCTCCTCCAGGGGGCCGTCCTCCTGCTGCTCGTCGGGGACGCCGGACCGGGCTGGTCCGCGCCCGCCGATCTCGGCGCCGCCCTCGTGCTGGTCGTACTCGGGTGGCACGGGGTGGCCCTGTGGTCGCGGCTGCGCCGGTCCCTGGCCGGCTCCGTCGTGGTGACCGTGCCGTTCTACCTGGTGGCCGCCGCGTTCCTCGTCCTGGCTGTCGGGCTCGCCTGGGCGGCGGGCCGCGGCCTCGGCTCCTACGACGACCTCATCGCCGCCCACTCCCGCGCCACGGTGTGGGGCTTCACGTGGCTGACGGTGCTCGGCACCATCATCAGCCTGCTGCCCACCCTCACCGGCGCGCGCATCTCCGCCACCGCGCGGGCCCGCTGCACCCGCGCCCTGGTGGTCCACGCCGCGGGCCTCGTCCTGGCCGTGGGCGCCCTGCTTATCGACGCCCCGTCCGCCGCCCTCCCCCTCCTGGTCACCGTCGCCGCCGCTGTCATGCTCGTGCAGCCGGTCCTCGCCGGGGTCCTGCCCGGCACCCGCTGGCGCACCGCCGGGCTCGGCGTCGCCGCGGGCACGGTGTGGATGGTGGCGCTGGCGACCACCGACGCCGTCCTGCTGGCCCGTGAGGTCGACCCGCGGGAGGGCATCCGCCTGCTCGTCCCGGCCCTCCTCGGCGCGGGCCTGCTGCAGCTGGTCACCTCCGTGCTCCTGCACCTGCTGCCCATCCTCGTCGGCGGCGGACCGGGGAAGGTCATCGCCGCCCGGGAGCGGGCCGACCGCGGCGGGCCGGCCCGGTGGGTCCTCATCAACCTCGGCGGCGTGCTCACCCTCGTGGCCCCCGGGCCCGCCGGGATCATCCTGCTGGCGCTCGGCCTGCTCGGCCACGTCCTCGCGCTGGCGCTCGCCGTCACCCTCCAGTACCGGAAGGACCCCTCATGACCCTGCCCCTCGGCCCCTCCACCCCGGCTGCGTCGGCCCCCTCCCAGCCGTCGGCCGGCTGGGCCTCGTGGATCCTCGTCGGCCTGGCCCTGGCCGCGGCCGTCGTCCTCGGCCTCACCCTGGGTACGACCGCCCCGGAGGAGACCCCCGTCGCGGCGGGCGGGGACACCCGCACCGTCGAGGTGAGCATGCGGGACATGGCCTACCACCCGGACGTCATCGAGGTCCCCGCCGGCACCCACCTCATCATCGAGCTGCACAACGACGACGACATGCGTCACGACCTGCAGATCAACGACCGCCGGGCCGCGCTCGTCGACCCCGGCGACTCCCTCACCTTCGACGCCGGGGTGGTCAGCACCGACACCGAGGGGTGGTGCACCGTGGCCGGGCACAAGGCGATGGGCATGATCCTCACCGTCGTCGTGGTCGACGCCCACCAGCACGGCGCGGCTGACACGGCTGACACGGCGGCCCCGGCGACCCCGGCGACCGCCGAGGTCCACGACGCCGCGCTGCCGCCGGCCCCGGAGGGCACCGTCCACGAGCTGGAGTGGAGCGTCACCGAGGAGATCCGCGAGGTCGCCCCCGGCCACGAGCAGGTGGTGTGGCTCTTCGACGGGCAGCTCCCCGGACCCACCCTGCGGGGGAAGGTCGGGGACACCTTCCGCCTCACCCTGCACAACGACGGCACCATGGGGCACTCCGTCGACTTCCACGCCGGGGAGGTCAGTCCCGACGCCCCGATGCGGACCATCAACCCGGGGGAGTCCCTCGTCTACGAGTTCGTCGCCCGACGCTCGGGAATCTGGATGTACCACTGCGCCACGGCGCCGATGAGCCTGCACATCGCGAACGGCATGTTCGGGGCCGTCATCATCGACCCACCGGACCTGCCGCCCGTCGACGCCGAGTACTCGCTCGTCGCCTCCGCGGTGTGGCTGGGGGAGCGGGACACCGGGGCGGACGCCGCGCGCGTCAGCGACGGGCCCTACGACCACACCGCCTTCAACGGCTACCCGCACCAGTACGTCGACGCACCGCTGCGGGCCGCGGTCGGCGACACCGTCCGCTTCTGGGTCCTCGACGTCGGCCCCGACAACCCGGTGAGCTTCCACCTCGTCGGGGAGATCTTCGACGCCGTCTTCAGCGAGGGACGCCACCTCATCCGCGACGCCACCGACACCGGGGCCCAGGTGCTGCCGCTGCTCCCGGCCCAGGGCGGGTTCGTCGAGGTCACCTTCGACGAACCGGGCACCTACACCTTCGTCAACCACGTCATGACCGACGCCGAGAAGGGGCAGCGCGGGCAGATCGTCGTCGGCTGAGTCAGCCGACCTCGCCGCGCTGAGCGAGCTCGGCGAGGGTGTCGTAGTCGGTGTCCAGGCCCGCGCCGGGCACCTCCACGACCGTCGCGGCGGCCAGGAGCCGTTTCGCGGCGATGTCGCGGGTCGACTCCAGCGTGGCCAACGCCGCGAGGAGAGCGTCCCGACGCCACACCGCGCACAACGGCTGCACCCAGCCGTCGGCGGAGCGGGTGACGGCGACGCCGGCGTCGGGGGCGGCGGTGAGGGCGTCGACAAGTGCGGGCAGGAGGGCGGGGGAGTCGGGCGCGTCGACCGAGAGGACCGCCACCAGGTCCGAGCGGATGAGCGGCGCGGCGGCGGCGATGCCGGCGACGGGACCGCCGTAGGGCGGGTCCTCGGTGACGCGGCGCGCGGCGTCGGGAAGCGGCAGGTCATGGGGGCTGACCACGATGACCGGCCCGGGCAGGGCGGGGAGAAGGTGGTCGATGAGGCGGCGGCCGTTCAGCCGCACGCTCGCCTTGTCCACCCCGCCCATGCGCTCCCCGCGGCCCCCGGCGAGGAGGATCGTCTCGATCAGCGCGACCAGTCCCCGGAGCGACCCCCCGACTTGGCGGTGATCATGCACGAGCGGATGACGGCGGAGCGGTCCACGCCCTTGACCATGTCGACGACCGACAGCGCGGCGACGGTGACGGCGGTGAGGGCCTCCATCTCCACGCCGGTGCGGTCGGCGGTGCGCACGGTGGCCTCGATGAAGACGTGGTCCTCGCGGATGTCCAGCTCCACCGCGCAGCCGTGGACGCCAATGGTGTGGGCGAGCGGCAGCAGGTCCGGGACCTTCTTCGCCGCGGAGATGCCGGCGATGCGGGCGACCGCCAGCACATCACCCTTCGGCACGGTGCCGTCGCGCAGGGCGGCGAGCACCTCGGGGGAGCAGGCGACCTCACCCTGCGCGGTGGCCGTGCGCACGGTGGGATTCTTCTCGGTGACATCGACCATGTACGCCGCACCGGCGTCGTCGAGATGGGTGAACTTCATGTCTTCCTAACCTAGCCGGAGCAGGACGCGGACGGGGTCGCCGGCCACCAGCCGCTCGCCGCCCGGCGGGACGACGGCCAGGCCGTGGGTGTCGGCGAGGGAGGCCACCAGATGCGACCCCACACGTCGGTCGAAGGGGGTGGCCATGACCCCGACCTCGGTGTATGTCACGCGCACCGGGGCGAGCACGGTCCGGTCGGGACGCGCGGGCAGGCCGTCGCCGGTGAGCAGCGCGGTGACCTGCGGGCGCTGCGGGGTACGCCCGGCCAGCGTCTGCAGCAGCGGCGGGACATAGAGGAGGAAGGAGACGAACGCGGCGACGGGGTTACCCGGCAGACACACGAGCGGCACCCCGTTCCACGTGCCCGCGCCCTGGTGCTGGCCGGGGCGCTGGGCGACGGTGCCGAACCACACGCCGGCGGGCTCGGTCACCTCGCGGACGACGTCGAAGGCGCCGACGGAGACCCCGCCGGTGGTGAGCACGAGGTCGTGGTCCGCGGAGAGGGCGTCGATAAGCTCCCGGAACCCGCCCGGGCCGTCGCCGCAGTGGACGTCGGTGACCTGTGTGATGCCGTGCTCAGCGAGGAGCGCGGCGAGCATCACCCGGTTGGAGTCCGGCAGCTGCCCCGGGCCAGGCGTGACACCGGGCTCGAGCAGTTCGTCGCCGGAGGAGATCACCGCCACCCGGGGCCGCGGATGGGCCTCCACCTCCGTGATCCTGCACGAGACGGCCGCCGCGACGCCCCCGGCGTCGAGCACCGTCCCGGCCGCCAGTGCGGGCTCGCCGACGGCGATGTTCTCCCCGGCCCGGCGGATGTGGGTCCGCGCGGGGCGGAGATCACGGATGGTCACCTCCGCCGGCAGCGCGCCCGGGCCCGGTGCGATGTCGGTGTCCTCCACGGGGATGACTCGCAGCAGCTCCGGGTCGCCTGCGACAGGCGCGCCTGTCATGACCCGCAGCGCTGACCCGCGCTCGAGAGGGACGGGGGCGGCCCCGGCGGGGACGTCGGCGACGACCGGCAGCGTCCACGGCGCACCACCCTCCAGGTCGGCGGAGTGCACGAGGAAACCGTCCATCGCGGAGTTGGTGAACGGCGGCACCGGCAGGCGCGCCGGGCTGTCCGCGGCGAGGGTGAGGCCGTGGGCGGCGCGGACGTCGACACGCACCGGGGGCAGGGGAGTGGCCGTCGCGAGGACCGCGGCGAGATGCTCGGGGATGGTGCGCACGTCAGCCGCCGATGGCCGACATGGTGCGGTCGGGCTGGAGGAACCCCGGGTCGTCGATGCCGTGGCCGGGCTTCTTCTCCCGCATGGCCCCGGCCCAGGCGGCGGCGAGGGCGGCGTCGTCGGCGCCGGCGCGCATGAGGTCGCGCAGCGAGGTCTCGGTCCGCGAGAACAGGCACGTGCGCATCGCGCCGTCGGTGGTCAGGCGCGTGCGGTCGCAGTCACCGCAGAAGGGCCGGGTCACCGAGGCGATGACGCCGATGGTGCCCTGCTTGTCGACGCCCCGTGCCGTCCACAGTGCGGCCGGTGCCGCGCCGCGCGGTTCCTCAACCGGGGTGAGCTCGAAGTCGGTGCGCAGCCGGGCGAGGATGTCGTCGGCGGTGACCATGTCGCCGCGCTTCCACTCCTCGCGGGGGCCGAGCGGCATCTGCTCGATGAAGCGCAGCTGGGCTCCGGAGTCCAGCGCGAAGTGGGCCAGAGGGAGGATGTCGTCCTCGTTGACCCCCGGCATGACGACGGTGTTGAGCTTGAGGGGATGCAGCCCGGCGGCGAGCACCGCGTCGATGGCGCGCAGGACATCCGGCAGCCGGTCACGGCGGGTGAGGCGGGCGTAGCGCTCCCGGTCGAGGGAGTCGAGGGAGATGTTGACGCGGGCGAGGCCGGCGTCGACCAGCTCCGGGAGACGCTTGTCCAGGCCCAGCCCGTTGGTGGTCAAGGCGGTGGCCGGGACGCGGCCCTCGTCGGTACGCAGCTGCGTGGTGGCGGCGATGATGTCGGCCAGGGAGCGGCGCAGCAGTGGTTCGCCGCCGGTGAAGCGGACCTGGCGGATGCCCAGGTCGCGGACGGCGATGGTGATGAGGCGGATGACCTCGGCGTCGCTGAGCGTGTCCTGCGTGGGCATCCAGTCGAGGCCCTCGGCGGGCATGCAGTAGGTGCAGCGAAGGTTGCAGCGGTCGGTGAGGCTGACGCGCAGATCGCGGGCCGTGCGACCGTGGCGGTCGGTGAGCGTGAGTGGCCGCCCCGCGGGGGTGTCGTGCCGCGGCGGGGTCTGCAGAATCAGTCTCTCGGCCATTACGTGTCCATGGTAGTGATCGGCCACCCGTATTAGCAACGGAAAGGCCGTGGAAAATCTACCGTTCGTCCGCGGTGGGCACGTCCTTCTCGCCCGGACCCTTGAGCTTGACGATCTCGAAGTCCCCGTCCGCGAGGTGCTTGCGCAGGTCCTTCTTGTCGAACTTGCCGACGGAGGTCTTGTCGATGTCCCGTACGAAGGTCCAGTACTCCGGCAGCATCCAGCCCGGCAGCGAGGAGCGCAGCTGGTCGCGCAGCTCCTCGGCGGTCTGCTTCGTCTGGGCGATGTCCTCGTGGAGGACGGTGACCGCCAGCGGACGCTCGCCCCACTTCTCGTCCGGGTAGCCGATGACGGCACACTCGACGACCTCGGGGGCGTTCATGATGAGGCTCTCCAGCATGGCGGAGTAGATCCACTCGCCGCCCGAACGGATGACGTCGCGCGCGCGGTCGGAGACGGTGAGGAAGCCGTCGGCGGTGACGGAGCCGACGTCGCCGGTGCGCAGCCAGCCGTCCGCGGTGAACAGCTCCTCCGCGTCGTCGACCTCGCGGCCGCGGAACTGGCTGGCGGAGCCGTCGCCGTCCTCGGTGGGCGAGTGGTAGTACTCGCCGGTGACGATGTTGCCGCGCACCTGGATCTCACCCTGGTTGCGGTCGGTGGAGGAGACGACCTGGCCGTCGTTGACCACCCGGTACTCCAGCAGGTTGGAGAAACGACCCTGACTGACGCGGTACGCCCAGCGGGCCTCGCCGGAGGAACCCGACGGCGGCCGCGCGACCGTGCCCACCGAGGACGTCTCCGTCATGCCCCACACGTGGACGACGTCGACGCCGTAGCGTTCCTCCCACAGCTGGATGAGGATCGGCGGGGCCGGGGAACCGCCGACGTAGAGCTCGGTGAGCGACATACGCTCCGGGGGATTGTGCAGGTAGTGGACCATGAGCTGGATCCACACCGTCGGCACGCCGTGCGCCACGCGCGGGTGCACCGCGGCGATGAGGCGGGCCAGCGTCGGGGCGGAGACGTCCGAGTCCGGGAACACCAGGGGGGTGCCGGACATGAACGCCGCGTAGGGCACGCCCCATGACAGGACGTGGTAGATCGGCACACAGCACAGGAAGGACTCGCCGTGGGAGACCGACAGGGAGTCCGTGGCCCGCAGCGACATAGCCTGCAGGTAGACGGAACGGTGCGAGTAGGCCACGCCCTTCGGGGCACCCGAGGTGCCCGTCGAGTAGCAGATCGCGGCGGTGGTGTCCTCGTCGAGGACCGGCCAGTCGAAGACCGTGGACCGGCCGTCGAGCAGTGCCTCGTAGGAGTGGACGGCGAGATGGTCCGGGATGTGCTCCGCCAGCGGCTCCACCGGCTGCAGACCCGTGAAGACGATGGCGCGGACCGTGCGGCAGCCGTCGAGGGCCTTGCCCAGCGCGGCGGCGAGACGCGGATCACACACGATGATCTCGATCTGCGCGTGGTTGATGATGTGCCGCACCTGATCCGTCATCAGCTGCTTGTTGAGCGGCGCGAACACCGCCCCCATGCTCGACACACCGAACTGCACCTCGAGATGCTCCGCGCAGTTGTGCATGAACGAGCCCACCCGCTGGTCACCGGTGATTCCCAGGTCGTCGCGCAGCGCGTTGGCGAAGGCCGCCGCCCGGGCGCGGACCTCCTCGAACGTCGTCTCCTCGGCATGATCGGTGCGCCACGTGGTCACCTTCGTCGACGCGTGGGCCGTCGCGCCGTACTCCAGGATCCGCGAAATCGACAGCGGCACATTCTGCATGGTGGAGAGCATGCACTCACTCTAGCCCGGCGGGTCACTAGGACTGTGGGACCGGCATGCGCTACACTGTCCGGAGATCGACGGGGGTCTGATAATGCTCACGCAGGCCCTGGTTCGTCCGGACCACGCGTCCACCCTTCCCCACTGCCGGCTGGCGCCCCGCGCTGTCGCCCGGGGGAATGCGGTCAACACGGTCCGGCCACGGTCTGATCAACCATGTAGTACGGCTCCATTCCTGACGTATCCACCCGGTCTCCCACGGCCCGGTGCGGGGGATGTCGAGTCGCTCAACTCCACAGAAGGCTTCCAGTCCGATGCCAGACGCATCCACTCAAGACGCATACGAGACTGGTGAAGCAACGAAAGGACATCCGTGACCGATACGGACACCGCCCACGTAGCATCTTCCGACCTCGCGTCGCTGAAGCTCACCGAGCTGCGCAAGATCGCCGCGGAGAAGGGCCTCAAGGGGGTCTCCGGCCTGCGCAAGGGCGACCTGATCACCGCCATCCAGACCGGCACCGTGCCCGCCCGCGCCCGTGCCGAGGCTCCGGCTGAGGTTGTGGCCGAGGCGCCGGCGCAGGCGGAAGCTCCCGCCGAGCCCGCCCGCGAGGAGAAGAAGGACGAGCAGCAGGACGAGCGCCCGCAGCGACGCCGCGCCACCCGCCGCACCCAGGCGACCGACGAGGCACCGGAAGGCAAGCCCGAGCAGGCTGACAAGCCCGCCGAGACCGCCGAGCCCGCCGCGCCCACCGCGCCCACCGAGGCCACCGAGGCCACCGAGGCCGCAGCGAACGCCGATAAGCAGGAGCCGCAGGACAAGTCGGACCAGCAGGACGGCTCCGAGGAGCCGCGCTACGAGTCCCGCTCCGCCGCCCGCCGTGCCCGCCGTAACCGCGCCCGCCACAACCAGCGTGAGCAGGAGCAGGGCCAGCCGGACTCCGGCCAGGACAAGCAGGACCAGCAGGAGCAGTCCTCCGAGCAGCAGGATTTCGGCGACAACCGGGATCAGCAGCGCGGCCAGCAGAACCAGAAGCAGGATCAGAACCAGCGCGGCGGCAACCGTAACCAGCGCGGTGACAACCGTGACAACCGCGACAACCGGGACAACAACGACGGTGAGGGCCGTCGTGGTCGTCGCAGCCGCCGTAACCGTCGGGGTCGTGGGGGCGACCAGCACGACGGCGGTCAGCAGCAGGAGCAGCAGCACGATTCCGCTGATCTGCAGGATGTGGCCGGCATTCTCGACATCGTCGACAACAACGTCGCGTTCGTCCGCACCACCGGCTACCACGCCGGCCCGGCGGACGTGTTCGTGCAGAACCAGCTCATCCGTCGTTCCGGCCTGCGCGCCGGCGACGCCGTCACCGGCAAGGTGAAGATAGGCAACGCCCAGACCCACGGCCAGGGCCGCAACCGCCAGAAGGCGAACCAGCTGGTCAGCGTCGACACGGTCAACGGACTCAGCGTCGAGGACGCCCGCAGCCGTCCGGAGTTCTCCAAGCTCACCCCGCTGTACCCGAACCAGCGTCTGCGCCTGGAGACCGAGGCGAAGGTGCTGACCACCCGCGTCATCGACCTCATCATGCCGATCGGCAAGGGCCAGCGTGCCCTCATCGTGTCCCCGCCGAAGGCCGGTAAGACGACGATCCTGCAGAACATCGCCAACGCGATCTCCACCAACAACCCGGAGTGCCACCTCATGGTCGTCCTCGTGGACGAGCGCCCGGAGGAGGTCACCGACATGCAGCGGTCGGTCAACGGTGAGGTCATCGCCTCCACCTTCGACCGTCCGCCGTCAGAGCACACCGCCGTCGCGGAGCTGGCCATCGAGCGTGCGAAGCGCCTGGTGGAGCAGGGCAAGGACGTCGTCGTCCTGCTCGACTCCATCACCCGCCTGGGTCGCGCCTACAACAACTCCTCGCCGGCGTCGGGACGCATCCTCTCCGGCGGTGTCGACTCCAACGCGCTGTACCCGCCGAAGCGTTTCCTGGGTGCCGCCCGCAACATCGAGAACGGTGGTTCGCTGACCATCATCGCCACCGCGATGGTGGAGACCGGTTCCGCCGGTGACACCGTCATCTTCGAGGAGTTCAAGGGCACCGGTAACGCGGAGCTCAAGCTGGACCGCAAGATCTCCGAGCGTCGCGTCTTCCCGGCCGTCGACGTCAACCCGTCGGGCACCCGTAAGGACGAGTTGCTGCTCGCCCCGGAGGAGGCCCGCATCATGCACAAGCTGCGTCGTATCCTGTCTGCACTGGATCCGCAGCAGGCCATCGATCTGCTCATCAAGCAGCTGAAGAAGACCAAGAGCAACGGCGAGTTCCTCATGCAGGTCGCATCGAGCGCCCCGATGGCCGCCGACAAGGAAGAGGAGGACTACTCCTAGTGAGTTCCCATGTGTCCGCGGTCGACGATGTCGTCTCCGAGTACCAGGGCATCGAGGCCCAGATGGCGGACCCCGAGACCGCCGGTGACCAGGCGTTGTTCCGCAAGCTGTCGAAGCGTTATGCGGAGCTGCAGCCGATCATCAAGGTGAACACCGAGCTGGTGAGCACCCGCGCCGACCTCGCGGACGCCCGCGAGATGGCCCACGAGGACAAGGAGTTCGCCGCCGAGGCCGAGCGCCTCGAGGCCCGGGCCGTCGAGCTCGAGGAGGAGCTCGCCGATCTGCTCGCCCCCCGTGACGAGCACGACGGCGACGACGTCATCCTCGAGATCAAGGCCGGTGCCGGTGGCGAGGAGGCCGCGCTGTTCGCCGGCGACCTGGCCCGCATGTACGAGCGCTACGCCGACAAGCACGGTTTCACCTGGGAGGTCCTCGGCCTGTCCGAGTCCGACCTCGGCGGAGTCAAGGACATGACCTTGTCCATCCGTGCGAAGAAGCCCTCCCGCGACGGCGCGTGGAGTGTGTTCAAGTTCGAGGGTGGCGTCCACCGCGTGCAGCGCATCCCCGTGACCGAGTCGCAGGGCCGCATCCAGACCTCCGCCGCCGGTGTCATGGTCTTCCCGGAGACCGAGGACGCGGGCGAGATCACCATCGACGACAAGGACATCCGCGTCGACGTCTACCGCGCCTCCGGTAAGGGTGGCCAGGGCGTCAACACGACGGATTCCGCCGTGCGTATCACGCACCTGCCGACCGGTCTCATCGTGACCTGTCAGAAGGAGCGCTCGCAGATCCAGAACAAGGCGCGCGCCATGCAGGTCCTGCAGGCCCGCCTCGAGCAGATGGAGCGCGAGAAGGCCGACGCCGAGGCCGCCGAGGGGCGTGCCGCCCAGGTGCGCACCATGGACCGCTCCGAGCGCATCCGCACCTACAACTGGCCGGAGAACCGCATCAGCGACCATCGCATCGGTTTCAAGGCCAACAACCTCGACTCCGTCCTCGACGGCAACCTCGACGACCTGTTCACCGCCCTCAAGGCGGCCGAGCGCGCCGAGCGTCTCGAGGCTGAATAGGATGGCGCTCCGCGCCGCGCTTGCCGACGCCGCGGAGCGCCTCCGCCGCGCCGGCGTCCCGTCCCCGCTTGTCGACGCCCGCCTCATCGCCGCGCACCTGCTCGGCTGCGGGCCCCTCGACGTCGCGTTCCGCGACGAGATCCCCGCGGGCTTCGAGGAGATGGTCGCCCGCCGCGAGCGGCGCGAACCTCTCCAGCACATCCTCGGGGTCGCGCCCTTCGGGGCTCTCGACCTGGCCGTCGGCCCCGGCGTGTTCATCCCCCGCCCCGAGACCGAGGTCCTCGCGGACTGGGGCGTGCGCCAGCTTGTCGACGTCCCCTCGCCCCGGGTCGTCGACCTGTGCACCGGCTCCGGGGCGCTGGCGCTCTACGTCGCCCACGAGGTTCCGGGAGCGGAGGTGGTGGGCGTCGAGTTACACGATGAGGCGCTGAGCTACGCCCGCCGCAATGCGGAGGGCAGCACGGCACGGATGATCCAGGGGGACGTCACCGATCCGACCCTGCTGGGTCAGTGGCACGGCACCGTCGACCTCGTGCTGACGAACCCGCCGTACGTCCCCGAGACCCCCGACCTCGACCGGGAGGTCTACGCCGACCCGCCGCAGGCGGTGTTCGCCGGCGCCACCGGCATGGACGTCATCGACGCCTTCCTGCCGACCATCCACGCCCTGCTCCGCCCGGGCGGGCAGGTCGGCATCGAACACGACGACACGACCTCCCGGGCCGTGCAGGACGTCGTCGCCGCTCACGGCGGTTTCCGCGACATCGCGGTCCTGCGGGACCTGACCGGTCGGGCGCGGTTTGTCACGGCGAGTAAGGTGTAACCCCATGAGCCGCATCTACTCCTGTGCTGACGAGACCTCCCGTGCGGAGGGCATCAGCGCGGCCGTCGACGCCGCGCGCAGCGGCCGCCTGGTCGTGCTGCCCACCGACACGCTCTACGGCCTCGGCTGCGACGCCTTCGACAACCAGGCCGTGGCCACCCTCCTGGCCACCAAGCGCCGCGGGCCGGACATGCCCGTGCCGGTGCTCGTCGGCTCCTGGGACACCATCCGCGGCCTCGTGCGCGAGTACCCGCCGATGACCGAGTCCCTGGTCAAGGCGTTCTGGCCGGGTGGGCTGTCCATCGTCGTCCCGCAGGCTCCCTCGCTGCCGTGGAACCTCGGCGACACCCGCGGCACCGTCATGCTGCGCATGCCGCTGCACCCGGTGGCCATCGAGCTGCTCCGCGAGGTCGGCCCCATGGCCGTGTCCTCCGCCAACATCTCCGGCCACGAGCCGCCGACCACCGCCATCGCCGCCAAGCAGCAGCTCGGCAACGCCGTGTCGGTATACCTCGACGGGGGAGAGACCCCGATCGGCAAGCCCTCGACCATCATCGATCTCTCCGGACCCACCCCCTACCTCCTGCGCGAAGGGGCGCTGAGCGCCGAGCGCATCGGCGAGGTCATCGGCGTGGACCCCGAGGTCCTGCGGACCCGCCCCTAGGCAGGCACGACATGGGAGCCGGCGTCCCGCTGCGCGAACTCGGCCTGGTGATCCTCGTGGCAGCGACGATCACCTACCTCGCCACGGGCATCGTCCGCTCCGTCATGGTGCGCTCCGGCAAGGTCGCCGAGATCCGGCAGCGCGACGTGCACACCCAGCCCACGCCGCGCCTCGGCGGGGTGGCGATGTTCTCCGGGTTCCTCGCCGCCGTCTTCCTGGCCAACCAGCTCCCGGCACTGACCAGGGGGTTCATGCCCATCACGCCGGAGATGAACGCGGTGGTGTGGGCGGCCTTCGCCATCGTGCTCGTCGGAATCCTCGACGACCTCTACGACCTCGACGCCGTGACCAAGCTCATCGGCCAGATCCTGGCGGCCATCATCATGAGCGTGCTGGGCCTGTCGTGGACCCTGCTCTACCTGCCCGTCGGGGACGGCACGACGGTGGTGCTCGACCAGATCCAGGCCACGATCGCCACCACGATCTTCACCGTGGCACTGATGAACGCCATCAACTTCGTCGACGGCCTCGACGGGCTGGCGGCCGGGCTGGGCATGATCGCCGGGGGCGCGATCCTCATCTTCTCCCTCACCGTCCTCCACGACCAGGGCGGCGCCGTCTCCGCCTACCCGCCGGCCATCATGGCCGCGGGCCTGGTGGGCATGTGCCTGGGCTTCCTGCCCCACAACTTCGAACCCTCCCGCATCTTCATGGGCGACTCGGGCTCCCTGCTCATCGGCCTGCTCCTGGCGGCGTCCGCGACGTCCGCCTCGGGCAAGATCAACATGTCCCTCTACGGCACCGCCGACATCGTCGCGCTCATGAGCCCCATCATCGTCGTGGCCGCGGCCATCTTCGTTCCGGTCCTGGACCTTGTCCTGGCGGTCGTGCGCCGCCTGGCGAACGGCCAGTCGCCCTTCGCCGCGGACAAACTCCACCTCCACCACCGCCTGCTGTCGCTGGGCCACACCCACCGCCGCACCGTGCTCGTGCTCTACATGTGGGTCAGCGTCGTCGCCCTGGGTGCGGTGAGCTTCTCCGTCGTTCCCGCCCGCGTGGCCGTCGCCGGCACCCTCATCCTCCTCATCGTCGCGTTCCTGTTCACCCTCGGCCCCGTGCGGGCCGGCAAGCTGGGACGACAGTCCCCGCCGACGCGTGTGGTCGTCCACATCGATCCCACGTCCTGACGCCGGGTGGGGGACAGGTAGTATCCGGGGGCGTGACTACTCCTGACACCACACCCGAACGCTCCGAGTACGACGATCCGCGCCGCCCGCTCCTACGCGCCGTGCGTTTCGGCTCGATCGCCCTGGCCATTCTCACGGTCATCTCGCTGGCAGTGTGGGGCGGCATGCGTGACCTGCCCGGCATCTGGGGTGTCCTCATCGGCGCCGCCATCGGCGGCGGCTTCGTCCTCATGACCGCCGCCAGCGTGCTCTTCACGTCCTCGACGAACCCCGCCACCACCGGCGCGGTCGTCCTGGGCAGCTGGCTGCTCAAGATCGTCGTGCTCATCATCATCCTGGCGATCATCCGGGACATGGAGTTCTACGACCGCATGGCGCTGCTGGTCACCCTCATCCTCGCGCTCATCGTGGTCCTGGCCACCGAGGTGTGGGGGGTCATCACCGCGAAAGTGACCTACGTCAACTGACGCGGCGTCGACAAGCAGTCGACAGAGCACAGCCGGGAGACCGCCATGACACGATGGCACGGCCTCCCTGCCCACAACAGGGGGAGTGGGCAGGGAGGTTGTCGTCATTTCGGGGGTGGGCGAGGGGGGAATCTCCCCCTGCCGGGAACTCGTGTGACCGACCTTACAGCAGGGTCTAAAACTGCCGATACGGGCCATTTTCGGGCCGATGCGGGGGCGTCGTCGGCGGGGTATCGCGCCACGTCAGGAAACATATTGGGGCGCTGCGCGAGAATCCGGGGGGACCCTGATAAGCTGTCCTGCGGGTTACCCCGGCACGGTCAATGTGCCCTCATGTGCGATCCACAGGAGGGTGCTGCGGCAGGTTCGTGGTTCATCCCCTGTCACCGCCCTCGCTGATGTGCGACGGAGTCCGAGGCGGTGCCGGAAAGAGTTTTTCAGACGTCCATCGCACCGTGTGGGACTGCAACGTCCACACACGGCCCGAACACGGGAGAGAACGCTGAGCGTTACAACACTGGCCATGAGGGGCGAATTCCACGCACCCGAACTGGATCCTGAATTTTTCCCGGGGCAATACTACGGCCACATTCTGTTTGCGGACATCGCAAACGGGTGGTTCGCACTGGACCGACTGATGCTCGTCAGAATTCTCATGACGATCCTTCTGGCGGTCCTTTTCCTTGTCGCCTTCCGGAACCCGAAGCTGGTTCCGTCAGGCCTGCAGAACTTCGCAGAACTCGCACTGGATTTCGTCCGGGTGCACATCGCCGAGGACATCCTGGGCAAGAAGGAGGGCCGCCGGTTCCTGCCGGTCATCGCCACCATCTTCTTCGCCGTCCTGGCGTTCAACATCCCGACGATCATCCCGGGTCTGAACATCTCCCCGAACGCGCGTATCGGTTTCCCGATCGTCCTCGCGCTCTTCGGTTATGTCGCCATGATCTACGCCGGCTCCAAGCGTTACGGCTTCGGCAAGTTCATGAAGTCTTCGGTGGTCATTCCCAACCTTCCTCCGGTTCTCCACCTCCTGGTGGTGCCGATCGAGTTCTTCTCGACGTTCATCATGCGGCCGGTCACTCTCGCACTTCGTCTCATGGCGAACTTCCTCGCGGGACACCTCATTCTGGTTCTGCTGTACTCCGCCACGAACTTCTTCTTCTGGCAGCTGAACGGCTGGACCGCGATGTCCGGTGTGACCATCCTCGCCGCTATCGCGTTCACTCTGTACGAGTGCATCATCATCTTCCTGCAGGCGTACATCTTCGCTCTGCTGGTCGCGGTGTACATCGAACTCTCGCTGCACGCGGACTCTCACTGACAAGCTGCGAACCTCACGCGGCCAACTGAATAACCCCACTTCAATCACCACCTGAAGTCCCGGTTGACAGGACCGGGCACCAAGAAAGGGAACGACTTTCATGAACGAGATCATCCTGGCACAGGCTTCCGAGACCACCTTCTCCGGCCTCGGCACCATCGGCTACGGCCTGGCAACCATCGGCCCGGGCCTGGGCATCGGCATCCTCGTCGGCAAGGCACTCGAGGGCATGGCTCGCCAGCCCGAGATGGCCGGCCAGCTGCGTACCACCATGTTCCTGGGCATCGCCTTCGTTGAGGCCCTGGCCCTCATCGGCCTGGTCGCCGGCTTCCTGTTCTAAATTCCGAGCGGAAACCACACCCCTTTAAGACTGGAGACTCATGACGAACGTCATTTACTACCTTGCGCAGGAGGCTGAGACGCTTCCCCTGGAGGGCGGCAACTCCATCCTCCTGCCCAAGGCCTACGACATCGTCTGGTCCATCATTCCGCTCGTCGTTATCCTGCTGATCTTCTGGAAGTTCGTGCTTCCGAAGTTCCAGGAGGTCCTGACCGAGCGTGAGGACCGGATCAAGGGTGGCATTCAGCGCGCCGAGGCCGCACAGGCCGAGGCCAAGGCCGCACTTGAGAAGTACAACGCGCAGCTCGCCGAAGCACGTGCCGAGGCAGCCGAGATCCGTGAGCAGGCCCGCGAGAAGGGCAAGCTGATCGAGGCTGAGATGAAGGCACAGGCCACCGAGGAGAGCAACCGCATCATCGCATCCGGTGAGAAGCAGCTGCTGGCCCAGCGTGAGCAGGTCGTCGCAGAGCTTCGCCAGGAGATGGGACAGAACTCGATCAACCTTGCTGAGCGTCTGCTCGGTGGCGAGCTTTCCGACGCCACCAAGCGCTCCGGCACGATCGACTCCTTCCTGTCCGACCTGGACACCGTGGCACCGGCAGGAAAGTGAGCGCCATGCACGCAGCGAGCCGCGAAGCACTAGCAACGGTCGAGTCCCACCTGGACGGTCTCGTCCACGGTGCGGGTGACGCCGTCGCCACCGCAGCCCAGACCGGAACCGAGCTTTTCGACGTCGTCGACGCCCTCGACCGCGACCGCACCCTGCGCGTCGCCGTCGCGGATCCCGCCTCGACCGCCGAGCGACGCACGGGTGTCATCCGGACCATCTTCGGCGGCAAGGTCTCCGACAGCACCCTCTCGGTGCTCAACGAGGCAGCCGCTCAGCAGTGGTCCACCCCGCGCCAGTTCCGTACCGGACTTGTCGAGCTCGGCCGCCGCGCCCTTCTGCGCGGTGCCGAGAAGCAGGGCCAGCTGGGCCAGGTCGAGGACGAACTGTTCCGACTTTCCCGCGTCCTGGACCGTGAGGGCGAGCTGACCCAGCTCCTCTCCGACAAGGCTGCGGACCCGGCACGCAAGCGTGGCCTGCTCGCAAGTGTTCTGTACGGCAAGGTCAACATGATCACCGAGGCGCTCGCGCTTCAGGTCATCGGCCGCCCCGAGAAGAACCCGATCGACGACATCGCCAACCTGGTCGGCACCGCAGCCCAGCTGCAGGGCCGTTCCGTGGCACACGTCGTCTCTGCCGAGCAGCTGAACGAGGGCCAGCAGGCGGCGCTCGCCGACAAGCTGGGACGAATTTACGGTCGTGCGATGTCCATCCACTCTGAGGTTGACCCCAGCCTCCTCGGTGGCATGACCATCCGCGTCGACGACGAGATCATCGACGGCAGCCTGGCGGGCAAGCTCGCCAAACTCCGCGCGAACCTCGCGTAAGACACGACTACAGACGAAATAAAAATATGCTGGAAGATACAACCGAGAGCAGGAAGAACATGGCGGAGCTGACGATCTCCTCCGATGAGATCCGTAGCGCGATAGCGAACTACACCTCGAGCTACTCCGCGGAGGCCTCCCGTGAGGAGGTCGGCGTGGTCATTTCGGCAGCTGACGGTATTGCCCAGGTTTCGGGCCTCCCGTCGGTCATGGCGAATGAGCTGCTTGAGTTCCCGAACGGCGTCATCGGCGTCGCACAGAACCTTGACACCGACACCGTGGGTGTCGTTGTGCTGGGTAACTTCGAGACCCTCGCCGAGGGCGACGAGGTCAAGCGGACCGGTGAGGTCCTCTCCATCCCCGTCGGCGAGGAGTTCCTCGGCCGAGTAATCAACCCCCTGGCACAGCCCATCGACGGTCTGGGCGCCATCGCAGCTGAGGAGAACCGCGTTCTCGAGCTGCAGGCCCCCTCCGTGCTGCAGCGTCAGCCCGTCGAGGAGCCGCTGGCCACCGGTATCAAGGCCATCGACGCGATGACCCCGATCGGTCGTGGTCAGCGCCAGCTGATCATTGGCGACCGTAAGACCGGTAAGACCGCGGTCTGCATCGACACCATCCTCAACCAGAAGGCGAACTGGGAGTCCGGCGACAAGACCAAGCAGGTCCGCTGTGTCTACGTCGCCATCGGTCAGAAGGGCTCCACCATCGCAGCGGTCCGCAAGACCCTCGAGGAGCACGGCGCCCTGGAGTACACCACCATCGTGGCTGCTCCGGCATCCGACTCCGCCGGCTTCAAGTGGCTGGCCCCGTTCACCGGTGCCGCCCTGGCTCAGCACTGGATGTACCAGGGCAACCACGTCCTGGTCATCTACGATGATCTGACGAAGCAGGCCGAGGCCTACCGTGCGATCTCCCTGCTGCTGCGCCGCCCGCCGGGCCGCGAGGCATACCCGGGTGACGTGTTCTACCTGCACTCCCGTCTGCTGGAGCGCGCCGCCAAGCTGTCCGACGACATGGGTGCCGGTTCCATCACCGCCCTCCCGATCATCGAGACCAAGGCGAACGACGTGTCGGCCTTCATTCCGACCAACGTCATCTCCATCACCGACGGCCAGGTCTTCCTCGAGTCCGACCTGTTCAACCAGGGTGTCCGTCCGGCCATCAACGTCGGTGTCTCCGTCTCCCGTGTCGGTGGTGCCGCACAGACCAAGGGCATGAAGAAGGTCGCAGGTTCCCTGCGTCTGGACCTCGCCGCCTACCGTGACCTCGAGGCTTTCGCCACCTTCGCCTCTGACCTGGATGCTGCATCCAAGGCTCAGCTGGAGCGTGGCCAGCGTCTCGTCGAGCTGCTCAAGCAGGCCGAGAACTCCCCGCAGGCCGTCGAGTACCAGATCATCTCGATCTGGCTCGCCGGTGAGGGTGCCTTCGACGTCGTTCCCGTCGAGGACGTCCGCCGCTACGAGACCGAGCTGCACGAGTACATCCGCGCCAACAACCCGGAGGTCTACGACCAGATCGCCGGCGGCGCCGCTCTGTCCGACGAGTCCCAGGCTGCTCTGCTGGCCGCCAACGACGACTTCGCGAAGTCCTTCCAGACCACTGACGGCCGCCCGGTCATCAATGAGCCGGAGGTCGACGCACTGTCCGAGGCTGACCACAAGAAGACCCAGCTCACCGTCCCCCGCAAGACGGCCAAGAAGTAGGGCTTCGATGCCCACTGTCGAAACCGTCAACAATAACGAAGGGAGGAGTGTGAACCATGGCTAATCTTCGCGAATTGCGTGACCGTATCCGGTCCGTCAACTCGACCAAGAAGATCACCAAGGCTCAGGAGCTGATCGCCACCTCGCGCATCACCAAGGCTCAGGCCAAGGTCGAGGCATCCCTGCCGTACGCGCAGGAGCTGTCCGACATGATGGAGCGTCTGGCGTCGGCGAGTTCGCTCGACCACCCGATGCTGCACGAGCGTGAAGACGGCAACGTGGCCGCCATCCTCGTGGTCTCTTCTGACCGCGGCATGGCCGGTGGCTACAACCACAACGTCTTCAAGAAGGCTGCCGAGCTGCAGAAGAAGCTCGAGGAAGCCGGCTACGAGGTCGTCCGTTACGTGACCGGTGGCAAGGCCGTCGGCTACTACAAGTTCCGCGATGACTTCGTCGCGGGCCAGTGGACCGGCTTCTCGCAGGATCCGTCCTGGGACGCCACCCACGACGTCCGCCACCACCTCATCGAGGGCTTCAACGCCGGCTCCAAGGGCGAGGCCAAGTTCCGCGCAGGCGTCAACTCCGACGACCAGCCGGTCCGTGGCTTCGACCAGGTGCACGTGGTGTACACCGAGTTCGTCTCCATGCTGTCCCAGGTTCCGGTGGCGCACCAGCTGCTGCCGATCGAGCCTGTCATCCGCGAGGATGAGCTCAACACCGGTGAGTCCATGCAGGATACCGGCGGCGAGATCGGGCCGGACGTCGAGTTCGAGCCGGATGCAGACTCGCTCATGGACGCGCTTCTGCCGAAGTACGTCTCGCGTCGTCTGTTCGCGATGTTCCTCGAGGCTTCCGCAGCCGAGTCCGCATCGCGCCGTAACGCCATGAAGTCTGCGACTGACAACGCGTCGGCACTGGTCAAGGACCTGTCGCGCGTGGCCAACCAGGCCCGTCAGGCACAGATCACCCAGGAAATCACAGAGATCGTCGGTGGCGCTGGCGCGCTCGCCGAAAGCGGAGAAAGTGACTAGAAAATGACTACAGCTCTCGCAGAGCAGAACGCACAGCAGGCGTCCACCGCCGGCCGTGTCGTGCGTGTCATTGGTCCGGTCGTCGACGTGGAGTTCCCGCGCGGCGAACTGCCGGCCCTGTACAACGCACTGACTGTCGAGGTCACCCTCGAAGCAGTCGCCAAGACCATCACCCTCGAGGTTGCCCAGCACCTCGGTGATAACCTCGTCCGCGCCGTCTCCATGGCGCCGACCGACGGCCTCGTTCGCGGCGCCCAGGTCGCGGACTCCGGCAAGCCGATCTCTGTTCCAGTCGGCGACGTCGTCAAGGGCCACGTGTTCAACGCCCTCGGTGACTGCCTCGATGAGCCGGGCCTCGGCCGCGACGGCGAGCAGTGGGGCATCCACCGCGAGCCGCCGGCATTCGACCAGCTCGAGGGTAAGACCGAGATCCTGGAGACCGGCATCAAGGTCATCGACCTGCTGACCCCGTACGTCAAGGGCGGCAAGATCGGTCTGTTCGGTGGTGCCGGTGTCGGCAAGACCGTTCTGATCCAGGAGATGATCACCCGTATCGCGCGTGAGTTCTCCGGTACCTCCGTGTTCGCCGGCGTCGGCGAGCGCACCCGTGAGGGCACCGACCTCTTCCTCGAGATGGAGGAGATGGGAGTTCTCCAGGACACCGCCCTCGTGTTCGGCCAGATGGATGAGCCGCCGGGAGTCCGTATGCGTGTCGCCCTGTCCGGCCTGACCATGGCCGAGTACTTCCGCGACGTGCAGAACCAGGACGTTCTGCTGTTCATCGACAACATCTTCCGTTTCACCCAGGCCGGTTCCGAGGTCTCGACCCTGCTGGGTCGTATGCCCTCCGCCGTGGGTTACCAGCCGACCCTGGCTGACGAGATGGGTGTCCTCCAGGAGCGAATCACCTCGACCAAGGGTAAGTCGATCACCTCTCTGCAGGCCGTTTACGTCCCTGCCGATGACTACACCGACCCCGCCCCGGCGACCACCTTCGCCCACCTGGATGCCACCACCGAGCTCGACCGTGGTATCGCCTCCAAGGGTATTTACCCGGCCGTGAACCCGCTGACCTCGACCTCTCGTATCCTCGAGCCGTCGATCGTCGGTGAGCGTCACTACAACGTGGCTCAGCGCGTCATCGGTATCCTCCAGAAGAACAAGGAACTCCAGGACATCATCGCCATCCTCGGTATGGACGAGCTGTCCGAGGAGGACAAGATCACCGTCCAGCGTGCTCGTCGTCTCGAGCGCTTCCTGGGCCAGAACTTCTTCGTTGCCGAGAAGTTCACCGGTCTGCCGGGTTCCTACGTTCCGCTGGCCGACACCATCGATGCGTTTGACCGCATCTGCAACGGTGACTTCGACCACTACCCGGAGCAGGCCTTCAACGGTCTGGGTGGCCTGGACGACGTCGAGGCTGCATACAAGAAGATCACCGGTAAGTAGGAGGAGACGCACATGGCTGACATCACCGTTGAACTGGTTGCCGTGGAGCGCATGCTCTGGTCGGGTACGGCCAGCATCGTCACCGCGCAGACCACTGAGGGTGAGATCGGCGTGCTGTCGGGTCACGAGCCGATGCTCGGGCAGCTGCGCGAGAACGGCGTCGTGACCATCCGTCCGACCGACGGCGACAGGCTCGTCGCCGGCGTGCAGGGTGGCTTCCTCTCCGTCTCCCCGGAGAAGGTCACCATCCTCGCGGATTACGCGATCTGGGCCGACGAGGTTGACGCCTCGCAGGCCGAGTCCCAGCTGCAGGACGAGGACGAGTCCGTGCGCGCCCGCGCAGAGGCTTCGCTCAACGCCGTGCGCCGCAAGGCTGAGGGCTAAATCCGAGGCGCCGCCTCTACCTCTCTCAGACCGGCACCCGCCAGCTTCCTGCTGGCGGGTGCCGGTCTTTTCGCTTATCGACGCCCCCTCCGGGCGATAGCCGGTACGTAAGCCGTTCACGGGGGCCCGGATTCCGGGGAACGTACCGGCGATCTCCCTCTTGACGACCGGAAGTGACGTGCGTTACAGTGATCGGACATGCTCCACCGGGAACGACCCCGGAGGAGAAGTGGACCCCGGGTGGTCCGCCGGCTGGCGGGCCCCGGGGTCCGCGCATTTCCGCGCCCGATACGGGGGCGGGTAACCTCACTTCGTAAATCCCCGGGCGGGGACTAGAATAATCCCTTAACCGTCACGAAAGGTGTGCGTCTGTGGAGTTTGTCTTCTGGGCCCTGGTATCGCTCATTGTGCTGGCCATTCTGCTGGCCATCTGGCGCTTCCTCACGCTGCGGTCCCGAGGACAGTCGATACTCCTGCGCCGTCTGCCGGCCTCAGGGGTCCACGGCTGGCGGCACGGCACCATCCGCTACAACGGCGACGACCTGGAGTACTTCAAACTGCGCTCGATCTCCCCGATGGCGGACCAGGTGTTCAACCGGCAGCACCTCGATTTCCATGAGCCGCGGACGCTGACGGCCGAGGAGAAGAAGTTCATGGACGAGCACCTGTCGGTGGCCACGCTGTGTGACGACGGTACGCACTACGAGATCGCCCTCGACACGCACGGCCTCATGGCGCTGACGGCCTGGGTGGAGTCCGCGCCCGACATCCGCCACGAGCGCATCGACCACGTGGCGCTGCGTAACAGGATCACCCGGGGGAAGAACGGGAAGTGACTCCCGGCTAGGGTGGTCTGCATGCGTTTAGTCATCGCCCGTTGCTCCGTGGATTACGTCGGCCGCCTGGAGGCGCACCTGCCCATGGCGGACCGCCTGCTCATGATCAAGGCGGACGGCTCCGTGTCCGTCCATGCCGACGACCGGGCGTACAAGCCCCTCAACTGGATGACCCCGCCGTGCTCGCTCACCGAGACCTCCATCAAGGACATCGATGACGAGGACACCGGCGAGCAGCTGTGGATCGTCGAGAACCCCAAGGGGGAGCAGCTGCGCATCACCATCGAGCAGGTCCACCACGAGACGAACCACGATCTCGGCACCGACCCGGGTCTGGTCAAGGACGGCGTCGAGGCGCACCTGCAGGAGCTGCTGGCCGAGCACATCGGCACCCTGGGTGAGGGCTACTCCCTCGTGCGCCGTGAGTATCCCACGGCCATCGGCCCGGTGGACCTGCTGGCCCGCGACGCCGACGGAGCCACCGTCGCCGTGGAGGTCAAGCGTCGGGGTGGGATCGACGGCGTCGAGCAGCTCACCCGCTACCTCGAGCTGCTCAACCGCGATGAACTGCTGCGCCCGGTGAGCGGCGTGTTCGCCGCCCAGGAGATCAAGCCCCAGGCCCGACTGCTCGCCGAGGACCGCGGCATCCGCTGCCTCACCCTCGACTACCAGGCGCTGCGGGGCATCGAGTCCGACGAACTCCGTCTGTTCTGATGCCGCGGCGTAATCAGCGGCGGGGTGGGCGTCGGGAAGCGAAAAAACCCCGGGAGCTGCCCCGCGACGGCGCGGCCTTCTACGGCACCCAGGCCGTCGAGGGGCCGGGCTGGGCGCAGGGGGAGATGTACCTGTTCCGGCACATGGGCAGCCACGCCGCGACGAAGTTCTACGTGTGTCCCGCGTGCAACAACAACATCCCGCCGGGAGTGGCCCACATCGTCGCCTGGCCCCGGGACACCGGCCGGGGTGCCGACGACCGTCGACACTGGCACCGCCACTGCTGGGACAGGCGGTAGCCTGGTGGGCATGATCATCGCCTTTTCAGTGGCGCCCGCGGTCACCGAGACCCCGGACGCCGAGATGTCCGCCGCCGTCGCCCGGGCCGTCCGCATCGTCCGGGAATCCGGCCTGCCGAATGAGACCAACGCCATGTTCACCCTCGTCGAGGGGGAGTGGGACGAGGTCATGGACGTGGTCAAGCGCGCCACCCTCGCCGTCGCGGAGGTCTCCCCGCGCGTGTCCCTGGTGCTCAAGGCCGACATCCGCCCGGGCCACCAGGACCAGCTGCACCAGAAGGTGTCCTCGCTGGAGAAGCATCTGTAAGGAGTTTTTGAGTGAACAACCAGCACCGTTACGTCTCCGGAGCCATCGACCTCGGGGAGGTCAAGGCCCGCGCCGAGGCCCGTGAGCAGGCCGCCGCGGCCGCCGCCCGCCCCGCCGGATCCGGACCTGCCCCGTTCATCACCGTCACCCCGGAGAACTTCGAGGTCGAGATCGTCCGCCGGTCGACGCAGGTGCCGGTGGTGGTGCTCGTCGGCACCCCGCGCAGCCCCGAGTCCGAGCAGCTGCGCACCGACCTCGAGGCGCTGGCCACCGCCGCCGGCGGCACGTTCATCGTCGGTTACGCCGACGCCGACGCCACCCCGGCCGTCGCCCAGGCCTTCGGCGTGCAGATGCTGCCCACCGTCATCGCCCTCGGCGGCGGTCGCCCGCTTACCCAGTTCGAGGGTGGCCAGCCCCTCGACGCCCTGCGCTCCTGGGTCGACTCCCTCGTCGAGCAGGTCGGCCCCCAGCTCTCCGGCCTGGAGGAGGCACCTGCCGAGGAGGAGCCCGAGGACCCGCGCCTGGAGGCTGCGCTCGCCGCCCTCAACACCGGTGACTTTGACGCCGCCATCGCCGTCTACGACGAGATCCTCGCCGAGACCCCCGGGGACACCAACATCACCCAGGCGCGTGACACCGCCAGGCTGCTCAAGCGCCTCGACCCGGTCAACCAGACCGAAGACCCGATCGCGGCCGCCGACGCCGCCCCGGGGGACGTCGAGAAGCAGTTCCGCGCCGCCGACGCCGAGATGGTCGCCGGTGCCCCCGAGCGCGCCTTCGACCGCCTCATCGGCCTCATGACCGCGCAGCCGGGGGAGAAGGCCCGCGTGCGCGATCGCCTCGTCGAACTCTTCGCGCTGTTCGACGCCGCCGATCCCCGCGTCACCGCCGCCCGCACGAAGATGGCGTCGGCCCTGTTCTAAGGGCCGTTTCGGGCAACCCCGGTATCCCTACCCCGGGAGGGTGGTGATACCGGGGTTCGGCGACCCCGGAGGCACGGGACCCGGGGTGGGGATACCGGGGTAGGGATACGGGGCCCCGGCGCAGATACGCGAACAACCGCCCCCTCGCCGGGAAACGGCGAGGGGGCGGGCGTCGATAAGCGTCCTACCAGCCGCCGCGGTGGCGGTACCACTGCACGGAGTTGGCGGGGATGTGCAGGGTCAGGGAGTGCTCCTGACCGTCCCAGCCCTCGTCCGCGGTGGAGACGACCTGCTCGAGATGGTTGCCGGCGCCCTCGTACTTGGCGTCGTCGGTGTTGAGCACGAGCTCCCAGTCACCGGCGCGCGGGATACCCAGCTTGTAGGCGGGCTGCGAGGTGCCGGAGAGGTTGATCACCGACAGCAGGGCGGAGCCGTCGTTGCCCCAGCGCACGTAGGCGAGGAGGTTGTTGGCGGCGTCGTCGCCCTTGATCCACTGGAAACCACGGGAGTCGTGGTCCTGGGAGTACAGGGCCGGGCTGGAGCGGTACACCCAGTGGATGTCCTTGACCAGATCCTTGATGCCCTGGTGGTACTCGTGGCCCCAGCCCTCGAGGTTGGACCAGTCGATGGAGTAGGCCTCGTCCCACTCGCCGGTCTGGCCGAACTCCTGGCCCATGAACAGCAGGTTCTTGCCCGGGTGGGAGAACATGTAGCCGTAGAGGGCGCGCAGGCCGGCGGCCTTGTTCCAGTCGTCGCCCGGCATGCGGCCCCACAGGGAACCCTTGCCGTGGACGACCTCGTCGTGGGAGAAGGGGAGGACGAACTTCTCGGAGTAGGCGTAGATCAACGAGAAGGTGATGTCGTTGTGGTGGTACTTGCGGTGAACCGGGTCGAGCTTGAAGTACTCGAGGGTGTCGTTCATCCAGCCCATGTTCCATTTGAGGGAGAAGCCCAGGCCGCCGTGCTCGGTGGGGGCGGTGACACCCGGCCAGGAGGTGGACTCCTCGGCGATGGTGAGCACGCCCGGGTGCGCGCGGTGGACGGTGGCGTTCATCTCCTGGAGGAACTGCACCGCCTCGAGGTTCTCGCGGCCACCGAACTGGTTGGGCTCCCACTCGCCGTCCTCGCGGGAGTAGTCGAGGTAGAGCATGGAGGCGACGGCGTCGACGCGCAGGCCGTCGATGTGGAACTCCTCGATCCAGTAGAGGGCGTTGGCGACGAGGAAGTTACGGACCTCACGGCGACCGAAGTCGAAGACGTAGGTGCCCCAGTCCTTCTGCTCACCGCGGCGCCAGTCCGGGTGCTCGTAGAGGGCCGGGCCGTCGAAGCGGGCCAGGGCCCAGTCGTCCTTGGGGAAGTGCGCCGGCACCCAGTCGACGATGACGCCGATGCCCCGGTTGTGGAACGCCTCGATGAGGGCACGCAGCTCGTCCGGGTCGCCCCAGCGGGCGGTCGGGGCGTAGTAGCCGGACACCTGGTAACCCCAGGAGCCGCCGAAGGGGTGCTCGGCGACGGGCATGAGCTCGACGTGGGTGAAGCCCTGCTCGGCGACGTAGTCGACCAGTTCGGTGGTGAGCTCCTTGTATCCCTTGCCCACCATCCAGGAACCCAGGTGCACCTCGTAGATGGACATCGGGCCGTTGATGATGTCGGCCTCGGAGCGCTGGCGGATCCAGTCACCGTCGGTCCAGTCGTAGCGGGAGTCGACGACGACGGAGGTGGTCTCCGGCGGGGCCAGGGTGCCTTTCGCCAGCGGATCGGCCTTGTCGCGGCGGTGACCCTCCTTGGTCTGGATGGCGAACTTGTAGGTGTCGCCCGCGCCGATCTCCGGGATGAACAGCTCCCACACGCCGGAGGAACCGAGGGAACGCATCGGGTACTGGTTGCTGTTCCAGGCGCAGAAGTCACCGACGACGGCGACACCGATGGCGTTGGGGGCCCACACGGCGAAGGAGGTGCCCTTCACGGTGCCCAGGGCAGTCTCGTAGGAGCGGACGTTGGCGCCGAGGACATCCCACAGGCGCTCGTGGCGGCCCTCGGAGATGAGGTGCAGATCCAGGCTGCCCAGGGTGGGCAGGAAGGCGTAGGGGTCGGCCATGACGACCGGCTCCGTGTCCGGCCAGGTGATGCGCAGACGGTAGTCCGGGGTGTAGATGTCCGGCAGGCCCAGGACCCAGATGTCGTCACCGATCGGGGTGGCCTCACGGGCCTCGTTGTGGATGAGGACGTCCACGCGGACCGCTCCGAGCTGGCGGGTGCGGATGACGGAACCGCCCTCGACGGCGTGCCATCCGTAGAAGTCGTGGGGCGCGTGGTGGCTGCAGTTACGCAGGCGCTCCAGGTCCGCGTCCGGGATGAGCAGTTTCTGGTCGAGCCCATAGGCGTCGTGCATGGCTGTACCTCGCAGGTGGAAGGTTGATCGGTTTATCGGGGTGGTGTTGCACCGCCCGGTCACACTCCTGACGCTACAGGAGTGAACCGGGCGGCAGAGGGCGGTCAGGCGCGGTAATCGGTGACATTCCGCCAGGCGAGCGGCTCACGCTGATCAGCGGCAACCGTCGGCAGGACGAGAATGTGGGCGACGTCGACCTCGGGGGTGAGCTGGACGTAGTTGTGCTCACCCCAGGTCCAGGTGGCGCCGGTGACGGCGTCGTGGACCGGGAAGGTCGCACCCGGGTGCTGGCCGAGGGCCGCGAGGTCGAGGTGCACGGTGCCGGCCTGGGTGTGGTAGGTGTCCAGGTTGACCACCACGAGCACGACGTTGCCGGTGACCGGGTCGACCTTGGAGTAGGCCAGGATCTGATCGTTGTCGACGTCGTGGAAGTGCAGGTTGCGCAGCTGCTGCAGGGCCGGGTTCTCGCGGCGGATGTGGTTGAGCAGCGTCAGGTACGGCTCGAGGGAGTCACCGGAGGCCAGGGCACCCTCGAAGTCGCGGGGGCGCAGCTCGTACTTCTCGGAGTCGAGGTACTCCTCGGAGCCCTGGGCGACCGGCTCGTGCTCGTAGAGCTCGTAGCCGGAGTACACGCCCCACAGCGGGGACATGGTGGCCGCGAGGGTGGCGCGGACGGCGAACATGGCGCGGCCGCCGACCTGCAGGGACTCGTGGAGGATGTCCGGGGTGTTGACGAACAGGTTGGGGCGCGAGTAGTCGGCCGCGTCGCGGATCTCGGAGGCGAACTGGGTCAGTTCCTCCTTCGAGGTCTTCCACGTGAAGTAGGTGTAGGACTGCGAGAAGCCGAGCTTGGCCAGGCCGTAGAGTCGCGGGGCGCGGGTGAAGGCCTCGGCGAGGAAGATGACGTCCGGGTCGGTCTCGTGGACCTTGTTGATCAGCCACTCCCAGAAGTTGGCCGGCTTGGTGTGCGGGTTGTCCACGCGGAAGGTGCGCACGCCCAGGTCGACCCAGTGCATGACGACGCGGTAGATCTCGTCGTACACCGCGGTCGGGTTGTTGTCGAAGTTGATCGGGTAGATGTCCTGGTACTTCTTCGGCGGGTTCTCGGCGTAGGCGATGGTGCCGTCGGCGAGGACGGTGAAGAAGTCACGGTGGTCGGTGGCCCACGGGTGATCGGGGGCGGCCTGCAGGGCGAGGTCGAGGGCGATCTCCAGGCCCAGCTCCTCGGCGCGGGCGAGGAGGGCGGAGAAGTCCTCCTCGGTGCCCAGCTCCGGGTGGACGGCGTCGTGGCCGCCCGCCTTGGAGCCGATGGCCCACGGGGAGCCGACGTCGTGCGGCTCCGGGGTGAGGGTGTTGTTGCGGCCCTTGCGGTTGATCTCACCGATGGGGTGAATCGGGGGGAAGTAGACGGTGTCGAAGCCCATCTTGGCCACGCGCTCGAGGGCGGCGGCGGTGGTCTCGAACGTGCCGTGGACCGGGTTACCGTGCTCGTCCCAGCCGCCGGTGGAGCGGGGGAACAGCTCGTACCAGGAGCTGACGAGGGCGCCGCGGCGTTCGACGAGGACCTCGCAGACCGGGCCGTGGGTGAGCAGCTCGCGCAGCGGGTGGCGGTGGAGGACGGCGGTGACGACCTCGGACAGGCCGATCTCGACGCGGCGACCCACGCTGAGGTCCTCGTTGCGCAGGGCCGAGGCGGCGTCGACCAGCACGCCGGACACGGAGTCCGGGGCGGCCTCGGCGGCCTTGTCGAACAGGTCGGCGCCGTGGGCGAGGTCGTTGGCCAGCTCGGCGGCGGACTGGCCGGCGTCCATCTTCTTGGTCACGGCGTTGCGCCAGGTGGCGAACACGTCGGACCAGGCGTCGACGCGGAAGGTCCACAGGCCGGGGGCGTCCGGGACGAACACACCGTGGACACGGTCCTGGTTGTCCGGGTCCGTGGTCATGTGGATGGCGACGGTCTCGCCCTCGGGCGGGGTGACGTTGAGCGTCGCCGCGATGGCGTCGTGCCCTTCCCGCCATGCCAGTGCGGTGACGGGGATGACCTCTCCGACAACGGCCTTGGCGGGGTACAGGCGCCCGGTGATCTGGGGGCGGACGTCATCGATTCCGAGTCGACCGGTCATGTGTTTCACCTTCCACATTTCAGGGGTTGGAATTACCCCAACGAGCCTAGTCCAGCTGTGTCAGTTCCACAGGGGACGCACAAAATCGGCCACAATGGGGGATGTGACTGACTTCAATGCCCAGACCGCCGATTCCGCCGAGACGTCCGGGGACCTGCTGGTTGATTTCCGCGACGTGACCTTCAAGCGTGGGGGACGCAATCTCGTCGGCCCCGTCACCTGGCAGGTGGAGCTGGATGAGCGGTGGGTGATCATCGGCCCCAACGGCGCCGGCAAGACCACCCTCATCCGGATGGCCGCCGCCGAGGAGTTCCCCAGCTCGGGCCGTGCCTTCGTCATGGGGGAGCAGCTGGGCCGCACGGACATGCGCGATCTGCGCGCCTCGATCGGTGTGTCCTCCTCGGCGCTGGGCAACCGGATCCCGCCGGACGAGAAGGTGGGGGATCTCGTGGTGTCGGCCGGTTACGCCGTGCTGGGCCGCTGGCGGGAGGAGTACGAGGAGATCGACTTCGAGCAGGCCAACGAGATCCTCGACCAGGTCGGCGCGTACCACCTGCAGGACCGCACGTGGGGCACCCTGTCGGAGGGTGAGCGCAAGCGCGTCCTCGTCGCCCGCGCGCTCATGACCAACCCGGAGCTGCTCATCCTCGACGAGCCGGGCGCGGGCATGGATCTCGGTGGCCGGGAGGATCTCGTCGGGTACCTCGGTGATCTGGCGATGGATCCGGACGCCCCGGCGATCGTCATGATCACCCACCACGTCGAGGAGATCCCCTTCGGCTTCACCCACGCGATGCTTCTCGACGAGGGCGAGGTCGTCGCCCAGGGCCTCATCAACACCGTCCTGACCAGCGAGAACCTGTCGAAGGCCTTCCATCAGCCGATCGAGGTCTCCCGCATCGGCGAGCGCTACTTCGCGCGCCGCACGCGGCGTCGTCAGAGGCGCCGTTCCTGACACGCGCCTAGACTGTCGGTACACCCGCCCCCACCGTCGAGAAGGAGGTGCACAGCTGTGCCCCAGCGCAAGGCGCCCACCGGCTACGACCAGGCCCGGCTGTCCACCACCATCATCCTCGTCCGCGACTCGGACCAGGGCCTGCAGGTGTGGGCACAGGAGCGGGTGTCGACGATGCGCAACTACCCGGGCATGACCGTCTTCCCGGGCGGCGGCGTCGACCACCGTGATTTCCCCGCGGGCACGTGGGACACTTCGGACCTGTGGACGGGGCAGCCCGTGGAGGAGCTCGCGGCGCGCCTGGGCCTGAGCCCCGAGCAGACCCACGCCGTCGTCTTCGCCGGGGTGCGTGAGCTCTTCGAGGAGACGGGCACGTTGCTGGCGGTCCACGGGGACGGGACCCCCATCACCGACGTCACCCCGTACCACCAGGACCGCGTCGACCTCATCTCGCACCGGATCTCGCTGACGGACATGCTCACCCGCCGTGACCTGCGAGTGTGCTCGGACCTGGCGCGCCCGTGGGCCCGCTGGGTCGGTGGCTGGAAGGACCTGCACTGGTTCGACACCGTCTCCTTCGTCGCCGTCGCGCCGCGCGGTCAGTCCCCGGACGGTGACACCTCGGAGGCCGATGACGCGGGCTGGTTCCCGCCCCAGCTGCTTCTCGACGGCTGGCGGCACGGCCTCGTCCGCCTCGCCATCCCGACGTGGGCGCAGCTGAGCTTCCTCGCCCAGTTCCCCACCGCCGCCGAGGCGCTCGCCGGGGCGGATGCGGCCGATCTCACCCCGGTCGTCGGCGACCCGGTCGATGATCCGCGCTACGCCGAGTACTTCACCACCGCCTGGGTCGACCGGATCCGCCCGAACTTCTGATGGCCTACACCCTCGACGAGGTCGCCTTCCTCGCGACCCACACCGACGACATCGCCGCCGCCACCGCCGGCCTGGCGTTCACCCGTTCCTCCCTGCTTGACGACGTCGCCGTGCTCCGCGCCCGCTTCGGCGAGCACGGCCGGGCCGTCACCGAGCTGGCCCAGGCCCGCCGCTCGGCCACCGCGCACGGCAAGTTCCCCGCCGACTGGCTCACCGACCTCGACGCCGCCCAGCAGGCGACGCCGCAGGTGGTGGCGGCGCAGCGCGCCGCCCGCCTGCGGCGCGTGCTGGGCGCGGACGCGCTCATCCATGATGTGACGTGCTCGGTGGGGACGGAGGGGGCGTCGATAAGCGGGCGCTACCTGGGCAGCGACCTGGACCCGGTCCGGCTGGCGATGGCCCGGCACAACCTGGGGGCCGACGCGTGGCTCGTGCGGGCGGACGCGACCGTGCCGGCGAGCAGGGGAGCGGACGCCATCGTGGCGGACCCCGCGCGGCGGGCCGGGGGACGCCGCATCACGCATCCCGACCAACTGCTGCCGCCGCTGCCGGACCTGCTCGCCGCGTGGCCGGGCCAGGAACTGGCCGTCAAGTGCGCGCCGGGGCTGGACTTCTCCGACTGGGACGGGCTGGTGAGTCTCGTGTCGGTGGACGGCGGCGTCAAGGAGGCGTGCCTGTACACCCCGGGTCTGGCGGACGGTGAGCGGCGCGAGGCGATCGTCATCTCCGGCGGGGAGGTCGACCGGCTCACGGACGCCCAGCCCGATGACGTCGGCGCGGGCGAACCCGGGCGCTACCTCATCGACCCGGACGGGGCGGTCGTGCGCGCCGGGCTCGTGCGGCACTACGCCGCGCGGGAGGGGCTGTGGATGCTCGACGAGCGCATCGCCTACCTCACCGGCGACGACATCCCGGCCGGGCGCAGCGGATTCCCCGTCGAGCAGATCGTGCCGCTGAAGAAGCTCAAGGCGGCGCTGGGGTCGGACGTGGGCTCGCTGGAGATCCTCGTGCGCGGCGTCGACGTCGACCCGGACGTGCTGCGGAAGAAGCTGAAGCTCCGGGGTTCGCGCCCGGCGGCGGTGGTGTGCACGCGGATCGGCACCCAGGGTGTGGCGATCGTGTGCGGGCCGCGGGAGCACCGGCCGGCCCGAAACTAAGGGTTGGCTTGGTTGCACGGGCGGGGCCTAGCGTAGACTCTCTGCAGACTTCCCCCACCCCCAAGAAAGGTGACTGCCGATGCCCGCGATCGTGGTACTCGTCAAGCATGTTCCGGACACCTGGTCCCGGAAGGCCCTCGAGGGCGACCACACCCTGGACCGTGTCAACGTCGACTCCGTCATCGACGAGATCAACGAGTTCGCCATGGAACAGGCCCTCCAGCTGCGGGACGACAACCCGGACGCCGGCTACCGCGTCATCGCGCTGACCATGGGCCCGGCGGGCGCCGACGAGACCCTGCGCAAGGCCCTGGCCATGGGCGCCGACGACGCCGTCCACCTCCTCGACGACGCCCTCGCCGGCTCCGACCTGCTGGGCACCACCTGGGCGCTGACCAACGCGCTCAACACCATCGCCGCCACCGACGACGTCGCCCTCATCGTCGCGGGCAACGCCTCCTCCGACGGCGCCATGGGCGCGCTGCCCGGCATCCTCGCCGAGTACCGCCAGGTCCCGGCCCTCACCGGCGTGCGCTCCGTGGCGCTCGACGGGCAGACCGTCACCGCCGTGCGCGAGACCTCCGCCGGCCGCTACGAGCTCTCCGCCCAGCTCCCGGCGATCATCTCCGTCACCGACAAGGCACCGAAGCCGCGCTTCCCCAACTTCAAGGGGCTCATGGCCGCGAAGAAGCACGAGATCACCGTGCTCGACATCGCTGCCATCGGCGTCGACGCCGCCCAGGTCGGCCTCGCGCACTCCGCCACCGCGGTCACCGCCGCCACCCAACGCCCCGAGCGCACCGCGGGTGACGTCATCGGCGGCGCCGACGGCGAGGCCGCGGCCGCCCGGGTGGCCGCCTTCCTGGCCGACGAGAAGTTCCTCTGACCCCCTCGACCCGTATAAGGAGCATGAGCATGTCCACTGTCTACGTCCTGGTCGAGCACGATGGTTCCCAGGTTGCCCCCGTCACCGCCGAGCTGATCACCGCCGCCCGTCCGCTGGGTGAGGTCACGGCCGTCGTCGTCGGCGCCCCCGGCGTCACCGAGTCCCTCGCCCCGGCCCTGGCCGCCGCCGGCGCCGACGCCATCGTCGCCGCCGAGGCCGCCGACGCCGCCGAGCGTCTCCTCCTCCCGCAGGTCGACGCCCTGCACACCCTCGCCGCCACCACCCCGGGCCCGATCGTCGTGGTCGCCGACCCGGCCGGCAACGAGATCGCCGGTCGCCTCGCCGCGCGCCTGGCATCCGGCGTGCTGTGCGACGTCGTCGGCATCAACGCCGACCGTACCGCCGCCCAGTCCGTCTTCGGCGACCAGATCCAGGTGTCCGCCGCCGTCGGCGGCGCCTGCCCGATCTACACCGTGCGCCCCGGTGCCGTCGAGGCCGCCCCCGTCGCCGGGGCCGGCACCGTCACCGCCCTGGCCCTGCCGGGTGCCACCGCCAAGGACGTCACCGTCACCGGGTTCACACCGGCCGTGCGCGGCGACCGCCCGGAGCTGCCCGCCGCCAAGGTCGTCGTCGCCGCTGGTCGCGGCATCGGCTCGAAGGAGGGCATGGCCCTGGCCGAGGAGCTGGCCGACGCCCTCGGCGGTGCCGTCGGCGTCACCCGCGACATCGTCGACCTCGAGTACTACGACGGCGCGTACCAGATCGGCCAGACCGGCGTCACCGTCTCCCCGGACCTCTACATCGGCCTCGGTGTCTCCGGCGCGATCCAGCACACCTCCGGCATGCAGACCGCGAAGAAGATCGTCGTGATCAACAACGACGAGGACGCCCCGCTCTTCCAGATCGCCGACCTCGGCGTCGTCGGTGACCTCTTCGAGGTGGTCCCGGCGCTCATCTCCGAGATCAGGGCGCGTCAGTAGGTGCGTCACTTTCTCGATCACGCGGCCACCTCGCCCATGCGGCAGGTGGCTGTTGACGCGTGGGTGGAGCACTCCGGCATGCTCAACCCGGGCGGCCAGTACGCTGCCGGGCGCGCGGCCCGCCGGGTGCTGGACGATGCACGCGAGCTCATCGCCTCGCTTCTCGACGCCGACCCCGTCGAGGTCATCTTCACCGGTTCCGGTACGGAGGCCGACAACCTCGCGGTGACGGGCCTCTACCGGGCGTCGGACGCCACCCGCGTGGTGGCCTCGCCGCTGGAGCACTCGGCGGTGCTCAAGTCGGTGCAGGCGCTCGGCGCCGACGTGGAGTGGCTGCCCGTCGCCGACGGCCGGGTCAGTGACCTCACGGCCCTCGACTCCCCGGCCGCCCTGGCCGCGTGCATGTGGGCCAACAACGAGACGGGCGCCATCCAGCCGGTGGCGCAGATCGTCGAGCGGGCCGCCGCCGCGGGCACGCCCGTGCACGTCGACGCCGTTCAGGTCGTCGGCCACCTGCCCGTGTCGTTCCGGGAGCTGGGGGCCACGACCCTGGCGGCCAGCGCCCACAAGTTCGGTGGTCCGCGCAGCGGCGGGCTGCTGCTGGCCCGCCGTTCCCCGGCCCCGACGCCGATCCTCTTCGGCGGCGGGCAGGAGCGGGCGATCCGCCCGGGCACCCTCGACGTGGCGACGGCGGCGGCGACGGCCGCCGCCCTCGAGGAGGCGGTGGGGGAGATGGCCGCCGAGGAGGCGCGCCTCACCGCGCTGCGCGACCGACTGCGCGCGGGGATCCTGTCCCGGGTGGAGGACGTGGTGGTCCACACCACCGAACCCGCGCTGCCGGGGCACCTGCACCTGTCCTTCCCCGGGGCGGAGAGCGACAGCCTCATCATGCTTCTCGACGCCGCCGGCATCGAGGCCGCCACCGGCTCCACCTGCGCCGCCGGTGTCAACCGGGTGAGCCACATCCTCGAGGCAATGGGCGTCCCCGAGCGGGTGGCGCGGGGCGCGGTGCGGTTCACCGTGGGGCGGACGTCGACCGAGGAGGACGTCGACGCGGTGCTCGCGGTGATCGCGGACACGGTGGAACGGGCCCGTCTGGCGGGGATGGCCGGCTGATGCGGGTGTGACTCGTGTGATTTGAGTGAAAGAAGTGACGGCTGAGGTTTCTTAAGTTATCTTGAGAACCATGCGTGTTCTCACCCGCCTCAGCTCCGTCATCGCCTCCACCGCACTGGCCCTCACCCTGGCCGCGGTCCCTGCCACCGCGTTCTCGTCGATCGCCCCCTCGGGAGTCGACGTCTCCGGCCACCAGCGGGGCAACGGCTCCATCCGCTGGCAGGAGGTGGCCGCCGACGGGCAGAAGTTCGCCTTCGTCAAGACCACCGAGGGCGAGACCTGGGTGAACGAGCACTACCTCGAGGACGTCCACGCCGCCCATCAGGCCGGACTGCTCGTGGGCACCTACCACTACGCCCGCCCCGCCGGTGACGCCCGCCAGCAGGCCGCCCACTACGCCGCCACCCTGGCCACCGTCCCGCAGCACTCCCTGCCGCCGGTCCTCGACATCGAGGTCGCCGAGGGCCTCGATCCGGAGCAGCTGCAGAACTGGGTCCGCGACTTCCTCCACGAGACGCAGCGCCTCACCGGCCGCACCCCGATGGTGTACACCTACCGCTACTTCTGGCGCGAGCACCTCAACGACACCCACGAGTTCGCCAACTACCCCCTGTGGCTCGCCGCCTACCAGAACCACGCCCCGGAGCCCGTCGGCGGCTGGAACCACCTCACCTTCTGGCAGCGTTCGGAGACCGGGCGCGTGCCGGGTATCGACGCCCCCGTCGACCTCAACCTCTTCAACGGCACCGAGTCCCAGCTCGGCGACTTCGTCGCCGGCAACCACGTCAACCTCGGGGCAGCATTCCAGGAGATGGCCACCCCGGACAACGGGGTCCTGGAGACCCTCGGCGGCGACAACGCGGCCCTCGCCGGACTCATCCTCGCCGCCCAGACCGGCATCCTCCCGGAGGGCGCCCTCGAGGCCGCCGCCCCGCAGCTGGGCATCGAGCCCGTGCTCATCGACGACATCAGCCGCCGCGTCGGGGAGCTCATCGCCACCGGTGATCTGCCCGTCGAGGATCTCCAGGTGATGGTGGACAACCCCGACTACAGCATCGGCGATCTGCTCATCCTCCTGGCGAACGCCGGCTGATCACGTCAGCGGCACCATCGTGCCGCGTGTCCAGGGTGCGGGGCACGGTGCCGTCGAAAAGCGCGCGGGCCCAGCGCTCGTCCTTGTAGTGGGCGGGGACGGCACCACCGAGCAGCACCCGGGCCAGCTGGGCGGCCTCCGGGGAACCCTCGGCCGGAAGCTCGGCGTCGGAGCCGATGAGGATCATGTTGCCGTAGCGGCGGCCCTTGAGCATCGGCGGATCGGCGATGACGGCGACATGGTCGAAGACCTCCGCCATGCCCGCCAGCTCCGTTTTCGAGCCGAGGAGGCTGGAGTAGTCGCCGCAGTTGGACACGTACAGCCCGCCCGGGGTGAGCGCGGAGTGGACGGCGCGGAAGAAGTCCGGTGTCGTCAGGTCGAGGGGGGTGCGGTTGCCGGCGAAGACGTCCCGGATGATCACCTCACGGCTGCCCGGGTAGAAACCGCGGGTGACCTCCCCGGCCTCCCCGACGCGGATCTTCACGGTCGGGGCGCGGGGGATGTCGAACCATTCGCGGACGTGGTCGGCCAGCTTCGCGTCGAGTTCGACGACGGTGTGCCGGGACTGCGGCCACAGGTGGGCGAAGTAGCGGGCGAGCGAACAGGCCGCGCCCCCGAGGTGCGTCACGCGGAGGGCGGTGGGGTCGAAGCGGGCGTCGGTCTGCTGTTCCACGATCGCGGCGATCCAGCGCATGTACTCGAACTCGAGGACGTCCGGGCGCCCGATCTGCACGTGTGAGCTGGGGACCCCGTTGATCATGAGCGTCCACGCGTCCGGGTGGAAGGTGTCCGGGACGAGTTCGGCGGTACCGGTGGAGATCTCGTAGGTGCCGGCCGCCGCCCCGGTGGTCGGGGTGTCGGTGGGGCGGGTGCGGTTCCTGCGGGATCGGGCCATGAGTGGTCATCGTAGCCTGTCGGTGTCGGGAAACGTCAGACGGTGTCGCCGGGGCGGCAGGGGGCGACCTGGGGATATGTTCCGCGCACCCGCCCGGGCGTCTGACGTTTCCGGAATAACGGCCCCGGCTACTACGCTGCACACCTGAGAGAGGGAGGAAGCATGCGCGTACTGGCAGCGATGAGCGGCGGCGTCGATTCGGCGGTCGCCGCAGCGAGGATGGTGGAGGCGGGCCACGACGTCGTCGGCGTGCACCTGGCGTTGTCCCGCGACCCGCAGGCGGTGCGCGAATCCTCCCGCGGCTGCTGCTCGCTGGAGGATTCCGCCGACGCGCGCCGGGTGTGCGACAAGCTGGGCATCCCCTTCTACGTGTGGGACTTCTCGGACCGCTTCCAGGCGGACGTCATCGATGACTTCGTCGACTCCTACGCCCGTGGCGAGACCCCCAACCCCTGCCTGCGCTGCAACGAGAAGATCAAGTTCGCCGCGCTGCTCGACCGCGCGGTGGCGCTCGGTTTCGACGCCGTCGCCACCGGCCACTACGCGCTCATCGACGACGCCGGGCACCTGCGCCGCAGCGTCGACCCCGCGAAGGACCAGTCGTACGTCCTCGGCGTGCTCACCCGCGCGGAGCTGGACCGCTGCCTGTTCCCGGTGGGCAACACGGAGAAGCCGCAGATCCGCGAGGAGGCCGCCCGCCACGGGTTCTCAGTGGCGAAAAAGCCGGACTCCTACGACATCTGCTTCATCCCGGACGGCAACACCCAGGCCTTCCTCGGGGCGCGGATCGGCCTGCGCCCGGGTCTGGTCGTCGACACCGAGGGCCGCGAGCTGCGTGACCACGACGGCGCGTGGAACTTCACCATCGGTCAGCGCAAGGGACTGGACCTGCGGGATCCGGCCGCCGACGGCCGCCCCCGCTACGTCACGGACATCGACGCCTCGACCGGCACCGTCACCGTCGGCCCCCGCGCGGCGCTGTCCGTCGGCGTCATCCACGCCGACCGCCTCAAGGTGCTCCACCCCGGGATGGTCGGCGAGATCGACGCGCACGTCCAGGTTCGCGCCCACGGCGGGGTGGTGGCCTGCCGCGCGGTCGTCGACGGTGACACCCTGACGCTCACCCTCGCCGAACCGCTGCAGGGCGTGGCCCGCGGCCAGGCCGCCGTGCTCTACCTGCCCGACCCGGACGGGCAGGGTGACGTCGTGCTCGGCTCGGGCACGATCTGCGGGACGGAGGCGGTGGCAGCACCGTGACCGCCTACGGCCTCGGCCCCCTGCCCGGCACCTCGCTTTCCGACGCCGCCGACGTCGTCCACTCCGAGACCGGTGACCTCCCGCACGTCCCCGACCTGCCCGCCCGCGGCCTCGGCGCGGACGGGGTGGGCCGCACCGCCGCGCTGCTGGAGGCGGTGAGCGTCGACCGCGGCCCGCGCTCCTGGATCATGACCGACCGCCCGCAGCTGCTCACCCGCCGCACCCGCGACCTCCTCGACCGCGACCTCGACCAGCTCGAGGAGGCGTGGGGCACCACCGTGCCGCAGCTCAAGGTGCAGGTCACCGGACCGTGGACGCTGGCCGCCTCCATCGAGCTGGCGAGCGGGCACCGCGTCATCACCGACCCCGGTGCCCTGCGGGACCTCACCGAGGCGCTCGTCGAGGGCGTCAACGCCCACGCCGCAGAGCTCACCCGCCGCTTCCGCGCGGACGCCACGGTCCAGCTCGACGAACCGCTGCTGCCCGACATCGCCGCCGGCCTGCCCGGCGTCACCCGCTTCCACCCCGTCCGCCCGGTCAACCCGAAGGATCTCGCCGAGCGGCTCGCCGGGGTCGTCGAGAAGCTGGACGCCGAGCGGGTTCTGCTCAACCAGACCGGCTACGCCCCGTTGTGGGATGTCGCCCGCGACTCCCGTGCCGATACCGTCCTCGTCTCCCTCGACCTGGTGCAGGGCACCGCGCAGTACGACGGCTTCGGCCACACCGTCAGCGCCGGCACCCGCATCGGCCTCGGCGTCACCGGCCCCGGTGACCACGTCGACGAGCTCCACGCACGCCCCCGCGAACGGGCCGTCGCCGTCGCCCGCTTCTGGGAGCGCCTCGGCCTTGACCCGCAGTGGCTCACCGAGCGTGTCGACGTCCACCCCCGCGCCGGCCTCACCGAGGGCACGCTTCTCGACGCCGCTGGTGCCTACGCCATGGCCCGCGCCGTCGACCACATGCTGCGCACCGACGCCGGAGACCTGTGAGCAGGACGCCATGACCCGGTCTCCTCCCGCCGGCCCCGCGTGGGCCGGCTCCCTCATGGGGACGTCGATCGCCGCGACGCTGTCCCTCATGCACGGCCTGGTGTGGCCGGGCCTGGCGCTCCTGGCCGTCGCCAGTGTCCTCCTGCCCGTGTTCGCCGTCGGCTGGCTGCGCCACCGCAACCCCGGCTTCACCCAGGAGTTCATGGGGCCGTGGGGCATGGTGTCCATGGGCGTCATGGCGCTGGGCAGCGCGTGGACCGCCGCCACGGACCTCCTCGCCCCGCAGCTCCTCGCCTGGCTCATCGGCCTGCCGCTGGCCGTGGTGGTGTGTCTGTGGCAGCTGCGCCGCTTCAGCGGTGCGCCGAGTTTCCCCTGGGGCCTGGCGGTCGTCTCGCCCATGGTGGCCGCGACCTCCGGCGGACAGCTGGCGCTCCAGCTCGACGGCCCGGGGGCGCAGGTCATCCCTGCGATCGCGCTGGGGTGTTTCGCCCTCAGCCTCGTCACCGGCCTGCCGCTGTTCGCGCGCATCTACGCCGCGCGCCCGCGCATCCCCGCATCCTTCGCGGGCACGGCGTGGATCCCGCTGGGCATCGTCGGCCAGTCGACCGCCGCGGCCCACGTGCTTCTCGACGCCCCCTTCGCCCACACCTACGGCCTCGTCATGGCCGCCCTTGGCGTGCCGATGATCGCCTACGCCGCGTGGCACTTCTGGGGCCGCGCGGTGCGCACCTGGGCGGAGTACTCGCCCGGCTGGTGGGGTTCGACCTTCCCGGCGGGCACGCTGTCGCTCGGTGCCGCCTACCTGGGGTGGGAGCAGGTGAGCGCGACGTTCCTCGGGCTACTGCTCACGCACTGGGCGCTGTGCGCGGCGCGCTTCGCCATCCGTCACAGGCGGTAGTCCCTGGTCGCCGGGCCTACCCCTGCATCGGCCAGGCCGTGCTCACGTCGGAGGCGTCCTTGCCCTGGCCCTGCAGGTACCGCGCGAAGTCCATCTGCCGGTCGTGGTGGCCGACGGCCTGGAACTCCATGAGCTCCCCCTCGTCCATGCGCGTGAGCTCCGGCCATTGACGGGCCTGCTTCCACGCGATGCGGGCGGCGGCGAGAGCGTCCGAGGTGGCCTCGTGCGCGTTGCCGAGCTCGACGCCGTAGTGCTCGGACATGGCCCCCAGGTTGCGCTTGCCCCGGCGGTAGGGGTCCTTCACCCGGTCGACCACGTAGGGGTCGAAGACGGGGCCGGTGACCACGAAGTCCCCGGTGAGCTGGCGCAGGACGGTGAGGTCGTAGCAGGCGTTGTAGACCACCAGCGTCAGACCGTCCTCCCACGCCTTCCTGATCGCGGCGACGGTGTCGGCCAGCACCTCGTCGTGGGGGCGACCCTCCGCGCGGGCCTTCTCCGTGGAGATGCCGTGGATCTTCGTGGCCTCCTCCGGGATCTCCACCCCGGGGTCGGCGAGGTGCTCGACGGCGTCGACCTGCCGGCCGTCGATCCGCACCAGCGCCGAGGTGACGATGCGTGCCTCCCTGGGGAACCGTGACGTGGTCTCGAGGTCGAAGGAGAGCATGCGGGAGGCGTCGAAGCCGCTGAATCCGGTCATGGCTTCCACCCTAGACGGCCACCCGGACATGAAGGACACGGAAGGTGACCACCCCGGCCAGAACACCCAGCAGACCTGCGATGATCCACCACACCGGCACCGGCAGGGCCGTGTTCCACGACATGGTCGTCAGACCGCCGACGAGGACGGCGAGGGGGAGGATGCCGAGCGCGGCGTCGATAAGCAGGGTCCGGCGGGACTGTCCTCCCCGCAGGGCGCGGCGGATGGACTGCAGGACGGACAGGATGAGGAAGACGACGAGGCCCCAGGCGATGTAGACGCTCACGGCAGCTCCGCGTGGAGGGCATCCGCGACGGTCTCGACATCGTGCTCGGTGTCGCCGGCGACGAAGACCGCGCGCCCGGTGTCCGGGTTGACCAGCAACGTGGTGGAGAAGCCGTAGGTGCCCCCGTTGTGGCGACGGGTGCCGTCGTCGTCGACGCCCCAGGCGAGGTCCGGGACCCCGTCCTCGAGAAGACGCGTGGCGTAGCGGGCCATGTCGGCCGGGGTGGAGCGCAGGCCGCCGGCCGGGAGGTAGCCACCCATCTCCCAGGGTTCGGCGTGGTCACCGGTGGACTGCAGTCCGCGGGGAGCGGTGGGGGAGACGGAGCCGTCGGTCATCGGGTAGGTGTCCGTCATGCCGAGGGGCGCGAGGTGGTGCTCGGCGAGCAGCTGCTCATAGGGGGTCCCGGCCTCGAGGGCCAGGAGTTGTCCCAGCAGGGCGGAGCCGAGGTTGGAGTAGGAGTACCCGCCGCGGTCGGAGAGTGGGGCTCCCAGAGCGGCGTCGATGACGTCGTCGCGGGTGATCCCGGCGTAGGGGTTGCCGCCGGTGAGCGCGGTGGTGAACATCGTCCACCACCCCAGCCCGGCGAGGCGGGGGAGCCCGGAGGTGTGGTCGGCGAGTTCGCGGAGGGTGACGTCGGCGATGTCGGAGCCTTCCGCCGCGATGATCTCCCCGACGGTGGTCTCCTCCAGGCCGCGGTCGGCGAGGATGCCGGCGGTGAAGGTCTTGGTGAGGGAACCGATCTCGAACTCGTCGTGCTCGTCGGCGCCGAGCCCGGCGAAGGTGGTCTCACCGCCGTCGATGGTGAACGCGGCGAGGCGGTGGTGCCCGGTGGTGGCGTGCCCCGCGAGGCGGGCCGCGAGCTCCGGGTCACCGGTGCGCTCGGTGGACGGGGTGATCCGGTCCGGCCCGGCCCACACGGCGGTGGCGGTGACGGCCAGCCCGACGGCGATGGCGACGATGACGGCGGCGGTGAGGTTGCGGGTACGCATCAGTGGTCCTCCGTGGCGGCGATGATGGTGAGCAGGGGGACGACGCGGGCGGTGCGCACGCTCCAGCGCCCACCCGCCTCCTTGGCGATCCAGCCCCCGGCCTGCAGCGCGCCGAGGTGGTGGTAGGCAGTGCCGGTCGAGGTGGCGACCTCGTCGTCGACGAGGTCGCCGACGGTGGCGGGGGCGTCGAGAAGCCGACGCAGTATGGCGCCGCGTACCGGGTGGGCGAGGGCGGCGAGGCGGTCGAAGTGGGGGGACCAGTCCTCGTCGAGAAGCAGGGTGGTGGGGCGCTGCCACTGGTACTGCGCGTGGCCGGCGTCGGTGCGGACGTCGCCGGCGAAGATGACGGAGTCGGCGATGTTGTCGAGGGCCCACAGGTCGCCGCCCGTCTCCCTGCGTGGCGACGCCCCGCCCTCCAGGGCGGCGAGACGTTCTTCGATGGCGTGCAGCCGGGCTTCCGTTTCCATAATTCCAAATATACAGAAACTTGGAAAGTTGGGCTGCGGCTAGAATCTCCCCTGTGACTGACCCCGTGATCGACCCCGACCTGCGCCGCCGGTGGAACGACCTGGCTGAGGAGGTCCGCCGCCACCGCGACCTCTACTACAACGACCAGCCGGAGATCCCCGACGCCGACTTCGACGCCCTCTTCCGCGAGCTCCAGCAGCTCGAGGAGGACCACCCCGAGCTCGCCGTCCCCGACAGCCCCACCATGGAGGTCGGCGCCCCCGCCGTCGTCAGCTCCACCTTCGACAACGTCGAGCACCTCGAGCGCATGATGAGCCTCGACAACGCCTTCGACGAGGACGAACTCCGCGAGTGGCTCACCCGCACCCCCTCCGACACCTACCTCACCGAGCTGAAGATCGACGGCCTGTCCATCGCGCTCGTCTACCGCGACGGCCGCCTCGAGCGCGCCGCCACCCGCGGCGACGGGCGTATCGGCGAGGACGTCACCGCCAACGCGAAGGTCATCGACGACATCCCGCACGAGCTCACCGGAGACGACATCCCCGCCCTGCTCGAGGTCCGCGGCGAGGTGTTCATCGCCGTCGAGGACTTCGACGAGGTCAACGAACTCCGCCAGGCCGAGGGCGGCAAGCCCTTCGCCAACCCGCGCAACGCCGCCGCCGGCTCCCTGCGCCAGAAGAACCCGGAGGACGTCCGCAAACGCCGCCTGCGCATGATCGCCCACGGCATCGGCGCCCGCGAGGGCTTCACGCCCGCCTCCCAGCACGAGGCCTACACCGCACTCGCCGGGTGGGGGCTGCCCGTCAGCCCGTACACCGAGCAGGTCCACTCGGCCGACGAGGTCGTGGAGAAGGTCCGTCACTGGGCCGAGCACCGCCACGACGCCGCCCACGAGATGGACGGCCTCGTGGTCAAGGTCGACTCCTACGCCGAGCAGCGCGCGCTGGGTGCCACCTCGCGTGCCCCGCGCTGGGCCATCGCCTACAAATACCCGCCGGAGGAGGTCGCCACCCAGCTCATCGACATCCAGGTCGGCGTCGGCCGCACCGGGCGCGTCACCCCCTTCGCCATCATGGAACCCGTCTTCGTCGCCGGCTCCACCGTCTCCATGGCCACCCTGCACAACCAGACCGAGGTCAAGCGCAAGGGCGTGCTCATCGGTGACACCGTGGTCATCCGCAAGGCGGGTGAGATCATCCCCGAGGTGCTCGGACCGGTCGTCGAGAAGCGGGACGGCAGCGAGCGCGAGTTCATCTTCCCCACACTGTGCCCCTCGTGCGGCACCCGGCTGGCCCCGCAGAAGGAGGGCGACGCCGACTGGCGCTGCCCCAACACCCGCTCCTGCCCGGCGCAGCTGTCCTCCCGCCTGACGTACCTCGCCGGCCGCGGCGCCTTCGACATCGAGGCGCTGGGGGAGAAGGGAGCCCAGGACCTCATCCGCACCGGCATCCTCAGCGACGAATCCGGGCTCTTCGACCTCACCGAGGCCGACCTCGCGGCCTCGAAGGTGTACACCACCAAGGCCGGGAAGGTGAACGCGTCCGGCCGCAAGCTGCTGGACAACCTGGCCACCGCCCGCGAGACCGACCTGTGGCGCGTCATCGTCGCGCTGTCCATCCGCCACGTCGGCCCCACCGCCGCCCGCGCCCTGGCCGGTCGCTACCGCTCCCTGCCCGCGCTTATCGACGCCCCCGTCGACGACATCGCCGACACCGACGGCGTCGGCACCATCATCGCCGAATCGTTCCGGAACTGGTTCGAGGTCGACTGGCACCGCGCGCTCGTGGAGCGCTGGGCCGCCGCGGGCGTGACCATGGAGGAGTCCGGGGAGGACCTCGCGGAGCAGACCCTCGAGGGGCTGACCATCGTGGTCACCGGCTCCCTGGAGGGGTTCACCCGCGACGGCGCCAAGGAGGCCATCCTCTCCCGGGGTGGCAAGGCCTCCGGCTCGGTGTCGAAGAAGACCTCCTACGTCGTGGTCGGGGAGAACGCAGGCTCCAAGGAGACCAAGGCCCGCGAGCTGGAGCTGCCCATCCTCGATGAGGCCGGGTTCGTCCGTCTCCTGGAGACCGGCTCGCCGGAGTAGGTCCGGCTCGCCGGAGTAGGTCCGGCGCGGCGGAGTGGGTCCGGCGCGGCGGAGTGGGTCCGGCGCGGCGCGGTTTGGCCACTTCCGGGGTGTTCAAACAGCCCGGAAGTGGCCAAACCGCGCGGTTCAGCGCGCGAAACCGCGCCGGGTGGCCGGCAGCAGGGCCGCCACGAGGTAGATGACCACCGCGAGAGGCGGGAACAGGACGCCGATGACGTTGACGGTGTCGTCGGTGCGGCCCGGGTCCAGCGCCCACAGCACCAGCCACGATCCCCAGCCGATGAGCGCGGTGAGTCCGGCCGCCGTGCCCACCCACAGCGGTGCGACGGGGCCGTTACGGATGAGCGCGATGAGCCCGACGGTGAGTGCTGCGGCCACCCCGATCCCGGCCAGGAGCATGACGTCGATCGGCAGGGGTAGCCAGACGCCGGCGACGAGCACGGCGTGCACGGCGGCGGCGGTGAGGAAGAGGGTGCGCACGGGGGATTCCTTTCTGCGGACATCGTCCTTTCCCGCGACCGTACCCACGGAAAAGTACTACCGCATTTATGTGAGCTGCATTACATTTGGAATATGAGAACCATCTTCCATTCCCGCGCCCGCACGGTGACGGCCGTCCTGGGGGCCTCGGCGCTGGTGCTCGTGGCCTGCGCCGAGGACGGCTCCGGCACCGCCACCACCGAGACCGAGACTACGACCGCCACCGAGACCGCCACCGAGACCACCACGGACACCTCCGCCGCGGCCGCCGCCGAGGTCACCACCATCACCTCCAGCAACTGCGAGTTCGATGACGCGCCCACCGACGAGGGGACAGGGGAGACCTCCGGCGGGGATAGCGACCGTGACATCACCACCAACCCGGAGATCGCCACCGGCTTCCGCGCCGGGATGCAGGCCGTGGAGACGCAGAACTTCTCCGTCGCCACAGCCAATCCCGTCGCCACGAAGGCGGCCTGCGACGTTCTGCTCGCGGGTGGTACCGCGGCTGATGCCGTCGTCACCGCGCAGTTCGTCCTCGGGCTGACGGAGCCGCAGTCCTCCGGGCTCGGTGGCGGCGGGTACATCCTCTACCACGACGCCGCCACCGGCGAGATCGTGGCCATCGACGGCCGCGAGGTCGCGCCCCTGGCCGCCGACGAGAACTACCTGCGTCACATCTCCGCCGAGGACCAGAACGCCCCGGTCCCGGACGCCCGCCGCTCCGGCCGCTCCATCGGCGTGCCCGGCATGGTCGCCGCGCTCGGCACCCTCCACGAGCGTTTCGGTGCCCGCGAGTGGGCCGAGAACCTCACCCCGGCCAGCGACATCGCCACCCAGGGGTTCGAGATCTCCCCGCGCATGGCCGCCTCCGTCGAGTCCTCCGCCGAGGACCTCGCCCGTGACCCCGCCGCCCGCGCCTACTTCCTCGACGACGAGGGCGACGCCAAGGAGGCCGGCACGCTGCTGCAGAACCCGGAGTATGCGGCGGTCGTCGATACGCTTGCGAGCGACGGGCCCGACGCCTTCTACACCGGCGAGATCGCCCAGGGCATCGTCGAGAGCGCGACCTCCGACGCCGACGGCATGACCCCCTCCCTCATGACCACCGCTGACCTGGCCGGATACACCCCCGTCGTCCACGAGGCGCTGTGCGCGCCCTACCGTGACACGCTCGTGTGCGGCATGCCGCCGTCCTCGTCGGGCGGCGTGGCGGTGCTCGAGACACTGCGGCTTCTCGACGCCCACGACCTCGCCCGGTTCGCCCCGGACGAGGCCGGTCCTGACGGCGCCCTGCCCGACCCCGAGGCCGTGCACCTCGTCTCCGAGGCGCAGCGCCTCGCCTACGCCGACCGGGACACCTACATCGCCGACCCCGCCTTCACCGACATCCCCGGCGGCGTTGAGGTGTTCCTCTCCGACGACTACATCGACCGGCGCGGCGAGCTCATCGACCCCGGCACATCCATGGGCACCGCCCAGCCCGGTGAGCTCGTCCCCGCCATGGCCCTCGGCGCCGACCTGCCCGAGCAGGGCACCACGCACATCAGCGTCATCGACGCCGACGGCAACGCCGCCTCCGCCACCACCAGCATCGAGGCCGGCTTCGGCTCCTTCCACATGACGCAGGGCTTCCTGCTCAACAACCAGCTCACCGACTTCTCTGCGGAGCCGGTGTCCGAGGACGGCGAGCCCGTGGCCAACCGCGTCGAGGCCGCCAAGCGCCCGCGCTCGTCGATGTCCCCGCTGCTCGTCTTCGACCGCGGCGAGGGGGAGGCACCCGGTGACCTGCGGATGGTGCTGGGTTCCCCGGGCGGTTCGCTCATCATCCAGTACGTGACGAAGACGCTCATCAACATCGTCGACTGGGACATGAACCCGCAGCAGGCGGTCTCCGCCCCGAACTTCGGTGCCCGCAACACCCCCGAGACCGGCCTCGGCGGCGAACATCCGCTCATGTCCGACGCGGATGACCTCGTCTCCGCGCTGGAGGACCTCGGCCACGAGGTCACCGAGGACGACCAGTCCAGCGGCCTGTCCGCCCTGGTGGTCACCGACACCGGGATCATCGGCGGCGCCGACCCCCGCCGCGAGGGCATTGTCCTGGGTGGGTAGCCACCGGCCACCGCACCCCGCTCAGGTGGCGCGCCCGGCACGCCCGGAGCGGGTGCGGGGACTTGACCCCGCGCAGCCCCCGGACAACCACGCGCGGGTCGACACCGTCTAGCTCAGGATCGCGCCCACGATGCGGCCCAGCTGGCCGAGGTGCTCGACCTCGCTGGCCAGGAAATCGGGCCCGCCGGTGCGGCCGACGATGAGGACCATGCCGGTGGAGCCCAGGGGGGTGGCCGCGAGCGAGGAGTCGAGCAGACCCCAGGTCTCGGGGATCCAGTCCTCGGCGTCCGCGTCGAGGATGCGGGCGGCGGTGATGTCGATGTCGTTGGGGTGCGAGCCGTCGTCCTCGGGTGCGGCCATGGAGGCGGCGACGCGGGAGATCTCGTCGGCGGAGGCCTTGTCGTCGAGGACGATCGCCCAGGAGGCGGTCATCGACCGGGGGGTGACGGTGACCAGTTCCTCCATGGCGCGCGGGATGTTGCGGGCGTGCGCGGCGACCTCGGCGAGCATCTGGATCTGACCGCGGCGGTCGACGCGCCCGGAGAAGGGGCGGATGGAGTCGACCTCGACGCCGTCGATGGTGTCGGCGGCGGTGATGAGGGAGTCGGCCATCGCACCCTTGGGCAGGGAGACGACGATGTCGTCCATGACCGTGCCGTCGGGGAAGGACTCGACCACGTCGACGGACTCGATGTTGCCGTCGACAAGCCCGATCGCCTCCGCGAGTTGTCCGAGGCTACCCGGGGTGTCGGGGAGCAGGACGCGGATGAGATAAGACATGGGGGAGTGGCCGACCTTTCGGAAACATATTGCAATGGAGTGATTTCAATCATAGATAACATCACGTCACGACAGTGCAGATACCTCAGATAAGTTTCGGCCGGGGCCCTGCAGTAGCATGGATGAAGTTCATTTAACGATGCGTAAAGGATGAATTCCGTAGTGTCCGACATTTCGCGCGAAGAGGTCGCCCACCTCGCCATGTTGTCCCGCCTCGCGCTCAGCGAGGACGAGCTCAAGCAGTTCGCCACCCAGATCGACGAGATCATCGGTGCCGTCTCCGCCGTCCAGCAGGTGGACACCGAGGGTGTGGAGCCGATGAGCCACCCGCACTCGATCGCCACCTCCATGCGTGAGGATGTCCTCGTCCCCACGCTCACCGCCGAGCAGGCCCTCGACCAGGCCCCGGCGGCCGAGGACGGCCGTTTCATGGTTCCGCAGATTCTGGGCGAGGAGTGACCCACATGACCACCTACACCGTTCCCGAGTCCGGGCTGACCTCCCTGTCCGCCGCCGAGCTGGCCGAGAAGATCCACTCCCGTGAGGTCACCTCGCGGGAGGTCGTCCAGGCGCACCTGGACCGCATCGCCGAGACCGACGGCGAGCTCAACGCCTTCCTGCACATCGGCGCGGAGGCTGCGTTGGCGGCCGCGGACGACGTCGACAAGCGTCTCGACGCCGGGGAGGCCCCCGCCTCGCCGCTGGCCGGCGTGCCGCTGGCCCTCAAGGACGTCATCGTCACCACCGACGCCCCGACCACCGGTGCCTCGAAGATCCTCGAGGGCTGGATGAGCCCCTACGACGCGACCATCACCCGCAAGCTCCGCGAGGCCGGCATCCCGATCCTGGGCAAGACCAACCTCGACGAGATGGCCATGGGTTCCTCCACGGAGAACTCCGCCTTCGGCGCGACGAAGAACCCCTACGACCTCACCCGCACCCCGGGTGGTTCCGGCGGCGGTTCCGCCGCGGCGATCGCCGCCGGCCAGGCCCCGCTGGCGATCGGCACCGACACCGGCGGCTCGATCCGCCAGCCGGCCGCACTGACCAACACCGTCGGTGTCAAGCCCACCTACGGCACCGTCTCCCGCTACGGCTTCCTCGCCGCCGCCTCCTCCCTGGAGCAGGCCGGCCCGACCGCCCGCACGGTTCTCGACGCCGCGCTTCTCCACGAGATCATCGCCGGCCATGACCCGTTCGACGCCACCACCGTCGACCGTGAGCTGAGCAGCGTCGTCGACGCCGCCCGCGAGGGTGCGCAGGGTGACCTGACGGGCGTCAAGGTCGGCGTCGTCAAGCAGCTCAACCGCGACGAGGGCTTCCAGCCGGGCGTCCTGGCGAGCTACCGCGCGTCCCTCGACCAGCTCGCCGAGCAGGGCGCGGAGATCATCGAGGTCGACTGCCCCCACTTCGACGACGCCCTCGCCGCGTACTACCTCATCATGCCGTGCGAGGTCTCCTCGAATCTGGCGCGCCTCGACGGCATGCGCTACGGCCTGCGCGTCGGCGACGACGGCACCCACTCCGCCGAGGAGGTCATGGCCCTGACCCGCGCCGCCGGTTTCGGCCCGGAGGTCAAGCGCCGCATCATCCTGGGCACCTACGCCCTGTCCGTCGGCTACTACGACGCCTACTACCTGCAGGCCCAGCGCGTGCGTACCCTCATCGCGCAGGACTTCGAGAAGGCCTTCGGCGAGGTCGACGTCCTGGTCACCCCGACCACCCCGACCACGGCCTTCAAGCTGGGCGAGAAGGTCTCGGATCCGGTCGAGATGTACAACTTCGACCTGTGCACCCTGCCGCTCAACCTGGCGGGCCTGTGCGGCATGTCGGTGCCGGCCGGTTTCGCCGCGGACACCGGCCTGCCGGTGGGCCTGCAGATCATGGCCCCGGCGTTCGCCGACGACCGTCTCTACCGCGTCGGCGCGGCCTACGAGGCGGGTCGGAACTGACGTCGTTTACCCCCTCTGACCACGGTGGATAACAATTTGTGCCACCGTGTTCCCACGCAGTAGCAGCTGATGTTACATTTTCTCAGCGGCTACTGCGTTTCCCTTTGGTGGGGCGTCGGTGTCGTCACCCCGGAACGGTCACCCGACCGCCGGGGTCCGTTGTTTCCTGACGAAAGGCTTCTATGCCATGACCCTCCTGACCCCCTCCTCGACCGCCGCCACGCCGGGTGGCGCGGTCGGGAACCCCGCCACCCCGGTCGCCGAGATCGCCGTGGCCCGTGCCGAGGCGGCACGGGGCCCGCTGCGCCGTCTCCCGGTGCCCGAGCGGGTCCACTCCTGCTACAGCACCCGTTTCGTCGGCGCTGCGCTGGAGGCGGACCGGGCGGCGTTCCACCTCTCCGCGGGCGAGCATGTGGCGCCGCAGGTGGGTGACGTGGTCGTCGCGAGGGTCACGAAGATCCGCAGCCACAAGCAGATCGAGACCCCGGAATCCCGCAAGGCCACACTCTTCGAGGATGGGCTCGTGCTGCTGGCCTACGGCCACCGCTACGCCGCGGACTTCTTCCTGGCCCATGTCCCGGACAGCCTCGACCACTGCCACCTCGTGGCCGCCGGCGGTGTCGCCGGGGTGGTCACCGAGGTGCACGGGGCTGTGGACTCCCCGACGGAGATCGAGCCGCTCGGCCTGCTCGCCACCACCGACGGCGTGGTCAACGTGCGCAGCTACGGCTCCCACCGCAACCCGCTCGACGTGTACCCGCGGGCGAGCCGTCCCCGGGTCATCGCGGTGCTGGGCACGTCGATGAACGCGGGCAAGTCCACCGTCGTCGCCTGCCTGGTCAACGGCCTGAGCCGCGGGGGTCGCCTGGTCGGCGTCGGCAAGATCACCGGTACCGGCGCGGGCAACGACCGCATGCACTACCAGGACGCCGGGGCGCACGCCGTCATCGACTTCACCGACTTCGGCTACGCCACCACGTTCCGCACCCCGTTCGAGGACATCCGGGCGTTGTCGCTCAACATGATCTCCGCGCTCACGGACACGCGCGCGGACACCGTCATCGTGGAGATCGCCGACGGCATCTACCAGCGGGAGACCGCCATGCTGCTGCGCGACCCGGCCTTCCAGGCCAGCGTCGACCAGGTCGTCTTCGCGTCCTCCGACGCGCTCGGCGCCCGCGCCGGTGTCACCGAGCTCCTCGACGCCGGCCTCACCGTCGCCGCCGCCTCCGGCATCATGACCCGCTCCCCGCTGGCCACCGCCGAGGCCCGCGAGGTGCTCGGCCGGTTCGGCGTGCCGGTCGTCGGCTCCTACGAGCTCACCGACCCGGCGACCGCCACCCGGATCGCGCAGGTCACCCGCGCGTAGCGGCACATGAGGAAGCCCTCACCCGGGCTTCATCGTCTTTTCACAGCCGCGGCCTTTCATGGAGTGGTACCCGGACAACCCCCGGGACCGACTCCTGAAAGGCCCCGCCATGACCACCCTCGCCCACCTCACCCGCCAGGTCCCCGCCGTCGCCGACCTGCTGGACACCACCGCCCCCGCCGCCGCGGCGTGCGGGCCGCTGCGCCGCCTGGAGGTCCCGGCCCGGGTGCAGGGCAGCTACACCACGCGCTTCGTCGATGAGCGGCTCGCGGCGGACCCGACCGCCTTCCACCTCATCGCGGGCGCCGACGTGTCCCCGCGGCCGGGGGACGTCGTCCTCGCGCGGGTGGGCGAGATCCGCCAGCACCGGCGCGTCGAGACGCCCGACTCCCGCAAGGCCATCCTCTTCCCGGGGGCGCTCATCCTCCTCGCCTACGGGCACCGCTACGCCGCCGACCAGTTCCTCGCGCACGTCCCGCCCACCCTCGACCACTGTCACCTCGTCGCGGCGGGCGGCATCGCCGGCGTGGTCACCCACACCCACGACCGGGTCGACGAACCGACCCTCATCGAGCCTCTCGGCCTCCTGGCCACCCGCGACGGCGTGGTCTCCATCGCCGACGCCGCACCCCTGTCCAACCCGCTCGACGCCACCCCGCGCACCGACCGCCCCCGGGTCATCGCCGTGCTGGGCACCTCGATGAACTCCGGCAAGTCCACGGTGGCGGCGTGCCTGGTCAACGGTCTGAGTGCCGAGGGCCACCGCGTCGGCGCCGGCAAGATCACCGGCACCGGGGCGGGCAACGACCGCATGCACTACCACGACGCCGGGGCGCACGCCGTCCTCGACTTCACGGACTTCGGCTACGCCACCACCTTCCGCCTCGAGTTCGCCGACATCCGCGCGCTCACCCTCAACATGATCCACGCCCTCGCCGACACCGGCGCTGACACCGTCATCGTCGAGATCGCCGACGGCGTCTACCAGGAGGAGACCGCCCGCCTGTTGCGCGACGCCACGTTCCGCGCCTCCGTCGACGCGATCGTGTTCGCCGCCACCGATGCCCTCGGGGCCCGGGCCGGCGTCGCCGTGCTTCTCGACGCCCACCTCCCCGTCACCGCCGCCGCCGGCGTCATGACCGCCTCCCCGCTGGCCACCGTCGAGGCGTCCATCGTCCTCGGCGAGCTCGGGGTGCCGGTCGTGGGCACGTACGACCTGACGGACCCGGCCGTCGCCCGCGGCGTGCTGCCGCAGTGATGCCGCGCGTCTGGTCCGGCGACCGCCGCCTCCACCTGGTCCACCTCGCGGGCCTCGGCGTCGTGCAGGCGGCGCTGGCGCTCCTCCTCGCGCTCGGGGTGACGCGGGTGCTCGCCGGCGACGGCCGCCCCGAGCTCATCGCGGTGCTGGCGGCCTCGGTGCTCGGCATCGGGGTGGCACGTTGGGTGGAGCGGGTCGTCGCCGAGCAGCTGGGGCAGGACTACGTCCACGAGCAGCGCCGCCTGCTGCTCACCGCCGCGCTGCACCCGCAGGACCGAGCCTCCCTCGGGGTGACCGTCACCCGCGCCAGCAACGACCTCGCCGCGGTGCGCAACTGGCTGAGCCTGGGCATCGTCCCGCTGGTCACCGGGGTCCCGCTCATCGTCGGGGTGCTCGCGGGCCTGGCGCTGCTCGACTGGCGGGTGGCGGTGGCCGTCGCCGCGCCGCTGGTCGCGGCCGGTGGGGCCCTGCCGTTCCTCGCCCGGGCGACGTACCGTCGCTCCCGTGCTCTCCGCCGCCGCCGGGGCCGCCTGTCCGCCCGCATCGCCGACGTGGTCATCGCCCGCGACTCCGTGCAGGCCAACGGTGCCGTCTCCCGGGAGCTCAACGCCTTGTCCCGCGACTCCCGGCGGGTGGTCGATGCGGCGGTGCACCGCTCGGTGGTCACCGGGTTGACGCGCGCGGTGACGGCCGGTGCCGCGTCGCTGTCGACCGTCGCGGTGGTGTGGTTGGCCGCCGCCGGACACCTCGACCCGGCCGGCGTGGCCGGGGCCATGACCCTGCTCGGCGTGCTGGCCACCCCCGTCACCGACCTCGGCCGGGTCGTGGAGTACCGGCAGAATCACCTGGCCGCCGCCCGCATCCTGCGCCCCCTCAACGAGCGGGCCGCCGAGCACCGGGAGGCCGAGGACCGGCGTGCCGCGGAGTGGACCCCGGTGGGGGAGCACACCGGCATTGTCGAGGTGCCCGGGGAGCTGGTGGCCTTCCCCGGCGACCGGGTGCACGTGCACAGTGCGGATCCGGCCCGGGTGGACGCCGCCGTCGCGGCCCTCGCGCGCGGGGAGGTGTCCGTCGGCGGCGCCGATATGCGGGCGGCCCCGGGGAAGGTCCGCCGGGAGCTCATCGGTGTGGCCGTGACGGGCATGGCGGTGGAGCGCGGCTCCGTGGCGCGGCTGGCCGGGCTGCGGGTCCCGGGGGCCCGCCCCCTGGAGCTGCGCCGGGTCATCGAGCGCGTCGGCCTGCGGCCCAGCGTCGCCGCCGCGGACCGGGGGATGGGCACCACCCTGCGCAACGGCGGGTCGCCGTGGTCCCCGGAGGAGGTCGACCGCCTGAAACTCGCGCGGGCCCTGCTGCGGGAACCGCCGCTGCTCGTCGTCGACATCGCCACGGTGCCCCTCGACGGGATCCTCGCGAACTATCCGGGGGTGGTCGTCAGCACGACACCCCTGCAGGATGGGAACACCATTGATTGGAACCTGGACACCTGATAGCTTAGGGTGACCTAACCCGATTGAGGAGCCTACGTCCGTGACCGCACCTGCCCGCAAGAACCGCCCCGCCCGCACCGCCACCGTCACCGGTGTCGAGCGCCTCACCCCCGAGCTCGTGCGCATCAGCTTCGACTGCCCGGACCTTATCGGCACGGAACTCCCGCACACGGACCACTACATCAAGATCGTCTTCGGTGAGATGGTCACCCGCACCTACACCTTCCGCCGCATCGACACCGCGACCGGGCTTTTCGACGTCGACTTCGTCACTCACGGCGACCAGGGCCTCGCCGGGCCGTGGGCCCAGCGGGCGCAGGTGGGGGAGACGATCACCTTCCGTGGGCCGGGCGGGGCCTGGCACCCGGAGGAGGGCTACGGGCACTTCGTGTTCGCCGGCGATGAATCGGCGGCCCCGGCGATCGCGGCGGGCGTCGAGAAGCTCCCGGAGGGGGCCACCGCCGAGGTGTTCATCGAGATCGCCGACGCCGACGCCACCTTCGACATGCCGCAGCCCGCGGGCGTCACCCTGCATTGGGTGACCCGCGACGGCGCCACCCACGGCACCGCGCTCTCGCAGGCCGTGCGCGAGGTGAGCACCCCGGACACCCGCACCGGCTGGTTCATCCACGGTGTCGCCGAGATGATCAAGGAGCTGCGCCGCCACCTGTTCATCGACCGGGGGGTCGAGCGCGGCGACGTCTCCATCTCCGGCTACTGGCGCATCGGCATGACCGAGGACCAGTGGCAGGCCTCCAAGCGCGAGTTCAACGCCGAACTGGAGGCCGACCTGGCCTGATCCTCCGGCCTGATCACTTCAGGTCGGAGAGCACGCACGCCGCGCCACCGGCGACGGCGGTGACCCCGAGCACGGCGGGCCACGAGCCGATCTTCTTGGCCAGCGGATGCGAGGCACCGAACGCGCCGACATACAGTGCGGTGAGGCCCGCGGTGGTGAGCGGATCGGTCTTGGCCAGCCAGGAGCGGGCGGCCCAGCCACCGGCGGCGGCCAGGACCGCGCCGCCCAGCGGACGGATGCCGGTCTCGCGTGCCGTCAGCCAGCCGCCGATGAGACCGAGCGACACGACGGCCGCGGTGGAGACGTTCTCGGGGTTCTTGATGTCGATCATTGCCATGTGTTCAGACTACGCCAGCCGGGGGAGCGGGCCCGTAGGATGAGTCCGGTGATGGTCTGGATCTATCTGGCGTCCGCGGCGACGTCCATGCTGGGCAACGCGGTGGCCACCATCGTGTGGCCCTGGCTGGTGCTCGAGCGCACCGGCAACCCTGCGGCGGCGGGAGTGGTGGCGGCGGCCATCGCCGTGCCCTCGCTCGCGGTGGCGTTCCTCGGCGGGCACCTCATCGACACCCTGGGACGCAAGCCGATGTCGATCATCTCGGACGTCATCTCCGGCCTGTCGGTTGTCGGCGTCATCCTCGTCGACCAGGCTGTGGGCTTGACTCTGGCGTGGTTCATCATCCTCGGGATCATCGGCGCGGTCGGCGACATCCCCGGCATGGCCGCCCGCTCGGCGCTGGTCGGCGCCGTCTCGCGGACCTCCGGGCGCACCGTCGACTTCATCGCCGGCCTCAACCAGTCCATCGGCGGCATGGCGTGGCTCATCGGCCCGGCGCTCGCCGGCTTCCTCATGGCGGCGCTGCCCATCGAACTCGTCCTGTGGATCACCGCCGGCTGCTCCCTGCTGGCCGCCGCGCTCACCGCCCTGCTGCGCCTCGTGCCCGCGGAAGAGGAGGCGGAGGAGGCGGAGGCGGCCGTCGACGTCCCCGACCTGGGCGCCCTGCGCTCCTGGGCCGAGGTCGTGCGTCCCGCCCCGATCCGCCTGCTCGCGGCTGTCACATTCATCTCCGCGGCGCTGGTGAGCCCGTACCTGGCGGTCCTCATGCCCGCCCACTTCCAGTCCATCGACGCCCCCGTCCGGCTGGGCCTCGCCATGTCCGCCTACGCCGTCGGCATGATGCTCTCCGGCTTCCTCGTCGCCGCGGTGGGCATGGACCGCCGCCGGACCATCTGGGTGGCGTCGATGCTGCTGTTCTCCGTCGGCTTCGCGCTGATGGGGGCGCTCGGGTACTCCTGGCTCGTCGTCGTCGGTATGGCGGTGGCCGGGCTCGGCGGCGGCCTCATGGGGCCGCTGCAGATGGTCCTGGTCACCGAGATCATCCCCGAGAAGCTCCGCGGCCGCGCCTTCTCGGTGTTCATGGCCATCGGCCAGTTCTCCGCCCCCATCGGGCTCATCACCGCCACCGGCCTGCTCACCCAGGTGTCCATCTACGTGACGGCCGCCGTGCTGGCGGTCGCGTGGGTGCTCATCTCGGTGTGGGCGATCTGGCGCGGGGTGCGGGTGCTCAGGCCGCCGGTGCCCGTCGATTAGCGGCCGGGTGCACTTACACCCCCACCGTTCGGTGCTGAAAGGCCTTGGTGACAGCTACTCAATGCGGGTGATAGTGCAGCTGTCCACGCTCCCGGGTCTAGAGTCGACACAATGAGCTCCACCGTCCTGCCCCCGGCCCAGGCCTGGCGCGCGCTCGCCGCCCTGTGCCTGGGGTTCTTCATGATCCTCCTCGACCAGACGATCGTCGCGGTCGCCACCCCGGGGATCATGGCGGATTTCGACGCCCGCCTCGACCAGGTCGTGTGGGTCACCTCCATCTACCTGCTGTGCCTGCTCGTGCCGCTGCTGTTCACCGGCCGCCTCGGCGACCGCTTCGGGCAACGCCACCTCTTCCGCCTGGGTATCACGGTGTTCACCCTCGCCGCCCTCGCCGCGGCCCTCGCGCCGACGCTGGAGCTGCTCGTCGCGGCTCGCGCGGTGCAGGGTCTCGGGGCGGCGATCCTCACGCCGCAGACCATGAGTGTCATCAACCGGGTGTTCCCCCGCGAACGCCGCGGTTCGGCCCTCGGCGTGTGGGGCGCGGTGGGGTCGGTGGCCACGCTCGTCGGCCCCGTGCTCGGTGGGTTCATCGTCGCGGGCGTCGGCTGGCGCGGCGTGTTCCTCATCCACCTGCCGGTGGGCATCCTGGCGGTGGTGCTGGCCACCCTGTGGGTGCCGCGCCTGCCCACCTTCGCCCGGCGTATCGACGCCCCCTCCGTCGCCGTCTCCTTCCTCGGCATGACCGCGCTCGTCGTCGCCGTGCAGCAGGGCCCGGGCCTGGGGTGGCCGGCCTGGGCGATCGTCCTGGGCGTCCTCGGACTGCTGCTCATCGTGCTGTTCGTCCGTATGCAGGCGACGGCGGCGTCGAGAAGCACGGAACCACTGGTGCCGCTGGAGATGTTCCGCAACCGCAACTACTCGATCGGCGTGTTCTCCATCGCGACGATGGGCTTCACGGCGTCGTCGATGATGCTGCCCGTCATGCTGTGGCTGCAGGACGGGCAGGGGCTGAGCTCCCGCGACGCCGGGCTCATGCTCATCCCCATGGCGGTCGTCGCCGCGATCGCGTCGCCGCTCATCGGCCCCGCCGCCGACCGGCTCGACCCGCGGCTGCTGTCGGTCGGCGGTTTCGGCACGATGATGGCCACGCTGCTGCTCATCGCCTGGCTCATGTACGCCGGCGGGCCGCTGTGGATCTTCCTGGTGGCGGCGGGCCTGCTGGGCGTCGGTAATGCGCTGGTGTGGGCGCCGAACTCGGCGACCGCGATGCGCACCGTCGACATCGCCTACATGGGGGCCGCCGCCGGCGTGTACAACACCGGGCGGCAGACGGGTGCGGTGCTCGGCGCGGCCGGCGTCGGCGCGGCGATGCAGGTCGGTGCGGTCTCGCTCGGGTTCGTGCCGGGGCTCGCGGTGTCCCTGCTGCTGCCGGCCGCCGTGCTGGGTCTGGGGCTGGTGGCGGTGGCCTTCTTCCGGCCCGAACCGCTGGTCGAACCACAGGGTGCCGAACCTTCCCACGGGGGCTAAAGTGGACCCCATGCGACTTGCCACCCTGACCTCCGGCGGCGACTGCCCCGGCCTCAACGCCGTCATCCGCGGCATCGTCCGTACCGCCAGCGCCGAGTTCGGTTCCACCGTCGTCGGCTACGAGGATGGCTGGGTCGGCCTCCTCGAGGACCGCCGCGTCGACCTCTACGACGACGAGCACATCGACCGCATTCTCCTGCGCGGTGGCACCATCCTCGGCACCGGTCGCCTGCACCCGGACAAGTTCAAGGAGGGGCTCGACCAGATCAAGGAGAACCTCGCCGATGCCGGGATCGACGCCCTCATCCCCATCGGCGGCGAAGGCACCCTCAAGGGTGCGAAGTGGCTGGCCGACAACGGAATCCCGGTCGTCGGCGTCCCGAAGACCATCGACAACGACGTCAACGGCACGGACTACACCTTCGGCTTCGACACCGCCGTGGCCGTCGCCACCGACGCGGTCGATCGCCTGCACACCACCGCCGAGTCCCACAACCGCATCCTCATCGTCGAGGTCATGGGGCGCCACGTCGGCTGGATCGCCCTGCACGCCGGCATGGCCGGTGGCGCCCACTACACCGTGATCCCCGAGGTGCCCTTCGACATCTCCGAGATCTGCAAGAAGATGGAGCGCCGCTTCCAGATGGGTGAGAAGTACGGCATCATCGTCGTCGCCGAGGGCGCCGCCCCCAAGGAGGGCACGATGGAGCTCAAGTCCGGCGGTGTCGACCAGTTCGGCCACGAGGTCTTCACCGGCATCGGCCAGCAGATCGCCGACGAGATCCACTCCCGCCTGGGCCACGACGTGCGCACCACCGTCCTCGGCCACATCCAGCGCGGCGGCACCCCGACCGCCTTCGACCGCGTCCTGGCCACCCGCTACGGCGTCCGCGCGACCCGTTCCGCCCACCGCGGTGAGTTCGGCACCTGTGTGGCCCTGCGCGGTGAGCGGATCGAGAACATCCCGCTGCAGGAGGCCGTCGGCCAGCTCAAGACCGTCCCCATGGACCGCTGGGTCACCGCCCAGGCGATGTTCGGCTAAGAGGGTATTCGAGTCAGGGCATTGACCGGGCAGGTCCCGCGCCCTCCTCGACTTCTGCCCTCACCCGAATACCCCCTCATGCGTGACCTCAACCTCGAGCACTGCCGCCTCCTCATCGTGGGCATCAACCCGGGTCTGGTCTCCGAGGCGGTCGACGCGCCCTTCGCCCGCCCGGGGAACCGTTTCTGGCCGGCGCTCCACGCGGCGGGCATCACCGGGACACTCATCGACGCCCGCGCCGGGCTCACCCCCGCCCACCGCGCCGAACTGCGCCGGGCGGGCCTGGGCTTCACCAACATCGTGCCCCGCGCCACGGCCGTCGCCTCGGAGTTGAGCCGCGCGGAGTACGTCGAGGGCGGCCGGGTGCTGGCGGAGAAGGTCGCCCGCCACGGCCCCAAGGTCGTCATGGTCGCCGGGATCGGTGCCTACCGCCTCGCTTATCGACGCCCCCGCGCGACCGTCGGCCTCCAGGAGGAGTCCATCGGCGGGGCCGAGACCTGGGTCGTGCCCAACCCCTCCGGCCTCAACGCCCACGAGACGGTCGACTCGCTGGCGCGCGCCTACCGTGAGGTGTGGGAGCGCCTCTAGAGGTAGGCCTGCCCGCTGAGCAGGATCCGGGCGGTGCGGGGGAGCGCCACCCATTCGAGCTCGTCGCCCGCTGCCTGCGCGGAGACCTCGACGTCGCCCTTGAAGTGCTGCAGGGTGAGCGCTTCCCGACGCCCCTCCAGCACGTCGTCGATGACGGTGCCGCCGAGGGCCACTGCCGCCGCCAGCGCGAGAATCCCCGTGCCGGGCAGGGCATGGTGGACGCGCCCGACCGAGGTCATGATGACGCGCAGGTCCTCACCCGGGGCGACCATCGCCACGCGGGGGATGACCTTCGACGGTTCCAGTCCCATGGCTTGACCCGCGGCCACGCGCAGCCGTTCCAGCCGCGCCAGCAGCTCCGCATCCGCGTTGAGCGCGGCCATCCCCAGGGAGGGATCCACGCCGACATCCGCCGCGCGGGTGATCACGACGGGGTTGGCGACGTCGATGAGCGAGACCTCGAGGCCGTCCACCTCGCAGCGCCGGCCGGCGGGAAAGATGGCCCCGCACTTCTCGCCGCCGGGGCGGAGGAAGCGCATGTCGACGCGGTCGTCGGCACGCACGAGCTCGAAGAGCGCCTGTGAATTGAGGTTCCACACCCGCGCCCGGTCGCCGCTGAACATCCCGACGTGCTCCGCATAGTGGAGGACGGCGGAGGAGATGTTGCCGCAGTTGCCCGACCAGTCGACGTGGGCCTCGGTGGGGGAGACCTGGGCGAAGAGTGTCTCCACGTCGGCACGGTCGGAGGGGCCGACGAACATCACCTTCGAATTCGAGCTCACCCCGCCACCGAGGCCGTCGACGGCCTGCGGATCCGGGGAGCCGATGAGGCGCAGGCACAGCTCGTCGCGCTCGGCCTGCCCGGCCGGGAGCGCGGACATCGGCAGGAACACGGCGCGGCTGGTGCCGCCGCGGATGACGGAGACGGGGACGGTGCTCATGCGGCCAGCGTAGACGCCCGCCTCACGCGGTGACGCAGAATCACCACCCCGAGGAGCGCCACCCCCACACCCGTGAACCAGCCGGGTGGGAGAAGGAGCAGCAGGCCTCCGGCCCCGAGGAACAACCGCTCCCACCAGGGTCGACTGGTGCCCAGCGCCAGCGCCAGCGCCGGGACCCCCACCACCGCGAGGATGACGGCGAGGAACACCTGCCCGCTGCCCGACTGCGCGACCAGAGCCGGATTGAGGACGAAGGCGAACGGCAGCAGGTACTTCACGGAGGCCAGCCGCGTGGCCTCGACAGCCGTGCCCACGGGCGGGCCCCCGAGATCCCGGAGGCGGCGAACGCCGCCAGCACCACCGGCGGGGTGAGATAGGACGCCGAGGCCCAGTAGATGACGAACAGGTGGGCGGCGAAGAGATCGACGTCCAGGGACAGCAGCCCGGGCACGAGGACGATGTCCAGCAGCACGTAGGCCGCCGACACCGTCAGTCCCATTCCGAGCAGGAAAGGAAGCAGGTCACCGCGCCGGCGACCAGCAGGAGGAGGACGTTGTCCCCGACGAGCCCCACCAGGTCGCTCGCCAGTCAGAGCGCGACGCCCGTGGCCGACAGCCCACCGAGGACGAGGCCGACGCCCGCCATGATGCCGATGATCTGCCCGATGGTCATCCCCAGGTCGAGGAGGAGACGGGGGAGGTGGAGGCGGCGTCGATAAGCAGGGCGCCGGGGAGGTCGACGACGCCGAGCAGGGCGGCGAGCACGCCGGGGGAGAGCAGGCGGGCGACCTCGGCATGGGCCTGCGCGGGAGTGGTGGTGTCGCGGACCGTGACCGGCAGGGCCGTCAGGTGGCGGATGTCGGCGGGGTGGACGGCGCGGACGGTGACGTGGATGTCGTCGGGGATGCCGCGGGGATGGTGGAGGGCGCGGGCCACGAGGGTCCGGGCGATGTCGGGGGCGGTCGTGGCGTCACTGAGGCGTTCGGCACCGGAGATGTTTCTGCCGTCGCGGGTGGCCCGCATCCTGATGTTGAGCACGGGGGGAGACGCCAGCAGAGTTCTTGAACGGTGTTCGATGATGTGTCGGGGAGGTCGTGGGCAGCGGCCGCGGGACGAACAACTAGACTGTTCCGCATGACTGCCGCGATTCACGACCTGATGGACTTCGACGAGGTCCTGGAGAAGTTCGACCCCGTCATGGGCCTCGAGGTCCACGTCGAGCTGGCCACGGAGACCAAGATGTTCTCCACCAGCTCCGCCCACTTCGGTGCCGAGCCGAACTCCAACGTCGACCCCGTCTCCCTCGGACTCCCCGGCGCACTGCCGGTCGTCAACGCCAAGGGCGTCGAGTGGGCCATCAAGATCGGCCTGGCCCTGAACTGCCAGATCGCCGAGTCCTCCCGTTTCGCGCGCAAGAACTACTTCTACCCGGATCAGCCGAAGGGCTACCAGATCTCCCAGTACGATGAGCCGATCGCCTACGACGGCTGGCTCGACGTCGTGCTCGACGACGGCACCGAGTGGCGCGTCGAGATCGAGCGAGCCCACATGGAGGAGGACACCGGCAAGCTCACCCACATCGGCGGCGTCTCCGGCCGCATCCACGGCGCGACCGCCTCCCTGGTGGACTGCAACCGCGCGGGCGTGCCGCTCATCGAGATCGTCACCAAGCCGATCGAGGGCGCCGGCGCGCGTGCCCCGGAGATCGCCCGCGCCTACGTCACCGCCCTGCGTGAGCTGGTCAAGGCCATCGGCGTGTCCGACGCCCGCATGGACCAGGGCTCCATGCGCGTCGACTCCAACGTCTCCCTGCGCCCCCTCGGCCAGGAGGAGTACGGCACCCGCACCGAGACCAAGAACATCAACTCGCTCAAGTCCGTCGAGCAGGCCGTGCGCTACGAGATGATGCGCCAGGCCGCCGCCATCGAGAACGGCGAGGAGATCATCCAGGAGACCCGCCACTACCAGGAGCTCGACGGCTCCACCCGCAAGGGCCGCCGCAAGGAGTCCGCCGAGGACTACCGCTACTTCAACGACCCGGACCTGCCGCCGGTGCTGGCCCCGAAGGAGTGGGTCGAGGAGATCCGCGCCACCCTGCCGGAGCTGCCGTGGGTGCGCCGCGCCCGCCTGCAGGAGGAGTGGGGCATCTCCGACGCGGAGATGCGCGACCTCGTCAACGCCGGTGCCCTCGAACCGATCCTGGCCACCGTCGAGGCCGGCACCACCGCCGACGAGGCCCGCGCCTGGTGGGTCAACTACCTCTCCGCCGCCGCCCGCGAGCAGAACGTCGAGCTCGAGGCCCTGGCCATCACCCCGGCGCAGGTCGCCGAGGTCGTCGGCCTGGTCAAGGAGGGCAAGCTGACCACCAAGCTGGCCCGTCAGGCCGTCGACGGCGTCCTCGCCGGTGAGGGCACCGTCTCCGAGGTCGTCGCCGCCCGTGGCCTGGAGGTCGTGCGTGACGACGGCGCCATCGAGGCCGCCGTCGACGAGGCCCTGGCCGCGAACCCGGACATCGTCGAGAAGTACCGGGCCGGCAACACCAAGGTCGTCGGCGCCATCGTCGGTGCCGTCATGAAGGCCACCCGCGGCAAGGCCGATCCGGCGCAGGTGAACAAGCTCATCGCACAGAAGCTGAAGTAGCTTATCGACGCTGTGTCAGGGGCGCGCGGGCCGTTTCGGGCTGCGCGCCCCTCGTCGTATTTACGACGCACGTAATTACGTTGTTCGGGGTGCTCGTTCGACGCCTGAAGTGCCAGGTCAGATCTCATATGCTCTCGGCGTTATGGTCGTAATTACGAGTCTCGTAATTACGAGTCGCGGCCCGGCAACCCAGAACGCCTGGCTCGCACCGGAGATCGACCGGTTCAGGGCATGGGTCATCGGGGCCGACGGCGGCGGGAACTTCTTTGTGCTGGACCGGACCCTGCTCCACGGAGGACTGCGAGGGGCGGAACCTGCACCTGTTCCGGGACTCTCTCGAGGAGTTTCTCGCACTCCTGGCGTCGAAGACACAGGGGATGGATCACGTGCTGAATGAAGACCAGCCCGGCTGAGCCTGATCGGGGGCACAATGGATCCATGAGCACCTACCTTCCCGCCCCTGACCGCTACACCGCCATGCCCTACCGCCGCGTCGGACGCTCCGGCCTCAAGCTGCCCGCCGTCTCGCTGGGCCTGTGGCACAACTTCGGCGATGACAAGCCGCTGGAGACCCAGCGCGCCATCCTGCGCCGCGCCTTCGACCGGGGTGTGACGCACTTCGACCTGGCCAACAACTACGGCCCGCCGGCCGGGTCGGCGGAGAGCAACTTCGGCCGCCTCCTGGCCGAGGACTTCCGGCCCCACCGCGACGAACTCATCATCTCCTCGAAGGCCGGCTGGGACATGTGGGAGGGACCGTACGGTTTCGGCGGCTCGCGCAAGTACCTCATGGCCTCGCTCGACCAGTCGCTCGACCGCATGGGCCTGGACTACGTCGACATCTTCTACCACCACCGCCCGGACCCGGACACCCCGCTGGAGGAGACCATGTACGCCCTGCGGGACATCGTCGCCTCCGGCAAGGCGCTGTACGTCGGCATCTCCTCCTACGGCCCGGAGCTGACGAGTGAGGCCGCGGAGTTCATGGCGGAGGAGGGCTGCCCGCTCATCATCAACCAGCCGAGCTACTCCATCGTCAACCGGTGGGTGGAGGAGCCGGGTGAGGACGGCGACTCCCTGCTCGCCTCCGCCGCCGACTCCGGCCTGGGCATCATCGCCTTCTCTCCGCTGGCGCAGGGTCTGCTGACCAACCGTTACCTCAACGGTGTGCCGGAGGATTCGCGCGCGGCGGCCATGAAGTCGCTGTCGAACGACATGCTCAGCGCCGAGAACCTCGAGATGATCACCCGCCTCAACGACATCGCCCAGGAGCGCGAGCAGTCCCTGGCGCAGATGGCCATCGCCTGGGTGCTGCGTCAGCAGGGCGAGTACGGCGTGGAGACGGTCGCCTCGGCCCTCATCGGAGCCTCCTCGGTGGCGCAGCTCGACGAGAACCTCGACTCCCTGAACAACCTCGAGTTCTCCGACGCGGAGCTGAAGGCCATCGACGACGTCGCGCGCGACGCCGGCATCAACATCTGGGCCGGTGCCACCGCTTCCCGACGCCACGCCGACTGATGCGCACCCGGGTCCGTGAGGCCACGCCCGCGGATGTTCCGGGCATTCACGATCTCATCAGGCAGCTCGCCTATTACGACCGGGAGTCGGAACTGTTCACCGCCTCCGTCGCCGACCTGGAGGAGGCGATGTTCGGCGATGACGCGATCCTCCACGCCCTCGTGGCGGAGGGGGAGGACGGGCTTGCCGGTGTGGCGACGTGGTACCTGCGCTACGGCACCTGGGAGGGCGGACGGTGTGGCTCGAGGACCTCTTCGTCGCGCCGGAGGCGCAGGGATGCAACGTCGGCGGTGAGCTGATGGAGGAGCTGGGGCGACGGGTCGTCGATAAGCGGTACCTGCGGCTGGAGTGGACGGTGCTGAAATGGAATGAACCGTCGATAGGCTTCTATCGACGGTTCGGGGCGCAGGTCGTGGGCGAGGAGCGCCACACGATGCGGTGGACCCCTACATCAGGATGAGCTTGAGCGCGAGGCCGCACATGACCACGCCGATGCCGATGTTGAGCCAACGCCACACGTGCGGGCGGGACAGCGGCTTGCGCAGGAGAGCTGCGCCGTAGCCGACGAGCGGGAACCAGATGAGGGCGGCGATGAACGCGCCGAGGGCGAAGAGCCAGCGGCCGTCGGTGCCGTACTGGTTGGCGATGCCGCCGACCATCACCACGACGTCCACGTAGGCGAGCGGGTTGAGCCAGGTCAGGGCCAGGGTGGTGCCGACGGCGGCGAGACACGTGGGGCGGTGGGTGGGGCGCTTGAGGCCGGTGGTCGGGCGGGTCCGGGTGATGACGGCGCCGCCGCCGGTGCCGGAGGTGTCGTCGTGGGGGCCGATCGGCTCCGTCTCGACGACCGTGATGGCCCCCGGGGTGGCGGCGTCGCGGAAGTTCGTCCAGGCGAACCACAGGAGGTAGGCCGCGCCACCCCAGCGGAGGATCTCCAGGAGGAGGGGCTCGGAGTCGACGAGCACGCCGACGCCCGCCACGCCGGCGGTGATGAGGAAGATGTCGGAGATGATGCAGGTGAGCACGACGGCGGTGACGTGCTGACGCTTGATTCCGGACTTCAGCAGAAAGATGTTCTGCGGTCCGACGGCGATGATGAGGGAGAGTCCCAGAAAGATACCCGCAACAATGATTGACATGACCTCATTGTGCGCCTCGATCGAAATGAAGTCCAGTTAATCGAACTACATCTGATTAAGATCAGCTTCATGAACCCGTTGCACCTGGAATCGCTCCTCGCCATCGTCGACGAAGGTAGTTTCGAGCACGCCGCGCACAGCCTCGGCATCACGCCCTCGGCCGTCAGTCAGCGGATCAAGGCACTGGAGAGGGACACCGGCCGGGTGCTCGTGCGGCGCTCCACCCCGGCCACCGCGACCGAGGCGGGGGAGGTCCTCGTCCAGGCCGCCCGCCGCATGCGCCTGCTGCAGGCGGAGACCGACGCCCGCCTCGAGGGCCGCCTGGGGCGCGTGCCGCTGAGCATCGCCGTCAACGCCGACTCCCTGGCGACGTGGTTCACGCCGGTGATGTCGGACGTCGCGGGTTTCGACGGCGCCACCCTCCGCATCCGCATCGAGGACGAGGCCCGCACCCTCGCCCTCCTCCGGCGGGGCGACGTGCTCGGGGCGGTGACGCGCGAATCGCGGCCCGTCTCCGGCTGCGAATCCCTCCCGCTCGGCGTCGTGCGCTACCGGGCCGTGGCCACCCCGGATCTGGCGGCGCAGTACCCGGGGCCGGACTGGTCCCGCATGCCCACCCTCCGCTTCGGGCCCGGCGACGCCCTGCAGGCCGCCGACCTGGAGGAGAGGCTGGGGGAGAAGCAGCAACGCCCCCGGATGTCGGAGATCCCGTCATCGGAGGCGTTGGCGCGCGCGACGCTGCGCGGGCTGGGGTGGGGGCTCATGTCGGACCTGCAGGCGGACATCCACCTGCGGCGCGGGGACCTGGTCACACTCGACGACCGCATCATTGACGTCCCCCTGCACTGGCAGCGCTGGCGCCTGGAGTCGGAGCTGCTGGAGAAGCTCACTGATTCGGTGCTCGCGGCAGCGCAGCAGCTCCCGGCGGTCTAGCCGAACAGCTCGACCTGGAACGGCTCGGGGTTCTTCACGTGCTCACCCTCCGGGACGGCGCCCGGCAAGGTGACGCCGTCGGCGAAGGGCTGGCTGCCGAGGGCCTCGCGGCCGTGCGGGCTGGCCAGGCCGGCCAGGTCCGGGCCCTGCGGCACGATCTGGGTGGGGTTGACCTCCTTGTGCACGATGAAATAGTGCTCCTTGATCTCCCGGAAGTCGGTGGTGTCGCCGAACCCGGGGATCTGGAAGAGCTCGCGCAGGTAGCCCCACAGGGCGGGCATCTCCGAGATCTTGTTGCGGGAGGTCTTGAAGTGGGAGTAGTACACGGCGTCGTGACGCACGAGGGTGACGAACAGGAAGATGTCCGCGAAGGTGATGTGCTCGCCGACGAGGTAGCGGCGGTTGGTCAGGCGCTCCTCTAGCCAGTCCATGGTCTTCCAGAAGCGGACGTAGGCGTCGTCGTAGGCATCCTGGGTGCTGGCGAAACCGCAGCGGTAGACGCCGTTGTTCACCTCGGTGTAGATGCGCCTGGCGATCTCGTCGATCTCCTCCCGGTGTTCGACCGGGTAGAGGTCCGGGGCGCCCGCGCGGTGGAACTGCGTCCACTCGGTCTGGAAGTCGCGGACGATGGACGGGTAGTCGTTGGTGACCACCTTCTTCGACTCCACCTCCACGACGGCCGGGACGGTGATGCCGCGCGGGTAATCCGGGAAGCGATTGAAGTACGCCTCCTGCAGCCGGCGCAGGCCGGTGGCCGGGTCGACGCCGTCCGGGTCGAGGTCGAAGACCCAGGAGCGGACGTCGTGGGTGGGGCCGGCGAGGCCGAGGGAGATGACGTCCTCGAGTCCCAGCAGGCGACGCGTGATCACCGAGCGGTGCGCCCACGGGCACGCGCGGGCGGCCATGAGCCGGTAACGGTCGGCCTCGACCGGCCAGTGGACGGTGCCGTCGTCCTGCGGGGTCGTCTCGCTCACGTCAGCGGTGATGCGGTCATTGATGTACGTTGCGTCGCGCACGAACTCTCCGTCGGTGGATGCGTTCTGCGGGTCGCCTGCCCAGTCCTCATTCGCTGTCATGTCAACAACCCTAGCGTTCGAACCCGGCGACGTCAACGTCCGGGGGCCTTGCTACCTTGAGATCCATCATGAAACGTCTCGCTGCCGTGCTCGGTGCGGGCATCGTCGCGGTCATCGGCTCCGCCCTGCTTCTCGACGCCCCCTCCGCCCTCACCCGTCCCCCGGTGGTCACCCCGACGGTCACCGAGATGGTGACCGAGGTGGTCACCGAGACCGTCGAGGTCGCCCCGGAGCCGACCTCCCCGGCCCGCGAACTCCTGGCCACCCTCGAGGTCAAGGGCCGCGCCCCCATGACCGGCTACGACCGGGCACTCTTCGGCCAGGCCTGGAGCGACGACGTGCGCGTCCCCGGCGGACGCAACGGCTGCGACACCCGCAACGACGTCCTGCGCCGCGACCTCCACGACACCGTCATCCGCCCCGGCACCCACGGGTGCCTCGTCGAGTCCGGCACCCTCCTCGACCCCTACTCGGGCGAGACCCTCGAGTTCGTCCGCGGCCCGCGCAGCGCCGAGATCCAGATCGACCACGTCGTTGCGCTTGCCGACGCCTGGCAGAAGGGTGCCCAGGCCTGGGACGAGGACACCCGCCGGGACTTCGCCAACGACCCCGCCAACCTCCTCGCCGTCCGCGGTGACCTCAACCAGCAGAAGGGGGCAGGCGACGCCGCCACCTGGCTCCCGCCCGACACGAGCTTCCGGTGCGACTACGTCTCCCGCATCATCGGGGTGAAGGCGACCTACGGTCTGTGGGTCACCGAGGCCGAGCAGGAGGCGCTGTCCCGCGAACTCATGCGGTGTCCGTGATCGGATTGTTGGCATTTCGCCACGCGGCTCGCGGCCTCAAGGCCGCCCGGCGCCTGATATCTGCCTTAATCTGGCAGCATGACCGACAAGAACCAGACCCCCGACCGTGCGGGCTCGTACGACGCCGACGGGCTCGACGTGCCCACCTACAACAAGGACACCCACGCCGCCGACCCGGCGCCCCGCTCCTCGGGGGCCGGTTCCACGCCGCTGAGCAAGGCTGACGCCGGCTCCGTGCCCGGCGGCAACGACGCCACCACCCAGTTCCCCCAGACCTCCAACGGCCTCTTCGACCGCACCGGCCGCGCCGCCCCGCAGGAGATCAAGCCGCAGGCCACCCCGCAGCCGACCTACGCCGACCAGGACTTCGCCCCGACCGGCTCCCACGAGACCTACGAGACCCACCAGACCATGGCCTACGACCGCCCGGCCTCCCAGCCGGCCGCGACCGCGGCCGCCGCCCCGGCACCGGCCCCGGTGGCCCCCGCCGCCGTGCCCGCCGATTACGACCACCCCACCGCCACCGCAGCGGACGAGCCGACCGTGCGCGACCACCGCCGCGGCACCATGGACTTCGGTCTGCTCATCATCCGCCTGCTGCTCGGCGGCTGGCTCATCCTCGAGGCCGTGGGCACCTTCTTCCGCCTCGGCGGCAACCCGGGCATCTCCGGCCTGGAGGCCGACTACGCCAACTACCTGGCCCCGGGCGGCCTGGCCATCATCATCCCGTCGCTGCAGCTGGCGGCCGGCGTGTTCCTGGTCCTCGGCCTCATCACTCCGCTGTTCGCGATGGTGGCGACCATCGTCACTTCCTTCACCGCCCTCCACGAACTGACCACCTCCGGTGCCGGCGCGAATATCTTCGCCTGGCCGGAGTCGGTGTGGCTGTCCATCGTCATGCTGGGCATCTCCCTGGCGCTGCAGTTCACCGGTCCGGGCCTGGTCTCCCTGGACTTCGGCCGCAGCTGGGCACGCCGCCCGCTGGTCAGCTCCTGGATCTTCATCCTGCTGGCCATCGCCGGTGCCGTCGCCCTGTGGTGGTTCGGCGCAGGCGTCAACCCGCTCGCGTAGTACTCCACATCACCGACGGCCCCGCCCAGTGCGGGGCCGTCGGCGTCTCCGGGCACGCCGGGACGCGATATCGTCGTACACCCGCGCGCTCTTAGGACCGGCTCTCCGGTCCTAACAGCGTCCGGAGCGCCCGGGCTGTCTGACGATAGTGCGAACCCGCGCCCAGCGGGGCGCTGACAGAGCGAAGCGCGATTTCGTCGTACACCCACGCCCTCTCAAGCCCGGGTCTCAGGTCGTAGCAGGGCCCGGAGCGCCCGGGCTGTCTGACGATAGTGCGAATCCGCGTCAGCGGCGCGGCACCGCGCGCAGCGCCCACGCCCACGCCACCAGCACCGCGATCCCCAGCCACACGAAGTCACTCACCAGGAGCTTCTGCCAGAAGCCGAGCGCGTGGATGTCGATGGAGTCGCCGTACCACCACTTCGGCGGCTGGGTGATCACCAGCGCGGTCCACGTGAAGACCAGAGCGCCGAGCACCACGGGGCCGCGGAGGACGGTGAGGCAGCGCCATGCCACGACGGGCAGGAGCAGGGTGAGCCAGATCCAGTGGTGGGACCAGGAGACGGGGGAGATGAGGAGCATGATGACGGCGTTGACGAGGGCGGCGTCGATAAGCATGTCGCGGCGCATGAGCGCCACCATGAGCCACCCGCCGAGCACGATGGTGAGCAGCGAGAGCCCCAGCCACAGGCCGTTGACCAGGGTGGAGTGCGCGTCGAGCGCATCCGCGGAGGTGAACCAGCGCATGATCATGCCCTTGAGGGAGCTGTTGGACTGGTAGACGGTGTTGACGCCGAACTCGGAACTCGAGCCCATGTCGAGCAGCACGGAGGTGTAGAACTCCTTCGTCGCGTCCCAGCGGAACAGCGCGGCCACGCCCGTGGCCAGCAGCGCGGAGACACCGGCGATGAGGATGGAGCGGATGTCGCGGCGCAGCAGGAAGAACAGCAGCATCGCCAGGGGAGTGAGCTTGATCGCCGCCGCCAGCCCGATGAGCCAGCCCTGCGGCAGACGGCGTTTCCGCGGCACGAGGTCGAGCACCACCAGCGCCATGAGCACGATGTTGAGCTGCGCGAAGCCGGAGTTGAGCCACACCGGCTCGATGAGCAGCATCACCGGCCACACCGCCGCGGTGAGTGCCGCCAGCATCCAGCCGCGCAGCCGCGTCGCCGCCTGCAGCACGAACCACAGGCACACGAGCACCAGCCCGGCCGAGAGGATGATCATGAGGTCGCCGGCGAGATCCGGTTCGAAGCCGACGAAGGGTACCATGACCAGCGCGCCGAACGGCGGGTAGATGAACGGCAGGGCAAGGTCCCCGGCGTACATGGGCACGGAGTACATCTCGCCGCCGTCGAGGAAGGCGCGCACGCCCTCGAGATAGATGATCATGTCGACGGGGAAGTCGGTGATCATCATCTGGCGTCCGATGACGCCGAAGCCCGCGACCAGTCCCAGGGCCACCACCATCTGCAGGACGGCGGTGAGGGACGGGGTCGCGGGCTTCGAGAGGTCAGTCACCCGGACGATGTTAGTCGACCCGGCGGACGGCTCCCTTATCGGCGGAGGTGGCCATCGACGCGTAGGCGCGCAGGGCCTTGGAGACCTGGCGCTCGCGCTGCGGGGTCCACGGCTTCTCCGAGGCCTCCATTGCTTCTCGACGACGCGCGATCTCCTCGTCCGGCAGGTCGAGGGACAGGCGGCGGGTGTGGACGTCGATGGTGATCGGGTCACCGTTCTCGATCAGTCCGATGAGTCCACCGTGGGCGGCCTCGGGGGAGATGTGGCCGATGGACAGGCCGGAGGTGCCGCCGGAGAAACGACCGTCGGTGATCAGGGCGCACTTCTTGCCCAGGCCCGCACCCTTGAGGAAGGACGTCGGGTGCAGCATCTCCTGCATGCCCGGGCCGCCGGACGGGCCCTCGTAGCGGATGACCACGACCTCGCCCGGCTGGACCTCGCGCTTGAGGATGATGGAGACGGCCTCCTCCTGGCTGTCGACGACGCGGGCCGGGCCGGTGAAGGTCCACAGCTCCTCCTCGACGCCGGCGGTCTTGAGCACGGAGCCGTCCGGTGCCAGGTTGCCGCGCAGGACCACCAGGCCGCCGTCGGCGGAGTGGGCGTGCTCGACGTCGTGGATGCAGCCGTTGACCTGGTCGGTGTCCAGGGAGTCCCAGCGGTTGTCCGTGGAGAAGGGCTCGGTGGTGCGCACGCCACCCGGGGCGGCGTGGAAGAGCTCGGTGGCGGCGTCGATGGCCTTGCCGCCGCGGATGTCCCAGTCGTTGAGCCAACCGTCGAGGCTGTCGTAGACGACGGAGTGGACGTCCTCGTTGAGCAGGTCGGCGCGGCGCAGCTCACCGAGGATGGCGGGGATGCCGCCGGCGCGGTGGACGTCCTCGATGTGGTAGACGCCGTTGGGGGCGACCTTGGAGATGCACGGCACCTGGTGCGAGATCTCCTCGATGTCGGCGAGGGTGAAGTCGACCTCACCCTCCTGCGCGGCGGCCAGGGTGTGCAGGATCGTGTTGGTGGAACCGCCCATGGCCATGTCGAGGGCCATGGCGTTGCGGAACGCGTCCTTGGTGGCGACGCTGCGCGGCAGGACGGACTCGTCCTCCTCGCCGTAGTAGCGGCGGCACATCTCGACGATGGTCTCGCCGGCCTGCTCGAAGAGGCGACGGCGGGCGGAGTGGGTGGCCAGGGTCGTGCCGTTGCCCGGCAGGGACAGGCCGAGGGCCTCGGTGAGGCAGTTCATCGAGTTGGCGGTGAACATGCCGGAGCAGGAACCGCAGGTCGGGCAGGCCGACTCCTCGATCTGTGCCAGGCCCTCGTCGGAGACGGCCTCGTTGGCGGAGGCGGCGATGGCGGTGATGAGGTCGGTCGGGGTCTGCGCGACGCCGTCGACGACGACGGCCTTACCGGCCTCCATCGGACCACCGGAGACGAACACGGCCGGGATGTTGAGGCGCAGGGCGGCGTTGAGCATGCCCGGGGTGATCTTGTCGCAGTTGGAGATGCACACCATGGCGTCGGCCGTGTGGGCGTTGACCATGTACTCGACGGAGTCGGCGATGATCTCGCGCGAGGGCAGGGAGTAGAGCATGCCGCCGTGTCCCATGGCGATGCCGTCGTCGACGGCGATGGTGTGGAACTCCTTGGGCACGCCACCGGCGGCACGGACCGCGTCCGCGACGATGTCGCCGACGTTCTTCAGGTGCACGTGGCCCGGGACGAACTGGGTGTAGGAGTTGACGATCGCCACGATCGGCTTGCCGAACTCATTCTCCTTGGTGCCGGTGGCACGCCACAGGGCGCGGGCACCGGCGGCGTTACGTCCGACGGTGGTGACTTTGGATCGAAGCGGGAACACTTACTGCTCCTTCGGGTTCTCGGTGGTGTTTTCGTTGATGGTGGTGCGGTCAGGTCGCGGCTGCTTGGAGGCCTCCCGAGCAGCGTACTCCTCCTTGGAGACCATGAACTGCTGCCCGTCGCGGTGGATGATGACGACCTTCTCGTCCTGCGCCTCCTGCGCCGCGGTCAGCGCGTCCGGGATGCGTCCCCGGGAGGCCTCCGCCAGCTTCGGCAGGGAGTTGAAGGTGACGCCCGGCATCATGTACTCGGCGCCGTCCTTCGTGGTGAGCAGGGCACGGGAGCCCTTGAATCCGACGCCCGCCACGTCCTCCCAGCCGACCGAGCGGTCGCCGCGGAAGGCGTAGCGGAGGTCGACGCCGCTCTCACCGACCACGGTGCGCGCCCGGAGTACCCAGAAGATGAAGGCCGCCGGGATGAGCAGCAGCCAGGCGAGGTACTGCGGTGCGGAGGGGATGACCAGCAGCGCGACGGCGATGATGAGGCCGGCCGCGAAGAGGTTGGCCCGCTCCGGGGCGAACTCCACGGATTCTGCGTGAGCAGCGTCTGAACTCATGGCGACCATGCTAGTGGAGGCGTCACTGTTCTCCCGCGTCCGGGGTGACCGGGGCCTGCGGGGTCTGCGGAAGCTGCGTATCGACGCCCGGTTCCGGCACCGGGGAGGTCGCCGTCGGCTCCACCGGTTGCGGTGCCTGGCGGGGCTGCGGTTGCTGCTGTGGTGTCTGGGTCGGGGTGGGCGCCGGGGTCTGCTCCCGCCACGTCTGCTCCGGGGTGGCCTCGGGGACAGGCTCGGGGGCGACGGAGGGCGCGGTGGGGGTGGTGGTCTCGACCGTGGGGGTGCGCGGGGCGAGAACCCCGGAGGGGCCATCCTCCCCGGCGTCGACCGTGAGGGTCTTGAGCACGAGCAGTACGAAGAGCGCGGCGAAGAGGGACGTCGTCGAGGTACGCACCCGGCCGCCGAAGGAGACGAAACGGCGCCAGCGGGAGGTGGGGGAGTCGCTGCGGAACACCCCGCCCGCCGGGGTCTGGTCCTCGGTGGTGTCGGTGGGTTCGTCGCCCTGGGGGCCGCGGTCGACGACCGCCGGATCCCGCCCCTCCTCGTCGGCGAAGCCGGAGGGGACATCGATCTCCTGATCGCCGGCGGAGTCCGGGGAGCCGGAGACGGGGACGTCGATAAGCGGGGTTCTGGACAGTGCCGCGGTGGTGACGGTGTCGACGCGGTCCTTGACCTCGCCGGTGATGGTGGTGGCGGAGCCGTACTCGTTCCAGAACTCGTCGAGGATTTCCGTGCGGATGGCGCGTTCGACGAGCCACTGCATGCCGGCCTCGACCTGGATCATGAAACGCATGTCCATCGTCCACGGCATACCGACCGTGGCGGGCGGATTGATGCTCACCGCCGGGTGGACGTCGAGCTCGCCGATGAGCTCCTTCGCGACGTCCGGACGCCGCAGCGCGCGGCGGGTCGCCGCCTCGGATCGGTCGATCGCCTCCTGCGTGTCGGCGGACCCCAGCAGCGGCACCGGGATGACCACCACGGCGCGCGACCAGTAGTTGGAGGTGTTGATGCTCACCCGGGCGGTGGAGTTGGGGATGATCACCGTCTCCTGCGCCAGGGTGCGGATGCGGGTGGAGCGCATCGTGATCTGGATGACCGTGCCCTCCACCTTGATGCCGTTGCCCTCGAAACGCACCCAGTCGCCCACGCCGAACTGCTTCTCCGTGAGGATGAAGAACCCGGCGAGGAAGTCCGCGATGATCGACTGCGCGCCGAAACCGATCGCCGCCGACACCACGGTCGCCGGGATGGCCGCGCCCGCCAGCGAGAAGCCGAGCGTCTGCAGGAAGAACACCAGGAGCAGGAAGAACGCGATGAGCTGGAAGACGTAGACGCCGACGCCGGTGAGCGCCAGGCGGGTCTTCGACTCATCCGCGTCGGTGGTCTCCTCGACACCCCGGGCCAGCCAGCGTTGCGCGAAACGGCCCACGCGGGGCACGAGCAGCGCGATGACGAAGAGGATGGCCAGGGTCAGGCCCTGATCGGCCATCCACGCCCAGGCACGGGAGAGGAGATAGGAGGCGAAGTCGAGCATGCCGCCCACGATACGACTAACCCCCACCCCCGTGTGTATGATGAGCGGCATGAACATCATTCGACTTGTGGTAGCAGCTGCGCGGCGCCTGCCGTAACGACCCTACCCAGTCGTCTCGACAAGCGCCCTCGACAGCACCCACCATCAGTGCTGTGCGGGGGCTTTGTCATTAGATGGTCACAGGTCACAGCCAACTTGTGCCGACGCCAGCCGCCCGGCCGACCCTCCCGCACCACAGGAAGTGTCACCAGGTAGCGTTCCAACTGCATTGTCCTTGTGAAATTAGGAGCTTGATAACGTGGCAGCTTCGCACACGCCCACCCCGGCCACGGTCGCCAAGAAGTCCGCGGGGGCCGAGAACGCCCCCGAGCGGATGACCGGCGCCCAGGCGATCGTCCGGTCCCTCGAGGAGCTCGGCACCGACATCGTCTTCGGTCTGCCCGGCGGCGCCATCCTCCCGCTGTATGACCCCCTGTTCTCCTCCACCAAGCTGCGCCACGTGCTGGTGCGCCACGAGCAGGGTTCCGGCCACGCCGCCACCGGCTACGCCCAGGTGACCGGCAAGGTCGGCGTCTGCATCGCCACCTCCGGCCCGGGTGCCACCAACCTGGTCACCCCGCTGGCCGACGCCAACCTGGACTCCGTCCCGATGGTCGCCATCACCGGCCAGGTCGGCCGCTCCCTGCTGGGCACCGACGCCTTCCAGGAGGCCGACATCCGCGGTGTCACCATGCCGATCACGAAGCACAACTTCATGGTCACCGACCCCAACGACATCGCCCGCACCCTCATGGAGGCGTTCCACCTCGCCCTGACCGGTCGCCCCGGTCCGGTCCTCGTGGACATCCCCAAGGACATCCAGAACGCGGAGTTCGACTTCGTCTGGCCGCCGAAGATGGACCTGCCGGGCTACAAGCCGGTCACCACGCCGCACTCCCGCCAGATCACCCAGGCCGTCCAGATGATCGCCGAGGCCGAGCGCCCCTGCCTCTACATCGGCGGCGGCGTGATCAAGGCCGACGCCAACCAGGAGCTGCTGGAGTTCGCCGAGTACACCGGCATCCCGGTCGTCACCACCCTCATGGCGCTGGGCGCGTTCCCGGAGTCCCACCGCCTGCACATGGGCATGCCCGGCATGCACGGTGCCGTCCCGGCCGTCGGCGCCATGCAGCGCTCCGACCTGCTCATCGCCATCGGCGCGCGTTTCGACGACCGCGTCACCGGCAACCTCGACGAGTTCGCCCCGGACGCCAAGGTCATCCACGCCGACATCGACCCGGCGGAGATCGGCAAGATCCGGGAGGCCGCCGTCCCGATCGTCGGTGACGCCCGCGAGGTCCTCTCCGCGCTGCTGCGCACCTACAGGTCCTCCAAGAACCTCACCCCGCCGGAGATCTCCGAGTGGGTCGACTACCTCACGGACCTCAAGGTGCGCTTCCCGCGCGGCTACGACAAGCAGTCCGACGGCATGATGAGCCCGCAGTTCGTCATCGAGACCCTGTCGCAGGCCGCCGGTCCGGACGCCATCTACGTCGCGGGCGTCGGCCAGCACCAGATGTGGGCCGCCCAGTTCGTCGACTTCGAGAAGCCGCGCACCTGGCTCAACTCCGGTGGCCTGGGCACGATGGGCTACTCCGTCCCCGCCGCCATGGGCGCCAAGGCCGGCCTGCCGGACGCCGAGGTGTGGGCCATCGACGGTGACGGCTGCTTCCAGATGACCAATCAGGAGCTCACCACCGCCGCCGTCGAGGGCTTCCCGATCAAGGTCGCCCTCATCAACAACGGCAACCTGGGCATGGTCCGCCAGTGGCAGACCCTGTTCTACGGCGGCCGTTACTCCAACACCAAGCTCCGCGAGCAGGACGAGTACGTGCCGGACTTCGTCACCCTCTCCGAGGCACTGGGCTGCGTCGCCTTCCGTGTCACCCGGGAGGAGGACGTGCTGCCGACGATCCAGAAGGCCCGCGAGATCAACGACCGCCCCGTCGTCATCGACTTCATCGTCGGCGAGGACGCGCAGGTGTGGCCGATGGTCGCCGCCGGCGCCTCCAACTCCGACATCGAGTACGCCCGCGGCCTGCGTCCTTTCTTCGAGGGTGACGAGTCCGCCGGCGAGTCCCCGGCCGACATCCACGAGGTGCTCGAGGACGCCCAGGGGGAGACCGTCGAAGAGGTCCTCGAGGACCGCGCTGAGAAGAAGGAGAACTAGGACCCATGGCCAACACCGATATCGTCCGTAACACCCTCAGCGTCCTGGTGCAGGACGTCGACGGCATCATCTCGCGTGTCGCCGGCATGTTCACCCGCCGCGGCTACAACCTCGTGTCCATCGTCTCGGCCCACACCGACACCCCGGGCATCTCGCGCATCACCATCGTGGTCGACGCCAACGAGCTGGTCATCGAGCAGGTGACCAAGCAGCTCAACAAGATCATCCCGGTGCTCAAGGTCGTCCGCCTCGAGGAGGAGTCGACCATTGCCCGCGCCATCATGCTGGTGAAGGTCAACGCCGACAACACCAACCGCCCGCAGGTCGTCGACGCCGCGAACATCTTCCGCGCCCGCGTCGTCGACGTGGCCCAGGAGTCCGTGGTCATCGAGGCCACCGGTACCCCGGGCAAGCTGCGCGCCCTGCTGGAGGTCCTCGAGCCCTTCGGCATCCGCGAGCTCATCCAGTCCGGTCAGATCGCGCTCAACCGCGGTCCCAAGACGATGGCTCCCTCCAAGTAACACCCCACTAAATCCCACCAGGTGAGACGACACGCATGAAAGTCCCACCTGGTGGGGCACCCCTGTCTCATGTTGTGGTACAAACAACATCAGCACCTGTATAAGACGAAAGGCGAGATTTTCTCCCATGGCTATTGAACTGCTTTACGACGCTGACGCTGACCTCTCCCTCATCCAGGGCCGCAAGGTCGCCATCATCGGCTACGGCTCCCAGGGCCACGCCCACGCCCAGAACCTGCGTGACTCCGGCGTCGAGGTCTGCATCGGCCTGCGCGAGGGCTCCAAGTCCGCCGAGAAGGCCAAGGAGGCCGGCTTCGACGTCAAGACCAACGCCGACGCCGCCGCATGGGCCGACGTCATCATGCTGCTCGCCCCGGACACCTCCCAGAAGTCCATCTACGAGAACGACATCGAGCCGAACCTCAAGGACGGCGACGCACTGTTCTTCGGCCACGGCCTCAACGTCCACTTCGACCTGATCAAGCCGGCCGACAACATCGTCGTCGGCATGGTCGCCCCGAAGGGCCCGGGCCACCTCGTTCGTCGTCAGTTCGTCGACGGCAAGGGCGTTCCCTGCCTCATCGCCGTCGACCAGGACCCGAAGGGTAACGGCAAGGACCTCTGCCTGTCCTACGCCGCCGCCATCGGTGGCGCCCGCGCCGGCGTCATCCCGACCACCTTCGAGGCCGAGACCGTCACCGACCTGTTCGGTGAGCAGGCCGTCCTCTGCGGTGGCACCGAGGAGCTCGTCAAGACCGGTTTCGAGGTTCTGGTCGAGGCCGGCTACGAGCCCGAGATGGCCTACTTCGAGTGCCTCCACGAGCTCAAGCTCATCGTTGACCTCATGTTCGAGGGCGGCATCGCCAACATGAACTACTCGGTCTCCGACACCGCCGAGTTCGGTGGCTACCTGTCCGGCCCGCGCGTCATCGACGCCGACACCAAGGCCCGCATGAAGGACATCCTCACCGACATCCAGGACGGCACCTTCACCAAGCGCCTCATCGACAACGTCGAGAACGGCAACAAGGAGCTCGAGGGCCTGCGCGCCTCCTACGCCGAGCACCAGATCGAGGAGACCGGCTCCAAGCTGCGCGACCTCATGTCCTGGGTCAAGGTCGAGCTGAACGAGACCGCCTAGTCTCTTCGCTTATCGACGCCCCCGCCACTCACCCCTCCCGGTGGGCGGCGGGGGTTCGGCGTTTCGGGGCACCCCCGCAGCTGCCCTGCAAAATCGGACATATATACACGTCGCGAGCAGGGGGAATGCACGGAATTGAACGCTGTGCAGGGGAGTTTCTGCACAGACGGGGCTCAGGGGTGGAGCAGGTCGAGCAGGTGGCGGCGCAGCTCGGGGTCCGGGTCGACGCCGGCGCGGGGGCGGGGCAGGTCGACGCTGATGTCGGCGATGACCGTGGCGTCGGGGGAGGGGGACATGACGAGGATGCGGTCGGAGAGCAGGATGGCCTCGTCGACGTCGTGGGTGACCATGACGACGGTGCGCCGGTCGGCCTCCCACAGGGAGAGCAGTTCGAGCTGGAGGTCGCGGCGGGTGAGGGCGTCGAGGGCGCCGAAGGGTTCGTCGAGAAGCAGGATCTCGGGCTCGACGGCGAAGGCGCGGGCGATGCCGACGCGCTGCTGCATGCCGCCGGACAGTCGGGCGGGGCGGCGCTCGGCGGCGTGCGCGAGGCCGACGGCCGCGAGGTGCCGGTCGGCGATCTCCCGGCGCTCCTGCGCGCTGAGGTCCGGGCGCGTGGAGCGCAGTCCGAACTCGATGTTGCCGCGCGCGGTGAGCCAGGGGAGCAGGGCGTGGTCCTGGAAGACGACGGCGGGGCGGCCGTCGACGGTGACGTCCCCGGTGGAGGCGTGGTCGAGTCCGGCGACCATCGACAGGATTGTCGACTTGCCGCAGCCGGAGGGGCCGAGGAGGGAGACGAACTGGCCGGACTCGACGTCGATGGACGTCGGCGCGATGATCCGCGTGGATCCGTAAGAGCGGGTGATGTCGGTGAGGGTGATGGCGTTAGTCATAACGGACGGTCCTCTGCAGGGCGGCGACGAGGTGGTCGAGGATGAGGCCGGTGAGGCCGATGATGACGATGGCGACGACGATGGCGTCGATGTCGAGGCGGTTCCACATGTTCCACACGAAGAACCCGATGCCCTGGCCGCCGACGAGCATCTCGGCGGCGATGATGACCAGCCACGACGTCGACAGGGACAGCCGCAGGCCGGTGATGATGCCGGGCAGGGTCGCGGGCAGCCACACCTGGGTGACGGCCAGCCACAGGGGCGTGCCCAGGGTGGAGGTCAGCTTGAGGTAGGTGGGGTGGATGTGGCGCACCGCGTCGATGGTGTTGAGCAGGATGGGCCACAGGGCGGACAGGACGATGACGAAGACGGCGGTGCGCTCGGCGTCGTGAAGCAGGGCGAGACCGATGGGCAGCCACGCGAGCGGGGAGACAGGCCGGAGGATCTGCACGAGTGGGTCGAGGGCCCAGCGCAGGATCTGCAGGCGGCCCAGGAGGAAACCGAGGGGGATGGCGATCGCCGCCGCCAGTAGGAAGCCCACGAGTACGCGCCGCAGTGAGGTCACGAGGTGCCAGAAGATGCCGACGCTGCCGGGTCCGTCCCGGTAGAAGGGGTCGGAGAGGATCTCCACGCCGCGCCGCCAGACGCCGCCCGGGGTGGGGGCGAGGGACCCGGCGGGCACGAGGTTCCACAGCAGGAGGAACGCGACGAGGAGAACGAGGCCGAGCGCGGCCGCACGCAGCCGGGCACTCACACGAGCTCCCAGCGGCGCAGCTGGGTGCGCATCCACTCGAGGGCGGCCGGGTCGGTGGCGTCGCCGAAGTGCAGTCGCTCCTTGTCCACGACCTCCTCGCCGTCCCAGGTGAGGTAGCGGCCCTCGAAGACGGGCTCGAGCAGGGGAGCGGGCTGGTTGAGGTACTTCTCGTGGGAGAGCAGCTGCGAGGCCTCGGCGTGGTGGCCGGGGGAGTTGAGCCAGGCGGAGGCCTCGGCGAGGGCCTCGGTGACGGCGCGGGCCTGCTCGGGGTGGGCGGCGAGCCAGTCGTCACCCATGGCGACGGCGCAGCAGGGGTGGCGGTCCCAGAACTCCTTGGTCATGTGGAGGACGCGGCCGGTACCGGTGGTCAGGGCGCGCTGGTTGAAGGGCTCGGGGCCGATGAAGCCGTCGATGCCGCCGACCTCGAGCTGGGCGACCATGTCGGCGGGACGCAGCAGGCGCAGCTCGAGGTCGGCGGTGGGGTCGACGCCGGCGTCGGCGAGCGCGCTGCGCAGCAACAGGGAGTGGATGGAGTACTCGAAGGGGATGCCGATGACGCGCCCGCGCAGATCCGCCAGCCCGGAGACGGTGCCGTGCAGGTCGGAGGCGAGGGTGATGGCCTGGCCGTTGGTGTTGAGCGTGTAGGCCAGGGTGGTCGGGCGCGCGGTGGGGGTGACCGCCATGGGGGAGAGCATGTGCGTGACGTGCAGCTGTCCGGTGAGGTAGGCGGACCACAGGTCGGCCCAGCCGGCGAAACGGCGGAGGGAGACGGTGAGGCCGCGGCGTCGGAAAGCACCCAGGGCGTCGGCGACGGCGAGCGGCGCGGAGCAGGCGATGGGGACGTAACCGATGGTGAGCACATCGCCGGCCGGGGCGGGGGAGGGGACGGCGGAGACGGCGCGGCCGCCGAGCAGGCCGAGCGTGCCCAGGGCGGCGGCGCCGAGGAAGGTGCGGCGGGTCAACGCCATGTGGAACCTCCGGTACGAACTAAATAGACAGAATAGTCTTAACGGGAACGACCATACTGTACCGGTCGGTATGGTCCGGATGCGGGATAACATTCACGGACCCCACCAGCGCGCGTCCGGGCACGGGGATAGACTCATCGCCATGGGTTTCACCACGCCGAGCTACGACCTGCCTGACCTGTTCGCCCGCATCGACCGCGGCGACCTGCAGCTCCCCGATTTCCAGCGCTCCTACGCCTGGGACGTCGACCGGATCCGGTCGTTGCTCGTCACCGTGCTGCGCGGCTACCCGGTGGGTTCGCTGCTGTCGCTCGACACCCGCAACGCCCCCATGCGGTTCCGTCCGCGCCCCATCGCCGGCGCCCCCACCCCCGTCTCCGATCCCGGGCTGCTGCTTCTCGACGGCCAGCAGCGCCTCACCACCCTCTACCACTGCCTCCAGGGCGACGGCGCGGTGGACACCGTCGACTTCCGCTCCAAGCGCATCCGCCGCACCTTCTACGTCGACGTCGCCCGCGCCGTCGACTCCCAGGTCATGACCGACGAGGCCGTGTTCTCCGTCGACGACGACGGCATCATCAAGTCACACTTCGGCCCCGAGATCGCCGGCGGCATCCCCGACCGCGACGCCGCCATCGCCCACGGCTGCCTGCCCGTCGCGGACCTGTTGTGGGACTCCGGCACCGACCTGCTCTTCGACATGGCCGTCGCCCGCCCGGAGATGCGCGAGGTGGTCAAACGATTCTACGACCGCATCGTCAAGCCCCTCGCCGCCTACGACATCCCCATGATCCGCCTGGCGCGCGAGACCGCCCAGACCGGCGTGGGCTCCATCTTCGCCCAGGCCAACTCCGCCGGCCTGCAGATGGACGTCTTCGAACTGCTCACCGCCGTCTTCGCCACCGAGGACCCGGACTTCTCCCTCGCCGGGGACTGGGCGGAGACCCGCCGCATCCTGGGCCGCTACCCGGCGCTCGACCGCATCGACCGCACCGACTTCCTCACCGCCGTCTCCCTGCTGGTCACCTCCCGCAACGGCCATGCCGCCGGGCAGCGCGAGGACATCCTCAACCTCACCCTCGCCGACTACCTCCACGCCCGCCGCGAACTGCGCATCACCTTCCTGGAGACCGCCGAGTTCCTCTCCCAGCGCTGCATGCTCACCATCGACCAGGTGCCCTACACCGCGCAGCTCATCCCCCTGGCCGTCATCTTCGCCCGCCTCGCGGACACCCCCCGCGCGCTGGCGTCGACGAAGGCGTGGGACAAGCTCAACCAGTGGTTCTGGTGCGGCATCTTCGGCGAGCTCTACGGCTCCGCGGCCGTGATCAACCGCTCCGCGCGCGACGTCGACCAGGTCACCGCCTGGATCGAGGGCCGCACCGAGGAGGTGCCCAAGACCATCCGCGACGCCTCCTTCTCCGAGTCCCGCTTCTTCTCCGTCCGCGAGAACTCCGGCGTGTACCAGGGCATCTACGCCCTGCTCATGGCCCGCGGCGCCCGGGACTGGCGCACCTCCCAGCCCTTCGACCGCTGGACCTTCCCCGAGCTGCAGCCCGGTTTCCACCGCGTGTTCCCCCAGGAGTGGTGCCGCGACAACGGCATCGAGGACGTCGTCGCCAACAGCGTGCTCAACCGCACCCCCATGGGCAAGCGCACCGAGGTCGTCATCGACGGGTATGCCCCCACCCGGTACCTCTCCCGCGTGCAGACCAAGTCGCTGCTCGAGGACTCCGAGTTCGACACCGTCCTGGGCACGCACGAGCTGAACACGGACCTGCTGTACCAGTCCGACTTCCCGAACTTCCTGCGTGACCGGCGTTCCCGCTTCCTCGGCATGGTCGAGTACGCGATGGGCAAGCCCGCGCTGCGCGACGTCGACGACCGCGACTACAGCGGCGGCGACGAGGGGCCCAACGCGTTCTCTGCGTGAACGGGGGTGGCCGGTTGAGTGGCCTGCCTCATAAACGGGCAGGTCATGCGACAACGACGTCCGGTACCGACTAAAGTGTTATCCGTTCCACGCCCCGACTTTCCGGGGCCACCTTTTTCACAGCTGGGAGATAACACGTGAGCAAGCCCGTCGTCCTTATCGCCGACAAACTGGCACCGTCCACCGTAGATGCGCTCGGAGACGCCGTGGAGGTGCGTTGGGTCGACGGCCCGAACACCCCGGAGCTGCTTGCCGCCGTCCCGGAGGCTGACGCCCTGCTGGTCCGTTCCGCGACCACCGTCACCCGCGAGGTCCTCGAGTCCGCCCCGAACCTGAAGATCGTCGGCCGCGCCGGCGTCGGCCTGGACAACGTCGACATCGACGCCGCCACCGAGCGCGGCGTCATGGTCGTCAACGCCCCGACCTCCAACATCCACTCCGCCTGTGAGCACGCCATCGCCCTGCTGATGTCCACCGTGCGCCAGATCCCGGCTGCTGACGCCACCCTGCGTGACGGCGAGTGGAAGCGCTCCGCCTTCAAGGGCGTCGAGATCTTCGGCAAGACCATCGGTATCGTCGGCTTCGGCCACATCGGCCAGCTGTTCGCCCAGCGTCTCTCCGCCTTCGAGACCGAGATCATCGCCTACGACCCGTACGCGAACCCGACCCGCGCCGCCCAGCTGGGTGTGGAGCTCGTCGAGCTGGAGGAGCTGGTCTCCCGCGCCGACATCATCACCATCCACCTGCCCAAGACCAAGGAGACGGCCGGCATGTTCAACGCCGAGCTGCTCGCCAAGTCGAAGAAGGGCCAGATCATCATCAACGCGGCCCGCGGTGGCCTCGTCGATGAGCAGGCCCTGGCCGACGCCATCAAGTCCGGCCACATCTGGGGCGCCGGCTTCGACGTCTTCTCCACCGAGCCGTGCACCGACTCCCCGCTGTTCGGCCTGCCGGAGGTCGTTGTGACCCCGCACCTGGGCGCCTCCACCGAAGAGGCCCAGGACCGCGCCGGCACCGACGTCGCCGCCTCTGTCCTCAAGGCCCTGGCCGGCGAGTTCGTCCCGGACGCCGTCAACGTCTCCGGCGGTCGCGTCGGCGAGGAGGTCTCCCTGTGGCTGGACCTGACCCGCAAGCTGGGTCTGCTCGCCGGCCAGCTTCTCGACGCCGCCCCGGTCGCCGTCGAGGTCGAGGCCCGCGGTGAGCTGTCCACAGAGGATGACCTCTCCGTGCTCGGCCTGTCCGCCGTCCGTGGCCTGTTCTCCGCCACCACCGACGAGCCGGTCACCTTCGTCAACGCCCCGCAGATCGCGGAGTCCCGTGGCCTGGACTACAAGGTGGAGACCGCCACCGAGTCCACCACCCACCGTTCCTCCGTCGAGGTCAAGGCCATCGGCGCCGACGGCTCCTCCCGTTCCGTCGTCGGTGCCCTCACCGGCCTGGAGCGCGTCGAGAAGATCGTGCGTATCGACGAGCGCGGCCTGGACATGCGCGCCGAGGGCCGCAACCTCTTCCTCGAGTACACCGACGCCCCGGGTGCCCTGGGCAAGGTCGGTTCCCAGCTGGGCGAGGCCGGCATCAACATCGAGGCCGCCGCTCTGACCCAGGCCGCCAAGGGTGACGGTGCCATCCTGGTCCTGCGCGTGGACGCCGAGGTCCCGGAGACCCTGGAGAAGCAGATCGCCGAGTCCCTGGGTGCCACCAGCGCCATCCAGCTCGACCTGGACTAACAGCTCATCGACGGCGTGCCACCCGGTCCCTCCCGGACCGGGGCGGCACGCCGTCGGCGATTCCGGGGCTAGTCCGGAACGACGGTGGGGTCGACGACACCCACCGCGACGGCCAGGTCCTCCCAGCTCATGCCGACGCACTTGAACACGCGGGGGCGGCTGATGTCCAACTCGACGCCGCCGGTGACGAGGTCGACGAGGTCGACGAGGTCGTCCTCGGCGAGGACCCCCTCGCGGACGGGCTGGATGACGTCACCGGCCTCGCGCAGGGCGGTGGCGCGGTCCTCGACGACGACCTGCGCGCGCCCCATGAGCTGCGAGTCGAGTTCGCGGAACTCCGGCTCGTGGGAGCCCATGGCGACGACGACGGCATGGTCGGGGACGAGGGCGCCGTCGAAAAGCGGGGTGGGGGCGGAGGTGCAGCAGACGATGAGGGAGGCGTCGGCGACGTCCTCGGCCACGCCGGCGCGGGCCGCGAGCCCGAGGTCGCGGGCGACGGCGACGGTGGCGTCGGTACGCGCAGGATGGCGGCCGCAGACGACGACCTCGCCGATGTCGCGGACCTCCGCCATCGCGGCGATGTGGGTGTGCGCCTGCGGGCCGGTGCCGAACACGACCATCCGGTCGATCGACTCCGGTGCGAGGTAATCAACGGCGACGGCGCTGACGGCCGGGGTACGCAGGGCGGTGAGCGAGTTGCCCTCCATGATGGCCTGCGGGGTGAGGGTCTCGGTGTCCATGAGGATGTACATCGCCTGGATGCGCGGCCGGTCCTTCGACGGGTTGTCGGGGGAGACGGTGGCGATCTTCGTGCCGGTCCACCCGCCGAGCACCGACGGCATGAGCAGCATGTGCCCGGTGCCGGCGGGGATGTTGATGCGCGCGGGATCGACGTCCGGACGGAAACCCTCACGGAGGGCGTGGTCGAGGAGTCGGCGGGCGCGTCCCACGGAGACGGCGGCGGTGATGTCGGCGGGGGAGATGGTGCGGGGGGGCATGTGTTCCTTTCTCAGGGGAGGTCGGGGGCGTTGGCCGCTTCCCGACGCGCGATCGCCGGCGCGAAGATGACGGCCAGCAGCGAGATGGCGGCGGTGATGATGATGTAGATGGCGATGGGGTGCCACTGGTCTTTGAACTCGTGGAGCAGCCAGGTGGCGATGAGCGGGGCGGTGCCGCCGGCGACCGCGGCACCGATCTGGTAGCCGAGGGTGACGCCGGTGTAGCGGATCCGGGCGGAGAAGATCTCCGAGCTCATGGTGCCCAGGGTGCCGGTGACCGGCGGCCACACCACACCCAGGCCGATGACCACCGCCGCGAACACCGCCCAGTTGGCACCGGTGTCCAGGAGCAGGAAGAACGGGAAGGCGAAGGCCGCGATGGCCAGCGCACCGGTGACGTACACCCTTGTGCGTCCCACCCGGTCCGAGAGGGCACCCATGACGGGGATCATGAACGTCGACACCAACGCGCCGAGACTCACCGCGTTGAGCACGGTGGAGCGCTCGAAACTGAGGGTGCCCGTCGCGTACGAGGCGACGAACGTGGCGAAGATGTAGAACGGCGCGGTCTCCACGACCTTGATGCCCACGGACACGAGCACGGCGGGGAAGTGGTGGCGCAGGGTCTCCAGGATCGGCAGCTTAGCGACGCCGTCCTCCTCCCGCGCCGCCTTGAAGTGCGGCGTCTCACCCAGGCCGGAGCGGATCCACAGGCCGACGAGCACGAGGACGATGGAGGCGATGAACGGGATACGCCAACCGATGCCGAGGAGGAACTCGTCACCGAAGAAGGACACGGCGGCGAAGGCCAGCGAGGACAGCAGCATGCCGATGGTGATGCCCATCTGCGGCACAGAGCCGAAGAAGCCGCGGCGCTTGGCGGGGGCGTTCTCGAAGGCGAGCAGCATGGCACCGCCCCACTCGCCGCCGATGGCCAGGCCCTGGATGATGCGGAAGACCACCAGCAGGATCGGGGCGGCGATGCCGATCTGGTCGTAGGTGGGGATGAGGCCGATGGCCACGGTGGCCACACCCATCATCACCAACGTGACCACGAGCGTGACCTTGCGGCCGACGCGGTCACCGAAGTGGGAGAAGACGATGCCGCCGAAGGGGCGGACGAAGAACGTCAGCGCCAGCGTCAGGTACGACAGCATCTGCGAGACGAAGGGGGCCTCGGTGGGGAAGAACTGATGGTTGAAGATCAGCGCTGACGCCGTCGCGTAGAGGAAGAAGTCGTACCACTCGATGGAGCTGCCGGCGAGGGAGCCGGCGAGGACGCGGCGGTCCCGTCTCTTGTCGGTGGGCGGGCTGGAGCTGGCTACAGACATGGTGTGGGCCTTCGGGCCACGGGACATGTGCTGTGATTGGTGCCACAGTACAATGTTACTGGGGTGGGAGTCCAGACCCGGGTGGGGTGTCGCGACCCCGCGGGCGTCAGGCCCAGACGCCGGTGACGTGACCCAGGTGGGCGGCCATGACGGTGTTCATCCGCCCGGGATCGCGGTCGGCGATGGCGTCGACGATGTCGAGGTGCTCGCGCGCGGTCTTCTCCAGCTCACCCTGCTCCGCCAGGGCGCGCAGGCCGGTGAGGCGGGCGAGGGAGCGGAGGGAGCGGACGTGGCGGACCGCGACGTCGTTACCCGCGGCCTTGAGGAGTCCCAGGTGGAGCGAGGTGTCGAGGCGGATGAACTCGATGAGGTCACCGTCGACGGCGGCCTGCAGGGAGTCTGCGGCCAGGCGGCGGGCGGCCGCCAGCTGTTCGTCCGGCATGCCGTGGGCGGCGACCCGCAGCATGAGGGGGATCTCGATGAAGCCGCGCAGCTCCACGTGCTGCGCGCGGGTCTCCGGAGAGAACTCGAGCACCCGGTAGCCCTTGTAACGCAGGGCCCGTACGTGGCCCTCGGTGGCCAGGTCGAGCATGGCCTCGCGGACCGGGGTGGCGGAGATCCCGAACTCCTCCGCCAGGGTGGGCGCGCTGAGGACCACTCCCGGGGCGATGTCGCCGACGATGAACGCGTGACGCAGGTGTTCGGCGACCTGCTCGCGCAGCGGCATGTCCCGCGGCTCGTCGAGGCGGGGGAGGCGGTGCGAGTCGGGGAGTGAGGGGTGGGAGGGCATACCGCGCATTATGCCGGATCGGTCGGTGGTCGGGCGTTGCGCGGGGCCCCACAGGAATGGACAACCCGGTCTACTGCGCCCTGCCGCGGGGGACTTTTATTCACACTGCTCCCGGTGTGAAAAGCCAGCTAGAAACCCCTTCCGTCGCCGCTCCGAACAAAAATAGACCGAACAGTATGGCTAATCTAGACGGATAGGTGTTGAATGGTCCCGACACCGAACGACGCCAAGGAGCATTGATGAGCGACCTCACCCCGAACCACACCGCCGGACAGCCACTGGAGCCGATCGACGCCGAGAAGCTCGCCCAGCTCGCCCAGAAGAACATCGACAACCCGGAGGGCGGCCGCAAGAAGATTCGCACCCACACCGAGGCCGACGGCAAGTTCCGCAATTACACGCAGGTCCGTGACCTCGAGCCGGTCCTGGTCTCCGAGCCGCCGGCCCTCCTCGGCGACGACACCGCGCCGAACCCCACCGAGATCGCCCAGGCCGGCCTCGCCGCCTGCATCTCCGTGGGCATCCAGGCGATCGCCACCCACCGGGGCGTCACCCTGACGAAGATCGCCGTCGACATCGAGTCCGACATCGACGTCTCCCCGACCTGGGGTGTCGGTGACCTCAACGAGGGCAAGCGTCCGGGCGTCTCCGATGTCCGCGTCAAGGTCGAGATCGAGGGCGACGCTGACCGTGAAACCCTGCAGAAGATCCACGACGACGCCATCCAGTGGTCCCCGGTGGTCAACACCTACACCCGCCCGGCCGTCCTGACCTCGGAGCTGGTGTGACCATGACGACTGCACTCCTCGACACCATCGCCGGCAACGCCAAGGCCGTCGACCGCAACGAGCTCTCCGCCCGCTACGGCATCGAGCTGCTCGGCTCCCAGCAGCTGTTCATCCGTGAAAACCTGCAGGAGACCGCCCGCCAGCTGCGCGAGATCGCCGCGGTGGATCTCTCCGTCGCCTTCGGTATCTGGGCCCACACGATGGTGATCACCTACCTGCGCACGGCCGACACCGATTACGTCCGTTACGTCCTCCCGGCCCTGGAGAACGGCACCCGCCCGGGCGTCACCGGCATGGCCCCGGCCTTCAAGGAGGCCGCCGGCGCCGGCACCATCGACCTCACCGCCACCCCCGCGGAGGACGGCTACGTGCTCAACGGCACGCTCGCCTGGGCCTCCAATCTGGCGGACGACGCCGTCATCGTCACCGCCGCCCGTACCCCCTCGGGGGAGCGCCTGCTCGTCGCCTTCGACGGCTGCGCCCCGGGCGTCACCCTCGGCACCCCTTTCGCACTTCTCGGCCTCAACGCCACCTCCTCGGCCGGGATCACCCTGGACAACGTCCCGGTCCCGGCGGGCCAGGTGCTCTCCCGTGACTTCGAGGCCTTCATCTCCACGGTGCGTCCGACCTTCCTCATCCTGCAGACCTCCGAGTGCCTCGGCGTGGCGGATGCGGCGATCGACGCCGCCGCCACCCGCCTGACCGGCGTCAACGAGGTGCTCACGGAGGACGTCGAGAAGTTGCGTGCGGAGATCACCCACCTCATCCACACGCAGGATCTCATAGCCGCGGTGCTCGACGACGGCGCCACCGTCGACCGGGTCAAGCTCCTCGAGCTGCGTCTCGACGCCGCCCGCGCCGCCGTCGACGCCACCGCCCTCGAGGTCCGCGTCGCGGGCGGGGCCGGGTACGCCCAGTCCTCCCCGGCCTCCCGCCGGTTCCGCGAAGCGGCCTTCATTCCGGTACAGTCGCCGTCCGAGACTCAGCTGACGTGGGAGCTTCGCCGGGCGAAGCAGGAGGGATGACGTTGACAGTGGCCGATCTGACCGTCACCGGCGACCAGCTCCGGGCCGCCGTGGGTACGTTCCCCTCCGGCGTCACCGTGGTGACCACGCTGAAGGAGGACGGCTCGGACGTCGGTCTGACGGTCTCCGCCTTCTCCTCGCTGTCGCTGGAGCCGGCGATGGTGGTGCTGGCGGTGGACAACGGCTCGACCTCGCTGCCGTACCTCACCGTCGGCGCGCCGCTGGGCATCTCCGTGCTGGCGGACGGCCAGGGGCCGGTCGCGTACCAGTTCTCCCGTCGCGGGGTGGACCGGTTCGCGGGCGTCGACACGCATCGTGGGGGGCGCGGTGTCGCGCTTCTCGACGGCGCCGCCGCCTGGTTCGCCGGTGAGATCGTCCACGCCTACCCGGGTGGGGACCACACGATCCTCACCGTCGCCGTCCACGACTGCGGCACTCATGAGTCGGCCCGTCCGTTGCTCTACCAGCGCGGACAGGTGCACGACTGGCCGGAGTACCAGATTTAACGGTCCTGCGGCTCCTGGTCGACGAGCTCCTCGTCCTCCGGGATCTCGTCGGCCGGACGCGGGGGAATCGCGCGGATCTGGTCCCGGCTGAGGCCGGGGCCGAAGGGGCGCGGCTGCAGGGGGACCTCGGCCCCCGTGCGCAGGGACTCCTCGGCGGCGGCGAAGACGCGGACATCCGCGAGTCCCTCCGCGCCGTCCGGTTCCGGGCGCACCCCCGCGCGCACGCAGTCGACGAAGTAGCGGATCTCGCCCGCGAACTGGTCGAAGGATTCCGCGGTGCGGGATTCCTCGCCGTCATCGGTGGTGATCGTGTACGTGCGGGGCGGTTCCGGGTCGAAGCCGTAGCAGGAGTCACTGGTGATCGATCCCCGCGAGCCGACGAGGGTGAAGGAGTCGACGTCACCGGCCGCGTAGCTCAGCGTGTACTGCGCGATGCGGTCGTCGGGGAAACGCAGGGTGACGCCGACGGTGTCGCGGAAGTTGAATTCGCGGTCGTCCTGACGGGTACCCAGCGCGTGGACCCTCACCGGTTCGGCGCGGAAGAGGTGGCGCACCAGGTTGAGGGGGTAGGCGCCGAAGTCGGGGACCGGGCCGCCCCAGAATCCGCTGTGCCCGCGGTGGTTGTCCTCGTTGATGTCGTGGGTGAACACCGAGGTGAAGCTGCGGGTCTCGCCGACGTCGCCACGCGCCACCCGCTCGGCGAGCTCCACCATGTAGGCGTCCTGGTGCATGCGGTAGGCGACCATGAGGGTGGCCCCGCTGCGTTCCGCCGCCGCGATCAGCACCTCGCAGTCCTCCACGGAGGTGGCCATCGGCTTCTCCAGGAGCACGTGGATGCCGGCCTCCAGGGCGGGTTCGGCGAACTCGCGGTGGCGGAACACCGGCGTGGCCACGTAGACGGCGTCGATGTCGCCGCTGGCCAGCAGCCGGTCGTAGGAGGAGTAGTCGTGGACGTCGACACTGTCGTCGAGGGCGTCGGCCTTCTCGTCTGAACCGGTGACGGCGGCGACGAGCGCCACGTCGTCGAGACTGCGCAGGGCCGGGAGGAAGGCCTGCTGGGTGATCTGGCCGACGCCGACGACGGCGATACGGAAGGGGGCGTCGTATGCGGAAGTGTTCATGTCCCCAGGCTTCGGAGATCGGTTCGTGCACGAGCGCGGGTGCGGGCTGCTAGAATCGCCACCAGTTCAGCAGGTGAGAAAGGAATCCCACAGAATGAAACTTGCAGTCATTGGCGGCGACGGCATCGGCCCGGAGGTCACCGAGGAGGCCCTCAAGGTCCTGCGCGCGGTGCGCGACGACATCGAGACCACCGACTACGACCTCGGCGCGCGTCGTTACCTGCGCAACGGTGAGCTGCTCACCGACGCCGACCTCGATTCCCTCCGCGAGCACGACGCCATCCTGCTCGGTGCCATCGGCGCCCCGGACACCGTCGCCCCCGGCGTCCTCGAGCGCGGCCTGCTGCTCAAGATGCGTTTCGCCCTCGATCACCACGTCAACCTGCGCCCCTCCAAGCTGTACGAGGGCGTCGAGTCCCCGCTGAAGAACCCGGGCGAGATCGACTTCGTCGTCGTCCGCGAGGGCACTGAGGGCGCCTACACCGGCAACGGCGGCGCCATCCGCGTCGGCACCCCGCACGAGGTGGCCAACGAAACCTCCGTCAACACCCGCTACGGCGCCGAGCGCGTCGTCCGCTACGCCTTCGAGCTGGCCATGACCCGCCGCAAGCACCTCACCCTCGTGCACAAGACCAACGTGCTCGTCCACGGCGGCGGCATGTGGCAGCGCACCGTCGACGAGGTCGCCACCGAGTACCCCGAGGTCACCGTCGAGTACTCGCACATCGACGCCGCGACCATCTACCTCATCACCAACCCCTCGCGCTTCGACGTCATCGTCACCGACAACCTCTTCGGCGACATCATCACCGACGAGGCGGGCGCCGTCTCCGGCGGCATCGGCCTGGCCGCCTCCGGCAACATCGACGCCACCGGCACCAACCCCTCCATGTTCGAGCCGGTCCACGGCTCCGCCCCGGACATCACCGGCCAGGGCATCGCCGACCCGACCGCGGCCATCCTCTCCGCCGCCATGCTGCTGCGCCACCTCGGTGACGAGGACAACGCCGCCCGCATCGAGGCCGCCGTCGCCGAGGACGTGGCCACCCGCACCGGCCAGATCCGCACCACGGAGGTCGGTGACCGCATCGCGGCCGCCCTGCAGTAACGTGTCTGCATAAACCCACCCCTATATAAAGGAGCATCCATGAGGCGATTGACGGCCGCGCTGACCATGACCACCACGCTGACCCTCATCGCCGGATGCACCACCTCCGCCGACAACGGCGGCGGCACCGGGGAGGGCGACTCCGGTCGCCCCACCCTCGAGATGGCCTCCTCCGAGGTCATCGCCGACGCCGCCGACAACGGCGTCGACACCTCGGCCCGCCTCTTCGAGTCCTCCGACGTCGTGGTCGTCGCCGCCGACACCCCGGAGGACCTCTCCCGCGGCGTCCACCTCGCCATCGCCGGGGGAGCACCGCTGCTCACCGCCGGTGACCAGGCCGCCGTCGACGCCGAGATCGAACGACTCGGCGTCGAGCGCGTCATCACCGTCGGCGAGGTCGGCCCGCTTATCGACGGCCCGGAGATCACCCCGGCGACCCCGGCGGAGACCCCGGCGTCGATCAGCGCCGGTGTGGCGGCCTCCCTCGACGCGGAGACCGCGGAGGGCATGGAGGGGCTCGAGCACGCCGAACACCCGCTGGACATGCCGCCGATGCTCGCCACCGACGCCACCTCGCTGGCGTCGATCGCCACCGCGCGGGCCGCCGGTGCCGACGTCCACGTGTTGTCCTATCCCGACCCGCGCATCACCTCCGAGTCGATGGCGCTGGTCACCGAGCAGGACGTCCTCGCCCTCGGCGACGAGTTCGGCTCCCAGGAGCGCCTCGACACCGCCATCGAGATGGCCGCCAACGGCGAGCTGCCCGGCGGCGGCGGACTGGTGTTCCCGGGTCGCCGCATGATCGCCTTCTACGGCCACCCCTCCGGCGACGCCCTCGGCGTCATGGGCGAGCAGCCCCCGGCGGAGGCCGTCGATCGGGTCAAGGCGCACATCGAGAACTACCAGCCGCTCGAGGAGCAGCCGGTCGTCCCGGCGTTCGAGATCATCGTCACCGTCGCCTCCGAGTTCCCGGGCGAGGACGGCAAGTTCACCAACGTCGGCAACCCGGAGGACTTCCTCGGCTACATCGACGCCATCACCGACGCCGGTGGCTACGCCTTCCTCGACCTCCAGCCCGGCCAGGCGTCCTTCCTCGAGCAGGCCAAGGTCTACGAGGACCTGCTCAAGCGCCCCAACGTCGGCCTGGCTCTTGACCCCGAGTGGAACCTGCAGCCCGGCGAGCAGCCGTTGCAGCGCGTCGGCCACGCCGAGGCCGCCGAGATCAACGAGGTCTCCGAGTGGCTGGCCCAGCTCGTCCGCGACAACAACCTGCCGCAGAAGGGCCTCATCGTCCACCAGTTCCAGCTGCAGATGCTGCGCGACCGCGACCAGATCAACACCGACCACCCGGAGCTGTCCTTCATCCTCCACGCCGACGGACACGGTGGCCCGGAGCAGAAGTTCGACACCTGGAACGTCATGCGCCAGGACCTCTCCGACGACTGGTTCATGGCCTGGAAGAATTTCATCGACGAGGACAACCCCACCTTCACCCCGGAGGAGACGTACAACAACGTCGACCCCCGCCCCTGGTTCGTCTCCTACCAGTAACCTGGGCGCATGAGCGCCGCCCCGCAGAAAGGCCAGTCCCGCCGCTACTAGGTGAGCATCCTGCTCTCCTCCGTCCTCGGACTCGCCGTGACCACCGGGCTGCTGTTAGGCGGCGTCATCGGCGACGACGTCATGACGCTGCTCATCCTCTACTACCTGGTCACCTGGGTGGTGTTCTGCCCGCTCTACCTCGTGTGGACCCACCGGCAGTGGAGTCGCACCGACCTCGCGGAGCTGGAACCGATGGCCCGGGAGGGCCGTCGGCCCCGGTGGGGGACCGCCTCGGGTGTGGGCCACCCGGAGTGGTGGTCGATCCAGGCGGGCGTCATCTCCGCCCTCATCGTCATCGCCGCCTCCCGCCTCAACCTCTTCCCCGACCAGCTGTGGCTGCCCCTGCTGGGGCTGCTCACCGTCGCCGGATCCTGGGCGCTCATGGTCTACGCCTTCGCGGAGAAGTACCTCGACCTGCACCTGCGCGGCGAGGAGATCGACCTGCCCGACCAGCACGCGGACGGGGTGCCGGAGTTCGGGGACTTCCTCTCCCACTCGGTGGCGGTGTTCACCATGAGCGGGGTGCACACCCGATCCCGGGCCGCCCGCAGCGCGGTGCGTTCCCACACGCTCGTCGCCTTCGGCTTCAACACGGTCATCGTCGCCATGACCGTCAGCCTCCTGTTCACCTGAGTTGTGTCCACATCCAGGCGAAAGGCTCCCGGCGCGGCGTGGACCCCACTACGCTGAAGACATGACCGTCGAACTCGAAGAAGTCCGCGAATTCATCGCTGACCTTGAGCCCTTCACCCGCCTCCCCGAGGTCGAGCTTGATGCCCTCCCCGCCCGGATGACGATGGAGTACGTCCGACGGGGTGAGGACATCATCCGCCGGGGCGCGGTGAATGACCACCTCTACATCATCCGTTCCGGCGCCGTGGACGTCATCGGCGACGACGGGCTCCTCCTCGACCGGCGTGACGACGGCCGCAGCTTCGGCTACTCCACCCTCCTGGGGGAGACGGAGTCGAAGTACACGATGACCGCGGTGGAGGACTCCCTCCTCCTGCTGCTCCCACGCGCGGAGTTCCTCGCCCTGGCGGAGCGCAACCCGGACATCCTGCGCTTCTACTCCTCCCAGTCCCGCCGCATCCGCGCCGCCGCGGAGGAACTGCGCGGCGACTCCTCCTCGGATGTCCTGCGCACCAAGCTGGGGGAGTTCAAGATCCCCAACCCCGTCTCCATCGCGCCGACCGCGACGATCCGCGAGGCCGCCGAGCTCATGGAGCAGCACAAGGTGTCCTCGCTGCTCATCACCTCCGACGGGCAGCTGGCCGGCATCGTCACCGACCGCGACCTCCGCGGTCGCGTCGTGGCGCAGGGCCTGGACATCTCCCTCCCCGTCACGGAGATCATGACCCCGCGCCCCCGCACGGTGAACTCCGAGACCCTGGCCTTCGAGGCCATGCTCATCATGGCGGAGATGCGCATCCATCACCTCCCGATCGTGGATGAGGGGCAGCTGACCGGCATCGTCACCACCGCCGACGTCATGCGTCTGCTGCGCCACGATCCCATCTACCTCACCGCGGAGTTCTCCCGCCGCAACTCCGCCGAGGAGCTCAAGGACGCCTACTCCCAGGCCTCCGAGGTCGCCGCCCGCTTCATCGAACGCGGCGCCTCCGCCGAGGAGACCTCCGGCATCATGACCATCGCCGCGGACTCGCTGGCCCGCCGCCTGCTCAAGCTGGGCGAGGAGAAGTTCGGCGCGCCCCCGGTGCCTTACACCTTCGTCGTCCTCGGCTCCCAGGGGCGTCGCGAGATGGGCCTGGCCTCCGACCAGGACAACGCCCTGGTGCTGGACAACTCCTACAAGGAGGCCGAGCACGGGGAGTACTTCGCCCAGCTCAGCGAGTTCGTCTGCCAGGGCCTGCACACCGCCGGCCAGATCCTGTGCCCCGGCGACATGATGGCGTCGAACCCGCAGTGGCGCATGACCCGGGAGCAGTGGATCGACACGTTCCACCACTGGGTCACCGCCCCGGAGCCCGACGCCCTCCTGCACGCGCAGACCTTCTTCGACTTCCGCGGCATCCACGGCGACACGGAGCTGGCGGACTTCGTGCACAACAACGCCGTCGGCCTGGCCCGCGGGGCGCGTCGCATGCACGCGCACCTGGCGGCCCTCGCCGCCCGCCGCGAGCCACCCCTCGGCTTCTTCCGTGGCCTCGTCGTCGACCGGTCCGGCGAGTACGCCAACACACTCAACGTGAAGAAGGGCGGCACCGCCGGCATCGTCCAGATGGCGCGCCTGTTCTCTCTGTCCAGCGGCGTCACCGCCCTGGGCACCCGGCAGCGGCTGCTCGAGTCCGCCGCCGCGGGTGGCGTCTCCGAGCGGGGTGCCAACGACCTGGTCGACGCGTTCGACTACCTCAACTCCATCACCCTGCGTCACCAGGCGGCCCAGCTGCGGGAGGACACCGTCCCCGACTACAACATCGACCCGAACAAGCTGGGCAAGATGGACCGCGAGCACCTGCGGGACAGCTTCCAGATTATCAAGGGCATCCAGAACGCGCTGGCCACGAAGTACCTGGTGAGGAACATCTGATGTGGCCCTTCCGTTCTGATCCCTCCCGGAAGGCGACCGGCGCCCTCAGGGAGTTCTACGACGCCCCGCCGCCGGAGGACCGCACCCCGCTCGACGAGCTGCCCCTGCTGGCCGTCGACGTCGAGACCACCGGCATGGATCCGGCGCAGCACCAACTGGTCTCCATCGGCTGGGTGCCCGTCACCGGGCGGCAGGTGGACCTGGCAGGGGCCGGGTACGTCATCCTGCGGGGCTCGGAGGGATTCTCCGTGGGTTCGTCCGCCACGATCCACCGCCTCACCGACGACGAGATCGCCATGGGCGTGGAGCCGGAGGAGGCGGTGGGCAGCTTCCTCGCGGCTCTGCAGGGGCGCGTCATGCTCGCCCATTTCGCAGCCATGGAGGAGGGGTTCCTCTCCGCGGCCTGCCAGCGGCTCTACGGGGCACCCCTGAAAGTGAAGACGGTAGACACCTTCGCCATCGAACGTCGCTACATGGAACGGATGGGCACCTACCCCCGGGGTGAGGATCTCCGCCTCGCCCGGGTCCGCGCGCGCTACGGGCTGCCCGCCTACAAGAACCACAACGCGCTCACCGATGCCCTCGCGTGTGCGGAGCAGTACCTGGCGCACCGGGCGACCCTCAGCGTCGACTCATTGAAGGATGTCATGAATTGATGCCCCAGGGCGGTATGTAGAGTATTGGCCATGCGCTTTGGAAGAATCGCCCACCCCGAGGGCTTCAGTTTCGTCGTCATCGACGGTGAGGGCAGTGAGCTCGCTGACCTCACCGCCAAGGAAATCAAGGACACCCCCTACACCGAGCCGGAGTACACCGGCCGGGAGTGGCCGCTGGCGGACGTGCGTCTGCTGGCCCCGACCCTCCCGAGCAAGGTCGTGGCCATCGGCCGTAACTACGCCGACCACGTCGCCGAGGTGTTCAAGGAGTCCGCGGAGCACCTGCCGCCGACCCTGTTCCTCAAGCCCCCGACCGCGGTCATCGGCCCGGACGCCGCCATCAAGATCCCGGAGTTCGCCACCAAGGTCGAGTTCGAGGGTGAGCTCGCGGTGGTCGTCGGCCAAGTCGCCAAGAACGTCAAGGCCGCCGACTGGAAGTCCGTCGTCCGTGGCTTCACCATCGTCAACGACGTCTCCTCCCGTGACCTGCAGTTCGCCGACGGCCAGTGGGCACGCGCCAAGGGCATCGACACCTTCTGCCCGCTGGGCCCCTGGATCGAGACCGACATCGACGCCTTCGACCTGGACAACCTGTCCATCAAGGCCCACCTCACCCACGACGGTGAGCGCGCCACCAAGCAGGACTCCAACTCCAACCAGATGATCATGAAGATGGGCGAGATCATCGAGTTCATCACCGCCTCCATGACCCTGCTGCCGGGCGACGTCATCTGCACCGGTTCCCCGGCCGGCACCGAGGCCATGCAACCCGGTGACACCATCGAGGTCGAGATCGAGGGTCTGGGCATCCTGCGCAACCCGATCGAGCGGGCTTAAGGGAGCGACAATGCACGACCACGGTGGTCACGAGCACACGGACTTCGACTTGTTCTACGCGGCCGGCCACCGCTGGTCGGGTAACCCGAACGAGGCACTGATCCGGGAGGCGGGGGAACTCACCCCGGGTCGGGTCCTCGACATCGGCTGCGGCGAGGGGGCCGACGCCGTGTGGCTGGCCGAACAGGGCTGGCACGTCACCGCGATCGACACCGCCGAGGTGGCGGTGGAACGGGCGCGGGCGATGGCCGCCGAACGCGGCGTCGACAAGCAGATCACCTTCGAGGTTGCCACCCTCGCCGATTGGCTCGACTCCTACCTGGGGGAGAGCTTCGACCTCATCTGCGGTTTCTTTTTCCCGGCCCCGGTGGTCACCGAGCAGGCGCGCGAGCTGGCGCGGATGTTGCACCCGGGCGGGACGATGCTGTGGGTCGACCATGACTGGGGCGGGCAGCGTCCGGAGCGCATGAGCCCGCTGCAGATGGAGGCGCTCATCACCGACCTCGTGGCGGAGACGGACATCCGCCGCAGCCCCCGCAACGTCACGCACGGGGCGGGCGCGCACCACCACGAGGATCTGATCCTCCGCGCGGTGCGTTAGAGGCCGAGAGAGCGCAGGATCGTCCGCAGCTTGGCGGACGTCTCGGCGAGTTCCTCCGCGGGGTCGGAATCCGCGACGATGCCGCCACCCGCCCAGGCACGCGCCATGGTGCCGTCGCCAGCGACCTCGGCGCAGCGGATGGCCACCATGTACTCGCCGTCGCCGGAGCTGTCGCACCAGCCGACGGCGCCGGCGTAGAAGCCGCGGTCGGATTCAGCGGTGTGGATGAGGGTCTCCGCGGCGTGCGTCGGCGTGCCGCAGATCGCCGGGGTGGGGTGCGCCTGCACGGCCAGCTCCAGGGCGGAGGTCGCCGGATTCTTGAGCGTACCGACGATGGGGGTCGCGAGATGCCACATCTCGTTGGTCCGCGTCACCTCCGGGGTGCCGGGGATGTCGAGCCGTTCGCAGTAGGGGGCGAGCTTCTCCCGCAGGTGCTCCACGACGTAGGCGTGCTCCTCCAGGTCCTTGGCGGACCCGGCCAGACGCTTACCGACGCCCGCGTCGAGCACCGGGTCGACGTGGCGCGGCGCTGAACCAGCCAGCGGGTAGGCGGTGACGGTCGAGCCCTGACGCTTGACCAGGACCTCCGGGGAGGAGCCGACGATCATGTCGCCCTCGCGGCCGGCGGGGGTGAGGTCGGCGATGAAGCCGTCGCGGTTGTAGGAGTTGTCGATGAGGCGGGCGGCCACGAGCAGCGGATCCACCGGCGGGTCGAAGGCGATGTCGACGGCGCGCGCGAGAACGACCTTCTGCAGCTTGGAGGCCCGGATCGTACCGACGGCGGCCTCCACGCGGCGCAGGTGCTCCTCCGGCTCCGGATCGACGCCCGCGATCACGGCGTGGAGGATCGCGCCCTCGCCCTGGCGGTAGTAGGAGTGGGGCTCCAGCGGCCCCTCCTCGCGGATGATCCGCTCCGGCACGGTGAGCGCGGCGGGGGCCTGGACGTCGAAGGGCAGGGCGCCGACGACCATCTCGACACGCCCGCTACGCAGGGCGTCGACGGCGTCCCACGGGTCGGTGAATGTCTCCCGCGACCCCTGGGTGCGTACTGAGCCGTGCGCCCGGGACAAGAGGAAGTCCGGGGCGGTCACAGGTCGGTGGGCACACATGGGGAGACAGTCTAGTACCCACTTAATGTCCCCACATTTTGAGGTCTGCTCTCCGCTTTTCCTGGGACTGATGTGACAATTGTTGCTAATGTGGCTCGATGTGAGTGTCAAGTACCTCGGCCAGCGCGCCGCCGTCTCCGCCGTGGCTGTCTGGGCTGCCATCGCCGTAGTCTTCTCCCTCGCCTCCTTCGCTGCCGTTGCACCCGCGCACGCGCAGTCCTCGGGGATGTCGTCGGCGCTGTCCTCCGGTCTGTCCTCGGCCCTCAGCGCCGGGGCCGTCACCCCGCTGTCGGTGGGCGGCCGCGAGGCGCTCGTCTCCCTGCCGCACGACTACGACCCGGCGCTGACCTACCCGGTCATGCTCGTCTTCGGCGGCTACGGTGCCTCCCCGGAGGACATGGCCTCCACCTCCGGCCTCCACGGCTCGGCGAACGCGATCGTGGCGTACGCGCGCGGCATCGACAACACGTGGGCGGGGGCCCCGTACTCGGCGATGACGATGGAGGAGGACATTCGCTTCGCCCGCGCCATCGTCGATGAGCTCTCCTATGACCACCTCGTCGACCGCTCGCGCGTCTACGCCATCGGCCACTCCAACGGCGGTGCCTTCGCCATCGCCCTGGCCTGCCGCGCCCCCGACCTTGTAACCGGCGCGGTGAGCGTGTCCGGCATGTTCTACGAGGGCATCGACGCCGACTGCGCCGACGTCCCCGTCCCGGTCCTGTTCCTCCACGCCGCGAACGACGACGTCGCCGTCCCCGCGGGCGGCCTCCGCCACGGCACGCCCTTTGAGGCGGTCGGCGGCGTCTTCGACCACTGGGCGGGGCGCAACGGCTGCCTCCCCGAGACCTCCGCCCGATGGACCTCCGCCGTCGGTGCCTCCGTCCACGCGGTGAATGGCTGCCAGGCGGAGACGGAGTTCGTCCTCTCCGCCACTGCCGGCCACCAGTGGCCCTTTTACGCCGCCCAGGAGGCGTGGCACTTCCTCTCCCGGCAGGTCGGCTGACCCACCTTGTGGCGACCGCCTGCCCCGGCAGCGAGGTGCGCAGCGGGGGGTGTCCACGTGGACGCGGATGACCAGGCGCGGATGGGTCGCCACCGTGCCGTCGTCGGGCCCGGTGATCGCGACAGCGGGGGTGAGGGCTGATACGGAGGTGAGCCCGCTGACAGGAGCCCTTGATCAATTGAGTGGGCACGGGTTGGCCGCCCCCGGTGGGGAGGTGCTCCCCGCAGCAGCGGAACCGACGACCAGTAACATGACGGGCATGACTGACGTACGCGTTCGCTTCTGCCCGTCGCCCACCGGGACCCCACACGTGGGCCTGGTGCGCACCGCCCTGTTCAACTGGGCCTACGCCCGCCACAACCAGGGCACCCTGGTGTTCCGCATCGAGGACACCGACGCCGCCCGCGACTCCGAGGAGTCCTACCAGGCCATCATTGACGCCCTGACCTGGCTCGGCCTCGACTGGGACGAGGGCGTGGAGAAGGGCGGCCCGCACACCCCCTACCGCCAGTCCCAGCGCATGGACATCTACGCGGACGTGCTGCAGAAGCTCATCGACGCCGGCGAGGTCTACCCCGCCTACTCCACCGCCGAGGAGGTCGAGGAGCGTCACAAGGCCGCCGGCCGTGACCCCAAGCTCGGCTACGACAACTACGACCGCACCCTCACCGAGGACGAGATCGCCGCTTTCCAGGCCGAGGGCCGCCAGCCCGTCTGGCGCCTGCGCATGCCCGACCAGGACTGGAAGTGGAACGACCTGGTCCGCGGCGAGGTCGAGTTCAAGGCCGCCACCCAGCCGGACTACGTCGTGGCCCGCTCCAACGGTGCCCCGCTGTACACGCTCGTCAACCCTGTCGACGACGCCCTCATGAAGGTCACCCACGTCCTGCGCGGCGAGGACCTGCTGTCCTCCACCCCGCGTCAGCTGGCCCTCTACGAGGCGCTCAAGCGCATCGGCGTCACCGACTTCACCCCGGAGTTCGGCCACCTCCCCTTCGTCATGGGTGAGGGCAACAAGAAGCTGTCCAAGCGCGACCCGCAGTCCAACCTCTTCCACCACCGCGAGAACGGCATCATCCCCGAGGGCATGCTCAACTACCTCGCGCTGCTCGGCTGGTCCCTGTCCGGTGACCGCGACATCTTCTCCGTCGAGGAGCTGGTGGCCAACTTCGACATCGCCGACGTCCTCGGCAACCCGGCCCGCTTCGACCAGAAGAAGCTCGAGGCCATCAACGCCGACCAGATCCGCCTCCTGCCGGCCGACGAGTTCGAGAAGCGTCTGCGCACGCACCTCACGGAGTTCACCGACTTCCCGGAGGACTACCCGGCGGACAAGTTCGCCGTGGCCGCCGAGCTCACCCAGACCCGCATCAAGACCCTCTCCGAGGGCTACGGGCTGCTCAAGTTCCTCGTCACCCCGGACGCCGAGCTCGAGCTCAACGAGAAGGCCGCGAAGAAGAACCTCAAGGAGGCCGCCATCGAGCCCCTCGACGCCGGCATCGCCGCCCTGGAGGCCGTGGGGGAGTGGACCACCCCGGAGATCGAGGCGGCCCTGACGAAGGCGCTCATCGAGGACCTCGAGCTCAAACCCCGTACCGCCTACGGCGCCCTCCGCGTGGCCATCTCCGGCGAGGCCGTCTCCCCGCCGCTGTTCGAGTCCATGGAGCTCCTCGGCCGTGAGTCCACCCTCGCGCGCCTGCGTGCCGCCCGCGCCGTGACCCCGTTCCAGGCGCCCGCCCAGTAGCCGACTGGTGTTGCTCACCGCGTATGAAAAATATGCGGTGAGCAGCTGATTTGGCAGTGTTGCACCGTTGTGGTTATAGTTATCCACGTTGCACAGAGCGACAGCGGGAAGGAAACGGAACGCAGTCGGGACGTGGAACAGGGTAAGTAAATAATGGCCTATGGTGTAATTGGCAACACAACGGTTTCTGGTACCGTCATTCTAGGTTCGAGTCCTGGTAGGCCAGCTGCAGAGTAATCTGCCGGCGAAGTACTTCGCTTCGCCCCGTTCGTCTAGTGGCCTAGGACGCCGGCCTCTCACGCCGGTAACACGGGTTCGAATCCCGTACGGGGTACACGACAATGACTCCCGGATCCAAAACGGATCCGGGAGTTTTTGCGATTCACCCCCGCCCTAACTTTTGGTGCGTGGCTCACACCTCGGGGAATGTTGCGGCGGGGGTAACGTCAGGTAACGGGATTGTGAAATCCCCTTTAACCACGCAGCGTCGGGGCCTAGGCTGCAGGTAAGCGGAAAGGTTCACCCCTCGCACCCCAGGTACCAGGTTCGAGGACACGGATCTTCCGGATGTTGATCGAATGGAAGGAGAGTATATGGCAGAGGCTTTGAACCATATCTCCGGACGCGACGCAGGCGTCCTCCCCTAAGCGGCACAGCCATAATCCACAACATCCCAAGCGCAAGAGATGCGCGGAGTACAGGAGCTAACGGGAGCGATATGAAGCGTCAGCTGTCACCGAACCCCACGGAAATGACAAGCTAACCCCCGACACATAAGGTTCCACAGAACTACAGCGGACGCGGCCACGACGGGATCATTACCCCGGGTCGACGAGACCTCCGCACCGACGTCGGAAGTGGTAGATCTCCTACCGTCCAAGGTTCGGCAAAAGTTAGAAACCCACCACCGAGCGTGGTGGGTTTCTCCTTTGCGCGGAGGTCGCGAGGGCGAGCGAGCCCCAGCTCCTCCTCACGCCCCGTCGCAACACCCCGAGAACCATCCCTGACCTCCTGATTTGTTCTGCGGTACACGCCCTGTTTATAGTTATGAAGTCCGCAACGGACACCGCACAAAAAGCGAACAAGCCCCGTTCGTCTAGCGGCCTAGGACGCCGGCCTCTCACGCCGGTAACACGGGTTCAAATCCCGTACGGGGTACAGACACGAAGCCCTCCACCACCAGGTGGAGGGCTTCAGTCATTCCGCCCCGGGGCCGGACACGTCCTCTACGCTCATTCCCATGACCACGCCCCTCACAACCCGCCTCATGCGCGCGATGAACACCGCCGCCGTCAACCACCGGGATCACGTGCGCAAGGGCTCCGGCATCCCGTACATCGCGCATCTCCTGGCGGTCCACCACCTCGTCGCGCAGTACACGGAGAATGAGGACGTCCAGATTGCCGCGCTCTTCCACGACACCCTCGAGGATGTCCCGGAGCGCTACAGCGAGAAGGACATGCGGCGGGAGTTCGGCGACCGGGTCACCGATCTCGTCCGGCATCTGAGCAAGGACGACTCGCTGCCGGACTGGCGGGCCCGCGCGGACGCCTACCTCCGTCACCTCGAGCATGATGCCCCCGACGAGGTGGTGCTCATCTCCGCGGCCGATAAGCTGCACAACCTCATGTCGATCCTCGACGATCACGCCACCCACGGCGACGCCCTGTGGGAGCGCTTCAACTCCGGGCGGGAGAATCAGCGGTGGTGGTACGGGGAGATCCACCGGGTCGTCGAGAAGCGTCTGCCGGGGCTGGACCTGAACAGACAACTCGGAGAATTAGTCTCATGTTTCCCCGTTGAAGCGTAATATTTCCTGCATGAGTCTCGAACCCGGGAACACCCCGCTCGTGTGCCTGGACCGGCTGAACACGACAGACACCGTCACCCTGTGGGCCAAACTGGAGGGCTACAACCCCTCCGGCAGTGCCAAGGACCGCACCGCCCACGCCATTCTCGCGGCCGCCGATCTGCAGCCCGGCGCGGTCATCGTGGAGTCCAGCTCGGGCAACCTCGGTGTGGCCATGTCGCGGGAGGCCGTCCTCGGCGGATGGACGTTCCACTGCGTCGTCGATCCGCGGGCGAACCGCGCGACGGTGGCCACCATGCGTGCCTACGGCGCGGTCGTCCACGAGGTCACCGCGCCGGATCCGGAGACCGGCGACTGGCTGGCCGCCCGCCGGGCCCGGGTCGCGGAACTGCTCACCGAGCTTCCCGACGCCGTCTGCCTCGACCAGTACTCCAACAAGGCCGCCTTCACCGCCCACGACGAGGGCACGATGCGCGAGATCGTCGAGCAGCTCGGCCACGCCCCGGATCACCTGCTCGTCGCGGTGAGCACCACCGGCACGATCGGCGGCTGCCTGCGCCGCATCAACCGGGAGGGGTTGGGGACCGAGGTCATCGCCGTCGACGCGGAGGGGTCCGTGCTTTTCGACGGCGTCCGCGGCACCCGCCATCTGCCGGGTTTCGGCGCCGGCGTGATGCCGGAACTGGCGGCGTCGGTCCACCCGGACCGGGTCCTGCGGATCACCGACCGGGATTCCGTCGCGGCGGCCCGGAAGCTGGCCCGCACGGAGGGCATCCTGTGCGGTGCCTCGGGTGGGGCGGTGGTGGCGGGCGTCGAAAAGCTCCTGCCGGAACTGACAGGTGACGTGGTGCTCATCCTGCATGACGGCGGCACCAACTATGTTGACACCATCTACAACGACGACTGGGTGGAGGAAACCCTGTGACAACCGTGGCGATCATCGGCGGCGGCCCCCGGGGCCTGTGGGCGGCGGAAGAGGTCCTCGGGCTGGCGCGCGAACGCGGCGCGGCAATCGACCTCCACGTCTTCGACGGTGGCGGTCTCGACGCCTACGACACCGACCAGCCGGGGGAGTGGCTCATCAACGTCCGCGCCTCGGCGATCCGCACGGGCCTGGGGTCCTTTGACGAGTGGCGTGGAGCGAGCGACCCGTTCCCGTCACGCCGACTCGTGGGGGAGTTCCTCGCCGCCTCCTGGGAGGCCCTGCGCCGTCACATTCCGCCGCGCTGCGACCTGACGTGGCACGAGGGGCACGTGGAGAAGCTCGACCGCCGTGACGAGGGCTGGGCCGTCGGCGGCCTGGCCTTCGACGAGGTCCTGCTGGCCACCGGCCACGCCGCCACCTGGCCCGGCTCCCTGGAGCACGCCGACCTGCCGGTGCCCGTCGTCATGCCGTACCCGGCGTCGAATCTGCAGGCCATCGGCCCGAAGGACCGCGTGCTCGTACGCGGTGCCGCGCTGACCTTCATCGACGTCATCCGCGCGTGCGATCCGGAGGTGTTTATCCCCGTCACCCGCACGGGCCGCCTCATGGAGGTCAAGCCCGAGTTCGACGGGGTGGAGGCCGACGACATCATCGCCGCCGGGAAGGCCCTGCTTATCGACGCCCCCGACATCGCCGCCCTCGTCGATGCCCTGGCCGTCACCGCGCGCCGCCTCCTCGAGCGCGCCGACCGTGACGGTGACGTCGACGCCGTGTTGGCCGGCACCGACCACGACGACCCCGACGCCGCGTGGGCCGTCGGCCTGGCGTGGCGCGAATGCTACACCGCCATCGTCGAGCGTGCGTCCTACGACGGCCGCGACAGTCTCGCGGGCTTCGGGGAGCTGTGCCGCCGCCTCGAGCGCGTCGCGTTCGGCCCGCCGCCCGAGAGCGTGGCCCACCTGGAGCAGCTCGTCGAGTCCGGGAAGGTCGACCTCACCCACCTGGGCCGCGGCAACGAGGACCTCGGCGACCTCGTCCGCGAGCTCGACGTCACGGTCGTCATCGACGCGGTCATCCCGCCGCCCGGCGTCGTCGACGGCACCCTCGAGGCCTGGCTCGTCGATGAGGGCCTGGCGCGCGTGCGCCCCGGTACCCGCGGCCTCGACGTGGCCCCCGACGGCACGGTCGTCGGCCAGACGAACCTCGCCGCGGTGGGACGCATGACCGAGGACGTCGTCCTGGGCAACGACACCCTCTCCCGCACCCTCCACGACGTCATCCCGCGCTGGGCCCGCCGCCTCGTGCCCGGACCCGACCACGTCCACGGCATCCCGCCGCTCACCGCCCGTCTCGAGCCGTGGGCCGCCGAGCTCACCACCGACCCCGCCCGGTGCCGCTCCCTGCTCGAGGAGTACGGCAGCCCCGTCAACGTCCTCGACCCCGGGCCGATGCTGGCCAACGTCACTGAACTGGTCGACGCCGGTGCCTCCTGCGGCATTGACACCCGCATCTTCTTCGCCCGCAAGGCCAACAAGGGCCTCGTGTTCGTCGACACCGTCCGGGACGCGGGCCACGGCGTCGACGTCGCCAGCGAGCGCGAGCTCTCGCAGGTACTGGGTCGCGGCGTGCCCGGCGAGCGCATCATCCTCTCCGCCGCCATCAAGCCGGACCGCCTGCTCGAGCTGGCCATCGCCAACGGCGTGACCATCTCCGCCGACTCCCGGGCCGAACTGGCCCGCATCTCGCGGCTGGCGGGGGAGCGCACCGCCCACGTCGCCCCGCGCGTCGCCCCCGACCCTGACCTTCTCCCGCCGACCCGCTTCGGTGAGCGCGTCGAGCAGTGGGCCGAGATCGGCCAGGTCCCGGGCGTGGAGATCGTCGGCCTCCACGTCCATCTCCACGGCTACTCCGCCGCCGACCGCGCGACCGCCCTGCGCGAGTGCTGCCGCCTCGTCGACCTGCTTATCGACGCCGGCCACCACCCCACCTTCATCGACCTTGGTGGCGGCGTCCCCATGAGCTACCTCGACGACGCGGAGCAGTGGCGCGACTACCACGCCGCCCGCGACGCCATGGTCGACGGCTACGCCCGGCCCTTCACGTGGAAGGCCGACCCGCTGGACACCACCTACCCCTTCCACCAGTCCCCGGTGCGCGGGGAGTGGCTGAAGGACGTGCTGTCCGGGGGAGTGGCGGAGATGCTCCGCGAGCGCGGCCTGCGCCTGCACCTCGAGCCGGGACGCAGCCTGCTCGACGGGTGCGGCGTCATCCTGGCGGAGGTGGCCTTCGTCAAGGAGCGTTCCGACGGTCTGCCCCTTGTCGGGCTGGCCATGAACCGCACCCAGTGCCGCACCACCTCCGACGACTACCTCATCGACCCGCTTCTGGTCACCGACCGCACGACAGGAGAGGAGGTGGAGGCGTTCCTCGTCGGCGCCTACTGCATCGAGGACGAGCTCATCCTGCGCCGCCGCATCCGCTTCCCGTACGGTGTGGAGCCGGGCGACGTCATCGCCATCCCCAACGCCGCCGGCTACTTCATGCACATCCTCGAGAGCGCCTCGCACCAGATCCCGCTGGCGAAGAACGTGGTGTACCCCGGCACCCTCGACGACATCGACCGTTAACGGCCTCGCGGGCGGTCCAGCTGCCGCTCGAAGGCCGCAAGGTGGCGCTGCGAGCCGTCGATGAGGAACTGGAGCAGCTCCCGCAGCTCCGTGTCATCCTCCGGGGTGGCCGCCAGGTCGTTCTCGAGCTCCGTGATGTCCCACGTCTCGAAGTCGACGCCCACCTGGTACGCCGCGGTCTCGCTTTCCAGGCCGCGGGCGAGGAGGTCGTCGTACAGCTCCTGCAGCTCCGGGTCGGTGAACTCGCCCGGCACCCCGGTGCGGGGATCCTCGGCTCCGGCGGCGTCGAGCACGCGGAGCACGGCGTCCTGGTGGCCGACCTCCCCGCGGGTGATGTTGGAGAACACCTGCGTGCCGTAGTTCTCGTCGAAGGCGGTGTAGAGGTCATGGGCGACCTTCTCCTCCTCGATGAGGCGCTGGAGGAGGGCGTCGCGGTCGTCGGTGTCAGCGGCCTCGGGGGCCTCGGTGGCCTCGGTGGTCACGGACGTGTCGGTGGTGGTCTCGGACGTGTCGGTGCACGCGCCCAGCGCGAGGGCAGGGACGAGCACGAGGGCGGTGAGCAGTGTGGTTCTCATGCCCGGTGCAACACCGCCCGGGCCGCAGAAATTACCACCGGGGGTATGCGGGGCTACAACGAGCGCGACAGGGCCTCGGCCGCGTCCGTGAGGGCCGCGCCCCACTTCTCGGCGGGGTGGGGGCGCAGGCGTTCCGACGGCCCGGACACGGAGAGCACCGCGACGAAGCGCCCGGCGGGGGTGAACACCGGGGCGGACAGGGAGGCGAGCCCCACCTCGCGCTCGGCCACCGACTCGCTGACGCGCTCCGCCTCGACGCGCGCGAGATCGGAAGGATCGAAGGTGACGTCGGGGAGGATGGTGTCGCGAAGCTGGGGTGAGCCGAAGGCGAGGAACACCTTGGCGGCCGAGCCGGAGGTGAGTGCCAGCTGGGAGCCGACGGGGACGGTGTTCTGCAGGCCGACGGGCGGTTCCTGGGCGGCCACGCACGTGCGGGAGGTGCCGGTGAGCTGGTAGAGCTGCACAGATTCGCCGGTGGTGTCGACGAGGGCGGCCATGATGGGGCGGGCGGCGTCGAGAAGCTGGTCGCGGCTGCCCGTGCCCAGGGAGGTGAGGGCGGGGCCGGTGGTCCAGCGGCCGTCCTCGCCGCGGGCGAGGATGCGGTGGGTCTCCAGGGCGGTGGCCAGGCGGTGGGCGGTGGCGCGCGGCAGTCCGGTGGTCTCGCAGAGCTCGGTGAGCGAGAGTGGATGCGGGGCGACGGCCATCATGATCGCGACCGAACGATCCAGCACCTTGATGCCTGACACTGCGCTATACTGTCCCATACCACGATACTAACATCTCACCCCGTGAGATTTACACAGATGGAAAGGTGGCATCCATGGCCGAGAAGCTGACGCTGGCCGAGAAGGTGTGGAACGACCATATTGTCGCGAAGGGCGAGAACGGCGAACCCGATCTCCTCTACATTGACCTGCAGCTCCTGCACGAGGTGACCTCCCCGCAGGCCTTCGACGGACTGCGCCTGGCCGGCCGTAAGCTGCGCCGCCCGGACCTGCACCTGGCCACCGAGGACCACAACGTCCCCACCGAGGGCATTCAGACCGGTTCCCTCCTGGAGATCAAGGAGGCCACCTCCCGCACGCAGGTCGAGACCCTGCGCAAGAACTGCGAGGAGTTCGGCATCCGCCTGCACCCCATGGGTGACGTCAAGCAGGGCATCGTCCACACCGTCGGCCCGCAGCTCGGTGCCACCCAGCCGGGCATGACCATCGTCTGCGGTGACTCCCACACCTCCACCCACGGTGCCTTCGGTTCCATCGCCATGGGCATCGGCACCTCCGAGGTCGAGCACGTCATGGCCACCCAGACGCTGCCGCTCAAGCCGTTCAAGACCATGGCCATCGAGGTCTCCGGCGAGCTGCAGCCGGGCGTCACCGCCAAGGACCTCATCCTGGCGATCATCGCCAAGATCGGCACCGGCGGCGGCCAGGGCCATATTATCGAGTACCGCGGCGAGGCCATCGAGAAGCTCTCGATGGAGGCCCGCATGACCATCTGCAACATGTCCATCGAGGCCGGTGCCCGCGCCGGCATGGTCGCCCCCGACCAGAAGACCTTCGACTACGTCGAGGGCCGCGAGTTCGCCCCGACCGGCGCCGACTGGGACGCCGCCGTCGAGTACTGGAAGACCCTGCCCACCGACGAGGGCGCCGAGTTCGACACCGTCGTCGAGATCGACGGCTCCGCTCTGACCCCCTTCATCACCTGGGGCACCAACCCCGGCCAGGGCCTGCCCCTGTCCGCCAACGTCCCGGACCCGGAGGACTTCACCAACGAGTCCGACAAGGCCGCCGCCGAGAAGGCCCTGGCCTACATGGACCTCACCCCGGGCACCCCGCTGCGCGACATCGCCATCGACACCGTCTTCCTCGGCTCCTGCACCAATGCCCGCATCGAGGACCTGCGCGCCGCCGCCGAGGTGGTCAAGGGCCGCACCATCGCCGAGAACACCCGCATGCTCGTCGTCCCGTCCTCCACCATGGTCAAGCAGCAGGCGGAGGAGGAGGGTCTGGACAGGATCTTCACCGACTTCGGCGCCGAGTGGCGCACCGCCGGCTGCTCCATGTGCCTCGGCATGAACCCGGACCAGCTCGCCCCGGGTGAGCGCTCCGCCTCCACCTCGAACCGCAACTTCGAGGGCCGTCAGGGTCCGGGTGGCCGCACCCACCTCGTGTCCCCGCCGGTCGCCGCCGCCACCGCCGTCCTCGGCCATCTGGCCAGCCCCGCCGACCTGTAGAAGGAGAAGACCACCATGGAGAAGTTCACCACCCACACCGGCGTCGGCGTGCCGCTGACCCGCTCGAACGTCGACACCGACCAGATCATCCCCGCCGTCTACCTCAAGCGCGTCACCCGCACCGGCTTCGAGGACGGCCTGTTCGCCGGCTGGCGCAAGGACGAGGACTTCGTCCTCAACCAGGAGCCCTACCGCGAGGGTTCCGTGCTCGTCGCGGGCCCCGACTTCGGCACCGGCTCCTCCCGTGAGCACGCCGTCTGGGCCCTCATGGACTACGGCTTCCGCGTCGTCCTGTCCCCGCGCTTCGCCGACATCTTCCGCGGCAACTCCGGCAAGGCCGGCCTGCTCGCCGCCCAGATGGAGGAGGCCGACATCGAGCTGCTGTGGAAGCAGCTCGAGGCCGAGCCGGGCCTGGAGATCACCGTCGACCTCGAGTCCCGCACCGTCACCGCCGGCGAGAACACCTACCAGTTCTCCGTCGACGACTACACCCGCTGGCGCCTCATGGAGGGCCTCGACGACATCGGCCTGACGCTGCGCGACGAGCCGGCCATCACCGCCTACGAGGAGAAGCGCCCGGCGTACAAGCCGACTATCGTCGGCTAGATGAAACATGTGCCGCCGAAAGTAGTTCTCGGTGTGGCGATGGTGCTCGCCGTCGTCACCGCCCTTGTGGACTACACCACCCTGGCGTAACTGTCGGGGCAGGCCGCTGGCTGCGCGGGGCCGCCCTGGGTGTGGGCATTCTGCTGCTCACCATCACCCTGCACTACGCCGTGGGGATCGCGGTGGGCAGCGTGCCCCCGGACGGGTTCGTCGCCGCCGCGGTGTTCGGTATCCCGCTGGGCTTTGCCGGCGTCGCGGCGCACTCCAGCCTCATCGCCCGCCTCGTCCTCCCGCTCGGCATGCTCGCCGAACCCTGGGTGACCAGGCGCTTCTGCGGCTTCTACGGCACGGTGCCCGAGCAGGTCTCCGAGATCGCCAGCGGAGTCATCCTCACCCTGTCCGGGGTCATCCTCGCCGTGGTCGTCATGAGGCGCGGGTACCGTCGGCATCATGACTGACAACCGCTACGACGAGGGCATCCGCATCCGACGGGAGGTCATGGGCGACGATTTCGTCGACGCCGCACTCGACCGCAACGCCGGCACCGACGGCGAGGACCTCCAGCACCACATCACCGCCACCGTCTGGGGGTCCGTGTGGACCCGCGACGGCCTGTCCAGGCGCGACCGCAGCCTGCTCAACATCGGCATGCTCGTGGCCCTGCGCGCCACCGAGGAACTCCGCGGCCACGTGCGCGGCGGCCTGGCCAACGGACTGACCCGCGAGGAGATCACCGAGGCCATCATCCACGCTTCCGGCTACTGCGGCGCGCCGGCGGCACTGTCCGCCATGAAGGTGGCCCAGGAGGTCCTCGTCGACGAGCTGGGCCCGAAGAACTAGCCCTACTTCGCGGGCAGCGGGCTGGTGAGGTAATCCGCCCCCGTCAGCTGGCCGTCGTGGAAGGACAGCACCCACACGGACGCCTTCTTCGCCTCGATCGCCTCGAGCGGGAGGCGTCCATTCGCGCTCAGCCACGCGATCATGTCGGGGATGGCGGTGCCCTGGGAGACGACGACGGAGGTGCCGCCGGCGTCGACGAGCTCCTGGAAGCGCTGCTGGCACTTGGCGGGCTTCTCGGCGTACGCCTTGTCACCGAACATCTCGTCCACGACGATCTCCACGCCGAGTTCATCCGCCAGGGGAGCGGCGGTGGCCTGGCACCGCTCCGGCTCGGCGGAGTACACGGCGACTGGCTTGTAGGGCAGGAGCATGGGCACGAGCATCTCGGCCTGACGACGCCCCTTCTTGTCCAGCGGGCGCAGGTTGTCGTCGCCGTCCCAGTTGCGGCGCTGATGCGCGCGGCCGTGGCGGATGTAGAGCACCCGGGAGGTGGCGGGCAGGCGGAAGCGCTTCTCCGCCTTGCCCAGCACGTGGCGGTCGACCTCGTAGGAGAGGATTTCGCGGGCCTGCGCGATCGGGAGCCAGCGCAGCTCGTCGACCTCGTCGTTGGGGGTGAACTCGCCCCCGAGGACCTCCCCGGTCCAGTAGTAGACCACTTTGGTGCGGTCGCCGACGGGGTAGGTCACCTTACCGAGCAGCTTGCCCAGGCGGATCTCGAAACCGGTCTCCTCGAGGATCTCGCGGGTGGCGGTGGTGGGCAGGGACTCACCCGGGTCGACCTTGCCCTTGGCCAGGGACCAGTCGTCGTAGGAGGGGCGGTGGATGACGGCGACCTCGACGGAGTCCAGATCGGCCAGGTCACCGCGCCACAGCACGGCCCCGGCGGCCAGCATCGCCCGCGGGAACTCCTTCGCCGGATCGGCCGGAATCACCTGGTGACGGCCGTTGACCAGAAGCTCGGGAACCTGATCCTTGTCAACCTCGTGCGGCTGCTTGTTCTTCGGCATGATTCCCCTCAGAGGTAGGTTGCGGATACGGTTCCCCCCATTTTCCCGCACCTGCGGCTTATTCGCAGCACCAACCCATCCTTTAAGCTGGTTTGCAAACGAAACAGATAAGGAGCAGCGCGTGGTCAACGTAGCGATCATGGGTGCCGGTTCATGGGGAACCACCCTGGCCAAGGTCTTCGCCGACGCCGGCAACACCGTCACTCTGTGGGCTCGCCGCGCCGAGCTGGCCGAGCAGATCCAGGACACCCGCGCCAACCCCGACTACCTGCCGGACATCCGCCTGCCGGAGTCCGTCGTCGCCACGCACGACGCGGAGCGGGCCCTGGACTCCGCGGCCATCGTCATCTTCGCCGTCCCCAGCCAGACGATGCGCGACAACTTGGAGGCCTGGACGCCGCTGCTGCCCTCCGACTCGACGCTGGTGAGCATCTCCAAGGGTGTGGAGACCGACACCCACCTGCGCATGAGCGAGGTCATCGCCGAGATCACCGGGGCCGACACCGACCGCATCGCCGTGCTCTCCGGTCCGAACCTGGCCCGCGAGATCGCCGAGGAGCAGCCGGCCGCCACCGTCATCGCCTGCACCGATGAGAACCGCGCCAAGCTGGTGCAGGCCGCCGTGGCGACCCCGTACCTGCGCCCCTACACGAACACCGACGTCGTCGGCGTGGAGCTGGGCGGTGCCTGCAAGAACGTCATCGCCCTCGCCTGCGGTGTGGCCACCGGGCTCGGTTTCGGCGAGAACACGCTGGCCACCATCATCACCCGTGGTCTGGCGGAGATCTCCCGCCTGGGCCACGCCCTCGGCGCGGACCAGCGCACCTTCGCCGGGCTCGCCGGCCTCGGTGACCTCGTGGCCACCTGCTCCTCCCCGCTGTCGCGTAACCGTTCCTTCGGCGTCCGCCTCGGCGAGGGTGGCACCCTGGAGGAGGCGAAGAAGGCCACCCACGGCCAGGTCGCCGAGGGTGTCATCTCCTCGAACTCGGTGTTCCAGCTGGCGCAGGCCAACAAGGTGGAAATGCCCATCACGCAGGCCGTGTACGCCGTGTGCCACCGGGGTCTCGACGTCCGCGACATGATCGCCGCACTCATGGGTCGCTCCAAGAAGGCGGAGTGACCGCGCGGTAGGCTTCCTGCCTATGGAACAGCGCATCACAGTCGGCGTCGTCTACGGCGGCCGCAGCACCGAGCATGAGATCTCCTGCGTGTCCGCGGGCGCCATCATGAGCCACCTCGACTCCGACAAGTACCAGGTCATCCCCATCGGCATCACGAAGGACGGCATGTGGACGGTCGGGGAGTCCGACCACTCGCGGCTGCGCATCGCGGACGGGGTGCTGCCGAGCGTCGAGAAGCGGGAGGAGCTGGCGCTGTCGCTCGACCCGCAGGACAACGGACTCATCCTCAACCTGGACACCGGCCAGCCGCACGCGCGCGTCGACGTCCTCTTCCCCGTCCTCCACGGACCCTACGGCGAGGACGGCACCATCCAGGGCATGCTCGAGCTCGTCGGGCTGCCCTACGTCGGCGCCGGGGTGCTGGCCTCGGCATGCGGCATGGACAAGGAGTTCACCAAGAAGCTGGCCGCCGCCGAGGGGCTGCCCATCACCGCCGAGCTCATCCTGCGCGGGGCGGAGACCGACATCCCGGACGCGGAGAAGGAGCGCCTCGGCCTGCCGGTGTTCGTCAAGCCGGCGCGCGGTGGTTCCTCCATCGGCGTGTCCCGGGTCACCGACTGGGCGGATCTGCCGACGGCGATCGCCTCGGCCCGCGAGTCCGACGACAAGGTCATCATCGAGGCCGAGATCATCGGCGACGAGGTCGAGGTCGGCGTGCTCGAGTACCCGGACGGCTCGCTCGTGGCGTCCGTCCCGGCGAAGCTCAACGGCACCGGCGACTCGGAGGAGGGGTTCTACGGCTTCGAGACGAAGTACCTCGACACGGTCGTCAGCCCCACCATCCCGGCGCCCTACTCCGACGAGGTCAACGACCGGATCCGCGAGCTGGCCGTCGCCACCTTCCGCGCGCTCAACTGCCAGGGCCTGTCGCGCGTCGACTTCTTCCTCACCGCCGACGGCCCGGTGCTCAACGAGATCAACACCATGCCCGGCTTCACGCCGATCTCCATGTACCCGCAGGTGTTCGCCGCCTCCGGCGTCGCCTACGAGGAGCTTCTCGACGTCCTCGTGACTACTGCTCTGCAGTCTCCGCGGCGATGACGTCGCCGAGCTGAACCAGCACCTCGCTGCTCACGTCCTGCGGGGTGCTCACGGCGATGTCCGTCTCCCGGCCGAGGGCGAACCAGGTGCCCGCGGTCGTGCCGGAGGCGAGGACGGTGTCCTCGAACCAGACGATGTCGTTGACCTGGTTGAGCTGGATGCCCGGCTGGTAGTTCTCCGGCGGAGCGACGCCGCAGCGCAGGACGACCGGCTCGCGGCCGTCGGCGACCCAGGCGACGGTGTGGTCCTCGGGGACGTCGATACGCTCGTGGTCCTCGGCGACGGTGTCCGGCAGCGCGGCGAGGAGGTCGCCGCACACGGCGGTGTCGCCGGCGGCGAGCTGGGAGAGCGGGGCCGGGAACGGCTCGTGCTCCGCGACGGGCAGGGTGGCCACGGACCCGCTCAGACCGGAGACGGGCTCCGCGTGGCGGCCCAGGGACTCCGCATCCGCGGTGACGGCCACGACCTGCTCGCGGTCCACCGCGTACCAGGTCTGCAGGGTGGAGCCGGGGGTGGCGTCGGTGATGCGCAGCCACTCGACGCCGTCGACCTCCTCGGTGGGGGCGTAGGCGGTGTACTGCAGCGGGAGGTCCACGCCGCAGCGCAGGGTGACGCGCTCCACGGAGCTCGAGGACCAGGCGGCGACCCCGTCCGGGGCCGGCTCGAGGATCTCGGCGCGGTCGTGGCCGATGAGTTCGTCGGGGAGGGTGTCCAGGAAGGACGCGCATTCGGGGGAGTCCGCGAGCGGAGCCGGCAGGTCGCTCATGGGGACCGGCTGCTTGGCCACCCGGTCGAACACCACCTTCGCGCCGACGACGACACCGAGAACCAGTGCGACCGCCAACACCAGGGAGAGATAGATGGCGGCACGACCGGAACGACTAGGTTGGTAAGCGGAGCTCATGTATGTGAAGTCTATCGAAAGGGTCGGCGTGACCAGCTTTCCCGCCCACTATTCGGGCCCGACGCTCGGTGACGTCGGAGAACACCGCGCGATCGAGGCGATTGTCTCCGCCGCGCCGTCGAACCGCAACGGCGACGACGCCGCCGTCCTCAGCCACGCCTCCCCGAACTCCCGGGCGGTGGCGACGACGGACATGCTCATCGAGGGCCGGCACTTCCGCGTCGACTGGTCCACCCCGGAGGAGATCGGCCGGAAGTCGATCGTGCAGAACTTCGCGGACATCGAGGCCATGGGGGCGCGTCCCATCGCCGCGCTGCTGGCCGTGTCCGCACCGCCGCACACCCCGGTGTCCTACCTGCGGGGCATCGCCGAGGGCATCCACGCCAAGGTGGGGGAGTACTCTGCCGAGCTGGTCGGCGGCGACCTCACCTCCGGAAACGACCTCGTCCTGTCGGTCACGGCCATCGGTTCCCTCGGCGGCTCGCGCCCCGAGCTCACCCTCGACCGGGCGCGCCCGGGGCAGCGCGTCGTGGCGCACGGGCGGATCGGCTGGTCCGGGGCGGGCCTGGCGCTCCTCGAGCGCTTCGGGCGCGATGTCCCCGAGCACCTGCGTCCGCTCATCGACGCCCACTGCGCCCCGACGCTGACCCCCGGCCGCGGGGTCGTCGCGCGGGCCACGGGGGCGACCGCCATGACCGACAACTCCGATGGCCTCATCGTCGACCTCACCACCATCGCCCGCCGTTCCGGCGTCGGCATCGATCTCCATTCGGCGGACATCATGCCCCCGCCGATCGTGTGGGAGGCCGCCGAGCTTCTCGACGCCGACCCCTGGGAGTGGGTCCTCACCGGCGGCGAGGACCACACCCTCCTGGCCACCACCGCCGGCGACCCGCCCTCCGGGTTCCACGTCATCGGCCGGGTCATCCGCGGCGAGGCCGTCACCATCGACGGCCAAACCCCGAAGTACGGCCACGGGTGGGTGAGCTTCTGATGGCGCTGCCCGTGCACGAATCGTGGAAGCCGGCGCTCGCGGGCGTCGAGAAGCAGATCCACGACCTCGGCGACTTCCTGCGCGCCGAACCCGCCTACCTGCCCGCCGGGAACGACATCCTCCGCGCGTTCCAGGACCCCTTCGACGACGTGAAGGTGCTCATCGTCGGCCAGGACCCGTACCCCACGCCCGGCCACGCGATGGGACTGAGCTTCTCGACGCACCCCGGCGTCCGCCCCCCGCGCAGCCTCGTGAACATCCACCGGGAGCTGCAGTCGGACCTCGGCGTGACCCCGCCGCAGGACGGCGACCTCACCCCGTGGTCCCGGCAGGGCGTGCTCCTGCTCAACAGGGTGCTCACCGTGCGCCCCGGGGAGGCCGGCTCCCACCGCGGGCAGGGTTGGGAGGCGGTGACCGAGGCCGCGATCCGGGCGCTCGCCGCCCGGGGGAGGCCGCTCGTGGCGATCCTGTGGGGTCGGGACGCGCAGGGGGCCGCCCGGTTCCTCGGGGACACCCCGCGGATCGAGTCCCCGCACCCCTCACCGCTGTCGGCCTCCCGCGGATTCTTCGGCTCCCGCCCCTTTTCTCGGGCGAATGAGTATCTGACGTCTGTTGGAGCGGAACCGGTGGACTGGCGGCTGTAGACTACGGCGTTATGTCCCATCCGCGAGAGCTAGACGGCCCCCGACTCCACGCCTGGGCGGCGCGCGCCGTCGCCGAACTCTCCGCCCGTCGCGCGGAGATCAACGCTCTCAACGTCTTCCCGGTCCCGGACGCCGACACCGGCTCCAACATGACCCACACCATGGAGGCGGCCCTCGCGGAGGTCGACCGTCTGCCCGCCGACGCCGATGTCGCCGCCGTCGCCGCGGCCCTCGCCAGCGGCAGCGTGCGCGGGGCCCGCGGCAACTCCGGGCTCGTGCTCTCCCAGGTGCTGCGCGCGGTCGCCGATTCCGCCGCCCGCGGCAGCGTCGACGGCGACAGCATCGCCCGCTCGCTCACCCTGGCGGTCACCCTCGTGGACCGGGCGATCGCCGAGCCGGTGGAGGGCACCGTCATCACCGTCCTGCGCGCCGCCGCCCTCGCCGCGGAATCCACCTCCGGGGACCTGCACGCCGTGGCCACCGCCGCCCTCGACGCCGCCCGCACCGCCCTGGCCAACACCCCCTCCCAGCTCGACGTGCTCCGCGAGGCCGGGGTCGTCGACGCCGGCGGCACCGGGTTCGTCGTTCTCCTGGAGACCCTCCTCGCCGAGATCGAGGGCACCGAGGAACTCCCGCAGGTGGAGGCCAGCCCCAACGGCCCGGCCGCCGACCTCGAGGTCACCTTCTTCTTCGTCGGTGACCTCGACGACCTGCAGGCCCGCATCGCCCCGCTGGGCGAGAGCCTCGTCATCGCCCGCGCCGACGACACCTCGGGCCGTGTCCACATCCACTCCCGCACCGCCGGCCGCGTCATCGAGACCGCCTTCTCCGCCGGTGCCGTCAGTGACCTCCGCCTCGAGGTGCTTCCCGACGCCCCGCAGGTCGACGCCCCCCGCCGCGTCGTCGTCGCCGTCACCCCGCCCGGCTCCGTCGCCGAGCTCTACCGGGAGGCCGGTGCCGTGGTCGTCGCGCCGGGGGAGAGCGTCGTCTCCGACATCCTCGGCCAGGTGCGTTCCTCCCGGGCGCAGGAGCTCATCCTCCTGCCCAACGGCCTGCTCGACCGCCGTCAGCTCGTGTCCGTCGAGCGGGCCACCCACGCCTTCGAGCAGACCTTCACCATCGTGCCCACCTCACGCCTCGTGAGCGGGATCGCGGCGCTGAGCGTCCACGACCCGGAGGCCCCCATCGGCGTCGCCGCGTACACGATGACCGAGGCCGCCGCGGCCATGCGCACCGCCATCGTGGCCACCCCCACCCACAGCGTCGAGGACGCCACCGAGGCCGCCTGCCGCCGCCTCCTCGCCGACGGCGGTGAGCACGTCATCCTGCTCACCGGGACGGACGTCGACGTCGACAAGCTCGACGCGGCGCTCGACGTCGACGTCATGGCCTTCCCCGCGGACGGGCTGGGACACCTCGTGGAGATCGGGGTCGAGTAGCGTGCTCGGGTGGCGTGACGAGCGTCTGCTGGCCGACGTCCTGCCCGCCAAGGAGGCGAAGGCACTGGACAAGGCCTTCGGCTACACCACCTGCATGGACCTGCTGCAGCACTTCCCTCGTGCCTGGTCCCGCCACGGTTCCGACGTCCTCGCCGACGACGCCGCCGAGGGCGACATGATCACCTGCGTCGGCGAGGTCCTGTCCATCCAGGACTTCCAGCGCGACAAACGCACCGTCACGCAGGTGTCGCTCACCGACGGCCGCACCCGTTTCACCGCCTCCTTCTTCAACGCCCGCTACATCCAGCATTACCTCCGCCCCGGGAAGCGGGCCATGTTCTCCGGCAAGCTGCGCTTCTTCCGGAACACCCCGCAGCTGCAGCACCCCGACTTCCTCGTCCTGCCCGGACCGGGGGAGAAGATGGCCGGTTCCGGCTCCATGAAGACCATCGCCCTCTACGGCGAACCCGACGACCTCTTCGCCGGGCTGGAGTACATCCCGATCTACCCCGCCACCGCCGGCATGGCCTCGTGGCGCATCATGGCGGCGGTCAAACACGTCCTCGACACCCTCGACCCCGTCGCGGAACCGCTCGGCGAGGCACCCGAGGGGATGCCCGGTTTCGACGAGGCGCTGCGCGGCGTGCATTTCCCCGGCCCCGAGGGGCCCGAACCGCACAAGGAACGACTCAAGTACGACGAGGCCCTCACCCTCGGCCTCGTCATGGCGCTGCGCCGCCTGGAGACCCTGCGTCGCGACGCCCCGCCCCTCACCCCGGTCGACGACGGCCACCGCGCCGGGCTGCTCGCCGCCCTGCCCTACGAGCTGACCGAGGGGCAGCAGCAGGTCATCACGGACATCACCACCGACCTCGACTCCGGGGACCCGATGAGCCGCCTCCTGCAGGGTGAGGTCGGCTCCGGCAAGACGGTCGTCTCCCTCGTCGCGATGCTGCAGGCCGTCGACGCCGGTCACCAGTGCGCCATGCTCGCTCCCACCGAGGTGCTCGCCGTCCAGCACGCCCGCACGCTGACGTCCCTGCTCGCCGACGCCGGTCTTAACGTCTCGGTCGTCCCCCTGGTCGGGTCCATGCCCGTGCCCGTCAAACGGCAGGCCCTGCTGGACATCGTCTCCGGCCAGGCCGACATCGTCGTGGGCACCCACGCGATCATCCAGGACACCGTCGAGTTCTTCGACCTCGGCCTCGTCGTGGTGGATGAGCAGCACCGTTTCGGTGTCGAGCAGCGCGCCCGTCTGCGCTCCAAGGGCCGCGAAGGGCTCACCCCGCACCTCCTCGTCATGACCGCCACCCCGATCCCGCGCACCATCGCCATGACGGTCTTCGGTGATCTCGCGGTGTCCACGCTGCGGGAGCTGCCCGGCGGGCGACGCCCCATCGAGTCCGTCGTCGTGCCCGAGTACAAGCCGACGTGGGTGCGACGCGCCATCACCCGCATCGGGCAGGACGTCGAGGCCGGACGGCAGGCCTACGTGGTGTGCCCGCGTATCGACGGCCCCGGCGGCGTCCTCGACCTCTTCGAGATCCTTGGTCAAGGCCCCTTCCGTGACTTCCACGTCGGTTACCTCCACGGACGCATGCCCGCCGACGAGAAGGACCTCATGATGCGCCGCTTCGCCTCCGGGGAGGTGCAGGTGCTCGTCTCCACCACCGTCATCGAGGTCGGCGTCGACGTCCCCAACGCCACCGTCATGCTCATCCGTGAATCCGAGCTCTTCGGCGTCTCCCAGCTCCACCAGCTGCGGGGCCGCGTCGGCCGTGGCGGGCACGAGTCGCTGTGCATCTTCCACACCTTCGCCGAGAAAGGCTCCGACGCCGACCAGCGCATCCACGCCGTCGCCGAGACCTCCGACGGCTTCGCTCTCGCCGAGCTCGACCTTCTCCACCGCCAGGAGGGCGATGTCCTGGGCACCAGCCAGTCCGGCGCCGCGAAAACCGTCCGCCTGCTCAACCTGCTGCGGGACTTTCCCATCATCGACCGCGCTACCAGCGACGCGACCGCCCTCGTCGAACGCCACCCGCTGCTCGCCCAGCGCCTCGTCCTGGAGATCGACCGCGTGGACCGGGAGTACCTGGAGAAAAGCTAGGGTGTAGGGCATGGATATCTGCGCCCCCTTCGCCGGCATCGTGCGCTACCACGTGGCCGCCGGCGACCACGTCACCACCGGTGAACCGCTGGCCACCGTCGAGGCCGTCAAACTCGAGGCCCCCGTCCTGGCGCCGGGGCCGGGTGTCGTCGGGCGCCTCGCCGTGGAGGACTTCCAGGATGTCCTCGGCGGCGACCTGCTGCTGGAGGTCACCGAATGACCCGCATCGTCTCCGGAGAGGCCCGCGGCCGGAGGATCAAGGTCCCGCCCGCCGGCACCCGCCCCACCTCCGACCGCGCCCGCGAGGGGCTCTTCTCCTCGCTCCAGGTCCGCTTCGGCTTCGCCGACGCCCGCGTCCTCGACCTCTTCGCCGGCTCCGGGGCCCTCGGCCTCGAGGCCGCCTCCCGCGGTGCCGCCGAGGTGGTCCTCGTGGAGAACAACCCGGCGGCCGTGAAGATCATCCGGCACAACGCGGACGTCGTGAAGCATCCCCGCGTGAGCATCGAGGAGACGAAGGCGTCCACCTACCTGGCGCACGCCCCGCGGGAGCACTTCACCATGGTGCTCGCCGACCCGCCGTACGAGCTCACCGACGAGGCCGTCGTCGAGATGCTCGAGGCGCTGAAGCCCGCGCTGGTCGACGGTGCCGCCGTGGTCGTCGAGCGCCACGTGTCCTCCCCGGAGACCGCCTGGCCGCCGGAGTACGTGCCCACCACCCAGAAACTGAAGAAGCGCACCTACGGCATCGCACGCATGGACATGGCCGTCTACCACCGAGAGGACGTTTAAGTGAAAGCCGTCTGCCCAGGATCCTTCGACCCCGTGACCATGGGGCACCTCGACATCTTCCGCCGCGCCGCCAGCCACTTCGACGAGGTCGTCGTGCTGGTCACCGGCAACCCCAACAAGCAGTCGGGGCTGTTCACCATCGACGAGCGCATGGACCTCATCCGGGAGGTCACCGCCGACGTCCCCAACCTCAGCGTCGACTGGTGGGGTGGACTGCTCGTCGACTACACCTCCGAGCACGGGATCTCCGCGCTGGTCAAGGGCCTGCGCACCGCGCTCGACTACGAGTACGAGCTGCCGATGGCGCAGATGAACCGTCGCCTGTCGGGGATCGACACCTTCTTCCTCCTCACCGACGAGAAGTACGGCTACATCTCCTCCTCCCTGTGCAAGGAGGTCGCCAAGTACGGCGGTGACGTCTCCGGTCTGCTGCCGGACCCGGTCGTCGACGCGGTCAAGGAGAAGTACTCCCAATAGGGGGAGTAGTCTGAGCGGGTGCTTGCCGATCTCCTGCTCCTTCTCCTCATCGTCCTCGTCGGGTCCGCCCTGCAACGGATCTCCGGCATGGGCCTCGGGCTCGTCGCCGGCCCGGTCCTCGCGGTGACGATGGGCCCGGTCGAGGGCATCCTCGTGGTCAATGTCCTGGCGTTCCTCAACGCCGCCGCGACCACGGCCACCGTCCGCGAGTACGTCGACTGGCGGAAGTTCTCCCTCATCGCCTCCGTGCTCATCATCGGCGCGGTACCCGGAGCTCTGCTCGTGCGGGAGTTCTCCCCGGCGCTGCTGCAGGCCCTCGTCGGCGCGCTGCTGCTCCTGGCGCTGGCCGTGACCACCTTCGGGCAGAAGTACATCCCGCCGGCCACCGGCAACGCGCCCGCCGTGGTGGCCGGTGTTGTCGGCGGCTTCATGAACACCCTCGCCGGCATCGCCGGACCCGCGATCACCGTGTACGCGCAGGCGTCGCGCTGGGCGCAGCAGTCCTTCGCCGCCACCCTGCAGCCCATCTTCATGGTGGCCGGCGCCATCTCCTTCGGCATCAAGATCCTCCTCGGTGCGGGTGACCTCTCAGACACCAACTGGCTCGTGTGGCCCGTGGGCATCATCGGCATGGCCGTCGGCCTGTGGCTCGGCGTCCGCCTCAGTAAGAAGGTCAGCCGACCACGGGCACGAACCCTCGCCCTCCTGCTCGCCACCGCCGGCGGTGTCACCGCCCTCGTGCGCGGCATCAGCGGCCTCGCCTAGCAGACGTCGGCGCTCCTGCGCCGCGGCCCGGACGCGCTCGTTGCGGGCGTCACGGCGCTGCCGGAAGGTCTGCACCCACCTGCGGTTCTCCGCGGCCAGCGGGCCGTCCGACTCGTTCTCCACCCAGCTGCCGTCGGCGAAGAGAAAGATGGCGTTGCCGGTGGCGGGGCAGATGACGTAGCGGATGTGGCCCGACGTCTTGAGGTTGTGGTGACGGCGGCACAGCTTCCGCAGGTTGCCTGCGGTGGTCGGCCCGCCGTCGTCGTAGTCGACGGTGTGGTCGTTGTCGCAAAATTCCCCCGGAGCCTCGCAGCAGGGGAAGATGCACTGGTCGTCGATGCCCTCGACGCAGGCCTCGATGTCCTCCGGCGTGTTGTATCCCCGGCTCACCTTGTCGCGGATGATGTCCATGTCCCGGGTCGTGGTGGCCCTGCCCTCCCATTCCGCGGAGCGGTGCGGGTTCAGCCAGCCGGCCCGGGGCAGGTAAGTCGGGGCGTCGGGCACATCGTGCGCCCGGTAGAGGTTGAGGGTGACCGTCACCCCCTCGTCCTCTCCGGTGACCAGCAGCGCGTGCGCCTCGGCGAGGCCGATGCCCCGCTTCCGGGCCAGTGCCCGCACCCGCTTGTCGACGGCCGCCGCCGACGCCGCATCCATCCGGGCGGACAAGTCCGCGGTGCCGTCGGCGTTGAACTCCACGTGGTAGGTGAGCTGGGGCAGATCCGGGTCCTCCTGGTCGGTGGTGATCGAGCAGTCGAGCTCGTTGACCATCGCCTGGATCCGCTTCTTGATCGCCTTCGGGGAGGGCAACGGCTGGTTGGCACGGGTGGGGGTGAGGTATTCGGTGATCCGGGAGTCCAGCTGCGGGAAGTACTCCCGGTCGGCCATGGCCAGTGCGGACTCGATGGCGCGCAGGCGCTTCATGTCGAGGTGGTACAGCTCCTCGACGAGCGCCCGCAGCCGCGGCAGCTCGTCGAGGGTCGCGAGGGCGAACAGGTTGTGTTCGACCGTCCACTTGCCCTCGCCCGTGGAACGGACGATGGGCGCGTAGACGGCGTCGGAGTCGAGCTGGACGTCGACGGCGTCGGCCTGGCCGCGCCACAGGGTGTACTGCGCCCGGGTGACGGCGGTGGAGGCCACCGCCAGGGGGTCGTCGGGATTGTTGACTGTGTAGTAGGCGGACACGGGACACACCTCCCAGGGTGTCGCTAGAGTGTTCGACCCGCACTCTAGAACGTCCATCGGACATGACCACCCCCGGGGGTGGAAAAGTGCCGTTCTACCGGTGGTTATCCCCGGCCGAGGTAGGGCATGCCCGCGGCCGTCACGGTCACCTGATCGACGCTCACCTCGGCCGGCATCGCGGCGACGGCCACGAGAAGGCGGGCGGCCTCGGCGGCGTCGAACATCGGCTCGGAGCCGGTGAAAGAACCCAGCAGGGCGGTGCGGGCGTTGCCGATGTCGAGCTCGGTGGCGGTGATGCCGTGGGGGCGCCCGTCGAGGGAGGTCGACACCGTGAGGCTGGCCACCGCCGCCTTCGACGCGGCGTAGGCGGCGACGCCGGCGCGCGGGGAGTGGCCGGCGATGGAACCGTTGTTGATGATGCGCCCGCCGCCGTTGTCGGCCATCCACGCGAAAGCGGCCTGCGTGCACAGGAACACGCCGGTGGTGTTGGTCTCGAAGGTGCGGCGCCACTCTGCGGGGTCGATGGTGTGCAGTTCACCGGTGGGGCCGGGGACCCCGGCGTTGTTCACCAGCAGGTCGAGGCGACCGTAGTGCCCCGTGATCTCGTCGAAGGCACCCGCCACCGACTCCTCGTCCGCCACGTCGCACACCACCACGAGGGCATCCGCCACTCCGGCGGCGGTCTCCTCGAGGGTCTCGCGGGTGCGCCCCAGGAGGGCGACGGACCAGCCGTCGGCACCCAGGGCCTGCGCGAACATTCTTCCCAGTCCACCGCCGGCACCGGTGACCACTGCAACCTTGTTGTCCATGTGACCATCGTAGAGTGGAGCGCATGATCACCGCGACGAACTGCTCCATCGGACGCACTAGTTACCTCGAGGGCCTCGACGCCGCCCCGACGACCAGGGTCGAGCTGTGGTGGCCCTTCGCCCACCCGGACCCGACGGACGCGGAGATCCGCCACGTAGTCGGCGAGCTCGAGGCCAGGAACAAGCAGCTCATCGCCCTCAACATGTTCGGCGGTGACCTGGCTGCCGGCGACCGCGGCATCCTCCATGAACAGGATCTTCCCGACGCCCACCTCGACGCCGTCGAGCGCTTCCACGAGCTCACCGGGGTGCGCCGGTTCAACCTCCTCCTCGGCCGCGGTGGGACCGAGCTGAGCGCCGACCAGGAACGCAGGTTCGCGGCGGTGGCACGGGACGTCGGCAGGCGATTCGGGGGAGTGGCCATGGTGGAGCCGATCTCGGCGACCCCGGACTACCCGGTCACCACCGTCGACGACGCGCGCCCGCTCCTCGAGTACGGTGGGCTGTTGCTCGACCTCTACCACCTGGCGGTCAACGACGCCGTCGATCTCAGCGTCCCGCCGGAGCACGTGCAGGTGGCCGACAACCCCGGCCGCGGTGCCCCGGGGACGGGCAGCCTGCCGCTGGAGGAGTGGGTCACCACGCTGCGGGAGCAGGGTTACACCGGTGAGGTCGCCGCGGAGTGGTTGCCGTGAGTGAGCTGTGGGACCTGCTCGACGACAACCGCCTGCCCCTCGGCCGCACCGCCGACCGGGCTGCCGGGCTGCGCGACGGTGAGCTGCACGTCGTCGTCCACGTGTGCCTGTTCAACGACCGCGGGCAGATGCTCATCCAGCGCCGCACCGACACCAAACCGGACTGGCCGGGCCTGTGGGACTTCTCCGTCGGCGGCAGCGTTCACGCCGGGGAGACCAGCCGCGAGGGCGCGCTGCGGGAGGTCCGGGAGGAACTCGGCCTCGACATCGAGCTCGCGCGCCCCAGCTTCACGTTCAACTTCCAGTACGGTTTCGACGACTTCTACCTGCTGCGTACCGACGTCCCGTTGCCCCTGGCCGCCGTGCCCAACGACGAGGTCGCCGAGGTCCGCTGGGCGGATCTCGACGACGTGGTGGGGCTGCTGCGGGCCGGGCAGTTCATCAACTACCGCGAGTCGGCGGTGCGCTTCGTGTTCGACTTCCTCGACCAGCGCAACATCTTCGACTCCCGGGACCTGCGTTAGAACAGCGAGGAGAGGAACGCGCGGGTGCGGCCCTCCTGCGGGTTGTCCAGCACCTGCGCCGGGGTGCCGGCCTCGACGACGCGGCCGCCGTCCATGAACACGACGGTGTCGGCGACCTCGCGGGCGAAGCCCATCTCGTGGGTGACCACGAGCATGGTCATGCCGTCGTCGGCCAGCTCGCGCATGACGCGGAGGACCTCTCCGACGAGCTCGGGGTCGAGGGCGGAGGTGGGCTCGTCGAAAAGCATGAGCTTGGGGTCCATCGCGACGGCGCGGGCGATGGCGACGCGCTGCTGCTGACCGCCGGAGAGCTGCACCGGGTAGGCGTTCGCCTTGTGTGCCAGTCCGACCTGGTCGAGCAGTTCGAGGGCGCGCTTCTTCGCGGTGGCCACCGGGGTGCCCTTGACGTGGACGGGCGCCTCGATGACGTTCTCCAGCACCGTGCGGTGGGGGAAGAGGTTGAACTGCTGGAAGACCATGCCGATGTCGGCACGCTGGCGGGCGGCCTCCTTCTCGGAGATCTCGTAGAGGACGCCGTCGCGCTCGCGGTAACCGATGAGGTCGCCGTCGACGTAGAGGCGGCCGGCGGTGACCTTCTCGAGGTGGTTGACGCACCGGAGGAAGGTGGACTTGCCGGAGCCGGAGGGGCCGATGAGGCAGGCGACCTCACCGCGGGGGACCTGCAGGTCGATGCCCGTGAGCACCTCGAGGGAGCCGAAGGACTTGCAGACCTGCTGGGCGTCGATCATGAGCTCGGTCATGTCAGTTCTCCTTCACGACGGAAATGTTGCCGGGGACGGTGCCCTCGGCGTCGGCCAGGGCGGCGAGCTGGCGGGCGGTGAGCTCGCGGCGCGCGCCCTTCTCGAAGTGCTTCTCCAGGTAGTACTGGCCGACCATGAGCAGGGAGGTGACGGCGAGGTACCAGGTGGCGGCCACCAGCAGCATGGGCACCGGCTCGAAGAGCGCGGCGGCGATGTCCATGGAGCGGCCGTAGAGCTCGAGGGTGTAGGGCACGGCGACGACGAGCGAGGTGGTCTTGAGCATGGAGATCAGTTCGTTGCCCGTCGGCGGGATGATGATGCGCATGGCCTGCGGCATGACGGTGCGGCGCATGGTCATGGTCCAGCTCATGCCGAGGGCCTTGGAGGCCTCCATCTGGCCTTCGGGGACCGAGGAGATACCGGAGCGGACGATCTCGGCCATGTAGGCGGCCTCGTTGAGGCCCAGGCCCAGCACGGCGAGGAGGAAGGCGTTCTTCAGCAGGGACTGCAGGTCAATCTCCGCGAACCCGACGTTGATACTTTGATAAAGCGACCCGAGCAGGCCCCAGAACACCAGCTGCACGTACACCGGTGTCCCACGGAACACCCACAGGTACACCCATGCCACGCCGCGCAGCACCGGGTTGGGCGACATGCGCATGACGGCCAGCGTCGCGCCGAGGACCACGCCGATGAGCATGGCCAGCACCGTCAGCGCCAGGGTGTGCAGGGCGGCGGTGGCGATGCGGGTGTCGAAGAGGTACGCCCGGTAGGTCTCCCAGCCGTAGGCCTCGTTGCGCAGCGCGCCGATGATGAACCAGGCGAACAGGCCCAGCACGACGGCCGCGAGGATCCAGCGGCCCGGGTGGCGCAGCGGCTTCGCCTGGATCGGTGCCGGAGTGGCGGGGGTGCTCATGCGATCTCCTTCTCGTTGATCATGGCGCGGTCGATGAGACCGGTGGTCACGCCCCACTGGGCGAGGATGCGCTCGTAGTCACCGGTGTCGATGAGGTGCTGCAACGCGGTGGCCATCGCCGGGCCCAGCGGGGAGTCCTTCGGCACGGCCCAGCCGTAGGGGGCGGCGTCGAACATGTCGCCGGTGAGCTCCAGGCGGCCGTCGGAACGCGAGACGGCCCAGGCGGTGACGGGGGAGTCGGCGGACAGGGCGTCGGCACGCCCGATGAGCGCGGCGAGCGCCGCGTTGTCGGAGGTGTCGTAGGACAGGACGGTGACGGGGTCATCCCCGGCCTCCTCACACGCCTGGGACTTGGGGCGGACGTCGTCGGTCTCGGAGACGGTGGTGCGCTGCACCGCGACGGTCAGACCGCAGGGGTGCGCCGGGTCGACGTCGGACCCCGTCGGCTGCGCCCACTGGATGCCGGCGTAGAGGAAGTTGACGAAGTCGAAGTTCTTCCGCCGCTCCTCGTTGTCCGTCAGCCCCGTGGTGCCCGCGTCGAGGGTGCCGGCCTGCACGGCGGGCAGGATCATGGCGAAGTCCTGCTCCACCGGCTGGAACTCGAGACCCATGACGGCTGCGGTGGCCGCCGCCAGGTCCATCTCCAGGCCGATGATGGTGCCGTCGGAGTCCTTGAGCTCGAAGGGCGCGAACGGCGGGTTGACGCCGCCGGTGAGCACGCCGTCGGCGGCCACCTCATCCGGCACCAGCGCCGCGATTTCGGGAACCTCGTCCGGGATGATCGGCTGCCACCCCTCCGGGTGGCCGTCCTCGACGTTGGTGACACACGCCGACATGCTTATCGACGCCGCGACCGTCACCGCCGCCAGGAGGCTGCGGCGGGCGGTCATGCCGGCTGCTCGGTGGCGATGATCTCGGACTCGCGGCGGGTGGTGGCCACGCGGTCGGCGATGATGAACGTCGCGACCACGGCACCGCCGAGCACGATGAGACCGATGACCGGGAGAACGTTGTCGCCCGGGGACAGCAGGTCCGCGTCGGCGGTCTGCCACGGCCACAGGGAACGCAGGGAGCCGAGCATGAGGCCCGCCATGATGGTCAGGGTGATCGTGCGGTGCTTCTCCAGGGCCCAGGTGAGGACCTTGACGAACAGGGCGATACCGACCAGGGCGCCGGCCATGAACGTGAAGATGACGGGCCACTCGCGGTTCGACAGCGAGCCCATGATCGGCGTGTACAGGCCGACGGCCAGCAGCATGTAGGAACCGGAGATACCCGGCAGGACCAGCGCACACACCGCGACCGCCGCCGCGACGAAGATGATCGGCAGGGCGGGATCCTCGCGCGGGGCGGAGACGAAGCTGGTGCCCAGGAAGCCGACGACCGCGGCGACCAGGAACAGCGGGATGACCATGCCGACCCGGCGGCGCAGGTCACGGGGGTCCATCATGGCCAGCGGCACCCAGATGGACACGGCGACCATGCCGAGGAAGAGGGCGCGGGCGTACTCAGGGGAGTTCTCCACGAAGTTGTGCAGGACCGTGGACAGGGAGAACACGGCGGTGACCATGCCCACGCCGACGGCGATGAGGAACGCCCAGTCCACCTTGCCGAATTCACGGCGCAGGAGCTGGTTACCGGTGTTGAGGGCGCGCTCGTAGATACCGACGACAAGCGCGACGGTGCCGCCGGAGATGCCCGGCACGAGTTCCGCCATGCCGATGAGGCCGCCGCGGATGACATTCGCCAGGACGTGCAGCGGGGTGCGCGGCGTCTTGGCGGGGTAATGATGGGTGGTCGTCATGACCGTTCACATTACGGCACGGTGTCGGTTAGTTCTCCTCCGGGATCATGGATATGGCACCGCACGGACACTCCTCCGCGCAGATGCCGCAGCCCTTGCAGGAGTCGTACTTGAACTCGTACTCACCTGCTGCGATCTTGGTCACAGCGTTGTCGGGGCAGACGCCGAAACAGTTGTCGCACCCGTGAAGCGCTTCCCACGCATGGCGGCGCGGCAGTGGGAGGAGACGATGCCGCCGATGCCGACGGAGAACGCCTTCTCCAGGACGATGAAGCGGGTGGCGTTCTCCAAGGCGGCACGCACCGCGGCGGCGGGGAAGGGGCGGAACGAGACGATGGAGAGCACGCCGATCCTCTCCCCCTGCTCCCGGCGCTCATCGACGACGTCGCGCAGGGTGCCCGTCACCGAGCCGAGGCACACGATGATCGTCTCGGCGTCCTCCGTGCGGTAGTGGTGCATGAGCCCGCCGGAGGTGCGGCCGAAGATCTCCGCGAACTCGGCGCTCACCCGCGGGATGACGTCGAGGGCCTGCAGCTGCTTGTGGTGCGCCAGGTAGCGGACCTCGGTGAACGCCTCCGGGCCGACCATCGCACCGATGGAGATCGGCGCGGCCGGGTCGAGGACCTGACGCGGCTCGTACGGGGGAAGGAACGCGTCGACGTCCGCCGCCTCCGGGATGTCCACCTGCTCCATCGCGTGCGTGAGGATGAACCCGTCCATGCACACCATCACCGGCAGGGAGAGCTCCTCCGCGATCTTGAAGGCCTGGACGTGCAGATCGGCGGCCTCCTGGTTGTCGGTGGCGTAGAGCTGCAGCCACCCGGAGTCACGCTGGGACATTGAGTCCGTCTGGTCGTTCCAGATGTTGATCGGCGAACCGATGGCGCGGTTGGCCACCGTCATGACGATCGGCAGGCCCAGTCCGGAGGCGTTGTACACCGCCTCCACCATGAACAGCAGGCCCTGCGAGGCCGTTGCCGTGTAGGAGCGGGCCCCGGCCGCGGACGCACCGATAGATGCGGACATCGCCGAGAACTCACTCTCGACGTTGACGTACTCGCACGAACCCAGCTCGCCCTTCTTGCTCATCGCGGACAGGGCCTCGACGATGTGGGTCTGCGGGGAGATGGGGTAGGCGCAGATGACCTCCGGGCGGCACGCCGCGACGGCCTGCGCCACCGCCTGGGATCCCTCGATCTGCTTAAGCATGGGTTGCCTCCTGCTTCGACTCCTGCTGCTTGGACATGACCAGGTCATAAGCGGCCTGGGCGGCGGCGACGTTCATCTCGCCGACCTTGCCGGGGAAGCGCGCCATGATGGCGTGGCCCACCGACTCCATCCGGTACAGGCCGGTGAGCGCCGCGACGCCGCCGAGCAGCACCGCATTCGGGACCGTGCGTCCCGTGTACTCCCGGGCGATGTCGGTGGCCGGGATCGTCATGAAATGCCCCGCCGGCTGCCGGGCCTGCAGCTCACTCAGACCCAGCTCGGCGCTGCGCTTCGAGGAGTTGATGAGGACGTACCCGTCCTCCGTCAGACCCGAGAACACGTTGAGGATAGGCAGCAGCGTGCGGTCCTGCACCACGACGAGATCCGGGTTGAATACCGGCTCCCGGGTGCGGATTGGGGTGTCACTGATCCGGCAGTACGCCACCACGGGCGCGCCGGTCCTCTCCGAACCGAAGGAGGGGAACGCCTGCGCGTGCCGTCCCTCCTCGAAAGCGGCCATCGCGATGAGGTCGGACGCGGTGATCACGCCCTGTCCGCCCCGTCCGTGAATACGTACTTCGAGCCGGAATGTGCGGTAACCGGATCCTCCGCCGCGGGGGCGCCCTGGTGGCACCCCTGCCGACGGGAATGTGCGACAGTGGAGGGAATACATATCTGCACAGTTATCCGGGAAGTGATTCCGCATGTTCCTCCGCCGCATGGCCGCAGTGGCCCTCGCCTCCGCCCTCGCCCTCCCCGCCGTCGTCGGCGTCACCCCTGCACAGGCACAGCCGGGCAACGCCGTCGTCTTCGGTGACTCCTACACCGCGGTGCCGGACCAGTTCTACAACCACTACCGGAGCAGCTCCCTGTCCTCCGGCCTGGTGCCCGCCGACTACCCGCGTGCCAGCGGGGGGTGCCTGCAGTCACCGAACAACTGGCCCCGCAAGATGCAGCAGCAGACCGGCGTCCCCGTCGTCGACCGCTCCTGCACCGCCGAGACCTCCCTGTCCATGCTGGGCAAGATCGACGCCGCCATCCGCGACGGTCACCTGCACGGCGGCACCCGCGCGGTCTACCTCGCCATCGGTGCCAACGACTGGGGCCCGTTCGGACGCAATGAGGGCGCGAACTCCAGCGACGTGCCCTCCATGACCGAGCGCTTCTCCCACAACCTCTCCCGCGCCGGCGCCAAGATCCGCGCCGTCGCGCCGGGTGCCCGCATCATCGTCACCGGCATGCCGGAGATCACCAACGGCACCGGCCTGTGCCTCATCCAGGTGATCCCCAATCTGCCGCTGGGCATCCCGGTCCCGGGTCACCAGGTGGAGAACAACATCCGCGAGATGCAGCGCGTCGGTGCCGAACGCAACGGCATGATCTTCGTCGACAACTACGCGCTCACCCGCGGCCACAACACCTGCGCGCCGGACGCCTCCCGCTACGTCGCGGGCAGCATCGACGTCACCAGCCCGGCGTACACCATGTCCCTCCACCCGACGGACCTGGGCAACGAGGTCCTCGCCCGCAACAACGGCGCGGCGCTGCGGTAGGCGGGCGTCGGCCTCTCCCGGCCCGTCGGACCGTACTTCCCAGGACGCAGCGGGTGGTTAGAGCAGCGCCTCGATGTCGACGTCGTCCTGCGGGACGCCGTCGAGAAGCGAACCGGTGACGCGCTCGTCGAAACGCGCGCGCACCTTGTCGTAGGTCTCCTCCTGGAAGCGGTAGTAGTACACCAGCGGCAGGTGGTCGTGGACCTCGTCGAGGTACCCGGACACGAAGTCCTCCAGGTCCTCGCGCTCCTCGAGGGCCGCGACGGAGACGTAGAGGAACAGCAGGCGGGTGAGAGCCTGGTAGGAGCCGTCCTGGACACCGGCGAGGGAGGGCTCGACGCCGTCGACGGCGACCGTCGCCATGACGTTGCGGTCCTCCTCGTCCGCGGCGAGGTAGTTGCCGATGCCCATGAACCCGAGGGCGTCGGCGTCCCCGGCGATCCAGCCGGTGAGCTCGTCGATGTCGTCGGTGGCGCGGTAGTCCTCCCGGATCTGACCCGCCTCACCGTTGACCGCCGTGGTGAAGTAGTCGAAGGTGCCGGAACCCTCCGGGCGGCCGACCAGGACGATCTCCTCGTCCGGCCACCCGTCACGGACATCGGCCCAGGTGGTCACCGCGGAATCCGGTGCCCAGATCGCGCCGAGCTCCTCCATGGTCAGATCCCGGACGGCGCCGTTGGCGGAGTTGAGCACCACGGACAGGGCGTCGAGGGCGATGGGGAGCTCGATGAACTCGATGTCGTTCTCGGCGCAGAGTGCCGCCAGGTCGTCGGTGATGGGCACGGAGGCGTTGTTGATGTGCGACTCACCCCGGCAGAACTCCTCGAAACCGTCGAGGGTGCCGTCGGTGGTCTGCTCGATGGCGACCTGCTGCGCGCGGGCCATGTGCGCGGTGATGGGGGCGACGGTGGAGGAACCGGTGACCCGGACGGGGTCGACGCTCGTCGGCGTGCAGCCGGTGAGCAGCACAGCTGCGGCAGTGACGGTTGTCACGGCGGGGAGGATACGGCGCGGCATCATGCGTCCTCACCCTCCCGGCGGTCACGCAGGTCACTCATGAGCTCGTCGATGAACAGGCGGATGTTCTGCCAGCGGCTGCTCGTGGAGGCGAACAGCTCCGGAAGGCGTTCGATCTCCTCGCGCTGACGCTGCTCCTGAAGCTCCTGCAGACGACGCTCGATGTCGGAGAGGATCTCCTCGAGCTGCTCCTCCAGGGTGAGTTTGGGATCGGTGGTCATGGTCGTCTCCTTAGAGGATCACGGTGAGGAAGATGAGCAGGGCCGGCAGCGCCAGGAACACGCCGAGCACCCACCCGGCGATGTAGAGCTTGTTCTCCGAACCCAGGCGGGCCAGCGTCGTGGCGCCGAAGACGGGGATGTTGCGCAGGAACGGCAGCCCGTAGATGAGGATCGTGGCGAACAGGTTGAACAGCAGATGCACCAGTGCGGCCTGCAGGGCCAGACGGGCCTCGATACCGGTAAACGCGAACGCGGCGATGAGGGCGGTGATCGTCGTGCCGATGTTGGCGCCCAGCGTGAAGGGGTAGACCTGCTTGAGGGAGAACGTGCCCGAACCCGCGAGCGGGACCATGAGCGAGGTGGTCGTCGACGAGGACTGCACCATGACGGTGATGAGCGTGCCGGAGAGGATGCCGGACAGCGGACCACGGCCGATGGCGTTGTGGAGGACCTGCTTGGCCTTGCCCACCATGACCACCTTGAGCAGCACACCGATGAAGTTGATGACCGCCAGGATCAGGCCGATGCCGATGAGGATGAGGAGGATGCCGCCCCACGGTTCGGGGAGCACGTCCCCGATCATGCCGATGAGGTCGGCCAGCGGATCGGTGACGGTGGTCACCGCGGTGCCGATGCCGGCGAAGATGGTGGCGAACAGACCGCCGTCAGAGCCCGCCAGCTGATCGGCGAAGAACGTGGAGACCCGGTCGAGCAGGCCGAACATCATCTCCAGCGGGAGGAAGATGACCACGGCGAGGAGGTTGAAGAAGTCGTGCACCGACGCGGCGGCGAAGGCCCGCCGGAAGTCCTCCTTCTGGCGGACCATGCCGAGGGAGACCAGCGTGGAGGTCAGGGTCGTGCCGATGTTGGCGCCCATGAGCATGGGGATGGCCGTGGCCATGGGCAGGCCGCCGGCGACCAGGCCGACGGTGATCGAGGTGACCGTCGAGGACGACTGGATGAGGGCGGTGGCGAGCACACCGATCATCAGGGCGATGAGCGGGTTGGAGGCGAAGGCGAACAGCTCTTCCGCCTGCCCGCCGGTGGCCAGTTTGAAGCCGTCGCCGATGACGCTGACGGCGGTGATGAGCAGGTAGATGCCGAGCGCGACCGCCACCCAGTTGGCGATCTCGAGGGCCCGGCCCCGGAGGCCGAAGCGTTCCAGCGGGCTCCGCGCCGCAGCTGCCTCGTCCTGGTCCGTCGGAGCCTCATGTACCTCGTGGGCGCCGGGCATGGTGGGGGTGGACATGGTGTCTCTCCTCGGATGTGCGCGGGCCGGGACAGCCCGACAGGGAGCACATCGACCATATGTTTCCGAGGTAACCACCACGAAGCCCCCTGGTGAACCGGCGGTTGACCAGGGGGGCAACTCTGCGTGAAGGAGCGCGTCCGGCGGCGCGCCGCATCTCACAAAGTGCCCCCGGTGGGACTCGAACCCACACTGTGCGGGTTTTGAATCCGCTGCCTCTGCCAATTGGGCTACGAGGGCGTGCCGGACCAGTTTAATCCATGCGCGCCCCGCCGGGGCAATCCCCCTGGCTACACTTGGACAGCGTGACTGAGAACAACCGCCTCCTGCTCATCGACGGGCATTCGATGGCCTTCCGCGCCTTCTACGCCCTGCCCGCCGAGAACTTCTCGACGACCGGTGGCCAGCACACCAACGCTGTCTACGGTTTCCTCTCCATGCTGGCGAACATCCTCGCCGAGGAGCAGCCGACGCACGTGGCGGTGGCCTTCGACGTGGGGCGCCAGACGTTCCGGACGGAGATGTTCCCGGAGTACAAGGCGCAGCGCGAGGCGTCCCCGCCGGAGTTCAAGGGGCAGGTGGACATCCTCCAGGAGGTGCTGGAGGACCTGGGCATCTGCACGCTGAGCATGCCGAACTACGAGGCCGATGACATCGTCGCCACGCTCACCACCGCCGCGGAGCCGCTGGGTTACGAGACGCTCATCATCACCGGTGACCGTGATTACCTGCAGCTGGTGAGCGACGATGTCACGGTGCTCTACCCGATGCGGGGCGTGTCGACGCTGCACCGTTTCACCCCGGCCGCCGTCGAGGAGAAGTACGGCCTCACCCCGGCCCAGTACCCCGACTTCGCGGCCCTGCGCGGAGACCCGTCCGACAACCTGCCCAACATCCCGGGCGTCGGCGAGAAGACGGCCACGAAGTGGATCCAGCAGTACGGAACCCTGGACAACCTCCTCGAGCACGCGGACGAGATCAAGGGCAAGGCGGGTGACAACTTCCGCGAGCGCCTCGACCAGGTGCGGCTCAACCGGCAGCTGACGCACATGCTCACGGACATGGAGCTGCCGCTCGGCCCCGACGAGCTCACCCTCCGCCCCGCGGATGTGGCGAAGGTCGCGGAGCGTTTCGACGACCTCCAGTTCGGCGCCAACCTCCGCGAGCGCATCCTCGCCGCGGTCCCCACGGAGGGTGCCGTCGAGGCCCCCACCGAGGAGCTTGTCGACGTCACCGTCGACGCCGGTCCTCTCTCCGAGTGGCTGCCCGCCCGGGCGGGCCAGGGGCTGGCGATGTATGTCGTCGGCGACGGGTCGCCGAACCAGGGCGACGTGCAGGCGGTGGCGATCGTCGATAAGCAACGGCACGCGGTGAGCGCCGAGATGGCCGACCTTTCGCCCGCCGACGAGAAGGCCCTGGCCACCTGGCTGGCCTCGGAGGACCCCAAGTACCTCCACGAGTCGAAGGCGGCGTTCCACATGTTCGCCGGGCGCGGCATGGAGCTGTGCGGGGTCACCCACGACACCGCCCTCGCCGCCTACCTCCTGCGCCCCGGGCAGCGCACCTACGAGCTCAAGGACATCTACCAGCGGCACCTGCAACGGCAGCTCGCCGAGCCGGAGGGGCAGCTCTCCCTCCTGGGGGACACCTCGCTGGTGGATTCCGCGGCGGCCGTGCTCGAGCTGGCGGAGGAACTGACCGTCCAGCTGCAGGGCATCTCCGCCTACGAGCTCTACTGCGACCTGGAGATCCCGCTCGCCGCCATCCTCGCGCGGATGGAGGCCACGGGCATCGCGGTCGACGTCGAGACGCTGGAAGAGCAGCTGGCGAGCTTCATCGACCACGTCAAGGAGGAGGAGGCCGCCGCCCGTGAGCTGGCCGGCGACCCGGGGCTCAACCTGTCGAGCCCGAAGCAGCTGCAGGTCGTCCTGTTCGACACCTTCGGCATGCCCAAGACGAAGAAGACCAAGACCGGCTACTCCACGGCGGCCAAGGAGATCGAGGGCCTGGCGGTCAAGCACCCGCACCCGTTCCTCGACCACCTGCTCGCGCACCGCGAGTACCAGAAGATGAAGACGACCCTCGAGGGGCTCATCAAGACGGTGCAGCCCGACGGCCGCATCCACACCACCTTCCACCAGACCGTCGCGTCCACCGGCCGCCTCAGCTCCACCGAGCCGAACCTGCAGAACATCCCGGTGCGCACCCCGGCGGGCCGGAAGATCCGCTCGGCGTTCGTCGCCGGCGAGGGCTACGAGTGCCTGCTCACCGCCGACTACTCGCAGATCGAGATGCGCGTCATGGCGCACCTCTCCGAGGACCCCGGGCTCATCGACGCCTACCGGCAGGGCGAGGACCTGCACAACTACGTCGGCTCCCGCGTCTTCGACGTCCCCATCGACCAGGTCACCCCGGAACTGCGTCGCCGCGTCAAGGCCATGTCCTACGGCCTGGTCTACGGACTGTCCGCCTTCGGCCTCGGCCAGCAGCTGAGCATCCCCGCCGGTGAGGCGAAGGGCATCATGGACAACTACTTCGAGCGTTTCGGCGGCGTGAAGCGCTACCTCGCCGAGGTGGTGGAGAAGGCCCGCCAGGACGGCTACACCTCCACACTCTTCGGGCGGCGTCGCTACCTGCCGGAGCTCAACTCCGACAACCGCGTCGCCCGCGAGAACGCCGAGCGGGCCGCCCTCAACGCGCCGATCCAGGGCACGGCGGCGGACATCATCAAGGTCGCCATGCTCCGCGTCGACCGTGCGCTCACCGACGCCGGCGTGCAGTCCCGCGTCCTCCTCCAGGTCCATGACGAGCTCGTCGTCGAGGTCGCCCCCGGCGAGCTGGACCAGGTCCGCGGGATCCTCGAGCGCGAGATGGACTCCGCGATCACCCTCCGCGTTCCGCTGGAGGTTTCTGCCGGGGCGGGCGGGAACTGGGACGAGGCCGCGCACTGATGACGCTCCGGCCGGGCACCCCCGCCGGCGTGCTGCCCGCCTTCTTCCGTTCCTCCTTCGGGCACGTGCGCAGGCACGGGCGGCTCATGGTCGCGGTCGACGGCGCAGACACCGTGGTGGGGGCCATCGCCTGGTCCGCCCCCGGGCAGTGGAAGACCCCGGCGTGGCGGGGTGTCCTGGCGGCCCCGGCGCTGCTGCGGACCTTCGCCGATCGCGGCCGGCGCATCGACGCCGCCACCCACGCCGCCCATCCCACCGAGGAGCACTGGTACCTGGCCGGGGTGGCGGTCGATCCCGCAGCGCAGACCGGGGGAGTGGGCACCGCTCTCATCCGGGAGGGCCTCGACGTCGCCGATTCCGAGGGGCAGCCCGTCTACCTCGAGTGCGTGGAGGAGCTCATCCCGTCCTACGAACGCTTCGGTTTCGCCGTCACCGGGCGCATCGAGCCCGGTCAGGTGGGTATGTGGAGGCAGGTGAGGTCAGGGAGGACCTCGTAGCCCGCCAACTGCCCGGGGGAGTGGGAGGTGGCCACCGCGATGACGCGGCAACCGGCGCGGCGTCCCGCCTCCAGGCCCGCGGGGGCATCCTCCACGACGAGGCACTCGGCGGGATCCACCCCGAGCCGTCGCGCGGCCAGCAGCTCGGCGGCCCCGGGCAGCGCCACGACGGAGTCGAGGTCGGCCATCTCGAGGGAGAGGAGGCGCTGGTAGGCGGCGTCGACACGCTCGGGTGCCACGAAGTCCGCCAGCGTGTCCTTCGCGCGGCGGCCGTGGCTGACCTGCAGGATCGCCGCGGCGTCGAGGTCGTCCTCGGCGGCCCAGGTGCGCCACGCGCGTTCCACCGCCGGGGTGGAGTCGACGAGCGTGCCGTCGATGTCGAAGAGCCAGTACGTCACAGGCCGGCGTAGTACTCGTGGAGCTGGGCGGGATCGGATTCCACGCCCTCGAGCTCGTCGAGGATGAGGTGCCAGCCGAGGGCGTAGTCGACGGCCTCCGCGCCGAGCAGGCCCTCGTGGGTGAGGCGGATGTTGCCCTCGCCGATCTTCCAGGTGACGAAGGACTCCGGCAGGCCCGGCCAGTTCCAGGTGTGGACCAGCGCGCGCGGCGGGTCGGAGTGGGTGACCTGGCCGGTGGCGCGGCCCTCCTCGCCGAAGTCGTAGACGACGGTGTCGCCGTCGACGCGGGCGCTCACCGCCGCCCAGAGATCGTCCACGGAACCGGGGAGCGTGCGGTCGAAACGGATGGTGCCGTCGGAGATGGAACCGGCGCCGGCGGGCGTGATGTCGGGACTGAGGTTCACAGCGACTCCAGCAGTGCGGCGCACGCCTTCTCGCAGCGGCGGCAGGCCTCCGCGCAGATACGGCAGTGCTCGTGGTGGTCGGCGTGCTCCTCGCAGTCTGCCGCGCATGCAGCGCAGGCGGTGCGGCAGGCCTCGAGCAGTGCCCGTACGGTGGCGGTGTTGCTGCCGGTCAGGCGGGTGAGCACGGTGCCGGTGGCGGCGCAGATGTCGGCGCAGTCGAGGTCGGTGCGGATGCAGTCGCGCAGGTCAGCGACGGAGTCCTCGGAGAGACACGCGTCGGCGCAGGCGGTGCAGGTCTGAGCACAGCTGAAGCAGGCCTCGATGCACTCTGCGAGCAGCTGCTTGTCGACGCCCCCGCCCTGCGGGTGGCTGTCGATCATGGAGGATACGGCGGACATGACATTCCCCTTCGTTTATGGGTGGTGTGCTGCCCGCCACACTACCGCTTCCGGCACACGAAGATGGCGGTGCCGGGGAAGATGCGGCCGCGCTCCGGGGACCATTGACCCCAGTTCTCGGTGAGGTGCTCCGGCCACTCAGGTTCGAGGAGGTCGTGCAGGTGGAACCCGGCGGCATCGAGGGCCCGGACCCAGTCGCCGAGGGTGCGGTGGAACTCCGCGTAGGTGGCGGTGCCGTCCTCGTCGTGCTCGACGTACTCCCGCTCGAAGTAGCTGATCTGCGCTTCGAAGGCCTGCGGGTCGTCGGGGAAGATCCACCGCATGGGGTGGTTGACGGAGAAGACCAGGCGGCCGCCGGGGCGGAGGACGCGGGCGACGTCGATAAGCACCGATGTGACGTCGGGGACGAAGGGGAGAGCGCCGAAGACGGAGAAGGCGACGTCGAAGGAGGCGTCACGGTAGGGCAGCGCCTGGGCGTCGGCCTGGGTGAGGGGGACGCGGCCGTCGGCGTGGGTGAGCATCGCGTGCGAGAGGTCGAATCCGGTGACGAAGGCGCTGGAATGACGCGCCAGCCAGGAGGCGCACGGGGCGGATCCGCAGCCGATCTCGAGGACGTCCAGGCCCGCGACGTCCCCGAGGAGGCGGGCGTCCGACTCGGCGAGCATCTCCGGGCACCAGTGGAATCCGTCCAGGTAGGAGGCGTGACGGGAGTGGTAGTCTGCGGCATCGTGGTCCCACCAGGAGCGGTTGGCGGTGGCGGCCTGTGAGGCGGATGTTTCAGGTGTTGTCATGGACTTCCTTCACTTCCCGTGGTATTTGCCCTTGACTGGTTGAGGCACTAGTGTGTATTGGGCGTGTCTGTGTCTTGCGGTGCAGTGGACTGTAATAGGAGGGTCCGCGCATGCGCGGGGTGAGATCGGACAGCCGAGAGACACGTTCCTGTCCACTTTCTATCTCCTATCCAATTCGGAGCAACTGAACACATGCCCAACACCACTACCCCTCAGGTTGCCGTCAACGACATCGGCACCGCTGAGGACTTCCTCGCAGCAGTCGACGCCACGATCAAGTACTTCAACGATGGTGACATCGTCGAGGGCACCGTCGTCAAGGTCGACCGCGACGAGGTTCTTCTCGACATCGGCTACAAGACCGAGGGCGTCATTCCGTCCCGCGAGCTGTCCATCAAGCACGATGTCGACCCGGATGAGGTCGTCGAGGTCGGCGACCAGATCGACGCACTGGTCCTCACCAAGGAGGACAAGGAGGGTCGTCTGATCCTCTCCAAGAAGCGTGCACAGTACGAGCGCGCCTGGGGTGCCATCGAGGAGCTGCAGGAGAAGGACGAGCCGGTCACCGGTACCGTCATCGAGGTCGTCAAGGGCGGCCTCATCCTGGACATCGGTCTCCGCGGCTTCCTGCCGGCCTCCCTCGTCGAGATGCGTCGCGTCCGCGACCTGGACCCGTACATCGGCCAGGAGCTCGAGGCCAAGATCATCGAGCTGGACAAGCACCGCAACAACGTGGTCCTGTCCCGCCGCGCATGGCTCGAGCAGACCCAGTCCGAGGTCCGCTCCGAGTTCCTGCACCAGCTGCAGAAGGGTCAGGTCCGCAAGGGCGTTGTCTCCTCCATCGTCAACTTCGGCGCCTTCGTCGATCTCGGCGGTGTCGACGGCCTGGTTCACGTCTCCGAGCTGTCCTGGAAGCACATCGACCACCCGTCCGAGGTCGTCACCGTCGGCGATGAGGTCACCGTCGAGGTTCTCGACGTCGATCTCGACCGCGAGCGCGTCTCCCTGTCGCTGAAGGCGACCCAGGAGGACCCGTGGCGTGTCTTCGCCCGCACCCACGCTGTGGGTCAGATCGTCCCGGGCAAGGTCACCAAGCTCGTCCCGTTCGGCGCCTTCGTCCGCGTCGAGGAGGGCATCGAGGGCCTGGTCCACATCTCCGAGCTGGCTCAGCGCCACGTCGAGGTTCCGGACCAGGTTGTCACCGTCGGCCAGGAGGCCATGGTCAAGGTCATCGACATCGACCTCGAGCGTCGTCGTATCTCCCTGTCCCTCAAGCAGGCTGACGAGGACTACACCGACGAGTTCGACCCGTCCAAGTACGGCATGGCCGACTCCTACGACGAGCAGGGCAACTACATCTTCCCGGAGGGCTTCGACCCGGAGACCAACGAGTGGCTCGAGGGCTTCGACGAGCAGCGTCAGGCCTGGGAGGCCCGCTACGCCGAGGCAGATCGTCGCCACCAGCTGCACACCGCTCAGATCGAGCGTCACCGTGCCGCTGCCGCCGAGGCCGCCGAGCAGGCAGCCACCAACTACTCCTCCGAGTCCGAGGATGCAGCTCCGGCATCCGCTGAGGCTCCGGCTGAGTCCACCGGTGGTTCCCTCGCCTCCGACGAGCAGCTCGCTGCTCTGCGCGAGAAGCTGGCCGGCAACTAAGACAGTCGCCTGACAGGGCCCCGTCCTTCCCCGTTGTGGGGAGGGCGGGGCCCTGTTGCTTATCGACGTCCCCCGGCCCCCGTCCCGGTCGAATTCACGCGGTCGAAGGGAGACTCCTTTCGATACCGCGGGCACTGGTTTCGACGGGGTGAATTCGCGTCCGTGCGCTGGTGATGACCAGTGGCATGGCTCACGTTGGGGTGTCTCTTGTGGCGTTGTTGTTTATGGGCCTATGATGGGCGTAATGCCAACACTCCGGCACAAACCGGGCATGAACCCACCGTAAAAACAACCCTCAGGTGGTCATGACAACAGTCCGGATGAGCGGCAGCCGAGTAGCTCTGACATCCGAAAGGACAGCGTCCATGGCGTCCACAACCACGACAACGGCGCAACACATCATCAAACAGATCGGTGGGGCGGAGAATATCTCCTCACTGACCCACTGTGCGACCCGACTCCGCATGCAACTCAATGACCAGTCCCTCGTCGACCAGGAGGCGCTGGAATCCGATCCGGCGGTCCTCGGCGTCGTGAAGCAGGGCACCACCGGCCTGCAGGTGATCATGGGCGGCGGCGTCGCGGATTTCTATCAGGCGATGCTCAAGGAACCGGGCGTCCAGCAGGACGGCGGGGCGAAGGCGGCGTCGACAAGCAAGGACTACGGGGGAGTGCGTGGAAAGTACTCGTGGGTGGACTACGCCTTCGAGTTCCTCTCCGACACGTTCCGCCCGATCCTGTGGGCGCTGCTGGGTGCGTCGCTCATCATCACCCTGCTGGTGCTGGCCGACACCTTCGGCCTGCAGGACTTCCGCGCACCCATGGACGAGCAGCCCGACACCTATGTGTTCATGCACGCCATGTGGCGCTCCGTGTTCTACTTCCTGCCGATCATGGTCGGTGCGACGGCCGCCCGGAAGCTCGGGGCCAATGAGTGGGTGGGTGCCGCCATCCCGGCCGCGCTGCTCACGCCGGAGTTCCTGGCGCTCGGTGCCGCCGGCGACACCGTCACGGTCTTCGGCCTGCCGATGGTCCTCAACGACTACTCCGGCCAGGTGTTCCCGCCGCTCATCGCAGCGATCGGCCTGTTCTGGGTGGAGAAGCTGCTGAAGAAGATCATCCCCTCCGCGGTGCACATGGTGTTCGTGCCGTTCTTCTCGCTGCTCATCATGATCCCGGCGACGGCGTTCCTGCTCGGCCCGTTCGGCATCGGCGTCGGTAACGGCATCTCCAACCTGCTGACCGCGGTCAACGACTTCTCGCCGTTCATCCTCTCCATCCTCATCCCGCTGCTCTACCCGTTCCTTGTGCCGCTGGGTCTGCACTGGCCGCTCAACGCGATCATGATCCAGAACATCAGCACCCAGGGTTTCGACATCATCCAGGGCCCCATGGGCGCGTGGAACTTCGCCTGCTTCGGCGTGGTAACCGGCGTGCTCGTCGTCTCCATGAAGGAGCGCAACAAGGCCATGCGCCAGGTCTCCCTCGGCGGCATGATGGCCGGCCTGCTGGGTGGTATCTCCGAGCCGAGCCTCTACGGCGTGCTCCTGCGCTTCCGTAAGACCTACATGCGCCTGCTGCCGGGCTGTTTCGTCGGCGGTGTGGTCATGGGCATCTTCAACATCAAGGCCTACGCCTTCGTGTTCACCTCCCTGCTCACCATCCCGGCGATGGACCCGTGGCTGGGTTACGTCCTGGGTATCGCCGCCGCGTTCTTCACCTCCATGTTCCTGGTCATCTTCTTCGACTACCGCGGTAAGGAGGAGAAGGCCGAGATCCTCGCCCAGATCGAGGCTGAGCGCACCGCCGCCTCCGAGGCCGAGGACGCGCGTATCGACGCCGCGTCCGCCCCGGTCGCCGGTGCCGCCACCGCCGGTGGCGTCGCGACGCTGACCCGGACCGAGATCACCGCTCCGCTCGAGGGCCGCGTCCTCCCGCTCAGCGAGGTTCCCGACGCCGCCTTCGCCGGCGGTGCCCTGGGCAACGGCGTCGCCATCGACCCGAGCGGGGACACCGTCGTCGCCCCGGCCGACGGCAAGGTCCTCACCGTGCAGAAGTCCGGCCACGCCGTCGGCCTGCGCCTGGAGGGCGGTGTCGACCTGCTCATCCACATCGGCATCGACACCGTGCAGATGGGCGGCGAGGGCTTCGAGGTGCTCGTCGAGAAGAAGCAGGAGGTGACGGCCGGTACGCCGCTCATCCGTTTCGACCGCGCCGCCATCGAGGCCGCCGGCTACCCGGCGATCACCCCGGTGCTCGTGTCCAACACCCGCAAGTTCGCCTCCGTCGAGGGTCATCCGGAGGCCGCGGCGGGCGAGTCGATCATCACCGTCACCCCGAAGGAGGAACAGGCCTAGTATCGGGGCCATGAAGATCATCGGACTCACCGGCGGGATCGGCAGCGGAAAGACCTCCGTTGCCGATCTCCTGCGTTCCCACGGCCTGCCCGTCATCGACGCCGACCAACTCGCCCGCGACGTCGTCGAACCCGGACAGCCGGCCCTGGCTGAGCTGGCCGACGCGTTCGGTGCCGACATCCTCCACGCCGACGGGACGCTCAACCGCGGTGAGCTCGCGGCCCGCGCCTTCGCCTCCGAGGACGCCACGCAGCGGCTCAACGACATCACCCACCCCCGGATCATGGCGCTGCGCGACGAGCTCATCGACGACGCGCGTGACGACGGCGAGCCGGCCGTCATCTACGACATGCCGCTGCTCGTGGAGAAGGGGCAGCACGAGGACATGGACCTGGTCGTGGTGGTCCACGTGGACGTCGAGAAGCGTATTGAGCGTCTGGTGAACGGCCGCGGCCTCGACGAGGCGGACGTGCGCCGCCGCATCGCGGCGCAGGCCACCGACGAGGAGCGGCTGGCAGTGGCGGACGTCGTCATCGACAACAACGGTCTGCGCGAGAAGCTCGAGCCGCAGGTGCAGGCACTGGTCGACCAGATCAGCCTCTGATCCCGACAGTGAGCAAGGGTCCGCGGGACGTCGATAAGCATGGCGACTACAGTGGTGCAGCATGGGAACCTGGAACACCGGACCGTTCGACAACGATGACGCCGCGGAACTCCTCGACGACATCCGCGAGGGCCATATCTACTTCGACGAACTGCTGCCCGACGTCGGCCACCGCTACATCGAGGCCGACCAGGGCGCGATGATCATCGCCATGGCGCACCTCGCCGCCGGCGACGTGCCCGAAGGCATCGACGAGTCGCACCTGCAGTCCCTGCGCACCCCCGAGACCCGGGAGCGCCTGCGCCAGTGCCTCGAGGCCGTGCTCTCCGACGGTGCCGTCTCCGAGCTCGCCGAGCTGTGGGCCGAGAGCGGCCAGGAGGAGCTCCTCGAATGGAAGGCGAAGTCCCACGTCCAGCTCGTCTGACATCGGGGCCCTGCGGCGGGTCGTCCTGCTCGTCGCGGGCCTGAACTTCGCCTACTTCTTCGTGGAGTTCGCGGTGGCGCTGTCCATCGGTTCAGTCTCGCTGCTGGCCGACTCGGTGGACTTCCTCGAGGACACCGCCGTCAACCTGCTCATCTTCATGGCGCTCGGATGGGCGGCGTCCCGACGTGCCCTCGCCGGTAAGGTCGCCGCCCTCATCATCCTCGTCCCGGCGCTCGTCGCCGGATGGCAGGCGGTGGTGAAGGCGCAGGATCCGGTGGCACCCGACGTGTGGCCGCTCGTGCTCACCGCCGGTGGGGCGGCCGTGGTCAACCTCGTGTGTGCCCTCCTGCTCGTCCGTCTCCGGCAGCACGGCGGCTCACTCGGGGTGGCGGCATTCCTCGCCGCCCGCAACGACGTGCTCATCAACATCGCCATCATCGGCATGGGACTGGTCACCGCATGGACTCTCTCCGGATGGCCCGACATCGTGCTCGGCGTGCTCATCATCCTGCTCAACGCGGCGGCGGCGAAGGAAGTGTGGGAGGTCGCCACCGAGGAACAGCTGGCTGCCAAAGCCCTCGCCGGTGAGGACATCGACTAGCTTTTCCTGAACGCACGGTCGGTTTCTGGCATATCATCGTGCCCATGAACCTTCACCCGCTTGTGCAGCCCCTCACGTCCATCGTCGGCACCTGGAACGGCCTCGGCCGCGGCCACTTCCCGACGATCTCCGACTTCGACTACACCGAGACGATCTCCTTCGACGCGATCCCCGGCAAGCCGTTCCTGCGCTACGAGCAGAAGACCGCCAGTCCGGACGGCGCCCCGATGCACACCGAACTCGGCTTCCTCCGCCCCGTCGGGGACAACCGCCTCGAGTTCGTCATCGCCCAGCCCACCGGACAGACCGAACTGCTCCAGGGCACCTACGAGGAGAAGGAGGACGGCACCCTCCGACTCCACTTCGACCAGTCCGAGGTGGTCAACTCTCCGACCGCCAAGCAGGTCGACGCCACCACCCGCACCTACGTCTTCAACGCGCTGCGCTCCTCGGTGCACACCGAGTTCGACATGGCCGCCGTCGGGCAGGAGATGCAGCAGCACCTGGTGAGCGACCTGTCGAAGTTCTTCTAACCCAGCTCGACGCCGTCCGTGCTGACGGCGAAGCTGTAGAAGTCCACCGCACACATCACCCGGGTCTCGCCCTCCGCCACCGCGCAGGAGACGGGGCCCGTCGTGATTCGCTGACCGGGCTGGAGCGGCTGCGTGTTCTCCGTCGCCATGAAGATGCGGTTGGCGTTGTGCGTGGTCGCCGGTTCACCCTGGCGGACAGACACGGCGTTGATGTCGCCCTCACCCTGGTGGGTGCACATGGCCAGCACGGAATCCTCCGAGTACATCTCGCAGTAGGTGCCGTCCGGGCCGACGAATTGCCAGCCCGGCTGCTGCGGCATGATGTGGCTCGACGAGTAGGGCGCCGCGTCGGTCTCCGGGACGGCGGAAATCTGGTCGACGAACGAACTGCCCGGGATACCCATCGACGGTTCCGCGGACTCTGCGGGCGGCTCGGTCGGGGAGATCGTGGCCTCGTCGGTGACGGTGACCTCGACCGTCTCGGGAGTGGCCTCGTTGCTGTCACCCGCGCAGGCGGTGAGCGTCGCCGCGAGCAGCGCGACACCGAGGATGCGGGGAAGTGATGTGATGGGTGTCATAGGAAAACCGTAACAATTTCCGGCTGCGGGCGGAAGGAGCTCGTCGATAAGCGATGCCGGAAACCGCGTACCCTGGACACATGGCTTTCGCAGCAGAACAACCCGTCCTCTCTCATTCGGAGCACCGCCCGGTGGGCGAGATCGAGCGCAGCGACGGGCAATTCGAGGTCATCTCCGACTACGAGCCGGCGGGTGATCAGCCGCAGGCGATCAAGGAACTCGACGAGCGGCTCTCGCGCGGGGAGAAGGACGTGGTCCTGCTCGGTGCGACGGGCACGGGTAAGTCGGCGACGGCGGCGTGGCTAATCGAGAAGCAGCAGCGTCCGACGCTGGTCATGGCACCGAACAAGACGCTGGCGGCGCAGCTGGCCAATGAGCTGCGGCAGTTGCTGCCGAACAACTCGGTGGAGTACTTCGTCAGTTACTACGACTACTACCAGCCGGAGGCGTACATCGCGCAGACGGACACCTACATCGAGAAGGACTCGTCGATCAACGAGGATGTTGAGCGTCTGCGTCACTCGGCGACGTCCTCGCTGTTGTCGCGTCGCGACGTCGTGGTGGTCTCGTCCGTGTCCTGCATCTACGGCCTCGGTACCCCGCAATCCTACCTCGACCGGTCCGTGGTCCTGGCGGTGGGAGAGGAGGTCGAGCGCGACCGCTTCCTGCGTCTGCTGGTCGACATCCAGTACGACCGTAACGACATCGCCTTCCAGCGCGGTACCTTCCGCGTGAAGGGTGACACCGTCGACATCATCCCGGCGTACGAGGAGCTGGCGGTGCGCGTCGAGTTCTTCGGCGACGAGATCGACGCCCTGTACTACATCCACCCGCTCACGGGCGACGTCATCCGCCAGGTGGATGAGGTCCGCATCTTCCCGGCCACCCACTACGTCGCCGGGCCGGAGCGCATGGAGAAGGCCGTCGCGGACATCAAGGAGGAGCTCGCCGAGCGGCTCGCCGACCTGGAGAATCGCGGCAAGCTGCTCGAGGCGCAGCGCCTGCGCATGCGCACAGAGTATGACCTGGAGATGATCGAGCAGGTGGGTTTCTGTTCGGGCATCGAGAACTACTCGCGCCACATCGACGGCCGCGGCCCGGGCACGGCGCCGGCGACGCTCATCGACTACTTCCCCGAGGACTTCCTCACGATCATCGACGAGTCGCACGTCACCGTCCCGCAGATCGGCGGCATGTTCGAGGGCGACATGTCGCGCAAGCGCAACCTCGTGGAGTTCGGTTTCCGCCTGCCGTCCGCCATGGACAACCGCCCCCTGACCTGGGAGGAGTTCGAGGCGCGCGTCGGCCAGACGGTCTATCTCTCCGCGACGCCGGGCAGCTACGAGATGGCGGCCGCCGGCGGCGAGTTCGTCGAGCAGGTCATCCGCCCGACCGGTCTCGTCGACCCCAAGGTCACCGTCAAGCCGACGCAGGGCCAGATCGACGACCTCATCCACGAGATCCGCGAGCGCACCGCGAAGAACGAGCGCGTCCTGGTGACCACGCTGACCAAGAAGATGGCCGAGGACCTCACCGACTATCTCCTGGAGAACGGGGTGAAGGTCCGCTACCTGCACTCCGACATCGACACCCTGCAGCGCGTTGAGCTGCTCCGCCAGCTGCGCCTCGGCGAGTTCGACGTCCTCGTCGGCATCAACCTCCTGCGTGAGGGCCTCGACCTGCCGGAGGTCTCGCTGGTCGCCATCCTCGACGCCGACAAGGAGGGTTTCCTGCGCTCCACCACCTCGCTCATCCAGACCATCGGCCGTGCGGCACGAAACGTCTCCGGCGAGGTCATCATGTACGCCGACAAGATCACCGACTCCATGCAGCACGCCATCGAGGAGACCGAGCGCCGCCGCGAAAAGCAGATCGCCTACAACGAAGAACACGGAATCGACCCGCAGCCGCTACGGAAGAAGATCGCCGACATCCTCGACCAGGTCTACGAGACCGCGGACTCCGGGGAGGCGGGGGACGTGGCGGTCGTCGAGAAGCGCAACGTCGAGGACATGCCCGCCGAGCAGGTGCAGAAGCTCATCGACGACCTCACCGCCCAGATGGGTGCCGCCGCCCGCGAGCTCAAGTTCGAGCTGGCCGGCCGCCTGCGCGACGAGATCGCCGAGCTGCGGAAGGAGGTGCGGGGCCTGAAGGACGCCGGGATGTAGGATGTTCGTATGATCAATTACACCAAGATCGCCGTGGGAACCGACGGTTCCGATTCCTCCCTCGAGGCCGTCCGCGCCGCCGCCAGCCTGGCCCGCGTGTACGACGCCGAACTGATCATCATGTCAGCCTGGTACGCCGCCTCCGGATCCCTGCTCAACGCCCCGCACTCCGACGTCTCCTCCGTCCCGATCGTCGAGGAGGACGTCGCCGAGGAGCACCTCCGCACCGCTCAGGGGGTCGCGGAGGAGGAGGGAGCCACCCGCGTCGAGCTGCGGAAGATCGCGGGTGCCCCCGCCGCGGCGCTCACCAAGGAGGTCGCCGATCTCGGCGTGGACCTGCTGGTCGTGGGCAATAAGGGCGTGAATACCCTCACCGGCCGTGTCTTCGGCAACATCCCCACTGAGGTAGTGCGCAACTCCACGGTCAACGTCATGATCGTGAATACCGCACAGGACCGGATTTAGACGACAATCGTTGTTAAACTGGCGGTCAACAAATCATCCCCGAGGAAAGGTCCCGAGAGGTTCATGAGCACCTACCAGAAGATCGTCGTCGGCACTGACGGCTCCAAGTCCTCCCTGCTGGCCGTCGAGCGCGCTGGCGCCATCGCCGCCGCCTTCGACGCCACCCTCATCATCGGTTGCGCCTACTACGAGAACAACGAGGACGCATCCAAGACCCTGCGTCAGGATTCCGTCACCATTCTCGGCGATGAGACCGCCCAGAAGAACCTCGCCGCCGGTGAGGAGGCCGCCAAGTCCGCCGGCGCCACCAAGATCGAGAAGGCCGTCCGCCCGGGCACCCCGGTCGAGGCGCTCATGGCCATCGTCAACGAGAACAACGCCGACCTCCTCGTCGTGGGTAACCGTGGTATCAACTCCCTGACCGGCCGCCTGCTGGGCTCCGTCCCGGCTGACGTCGCCCGCCAGTCCGACTGTGACGTCATGATCGTCCACACCGTCGATTAATCGCTTATCGACGCTGCGTAGCAGCTGAATGCGGCCCCGGAGATGTGTTCTCCGGGGCCGTTTCTGTGTTGTTTCTACGCCTCCTCAGGAGTCGCCTCGATGAAGGCCTCCTCCTCGAAGTGGGACGAGTCCTCGGCAGCGATGCCCTGGCTGATGTCACGCTGCACCTTCTTGTCCAGCACCGATTCGATGAGCAGACACAGCTCCTCTCTGCGGGCGCTGAAAAAAGAGGCGAAGTTGTCGGTACGCAGATACTTTGGATCGATGAGGTGGGCCGTGAGGAGACGGTCCAGTTCCTCTTCCGTGATTCCTGCTTCCCGCTCAATCTTGCGCAGGTAGGACGAGGGGGCGACACCACCGATCATGCGGTTGGTCCTTGCCCCGAGCATGGTTTTGTTGACGATGCTTTCGCGGTGCTCGTCATCGATTCCATTCTCGTTGCACCATCGTTTGGGGAAAATGTGGTGGATGTCAACGGCCATGTCCTTGTGCTGCACGGCTCCGAAGAGTTTATCCTCCATCCAGTCCCGGGTATCGCCCGCCATGACGAGTGCCGCGACCCCCTTGTAGGCGGCGGAGTTACGGGTGCGCATGGAATGCAGGCGGGACTCAGTGAAGTTCGCGTCCAGGATGGTACGGGGAGTCGGGCTCTCCGGGTTCACAGCCCAGGTTGGTACTGCTTCGATGTCCCGGACGAAACGAGTCTCGGTGGCCGAGCCGTACAACTCTCCCAGGACCCCGGACCAGTACCACGTGGATAGACGGGCGCTGACGGAGTGCATGTCGGCGCTGTTCCCCAGGACCACCTTGATGGCGGCCAGCGGAACCAGCTGTTTGGGGTAGGGGATATCTCGGCTGGTGAAGATGTGGCGGTCAGCCAGGAATGCAGAGGCCCAGATGAAGGCTTCACGCAGCGGGTCCCGCCACTTGAGGTAGTCGGTCAGCTCCAGTTTCAGTACATCCTCACGCTTGGCTGAGATGGCCCGGGGGCGGCTGGACTCACTGGCGAGATGGCGCTCGCGAGTGGCCAGCATGGTCACAGCCTGGAGGAAGTCGGTGTTTTCGACGCCGGCGAGCACGGGGTAGTCAGCCCACTGTCGCCTGGTTTCCTGCCAGTCGTCGTTCAGACGGAAGTCGGACCCGGTGGCCGCAAAGTAGTCGCCGTCACCTGCGAACACCGCGGTGAGGAGCTCGAACACGTTCAAGGGAAGGCCACCGATATTGACCTTCTCAAACACTGTGGCTACTGCCGCCTTGTCGGTGTCAGCATCAAGCTCGATGGCCGGGATGTTGTATTTTCCTGCGGGGGAGACGAAGTTCTCCATGAAAGAGAAGGCCAGGCTCTTGTCCTCCAGGGCGAATAACCACTCCATGGAACCTGTGGGATCGAAAAGCAGATTCAGGGGGAAGTATCCTGCCTCGCGCTGCTTGTCAGGGGTGCTCAGATCGAGGACTACGTCGCGGTCGAAATTTGTCCTGATCACGCCGTCTGCGGGAACTGACCTGACTGCCTCGTCCATGCGGTTGATGTCCTCCAGGGCACTCTCCATGTGGACGAAATAGCGTCGCTCCAGCAGCTTGCCACGAACATCCTTGGTCTGGACGACACCGTCCTCAGTGAGGGCCTGAGTGAGGGAGGTCAGTCGCTGCTGTCCGTCCAGAAGCAGTTTTTCAGGTTCCGTACCGGGTTTCAGTTCCACGCCTGCGATGGGGCGGGGTTTGAAGCGGACCAGGGCGTTATTCGTCTCCAGGAGCATCACCACACCCATCGGATGACCGCGGAGAACCGTAATGAGGAGTTGTCGGATGCGCTCATCGTCCCACTTGTAGCCACGTTGGAAATCCGGTAGTTGAATGCGTCCGGACCGTGTCTCCTCCAAATACTGGGACAACGTGTACATCGGAGTCTGGAAACCCACACCTGCTCCTTACCTTTGCGGTTTCATATATTCACTTGAGTATAGGTTTCCTCGCTGAAAGAAGTACTTTTCGTGGCGGTCTTGAAGTGAATACAACTACACGGGCCATTCACCCACGACGGTGAGCGTCTGCGTCGCGCGGGTGACGGCGACGTAGAGGTCCTGCCAGCCCTGCGGTGAGGCCTCCACAATCTGGGTCGGTTCGAGCACGATGACGTGGTCGAACTCGAGGCCCTTGATCTCGCCGACGTTGGCGGCGGTGATGATCTGGGTGAGCCCGTCGTCGCGCACCTCGGGCTTGACGCCGCTGGGCAGCCACTGCACCTGGTGGCCGGATTCGCGGATGGCCACGGCCGGGGTGGCGGCCGGGTCGATGACGCCGAGTACCTCGTTGGCCACCTCCATGATCTCCACGGGGGTGCGGTAGTTGACGGTCAGTTCGTGGTGGCGGAAGCGGGTGCCCACGTAGGGTTCCAGCGTGGCGTCCCAGGTGTCGACGCCGGCGGGGGAGCCCGTCTGGGCGGTGTCGCCGACGAGGGTCATCCAGCGGGCGGGGCTGCGGCGGAACACCATGCGCCACTCCATGGGGGAGAGTTCCTGCGCCTCGTCGACGATGACGTGGCCGTAGGCCCACTGCAGGTCCTCGCGGGCGCGCTCGGCGGTGGAGCGGGAGTCGCGGATGATCTGACGCTGGGCGAGGGTCTTGGCGTCGATGACGTCGGTGGCGGCGAGGTGCTCGGCGTCGAAGATGTCGCCGAGGTCGTCGTCGTCGACGGAGGCCGAGGACTCGAGGATGTCGAGCAGGTCCTGGGCGACCTCGATGTCGTCCTCGGTGGTGGCGCCGTCCTCGTCGAGGTCGGGGAGGCCGATGAGGACGGCGAGTTCGTCGAGAAGCGCGGCGTCGGAGGCGGCCCACGGCGCACCCGCGGGGCGCAGCAGCGCGGACCGGGTCTCGTCGTCGTAGCCGGCGGCGGCGACGTCGATGGCCTCCGGCGACTCCAGCAGCCCACGCAGCACGTCCTCCGGGGTGAGCTCGGGCCAGTAGTCGTCGACGAGCTTCTCGACGCCCGCCTCCTCCGCCAGATCGTCGTGGAGCTGGTCGACGTCCGCCCGGGAGAGCAGGTTCTCCCCGCCGAGGGGGTCGGTGCCGATGCGGTCGGCGAGCTGACGTGCGAGGGAGTCGATGAGGTGCTCGGTGAAGACGGCGCGGGCCTCGTTGTGGGGGCGACGCGAGCGGCGGGCGCGGGTGCGGGCGGCCTTGACCATGGGGGCGTCGACAAGCAGGCGGAGCGAGCCGTGGGGGAGTTCGACGGGGGCGTCGGGAAGCGTCTGGTGGGCGAGGACCGCCTCCCGGAGGATGGTCACCATCTCCTCGGAACCTTTAATCTCCCTGGTCAGGAGTGATTCCGGGGCGGTGCCGGACACGCCGGGGAAAAGGTCGCCGATGGTCGACAGCACGACGCCCGTCTCACCGAGCTCGGGGAGGACGCGGGAGATGTACTCGAGGAAGGTCGAGTTGGGGCCGACGATGAGGACGCCCGTCTTCGACAGCTGCTCGCGCGCGGTGTAGAGGAGGTAGGCCACGCGGTGCAGCGCCACGGCCGTCTTGCCGGTGCCGGGCCCGCCCTCGACGACCATGACACCGCGAGTGTCGTCGCGGATGATGAGGTCCTGCTCGCGCTGGATCGTCTCGACGATCGACTTCATGTGCCCCGTGCGGGCCGCCTGCATCGCCTGGAACAGCGCAGACTCACTGCCGACGCCCTCGCGCCCTTCACCGGCACCCGGGCCTGAGAGCCACTCGTCGTCGATGCCGGTGACCTCACGGCCCTTCGTGCGGATGTGGCGGCGCAGGTGCACGCCCTCGGGCTGGGCGGTGGTGGCCAGGTAGAAGGGGCGGGCCATGGGGACGCGCCAGTCGAGGAGCAGGGTGCGGTAACCCTCCTCGCGGACGTCCAGGCCCATGCGGCCGATGTAGCGGCGGTCGAGCTGCGGCTCACCGGGGACGGGGTTCTCGGGCTCGGTGGCGGGATCGTCGATGTCGATGCGGCCGAAGACCAGGCCGAGCTGGGCGAGATTGAGACGGTCGAGCCGGGCGTTGAGGCCGTGGTACTCGGTCTCGCGGCGGATGAGGGCGTCGGCGTCCGGGTTGGCCGGATCGACCTCAAGCTGCACGCTGCGCAGGCGCTCGTTGGCGGCGGCGACCTCGGCGTCGAGACGCGCGAACAGGTCGTCAACGTAGTCCTGCTCGTGGGCGATCTCGTTGTTACTGCTCACCTGGGATGAAACCTCCTGAAAGAACGGACCATCCAGGATAGCGGAATCGACGCTGCCCCCACCCGAAGCGGGCGGGGGCAGGTCAGGGGACGTCCTAGACGCCGAGCTTCTTCTGGGCCTTGCCGATGGCCTTGTCCGCGCGGGACTGCAGCTTGTCGGCGTTCTTGCGGGCCTGCTTGGCGGCGCGGCCGGACTTCTTCTCGGCGGCGACGAGTGCCTCGTCGGCACGCTTCTGGGCGGTGGCGGCGGCCTGGACGAAGCCCTTACGGGCGGTCTTGGCGTTGTCCTGGGCGGCGGCCAGCCAGTCGTCCTTGTTGTCCTGGAAGTAGTCGGACACCTTGTGGGCGGCGGCTGCGGTCGCGGTGGTGGCGGCTGCGGCGGTCGCGGTGGCGGAGTCCTTCCAGTCGTCCTTGTTGTCCTCGTAGTAGTCCTGCGCGCGGTGGGCGTACTCGGTGACCTTGTCGGTTGCCTCATCGAACCAGTCGCGGGCGGAGTCGGTGAACTTCTCGGTCTCGGACTTGCTCGGCAGGGCCTTGTGGACCTTCTTGCTCGTCACCTCGGCGGCCTTGTTGGCGCGCCACTTCAGGCCCGGCTTGCCGGCGGTGTCGGCGGAGGTGATGAACAGACCACCGAGCAGGGCGAGGTTGGTGAGGAAACCGGAGCGGCGGGCGCTGCGCTCGGCCTTGTCCTGGGTCTCCCAGAAGGCGTGGCGGGAGATCATGGTGGGAATGGCCGTGGCGGCGAGCACGGTGGCGGAGACGCGCGGGAGGAAACCGACGGCGAGGGCACCACCGGCGGCGACCTTGGTGCCGCCGACCGCGCGGACGACGAGCTCCGGGTCGCGCGGGACGCGGCGCGCGTACTCGCGGGGGAGGATCGCGCGGGCGCGCTTGATGAGGGTCTCAGCGGCCTCGGTGTGCTCGGAGGTGTTGAGCAGGCTGTCGGCGCCGTCGGCAATGTAGACGGAGGCGATCATGGGGCGGGCGATCTTGCGGATCATCATAGTTCTCCTTGATTTATGCGTGATCTATGCGACGGTTTGTACCTATTCCACTGTAGCGACGAATCGTCACCAGCGACGCTCCCACCAGTCATCCAGGTGGGGACGCTCGGCGCCCAGGGTGGTGCCTTCACCGTGGCCAGGGTGCACGATGGCGGCATCGTCGAACTTCTCGAAGATCCGCTCGGTGACGTCCTTGAACAGGCGGACGAAGTCGCTCTCCGATGTCGTTTTCCCCAGGCCGCCGGGGAAGAGGCTGTCGCCGACGAAGAGGTGCGTCTGGCCGTCGATCTCCGCGGCGAGGGCGGCGCCGCCGGGGGTGTGGCCGCGGAGGATCGCGACGGGGAACTCGTGCCCGGCGAAGGGCAGGGTGTCGCCGTCGTTGAGCTCGACGTCGACGTCGGCGGGGAGGGCGGGGGCGTCGAGGAAGGGGGCGTAATGGGTGGCACCGGTCTCCTCCAGCACCGCGACGAGCGCCCGGTGGTGATCGGGGTGGCGGTGCGTGGTGAGCACGGCGGTGATGCGCGCCCCGGCCTCCTCCGCGAGGGAGAGGAGGGCGCGGGCGTCGTCCGCAGCGTCGATGAGCAGGCCCTCGTCGCCGGAGACGAGGAGGTAACAGTTGTTGTCCATCTCTGAGACGGAGATCTGGTGGAGGGTGAGGTTGTCGGTCATGTCACCCAGGGTAGCGGTGTCCGCGCCCTCGGTAGTATGTTCGAGGGAGTATCGAAACGGGAGGAACCAAGTGGCTGACCGCCTCATCGTGCGTGGAGCACGCGAGCACAACCTCAAGGGCGTGGACATCGACCTGCCCCGCGACACCATGGTGGTGTTCACCGGACTGTCCGGCTCGGGCAAGTCCTCGCTCGCGTTCGACACGATCTTCGCCGAGGGGCAACGGCGCTATGTCGAGTCGCTGAGCTCGTACGCGCGCATGTTCCTCGGGCAGATGGACAAGCCCGACGTCGACTTCATCGACGGACTGTCCCCGGCGGTCTCGATCGACCAGAAGTCGACGAACCGCAACCCGCGGTCGACGGTGGGCACGATCACGGAGATCTACGACTACCTGCGTCTGCTCTTCTCCCGCGCGGGTACCGCCCACTGCCCGGTGTGCGACGAGAAGATCACCCGCCAGACCCCGCAGCAGATCGTCGACCAGGTGCTCTCCCTCGAGGAGGGCATGAAGTTCCAGGTGCTCGCCCCGGTGGTGCGCACCCGCAAGGGGGAGTTCGTCGACCTGTTCAAGGACCTCGCGGCGCAGGGTTTCGCCCGCGTGCGGGTCGACGGCGAGGTGCACCAGCTCTCGGATCCGCCGACGCTGAAGAAGCAGATCAAGCACGACATCGACGTCGTGGTCGACCGCCTGCAGGTCAAGGAGTCGCAGAAGCAGCGCCTCACCGATTCCGTCGAGACGGCCCTGGGCCTGGCGGACGGCCTCGTCGCCCTCGAGTTCGTCGGCCGCGCGGAGGATGATCCGGAGCGCTACGTCCTCTACTCCGAGAAGCTGGCCTGCCCCAACGGCCACGCCCTCGACATCGACGAGTTCGAGCCGCGTGCCTTCTCCTTCAACTCGCCCTACGGCGCCTGCCCGGCGTGTGACGGCCTGGGCACCCGCACCGAGGTGGACATCGACCTCATCATCCCGGACCCGGACGCCCCCGTGATCCGGGCCGTGCAGCCGTGGACGTCGAGCCCGAACGCCGGCTACTTCGAGAAGCTCGTCGAGGGTCTGGCGAAGGCGCTGGACTTCGACCCGGAGACCCCGTACAGCGAGCTTTCGGCGGCGCAGCGCAAGGCGCTCGTGCACGGTTCCTCCACGGAGGTCTCGGTCCGCTACAAGAACCGCTACGGTCGCATCCGCAACTGGACCGCCCCCTTCGAGGGCGTCATGGGCTACCTCAACCGCAAGATCGACACGGTGGAGAGCGAGTGGTCGAAGGACCGTTTCCTCGCGTACACCCGCGAGGTCGCCTGCCCGACGTGTCAGGGGGCGCGCCTCAAGCCGGAGATCCTCGCCGTGCGCCTCGAATCGCAGTCGCAGGGTGCGCTGTCCATCGCCGGTCTCACGGAGCTGTCGATCGCGGACGCCAGCGAGTTCCTCTCCACTCTGGTCCTGGGCCGCAAGGAGGAGATGATCGCCGGAGCGGTGCTCAAGGAGGTGCAGGCCCGCCTGCAGTTTCTCCTCGACGTCGGCCTGTCCTACCTCACCCTCAACCGCGCCGCGGGCACCCTCTCGGGCGGTGAGGCGCAGCGCATCCGCCTGGCCACCCAGATCGGTTCCGGCCTCGCGGGCGTGCTCTACGTCCTCGACGAGCCGTCGATCGGCCTGCACCAGCGCGACAACCAGCGGCTCATCGCCACCCTCAAGCGTCTGCGCGACATCGGCAACACCCTCATCGTCGTCGAGCACGACGAGGACACGATCCGCGAGGCCGACTGGCTCGTCGACATCGGCCCCAAGGCCGGCGAGTACGGCGGCGAGATCGTCTACCAGGGCGATCCGGCCGGCATCTACGATGCCGAGGGCTCCATCACCGGCGATTACCTGGCCGGTCGGCGCGTGCTCGGCGTCCCCGCTTCTCGACGAGTGGTCGACCCCGAGCGTCAGCTCACCGTCGTCGGCGCCCGGGAGAACAATCTGCAGGGGATCGACGTGTCCATCCCCCTCGGCGTGCTGTGCTGCGTCACGGGTGTCTCCGGCTCCGGAAAATCGACCCTGGTCAACCAGATCCTGGCGAAGACCCTGGCCAATGAGCTCAACAAGGCCCGCCAGGTGCCGGGCCGCGCCAAGCGCGTGGAGGGCACCGATCACCTGGACAAGCTCGTCCAGGTGGACCAGTCGCCGATCGGCCGCACCCCGCGGTCCAACCCGGCGACGTACACGGGTGTCTTCGACAAGATCCGCAAGCTCTTCGCCGAGACCACCGAGGCGAAGGTCCGCGGATACAAGGCCGGCCGCTTCTCCTTCAACATCAAGGGCGGCCGGTGTGAGGCCTGCCAGGGTGACGGCACCCTGAAGATCGAGATGAACTTCCTGCCGGACGTCTACGTCCCGTGCGAGGTCTGCGACGGCGCGCGCTACAACCGCGAAACCCTCGAGGTCCGCTACAAGGGCAGGACCATCGCCGAGGTCCTCGACATGCCGATCTCGGAGGCCGCCGAGTTCTTCGAGCCGATCAGCTCGATCCACCGCTACCTCCAGACGCTTGTCGACGTCGGCCTCGGCTACGTCCGCCTCGGCCAGGCGGCGACCACCCTGTCCGGTGGTGAGGCCCAGCGCGTGAAGCTGGCGTCCGAGCTGCAGAAGCGCTCGCAGGGCCGCACCGTCTACATCCTCGACGAGCCGACCACCGGCCTCCACTTCGAGGACGTGCGCAAGCTCATGCTCGTCATCCAGGGGCTGGTGGATAAGGGCAACTCGGTCATCGTCATCGAGCACAACCTCGACGTGATCAAGGCTGCTGACTGGATCATCGACATGGGCCCCGAGGGTGGCTCCGGTGGCGGCCGGGTGGTCGCCGAGGGTACCCCGGAGGATGTCGCCAAGGTGGAGGGCTCTTACACCGGTCAGTTCCTCGCCGAGGTGCTCTGACTCTTCGAGCGCGTCCGCAGGGATGCCATCGCCAACAGCGCGATACCGGAGATGAGGAACGCCAGGGCCCGCGGCAGGCCCTCGAGGGTACCGAGGTCGAAGAACACCAGCTTCACCACCGCGGCCACCGCGAGGACCATGCCGGCGCCGAGGGACGCCCGGTCGGACAGACCCGGGGCGGCGAGCAGGATCCAGGCCGCCAGGACCATCCACAGGATGCTCACCAGCGCGTGGCCGATGAGGTAGCCCAGCCACATCCCGCCGGTGCCGCCGACGGCGCTGCCCAGCCAGGTGGCGGCGGTGACAACCGTGACCATCGACAGGTGCAGGCCGACGACGGCGAGGGCCACCTGCGCCCACACCGGCAGTCCGCCCAGCACCTTCCGACGGGAGAGCATCACGCCGAGGAAGACCGCGATGAGCCCCGCCTGCACGAGAGCGATGTGGTCGGTGAGCCACAGCGGGGACTTGGTGAGCACGTTCCGCGAGAGGGTGAACGTCACCGTCAGGGCTGCGCCCAGCCAGAACGCCCACGGGGCCACCCGCGTCTCCTCCCGGGTGTCCAGCCAGATGACGGCGAGGATCGCCGCCACGAAGAAGAGCGCGACGACGATGGTGGCGTCGATGAGCGCGCCCGCACCGAACGGGGGAGTGAGCCACCACACCAGCACGAAGGCCACGGCGGTGGCGCATACGCCGACGACACCGAGGAGGTGCTCCCGGCGGTAGCCGAGCACCGCCAGTGCCACCGTCGTGGGGACGAGCAGCCATATGGTCCACGTGTCGGCGGCTACCGGTGCGGCCAGGACCAGCAGGCCCAGAGGGACGATGAACGTGGTGAACAGGTCCGCTCGGTCATCCTCCGCGGGGAAGCGCAGCGTCACGACGGCGAAGGCCAGGGCGGAGAGCACGGCCACGACAGCGGCGACGACGGACGCAGCCTCCGGGGTGTCGAAGAACACCTCGAGGACCTCCATCGTCAGCCACAGCTGCACGAGCAGTGCCATCACTCCGGCGACGACGCGGACCTGCATCCGCTGCGGGGTGCGGACGAGCGCCAGCAGCAACACCGGGAGCAGCAGGACGAGCCACGTCGTCGGCTGGTGGGCGCTGTAGAAGTTGGGGACGATCGCGATGATCGACAGCCCCATGAAGAACGCCACCCAGCGCATGGCACGGGCCTCGGTGACCGCCAGCAGCGCCAGCCACACCGCCAGGAGGACGGCCACCGCCAGCCACACCGGCCACCACTCGAGGATCTCCACCAGAGCCCACAGGATCACCGTCGACACCAGCCACGCGGTGACGACGAGCGCCGTGACACCGGCCTCCATACCGGCGGTGTCGCGGTCGGTGATGCGGCGTCGATAAGCGTCCAGCCAGAGGCCGGCACCCAGCAGCGCGACAGCCAGCAGCGTCGAGAGCAGCACGCGGCCCAGCGGCCCCAGCAGGCCCGCCTGGATGGCCAGAGCCACCGCCAGACCCACACCCGCGACGGTGATGAGCGACCCCACGACCGCCACCGCCCGGATGACCTTCGTCTCCGTCGGAACCGGGGGCCTGGGCGGCTTAGCGGGCTTCTCCGGGTAGCGCGGGCGGATCGGGGCGGGTGCCGGCTGGGGGACCGGGGCCGGAGCGGGTGCTGGGACCGGAGCCGGGGTACTATGCCGGTCGATGAGCTGGCTGAGGGAGCGGCGGGCGTCGGCAAGCGCTGCTTCGGCGGCCTCCAGTCTGCGGAGGGTGAGGCGCAGTTCCATGGAATCCCGGGGGTCTGGCGTCATGCGGACAGCCTATGCCTGCGATTGGGTGTGCGCGACCTCTTAGGATGGGTCTCATGAATTCCGAGGAACCGGAGACGTCGTCCTTCCCGGCGCAGCACCCGGCACCGCAGTACCATCCGCCGGCACCGGAACCGCAGCGTGATCGTTCCGGTCTGGCGGCAGTGCTGCTGGCGCTGCTGCTTGTGGGTGCAGTGGCACTCGGGGTGTGGATGTACAACGCTTTCCTGCGCGGCGACGGGGAGCCGGCGGCCCAGCCGCCCACCCCGGAGACCACGGTGGTGACCGTGACACCGAGTTCCACGCCGCAGCGTCCCACGACGACGGTGACCTCGACCTCCCCGGTGGAGACGACGGAGACGACCGAGACGACCGAGGAGACCACCCCACCCCCGCCCGCCTTCCGCGCCCCGGACCACGCGGTGCAGTGCGCGGCCAACGTCAACTGGCGCATCTTCCGGGCGTCGGATCGGACGAGCTGTGGTTTCGCGGAGAACGTGGCCATCGCGATGGGGCCGCACACGGGGTCTGACACGACCCACGAGGTCACGGTCACCAGCCCTGTCACCGGGCAGAACTACCGCATGACGTGTCAGGCGGAGGGCGGCAACTCGTACACGTGTCGGGGTGGCCTCAATGCGGTGGTCGTGCTCGAGGACCGGGGAGTACGCGACTGACCCCACCGGGGTATAGTTCCCAGCCGTGAAGAAGTGGATGTCCGGGGCGGTCGTGCTCCCGCTGTGCGCCGGTCTGCTGGCTGCCTGCTTCTCCGACGGCACCGCCGGGGAGTCGGCTGCGGAGCAGACTCCCGTCGACGCCCACCACAGCCCGGCGGATCTGCGTGCGGAACTGCTGGCACTGGCGACGCAGGTGAGCGCGGACCACGGGGGCCGGGTGGGCATCGCGGTGGCCACGGGCGAGGAGGTCGTCCATGTCGGGCTCACCGGCAACTCGTACGCCTGGTCCACGGTCAAGGTGCCGGTCGCGGTGGTGGCGGACCGGGAGGGGGTGGCGACGGAGGCGTTGATCGCGGCGTCGATAAGCAATTCCGACAACGCGGCCGCCTACCAGCTCTCGCGGGCCATCGACCTCGACCTCGGCGACCTCGCCCACGCCCCGGAGCTGGAGCCGCTGCCGGGGGAGACCTTCTGGCCGCTCACCGAGCAGGCGCTGTTCGCGGCGCAGCTGCCGTGCCTCGACACCGAGGGAACGACGTACGAGGCGATGGCCGACATCGTCGACTGGCAGCAGTACGGCCTGGCGAACATCGACGGCGCCCATTTTAAGGGCGGCTGGGGGCTCGACGCCCCGCGCGTCTACGCGCTGCGTCAGCTCGGGACCGTGCCGGTGGAGGGTGGACTCATCGGCGTGGCGCTCATGACGCACCCGGATGACGCGGACCACGACACGGGCGTCGACATCCTCGACGCACTCAGCCTCGGGCTCGCCGAGCTCATCGACGCCGACGCCATCGCCCCGGCGACCTCCTGCGGGGCGTGATTTGGTCCTGGCCGGGGTGAGTGTTAGAGTACTCCCCACTACCACCCGTGCACCTTCTCCGGGAGCTCGGGCCACAAGCGGAGATCATCCCACCTCATGCCGCCGGCGCGTCCGGTTGGATACAGGTCAAGAGTAGGTCAGCCTCAGGCTGTCTTATTTTGAGAGATCTCCCGCCGTCGGAACCATCCGGCAGGCGGGTTTTTCTCGTGGGGGAAATCCTCGCAGGTGGCACGGTACGTTTCACGAAACCCGCTACTTGAGGAGTCACACATCAGCGCTGAAGCTCGCATTAATGAGCGTATCCGAGTTCCCGAGGTCCGCCTTGTCGGCCCGGGTGGTGAGCAGGTCGGCATCGTCCGCACGGATGATGCCCGCAAGCTCGCATACGAGGCCGATCTCGACCTGGTCGAGGTGGCCCCGAACGCCAAGCCGCCGGTCGCGAAGATCATGGACTACGGAAAGTTCAAGTACGAGCAGGCCCAGAAGGCCCGCGAGTCCCGCAAGAACCAGCAGCAGACTGTGGTCAAGGAGCAGAAGTTCCGTCCCAAGATCGACGACCACGATTACGAGACGAAAAAGGGCAACGTGATCCGCTTCCTGGAGAAGGGATCCAAGGTCAAGGTGACCATCATGTTCCGCGGTCGTGAGCAGTCGCGTCCGGAGCTCGGCTTCCGACTCCTGGAGCGTCTCGCAGAGGATGTCAAGGACTACGGCATCGTCGAGACCCGCGCCAAGCAGGACGGCCGCAACATGACCATGGTGATCGGACCGCTCCGCAAGGGCAAGAAGTAGACACCGTTTTCAACCGGGATTTAAGGACTTAATTCTCATGAAGCAGAAGACCCACAAGGGCACCGCCAAGCGCGTGAAGATCACCGGCTCCGGCAAGCTGCGCCGCGAGCAGGCCAACCGCCGCCACCTCCTCGAGGGCAAGCCGTCCACCCGCACCCGTCGCCTCAAGGGCACCGTCGACGTGGCCCCGGCTGACACCAAGCGCATGAAGCGCCTCCTCGGCAAGGCTTAAGACAAGCCGCCTCTCCACCCCACACTCATCAAGATTTAAGGAAGTATCACCGTGGCACGTGTCAAGCGGTCCGTCAACGCCAAGAAGAAGCGTCGCGCAATCCTCAAGTCCGCCAAGGGCTACCGCGGCCAGCGCTCCCGCCTCTACCGCAAGGCCAAGGAGCAGTGGCTGCACTCCATGACCTACTCTTACCGCGATCGCCGCGCGCGTAAGGGTGAGTTCCGCAAGCTGTGGATCCAGCGCATCAACGCTGCCGCCCGCATGAACGACATCACCTACAACCGCCTCATCCACGGCCTGCGCCTGGCTGAGATCGATGTCGACCGCAAGATCCTCGCCGAGCTGGCCGTCAGCGACTTCGCTGCCTTCTCCGCTCTCTGCGAGGCCGCCAAGGCCGCTCTGCCGGAGGACGTCAACGCCCCGGTCGCCGCTGCCTAAAGCTGCTTGTCGACGCCCCGCTGGTTCGCCCGGCGGGGCGTCGCTGATTCCGGGTGGTTTCGGGGTGGGTGACGGTTTCGTCGTACGCCCGGTGTCGAAACCACGGTGCAGTGTCCGGTGCCCCACACCTTGAGAGGGGTGGGTGGGGGACGATGTGGCGATCGCAGGGAACCTTTCCTCCGAGATCCCGGTCCAATAGTGCATGGACCTACAGGGGGAGTACTGGACCAGGGATGAACTGAAGGCGCAGGGGGTGTCGGACCATCAGATCAAGCGGGCGCTGGCGGCTGGGAAGCTCCACCGTCTGGCGCACGGCATCGACATGAGGGACGAGCCGGGCGGGATGGCCCTGCTGCGAGCGCTCCATCACCGCTACCCGGAGCTCGTGTTCCGCGGTCATACCGCGATGTCCGTGTACGGGCACCGGTCCACGGTGATGACTCCGGTGGCGGCGGTCATACCGAAGGGACATCGTCACCCGGGGACGCCGTTGGTCAAGTCGCGGGTGTCCCGCAGCATTGACGCCAGGGAGCACCAGGGGCTGCCGGTGGTGTCGCCGGCCGCGGCGGTCGCCGAGGATGTGCACCTCAATCGCGTCGCGCGCCTCAAGTGCCTCGAGCAGTCCTACGCCGGTTTCCGCGGGCAGGAGCGGTTCGAGAAGGATTTCGCGACGCTGCATCCGTCGCTGCAGGAGGGTCTGGTGCCGCTGCTCGGGCGGTGCGTGGTGGGCGCGTCGAGTCAGATGGAGCGGTTCTTCCACCTGGAGTTGCGCGCGCGGGGGATCGACACCATTCCCAATTACCGCCTCGGCCCGTACACGTGGGACATCGGGATCGAGTCCGCCACGACGGTCGTCGACCTGGACAGCCTGTTCTTCCACGGCCCGGAGAATACGCGGACCTTCATCATCGACCGTTGGAAGGCCAATCACGCGGAGATGATGGGTTGGGGTCATCTGCAGTTCACGGATGCCTGCGTGCAGGATCCGCTCGCGAAGACGGCGGCGATCCAGGAGATCGAGAACATCATCGCTTATCGACGCCACCTCGAACCCGTTCCCGTGCCGGGGCGTGTCGAGGCGGGGGTGTGGGAGATCCACGGGCATCTGCGCTGATGACGGTATCGTCACCCACCCGCCCTCGGCTATGTCCGTGCGGTCGGACATGCACCCGGAATCCCGCTCGAGGCGTACGACGATATCGCCGGTGACCTGCCCACTGCTAGCCTGAAGCCCATGAACCTCGACTTCACGGATCCCTTCACCGAGCGCACCCCCCGCATCGTCAACGCCGCCAAGCTGCAGCGGGCGGCGGGACGGAAGAAGGCGAACCAGTTCATCGTCGAGGGGGAGAACGCGGTGGAGGCGGCGGTGGCCACCGGGGCGGCCCGCGACGTCTTCGTAACGGAGCAGGCGGCCCGCCGTTTCGAGGAGATCCTCATCACCTGCGGCCACATGGGCGTCTACGTGCACCCGATCACCGACAAGGCCGCGAAGTCCCTATCGGACACCGTGACCACCACGGGTCTGTTCGCGGTGTGTGAGCCGGTGCTGTGGACCGTCGGCAAGGCGCTGCGTGGGCGCCCCCAGCTGGTGTCCGTGCCCGTGGAGACCTCGGAGCCGGGCAACGCCGGCACCCTCGTCCGCGTGGCGGACGCCATGGGCGCCGACGCCGTCGTGTTCGCCGGCGAGACCACCGATCCGCAGTCGAGCAAGGCGGCCCGCGCCTCCGCCGGGTCGTTGTTCCACCTGCCGGTGGCCCGCAACGTCAATGTCAAGGACGTCCTCGGGCAGCTGCGCGCCGCTGGCCTGCAGATCCTGGCCACCGCCGCCGACGGCGAGGTGGAGCTGGACGACGCCGACGAGCTCCTGACCAGGCCGACGGCCTGGCTGTTCGGCAATGAGGCCCACGGGTTGGGGGAGGAGCTGCTGGGGCTCGCCGACCACCGGGTGCGCATCCCGATCCGGGGGCGGGCGGAATCCCTCAACCTGGCGACGGCCGCGTCGATCTGCCTGTATGAGTCGGCGAAGGCCCAGGCGCGTGGGCGTCGATAAGCATAGGTATGCTGTACAGGTCTGAAAATTCTGCGCCCAGGTGAAAAGGTTTGGCACGTGTCTGACACTCCCGAAATTGAACTGACTGAGGCGGGGCTCAACGCCGCCGCGGACCAGGCTCTCGCCGCGTTCGACGCGGCCACCACCCTCGAGGAACTGAGCGTCGCTCGCCGCGACCACCTCGGTGACGAGGCCCCGATTCCGCAGGCCCGTCGCGCCCTGGGCACCCTGCCCAAGGACCAGCGCAAGGACGCGGGCCGGCTGGTGAACATGGCGCGGGGTCGCGTCGAGAAGCACTACGCCGAGGTGCTCGCCGAGCTGGAGGTCAAGCAGCGGGCGGAGCAGCTCAAGGCGGAGAAGGTCGACGTCACCGTCCCGACCACCCGCGAGCAGGTCGGTGCCCTGCACCCGATCACCTCTCTCATGGAGACCATCTCCGACATCTTCCTCGGCATGGGCTGGGAGATCGAGGACGGCCCGGAGGTCGAGGCCGAGTACTTCAACTTCGACGCCCTGAACTTCCTGCCGGACCACCCGGCCCGCACCCTGCAGGACACCTTCCACGTCGGCGACGAGGGGTCCCTGCAGGTCCTGCGCACCCACACCTCCCCGGTGCAGGTGCGTTCCATGCTCGACCGCGACGTGCCACTGTACATCGCCTGCCCGGGTCGCGTGTTCCGCACCGACGAGCTCGACGCCACCCACACCCCGGTGTTCCACCAGGTGGAGGGGCTGGCCGTGGACAAGGGACTGACCATGGCGCACCTGCGCGGCACCCTCGACCACCTGGCCAAGACCCTGTTCGGCCCGGAGACCAAGACCCGCATGCGCGCGAACTACTTCCCGTTCACCGAGCCGTCGGCCGAGGTCGATGTGTGGTTCCCCAACAAGAAGGGCGGCGCCGGCTGGATCGAGTGGGGCGGCTGCGGCATGGTCCACCCGAACGTCCTGCGCGCCGTGGGCGTGGACCCGGAGGTCTACACCGGTTTCGCGTTCGGCATGGGCCTGGAGCGCACCCTGCAGTTCCGCAACGGCCTGTCCGACATGCGTGACATGGTCGAGGGCGACGTCCGTTTCACCCTGCCGTTCGGCATCCAGAAGTAACCCGGTTCTAGAGAGGAACAGAAACAATGCTGCTTGCACAGAACTGGGTCACCGGGCTGCTGCGCCACGCCAACCCGTCCTTCGGCGTCACCCCGGAGGAGCTCGACGCCGGATACGTCCGCGTCGGTTTCGAGACCGAGGGCTACGAGCCCATCCCGGAGACCACCGGCCCGCTGGTGTTCGGTGTGGTGAAGGACATCAAGGAACTCACCGAGTTCAAGAAACCCATCCGCTACTGCCAGGTCGACGTCGGCGACGCGAACGGCACCGGTGAGCTGCAGGGCATCGTGTGCGGTGCCACCAACTTCGCCGAGGGCGACACCGTCGTCGTGGCGCTGCCGGGTGCCGTGCTGCCGGGCAACTTCGCCATCGCTGCGCGCAAGACCTACGACCACATCTCCGACGGCATGATCTGCTCCGCCGCGGAGCTGGGGCTGACCGACAAGTCCGCCGGCATCCAGACCTTCGACCCGTCCTACGGTAAGCCGGGCGAGGACGCCCGCGAGGCCCTCGGCCTGGGCGACACCGTCTTCGACGTCAACGTCACCCCGGACCGCGGCTACGCCCTGTCCGCCCGAGGCCTGAGCCGCGAGCTGGCGTCGGCCTTCGATCTGGAGTTCACGGACATCGCGCAGCAGCCGGAGGTCGGCGGTGTGGACCTGTCCGGCGTGCCCGCGCCGACCGGTGAGCTGCTTCCCATCGACGTCCGCGAGGAGACGAAGACGGTCCGCTTCGGCCTGCGCAAGGTCACCGGGATCAACCCCGCCGCGGAGTCCCCGTTCTGGCTGCAGCGCGAGCTCATGCTCTCCGGCCAGCGCCCGGTCAACGCCGCCACCGACGTGACCAACTACGTCATGCTGCTGCTCGGCCAGCCGATGCACGCCTTCGACGCCGCGCAGATCACCGGCGGCCTGCTCATCCGCAACGCCGAGGTGGGGGAGAAGTTCGAGACCCTCGATCACGTCGAGCGCACCCTCGACTCGGCGGACGTGGTCATCTGCGACGACACCGGCATCCAGTCCATGGCCGGCGTCATGGGTGGCACCCGTTCCGAGATCTCCGGTGAGACCACGGACGTCTACTTCGAGGCCGCCACCTGGGATCCGCTCACCGTCGCTCGTACCTCGCGCCGCCACAAGCTGTCCTCGGAAGCTTCCCGACGCTTCGAGCGCGGCGTCGATCCCGACATCGTCGAGGTCGCCCTCGACATGGCGTGTGCGCTGCTCGTCGACATCGCCGGCGGTGAGATCGCGCCCGAGCGCACCATCGTCGGTGACGTGCCGGGCATGCCGACGATCACCATGGCCGCCTCGCACCCCTCCGACCTGGCGGGCGTGGAGTACTCCCGCGAGACCGTCGTGAAGCGTCTCGAGGAGGTCGGCTGCACCGTCGCAGTCTCCTCCTGCGGCGGCAAACTCGAGGTCACCCCGCCGACCTGGCGCGGCGACCTGACGATCCCGGCTGACCTCGTCGAGGAGGTCCTGCGCCTCGAAGGCCTGGAGGACATCCCGCTGGTCCTGCCGACCCCGGTCGGCGGCCGTGGGCTCACCCCGGCGCAGCGTCGTCGTCGCGCCGTCGGCCACGCCCTGGCCTATAACGGCTACGCGGAGATCCTGCCGAGCCCGTTCATCGCCAACGACACCTTCGACGTGTGGGGCTTGTCTGAGGAGGACGAGCGCCGCAACGTCGTCAAGGTGCAGAACCCGCTGGAGGCCGATCGCGCCGTCCTCGGCACGACGCTGCTGCCGACGATGCTCGACGCCGTTGTTCGCAACGTCGCCCGCGGTCGTCACGACGTCGCGCTCTTCGGCCTGCAGCAGGTCGCCTTCAAGCGTGCCGACGCTTCCCCGATGCCGTCGGTGGCGCAGAAGCCCTCCGATGAGACGATCGCGGAGCTCGTCGACTCCCTGCCGTACCAGCCGCTGCACGTGGCCACCGTCGCCACTGGCCAGGTCGAGTACGAGGGTCCCTGGGGCGAGGGCCGCGCCTACACCTGGGCCGATGCGATCGAGTCCGCTCGCGTCGTGGCCCGCGCCGCCGACGTCGAGCTGGAGATCGCCTCCGCCGAGGCACTGCCGTGGCACCCGGGCCGCTGCGCCGCCCTGCTTGTCGACGGCGAGGTGGTCGGTCACGCCGGCGAGCTGCACCCGCAGGTGCTGGAGGCCCTCGGCCTGCCGGCGCGCACCTGCGCCATGGAGCTCGACCTGACGGCCCTGCCGCTGACCGAGAACTTCCCGGCCCCGGTGCTGTCCTCCTACCCGGCGCTGCACCAGGACATCGCGCTCGTCGTCGACGAAGATGTCCCGGCCGAGCAGGTGCGCCGTGTCGTCGCCGAGGGCGCCGGCGATCTGCTCGAGGACGTCGAGCTTTTCGACGTCTACCGCTCCGCCCAGCTCGGTGAGGGCAAGAAGTCCCTCGCCTTCTCCCTGCTCTTCCGCGCGGGGGATCGCACCCTCACCGACGAGGAGGCCAACGAGCGTCGCCTCGCCGCCGCTGAGCTGGCGAAGTCGACGTTCGGCGCCGAGATGCGTGCTTAGGTTCAGGAAAGTTCAGTAGGGTCGGGGCATGACCATTTCACGTCGTGCCCTGACCCTTCTTTCTGTCCCCGCCCTGTCTGCCGCCGCACTCATCGGCGGCGCCTCCGCCGCGAATGCGGCCGAAGGCGATGTCCAGTTCACCAACGCCGCCGGCGACGTTCGCTGTGACGTCGTTATGACGCAGAACGGCCCCCACGTCATCTGCGTCAGCGACGGGGCCCGCCAGACCATGCCCGAGTGCAACCCGCCGGAGGAGAAGATCCCCGCGGTCATCGTCTCCGGCAACGGCCCCGGTGTCGTCGGCTGCTGGAACCAGGGGCTCGTGGGCGAGAAGCAGGCCCTCGGCGCGGGCCAGCCGGGCAACGCCCACGGCATCACCGTGTTCGCCGACCCCATGGGCGGCCTGCACGTGCTCTCCGGTTCGCTGAACTACGTTGCCTACGCAGGGCCCTCCACGGTGGGGAACAACCCCACGGCGATGAGCTCGCAGCTGAGCAGCTAGACCCGTCGGCGGGCAAGATACCTGCGCAGCGACGCCGATACCCCGGCGACCGGGAAGGCTGGTCCCGCGACTATGAGCAGACCCATGGACATCACCGGGCCGGGGGACCGCGGGAAGACCGGAGAGGATGAGGAGCTGGTCGGTCGAGCAGAAAGACCGGGGTTCATCGTTCGTCGATGACGTCGGCGAAGGGCGCGACGTGGGTGCGGAGCGCGTCAAGGAGCTCGTCTCCTTCCTTCTGCGAGTACTCAGCGGCGCGGGGATCGTCCCACCCGGTGTCCCAGTGATGGTGCTCTGTCCAATGGGAGGCCCAGGCCCGGAGCCTGTCCGACAGGGAGGTGGGGAGGCCGTAGTCTTCCGGGGCCGGGAGGTAGAAGTCCGTACCTGACTCCCAGAGAGGGGAGTCAGCTCCCCAGTCAGCGAAGAAGCGAATGGTTCTTCTGGTCTGCGGCGGCACGGTGCCTCCCGTGGTCGGTTGTGATATCCGTCCACTCTAGGCGCCCGGAGACACGCCACTGCATACTTTTCATATGACTGCATAAAGTGCTACACTGGTCGGCATGACATTCAAGGTTGCAGTCGCTGGTGCCTCCGGTTACGCGGGTGGAGAGATCCTCCGCCTCCTGCTCGGGCACCCCTCCTACATCTCCGGTGACCTGGAGATCGGTGCGCTGACCGCCGGGTCCTCGGCGGGGCAGTCAGTCGCTGATCTCATGCCGCACCTGCCGCAGCTGGCGGACCGGGTCATCGAGGACACTACCCCTGAGGTCCTGGCCGGGCACGACGTCGTGTTCCTCGCCCTCCCGCACGGCCATTCCGGTCCCATCGGCCAGGTGCTGGCCGACACCAACCCCGAGGCCGTGGTCATCGACTGCGCCGCCGATTTCCGCCTGCAGGAGGCGGGGGAGTGGGAGCACTACTACGGCTCCGAGCATGCCGGCACCTGGCCCTACGGCATCCCCGAGCTGCCCGGTCAGCGGGAGGAGCTCACCGGCGCCAAGCGCGTCGCCGTCCCAGGGTGTTTCCCGACGGGTGCCACCCTTGCCGTCCTGCCCGCCGTCGCGGGCGGTCTCATCGTCCCGGACCTGTCCATCGTCTCCATCACGGGTGTCTCCGGTGCGGGCAAGAAGGCCGCCGTCGGGCTCCTCGGTGCTGAGATCATGGGCAGCCTGCGCGCCTACAACACCGCCGGCAAGCACCGCCACACCCCGGAGGTCATCCAGAACCTCTCCGCCGTGACGGACGATGAGGTCTCCGTCTCCTTCACCCCGGTCCTGGCGCCGCTGCCGCGCGGGATCCTCACCACCATCACCGCCCCCCTCAAGGAGGGTGTCACCGCCGAGGCGGCGTACGAGACCTACCGCGCCTTCTACGCCGACGAGCCCTTCGTGCACCTCCTGCCGGTCGGGCAGCAGCCGGAGACCCAGAACGTCGTGGGCACCAACATGTGCCATCTGCAGGTCGAGGTCAACGAGCGCGCGGGCGTGCTGCTCATGACCGGCGCCATAGACAACCTCACCAAGGGCACCGGCGGCGCCGCCGTCCAGTGCATGAACCTCTCCCTCGGCCTCGATGAGACTGCCGGCCTGCCCATGGCCGCCGTCGCCCCTTAATCCCACAACCCCGGAAAGCCTTCCCTCATGAGCATCACCGCCCCCGCAGGATTCACTGCCGCCGCCCTCACCGCAGGCATCAAGCCCTCGGGTAACCCTGACCTGGCCCTCGTGGTCAACAACGGGCCTGAGTTCCACGCCGCCGCGGTGTTCACCCGCAACCGCGTCGTCGCCTCCCCGGTGAAGATCTCCCGTGAGTCGATCAAGGACGGGCAGATCCGCGCGGTGCTGTTCAACGCCGGCAACGCCAACGCCTGCAACGGCACCCAGGGGGATAAGGATGCGCAGGCGGCCGTCGATCAGGTGGCGAAGCTTCTCGACGTCGCGCCCACCGACGTCGGCGTGTGCTCCACCGGCCTCATCGGCGAGCCGCTGCCGATGGACAAGATTCACGCGGGCGTCGAGAAGCTCGTTCCGGGCCTGGGTGATCACGGTGGCGATGCCGCGGAAGCCATCATGACCACCGACCTGGTGAAGAAGGAAGTCCTGGTAAAGGGCGACGGCTGGACCCTGGGCGGCATGGGCAAGGGCGTCGGAATGATGAGCCCCTCGCTGGCCACCATGCTCGTCTGCCTGACCACCGACGCCTCCGCCACCCCGGAGATGCTCGACGAGGCCCTGCGCGCGGCCAGCAGGGTCACCTTCGACACCCTCGACATCGACGGCTCCACCTCCACCAATGACACCGTCTTTCTGCTCGCCTCCGGCGCGTCCGGTATCTCCCCGAGCCAGGAGGAGCTCAACGCCGCCGTGCTCGAGGCCAGCGAGGACATCGCCCGGATGATGCAGGCCGACGCCGAGGGTGTGACCAAGCGCGTCACCGTCACCGTTGAGGGCACCGGCTCCGATGAGCAGGCCGTCAACGCCGCCCGCACCCTGGCTCGCGACAACCTCTTCAAGTGCGCGATGTTCGGCTCCGACCCGAACTGGGGTCGCGTTCTCGCCGCCGTCGGCATGGCCGACGCCGACATGGACCCCGACCACATCTCCGTCTACTTCAACGGCCACGCCGTGTGCGAGAACACCACGGGCACGCCCACCGCCCGCGAGGTCGACCTCTCCGGCGCCGACATCGACGTCCGCGTCGACCTCGGCACCGGCGGCCCCGGCCGCGCGACGGTCCGCACCACGGACCTCTCCCACGACTACGTCCACATCAACTCCGCCTACTCCTCCTAGGACCCCACCATGGAAGCACTGAAGAAGCTCAGCAACGAGGCCCGCGCCCACGTACTGGCCGAGGCCCTGCCCTGGTTGCAGCACTTCCGCGACAAGATCGTCGTGGTCAAGTACGGCGGCAACGCCATGATCGACGATGACCTCAAGGCCGCCTTCGCCGCCGACATGGTCTTCCTGCGCACGGTCGGTGCCAAGCCGGTCGTCGTGCACGGCGGCGGCCCGCAGATCTCCTCGATGCTCAAGCGACTCGGCCTCGACGGCGAGTTCAAGGGCGGATTCCGCGTGACCACCCCGGAGGTCATGGAGATCGTCCGTATGGTGCTCTTCGGCCAGGTCGGCCGCGATCTCGTCGGTCTCATCAACTCGCACGGCCCCTACGCCGTGGGCACATCCGGTGAGGATGCCGGTCTGTTCACCGCGGAAAAGCGGCTTGTCGACGTCGGTGGCGTCCCCACCGACATCGGACTGGTCGGCGACATCACCGCCGTCAACCCCTCGGCCGTCATGGACATCATCGAGGCCGGCCGCATCCCGGTCGTCTCCACCATCGCCCCCGGTGAGGACGGCGAGGTGTACAACATCAACGCCGACACCGCTGCCGGGGCACTGGCCGATGCGCTCGGCGCCGAGCGTCTGCTCATCCTCACCAACGTCGAGGGCCTCTACACCGACTGGCCCAACCGCGACTCGCTGCTGTCGAAGATCGTCACCTCCGAGCTCGAGTCCATCCTGCCGAATCTCGACTCCGGCATGATCCCGAAGATGGAGTCCTGCCTGCGCGCGGTGCAGGGCGGGGTGTCCGCGGCGCACGTCATCGACGGTCGCATCGCCCACTCCGTCATCCTCGAGCTGCTCACCATGGGCGGTATCGGCACCATGGTGTTGCCCGACAACTACGACCGCGGCGATTACCCCGCCGGCGCTGTGTTCAGGAAGGACGCCGACAAGTGACCGACCACATCAAGTGGAACGACGTGCTGATGAACAACTACGGCACCCCGCCGATCGAGCTCGTCTCCGGCAAGGGTGCCACCGTGGAGGACTCCCAGGGCCGCGTCCACATCGACCTGCTCGCCGGCATCGCCGTCAACGCCCTCGGCCACGGTCACCCGGCGATCGTCGAGGCCGTCACCCACCAGCTCTCCCAGCTGGGGCACGTGTCCAACCTCTTCGCCTCCGGACCCGTCATGCAGGCCGCCGCCACCCTCAAGGAGCGCGTCGGCGACGACTCCGCCCGCGTGTTCTTCTGCAACTCCGGCGGCGAGGCCAACGAGGCCGCCTTCAAGCTGGCCCGCCTCACCGGCCGCTCCCGCATCCTGGCCGCGGTCCACGGCTTCCACGGCCGCACCATGGGCTCCCTGGCGCTCACCGGCCAGCCGGACAAGCGCAAGGCCTTCGAGCCGCTGCCCACCGGCGTGGAGTTCTACCCCTACGGCGACGTCGAGTACCTGACCAAGCTCGTCGAGACGAACCCGTCCGATGTCGCGGCCATCTTCCTCGAGCCCGTCCAGGGTGAGACCGGCGTCGTCCCGGCCCCCGCCGGCTTCCTGCAGGCCGTCCGCGACCTGTGCGACGAGCACGGCATCCTCATGGTGTGCGACGAGGTGCAGACCGGCGTCGGCCGCACCGGCGACTTCTTCGCCTTCCAGCACGATCGGGTCCTGCCGGACGTCATCACCATGGCCAAGGGCCTCGGCGGCGGCATCCCAATCGGCGCTACCATCGCCCGCGGAAAGGCCGCCGAGCTCTTCCAGCCCGGTGCCCACGGCACCACCTTCGGCGGTAACCCCGTCGCCTGCGCGGCCGCCAACGCGGTGCTCGGGATCGTCGACGACGAGTTCTGTGCGGAGGTCCGGGAGAAGGGTGCGTACTTCGCGGAGAAGCTCACCGCCATCGGGGGCGTCGACCATGTCCGCGGGCGCGGGCTCATGCTCGGCGTCGTGCTGGAGAAGCCGGTGGCCAAGGAGGCTGTCAAGCAGGGCTTCGACCACGGGCTCATCCTCAACGCCCCGGCGGAGGACATCATCCGCCTCACCCCGCCGCTCATCATCAGCCACGACGAGATGGACGCGGCCGTCGAGAAGCTCTCGGCACTCATCAACGACCTCACAAAGGAGGACTGACCATGACCACCCCGAACGTGCGGCACTTCCTGGCCGACGACGACCTCACCCCGGCCGAGCAGGCCGAGGTCCTGGCCCTCGCGGCCGAGCTGAAGAAGGCCCCCCTGTCGAAGCGCCCGCTCGAGGGTCCGCTGTCGGTCGCGGTGCTCTTCGACAAGACGTCGACCCGCACCCGCTTCTCCTTCGACGCCGGCATCGCCCACCTCGGTGGCCATCCCATCGTCGTGGACTCCGGCTCCTCCCAGATGGGCAAGGGTGAGACGATCCAGGACACCGGTGCGGTGCTCTCGCGCTACGTGGAGATGATCGTGTGGCGCACCTACGCGCACCAGAACTTCCACGACCTGGCCGAGACCGCCACGGTGCCGATCATTAACTCCCTGTCCGACGACCTGCACCCCTGCCAGATCCTGGCGGACCTGCAGACCTGCGTGGAGAACCTCTGCCCGGAGGAGGGCCCCGCGGGCCTGAAGGGGAGGAAGGCGGTCTACCTCGGCGACGGCGACAACAACATGGCCAACTCGTACATGATCGGCTTCGCCACCGCGGGCATGGACATGACGATCATCGCGCCGGCGGGCTTCCAGCCGAAGGCCGGGTTCGTCGAGCGGGCGCAGGCCCGGGCTGCCGAGACCGGCGCGACCGTCGAGGTCACCTCCGACGTGGCAGCGGTCGCCGGCGCGGACGTGGTCATCACCGACACCTGGGTGTCCATGGGCATGGAGGCCGACGGCAAGGACCGTCGCACCCCCTTCCTGCCGTACCAGGTCACCGCGGACATCATGGCGAAGGCCGGGGAGGACGCGATCTTCCTCCACTGCCTGCCGGCCTACCGCGGCAACGAGGTCACCGCCGAGGTCATCGACGGACCACAGTCACGCGTGTTCGACGAGGCCGAGAACCGGCTGCACGCCCAGAAGGCGCTCATGGTGTGGCTGCTGGAGCACCAGCCGGAGTAGATGATGTCCGCTCCCGTCTCCCGCACCGCCCGCCAGGGCAAGATCCTGGAGATCCTCGGCAAGACCCGGGTCTCCAGCCAGGTGCAGCTGTCCGAACTGCTTCTCGACGAAGGCGTGGACATCACCCAGGCCACCCTGTCGCGCGACCTCGACGAGCTGGGTGCCAAGAAGATCCGCCCCGACCAGGGGAGGGCTTTCTACGTCGTGGGCCACGTCGAGAAGCAGCTCGCGGCGCAACTGACCGGCCCGAAGGAGAAGCTGCGCCGCATGCTCGACGAGCTGGTCGTCGCGGTGGACCATTCGGGCAACATCGCGGTGCTGCGCACCCCGCCCGGGGCGGCGCAGTACCTCGCCAGCTTCATCGACCGCGTCGGTCTCGATGAGACCGTCGGCACCATCGCGGGTGACGACACCATCTTCGTCCTCGCCCGCGAACCCCTCACGGGCCGTGAGCTGGGGGACCTGCTCACCGGCTCCTAGAGCCCCCGGTATCCTCAATAATCAGTAACACCAAAACCCAAGGAGAACCCCCTATGTCTGCACGCGTCGTCCTCGCCTACTCAGGCGGCCTCGACACCACCGTCGCGATCCCGTACCTGGCCAAGATGACCGGCGGCGAGGTCGTCGCCGTGTCCCTCGACCTCGGGCAGGGCGGCGAGGATATGGAGTCCGTGCGCCAGCGCGCCCTCGACTCCGGTGCCGTCGAGTCCATCGTCATCGACGCCCGCGACGAGTTCGCCGACGAGTACTGCCTGCCGACCATCAAGGCCAACGGCATGTACATGAAGCAGTACCCGCTGGTCTCCGCGATCTCCCGCCCGCTCATCGTCAAGCACCTCGTCGAGGCGGCCAAGGAGCACGGCGGCACCCACGTCTCCCACGGCTGCACCGGCAAGGGCAACGACCAGGTCCGTTTCGAGGTCGGCTTCCGCAACGCCAACCCGGACCTGGAGATCATCGCCCCGGCCCGCGACTACGCCTGGACCCGCGACAAGGCCATCGCCTTCGCCGAGGAGATCGACCTGCCGATCGAGCAGTCCGCCTCCTCCCCGTTCTCCATCGACCAGAACGTCTGGGGCCGCGCCATCGAGACCGGCTACCTCGAGGACCTGTGGAACGCCCCGACCAAGGACATCTACGCCTACACCGAGGAGCCGACCCTGGGCAACGCCCCGGATGAGCTCATCATCTCCTTCGAGGGCGGCAAGCCCGTCGCCATCGACGGCAAGCCCGTCACCGTCCTCGAGGCCATCGAGGAGCTCAACCGCCGCGGCGGCGCACAGGGTGTCGGCCGTCTCGACATGGTCGAGGACCGCCTCGTCGGCATCAAGTCCCGCGAGATCTACGAGGCCCCGGGTGCCATGATCCTCATCAAGGCCCACGAGGCCCTCGAGGACGTCACCCTCGAGCGCGAGCTGGCCCGCTACAAGCGCCTCGTCGACGCCCGCTGGTCCGAGGAGGTCTACGACGGCCTGTGGTTCGGCCCGCTCAAGCGCTCCCTCGACGCCTTCATCGACTCCACCCAGGAGCACGTCACCGGCGACATCCGCCTCGTGCTGCACGCCGGTTCCATCACCGTCAACGGCCGTCGCTCCAACCACTCCCTGTACGACTTCAACCTGGCCACCTACGACACCGGTGACACCTTCGACCAGACCATGGCCAAGGGCTTCGTCAAGCTCCACGGCCTGTCCTCGGAGATCGCCAACAAGCGTGACCGCGAGGCGACGAACTAGATGGAACAGCACGGTACGAACGAAGGTGCCCTGTGGGGTGGCCGGTTCTCCGGCGGCCCGTCCGAGGCGATGTTCGCCCTGAGCGTGTCCACCCACTTCGACTGGGTGCTCGCCCCCTACGACGTCCTGGCGTCGAAGGCGCACGCCAAGGTCCTGCACTCCGCGGGCCTGCTCTCCGACGCTGACCTGGAGACCATGCTCGCCGGCCTCGACCAGCTGGGGCGCGACGTCGCCGACGGCAGCTTCGGGCCCGAGCCCTCGGACGAGGACGTCCACGGGGCCATGGAGCGCGGTCTCATCGACCGCGTCGGCCCGGAGGTCGGCGGCCGCCTGCGCGCGGGCCGCTCCCGCAACGATCAGGTGGCCACGCTCTTCCGCATGTGGGTGCGCGACGCCGTCCGCGGCATCGCCGTCGGCGTCACCGAGCTTGTCGACGCCCTGGTCGCCCAGGCCGCCGCCCACCCGGAGGCGATCATGCCCGGCAAGACCCACTTCCAGGCCGCGCAGCCCGTGCTGCTCGCCCACCAGCTGCTGGCCCACGCCCAGCCGCTGCTGCGCGATCTCGAGCGCATCCGCGACCTGGACAAGCGCCTGGCCGTCAGCCCGTACGGCTCCGGCGCCCTGGCGGGCTCCTCGCTCAAGCTCAACCCGGAGGCCATCGCCGAGGAGCTCGGCTTCGACTCCGCGGCGGACAACTCCATCGACGCGACCTCCTCGCGTGACTTCGCCGCCGAGACGGCGTTCGTCCTCGCGCAGATCGCGGTGGACATGTCGCGCCTGGCCGAGGAGATCATCGCGTGGTGCACCCCGGAGTTCGGGTACGTCACCCTCTCCGATGCCTGGTCCACCGGCTCGTCGATCATGCCGCAGAAGAAGAACCCGGACGTCGCCGAGCTGACGCGAGGCAAGACCGGCCGCCTCATCGGCAACCTCACCGGCCTCATGGCCACCCTCAAGGCGCAGCCGCTGGCCTACAACCGTGACCTGCAGGAGGACAAGGAGCCGATCGTCGACTCCGTCGCCCAGCTCAACCTGCTGCTCCCGGCGATGACCGGCTTGGTCTCCACCCTGACCTTCCACGAGGAGCGCATGCGCGAGCTTGCCCCGGCCGGCTTTACCCTGGCCACCGACCTCGCCGAGTGGATGGTGCGCGAGGGCGTGCCGTTCCGCGAGGCCCACGAGGCCTCCGGTGCGTGCGTGCGCATCGCCGAGTCCCGCGGCGTCGGCCTGGTCGATCTGACGGACGAGGAACTGGCGGGCGTCGATAAGCGTCTGACCCCGGCGGTGCGTGAGGTCCTCACGATCGACGGCGCGGTGGCCTCCCGGGCCACGCGCGGCGGTACCGCCGGCGTGCGCGTCGGTGAGCAGCGCGAGCGGGTGGCGGAGGCCTCTCGCGAGCACCACACGTGGGCCACGACCCCGGTTCGGGGCTAGAGGTCCAGACCGTTCGAGTGGCCGAACCGAAAGAAGCGTCATAAGCTTCGCCCATGAGTAAGGCGCAGGGCAGATCAGGCCGAGGATGTTCCGTCATCGTCGGCCTGATTTTGCTTGTTCTGGCAGTGGTCGCGGTCCTCATCGGGCGCGGCACCCTCAGCCTCCCCGGTATCCCCGGTGTCCCCGGTGTCGGAAGCAGCGCCGGGGGCGGCGGGACCGTGCAGGTCTCGGGTGTCATCGGCTCGGAGAAACGGGGGTTCTTCGAGGACCCGCGGGTGCAGGACGTCCTCGCCGAGCACGGCTTCGAGGTGGACGTCGACACGGCCGGTTCCCGGCGGATCGCCACCGACGTCGACCTGAACTCCTACGACTTCGCCTTCCCGTCCTCGGCCCCGGCGGGGCAGAAGATCGTCAGCAGCGTGCCCAACCGGGGAGTGAACACCCCGTTCCACTCGCCGATGGCGGTGGCGACCTTCACCCCGATCCTGCAGATCCTCGAGCGGGAGGGTGTGGCACGGCAGGAGGCCGGCCACTGGTTCATCGACATGGAGCGCTACATCGAGCTGGCGCGCAGTGAGACCCGTTGGCGGGACCTGGGACCGGAGTACCCCTCGCCGCGGACCGTGCAGATCTCCTCGACGGACATCCGCACCTCGAACTCCGCTGCCATGTACCTGTCGATCCTGGCGTGGGTGACCCGCGGCGGGGGAGTGGTCACCTCCGACGCGCAGGTCAGGGAGGTCATCGACGCGGTCAGCCCGCTGTTCGTCGGACAGGGCTACACCGAGTCGACCTCCGCCGGGCCCTTCGCCGACTACCTGGCGCAGGGCATCGGTGCCCGCCCCATGGTGATGGTCTACGAGGCCCAGTACCTGGGGGAGAAGATGGCGGAGAACTCCCGCATCCGCGACGACATGGCGCTGGCCTACCCGGACCCGACGCTCAACTCCACCCACATGCTCGTCGCCCTCACCGACGACGGTGCGGAGGTCGGACGCCTGCTCACCACGGACCCGGAGCTGCAGCGCCTGGCCGCCGAGCACGGTTTCCGCCCGGGTGATCGGAGCCTGTTCGCCACGGCGCTGGGGGACCACGGCATCGCGGAGCCACCGGCCTTCCTGGCCACCGTCGACCCGCCCGTCTACGACCGCCTCGAGGAACTCATCGAGGGTGTCGGGGCCCAGTATTCTAGCCCGGCTCCGCCGGACGACATCGAGGAGGATGCACCATGAGGACCCGCCTCACCGCCGCCGTGACCGCCCTGGTCACGGCCCTCACGCTCACCGCCTGTGGCGACACCGAGCTGCCCGTCGTCGGCGGCGGCACAGGCGGCACGGACGGTACGCCGCTGCGTATTGTCGCCGCCACCGAGCTGCAGGATCTCGAGCCGGTCATCGAGGATGCCGCCGACGATCTCGGGTTCCCCATCGAGTTGAGCTTCCCGGCCGGCACCCTCGACAACTCGCGCACGCTTCTCGACGGCGGCTTCGACGACGAGTACGACGCCACCTGGTTCGCCACCAACCGCTACGTCGACATCCTCGGCGCCTCCGGTCACCTCGCCGACCAGACCAAGATCGGGTTGTCTCCCGTGGCCTTCGGCGTCACCTCCGACACGGCCGCCGAACTGGGGTGGGACGCCCGCCAGCCGATGTGGTCGGAGATCGCCGGAGCCGCCGCCGACGGCGACATCACCTTCGGCATGACCGACCCCTCCGCGTCGAACTCCGGTTTCTCCGCCCTCGTGTCGGTGGCCACCGCCCTGGCGGACACCGGTGCCGCCCTCACAGAGTCCGACATCGACCGCGTCAGCCCGCAGCTGCAGGGCTTCTTCTCCGGGCAGACGCTCACCTCCGGTTCCTCCGGATGGCTCACCGACACGTTTCTCACGGACCGCTCGCGTGCCGACGCCCTCATCAACTACGAGTCCGTCCTCCACACCGTCAACCGCGACGAGGGTGCCGACCTCACCGTCATCGTTCCCGCCGACGGTGTCGTCTCCGCGGACTACCCGCTGTCGACGCTCGCCCGCCCCGCACAGCCGGAGGCCCGCGAGAAGGTCGCCGCGCTCAGCGAGTGGCTGCTCGAGCGCCCCGAGGTCATGACGGACTCGTATCGACGCCCCGTCGACGCCACCTCTGACCTCCCGCCCGAGCTGGCCGGTCAGCTGCTCATCGAACTGCCCTTCCCGGCCACCCGCACCATCACGGACCGTCTCGTCGCCGCGTTCCACAATGAGCTGCGCCCGCCGGGCGACACCGTCTTCGTTCTCGACACCTCCGGGTCCATGGAGGGGGAGCGCCTGGCGATGCTGCAGGACACCCTGCGTTCGCTCATCGACGGCACCGCCCACGGCGCCGCCGGCAGCGTCGGCTTCCGGGACCGCGAGAGGATCAGCCTGCAGCCCTTCGCCGACGCCCCCGCCGCGCCGCTCACCCTGCGGTACTCCGCGGAGGACCCGCAGGCCACCGGGGAACTCTCGGCGGCGGTCGACGGACTCCACGCGGAGGGGGCGACCGCGATCTACTCCGCACTCATCAACGCCTACGGCACCGTCGCCGCGGAGGAGGGGGCAATCCCGTCGATCGTGCTCATGAGCGACGGCGAACTCACAGCCGGGGTCACCCTCGACCAGTTCCGCGAATTCCACGCCGGCCTCTCCGGCCCGGCGGCCGACATCCCCGTGTTCGTCATCCTCTACGGGGAGGCCAACGTCGGCGAGATGACCGAGGTCGCCGAGCTCACCGGTGGCAAGGTGTTCGACGCCCTCGACGGGGACCTCGAGGCGGCCTTCAAGGAGATCCGTGGATACCAGTGACAACTTCTTCCTCTCCCGGAAGAACCTCGTCGGCATGCTCATCGCGACCGCGATCCTCGTCGTCCACCTCGTCGCCGGGCTCGGCTTCCTGTGGCCCGTCGTGGCCCTGGCCGGCTGGGGTGCGGGCGTCGCGCTGACCCCCGCACCCCGCCAGCAGGCCCTGCCCCCGGCCCCGGAACGCCCCGACGCGGATGAACTGCTCCGTCGACTGGACCGCAGTACGAGTCGACTCTACGAATCGGGTCCGGCGTCCGGGGTCCTCGACGCCACCGCCTCCCTCCGTGGAGCCCTCGTCCAGGTGCTTCTCGAGTGGGAGCACCTGGAGGACGTGCCCGAGCAGCGGGTGGTCATCGAGACGATCATCGACGACTACGTGCCCGCCACAATCGACGCCTACCTGCAGGTGACGGACCGTCAGCACCCGGCGGCGGTCCCCCAGACCGTCGACGCCCTGGGGATCCTCGAGGAGGAGACGCTGCGCATCCACAAGGCCGTGGTCAACGACACCCTCCGCGAACTCGAGGACCAGACCCGCGCACTGCGCCTCCAGTTCGGGCGCCTCCCGGCCCCCGGGTACGATACTGAGTCATGAGTCTCGATCCGAAGTTGCTGGAAGTCCTCGCCTGTCCGAAGGACAAGGGCCCGCTGACCTATCTCGAGGACCGTCAGGTCCTGGTCAACGACAGGCTCGGCCTGGCCTATCGCATCGACGACGGCATCCCCGTGATGCTCATCGACGAAGCGACCCCGTGGCCGCCCACCGCCGAGTAACACCCTTTTCCCGCTTCTTCCCATTTGCACGAGAGATCCTTCATGAACATCATTGACGAGTTGACCTGGCGCGACCTCATCAACCAGTCCACCGACCTGGACGCCCTGCGCGAGGCCACCGACGGCACCTCCATCACCCTGTACTGCGGATTCGATCCGACCGGCCCGTCCCTGCACGCCGGCCACCTGGTACCGCTGCTCATGCTGCGTCGTTTCCAGCAGGCCGGGCACCGTCCGATCGTCCTCGCCGGCGGTGCCACCGGCATGATCGGTGACCCGCGTGACGTCGGTGAGCGTTCCATGAACTCCGCCGACACCGTCGCCGACTGGTCCGAGCGCATCTCCGGCCAGCTCTCCCGCTTCGTCTCCTTCGAGGGGGACAATGCGGCGCTGCTGCTCAACAACAACGACTGGACAAAGGACCTCACCGCGATCTCCTTCCTCCGCGACATCGGCAAGCACTTCCCGCTCAACACGATGCTGTCCCGCGACACCGTCAAGCGCCGCCTGGAGACCGACGGCATCTCCTACACCGAGTTCTCCTACGTGTTGCTCCAGGCGAACGACTTCGTCCAGCTGCGCCGCAACTATGACTGCGTTCTGCAGGTCGGTGGTGGTGACCAGTGGGGCAACCTCGTCGCCGGCGTCGACCTCAACCGCCGTATGGACGGCGAATCCGTCCACGCGATGACCGTTCCGCTGGTCACCGACTCCGAGGGCAAGAAGTTCGGCAAGTCCACCGGCGGTGGTTCCCTGTGGCTCGATCCGGAGATGACCAGCCCGTACACCTGGTACCAGTACTTCATCAACGCCTCCGACGCCGACGTCATCCGCTACCTGCGTTGGTTCACGTTCCTCACCGCCGAGGAGCTGGCCGAGCTGGAGACCGAGGTCGCGGAGCGACCCTTCAAGCGGGAGGCACAGCGTCGTCTGGCCCGCGAGATGACCAACCTCGTCCACGGCGAGGAGGCCACCGCTGCCGTCGAGCTCGCCTCCCAGGCACTCTTCGGCCGCGCCGAGCTGACGGATCTCGACGAGAAGACCCTGGCCTCCGCCGTGTCCGAGACCGAGGTGTTCGAGGTCGGCGCCGGCGAGCCCCGCACCATCGTCGATCTCCTCGTCGGATCGGGCCTGGTTGACTCCCGCGGTGCCGCCCGCCGTGCGATCAAGGAAGGTGGCGCCTACGTGAACAACGAGCGAATCGCCTCCGAGGAGTGGGAGCCCGCCGAGGGTGATCTGCTGCACGGATCCTGGCTCGTGCTCCGCCGCGGCAAAAAGAACTTCGCCGGCGTGAAGGTCACCGCATAGCGTTACTTTACGACGAACGTTACCCCGTCTGACCTGGCGATTTGGTGAAGACGGGGGACGTGAGTAACTTAATGGAGGTCGCCGAGAGCGCCGCAGAGAAACACTGCGGAGGGCACGAGGTGACAGGGAGATGAACACCATGTTGACTTCTTGAAAACAGTCAGCTAGAGTTGAATCTCCAGCCGCAGAAACAAATCCGGTTCATCCGGAAGCGTAACTGTGTGCGGTTGTTGTGTGAGAACTCAATAGTGTGCCAATGTACTTTTGTTTGTGGTTGTTGGTTGTGTGTGCTGGCTGGCTGCCTTGATGGGTGG
>NZ_FXAR01000007.1 GCF_900177745.1 Corynebacterium pollutisoli | reverse complement strand
CGGAAGCTAAGCCTGCCCGCGCTGATGGTACTGCACTCGGGAGGGTGTGGGAGAGTAAGTTACCGCCGACACTAAAAACAACAACAACTCAATAAACCGAAGGGAGGGGCTCCGCTACACAGCGAAGCCCCTCCCTTCATCCGCGATTCCACTAGTAACAGACCGCCCCTTCCGCAGCGGAATGCACCAGCTTCGCGTACTTGCCCAGCACGCCGTGCAGACGGGGATTCGCCGGCACCCGCCACGCGGCCCGGCGGCGCTCGAGCTCCGCGGGGGAGATCTCGACATCGATTGTCCGGGCGGGGATGTCCACACGGATAGGGTCGCCGTCCTCGACGAAGGCGATCGGTCCGCCGTCGACCGCCTCGGGGGCCACGTGACCGATGCACAGTCCGGTGGATCCGCCGGAGAAGCGGCCGTCGGTGATGAGAAGGACGTCCTCGCCGATGCCGGCACCCTTGATCGCGCCGGTGATGGCGAGCATCTCCCGCATGCCGGGCCCACCCTTGGGGCCCTCATAGCGGATGACCACGACGTCTCTCTTCTTCAGCTCACCGTTGAGCACGGCGTCCATTGCCGGCTGCTCCCGGTCGAAGACGCGTGCGGTGCCCTCGAACACCTCGGCATCGAAACCGGCGGTCTTCACCACCGCCCCCTCCGGAGCGAGGGATCCGTGGAGGATGCTCAGCCCACCGCTGGCGTGGAGGGGATTGTCGAGCGCGCGCAGGATGTGGCCGTCCGGATCCGGGGGATTGACGTCCGTCAGGTTCTCGGCGACGGTGCGTCCGGTGACGGTGAGGCAGTCACCGTGGAGGAGGCCGGCGTCGAGAAGCGCCCGCATGACCACGGGGATCCCTCCGATGCGGAAGACATCCGCCATGACGTAACGGCCGAAGGGCTTGAGATTGCCCAGGTGGGGGACCTTGTCGGAGACGGCGTTGAAGTCGTCGAGGGTGAGCTCGACGTCGGCCTCTCGCGCGATGGCCAGCAGGTGGAGGACCGCGTTGGTGGACCCGCCCAGTGCCATGACGACGGCGACGGCGTTGAGGAGGGACTCACGGGTGATGATGTCGCGGGCGGTGATGCCGCGTTCGAGGAGCCGCACCACGGCCTCGCCGGACTGTTGTGCGTAGGCCACCCGGTCGCGGTGGACGGCCGGGGGAGCGGCGCTGCCCGGCAGGGACATGCCCATGGCCTCCGCGGCGGAGGCCATGGTGTTGGCGGTGTACATGCCACCGCACGCGCCCTCACCGGGGCAGATGGCGCGTTCGATGACATCGACGTCCTCCTGGCTGAGTGTCCCGGCCCGGCAGGCACCGACGGCCTCGAAGGCGTCGATGAGGGTGACCTCCTGCTCGGAACCGTCGGCGAAGCGGGCCGTGCCGGGCATGGTGGAGCCGTTGTAGAGGAACACGCTCGAGAGGTTGAGGCGGGCGGCGGCCATGAGCATGCCGGGGATCGACTTGTCGCAGCCGGCGAGGAGCACGGAACCGTCGAGACGCTCGGCGGACATGACGGTCTCGACGGAATCGGTGATGACCTCGCGGGAGACGAGGGAGTAGTGCATGCCCTCGTGGCCCATGGAGATGCCGTCGGAGACGGAGATCGTGCCGAACTCGAGCGGATAGCCGCCGGCGGCGTGGACGCCCTGCTTCGCGTGCTCCGCGAGTTTGCGCAGGGTGAGGTTGCAGGGGGTGATCTCGTTCCAGGAGGAGGCGACGCCGATCTGGGGTTTCTCCCAGTCGTCGTCACTCATGCCGACGGCGCGGAGCATGCCGCGGGAGGCGGTGGACTCCAGGCCGTCGGTGACGTCGCGGGAACGGGGCTTGATGTCGGGGTTGTTCATGACACGAGTCTAGTTGCGGGGGCGGATATCAGGGTGTCCACCGATGGTTCTTTCCTCCACCCGAGGAGACAATGAGGGTGACGGCCCCCGCCCGTCACATCCACCCCACAACTGAAGAGGCGATAGCCATGGACCCCCGACCACCCGCCGCCCGCGCCGTTGACCTGCGCAAGACCTACGGATCCGGAGACACCGCCGTCCACGCCCTGGAGGGCATCACCGTGGAGCTGGGGAAGGGGGAGTTCACGGCGGTCATGGGCCCGTCCGGGTCGGGGAAGTCGACGCTCATGCACTGCATGGCGGGTCTCGACGCCCCCACCTCCGGCTCCGCGGTCATCGGCGACACCGACCTGGCGCACCTCAGGGACAGGGAGATCACCGCCCTGCGGCGCGACCGCCTGGGCTTCATCTTCCAGTCCTTCAACCTCGTGACGACGCTCACCGCGGAGGAGAACATCACGCTGCCGGCGAAGACCGCCGGAGGGGGCGTCGATAAGCAGTGGTTCGAGGAAGTGACCGGGCGTTTCGGGATCGCCGACCGCCTGGACCACCGTCCGGCGGAGCTGTCGGGCGGACAGCAGCAGCGGGTGGCGTGCGCACGGGCGATCGTCTCGAGACCGGAGATCATCTTCGGGGATGAGCCGACCGGCAACCTCGACTCGAATGCCTCGCATGAGGTGCTGGCCATCCTACGGTCGGCGGTGGATGAGATGGGGCAGACGGTGGTCATCGTCTCCCACGACCCGACGGCCGCGGCATGGGCGGACCGGGTGCTCTTCCTCGCGGACGGGAAACTGGTCCATGAACTGCGCGACCCGGACGCGGAGGCCATCCTCACCGTGATGACGGGGTTCGAGCGATGACCTCCCTCGGCATCCTGCAGAAGATCTCGCTGCGCAGCCTCGCGGCCCACAGGCTGCGCTTCCTCATGACCATGCTGGCCGTTGTCCTGGGCACCACGTTCGTCGCCGGCGGATTCATCCTCACCGCCTCGTTGTCCAAGGCCTTCGACGACATCACCTCCGGGCAGTAAGAGGGGGCCGACCTCGTGTTCACCTCCTCCCCGGATCACCCGCTCACGCTCGACATGGCGGAGGAGATCGCGGCGCGGCCGGACGTGGAGAAAGTGGAGACCACCGACATGCTCCCCGTCGTCCTGCTCGGGCCCGACGGGGACACCTACCAGTCCGGCGGTGCCGGCACCTGGCTGCTGCCCTCCGTCCCACCGGAGGACTTGATCACCGTGACGTTCACGGTCTCCGAGGGGCGGGTCCCAGAGGGCCCGGGGGAGGCCGTCATCAACAGTGGCGCCGCCGAGCGCGGGGAACTGCAGGTGGGGGACACCGTCACCGTCATCGACTCGGTGGGGCGCACCGACTACTTGCTCGTGGGCATCACGGAGGCGGGCATCGCCAGCGGCGGCTGGGCCGGCGTGCAGGTGAGCGAGGAGGTGTTCCGCGCGGACTACGCCCCCACGGGGACGACGGGACGAATCCTGCTGCGGGGCGACGTCACCCTCGACACCCTGCGGGAGGCCTACCCGGATGCCGATCTCCGCACCGCCGGACAGGCCGCCGAGGAGGACTCGGAGGAGATCCGGCAGATGCTCTCCTTCTTTACCTACATCCTCCTGGCTTTCGGGCCCGTCGCCCTGCTGGTGGGCACGTTCATCATCTCCAACACGTTCTCCATGCTCGTCGGCCACCGCACCCGCGAGTTCGCCCTGCTGCGCGCGCTCGGCATGTCGCGCCCGCAGCTCACCGGCTCCGTCCTTGTGGAGGCGGCGCTCATCGGCGGCCTGCTTCTCGTCGCGGGCTTGACGACGTCGCTCGCCGCCGCCGTCGTCGGCGACTGGTCGACGTCCACCCGGACGGTGTATCTCGGCATCGGCACCGTGCTGCTCATCCTCGGAGTCCTGCTGCTGCTCGCCGGGGTGGCCCGCCACGTGTTCGCGTGGCGCTCCCGGTCGGGTGCGGTGGTGCCGCTGCTCGCCCGCACCAACCTCTCCCGCAACCCGCGGCGCACCGCCGCCACCGCCTTCGCGCTCACCCTCGGCGTGGCGCTGGTGTGCGCGGTCGGCATCCTCGGCGCGTCGATCAAGTTCTCCGTCTTCGGCGCCATCGAGGAGGAGATGACCGCCGACGCCGTCGTCAGCGCGGGAGTGGTGAGCAACCAGTCCATCCCGGAGCAGACCGTCGACACCATCGAGGGGATGGACGGGGTGGAGGGCATCGTCACCGTCACGTGGGTGCCGCTGTCCGTCGACGGCAAGGCCGGCTCCCGTGACGAGGCCGGGGGAGTGACCGCCGTACTCGACACCGACTCCCGGATGGCCCTCACCCTGGAGGTCCTCGGCGGCGGCTTCGACGACATCGCCGAGCGGCCGGGCGTGGGCCTGAGCCGGGACACCGCCCGCGAGCTCGACGTGGGTGTGGGGGATCTCGTGGAGGTGACCTCGTCCGTCACCGAGAGCACCGTCGAGGTGCCGGTGCGTGTCATCTGGGAGAACTCCTCCGCCTACACGCCGCTGGCCGTCAGCCGGGCGACCGTGGCCGAGCTCCTCCCGGACCCGGCGACCTGGTTCACCCAGACGTTATTCGTCACCTTCGCGGACGACGCGGATGCCGGGGCCGTGTACGAGCGGGTCTCCGCCGAGGCCGCGAGCTACGGCGTGCTGCAGGCCATGACGCCCACCGAGTACCAGGTCTCCGCGGCCGCGCAGATCGACCAGCTGCTCGCCGTCGTCTACGCGCTGCTGGCGCTGAGCGTGGTCATCGCGGTGCTGGGCATCATCAACACTCTCAGTTTGTCCATCATGGAGCGCACCCATGAGTACGGAATGCTCCGGGCCGTCGGCATGCAGCAGGGTCAGATCCGCCGGATGATCACCCTCGAATCCGTCCTCATCGCCGTCCTCGGGGCCGGGGCCGGCGTGGCCTCCGGCGTGTGGCTCGGCTGGTGTCTGGTGAGGACCCAGGACGGGCAGGGCATCGAGCGCTGGGCCATCCCCTGGGAACAGCTGGCCGTGGTACCCGTCGCCGCAGTCCTCGTCGGCGTCATCGCGGCGCTGTGGCCGGCCCGCCGGGCGGCCCGGACCTCACCCCTGACGGCTGTCGAGTAACCGCAGACGCTCCACCCCACGGTGGAGCGTCCCGTGCTGTTTGCCGAACGCGAAACGCACCTTCGACCGCCACGGGCCCGGATCGTCGCAGAACACCTGCACCGGGATGGCGGCCACCCCGATCCGCTCGGGCAGGTCGAGGCAGAACTGGAGGCCGTCACCGGACTCACCGATGTCGGCGACGACGAAATACGTGCCGGACGTGTCGTGCACCTGCAGCCCCGCCTCCCGCAGCCCGGCGACGAGGATGTCGCGGCCGGTGGCCAGCTCCGCGACCATGCCGCGCAGCCACTCCTGCTCGTGGTTGAGCGCATGCGCCACGGCCGGTTGGAAGGGCGTGGCACCGACGTAGGACATGAACTGTTTGGCGGTGACGACGGCGTCGAGAAGCGGGGCCGGGGCGAGCGCCCACCCGGTCTTCCAGCCGGTGACGTTCCACGACTTCGCCGCGGAGGACACGGTGACGGTGCGCTCCCACATGCCCGGCAGGGAGGCGACCGCGGTGTGGGTGGCGTCGAAGATGAGGTTCTCGTAGACCTCGTCGGAGAGCACGAGCAGGTCGTGCTCGACGCAGACCGCGGCCAGCTCGGTGAGGACGTCACGACCGAACACGGAACCGGTGGGGTTGTGCGGCGAGTTGATGATGAGCATCGCCGTGTCGGACGTGATCGCCGCGCGCACGGCGTCGACATCGACGGTCCAGGTGGCACCATCGGCGGCCAACGGGACGGCGACGCGACGGGCGCCGGCCAGGGCGATGGCCGCGGCGTAGGCGTCGTAGTAGGGCTCGAGGACGATGACCTCCGAACCCGGCTCCACCAGGCCGAGGACCGTCGCGGAGATCGCCTCGGTGGCGCCGACGGTGATGAGCACCTCGGTGTCCGGGTCGTAACCGATCCCGTGGTCGCGCGAGCGCTGGGCGGCGACGGCCTCCCGCAGCACGGGCAGGCCGCGGCCGGGGCCGTACTGGTTGTTGCCGGAACGGATCTCCTCGCACGCGATCTCGAGCATGCGGGGCGGGCCGTCGGAATCCGGGAAGCCCTGGCCGAGGTTGACGGCGTCGAACTCGGTGGCGCGGGCGGTCATGGTGGCGAAGACGGTCTCACTGAACTCGCGGAGACGACGGACGGAACGGCTCATGGGGTGACCTCTCTGGTGGCGACGCGCTACAGGACCAGCAGGTTGAACCTGGTGGCCTTGACCTCGTCGAGGCGCTTGCGGGCCTTGTCCAGGCGCGACCACTGATCCTCGGGGATGGCCTTGCGGGCGGCGGTGACGATCTCCTGGTCCGGGGTGCCCCACGCGATCGGCATGGGGGAGATCTCGTCCCAGTGCTCCTGGTCGCCGACGCTGCGGCGACCCTGCACGGCGGCCACCGGGATGCGGGTACCCAGCTTGGGGTCCTTGATGCCCTCGATTCGGGTGACGGTGCGCAGGGCGGCACCCCAGCGCGGCGAGGCCTGCGGATTCACGTTGGTGTTAACCAGCGCCATGATGACGTAGTCGCGCTCGTTGACCTCGGCGATGACGGCCGGGGCCAGCGGGTAGGTGTCGTAGAGTTCCTGTGCGCCGCCGACCTTGCGCGGCACGACGACCGCGAGGAAGAAACACAGCAGGGCGAAGGTGCCGGCGATGATGCCGCCGATGAGCCCGGTGGCGGAGTCCGTGCCGAGGAACGCGAAGAGCAGCGCCGCGACGATCGCGAGGATGATGCCGAACACGATCGCGGAGACCTGCAGCCGCCGCGTGTCCTTGAGCATCTCGTTGTTCTTCTTCGCGAACGGCTCGTCCACCTGGAACCTGAATACCTTCATGCGTGTCAGCCTAATCGAGCTGGTCGAGGTCGTCGGCATCGACGATCCGGTAGGCGTAGCCCTGCTCGGCGAGGAAGCGCTGGCGGTGCGCCGCGTACTCGGAGTCGAGGGTGTCGCGGGAGACGATGGAGTAGAAGTGGGCCTCGCCGCCGTCGGCCTTGGGGCGCAGCAGCCGCCCGAGGCGCTGGGCCTCCTCCTGGCGGGAGCCGAAGGTGCCGGACACCTGGATCGCGACGGCCGCCTCCGGCAGGTCGATGGAGAAGTTCGCCACCTTGCTCACCACGAGCACGGAGATCTCCCCGGAGCGGAACTGGTCGAACAGTTCCTCGCGCCGCTTGTTCGAGGTCCGGCCCTCGATGACGGGGGCGTCGAAACGCGCGGAGAGCTCCTCGAGCTGGTCGAGGTAGGCGCCGATGATGAGCGTCGGCTGCTCGCGGTGGCGTTCCAGGAGCTTCTCGACGACGCGCATCTTCCCGGAGGCGCTCGCCGCCAGACGGTAGCGGTCGGCGGTCTCCGCGGTGGCGTAGACCATGCGCTCCGATTCACTCATGGTGGTGCGGACCTCGACGCACTCCGCGGAGGCGATGAAGCCCATGGCCTCGATATCCTTCCAGGGGGCGTCGTAACGCTTCGGGCCGATGAGGGAGAAGACGTCGCCCTCGCGGCCGTCCTCGCGGACGAGGGTGGCGGTGAGCCCGAGGCGGCGTCGGGACTGCAGGTCGGAGGTCATGCGGAAGACGGGGGCGGGGAGGAGATGGACCTCGTCGTAGATGATCAGCCCCCAGTCGCGGGAGTCGAAGAGCTCGAGTGCCCGGTACTCGCCCTGCGTCTTCCGGGTGACCACCTGGTAGGTGGCGATGGTGACCGGGCGGATCTCCTTGCGCTCGCCGGAGTACTCGCCGATCTCGTCCTCGGTCAGCGTGGTGCGGCGCAGGAGTTCGCTGCGCCACTGCCGCCCGGCGACGGTGTTCGTCACGAGGATGAGCGTGGTGGCCTGGGCACGTGCCATCGACGCCGCGCCGACCATCGTCTTACCCGCTCCACAGGGCAGGACGACGACGCCCGACCCACCCTCCCAGAAGGAGTCGGCGGCGTAGCGCTGGTAGTCGCGCAGCTCCCAGTCCTCGTTCTCCGTGGACAGGGCGATGGGGTGGGACTCGCCGTCGACGTAGCCCGCCAGATCCTCCGCCGGCCAGCCCACCTTGAGCAGCTCCTGCTTGAGGCGGCCGCGCTCCGAGGGGTGGACGGGGATGTTCTCCGCGTCGACGGGTTCACCGAGCATCGGCCTGATCTTCTTGTGCCGCTGCAGCTCCGCGAGGATTGCCGGCTCCGCGGACTCGAGGATGAGCCCGTGGGCGGGGTGCTTGTGCAGGCGCACGCGCCCGTAGCGGGACATCGTCTCGGCGACGTCGATGAGCAGGGGCTGGGGAACCGGGAACCGGGAGTAGCGCTCGAGGACGTCGACGACCTGCTCCGCGTCGTGCCCCGCGGCGCGGGCGTTCCACAGGGCCAGCGGGGTGATGCGGTAGGTGTGGACGTGTTCCGGGGCGCGCTCCAGCTCCGCGAAGGGGGCGAGGGCGGCCCGGGCCTCGTCGGCCAGGGCGTGATCGATCTCCAGGAGCACCGTCTTGTCCGACTGCACGATCAGGGGTCCGTCACCGAAAGCCATGCGGACCAGTATGGCAGGTCAGCGGGTGAGCAGTGCCGCCGCCTACCCCAGCAGCACCTCGGTGATCCGGTGGAGGGTGAAGCGCTGCACCTGGCCGGACACCTCGTCGAGGGCGTCGACCTGCCCACCGGTCACCGTCAGCGGCGTCACCGTCTTGTGGACGGCCCGCCCGTGCTTGTCGACGAACCCCAGCGTCACCGATCGCCCACCCCGTGCCGCCGCCTGCAGGATGGCCAGTGTGGTGCGGGTGTCCTCCGGGGTGACGGTCTCCCCGGCGTCGTGGCGGCGGATGGCGGCCACCGCGGCCTGGATCCGCGACTCCTCCAGCTGCTGCGGGCGGCGGGTCGGGATGTCCCGGGCGGGCAGACGCGCCGGGGACGGGCGGATGTCGAGGGCGGCTCCGGTCGAATCCTCCGCGACGGGCTGGAACCCGGCCGCGCGCAGCTCCTCGATGACCCGGACCAGCGGGGCCTGCGCGACGGCGACCGTCGGGGCGATGAGCCGGAGGGCGACGTTCTCCGCGGCCGGGGTGCGCACGGCCTCGGCGAGCAGCGAGGGGTCGTTGCAGCGCAGGTAGCTCATCGCCGGCCCGCCGCGCAGCGTGCCGTGGCGGCGGGCGACGTCGTCGATGAGATAGAGGATGGACTGCGGGACGTCCCCGAGCGTGTGATCGGCGAGCCAGTTCTTCAGCTGCTCCGCCGTGCGCCCGGTGTCCAGGGCTCGGCGGACGGAGGAGTCGGTGACACGGTAGACGCTGGCCAGTCCGGCGGATTCGATCTCCCCCAGCAGGTCGAGCTCCGTCTGCAGGGCCCGCGGGAGGGGGCCGGGGGCGAGGATCGTCATGTCGCCCTGCGGGATGAGACGCTCGACGGTGCCCGGGGTGACCTCGGCGGCGACGGCGAGGGGGTCGACGGTGGCGTCGAGAAGCGCGCGCAGCAGCGAGGTGGCGGTGCCGCCGGCGAGCAGCCCGATCCAGCGGGCCTCCCCGATGATGGCGGTGACGGTCTCGTCGGGCAGGAGCGTGGCGGCGATGGGATGGGAGAAGAAGAAGTCGTCGCGCAGCTCCTCGTCGGCGACGTCGGTCCCCGCGGGCGGGAGGGCGTACTGGCTGATGACCATGCGGCGCTGCTCGACCAGCGGGGGGCGGTGCATGGCGTCGGCCAGCAGCCGGATCGGGGCCTTCCTTTCGTCCGGGGTGCCCACCAGCCACGGGGCCCACGGGGACTCCAGCCAGCCGACGGCCATGGTCAGCCAGCGCGTCGCCAGGTCGGCCTCCAGCCACTCGTCGGCGGCGACGGTGGGGGCGAGGACGTCCTCGTCGGCGACGTCACCGCGGGCGAGGAGACCCGCAGCCAGCCCGAGGGAGACGAGGCGGTGGACCTCCACCTCGGTGATACCGAGGGCGCGGGCCAGGGTGGTGACGGCCCGCACACCCACCCCGCCCTCCTTGAGCAAGGGAGCCGGCTCCGGTCCCAGATGTTCGATGAGGTGCCGCAGATGGCGGGCCACCTCCAGCCCGGCGGCCGCCCCGACCTGGTCGGCGCGGGTGCGCGCGCGGTCGTCGGCAAGCATCTCCCCACGGACCCGGGGCGAGGGGGTGAGTGGACGACGCACGAAGTCCCGCCCGCGCAACGCGGCCCGGACGCGGCGGGGAAGGCGCACCGTGCCGGCGTCGACGCGGACGAGCAGACCGGCGTTGATGAGCTCCGGGATCGGATGCGTCGGATCCGCGTCCGGGGCGGCGTGCTTCGTCCGGCCGACGCCGCCGGAGTGGAGGAGCGTGTCGAGGATCGCGCGCTGCTTCTCCGTCAACCCCTCGATCGGCAGGGACGGGGTGGCGGGGGCGTCGTCGAGCAGCTGCCAGTCGGTGGGCAGTGACGCCATCGCCTCGCCCGCTACCCGCAGGGCGGAATCCGTGCCGTAGAGGAGCGCGAGGCCGACGAGATGATCGATCGCCTCCCCGACGACAGGCGCGTCCGCGGGCACCGCCGCGATGATGTCCTCCCGCGACACCGCCTCCAGCTCCCCGCCCAGGTTCGCCGCCGCCTCGAGCGTGGCCAGCTGCAGGGCGGTGAGGGTGCGCACGGCCCGTCCCACCGAGGCCCGCAACTGCAGACGAGCCGCCAGGGGGGTGATGCCCGGGGGTAGCGGCAGGGCGACATCCGGGCGGGAGCGCAGGAGATTCGCCAGCTCGAGGTCATCCCGCTCGCTCAACCAGGTGCGGAAATCGGGGCTTTCGGGGGTGGCAGACATGGTGTGGCCGATTTTAGTTGCAGTTCAAGTTACTTTTCCGTCAGAGGTTTGCAACAATATGGGGCATGTCTAACGTTGAGAAGAGCGGCTACGTCGATCCGGGCTGGCCCAAGCACATCCCGCGCAACGACGGCCACGTCGTGACCGAAATTACCTCCACCCTGGCTGGCGCTTCCAGCCCCTACGGCGACGACCTGGTTCTGCCGGTGCCGGCAGAGGAACTCGGCTACGTCCACCCGTACACCCGTATCAACAAGTAGGGTGTCGGACTCCTAACGAAGCGCACGGATCCCCCGGGCGCCACACCGTTGTGTGTGGTGTCCGGGGGATCCGTGCTTGGGCCCTGTGTCCGCTGTCCTCCCGCATCCGGGGTCGGAATCGCGGACGCCCCACCGGTGGGCCGGTGGGGCGTGGAGGACTCGGTGTCCTAGAGGCCGACGATGGAGTCGATGGTGCCGCGGTTGGCGGCGTAGAAGGCATCGAAGTTGTCGCGGTTGGCTGCGTAGGCGGCCTCGATGCCGGCCGGCATCGGCAGGCCGAAGGAGGACAGGGTGCCACGCAGGTGGTTGTACAGGGCGTCGACGGCGAGGGCGTCGGAGGACTCTGCGGCCTGCTCCTCAGCCTGGCGGACAACCTGCTTGACCTGGGCCGGAGCCTGGGCTGCGACGGTGCGCGGGGTCGGGGCGGAGTTGAGGCCCAGACGTGCGGAGCAGGCGGGCCATGCGCCCCAGCCCTGGCCGGCGAGGGTCTTCTCGGCGACGGCGATCTGCTGCTCACGGGTGGCCTGGTAGGCGTACGGAGCGTACTGGGTGCCACCGTAGGCGGCCCAGGTGGACGGGGAGAACTGCAGGCCACCGTGGTAGCCGTTGCCGGTGTTGATGGACCAGTTGCCGCCGGACTCGCACTGTGCGAGGCGGTCCCAGTCGGAGTCCGGGGCTGCGGCGGCGGCCGGGGCCAGGAGGGCGGCGGCGGTGCCGAAGGCGGCGGTGGTGGCGGCGAACTTGGCGGTCACGGAGACGGTCTTGCGGGAGTGGCGTGCCATGGTGGTGTGTTCCTCTCATGTTGTCGCCTGCGAGGTGAGCTGTCGGGTTCGGGCGGAGGATCACTGTGGTGCTGGTGCCCGGCCTCTGTGTGAGGCTTCACCCCGAGGAAAGCAGCTGGTGCTGCCTACCGGTGCGGACCTGGTGGGCCCGCGGTGGTTTCCCCGCCCCTGTCCACATGGATGTTCACGTTTGGGATGCACGGTGGTGCGCGGTGATCCGCCTCCCGGACAGGGTTCGGCGTGGGTGGCGGTGTCATCAACTGCGCTGTGCCTGCCGCATACGATAACGGTTTATAACGTTTCAGTCACGCGCAACTCTCGGAATGGTGGAGAAAAGGTGAGAACGGCTGAGATTCAGGGAAGAAATTGCAGGTCAAAAAGGTAGCTCAGCCTAATATGATTCACGTCACACACGCGGGGTCGGTAACGGCACCGCCCCGGAAAGTGAAATATCAGGCCGGACCGTGGCGGGGGTATACTCATTCGTTCACGATCAACTAGATCAACACCATCAACACCAAGGAAGGGAATGGTGAACACTGTGCCGATCGGCAAGGTGAAGTGGTACGACGCCGAGAAGGGCTTCGGTTTCGTCTCCAACCCGGGAGACGAGGATGTGTACGTGGGCAAGCAGGTGCTGCCCGCGGGCGTTGACGAGCTCGTCGCTGGCCAGCGCATCGAGTTCGACTTCGCCGCCGGCCGCCGTGGCCCGCAGGCGCTGCGCGTCAATGTGCTCGACACCCCGCGCCGCCGTCCCGTCAACCGCCGCAAGCCAGAGGAACTGGGCTCCATGATCCAGGACCTCATCACCGTCCTGGAGTCGCAGGTGCAGCCGGGGCTCGCCGCCGGCCGCTACCCGGACCGGCCGGTGGGCCGCCAGGTCGCGGAGATCCTCCGCGCCGTGGCCAAGGAACTCGACGCTTAACGGCGTCTACGGGGACTCGGGGGAGTCCGGCTCGGTGAGGGTGTCACCCTCCTCCATGGTGCTCAGCGACCACACGGTGGCGTAGGGGGTCTCCTCGTCGTTGGCGTCGAGGCCGATCATGGCGGAGGAGATCTCCACGACCATGAGGCGGGGGCGGGGATCACCCTCGTTGACGGGGTCGACCGAGCCGGCGATCTCCACGGAGGTCGTGTCGTAGGCCCCGTGGAACTGCTGGTCGTTGGCCGCCGGATCGTCGTAGATCATGAGCAGCTGCCAGTCGTGGTCGTGGATGTCCTCCGGGATGTCGAGGACGAGGGTGTCGTCCGGGCCGACCGGCAGGTTGGGGACATCGCCCTCCGGGCACTCCAGCCCCGGTTCGCACACGATGTAGGGGGAGACCTCGATCTGCGCGTCGCCGTTGGTGGCGGTGACCGTCACGTCGTGGGGCTGCGGGCCCGGACGGTTGTTCCACCAGTTCTGGGCGAGCACCGCCGCCACGACGATGATGACGACAGCGACCAGGAGAGTGAGGAACTGCAGCAGCGCCTTCTGACGCGCCTTCTTCGGGGTGGCCATGGCAGTCAATCCTACCCAGCGGGCACGAACTCGACCTCGTAGAGGTCGGGCCAGCGTTTGCCGGTGACGAGGAAGCGGTCCGTGTCGGGCACGTGGGCGATCCCGTTGAGCACGTGGTTGGGGTCGGGGCGGGCGTTGTTCGGCAGGCCCGCGCCGTCGATGACGGCGGTGACGGTGCCTGCGGTGTCGCCGGGGCGGGCGTCGATACGCACGATGTCGGTGCTGAGGAACACGTTGGCGTAGACGTCGTCGCCGACGCACTCCAGCTCGTTGAGGCCGTTCTGCGCCGTGCCCTCGAGCGTGACGTCGAAACGACCCAGCTCGGCGAAGGTGTCCGGGTCGAGGCGGCGCAGTTGCGCCGACCCGTCCGACATGATGAGCTCCGTGCCCGTCGAGCAGATGCCCCAGCCCTCGCCGGGGTAGGAGGCGCGGTCGATCTCCGCGAGTGTGGCGGCGTCCCGCTTCACCGCGATGTTCTCCTGCCAGGTCAGCTGCCAGATGTGGTCGTCGTGGCGCGTGACGCCCTCGCCGAACCAGGTCGGGTCGAGGTCGACCGAGGCCAGTTCCTCACCCTCCAGCGTGGCGCGGTAGAGACGGGACTCGCCCTCCCACCCGGTGCCGACGAGCAGCGTGCCCGCCTCCTCCCTCTCGAGGCCCTGGGTGAAGCTGGTGTCGTCGAAGGGATACGTGGCGACGACCTCCGGCACCAGCCGCTCCACCCCCGGGGCGCCCTCCACCCCTGGGGCGCACGAACTGGCACCCGCCGCGGAGGCGAGCGAGAACACGGTGACGGCGACGCGCAGCGCTGGTGAGAGACCCATGACCCCCATTGTGCCGCACATGGCCCATAATGAGGGCGTGTCCCCCAATCATCGTCGCCGCAAGAATCCGCTTCTCGACGCCCATGCCGTCGACCTCGCCCGCACCGCCCTGGAGGAACTCGGGGACGGGCCCGTCGGAGACCACATCGGTGTGCAGGGGCTGACGCGGAACGTCGCGACGCACCGCTTCGCCGCCGATGTCCCCGGCTACAGCGGCTGGGAGTGGAACGCCGTGCTGGCGTGCGCCTCCGGCTCCCGCTACGTCACCGTCAACGAGGTGGCCCTCGTGCCCGCCCCGACCGGCGAGGCTCTCCGGGCCCCCGAGTGGGTGCCGTGGTCCGATCGCATCCGCCCCGGTGACCTCGGCCCCGGCGACCTCATGCCCCCGGAGCCGGGCGACGAGCGCCTCACCGAGACCGGGGACGGCCGCACGATCCTCTCCCGCCGCGGGCTCGACGACGCGAAGCAGCGCTGGCGCACCGGGGACTTCGGGCCGACGAGCGAGTTCGCGGAGAAGGCCACCCTCAACTGCCGGACCTGTGCCTTCTTCGTCGAGGTGGGGGACACCCTGGGCGAGAACTTCGGGGCCTGCGTCAACGAGTACTCCGCCGACGGGCACATCGTCCACGCCACCTACGGCTGCGGTGCCCACTCGGACACCCCGCCGGACACCCTCCTCGAGGACGGGCCCGACGCCTTCGACGACGAGTCGCCGATCTTCTAGACCTTCCCGGCCCGCTGCCACATGAGCTCGTTGATCTCGCGGTGGGTGGGTGCCCCCATCCGGGGTCGGTTGCCGTCCCGCGGGGGCAGGACGGAGCCGTACTCGAGCCAGCCGGTGATCTTGCGGACGCCCTCCACGGAACTGAGCAGCCACGTCTCGTTGCCGCGCAGCTGCGGCATGGTGAACCCCTCGGGGTGTTCAACAACACTCACGCCCGCCTCTGTGAGTAGTTCGAGTGCCGCGTTGAGGGTGATGGACTCCGCCGCCCGCGGGTGCGCCGAAATGTTCGCGGTGCCGTCCCGGAGGAAGAGCAGGGCGGAGAAGATGCCGGAGATGACCATCCCGCGATCGTCGATGAGCAGGCCGGCGTCGGAGCCGGAGTGGCGCAGCATGTGGAGCTGACGCATCTGCCAGCCGAAGTCCGGCCCCTTGCGGGTGGGGCGTCGCCGCTGGTCAGGGATACCTTCGGCGTCGACCGTGACCTCCTCGCGCGGCATGATCGCCGGGTGCAGCTCGACCGTGATCGTCGTCCGCCCGACCTGGATGTGGGGACGGTAGACACCCGTCGGAGCCTCCCGGAGCTTGGCCAGGACCTCGTCGACGGCGTGGGGATGGTGGGACGCCTCCGCGCGGAGCCGATCGAGGTGGGCGTCCAGATTCGCGACATGGCCGTCGCGCATCATGAAGGTCGAGGTGTACAACACGGGGCAACTCCTTGGCTCAGGTGCGCCCATGAATCTACCTAAGTTTTGTGGAAACGAGGGTGAGGTGAGAAATTAACGACGTAGCAACAACTTCATTCACCGTTGAACCTGAACAGGGGAACCACATGAGCACACCCGTGCAGCCGTCCGTGGAGCCTGTGGAGCAGCAGGATCGGGGCACCCTCGACCGCTTCTTCCACATCAGTGCACGAGGATCGAGCGTCGGCACCGAGATCCGGGCCGGCGTCGTCACCTTCTTCGCGATGGCCTACATCATCATCCTCAACCCGCTGATCATCGGCACCACGGCCGACGTCAACGGCACCGTGCTCGGTGTTCCCCAGGTGGCCGCCGTCACCGCCCTCGCCGCCGGCGTCATGACCATCGCCTTCGGTTTCATCGCCCGGTACCCCTTCGGCATCGCCGCCGGCCTGGGCCTCAACACCCTCGTCGCCGTGACCATGGTCGTCGGCGAGGGCCTGACCTGGCCGGAGGCCATGGGCCTGGTGGTCCTCGACGGCATCATCATCGTGCTGCTCGCCGTCTCCGGTTTCCGCTCCGCCGTCTTCCGCGCCATCCCGGCGTCCATGAAGGCCGCCATGGGTGTCGGAATCGGCATGTTCATCGCCATGATCGGACTTGTCGACGCCGGCTTTGTCCGTCGCGTCCCCGACGCCGCGGGCACCACCGTCCCCGTCGGCCTCGGCATCGACGGCTCCATCAGCTCCTGGCCGACCCTCACCTTCGTGCTCGGCCTCATCATCTGTGGCTTCCTGGTCATCCGCAAGGTCCGCGGCGGCCTGTTCCTGGGCATCCTGGCCACCACCATCCTGGCCATGATCATCGAGTCCACCGTCAAGGCCGGCCCCTCCTTCGTCGATGGTGAGCCCAACCCGACCGGCTGGTCCCTGGCCGTGCCGGTCCTGCCGGAGGGCTTCGGTGGCCTGCCGGACCTCTCCCTCGTCGGTGCCGTGGACATCTTCGGTGCGTTCACCCGCGTCGGCGTCCTCGCCGCCTCGCTGCTCGTGTTCACCCTGGTCCTGGCCAACTTCTTCGACGCCATGGGCACCATGACCGCCCTGGGCAAGCAGGGCAACCTCGTCGACGAGAACGGCGTTCTCCCGGACATGAAGAAGGCCCTGGTCGTCGAGGGCTTCGGCGCCATCGTCGGTGGCGCGACCTCCTCGTCCTCCGCCACCGTCTACGCCGACTCCTCGGCCGGTGTCGCCGACGGCGCGCGCACCGGCCTGGCGAACATCGTCACCGGTGTCCTGTTCCTGCTGGCCATGTTCCTCACCCCGCTGTACGAGGTCGTCCCGATCGAGGCCGCGGCCCCGGTCCTCGTCATCGTCGGTGCCCTCATGATCGCCCAGATCGTCGACATCGAGTGGACCCAGTTCCACATCGCCCTGCCGGCGTTCCTCACCATCGTGGTCATGCCGTTCACCTACTCCATCGCCAACGGCATCGGCGTCGGCTTCATCGCCTTCTCCCTCATGGCCGTCGCCGCCGGCAAGGCGAAGGAGGTCCACTGGATCATGTGGCTCGTCTCCGCCCTGTTCGTCGTGTACTTCGCCATGGACCCGCTCCTCGAGGTCATTGGCTAAGCACCCGATGCGCACACCCTCCGGAGTCGACTCCGGAGGGTTTTTCCCTGCCCGGTGCGGGCAGTAGCGTGGACCGCATGACCCGCGTGCTTATCGACGACCCCGCCGACCCCCGCCTCGACGACGTCCGTGACCTCAACCGTTCCGACGCCGCCGACCGCCGCCTCGTCATCGCCGAGGGGCCGCTCGTCGTGGGCCGCCTGCTGGAGTCGCGTTTCCCGGTGCGCTCCATCGTGGGGTTCGGCCCGAAGCTCGACGCACTCGACGCCCCGGCGGACATCCCGCGGTACGAGGTGACCCGCGAGACTCTGGCCGCGGTCGCCGGTTTCGACATGCACCGCGGGCTGCTGGCCGTCGCCGACCGCGCCCCGGAGCTGAGCGTCGAGGAGATCCTCGCCACCGCCCGCACCATCGTCGTGCTCGAGGGCGTGGGCGACCACGAGAACATCGGCTCGATGTTCCGCAACGCCGCCGGCATGGGCGTCGACGCCATCCTCTTCGGCAACGGCTGCGGGGACCCCCTCTACCGCCGCGTGGTGCGCGTGTCCATGGGTCACGTCCTCCGCCTGCCCTACGCGCACCTCGACGGCACGTACACGACGTGGCAGCGCTCCCTCGCCCAGCTTGCCGACGCCGGGTTCCACCTCGTCTCCCTCACCCCCGACCCGGAGGCCACGCACCTGGCCGACGCCCTGGCGGGTAAGGAGAAGGTGGCCCTGCTCGTCGGTGCCGAGGGGCCGGGGCTCACCGAGCACGCCATGCGTGCCACCGACGTCCGCGCGCGGATCCCCATGGCCCCGGGCACGGATTCCCTCAACCTCGCCACCGCCGCGGCGATCGCCTTCTACGAGCGGGAACGCTCCCTGCGCTGACCGCTAGTTCTGACGGTCGGAGTGCCGGATCTTCTCCTGCACCCAGCGTCGCGCCGCCCCCAGTCGGCGGGCCGCCCCCGACCCCGTCCGCTTCGCCACCGCCACCGTCCGGTCCGCCCAGTGGGTCGGCTCCGGGGCGTTGTCCGTGTCGTCCTCGTAGTCGTCGTACCCGCTGGAGAGGGCGACAGGCTCGCGTCGGGAAGCAGCCTCCCGGGCGCGCCGCGGACCGTCCACCGACCGCGGTGCCGGGCGGCCGTCGACGGCGTAGGCCACGACATGGATGTCGGGGCCGTCGGGGGAGACGTCCACCCCCAGCCACGCGCGCTGCGCCTCCGCCACCAGCTCCACCGGCTCGAACGGCAGCGAGATGCCGCCGATCGACTCCGCCCGCTCACCGGCCCAGAACGGGGCCTCGAAGGGGGCGGGCAGGCCGACATCTTCGTAGGTGCGGGACCGCTCTGCGCACAGGGAACGCTTGAGCACCCCGCCGCGCCAGTGCGCGAAACCGCCGTACCCTGTCTCCGGGTTCACGGCGAAAGCGTAGACCTCCGCCGCGGGCACCGAGTCCAGCAGCCGCGGGTTGAGTTCCGAGAGGGCGGGGGAGTCGCTGAGCACCGTCTGCACGACCGTCACCCCCGGGAACCCCGCGACGTAGTACTCACCCGCCGACGCCTGCGCCGATCGGTTGAGCGGGAACTCACCGATCGGCGTGATCGGCCACGCCGGATTGAGCTGGGCCAGGTACTTCCGGCCGAACCCGCGGTCCGCCTTCGGCTCCGACTCGATGATCCGCGCCGGGTCGGCGGCCGTGACAAACCACAGGGTGACGACACTCTCCACGACGCGGACCCCCTAGTTCCGCGGACGCTTCGTGTTGGTCCGGACCCCGAGCAGCACGTCCTCCCAGTGCGGGGTGACCGCTTTACGACGCCGCCGGGTCGGCGCCTTCTCCTCCGGCTCCGGATGCTGCAGGAACTCCTCGCCCTCGATCTCGTCCGGGACGGCCTCGATCTCGGCGGTGTCGGCCGGATCGGCGTCGCGGTCGTCGAAGCTCTCGTCCCCGTTGTCGGGACCGGGGCGGGTGTCGGCGTAGCGGGAACCGCGGCCCACCGAGGTGAGCGTGCGCACCGGCTGCACGAAGTCCGGGTCCGTGAGATCCGCGGCGACAGCATTACGGGCCTCCGACGTGGACTGCGAGGTGATGTGGCCGTGGATCGCCCACTCGGCCTCATTCTCCGACAGGCCGGCGGTCCAGGAGACACGCACCACCCAGGTGCCGTCCGCCTCCCGGAAGGCGTCCCACTGCGTCTCGGTCACCGAGTGCCCGCGCGCGGCGAAGGCCGCGGCCAACACCTCCCACAGGGTGAGCTTGGCGGGTCCGTCCTCGCGCACCGGATGCGACTGCTTCGCCAGCTCCGCCATCCGCTCCCGCTCCAGCAGCACCGGGTGGGCGAAAGGCTCCACGCGGGAGGGGGCGACCCCCATCTCCTCCGCCAGCTCATCGACGGACGCGCCGGCGCGGATCCGGCCCTGGATCTCCCGTGGGCGCATGGTCAGCGGGGCGGTGAGCAGGGGATCAGGGGCGGGCAGCACGCGCTCGCGCTCCGGCTCGGGGGCGGGCTGGTCGGTGGTGTCGGTGGTCTCGGTGGCGTCGGGGGTCTCGGTGTCCGTCTCCACCCCGGTCCCGGTCGCAGTCTCCTCCGGTGAGTCCGCAGCTGCGGACTCCATCTCGGGAACCTCGGCCATGAGCAGGGCCCGCGTGGCGGCGAGGTCGAGGGAGGTGACGTCGAGGAAGAACTGCTCGCCGTCGTCGGCACGCAGCACCAGGGAGGTGGCGGACGACTCGTCGGGGACGAGGAACAACTCGCGCATGCGTTCTCCTTCTCTCGTGATGAATACCACCCTAACGCAGACATGCGCCGGACCGTGTGAGGTCCGACGCATGTTGAGCAGCGTGTGAGGTGCCGTTACTTGGCGGCGACACCCGAGTCGAGGACGTGGTCGATCGCCTTGGTGAGGGTCACGATGTCCTGGGAGTCGATCGCCGGGAACATGCCGATGCGCAGCTGGTTACGGCCCAGCTTGCGGTAGGGCTCGACGTCCAGGATGCCGTTGGCGCGCAGCACCTTGGCCAGGACGGCGGCGTCGACGGAGTCGTCGAAGTCGATGGTGCCGACGACGAGGGAACGCTTCGCCTCGTCGGTGACGTACGGGGTGGTCTCCGCACGGTTCTGGGCCCAGGAGTACAGGGCGTCTGAGGAGGCGGTGGTGCGCTTGACCATGCCGTCCAGGCCACCGTTGTCGTTCATCCACTTGACCTGGTTGTCCAGCATGAGCATGGTGCCCACGGCCGGGGTGTTGTAGGTCTGGTTCTTCAGGGAGTTCTCGACGGCGGTCTGCAGGTCGAGGAACGCCGGGATGAAGCGGCCGGAGTTCTTGATCTTGGCGATGCGCTCCATGGCGGCCGGGGACATGGCGGCGAACCACAGGCCACCGTCGGAGGCGAAGCACTTCTGCGGGGAGAAGTAGTAGACGTCGGTGTCGGCGATGTCGACCGGCAGGCCGCCGGCGCCGGAGGTGGCGTCGATGACGATGAGGGAGCCGTCGGAGCCCTCCGGGCGGACGATCGGCACCATGGCGCCGGTGGAGGTCTCGTTGTGGGCCCAACCGATGACGTCGCAACCCTCCATGGCCTGCGGCTCCGGGGCGTCGCCGGCCGGGGCCTCGACGATGGTGGGCTCGTCCAGCCACGGTGCCTGCTTGGAGGCCTTCGCGAACTTGGAGGAGAACTCGCCGTAGGACAGGTGGCCGGACTTCTTCTCGATGAGGCCGAAGGTCGCGGCATCCCAGAAGGCGGTGGCACCACCGAGGGACAGGATGATCTCGTAGCCCTCCGGCAGGGAGAACAGGTCGGCCAGGCCCTCACGGACGGAGCCGACGAGGTTCTTCACGGCCGGCTGACGGTGGGAGGTACCGATGATGTCACGGCCGCCGTCGACGATGGCCTGGAGCTGCTCCGGGCGGACCTTGGACGGGCCGCAGCCGAAACGACCGTCAGCGGGGATGAGATCTGCGGGGAGGGTGGGGAACTCGGTCATGTGGATGACGTCCCTTTCGTGGTCTGTGAAGTGCTGTCCAAACGTGATCCACCTTAGTATCTCCCCATCAGCGCGGTAATCGGAACCCGCCCGTTGTCACGGTCACCGTCAACGGGGGTAGTTTATGGGGTGAGCAGGTGGGCATATCCTCGCAAATTCCCCGGGGGTGACCTGCTTTTCCCAAATATGTTGCCTCCATCACATGATTTGCTAAACTGTGCCCTGGTCCACCAAATCGTGCGCAGTCTGGTCCCACAGGGAGCAGCGCAAACGCCTCGTGGTGGCAGCACAACTGCACACGATCGGCTCCCGCCGGGAGCCCCTCGCCATCGCAGTGGGGGGATTCCAGAGGGAGAACCGTCCACATCATCGTGACGGCGTCACCTAAGCTGAAACATGACTCACCGTCATGTCGGAATTACGGTGGGCGTCACACTCATCGAAGTTCCTCACGACGGCTGACCCCAACCCCGGGGCAAGGTCGACAACGAAGTCTGAAAGGTTCACAGTGGCTACTGACAACACGGAAAAGGCCGTACTCAACTACCCCGGCGGCGAGTTCGAGATGGACATCATCAAGGCCACCGAGGGCAACGACGGTGTCGTCCTCGGCAAGATGCTGGCCGACACCGGCCTGGTGACCTACGACCCGGGCTACGTCTCCACCGGTTCCTGCGAGTCCGCGATCACCTACATCGACGGTGACAACGGCATCCTGCGCCACCGCGGCTACGACATCGCTGACCTGGCCGAGAACGCCACCTTCAACGAGGTCTCCTACCTCCTCATCAACGGTGAGCTGCCGACCGTCGAGGAGCTGCACAAGTTCTCCGACGAGATCCGTCACCACACCCTGCTGGACGAGGACTTCAAGTCCCAGTTCAACGTCTTCCCGCGTGACGCTCACCCGATGTCCGTCCTGGCCTCCTCCGTCAACATCCTCTCCACCTACTACCAGGATCAGCTGGACCCGCTGAACGAGGAGCACCAGCACAAGGCCACCGTCCGCCTCATGGCGAAGGTCCCGATGCTGGCCGCGTACGCGTACCGCGCCTCCAAGGGTGCCCCGTACATGTACCCGGACAACTCCCTCAACGCGCGTGAGAACTTCCTGCGCATGATGTTCGGCTACCCGACCGAGCCGTACGAGATCGACGAGGTCATGGTCAAGGCCCTGGACAAGCTCCTCATCCTGCACGCCGACCACGAGCAGAACTGCTCCACCTCCACCGTCCGCATGATCGGCTCCGCACAGGCGAACATGTTCGTCTCCGTCGCCGGCGGCATCAACGCCCTGTCCGGCCCGCTGCACGGTGGCGCCAACCAGGCCGTCCTCGAGATGCTCGAGGAGATCGACGCCAACGGTGGCGACGCAACCGACTTCATGAACCGCGTGAAGAACAAGGAGAAGGGTGTCCGCCTCATGGGCTTCGGACACCGCGTCTACCGCAACTACGATCCGCGTGCCGCCATCGTCAAGGAGACCGCACACGAGATCCTCGAGCACCTCGGTGGCGACCACCTGCTCGACCTGGCCATGAAGCTCGAGGAGATCGCACTCAACGACGAGTACTTCATCTCCCGCAAGCTGTACCCGAACGTCGACTTCTACACCGGCCTCATCTACCGCGCCATGGGCTTCCCGACGGACTTCTTCACCGTCCTGTTCGCCATCGGCCGCCTGCCGGGCTGGATCGCCCACTACCGCGAGCAGCTCGCCACCACCACCAAGATCAACCGCCCGCGTCAGATCTACACCGGCAACACCCTGCGCACCGTCACCCCGCGTGAGGAGCGCTAGGACCCTCGGTTAGTCGGGGCGGCATGAAACCGGGCACAACTCCACCTCCTTATACTGGTGGGTGTTGTGCCCGGTTTTTCTTGAACCAATCACTTAAAGGAGTAACCCCATGACCAAGCCCCAGATCGAAGCCCAGACCGGCCCCGCCCCCGAGGAGCTCGTCGCCGTCGACCTCGTTGTCGGTGAGGGCGAGGAGGCTCAGCCGGGTGGCCTCGTCGAGGTCCACTACGTCGGCGTCGACTTCGAGTCGGGCCAGGAGTTCGACTCCTCCTGGGACCGCGGCCAGTCCATCGAGTTCCCCCTCAACGGTCTCATCGCCGGCTGGCAGGAGGGTATCCCCGGTATGAAGGTCGGCGGGCGTCGCCAGCTGACCATCCCGCCGGAGCTGGCCTACGGCCCGGCCGGTGGCGGACACCCGCTGTCCGGCCGCACCCTGGTCTTCGTCATCGACCTGCTCAGCGTCGGATAGGCGAGCCACCCTCAGAAAAGGAACACTCCGCGGGAGGGTCCGGGATCATGAATCCCGGCCCCTCCCGCGGAGTGTGTGCGTTCGGTCAGTTCTGCGTGTCCCTCCACGCCGCCGCAACGGCCTTGCTCACCGCGGGGGCGACCGAGGGGTCGAGGGGGGAGGGGACGATGTGCTCGATGTCGAGGTGCTCCTCGGCGACCTTAGCGATCGCCCGGGACGCGGCCAACTTCATCTCCGGGGTGATGCCCGTGGCTCCCGCGGCCAGTGCACCGTGGAAGATACCCGGGAAGGCGAGGACGTTGTTGATCTGGTTCGGCAGGTCCGAACGGCCCGTCGCGACGACCGCGCCGTAGCGGTAGGCCAGGTCGGGGTCGATCTCCGGGTTGGGGTTGGCCAGGGAGAACAGGATCGGCTTCTCGGCCATCACCTGCAGGGCCTCCTCCGGGATGGATCCGGCGGACAGGCCGATGAAGCAGTCGGCGTCGGTGAAGGCGTCGACGACACCGCCGGTGACGCCCCGCGGGTTGGTGCGCGCCGCCAGTTCCTGCTTGACCGGGTTGAGGTTGTCGCGCTCGGAGTGGATGACGCCGCGGGAGTCGAGCATGACGATGTCGGTGACGCCGGCGTCGTCGAGAATGCGGGCGCAGGCGACACCGGCGGCGCCGGCACCGGAGATGACGACCTTGAGGGCCGCCATGTCGCGCCCGAGGAGGCGGCAGGCGTTGGCCAGGGCGGCGAGGATGACGACGGCCGTGCCGTGCTGGTCGTCGTGCATGACCGGCATGTCGAGGTCCTCGATGAGGCGGCGCTCGACCTCGAAGCAGCGGGGGGCGGAGATGTCCTCCAGGTTGATGGCGCCGAAGGAGGGGGCGATGGCCTTGATGACGTCGACCAGGCGGTCCGTGTCGGTCTCGTCGAGGACGATCGGGATGGCGTTGAGGCCGGCGAAGCGGTCGAAGAGCTGCGCCTTGCCCTCCATGACCGGGAGGGACGCGCGGGGGCCGATGTCCCCGAGTCCGAGGACGGCGGTGCCGTCGGAGATGATCGCCACGGTGTGGCCGACGCCCGTGAAACGGTTGGCCAGCTCGGGCTTCTCGGCGATGGCGGTGCACACGCGGGCCACGCCGGGGGTGTAGCAGAGGGAGAGGTCGCGCTGCGTCTTCAGCGGGCGGGCGGTGCGCACGGAGAGCTTTCCGCTCTCGTGGGCGGCGAAGATCTCATCGTCGGACAGTTCCGCGATGTGATGGACGTGGGGGTTACGGACGTCAGTCATGCCTGTGAGTCTATTGCCTGGACAGCGAGTATCTGAGGTGTACCACCCGAAGGTGTTTAGGGGCACAATGGTATCCATGACTCCCGCCCCGACCCTCACCCTCAACGACGGCACCGAGATCCCCCAGATCGGTCTCGGCACCTGGCAGCTGACGGGGGAGGAGGGCTACCGCGTCATCCGCGAGGCCCTCTCCCTCGGCTACCGCCACCTCGACACCGCCTCAGCGTACGGCAACGAGGAGATCGTCGGCCGGGCGGTCCGTGATGCGGTCGCGGCGGGGGAGGTGACGCGCGGGGAGTTGTTCATCACGACGAAGGCGTGGCAGGACGAGCAGGGGGCGGAGGCGACACCGGATGCTTTTCGACGTTCCCTCGACCGCCTCGGTCTCGACTACGTCGATCTCTACCTCGTGCACTGGCCGCATGAGCGGCAGGGGAGGTATGTGGAGGCGTTCGAGGCGATCGCGCGTCTGCAGGGGCTGGGCCTGGTGCAGTCGGTGGGGGTGGCGAACTTCTACGAGTCCGTGCTGCGGGAGGTCGCGGGTGAGGTCGGGGTGGTGCCGGCGACGAACCAGGTGGAACTGCATCCGGGTTTCTCGCAGGCGGCGCTGCGGGAGGTGCACGCGGAGCTCGGCGTGACGACGGTCGCGTGGTCGCCCCTCGGCCGCGGTGAGGTGCTCGCGCACCGGGAGCTCGACCGTGTCGCCCGTGAGGTGGGGGCGACCCCGGCGCAGGTGGCCCTGCGGTGGGCGATGTCGCTGGGATGTGTCGTGATCCCCAAGTCCGCGCGGTCGGTACGGCTGTCCCAGAACCTGGCGGCGGCGGGGGTGCGGCTCACCCGGGAGCAGATCCTCGCAATCTCTGCACTGGACGATGCGGAGGGCTCGGGTAGGATCTTCGAGGACCCGCGTCGTTTTTGAGAGCAATACGTGACGGTGCCGTGACAAACGGTCCTGACCTGGGGTTATGTCGGTTTAAGTGAATAATGTGAAGCCTTGCTGGTGACCTCGGCCACTCTTGTGAAGATCGCGCGGTGTGCGAAGATTTGATTTGCAAAGTTAGCTGCGGGGTGCGAGTTCCCGTGCGGGGGTGGAAGTGTTACCAAAATGTCCGCAGGTCGCAGCGGGTTGCGGGGGTGACGGCGGGCGCACATTGGGGCAATTGTGCCCGTTCACTTCAATGTTGCAATGTGAGCCAGGTAACTTACATTTGCAGCACAGAGTGTGACAGCTTCCACAGGGTATGACACCTGAGGCGGAGGTCACCGAAAGCTCGACCCCCCGGAGGTTCCGGGGTCCGACATGAAAGAGAGAACACAGTGAGCGCGACTCCAGTTGTCCGACCGGATGGCCGGCGCGAGCCGACGTCCGAGGAATTCATCGCGATGCAGGCCAGCCCGCAGTTCCAGGAACTGCGCTCGGTCTTCCGTAACTTCGCCTTCCCGATGTCCGTGGCGTTCTTCGTCTGGTTCATCGTTTACCTTCTCGTGGCGACCTTCGCCGCAGACTGGATGGGTACCGAGATCGGCGGTGGCTTCAACATCGGCATCGTCTTCGGCCTGCTTCAGTTCCTGACCACGTTCCTGATCACCTGGATCTACGTGAAGTTTGCCAACAAGAACATCGAGCCGCGCACCGCCGCGATTCGCCAGGAAATGGAGGGTTAGGACAATGGACCTTACCTACCTCGCACAGGAAAACACCGGCAACCCGATCCTCAACATCGCGGTCTTCGTCGTGTTCATCGTCGTCACCATGACCGTGGTCATGCGTGCCGGCAAGTCCACCAAGGAAGCCTCTGACTTCTACACCGGTGGCGCATCCTTCACCGGTACCCAGAACGGCCTCGCCATCGCAGGTGACTACCTCTCGGCAGCCTCCTTCCTGGGTATCGTCGGTTCCATCGCCCTCAACGGCTACGACGGCTTCCTCTACTCCATCGGCTTCTTCGTCGCATGGCTGGTCGCCCTCCTGCTCGTCGCCGAGCCGCTGCGTAACGTCGGCCGCTTCACCATGGCTGACGTGCTCTCCTTCCGTCTGCGTCAGAAGCCGGTCCGTGTGGCCGCCGCAGTCGCGACCCTCGCGGTCTCCCTGTTCTACCTGATCGCCCAGATGGCCGGTGCCGGCTCCCTGGTCTCCGTCCTCCTGGACCTGCACGGCACCATGGAGCAGGCCATCGTCGTCGCCGTCGTCGGTATCATCATGACCGCCTACGTGCTCGTCGGCGGCATGAAGGGCACCACCTACGTCCAGATGATCAAGGCTGTCCTCCTCATCGGTGGTGTCGCGATCATGACGATCTGGACCTTCATCGCGGTCCGCGGCGGCTTCTCCACCCTGTTCAACGAGGCCATTGCGTCCCACGCCGGCTCCCAGTCCATGATTGACCGCGGCTACGAGGCTGCCGACATCATGAAGCCGGGCCTGAACTACGGTGCGACCTTCACCAAGCAGCTCGACTTCATCTCCCTGGGTCTGTCCCTGGTTCTGGGTACCGCCGGTCTGCCGCACGTCCTCATGCGCTTCTACACGGTTCCGACCGCCAAGGAAGCACGTAAGTCCGTCACCTGGGCCATCGTCCTCATCGGTTCCTTCTACCTGTTCGCCATGGTCCTCGGCTACGGTGCCGCCGCTCTCGTCGGCCCGGACCGCATCCTGGCCGCTCCGGGTGGAGCCAACGCCGCAGCACCGCTGCTGGCACTGGATCTCGGTGGCTCGATCTTCATGGCCCTGATCTCCGCTGTCGCGTTCGCCACGGTTCTCGCCGTCGTCGCCGGCCTCGCGATCACCGCCTCCGCCTCCGTCGCCCACGACGTCTACAACAACGTTCTCCGTGACGGTAAGGCCACTGAGGAAGAGACCGTCCGCGTCTCCCGCATCACCGTTATCGTCCTGGGCATCATCTCGATCGTCCTCGGTATCCTCGCGATGCAGCAGAACGTCGCCTTCCTGGTGTCCCTGGCCTTCGCCGTGGCCGCCTCCGCGAACGTCCCGACCATCCTGTTCTCCCTGTACTGGAAGCGCTTCAACACCGCTGGTGCCGTCGCCTCCATGTACACCGGTGTCATCTCGGCTCTGGTCCTGATCTTCTTCTCCCCGGCCGTCTCCGGCACCCCCACCTCGATGATCTCCGGTGCTGACTGGTCGATCTTCCCGCTCACCAGCCCGGGCCTGGTCTCGATCCCGCTCGCGTTCATCGCCGGTATCATCGCCACCCTGGCCACCAAGCCGGACAACCTGGATCACCTCCAGGCTGAGATGGAGGTCCGCTCCCTCACCGGCGTCGGCGTCGAGGCTCCGGTCGACCACTAGTCGCCTGACCTCCCGCTAGACCCCAGCGCCGCCATCACGTGAAAACGTGGTGGCGGCGCTATCATGTTCAGACGTGTCAACAACCTTTTCCCGGGTGGTGATCGCCGTGGTCACCACGGTGCTCGTCGCCATCCCGTTGGTCGCGGTCCTCGGTCTGCCCCGCGACACCCCGCTTATCGACGCCGCGCCCGAGACGGTCGCCGCCACCCCCGAGGTCGTCGAGAAGCAGGAGGTGAAACCGGTGACCGTCGCCGGCCCGGATCTGGACTCCTTCGTGGAGAACTCCACCGGCTCACAGGTGAGCTTCTACCGCATCTCCGACGGCTACCGGACGGGCACGGCGACGGAGCGTTTCGCGCGGCCGGCCCTGAGCCTCATCAAGCTCTACATCGCGGCGTACGTCATCGAGCACGGCACCCTCGCCGAGCAGTACGACGCCATCACCATGATCAGCTCCTCGTCCGACAAGGTGGCCGGGCAGCTCTACCGCGCCTACCCCGACTCCATCGACGAGGTCGCCGAGGAGTACGGCCTGCTGTCGACGCGCGCTGCGGACCGCTGGGGCTTCTCCGTGACGTCCACGTGGGACGCGGTGAACTTCATCGCCCAGCTGCTCGAGGAGGACCCCACGCACCCGATCCTGGTGGCCATGGCGGAGGCGACCCCCATCGCCGCCGACGGCTACGGCCAGGATTTCGGGACCTCGGTGCTGCCCGGGGTGATCGGCACCAAGTGGGGATGGTCCGACAAGCGCGACCTGCACTCGTCGGTGTCTTTCGGCGAGAATTTCGTCGTCGCCGCGGCCGTGACGGGCACGGCCGACGACCTCACCGATCTCGTCGAGTTCCAGCTCAAGGACGAGATCGAGGAGGCGCTGGAGGACTAGAGTCTCGAGGCCCGGCGGAGCAGCTCGAGGATCTGGTTGACGTCCAGTGCCGGCTGCTGTGCCGGGGGAGCGGGCGGGGTGACCGTGCCCGACTGGCCCGGGGTCCACTGACCCCAGTCGGTGGCGTAGACGTTGTTGATGTCCACGGTGACGCCGTCGATGACCTTCTGCTTGTTCTGGGGCAGCTGGTGGATTGTGGTGCGCGGGTGGATCTTCCCGCCGGAACCCCAGTCGTGCATCCAGAAGTAGGTGCCGATGCCGTCCGCGATCGCCCAGTCGATGACGTTGTAGTTGCCGTACACACCCGTGCGGTAACCGGCGAGGGTCAGCGCGGCCTGAAAGGCCTGCAGGTAGGGGCGGATCTGGTTGACGTACTGGGTGCGGGTCGGGTTGTCGTCGATGGCGACGTAGATCGGGCGACCGGTCGGGCCGCCCGCGGCGACGTGCAGCGCGATGGCCTGTGGGGCGTGGACGGCGGCGCCGGCGGCCCCCTGCAGCCAGTCGGCGGTCTCCGCGCGGCCGAACTGGTACACGGAGGCGGTCTGCAGACCCTCTGAGGCGAGCGAGCGGGTCTCGGTGAGGGTGACGGGCTTGCCCAGCATCCAGTTCTCGGTGCCCGGGCGGCGCTGGGAGACGTAGCGGACGGCACCCAGGTGGCCCGCTGCCTTGATGGAGGCGGCGGAGGGCACTCCGGCCGCGTAGTCGATGACGGTGCCCAGGATGCGGCCCTGGGCGGTGGCCTGCGGGGCGGCGACGGCGGCGGTACCGAGCGTGCCGGCGGCGAGGGTGAGGGCCGAGGCGCGGAGGAAACCGCGGCGGTTCATGGTGGACATGGAGACTCCCGGAATTGTCACATTGTTAACAACCGTCACAATAGCAACGGGGCGGGGGTGGTGTCAGTCCTGAGAGGTAGATCATCGTGCAGGAGGGACCGGAAACGACCTGCAAAAGCTCACTGCTGCACGATGATCTACCTGACAAAGGCGATCGCCGGTACGTTCCCTCGATTTCAGGGGCCGAAAATCGGCTTACGTACCGGCGATCGCCAGTGGTGCCCCAGAGAGGAATCGAACCTCCGACACCGGCTTTAGGAGAGCCGTGCTCTATCCACTGAGCTACTAGGGCGAGGTGCCGGAGTGTTGCCCGCACCATAGGTGAGGGTACCGCACGAGGGGGACGTGTCGGAAACCGGACCCGGGCCAACTATCCTGGGAAGGAACACATCATTCCAGTGAGAAAGGACCACGCCGTGGCCCAGAACCAGCCGACCTTCATCGACGTCCAGCGCCGTGACATCGTCGCCGAGATCGTGACCAAGGATGGCGTCCCGGTGCTGTCCATTGACAAGCAGGTCCCCGGCGGCTCCTCCAAGCGCCTCCTGCTGCTCAACAAGGTCGACGCCAAGCAGCTGGCCGGTGTCCTCGAGCACTACCTCAAGCAGGTCTACTCCCTCGAGCTGGCCGGCCTCAACGCCTCCCTGTCCCCCGAGGACATGGTGGCGCTCTTCGGTGAAGAGGACGACGACTAGGCCGTCAGCTCCTCCAGCTTGCGGCGCACGGCGGAGGCCTCCGGGTTGGTGGCGTGCGTGCCGTCGGAGTACTTCACGGTGGGCACGATGCGGTTGCCGTCGTTGACGGACTCGACCCAGGCGGCGGCCTCGGCGTCGAGCTCGACGTCGATGAGCTCGTAGGGGGTCTCGGTGCGGTCGAGGCGCTTCTTAAGGTTGATGCAGTACGGGCACCAGGTGGTGGCGTAGATGGTGACGTGGTTCTCGGACATTCAGGCGGCCTTCTTTCGTTCGTAGCGCAGGAAACGGTAGCGCAGGGGGAGATCGCTGGGCTCGTCGCCCAGGGTGAGGCGTCCATTATCGGACACCAGCCAGTCGGTGTCGGACACCAGCCCGAAGTCGGCGGGGATCTCGGGGGCGCGGACGGCGCGTTCGCCGAGGGCGTCGCCGATCTGCACGCCGATGAGCGTGACGACGAGCACGTCACAGTCCGCCACCGTCGCCGAGTAGACCTGGCCGCCGCCCATGATCCAGGCCTGGGGGGCGTCGATAAGCGGGAGCGTGTCGACGACGGTACCGCCCGCCGACCACCCGCCGGGCTCGCGGGTGGACAGGATGATGTTCTCCCGCCCCGGCAGGGGGCGGAAACGCTCCGGCAGGCTCAGCCACGTGCGACGCCCCATGATGACGGGGTGGCCGTGGGTGACCTCGCGGAAATGCGCGAGATCCTCCGGGACGTGCCACGGCATGCCCACGCCGTCGCCGATGATGCCGTCGAGGGACTGTGCCCAGATCGCTCCGAGGACGGCCATCACACCGAGACCCGGCCCTTGATCACCGGGTGCGGGTCGTAGCCCACGACCTCGATGTCGTCGAAGGTGTAGCTGAAGATGTCCGCCGCCTGGCGGAGCTGCAGCTGCGGGTAGGGGCGCGGCTCACGGGAGATCTGCTCGCGGACCTGGGGGAGATGGTCGTTGTAGATGTGGCAGTCGCCGCCCGTCCAGATGAGCTCGCCCACGTCGAGCCCCGCCTGCTGCGCGAACATGTGCGTGAGCAGCGCGTACGAGGCGATGTTGAAGGGCACGCCGAGGAACATGTCGGCGGAACGCTGGTAGACCTGCATCGACAGGCGACCGTCGACGACGTAGAGCTGGAACAGCAGGTGGCAGGGGAGCAGGGCCATCTGATCCAGCTCCGAGACGTTCCACGCGGAGACGACGTTGCGGCGCGAATCCGGATTCTCCTGCAGGGTGCGCAGGGCCCCGGCGATCTGGTCGATGTGCGCCCCGTCCGGGGTCGGCCACGACCGCCACTGCACGCCGTAGACGGGGCCGAGCTCACCGTCGGCGTCCGCCCACTCGTTCCAGATGCGGATGTTGTTCTCCTGCAGCCACCGCACGTTGGAGTCACCCCGCAGGAACCACAGCAGCTCACCGACGACGGAGTGCAGGTGCACCTTCTTCGTCGTCAGCAGCGGGAACGAATCGGCGAGGTCGTACCGCAACTGGCGGCCGAACACGCTGAGGGTGCCCGTGCCCGTGCGGTCACCCTTCGGGGCCCCCTGCTCGAGAATCTCGGCGAGCAGGTCCTCGTAGGGCGTGGAGATGGAGTCGGTCATGCCGACCACCTTAGTAGCGGCCGTGCTCCCCGTGGAATGCGGCGGCCATGGACAGGATCTCCTCGGCCAGCTCGGGGCGGCAGATGAGGATGTCCGGCAGGTAGGTGTCCTTGTTGTTGTAGGTCAGCGGCGTGCCGTCGAGACGCGAGCAGTGCAGGCCAGCGGCCTGAGCGACGCCCACGGGCGCGGCGGAATCCCACTCGTACTGGCCACCGGCGTGGATGTAGGCGTCGTAGTCGCCGAGGAGGACGTGCATGGCCTTCGCACCGGCGGAACCGATCGCGGCGGTCTCGTAGCCCAGCTGCTCCGCTATGTGCAGGGCCACCTCCGGGGGACGGTTGTGCGAGATGGCGATCTTCTTCGCGTACGGGCCGGTGACCATGCGGGACTCCGCGGAGCTGAAGACCACGCCCAGATCGGGCAGGCCGACGGCGGCGTGGGTCGGGGTGCCCTTCTCGACGAGGGCGATGTGCACCGCCCAGTCCTGGCGGCCGGTGGCGAACTCCTTGGTGCCGTCGAGCGGATCGATGATCCACACGCGGTCCTTGTCCAGGCGCTCCGGGTTGTCGGCCATCTCCTCGGAGAGAAAACCATCGTCCGGGCGGTGCTGCTCCAGGACGCGCGCGATCCAGTTCTGGGCCAGGTCGTCGCCGGCGTCACCGAGGTTGCGCCCGCGCAGGACGCCGACATTGCGGACGCCCTTGAGAATCTCGCCCGTTCCCTGTGCGAGGAGGTGGGTGAGGCGGGCGTCGTCAAGGTGAACTGTCATGCCCTTGACATTACCGCGCGGGTTAAAGTTGGGCATGACCAGAAGCATCCTCGAACGGTTCCGCCCCCAGGTCGCCACCTGGTTCGAGGAGGTTTTCGCCGCCCCCACCCCCGTGCAGGAGGCCGCGTGGTCGGCGATCTCCGCCGGTGACCACGCCCTCGTCGTCGCGCCGACCGGCTCCGGCAAGACCCTCGCGGCGTTCCTGTGGGCGCTCAACAACCTGGTGGAACGCGAAGGCCAACTGGCGCTGCCGGTGGAGACGGGGGCGTCGAGAAGCGGCGGGGGAGTGAAGGTCCTCTACATCTCCCCGCTCAAGGCCCTCGGCGTCGACGTGGAGAACAACCTGCGCGCCCCGCTCAACGGCATCGCCCGCGTGGCGCAGCGGCTGGGGCTGGACGTGCCCGACATCACGGTCGGGGTGCGCTCCGGAGACACTCCGCCCTCCGAACGCGCGCGGCAGCTGCGGCGGCCGCCGGACATCCTCATCACGACGCCGGAGTCGGCGTACCTCATGCTCACGTCGAAGGCGGCGGGGGTGCTCGCCGGCGTGGAGACCGTCATCGTCGACGAGATCCACGCCCTCGCCGGCACCAAGCGCGGCGTCCACCTGGCGCTCACCCTCGAGCGCCTGGCCCGGATCACCGGCGGCTTCCAGCGCATCGGCCTGTCCGCGACGGTGCGCCCCCTGACCACGGTGGCCGACTTCCTCGGCGGCGACCGGCCGGTCGAGATCATCGCCCCGCCCGCGTCGAAGGAGTGGGAGCTCGACGTGCACGTCGGCGTGGAGGACATGTCCGACCTGCCGGTGCCGGAGACGGGGTCGACGATCGGGGAGGCCACCATCGACGACCAGCTCGGACTGCCGGGGCCGGGGGAGTCGGCGCTGCCGCAGCAGAAGTCCATCTGGCCCTCCATCGAACAGGACGTGTACACGCGGGTCATGGCGCACCGGTCGACGCTGGTGTTCGTCAACTCGCGGCGCACCGCCGAGCGCCTCACCAGCCGCCTCAACGAGATCTGGGCTGCCGAGCACGCCCCGGAGTCGCTGTCACCGCCCCTGCGGCGGGACCCGGCGCAACTGATGAAGTCGGTGGACGTGGCCGGGACCGCGCCGCCGGTGATCGCGCGCGCCCACCACGGGTCCGTGTCGAAGGACGAACGCGCCCTGACCGAGCAGATGCTCAAGGAGGGTTCGCTACGGGCCGTCGTGGCGACGAGTTCGCTCGAGCTGGGCATCGACATGGGTGCGGTCGAGCTGGTGGTGCAGGTCGAGTCGCCGCCCTCGGTGGCGTCCGGCCTGCAGCGCGTGGGCCGCGCCGGGCACTCCGTCGGCGCGGTGAGCCACGGCAGTTTCCACCCCAAACACCGGGCCGACCTGGTGCAGTCGGCGGTGACGGTCGCCCGGATGCGGGAGGGGCTCATCGAGGAGCTGCACGTGCCCGCGAACCCGCTCGACGTGCTCGCCCAGCAGACCGTCGCGGCGGTCGCCGTGGAGGACCTCGACGTCGAGGAGTGGTACGCCGCCGTGCGCCGCGCCCGGCCCTACCGCGACCTCTCCCGCGACGTCTTCGACGCGGTCATCGACCTGGTCTCCGGCGTCTACCCGTCGACCGATTTCGCCGAGCTGCGGCCCCGGGTGGTTTTCGACCGGGTGAGCGGCCGACTGACGGCCCGGCCGGGGGCGCAGCGCGTGGCGGTGACCTCGGGCGGCACCATCCCCGACCGCGGCATGTTCGGCGTCTTCCTCCTCGGCGGGGAGGGGGCGCCGCGCCGCGTCGGCGAACTCGACGAGGAGATGGTCTACGAGTCCCGCGTCGGCGACGTCTTCACCCTCGGCGCCTCCAGCTGGCGCATCGAGGACATCACCCGCGACCAGGTCCTCGTCAGCCCCGCGCCCGGACACACCGGCCGCCTGCCGTTCTGGACCGGCGACGCCGCCGGCCGGCCCTACGAGCTCGGCCTCGCCCTCGGCGCTTATCGACGCTGCGTCCACGCCGACCCCTCCCAGGTGACGGATCTCTCCGGGTACGCGCGCGACAACCTGCTGGCCTTCCTGGCGGAACAGGAGGAGGCCACCGGCGTCGTCCCCGACGAGAAGACCCTGGTCCTCGAGCGCTTCCGGGACGAACTGGGGGACTGGCGCGTCGTCCTCCACGCCCCCTTCGGACGCGGCGTCAACGCGGCGTGGGCCCTGGCGGTGGGCGCCCGCATCGCCGAGCGCACCGGCATGGACGCCCAGGCCGTTGCCGGGGACGACGGCATCGTCCTGCGCCTGCCTGAGGGGGAGGCCGACCCGGACGCGTCGCTGTTCCTCTTCGACGCGGACGACATCGGGGAGGTGGTCACCGAACAGGTCGGCGGGTCGGCCCTGTTCGCCTCCCGCTTCCGCGAGTGCGCCGCCCGCGCCCTCCTCCTGCCGCGCCGCCACCCCGGCAAGCGCGCGCCCCTGTGGCAGCAGCGGCAGCGGGCGGCCCAGCTTCTCGACGTCGCCCGCAAATACCCCAGCTTCCCCATCATCCTGGAGACCGTCCGCGAGTGCCTGCAGGACGTCTACGACCTGCCCGCCCTGACCACGGTGTGCCGCGACCTGGCGACCCGCCGCGTGCGCATCTCCGAGGTGACCACCGACCAGCCCAGCCCCTTCGCGTCCTCGCTGCTGTTCAACTACACCGGCGCCTTCATGTACGAGGGCGACTCGCCGCTGGCGGAGAAGCGGGCGGCGGCCCTCGCCCTCGACCCCGCTCTATTGGCCAAGCTGCTGGGCACCGTCGAACTGCGGGAGCTGCTCGACCCGGAGATCATCGCCGAGGTCCACGCCTCGCTGCGCCGCCCGCCCCGCACCCCGGAGGAGCTGGCCGATGCCCTGCGCCGGCTGGGGCCGCTGCCGTTGGCGGAGGTGACGGTGGACTGGGCGTCGCTGGGGGACCGGGTCATGGTCGTGCGCATCGGCGGCGTCGAACACCTGGCGCAGACCCTCGACGCCCCGCTGCTGCGCGACGGCCTGGGCATCCCCGTCCCGCCCGGGGTGCCCGCCCAGGTGGAGACCATCGTCGACGCCCTCGAGCAACTCGTCTCCCGCTGGGTGCGCACGCGCGGGCCGTTCGTCCTGCGCGACCTGGCGGACGCCTTCGGGCTGGCCGTGAGCGCCGCGCACTCCGCCCTGCAACCCCTGCTTGCCGACGCCCGCCTCGTCGACGGCCACTTCCGGCAGGGCATCGACGAACAGGAGTACTGCGCCGCCGAGGTGCTCGGCGTCATCCGGCGGCGCTCCCTGGCCGCGGCCCGCGCGGCCACCCGGCCCGTCATCGGGTCGACCTACGCGCGTTTCCTCATCGACTGGCACCAGATCGGCGGGCCCCTGCGGGGTGCCGACGGTGTCTTCGCCGCCCTCGAGCAGCTGGCCGGGGTGCGCCTGCCGGCGAGTGCCTGGGAGTCCCTCGTCCTGCCGTCGCGGGTGCGCGACTACGACCCGCTCATGCTCGACGAACTGACCTCCAACGGGGAGATCCTCATCGTCGGGGCCGGCACCGCCGCCGCCCGCGACCCGTGGATCATGCTGCTGCCCGCCGACATCGCCGCGGACCTCGTCCCCGACGTCGAAACCGCGGGACTGACCTTCATCCAGGAACAGGTCATGGGGATCCTCCGCCGGGGCGGCGGTTTCCTCTTCGCCGACCTGCAGCGGGAACTGTCGGAGATGGTCACCGCGGCGGAACTGCGGGAGGCCCTGTGGGGGCTCGTCGACGCCGGGCTCGTCAGCCCCGACGGCTTCGCCCCCATCCGCGCCCGCCTGGCCACCACCGGCGGCACCACCGCCCACCGCGCCCGACGGCGCCCCAACCGCTCCCGCCTGCGCTCCGGGCCACCCCTCGACATGGGCGGGCGCTGGGCACTCAGCGTCCCGCCCGGCCGCGACGCCACCACCCGCTCCGTCATCCAGGGCGAGACCTGGCTCGACCGTTACGGCGTGGTCACCCGCGGCAGCGTCGTCAACGAGGACGTCCTCGGCGGCTTCGCCCTCGCCTACAAGGTGCTCAGCGGCTTCGAGGAGTCCGGCAAGGCCATGCGCGGCTACTTCATCGAGGGCCTCGGGGCGGCGCAGTTCTCGACGCCCGGCGTCATCGACCGCCTCCGCGGCCTCGACGGCGACGGATTGCCCCCGGACCTCCACGACCCCGAACTGCACGTCCTCGCCGCCGCCGACCCCGCCAACCCCTACGGTGCCGCCCTGCCGTGGCCCGAGACGGGGCCCTCCCGCGCCGCCGGCGCCCTCGTCGTGCTGGCCGACGGCGTCCTCCTCGCCCACCTCACCCGCGGCGGGCGCACCCTCACCGTCTTCGACACCGACCACCTCGCGCTCGTGGTGCGGGCGCTGAGCGGGCACAACCTCACCGTCGAGAAGCTCAACGGACAGCCGGTGTTCGACTCCCCGCACCTGGGGGCGCTGCGGGAGGCGGGGGCGTCGATAAGCCCGCGCGGAGCGCGCCTCGGCGGGCGGGCAGCGGCACCGCGTACCCCCGTCAGGGGGCGGCGTGTGACGGATGTGATCGAGGGCATCAGCTTCGACGATGAATAACCCCTGTCCGCAGCCTGTGTCCCACTGCAGTGGGCGAAACTACAGCCATGCCATACCGGTGCCGCGGGCAATAATTCTCCCCGGGGGGAACACAGCCACGGGGCACGACACGGGCCAGTGACAGGGACACGAAACCGGGTCGAAGCCCCGTGGCGGTAGCGTGAAAGAGTGCCCGAAGGTGACTCCGTCCTCCAACTCTCCCGGCGCCTGCAGTTCATGACCGGCCGGGAGGTCCTCCACACCTCCCTGCGCGTGCCCTCCGTGGCACTGACCACCTTCGACGGGGACATCACCGAACGCGTCTGGCCCTACGGCAAACACCTGTTCATGCAGTTCGGCGACCGGATCCTCCACACCCACCTCAAAATGGAGGGCACCTGGGCCATCCACCGGGTCGGCGACAGGTGGCGCAAACCCGGCCACACCGCCCGCGTCGTCCTCCACCTGGCCGACACCCACCCCATCGAGATAGTCGGCCACTCACTGGGATTCGTCCGCGTCTTCGGCGTCGACGACTACCACGAGCAGATCGCCCACCTCGGGCCCGACGTCCTCGGGGAGTGGGACCCCGGCGAAGCACAACGACGCATCGAGGCCGAACCGCAGGCGTCGATAGGCGAGGCACTGCTCGAACAACGCAACCTCGCCGGAGTCGGCAACGAATACCGGGCCGAGATCTGCTACCTCGCCGGCGTCCACCCCGCGCGCCCCGTGGGGGAGGTCGACGTCGGGAAGATCCTCCACATCACCCGCCGCATCATGTGGGCCAACCGCCACGCCCCCGTCCGCGTCACCACCGGCGTGCGCCGCGCCGGGGAGACCACCTACGTCTTCGGCCGCCACGGCCGCCCCTGCCGCCGCTGCGGCACGATGATTCAGCGGGCCTGGCTGGGGGAACGCATCATCTGGTGGTGCCCCGCATGTCAGCCTTCCGCCGCTGATTACGACGCCGTGCCCGTCGTGCCAACAGGCCGACCACCACGAGGAACGCGATACCCACGATGACGTACACCACCGTCGAATACTCGCTGACGTACTTCTCCACCAGGTGATAATTATCGCCGAGCACCACTCCGGCGTAGATGAGCACCGCATTCCACAACGCCGAACCGGTCACGGTCATGAGACCGAAGGACAGCGGATTCATCCGGTCGACGCCCGCGGGAATGGAGATCAGCGACCGGATACCCGGGATGAGACGCCCGAAGAACACCGACCACCGCCCGTACCGGTCGAACCAGTGCAACGCCTTATCGACGTCCTCCGGCTCCACCAGCCACATCCAGTCCGCGATACGCCGCAACCGGTCCGCGCCGATCCCCGCCCCCAGCCAGTACAGCAGGAACGCACCCGTCACCGACCCGATCGTCGCCCAGGCGAACGCCGCCCACACATTGAGGTCACCCTGCGTGGACGTGAACCCGGCCAGGGGCAGAACCACCTCGGACGGGATGGGAGGGAAGAGATTCTCCAGGAGAATGGCGATGCCGACGCCCGGAGCCCCGAGGAGCTCCATGAGGCGGACGACCCAGTCGACGATGGAGGAGAGCATGGGGAGCAGGTTACTCCCCCCTCCAGCTCCCTGAGGCGCTCCGTGGCGCGTTCGATCCGGGCCTTCCGTGCCTTCTCCTCGACCTCCTTCATCTCCTCGTAGACCTTTTCATCCGAGTCGGAGAAGTGGTTGAGCAGGCGGATCACCACGAACAACGCGCCCATGATGGGCCACACGATCCACGCCCAACTCACGTCGAAGGCGAACATGAGGATGAAAAATGACGCCAACGTCACACTGCCGAGGACACCGTCCCACTTCTCCACCTTCATGCCCCGGCTGCGGATCTCGGCCAGCTCCGCATCCTGCTTATCGACGAGCGCCGTCGAGTGCCGCCGGGAGTTGCCCCGGCAGATCGTCGAAAAGCGGACGGAGATCCCCGCGGGTCTTCGCCTGGGAGGCGGCGAGAGTGCGCTCGTCGAACTCGGACGTGTCGAGACGTCCCTCGGTGAAATGGGTGGCCAGGGCGGACATGGCGGAAATGCGCTCGTTGTCGGAGAGACGCAGGTGGTCATCCATGCCCGCCATCGAAGTGGCAGATTCCACTAGATTCGGGGGTGTGAAACTCCTGCTCAACATCATCTGGTTCATCACCGGTGGTTTCCTCCTCGCCGCCGGCTACGTCCTTTTTGGCATCCTCGCCTGCCTGCTGGTCATCACCATCCCGGCCGGCGTCGCCTCCTTCCGCATGGCCAACTACGCCGTCGCCCCCTTCGGGCGCTCCGTCATCCAGCCCTCCGGCGGGGTGAGCGGCATGTCGGCCGTCAGCAACGTCATCTGGTTCCTCGTTGCCGGCCTGTGGCTCGCCATCGGCCACATCACCACTGCCGCAGCCCAGGCCGCCACCATCATCGGCATCCCGCTCGCGTGGGCGAACATCAAGATGATCCCGGTCACCTGCTTCCCCTTCGGCAAGCAGATCGTCGACTCGGAGCGGATCCCCTTCGGCTACGAGCCGATGGTCAAGCTGTAGCCAGCACCGATAGCCCCTCCGGGGGAGGGGTCACCGGTTGACGAGGGCCATGGCGGAGAGGTTCCGGATCGGGTGGGTGTTGGTGCGCGGTGGCCCACCATCGGGTGGGTGGTGGACCACTCCGCCGGGTTCTCGTGCCAGCCGACCGTGCCTCGGTGGGGTGTCGGGATCGTCGTCGTTGCGGGCGTTGTGCACCCGGCACGCCATCGTGAGGTTGTCCAGGTTGGTTTCCCCGCCGTGTTTCCAGGGGGTCAGGTGGTGTACCTGGCACTGATCGGCCGGTGTCGTACACCCCGGGGTGGGGCACAGGATCGTCTCCGCCGCCAACAGCATGCGCTGCTTGAAACTCGCGCACCGTTGATCCCGGTAGAGGTTGACCCCACCGTCGACCGGGTCGTAGACACCGACCAGGCCGTGGGAGGCCATCTCATGCTCCACCAGCTCCTTGCCGGTGATCGTGGTGCCATCGGTCAGGGCGAACACCGTCTCATCCCCCTCGTGGCGCAGGACCGCCGCGTAGTCGGGTAGTGCCATGACCACCAGCGGCACCACCGGCGGGGTTGAACTGCCTGCCGCTCCGGTGGTCAGGTGCTGGTAGGCGGCATCAGCCATCGCCGGCTCATACCCCAGGCGGGGATCCGCGGCCCGGGCCTGGTCCGCGGCAGGTAGCAAGGTGGCGATGATGTGGGAGATCTGCCGTTCCGGCAGAGTGAGGGTCAGGGTGCGCATGCCGAGGGCGTCGGTGTTCTTACCCCCGCGCAGGGCGCGTTTGCCGTAGGCCTTCGCCGCCGCATCCTTGACCGACCTGTTGTGGTCACGCACCCGGGCGGCGGCCGCCCGATCAATCTCATCGACGGTGCCGCGCAACGAACACAGTTCGACCCGGAGTTCCTCCACCGTCACCGACGCACCACGCAACAACGACCGCAGGTGTTTTTCGATCACCGCGACCGCGTCCAGGGACAGCGGCGCCGCCGCCTCCCGGGCCGCCGCCTGCAGCCTGCGATACCGGGTGGGCCCGTAGTACGTGACCGCCAACCTCTCCCACAGCCGGGCATCACGCACACCCAGACGGTCGAGTACGTCGCGTGTGACCGCCCCGGAGGAGATCTCCTCCAGGACGGTCATGGCCCGCAGGGCCTGCAACGCAGCAACGGTGGTCATGCCCCGGACACTAAACCGGAAACAACGCGGCGTCGATAAGCAACCAACCCGGCCTGTGGATAACCACCGTCTATCCACAGAAACCGGCATTTCTGCCCACCTACCGGTTGACAAACCTCACGGATGTATCTTCCAGGTGTGCACCGGCTCATCGGTGGCCTGGTTGGCCAGATAACGGCGCAGCATCTCCGCCAGGGCGGCGCGGCGCTCGGGGGAATCCGGCGTAGAGCCGGCCGGGGTGAGCGCCTTGAGGGTGCGCAGCTGCCACATGGCCCCGTTCTGGCGCTTGCGGGCGCGCTCGCCGATGATGCCGAGGTAGTGGGAGACGAGGTCCTCGTCGACGTCGAGGGCGCGCAGACCGGTGCGGGCCTGCTCGAGGAGGTGGTCGGTGACGAGGGTGGCGACGTCGATACGCCCGAGTGTCGGCCAGTCGAGGCGGGCGAACATGCCGGCCCGCGCCCCGTAGAAGAAGTTCTGCTCCGCGTCCTTGAAAGTCAGACGCGACCACACGGGGCGGGTCTCCGACGACAGGTACTTCACCAGGCCATAGTAGAAGGCGGCGTCGGCGACGATGTCGGTGACGGTGGGCCCGGCGGGCAGGATGCGGTTCTCCACGCGGATGTGCGCGCGCCGCTTGCCGGGGGCGTAGATCGGGCGGTTCCAGCGCCACACCGTGCCGTTGTGTAGATTGAGGTGATGGAGGGTGGGGGACTGGCCCTCGATGATGGGTTCACCGGAGGCGGTGCGGTCCTCGGGCAGCAGCGGGGAGAAGTAGCGGACGTTCTCCTCGAAGAGGTCGAAGACGGAGGTGATCCAGCGCTCACCGAACCACACGCGCGGTCGCACGCCCTGGGCGACCAGTTCGGGCGTGCGCGTGTCGATGGCCTGCTGGAACACCGGGATGCGCGACTCGTGCCACAGTTTGCGGCCGAGGAAGAGCGGGGAGTTGGCGGCCAGCGCCACCTGCACGGATGCCATCGCCTGGGCGGCGTTCCACGCGTGGGTGAAGCGCCCGGGCGGGACCTGCAGGTGCAGCTGCATGGAGGTGCAGGTGGATTCGGGGGCGATGTCGTCGAAGTCCTTGCGGCACTCCTCCTCGTTCGACAGGTCGATGTGGACGAGTTCGCCGCGGCTCTGCATGATGGCGTTGTTGAGGCCGCGGTAGCGGTTCTCGGGGACCATCCAGGAGGGGTCGGAGAGGAACTCGGGGGTGACGGTGGGCAGGGTGCCGATCATCGCGACCTGTGCGCCCACGTTGGCGGCGGCCGCGCGCACCGTGTCGAGGCGGGAGGTGATGCCCTCGTGCAGCTGGCGCAGCCCGTCCCCGGCGACGGACAGCGGCGGGTGGTTCATCTCGACGTTGTACATGCCGATCTCGGACTGGTACTCGTCGCTGAGCTGCTCGAGCACCTCGGGGGCCTTGCGGGCGGGCTGCATGTCCTCGTCGACGAGGTTGAGCTCCAGCTCCAGGCCGATGGTGCCCCGGTTGCCGAAATCGGCCTTCTGCAGGTGCCGGTCGAAGACCTCGAGGTCGTTGTTCAGCTGCTGGCGGTAGCGCGTGCGCTGCTGCGGGGTGTACGTGTCGGTGGAAACTGCTTCGCCCATAAGTCGAGATAACCATACTGCGGCGCCCGGGGGGTGCTTTCTGCATCTCTCCTCCTGCGCTTTCTGACGCAAGCGTTTAGGATCCCCGGTATGTCTAGGGCTGTGTCCGTGGCGGTGGCCACGGTTCTGTTCCTCCTGGTGGTGGCCGCCGTCACGGGGGCCGGTTGGGTCGTGGTGTTCTTCGGCCTCGTGGCTGCCGGGGTGGCGTTCGGGGCGACCGGAATTGTCGGCGCGGTGCGCCGCGCCGGCCGTGCGCCGGTGGAGTGGCCGGACGCCTGGGTGGGTGTGGCGACGGTGACGCGGCTGCGCAGCACCACCGAGCTGAAGGACGGCCGCCGTCTGATCACCTCGTGCGGGTAGAGCCGGCCGACGGCAGTGCCCCCTTCGACTCCGTCTTCACTCGTAGGGTGGCCGCCGATGCGGTGCCCGGTGTTCAGCCCGGCCTGCAGTTTCCGGCCATGTGGCGTCAGTACCGCCGGGAGAAGGTGAAGATCGCGCGGGGGCCGAAGCGGGAGGAGGCGCAGCGCTTTTCGACCAGGTCCGGGTGCGTGACGGGCTCGACGACAGGCTCGATCGGGAGGCCGTCCGCCGCGGCCTGCCGGCGGAGGCCGAGGTCCTGCGGGTGGACCGCACGGGCCGCACGGTGAGCGGCGTCCCGGTTGTCGCGGTGGAGCTGCGGATCCTGCACGGGGACCTGCCGACGATCGTCAAGGGGATGCCGCTGAGCGACTTCCAGTACGGGCTGCTCGTGGCCGCCCGGCGGGTGCGGGTGAGGTATCTCCCGGACAATCCCCGGGCGGTGGCGGTGGCCATCGAGAAACGACAGGAGGCGGTCTCATGACCACACCATTCGGGCGCCGGCCCATCTCCGGCACGTCCACGGGCGACCCGTTCAGTGAGTCGGCGAGTTTCTGCAACGGTTGGGCCGGCATCCTCGGTTTCGACGGGGCCGGTATCCAGGAGGGCGGGAGCTCGGACGACGGCTCGAGCGACAACAACAATAACAATGGCTGACCTGCTGTTTCACCGGGCGATCAAGCTGACGTTCGTCCCGAACCAGTTCTGCAACCTCGGCTGCACGTACTGCTACCTCGGCGACCTGACCAACAACCGCGACGACCCGGCCGACGTCGTCGCCGAGTTCTCCCGCATCTGCGACCACCTCGCGCACCAGAGCATCCTCATCGACCAGCTGCTGCTGCACGGCGCCGAGATCTCCACCCTCCCGGAGCCGGTCCTGCGGGAGCTCTTCGCGTTCTACACCGCTTATCGACGCACGCACCGCCTCGAACTCAAGGCCCTCGCCCGCGGTGGGCGGCGATCCACATCAAGACGAATCTCTACAACTTCCACCAGCTGCGTCCGCTGTTCGAGGAGTACGAGGTGTCCATCTCGGGTAGCTTCGACCTGCCGTTCTCGCTGCACGAGAAATTCCGGGTGACCAAGGCGGGGAAGTCGACGCTCAGGCGCACCGTCGATAATGTGCTGTTGCTCGTCTCCTACCCGCACCGCAAGCAGATCAGCTGCGTCGTGGGCCGCGAGCACCTGGAGAGGATCGACGAGTTCGTCGCCGACCTGCGGTGGCTGGACGAGCACGGCTTCGACATGGTGACGGACTTCTACATCATGTTCGCCTACGACTCGCTCAACTCCGGTGACTCCAGCCAGCTCGATCAGGCGCAGATGGTGGAGTTCTTCGAGGGTGTCCTCGACCGTGTGCGCGGCACGAAGTTCGAACGGGCCGTGTACTACGAGTGTTTCAAGGAGTTCACCCACGGCTACTGCACCCACCAGATCAACTGCGGGGCCACCAACTTCCTCGTGCAGAAGAACGGGGACGTCTACCCGTGCCACCGCGCCCAGGCGGAACCGGACCTGAAGTTCGGCAACATCCTCCAGCTCGGGCTCCCGGAGATCGCGGCGAAGGGGGCGGCCGCGATCCGCGCCTACGAGTCCGCGAACGAGGACCTGTCGGCCGAGTGCATCGCCTGCGAGTACTTCTACCTCTGTTACGCCGGCTGCCCCATCGAGAGGAACAACAACCGGGGGAACCGCGCCTACACCTGCGGGATACAGAAGGCGTTCTACCGGGCGCAGCCGCAGCGCTTCCCGCCGAAACCCGACGCCAGCCGCCGCCTCGTCGACTCCTTCATCCGCCAGAACCAGCCGCACCTCTACGACGATCTCAGCGTGCCCCGCGTCGTGAAGTTCAAGACTGAGATCCTCGACGAGAACAACGCGGTCACCGCGATCATCGCCCGCGACCCGCAGCTGCAGACCCTCTTCCGGCGGGGTGCCGTCACCCTCGAGGTCAACGGCCTGCGGCGCGAGCTGTTCAGCAGCCACCTCTACGGGAGGATGACGCAGGCGGCGCTGACACCGGAGGACGAGGTGCGCCTCCACGTCGCCACCGACCTGTGGGACCTCAACGCCGGGGAGGGTGCCCTCAACGCGGTCAAGCTGCAGCTGCTGCGCGATGAGCGCGTCGTCTACGGCGACGAGCAGCGCGAGAAGATGGAGCACGTGGCCACCGTCGACCTGTACCCGGCCGAGCTCGTGCGCACCGACGCCGGGTGGAGCCTCGACCTCGCGCCGTTCCTCCGGCAGCATGCCCACCTGCTGCTGCCCGGCTACGGCAACCTGCTGTCGGTGACCACGCTCAAGGCCCGCGAGTACCACTACGCCAAGCACGCCCGGAACGCCTTCTACCACCTGAACACGGTGAACCTGCCGTTCCACGAGTTCCGGTTCAGCTACGGGGAGCGGGGCGACGTCGAGAAGCAGAAGGCCGGCACCCCTCTCGGGATGCCGGCCCTGCGCGGAGCGGATTAGCGGTTCGCGCGGTACCAGCGCACGAGCGCGTCGGTGGAGGAGTCGCCGGAGTCGACCTCCTCTTCACCGGAGACCGCGGCGGCGAGCTGGTTGGCCTGCTGCTTGCCCAGCTCCACGCCCCACTGGTCGAAGGAGTTGATGTCCCAGATGACGCCCTGGACGAAGGTGATGTGCTCGTAGAGGGCGATGAGTGCACCGAGGACGGCCGGGGTGAGCTCCTCGGCGAGGATGGTGGTGGACGGGCGGTTACCCGGCATCACCTTGTGGGTCACCAGGTCCTCGGCGACACCCTCGGCGGCGATCTCCTCGGCGGTCTTGCCGAAGGCGAGCACCTTCGACTGGGCGAAGAGGTTGCCCATGAGCAGGTCGTGCATGGAGCCTGCGCCGGTGGCCGTCGGCAGGTCGTTCTTCGGGCGGGCGAAGCCGATGAAGTCGGCCGGCACGACGCGGGTGCCCTGGTGCATGAGCTGGTAGAAGGCGTGCTGGCCGTTGGTGCCCGGCTCGCCCCAGTAGATCTCGCCGGTGGCGTAGTTGACGGCCGAGCCGTCGTGGCGGACGGACTTGCCGTTGGACTCCATGGTCAGCTGCTGCAGGTAGGCGGCGAAGCGGGCGAGGTCCTGGGAGTAGGGGAGCACGGCGTGGGTCTCGAACTCGTGGAAGTTGACGTACCAGACCCCGAGCAGGGCCATGAGGACGGGGACGTTCTTCTCGAAGGGGGTGGCGCGGAAGTGCTCGTCCATGGCGCGGAAGCCCTCGAGGAAGCGCATGAAGTCCATCGGGCCGATGACGGCCATGAGGGACAGGCCGATGGCGGAGTCGACGGAGTAGCGGCCGCCGACCCAGTCCCAGAAGCCGAACATGTTCGCGGTGTCGATGCCGAACTCGGCGACCTTCTCCGCGTTCGTGGACACCGCGACGAAGTGCTTTGCGACGGCCGACTCGTCCCCGTCGAAGGCCTCCAGCAGCCAGCGCTTCGCGGCGTGGGCGTTGGCCAGGGTCTCCTGGGTGGTGAAGGTCTTGGAGGCGATGATGAACAGGGTCGACTCGGGGTCGAGGTCGTCGAGGGTGGCGGACATGTCGGCCGGGTCGACGTTGGAGACGAATTCGGCGGTGATGCCGGCGGTGGCGTAGGAGCGCAGCGCCTGGGCAGCCATGGCCGGGCCCAGGTCGGAGCCGCCGATGCCGATGTTGACGACCTTCTTGATGGTGCGGCCGGTGTGGCCGAGCCAGGTGCCCGCGCGCAGAGAGGAGGCGAAGTCGCGCATGCGGCCGAGCACCTCGTGGACGTCGGCGGCGATGTCCTGGCCGTCGACCGCGAGATCCTCCTCGACGGGCAGGCGCAGGGCGGTGTGCAGGACGGCCCGGTCCTCGGTGTTGTTGATGTGCTCACCGGTGAACATCTTCTCGATGGCCTCGGTGAGCTGCGCCTCCTTGGCGAGCGCGACGAGGGCGTCGAGCACGGCGTCGTCGAGTAGGTTCTTGGACAGGTCGACGTGGAGGCCCGCCGCATCGAAGGTGAGCTTCTCCGCGCGCTGCGGATCCTGGGCGAACAGCTCCCGCAGGGTCTGGCCCTGGGTGCGCTCGAACTCGGACTCCAGGTTGCTCCATTCGGCGGAGGTGGTGATGTCGGCCATGTCGTGGCTCCTTTTCGCGGGGAAACTGGCAACACTGACGAATCTAGTGACTTTCCGGTGCATCCGCCGGGGAAGCGGCCGGTTGGGCACAATGGGGGCATGAGCATCGTCAAGATCAACGCCATCACCGTCCCCGAGGGCGCCGGCCCGCAGCTCGAGGAGCGCTTCGCCGCCCGCAAGCACGCCGTCGACTCCGCCCCCGGTTTCGAGGGTTTCCAGCTTCTGCGCCCCGTCCAGGGGGATGACCGCTACTTCGTGGTCACCCGCTGGGCCGACGAGGAGTCCTACGCCGCCTGGCGCGACGGGGAGGCCCGCGCCGCCCACGGCGGGGACCGCCAGCCCGTGGCCACCGGCGCGGAGCTGCTCGAGTTCGAGGTCGTCCTCGACTCCACGGAGAAATAAGGAGTAAGGGTGGGGGTATGAACCCCACCACATTCCTGTCCGACGTCCCCACCGGACTGTTCCGCGACGGCGCGTTCGTCGACGCCTCCGACGGCGGCACCTTCGAGGTGATCAACCCCTCCGACGGCTCCGTGCTCACGGAGGTCGCCTCGGCCACTGAGGAGGACGCGCGCCGGGCCCTCGATTCGTTGTGCGCCGCGCAGTCCGACTGGTCGGCCACCCCCGCCCGCGAGCGGTGCGAGATCCTGCGCCGCGCCTTCGAGCTCATCATGGCTCACGAGGAGGAACTGACGTACCTGCAGTCCGCCGAACTGGGCCGCGCGCTGCCCGACTCACGCGGCGAGGTCTCCTACGGCGCGGAGTTCTTCCGCTGGTTCGCCGAGGAGGGCGTGCGCGTGCGCGGCGACTACCGCCACAGTCCGGCCGGCAACGCCCGCATCGTCGTCCACCACCAGCCCGTCGGCCCCTGCCTGGCGATCACCCCGTGGAACTTTCCGCTGGCCATGGGCGCGCGCAAGATCGCCCCGGCGCTCGCGGCCGGCTGCACGATCATGGTGAAGCCGGCGTCGAAGACCCCGCTGACCATGCTGTACCTGGCGAAGCTGCTGGCCGAGGCCCGGCTTCCCGACGGCGTGCTCGCCGTCGTGCCCACATCGTCCGCGTCCCGGGTCTCCGCGCTTCTCGACGACCCCCGCCTGCGCAAACTCACCTTCACCGGTTCCACCGAGGTCGGCCAGATGCTCGCCGAGAAGGCGGCGGGGCGCTCGCTGCGCGTTTCGCTGGAGCTGGGCGGCAACGCCCCCTACATCGTCTGCGAGGACGCCGACCTGGACCTGGCGGCCGAGGCGGTCGCCGTGGCGAAGATGCGCGGCGCCGGACAGGTGTGCATCGCCGCCAACCGCTTCCTCGTCCACTCCTCCGTCCGCGACGAGTTCGTGGAGAAGGCCGTGGCGGTCATGGGCTCCTTCCGCATCGGCCCCGGCACCGACGAGGGCGTCACCTACGGTCCGCTGTCCGGTGACGACCAGCTGGAGACCGTGTCCTCGCTTGTCGACGACGCCCTCGACCGCGGTGCCTCCCGCCCGCTCGGCGGCTCCCTGCCGGAGGGCCTTCCCGAGGGTGGTTTCTACTACCCGACGACCGTGCTCACCGACATCCCCGCGGGTGCGGAGATCCTCACCACCGAGATCTTCGGCCCCGTCCTCGCGGTGGCGACCTTCGACACCGACGACGAGGCCGTCGCCATGGCCAACGACACCCCCTTCGGACTCGCCGCCTACCTCTTCTCGGAGAATCTCTCGCGGGCACTGAACATGGCCGAACGCATCGAGGCCGGCATGGTCGCGGTGAACAAGGGTGCCCTGTCCGACCCGGCTGCCCCGTTCGGCGGCGTCAAGGAGTCCGGCATCGGCCGCGAGGGTGGTTTCGAGGGCATCCACGAGTACCTCGAGCCGAAGTTCATCTCGCTGCCGCTGTAGGTTTCCGCCAGCGCAGCAGGTAGCGGTAGTACAGGCCCCGCCGGATCCGCACACCGGGGAGGAGGGCCCGCGCGGTGGCGCGGATCTCAGCGAGACTCTCCCGGGGCGGTGCCACGGTCATCCCGGTGTCGCGGGTTTCCCCGTGCAGCAGGGACAGGACGCGGGCCGGTACCACCTGCAGCGCCGAGACAAGCCAGTCACCCAGTCTCCGGTTCGCGGACAGTCCGACGACGATCAGTTCCCCGACGGGAGACAACAGATCACGGGTCTTGATGAGCGTGGGTGCGAGATCCATGTGGTGCAGGCTGGCGACGAAGACGATGACGTCATAGGGCTGCTCGGGGATGTGATCCGTGAATGACTCAGTGAGAACCCGGGCGTGGGGGAGACCCGCGAGGCGATCGCTCGCGCGCCGGGCCGTCTCCGTGTCCGGTTCGAGGCCGACGAGTTCGCCGGCGTACGGGGTGAGTTTCTCCAACAACAGGCCGTCCCCGCACCCGACGTCGAGGACACGGGCGCGCGGCCGCTCAGCCACGGCAGACAGGATCCACGGGTGGTAGGCGGTGTTGTGGTTCCAGCAGGTCGTCACCGCAGCGGGACCTGGTCGGCCGGCGCGACGGAGGCCTGCAGCATGCGCAGTCGGTTGAGCCGGATCTGCGAGGCCCCGTTGGACTGCACCGGGCCCAGCACCTCCCGGACCTTGGCGAAGGGGCCGTTGTAGACGATCTCCACGTCGTCCGCGGGCGATTTCGGCAGGCGCAGGACGACGAGGAGGGCGGCGTTGTCGGACGAGGTGGCGCGGATCCCGATGCCGCCGTTGCCGTACGTCGCCTTGATCTCAACGCGGCGGCCATCGGATGTTACGGCGTCATGCCCGGTGGTGGAGGCGGGGCGGAGAGTGATGTTGAAGAGGTCGGCTGCCGTCACCTCCCCGAGGGAACCGACCAGGTGGCCGTCGGGAGTGAAGCGGCGGCCGGGGTACAGGGACTCGAGCTCGGCGGTGATGGCGTGCAGCTCGGCGACGAGTTCGGCGGTGCGGTGGCGGGGGCTCATTCAGCCCAGACGTCCGCGCCCCAGCTGCAGCAGGGCGTTGGCGATGACGGGGCCTTCAGGGCCGAGTTCCTCGCGGAACTGGTTGATGATGGCCAGCTCGCGGGTGTGGACGAGGCGGGTGCCGCCGGAGCCCATGCGGGTCTTGCCGATGGCGCGGGAGACCTCGGTGCGGCGCTTGACGGCGTCGAGGATGACGCGGTCGAGACGGTCGATCTCCTGGCGGTACTGCTGGATCTCCGCGTCGGACAGTGGGTCGTCGGTGCCCGTGGGCATGCGGATCTCGAAGTTGTCGGCAGCATCTGTCATGTCACCTAATGTACCGCGCGGGGTCATGTCCGGACCGACTAGTAGGTTGTTAGGCATGCAGCCAACCTCCACTGATCTCACCCTCGGACTCAACGAACAGCAGAAGGCGGCGGTCGAGCACTCCGGCTCGCCGCTGCTCATCGTCGCCGGCGCGGGATCGGGCAAGACGGCGGTGCTCACCAGGCGAATCGCGCACCTCATGCGGGAGCGGGGGGTGGCGCCGTGGGAGATCCTGGCGATCACGTTCACCAACAAGGCCGCGGCCGAGATGCGGGAGCGCGTCACCGGCCTGGTGGGGCCCGTGGCGGAGCGGATGTGGGTGGCCACCTTCCACTCGGTGTGCGTGCGCATCCTGCGGCAGCAGGCGCAGCTGGTGCCGGGGCTGAACACGAACTTCACCATCTATGACGCGGATGATTCGCGGCGGCTGCTGAGCATGATCGCCAAGGACCACAACCTGGACCTGAAGAAGTTCACCGCGCGCGTGCTGGCCAACGCGATCTCGAATCTCAAGAACGAGCTCATCGACCCGGAGTCCGCGGCGGCGGACGCGCAGGCGGTGCGCAACCCCTTCGACATCACCGTCGCCGAGGTCTACGCCGACTACCAGCGCCGCCTGCGGGCGGCGAACGCCGTGGACTTCGACGATCTCATCGGTGAGGTCGTGCGGATCTTCCAGCAGCACCCGCAGGTGGTCGACCATTACCGGCGGCGTTTCCGGCACGTGCTCATCGACGAGTACCAGGACACCAACCACGCCCAGTACATGCTGGTGGCCACGCTCGTCGGCACCGGCCCGGACGCCCCGGAGCTGTGTGTGGTGGGTGATTCGGACCAGTCGATCTACGCGTTCCGTGGGGCGACGATCCGCAACATCGAGGAGTTCGAGCGCGACTACCCGCAGGCCCGCACCATTCTGCTGGAGCAGAACTACCGTTCGACGCAGACCATCCTCAACGCCGCCAACGCGGTCATCTCGCGCAACGACGGGCGGCGGGAGAAGAAGCTGTGGACCGCTCTCGGCGAGGGGCAGCAGATCATCGGCTACGTCTCGGACAACGAGCACGATGAGGCCCGGTTCATCGCCGGGGAGATCGACGCCCTCGCCGACCGGGGCCGCGCCTACAGCGACATCGCCGTAATGTACCGCACGAACAACGCCTCCCGCGCGCTGGAGGAGGTGTTCATCCGCGCCGGTATCCCGTACAAGGTGGTCGGCGGCACGCGCTTCTACGAGCGCGCCGAGATCCGCGACATGGTCGCCTATCTGCGCGTTCTGGAGAACCCCGACGACACGGTGAGCCTGCGCCGCATCATCAACACGCCGCGTCGCGGCATCGGCGACCGCGCGCAGTCCTTCGTGGCGTTGCACGCCGAGAACAACGGGGTGTCCTTCGGACAGGCGCTTCTCGACGCCGGTGAGGACAAGGTCCCCCTCCTCGGTGCCCGCGGGCGCAAGGCCATCGGGTCGTTCAACGACATGATGGACGGCCTGCGTGCCGATATGAAGGACCTGGATCTCGGCGATCTCATCTCGCGTGTCCTCGAGGTCACCGGCTACCGCGAGCAGCTCGAGCTGAGCAACGACCCGCAGGACGGGGCGCGCCTGGACAACCTCAACGAGCTCGTCTCCGTGGCGCGGGAGTTCTCCTCGGAGGCGGCGATGCAGGTGGCGTACGCGGAGATGGACGGCGGGGAGTTCTCCCTCGACGAGGGGGAACCGGAGCCGGGTTCGCTGCAGGCCTTCCTGGAGAAGGTGTCGCTGGTGGCGGATGCGGACCAGATCCCGGACAACGAGCAGGGGGTGGTCACGCTCATGACCCTGCACACGGCGAAGGGCCTGGAGTTTCCGGTCGTCTTCCTCACCGGTTGGGAGGACGGCCAGTTCCCGCACCTGCGGGCTCTGGGCGATCCGGCGGAGCTGGCGGAGGAGCGTCGTCTGGCCTACGTGGGCATCACCCGGGCCCGCGAGCAGCTCTACCTCACGCGGGCGATGCTGCGTTCCTCGTGGGGCAACCCGCTGACGAACCCGCCGAGCCGTTTCCTCGCGGAGGTCCCGGCGGAGCTCATCGACTGGCGGCGGGAGGAGCCGGAGTCCTCGTGGGGCGGTGGTTCCTGGGGCTCCGGCGGCTACGTGGGCGGTGACTCCTGGGGCCGTTCCACGCCGCAGCGGACCGCCCCGAAGAAGCCGACCCTGCCGAAGGCGCGGCCGAAGAACAACAACCTGCAGCTGGTCGTGGGCGACCGGGTCAACCACGACAAGTACGGGCTGGGCACGGTCATCGCCTCCGACGGTTCCGGGGCGCGGGCCACCGTCACCATCGACTTCGGATCCTCCGGCAAGGTCCGGCTCATGCTCATCGGCGGGGTGCCGATGGAGAAGCTCTAGTAGACGTCGATGCCCTGCTCGGCGAACCAGTCGACGGGGTCGACGGGGGAGCCGCCGGCGGGGCGGATCTCGAAGTGGAGATGCGGGCCGGTGGAGCGGCCCTCGTTGCCGATGGTGGCGATCTGCTCACCGGCGGTCACGCGTTGGCCGACGGAGACGTCGATGGTGTGGACGTGGCCGTAGACGGAGATGGAGCCGTCGTCGTGGCGCAGGCGGACCCACTTGCCGAAGCCGTTGGCACCGCCGGCGGAGATGACCTCGCCGTCCATGACGGCCAGGACCGGGGTGCCGATCGGGTCGGCGATGTCGATGCCCTCGTGCATGGCACCCCAGCGGGCGCCGTAGCCGGAGGTGAAGCGGCCGGAGGTGGGGAAGACGACGGTGGCGCCGTCGGCGGTCTGCCCGCGGACGGGGGACATGCGGTGGGCCGGGATGAGGTCGGTGAGCTCGAGGTCGAGGCTCAGCTCCTCGGAGGAGACGATCGACAGGGAGTCGAGCAGCGCGGTGAGCGGATCGAGGATGATCTGCAGGTCGGAGCTGCCTCCGGACGGGGTGTCGGTGGTGTCCCCGGCGGTGTTGACGCCCTCCGCGATCTTGCCGACGGCGGTGAGCAGGGTGACGATGTCGTTGAGGTCGGCACCGGTGACACCGTCCTCGGTCACCTGGAAGGAGGCCTCCTGGGCGGTGGCGGGGGGAGCGATGACTCCGGCGGCCAGTGCGGTCGTGAGGAGCGTGGCCGTGATTCCGGCGCGAGAGAGCATGCGTCCTGCCTTAGTTCGTGAGCAAAATCGAGATCGAGTCAAAAGTACCGGCGGCAGGACGACCCGGCAACGGGAATAAGTGCTGGTGGCAGGGGTGAAAGCATAAGAATTGCCGAATCCCCGCAGCTCAGACCCCGTGTTGCTGGTGTGAATGATGTGACTGAAGTGAACGCATGGGGTGAGGGCTGCGGGGGTGATTCCGGCCGTGTGTGCTCTACGTCTCGCGGTACTCCAGTTCTCCCGGGCGACGGTGGAAGAGCGAGCCGACCGCCCACGCGAGAACCGGGGTGGCCACCAGCAGGATGAGCAGCAGCCGCCAATCGGGGACGAGGTACCCGACGGTGCCGGTCTCCATGACGACCCCCGTCGGGTGGACCAGCGTCCGGGAGGACATGAGCCACGCCGCGAGATAGCCGAACACCGCGCCGGCCGGCGAGCCCGCCAGGGCGAGCAGGGCGGCGAACGCCCCGGAGACCCGGGAGGGGAGTGAGGGGGTGGCCCCGACGGCGTCGAGAAGCGCGAACTGGCGGCGGGCCCCCTGCCATGACAGGGCGAGCACCAGGGTGATCACCACGACCACGCCGAGGCCGAGGATTCCGGCGAAGGCGGCGGGCCACCAGTCGGGGCGGTTGTTCAGCGGGAGGACGTTGACGGTGGTGCCGACGGTCTCCTCCTGGACCCACGCGGCGATGTCGCGGCGCATGTCGAAGGTCACCTCCTCGGCCGGGGTGAGGACGGTGCCGACGTAGTTGACAGGGGCACCGATCTCGGCGAGACCGGCCGGGGTGATGATGGTCGCCGACATGAGTTCGGGCAGGACCGGCAGGACCGGCAGCGTGACCTCGTCGAGGAGCTCGTGGGTGTCGGTGTCCGGGTGGTAGACCTTGTCCTGCAGGGTCAGTTCCTCCACGATCGTGTCCCGGGGCACGAGGATCGCCGGTGCGGTGAGGTCGACGGGCGCGTCGATCCGGAGCAGGTCGAGCATCTCGGGGGAGGCCTCGAGGAACGAGCCGCTGGCCCACTCGAGGGGCCCGCTCACCCGATCGTGACGTTCCCACAGGGCGCACTGCTCGGATGCGGGCTGCGTCCGGCAGAATTCCCCGTAGTTGATCTCGTAGAAGCTCTCCCCGTACCAGTCGGAACGCACACCCCGCAGGGTGGTCCGCTCCGCGGGGCCGGTGACGCTGAGGACATGGCTCACCACGTCCTCGACATCACGCTCCCGGGCGCTGTAACCGTCCTGCCACTCCGGGGTGATGAGGATCGACTGGCTCTCGTACACCGACCCGTAGAGGTCGTGGGAACGCCCGCTGGCGGCCTGGGAACCGGCGTGGAAGGCCACGGTCATGGCCACCACCGTCATGATCGCCGCCAAGGCGGGGACGCTGCGCAGTGACTGTCGGCCCGTATCGCGCAACGCCAACCGCCACGCCAGCGGCGCAGACCGGCCCATCCGGCCCATCGCCCACACCAGGGCGGGCGCGCTGGCGGCGAGGAGCACGACGAAGGCCAGCGCAGGCAGTGGCCCGTAGTAGCTGATGACCCCGTGGTCCACGGTGAGCCACATGACCCCCGTCACCCCGGCGAGCAGCATGAGGCCGACGGGGCCGACGGTCATCCACGGGTGCCACCGCAGCAGGCGGTCCGGGGTGGCCCCCTGCACGCCGGTGCTTATCGACGCCCGGGCCGCCACCCAGGCCGGAAGCAGTGACGTCGCCGTCGACGCGATCACGGCAAGCAGCCACAGCAGGGCCACATACCCGCACGGGACGGTCAGTGGCCAGCCCGGGTAGGTGAGCATCCACGAGACCGTCGCGGCTCCGACGCCGAGGGCCGCGCCAGCGCTCGCACCCAGGACGCCGGCCACCAGGCCGTAGGCGAGGACCGCGAGGCGGATGTGCCCGGGGGTGGCACCCTGCGAGCTCATGAGCGCGAAGATGCGGGACATGCGGGTGGTGGCGATGGTGAACACCGGGGAGATGACCAGCAGGAACAACACGCCCACGACGAGGGCGGCGACGCCCATGAGAAACAGGGTTATCGTGTCGGAGGAACCGGTCGAGGGGTAGTGGACGGTGCGGAACTGCTCCGGCACCCGGTCGAGCGGCGGGGGATTGTCGATGACGTCCTCCGCCCGCACGGTGAATCCCACCGCGTTGAGCGCCAGAACATCATCCCAGGTGAACTCGTCCGGCCCGGTGATCACCCATGTCGAGCGGTAGGTCTCGTCGACGGGCTCGGGGGAGTCGGCGGGAGCGAGGAGCGTCGGTTCGCCGACGAGCGCGTCGAAACCGGGTGAGGTGCCGGCGACGGTCAGCTCGACGCCGGCTGCGCCCGGGCCCTCGGGGGTGAAGGTGACGGTGTCGCCCGCCTGCACCCTGAGAGCCTGGGCCGCGGAGTTCGGCAGGTAGATTTGCCCCGGGGGCGGGATCTTGCCGGTGGCGCGCTGCTGGACGTTCAGGCCCGTCCGGCGGTGCTCGGTGGAGGCCGAACCCCAGGTGGTGTAATGCAGCTCCGCCTCGAATCCCTCCGGCAGGTGCTCCTCGAGCAGTTCCAGTGCGGTGCCGGGAACAGGGTCCCCCTCGCAGTCGTGCCGCGACCGGTCGATGGACTGCCCACAACTGCCGCCGCTCAGTTCCGCAGAGGTGCGGACGGTCGAGCCGAGGACCGCCTCGGATGCGGAATGCTCGCTGGTGACCATCCACGATCCGGCGAACACCGGCAGGGCGATGAGCAGGACGGCGGCGAGGATGCGTCATGGGTGACGGGCGATGTCGCGCCGGGTGGGCCGGGTCGCGGCGATCAGCGCGCTCACGACAGCTCACCACCGTCGTCGACGAGGCGGCCGTCGCGGACCACGATGACCCGATCCGCCCAGCCGGCGAAGCGGGGCTCGTGGGTGACTATCATGCCGGCGGCACCCTCGTCGACACGTTCGCGGAGGATACGCAGGACGGCGTCACCCGTGGTGGTGTCCAGCGCGCCGGTCGGCTCGTCGGCCAGCAGGACGGAACGCTCGCCGATCAGCGCGCGGGCGATGGCGGCCCGCTGGGCCTGACCGCCGGAGATCTCCTCAGGGAAGCGGTCGTCGAGCCCCTCGAGGCCGACCTCCTGCAGGGCAATGCGGGCGGCCTCCCGGCACTCCGCGGGATTGCGCCCGTCGAGCTCGAGCGGCAGGGAGACGTTCTCCCCGACGGTGAGGGTGGGCACGAGGTTGTAGTGCTGGAACACCAGGCCGATTCGGGTGCGTCGCAGCAGTGCAGCCCGGGCCGGGGAGAGGTCGGCGGCGTCGACGCCGTCGATGAGCACCCGGCCGGAGGTCGGCGACTGCAGCAGGCCCGCGACGTTGAGAAGCGTCGACTTGCCCGAGCCGGAGGGGCCCATGACCGCGACGAGTTCGCCCGGTTCGAGGGTGAGGGAGATGTCCTCGAGGGCGACGACGCGCCGCGGACCGTCCCCGAACACGCAGGTGACTTTCTGCAGCTCCAGGGGAGCGGGAGAAGTGGGGGACATGTCAGGACTCCTTTGGAGTGGTCGGGTTCGTGAGCGCCTCGACGCGGTCGAGCCAGCGGGCCTCGGCCTCGAGGTCGAAGATGCGACGTTCGACCTGCAGACGGTCGGCGGTGCGGGTGTCGTCGAGGGAGCGGGAGGCGCGGTTGAGTTCCCGGAGTTGCCGGATGGTGGACCGGCGTTGGCGGTCAAGGAGGGCGATGAGGTCAATGTCGGGGTCATGCGCCGCGAGGGAGACCTTGATGACGAGTTCGTCGCGTTCGGTGGCGGCCCGGTGGACGGGGGCGGTCCACCAGGCGTCGAGAAGCTCCCGTCCGGCGGCGGTGAGCCGGTGGGTCTCGGCGGGGCGGTTGTTGGCGCCGGTGATGGTGCCCGCGACCTCGACGAGGCCGTCGCGTTCCAGGCGGCCGAGGGTCTGCGTCACCTGGCCGATGTTGAGGGGCCAGACGGCCTGGGTCCGGTCGCTGAACTGCTGCTGGAGCTGGCTGGCGGAACGAGGCCCGTCAGCCAGCAGCGCCAGCAGGGAGTGCTTGATGGACATGGGCGGATCCTTGCGGTGGAGGGGCGGGCAGGTTACCCGGTAACCTGTGCCGCAGCAAGGGTTGCTCGGACATGCAGAACCCCGGTCAGCGACGGATGCTGACCGGGGTGGAAGAGGCTGCCGGGTAACTTAAGCGATGGTGACGCCGCGCTCCGCGAACCACGGAACCGGGTCGACGGCACCGTGGCCGACCGGGTGGATCTCGAAGTGCAGGTGGGAGCCGGTGGAGAAGCCACGGTTGCCCATGCCGGCGATCTTCTCGCCCGCGCGCACGGTCTGGCCGACGGCGACATCGAGGGTCTCCATGTGGCCGTAGACGGAGATGGAACCGTCGGTGTGCTGGATGCGGATCCAGTTGCCGTAACCGGAGGCGGGGCCGGAATCGATGACGGTACCGTCCATCACTGCGAGGATCGGGGTGCCCACGGCGTTGGCGATGTCGATGCCGGCGTGGAGGGTGCCCCAGCGCGGGCCGTACCCGGAGGTGAAGACACCCTCGGCCGGCTTGACGACGGAGGGTGCGCGCAGCGCCTGGTCCAGCTGGGCGCGGACGTCCGCGAACTGGACGGCGGTGGTGAGCTGCTGCTGGATGTAATCGGCCGGCTTGTGCTCGGCGATGGCCAGGATCTGCGGGGCGGCCTCGGCGACCTGCGCGGCGATGTCGGAGGTGTTGGCCGCGAGCTCGTACTCCGGGGTGGCGGTGACGGTGGTCTCCGCCTCGGTGTCGTTGGCCTGGATCTGGGCGGCTGCCGCGCCGCCGATGCCGGCGGTGGAGACGGCGCCGGTGGCGACCGTGACGAGGGCGATACGACCCTTGGTGGTCTGCGAGGTGGTGATCTTCCGGTGCTTGCCTCGGGTCGACCGCTGAGTCGTCATTCGCATGAAGCCTTCTTCCGTCGTTCGCCACAACTGTTGGGTTACGAGTTTGTGACCGCTTTGTTACCTACGGTCGGTAACAATAGCGTCTCGATTCTGACGAGGCAACCGTTCCCCCGGAAACGCCTCATATCGTGCCCCGCGCCGGAAGCGTTACACAGCGGCCCGGAATGGCCGCGCCGTCACGAAGCCGACGCCCCAGCGTGGCACAGTGGGGAGGTGATGAGCAAGAAGACCAGCCCTCAGTCCCGGCCCGGCCGGCGCCCGCGGAAGATCCGGGCCGGCGGGGCTTCCGCAGGTAGCACCGCTGCCAGCGTCCGCCAGTCCCGCACCGGGAAGGCCCCGACCACACCCGCACCCGCTGGCACCCTCGGTCGGCTGCGCCGGTACGTGCCCGTGGTGGCCGTCCCGCATGTCGTCGTCGTGCTCGCCGTCATCGCCATCGCGCTCTCCGGCCTGCTTGTGACAGGAACCACACTGGCGGCCCTGCCCGCGACCATCGCCCAGTTGTGGCTGGTCCTCAATCTCGTGCCCGTCAGCGCGAGCGGCACGGTGCTCGGCGTGCTGCCCCTCCTGCCGACGATCGGCCTGATCGCCCTCGTGGCCCGCCGCATCCGTACGGCCGTGCGCGACCGGATCAGCATCGCGGACCTGCTCATCCTCGCAGCGGCCACGCTGCTCATCCCGCTCGTGCTCACGTTCATCGCCGCCGCCATGATGTGGGACGCGGGTCGCGTCTTCGACGTCGGCCCCCCGCCGCTCGGCCACGCCGTGGCGCGCACCCTCCTCGTCCACTCCCTGGCCCTGGTCATCGGCATGGGCCCGCGCCTGTGGCGGGCGGTGCTGCGTCGCTACTCCGCCCCCGACTGGCTTGTCGACGCCGTGTCCACCGCCGCCCGCATCCTCCTGTTCCTCTTCCTGGGCGCCCTGCTGCTGCTGGTCGGCCTGCTGGTGGGAGGCTGGTCCCGCCAGGTCGAGGTGGCTTCTATATATAACAGTGGTCCCGGTCTCGTCGGGGCGGCGCTCATCAGCCTGCTCTACCTGCCCAACGCGGTCATCGCCGCGGCCGCCGTGATGATGGGCTCCGAGTTCCACATCGGCTCCGCCTCCCTGTCCCTCTACGCCATCGACCTCACCGCCCTGCCGCCCCTGCCGCTGCTCGCCCTCATCCCCGGCTGGGCGCACCCGTGGTCGATCCTCCTGCTGCTGGTCACCTCCATGGCCGTGGCCTACGTCCTCGGCAGCGTGCGGTTCACCGTCGTCCAGACGATCGGCACCGCCGCTGCGATCGCCGTGCTGGTGCTCATCCTCAGCTACCTCACCACCGGGCAGGTGGGGTACCTCGGGACCGCTGGCCCCATGGCCTGGCTGACCGCCGGCCTCGCGTTCGCCTGGACGGCGGGTATCGGTGTGGCGGCGGCGCTCGTCGGCAAGCTGGCCGATCGCCGGGCGGCACCCGCTGACCCGGAACCGGAGGCTGAGCCTGAGACTGAGACTGAGGCTGAGATCGGGCCCGAGCCAGAGGACGAGCCTGAGGAGGAGATCCTCGAGGGCGAGGTCGTGGAGGAGCCTGCAGAGGAGCCTGCAGAGGAACCGGCCGAGCCGGAAGTCGCAGAAGTGGCGGAAGAGTCGGAAGAGCCGGACGAGCCGCAAGAACCGGAGACCCCGGAGCCGTCGGGTGCCCCAGATTCCGGGGAAGTCGACGAGATGGAGGAAGAAGCCGACCCTAAGGACTAAGATCGGACGGGTGACTTCCACCCTCGATCCCCTCAATGTCGTCGTGCTCGTGTCCGGCAGTGGCACGCTGCTGCAGTCGATCCTGGACAACCAGGATGACCGGTACCGCGTGAGCCTCGTCATCGCCGATGTGCCGTGCGCTGCCCTGACACGTGCGGAAGAAGCGGGCGTCGATACGCGGGTCGTGGAACTCGGTGCAGACCGGGCGGCCTGGAACGTCACGCTCGCCGATGTCATCGAGGAGGGGAACCCGGGGATCATCGTGTCCGCCGGGTTCATGAAGATTCTCGGTGCGGGCGTCCTCGACCGCTTCGGCGGTCGCATCATCAACACACATCCGGCGCTGCTGCCGTCGTTCCCGGGGGCGCATGCCGTCCGTGACGCGCTCGCGTACGGGGTGAAGGTCACCGGCTCCACCGTCCACTACATTGACGCGGGCGTGGACACGGGCCCGATCATCGCCCAGGAGGCGGTCGACGTGGAACCGGATGACACCGAAAGCTCCCTCCACGAGCGGATCAAGAAGATCGAACGACAGCTCATTGTGTCGGTGCTGCGGTCGGCACGCATCGACGAGACCAACAGGAAGGTTGAGTTCATCCATGAGTGATGATCGCAAGGTAATCAAGCGCGCGCTGATCAGCGTGTACGACAAGACCGGGCTCGAGGGCCTGGCCCAGTCGCTGCACGAGGCCGGCGTGGAGATCGTCTCCACCGGTTCCACCGCAGCCAGGATCGCTGACCAGGGCATCCCGGTCACCCCCGTGGAGAAGCTCACCGGCTTCCCCGAGTGCCTCGAGGGTCGCGTGAAGACCCTCCACCCGAAGGTCCACGCCGGCATCCTCGCGGACACCCGCAAGGATGACCACCTCGCGCAGCTCGAGGACCTGGGTGTCGAGCCGTTCCAGCTCGTCGTCGTCAACCTCTACCCCTTCACCGAGACCGTCGCCTCGGGCGCCGACTTCGACGCCTGCGTCGAGCAGATCGACATCGGCGGCCCCTCGATGGTGCGCGCCTCCGCGAAGAACCACCCGTCCGTCGCCGTCGTCGTCGACCCGGCCCGCTACGGCGACGTCGCGGCCGCGCTCACCGAGGGTGGTTTCACCCGTGAGCAGCGCACCCGCCTGGCGCTCGACGCCTTCCGCCACACCGCCGCGTACGACGTCGCCGTCGCCACCTGGCTCGGTGAGCAGGTCGCCGCGGGGGAGGATTCCGCCGAGTTCCCGACCTGGATCGGTTCCTCCCACGAGCTGTCCGCCACCCTGCGTTACGGTGAGAACCCGCACCAGGCCGCCGCCCTCTACGCCGACAAGGGCGCCGGTGGTCTGGCCAACGCCGAGCAGCTGCACGGCAAGGAGATGAGCTACAACAACTACCAGGACGCCGAGGCCGCCTGGCGCGCCGCCTGGGACCATGAGCGTGCGTGCGTCGCGATCATCAAGCACGCCAACCCCTGTGGCATCGCCGTGTCCGACACCTCCATCGCCGACGCCCACCGCCGCGCCCACGCCTGCGACCCGATGTCCGCCTTCGGTGGTGTCATCGCCGCCAACCGTGAGGTCACCGTCGCCATGGCCGAGCAGGTCGCCGACATCTTCACCGAGGTCATCATCGCCCCGTCCTACGCCTCCGGCGCCGTGGACGTCCTGGCGCGCAAGAAGAACATCCGTGTCCTGCAGGCCGAGCCGCTGGCCCGCACCGGCCTGGAGGTCAAGGAGATCTCCGGTGGTGTCCTCGTCCAGGAGCGCGACACCCTGCAGGCCGAGGGCGATCTCGCCGCCAACTGGACCCTGGCGGCCGGTGAGGCCGTGTCCGAGCAGGTCCTCGCCGATCTGCAGTTCGCCTGGACCGCCGTCCGTTCGGTGAAGTCCAACGCGATCCTCATCTCCCGTGACTCCGCCACCGTCGGCGTGGGCATGGGCCAGGTCAACCGCGTCGACTCCGCCAAGCTGGCCGTCGAGCGCGCCAACACCCTCGCTCAGGGCGCGAACCGCACCACCGGTGCCGTCGCCGCCTCCGACGCGTTCTTCCCGTTCGCGGACGGTTTCGAGGTGCTCGCCGACGCCGGCGTCAAGGCCGTCGTCTCCCCGGGTGGTTCCATCCGCGACGACGAGGTCATCGCCGCCGCAGAGAAGGCCGGTGTCACGATGTACTTCACCGGTGCCCGCCACTTCGCGCACTAGAGCGAGTACCACGCAGCCCCCTGCCGGATCCGGTCCGGCAGGGGGCTGCGTGTGTCACTATGGGGGTGTGAGCAGCGAAAAGCCCGTCCAGTACTTTCCTCCCCAGGAGCCCGGCAATCCGGCCGACGCGCACGAGCAGTACGTGCATCCGGCCATCCCGGACCCGCCGAAGCGGACCGCGCTCACCCCGCTCATCGCGCTGTCGGCCGCCCTCGTGGTGGTCGGCGCGGCGGTCGCCGCCTGGTGGTTCGGTTGGTCGGGGGACGGGGGGACGTCGGCAAGCGGGCCGGTGACCTCGACGTACACGTCGACGGTGCGGGTGGCGCCGCCGGAGCCGCAGGGCCGCCCGACGGACGCGCGGGTGCCTGCCCAGGCGATCCCCGCCAATGACGCCGCCCGGCAGGGGGCACCCACGGGTGACTTCAACAGCGTGTGGCGAGGCACCGAGGTGACCAGCGAGCCCTTCGCCCTGGCCGTGCGTGACGAGTTCGTCCGCCACTACCTCGACACCGGGGAGACCGAGGCGCAGCTGCGGGTCGCCAGCCCCGTCACGCAGCAGAACTACACGATGTCCTGCCGCGACGACGGCTCCGTGGTCACGTGCACCGGAGGCAACAACGCGGTCGTCCACATCTCATGAGGCGCCTGACCGTCGGCCTGCTCGCCGGGATGCTGCTGGCCGGCTGCACCATCCCCACCGGGGAGGAACCGGCCCCGACACCGCTTATCGACGCCCCCGTTGACGTCCCCGTCGCCGCCGCTGTCACTGCCGTCACCGCCGGGTTCAGAGGCACGGCCGGGCTGGCGGTCGTGGACGGGTCGGAGGTTGTCGCGGCCGGGGAGGACGCGGCGGCCCCCGCGTGGTCGACGATCAAGGTGCCGTTGGCGATCGCAGCCCTGCGGGGCGACCCGGGGCTGGCGAACATCGCCTCGGCCGCGATCCGGGTCTCCGACAATGACGCGGCCGAGGTGCTGTGGACCGCCGCCGGAGCGGAGGCCGTGGATGCCGTGCTGGCGGAGGGCCACGCCGGGACCACCGTCGCGCGGGAGCGGCTACGCCCGGAGTACAGCATCACCGGGCAGACCGCGTGGGCCCCGTCCGACCAGGCGCGGTTCGCCGCGCACCTGCCCTGCCTGGCGGGCGCGGAACCGGTGCTCGCGGACATGGCGATGATCGACCCGACCCAGGCCTGGGGGCTGGGCACGATCCCGGGAGCGCGCTTCAAGGGCGGCTGGGGCCCGGATCCGGCGGGGATCTACACTGCCCGCCAGTTCGGGCTCGTCCCCACCGACGAGGGCGCCGCGGCGGTGGCACTCACCGTCACTCCGCAGTCCGGCACTTTCGAGGATGCGCAGGCCATGGCCACCGCCCTGGCCCGGGAACTGGTCGACCTGGGCGCTCTGCCTACCGCCCGGTGCGGGTGATCTCCGCCCGGGCGAGCAGGTCGGTGATGCTGCGCTGCGCCGGAATGTAGAGGAAGGTCAGGGCGATGAAACCCTCGACGAGGAGGACCGGGTGGTCCACCGCCAGGGCGATGAGCAGCGCCGGGGCCAGCCACAGGTTGCGCCCCAGTACGCGCAGCGGCCGGAGCCCGGGGGAGTGCGTGACCCGCAATCCGAGGAGTGCCTTGCCGGGGGTGGGGGCGTCGATGAGCTCCGTGACCAGCCTGACCACCGCGAGCACGGTGAGGCCGCGGGCCCACCAGGACCAGTCGAGGACGGCACCGAGTGCGAGGCCGAGAAGCACCGCGAGCCCCATGTCGACCGCCCAGGCCAGGGCGCGGCGCGGTGAGATGTGGTCGACGGGGTCCGGGACCCGGCGGGGTGCCACCGGGTCGATGACATAGGCCCCGGCGAGCAGATCCGTCACGGACCGTCGGTCGGGGCCGAGGATGATGGACACTCCGACCGCCGCCGCCATCGCCCACAGGTCCTCCTCCTGCGTGCTCAGCAGCACGGCGAGCGGTGCCAGCCACAGCCACGTGTTGCGCAGGACCGCCTGCGGCAGGCGCATCCACCGCACCTCCCCGGGGAACTTCACCCGGATGCCGGCCAGCCACTTACCGGGGCTGGCGCCCCAGCCCGTCTCGGTGACGATGCGCATCGCGGCGGCCACGAGCATCGCCACCGAGAAGACGTCGATGGTCACCGGCTCGCGGCTGAGCGCCTGCAGCGCCAGCGCCGCCAGAATGACCGTGACCACCTCGCCGAACGTCACTGCGGCGCGGGTCAGCAGACCGGCGGGAGCGGGAGCGAGGTGGTCGGGGGTGCTCATGGGTCTGATGCTACCCACCGGGCAGCCCGGTCAGAAGGGGCCGCAGCGGCCGGGCGTGGGAGGGTGGTCCATAATTGAGGCCATGACCGCAGCTTTCGGCCCCGCCCTCCTCTTCGCCCCCGCCCACCGCGCCGACCTCATCCCCAAGGCCCACGCCCGGGCGGACACGGTCATCGTCGACCTGGAGGACGGGGCCGGTTCCGGCGACCACGCCGCCCTGCGCGATGCGCTGCGCGGGGCCGAGCTTGACCCGGAACGGACGATTCTACGCACCGTCGGCCCCGCCTCGCCGTACTTCCGTGACGACGTCGCCCTGGCCCGGGAGCTGGGCGTCGGGACCATCATGGTGCCCAAGGTCGGCGCGGAGCTGCCCGCCGGGCTCGAGGGGCTGGACGTCATCGCGATGATCGAGACCCCGCAGGCACTGGCGAACATCGTCGGCATCGTGTCCCGCGCCGAGGTGGTGGGGCTGTTCTGGGGTGCGGAGGACCTCATCACCCTGCTGGGCGGTACCCATTCCCGGTGGCAGGCGGACGAGGCGGGCGCGGGGCGGTACCGGGACGTCATCCGCCACGCCCGCGCCCAGGTGCTCATCCACGCCGCCGCGGCCGGGAAGTACGCGATCGACGCCATCCACGCCGACTTCCGCGACAGCGACGGGCAGTTCGCCGAGGCCCTCGACGCCGCCCGCTCCGGCTTCCTCGGCACCGCGTGCATCCACCCGGCGCAGGTGGAGGCCGTCCGCCGCGCCTATCGCCCGGAGGCCGGGCAGATCAGCTGGGCCCGGGCCGTCGTGGCCGGGGCCGCGGAGCACACCGGGGCGTTCCAGGTCGACGGCATGATGATCGACGCCCCGCTGGTCAGCCAGGCAGAGCGCATCCTGCGCCGCGCTGAATGACGGACGTCTGCGCGAGGCGGTCCGCCAGCGAGCGGTTCGCCGGATTGAGCAGCGCACTGATGCCGATGACGGTGGCCAGCAGCGAGTACCAGGGGATGACCGGCATCAGGTAGGCCAGCGGGACCGGGATGATGAGCCACAGGTGCCGCACGAGGGGCGCCCACCAGGGGCCCACGGCGTCGAGACGCAGCAGCATCTTGCCCGGACTGCGGGCGAGGATCTTCTCCGGTACCACCCGGATCACCCAGGTGAGCAGCAGCAGGGCAGGGGCGGGGTCCGCGCCGACGGGCGCGGGCGCGCCGAGGGCGAAGTAGAGGAGGTAGGCGATCCCGACGTCGATGAGGAAGGCGATGAGACGGCGGGCCAGGCAGCTGTTCATCTACACATCGATGAGGGCCAGGGTCCGGTCGACACGGTCGGCGGGCAGTTCGGCGTGGAGGACGTCGAGGGCGGCGTCGGCAAGCATGACGGCAATGTGCGGCAGCTCGGTGTCGGAGAGCTCCGCGGGGATCGTGCCGTCGTTCTCCCGCATCTCGATGACTGACAGGGCGATGTGGAACGGCAGATCGACGCGCGGGTCATCCTCGCCGACGAGCGCGGCCGACAGGGAGTGGAAGAGATCCCGCAGCTCGGTGCGCTGGGTGTGGTACTCGGAGAACTCCTCCGACGCGGCCACGGGCAGCTGGTAGAGGCGGCCGATGTTCCAGCGGGTGGACAGCAGCAGGCGGGCCTCCGCGGCGACGAGCGCCCACAGGCGCAGGGCAGGGGAGGCGTCGGACTCGCCGAGCGCGGCCGCCAGCTCCATGGAGGGCTCGATGGTGGACTTCAGCAGCGTCAGGAAGATCTCGGTCTTCGACGGGAAGTGGTAGTACAGCGAGGCCTGGCGGATGCCCACCGCATCGGCGATCTGGTGCGTCGAGGTCGAGGCGAAACCCTGGGTGGTGAACAGCTCCGCGGAGGCGTCGAGAATCTCCTCGCGCGCTGTCGCACCACGACGCCGCGGACTGTTCTTGCGGGGTCGTCCCACTGCACGTGCCATGCGGATCGCTCCTTCCTGCGGGTTTCTGTTCGTCTAAAGATACCAGCGTCAGCCGACGGACAGTCCGTGGCGTCCCGCGATGGAACGCAGGGCGACGCTGACGAGACGGGCCGCCGCCCCGTACGCGCTGCGGTCGAGGGAGGGCAGGGAACGCATCGTCTCCTCCTCGCCCCACGTGCCGTGCCGCCAGCTGCGCAGCTCCATGCTCAGGCCCGTGGCCCACGCCTGGGTGAGCGCCTCCGCCTCGTCCTCCGTGAGGACCCCGTGGTCCCGCGCCCTGTCCAGCCGGTGCGGGGCGTCCCCAGAAGAGGCGTCGACCAGCAGCCCCGCCCAGCGGGCGACGGCCACGACCGGCTCCATGAGCGTGCCGCGGACGTCGACGGGAGTGTCGTAGTCGGGCAGGCCCTCCGCCAGGCGCAGGGCCGGCGGCATGTGAGCCAGCGAGGGGACGAGGAGGGCGTCGGCCACCGCCGGGTCGTCCAGGTAGCCGGCGTCGACCCAGTAGGCGAGCTTGTCGACGTCGCCCTGCTCCGCGGCGCGCGCGGCTGCGGCGTCCCAGTCCTCCCGCGGGGCCGGGGCCGGCAGGTCACCGACGTGAAGGTCGGCGCCGCCGAAGAGCTCGCGGAGCTGCTCGTTCGCTCCCGGGGCGTCGCCGACGAGGAACCAGGTGACGCTGTCCGTCGGGATGGCGTCGAAACGGGCGACGGCACCGGTGAACCGCAGGCGGGCCCCACCGGTGATCTCCTCAACCGCGGGGCTCTCCGCCCACTCCTGCAGGGTGCGGGAGAACCAGAACGCCAGCGCGGTTTCGGACTCACCGTGGTCGAGGGCGTTGCGCATGAGCTCCTGCGCCTCCGCCAGGATGCCGCGCGCCATGGCGGGGGAGGAGGCGCGGCGGGCTTCGGTGGTCAGGTCCGGCAGCGAGGGGTGCATGGTGGCAAAAATACCAGCCGGGTGGGGCGCCGAGGAAAAAGCACCGCCCGCCACCGAGTGATCTCGGGGCGGGCGGTGCGGAGTACTTCTACCGTGTCACACAGCCAGCGGCAAAAGTGCGCTGTTGCGTCCTGTCAACCGACTTAGCGGCTGGTGAACGGCAGGAGAGCCATCTCGCGTGCGTTCTTCACGGCGGTGGCGACCTGACGCTGCTGCTGCGGGGTCAGGCCGGTGACGCGGCGGGAACGGATCTTGTGGCGGTCAGAGATGAACAGACGAAGGGTCTTGACGTCCTTGTAGTCCACCTTCTCAATGCCTTCGGCCTTGAGCGGGTTCTTCTTGGGGCGGCGGGACTGCTCCATCCGCTGCTTACGGGGGTTGGTGCGCTTCATGTTGGCCACTCCTTACCAGCTGGACTTACGGACGCCCGGCAGCTCACCGCGGTGAGCCATCTCGCGCATGCGGACACGGGACAGACCGAACTTGCGGAGGAAACCGCGGGGGCGACCATCGTGGGAGTCGCGGTTGCGGACGCGCACCGGGGAGGCGTCACGCGGCTGACGGTTCAGCTCGAACTGTGCGTCGAGGCGGTCCTCGTCAGAGGTGTTCGGGTTGTTGATGATGGCCTTGAGCTCAGCGCGACGCTCCGCGTAGCGGGCGACGATTTCCTTGCGCTGCTCGTTCTTGGCGATCTTGGACTTCTTGGCCATAGATTATCGCTCCTCGCGGAATTCGACGTGCTTGCGGGCGATCGGATCGAACTTCATCAGCGAGATGCGATCGGGGTTGTTTCGCTTGTTCTTACGGGTGACGTAGGTGTAACCGGTGCCAGCCGTGGACTTCAGCTTGATGATCGGACGAATGTCATTACGTGCCATTGGTTAGATCTTCTCCCCACGTGCACGGATCTTGGCGACGACGGACTCGATGCCGTCGCGGTCGATGACCTTGAGACCCTTGGTGGAAACGTTCAGGGTGATGGTACGGCCCTCGGAGGGCAGGAAGAACCGACGACGCTGCACGTTGGGGTTCCAACGGCGCGAGTGACGTCGGTGCGAGTGCGAGACGGTCTTGCCGAACTGCGGCTTACGTCCCGTGACCTGGCAAATAGCCGACATGGGTTTTCTTTCTCCTAGCCGCCCACGTCGAAAAGCATGCAAGGACCGCGCCGCACCGATGGTGTTCCACGTACCCTCGTGACTGAGTACGGGTCGGGGCGCAGTCTTGAGCCGGCTGACGGGGCGTAGACGTTTACTTCGACAACAGCAAGGGACAACTCTACAGTCCGGGGCCGCGAAAACCTAATCCCGAGTTCACACCGCCGAAGGCCTTCGCCAGCCGCAGCGCCAGCATGGTCCGGTCGCGTGCCTGCAGCTTGCGCAGCAGGGCCGACACGTGGTTCTTCACCGTCCCCTCCGCGAGGACGAGTTCCGCGGCGATCTCCTGATTGTTGAGTCCCTGCGCCACCAGCTTCGCGACGACCCGCTCCGTCCGCGTGAGCACCGCCAGCTCACCCTCGGCACCGCTTGTCGACGCCCACGCGTAGCGCGCCACCCGTGGATCAAGGATCATACCGCCCTCCGCGGCGGCCCGGATCGCGTCGGCCAGGGCGTCGGGGGAGACGTCCTTGAGCAGGTACCCGGAGGCGCCGGCGGCCACGATGTCGGCGACCAGCCGCGCGTCGTCGAAAGTGGTGAGCACGAGGGTGGGGAGGTGCGGGGCGCAGGCGCGGACCACGGCGAGCCCGTCGGTGCCGGGCATGGCGGCGTCGGTGATGACCACGTCGACCGCGTGCTCCCGGGCCAGGTCGAGGGCGCGGGAGCCGTCGGTGGTGGTGGCGACGATGTCGATGCCGTCGATCGTCTCGAAGAGCAGGCTGAGGCCGCGGCCGTTGTCGGCGACATCGACCCGGTCCCGGCGCACCGTGACGGTGACGCGGTCGGCGTCGGCATGGCGGACGACGTTGGTCAGGGCCTCCTGGACGAACCGCAGCATGAGCTGGGCGTGGTCCTCCGGCGGCTCGTGGGGGGAGGTCCGCGTCGATCTCGACGGCGAGGCCGGTCGTGTCGAAGGAGGCGGCGAACTGGTGGAGGGTGGCGGCGAGGTCGTCGCCGACAAGCGTGATCGGGCGCATCGCCCGCACGGTGGAGCGCATGACGTTGAGGGAATCGGTGGTGGCCTCCCGGGCCCGCAGCACCTCGGCGCGGGCCTTCGCCGGATCGCGGTCGATCATGCGGGCCGAGTAGTCCAGGCTCAGGCCGATGGTGGTGAGGCGGTGACCCAGGCCGTCGTGCAGCGAGGCGGCGATGCGCTCGCGCTCCTGGGACAGGGCCAGCTCCCGGGAGTCGCGCAGGCTCGCCCGCAGGCGGGGGTTGGTCTCCTCGAGCTCGTCGTGGGCGCGCTGCCGGTCGCGGATGATGCCCGCCACCGACAATCCCGCCGCGGCCAGCAGGGCCGCGGCGACCGTCTCCGTGAGCACCTGGTTGAGCGGGCTGCCGGCGGTCAGGTGGATCCCGGCGGTGAAGGCCACGATGAGGCCGCCGTAGACCCACCCCACGGTCGTCCCGAGCCCCAGCAGCAGCACGATGAACGCCACCCACTGCATGCCGATGCTCACCGGCGAGTTCGCCACGAGGAAGAAGGCGAAGGCCACGACGGCGAACAGCAGGGTCGTCCCCGCCCGCGGATAGGTGCTCCACGCCGCCCGGGCCACGACGAGAAGAAGGGCCGTGACCGCCCCGGTGAGCATCTGGGTCGGCGTGCGGTGCTCCGCGAGGACGGCGCTGAGGAAGAGAAACAGCGCGACGCCGAAGAAGAAGGTGAGAAGCCGTCGATCCATGCCCCTCACGCTTCCGCCCGCCACCCATGACCCGGGTCATGATTTCGGGCGACAGAAACCGTGACCACGGGGGGTCTGACGGCCCGCGCGGGCCCATAACTTCTGCAGACATGGACAACAACCGTGAACACAACGCCCCGCTGCTTCCCGTCACCTGGTGGGGAGTGCTCATCCGCATCGTCGTCGGCACCGTGCTGATGTTCGCCGCCAACCTCGCCCGCGTGCCGCTGCATGAGTGGGCGCAGGAACGCTGGTCGGGGGAGGAGGCACAGATGGCGGCCGCCTCGGTCATCTTCCTGCTCACCCCTCTCCTCGTCGTGATGGGTGCCTGGGCGTGGATGCGGTGGGTGGAGGGGGCGTCGATAAGCGTGAGCGGCCTGACCCGCTGGCAGACCCTGCTGCCCGGCTTCCTCGGCGGCCTGGGGCTCGTCGGGGTGGCGGTCGGTGCCGCGTGGATTCTGCTCGCCGCGTTGCAGACCGGGCCGGCGGAGGTGCCGACCCTCGACTGGCGGGACGTCGAACAGGCACCACTCGGACTGCTCCTCGTGCTGCTCTTCGTGCGTGCCGTCCTCCTGCAGGGCCTGCCCGAGGAGCTCATCTACCGCGGCTGGTTCTTCCACGTAACCCGCCACCGCCCCTGGCTGACGCTGGCGTGGACGACCGTGGCGTTCACCCTCATCCACCTCGTGTCCTCCGGCGGGCAGCAGAGCCTGAGCGAGCACGTCTGGTACCTGATCATGCCCTTCGGCATGGCGATGCTCGGCGGTGCGGCGGTGCTGTGGCGGGGTTCCGTGTGGTGGGCGGTGGGCACCCACGGTGGGATGCACATCTGTCTGGCCGTCGGCTCCGCGGTGCACCCCATCGAGCTCGGGCAGGTGGCCTGGGCGGCCATCGGGGTGGCGCAGGCCCTGGTGGCCGCGGTGATCCTCGGGCTGTGGCAGCGGCAGCGCGCGCCTCATGGCGCCCCATAGCACGGAATTTCAGAATCCGGCACCCGGGGAGTAGGATGGTCCGAGTTGTCAATCTCCAACCCAACTCAGGCACGATCCGGGCCTCTGCGAGCCATGCCCTGGAACCGACCTGATGTTCAATCCTGAGGGAATCGAGACTTCATGAAGAATGATATCCACCCCGACTACCACCCGGTGGTCTTCCAGGACGCCGGCACCGGCTTCAAGTTCCTGACCCGTTCCACCGTCAAGTCCGACCGCACTGTCGAGTGGGAAGACGGTAACGAGTACCCGCTGATCGTCGTCGACGTCACCAGCGAGTCCCACCCGTTCTGGACCGGTGCACAGCGTGTCATGGACACCGCTGGCCGCGTCGAGAAGTTCGAGAAGCGTTTCGGTGGCATGGCCCGCCGCAAGAAGAAGGCCTAAGGAGGTAGAAGAACAATGGCAGTTCCGAAGCGAAAGATGTCCCGCGCCAACACCCGCATGCGCCGCTCCCAGTGGAAGGCCGACAACGTCGCCCTCCAGGAGGTCAAGGTCGACGGTCAGACCGTCCGCATCCCGCGTCGTCTGGTCAAGGCCGCACAGCTGGGCCTGGTCGAGGTCGAGCAGTTCTAGTCCCGTTGCCGAGCAGGTGATGTGACCACACCGGCTCCCGCTCCACACTGGTGGAGGGGGAGCCGGTGTTTTTGGTTCCGCCCTGGTCCATAATGGGGAACATGAAAATCCTTGTGGTGGACGACGAACAGGCCGTACGAGAATCTCTGCGCCGCTCCCTCATCTTCAACGGCTACGACGTCAGTCTCGCCGAGGACGGGGTGGAGGCGGTCGAGAGCATCGGACGGGACCGGCCCGATCTGGTGATACTGGACGTGATGATGCCCCGCATGGACGGGCTCGAGGTGTGCCGCACCCTGCGCAGCACCGGCTTCGACCGCCCCATCCTCATTCTCACCGCCCGCGACGGCGTCGCCGACCGCGTCGCCGGCCTGGACGCGGGCGCCGACGACTACCTGCCCAAGCCCTTCGCCCTCGAGGAACTCCTCGCCCGCGTCCGTTCCCTGCTGCGGCGGGCCGCAGTGGACAGCGCAGCGGCGCAGGAGGAGCAGCAGGAGCTCGTCTTCGAGGACCTGCGCCTCAACACCGAGACCCGCGATGTGGCCCGCGGCTCGCGTTCCATCAGCCTCACCCGCACCGAGTTTTCCCTCCTGCAGCTGCTCATGCGGAACCCGCGCCGGGTGCTCTCCCGCGCGACGATCCTCGAGGAGGTCTGGGGCTACGACTTCCCGACGTCCGGCAACGCCCTCGAGGTGTACATCGGCTACCTCCGACGCAAGACCGAGGCGGAAGGGGAGTCCCGGCTTATCCACACCGTGCGCGGTGTCGGCTACGTCCTGCGTGAGACGGCCCCGTGATCCTGCGGCGGCGGGCCTCCCGGCCGGACACGGACGGCCGGGAGGCCCCACCTGTCTCCGTCGGTGACAACAGCGGCGACATCTGGAGCGGGCGCACCACGCTGCGCTGGCGCCTGTCGCTGCTCACCTTCGCGGTGGTGTCGTTGGCGGTGGGGTTGATGACCTTCCTCACCTACCTGACGGTCTCCGCCGTCCTCACCTCCGGGGTGGACCGCGATCTCGAACAGCTGTCGGAGGTGCTGCTGGAGAAGACGCTCGACCCGTTCTACCTCATCAACCTCGACGCGAAGATCCAGCTCTTCAAGTCCTATAACCCGGAGACCCGCGTCGCGGTGTCCCCGCCCGGGTGGTCGTTCTCCCGGGGCGACGCCATCCCGGTGGGTGGTGACCTGCGGGGTGCGGGGGACACGACGGAGGCGGTGTTCCGCACCGTCGGCGGCGAGCGCATCATGTCGAAGACGGATTCGCTGGGCGCGACGATCGTCCTCGCCCGCGACATGCACGACACCCACCAGCTCATCACCACCCTGGGCACCCTGCTGCTCGTCATCACCGCCCTGGGCACGGTGCTGGCCATCGCCGCCGGCCTCGTGGTCGCCACCGCCGGCCTGACGCCGCTCAAGCGTCTGCAGAAGGCCGTCGATTACGTCGCCGACACCGATGACCTGCGCCCCATCGCCGTGCAGGGCAACGACGAGATCGCGCAGCTGACCAGCTCCTTCAACGCCATGCTGGGGGCGCTGCAGGAGTCGCGTACGCGCCAGTCGCAACTGGTGGCCGACGCCGGTCACGAGCTCAAGACCCCGCTGACGTCGATGCGCACCAACATCGAGCTGCTCATGATGCTCAACCAGCCGGGCGCGGCGGACCGCATCTCCGCGGCGGACCGGCAGGACCTGGAGCGTGACGTCATGGCCCAGATGACCGAACTGTCGACGCTCATCGGCGACCTCGTCGACCTCGCGCGCGAGGACGCGGCGGAGACCACCATGGAGTCCGTCGACCTCGACGAGGTGATCGTCTCCTCCCTCGAGCGGGTGCGCCGCCGCCGTCCGGACCTCGACTTCGACGCCGACCTCGCGCCCTGGACTCTCACGGGTGACCAGTTCTCGCTCGGCCGGGCCACCCTCAATCTCCTCGACAACGCGGCCAAGTGGTCGCCGCCGGAGGCCACTGTGCAGGTCCGGATGACCCCGCTTGCCGACGACCGCATCCAGCTCACCGTCGCCGATTCCGGCCCAGGTATCCCGGAGGAGGAGCGGGAGCGGGTCTTCGAACGCTTCTACCGGGCGGCGGAGTCGCGCTCGCAGCCGGGCTCGGGTCTGGGCCTGGCCATCGCCAAGCAGACGGTGACACGTCACGGAGGGACCATCCGGATCGCGGAGGCAGCGGGTGGGGGAGCGCTCGTCATCGTCGAGCTCCCCGGCCAGCCGCAGGTCACCCCATCCAGGTAACGTACAGAAAGGCGTCAGGATCGGCCCAGAGCAGAGGAGCACAATGACCGGCATGAATGACGACACCTCTTCAGACCCGCGGAACCCCTCCACCGGCTACCAGCCGGTGACCTCCCCCTACCAGTGGCAGGCAGCGGAGAACCCCGGACCGGAGGGTGTCCCGGACCCTGCCCCCACGCCCGCCGAGCCGCGCAAACGCAGCGTGGGACTGGGCACGGCCCTGGCCCTCATGCTCGTGGGATCGGTGGCCTCGGGCTCCATCGTCGGCCTCGTCGCCGCGAACTCCGACTCCGGTTCCCCGGGGGAGACCGTCAGCGCCCTGGAACAGGAGAGTGCGCCGGCGGCCGAGGCCCCGGAGGGCGGCGTCGAGCAGGTCGCCGCCGAGGTGCTGCCGACCGTGGTCTCCCTCCAGGTGGCCACCCGCATGGGCGCAGGTGAGGGGTCGGGTTCGATCATCTCCTCCGACGGTTACGTCCTCACCAACCGCCATGTGGTCTCGGGTGCCGACGGCGGCTTCGGCCAGATCGAGGTCACCCTCAACGACGGCCGCACCCTGCCGGCCGACTACGTCGCCTCCGATGCGCCGACCGACATCGCCGTGGTGAAGATCCGCGACGTCTCCGATCTCCCGGTCATCGAGTTCGGTGACTCCGACACCCTCCGCGTCGGCCAGGAGGTCGTGGCCATCGGCTCCCCGTTGGGCCTGAGTTCCACCGTCACCTCCGGTATCGTCTCCGCCCTCAACCGTCCGGTGCGGGCCTCCGACGGCGGCGGCGAGTCCTCGCTCATCGACGCCATCCAGACCGACGCCGCCATCAACCCGGGTAACTCGGGAGGGCCGCTCGTCGACATGTCCGGGCACATCGTGGGCATGAACTCGGTCATCGCGTCGATGAGCTCCGGCGGAGAGGCCGGTTCCATCGGCCTGGGCTTCGCCATCCCCGCGAACTTCGCCAAGCGCGTCGCCGACCAGCTCATCTCCACGGGGCAGGCGACCCACCCGATGCTCGGTGTCCAGGTCGCCGGGCGGGCCGACGTGCACGGTGCGCTCATCGCGTCGGTGGAGCCGGGCAGCCCGGCGGACGAGGCCGGCCTGCAGTCCGGTGACGTCGTGCGGCGCGTGGACGACCGGATCATCGACAACTCGGACGCGCTCGTGGCCACGGTCCGGTCCCAGGAGTTCGGCCAGACCGTCACCCTCGAAGTTCTCCAGCCGGATACGGGGCAGAGCCGAGAGGTAGAGGTTACGCTGACCACAGAGTAAATTTTTGGATATTAGAAACGAACAATGTCAGAACTTCTGAGGATGGAGAACACCGTGCACACCGTCGATGAGCCCCCGCGCACGTCCGCACTGCTGGACGTCGTCGAGCCGGATGCGGCCTTTCTGATCGCCGCCGAGAAGGAGGACACCCCGCCGGCCCGACGTCGCGCGCTGGTGGTCCTCGTGGCGGACCACGTGCTCGGCTCCGGGGAGGACACCGACCGGCTGGTCACGGAACTGCTCGTCGAGGCCGGTTTCGCCGTCGACGCGGTGGTGTCGGTCCGTTCCAAGAAGTCGCAGATCCGCCAGGCGATCGAGACGGCCGTCGTCGGCGGCGTCGATCTCGTGCTCACCGTCGGCGGCACCGGCGTGGGCCCGCGGGACAAGACCCCGGAGGCCACCCGCTCCGTGCTGGATCAGCTGGTGCCGGGTATCGCGCAGGCTTTGCGCTCCTCGGGTCTGGCGTGCGGTGCGGTCGACGCCTGCACCTCCCGGGGCATCTCCGGTGTGTCCGGGTCCACCGTCGTGGTGAACCTGGCGGGCTCCCGCGCGGCGGTCCGGGACGGCATGGCCACCCTCACCCCGCTGGTGCACCACGTCATCGACCAGCTGCAGAAGTACAGCGTTGAGTAGCAGGCGGCCACGCCGGCGGGTGGTCCGGAAGTCCGACGCCCCCGAAATCGACCGGAACGCCGACCGCCCGGACTCCCTGTTCGGGGATGTCCGGGCGGCGGATGAGGAGCGGGAGGTCGTCCTCGACCCGGAGGCCGAGGAGTCACTGTCCGCGGAGGAGTTCTGGCGCGAGCAGCGCCCTCCCCACTATTAGCGCTTGAGCAGGTCGCGGATCTCGGTGAGCAGCTCGACGTCGGTGGGCTGCGGCTCCTCCTCGTCCTGCGGGATGCCACGCTTGGCGGCGGCGATCTCGTTGAGCTTGTTCATCGGGGCGACGATGACGAAGTAGACGACAGCGGCGATGAGCAGGAAGTTGATCGCGGCGGTGATGACGGCACCGAAGTCGAGGAAGGTGGCGTCGTTGCCGGAGATGATGTGGAAGCCGAGGCCGGAGACGTCGGCGCCACCCAGAGCGGCGATCAGCGGGTTGATCAGGTTGTCGGAGAAGGCGGTGACGATGGCGGTGAAAGCGCCACCGATGACCACGGCGACAGCCAGGTCGATGACGTTGCCGCGCATGATGAATTCCTTGAAGCCCTGCAGCATGGTGGTCCTCCCGTTGGAATCTGAGATTTTTTTAGGAACGCACAAACTGTAGACCATCGGGCGTCATTTGGGGAGAGGGGACGACAGGACGACGGCGAGCGGAGTCGACAGGGAGGCGGCGGCCACCGCGTGGGCCTCCTCCTCCGGTAATCCGAGGAGCAGGGTGCCCGGGGACTCCCGGGTGTCCACCAGAATCACCCGTCCACCTGTGGAAATAACGTCCGTTTCTGTCCGTTCGGGCACTGCGGCGAGGATAGTCACGCTGTCCCCGTGGCGCAGGAGCGGCAGGATTTCCGGTTCGGCAAGTCTCACCGGAACAATTGTCGTGATTTCTCCCACAAATGCGTTACTAAGGTCTGTACCGATGAAGCGGGAGGCCGTCACGACCTCTCCAGCCGCGGCCTCCACGGCCAGGATCCGGCCTTCCGCCTCCGCCGGATCGCGCACCGCGGAGGCGGGCAGCAGCGGGTCGGGAACGGGGACGAGGGCGACGTCGTCACGCGTCAGCGCCTCGCCCGCGGTGACCGGGCGGGCGAAGACGAGGGCCCGGGGAGCACCCGCACCGGCGTCGCGCAGCGCGAGCCCCAGCGCGGCGAGCAGCAGAACGACGGCGAGCACGCGGCGGAGAAACACGGCGCGCCGCCAGCCGGGCGTGCGGAGGGAGGACAGGAACGGGGGAATGTCAGCCATACAGTATTGGACTGCCCGGAGGCCCCGCCGGTTCCCTCCGGAGGGAAATCAGCGGAACCGGCGCACTCCGGCGGGGGTGATCGCCATGTCGACCGGCATGTCGTGGTCCTCCGCGGGGATGTCGTCCCGGATCTCCCCGTTGTAGAGGAGCACCGCGGTGCGCGGGGGATTCTCCGCATCCGCGAAACGTAACAGCGCGCGGTCGTAGAAACCACCGCCCTTGCCCAGGCGGATGCCCTCCGGCGACACGCCGAGCGCGGGCACGAGGATGAGGCGGCACGAGTCGAGGGCGTCGGCACCGAGGCGCTCACCGGTCGGCTCCGCGATCCCCAGCACTCCCGGGGTGAGCGCCAGACGACCCTGATACAGCGCCCAGTCGAGGCGGCCGCCCGGGAGGGAGACCGGCAGGAGGAGGGAGGAGGCCTCGCCGTGCAGGGCGTCGAGAAGCAGTGGTCCGCCGGGCTCACCCGGCAGCGGCGAGTAGGCGGCGACGGAGGTCTCCACCGGGGTGAGCGAGCGCAGCAGCGCGGCCGCATGGGCGATGATCGCGGCGTCCTCGCTGCGGGCCTGCTCCGGCGACATGTCCCGGCGGGCCTGAGTCATCCGCGCCCTGAGTTCTGACTTCTTCTCCCGGATGTTCATGCACTCAGCGTAACCGCGCGGGGTAGGGTGGTGCGTTATGAGCTTGTCAACCACCGACCATCCGCATGGCGTGAAGACCGTGATCGTTCCCGCCGCCGGGATGGGAACCCGCTTTCTGCCTGCCACGAAAACGGTCCCGAAAGAGCTGCTCCCGGTGGTGGACACCCCGGGAATCGAGCTGATCGCGGAAGAGGCCAACGCACTCGGCGCCTCCCGCCTGGCCGTCATCGTCGCCCCCAACAAGCAGGAGGTCCTGCGCCACTTCGAGCAGTTCCCCAACCTGGTGGAGACGCTGTCGGAGCGCGGCAAGACCGAGCAGGTGGAGAAGGTGCAGCGCGCCGCGAAGCTGATGAGCCCCGTCGCCGTCGAGCAGGCCAAGCCGCTCGGCCTCGGCCACGCCGTGGGCCTCGCGGAGAGCGTCCTCGACGACGATGAGGATGTCGTCGCCGTCATGCTTCCCGACGATCTCGTGCTCCCCATGGGCGTCCTGGAGAAGATGGCCGCCGTGCGCGCCGAACTCGGCGGATCCGTGCTGTGCGCCGTCGACGTCCCGCGCGAGGACGTGTTCAACTACGGCGTCTTCGACATCGAGGAGATCCCGGCCGACTGCGACCTCGACGCCGGCACCGTCAAGCGGGTCGTCGGCATGGTGGAGAAGCCGGAGCCGGCGGACGCCCCCTCGACCTTCGTCGCCACCGGCCGCTACCTCCTCGACCGCGGCATCTTCGACGCCCTCAAGCGCATCAAGCCGGGCAAGGGCGGGGAGATCCAGCTCACCGACGCCATCGAGCTGATGATCCGCGAGGGCCACCCGGTCCACATCGTCGTCCACCAGGGCAAGCGCCATGACCTGGGCAACCCGGCCGGCTACATCCCGGCCTGCGTGGACTTCGGCCTGGCGCACCCGAAGTACGGCCCGGCCCTCAAGCGCATGATCACCGAGATCCTCGCCGAGCATGAGGCGGCCGCCGCGGCCGAGTCCACCGACCAGGACTGATCCCCCTAGGAGTCTGCTGTGCGTTCCGTTGAGCACCAGTTGGCGCTGGTCACCGATGCGGCGGTCACCCCGGAGCCGGTCCGCATCGCCATCGCCGACGCCCTCGGCCTCATGTGCGCCGAGGAGGTCCAGGCCACCCGCGCCCTGCCCGGCTTCCCGCAGGCAGCCATCGACGGCTACGCGGTCCGCGCCGTCGACGTCGGCGGTGAGAAGGGGCTCGGTGCCCCGGTCCCGGACCCGGACGCCCCCGCCCCGGTCGAACCGGTGGAACGCTCCCTGCCCGTCGTCGGTGAGGTGGCCGCCGGCTCCCAGCAGCCCCTGCGCCTGCAGCCCAAGCAGGCGGTGCGCGTGCACACCGGTGCTCCGCTGCCCACGCTGGCCGACGCCGTCCTGCCCCTCGAATGGACCGACCGGGGTCGCCGCCGCGTCACCGCGCAGCGCGTCGTCCGCTCCGGTGACTTCGTCCGCCGCACCGGCGATGACATCCAACCCGGGGACGTCGCCGTCACCGCCGGCTCCATCCTCGGCCCGGCCCAGATCGGCCTGCTGGCCGCGGTGGGCCGCTCCAAGGTGCTCGTCTACCCGCGGCCGCGCCTGTCGGTGATCTCCGTCGGCCGCGAGCTCGTCGACATCGACCGCGAGCCCGGCCTCGGCCAGATCTACGACGTCAACTCCTACGCCCTGGCCGCCGCCGGTCGAGAGGCCGGGGCGGAGGTGCACCGCGTCGGCATCGCCGTCGGTGAGCCGCGCCGCCTCAAGGAGATCGTCGAGGGCCAGATCCAACGCAGCGAGGTCATCGTCATCTCCGGCGCCGTCGGCGGGCAGGGGTCGGAGATGTTCCGCTCCGTGCTCGAGGACCTGGGCGAGATCGACACCGCCCGCGTCGCCATGCACCCCGGCTCCGTCCAGGGCTTCGGGCTGCTCGGTGAGGAGCGGATCCCCGTCTTCCTGTTGCCCAGCAACCCGGTGTCCGCACTGGTGACGTTCGAGGTGCTCGTCCGCCCGCTCATCCGCATGTCGCTGGGTAAGCGCAACACCGCCCGCCGGGTGGTCCGCGCCCGCGCCCTCAACCACATCGCCTCCCGGGAGGGCCGCCGCGGCTACATCCGCGCCCGCCTCATGCGGGATTCGGAGACCTTCGACTACCTCGTCGAGGGCATCGGCGCCGCCACCGGAGCCCCGGCCCACCTGCTCGCCGGCCTCGCGGAGGCCAACGCCCTCATCCGCGTGCCCGAGGAGGCCACGGAGATCCGCCCGGGCGACATCGTCGACGTCATGTTCCTCGCCCAGGGCAGCTGAGTTCGTGTTCGATCCCTTCGGGTGGGCGGCCCGCTCCTACCGTCAGCCCGGTCGCGGGCCTCGGGATGTGCTGCATCCGGGGTGGCCCGAGTCGACCCCTGCCGTCCGTCTGCCCGACGGGGCGAGCCTGCGCCTGCGCCCGTTGACCAGCCGCGACGCCCGCGACTGGCGCGAACAACGGCTTCTCGACGAACCTCACCTCCGTCCCGTCGAACCCACCGCCCACGACGGTTGGGAGGCCGCCCACTCGCAGACCGCCTGGTGGAACTTCTTCACCGGCATCCGCGATGCCGCCCGCAAGGGGCAGGTCGTCCCCCTGGTCATCGAGCTCGAGGGACGTTTCGCCGGGCAGGTCACCCTGGGTACCATCCAGCACGGCAGCGTCTCCGACTGCTGGATCGGCTATTGGGTGCATTCCGCCGCGCAGGGCAGGGGAGTGGCCACCGCCGCGTGTGCCCTCGGCACCGACCATGCTTTCCGACGCATCGGCCTCCACCGCGTCACCGCCACCTACCTGCCCGACAACCCCGCCTCCGGACGCGTCCTCCAGGCCAACGGTTTCCGCGAGGAGGGCTACCTCCGCGCCAACCTGCACATCGACGGGCGCTGGCGGGACCACCACTTCGTCGCCCAGAACATCGAGGACCACCGGGGCTCCTGCGTCGAGCGCCTCCGCAGCGTCGGCCGATTGCGCTGATCCGCCTCGGCGTGGCAGGGCGGTGGCGGGTTTCCGCGCCGATACTCTTGACTCGAATCCCTGTATCCCGCTGAGGAAGGTGCACGACACGTGTCCAGTAGCCTGATCATCGTCCTGATCATCGTGGTGTGGCTGTTCGTGCTCGCCCCGCTGCTCATGCGCGGGCAGAAGCCGATCCGCAAGGCCGGCGAGGCCTTCGACGACACCCGCGTCATCCACCAGGGCGGTTCCGGCGATCTGCCGGCCCGCCGCCGTCCCCGCCTGAGCGCCGCCGACGTGCGCCCCGTGTCCGCGGAGGACGGGGATCTCGAGGACCTCGAGCTCATCGACGTCGACGAGGTCCTCATCGACGACGATTCCCCGCGCCCCTCCCGGTCCTTCCGCGGCCTGTTCACCCGCCCGGAGGAGCCGGCCGAGGTGGAGGCCGAGGTCGTCGACGGTGCCGTCGTCCACGAGCTCGAGGCCGGCGATGTCGTCACCGCCGAGGTTGATACGGCGGACGAGTGGGACGACTGGGACGAGGACGCCACCTACGCCTACGACGACACCTACACCTCCCCGTCCGATCTCATGTACCCGGACTCCGTGGACTCCGTGGTGGAGGTCGTCGAGGATGAGGACCAGGATGAGGCGGACGAGCTGGAGGACCTCGGGGAGAAGGCTCTCGAGCCCGCAGAGCCCGCAGAGTCCGCAGCTGCGGACTCCGCGGACCTGGATGAGGACCTCTCCGAGGAGGAGATCGAGTTCGCCGAGCACCGTGCCGCCCGCGGCGGCTGGGACCCGGTGGCTGACGCCGAGTCCTCTATCACCCGCTACCAGCGTCGCCAGCGCACCCTCATCGGCCTCGCCGCCGCCGTCGTGTTCACCGCTGTCCTGGCCTTCGTCATCGGCGGCTGGGCGTGGGCCGTCGCGGGCCTCGCCGCCGTCGTCACCGTCCTCTACCTCGTCGCCCTGCGCACCCAGGTCCGGGAGGAGCAGGCCCTGCGCAACCATCGCATCCGGCAGCTGCGCCGTGCCCGCCTCGGCGTGCTCAGCGCCGCCGACGAGGAGCTGGCCATCCCGCGTCACCTGCGTCGCCCTGGCGCCGTCATCCTCGAGCGTGACGACGAGTCCCCCGACTTCGACCACCTCCCCGTCGTGGAGTCCCGCTTCGACACGGAGCCGGCACCGGCCCCGACCCGCACGTTCCGTCGTCCGGCGCGTTTCTCCGACGATCGTCGCGCGGGTTAGTTTCCGCTTTCCATTCAGCACGCTGTCCCCGGTGGGGCGGCGTGCTGTCGCTTGTCCGACTCTCCTCACCGCAGTGCCGCGCTGACTCGTGGCCGGTAGCGGCAGCCCCGCGCGATGCTGAGGCCATGAACCCAGACTCCCCGTCATCGGCATCGGTCTCACCCTCCTCGTCTATGGAGCGCACACCGCATACGAGGCCTACACCGACACCGGAAGTGAGCTCCTTGCCCTCATCGGCCTCATCCCGGTGATCCTCGGAATGATCGTGATCTCCGTCGGCTGGCGCCTCGGTTCCCCACACCGACGTCAAACGCACAGCTGGGGGTGGGCAGCGTCGAGAAGGTCACCTGGACGGGACTGTCCGTCAACGACGTCCCGCAGTACCGCCTCACCCTCCGGGTCCGGGGCACCGACCTCCAGGAATTCACCGGTCAACTGTCGCTGTTCATTCGCCCGCACGAGCTCGGCACCTTCGCTCCGGGCACGATCATGCCCGTCGCCTACGAACCGGAGAAGCCGCAGCGCCTCATGGAGGTACCGGACGACCGGATGGAGGAGGCACAGCAGATGTACCACCGCCAGCGGGTGCTCATGGGTCTGGCTGATCCGCGGGGCCCGGAGATCCACGCGCGCGGAACGGTGACCACCGGCGTCATCATGTCCGTGACCCCCACCGGGGAGATCCGTCACGGACACACCGGCATCGAGATCGCGGTGCGGTTCCGCGACCTCGGTGGGAACCTCGTGGACCGCAGCAAGGTCACCTTCCTGACACCCTCCATGCTCAGTCGGCTCACGGTCGGCCGCCAGATCGAGGTCTTCCACCTGCCCGAGGACGACACCCAGTTCTCCTTCGCGGTGGACACCATCGACGTGGGTCCCGCAGCGGAGTAACGTATGTCAACAGTTCCACTCCCGGAGCACCCGGGGCTATAGCTCAGTTGGTAGAGCGTCGCGTTCGCAATGCGAAGGTCAGGGGTTCAATTCCCCTTAGCTCCACAGAGACGCCGCCCCCGACTCGTGAGCGGTAGACGCCGCCGTGATCCATGATCAGGGCATGTTCCTCAGAAACCTCTTCCTCTCCTTCGGAATCGCCCTCATCGCGGGAGGCCTCGGCCTCGCCCTCTTCCTCTACACACAGACCGGGATGCTCGCCCCGGCGTTTGCGGGGTTCATCCCCGCCACCGTGGGTGGAACCTTCCTCCTGGTCGCCCTCAAACTCAACAGCATCGGTGACATGGGGCCGTTGCGCGAGATCTTCAGTTTCGGTGCCGATCCGACGCTGCCTCCGAACGCTCAGATCGCGGTCGGCACGGTCGAGGGTCTCGATCGCACGCACCTGACCGTCAATGACATCCCCCAGTACCGCATCAGGCTGCGGGTTCGGGGCGTCGATATGCGGGAGTTCACCGGGGAGTTGAAGATGCTGGTCTCCCCGCACCAGATGGCCGCCGTCGCGCCGGGGACGATGCTCCCCGTCGCCTACCTCCCGGAGAATCCGGGGAGACTCTACCGGGTGCCGGCGCAGCGACAGGCGGAGGCGCAGGCCCTGTTCCAGCGTCAGCAGGTGCAGCTGGGGTTGGCGGATCCGCGGGCGGCGGAGGTCAGCGAGCGCGGCGTCCCGGTCACGGGTGTGGTCATGTCGATGATCCCAACCGGGGAGATCCGCCAGGGGTACACGGGTCTGGATGCCACCGTCCGGTTCACCAACTCGTACGGCAATCTGGTGGAGCGTTCGAAGCGGGCGTTCCTCCCGCAGTCGATGCTGGGTCAGCTGGGGGTGGGCCGGCAGGTGGACATGCGGGTGCTGCCGGACGATGACACCCAGTTCATCTTCGAGCTCAACTCGGTGGATGCGGTCTCCTGGTAGCGGGGGCGGCGTCGTGAAGCGGCCAAACGTCCCGCGAAGCCCCTTTTCCGGCAACGGATCGGGGCTTCGCGGCGTTCTTTGCCGCGCCGACACTCGTGAACGGTAGCCGGCGGTCTCCCGCATGCTGAGGCCATGGCATTCCGAACTGTGCTCTTCGTGGTGGGCGTCGCAGCTCTCATCATCTCCGTAGTCACCGGCCGGATCGAGCTGGTGCTTGCCGGACTGGTGCCGCTCTTCCTCGGCGCATTCTGGCCGTCCGAGAAGCTTCCCACCGAGGAGGACTTCCGGGAACTTGACGAACTCGACGAACTCGAGAAGATTCTCGACGCCGCGGAAGAATCCGAGCTCTCGCCGGACGCGTTGCTGGGGGTCGGCGTCGTGGAGAAGCTGGAGCGCACGCAGACGACGATCAACGGCATCCCCCAGTACCGCATGATCCTCCGCGTCCGGGGGGCCGACATGCGGGAGTTCACCGGCAACCTGATCACGCTGATCCGTCCGCACGAGATGGCCGCCGTCGCACCGGGGGCGCTGCTCACGGTCGCCTACGAACCGGAGAACCCGACGATGCTGGCGTTGGTCCCGGAACACCGGCAGGAGGAGGCCCGCGACCAGCTCCACCGCCAGCAGGTGCAGCTGGGGCTGGCGGATCCGCAGGCGATGGAGATCCACGAACGCGGCATGCCGACCACCGGCGTCATCCTGACCACGACCCCGACGGGGGAGATCCGCCACGGCTACACCGGCCTGGAGGTCACGGTCCGGTTCGCCGACTCCCACGGGAACCCGGTGGAGCGCTCCAAGCGGATGTTCCTCCCGCAGTCGATGCTCGGCCAGCTGACGGCGGGGCGGCAGGTGGACCTGTGGGTGCTGCCGGAGGACGACACCCGGTTCACCCTCGGGATGAACGGCACCACGGACTCCTAAGCCTCTCCCCACACTCCCGACGTCCCACGGCGGTGTGATCCGAGGAGGTGTGTGTCCACCATGCCGATGGCCTCCATCAGCGCGAAGCACATCACCGGCCCGACGAATGTGAGGCCGGCCTTCTTCAGGGCCTTCGACAGGGCCTCGGACTCGGGGGAGCGGCTGGGGATGTCCGCCAGCGTCTCCGGTGCGAGGTTCTCGGCCGGCTGGTGCGACCAGATGAGGTCGACGAGGCCGCCGTCCTCGCGCAGCTCGAGGACCGCCCGGGCGTTGCGGATCACGGCCTCGATCTTGCGGCGGTTGCGGATGATCTCCGGATTCTCCAGAAGCTTCTCGACGTCGCCCTCCCCGAACTCCGCCACCCGCTCCGGATCGAACCCGGCGAAGGCGGCGCGGAATCCCTCCCGCTTGCGCAGGACGAGCTCCCAGGACAGCCCGGCCTGGAAGGCCTCGAGGGACAGGCGCTCGAACAGCCCCTGCTCGTCGCGGACGGGCATGCCCCATTCGGTGTCGTAGTAGTGGCGCAGCAGGTCGGTGGTGGCGGCCCACGCGGGGCGGGCGAGTCCGTCGGAGCCGATGATGAGGTCAGATGCAGTCATGTCTTATTGGACTCCGGAAACGGTTCAGAGGTTCCCGCGAATCCGTTTTTCGTGCGCGAGCAGCCATTCCTTTGCCTCCAGCCCGCCGCGGTAGCCGCCGAGGGAGCCGTCGGAACGCAGCACGCGGTGGCACGGGCGGATGATGGGCACCGGGTTGCTGGCGCAAGCCGAGCCCACGGCGCGCACGGCCCGGGGGTTGTCGCACAGGGCCGCCAGCTGCGCGTAGGAGACCGTCTCGCCGTAGGGGATGTCGCTGAGTGCGGCCTGGGCGCGGCCCCGGAAACCGGCGTTGGGGAGGTCGAGGGGGACGTCGAAAAGCAGACGGCGACCGGCGAAGTACTCGGTGAGCTGGGTGGCGGCGTCGAGAAGCAGCGGGGTCTCGGGGACCGCCTCGCCGCCGAAGTCGATCGCGGTGAGGCCGCGGCTGCTGGCGCGCAGGGACAGCGGGCCGATGGGTGTCTCGAGCAGCATGAGGGTAGTCTATCCGCATGGACAAACCGGCCGTGAGGGATGCTGCGCTGCTGCTTCTGCGTATCGTCCTCGGCACCGTGTTCATCGCGCACGGCTGGGACAAACTGATGTTCACCGGACTCACCGAGACCACCGGACAGTTCTCCGCCTGGGGCGTGCCGCAGCCGCAGCTCTCGGCCTGGCTCGTCATGGCGGCCGAACTCCTCGGCGGGGCACTGCTGGTGGTGGGGCTGCTCACCACCTTCGTCGCCGGCCTGCTGGCGCTGCTCATGGTGGCGGCGATCTGGTTCGTGCACCTCGACTCCGGGTTCTTCACCGCCACCGGCGGGCTCGAGTTCCCGGCGGTGCTCGTGGCCGCGCTCGTCATGATCGTGGTGTTCGGATCCGGCCGGGTGAGCCTCGATGGAGTGTTGAGCAAGTGATTGACCACGAGAAGGTGCAGGCGGCACTCTCCGCCCGGATCGACGGCGAACCCTCGCCGCTCTCCGACGACATCGTCGACTCACACCTCGCCGTCTGCGAGGACTGCCAGCGTTTCCACGACGAGGCCCTGGCCCTCAGCCGCCGCCTGCGCTTCATCGAACCCGACGACGGCGGCATGACCCCGCCCGCCGACCTGTCCGAGGTCATCATCGCCGGCGTCGAACCGGAGTGGCGCCGCGCCGCCAGCGCCCGCACCGTCGGCCTGGCTGTCTCGCGGGTGCTGCTTGTCATCGCCGGTGTGCTGTGGGTTGTGTGGGGCATTCAGCTGCTCGGCTCCGCCGGCGGCCTCAACCCGGTCATCGACGGTGTCTCCGCGCCGGGGGCCGATCCCGCGACCGCGTCGCTGCTTGTCGACGCCGCCGCAGTCCGCTTCTCCTTCGCGCTGGGCCTGTTCACCGTCGCCTGGAAGCCGCGCCTGGTGTCGTCGCTGCTGGTGGTGCTCGGCGCGCTGTGGACCTTCCTCTTCGGCTTCCTCGTGCGCGACTTCGTCCTCGACACGGTGGAGTCGGGGCAGGTCATGGGGCTGCTTCTCCTGCTGCTGACGCTGCTGTCCCTGGCGTGGGCGTGGCTGTCGCATCACGGGTACGTGTCCGTGCGGGCGCTGCTGCGGGAGCTGGGATCGGGGCCGGTGTAGTGGGTCGTCATTACGATGCTCGTAAATACGACCGGAAAATCCACAATAGACCGCTTATACGGGCAGGTCGACTGAATGGTAGTACGTCGTAATTACGAACGTCGTAAATACGACCCGCCCTACACCCAGCTCGGCAGCCACATCAGCGACTGGTACCAGACCTCTGGGATCATGAATCCGTAGAGGATGGGCAGCCAGTAGAGGAACGACGCCACCACCAGCGACAGGTAGGCGATCACCGCGACGGTACCCCAGCGGATCTCCCCGCCGGCCAGGCGGCGCACCCACATCCACGGCACCGGCGCGCCCCGGCCGTGGAGCTGCCCCAGCGTCAGCGCGAGCATCGTCACGATGAACGGGGCGAGTGCGGTGGCGTAGAAGAAGTACATCTGACGGTCGTAGCCGATGAGCCAGGGGATGAAGCCCGCGGCGAAGGCGACCACGGCGATGAGGAAGCGGCGGTCGCGGCGTACGACGAGGCACCACAGCGCCCACGTCAGCACCGGCACGGTCAGCCACCAGATCGCCGGGGTGCCGAAGAGGTAGATCATGCGGCGGCAGGTGCCCACGGTGCAGTCGATGTCGGTGGAGGAGAAGTAGAGGATCGGGCGCCCGGCGACCAGCCAGGACCACGGCTTGGAGTCCCAGGGGTGGGAGTGCCCGCCGGAGGTGGTCAGGGAGGCGTGGAACTCGAGCACCGACTGGTGGTAGTGCCAGAACCCGGCGGCCCAGTCCGGCAGCAGGTCCCGGGCGAGTCCGTCCTCCATCTGTCCGTCGACGGCGGCGTGGCGGTAGACGGAGGTCTCGGCGGCGAACCAGGCACGCCAGCTCCAGAAGTAGAGCAGGACGGGGACGATGACGAGGGAGGCGAAAGCGGGGACGGCGTCGCGGAGCAGGGCCCCGAGCAGGGGGCGACGCACCCCGTACCGGTGGCGCAGCGCGGCGTCGACGGCGACGGCCGCCAGTCCGAAGAACGCCATGTAGTACAGCCCGGACCACTTGACGCCGAGCGCCAGACCGAGGGCCACGCCGGCGGTGAAGCGCCACCAGCGGAAGCCGAGGCGGGGGCCCAGCGGGGAGTCACCGAGACGTCCGTCGAGCCAGGCGGCGTGCAGGCGGGCGCGCATCTGCTCGTGGTCGCAGACCAGCGCGAATGCGGCGAGCACGATGAAGAACACCTGGAAGATGTCGAGCATGCCGAACCGTGATCCGACGAGCAGCACCCCGTCGCACACCGCGATGACGCCGGCGAAGGTGGCCACCTGCCAGGTCCCGGCGAGGCGGCGGACGAGCAGCATGGTCATCACCACCGTCGCCGCGCCGAACAGTGCCACCATGACGCGCCACCCCAGAGGGGTGTAGCCGAAGATCCATTCACCGAGGGCGATGAGCTGTTTGCCCAGCGGCGGGTGGACGACGAGACCGTAGCCGGGGTTCGACTCGATGCCGCCGATGAGGGCGTTCTCCCAGGAGCGCACCATGTCCCACGCCTGGGGGACGTAGTGTTTCTCGTCGAACACCGGGGTGCCGGAGGAGACGGCGCTGGTCAGGCCGACGAAGCGCATGAACAGGGCGAGGACCGCGATGGTCAGGGTGCTCAGGGTGTCGGCGCGCGTCCACGCCCACGGGCGCGGGGTCACGGGACGGACGCGCCGGGCATGGCGGGGACGGTCGAGGGCGGTGCTCACGGGGACGAGTCTAGGATACGGGCATGGTCTCCGATGCTCCGCTGCTGCCGTCGAGGGGTGTGGTGCTCGCCGCCACGCCGCTCGGCAACATCCACGACGCCTCCCCGCGCCTGCGTGCCGCACTCGCGGAGGCATCGGTCATCGCCGCGGAGGACACCCGCCGCGTGCGCACTCTCGCGGCGGCGCTCGGGGTCGAGATCACCGGGCGGGTGGTGTCCAACTTCGACCACAACGAGGAGGGGCGCGCCCGCCAGCTTCTCGACGCCGCGCGTTCCGACGTCGTCCTCGTCGTCACCGACGCCGGTATGCCGCTGGTGTCCGACCCCGGGTTCTCGCTTGTCGACGCCGCGCACACCGCCGACGTGCCCGTCACCTGCCTGCCCGGCCCCTCCGCGGTGCCGACGGCCCTGGCGCTGTCCGGCCTGCCGGTGGGCCGTTTCCTCTTCGACGGTTTCGCCCCGCGGAAGGCGGGGGCGCGGCGTACGTGGCTGGAGTCGCTGCGCACCGAGGAACGGGCGGCCTGCTTCTTCGAGTCCCCGCACCGCCTGGCGGAGACCCTCGAGGTGGCGGCGGAGGTGCTGGGTCCGACGCGCCGGGCGGCGGTGTGTCGCGAGCTGACGAAGACGTACGAGGAGGTCCGCCGGGGCACGCTCCCGGAGCTGGCCGACTGGGCCGCCGGGGGAGTGAAGGGTGAGATCACGGTGGTCATCGAGGGCGGGGCCGCCGACGAGGCCGACGCGGAGGCCCTGGTACCGGTCGTGGAGGCGCTGGTGGAGGAGGGGACCCGCCTCAAGGACGCGTGCCGGGAGGTCGCAGCCGGGCGGGGCGTGTCGAACCGCGAGCTGTACGAGGCGGTGCTGGCCGCGCGCCAGTGAAGTGTTATGCCTTCGTGAGGTTACGTGTCCGTATTGCCCGCTTACGCTGCCGATACGGACAGTAACGGAACAGTAACGGTGACGGTGGTTGTGGCCTGACCGGGCGTCGATAAGCGTCTTTTGCTTTGGTACCCGGCCGGGCATCCACAACACTGGATTTATGACTACACCCCATCCGGACCCTCACCCGGACACAGCCACCCACGAACTGGCGGCGATGATGGATGACGCGGACGTCATCGGCCACCGCCTCGAGCAGGAGGAGGCGGTCGCCCCCGAGCCGGTCGACGACCGCGCCCGCTTCGACTGGTGGATCATCGGCGTCGCCGCGGCGGTGGTCACCGCGACCGTCTCGTGGGGACTGACCGGGCCCGACAGTTTCGCGAACTTCGCGGCGCAGTCGCTAGGCTTCATCGTGGACAACCTGGGGTGGGCGTTCGTCATCTTCGGCACCGTCTTCGTCGCGTACATGATCGTCGTGGCCGTCTCCCGCTTCGGAGCGATCAAACTCGGCGGGGACGACGAGGCCCCGGAGTTCCGCACCGTCTCCTGGATCGCCATGATGTTCGCCGCCGGCATGGGCATCGGCCTCATGTTCTACGGAGCCACCGAACCGCTCACCTTCTACCGCGACGGAGTGCCCGGTCACGCCCCGCGGGAGGTCGGCACGGCGATGGCCGGCACCCTCTTCCACTGGACACTGCACCCGTGGGCCGTCTACGCCATCGTCGGCCTGGCGATCGCCTACTCGACGTTCCGCCTCGGGCGCCGCCAGCTCATCTCCTCGGCCTTCGTACCGCTGCTGGGGGAGAAGGGCGCGCGGGGCTGGAAGGGCCGGATCATCGACATCCTGGCGATCGTCGCCACCATCTTCGGCACCGCCACCTCCCTCGGTGTCGGCGCCCTGCAGATCCGCGCCGGCCTGTCCGCCTCCGGGCTCATCGACGACCCGGGCACGTGGACCATCGTCGGCATCATCTCCGTGCTCACCCTCGCCTTCGTGCTCTCCGCCGTCTCCGGCGTGGGCAAGGGCATCCAGTACCTGTCCAACGCCAACATGGTCATGGCCACCGCGCTGGCCATCTTCGTGTTCATCCTCGGCCCCACCGTCACGGTGCTCAACATGATGCCCACCGCGATGTCCTCCTACTTCGCGCAGTTCTTCGAGATGGCCGGCCGCACCGCCAACTCCGCCGACGGCACCGCCGGCGAGTGGCTCGGCAGTTGGACCATCTTCTACTGGGCGTGGTGGATCTCCTGGTCGCCGTTCGTCGGCATGTTCCTCGCGCGTATCTCCCGCGGCCGCACCATCCGCGAGTTCACCATCGGCGTCCTCGTCGTGCCCTCGCTCGTCTCCGTCGTGTGGTTCTCCGTCTTCGGTGGCTCCGCCATCATCTTCGAGCAGACCGGCAACTCCATCTGGGGCGACGGCACCGCCGAGTCCCAGCTGTTCAACCTGCTGCACCAGCTGCCCGGCGGCACCATCGCCGGCGTCCTCGCCATGATCCTGCTGGGCACGTTCTTCATCACCTCCGCCGACTCCGCGTCGACGGTCATGGGCACCCTGTCCCAGGGTGGGCGTACCGACGCCACCCCGTGGGTCTCCGCCATGTGGGGCCTCATGACGGCGGCCGTCGGCATGGTCATGCTCACCGCCAGCGAGGATTCCCTGGCCAACCTGCAGTCCATCACCATCGTCGCCGCCAGCCCCTTCCTCCTCATCATCATCGGGCTCATGGTGGCCCTGTGGAAGGACCTGAGCAACGACGTCATCTACCTCGACCACCGCTCGCAGCGTGAGTTCAACTCGCGCCTGGCCCGCGAACGCCGCATCCACCGGGAACACCGTCTGGCCGAGGAGCGACGGGCCCAGCGGGCGCAGCGGCTGGCCAAGCGCAACAAGGCGCAGCCCATGAAATAAGGTGGTCTCCATGACCCAGTCTGTGCTTGTCTCCGTCGCCTGGCCGTACGCGAACGGCCCCCGCCACATCGGACACGTCGCCGGTTTCGGCGTCCCCTCCGACGTCTTCGCCCGCTACCAGCGGATGATCGGCAATGACGTGCTGATGATCTCCGGCACCGACGAGCACGGCACCCCGCTGCTGGTCCAGGCCGACAAGGAGAACGTCACCGTCAAGGAACTGGCCGACCGCTACAACCGGCAGATCGTCGAGGATCTCGCCGGCCTCGGCCTGTCCTACGACCTGTTCACCCGCACCACCACCCGCAACCACTACGCGGTGGTGCAGGAGCTGTTCAAGGGCCTGTACGAGAACGGGTACATGATCAAGGAGACCACCATGGGTGCCGTCTCCCCGTCGACCGGCCGCACCCTGCCGGACCGCTACATCGAGGGCACCTGCCCCCTCTGCGGTGCCGACGGCGCGCGCGGCGACCAGTGCGACAACTGCGGCAACCAGCTCGACCCGGCCGACCTCATCAACCCGGTGTCCAAGGTCAACGGCGAGACCCCGGAGTTCGTCGAGACCGAGCACTTCCTCCTCGACCTGCCGTCCCTGGCGGAGGCCCTCGGCGAGTGGCTGCGCGGTCGCGAGGACTGGCGCCCCAACGTGCTGAAGTTCTCCCTCAACCTGCTCGAGGACCTGCGTCCCCGCGCCATGACCCGCGACATCGACTGGGGTGTCCCGATCCCGGTCGAGGGCTGGGAAGACAACAACGCCAAGAAGCTCTACGTCTGGTTCGACGCGGTCATCGGCTACCTCTCCTCCTCCATCGAGTGGGCCTGGCGCTCCGGTAACCCGGACGCCTGGAAGCAGTGGTGGCAGGACCCGGCCGCCGAGGGCTACTACTTCATGGGCAAGGACAACATCACCTTCCACTCGCAGATCTGGCCGGCCGAGCTGCTCGGCTACGCGGGCCGCGGCGCCAAGGGCGGGCAGCTGCACAAGTACGGCGAGATCAACCTGCCGACCGAGGTCGTGTCCTCGGAGTTCCTCACCATGTCCGGCTCCAAGTTCTCCTCCTCGAAGGGCGTGGTCATCTACGTCAAGGACTTCCTCGCCGAGTTCGGCCCCGACCCGCTGCGCTACTTCATCGCGGTCGCCGGCCCGGAGAACACCGACACCGACTTCACCTGGGACGAGTTCGTCCGCCGCGTGAACAACGAGCTGGCCAACGGCTGGGGCAACCTGGTCAACCGCACGGTGTCCATGGCGCACAAGAACTTCGGCGAGGTCCCCACCCCGGGCGAGCTCACCGACGCCGACACCGCCATCCTCGACCTGGCCGCGAAGACCTTCGACATCGCCGGGGAGAACCTGGCGGCCTCGCGCTTCAAGAACGGCATCACCGCCGCCATGCACGTCGTCGGCGAGGCGAACGCCTACATCGCCGATCAGGAGCCGTGGAAGCTGGCCAAGGACGAGTCCCAGCGCGAACGCCTGGCCACCGTCCTGTGGACCGCCCTGCAGGTGGTCTCCGACTGCAACACCCTGCTCACCCCGTACCTGCCGCACATCGCGCAGCAGGTGCACGAGACCCTCGGCCGCGAGGGCGTGTGGGCGGCGTCCCCGGAGATCCGCGAGGTTGCCGACGACATGCCGGTCGAACTCGTCGGCGTCGGTCTGCCCGAGGAGGGCGCGACCTACCCGGTCATCACCGGTGACTACGCCTCCCAGCAGGCGGTGTGGGAGCGTGTCGACGTCGTCCCGGGCACTCCGCTGAGCAAGCCGAAGCCGCTCATCCAGAAGCTGGATCCGGAGCTGGCCGAGACCGGCCCGGAGTGGGCCCCGGTCCAGTAACCGGCCGGGAAATGGTGTGACGTACTAGGCTGGGCCTCCACTGCATGGAAGGAGGCCCGGGTTGAGTAACCCACGTCTGCGGTCGACGCAGGTCATGTCGGCCCTGCTGCTCTTCGCGGCCGTGTTCGTCGCGGCGTTCAACCTGCGTTCCGGCATCTCCTCGCTCGGCGCCGTGCTTGCCGACGCCCTCGCGGCCTTCGGCGTCGGCGGCTCCCTGGCCGGTGTCATCACCGCGATCCCCGGCCTGTTCTTCTCCGTGCTGGGTCTGCTGGCCGTGCCGCTGGCGACCCGGATGGGGCTCTCGCGCACGCTGTTCATCGGCATGGCCCTGTCGCTGCTGGGCCTGGCGGCGCGCCCCTGGGTGGGGGACATCTGGGCGTTCATCGTGCTCACGGTGTTCGTCACCGTGGGCATCGCCCTGGCGAATGTGCTGCTGCCGGCGTGGATCAAGAACCATGGTGGCCGCCACATCGTCGCGCTCATGACGGTCTACGGTTCGGTGCTGGGCATCTCCGGTGCCGCCGGACCGCTCACCGCCCTGCTCAGCGACGACTTCCGGTGGGCCCTGTTCCTGTGGGCCGTCCCCGCGGCGCTGCAGGTCGTCGTGTGGTTCGTGGTAGTGCTGCGGGTGGGACGCGACGTGCCGACGTCGACCTCGCCTCGGGCGGAACAGGCCGGCGTCGAGAAGCAGGTGTCCCTGTGGCGGTCCCCGACGGCCGTGTTCCTCATGATGTTCTTCGGCCTGCAGTCCATGCACGCGTACATCCAGATGGGCTGGCTGCCGAAGATCCTCGTCGACCACGGGGTGTCCGCGTCGACGGCGAGCCTCGCGCTGGCGTGGGTCGGCAGCTTCAACATCGTCGGCGGGCTCATCATGCCGGTCATCATCGACCGCCTGCGGTCCATCGTGTGGCTGCCGGTGCTCTTCTCCGCGCTCATGGCCGCCGGTTACCTGGGGCTGTGGCTGGCGCCGTCCGCGTCACCCCTGCTGTGGGCGTCGCTGCTGGGCATCGGCGGTTTCTGCTTCCCGACGGCGATCGCGCTCATCCCCGCCCGCTCCCGCGTCCCGCTGGTCACGGCCCGGCTGTCCGGCTTCGTGCAGCCGGTCGGCTACGTCATCGCGGCGGTCGGCCCGCTCGTCGTCGGTGTCGTGCGCGAGTCGACGGGGGACTGGTCGCTCATCCTCCCCGTGCTGGCGGCGATCTGCGTGCTCATGGGCGCGGTCGGTTTCCGGGCCGCCCGCGCCAGTTTCGTTGACGATGAACTCGCAGGTCAGAGGTGATGTCGGGGGCATGGTCTAGCGTGGGGGCCATGCAGGCAACCAGGGATCGGGCCAATGACCTCCTCACCGGCATCGCGGGGCCGGGCGCGCAGTTGCGCGATGACCAGTGGACCGCGATCGACTCGCTCGTCAACGACCGGCGTCGCATGCTCGTCGTGCAGCGCACCGGCTGGGGTAAATCGGCGGTGTACTTCATCGCGGCGAAGCTGCTGCGCGACGCCGGAGCGGGGGCGTCGCTCATCATCTCCCCGTTGCTGGCCCTCATGCGCAACCAGGTGGCCGCAGCAGGGCGCGCCGGGATCCGCGCCGCCACCCTCAACTCGGCGAACATGACCGAGTGGGAGGAGATCCAGGCACAGGTCGCCGCCGGGGAGGTGGACGTGCTGCTGATCTCCCCGGAACGGCTCAACAACCCGGGCTTCCGGGACGAGGTGCTGCCCGCGCTGGCGGCGACGGTCGGCATGGTGGTGGTCGACGAGGCCCACTGCATCTCCGACTGGGGGCATGACTTCCGCCCTGACTACCGGCGTATCCGCGACCTGCTCGCCGGCCTGCGTCCGGGCGTCCCGGTGCTGGCCACCACGGCGACGGCCAACGACCGCGTCGTCGCGGACGTGCAGGCCCAGCTGGGGGCCGATACCGGTCTGCTGCGCGGCGGGCTCGACCGTGAGTCGCTCCACCTGTCCGTCGTCCGCCTGCCCGACACCACCCAGCGCCCCGCCTGGCTGGCCACGCACCTCGCGGAGCTGGAGGGCTCCGGGATCATCTACTGCCTCACCGTCGCCGCCGCCGAGGACCTGGCGGAGGCGCTTGAGGCCGCCGGGTGGAACGTCGCCGCCTACACCGGGCGTACTGAGGCGACGGAACGCGAGCGTCTGGAGCAGGCGCTGATCGACAACGAACTGAAGGCCCTGGTCGCCACCTCGGCGCTGGGGATGGGGTTCGACAAACCCGACCTCGGCTTCGTCGTCCACGTCGGCGCGCCGGGCTCGCCGGTGAGCTACTACCAGCAGATCGGCCGCGCGGGCCGCGGCACCGACCGCGCCGACGTCATCCTCCTCCCCGGGGCCGAGGACCGCGACATCTGGGAGTACTTCGCCTCCGTCTCCTTCCCCGACGAGGCGACCGTCCGCCACCTGCTCGGCGTGCTGGGGGACGAGGCGCAGTCGACGATGAAGCTCGAGGCCCAGGTCGATCTGTCCCGCTCACGGCTGGACCAGGTGCTCAAGGTCCTCGACGTCGACGGCGCGGTCCGTCGGGTCAAGGGTGGCTGGGTGTCCACCGGGCAGCCCTGGGAGTACGATGCCGCCCGCTACGCCGGCCTCGCGCAGGCCCGGCAGGCGGAGCAGGACGCGATGCTCGAGTACCAGACCACCGAATCCTGCCGCATGCTCTTCCTCCGTGGCCAGCTCGACGACGCCACCGTCGAGGGGCCGTGCGGGCGGTGCGACAACTGCACCGGCCGCCTCCGGGATCCGGCGGTGGATCCGGCCGTCGCCGAGCATGTCGACGCCCGCCTCACCGCCCCCGGCGTCCGCGTCACCCAGCGTCGCCAGTGGCCCACCGGCATCTCCGTCCGCGGCCGCATCCAGGGGGTGGAGCCCGGCCGCGCCCTGGGCCGGCTCAACGACATCTCCCGCGGCCCGGCACTGACGCGGCTTCTCGCCGATCCCGCCTGGCGCCCCACCTCCCCCTGGCGGCAGGACACGTGGCTGCCGCGCATCGTCGCGGTGCTGTCCGACTGGGACTGGACGCAGCGGCCCACCACTGTGGTGGCACTCGGCTCGCATGATCCGGAGCGCACCGCCTTCGTGGGGGCGTTGGCGGAGGCCATCGCCGGGGTAGGTCGGATGTCCTTCGCGGGCGTCCTGCCCGTGCGCCCCGGGGCGGGGGAGGTGACCGCGCAGAACTCCGCCTACCGCGTCACCGCGCTGCTCGACCACTGGGACTACACCGGCGTCGGGGAGGCGGACGGCCCGGTGCTGCTGGTCACCGACCTCATCGACACCGGCTGGTCCGTCACGGTCGCAGGCCATGCCCTGGCGGAGCGCACCGGTCAGCCGGTGCTGCCCTTCGCGCTGGCGAGCCGGGGTTAAACCACCGCCACCGCCCGGCACGGGAACGACGACCCACCGGCGGGCACCGGCCAGGACACCCACATCTGCGCCCCGGTCGCCGGGACCTGCTCCAGCCCGGTGAGGAACTCCACCTGCCAGTGGTCGTTCTCCAACCACCAGCGCTGCGCGGGGTAGTCGCCACGGTCGGTGAGCACCGAGGGGTCGGTGTTGAGGGTGTCGTGGCCGACGGCGGTCACACCGCGGGAGTGGAGCAGCTGCACCGCCTCGAGCGACCACCCCGGCGCCGGCCCGTCGGCCCACCCGGTGTGCAGGGCGGCGAAGCTGTCAGCAGGCACGCGGCCGTGGGTGTCCTCCCACGCGAGGATGTCGGCGGCGGTGAGGAAGGAGGCGTCGGGAAGCGGGAACACCACGAGGGGGAGGGGCTCGACGGGGATGTCGGCGAGCGTGCGGCCGCCGGGCCGGACGTGGGACGGGGCGTCGACATGCGTGCCGGAGGGGCCGACGAAGGCGTAGGCCAGCACCTCGAAGGAGTCCGCAGCTGCGGACTCCAGCTCGCTGACCTGCAGCGGGGGATCGGTGGGGAAGCGCGGCATGTCCGGGTGCAGCAGGCGGGTGAGGTCGACGAAACGGGGCATGTCCCTAGAATGTCAGCCATGTCCAAGAAGAAGCCCCGTCCCACGCCCGTGCCCGCCGACCCGATTCCCGGCATCGTCGATGCCCACACGCATCTGGCGTCGGCAGGTGCCCGGACCCCGGAGGAGGTCGACGCGATCGTCGAGCGCGCCCGGGCGGCCGGTGTGGAACGGATCTGCACGGTCGGTGACGGCCTGGCGGAGGCGGAGCTGGCGCTGGCCGCCGCGCAGCGCAACGAGCGGGTCTTCGCGGCGTGCGCCATCCACCCGACCCGCGCCCAAGAGCTCGACGACGCCGCGCGCGCCCGCCTCACCGAGATGGCCGCCGACCCAGCCTGCGTGGCCATCGGCGAGACCGGCCTGGACACCTACTGGATCCGTCACGAGCCGGAGCGCACCGCGCCGCTGGATGTGCAGGAGGAGGCGCTGCGCTGGCACATCGAGCTGGCGATCAGCTCCGGTAAGGCGCTCATGCTGCACAACCGGGAGGCGGACGAGGAGCTCATGGCCGTGCTCGCGGATGCGCCGCAACCGCCGGAGACGATCCTGCACTGCTTCTCCTCGCCGCTGGCGATGGCCGAGGAGGCCCTCGAGCGTGGCTACGTGCTGAGCTTCGCCGGCAACGTGACCTTCAAGCGGAACGAGGAGCTGCGTCAGGCTGCGCGGATCGCTCCCCGCGGGCAGCTGCTCATCGAGACGGACGCGCCGTACATGACGCCCGAGCCTTTCCGTGGGGCGCGCAATGAGCCGGCCCTCATCGGACACACCGCTCTGTGTGTCGCGGAGGCCCGTGGTCAGGACGTGGCAGATCTAGCGCTCGAGCTGACGGAAACGTTTCAGCGGGTGTATCAGCGGGGGTAGTGAGCACTCTCACAGGCCCGTCTGAGCAGGTCTTATGGGGTTTCTGAGGCTGTGGTGGAGCATGTGTCGGGCGTTGTTGACGTGTCGCGGGTTTCCTGGACGTCACGCAACTGTTACCGTACTGTGATCAACGACCGAAATGTCCCGACCGGACACTTCCCCCGAATGAGATCGAGAACTTAAACTCCCCATGGGCCTGAACAGCACTTCACGAATCACGCGGATCAACAACCCCGGCACCTCCACCACCAAGCGCCTCGCCGCAGGCGGCGTCTTCGGTGCCGTCCTCGTCGGCGGCGTCGCCGTCGCAGGTGCCCAGAAGGACGTCGTTCTCGACGTCAACGGTGAGACCACCGAGCTCACCACCCTCTCCCGTGACGTCGCCGGGGCGCTCGAGGCCGCCGGCGTCGCCATCGGTGAGCAGGACCTCGTCTACCCGGCCCCGAGCGAGTCCCTCGCCAAGGGTGAGACCATCACGGTCCGCACCGCCAAGCCGGTCGCCGTCGTCATCGACGGTGAGACCACCGAGGTCACCTCCACCGCGCTGACCGTCCAGGATCTCATCGGCGAGCTCTCCGACGTCCGCCCGGCCGCCAAGGTCGAGGAGCCCGGCGACACCCGCCTCACCGACGGCATGCGCGTCGAGGTCACCACCCCGAAGATCGTCGCCCTCAACGACGGCGGCAAGGTCGTCTACACCGAGGTCGCCGCCTCCAACGTCCGAGAGCTTCTCGACGCCCGCGGCATCGAGCTCGGCGAGCACGACCGCGTCACCCCGGGTCTCGACGTCGCCCTGCGCAACAACTCCCAGGTCGAGATCGAGCGCGTCGCCGTCACCGAGGAGACCACCACCGAGTCCTTCGAGCTTCCGGCCGAGTACATCGACGACCCGGAGTCCCTCGAGGGCACCGAGACCATCGTCGAAGCCGGCACCCCGGGTACCCGTGAGGTCACCACCCGCGTAACCACCGTCAACGGCGTCGAGTCCGCGCGTGAGAAGGTCGCCGAGCACGAGGTCGCCCCGGCCACCGCCGCCCGCATCGCCCGCGGCACCAAGGCTGCGCCGGCGGCCCCGTCCGCTGCGGCCGCCCCGTCCGTCGCCGGTGGTTCCGTGTGGGACACCCTCGCCCAGTGCGAGTCCGGTGGCAACTGGGCCATCAACACCGGCAACGGCTACCAGGGTGGCCTGCAGTTCTCCCCGTCCACCTGGGCCGCCTACGGTGGCACCGCCTACGCGCCGACCGCGAACCTGGCGACCCGTGAGCAGCAGATCGCCATCGCCGAGAAGACCCTCGCGGGCCAGGGCTGGGGCGCCTGGCCCGCCTGCACCGCCAAGATGGGTCTGCGCTAAGCCGCACAAATCATTACCCTCGGGGCATACAACCTGTACGCAACCCGAAAGGTAATGCCATGTCCGATCTCTCCAACGTCAAGGTCGCCGTCCTCTCCACCGACGGTTTCGAGGATTCCGAGCTGACCAAGCCGGTCGAGGCCGTCCGCGAGGCGGGTGCCACGGTGACCATCATCGCGCCGGAGGCCGGCACCATCGAGGGTAAGAACGGCACCGAGGTCTCCGTCGACGCGGTCACCGCTGACGTCGATCCGGCTGATTACGACGCCCTCATCCTGCCCGGCGGCACCGGCAACGCTGACAAGCTGCGCATGGACGGCCCGGCCGTCGAGTTCGTGAAGAAGCACTTCGCCGCCAACAAGCCGGTGGGCGTCATCTGCCACGGTGGCTGGATCCTCACCGACGCGGACGTCATCAAGGGCCGCACCCTCACCTCCTACGAGTCGATCAAGACCGACCTGCGCAACGCGGGTGCCACCTGGGTTGACGAGGAGGTCCACGTGGACAACGGCCTCGTCTCCTCCCGCACCCCGGACGATCTCCCGGCCTTCAACGCCAAGATCGTCGAGGAGTTCGCGGAGGGTCAGCACTAGAAACCCATATACTGAACGGTCAGTTGGTAATCCCCTCGAAAGGACCACCGTGACCGTCACCGGAATGTTCGCCGATCAGCCCGTCGCCTCCCAGTTCATCGGAGGTGAATGGCGGGACGGCAGCTCCGACCGCACCGTCGACGTCACCAACCCCTACGACGACACGGTGGTGACCAGCATCCGCCTGGCCGACGCCTCCGACCTCGACGCCGCCTACGAGGCCGCGCAGGACGCGCAGCGCGAGTGGGCGGCGACGGGGCCGGCGGGGCGTCGCAAAGTGATGCTCGCGGCGGCCGAGATCCTGCGGTCCCGTCGCCACGAGATCGTCGACTGGCTCGTCCGCGAGAGCGGCTCCACGATGATGAAGGCCCACATCGAGGTCAGCCTCGCGGTCACCATGACCCAGGAGGCCGCGTCCTTCCCGACGCGCGTGTCCGGTCAGATCTTCGACACCAACACCCCGAACCGTGAGGTCCGCGTCGAGCGCGGCCCGGTCGGGGTCGTCGGTGTCATCAGCCCGTGGAACTTCCCCCTCCACCTCACCCAGCGCTCCGTTGCGCCCGCCCTGGCACTGGGCAACGCCGTGGTGATCAAGCCCGCCAGCGACACGCCCGTCACCGGCGGCCTCCTCCTGGCGCGCGTCTTCGAGGAGGCCGGCCTGCCCGCCGGCGTTCTCAACGTCGTCGTCGGGGCCGGTTCCGAGATCGGAGACGAGTTCGTCGCCCACCGCATCCCCGGTCTCATCAGCTTCACCGGTTCCACCCCGGTGGGCAAGAACGTCGGCCGCGTCGCCATGACCGGCGACCATCTCAAGCCCGTCGCCCTCGAACTCGGCGGCAACGCCCCCTTCGTCGTGCTTGCCGACGCCGACCTCGACGCCGCCGTCCACGCCGCCGTCGGCGGTGCCTTCCTCCACTCCGGCCAGATCTGCATGGCGGTCAACCGCATCATCGTGGAGGAGCCGGTGCGGGAGGCGTTCGTCGAGATGTTCGTCGCGGCCACCCGCAGTGTCGCCGTCGGCGACCCGGGGGACAAGCGCACCCTCGTCGGCCCCATCATCAACGACTCCCAGGTGGAGTCCCTGCAGGGCAAGATCGCCCTCGCCCGCGAAGAGGGCGCCACGGTGGAGCTCGACGGCGAGCTCGACGGCCGCGTCCTCCCCCCGCACATCTTCAGCGACGTCTCCCCGGAGTCGGAGCTCGCCCGCGAGGAGATCTTCGGCCCACTCGTCGGCATCCTCACCGCACGCGACGCCGACCACGCCCTCGAGCTGGCCAACGAGGCCACCTTCGGCCTCACCGCCTCCGTGTTCACCCAGGACCTCGACCGCGGCCTGCGCTTCGCCCGCCGCATGGCATCAGGCATGGCGTTCGTCAACGAGGGGCCCATCCAGGACGAGGCGCACGTCGCGTTCGGAGGCACCCGCAACTCCGGCCTCGGCCGTTTCAACGGAGAGTGGGCCATCGACGCCTTCACCTCCACGCAGACTCTCGGCGTCGTCCGAATCGGTGACTAACCGCAGGTGGTCTAGATTGGTTGCATGACCTCCAGTGACCAGCCCGCCGACCTGCTCGGCCCCGTGGAGATCCGCACCCTGGCGGAGAAACTCGACGTCACCCCAACGAAGAAGCTCGGCCAGAACTTCCTGCACGACCCCAACACCGTGCGGATGATCATCGCGGCCGCCGACCTCGACCCCCACGACCATGTCGTCGAGGTCGGGCCCGGGCTCGGTTCGCTGACGCTGGGCCTTCTGGACACGGTAGACAAGGTCACCGCAGTGGAGATCGATCCGCGCCTGGCAGCGGAGCTGCCCGCCACCGCCGCATGGCGTGCCCCCGCCCACGCGGACAGGCTCACCATCGTGCAGAAGGACGCCCTCAAGGTGGAGCCCGCCGACCTCGGCGAGCCGACCGCTCTCGTCGCCAACCTGCCCTACAACGTCTCCGTCCCCGTGCTGCTGCACCTGCTGGCGACTTTCCCGTCGATCCGCCGGGTGCTCGTCATGGTGCAGGCCGAGGTCGCCGACCGACTGGCCGCCCGCCCGGGGTCCAAGATCTACGGCGTCCCCAGCGTGAAGGCGGCGTTCTACGGAGACGTCCGTCGCGCCGGATCCGTCGGCAAGCACGTCTTCTGGCCGGCCCCCAACATCGAGTCCGGCCTGGTGCGCATCGACCGCTTCAACCCGGGCAGCGAGCCCTGGCCGATCTCGGACGAATCCCGTGCCCAGGTGTGGCCGGTCATCGACGCCGCGTTCGCCCAGCGCCGCAAGACCCTGCGTGCTGCCCTGTCCGGGCACTACGGTTCCGGGGCCGCAGCCGAGGAGGCTCTCCGCGCCGCGGACATCGACCCGCAGCTGCGCGGCGAGAAGCTCGACGTCACCGACTTCGTCCGCCTGGCGGGGGTCGGCGCATGACCCGGCGCATGCGCACCGTCACCGCCCGCGGCCACGCGAAGGTCAACCTGCACCTGGGCGTCGGTGCCCTGCGCCCCGACGGCTATCACGACCTCGTCTCCGTCTTCCAGTCCCTCAACCTCTCAGACACGGTCACCCTGGAACTCGCGCCCGACACGGACCGGGTCAGTGAGGGCACCATCGTCTCCGGACTGTCCGTGACCGGCATGGACGCGGCGTCGGTGCCGACGGATGACACGAACCTGGCCTGGCGCGCCGTCGATAAGCTCGTCGACCACTACCGCGGGCACCACGACCTGGAGGAGGCCCAGCGGGTGCACATCAGCATCCACAAGGGGATCCCCACCGCCGGCGGCATGGCCGGCGGATCCGCCGACGCCGCGGCCGCCCTCGTGGCCGCGCACGCCCTCCTCTCCGAGCGCCTGCCGGCCCTGACCTCCGCGACCCTGCTCGAGATGGCCGCGGACCTCGGCTCCGATGTGCCGTTCACCCTGCAGGGCGGGACGATGCTCGGCACCGGGCGTGGCGAGCAGCTCACGCCGATGCTCTCCCGCGGGACGTACCACTGGGCACTCGTCTTCTTCAAGGAGGGGCTGTCCACCCCGGTGGTGTTCCGGGAGCTCGACGACATGCGGGAACAGGGGACGGCGCCGGGCCCACGCATGGAGACCGAGGTTCTGTCGAAGGCCCTGCTCAGCGGCAATCCGCGCGAGGTCGCCGGGGCCCTCCACAACGACCTGGAGGTGCCTGCCCGGCACCTGCGCCCGGACGTCGAGGCCATGCGCCGCGCGGGCCTGGACGCCGGAGCCCTCATGGGGATGGTGTCCGGTTCGGGTCCGACCGTGGCGTTTCTGTGCGAATCGGAGCTTCACGCGCGGGATGTCCTCGATGATCTCCTGGCCGACGGTGCGTACTCGGGAACGGTCGCCCACGGCCCCGCGAAGGGCGCCCACCTCATCAGTTGACGTCCTCGGGGGTCCGCCGCTGCGGACTCTCCGCCGCCTCCGCTGCTTCCTCCGATTCGGGATCCGCGAAGCTGTCCGCGTGCTCCCACACCTGCAGCAGATCCTCATCGCCCTTCGGCACCGGTCCGGAGAAGTACTTGTCACCCCAGGCACCGAGTGAAGCGTCGGTGACCGCCAACCCCCGGTTCTCCGAGGTGTAGGACTCTCCGCCCGGCAGGCGGAAGCGGAGGAACCGCGGATCCTGCTCGGGCACGATCGTCATGATGCCAGCCGACACCAGCGCGTGACACCCCGAACACAGCGGGATGAGGTTGGGGAGCTCCGTGGCCCCGCCATACTGCCAGTCGACGATGTGGTGGAACTCGAGAAACTGCGTGTGCGAACATCCGGGTCCGGCACACTGATACCCCCACGCGGTCAGCAGCGCCTTCATCTGGGCCTCGGACGCCAACCGGGTGGACCGGGTCACCTTGAGCGTCAGCCCCGTTCGATCCAGGAGGTGGAAGCGCACCGACCCGTTGAGGACATGCCGGATGAGCTGCCCCGTCTGCCCGCCGTGGTGGCCGGGCAGGAACGCGCGGTGGTCCGGCGTGAACAGTACGTTGACCTCCGCGCCGGGTGCCCGCACCCGGCTGAGCGGATGACTGCGCGCCATGTTGACCAGACCCATGAACGCCGTGAAGACCGTGACCGACAGGCCGGTTCCGAAACGTGTGCGGGTGGGAGGGTTCTCGGGCTCGGCCTCCGGCGCTGCGTGGTCGGTGACCCCGGTGACCCCGGTGTCCCCGGTGTTTCCGGTGTCCTTGTCGCGGGCCTCGTCGATGAGCTTCTCGACGGCCTCCGGATCCTCCAGCACCTCCTGGTCGACTGAGTCGAGGTCAACGAGGTTGGCCAGCTCCGAGATCTTCAGCGCCGCTTTTAACTCCGCCCCCCGCTCGGGGTCCAGGCGCCCCCAGATGCGGACCTCCCCGGTCTCAGGGTCGGTGACCACGCTGATCTTGTTGAGGGTGGGCTTCGAATCGGGCTGGTCGCGCCCGGCGAGCAGCAGAATCAGTTCCGCCAGCGGGTGTTGGCGGGCGAGAGCGATGAGCTCCTCGACGTTGTCCTCGGTCATGTAGCGCAACAGCAGGCGGACGACGGAATAGGAGAACGCGGTGTCGAGGAACGCGTCGGCGAGCTGTGGAAACCGCTGCAGCTTCCGACCGACACCGAGGTATTCGTACGCCGTGGCTCGGGAGAGGCCGAAACTGCGCTGCAGCCAGGTGGCGGTGTTGGGTGCGCCGTGGGAGCGTGCGAGGTCGCGGCGCTCGAACTCGGCGGTGGAGAGGATGAAGCGGGCCTTGTGATGGGTGAGCTGGAGGTGGGAGTCGGAGATGGCGGTGGTGAGCTGGGTGTCGGTCTGGTCGATGATGGTCGTGAGCATGTTTCCCCCGGGATGTCGAATTGGTGTTCGATCATCCGCACCGTAACATGCCCACCGGACATATCGATCCGGTCGCCATTATCCCAGGTCAGGGGAGTCTGCAGTCCGCAGCTGCGGACTCCCCGGGCCCGTCGCGAAGCATCGCTCTAGTGGTCGTGGCCCTCGTGATCGTGCTCGTGACCATGATCGTGCCCGCCGGCGAGCTGCTCCGCATCGGCGGCTGCGATCCCGTCGACCACCGCGATCTCCACCGGCGCGACCTCGAGGGAGAAGCGCTCGGTGACCTCGCCGGAGGTCAGGTCGACCAGGACGAGCTCCTGCTTCTCGGCGTCGGTGATGTAGGCGATGTCGCCGGAGACCTGCAGGATCGGGCCCGGCTCCTGCCATTCGTCCTTCTCTTCCCAGGCCTCGATGGCCGGGATGTCGGCGGTGATCTCACCGGACTCGGGGTCGATCATCTTGAGGTGGCCGTCGTAGGTGAGCACGAGGGCCTCGCCGGCCGGTCCGCGGCCGAGGGAGCGGAACCAGTAGGAGCTGTCGAGCTCCACCTGCTGCATGGTGTTGTCGCGGGTGTCGATGAGGTTGATCTGGGTCGGGCGCTCGAGGTCGGCGTCCTTGTCCACCTTGTAGTCGCCGAGGATGATCGGGGAGCCGGCGTGGCCGGCGAGGTTGCCGGAACGCTGGTAGTCGACACCCTCAGCGGGGGTGATCTTGTGGAAGTCCGCGCCGTCGAACACGACCGGGCCGTCGGTGCAGCCGAACGCCACCGCGCCGTCAGTGGCGACGGCCTCACCGTGGATGCCGGGGCAGTCGGTGGTCTCGGAGATGACCTCGCCCTCGGCATCGCGGTACTGGATCGTGTGGCGCTCCTTCTCGGTGCCGACGGTGATGAGCACCGACCCGTCCCGGAACGGAACGGCCACACCGTGGTGGGGGTCGCCGCTCTCGACGAGCACGCCGTCCGCCGGGCGGTAGCCCTCGGCGATCTGGTCGGTCGGGACGATGAGGGCCGTGCCCGCGCCGTCGGAGAACAGGGCGGTCAGGCCGTCGTTGACGGTGACGTGGCCGGCGAGGTCGGCATCGTAGGCGAGGTCGCGCAGCTCCGGGTCGCCGGAGTAGTGGTGGGCGTGGTCACCGTGCGGGCGGGACTTCAGCGCGGCGTCGAAGGCGACGAACTTGTTGCCGTCGGTGACCATGACGTGGCGTCCATCGCCGGAGTTGTTCAGGCGCTGGAAGCCGGAAAGCTCCGTCTCGGAGATGATCTCGCCGGTGGCGGTGTCGAGGACGCTGAGGCCGTCCTCGTGGGCGATGACCACGCGCGGCGTGATGCTGGAGACCTCCTTGAGCTCGCTTGCCGACGCCCCGACGTGCGCGCTGCTCGTCGCGGCAGCGGTGGTCTCGGTGGTGGCGGTGGTGGCGGTGTCGGTTGCGGCGTCACCGCAGGCGGCGAGGAGCAGGGACGTGAGGACTGCGGGCACGGCGAGTGCGCCGGGGCGGATTCGTTTCTGCATGCGCGGAACATTAATGCAAACGATAACCGTTATCAACTGCCGCGCCGGAAAGATTGCCTGCCGTCCCGCCCCAACGCCTAGACTGACCTGTTGACATGACGAATCTGATTAATCTCGAGAACGTCTCCAAGACCTGGGGGCTCAAGACCCTGCTCGACGGCGTGAGCCTCGGCGTGCAGAGCGGCGACCGTATCGGCGTGGTCGGCCTCAACGGCGGTGGCAAGACCACCCTCCTGGAGGTGCTCACCGGCATCGAGGAGCCTGACGCAGGCCGCGTCTCCCACAACTCCGACCTGCGCATGGCGGTGGTCACCCAGCGCGCCGAACTCAACCCGGAGGACACGATCGCCGACGTCGTCGTCGCGCCCCTCGGGCTCCAGACCTACGAGTGGGCATCCAACGCCCGTGTCCGCGAGGTCCTCGGCGGGCTCGGCGTCGCGGAGCTCGGCCTGGACACCCGGGTCGGCAGCCTCTCCGGTGGCGAACGACGCCGCGTCAACCTCGCCGCCGCGCTCGTGCGCGACCTCGACCTCGTCGTCCTCGACGAGCCCACCAACCACCTCGACGTCGAGGGCGTGCAGTGGCTGGCGCAGCACCTGCTGGCCCGCCGGATCGCCGTCGTCGTGGTCACCCACGACCGCTGGTTCCTCGACCAGGTGGCCACCCTGACCTGGGAGGTGCACGACGGTCGGGTAGACACCTACGAGGGTGGTTACAACGACTGGATCTTCGCCCGCGCCGAGCGGGCCCGCCAGGCCGACGCCATCGAGCAACGCCGCCAGAACCTGGCCCGCAAGGAACTCGCCTGGCTGCGTCGCGGTGCCCCTGCACGTACTTCCAAGCCCCGCTACCGCATCGAGGCCGCCGAGGCACTCATTGCCGACGTCCCCGCCCCGCGTGACACCGTCGAGCTCATGGCGTTCTCCCGCCAGCGGCAGGGCAAGGTCGTCATCGAACTCGAGGACGCCCGCGTGGAGACCCCGGACGGACGCATGCTCGTCGACCACCTCACCTGGCGCCTCGCGCCGGGCGAGCGCATCGGCCTCGTCGGTGTCAACGGCTCCGGCAAAACCACCCTTCTGCGCACCCTCGCCGGCGAGCATCCCCTCGCCGCCGGGCGCCGCATCGAGGGTCAGACGGTGCGCCTCGGGTGGCTGCGCCAGGAACTCGACGACCTCGACCCGAAGCGCACGCTTCTCGACGCCGTCGAGGACGTCGCCACCTACGTCCACCTGGGCAGGCGCGAGCTGTCAGCCTCCCAGCTCGCCGAGCGTCTCGGCTTCTCGCCGAAGCGCCAGCGCACCCCCGTCGGCGACCTCTCCGGCGGTGAGCGCCGCCGCCTGCAGCTCACCCGCGTGCTCATGGCCGAGCCGAACGTGCTGCTTCTCGACGAGCCCACCAACGACCTCGACATCGACACCCTGCAGGAACTCGAGTCCCTCCTCGACTCCTGGCCGGGCACCCTCGTCGTCATTTCCCACGACCGCTACCTCATCGAGCGCATCGCCGACTCCACGTGGGCTCTGTTCGGCGACGGCAGGCTCACCAACCTGCCCCGGGGTATCGAGCAGTACCTCGAGGTCCGCGCGCAGCAGGCGGAGGCCGCTGGATCCGGGCCGCTCGACCTGGGGGAGCGGGACCAGGCGCCCGTCGAGAAGCAGTCGGGCCTCAGCTCGCAGGAGCAGCGCGAGCTGAAGAAGCAGCTCAACGCCCTCGAGCGGAAGATGGCCAAGCTCGACGAGCGCATCGCCACCTTCGAGCAGGAGATGGCCGTGCTGTCCGCAGCTGCGGACCCGGACTACGGCAAGATCGCCGACGCCAACGCCGCTCTCAACGAGGCCCGCGAGGAGCACGAGGCACTCGAGATGGAGTGGCTCGAGGTGGGGGAGCAGCTGGAGGGTTAGTCCTCCGCCAGCAGCGTCCCCAGCCACACCCCGAGTGCGAGGTCGTCGAGCTGGCCGAGCCAGGTCTGGCGGACGCGGCCCTGCCGGTCGATGAGCATCGTGGTGGGGGTGCCCTCCAGTCGCCAGCGTTTCATCGTCTTCGGCAGGACCTCGCCGGGGCGGTCGACGGCGACGGGGAACGTGATGCCGAACTCCTTGAGGAACACCTCCAGTGCCGCGGGGCCCGTGACGTCGTGGTGCTCGAAGACGGAGTGGATGCCCAGCACCACCAGCTGGTCGTTCTTCACCATCCGGTGCACCCGCTTCGCCTGGGGGAGGGAGTGGTTGACGCAGCCGGGGCACAGCATCTGGAAGAACTCCACCAGCACGACCCTGCCGTGCAGGTCCTCGACCGTGAGCGGGTCCGAGTTGAACCACTCGGTGACATCGAACTCGAAGGGTTCGTGGGCAGCCATGACGGCCTCCTGGGCATCCGTGTGTATTAGGTCACAGTCTACTCGTCGGTACGCTGGGGGCCATGATCCTCATCAACGTGCGATTCAAGCCCCTGCCCGAGTACGTCGACAACTTCCGTGAGCTGGTCGACGAGTTCACCACCGCCACCCGCGCCGAGGAGGGCTGCATCTTCTTCGACTGGGCGCGCAATACCGATGACCCGAGCGAGTACCTCCTCAACGAGGCCTTCCAGGACGACGCCGCCGAGGCGCACGTCAACTCCGAGCATTTCCGGAAAGCCACCGAGCTGTTCCCGACGATCCTGGCGGAGACCCCGCAGATCATCAACACGGTGATCGAGGGCAAGACGGACTGGGACCGTATGGCCGAGTTCCAGGTCGGCTGACGGTACGCTGTGAAACATGGGCAACAAGGACACCACCGACAAGGCTGAGAAAGTCACCAAGCCGAACAAACTGGACAACAAGGCCTACGAGAAGGAACTCAAGCGCCTCCAGGCGGAGCTGGTGGACATGCAGCAGTGGGTCGTCGAGACCGGTGCCCGCGTGGTCATCATCATGGAGGGCCGCGACGCCGCCGGTAAGGGTTCCGCCATCAAGCGCATCACCCAGTACCTCAACCCCCGCACCGCCCGCATCGAGGCACTGCCGGCCCCGAGCTCCCGTGAGCAGGGGCAGTGGTACTTCCAGCGGTACGTCGAGAAGCTCCCGACCGCCGGTGAGATCGTCATCTTCGACCGCTCCTGGTACAACCGCGCGGGTGTCGAGCGCGTCATGGGCTTCTGCACCTCGCAGGAGTACCGCCGCTTCCTCCACCAGGCCCCGATCTTCGAGCGCCTGCTCGTCGAGGACGGCATCATGCTGCGCAAGTACTGGTTCTCCGTCTCCGACGAGGAGCAGCTGGCGCGTTTCAAGTCGCGCCTGGAGGATCCGCTGCGCCGCTGGAAGCTCTCCCCGATGGACCTGCAGTCCATCACCCGCTGGGAGGAGTACTCGCGGGCGAAGGACGAGATGTTCATCCACACGGACATCCCCTCGGCACCCTGGTACACCGTGGAGAGCGAGGACAAGAAGCGTTCGCGCATCAACGTCATCAACCACCTGCTGTCGACGATCCCCTACGAGAAGATCGAGCGCCCCCTGCCGCAAATCCCGGAGCGCCCGGAATCCGACAACGGCTACGAGCGCCCGCCGCGCGCCGAGTTCCGCTACGTCCCTGATGTCGCGTCGAAGCTGGCGCAGCCGAAGCGCAAGAAGGACAAGGCCAAGAAGGACAGGAAGTAGCTAATCCAGCAGTGTACGGAGGACGGTGACCACGCCGGCCTCCGTGTTCGGCGGTGCGATGTGATCGGCGATCGCCTTGATGTCGGGGTGGGCGTTGTCCATCGCCCACGCCGTGCCCGCCGCCTCCAGCAGCTCGAGATCGTTGAGATAGTCTCCGAAGGCGGCGGTCTGCCGCTTATCGACGCCCATCGCCTCCGCGAGCGCCGTCAGCGCCCGGCCCTTGCCCGCGTCGGCGTGCATGATGTCCACCCAGTGGGCGCCGGAGACGACGACGTTGGCCTCGGGGGCGGCGTCGAGAAGCACGGGGTAGATGGTGTCCTCGGCGATGTCGGTGGTGAAGACCGCCAGCTTGATGACGTCGGTCACCGCGTGCAGGTCCTCCGTGGCGTGGCGGGAGTGGTAGTACTTCTGCAGCTCCGCCTCCGTCTCCGCCGAGATGCCCGGGCGGTGGTAGGCGACGGTGGGGGTGCACACCACGAGGTCCATGTCCGCGGCGAGGGCGACATCGATGACGGCGTGGACGGTGGCGTCGTCGAGAAGCGTGGTGGACACGATCTCCCCGTCGTGGAAGACGCACGTGCCGTTCTCGGCGATGAACGTGTCGCCGGGGAAGATCGCCTGCAGGGTCGCCAGCTGGCGGCCGGAGGCGGGTGCCACGGCGACGTCGCGGGCGCGCAGCTCGTCGAGGACGGGCCAGAAGGAGTCGGGGATCTGACCGGCGGCGTCGAGCAGCGTGCCGTCCATGTCGAGGGCGATGATCCGGAACTCCATTACTGTGACCTTTCGCGTCGGTAGGCTGTCGGGCATGAATGAACAGCCCGTGAATGTCAGCGTCCGCCAGCGTACCGGTGTCCTCGAACTGGACCGTCCGAAGGCGCTCAACAGCCTCAACCACGAGATGATCCGCATCATCACCGACGCCCTCGAGGGGTGGCGCGAGGATCCGGACATCGAGCAGGTGCTCATCGTCTCCGCCTCGCCGAAGGCCTTCTGCGCCGGCGGTGACGTGCGTCAGGCCCGCGACGGCATCCTCGCCGGGGACCACGGCCCGGTGGATCAGTTCCTCTCCGACGAGTACGCGATGGACAACCTCATCGGCACCTACCCCAAGCCGTACATCGCGGTGTGGGACGGCATCGTCATGGGCGGTGGCCTGGGCGTGTCCTCCCACGGCAGCCACCGCGTCACCACCGCGAAGGCGTGGGCGTCGATGCCGGAGATGGCCATCGGCTACATCACCGACGTCGGCATCTCCTGGTCCTCGCAGCGGTGGCCGAACTCCACCCCGGCGATCGGCACGTTCATCGGCCTGACCGCCTACCGCATGACCGCCGCCGACATGCTCCACCTCGGCCTGGCCACCCACCTCGTGGAGGACGCCGCCGCCTTCGCGGAGGACGTCATCGGACTCGGCGTCGACGGGGCTCTGGAGAAGCACTCCACCACCACCGACGAGCCGTCCCAGGTCGCGGCGTGGCGCGAGGACATCGAGGCCACCTTCGGCGCGGGTACGTGGGCGGACATCGACGCGGCGCTCGACGCCCACCCGAACCGCGAGTTCGTCGACACCGTCCGCGACCTCATGGCGAAGGCCTCCCCGTCCGCCACCGTCGCCGCCGCCGAGCTCTACCTGGCCAACCGCGACGCCCCCACCCTGCGTGACGGCCTCGACAACGAGGAGCGTCTCGGCGAGCTCGTCCGCCGCCAGCCCGACTTCGTCGAGGGCATCCGTGCCGTGCTGGTGGACAAGACGCAGGACGCGCAGTGGACCGACCCGCACGACCCGGAGGAGTACCGGGCCGTCCTGCGATGAGCGCCCGCACCTGGCACCTGGGCATTCCCGCCGCCGTGGCGGTGTGCCTGGTCTACCTGTGGGTGAACTTCCACCTGGTGCCCGACCCCATGCCCGTCCACTTCGGTCCCCGGGGTGAACCGGACGGCTGGGCGACGAAGTCCTTCGGGTCGGCCGTGGCGCTCGTCGCCCTGGGGCCGGGGATCGTGGCGCTCACCGGTGCCGCCAGCGCCGGGCTCACCCACGCCGTCGCGCAGGACGCGGGGGAGCGACAGCAGATGCTTTCCCGGGAGATCATGCCGCCCCTGGCCGCGTGGCTGTTCTGGATCGCCACCGTCAACGCGGTCGGCGTCACCGGCTCCCTGCTGGGCCACCACGGGCCCTTGAGCTCACTGCTCATGGTCGGGTCGCTGGTGTTGGTGACGGTGGTCTTCGCCCGTCAGATGGTGCAGGTGCACCGCCGTGTCGACGCCGCGTACCCGCCTTCGGAGAAGGACCGCCGCGGGCGCTGGGGTTTCTACTACGACCGCGACAATCCCGAGGTGCTCGTGTCACTGGAGAACGGGATGAACACGACCCTCAACCTTGCGCGCCCCGCGGCGTGGGCGATCCTCGCCGGCCTGCTCGTCGTGCCCGCCCTGCTCATCGTGCTTGTGTCGGTGGCAGGGTGACCCCGCGCCGCTGCGCGTAGGCTGCCCGGGCCCGCTGCTTGTCGACGCCCGCTCCCGGCACCGTCGCCAGCGTCACCTCCACCGCCTGCCCCGTCGTCGGGGCCTGCGGCCCCGGGAGGGTGAGTTCCGGGGCGGAGAGCAGCACCACGGCCCGGGTGTCGGCGTTGAGGGGCACCAGGGCGTGGGTCCACACGTCGAGAATCGGCTTGCACACGTCGATGAGCTCCGCGCGGGCCGGGACCCGGGGTCGGACGAGGTCGAGGATGCCGTGGTCGACGCCGAAACGCCGCAGGTTGGCGGCAGGGGAGGGCGGTAGGTACGGATCCGCCCAGCCCCAGGTCCACATGTCCCCGGTGACGGTGGCGGCGATGATGGCACCGGCATGGATGTGCCCGTTGACGGTGGCGCGTCCACCGGCGATGTCGAGGCGGATGTCGGGGTCGGGGAAGCGGCCGTCGAGAAGCAGCTGGTGCTCGACGGAGAAATAATGGGCGTCCGCCAGGACATCCTCCACCTGCAGGCCGCCGGACACGGACGTGGGGCGCCCGCCCCGGAGCGTCACCGCGGTGCCGTCGGAGAACTCGAAGGCGTCCGCGGTCTCCCGCACGCCGAGACCGCGGGCGGCGGCGAAGGCGAGGAGGGAGCGGCGGGCGTCAAGCTCCGCGGGCAGCTGCGCCAGCCCCAGGGTGAGCGCGCTGCGGAGGGGGCCGGGCGAGGGGCGGAACTCCACCGCCATCGCGCGCTGCCCGTCGGGGAAGGGGGCGAGGAAGACCGGGACGTTGCCGTGCAGGGTCCGGGCCGCACGCAGCAGCCCGTCGGAGGCCGGCTGCGGGGAGTGCAGCTCCGGGATGTCCAGGTCATGCTCCCGCGACCACACCCACTCACCGTCGACGAGCCGGGCCACCTCCGCGGCCGGGAGGTCGCGGGCGCCGGAGCGGGTGTGCACGCGCGCGGTGTCGGCCGTGTACTCCACGCCCTGCACCGTCCCCATGACACTCGACCAGGTGGCGTCGACATCGGCCTGGATGAGGGCGCCGTCGGCGCGCAGATCGTCGAGGGAGGTGGGGGAGGGAAGATGCATGCCCACCAGGATAGGCGGGGAGTCGATAAGCGGAGGACCCCGGCCACCGCGAACGGTGACCGGGGTCCTTCAGGGGTGCCGGGGACTACCTGATGCCCTGGCGCTCCTTGAACTCACGACGCTTGGCGTGCAGGATCGGCTCGGTGTAGCCGGACGGGGACTCGGTGCCCTTGAAGATGAGGTCCTTGGCGGACTGGAAACCGATGGAGTGCTCGAAGTCGATCGCCATCGGCAGGTACGCCGGGTCACCCTCGTTCTGGCGGTCGACGACCTCGGCCATGCGCTTGAGAGAGTCCATGACCTCCTCCTCGGTGACGATGCCGTGGACCAGCCAGTTGCAGACCATCTGGGAGGAGATGCGCAGGGTGGCGCGGTCCTCCATAAGGTCGATGTCGTGGATGTCCGGGACCTTGGAGCAGCCGACACCCTGCTCGACCCAGCGGACGACGTAGCCGAGGATGCCCTGGCAGTTGTTGTCCAGCTCCTCCTTCTTCTCCTCGTCGGTCCAGTCGGTGGTCGGAGACACCGGGACGGTGAGGACACCGTGGAAGGTGTCGCGGCGGCCGGCCTCCTTCAGCTTCTCCTGGACCTCGAAGATGTCGACCTCGTGGTAGTGGGTGGCGTGCAGGACAGCGCCGGTCGGGGACGGGACCCAACCGGTGGTGGCACCCTCCCGCGGCTGACCGATCTTGGCCTCGAGCATCTCGCCCATGAGCTCGGTCATGGCCCACATGCCCTTACCGATCTGGGCCTTGCCGGACAGGCCGCGGGCCAGGCCGGCGTCGACGTTGGAGTCCTCGTAGGACTGCTTCCAGGTCTCCTTCTGCATGTCGGCCTTGCGGACCATCGGGCCGGCGTACATGGAGGTGTGGATCTCATCGCCGGTGCGGTCGAGGAAGCCGGTGTTGATGAAGGCCAGGCGGTCGGCGACGGCCATGATGCAGGCGTCCAGGTTGACGGAGGTGCGACGCTCCTCGTCCATGACGCCGACCTTGAGGGTGTAGCGCGGCAGACCGAGCAGATCCTCGACGCGGCCGAACAGCTCGTTGGTGAAGGCGACCTCGTCCGGGCCGTGCTGCTTCGGCTTCACGATGTAGATGGAGCCGGTGCGGGAATTGCGCATCGGGTTGCGGACGTCCAGGCCCGGGATGGCGCAGACGACGGTGACGACGGCGTCCATGATGCCCTCGAAGACCTCTTCGCCGTCGACCAGGATGGCCGGGTTCTGCATGAGGTGACCGACGTTGCGGACGAACTGCAGGGAGCGGCCGTGGAGGCGGATCTCGGTGCCGTTGCGGCCGATGTAGGTGCGGTCCTCGTTGAGCTTACGGGTGAAGGTCTTGTCGCCGCGGGAGACCTCGACCTGCAGGTCACCGGTGTTGAGGCCGAACCAGTTGCGGTAGCCGACGACCTTGTCCTCGGCGTCGACGGCGGCGACGGAGTCCTCGAAGTCCATGATGTTGGTGACGGCGGCCTCAAGGATGATGTCCTTGACGCCGGCCTTGTCGTCCTTGCCGACCGGGGTGGACGGGTCGATCTGGATCTCGATGTGCAGGCCGTTGTTGCGCAGCAGGATGGAGGCCGGGTCCTCGAGGGAGCCGGTGAAACCGCGGTAGGCGGTCTTGTCCTGCAGGCGGTACTCCTGGTCGCCGACGTGGACGGCCAGGTAGCCGTCGATGACGGAGTACTTGTCGACGTCCGCGTGGGAGGCACCGTCGATCGGGAGAGCCTTGTCCAGGAAGTCACGGCCCCAGGCGATGACCTTCTTGCCACGGACCGGGTTGTAGCCCTTGCCCTTCTCGGCGCCGTCCTCCTCGGAGATGGCGTTGGTGCCGTAAAGTGCGTCGTACAGGGAGCCCCAGCGGGCGTTGGCGGCGTTGAGGGCGAAGCGGGCGTTGAGGATCGGGACGACCAGCTGCGGGCCACCGGTCAGGGCGATCTCGTCGTCGATGCCGCGGGTGCGGATCTCGCCCTCCTCCGGCGCGTCGACCAGGTAGCCGATCTCCCGCAGGAAGGCCTCGTGCTCGGCCGGATCCGGCTGACCCGGGTTGGCCTTGTAGTACTCGTCGAGCTGGGACTGCAGCTCGTCACGGCGGGCGAGGAGCTCCTTGTTCCGCGGGGTGAAATCCTTGACGATCTGTGCGAAGCCGGACCAGAACTCGTCGGCGTCGACGCCCACGGCCGGAAGGACGTCGTTGGCGAGGAAGTCGTGCAGGACCTTGGCGACCTGGAGGCCGGCAACGTCAATGCGCTCGGTGGTGTCCTTCGGCTCAGTCTGGGTCATCTGAATGCTCCTTGGATGGTGAGGGAATGCGGAAGTCAGTCGCGGGCAAGGCGATGCCTCCACCCTAAGTGATTCCAGTCACGGGGTAAATGGTTTCGCGGATTTCGCCGCGCGCTACCCCTGCGGTGGCAGCCGTCTCACCATGGGATTCGGGCGTGAAACCGGCTCGCATGGCCGGTACCTGCAGTTTTGTTTTTCTTTCGTTTGTGCAGGCCACAGGGCTGGGGGTGAATCGGGCATCGGGCCACCTTCTCTTGTGGCATTTGCAAAATTGGCAAAATCCCCCGCTACCCCCGCACACAATTTGGACCCCCCAACCCATTGACGGCAGGCACTTTTGCGGGCACGCTGTGAGTCATGCCACCGAAAACGGTTTAACACGCCCGACGGTGGATCCTCCTCCATCCCCCTGCCGGATGTCCGACAAGAAGGAAACCCGGCGATTAAGACAGGAAAGTGAGTCCTCTCTATGACCACTACCGGCCAGGCACGTACTGCAGCTGAGATCCAGAAGGATTGGGACGAGAACCCCCGCTGGGAGGGTATCCAGCGCGACTACACCGCAGAGCAGGTGGAGCAGCTCCAGGGCAACGTGATCGAGGAGCACACCCTCGCACGCCGCGGTGCTGAGATCCTCTGGGAGAAGGTCTCCAAGCGAGACGGCTCCTACATCAACTCCCTCGGTGCCCTCACCGGCAACATGGCTGTCCAGCAGGCCCGCGCCGGCCTGCAGGCTGTCTACCTCTCCGGCTGGCAGGTCGCCGGTGACGCCAACCTCTCCGGCCACACCTACCCGGACCAGTCCCTGTACCCGGCCAACTCCGTGCCGGCTGTCGTCCGCCGCATCAACAACGCTCTGCTGCGCGCCGACGAGATCGCCCGCGTCGAGGGTGACACCTCCGTCGAGGACTGGCTGCTCCCGATCGTCGCTGACGGCGAGGCCGGCTTCGGTGGCGCCCTCAACGTCTACGAGCTCCAGAAGGCCATGATCGCCGCTGGCGCCGCAGGCACCCACTGGGAGGATCAGCTCGCTTCCGAGAAGAAGTGTGGCCACCTCGGCGGCAAGGTCCTCATCCCGACCCAGCAGCACATCCGCACCCTGACCTCCGCTCGCCTGGCTGCCGACGTCGCCAACACCCCGACCGTCGTCATCGCCCGTACCGACGCTGAGGCCGCAACCCTCATCACCTCCGACGTTGATGACCGCGACAAGCCGTTCATCACCGGTGAGCGCACCGCTGAGGGCTTCTACAAGATCAAGAACGGCCTCGAGCCCTGCATCGCCCGTGCGAAGTCCTACGCTCCGTACGCCGACATGATCTGGATGGAGACCGGCACCCCGGACCTCGAGCTCGCCAAGAAGTTCGCTGACGGCGTCCACGAGGAGTTCCCGGACCAGCTGCTGTCCTACAACTGCTCCCCGTCCTTCAACTGGTCCGCACACCTGGATGCCGACGAGATCGCCAAGTTCCAGAAGGAGCTGGGCGCGATGGGCTTCACCTTCCAGTTCATCACCCTGGCCGGCTTCCACGCTCTCAACTACGGCATGTTCGACCTGGCCCACGGCTACGCTCGCGAGGGCATGACCGCCTTCGTCGACCTGCAGAACCGTGAGTTCAAGGCTGCCGAGGAGCGCGGCTTCACCGCCGTCAAGCACCAGCGTGAGGTTGGTGCCGGCTACTTCGACACCATCGCCACCACCGTTGACCCGGAGTCCTCCACCACCGCCCTCAAGGGCTCCACCGAGGAGGGCCAGTTCCACTAGGAACTAGCTGCTGAGCTACCGGCTCATACCCCGTAAGCGGCGTGCATCGTGAGAAATCACGGCGCACGCCGCTTCGTGTTTTCCCGCTCATCGACGTTGTCCCATCCCCGAAAGGCCTTCACCTTCATGACCATCACCTTCATCCCCACCGCCGACCTGGTCGACATCATCGGCGAGAAGATCGTCCGCTCCTGCGACACCCAGTTCCAGAATTTCGGCGGCGTCACCGAGTACTGCGGCCCCATCACCACCATCAAGTGCTTCCAGGACAACGGCCTGGTGAAACAGACCCTCAACAGCCCCGGCAACGGCGGTGTGCTGGTCGTCGACGGTGACTCCTCCGTCCACACCGCCCTCATGGGTGACATGATCGCCCAGGCCGGCGTGGACAACGGCTGGGCCGGCGTGGTCATCCTCGGCGCGATCCGCGACTCCGCGGTGGTCGGTGAGATGCAGTTCGGCACCAAGGCGCTGGGCACCAACCCGCGCAAGTCGGCCAAGGACGCCGCGGGTGAGAAGGACATCACCGTCTCCTTCGGCGGCGTCGACTTCGTCCCGGGTCACATCCTCTACGCTGACGCCGACGGCATCGTCGTCACGGAGGAGCCGATCGAGGCTCCGGCCGAGTAAGCCGCTTTTCGACGCCCGTCAAGGCACCGCCTTCCCGTCCGGGAGGCGGTGCTTTTTCTTCGACCACTGGACGATACTAAAACGTAGCGCTACCATTTAGTAGTATGACCATCACGAAGAACAGAAACGCCACCTCCGTCAACTGGGACACCCCCGACGTCCTCAACATCGCCCTCGGCGTCATCATGCTGCTGGCGCCGTTGTGGATGCCCGATCCCCAACCCCTCTGGCAGGTCCCCCTGGGTATCGCCACCATCGCCGTCGCCCTGTGGGCCGTGTTCACCCGCTCGAACACCGGCGTGGAGAAGGTGATGATCGGCATCGGTGTCCTCACCTTCGTCTCCCCGTTCCTGGGCCTCTACGGAAACCTCCTGGCCACCTGGCACGCCTGGCTCTCCGGATTCCTCACCTTCGCCGTCGCGCTGCGGGCCATCGGCGTGGCCTCCCGCCGGTGAGGAACTAATCTGACAACCATGACCACCCTGCGCCGAACCATCCGCCGTGCCGAAACCGACGAGAAGATCACCCAGGGTGTACTCGCGATCATCCGGCGGGAGGGACTGTCCGCGGTGACGATCGACTCCGTCGTGGCGGAGACCGGGGTGGCGAAGACCACCCTCTACCGCCGCTACGCCGACCGCACGGAACTCCTCTGCGGGGTGGCCACCTCCCTCACGCCACCCCCGGAACGCACCTACCCCCACACCGCCCCCGGTCTGCACGATTTCATCGACGACATCCGCACGATCTTCGACGAGCAGGTCGGCCTGGCCGCGGTCGGGGCGATCATGGCCGGTCCGGGCACCGACGTCGAGACGTGGCGAGAAGGCCTCGTCGCCCCGCTCATTGCGCAGCTGCGCACCTACCTGGAGGAGGGCGTCGACAAGCAGGTCTTCCATGCCGCCCACAACCTGGAACTGGTCATCGACCTGGTAATCGGCGGCCTGTTCATCGCCGACACCCGCCACCGCGGGGTGCCGGCCGGGTGGACCGCCGACATGGCGGGGCTGCTGTGGCGCAACCTCACCCGCGCCCCGGCCTAGGCCAGGCGCACCACCGCGAAGGCCCGGCGGATCAGCTCTGCAGCTGCCGCCGGGTCCTTCGGTTCCGGCAGGGTGAAGTAGAGCTCGAGGGCGGTCTGGGCGACGGCGGCGGCCGCACGGATGGCGACCTCCGCCTCGAAGGGGCCGAGGTTCGGAGTGCGGGCGCGCAGCTTGTCGAACAGGGGGCGCAGCTGTTCGTCGAGGTCGTGGATCGCGGCGGCGCCGCGCATGGTGAGCAGCAGGTCGGAGATCCGGAAGAGGCTGGCGAAGGAGTCGAGATGCGTGTCGACGCCCGCCTCCCCCCGCAGCCCCTCGATGATGACCCACTGGATGGCGTCGAAGAGCCCGGCGTCGGCGGGGGCGTCGCGGAGCCGGTCGATGAGCTCGCTGACCCGGCCGACCATGAACTCCAGCAACGCTTCGTCCATGGCGGTGAAGTAGTTGTGGAACGTGCGCGGGGACACGCCCGCGGCCTCCGACACCGCGGCGATGGTCAGGGCGTCAGCACCCTGGTCGAGCGCCAGGGCGGCCGCGGCACGGGCGATCTGGGCGCGGGTGGCCGCCTTCTTGGACTCACGCAGCCCGGACATCGCTGAGCCCCTCGCCCTCGACGTCGACCTTCGGCAGGATGCGGTCGAGCCAGCGGGGGATCCACCAGGCGCGCTCGTCGAGAAGGAACATCGTCGCCGGGATGATCATCATGCGCACGACGAAGGCGTCGAGGGCCACCGCGACGGCCAGGGCGAAGCCCATCGTCTTGATGAACACCATGTCCTGCGCCATGAACGCCGCGAACACGGAGATCATGATGAGCGCGGCCGCCGTGACCACACGCGCGCCGTGCTTGAAGCCGTTGGAGGTGGCGTTGCCCGCGGTCTTACCGTGGGACCAGCCCTCGCGCATGCGGGTGACGAGGAAGACCTGGTAGTCCATCGCGAGGCCGAATACGAGGCCGATGAGCATGATCGGCAGGAAGCTCAGCAGCGGCTGCGGGTCACCGATGATGCCCAGCCAGCCCTCCTGGAAGATCGCGACGGTGATGCCGAAGGTAGCGGCAACGGAGAGTCCGAATCCGAGGGCCGCGATGAGAGGCACCCAGATCGAGCGGAACACCAGCAGGAGCACCAGGAACGCCAGCGCCAGCACGATGCCGACGTAGGGGAGCAGCACCTCCCGTAGGCGGTCGGAGATGTCGTCGAAGATGGCGGTCGCACCGGTGATGCCGAAGGGCACGCCGACGTCGGTGGCGCGCAGGTCCTCCAGGGTCTCGGAGGTGCGCGGGTTCGTCGCGCCGAACTCCGGGGTGATGAGGATCTGTGCCGCGTCGAGGGTGTCGGTCGTGCCGACCACCTGCGCATTGACGACGCCGTCGGTGGCGATGAACTTCTCGACGCCCGCGCCCATCACCATCGGCCGCTCCTGCGGGTCGACGTCCGCGAGGTCGAGGAGGGCGATCATCGGGGCATCACGGCCGGGGCCGAACGCGTCCGCGGTGATCTCGTGCGCGATACGCGGCGGGGTGCCCGGGGTGGCGGTGCCGTCGGTGGGCATGGCCAGGCGCATGTTGGCGGCCGGGATGGCCAGCAGGCCGAGGAGGATGACGCCGACGAGCAGGTGGGCGACGGGGCGCTGACGCACGCGACGCACCCAGCGCAGGCCCATCGTCGGGTGGTCATCCTCCGGGTCCGGGGCCTTGACTCCCGGCACGCGGGCGGCGAACACGCGGGTGCCCAGCAGGCCGACGAGCGCCGGCAGGAAGGTGAGCGCGATGAGGACGGCGAGCGCGACGGTGGCGGCGGCACCGAGTGCCATGGCGGTGAGGAAGGGGATGTTGATGATCGACAGCGCCGCCAGGGCGATGAGTACCGTGAGGCCGGCGAAGATGACTGCGGATCCGGCCGTGCCCACGGCCATGCCCATCGCGTGGGCGCGGGTCTCCTTGTCCATGTTCCGCAGCCGCTCGGCCAGGTCCTTCGGCTCCAGGTCATTAGCACCGGTGGCCTTGATGAGCTCGGTGCGGAAACGGGAGACGATGAACAGGGCGTAGTCGATGCCGACGGCCAGGCCGATCATGGTGGCCAGGACCGGGGTCATGTCGGAGATGTCGTCACTCACCGCGGTGGTGAGCTGGATACCGAGGAAGCCGATGCCCACGCCGATGATCGCGGAGATGAGCGGCATACCCGCGGCCACGACGGAACCAAAGGTGATGATGAGCACCAACGCCGCCACACCCAGGCCGATGATCTCCGAGGTCATGTTGATCTCGCCGGAGGTCGCGCCGAAGGTGTTGCCGTTGTACATGACCGTGAGGTCGCCCTCGTTGTAGCGGTCGAGGATGTCGGTGACGGTGGCGATGTCGTCGGCGGGGACATCCATCGTGGACGGCTCGTCGAAACGCACGCTGACGATGCCGGTCGTCTCGTCCCGGCTCAGCGGGCTGACGGTGGCGACGTCCGCGGCGATCTTCTCCGGCGGCATGCCCTGGGCCTCCATCTCGGGCACCATCTGCGCCTGCAGGCCCTCAGAGGCCATGACCGGGTCGACGATGGTCTCCGGGTTGCTCAGCAGCCCGGTGTCGCGGACCTCCGCGAGCATCTCGTTGACCTCGGCGTTGACGGCCGGATCGGTGAGGGTGGCACCGTCCGGCGCCTTGATGGCGATGTTGCCCGTCGGAGCATTGGTCGGGTCCTCCGCAGCAGGGAAGATCTCCTGCATCTTCTCCATCGTGACCACGGAGTCGAGTCCCGGGATGGTGAAGGTGGAGGAGGGCTTCTGGGCGAAGGCACCGGCGAGGCCGCCGACCGCGAGAAGAAGTATGAGCCAGAACGCGAGGAACGGCCAGGACCTGCGGTAGGCGGTGCTACCCAGGCGATAGAGGAAGGATGCCATGCCCTCAGAATATGGAAAGTTGCACAGTCGGTGCAAGTTTGCGTTTGGGGTGCAAAACATCTGGGAGTCCGCAGCGGCGGACAGTGCGGGATGAGTCCGCAGCGGCGGACAGTGCGGGATGAGTCCGCAGCGGCGGACAGTGCGGGATGAGTCCGCAGCGGCGGACAGTGCCTCGCCTCAGGCTCTGGCGGGCCAGGCTACTCCACAACAACCCCGAGGTTGAGCCCCTCGATCTCGTAGGCACCCGCGCCGCCGGCGACCTGCGCGGCCAGGTCCGCCGCGACCTCAGAGGTCAGCGGGATGATCCAGCCGCGCTTGGGGTCGTGGGCGGGGACGAGGCGTTCGTCCTTCACCGGCACCAGGTTGACCACCAGCTCGCCGTCCTCCAGGGCGGTGGGGACGCGGGAGGAGGCGGCGTCGATAAGCGCTCCGACGCTGACTACCGGGATGGTGAGCACGACGATCGACTCGGCGGTGTGCACGGCCAGGCCGGGCACGGCGTGGCGCTTGAGGTCGGCGGGGACGTCGACAAGCTCTTTACGACGGAAGAGCGCCATGTTAATCAGCCACCAGCGGTTCCATGGTGAGGTGCGGGTGCTCCTTCTCGATAAAGGCGAGCTTCCACTTGTCACCGAAGAGCGCGATGAGCTCGCCGTCGGTGCGGGTGAACACCTCGACGCCGCGCTGGCGGCCCAGTTCCGCGGCGGACTCGGCGTCGGTGCGGCGGGCGACGGAGTAGGGGACCGGGTCGGTGACGGTCTCGACGTTGTACTCGACCTCCATGCGGGCCTGCATGACCTCGAACTGCATGGGGCCGACGGCGGCCATGACGGGGTTGGCCTCGCCGCGGGCGTCGTTACGGAGGATCTGCACGACGCCCTCGGAATCGAGCTGCTCGAGCGCCTTGCGGAACTGCTTGTACTTGCCCAGGGACTTCGCGCGGAGGGTGCGGAAGTGCTCGGGGGCGAACTGCGGCATCGGCGGGAACTGCACCTTGCGGCCCGAGTAGATCGTGTCGCCCGGGGCCAGGGATCCGGCGTTGACCAGGCCGACGATATCGCCCGGGAAGGCGGTCTCGACGGTCTCGCGGGTGCGGCCGAAGACGGTGAGCGCGTACTTCGTGGAGAAGGAACGGCCCGACTGCGCGTGGGTGACCTGCATGCCGCGGTCGAACTCGCCGGAGACGATGCGCATGAAGGCGAGGGTGTCGCGGTGCTTCTTGTCCATGCCTGCCTGCACCTTGAACACGACGCCGGAGAAGTCGTCGTCGAGAGAGCGGGTCTCGTCGATGGCGGTGGTCGCGGCCTCGACGGCCTTGGGATCGGAGTCGCGGGAGCGCGGGGCCGGGGCGATGGCGCACAGGGTGTCCAGGATCTGGTGGACACCGAAGTTGAGCATCGCGGAGGCGAAGATGAGCGGGGAGGTGATGCACTGCTCGAACAGGTCCTGGTCGTGGAGGGCACCGTCGGCGGCGAGCAGCTCGGCCTCCTCCACGGCCGTCTCCCAGACATCCTCCTCGCGGGACTCGGCCTCGGACGGGGTGTAATGCTCCTCCGGGGCGATGGTGGAACCGCCGGCGGTGCGGATGAAGTGGATGTACTCCTCGACCTCACCCTCCTCGCCGACTCGGGCCAGACCGCGGAAGTCACCCGCGATGCCGACGGGCCAGAACAGCGGCGTGGGCTGCAGACCGATCTCCTGGACGATCTCGTCGACCAGCTCCAGCGGCTCCCGGCCGACACGGTCCCACTTGTTGATCACCGTGATGATGGGCAGGCCGCGGGCCTTGCACACGCGGAAGAGCTTGAGGGTCTGCGGCTCGAGGCCCTTGGCTGCGTCGATGAGCATGACGGCGGCGTCGACCGCGGTGAGCACGCGGTAGGTGTCCTCGGAGAAGTCGGCGTGACCCGGGGTGTCGACGAGGTTGATCATGTACGGCTCGCCCTCGTGCCCCTCGGGTGCGTACTCGAACTGCAGGGCGGAGGACGCGATGGAGATGCCGCGGTCCTTCTCCATCTCCATCCAGTCGGAGACGGTGGCCTTGCGGCCGGCCTTGCCGTGGGTGGCACCCGCCTCGGAGATGATGTGCGCGTGCAGCGCCAGCGCCTCGGTCAGGGTGGACTTACCGGCATCGGGGTGGGCGATGACGGCGAATGTGCGGCGGCGTGCGGCTTCGGCGGTGGTGCTCATAAGTCCTTGAGCGTAGTCGCTCGCCTACTCCCAGGTCACACCGAGTGCGTGGGCCGTGTCCTCGAACACGCGGGTCGCCAGTTCCGGATCCCGCCCGGCCCGCTTCTGGATCCCCGGCCGCCGCCGGTCGTTGTAGTAGCGGCCGGACTGCCAGTGGATCCCCGGTGTCCCGGCGATGAAGTACGCCAGGTTCATCCCGCCGTCGGGCGCCGGGTGGAACATGCGGGCGATGGCCGTCTGGTAGCCGTAGTGGATGACGCTTGAGGTCTCGGTGCCGAAGTTCGTCGCGATGACCCCGGGGTGGAACGCCACCGTGTTGAGCCCCCGGTGGTGGTAGCGCGCGTGCAGCTCGCGGGTGAACAGCACGTTGCCCAGCTTGGAGTTGCCGTAGGCGCGGGCGGGGGAGAAGCCGCGCTGGGTCTCCGGGTCGTCCGGGTTGAAGCGGGCGAGGAAGGCGGAGGCCATCGACGACGTCGCCACCACCGACGCGCGTGATTCCAGGAGGGTGGGCAGCAGCAGGTTCGTCAGCAGGTAGGGGGCCAGCTGGTTGACCTGCCACGTCAGCTCGAAGCCGTCGGCGGTGCGGATGGGGCCGTCGAACATGCTGCCCGCGTTGTTGGCCAGGACGTCGATACGCCCGAGTTGACGCAGCTCGGCGGCGAGGGAACGGACCTCGTCGAGGCGCGAATAGTCGGCGACGTGGTACGTGGCGTCCGTCTCAGCGGCGATCGCCGCGGTCTTGACCGGGTTGCGGCCGACGAGCACGAGGCGGGCGTCGGGAAGCGCGGCCCGGAGGATGCGGGAGGCGGCGGCGCCGATGCCGTCGGAGGCGCCGGTGATGACGATGGTCGAGGCTGTCACATTATCCATTGTGCATTGACGCCGGTACAATTAATCGTGTTTTCGTCAACAAAATGCGAAGGAGTTTTTTCGTGAAGATCGGTATCGTCATCGGTTCCGTCCGCGACGGACGTTTCGGCGAGGGCGTCGGGCAGTGGGTCACCGAGGCGGCGCAGAAGCGTGAGGCCGCCACCTACGAGGTCCTCGACCTCAAGGAGTTCAATGTCCCGCTGCTCACCTCCGCCACCGTCCCGGGTGCGGCGAACAAGCAGTACGACGACGAGAACGTCACCGCCTGGTCGCAGGCCGTCGACTCCTGCGACGGCTTCGTCTTCATCACCCCCGAGTACAACCACGGCGTGCCCGGTGCGATGAAGAACGCCTACGACTCCCTCGGCATGGAGTGGTGGGGCAAGCCGGTGGCCTTCGTCTCCTACGGCGCTGCCGAGGGTGTGCGTGCGGTAGAGAGCTGGCGTCAGATCGTCGGCAACTTCCAGCAGTACGACGTGCGCAACCAGGTGACGCTGTCCATCTTCAACGACGTCGACGACAACGGTTTCGCCCCGCAGGAGCGCCGCGCCGGCGAGCTGGACACCATGCTGGGTGACCTGGAGAAGCTGGTCGCGCAGCTGGCCAAGTAGCCGCTTATCGACGCCGCGGGGGCCTTCGGGGTAGTTGAGTTGGGACATTCATCGAGTGCCGCGTGGGGTCTGCTCGGTTAATGCCCCTTCTCGAATGTCCTTGTGTACAGACAGCACTGGCTCCGACAATGTGGGGCCTCGACACCATATCAGGGCCCGCCGCTCCACTGCCCGCCGTTACCCGCGCCGGCACCCCGGTGGACTAGTCCACGTCGACGTCAAGAGGATCGGCCGGATCCCCGACGGTGGCGGATGGCGTACACCTGGGTCCTCGAAGATGAAACATCGGCGACCTTGGCCGGGTTCCTGTTGTGCGCGGCAGCCTGATTCGCCGCCCACAGTACCCCCGTATCCGAGCGGGTAATTACTGACAATGCCCTGGCGTACCGGCGGGGCCGGGAGCAGTAGCGGCTCATCAAGCATTGCCCGCGGCACAACAGCAACGCCGAAAGGTACAACAAGACCCTGGCGCGGGAACGGATCTACGCCAGGGTCTACACCTGCAGCTGTCAACGGCGGGAAGCCATTGACAGCTGGTTAGACGAGTTCAACTAGTCGTCCCAGCGGTCGTCCTCCCAGTGGTCATCCCAGTCATCGTCCCAATCAGAGACGATTGCGGGGATGGGGAGGGAGGAGTTGGCGGGGACGACACCGCCGACGAGGGAGGTGACCATCGCCATGATGGAGGCGATGATGGCGGATACGGTCATGGTGGGCTCCTTGGGGTGGTGGGTGAGATGCGCCTTACTGGCACATCTTCATTTCACCGCGTGGTGATGAAGGGCCCGTGAGCCGGAGATGAGGGCTATTTCATCGGGAGTGGATGACGTTCTGCGCCTTACTCAGTCCCTGCTCGATGATGAGGCGGGTGGCCTCCGCAGCCAGCGAGATGTTCTCGCCGCCATCGACGGGGCCGAGGACGTGGTCGGTGACGGACACACCCTGCGGCGGGCGGGCGATGCCGATGCGCACGCGCAGGTAATCGCGGGTGCCCAGGTGCCCGGTCATGGATTTCAGTCCGTTGTGCCCGTTTTCGTTGCCACCCTTCTTCACCCGCACGGTGCCGACGGGCAGGTCCAGTTCGTCGTGGATCGCGATGATCTTTTCCGCCCGCACGTCGAGCCCCGCCAGAGCCTCGCCGGAGAGGTTCATGTTCGTCGTCGAGCGCAGCACGAGGACGTCCTGCCCGGCGATGCGCAGCCTGGCGTAGTGCGCCTTCGCGCCGGGCAGCGGGGTGAGCGGCTGGCCGTCGAGCAGCTCGTCGACCGCCATGTAACCCACGTTGTGCCTGGTGGCGGCATACTTCGGCCCCGGGTTGCCCAGGCCGAGGATGATCCAGTCGGCGGTGAGGTCCGGGGTATGCTGGCGGCGGAAGAGGCGGAAGAGGTCGAGGAGCTTGAACACGACCGCTAGTCTCTCACACATGGACATCCCGCAGATCATCGTCGCTCCCATGGCCGGTGGGCCCTCCACGCCCGCGCTTGTCGACGCCGCCGCGGCCGCCGGCTCCCTCGGTTTCCTCGCCACCGGCGGGGCGACCGCCCGCGTCCTCGAGGAGCAGATGGCGCAGGTGAGCGGGCCGTACGGCGTGAATCTGTTCACCCGGCAGGCGCCCTTTGATTCGCTTGATGACGTCCACCGCCTCGCCGGCGACCGCGAGCTCCCGGAGGTCGACCTCAGCAACGGCTTCGACGCCAAGTTCGCCGCCGTGCTGGCCGCGGAGCACCCGCCGGTGGTGGTTTCCGCGACGTTCGGCCCGTTCACTCGCGAGCAGATCGACGCGCTGCACGCCCGGGGCGTCGCCGCGTGGGTGACCGTGACCAATCCCACTGACGCGGTGACGGCGGCCGCGACGGGTGCCGACGCCCTCGTCGTCCAGGGTCCCGAGGCCGGCGGCCACCGCTCCACGTGGACCATCGATGAGACCCCCGACGACCGGCCCCTGCCCGATCTTGTCCGGTCCGTGGCGGAGGTCGTCGACCTGCCTCTCATCGCCGCCGGCGGGCTCCGTGACGCCACCGACGTCGCCGCCGCCCTCGCTCTGCCCGGCGTGGTCGCCGTGTCCTGCGGTTCCGCGTTCCTGCTCGCCGACGAGGCCGGCACCTCCGCCCTCAACCGGGAGCTCCTCGCAGAGGGCGGGCCCACCGTGGCGAGCCGGGCCTTCAGCGGTCGCGTCGCGCGCGGCCTGGAAACGGACTTCAGCCGGAATAACCCGGACATCCCGCCCGTGTACCCGTACCTCGTCCCGCTGCAGGCGGCGGACCGCAGGGAGCGCCCGCGGGAGCTGGCCTACTGTCTGGTGGGGATGGGCGTCGATAAGCTCGGGGGTGGCCCCGCGGCGGCGATTCTCGCCGGTCTGGCGCCTGAACAGGCGATTTCAGGCTAAAGTCGTGGGGACGTATCCCCACACCCACGGAGGTAGAACCGCAGTGACCGCCCACGCGCAGCCCGAGCAGAACGACTGGAACGAGAAGATTGCCCTTGCTCAGGAGATGCTGCCGCTGATCGGCCAGCTCCACCGCAACAACGACGTCGTCGTCTCCATCTTCGGACGACTGCTCGTCGGCGCCACCGACATCGACATCATCAAGGCGCACCGCTACGCCCGCCGCGTCGCCGACCGTGAGATGAAGCTGTCCCAGACCATCCCGGTCCTGCGCGAGCTCGTCGACATGAACCTCGGCACCGCCTCCATCGACCTCGGTCGCCTGGCCACCGGCTTCGAGAAGTCCGGCGGCACCGACCTGCGTGCCTACCTCGACGAGCAGCTCGCCGAGATCGTCGGCAAGCACACCGCGACCGAGCCGACCGACGTCGTCCTCTACGGCTTCGGCCGTATCGGCCGCCTCCTGGCCCGCATCCTCATCCAGCGTGAGGCCACCTATGGCGGCGTCCGCCTCCGTGCCGTCGTGGTACGCAAGAACTCCGAGGACGACATCGTCAAGCGCGCCTCCCTCCTGCGCCGCGACTCCGTCCACGGTGCTTTCGACGGCACCATCACCGTCGACAAGGACAACGACGTCATCTGGGCCAACGGCACCAAGATCCAGATGATCTACTCCAACTCCCCGGCAGAGGTCGACTACACCGCCTACGGCATCAAGGACGCCATCGTCGTCGACAACACCGGCCGTTGGCGCGACCGCGAGGGCCTGTCCCAGCACCTCGAGTCCAAGGGCGTCGCCCGCGTCGTGCTCACCGCCCCGGGCAAGGGTGACCTGCTCAACGTCGTCTACGGCATCAACCACGACACGATCACCGACGACGAGAAGATCATCACCGCAGCCTCCTGCACCACCAACGGCATCACCCCGGTGCTCAAGGTGCTCAACGACCGCTACGGCGTCGAGCACGGTCACGTCGAGACCGTCCACTCGTTCACCAACGACCAGAACCTCATCGACAACTTCCACAAGGGCACCCGCCGCGGCCGCGCAGCCACCCTCAACATGGTCCTCACCGAGACCGGCGCCGCCAAGGCCGTCTCCAAGGCTCTGCCCGAGTTCGAGGGCAAACTCACCGGCAACGCCATCCGCGTCCCCACCCCGGACGTCTCCATGGCCGTGCTCAACCTCACCCTGGAGCAGGAGGTCGACCGCGACGAGGTGAACAACTTCCTGCGCAAGGTCTCCCTGCACTCCGACCTGCGCCAGCAGATCTCCTACATCCACTCCCCGGAGGTCGTCTCCACCGACTTCGTCGGCACCACCCACGCCGGCATCGTCGACGGCCTGGCCACCATCGCCTCCGGTAAGCACCTCGTGGTCTACGTCTGGTACGACAACGAGTTCGGCTACTCCAACCAGGTCATCCGCATCGTCGAGGAGGTCGCCGGCGCCCGCCCGCAGATCTACCCGCGCCGCCTCGAGGCTGCTGAGCTGAAGTAGCTCTTCGAGGATCAGCTTCAAGCTGGCTCAGCGATTGGCCCGGTACTCCGCGTGGAGAACCGGGCCTTGTCTTCGACGACAGCGCAGGTTTCAAGGAACAACTCACACTTGACCGTCGCTGGCCACGGCAATCATGGCCAGGAGCAGGTGCTGCCCGATCTGACAGGCACCTACGCTGACCCAGTCAGCTGCTGACTGGGACGTTGACTTGAGGATCTGTGTTTCCCGGCGCATGTGGTCCATTGCCGAATGGGGGTCCAGTGGATGTGGTCCGGCCGAGCCCACCGTGAAGGTCACCTGGATATGTGCGGGGGAACCATCCGGCGCTGTCAGCTGGGCCTGAACGGGAACGTCGTGGTGCGGCTCATCGGAGATGGCGGCCCGGATTTCAATCTCGCCCACTGGAGTGGCGGTATGGGACTCCCACACCACCGTGCTGTCGTCGACGGGGGGAAAGGAAGAAGGAGATGTCGCGACTGTGAGAGAGAATCCACCACAATGGAGGATTAGCGCGTGAGACTCCACAGGCTAACCTGACTTCCTGACTGATGCCCGAGGCCGATCTGCCTCCAGCATGGATTGTCGCGCTCACCCGGAAATCTCGGGAGCCAACTCCCCTGATGCACGGGACCTCGCCATACAAGCCGGTGAAGTAGTAGCCAAAGGCAAGAAAGCAATGAACATCAGGACTAAAACTGTACGCATGTTCGCAGAGCTTAGGGCATGACTGGCTTTCTGCCATTCGAGAGATTAAGGAAACGCCCCGCCGCCCCCTCGACAGGAAGAGGGGACGGCGGGGCGTCGATAAGCAGGGGCTAGAGCCAGCGGGGAGGTGCGGGCACCTCGCCCTGCGGGGAGGTGACACCACGGTCGCCGCGGCCGGAGGCCCAGCGGGCCAGGCCGGCCCAGTCACCGTGGATCTCCACGGTGTCGGCACCGGGGGAGACCTCGATGCGCGCGCCCTCCTCCGGCACGAGCACGAGCCCCTCCCCGTCACCGGCGCCGCGCCACTTGCCGGCGATCTCCGGGACCAGGGTCTGCAGGATCACCGTCGGGATGTCGGAGAAACCGGCGTTGACGTTGAGGTCGACGGCGTGCAGCCACACCTCACGGGTGCGCATCCACAGCGTCTCCGAGGCGGGGACGGTGCGCCCCTGCGCGGTCTTCACCTCGGCCTGCCAGGCCTCCTCCGGGAGGTCGCGCCAGGCGACGTCCAGGCGGACCAGGGTGTGATCGTGCAGGTTACGGATGGCGTCCGGGATGAGGGTGGCGCCACGGGCGATCTCCTCGCCGCGGGCCTGCGGGGAGGAGTACATGGGGGTCTCCTCGCCCGTCGCCGCCCAGTGCATGAGGTTGCACAGGGCATTGGCGTTGTAGGCCACGTGGGCGGCCAGGTGCGCCACGGTCCAGTCCGGCAGCAGAGTATCGCGACCGAACTCGGCGTTGTCGATGAGCGCCAGCTGGCCCGAGTAGTGCGCGGTGCCGCGGCGGGTCAGGTTGAGACGCTCCTCGATGGACAGGTCGTGGAAGCTCGTCATTACTCGAACACCGTCTTGTTGGCGACGTGACCCAGGCCGTCGATCTCGACCTTGACGACGTCGCCGTCGCCGATGTAGCGCTTCGGGTTACGGGCGTGGCCGACGCCGCCCGGGGTGCCGGTGACGATGACGTCGCCGGCGTCCAGCGGGTAGATGTGCGAGATGTACTCGACCAGCTGCGCCGGGTTGAACACCAGGTCGTCGGTCGGGGTGGTCTGCATCTTCTCGTCGCCGAGGTAAGTGGCCAGCTCGCCGCCCGGCTCGTAGGCGTCGGAGGTGGTCATCCACGGGCCGAAACCGGCGGACTTCTCGAAGGACTTGCCCTGGTGCCACTGGAGGGTGCGGTACTGGTAGTCGCGCATGGTGTAGTCGTTCATGACGGCGTAACCGGCGATGTAGTCGGCGGCGTCGGCCTCCTTGACGCGGCGGGCCCGCTTGCCGATGATGACGGCCAGCTCACCCTCCCAGTCCAGCTCGGAGTTGGCGTACTCGGGGACGAGGACATCGTCGAACGGGCCGGTGAGGGCGTCCGGGAACTTGACGAACAGGGTCGGGACCTCGGGCAGGTCGCGGCCCATCTCCTTGATGTGGTTGGCGTAGTTGAGACCGATGCAGACGATCTTCTTCGGGGCCGGGACGACAGCCTCGAGGTCGGTCAGCTCGAAGGAGACCTCCTCGCCGGCGGCCTGCTCAGCGACCTCGCGCCAGTTGTCCTCCTGCAGCAGGTCGCCGACGTTGGCGAAACCGTCGATCTTCACGGCGGTGGAGTCGGACTCGACGCGGGCGGCGAAGGTGCCCTGGGCGGAGCGGATGGTAGCAAGACGCATGGTGATTTAGATTCCTTCCGGAGTGTAGGTACGTGCCAGATTCAGCTTCTCAAAGATCGGGTGATCGGAGAAGCAGAAGAGATCGACGCCGTCGACGCCGGCCTCGATGGACCACAGCTTCCAGGACGGGACGTTGACGACGTCGCCGTGGTTCATCTCGAAGGTCTCCTCGCCCACCTTGATGGTGGCGGAACCCTCGAAGACCTGGAAGACACGGTTGCCGACCTCCTTGACCGGGGTGGTCGCGGCACCCGGGCGCAGGCGGTGGAACTCGGCGCGGATGGTCGACATGACGTCGCCGCCGGTGGTCGGGTTGGTGTAGCGGATGGCCGCGTGACCCGGGCCGACGACGCCCGGGAAGCCGGCGTCCTCGAGCTGCAGCTGGTCGTTGAGGGCGGCGTCGGTGTGCTCCCAGGCGTACCGGCCGATGGTGGAGGACGTGGTCGCACCGGGGAAGGCGACCGGGCGCAGGCCCGGGTGCGCCCACAGGCGCTCGGAGCGGGAGTAGTCCGGGGTGGACTCGTCGGTGAGCTTCTCGGAGCCGTACTCGAAGAAGCCGGTGTCCATCTGGTACGCGAAGGGGATGTCCAGGCCGTCGAGCCAGGCCATCGGCTCGGTGGCGATGTTGTGGTGGCCGTGGAAGTTCCAGCCCGGGGTGAGCAGGAAGTCGCCGCGCTTCATCGGGACGGCGTCGCCGTTGACGACGGTCCACACGCCCTCGCCCTCGATGACGAAGCGGAAGGCGTTCTGGGAGTGGCGGTGCTCCGGGGCGTTCTCACCCGGGGCGAGGTACTGGATCGCGGCCCACAGGGTGGGGGCGATGTAGGTCGGGCCGCCCAGGCCCGGGTTGGCCAGGCCGATGGCGCGGCGCTCACCGCCGCGGCCGACGGGGACGAGCTCGCCGGAGCGGCGGGCCAGCTTGATCAGCTCGGACCAGTCCCAGCGGTGGGCCAGGGCCTGCGGGTCCGGCTCGTTCGGCATGAGGCCGCCGATCTGGTTCCACAGGGGCTTCATGTGGAGATCGTCCATCTTGGCGTACATGTCGTTGAGCTCGGCCTGCTCCTCAGGCGTCGGCTCGGGGGCCACAAATTCAACGTGCTTGTTGGAGTAGTCGGTGCTCTCGCTCATGCGTGAACCTCCTGCGTTGTGATGGTGCGCGGGCCGGCGGGGGACCGCACACAGGGGGTGGTTGTGACCTCAAACATAGGGGCCGGAAAAGTGTGACTCAAAGACTTTCCGCCTTACGGAAAATAGTTCCGGGGGTAGGAATCCCTACCCCTTTTCTCACGCCTTGATGTCCGGGGCGGTCAGCCGCAGGTCCTCCAGACGGCGGTTGAGATCGCGGGAATGTTTGAGCAGAATCTCCGCGCAGCGACGGTGGACACCGCGGAAACGGCCCGTCGGGGTGGCCACCGTCATGGCCCCCAGAATGTCACCCAGATCGTTGCGCAGACACACGCCGACCGCCGAGACGTCGTGCTCGTAGAGGCCGTTGTTGATGGAGAACCCGCGACCCCGCGTCCGGTGGAGCTGGCGACGCAGGGACTCGAAGTCGGCGTCGGGAAGCGAGGGGTAGAGGGCGCGGAGCTCCGCGGCGGAGTGTTCCGCCAGCATGATGAGGCCGCCGGCGTTCTGCTCGGCAGGCATGACCTGGCCGCGGCGGATGCCCACGCGCACCGGATGGGTGCCCTCCACGGTGTGGAGGAAATGCACCTTGTTGCCCACCAGGACCATGAGGTGGGTGGTCTCCGCGGACTCGGTCGCGATGGCCTGCATGTGCGGCAGGCAGGCGGCGATGAGTTCGCTGCCCACGCCCGGCTGGAGACTCGACGACGACAGGGCCGGGCCGGGCAGATACGTGCGGGATTCGCTGCGCGTGGCGAAGCCGCGGTAGACGAGCATCGCCATGGACCGGTGCACCGTCGACGGGCTCACGCCGAGTTCCTCGGCCGCCCCGGAGATGGTGAGGGTACCCCTGTCCCGGAGCATGAGGATGAGGATGAGGGAGTGGTCCACCGACTGCAGAAACTCCCGCGGGGGTGCCCCGTGGGTGGGAGCGAGGTTCAAGAAAATCACACCTTCCGCTATCTGGAATATCTTTGATTGTAACCCCCATCACCCTGAAGATGTGCCTATGGCTCCAATCTCCGATCACCCGCGCAGCGGGTCCACCGCCGTCGGCACGGCCGGTGGCACACAGACACCCGGAATGGGTGACAACACCAGCGGCTTCAGCATCCTGGGCATCAGCGGGCGCCGTCTCGCCGCCGTGCTCATCGGCTGGTTCTTCGTCGTCTTCGACGGTTACGACCTCATCGTCTACGGCACCGTGCAGACCGAGCTCATGGAGGAGTGGAACCTCAACTCGGCGCAGGCCGGCACCATCGGTTCCACCGCCTTCCTCGGCATGGTCATCGGGGCCGTGTGGGTCGGACGGCTCTCCGACCGGGTGGGGCGCAAGTTCGCGGTCATCGGATCCGTCGTCGTGCTCTCCGTGTTCACGCTGCTGTGCGCCTTCGCCATCAGCCCATGGATGTTCGGTGCCTTCCGCCTCCTGGCCGGTATCGGCCTCGGCGGTCTCGTGCCCTCGGTCAACGCGATGACCTCCGACCTCGTCCCGCGTAAGACGATGTCCGCGTGGGCGACCGTCATGATGTCCGGCGTCCCGCTCGGCGGTTCCATCGCCGCGGTCCTCGCCCAGTTCATCGTCCCGTCCCACGAGGACTGGGGCTGGCGCTTCATGTTCCTGCTGGCCATCGTCCCCCTCGTCATCGGCCTGCCGATCGCCATGAAGGTCATCCCCTCCGACCAGGCCATCCGCGAGGACCACGCCGCCCGCGAGGGGGAGGATCAGCCCGCCGGCTTCAAGGACCTGCTCACCGGCAAGTACATGGCGATCTCCATCTGGTTCTCCATCGCCACCTTCGTCACCCTGCTCGCCTGGTACGGCCTGGGCACCTGGCTGCCGCGCCTCATGCAGACCGCCGGCTACGACTTCGGCGCCGCCCTCAACTTCACCCTGGCCCTCAACCTCGGTGCCATCCTCGGCTCCGTCGTCACCGCCTGGGCGGGTGACCGTTTCGGCCCGCTGAAGTCCGGTGCCGTCGCCGCCGGTGTGGCCGGTGTGGCCCTGCTCCTGCTGCTCAGCGAACCGTCCGTCCTCGCCGTGTACGTGATCCTGGTGCTCGCGGGCGTCGGTACGCACGGCACGCAGATCCTCATCATCGCCGCCGTGGCCAACTTCTACCCGCACAACCTGCGCGGCACGGCCCTCGGCTGGGCCCTCGGCGTCGGCCGCATCGGTGCCGTCGTCGCCCCGCAGCTGGCCGGACTGCTGCTCAACTGGAACCTCGGCGTCGGCTCGAACTACCTGCTGTTCGCCTGCTCCGCGCTGCTGTCCTCGCTGTCGCTGGTGGTCCTGTTCTTCATCCACCGGAAGATGCCGAACCCCAACGTCACCGTCATCACCTCCCACTCTGATCCCCGTTAGAAAAGGAAGTCACCCATGTCCCAGAACGTCCTCAACGCCTCTGACGAGCTCACGGGCCAGAAGTTCATCATCGCCGGTGGCGGTATCGGCGGCGCCGCGGGCGCGCTCGCACTGTCGCTGCGCGGTGCCGACGTCACCCTCTACGAGCGCGCCCCCGAGTTCAAGGAGGTCGGCGCTGGCCTGCAGATCGGCCCCCACGGCGTGAAGATGCTGGAGAAGTGGGGTCTCAGGGACCGGGTCTTCGAGGCCGGTTACCTCCCGGAGCGCATGCAGTTCCGCGACGCCATCACCACCGAGCCGATCCTCACCATGGACTTCGGCGCGGACTTCCAGCAGCACTACGGCGGCCGCTACCTGGTCATCCACCGCTCCGACCTGCTGGCCATCCTCGTCGAGGCCGCCCAGGAGGCGGGCGCCACCCTGCACAACGGCGTGCAGGTCCTCGGCGCCGACACCCGACCCGACGGCGTCACCGTCCACCTCGAGCACCGTGCCGACGGCCGCACCGAGGACGTCGAGGCCGACATCCTCGTCGCCTTCGACGGCATCCACTCCGTCTTCCGCAAGGAGATCGTCCAGGACGAGCCGGTCCCGTCCGCCTACGTCGCCTACCGCGGCACCTCCTCCCTCCCGGACGATCCGGACATGAAGGACCTCAAGGACGTCGTCGGCTACATCGGCCCGCGCTGCCACTTCATCCAGTACCCGCTGCGCCACGGTGAGCTGCTCAACCAGGTCGCCGTCTTCCAGTCGCCGCGCTACCTCCAGGCACTGACCGAGGGCACCGACGTCCCGGAGGACTGGGGCAACAACGAGGAGTTCAAGAACGCCTTCGACCACACCAACGAGTTCGTCCAGGGCCGCCTCGGCTCCATGTGGCTGGACACCTGGTGGCAGATGTCCGACCGCGAGCCGCTGGACAACTGGGTCGTCTCCGACCGCATCATCGTCATGGGCGACGCCGCGCACCCGCCGCTGCAGTACCTCGCCTCCGGCGCCGTCATGGCCATGGAGGACGCCGAGTGCCTCGCGCTCTACGCCTCCCAGGCCGCCGCCACCGGCTCCCTGGACTGGGCGTCCGTGCTCGCCGACGTCTCCGGCGAGCGTGCCCCCCGCTGCGCCCGCATCCAGACCACCGGCCGCTTCTGGGGCGAGCTGTGGCACGTCGACGGCGTCTCCCGCCTCATCCGCAACGAGACCTTCCGCCAGGCCGGCCGCACCTCGTGGTACCCCTACGTCGACTGGCTGTGGGACTACGACGCCGAGCGTCGCGAGTACCTGCAGGATCCGTCCAAGGGCGAGCTGCCGGAGGCCCTCCAGGAGTGGGAGTACAACATCCACCGCCTGGTGGCCCAGCGCGAGGGCGATGCCGCTCCGGAGGAGCTCACCATCTAGCAGTGCTTATCGACGCCCCGTTGTCGCCGACGGGGCGTCGACAAGCATGTATACCCTCATGGTCGTGCGCGAAGGTCATCGTGGCGGTCATCGCGGGAGCGCTAGATGTACTTCTCGATCTCGTCGGCGGCGTCGGCGAGCAGGAACGGAAGGTCCCCGGCCTCCTGGCGGGAGAAGGGTTTGAGGACGAACGCGGCCGGGTCCATGCGGCCGGGCGGGCGGCCGATGCCCAGCGCCAGGCGCTGGTAGTCCTTCGTCCCCAGCGACTTGGTCACCGACTTCAGGCCGTTGTGGCCGTGGTCGCCGCCGCCGAGGCGCAGGCGGACCTGCCCGAAGTCGAGCTCCAGCTCGTCGTGGGCGACGATGATGTCGGCCGGGGGGATCTTGAAGAACGTCGCCAGGGCCTTGACCGGCCCGCCGGAGACGTTCATGTACCCGCGGGTCCGGGCCAGCACGAGGCGGCGGCCCTGATGGCGCACCTCCGCGACCTCGGTGTTGGTGCGCTTGTGCACCGCGAAGCTGGCGGGGGCGGGGGAGATGCGGGAGGCGAGCTCGTCGAGAAGCATGACACCGATGTTGTGGCGGGTATCGGCGTACTTCGCGCCCGGATTACCCAGACCGACGATGAGAAGCGGAGAATCAGTCACGCGACCAGTCTGGCACAGAAAAGGGGAAACGCCCCTGACCAGCAGGTCAGAGGCGTTGCACGGCGAGTGGGATTTACTCGTCGTTGGTGGAGCCCTCCTCGGAGCCCTCGTCCTTGCCGGCCGCGCCGACAGCATCCTCGGTGCCCTCTTCGCCCTCCTCCGGGACCTCGGCGACCTCCTCGAAGGTGATGTTGAAGACGAGCAGCTCGGCGTCGTCGACCAGCTTGACGTCCTCCGGCAGGGTGATGTCACCGGCGTTGATGACGTTGCCGGCCTCGATGCCCTCGACGGACACGACGATCTCGTCCGGGATCTCCAGAACGTCGGCCTCGACCAGGATGGAGTCGACCTCCTGGATGAGCATGGCGCCGGAGAAGACCTCGCCCTCGTGGATGACCGGGATCTCGACCTCGACGCGCTCGCCGCGCTTGATGCCGAGCATGTCGACGTGGTCGATGTCCAGGGTCAGCACGTTCTGATCGATGTGCTTGATCATGGTGAGGTGCTTCTCGCCGTCCACGTCGAGCTCGACGACGGCGTTGACGCCCTGGTTACGGACGACAGCGGTGAACTCGATGCGGTCCACGGAGAAGTGGACGTTCTCGGCGCCCTGGGAGTAGATGACGCCCGGGATGCGGCCGGCGACGCGCAGACGACGGGCGTAGCCCTTGCCGAACTCTTCACGGGGGGCAGCGGTCAGGGTGGGGTACTTGGCCATGTGGCTGTATCTCCTTGGTTGTATACGGCCGACAGGCGAAAAGCCTGCGACCGACTCTGGTCTGAGGTGACGTGTCCTCGTCGAGTCATCGCAGGCTGAAATGAACCTTATGATCGCGTCGATAACGCCCCAGGTGGGGCCTCGCCGAGACGTGCGCCATCATATCAGCGCGGGGCGGGCGGCTCCAAAACCGGAGGCTCGAAGATCGAACCCAGGCAGGAGCTCACGCCGTCGACCCGCGACTCGAAGAGCTCGATCGTCATGGAGCGGGCCCCGTCCCAGTAGAAACGGTCCTCACCGCTGAGGGTGATGGTGAGCAGCAGCCCGTCGGTCTCCCAGCGGACGTCCCGCGCGGAGAATCCGTGCTCCTCATCGTCGGGCTGGATCCACACCGTCTCCGGCGGATCCTCCGGCCCGCGGGACAACAGCAGCGAACGGGGCGGGGTGTTGGCCGAGAAACTGAAGGTGAACACCATGGTGAAGACATCGGGACGTTCTGTCTCGGTGTCGAGGTAGATGTCCAGCGGCGAGTAGATGTGCGCCATACCTTTCCCAACACCGGGGGCTCACAGATATTTCGACGCCTCCCGCCTGGTCAGTGCCGCCATCTCGTGCTCGTCGCGGAACGTCCTCACCCACGCCGGGTCGGTCTTCGAGTACTCGCGCAGCGCCCAGCCGACGGCCTTGTCGAGGAAGAACTCGCCCGAGTCCAGGTTGCCGGCCAGGATCTCGCCGAGCAACTCGGCGTCGGTTGCTTCTCGACGCCCCAGCTGGTGCAGCACCGCCGCCCGCCGCACCCAGAGGTTGTCGTCGCGCGCCCACGCACGCATCTGCTCCGGCGTGCAGGCGCGGCCCACCGGCTTGGCCAGGGCATCGACGGTGTCCCACCAGGACTTCCGCACCACGAGGCTCCGCAGGAAGTCCGCAGCTGCGGACTCCAGGGGTACTTTCTGCAGGTGATCGCAGGCGACGTACTGGAACTCGCGCTCGGGCAGGGACCAGAGGGCGTCGACAAGATCCCGGTCGAGGGTGCGGGGGAGCAGGCCCCGGACGGCCCGGCGGCGAGCCGGTGTCGCCACCCCGAGGAAGGGGAACTGGTCGCGCATGTAGGCGGCCATGCCGGCGGCCCGCCCGGGATCGGCCAGGGGGCGCAGGGCTGATTCGATGAGGTCGACGGACACGGCCTAAGTTTAGGTGTCATGAGAAGACTGCAGATGGCGGCGATCCTCGTCGGCGGGTTCGTGGGCCCCTTCACGGGGCAGGCGCTGGCGGTGGTGCTGCCGGAGTTCGCGGAGACCTTCGACATCAGCGTCAGCCGGGCGGCGTGGACGATGACGGCGTACCTGCTGCCGTTCTCGGTCATGATGCTCGTCTCCGGGCGGCTGGTCCGCGGCATCCACCCGCACAAGGTGGTGTGGGCCGCGTATGCGGTGACGCTGCCCATGGCGCTCCTGCTGCTGGTCACGCCGTCGTGGCCGCTGTTCCTGTTGTGCTACTCGACGATCGGTGTCGCCAACGCCTTCACCACCCCGGTGCTGCAGAACATCCTCCGCGAGCTCGCCCCACCGCAGGAGCTGGGTAAGGCGCTCGGCACGTACGCGGCGATGCAGTCGCTCGGCATGCTGTCGGCACCGCTGGTCTCCGGGCTGTCGAGCCTGGTGAGCTGGCGTCTGACGTTCCTCGTCACGGCGGCCTCGGCGGCGTTCATTCTCCTGGCACGCCTGCCCGTGGTGCCCCCGCCGGCGACCTCCCCGCAGAAGGTGAGCGGCCGCGTCCAGTGGGGGCCGACGGTCATCCACATGGTGACCGGTTTCATCGTCGGCGTGGGCATCATCGGCCTCGGCTTCCTCACCGCCCTGCAGGTGGGTGACGCCTTCGGGCTGGGGCCGGTCGGCCGTGGACTGGTGGTCATGTGCGGTGGTGCGGCGGCGTTCTTCGCTTCGCGACGCATCGGCTCCATGGCCGACCGCTACGGCACCCGTACCGTCCTGGTGGCCAGCTCCGCGCTGGCGGCCGTCGCGCTGTTCCTCCTGCCGATCGCCCCGTGGGCCGTCGCGGCCGCCCTGGTGTGGGCCGCCGCGGTGTCCGCCGGGCAGGGGATCCAGGCGACGGTCAACCTGGCGGTCATCAACGCGCCGGGCGGATCCTCGCTCATCTCCACGGTGCAGGCGTTCCGCTTCTTCGGATCCGCGGCCGCCCCCGTGCTGTTCCTGCCCGTCTACCTGGGCATCGGTCCGGCGGCGTTCTGGGTGGCGGCGGCCGCCCTGCTGCTGGCCGCCGCCCTCCAGTGGATCAACCCGCAGCGGATGGCCCCGTCCTGACAGACGCAGGACGCCCGGCTCCCACGTGGGGAACCGGGCGTCGATAAGCGGTTTTTAGGCCTCGCCCTCGAAGAGGGTGGTCACGGAGCCGTTCTCGAAGATCTCGTGGATCGTCTTCGCCAGCAGCGGGGCGATGGACAGGACGGTGAGGTTCTTCCAGCCCTCCGTCGACTGCGGCAGGGTGTCGGTCGTGATGACCTCCTCCGCGCCGCACTCGGAGAGACGCTCGCGGGCCGGATCGGAGAACACGCCGTGGGTGCAGGCGATGACGACCGACTTCGCACCGGCCTCCTTGAGCACGCGGACGGCGCCGGCGATGGTGCCGCCGGTGTCGATCATGTCGTCGAGCAGGATGCAGTCCTTGCCCTCGACCTCACCGACGACGCGGTTGGACACGACCTCGTTGGCCACGTCGACGCTGCGGGTCTTGTGCACGAAGGCCATCGGCGCGCCGCCGAGGGTGTTGGCCCACTTCTCGGCGACCTTGACGCGGCCGGCGTCGGGGGAGACCACGCACAGGTTGTCCATGGAGTACTTGCCCATGATGTAGTCCGTGAGGATGGGCATGGCGTGCATGTGGTCGACCGGGCCGTCGAAGAAGCCCTGGATCTGGTCGGTGTGCAGGTCGACGGACACGATGCGGTCCGCGCCGGCGGCGGCCAGCAGATCGGCGACCAGGCGGGCGGAGATCGGCTCACGGCCGCGGTGCTTCTTGTCCTGGCGGGCGTAGGGGTAGAACGGCAGGATCGCGGTGATGCGCTTGGCGGAGCCACGCTTGAGCGCGTCGATCATGATCAGCTGCTCCATGAGCCACTTGTTCAGCGGCTGGGTGTGCGACTGGATGACGAAGCAGTCGGCGCCACGCACCGACTCCTCGAAGCGGATGAAGATCTCACCGTTGGCGAAGTCACGGGCGGTGGTGGGGGTGAGCTCGTAGTCGAGCTCACGGGCCACAGCCTCGCCGAGCTCCGGGTGCGCACGCCCGGAGAACAGCATCATGTTCTTGTGGCTCTCGGTCCAGTGGGCAGTCATGATTGCCGCTTAACCTTCCTGGTCGGTTGCGTTGTCAGCGTCCTGGGATTCCCGGGCAGCCTGCGCCGCGAGTGCGGCCGGGCTGCCCGGTCGCTTCTTCTCGACCCAGCCCTCGATGTTGCGCTGGGGTCCACCGGACACGGCGAGGGCTCCCGCAGGAACATCCTCGCGGATAACTGTACCCGCCCCCGAGTACGCACCATCACCCACGGTCACCGGAGCGATGAACATCGTGTCCGAGCCGGTGCGCACGTGGGAACCGATGGTGGTGTGGTGCTTGGTCACCCCGTCGTAATTGACGAAGACGGAGGACGCGCCGATGTTCGACTCCTCACCGACGGTGGCGTCACCGATGTACGTCAGATGCGGCACCTTGGAGCCGCGGCCGATGGTCGCGTTCTTCGCCTCGACGAAGCCGCCCAGCTTGCCGTCCTCACCGAGCACAGTGTTCGGGCGGATGTAGGTGAAGGGACCGACGGTGGCGTTCTCGCCGATGACGGAACGCTCGCCGTGGGTGCGCACGACGGAGGCACCACGCCCGACGGTCATGTCCGTCAGGGTGGTGTCCGGGCCGATGACGGCGTTGTCCCCGATGGAGGTCGCACCCCACAGCTGGGTGCCCGGGTGGATGACCACATCCTGGCCGACCGTGACGTTGACGCCGATGAACGTCGACGCCGGGTCGATGACGGTGGCCCCGCCACGCATCGCGGCCTCGACGGCGCGGCGGTTGAGCTCACGGCCCGCCTCGGCCAGCTGCACGCGGTCGTTGACGCCGGCCAGCTCGCGGGGATCGGAGGCGACGTGCGCGCGGACCGGGTGGCCGGCGGAGCGGGCGATGCCCAAAACGTCGGTGAGGTAGAGCTCGCCCTGCGCGTTGTTGGAGTCCAGCTTGCCCAGGGCGTCGCGGAGGATCGCGCCGTCGAAGGCGAAGACACCGGAGTTGACCTCGGTGATCTGCAGCTGCTCCGGGGTGCCGTCCTTCTGCTCGACAATGGCGGTGACCTCGCCGTCCTCATTGCGGACGATGCGGCCGTAGCCGGTCGGGTCGTCCAGGCGCATGGTCAGGACGGTGACGGCGGTGGGGGAGGCGGTGTGGGCTTCGAGGAGACGACGCAGCGTCTCGGCGGTCAGCAGCGGGACATCACCGTTGGTGACGATCACCGAGCCATCGAAGTCCGGGATCGGCTCCAGCCCGCACTGCACGGCGTGGCCGGTGCCGTTCTGCTCCTCCTGCACGGCCTGCAGCACCGGGCGATCCAGCTCCGCGGCGACGGCGTCGACGGCGGGGGAGACCTGATCGCGCTGGTGACCGACGACAGCCACGATGTGCTCCGGGCTGATGCCCGCTGCGGCGTGCAGTGCGTGGGAGAGCAGGGTGCGCCCGCCGATCTCGTGGAGCGTCTTCTGCTTCGTGGACTTCATGCGGGTGCCGGCGCCGGCGGCGAGTACCACCACGGCGCAGTCGGTGGGTGTGGGCACGATTGTCTCCTTGTGGGCGTTTGCTGTGTCCGGTCCAGCATATAAGCCGCAGGCCCCCGCGCGTGCTTATCGGAGCCGGTGTCTCCGACGACCCCTGCAGGCCGGGCGCGCGTACGGACGTACTCCGATCTGCTCGGCCGCTAGGTGCGACCTGCGGGAACGGAGGGGCCCTCCGGAATCGGAGTACGTCCGTACGCGACAGTGGGCGGCGGTGCCCGCTACCGCTGCTCCGACACGTCCCGCAGGCGGCGCGCGGCCCCCACCCCGACGAAGCCGATCGCCGCGAGGAAGAGTAGCGCGGCACTCGGCCCCAGCTGGGCGACCACACCCGAGATCGCGCCGATGACGAGCAGGATGACTCCCATGAGAGTGTTGGCGGCACCGACGTAGCGGGTGCGGGTGTCACCCTCCGCCATGTCGACGATGTATGTCTTGCGGGCCACGCGGATGGCGGTGTGCGCCAGATTGACCAGGAAGAACCCGATCGGGAACACCCAGGCGTTGGCCGCGCCGGGCAGCCACGCCGCCGCGGCGACGAGGCCGACGATGACCACGGAGGCGGCCAGCGCACCGTAACTCATGACGTTGCGCGACGAGGCGTCCGACCACACGCCGGAGATCCGCCCGCCGAGCACCGACGCCAGGCCGGAGGCGATGAGGAACGCGCCGAGGCCGGTGAGCCCGTACCCGATCTCCTGGCTGAGGGTGACGATAAACGCCGTCGACAGCGCCGACACCAGAAGCAGCGAGCGCACGATGACGAACTGCCGGAACTCACGGTCGCCGGTGAACAGGCCCCAGGTGTCGGCCCACCAGCCGCGCTCTAGGCCCCGAGGCTCCTCGTCGGAGACGGGCTCGTCGATGGTGTGGAACACGATCGCGGCGATCGCCCAGGCGGCGGCCGAGGCGAAGATGAGGGCGGCGAGGATCCACGTCGGGATCGGCGTACCGATGTACTCGAGCAACAGGCCCACGGCCAGGGCCACCGCCCCACCGACCGCCGCCGCCCGGCCGGTGATCACCCCGCGGCGCCCCTTGGAGATCGTGCGCCCCTGCACGTCCTTCGACGCGATGGAACACAGGGCCCGGAAGACGGCGAGCACCGCGAGCAGGAGGGTGACGGTGAGGCCGAGGGCGAGGGCGTCGAGAAGCAGGGCGGCGACGCCGATGAGCGCGGCGGCCACCGCCTGGCCGAGCGAGCCGATCACCCAGATGCGTTTGCGGGAACGCTGCGTGGTCACCCACGGGGTGAACGCGGCCTGGGGGAGCATCGAGCCGGCCTCGCGGATGGGGACGAGCAGGGCGATGAAGAAGCCGGGGGCGCCGGCGGCCTGCAGCAGCCAGGGGAGGACGGTCTTGGCGGCGACGATCTGGTCGCCGATGCCCTGCAGTCCGTTTGACCAGATGAAACGGCGGGCGGCGTGTTGTTCGCGGGAGGGGATGCTCACGTGGGCCCAGTCTAGTCATGAAAATAAACGGCGCCTCTCCGGACCGAGCGGTCTATCGTGTGTGAACATCTCAGTTCACGAAAGGAATCACCATGAAGAACCGCGCACTCCTCCTCGCCACCGCCCTCGGCGCCGGCACCCTCACCGCCTGCTCCACCGCCGCCGCCGGCGACCCCGACGCCCCGCTCGGCGTCCTCGCCTCCTCCACGCCCCACGCCGAGATCCTCGAGTGGGTCGACGAACGCGAGGACGCCTTCGAACTCGACATCTCGATCGTCACCGGCGGACCCGAGGCCAACGCCGCGCTGAGCAACGGCAGCATCGCCGTCAACTTCTTCCAGCACGAGCCCTACCTCCTCGACTGGCAGGACCAGACCGGCCTCGGCGGCGTCGAGGTCCTCGCCCCGGTCCACATCGAACCGATCTCCCTGTACTCGCAGCAGCACGACGACATCGCCGACCTGCCCGACGGTGCCCGCATCGCCCTGCCGCGCAGCGCCAGCAACCTCGCCCGCGGGCTCCTGCTGCTGGAGGGCCACGGCCTGCTCACCCTCGACGCCGAACTCGACCCGGCGGCCGTTTCCCAGATCACCCCGGCGTCGATCGTGGACAACCCGCGCGGCTTCGAGTTCGTCCCCGTCGAGGACGAACTGGTCGCCCGCTCGCTCGACGACCCCACCGTCGCCGCCGCGGTGATCAACTCCAACTTCGCCCTCGAGGCCGGCCTCGACCCGGCCGCCGGGCTCATCGCCGAGCAGCCCGAGGGCAACCCCTACGCCAACATCCTCGTGGCCGCCGCCGACGTCGTCGACGACCCGCGGGTCGTGGCGCTCCAGGAGGCCGTCACCTCCGCGGAGACCGCCGCCTGGATCCGGGAGCGTTACGGCTCGGCCGTCGTCCCGGTCCACGGTGAATAAAAACACCCCGCCGACCGCTCCATCACCTACCCTTTCCAGACAAAGCAGTCTATTAACTTTCATTGCGAGGAACCATGACCCTGCCCATCATCTCCCTCGAGAAGCTCATCGGCGGCGACCGGGACGAGATCACCCGCCTGCGCGACGTCACCCACGAGATCGGCTTCTTCTACCTCGCCGACCACGGCGTCCCCGAGGACCTGCAGGCTGAGATGTTCTCCACCGCCAAGGAGTTCTTCGCCCTCCCGCAGGAGGCGAAGGAGGAGATCGCCTTCACCGACAACCCCCACTACCGCGGCTACTCCCGCCTCGGCGAGGAGTTCACCCAGGGCAAGCTCGACTGGCGCGAACAGATCGACTACGGCGCCGACCGCCCCGCCTGGACCGAGGGCCTCGACACCCACCCGTGGCGCGTCCTCGAGGGCCCCAACCCCTGGCCCAGCGCCCTGCCGCGGATGAAGCCGCTCATCACCGACTGGCAGGACCGTCTCTCCGACGTCGGCCTGCAGCTGCTGCGCGCCTGGGCGCAGTCCCTCGGCCAGGCGGCCGACTACTTCGACGACATCTTCGACCACCCGCACCCGATGATGAAGCTCGCCCACTACCCGGCCCCCGCCAACGGCGAGGCCGGCCAGGGTGTCGGCGCGCACCACGACGCCGGCGTGCTCACCCTCCTGCTGCCCGAGGTGGGCTCCGGCGGCCTGCAGGTCCAGCGCGACGGCGAGTGGATCGACGTGGCGGCCCTGCCGAACCTGTTCATCGTCAACATCGGCGAACTTCTCGAGGCCGCCACCGACGGCTACCTCGTCTCCACCCCGCACCGCGTCCTGCCGTCCCCGCCCGGCACCGCCCGGTTCTCCATCCCGTTCTTCCTCACCCCCAACCTCGACGCCCGCTTCCCGCGCATCACGCTCCCCCCGGAGCTGGCCGCCGAGGCCCGCGGCCTGGGGCGCGACATGGCCGGACAGGAGATCTCCGACATCTCCGGGCTCAACACCCTGAAGTCGCGTCTGCGCGCCCACCCGGAGACGACCGCCCGCTACCACTCGGAGCTCGCCGCTACCCTGGGAGCATGATAAAAACATTCGGCCGACGCACCTTCTTCCGTGGCGCCGCCGTGCTCCTCGCCGGAGTGGCGGCGGCCGCCTGTTCCCGCAGCGACCAGCCGGAACCCCGCGGTTACGACGGCGATCCCCGATCGTTGCCCATCCCGCCCCTCTACGAGGGCGAGCTCATCGACGGCCGCCGTCACTTCCAGGTGACCACCCGGACGGGCTCCGCGGAGATCCTCCCCGGTGTCGACACCCCGACGTGGGGGTTCTCCGGCGACCACCTGGGTCCCACGTTCCGGGCGCGCCGGGGTGAGGACGTCACCGTCGACATCACCAACGAACTCGACGAGATGACCACCATCCACTGGCACGGCATGAAGCTGCCCGCTTGGGCGGACGGCGGCCCGCACTCGCCGATCGAACCGGGGGCGACGTGGACCCCGGAGTGGACCGTCGAGCAGCCCGCCGCGACCCTCTGGTACCACCCCCACCCGCACGAGGTCACCGCCCTCCACTGCTACCGCGGCCTGGCCGGCATGTTCATCCTCGACGACGACGTCTCCGAACGTCTCGACCTGCCGCACGAGTACGGGGTGGACGACATCCCCGTCATCATCGCCGACGCGAAGTTCCACGAGGACGGCCGACTTGACGAGGAGATCGACCCCACCTTCGGCCTCCTCGGCGACACCCCGCTGGTCAACGGCATCACGAACTGCTCCTTCGCGGCGACCACTCGCCGGGTGCGCCTGCGCGTCCTCAACGCCTCGACGATGCGGTTTCACCACATCGCGCTTGCCGACGCCCGCCCCTTCCACGTCATCGCCTCCGATTCCGGTCTGCTCGCCGCCCCGGAGGAGGTCGACTCCGTCCTGCTCAGCCCCGCCGAACGCGTGGAGATCATCGTCGACCTCGAACCGGGGGGGAAGATCGCCCTGGAGTCCGTCGGCCTCGACAACAACTTCGGCATCCCCACCGACGAGTACAGCCCCGACTTCGGCTTCTCCGACCAGTTCACCCTCCTGCAGATCACCGGCCCGGGGGACGACGCCCCACCGGTGGGGGTCCTGCCCGGGGAGCTGGACCCGGCGGCGTCGGCCAGCCCGGACGTGGCGGATGCGCCACGCCGGGAGTTCGTGCTCAACACCTTCGAGATCAACGGCCAGCTCATGGACATGAACCGTGTCGACTTCGTCATCGACCACCGGGGGCCGGAGGTGTGGACCGTCACCAATTCGAACTCCGACTGGCCCCACAACTTCCACGTCCACGACGCCCGCTTCCGGGTCCTCGGCCACTCCGGCACCGACGTCACCGAGATGGCCGCCAGCGGCTGGAAGGACACCGTCTCCCTGCCCCCGGGTTCCACCGTGGAGCTGGCCGTCGAGTTCGGCTGGTACCCCGACAACACCGTCCCCTACATGTTCCACTGCCACATGCTCATGCACGAGGACCAGGGCATGATGGGCCAGTTCATGGTCGTGGAGGAGGGGGAGGAGGCGGCCCTGGAACCGATGTCCGGGCACGGCCCCCACTAGCTTCCCCGCCAGGACTCGAACCTGGAAAGCTGGTACCAAAAACCAGAGTGTTGCCAATTACACCACAGGGAAAGACGTAGATAAGCGTACCCGACCTGCGGCTGTGGCTTAAACACCGGCTCAGGATAGGCTGGTGGGCATGGTTCGACAGCGCATGACCGGCAAGGAACGCCGTGAACAGCTCATATCCATCGGCCGCCAGGTGTTCGCCGAGCGGGGCTTCGAGGGGGCGAGTGTGGAGGAGATCGCGGCGCGGGCCGCGGTGTCCAAGCCGGTGGTGTACGAACACTTCGGGGGCAAGGAGGGGCTGTACGCCGTTGTCGTCGACCGGGAGATGCTCCGCCTCGAGCAGATCATCACCCAGGCGCTGTCGCAGGGTCGTTCCCGGGTGCGCATCGAGCAGGCCGTCATCGCTCTGCTCACCTATGTGGAGGAGGAGACCGACGGGTTCCTCATTCTCGTCCGTGACCTCGTGCCGGGGCAGGACCAGTCCTACGCGACGCTGCTCAACACCGCGGTGGGGCAGGTGTCCCACATTCTGGGGCGCTCCTTCGAGAACCAGGGGCTGGATCCGGAGGTGGCGATCCTCTACGGCCAGGCGCTGGTGGGGATGGTGTCGATGACCGCCCAGTGGTGGCTCGATGAGCGGCAGCCCGCGAAGGAGGTGGTGGCGGCGCACATCGTCAACCTGTGCTGGAACGGCCTGGCCGGCATGAAGTCGCACCCCACCCTCTCTGATGAGGTCACCGCCCAGCTGGAGGAGAAGAAGTGACCCCGATGCTCGCCGGCCTGCTCAAGACGGCCGCCCGGGACCCCAAGCTCACCGGCCTCGTGGCGAATCTGGGGGCACCGCGTCTGCACCTGACGGGTGTCGATCAGGCCCGCCCGTGGGCGATCGGAACCCTCGCGCACCACGCCCCGGTGCTGGTGGTCACCGCCACCGGCCGGGAGGCGGAGGATCTCACCGCCGAGCTGCGCGCCATGCTGGGTGACAAGGTCGCCTGGTTCCCCTCGTGGGAGACGCTGCCGCACGAGCGGCTGTCCCCGGGCGTCGACACCGTCGGCCAGCGTGCCCGCGTCCTCGATCTGCTTGCCGACGGCCGCGTCAAGGTCGTCGTCACCGCCGCCCGCGGCTTCTGCCAGCCCCTCCTGCCGGAGGTGGAGGGCCGTGCGCCGATCCGCCTGCGGGAGGGCGCGGAGTACGACTTCACCTCGCTGGTCGAGGAACTCGTCTTCCGGGCGTACAGCCACGTCGACATGGTGGCCCGCCGCGGTGAGTTCGCGACCCGCGGCGGCATCCTCGACATCTTCCCGACGACCGCCGACCAGCCCGTCCGCGTCGAGTTCTGGGGCGACGAGGTCACCGAGATCCGCCAGTTCTCCGTCGCCGACCAGCGCACTGTCCCGGAGGTCGAGGTCGGCGAGGTCGCCGTCTACCCGGCCCGCGAGCTGCCCATCACAGACGCCGTCGCGACCCGCGCCCGCGAGCTCACGACGAGGTACCCGGGCAACGCCACCCTCGTCGAGCTGCTCAGCAAGATCGCCGACCGCATCCCGGCGGACGGTATGGAGGCACTGATCCCGGCGCTCGTCGATAAGCAGATGGTGACCCTGCCGGACCTCATGCCGGACCGCACCCACATCGTGCTGGTGGGGCCGGAGAAGATCCGCACCCGCATCGCCGACCTCGAGGCCACCGACGCCGAGTTCCTCGCCGCCGGCTGGGAGGCCGCCGCGATGGGCGCGTCCGGCCCCGTCGCCGTGGAGGGGATCGACCTGGAGTCCTCCTCCTACCGTTCCTACGAGGCGCTGCAGGCCGGCACCGACCTGCCGTGGTGGACGTTCTCGCCGACCGGCATGTTCGAGGCCGACGACGCCGACACCCTGCCCCTCGACTTCGAGCCCGGCCCCACCCCGCGCGGTGACGCCACGCAGATCGCCGGGATGATGAACCTGCTCGTCGCCCACACCACCTCCGGCGGCCGCGCCGCCTTCGTCGCCCCCGCGCCCGGTGCCATCAAACGCATGACGGAGCGCTTCGCCGAGGCCGGGGTGCCCGCCCGCGTCGCGACGCCCGGCTGGGAGCCCTCCCCGGGCGAGGTCACCCTCTATCAGGCGCTCAGCCACGCCGGCCTCGTGTTCCGTGACGTCGTCGTCATCACTGAGACCGACCTCACCGGCAACCGCGTCGGCGACATCGCCGGTGCCAAGCGGCGCCCCGCCCGGCGTCGGCACCGCGTCGACCCGCTGGCCCTGAAGGCCGGTGACTACGTCGTCCACGAGACCCACGGCATCGGCCGCTTCCTCAAGATGGCGGAGCGGACGATCAACGCCGGGGACGAGACGTCGCGACGCGAGTACATCGTCCTCGAGTACGCCGCGAGCAAGCGCGGCCAGCCCGCCGATCAGCTGTGGGTCCCCATGGACTCGCTCGACCTGCTCTCGAAGTACTCCGGTGGGGAGTCGCCGACCCTGTCGAAGATGGGCGGCTCCGACTGGAAGAACACCAAGAAGAAGGCCCGCGCCGCCGTCCGCGAGATCGCCGGCGAACTCGTTGAGCTCTACGCCAAGCGGCAGGCCGCCCCGGGGCACCCCTTCGTGCCGGACACCCCGTGGCAGAAGGAGATGGAGGACAACTTCCCCTTCGTCGAGACCGAGGACCAGATGCTCGCCATCGACGCCGTGAAGAGCGACATGGAGTCCAACGTGCCGATGGACCGCGTCATCGTCGGCGACGTCGGCTACGGCAAGACCGAGGTCGCCGTGCGCGCCGCGTTCAAGGCGGTGCAGGACGGCAAGCAGGTCGCCGTCCTCGTGCCGACGACCCTGCTCGCCCAGCAGCACCTGTCCACCTTCGAGGAGCGTATGGCCGGATTCCCGGTGACGCTGCGCGGCCTGTCCCGCTTCACCTCCGCCGCCGAGTCGAAGGAGATCATCGCCGGTCTCGCCGACGGGACGGTGGACATCGTCATCGGCACCCACCGCCTCCTGCAGACGGGCGTGCACTGGAAGAACCTCGGACTCATCGTCGTCGACGAGGAGCAGCGCTTCGGCGTCGAGCACAAGGAGCACATCAAGGCCCTGCGTGCCGACGTCGACGTGCTCACCATGTCCGCCACCCCCATCCCGCGCACCCTCGAGATGTCCATGGCGGGCATCCGCGAGATGACCACCATCCTCACCCCGCCGGAGGACCGCCACCCCGTCCTCACCTACGTCGGCGCGCAGGAGGACAAGCAGATCGCCGCCGCCATCCGCCGCGAGCTGCTGCGCGACGGCCAGGTGTTCTTCATCCACAACAAGGTCGCCGACATCGAGAAGAAGGCCCGCGAACTGCGCGACCTCGTCCCCGAGGCCCGCATCGTCGTCGCCCACGGCCAGATGTCCGAGGAGGTCCTCGAACGCACCGTCCAGGGTTTCTGGGACCGCGAGTACGACGTCCTCGTCTGCACCACCATCGTCGAGACCGGCCTCGACATCGCCAACGCCAACACGCTCATCGTGGAGAACGCCCACCACATGGGTCTGTCCCAGCTCCACCAGCTGCGCGGCCGCGTCGGCAGGTCCCGCGAGCGCGGCTACGCCTACTTCCTCTACCCCAAGGGCGCCACCCTCACCGAGACCTCCTACGACCGCCTCGCCACCATCGCCCAGCACAACGACCTCGGCGCCGGCATGGCCGTCGCCATGAAGGACCTCGAGATGCGCGGCGCCGGCAATGTCCTCGGCGCCCAGCAGTCCGGCCACATCGCCGGCGTCGGCTTCGACCTCTACGTCCGCCTGGTGGGGGAGGCCGTCGAGGCCTACAAGGCGCTGGCGTCCGGCAAGGTGCTCGACGCCACCGACCAGGGCCCCAAGGAGATCCGCATCGACCTGCCCGTCGACGCCCACATCCCCGAGTCCTACATCAACTCCGAACGCCTCCGCCTCGAGGTGTACCGCAAGCTCGCCGCCTCCGCGTCCGAGACCGACCTGCGGCTGGCCGTCGAGGAGATGGAGGACCGCTACGGCCCCGTCCCCGAGGCAGTCTCCCGCCTGCTCGCCGTCGCCCGCCTGCGCCACCAGGCCCGCCGCGCGGGGATCTCCGAGATCATCGTCCAGGGCACCCGCATCAAGATCGGCTCCGTCGAACTGCCCGACTCACGGCAGGTCAGGTTGAAGCGCCTGTTCCCGGGGTCGACCTACCGCGCCGCCGCGAAGGCCATCCAGGTGTCCTTCCCCAAGGCCGGGCGCGGCGCCGGACAACCCAACCTCCGCGACGTCGAACTCATCCAGTGGGTCGCCGACTTCCTCACGAAGATGTTCGACGTCGAGGCCGTGGACGTCACTGGTGGGGCACCGGCGAAGAAGGAGGTGTTCTCGGTGACGGAAGTCAAGCGGTAGGACGACCGGAATGGCCGTTTCTGTGGATAAGTGGGGGTTGTCCACAGGTCGGGTTGGTTGCTTGTCGACGCCCGCGTGATTCCGGTTTATCGTCCGGGGCATGGACATCGATGCGGCGTTGCAGGCCCTGCGGGGCATGCGGGTGCTGGAGGAGCTTTCCTCCGGTCGCCTGTCGACGTCGCGCATCGAGGCACTGGGTTTCCGGGATGCGGGGGCGTGGGAGCGGTTGGCGGGGGTGTACTTCGGCCCCACCCGGCACAAGCGACTGCAGGCCGCCGCGAGGGTGGCAGCCGACGGGCTGTCGTTGGATGCGTTGGGTGTGGTGGAAAAGCACACCCGCAAACTGCTCAAGGGTGCCGCAGTCACCGAGTGGGAACTACGTGTCGAGTTGTGTGGCCTGCGGGGCACGGTGGGGGAGATCGACCGGGCGGCTGCCGCCCGGGTGCGCGAGTACAACCGGACGGTCGATGATGTCGAGCGGCAGGCCTACGGGCGACGTTCCATCAAGGGTGGGAAGAACACCGACTCACAAGGGTTGCGCACGATCACGATCACCGGCCCGGAACGCCATATCACCGGTTTCCTGGGCCGGCTGCGTCCCACCGCTAGCAGGTTGCGGCGGGAGAATCCGAAGCTCGGTTACGAGCAGGCGTTGTATGACGCGTTGATGCAGGCCGGCCCGGTGGGTGGGGGCCCGGTCGCCCCGGTGCCGCAGGTGGTCGTACATCTGCCGGACTGGGTGCAGATCCTGCGCGGGGAGGGCTCGGACACCGTGCTGGGGTTGACGGACGGCACGACGATGACGGGTGCGCAGATGTTGGAGCAGGTCACCGCGGACTTCTACTACGTGGGGTTGTATCACCCGGTGGAGGGGCCGGTGGATCTCTACCGGTCGCAGCGCACCGCGAGCCTG
>NZ_FXAR01000004.1 GCF_900177745.1 Corynebacterium pollutisoli | reverse complement strand
AACCACCCATCAAGGCAGCCAGCCAGCACACACAACCAACAACCACAAACAAAAGTACATTGGCACACTATTGAGTTCTCACACAACAACCGCACGCTCTTCCCCGTCTCACCTAGTGGGATCCGGCTCTCAAGCGGCTTTATTGAACTTACTCTGTTGGACTGATTGTGTCAAATCCAGGCTGTGAAGTTCTTTTTCCGTTTCCATCCCGGCCACCTCGCGGCAACCGTTCTTGGCAACGATTGAAACTATACGAACTTTGCTTCAACGAAAGCAAATCGCCAGGTCACACGGCAGATTTACGCACCATGTGCGGCACGGCCCAGACCATCGTGACCATGACGAGGAGCTCCACCAGCGTCTGGCTGACGACCACAACCGGGGCGAGATCCCCGGGCATCGCCAGAGCGAAAGGGAGCACAACGAGCGAGTTGCGCGTGACGGCGCTGAAGGTGGCGGAGACGCGGGCGGACGTCGATAAGCGGGCGACGCCGGCGACGGTCCACCCGAGAACCACCATCACCCCGGCGAACACGACATATGTGGCCGCAGGAGCCAGCAGCTCCCGCCACTCCCCCAGCGCTCCCGCGGAGTATCCCGCCATGACGAGGAAGAGTGTCGCCATCATGAGCGGGGTCATGGACTTTTCTCCCGCCCGCTCCCAGACGTCGGCCCAGGGGCTGCGCTGCGCCAGCGCCGCCAACACGAGCGGCACGACGATGAGCAGCACAAAGGCCTCGAGGAAAGGTCCGGGTGCCAGCACCTCGGAGGATCCCAGGAACATTCCCAGGTAGAGCGGCAGCAGGAGCATCTGGCCGAGGAGAAGGAAAGGCGTCGCGGCCAGCATCTGGTCACGCGCGCCGCCGGCCAGCCCGCTGAAGGCGATGACGTAGTCGATGCACGGGGCCAGCAGCACGAGGAGGACTGCGGCGTAGACCGCGCCGTCGTCACGCAACGGCCAGGTGATCGCGCCGACGACGAGCGGGACGACCACGAAGTTGAGCAGGGCGAGGACGGTGAGGAAGCGGGCGTCGATACGCAGCCCCCGCAGGGGGATCGACAGGAACGTGACAAACAGCAACGCCCCGAGGACCGGCGTGGTGAACAGCCGGGCCTCGGGGACGTCGATGAGCAGTCCGGCGGCAACCGCCAGGAACAGCCGGAGGATCATCTAGTGGTAGACGGCGATGAGGCCGTGCGGACCATCGATGACCTGTACCGGGGTGTTGAAGATATCGGTGAGGATGTCATCGCGCATGACCTCCTCGGGGGAACCGAACTCGACGATCTTGCCGGCCTTGACCGCGCAGATGTAGTCGGCGTAGCGGGCCGCGAAATTGATGTCGTGGAGCACGACGATGATGGTGCGGCCGAACTCCTGCGCGGCGGACTGCAGGTGCTTCATCATCTCGACGGAATGGGCGATGTCGAGGTTGTTGAGGGGCTCGTCGAGAAGCACGTAGTCCGTCTCCTGGCACAGAACCATCGCCACGTACGCGCGCTGCCGCTGACCGCCGGAGAGCTGATCGAGGTAACGGTCCTCCAGATCGGTGAGGTGGAGGAAGTCGATGTAACGGGAGATGATCTCCTCGTCCTCCGCGGTGAGCCGACCGTGGGAGTACGGGAAACGACCGAAGCCGACGAGCTGACGGACGGTCAGCTTGGTGATGAAGTGGTTCTCCTGGCGCAGGATCGACAGGATCTTCGCCAGGTCCTTCGACTTCGTCGTCGTGATGTCGTACTGGGCGACCTTGATGTCACCCGAGTCCATGCCGAGCAGGCGGCCGATCATCGTGAGCAGCGTCGACTTGCCGGCACCGTTCGGGCCGACCAGGGCGGTGATGCCACCGGAGGGAATCTCCAGGTTCACCGGCCCGATGGCGACGTCGCTGTTGTATTCCTTACGGACGTTGCTGAGAGTAATCACAGTCGACCCTTTCGGAGGATGACGAAGAGGAACACGGAACCACCGACGAGCTCGATGATGATGGACACGACACCCTGCGCGTAGAAGACGTGGTTCATGATGAAGTACGCGCCGGTGAGCACGACGAATCCGATCGCCGCGGCCATGGGGAATAGATAACGGTGATCGTAGGTGTCGGCGAATTGGTAGGCAAGGGTCGCCACCAGGAATCCGAGGAATGTCATCGGGCCCACAAGAGCGGTCGAGACCGCCATGAGCACCGAGATGAGCACCAGGGTGGAGATCGCCAGGGCCTTGTAGTTGAGGCCCAGGTTGGTGGCGGTGTCGCGCCCCAGGGCGATGACGTTGAGCTTGCGGGAGTTGAAGTACAGCAGCGCCGTGGCCACTACGATGAGTGGGATGGCGATCGGGTAGTACGCCGGATCCGCGTTGTTGACGGAGCCGAACAGGCGCGCGGTGAGCACGTCGAACTCACTCGGGGTGAGCATGCGCTGCATGAACGTGGACACCGACCCCAGGCCACCACCGATGACGATGCCGACGAGCAGCATCGCGTGCATGTTGGAGTGCCGGCCCGTGAGCAGCCAGGAGTAGAGGATGAGCGAGAGGCCGATCATCAGCGCCAGCTGCACGAGGAACGTCTCCAGCGTGCGCGCCCCGATGAGGCCGGCGGCACCGAAGAAGTAGATCGTCGACGTGTGGATCGCCGTGTACAGGGACTCGAAGCCCATGATCGACGGCGTGATGATGCGGTTGTTGGTCACCGTCTGGAAGGCGACGGTGGCCACCGCCTGACACACGGCCACGATGGCCATGGCGATGACGGCGTCGGCACGCCGCTCGGCGATGAGCCAGAACGTCTCCGAGCCGAAGGGCATCGGGTTGTTCCAGGCCAGCAGGCCGAACGCGAAGAGCAGACCGGCTGCGACCATGACGCCCAGGGCGATCCAGTACTTCCGGGCGGTCCGGGCGTCCTGGAAGGCACCGGCGCGACGGGCGGACTGCGGCTTGATCTTCAGCGGCGGCCAGGACTCCTCGACCCGCTCGAAACGGCGGGCCTGGGGGTCCTCCTCGCCCAGGTAGTTGTCGACGCCGTCCGCGGTGGACTCGTCGACCATGTTCTCGACGTAACGGTTCTTATCCACGACGCTGCCTCACGATCAGGGTGACGAAGACGATCGCACCGATGATGCCCAGGATCACCGAGACCGGGATCTCGAAGGGCGAGATGATGGTGCGGCCGATGAGGTCACACACGGTGACGATGCCGATGCCCAGCAGGCCCACCCACGGCAGGTTGGAACGCAGGTCATCGCCGCGGAACATCGAGACGATGTTGGGGACGATGAGGCCGAGGAAGGGCAGGCTGCCGACGACCACGGTGACCACGCCGGTGGCGATGGCGATGAGGCCGGTGCCGATGAGGACCATGCGGTTGTAGTTGAGGCCGACGTTGGTGGCGACCTCCTCACCCATGCCGGCGACGGTGAGCCGGTCGGCGAAGAAGAAGATGGCGACGACGACGAGGACGACGACCCACAGGACCTCGTACTGGCCGCGGAGGATGTCCGTGAAGGATCCGGCGAACCACACGCCCAGGCTCTGCAGCATGTCGGTCTGCAGGGCGAAGAACGTGGAGACGGAGCTGACCACCGCACCGAGCATGATGCCGATGATCGGGACGATGAGGCTCGAGCGCAGGGAGACCCGGCGGAGGAAGAGGAAGAACACCATCGTGCCGATGAAGGCGAAGACCACCGCGCCCAGCATGCGGTCCATGATGGTCGCCGCCGGGATGAAGTAGGTCACCGCCAGGAGGCCGAGGCCCGCCCACTCGGTGGTGCCGGTGGTCGTCGGCTCGACGAAACGGTTCTGGGTTAGCAGCTGCATGACCAGGCCGGACATGGCCATGGCCGCGCCGGCCAGCACCAGCGCGATGGTGCGCGGGATACGGGTGGCGGCGAACATCTCCCAGCCGTCGTCGGTGGTGAGGATGTCGTACTCACCGACCGACAGCGACGCGGCGAGCAGGCCGAGGACCACGAGGATGCCGAAAATCAGCTTCCAGTCGAAGAGCTTCTTCCTCGTCCGCGCGTCCCGGCGTGTCGCCGCAGTCGTTGTCATAGGTCGGTTACCTTACCCTTCCCTAACCTCAGCCGATAGTCGGCGGCTAGTTGGCGGCCTCGAAGGCGTCGGCCAGGCCGTTGAGGATCTCGGTGTAGGTGATGATGGACTCGTTGGTGTAGGTGTCCTCCGGCGCGTAGACGACCTGCCCCTCCTGGATGGCGGTGACGTTCTTCAGCGGGTCGGACTCCTCGATGACCTGGGAGGCGGCGACGTACTCGTCGGTGTTACGGGTGTCGGTGGCACCGTCGCGGTCGAGGACGAGGATCCAGTCCGGGTTGGCGGAGGCGATGGCCTCGACGGAGATGTCGTCACCCTGGTGGTCGTCGGAGGCGTTGGCGACCTCGAGGGCCGGGGTCATGCCGACCATCTCGAAGACGGGGCCGTAGGTGCGGCCGACCTTGGGGGCGATGTAGCCGATGGTGCCGCCGGAGACGTTGACGGCCATGACCTTCTGCTCCGGGTTGTAGGCGGCCTTGGCGCGCTCGAGGGCCTCGTCGAAGTCGGCGATGAGCTGCTCGGCCTCGGACTCCTTGCCGAAGATCTTGCCCAGCTCCTCGGCCTGACGCTTGAGCTCGGCGTCGAGCGGCTCGCCCTCGCGCGGCTCGAACTCGACGATGGCGGCATTCGGGTTGAGCTTGGCCACGGCGTCGTAGTGCTGCGCGAAGCGCTGGCCGTTGACGATGAGGTCCGGCTGCGCGGCGGTCAGGGCCTCGAGGTTCGGTTCGCGGTGGGTGCCCAGGTCGATGATGTCGTCGTTGTTCTTGTAACCCTCGACGGTGTGCGGCACGAGCTGCTTCGGTGCGGCGACGAGATCGATCCCCCAGGCGTCGAGGATCTCGAAGGAGCGGTTGTCCGTGGACGCGATCGCCTCGACGGGGAGGGCGATCTCCTGGGTGCCGTGATTGTCCTCGACGGTGATGGTGCCGGCGTCGGCGGCCGCGGTGGTGGCGGTCTCGTTCGCGGTGGAGTCACTGTCGGAGGCGTCGGAGCAGGCACCCAGCAGGAGGGCGGAGGCCGCGACGGCGGCAATCAGGGAGTGACGGAAACGTGCCATGTGTCTGTTTTGTCCTTTTGGTCGGAGCGATGTGGAACCAGCGTCCTGGCGAGGTTAGGGAACCCTAAGCGGGAACCATACAAGGCGACCCTAAGTGAGGCAAGCCTATCTTTGTTAAACGTTCGTCCGGATAATGCCGGTGGGCGATCCTGCGACCCGAACCACAAGGTCAAGCCGCTCTTTGCTTTGGCTCACCTTACCCACCGGAAGGTGTTCCACAACACACTTTGTGGCGGCTCTCACGGTGCCTGTCCGACGTTCGACCCCCTGACCAGCACATTCGAACAACGCCCCCGGGCAATGTCCGGGGAGTGCCCTAATCTGCGGCCATGACCCCCACGAACTCCCCCGCCCAGACCCCCGCCGAGCTCCTTCTCCACGCCCTGCCGCACCTCGGCGAGACGTTCACGCTTGACGACGCCGCCGCGCGGCTCCGTGTCCACGACCCCTGCGGCTGGCCGGTCCCGGCGCACCGCGACAAACTCGCATGGCAGTTACATGACCTGGCACTGGCGGGTCGGCTCGACACCGACGGGACGCACTTCCGCCTTCCCTCCCGCGAGCTTCTCACCCTCTCCGAACAAGGGATTCCGGCTTACCCGGTGTTCGACGTGACCGACTGGACCGTGGACATCGGGGAGTCACTGTCCCGCAGCGCCGCGGCCCTGACGCTGCTGGCCCACCGACTGCGGCGCAGCCTGCCGCAGAGCTACGCCGGTCACCCGACGTTCGGGGCGGCCGCCGGGCACCTCCTCGGCTCGGCGCGCTTCCGCGACGCTGTCGCGGCACAGTCGGAGCCCCTCGACCCCGCCTTTCTACTGGCCGCCGCCGCCCGTGAGGTGGCGGGTCTGCGGGACCAGCCCTTCGCCACCCGACTCGACCTCAGTGACGGACAGCGGGCCACCTGCCGCCTGCTCGGCTGGCAGAGCAAGGGCCCCGAACTGGAGCAGCTCCGCCGCTTCCTCGACAAGGATCCGACGGGCGTGCCCGTCCCGGAGTATGCGGCCCTGCTCCACGGGACGGACCCGGAGCAGTGGATCTGCACCCACAGCCTGAGCAGCGCAGGGCTCTACACCTACCCCGACTTCGAGATCCGCTCCCCCATCGTGCAGGCGGAATCCCCCGTGCGCGCACTGGGCCGTTCCTACCTCTACGAGTTCACCGCCTCGCAGTTCGCAGGCTCCCGTGCGGCATCGGATCCGCTGCTCACGGAGTACGATCCGCAGGTCATCGGCGGTGGACTTATGGCCACCCGGCGCGACGCCACCCCCTTGCTCCGGTCACTGGGGATCCCGGTGGAGGAGGCGTTGCCGGCACTGTCGGTGCGCACCCGCCTGGAGATCGCCCGCACCGAGGCCGAGTTGAGCGAGTTCCACCAGGCCGCGGAGTCCCGGATTCTCGCGGAGGCGGTGATCCTGGGAACCGGGGTGGAGATCGGCTACCGGGATGAGGCGGGCGTCGAGACGCAGCGGACTGCCACCAACCCCTCCCTGGTGAACCGGTCACTGCTGCGCGGTTACTGCCACCGGCGCAGCGAAGACCGCATGTTCCGGCTGGACCGGATCACGCGGATCGCTGCGGCGCAGTAGCTACTTCTTGTCCTGGGTCATCAGCGCCAGGCCGATGGCCAGCATGAAGACGTCCTTGGACAGGGCCATGCCCTCCTGGGACGGGCGGATGCCGTCGGCCTCGGTGTTCTCCGGGTTGCGGAAGTACATGGAGAGCAGACCGCCGGAGAAGGCGGTGAGGGCGGCGCCGGCCACCTTGTTGGGGACGAAGGGGGCTAGCAGGGAGGCGCCGATGGCGGTCTCGGCGTAGCCGAGCCAGGTGCCGAACTTGTCGGAGGGCAGCTTGGCCAGGGCCGGGATACCGGAGGCGGCGGCCTGCTGGACGCCGGCGGAGTACTCGGCGGGCATGCCGATCTTGCCCACGCCTGAATTGGTGACAAAGGCGCCGGTCACGCCGCGGAGGATGGCATCAGAGATGAAGGACATTGGGTTCCCCTTTTCTTGTTGTTGACGTATCCACAACATAACCGAGCGGTGATGACACGTCAAGCACTGCGGTGTAGATCACATCAAACACTACCGATGGTCAGTCCTCACAGATAGACTCGGGCTCATTGGTTCGCACTTCCCCCACAGAAGGAATATCGAATGGCCACCATCACCCTGGACCACGTGGACAAGCTGTACCCCAACGGCTACCACGCCATCACCGACGCCAACCTCGACATCCGTGACGGCGAGTTCGTCATCCTCGTCGGGCCGTCGGGATGCGGAAAGTCCACGCTGCTCAACATGATCGCCGGACTCGAGGACATCACCGGCGGCGAACTGCGTTTCGACGACCAGGTCGTCAACGACCTCTCCGCCCGCGACCGCGACATCGCCATGGTCTTCCAGTCCTACGCCCTCTACCCGCACATGACGGTCCGCGAGAACATCGAGTTCCCGCTCAAGCTCTCCCGCATGCCCAAAAGCGAGATCCAGGACAAGGTCGCGGAGGTCTCCGCCTCCCTCGGCCTCGACGAGTACCTCGACCGCAAGCCCGCGCAGCTTTCGGGCGGTCAGCGCCAGCGCGTGGCCATGGGCCGCGCCATCGTCCGCCGTCCGAAGGTCTTCCTCATGGATGAGCCGCTGTCCAACCTCGACGCGAAGCTCCGCGTCCAGATGCGCGCCGAGATCGCCCGCCTCCAGCAGGACCTCGGTGTCACCACCGTCTACGTCACCCACGACCAGACCGAGGCCATGACCCTCGGCGACCGCGTCGTGGTCATGCGCAAGGGCGTCATCCAGCAGGCCGGCTCCCCCGACGAGCTCTACGCCTCCCCCACCAACCTCTTCGTGGCCAGCTTCATCGGCTCGCCGTCGATGAACTTCATGCCGGGTCGCCTGCGCGGAGACGTGGTCTCCACCGGTTTCGGTGACATCCACCTCCCGGAGTCGCTTGTCGACGCCGCCTCCCGCGCCACCTCCGAATCCGTCATCCTCGGCCTGCGCCCGGAGGCCTTCGAGGACGCCTACCTCGTCGCCCCGGAGAAGCGCGACCAGGGCATGACCATCTCCGCGAACCTCAGCCTCGTCGAGTCCACCGGTGCCGACCGCTTCGTCTACTTCTCCCCGCCGGAGGTGGAGAAGCCCACCGACGCCGCCCGCGAGGCCGCCCACGAGGCCGGCGTCGATGAGCTCGGCGGCGAGCTGGTCGCCCGCCTCACCAACGCCACCCGCGTGGCCGGCGGCGACACCATGGACCTGTGGTTCACGCCCGAGTCCCTGTACCTCTTCGACGGCGAGACCGGTGAGTCGCTGCGCACCGATGAGGTGCGTGCCCAGTGACCTCCCCCCGATTCTCCCGCCGCCGGTTCCTCGGCGCGGCCGGACTGCTCGTCGCGGGTGGAGCACTCACCGCCTGCGGCAGCGGTGGCGGTCAGGCCGCCGGCTCCGGTGCCCTCCTCGGCGGACCCCGCCCCCTGACCATCTGGGCCTCCCAGTACGAGGTCCCCGGCCTGGAGAAGGTCGCCGAGCGTTTCCAGGAGGACACGGGTGTGAGCATCCGCGTCATCCAGCGCAACTACAACGGCCAGATGCTCTCCGACTTCCTCACCCAGGTCCCCACCGGGGAAGGCCCCGACATCATCGTGGCCCCGCACGACGTGCTCGGCCAGGTGGTCAACAACGGTGCCGTATCCCCCGTCGACCTCATCGACCCGGAGGACAACTTCGTCGACATCGCCCTGCAGGCCGTCACGTACGACGGCCGCTACTACGGCGTGCCCTTCATCATCGAGAACGTCGCCCTCCTGCGGAACAACGCGATGACCGATCACACCCCGGAGACCTTCGACGATCTCCTCGCCGAGGGCCACCGGCTCATGGACGAGGGCGTCGCGAAGTATCCCTTCACCACCAGCCAGTCCGAGGCCTCTGGTGATCCGTACCACCTCTACCCCATCCAGTCCTCCTTCGGTGCCGAGGTCTTCGAGCGCGACGCCGACGGTGCCTACACCGCCGAGCTGGGCATGGGCGGCGACGAGGGCCGCGCCTTTGCCAACTACCTCGCCGAGATGGGGGCCAACCGCGACCTCATCGTCACGATGACCCCGGACATCTCCAAGCAGGCCTTCATCGACGGCGAATCCCCCTACTTCATCGCCGGCCCCTGGAACCTGCCGGACATCCAGGCCGCGGACATGGACATCGAGGTCCTCTCCGTGCCCTCGGCCGGCGGGCAGCCCGCGATCCCGTTCGTCGGCGTGTCCTCCTTCATGATCAACGCCAACTCCTCCTCCCCGCTCGCGGCGCGGGACCTGGCGCTCAACTACCTGTCGCAGCCCGAGGTCCAGCTCGAGCTGTTCTCCAACAACCAACGTCCCCCCGCCAACAAGGAGGCACTCGACAACATGGGCGATCCCGTGCTCGCCGAGTACGCCCGCATCGCCCAGGAGGACGGCGCCCCCATGCCGTCCATCCCGCAGATGGGTGCGGTGTGGAACTTCTGGGGCACCACGCAGAACGGCATCGTCACCGGTGCCGGCGACGCCGAACAACTGTGGGACAACATGATCACCAACATCGAGAGGGCGATTGAATCGTGACCACCACACTGGACTCCCGCCCCGTGGCGGATGAGGCGCCGGCCCCGCGGCGTCGTCAAGCAGGAACCGGTCTGGCGATCAAGCTCCTCATCATGGCGGCCATCAACGCCTTCGGTTTCTACGGCATCGCCGCCTCCTGGCTCGCCGGGCAGTGGGGCATACTGGTCTTCCTTGTGGCGGGCCTCATCGGCGCGAACGTCATCTACTTCTGGAACGACCGCCGCACCCGACCCTGGAAGTACCTCTACCCGGCAGCCGTCATGCTGCTCATCTTCCAGGTGTTCGTGGTGATCTACACCGCGGGCATCGCGTTCACCAACTACGGCGACGGGCACAACTCCACCAAGGACGACGCCATCACGGCGATCGAGCTCAAGTACGACGAGCCCGTTCCCGACGCCCCGGCCCGCCCCGTCATCGTCATCTCCGGCGACGACGGCCTCGGCCTCGCCGTGCTTGACGACGCCGACCGGGTCCTCGCCGCCACCACCGGCGAGGAACTGACCCCCGTCGAGGCCACCGTCGAGGACGGACGGATCACCGCCGTCGACGGCTACGAGGTCCTCACCGCTGAGGACGCCATGGCCCGCCAGCAGGAGGTCCTCGACGTCCGTGTGCTGTCCCCCGACGAGGGCGATGTCGTGCGCACCAACGACGCGCGGACCTCCACCACCTACGTCTCGACGATGCGTTACGACGAGGCGCAGGACGCCATGATCGCCGCCGACGGCACCGTCTACACCCCCAACGACACCGGCAGCTTCGCCTCCGAGTCCGGCGAGGAACTCCTCCCCGGCTGGCGCGTCAACGTCGGCCTGTCCAACTTCACGCAGGTCTTCGCCGACTCGACCTACGCCGGCCCCTTCATGAAGGTCACCGCCTGGACGTTCGTCTTCGCGTTCCTCTCCGTCGCCCTGACCTTCTTCGCCGGCCTGCTCATGGCGCTGCTGTTCAACGACCCGAACATGAAGTTCCGCGGCTTCTACCGCGCGCTGGTCATCATGCCGTACGCCTTCCCCGCCTTCCTGTCGATCCTCATCTGGGCCGGTCTGCTCAACACCGACTTCGGCTTCTTCAACCAGATCCTCTTCGGCGGCGCGGACATCAACTGGCTCGGCGACCCCTGGCTCGCCCGCTTCTCCGCCGTCATGGTCAACCTGTGGCTGGGCTTCCCCTACATGTTCCTCGTCACCACCGGTGCGCTGCAGTCCATCCCGGACGACGTGTACAAGGCCGCCAAGATCGACGGCGCCGGGGCGTGGACCACGTTCCGGAAGATCACCCTCCCGCTGCTCATGGTCGCCGTCGGCCCGCTGCTCGTGGCCAGCTTCGCGATGAACTTCAACAACTTCAACGTGATCTACCTGCTCACCGGTGGCGGACCCCGCGATCTCGACTCCCCCACCGGAGTCGGCGCGACGGACATCCTCATCAGCTTCGTCTACAAGATCGCGTTCGCCTCGGGTGAGAACCAGTACGGCGTCGCCTCCGCCATCTCCCTGATGATCTTCATCATGGTCGCGGTGGTCTCCGCCATCACCCTCGTCCGCTCCAATTCCCTGAAGGAGATCGACTGATGTCCACACAGGTCACCGACACCGACTTCGAGGTCAACCGCCGCTCTCCCTGGCGGCAGTTCAAACGGGGCGGATGGCGCCACATCGTGGCGTGGCTCATCATCGTCTACGCCCTGTTCCCCATCCTCTACGTGGTCTCCGCGTCCCTGTCCTCCGAGGGCACCCTGACCGGATCCAACCAGCTCTTCCAGTCCATCGGACCGGAGAACTACCAGAACCTGCTCACCGACGAACAGCACCCCTACATGCGCTGGTTCATCAACTCGATGATCGTCTCCTCCGTGACGGCCATCGGCACCGTGCTCATGGGTGCCGCGGCGGCGTTCGCCTTCTCGCGTTACCGCTTCAAGGCCCGCCGCCCCGGCCTCATCGCCCTGCTCATCGTGCAGATGTTCCCGCAGCTGCTCGCCTTCGTCGCGATCTTCCTGCTCATGTTCTCCATCAAGTCCGTCTACCCCTGGCTGGGCCTGAACTCCCTGCCCGGACTGATCCTCATCTACCTCGGCGGCTCACTCGGCTCGAACACCTTCCTCATGTTCGGCTTCTTCAACACCGTGCCCACCGAGATCGACAAGGCCGCCGTCATCGACGGCGCCTCCCACGCCCAGGTCTACTGGCGCATCGTCCTGCCCCTGATCACCCCGTCCCTCGTGGTCGTCGGCATGCTCGCCTTCGTGGCCAGCTTCTCCGACTTCCTCATGGCGCAGATCGTCCTGCAGGACCCGCAGAAGTGGACCCTGGCCGTCGGCCTCTACCAGTTCGTCTCCGTCCAGTTCGGCGAGAACTGGGGCGTGTTCACCGCCGGCGCCGTCATCGCCGCCGCCCCCGTCGTGCTGCTGTTCATCATCCTGCAGCGCTACATCGTCTCCGGCATCACCGGTGCGGTGAAGGGATAGCCGGTCGCTCCCGGTGCCGCACCCCTTGGGCACCGGGAGTAGTGGCACCACCCGCCGCGTCCCTGAGTGATCAGGGGCGCGGACTGCGCAAGAGTAGTGAAGATGGTCCGAATTCGGGCCCCGAAACCCTGATCTTTACTACTGCTTGCGCAGTCCGTGTGCCCGGTGCCGGTAATTAGACGCCCGTCAGGCGCTCGAGCGCCCGGTAATCCGGATCCGCCTGGCGACCGGGGTTGAGCACGGGCAGCGATTCCCCATCCACCACACCTTCACCCGCCAGGAACAGGTACAGGAACGGGTCCCACCCGTTGCGAGTGAGTGCCTCCCGCACCGCCGGGGCACCGAGGGCCTCCACCAGAGCCTGGCGGAGCAGCGGGCCGAAGCTGGCCCAGCCCTCCTCCGGCCAGGCCGACGCGAGATCATTGGTGCTGTTGCCGGCAGCATCCAGGCGCTCGTTGCTGATCTCCTTCCCGATTCCTGCGGGCTCCACTGGCCATAGACCTCTTCGATTAGGGCGTCCGGGTCATCCGTGTCCCCGGCGAACACCACACCCAGGTACGGCACCAGGTGGTCATCGGCGGGCACAGCGCCAGCCCCGTGACCTTTTGCCCGTCGAATGTCCCGGCGTGGGCGTCCACCACCTCGGCGATGGACGCGGCAAACTCCCGGGACAGATCCTCGAAAGGCTTCTGCATGTCCAGAACTTAACACCGCAACCGACGTAGCGCCGGGGAAGCCCGAGCCCTCTGGGCCCGGGCTTTTTAATGAATGCCAGGCCTCCATCGAATCGGGTTTCCCCGCCGCTGAGGGCTTTCCGGGTGCCGCGGCGATGCTGCTTGCCGACGACACCGTGCTGGTCGGCACCGCCCCCGAGGTCCTCAACGCCGGTGTGGAGTTGTGCCATGAGACCGAGCCTTTCTGCGCCGCCTGCCGCATGGGCCAGTGCCTGGTGGCGTCAATCTGCCTGGCTCGGCACCCTGACGGCCGGTACCTGGTTCTCAACCCCTGCGGGGTCTGCCGGGAGCGTCTCGCGATCCAGGGTCCGGGCGTCATGGTCGCCGTGGCACACCCGGACGATCCCACGACCCCGACGTGGAAGAGGCTCAAGGACGTTCACCTCGACTACTGGGTGACACCCGCAGAGTAAAAGAGGAAACCCCAGACCAGTGATGGTCTGGGGTTTCCCTCTTCGGTGGAGCTGCCGGGAATTGAACCCGGGTCCTCCGTCACCTCGCCAGGGCTTCTCCGTGCGCAGTTCGCGCTGGATCTCTGCTCGGCCCTCCGGCTCGGACGAACACGTTCCGGATGATGGGCCCAGTCAGCGGTAGGTGTCCCGTCCAACCCCGCTGACGCGGCCGGACGGCAAGTTCCCTAGTCGATGCCAGGGTCCGGGTCGGGAACGAGCCCGGTCTGACAGACACGCGGTCGCTACTTAGGCAGCGAGGGCGTAGTCGCGCTGAGTGTTCTCGGCGCTTATGGGTTTGCTGCGACGCTTACGGTGGTCCTCAGCCTGCACCGGCACGCTTCCCCTGGCTCAATGTACGAAGTCGAAACCTGAATCAGCCCCGTACTCTGCGGACGGGATGTGCATCTTTTCCGCAGGATGGTCCATGTTAACTGTTGTTAACCTTATCCGTCAACCACTCGGCGAGAACCAGTGCGTGATTATGTTCGCGGTCGGCGGCGGCGTAGAGGAGGGTGAGGTTGTCCTCCCCGGCCAGGGCCTCGCCGGCGCCCTCGTCGAGCTCCGCGCGGTAGCGGCGGCGGAACTCCTCCCACTTCTCCACGTCGTGCCCGAACCATTTGCGCAGCTCCGGCGACGGTGCGACGTCCTTGAGCCATTCCCACTCCACGTCGTCCCTGGCCACCCCGCGCGGCCACAGCCGGTCGACGAGCACGCCCCGCCCTTGGACGGTGTCGTCACCACGCAGGACGTCGTGCAGCTTGGCGGCGCGGATCATCCCGCGATGCCCTTGACGCGGCGGCCGAGCTCACGGGTGATCTCGCGTTCCTCGGTGCGGCGCTTGATGTCCTGGCGCTTGTCGTAGTCCTGCTTGCCCTGCGCGAGGCCGAGTTCGAGCTTGACGCGGCCGTCCTTGAGGTAGAGCTGCAGCGGCACGAGAGTGCGGTTGCCGTCGCGGACCTTGCCCATGATGGAGTCGATCTCCCGGCGGTGCAGCAGCAGCTTGCGGGTGCGCTTCGGAGAGTGGTTGGTCCACGATCCCATGGAGTATTCAGGGATGTGGAGGTTGCGCAGCCACACCTCGCCCTCGTCGACGGTGGCGAAGGCGTCGGCGATGGACACCTTGCCCTCGCGCAGCGACTTGATCTCCGTGCCCACCAGCACGACGCCGCATTCGTAGGTCTCGAGGATGTGGTAGTCGTGCCGGGCCCGGCGGTTGGTGGCCAGGACGCTGCGGTCCTGTGTCTTCTTCTTCTTGCCCATAGTCCGGACCATGTTACAGCAGGAGAATCAGCAGGATGACGGCGATCACGGGGATGGTCGCCAGCACCCACGGCGCGAGGGGCCGACGGCGCAGCGCCCCGGCGGTGCGCGGGGTGGAGCTGAGTTCGGTGGTGGCGGGCACCTGCAGCGCGAGGGCGGCGAGGGCGGGGCGTTCGACGATCATCGGCGCGTAGTCGCGCACGGCGACGTGGTGGCGGTCGCGCAGCTCCGGGTGGCCGGTCAGTGCCACCGTCGTGTCGTACGGTTGCTTGGCGACCAGCGCCGCCACCCGGTCCGCATCAAAAGGCTCGCTCCGCCCGGGGTAGGTGGTGAGGAGGTCCCGGTCGGCGTCGATAAGCAGGACGCGGTGGCCGGTGAGGCGGTGCAGGACCTCGATGTCGGTGAGTAGCTGGACGTCGTCATCGGCGACACCGGCGACGGCCAGCTCACCGACGACGCGACCGAGATCCGTCACGGACATCCCGGAGGGGTGGACGAGGACGACGCGCCGCGGCGGCCCGTCGCCGAGCTGGGCGGCGGCATGGACGGCGCGGGCGAGCGTCGGGAAGCTGCCCATGAGGTGCCTGTCGACGGCCGAACCGACACCGCTCTCCCCGTACGACAGCCCCAGCTCCCACATCAGAGAAGGAACACGACTCCCAGGACGACGATGAGCGCGATCGCCAGGACGAGCAGGAACCGGGTGGTCATCATGCCGCGTTCGGGGTTGAGCTCCTGCGGGGTGTCCGTGGGCTCGGGGACGGAGACGAGGGACTCAGTGGACGGGTGCTCGAGCGCGAGCTTCGCGACGTCCACCCGCTCGTAGGACTTCTCCCCCGCCGTCGGGAACGTCACCGTCACCGGAGTCGGCACCGGGTCGGGCTGCGCGCCGAAGAAGTTCTTCTTCGGGGCCTCGACCGGGTACTCCACGAGGGTGGCCTGCTCGCCCTCGGCGGTGGACAGGACCTCGACGTCCGTACGGACCTGCACCTTGTGCCCCGGGATGCCCGCGATGATGAGCTCGCCGAGGTACCACTTGAGCTCGTGCGGCTTGAGGTCCGTCTCGACAATGAGGACGGCCCTGTCCGGGGCGCGGTTCTCCTCACCCTCGGAGGACAGTCGTACCGCGCGGTCAACCTCCGGGAAGAAGCCGGTGATCTCCGGGGTGCCGGCGGCGCCGATCTTGGCGGCACCGAGGCCTAAGGGGGTGGCGGTCAGCGCCAGGGTCCAGGTCATGGCTTCTACTTTCTCACATAACTGCGCAGCGCCACCTGAGCGGTCAGGCCTGCGAAGACGATGCCGATGAGCGCTACGACCGGCACGACGAGCCAAATGTCGGCGGTGGTCACCGGGGCGATGAGCTGGGAGTCGTAGAGACCGCGCAGGGCCTTGTCGATGACGAACTCCTTACCCAGGAACAGCCCGGCCGTGGCCAGCAGAGCGCCGATGATGGTGGCCAGCACCGCCTCGAGGACGAAGGGGGCCTGCGTGTACCAGCGGGAGGCGCCGACCATGCGCATGATGGAGATCTCGTCCCGGCGCGAGAACGCCGCGATCTGCACCATGTTCGCGATGAGGAAAATCGCCGCGATCGCCTGCACACCCGCCACGAGGAACGTCGCGTTGCGGACGGCGTCGAGGTTGTCGGTGGCACCGCGCAGGTCGTCGACCTGGTCGACAATGGTGTCCACCTGCGGCAGGTCGCGGACCGGCTCCAGCGGGGCCTGGTCGAGCGGATCGGTCAGGCGCACGTGCAGGGCGGCGGGCAGGGCATCCGGGGAGGTCTCGGCGACGAGCTGCGGGTCGGTCTCACCGAAGACCTCGACGAAACGCTCGAAGGACTGCTCTCGGGAACGGAAGGTGACGGAATCGACACCGTCGGCGCCGTCGAGAAGCTCCCGGACCTCGCGGCACGCCTCCGAGGAACAGTCGTCGTCGTTGGCGGAGATGTCCTCGTCGAGCTGGATCATCACCTCGACGCGGTCGAGGTAGATGTCCTTGGTGTCCTCGGTCATCTTGGTCACCAGGAAACCGGTGGCCAAAAGCGCCAGCGAGATGGCGGTGGTGATGACGAGGGCGATGGTCATGGTGAAGTTGCGGCCCAGGCCGCGGAACGCCTCGCGTAGGACGAATCCGAGTTTCATGTGGTTTCTCCTTCGCTAACGGGTCTCGCCGTAGACGCCGCGGGCGTCGTCGCGCACGAGACGGCCCAGGTGCAGCTCGATGACGCGGCGGCGCATGTCGTCGACGGCGCGGGCGTTGTGGGTCGACATGACCACGGTCGTGCCGCCGCGGTTGATCTGGCTGAGCAGGGCCATGATGCCGTCCGAGGTCTCCGGGTCGAGGTTGCCGGTCGGCTCGTCGGCGAGCAGGAGCAGCGGGCGGTTGACCACCGCGCGGGCGACGGCCACGCGCTGCTGCTCACCGCCGGACAACTCGTTGGGCATGCGGTCGGCCTTCGCGGCCAGACCCACCATGTCGAGGACCTCCGGCACCGCCTTGGTGATCTGGGCGCGCTTCTTGCCGATGACCTCCAGTGCGAAGGCCACGTTGTCGTGGACGTTCATCTTCGGCAGCAGGCGGAAATCCTGGAAGACGTAGCCGATCCGGCGGCGCAACTGGTTGATCTGCCCACCCTTGAGCCGGTTGACGTGGAAGTCCGCGAACCGGATGTCACCGGAGGTGACGTTCTCCTCCCGGATCATCAGCTCGAGGAAGGTGGACTTGCCCGACCCCGAGGGGCCGATGAGGAACACGAACTCGCCCTTGTCGATGGTGAGCGAGATGTTGTCCAGGGCCGGCCGCGTCGAGGTCGGGTAGACCTTGGTGACGGAATCGAAGGTGATCACGTCTCACACCTTAGCCAACCGGGTGTGACGGATGGGGCGAGTGTGATCATTCACAGACAACGGCCACGCGGGTGTCCGCTGGCGTTGCGCTACTCGCTCTGCTGCTCCGCCATGCGCCAGCGGATTCCGGACTCGAGGAAGCCGTCGATGTCGCCGTCGAGAACCTTCGTCGGGTCGTTGACCTCGAAGTTCGTGCGCAGATCCTTGACCATCTGATACGGGTGCAGGACGTAGGAACGCATCTGGTTGCCCCACGACGCCTGGCCGCCGGCACCGAGGGCGTCCATCTCGGCGCGCTCCTCCTGGCGCTTCTTCTCCAGCAGCTTGGCCTGCAGGACGCGCATCGCGGAGGCCTTGTTCTGGATCTGGGACTTCTCGTTCTGACACGTCACGACGATGCCCGTCGGGATGTGGGTCAGGCGCACCGCGGAGTCGGTGGTGTTCACCGACTGGCCACCGGGGCCGGAGGAACGGTAGACGTCGACACGCACGTCCGACTCAGGCACCTCGATGGAGTCCGTCTGCTCGACGACGGGCAGCACCTCGACCTCCGCGAAGGACGTCTGGCGGCGGCCCTGGTTGTCGAAAGGGCTGATACGCACGAGGCGGTGCGCGCCCTGCTCGACGGAGAGCTGCCCGTACATGTAGTCGCCGTGGACGACGAAGGTCGCGGACTTGATGCCCGCCTCCTCCGCGTACGAGATGTCGTAGACGTCGACCTTGTGGCCGTTCTTCTCCGCCCAGCGCGTGTACATGCGCATGAGCATCTCGGCCCAGTCGGCGGCGTCGACGCCACCGGCGCCGGAACGGATGTTGATGAGCGCCTCACGCTGGTCGTAGTCGCCGGAGAGCATGGTCTGCACCTCGAGCGCCTCGATCTGGGTGCGCATGTCGGCGAGCTCCTCGTCGGCCATCTCGTCTCCCTCGCCCTCCTCCTCGGCGAGCTCGTACATGACCGGCAGGTCCTCCAGCCGCTGGCGCAGATCGGTGAGTTTGCGCAGCTTGCCCTGCACGGCGGACAGCTCGGAGGTGACCTGCTGCGCATGGTCCGGGTCGTCCCACAGGCTCGGGTCGGCGGCCTGCTGCTCGAGCTCACGGACGCGCGCCGACATCTCCTCCGGGTCCATCACCTTCTCGATCGTGGTGAGGGTCGCGTTGAGGTCGTCGAGTGCTGCAGAAATGTCCGGTCGCATAACCCCATACTCTACTGTGCTTCTCGACGCCCCTCCGCAGGCCCCGTCTCCGGCTCCGGGAAGGCGCGCGCGAAAGCCGCCGGGACGGCCAGTCCCACGGCGGTGCCCGCCGCGATGAAGGGGAGACCAATCGCGGACATCCCCGTCTCATCCGGGAGCACCTCGGCGAGGAGAAACCCGACCGTCAATCCGAAGGACGTCGCCCACGCCGGCAAGAGGCCCTTCGGGGAGACCTTCGTCCCCAGGACGATGACGAGGATGACCGAGGCCAGCCCGCACGCCGCGACCTGCGCCCAGTGATACTCGTGGCCCAGCAGCATCCGGGGCATGGTGGTCATCCAGATGGCCAGGCCACCGAGCACCCCGAGGACGAGCGTTCCCCAGGCCCGCAGGGACCGCCCGGCGATGATCATCATGCCGATCGGCCAGACGAGCGGGGCCGCCAGAATCAGAGCGCCGATGGGGCTCATGCCGCTCTCCGCTGTCTGAGCACCCCGGTCAGCCACCCCACCAGGGCAAGCGACGACCCGACGCCGAGGAGAACCATGATGAGGCCGACACCCCACAGTCCGGAATCATCCTGCAGTCCGGCCCACACGCCCCAGGCCAGGGCGAATCCGCTGGCGGCGGTCCAGCCGATGGCCGCCCCCTCGGTTGGCAGGCACCAGGCGAGCGCGATGGTCAGCGCCACCATCGCCGCGCCGGCGAGGATGACCTGCCAGGGCAGGTAGTCACCGTGCGGGCCGAGCGGCCAACTCATCGTGGCCAGCCACACGAGGATGCCGCCGACGAAGGTGAGCCCCAGGTGCTTCGGCGCGGCGGGCTGCTCGCGCCGCTGCCACAGCAGGTACCCCACCGGGGCGATGGTCAACAACGCAAGGATCAGCATGCTTTCACGCTACGCCCGAAAGGCGGCATATCCCGGCAGGCATATCAGGGCAGCTATAGGTCGAGTACGCGGCACCCCGACGGACCCGACCACTCGACCTACCCATGGGAAGTTGTGCCTGAGGTGATATGCCTCTCGCCGCCACCCAACCCTCATCCGGACACCCGGTACCGCACGGGGCACAATGGTGCGCATGACGCAACAGCATCCCGCCGCCAGCCTCGACGACATGATCGCCGCGATCACGAAGACCTTCGTCATCGCCCACGACCAGGATTCCGATGAGCACCTCGCCCAGGCGCTCGTCTACAACGCCGGCCGCCTGGCGTGGCGGCTGCGGGAGCAGGGGCTGCCCACCGAGCAGAAGACCTCCGTCTCCGACGTGGTGACCGTCGCGGACCGCGCCGCCGAGGACTTCATCTCCGGGGCGCTCGCCCAGCTGCGCCCCGAGGACGGCATCCTCGGGGAGGAGGGCGCGGAGCGGGCGTCGGCCTCGGGACGTCACTGGGTCGTCGACCCGGTCGACGGCACCTACAACTTCGCGTCCGGATCGGACTACTGGTGCTCCGCGCTGGCCCTGGTGGAGGGCTCCCCCGCCGCCCCGGAGAAGCTCATCCTCGGTGCGGTCCACCGCCCGGCGATGGGCTACACGTGGATGGGCGGCCCGGGGATTCCCACGACGCGGGACGGGCGGGGCGTCGCAAAGCTCGTGGACATCGACGCCGACCAGCTGTGCCTGGGCACCTACATCCACCCCACCTCCCTGGCGCAGCCGGAGCGTGCCGAGGCCTGGATGCGCGCCGTCGCCGAGGTGGCGACTCTGCGCATGCTGGGCGCCGGATCCGTCGATCTGGCGTCCGTCGCCGACGGATCACTGGGCGTGTGGGTGCAGCATTCCGTCGCCGACTGGGACTGGCTGCCCGGCCTCGCGCTGGTCGAGGGTGCGGGAGGTGCCGGAGTGAAGGTCGAGGCCGGTGGGGTCACCTGGTGTGTGGCGGGCAATTCCCGCGCTGTGGAACAAGTGTCGTCCGCGCTGACTAGGATGACTGCATGACCAGTTACGCCGATGACCTTGCCCTCGCCCTCGAACTCGCCGACCTCGCCGATTCGCTGACCCTCGAGCGCTTCGAGGCCACCGACCTCAACGTCACCGCCAAGCCGGACATGAGCCCCGTCTCCGACGCCGACCTCGCCTGCGAGGAGGCCCTGCGCGCCAAGCTCGCCGAGGCCCGCCCCTCCGACTCGATCCTCGGTGAGGAGTTCGGCGGCGAGGCCACCCACGAGGGCCGCCAGTGGGTCATCGACCCCATCGACGGCACGAAGAACTTCGTCCGCGGCGTCCCCGTGTGGGCCACCCTCATCTCCCTGCTCGTCGACGGGGAGCCCGTCGTCGGCGTCATCTCCGCCCCGGCGCTCGCCCGCCGCTGGTACGCCGCCGCCGAATCCGGCGCCTGGCGCTCCTTCAACAGCGGCTCCCCGAAGAAGCTCAGCGTCTCCGGGGTCGAGTCGCTCACCGACGCCTCCCTCTCCTTCTCCTCCCTCGAGGGCTGGGCCGAGCGTGGCCTGCGCGAGAACTTCATCGCCCTGAGCGACGAGACCTGGCGCCTGCGCGGTTACGGCGACTTCTTCTCCTACTGCCTCGTCGCCGAGGGCGCGGTGGACATCGCCGCCGAACCGGAGGTCTCCCTGTGGGACCTGGCCGCCCTGTCCGTGCTGGTCACCGAGGCCGGCGGCCGCTTCACCTCCCTGGCCGGCGAGGACGGCCCGCACGGCGGTGACGCCATCGCCACCAACGGGCTGCTGCACGACGCCGCGCTCGGCGCGATCCGCGGTTAGTACCCCCACAACGCGACAGCCCTCCCGGAGTGGACCCGGGAGGGCTGTCGCGTTCAGGCGCGGGTGCCGGACAACCGGCTAGTCGGCCAGCGTGAAGCCGGCGCCGACGCCGCCGCGGTTGTTCATGTCCGCGAGCACGTTGTCGAGGTTGGTCGACACCGTCGGCATGAACAGCGCACCCTGCAGCGGGGTCTGGCAGGAGTAGCGCTGATCCGCGAGGACACCGCCGGAGACCATGCCCACCATGCGGTCGCCCGCCAGGACCGGGGCCCCGGAGTCGCCGACCATGGCGCACAGCTGGGAGATCTGCAGGGCCTCATCGGCCGCCCACACGTGACCGCAGGTGGTGCCGGTGGCCACGCCCTGCTTGCACAGCATCTGACCCGGCGCGACCGGGCCGCCGAGGCTGTTGACGGTCACACCGTTGTAGGAGCGGGTGATCTCGGAGTTGGAGCCGAGCTCGATGACGGAGTAGTCGTGCAGCCTGTTGCTGGCGGTGACGGTGCCGGAGGCACCGACCTGCCAGGAGTCGGCCGACCACACCTTGTCGCCCGGGTTGCCGCAGTGACCGGCGGTGATGCCGATCTTGCGGCCCTCGGCATCCGTGCCGACAACGCCGAGGGTGCACATCACCTGGTCGCCTACGAAGATCGGGGTGCCCGGGCCGTAGAGGGACTTGTCCTGGTTCTGCACCACCATGGACTCCTCGGGGATGCGCGGCGCATCGAACCAGGAGCCCGGCACGCGGTGCAGGACCCAGTCGGCGAAGGGCTTGCCGGCCATGACCTTGTCGATCGGGTGGTCGGTCCAGCGGTAGTTCTGGTCGAGTGCGGCCTCGGTCTCGTCGACCCAGGACTCGCCGTCGGCGTAGGCGGCACGCTCGGGGGCCGGGGCCTCCGGCGCGGCAACCTCGGCGACCTCGGCGACCTCGGCGACCTCGGGGACCTCCGGGGTCTGCTCACGCAGGCGGGTGTTCGGGATGTGGGTGACGATCGCCTTGTCGACAGCGTCGGTCACCGCCGCATCCACGCCCGGGGTCTGCACGCCGAGGGACGCGAGCTGGGCGCGCACCCCGTTGACGATGTCCGCCGACGCCACCTCGACCGGCTGCGGGGCGGGCACGGCCGGAACCTCCACCGGCACCTCCACGGCCGGAACCTCGATGGAGGATGCTGCGGGGAGCTCCGGCTGCGGCGCCTGTGCCGCCACGGTCGGCATCGCCCACGTCACCGCTCCGGTCACAATTGCTGCCGTCATGATCTTCTTTACGCGGGCGTGCCGTCGCATGTGGGTGGGGTCCCCTTCTGGTGGAGCCGAACAAATACCCCCACATCATGCCACGCCCGCAGCGTTCGCGAGCATGGACATGAATGTCGTGTCCGAAAGGTTACGGGGTGGTGCCGTTTCCCCTGGAAAAAGCGGAATCCGCACCCTCTTCAAGCTCTGCGATGCGCGCGGTGAGTTCCGCTATTTCGGCCCGGTAGAGATCAATACGCTTCTCGACGTCGTCCCGGTCCCACCGCGGCCGGATGTGCCGGGTGCAGTTGGCGTCGACATCGGTGACGGCGACGACGATGACGCGTTCGATCTCCGTGCGGATCTCCCGGTCGGAGGTCCGCCCGAGGTCGCGCACGCGGGCCACCAGCCCCGGGTCGTCGGCGGCCTCGACGACGCGGGCATGACCGAAGACCTTGATCCGGCGGCGCGTCGGAAAGTTGACGAAGAAGAGGCACACCCGGCCGTCCCGGTCGAGGTTGCCGGCGGTGACGAACTGCAGGTTCCCGGGGAAGTCCGGGAAGGCGAGGGTCCGGTCGTCGAGGACGTGGACGAAACCCGCCGGCCCGCCCTTGTGCTGCACGTACGGCCAGCCGGAGTCGGTGACTGTGGCGAGGTAGAACATGTCCGCCTCCCGGATCTGGCGCCGGTCGCGGCCGTCGAGGGTGAACGGTCCGCTCCCCGGATCGACGAGGCGGTTGTCGGCACCGACCGCCGCCTGGCGGGCCCGCGCGTGGGGCCCGTAGGCGATGTCGGCGTAGGTCGTGCGGCGCTGCTCCATACCGCCGAGGGTAGGTCAGCGCACGATGTTGCGGAGCAGCACCGCGGTGGCCTCCAGCGCCAGGACGACCGCCACGTCGAGCACGAGGATGAACGTGACCACCTCGAACTGCAGGACGCGGTTGGCGTTGAGGAGGTAGAAGCCGATGCCGCCGGCACCGACGACGCCGAGCAACGTGGCGGAGCGGAAGTTGACGTCCAGCTGGTAGATGATGTGCGCGATGACCGCGGGGGCCACCTTCCGCAGCGTTGCCCCGAAGAACACCTGTCATTCGGTCGCGCCGTTGGAACGCAGGGCCGTCTGCACGCGGGTGTCGGTCTCCTCGAGGGTGGTCGAGGGTGCCGGTGTTCATGTAGATCGGGGAGGCTGGGATGAGCGGAGACTCCCAGATGACCTCGTAGTCGTCCTCGGAGAGCTCGCCGCGGCCCGGCATGAGCACCTCGACCATGGAGTCGTAGGCGAAGGCCGTGTCACAGGTCTCGTCCAGCAGGGCCAGGACGGCGGCGTCATGGGAGCCGGAGAATATGGCCTCGACATCCTCCTCCGGGTCCAGGCCGGCGTCGATCATACCGGCGGACGGGTAGAGGAAGCCGGAGGTGGAACCCTGGTCGACGTAGCAGACCGTGCGCCCCTCGGAGTCGGCCAGCTCCCGGATGTCGGAGCCCGGTCGGACGAGAGCGTAGGAGACGTAACCCGGCTCGTCGCCCTCCTCCTCGATGCGGCCCCCAGCGGCTCGAGCTCTGCGCCGGCCTTGGAGGCACGGACGTAGGAGAACGGGGAACCGATGGCCATGTCAGCCTGGCCGGCGACGAGCGCCTCGATGACGGCGGCGTAGTCGGTGGACGAGGAGAACTCGACCTCCTTGCCGGTCTCCTCGGAGATGACCTCCATGAGCAGCTCGAACTTGGAGACCAGGGCGGTGGCCTCCTCGGCGGGCACACCGGTGATGGTGATGACGCCGTTGTCGCCGCCGTTTCCGTCGGCGGCGGTGGTGGTGGTCTCGTCGGCGGCATCGCCGCAGGCGGTCAGAGCGAGGCTGCCCACGACGAGAGCAGCGGCGGTGGCCGAGAGGCGACGGCGCAGGGACGGGAAGATCATGGATTTCTCCTGAGATTGGGGGAAAGGCATGCGAAGCTCCTGTGAACACAGGGCTTCCGCTGGGCCTCCCCCGTGAAAGTAAATTCTCCGTTGCCGCGGCATGAACCCGTCATCCACGCTGCATGAATATCGGCCCATGAATCCGAAATGACACCCACTGGTAGACCCCGGGAACGACGAAACCCTCCCAACCTGTGGTTGAGAGGGCCTCGTGGTGAATTGGTAGCGGGGGCAGGATTCGAACCTACGACCTCTGGGTTATGAGCCCAGCGAGCTACCGAGCTGCTCCACCCCGCGATGGGTGCTATTCACTTTCACCGTCGCCGTAACGACATGTGTGACTATATCAACCTGCTGGGCGGAACCCCAAATCCCCTGGCACGCCGCTTATCGACGCCCGCGCCGGACAAGACCACTCACCGGCCCCGGATTCGTGGCACGAGCGCTCGGGGCCCCGGCGCGTCGCTCACCGCGACCCCGGTATCCCTACCCCGACACCCTCACCCCGGTATCCCTACCCCGGGCCCCGTACATACGCGGCACCACAACCCCGGTATCGCAGCGGTCCCGGGGTACTGATCCCGGGGTCACCCACCCCACCAACGACAACACCCTCCCGGCCGTGAGGCTGGGAGGGTGTCGTGGTGAATTGGTAGCGGGGGCAGGATTCGAACCTACGACCTCTGGGTTATGAGCCCAGCGAGCTACCGAGCTGCTCCACCCCGCGACGGGTGCTATTCACTTTCACCTGGCCACGTTTCCGCGGCAGATGTTGAACTATACCCACAGCCCGGGGATCTTCACAAATCCCCAGGCTGCCCGGGTACTAGTTGCCGAGCGACTGGTAGTCGGAGACGGCGCGATCCAGCTCGTCGAGTGCCTTGCCGTACTCCTCGAAGGAGCCGTCGCGGGCGGTCTCGAGGTTGCGCAGCGCCTCGTTGATCCGGTCGATGGCCTCACCCTCGGTGCCTGCCCCACCGGCCGGCGGGGTCGGTGCCTCGGTCTCGGTGGCGTCCTCGTCGGTCTCCTCGTCCGGCGTGGTCGCGGCCTCGACGCCCGGGTCCTCCGGGCTGATCTCGGTCGGGGTGCCGGCGATGTCCTGGGCGGCGCGCGGGTCGATGCCGACCTGCTCGAGTGCCTCGGAGATCGTCGGGGCGTAGCCGACGCGGCCCTTGTAGGACACGAGCACGCGCAGCAGCTTCGGGAACGCCGACTCCTGGTTCTTGCGCTGGGAGTAGATCGGCTCGGCGTAGAGGATCTCGCCGCCGCCGACCGGCAGGGTCAGCAGGTTTCCGTTGTGCAGCTCGTTGGTGCCCTCCCACAGGGTGCGGTCACGGGCCACCTGGTCGGAGGACATGAGCGCATCCTGCGCCTGCTTCGGACCCTGGGTCTGGGTGTTGGTCGGCAGGACGCGGACGGTGATCTGGCCGTAGGTCTCCGGGTCGGAGCTGACGGCCATGTGCGCGGAGAGGAACTGACGCTCAAGGCCACGGAACGGGGTGATCAGCTGGAAGCTGGACTCCTGGGTCTCCGGGTCGGCCGCGACGACGTAGTACGGCGGCTGGTTGAGGTTGGTGCGCCCCTCGGGTGCGGTCGGGTCTTCGGAGACGGACCAGAAGGCGTCGTTGGTGAAGAAGACGCCCGGGTCGTCGACGTGGTAGCGGGCCAGGAGGTCGCGCTGGACCTTGAACAGGTCCTCGGGGTAGCGCAGGTGCTGGCGCAGCTCGTCGGAGATCTCGGACTCCGGCTTGACGGTGTCCGGGAAGATGCCCTTCCAGGCCTTGAGGACGGGGTCCTCGGTGTCGAACTCGTAGAGCTCGACGGTGCCGTCGTACGCGTCGACGGTGGCCTTGACGGAGTTGCGGATGTAGCCGACGTTGTCGGTGATCAGTCGCTGCGTGGTGCCGTCCGGGTTGAGGGCGTCGGCGGTGGTCTCGGTGAGCGAGGTCTGCTCGGTGTACGGCAGGGCGCGCAGGGTGGTGTAGCCGTCGACGATCCACTTGATGCGGCCGTCGATGACGGCCGGGTAGGTCTTGGAGTCGGTGGTCAGCCAGGGGGCGACCTTCTCGACGCGGGACCGGGGGTCACGCTCGAAGAGGATCTTGGAGTTGCCGTGGACGCGGTCGGAGAGGATGAGGTTCATCTCCTGGTAGCGCATGGCGAAGGCGGCCCGGTTGATGATGTTGCCGATGTCGACGCCACCGGAGCCGTCGTAGGTGTAGAACGAGGTGTCCGTGTCGTACTCGACGGGGCCGGAGCCGTTGTCTCCGACGATGGCGTAGTCGGCGCCGTCGTTGGAGTTGGCGATGACCGGGCCGTAGTAGATGCGCGGCTGGTCGACCTTGATGCCGAGCTCCTCGGCCTCCTCGGCGGCCTGGCGGGCGGCGTTGGTCTGCAGGTCGGAGACGGTGAACACGGGGAAGCCGCCACGGGTGGAACCGGCGTCGCGGGCCGCCTCGTCGACGGTGTTGGCCTGGGCGGCGATGAAGCCGTTGCCGTGGGTGTAGACGGTGTGGCGGTTGATCCAGTCACGCTGGTTCTCGCGCAGGGCGTTGGGGTCCATCTCGCGGGCGGCGACGACGAAGTCGCGGAGCTCGCCGTCGACCTCGTAGCGGTCGACGTTGAGGGTCTCCGGGAAGCCGTAGAAGTTACGCAGCTGCTGCATCTGGGTGAACGTCGGGGACAGAATCTCCGGGTCCAGCAGGCGGATGTTGGAGATCGTGGCCTCGTCGGCGGCGACCTCCTCGTCGGTGGCGCCGTCGGCGCCCCAGTTCTCCAGGTAGGTGACCTGGTCGTCGGTCAGCCCGTAGGCCTGGCGGGTGGCCTCGATGTTGCGGGAGATGTACTCCGCCTCCTTGGCCACACGGTTCGGCTGGACGGAGAAGCGCTCCATGAGCAGCGGCCAGGCGACACCGATGACGAAGGAAGACAACAGCAGCAGGACGACACCGAGCGCCGGGATGCGCAGATCCTTGAGCACGATCGCGGAGAAGAAGGCCACGGCGACGAAGATCGCGATGATCATGAGGATCATCTTCGCCGGGAGGTGGGCGTGGATCGCGGTGTAGCTGGCGCCGGTGAAGGTCTCCTGCTCGTTGTAGAGCAGAGAGTAGCGGTCCAGGAAGTAGGAGCCGGCCTGGAGGAGCATCCACAGGCCACCGGTGACAGCGAGCTGGATGCGGGCGGGGCGGGAGATGTGGCCCTTGACGCCCATCGCCTGGTTACCGATGCGGATGCTGCCCAGCAGGTAGTGGCCGACGAGCGCGATGAGGAACGCCACGACCAGCAGGATGGAGACGGTGTCCACCACGAGGCGGATCATCGGCAGGCTGAAGGCGTAGAAGCCGAGGTCGTGCCCGAACTGGGGGTCCTGCACGCCGAAGTCACTGCCGTTGAGGAACATCATGACGGTGCGCCACGTGCCCTGGCCGACGAAGCCGGCGAACAGGCCGATGACCACCGGGATGCCGATGAGCAGGGCGCGCACGGACTTGTCCAGCGCCTGCCGGTACTGGTGGACCGGTGAGTTGAGGTCGAGTGTCTCCAGTGTGTCCGGGCGGTTGCGCCAGGTGAAGAACCCGGCGAGCCAGACGATGAAGCCGGCGATGAGCGCGAAGATGACGAACAGCGCCACGCGGACGAGCAGCACCTTCGTGAACACGCCGCGGAAGTCGACTTCACCGAACCAGAGCCAGTCGGTGTAGAAACCGATCGCCATCGGCGCGAGGATGAACAGTGCGGCGACGATGCCGACGATCCAGCTCAGCAGCCGTGGTGGCCGGTTGACGGACGGGGAGGGTTGTGAGAGGCCGGTGGCCAAGTCCTTCTCCTAAATATTTAAGACATACTTTTCTGCCGGTGTACTGTCCATAGCCTAGAGAAGTACACCCCTGTGTGACCAACGGAGGATGGACCGTGACAGTTCCCGAAAACACCTCGCAGGCGCTGAACAAGGCCATGATGGAGGCCGTCGAGTTCGTGCACGCCGAGGGGTGGGACGCCGCCCCGACGCTCTTCGCGCTCGTCCCGACCCGCCTGCTCGCCGATCAGCTGCCCGATCCGGACGACGCCGCGCCCCTCACCCTCGTCGTGCAGGAACTGCCCGGGCACATCCTCCCCGGCTCCGATGAGCTGGGCGATTACCTCTCCCGCCTGGCCTGGCCCGCAGAGGTCGAGGGTGTCGTCCTCGCGCAGGAGATCATGTTCCGCGAGGCCTCGCTTGCCGACGCCCCCGCCCGCCCCGCCCGCCTCTTCTCCGGCGTCCTGCGCCCGGAGGGGGTCGAGCTGACGCTCCTCCAGCTGCGTCCCACCGAGGAGGAGCTGGCCGAGGCGGGTGCCTTCGCCGAGGACGACATCGAGCTGCGGGGCGGCCCGGAGGTTGCCCCCGGGGTGATCTCCGCCCTGCGTTTCGGTCTCGAGCAGGACCCGGATCCGGTCGACTAGACTGGTCCGGAACGTCGTTTTCCAAGGAGTCTGAGGCCCCCGTGCGATTCCCCCGCCCCGCCCGCGTCACCGCCGCCACCGCCGCGGTGCTGCTCAGCGTCGGCCTGGTGGCGTGCGGCTCCGAGGATGAGCCGGCACCGACCACCGAACCGACCACCACCGCCCCCACGGCCACCACCGCGGTGACGGAGACCACCACCTCCTCCCCCACCCCCACGACGGAGGAGACGAGCGAGGAGACGACGACCCGCACCACCCGGGCCCCGGAGACGACGGGGACCACGGTGTCGTCGACAAGCAGGCGGGGCGTGCCGGACGATGTCGCCGAGGTGCAGAAGATCTTCGGTTCCGTCGCGCCGGCCTCGCTGTTCCGCCAGTTCGAGTCGTGCAACGACAGCGGCATCAGCAACGCGTGGGAGTGCTCCGGCCCGGAGGTCGGTCAGTTCCAGTTCTTCCAGTCGATGTCGAAGGCGGCGTCGACGACGCAGCTGATCACCGAGTTGCGCAGCTCGCGGGTCGTGGAGGACACGGGGCGCAAGGTCGTCGGCTGGTCGACGCTGGGGACGACGGCGGTGATCACGGTCGTCGATAATGAGGAGGGCCTGGTCATGCAGCAGATGGTCTCCTCCGACCGCGTCGACCCGCAGGAGCGGATCTACGAGCTCGGCCTGGCGGAGCAGCCCTCCGCGGAGCCGGAGGAGCCGGCCGACACCGAGACCTGACCGGCCTAGCCGCAGGTCACCACATCGCGCCCGGCGTCGAAGTCCGCCATCGCGGTGATCGCGTCATCGAGCGTGCTCACCTGCGCCACGACGATATCCCCGCGCTGCCCCTGGAGCGCCTCCCCGCAGTTGGCGGCGGGTGCGAGGAACAGTTCCACCCCGTCCTCCGCCGCGGCGCGCACCTTGTGCTCGATGCCGCCGATGGGTCCGACGGTGCCGTCCTCGGCGATGGTGCCGGTCCCGGCGACGGTACGCCCGGCGTTGAGTTCGCCCGGGGAGAGCTTGTCGATGACCGCCAGCGAGAAGATCATGCCCGCACTCGGGCCGCCGATGTCCTGCAGGTTGTAGGACACCTCGACCCCGTCGACGGGCTGCGAGTTCATGTACACACCCAGCATCGCCAGCTTCTCGTCCTGCGGATTCGCGCCGAGTTCAATGGTCTCCTCGAGCTCCGCGCCGCCGCGCCGCAGCGTGAGCGTCACCTGCTCGCCCGGCTGCTTCGACCGCACGATCTCCTGCACCTGACCCGGCTTATCGACGCCCTGTCCGTCCACCGCCGTGATCACGTCACCCGCCTCGAGGCGGCCGGTGGCCGCCGAATCCTCGATGATCTCCGCGGCCACGACCTCCACCGGGCGGCCCAGGTAGTTCATGGCGGCGACCGTGGCGGCGGCCTCCGAGGAGGAGAAGGCGGCCTTGTTGGCCTGCTCCACCTGCTCCGGGGTGAGATCCGGCGGAAAGACCTGCTCGATCGGCACGAGGGTGTCGTCGGTGGTCAGCCAGCGGCTCAGCGCCTGGGCCAGGGTCATGCCCGACCGCACCGAGACGGTGGTCATCCGCAGTTCCCCGGAGGTGTCGTCGACCTCGGTGCCGTCGATCTCCACGACGGGCGCCCCCTCGACCTGGCCGAGGGTGTCGAACATCGGGCCCGGCCCCTCCGCGGCATACGGCACGGTCAGCGAGATGTCGGTGCCCGGGATGTGGTCCATCGACACCAGTGCGGTCATCGCCAGCACCGGCACGGCACCCCAGGCGAGGGTGCGGAGTCGACGGTTGGCGGGGGTCGAGGAATCGTTCACGGAGAATCAGGGTACCTGTGTTCGCTGTCAGCGTTGCCCACATCATGGCTTATGGTTGCCGCCCGCCGGTAGATTGGATGCCATGAACACAGGTGGATTCGGCTTCTCCTTCGGACCAGGCGACGATGACGACGACAAGTCACGCCGCGACCAGAATCCCTTCGGCCCCTTCGGCTTCGGCGGGGCGGACGGATCCGGCGGGCTGGGCGACATGCTCAGCCAGTTCGGCCAGATGCTCTCCGGCATGGGTTCCTCGATGAACTCCCCCGAGGGCCAGGGCCCCGTCAACTACGCCCTCGCGGAACGCATCGCCCGGCAGCAGATCGGGCAGGTCGCGCCCGTCCGCGACCAGGACCGTGCCGCCGTGGAGGAGGCCGCGCGCCTCGCCGAGCTGTGGCTCGACGACACCACGCAGATGCCCACCGCCGGGGGCCGCGTCGTGGCGTGGAACGCGGAGGACTGGCTCACCCAGACGCTGCCGATGTGGAAGCGCCTTGTCAGCCCCGTCGCCGAGCACATGAACGAGGCACAGCTGGCGTCCCTGCCGGAGGAGGCCCGGGAAATGGTCGGCCCGATGCTGCAGATGATGAACCAGATGTCCGGCATGAACTTCGGTATGCAGCTGGGCAACGCCCTCGGTGACCTGGCCAAGCAGGCGCTCACCGGCTCCGACTTCGGACTGCCCGTCGCCCCGACCGACGTCACCGCCCTCCTGCCGACCAACATCACGGCCGCCGGCAAGGAGCTCACCGTCGCTGGCCAGGAGCTCATGGTCTACATCGCCGCGCGTGAGTCCGCCCGCCAGCGACTCTACCGCCATGTGCCGTGGCTGGTCGAGCGCCTCGTCTCCTCCGTCGAGGAGTACGCCGCCGGCCTGGTCATCGACACCTCCCACATCGAGGAGGCCACCCGCGAGCTCAACCTCGAGTCCGGTGACCCCGCCGCCATCCAGGACGCGATGCAGCGCCTGCAGGGCATGGACCTGTCCCCGAAGATCTCCTCCCGCAACGCCCAGGCCGTCTCCCGCCTGGAGACCCTGCTGGCCCTCGTCGAGGGCTGGGTCGAGTACGTCGTCGACCAGGCCATGAGCGAGCGCATCCCCTCCACCCGGACCATGACCGAGGCGTGGCGTCGCCGCCGCGCCACCGGTGGTTCCGCCGAGCAGGCCTTCGCCAAGATCGTCGGCATCGAATTCGCCGCCCCCAAGGTCGCGGAGGCCGTGGAGCTGTGGCGTCGCGTCGACATCGCCGTCGGCCAGGAGCGCCGCGACGGCATCTGGGAGCACCCGGACCTCATGCCCTCCGCGGAGCAGCTGGACAACTCCGCCGACTTCATCGACGGCCTCCTCGGGGAGGGCGACTCCGATGAGTTCGACCGCGAGTTGGCCAAGCTCGAGGAGATGCTGCGCGAGCAGGACACCGACCCGGAGGACGACTCCGGTGAGGACACCCCGACCGAGAAGTAACCCTCCCCTCCCCGGGAGGCGGGGGGATGCTCGGCGCCAGCCGGACAAGTGGACCTGACACTGGTCCCGCATTTCCCCAGGATGCGACTGATCCCGGGGTTTAACGTCAGGTCGAAATGCGCAACCGCGCTCACCCGAAGCGCTGGTACGCCTCCAGGTAACCCTTCGCGCGTTCGGCCTGCGGAGCCCGGTCGGCCCATTCCCAGAACTCCGGCCCGTGCCCGGGGATGAAGGTGTGGACGAGTTCGTGGAGGATGACGGCGTCGAGGACGTAGTCGGGCACCTTCCGCAGGCGGTCGGTGATGCGGATCGTCCCGGTCGAGGGGGTGCAGGATCCCCACCGGGCGTGCTGGTTGCCCACCCACCGGATCGACCCGATCGTGGCCCGGCCCTCCAGGTGCCGGGCGTTGAGCTGCTCCGCCCGGGCCTGCAGATCCTCGTCCGAGGTCGCGCTGGCCACTGACTTCCGCCGCAGCTTGGCCAGGATGTCGGCCACGGCCTTCTCCTCCTCGGCGGCGCTCATCCGGGCGGGGATACGGACCTCAACGGTGTCGCCGACGAGCCGGGCCTGCACCGTGCGGTGACGGCGAGCGGAGCGGATGACCTCAACGGCGGGCGGGTGAGACGGCATGACAAGGCATTGTATCTGTGGTCAGATAGGCGCATGGGGGATGGCGACACGCTGCGCCTGGCGGATGGGGCGCACGTCTACCTGCGGGGGCGCGACGCCCTGCAGTTCGGGGTGGATGCGACGCGTGCCGGGGTCGTCGAGACGGCGCAGGCACCGATGATCATGTCGACGCTGCTGGCGGCCCGGCGCGCCCGGCCGCGCACGGAGCTGCTCGACCGGCTGGTGGCGGCCGGGCTGGCCCGGACGGCGGCCGCGAGCCTGCTCGACGATCTGGTCGCCTACCGGATCCTCGTCCCACCGCGCGACGCCTCGGTCATCGTGCTGGGGCGCGGTCGGCTGGCGCAGCTGCTCACGGAGATGCTCACCGCCGCGGGGGTGACGGTGCGGTCCCCGGTGCGGGGTGAGTCCGAGTACGCCTACCTGGCGGCTGCGGAGATCACCGTGCCGGTGGTGGTCGTCGACCGCCTCGCCCATTCGCGGGCGATGGCGCCGATGCTCACGCGCTTCGCCCCGACGTCGGTGCCGGTGTCGGTCGTCGATCATCGGGGCGTCATCGGCCCGTTGCGTATCGACGCCGCCGGTCCCTGCCCGTTGTGCCACGACCTGCACCACACCGACCGGGACGGCCTGTGGCACCGGGTGGTCACCCAGCTGCCGGGCGGCCCGGTGCGCCCCTCCCCCGCCACGCTGAGCATGGTCGTCGGGCAGGCCACCGCGGTCATCGCGGAACTGGCGGGCGGCACCACGCCGCCCGGGGTGTCACCGTTGTCCCCGGTGCCGGGCGAGATCCTCGTGACCGACCCGTGGGCGGGATCCACCCGCGAGGTGATGGACACCCACCCGCGGTGCCCGGTCTGTTTCGGCCGGGATCAGCGGAAGGCGTCGATGACGGCGAGCAGCTGCGCGCCATAACGTTCGACCTTGACGGGGCCGACGCCGGGGACGTCGAGAAGCTCGTTCCGGTCGGCGGGCAGCGCCTCGGCGAGCGCCATGAGGGTGGCGTCGGAGAAGACGATGTAGGCGGGGACGCCGGCCTCGCGGGAGGCCTCGGCGCGCCAGGCGCGCAGAGTCTCGAAGATCTCCTCGTCCGCGCCGGAGGGACAGTCCTCGTGGCGGCCGATGACCTTCTCCCCGGGGGTGGACAGCGGGCCACCGCACACGCGGCAGCGCCTGGGACGGACGGTGCGGGCGGGGACCTTCTCGATCTCCAGTTGCGGCACCACCCCGTCGAGGAAGCGGGAACGGCTGCGGGACTTGCGGCCCCCCTCCTGGCGGGCCAGGGCCCACGACAGGTGCAGGTGCTCGCGGGCGCGGGTGATACCGACGTAGAAGAGACGGCGTTCCTCCTCCACCTGGTGCGCGCCGGCCTTGATGGCGTGGGAGATGGGCAGGGTGTTCTCCACCAGGCCGACGAGGAAGACGGCGTCCCACTCGAGACCCTTCGCGGCGTGGAGGCTGGCCAGGGTCACCCCCTCGACGGTGGGCGGGTGCTTGGACTCGGCGCGCTGACGCAGGGCCTGCAGCACCCCGGTGAGGGTGAGATCCGGCTGGGCGCGGACGAGTTCCTCGACGAGGTCGACCAGCGCGACCAGGGACTGCCAGCGCTCGCGGGCCTGCGCACCCTCGGGTTCGGTGGGGGTCAGGCCCAGCGGGGCGAGGGCGGCGCGGGTGACGGCGACGGGGTCGTCGGGAAGATCGGTGCGCTGCGCGACGCGGACCAGCTCGGAGACGGCCTGCCGGATCTCGGGGCGGTTGAAGAAGCCCTCGCCGCCGCGGACCTGGTATACGATGCCGGCGTCGGCCAGCGCCTGCTCGAAGACCTGCGACTGGGCGTTGATGCGGTAGAGCACCGCGATCTCACTGGCCGGCACCCCGCGGCCCAACAGGGTGAGGATCTGCCCGGCGACCTCCCGGGCCTCGGTGGGTTCATCGTCGTAGGAGTGGAACGTGGGCTCCGGGCCGTCCGGCCGCATGCCCTGCAGCTCCAGGCGGGTGCCGGCGACCCGGCCGGTGGCCTGCCCGATGACGGTGTTCGCCAGGTCGGTGATCTGCGGGGTGGAACGGTAGTCCCGCTGCAGCTTCACCAGGGTGGCGTTCTCGTAGGTCCGCGGGAAATCGAGGAGGTAGTTCGGGGTGGCGCCGGTGAAGGAGTAGATGGTCTGGTTGGCGTCGCCGACGACGGTGATGTCGTCCCGGTCACCGAGCCAGGCCTGCAGCACCCGCTGCTGCAACGGGGTGACGTCCTGGTACTCGTCGACGACGAAGGTGCGGTACTGCTCGCGGAACTCGTCGGCCACGCCGGGGGCGTTCTCCAGGGCGGCGGCGACGTGGAGGAGGAGGTCGTCGAAGTCGAGAAGCATGCCCTCCTCGGTGGTCTTGGCGGCCTCGTAACGGCGGTACACCTCGGCGACCTTCGCGGCCGGCACCGGCGGGGTGCGGTCGGTGCCGACGATCCGCTCGGCGTACTGGTCCGGGGTGATGAGGCTGGCCTTCGCCCACTCGATCTCACCGAGCAGATCGCGGACGTTCTCCGTCGTCGACTCCACACCCACCCCGCGGGCGGCACGGCCGACGAGGGGGAACTTGTTGTCCAGCAGCCGCCACGGCAGGGAGCCGGCGACCTGCGGCCAGAAGTAGGACAGCTGGCGGCGCGCGGCGGCGTGGAAGGTGCGCGCCTGGACCCCGCCGATGCCCATGAGGTGCAGGCGGTGGCGCATCTCGCCGGCCGCACGCGCGGTGAACGTCACGGCCAGCACCCGGTTGGGGCTGACGAAACCCTGACTGATGAGGTGCGCGATCCGGTAGGTGATCGTGCGGGTCTTACCCGTGCCCGCACCAGCCAGGATGCACACCGGCCCGCGCGGGGCGGTGGCGGCGACGCGCTGGTCGTCGTCCAGATCCGACAGGTCGATCACCGGGCGGTCCATGTGTTCCTCCATTCGTCCCACTCATCCCTCCACTGGGTGATCATCGCATGTGCGATCGAACCCGGGCGGGCCAGGGGTAGGTCGGCCAGCTCCGGCCGCGACACCCACCGGGTCTCGATGAGCTCCCCGTCGGTCTCCCCCACCGGGTGCTCGTCCCCGGTCACGGAGGTGAACCCGACCATGAGGGACCCGCTGACGGCCCAGGGCTGACTGCCCCAGTAGCGGACGTCGGACACGCGGCGGCCGGTCTCCTCGCGGACCTCCCGGGCGAAGGCCTCCTCGAGGTTCTCCCCGTGCTCGACGTATCCGGCGATGAGCGACCAGTAGCTGCCGCGCCGCGCGTTGCGTCCCAGCAGGATCCGCTCCTCTCCGTGCAGCTCAACCAGCCCGATGACCGCCGGGTCGACGCGCGGGAAGATGCGCCGCCCCGCGGCTCCCACGGCGACGACGCCGTCGGCCTCGAAGTACAGCGGGGAGCCGTCCGCCGGGTCGAAACCCGACTGCTCCCGGTGCCGCAGCAGCGCCACCGCCCGGGAGACCACCCGGTCGCCGCCGAAGGCACGCGGATCCACCACCCGTCCCCCGGGAGGCAGGAGCGACTCCAGCTCCGCCAGGCTCATCCGCACGGCGGACAGGTCGGCGGTGACCCGGACGGTCAGGTGCGCGTTCGGCGGCCCGGGTGGGCGGGACAGGTGGAGCGGAGTGCCGGACGCGTCGACGGGAACCTCACCCGCGGGGCCGATCGGCAGAAACACTCTTCACGTCCTCCCCGGTGACGTGGCGGATGAACAGCAGGCGGTCGCCCGGTTCGACGGTCTCGGCCTCGGGCGAGTCGATGCGGTACAGCTCGCCGGAGCGGACCAGTCCGAGGGCGATGTCGGCGAGGTGACGCGGGTTGGCGCCCACCTCGTCCTCGGCGATGGGGCGCTCGGCGACGGAGAAGCCCTCATCCGGGCTGAGCAGATCCTCCATCATCTCGACGACGGAGGGCGTGACTGTGGCCAGTCCGAGCATGCGGCCAGCGGTCTCGGAGGAGATGACGACGGAGTCGGCGCCCGACTGCTCGAGGAGGTGCTGGTTCTCCGACTCACGGACACTGGCGACGATCATCGCCGACGGCGCGATCTCCCGCACCGACAGTGTGACCAGCACGGCGGTGTCGTCCACGTTGGGGGCGACGACGACGGCGCGGGCGCGGGTGACGCCGGCGATCTTGAGCACATCCGCCTTCGTGCCCGACCCGTAGACCGTGACCAGCCCCTGGTTCTCGGCGCGGGCCAGGGCCTGCTTGTCGGTGTCGATGACGACGATCTGGTTCGGCGCCACGCCATCGGCGAGCAGGGCCGCCACCGCGGAACGGCCCTTCGTGCCGTAGCCGATGACGATGGTGTGATTGCGCACGCTCTTCCTCCAACGCTGGATCTGCAGGGTCTTGCGGGAATTCTCCGTCAGCACCGACAGGGTGGTGCCGACGAGCAGGATGACGAAGGCGATCCGGATCGGGGTGATCACCACGATGTTCATCAGGCGGGCGGACTGCGTCACCGGGGTGATGTCGCCGTACCCGGTCGTCGACAGTGACACCGCCGAGTAGTAGAACGCGTCGATGAACGTCAGGTGCTCCGAGTAACCGTCCTTGTCCAGGTAGACGATGAGCGCCACCAGGAACAGCAGCAGGAACGCGTAGAGCACCCGCCGTCCGATGAGGGACCACGGGCTCGCCGCGATGGCGCCCGGGATGTTGATGATCCCGAGCAGCGCATGGTCCGGCAGACTGCTGAGCTCCGTGTCCCCACGGAAACGTTCGCGGATGCGGTCGCGCATGCCCGTCGCTCCTTCCTGTCGTGGACCTGACTTTACTGCTTATCGACGACGGCGTCCGCCAGCAGTCGCTCCAGTTCCTCCCGCCCGGGCAGGTCGTGCGGCTCGAGCGTCTCGCCCCAGCCGACGTAGTGGAAGGCGGCGCGCACCGGGGCCTGCTCCTCCCCGAGAATGCGCAGCCACGCCTCCCGGTAGACGGCCAGCTGGATGATGGCGGCCTTCCGGTCTGCACCACTCGGCGGGCGGCCCGTCTTCCAGTCGACGATGAGCCACCCGTCCGGGTTCTGCGGGTCACGGAACACCGCGTCCATGCGGCCGCGCACGATCGCGTCGCCGATGCTCACCTCGAAGGGCTGCTCCACGAACTCCGGGGTCCGCTCCGCCCACTCACTGTCCAGGAAGCTCTCCTTGAGGCGGGCCAGCTGGTCGGCGTCGACGGGGACCTCGTCGATACCGGGCAGCTCATTCTCGTCGAGCAGCGCACTGGCGCCGAAGCGGTCCTCCAGCCACTCGTGGAAGGCGGTGCCGCGCTTGGCGTACTGGTTCGGCTTGAACGGCACGGGGCGGCGCTGGCGGCGGGCGAACTGCAGGGCGTCGGCACGCAGGTTGACCAGGTCGGTGGCGGTGAGCTCACCGGGCAGCTCCACCTCGACGACCGGGGCCTGCGCGGCCTCCCACTCCTCGATGAGCGCGGTGGTCTCCCGCTCCCAGAAGTCGAAGGTCTCGCCGCTGGTCTGCGCGGGCAGATCGGCCATGGCGCGGCGGACCAGCTCCGCACCAGACATAGCGTCCGGGTCCGGTTCGAGCTGGGGGAAGGTGCCGGTCTCCGGCTCCGGGATCTCCGCCGTGCCGTCCGTCTCTTCAGTCTCCTCAGGAACCCCTGTCTCCCACGCGACGACCGACTCGGGGGCGGCCTCCTTGAGGCGCACCAGGTGCTCGTAGGGGTCGGCGGTGGAGATCCGCCGGGAACCGGTCACCGAGAGCACCCGCTCGGAGCGGGTGATGGCGACGTAGAACAGGCGCGAAGCCTCCTCTTCCTCCGCCTTCTTCTGCTCCTGCAGCCAGCCGACGACCTCGTCGCGGGTCTTGGTGGCCTTTGCACCGGTGACCAGTCGCTCGAAGTCCTTGCGGTCGGCGGCCTCCTCCAGGGCGGTGAAGCTGGGGTCGGGGACCTTGGTCACATTGGTGAGGAACGTCGACACCGTCGCCTTGTAGGTCGACGAATCCGCGTGGACGACCGCGACGACGTCCCACTCGAGGCCCTTGGCCTTGTGGGCGGTGAGGATCTGCACCTGGTCCTCCCGGACGGTCACCTCACCGGGTTCGAGCCCGTCCTCGTGGGTGAGTGCCAGGGCGAAGAAGTCCAGCAGGCCGCTGAGGCTGTCACCGGAGTAGGCGGCCACCTCGTCGTGGAGGCGGTCGAGGTGGACTGCGCCGGCGAGGTTGCCGGAGGCGAGCACCTCAGTGCGGACCCCGAAGACGTTCTCGATGTCCGCGAACAGGTCCGGCAGGGACTTCGCCAGGCTCGTCGTACGCAGCTGTCGCAGGCGGGAGGACAGCAGCTCGAGGCGGCGCACCCCCTCCTCCGAATAGCGCCCGCGCTCGCCGAGGTCGGCGACGGCGTCGGTGAGTCCCGGCACCTGGTCCGGCGGGTCGGCGGTGAGCTCCGCCAGCTGGGAGGCCAGTCGCTCGATCGGCTCCTCCGGGTGAATGAGGCGCTCGCCGCGGCCGGCGAGGTTCTTCGCCCGCTGCCCCAGGGCGACGAGATCGGTGAGGCCGAGCCCCACCACGGGGCCGGTGAGCACGCGCAGCGCCGCCGCGGAGTCCTGCGGGCGGATGAGCATGGTGGCCAGGGCCACCATGTCGGCGACCTCGGGGGTGCGCAGCAGGCCGCCGCGCCCGACGATCTCGAAGGGGATGCCACGCTCGTTGAGCGCGTCGGCGATGGGCTGGGAGTGTTTGTTGGCACGCACCAGCACCGCACCGGTGAACTTCTCGCCCGCCTCCTTCCGGGCCCGGAACTCGCGGGCCATGAGGTCGGCGACGGCCGCGATCTCCTCCGCCTGGTCGGCGTAGAACCCGAGGGTGACCTCCCCGGGGTCCGCACCGTCGCGCGGTTCGAGGGCAGCGACGGCGCGGTCGGCGCCCCGGCCGAGCACACTGTCGGAGACCGCGTTGGCCAGGGTGAGGATCTCCGGCGGGTTGCGCCACGAGGTGGTCAGTTCGCGTTTGACGGTGGCGTCCTCGCCGCGACGGAAGTCGTCGACGAAGGCCTCCAGGTTGGCCGCGGTGGCCCCGCGCCAGCCGTAAATCGACTGCATGGGATCGCCGACGGCGGTGATGGTGGAGCCCTCGTTGACGTCACCGAACAGGCTGGACAGCAGGATGCGCTGGGCGTGCGAGGTGTCCTGGTATTCGTCGAGCATGATGACCTTGTAGCGGGCACGCTGGCTCACGCCGATGGCCGGGTGCTCGGCGGCGAGGCGGGCCGCCACGGACATCTGCTCGTTGAAGGTGACGACGTCACGGCGTGTGAGCTCGGCCCGGAGGGACTCGATGAGGGGCAGGTACTGCAGGCGCAGGCGCTGCATCTCGGGCCACTTCAGGGTGGCCTTCGTGTAGTCCTTCGTGCCGTCGAGGGGCAGTTCCTCCATACCGAGGAGGAAGGCACGGGTCTCCTCGACGAGTTCGTCGGGGCTCATGACCTGGTTGTTCATCTCGTCGATGAGCTTGAGCAGGTACTCGGTGACGGTGGCCACCTGCTGGGTCGCCCCCAGTTCACCGGTGTGGTTGGTCACCACCTCGTGGGCGATGGCGTAGAGGTCGGCGGCGGTGATGATCTGCGCCGCGGGCTCCACCGGGACCAGAAGCCCGTACTCGCGGATGAGCTGCCCGGCGTAGGAGTCGTAGGTGGACACCGTCGGGGCGATCGTCGTGAGGTTCTTCTCCAGCTCACCGGAGGGGTCGATGTCCCGGATGGCGGGCACCCCGGCGAGGGTCTCCAGCCGTTGGCGGATGCGGCGGCCGAGCTCCTGGGCCGCCTTGCGGGTGAAGGTGAGGCCGAGGATCTCGTCGGGGCGGGCGAGCCCGTTGGCCACCAGCCACACGACGCGCGCCGCCATGGTCTCGGTCTTGCCGGCGCCGGCCCCGGCGACGACGAGCAGCGGGCCCGGGCGGTCACCGATGATGGCGGCCTGCTGGTCGGTCGGCGGGAACTTCTGCCCGAGGTACTGGGAGAGCAGGACGGGGGAGGTCTCACGCACGGGTGATCACCTTTCCTTCGGGCTGGATGGGGCAGATGCTCCGCACGGGGCATCGCTCACAGTGGTCGTTGGCGCGGGCGGTGAGGACGGGGCCGCGCATCTGCTCGAGGAGCGGGGGCAGGAGCTCGGCGAACTCGGCCAGATCCTCGCTGCTGCGGGGCATCTGGTCGCGTTCCGCCACGCCGTATTTCGCGGTGACGTGGGCGGGGAAGACGAGCTTGCCTCCCGCCACCTCCAGGGGCTGCTCCCCGGGGGCCGGGTCGGTGACCTGCCCGTCGCGGAACACTCCCCTGCTCAGGGCCAGCTGGTAGGCCATGAGCTGGAGGTGGGCCTCCGCGTCGTCGTGGCTGACGGCGGTGCGGGAGGTCTTGAGGTCGACGATCCAGTGCCGGTCGCCGCTGTCCTTGTCCAGCAGGTCCATGCGACCACGGATGCGGACCCCGTCGGTGACCTCGACGTCGACGCCGACCTCGACTCCGACCTGGGTGTAGTTGATCCGGCGCGAGCGCAGCCAGCCGGCGGCCTCGGTGAGGAGGGTGACGAAGGCCTCCTTCTCCGCCGCCCGCATCCACGCCGGCGACTTCTGCAGGGACTCCCAGGCGGCGACGGTGAGCGCCGTCGCCTCGTCGGCGTCGGCCCCCCGTCCGAGCGCCTCGAAGAAGGCGTGCACGAGCGAGCCCCGCACCATCGCCTCGGGGGTCTCCTCCTCGACCACGAGGCGCTGGATGACCTCCCGCAGCGGGCACGTCAGCAGCCCCTCGATGCGCGAGGGCGACAGCGCCGTGACCGCCGGGAGGGCCTCGCTTGTCGACGCCGCCGTCGTCGTCCACCACCCCTCCGGGTCGGCCCCGGGCACCCCGGCCCGCGCCAGGCGGGCGAGCTGGCGGGCGGCCTGCGCGCGCTCGTCGCCGCGGGCGGCGGGGTCGCTCACCACGCGGCGCAGTTCGGCGAGCAGCCCCGGCACGGAGAGCAGGCGCACGTGGAGGGGGTCGTACTCGGCCTTCTCGTCCGCCGGGTCCGCGGCGAAACGCTGCACCTCGATGCCGTGGGCCGTGCAGAACTCCCCGAGGAAGCGGGAGGGTTCGGTGGGTTCGTCCGCGTTCGGGGCGTGCACGGCGCTGAGCAGCAGCGACGTGGTGGCGCGTGAGGTGGCGACGTGGAAGAGGCGACGCTCCTCCCGGAGGCGGTCGGCGGTGTGGGAGACGGGCAGGTCGGGGTCGATCCCGGCGTCGACGAGCTCGACGAGCTCCTCCTGGCCGAAGAGCGATCCGGTGGACCCCAGCGAGGGCCACGCCCCCTCCTGGGCGCCGGCCACGACGACGTGACTCCACTCCCCGCCGACGGTGCCGTGGGCGGTGAGCAGGGTGACGGCCTCCGGGGTGGCGGTGCGGCGGTCGCGGACGCCGGTGGGCAGCTCCTGTTCCTCGATGTGGGTGAGGAAACCGCGGACGGAGCCGGTGGGGCGACGCTCGGCGTAGTCGCCGGCGGCGTCGAAGAGCGACATCATGGCGTCGAGGTCACGGTCCGCCTGGGAACCGGTCGCGCCGCCACGGAGAGAGGCCGCCAGGAGATGGTCGGAGAGCCCGGTGGCGGACCATACGGCCCACAGGACCTCCTCCACCCCGCCGCCCAGGGCCGCGCGGCCGGACTCGAGCACGCCGCGGATGCGGCCGAGGATGGCCTGCTCACGGTCGGTGAGCAGGCCCTCGAAGTCGGGCAACGGGGCGTCGGGAAGCAGCAGGGAACGCAGGGTGTCCACGCCGCGGGCGGTGGGGTCGAAGCGGCGCAGGCCGCGGACGAGGCGGCGCAGGGTGACGGGGTCGGCGCCGCCGACGGGGCCGAGGAGCAGCTCCTCGAGGTCGGCGGGGCTCAGTTCCTCGGTGAGCGCGCGGACGCCGAGGAGGACGTTGGCCACGATGCGCTGCTCGGAGAGGACGACGTCCGTCGGGTTGAGGTGGACGGGCACGCCGGCGGCCAGCAGGGCACGGCGAACCGGGGCCAGCTGACCGGTGGAGCGGACGATGACCGCGATGTCGGAGTAGGCGACGCCGTCGAGCAGGTGGGCGCGGCGGATGCGGTCCGCGAGGAAGGCGTGCTGCACCGACGGGGAGTCGACGATGACGACCTCGCGGTCCGGCTGCCGCCGGGACTCGGGGAGGCGGATCTCGTCGTCGACGTCGAGGCCGGTGAGGAACTCCGGGGTCGCGCCACGAAAGCGGAAGATGGACTGCTCCGGGTCACCGCCGATGACCACCAGCTCCGTGCCCGGGATGAGGCGGCGGATGAGCTCCGCGGAGGTGGGGTCGAGGTGCTGGGCGTCGTCGACGACGAGGGTGTGCCACTGCGAGGTGACGGGCTTCTCCAGCACCGCGCTGACCAGTTCGGACGCGGAGTAGCTGGTGTAGCTGGAGGCGGCGGACAGGGCCATCGTCTGCTCGTACTCGCGGAGGAAGTCCCCCGCGGCGGTCCATATCGGGCGGCCGTGCCGCTGCCCGAGTGCCTCCAGGTCCTCCGGGGACAGGCCGCGCTCGGCGGCACGCAGCAGGAAGTCACGCAGCTGACGGGCGAAACCGACGAAGGTGAGCGCCGGGCGGTGCTCCGCCGGCCACAGGCCCCGCCCCTCCTCGGCGTGACCGCGCAGCAACTCCCGGATGACGGCGTCCTGCTCCGCGCCGGTGATCAGCCGCACCGGATCGGGGGAGGCGTCGCGCAGCAGGGCGAAGGCCAGCGAGTGGATGGAGCGCACCAGCGGGGCCTCGGAGGCGAAACCGGTGCCGGCGAGGCGGTCGGTGAGTTCCCGGCGCAGCAGCGCGCCGGTCTCCTTGGAGGAGGCGACGACGAGGATGCCGGTGGGGTCGAGCCCGGCGTCGATCCGCGCCAGGACCGTGTCCACCAGCAGACTCGACACCCCCGAGCCGGCGGGGCCGGTCACCCGCCACACCCCGGCGGACGGGAGCTCACCCGGCCAGGAACGGGTGGGCAGCTCGCGTACCCGGGAGACCAGGCGGACGTCGGGGGTCGGGGCAGGTGAGGTCATGCCCTAGTTTGTATCAGGTGCCTCCGACATGAGGAGGTCCTCGACCCTCCGGATGTGCGATCGGGCGTTCGACGTCGACTCCGGATGCAGGTCATTGACGTGGCGACGGTAGCTCACCGCGCGCAGCAGCAGCTGGTCCATGTCGGGCAGGTGGCGGAAGCGGTCGATGATGCCGTCGTCCACCGCCCCGGCGATGAGACCGTCGACGATGACCAGCGCCGCGGTGTACGCGGCGGGGCGGGGTGCGGCGAAGGGCACGAGATCGGTGACCACCGGGGCCTGCGTCCCGTGGTAGAGAGTGCTGGCCAGCAGGTCCGCGTGGCCGACCTGCAGCGGGCCGGTGACGGGTCGGTACTCCGGGGCGTCCTCCTCCCAGGCGCGCTGGTCGGCGAGCACGAAGGGATCGGCCTGCTCGGGTTCCGGCGGGGCGGGCTGTGCGGCCAGCGCCTCGGCCAGGCGCAGGGCCACGAGCACCGTCTCATCCACCCGGCGCGCCAGTTCCCCGTCGATCCACGTCGACGCCTTCCACCCGGCGACGACGAACCGGCCGTCGGTGGAGCGGACCGGGCGGGCCAGGCGCACGCCGTCGACCTGCAGGGTGCCGCGCAGTTTCGCGGACCAGCCGGCCGCCACCCCGCAGGCCCGGGAGTAGACGTAGGGGCCGATCCGCCAGCCGTGGTCCCAGCCGTGACCGGCGGGCTCGGGCAGACCGGGCACCCCCTGGAAAGCATCGACGACGTGGGCGGGAACGGTCTCCTGGTACACGGTCACCCTCCTAGAGGACTGCGGGGCGCGGGTACGGCCACGGGTTGTACAGGCAGGTCGTGGGCTCGTCGGGGTAGACCTCGTCCGGGTTGATCGAGTGCAGCTCCGCGTTGTTGAGAGACAGGGTCTGCTGCATCATGATCGGCGCGAGCTCGCCCTCGCCGCCGCAGGCCTCGTGGGCGGCGTAGCCGAGACCGTGGCCGACCTCGTGGTTGACCAGGTACTGACGGTAGGAGCCGAGGTCACCGTTGAAGGGGGCGGCGCCGCGGACCCAGCGGGACTCGTTGAGCACGACGCGGCTGACCCCGTCGATACGGATGTGGCAGCTGGTCTCCATCTCGAGGTCGAGGCCGCCGCACACCTCGCGGGTGGTACCCACGCTGGTGAGCTGGATGCGCATGTCGGGGTTGTCGTCCGGGCCGACATGCTCGAAGCGGAAGGCCCGGTCGTTGGTCCAGCCCTTGGGGTTGGACAGGGTGGCGTCGATCATGGCGGACAGCGCGTCGTCGCCGCCGGAGCCGGCGGTGTCCACACCGTCCTCGACCTCGACGACGAACCGCACGACCATGTCCTCACCCTCACCGGCGGTCATGCCGGGGGTGCCCACCGTGCGGAAGGTGCCCTCCCCCTGCTCGGTGTAGGGGCCACCGGGCGGGAGCTGGTTGAGCGGCAGCTGCTGGTCGGGGTCGTCCGCCGGGTTCGGGCCGGAGCGGCCCTCGTCGTCGTTGCTTTCCGACGCCGCCCCGTCTTCCGACTCCGTCGCCGTCGTCTCCGTCGCCTGCCCGGCCGCGCCGGTCTCCCCGGGGTCGGCGGGCGCGGTGAAGACGTCGACGAGCACCCAGATGGTGATGACGAGGAGAACCGGGATGGCGTAGGCACGCCATCCCAGCTCACGGGCGTAACGGGCCAGTACCGACGGGGCGGGGCGGGAACTCATGGGGAGTGGTCGATGAACCTTAGGCGCCGGCGAAACCGACGAAACGCTGCGTGGTGGTGCCCAGCTCGACGTAGGCGATCTGGCGGGCACGGACGATGTAGCGGACCCCCTTGGCGTCGGTGAGCTGCAGGGTCGCGTGGTCGTTGTTCAGGGCCTCGGCCACCCGGTTGGCGACGTCATCCTGGTTGTCCTCCGTGTTGATGACGAGTTCACGGGGCGAATCTGCAAAACCGATCTTGATATCCATGGGCCCCATCATAGACCGGGGACGTTAGTATCTAGGTTGTGTCCGCATCTACCTCGTCCTCCGGCCCCCGGTCCGCCTCCCCGACTTTCGCTGAACTGGGTGTGGCGGTGGAGATCTGTGAGGCCCTGGCCGCGCAGGGCATCACCCGCACCTTCGCCATCCAGGAGCTGACGCTCCCGCTGGCGCTCGACGGCACGGATCTCATCGGCCAGGCCCGCACCGGCATGGGCAAGACCCTCGGTTTCGGTGTGCCGCTGCTGGACCGGGTCTTCGACTCCGCGGACGTGGAGGAGCTCGACGGCACCCCGCGCGCCCTGGTGGTCGTGCCCACCCGCGAGCTGGCGGTGCAGGTCGGCGAGGATCTGGCGCGCGCCGCGGCGAAGCTGCCGGTGCGGCTGACCACGATCTACGGCGGCCGCCCCTACGAGGAGCAGATCGAGGCCCTGGAGAAGGGCGTCGACGTGGTCGTAGGCACCCCGGGCCGTCTCATCGACCTCTACCAGCGCGGTGACCTGCAGCTGGACAAGGTGGCCATCCTGGTGCTCGACGAGGCCGACGAGATGCTCGACCTGGGTTTCCTGCCGGACATCGAGAAGATCCTCACGGCGCTCACCCACCCGCACCAGACGATGCTGTTCTCCGCGACGATGCCGGGGCCGATCATCACCCTGGCCCGCAGCTTCCTCTCCCAGCCGGTGCACATCCGGGCCGAGGACATCGGCGCCGCCCAGACCCACTCCACCACGGAGCAGGTCGTGTTCATGGCGCACCGCATGGACAAGGCCGCCGTGACCGCCCGCGTCCTGCAGGCGCAGGGCCGCGGCCGGACGATCATCTTCGCCCGCACGAAGCGCACCGCTGCGGAGGTCGCCGAGGAGCTGGCGGGCCGCGGTTTCGCCGTCGGCGCCGTCCACGGCGACATGGGGCAGCCGGCCCGCGAGAAGTCCCTGGGTGCCTTCCGCGACGGCACGATCGAGATCCTCGTGGCCACCGACGTCGCAGCCCGCGGCATCGACATCGACGACGTCACCCACGTCATCAACTACCAGACCCCGGACGACCCGATGACGTACGTCCACCGCATCGGCCGCACCGGCCGCGCGGGCCATTCCGGCACCGCGGTCACCCTCGTCGGCTACGACGAACTGCCGAAGTGGCAGGCCATCAACGCCGAGCTCGGCCTGGATATGCCGGAGCCCCCGCAGTGGTTCTCCACCTCCCCCGAGCTTTTCGACGCCCTGTCCATCCCCGAGGGAGCCCAGGAATCGGTCGGCAAGCCGCGCCGTGTGTTCGGTGGGGCCGCGGCCGCCGTCCGCGGGCGCACGCCGCGGGGCCGCAGCCCGCGCGGTGACCGCGGTGACCGCGGTGGGCGCGGGGACCGGGGCGAGCGGGGCCGCCGTCGATGAGTCGCCCTCTGCGCCGCACGCGCGGGGACCTCATCTCCACCGCCCTCATCGCCGTGGTGTCCGTCGTCGCGGTGGGTGGCGTGTGGCTGACGGCACCGATCCGCGAGTCCGAGCTGAGACCCGCCGAGTCCGAGTTCGTCGCCCCCGCCCCCATGGAGACCGTCCCCACTGCACTCGCGGAGACGTGGTCCGCTGACGCCGGGGTCCTGCCCGGCGTGCACCGCCCCCTCGTCATCGACGGCCTCGTCGTCGCCCACGACGCCCACACGGTGCGGGCCCTCGACCCCGCCGACGGCACCGAGGTGTGGTCGTACACGCGTGACCTCCCGCTGTGTTCCCTCGGCGCGGCGTGGGGGCGGGTGGTCACCACCTGGCGCGCCGCGAACGGCTGCGGCGATGTGGTGAGCATCGACGCCGGCACCGGGCAGTACCACCGCACCCGCAGTGCCGTCTCCCCCGACGAGGTCGTGGCGGTCAACTCCAATGACCGGGTGGGCACCGTCGGTGCGGAACGCCTCGAGCTGTGGCGTTCCGACCTGGTCCGCACCGTGGAGTACGGGAAGGTCGAGGGCATCCAGGAACCGCACCTGCAGCCCCACCCCGGGTGCCGCCTCACCAGCGCACTCACCCGTTCCGAACTGCTGGCGGTCACGGAGGTCTGCGGGGACGGCACGTGGTTGCGCTTCCAGGAGGCCACCCCGGAGCAGTCCCGCGAGCCGGAGATCCGCTCCTCCGTGGAGCTCGACTCCCCCACCGCGTATCTGGTGGCCGTCGGGGAATCCGGGGCGGCCGTCATCGACGACGCCGAGATCGTCTCCTACTCCGACGAGGGCACCGAACTCCACCGCCTGGGCGTGACCTCTCCCGCCGTCGAGGAGCAGGAGCTGCCCTACGCGCCGGTCACCGCCGACCAGCCGCACCACATGACGTGGTTCGACGGGCGCCACCTGGTGTTGTTCTCCCCCACCGAGCTGGAGGTCCAGCATTCCTTCGATGATGCCGTGGGCACCGGTGTCGCCGCGGGTGGGCGCCTCCTCGTCCCCGTGGTGGAGGGCATCGCCGTGGTCAACTGGGAGACCGGGGAAACGGAGAACACCATCCCGGTGGACCGGGGGGACCACGTCGGGATGGTGACTTTGGGGGTGGCGGGTGAGACCGTCGTCGAGAAGCGGGGCGACCGCCTGTACGGACTCCGTTAGCTAGAAGCCGTGCGTGGCCTCCGCCCACTCCAGGGAGCGGCGGTGGAACAGGAAGACCAGTGCGGCGAGCGCGGAGGCCGCGGTGAGCAGGCCCGCCCACCACACGCCGGCGGAGAACATGAACCAGGACAGGCCGAGGATGATGATCTCCAGGAAGACGATGAGGCCGCGGCCCCACTGGTGACCCCGCATCATCCAGATGGCGGCGAAGATCGCGGCGCCGAAGATGATCCACAGGAACACGGCGGTGCCGGTGCCGACCCAGTTGATGTTCGCGCTGTCGGAGATGAGGTCCTCCTCGACATGCCCCGTGACGTCGCGATAGACGAGCACCGAGGCGAAGGCGAGGATGATCACCGACTGGACGATGGCGATGAGGCCGGCCCAGCGGATCGGTGCGGGCGGGCGGGGACGCTGGGGGCGGGAGTTCACGTCAGTCACGGACACTGAGTCTATAGCGGTCCCGGCGGGATACGACCCCGGGGGCCGCCCAGGGGCCGGAAGATTTGACGTTTTGTGGCGGAACATGCATCCGGGCAGGCACCCGTTTCCGCAGGTCACGAGAGTTGTCTACACGACCTCAAACAGTGACACAGGCCACTTCACAATCTTCACAGGGGATATATTCGTGTGAGTTCCCTCACTTTTTAGGGTTTACCCCTAGCGCACTTTGTGTTCACGTGTCATTATTCTCGGGTAGCAAAAACGGCCGGACAGTTAACCGGCCCTTAACTCTGACACACCACAGAGTTAACGCCATGTGAACCGAGGTAGGGCCCCGGCCCAGACCCGACACCGTGGAGATGCAACTTTTTCTCTGGCCACTTTCCTGTGGCCTGCCCTTGGTGTGCACATCTATGCCCGCGTTTCACCAACTGTGTAAGGAGAATAACCCATGTCTGATTGGCGCCATGAGGCCGTCTGCCGCGACGAGGATCCGGAGCTGTTCTTCCCGGTCGGTAACTCCGGCCCGGCCCTGACCCAGATCGCCAAGGCCAAGATCGTCTGCAACCGTTGCCCCGTCACCTCCCAGTGCCTCAAGTGGGCCCTGGAGACCGGCCAGGACGCCGGCGTGTGGGGCGGCATGTCCGAGGACGAGCGTCGCGCACTGAAGCGCCGCAACTCCCGCGGTCGTCGCACCCGCGTCGCCGCCTGATAAAGATACGTAACCCATACCTCAATTTTTCGCGACCGGGCCCGAGCGCTAGAGTTGTCGGAAGTTGACAACCACCTCACCCAAGGAGAATCACATGAGCAAGCGTGGTAGCAAGCGCCGTGCCCGTCGCAAGAAGGGCGCAAACCACGGCAAGCGCCCGAACTCCTAGATCAGGACGTTGAAGCGGCGAAACCGCCCGTCGAGCATCTGCTCGACGGGCGGTTTCTGGTCTGTCCCCCGGAACCCCTACCCCTGGTAGCGGGTCACACGCATCTGGCGGATCTCCATGGTGATGCGCTGGCGCAACGCGGCCGGCGCGGACGCCTCCGATGTGCAGCAGCGGCGCAGCAGCGCCCGGATCTCCTGCTCGGACTCCAACCGTCCGTGGCAGTGGGGGCACTCGGCGACGATCTGCAGGATCTCGCGGGCCCGCTCCGGGGTGGTGGAGGGGTCGAAGAGCGCGCACAGTTGGGCCTGGATGTCCTCGCAGCGGCCGCCACAGGGTTCAGTCATTCCTCGCTCGCTTCCGGGGTCGTGATGTCCATGTCGGGGTGGCCGAGACCGATCCCCTGTTCATGTGCCACTTCCTTCAACAGCTGCCGGAGTTGTTTTCTTCCCCGATGCAGCCGCGACATGACGGTGCCGATGGGAGTGTCCATGATCTCCGCGATCTCCTTGTACGCCAGGCCCTCGATGTCCGCGTAGTAGACGACCATGCGGTAGTCCTCCGAAAGCTGGTTCATGGCGTCGGCGATCGCCCCGTCGGGGATGTTTTTCAGTGCCGCGACCTCGGCGGACTCCAGGCCCGTCGAATCGTGGGAGCTGGTGGTGTACAGCTGCCAGTCGCTGATCTCCTCGGTCGGGGACTGCAGGGGCTGGCGCTGTTTCTTCCGATAGACGTTGATGTACGTGTTCGTCATGATCCGGTAGAGCCAGGCCTTGAGGTTGGTGCCCGGTCTGAAGGAGTCGAACGCCTTGTACGCCTTGAGGTAGGTCTCCTGCACGAGGTCCTCGGCGTCGACCGGGTTGCGGGTCATGCGCAGGGCACCGCCGTAGAGCTGGTCGACCAGGGGCAGTGCCTCCTCCTCGAAGCGGGTGGCGAGCTCAGTCTCCGACATCGGCGCCTTTCTTGTGATCAGGGCTGGTTCGTTCCATCATAGTGGAGTGCCCACCCCCGCCGTTCACACGCTTATCGACGCCGCCGTCCCCCACCGGCTCCACACCTTCGACTCCGGCACCTCCGATTTCGGTGCCCACGCGGCCGCGGCGTTGGCCGCCGATGACGTGGATCCGGGGCTCATCCTCAAGACGCTCATCATCGACACCGGCCGCGGCCTCGCCGTGTGCTGCATCCCGGTCACGCACACGCTGTCCCTGAAGAAGGCCGCCGCCGCCCTGGGATGCAAGTCCGCGACGATGGCGGATCCGCGGAAGGCCCAGCGCTCCACCGGCTACGTCCCCGGGGGCATCTCCCCGCTGGGCCAGAAGAACCCGCTGCCGACGGTGATCGACGCGGGCGTCGAGAAGCAGGAGACGGTCTACGTCTCCGGCGGGCGCCGCGGCCTCGACATCGCGCTCGCCCCGGGAGACCTGGCGCGGCTGACCGGGGCTCAGTTCTCGGCGATCAGCTCCGCGTAGTCGTTGCGGACGTTGCCCACCGCCCTGTCCACCGGGCGCACCGTGAGCCGCTCGAGGTAGTCCAACGGGGTCGGGTGCAGCAGCTCGGCGGCCTGCTCGGGGGTGCCGGTCACCCACTGCTCGATCTCGTCCGTCGCCAGCAGGCGCGGCAGGCGGTTGTGCAGCCATTCCAACGGCCCGTGGGAGTCGGTGGTGACCATCGTCGCCGACAGCCGATCGAGGCCCGTCGCCCACAGGGCCGCCACCCACATGACCTCCCCGAGGGAGACGAAGTGCGGCCGCTTGCCGCTGCCGTCGTCGTGCCACTCGTAGTAACCGTCCATGGGGATGAGCCCGCGCTGGGCCCGGAACGCGTCGCGGAAACTCGGCTTCGTGGCCACCGTCTCCCCGCGGGCGTTGAACAGCGGCGGGCCCGAATCATCCTTCTTCCAGTGCGGCAGCAGGCCCCACCGGGCGGGGTCGACCCGGGCGGTGGGACCGTCGAGACGCACGAGCGGCACGGTCTGGGTCGGGGCCAGGTTGTAGCGGGGGCCGGGCGTGCCCTCGGGGGCGTGGACCTCGGTGACCCCCGGGAGGGTGCCGACGGCGTCGAGAAGCGACTCGTCGGTGGTGAACAGAACGAAACGACCACACATAGTGCCTATTATGGACCCCATGACCGCCCTCTGGCCTGCGCCCACTGCTTCAGGACCGATCCGGTGGACCCAGCACGTCCCCGGATCCAAGTCGATCACCAACCGTGCCTACATTCTCGCCGCTCTCGCCGACTACCCGTCGGTCATCGTCAACGCGCTGCATTCCCGCGACACCGACCTCATGGCCGGTGCCCTGCGCGCCCTCGGTGTGAGCATCCGTGACGACGACGGGGCCATCCACATCGAGCCGCGCCCCCTCCACGGCGGCGAGGTCGAGTGCGGTCTGGCCGGCACCGTCATGCGCTTCGTCCCGCCGGTGGCCGCCATGGCCGACGGCGTCGTCGTCTTCGACGGTGACCCGCAGGCCCGCGTCCGCCCGATGAACACCATTCTCGACGCCCTGCGCACCCTCGGTGTACCCGTCGAGGGCAACACCCTGCCCTTCACCATCAACGGCCGCGGCACGCCGGAGGGCGGCGTCGTCGAGATCGACGCCTCCGGCTCCTCGCAGTTCGTCTCCGGTCTGCTTCTCGCCGGGCCGCGCTTCACCAAGGGCATCACCGTCCGCCACGTCGGCGGCCGCCTGCCTTCGCTGCCGCACATCGAGATGACCGTGTCCATGCTGCGCCACGCCGGCGTCCGGGTGGACGTCACCGAGAACTCCTGGAAGGTCCACCCCGGCCCCATCCAGGGCCGCACCTGGACCGTCGAACCGGACCTGTCCAACGCCACCCCGTTCCTCGCGGCCGCCGCCGTCACCGGCGGCACCGTCAGGGTCCGCCACTGGCCGCTCGACACCACCCAGCCGGGGGACGCCATCCGCCTCGTCCTCGAGACCATGGGCTGCGAGGTCGACATCATCACCGCCGAGTCCGGCCCCGGCCACGACCTGCAGGTCACCGGCCCCTCCGGCCGCCTCAAGGGCATCAGCCTGGACATGTCCGACATCGGTGAGCTCACCCCCACCGTCGCCGCCCTGGCCGTCCTGGCGTCCACCCCCTCCGAGCTCACCGGCATCGCGCACCTGCGCGGCCACGAGACCAACCGCCTGGCGGCGCTGGCCGCGGAGATCAACAAGCTCGGCGGCAACTGCGAGGAGCTGCAGGACGGCCTGCGCATCACCCCGGCCCCGCTGCACGGCGGCGTGTGGCACTCCTACGCGGACCACCGCATGGCCACCGCGGGCGCCATCATCGGTCTCGTCGTCGACGGCGTCGAGGTCGAGGACGTCCAGACCACCGCCAAGACCCTCCCGGGCTTCGAGACAATGTGGGAGGACATGGTCGCACGTGGGTAGAGCTCGTCAGTGGGACGAATCCGACGTCCGCATCCGTCCCTCGCGCCGCGGCACCCGACCGCGCACCAAGGACCGTCCGACGCACGACGACGCCGAGTTCGGCATGGTCGTCACCAAGGACCGCGGCCGCTGGGGCGTCGTGCTCGACGGCCGGGAGGAGGCCATCGTCACCATGCGCGCCCGTGAGATGGGCCGCACCCCCGTCGAGGTCGGCGACCGCGTCGGCGTCGTCGGCGACACCTCCGGGAAGGAGGGCACCCTCGCACGCATCGTCAAGCTGGAGGAACGCACCTCGGTCCTGCGGCGCACCGCCGACGACACCGACCCCTACGAGCGCATCGTCGTCGCCAACGCCGACCAGCTGCTCATCGTCACCGCCGTCGCCGATCCCCCGCCCCGCTCCGGGTTCGTCGAGCGCGCCCTCATCGCCGCCTTCGTGGGCAACGTCCACCCGGTGCTGTGCCTGACCAAGTCCGACCTCGCCGACCCGACGCCCTTCGCCGCCGAGTTCGCGGACCTCGACGTCACCGTCGTCGTCGCGGGAGTCGACGATCCCCTCGACCCCGTCATCGACCTCGTCTCCGGGAAGGTCACCGCCCTCGTCGGGCACTCGGGGGTGGGCAAGTCGACCCTGGTCAACCGCCTGGTCCCCGACGCCTACCGCGAGACCAGCGAGGTCTCCGGCGTGGGCAAGGGGCGGCACACCTCCACCCAGTCCGTGGCCCTGCGCCTGCCCGTCGAGGGCGGGGGCTGGATCATCGACACCCCGGGCATCCGCTCCTTTGGTCTGGCGCACGTCGACGACAACACCGTCATCGGCGTCTTCGATGACCTGGCGGCGGCGGTGGAAAACTGCCCGCGCGGCTGCACCCACCTCGGTCCGCCGGCCGACCCGGAGTGCGCGCTCGACGACTTCGAGCCGGACACCGCCTCCGCGCGGCGCCGGGATGCGGTGCGCAAGCTGCTGGAGGCACTGCGCTCCAAGGAGGAGTGGGAGCTCTAGTCGGCGAGCGCGTTCTGACGTACCCGTTTGTGTGCAGGCGGTGCCACGCGACCTGGGGTTTCCTCCCCGGGCCGCATGCAGAGGAGTACGTCCGTACGCGGGGTCCTAGAGGGGCCGCCCCAGTCGGCACCGACGAGCGCATCGTCACCGCCTTCTGGGAGCAGGTCGCGCGGGGCTCCTTCCGCGATGTCACCGGCGTGCATCTCGATGCCCACACCCGGTCCGCTGTCGAGCGACTGCGCCTGCTCGTCGGCGACGGCGGCTCCCCCTTGCTGATCAGCCACCTCAAGGACCTCCTGCAGCAGGTGTGGGTCCGCCGCTTCGACCTCGACACCACCCGGGAGGACGTGCAGGCGGCCACTGCGTTCATGGCGTCCGGGATCGTCGGCATCCTCGGCCAGTTCGCTGGCCGCCCCTGCGATGCGCTGTTCGACGCCCACCTGGCCACCACCGGCCGTGTCTTCACCGGGCCGGCCCTGGCGTTCGCGAAAGGCATATCACCCGAGGCATAGCCTGACATGGGTAGGTCGAGTGGCGACCTCCGCGGGGGAGGCTGCCACTCGACCTATACCTGGGGTGATATGCCTGCCGGAATATTCCTTAGACGGCCTTCTGAGCCTCGGCGGCGGCGACCTTCTTGCGCCACTCCGGGGTGCGGCCGGAGAAGTTAAGCACGGCCTCGGTGACGGTCGGGCGCAGCTGGGCGAGCAGCGGCAGGCCGGTGCGCAGACCGGCGCGGCGGCCGGACTCGTCGGCGCCGACGTGCAACTTCTCGGCGACCTCGGGGTACTTGGTGAAAGCCGCGTTGGAACGGACCTCAGGGGCGTTGTCGCGGTCGGCGGCCAGGTACTTGTTCGGCAGGGTCAGCTTGAGCAGGGTGCGCTGGACCTTGAGCAGCTGCATCGGGAAGGAGTCGGTGTTATACGGCAGGTCGAACTCCTCGCAGATCGCCTCGACGCGCTTGCCGATCTCCGCCAGGCGGTTGGACGGCATGTCCGGGTAGAGGTGGTGCTCGATCTGGTAGTTGAGGTTGCCGGACAGGATCGTGAGAATCTTGCCGCCCTTGAAGTTCGCGGAACCGAGCATCTGACGCAGGTACCACTCGTCGTGGGTCTCGTTCTTCCACTGCTCCTTGGTGAAGGTCTCGGCCTCATCCGGGAAGTGACCGCAGAAGATGACGGCGTAGGCCCACACGGAACGCACGAAGTTGGCGGTGGCATTCGCGGCGACGGTGGACATGAAGTTCGGGCCGGACAGGGCCGGGAAGAGCACGTAGTCACGCAGGCCCTGGGTGCCGGCCTTACGCATGGTCTCCCAGAACTTCGGGGCGGTCTCCTTCCAGGTCGCGCGCCCGGCGGCGACCTTACCCAGCTCGACGTCGTAGAAACCGACGGCCCACTGGAACAGCGACGCCAGGGTCAGGTTGATGACCGGCTGGAAGGCGTGCATCGGGGCCCACTTGCGGTCACGGGTGACGCGGAGGACGCCGTATCCGACGTCGGTGTCCATGCCCAGAATGTTCGTGTACTTGTGGTGCGCGAAGTTGTGGGTGTGCATCCACTGGGAGGACGGGCAGACGTTGTCCCACTCCCAGGTGGTGGAGTGGATCTCGGGGTCGTTCATCCAGTCCCACTGGCCGTGCATGACGTTGTGGCCGATCTCGAGGTTCTCGAGGATCTTGGACAGCGACAGCAGCGCGACGCCGGCCAGCCAGGCCGGGCGGTAGCCGGAGAAGATGAGGGCACCGCGGCCGGCGATCTCGATGTAGCGCTGGGTACGGATGAGGCTCTTGATGTAGCGGACATCCTTCTCGCCGAGGTCCGCCTCGAACTCCTCCTTGATGGCGTCGAGGCGACGGCCGATCTCTCGGATGTCCTCGTCGGTGAGGTGGGAGTATGCCTTGATGTTGTCGATAGCCATGGTGGGGTCTCCTAAGCGTCGATGGTGACGTCGCCGGCGGCCACGCCGACGCAGGTACGGATGCGGGAGCCGGGCTCCTTGGTGTCGCCGGTGCGCAGGTCGTGCACGTGGCCGTCGACAAGCTCTCGGACGCAGGTCTGGCAGATGCCCATGCGGCAGCCGAAGGGCATCTGGACGCCCGCGGCCTCACCCGCCTCGAGGATGGTGGTCGCGCCGTCGACGGTGGTCTCGATGCCGCGCTTGGCGAAGGTGATGGTGCCGCCCTTGGCGTCGGAGGCGCGGTCGAGGGTGAAGCGCTCGACGCGGATCTCCAGGTCGTGGTCGGAGGCCCAGGACTCGAGCTCGTCGAGCATGGTGGCCGGGCCGCAGGCGTAGACGACGCGCTCCCGGAAGTCCGGGACGAGCTCCTCCAGCACGGCCGGGGAGACGCGGCCGTCCTCGGAGGTGACCTGGATGTGGGCGTCGTAGTCGTTGAGGACGTCCTCGAAGATGAGGTCGGAGCGGTTGCGCACCGAGTGGACGACCTTGATGTCGGTCTCCTCGCGGCGGCCCTCCATGCTGCGGAGCATGGCGATGACCGGGGTGACGCCGGAGCCGGCGGTGACGAACAGCAGCTTCTCCGGCAGCGGGTCCGTCAGGTGGAAGTCACCGGCCGGGGCGGCGAGGCGGACGTTGATGCCCGGGCGTGCGGTGCCGACGAGGTGGGTGGACAGCTTGCCCTTCTCCACCGCGCGGATGGTGATGGAGAACAGGCCGTCGCGGGTGTCCGGCGTGTTGGTCAGGGAGTAGGAGCGCCAGGTGTAGCGGCCGTCGACGCGCAGGCCAATGCCGATGTACTGGCCGGCCTCGAAGGTGACGGGCACGCCCCAGCCGGGGCGGATGACCAGGTGGATGGTGTCGTCCGGGAAGCGCTCGACGCTCTCGATCTTGCCGCGCAGCTCGCGCTTCGACCACAGCGGGTTGGCCAGGACGGTGTAGTCGTCGGGCAGCAGCGGTGTGGTGAATCGGCGCAGAATGCCGCGGAAACGTGCGAGTCCATCGGGCGATTCGGTCATCGGCCTCTCCTTCAAGTCTGGGTTACGTCAGCGTAGCCTACGCGAACGTAACCCCCTTGTCCATCGCCGGACAAAACCTTTCAGAGCAACTCTACGAGGAAAGGCAGCTCGGTGGGGTCATAGAAGGCCATAAAATTGTCCTGCGCGTCACCGACGGTCAGCTCGGCGTCCTCGTCCCCCAGGTCGGCGGCGTCGATGACCTCGACGGCGGCCTTCGTGGCCTCCTCCGACTCCTCGATGTCGATGTGGATCGCGGCGATGTCCTCCACCCGGATCTGCGCCGGATTGAGCGACACCACGGACTCCCCGTTCTCCGGGGCCAGCGTCACCACCTCGTCCGCGACATCGACGGACACGACGACACGCCGGTGCGGGAACGTCTCCTCATCACCGATGGCCAGCAGCCGCAGGGACGCCTCCGCAGCGTCGAGGAACGCCGCGTAGCCGATCTCGTCCTCATCACCGGAGGTGTAGAACTCCAGCAGCGCCGGCGTGGCCGCGAAACCCCACCCGGAGCGTGCGGACATCGTCCCCGTCTCATGCAGGGTGGTGAGCATGGCGAACGTCGCCGGCAGGTAGACGCGCACCTCAGAACTCGCCCTCGATGTCGAAGATCGAGCAGATCTCGATGACCGCCCGATCGAACACCTGGTACAGCACGCCCACCAGGCCCGCCTCGACGGCACCACGGACATTGAGGATCGAGTCGTCGACATGCACACAGTCGTTCATCGGCAGATCGATTGCGGCGGCCGCGGCGGCGAAGGCCTCGGCCTCCGGCTTCTCCGCGCCGACCTCACCGGAGAGAACCACGGCGTCGACGATGCCCTTGTACTCCCACTCGCGGATGTGCTCCGCGCCCGGGCCGCCCGGATCATTGGAGAGGATCGCGGTGGACACCCCGTTGGCCTTCGCCGCGGCGAACAGCTCGCGCCAGCGACGCTGATCCTCCTCCGGGCCGTCCAGCACTCCGACAAAGTCCACGATCAGTCCACGCACTCGCTGCTCCCTCATGTCAATTCGCTCTCTGCGTGCCACAATGATACCCAGCCCACCCTGCGTCTGTCCCCGGTGACCCACTGGAGCAGCCATGTTGTCCCCCGTCCCCGGCCTCACCCACCTCAAGGTGCTCACGCCCGCACCCCCGCTTATCGACGCCACCCCTCCCCCACCCCACCCACAGACCCCGGATTCCGGGGCGCAGCGCCGCGCTGAGGCCCTAGCCCGCATCGCCCTCGAGGCATCCTTCGGGATGCGCCCCGTCGGACACCTCCCGCCCGAGCGCTTCGCCGGGCCGGTACGCCTCCACGTCGCCGCGCGCCAACGCCGGGGCGTGCGCGGCGCGGTGCGGGTGGACACCCTGCACCTGCGCCCCGGTGGGGAGTTCTTCGGCACCGCCGTCTCCGGCGGCCGCGCCTACGCCTTCACCGGGCGGGTCGAAGGCACTCGGTTGGCGAGTTTCCGGGTGCTGTAACCCCACAGCCCGCAAACCCCACAGGCCCGCGGTTTGGCCGCTTATGGGGTGTTTGAACACCCCGGAAGTGGCCAAACTGCGAGGTCAGCTCTCAATCCGCTCGCCGCAGTGCGACCGCCACGATGAGCAGTTCCGCCGCCACCACCGGATCCGCGAGATCCACCTCAATGAGTTCCTCGATGGTCGTCAGCCTTTTCCGCACGGTGTGCCGGTGGGCCCGCAGTTCATCCGCCGTGCGACTGAGGTTGCCGGAGTTGCGCAGGTAGGACCCGAGGGTCTGCACCAGGTCGGGGTGCGGGCGGAGCTTGTCCCAGGTCTCGCGTGCGCGGCGGGACAGGGCGAGCTGCACCTCCTCCCCGTCGATCCAACCGAGGGCGTGCGCGTCCGGGCCGGCGTACTGCCCCTCCTGCAACCCCAGGACAACCCGGCGGAGCTCGGCGATCATCTCCCCACCCAGGTCCTCCCAGGAGAGGGTGGCGCCGAGGGCGATGCGCATACCCCGGCGCGATCCCTCGAGAAGCTGCATCACCTCGGCGACTGTGCGGTCTCCGCGGAAGAGGACGAGGACCGAGCCATCGTCGAGACGCAGGGAGAACAGGATGCGGCCGCGACGCCGCAGTATCTCCTCGTGGGTGGCTGGGACACCCGCGAAGCCCAGGGCAAAGAGGACAAGGGCGACTTCTTCATGTGGTACGACTGGATGGCCGGTGGCTGGGGTGGCCGCACCGACCGGGACGGCTCCTCCGCGACCGCCCCCGTCTTCGGGCCCGGGCTCGCCGTCCAGCCTGTGGAGGGTCAGGAGCGCCTGTCCCCCGTCATCACCAGTCATCACACGTTGATCACCGATTCAGCGGGCCCGGGCAAATACCGCGGCGGGCTGGGTGTGTCCAAGGGAGGTGTCCTCACCGACTGCGCCGACACCGTCATGAGCTACTGCTGTGACCGTTCCCGCTCCGTCACCTGGGGCATCGAAGGAGGTCTGCCCTCCATTCCCCAGGGTGTGTGCCTGAACCGCAACAGTGAGGATGAGCAGTACCTCGGGGCCCTGTTCTCCAACGTGGAAGTCGGCCCGGGCGACGCCTTCGAACGCCCCAGCGCCGGCGGAGGCGGCTACGGTGATCCGCTCGAGCGTGATCCCGCTGAGGTCCTCGAGGACGTCATCGACGGTTACGTCTCCGTCAGCCGGGCAGCCAAGGATTACGGTGTCGTCATCCGGGCGATCGACCCCGAGATCGACGAGTACGAGCTCGACGACGCAGCCACGGTCGAGCTCCGGGAGGAGCAGCGTCTTTCCCGCGTCGGCAAGCTCTCGGAGGACCCGGAGGCCGTCGCCCAGCGCTACCGTAACGGCGAACTCGATCAGCTCGACCTCATCCGCCACTACGGCGTGATCCTTGACTGGTCCACCGACGAGCTCCTGCCCACCACCACACAGCAGTTCCGCGCGCAGCTGGACAAGCGCACTCTGGCCGCCTGGGCCTGAGCAGGCCTGAAGGCCCGCAGTTTGGCCACTTATGGGGTGTTCAAACACCCCGGAAATGGCCAAACCGCGGGCCTGTCGGCGTAGGAGCTACACCTCGGTGGTCTCCGGGGTCTCCTGCGGGGCGAACTGCTTGCGGAGCATGAACAGGTTGCGCACCGTGTCCTCCTTGATGCCCTCCTTCATGCGGTTGAACATGTCGCCGCCCTCCTTCTGGTACTCGACCAGCGGGTCGCGCTGGGCCATGGCGCGGAGGCCGATGCCCTCCTTGAGGTAGTCCATCTCGTAGAGGTGCTCGCGCCACTTGGTGTCGATGACCGGCAGGATGACCATGCGCTCGATGTTGCGCATCTGGGACTCGCCGCCGATGGCGGAGACGTTGGCCTCGAGCTCGTCGTACTGGGCGTTGGCGTCGGCGACGAGGGCCTCACGCAGCTGCTCGGCGGAGACCTCGCCACCGTTCTGGTCGAGGAGGGACTGCCAGGTGAAGGTCGGGCCGTAGAGCGACTCGAGGGCGTTCCACAGCTGGTCCAGGTCCCAGTCCTCGACGTAGCCGACGGCGGTGGCGCCGTCGACGTAGGCGGAGATGGTCTCGTCGATCATGTGGCGGATGTACTGCTGGATGTCCTTGGACTCGAGGATCTCGCGGCGCTCGGCGTAGATGACCTTGCGCTGCTCGTTGAGCACCTCGTCGTACTTGAGGACGTTCTTGCGCATCTCGAAGTTCTGGTTCTCCACCTGCGCCTGGGCACCCTTGATGGAGTTGGTGACCATCTTCGCCTCGATCGGGACGTCGTCCGGGACGTTGAGGCGGTTCATCATGTTCTCCATGGTCTGGCCGACGAAGCGGACCATGAGGTCGTCGCGCATGGAGAGGTAGAAGCGGGTGGTGCCCGGGTCACCCTGGCGCCCGGAACGGCCACGCAGCTGGTTGTCGATGCGGCGGGACTCGTGGCGCTCGGTGCCCAGGACGTAGAGGCCGCCGGCCTCGCGGACCTTGTCGCCCAGTTCGGCGGCTCGGGCGCGGGCGCGCGGGAGCTCCTCGTCCCAGGCGGCCTGGTAGGCCTCCTCGTCCTCGAAGGGGTCGAGGCCGCGTTCGCGCAGCTTGATGTCGAGGATGACCTCGGGGTTGCCGCCGAGGACGATGTCGGTGCCGCGGCCGGCCATGTTGGTGGAGACGGTGACGGCGCCGGGCAGGCCGGCCTGGGCGACGATCTGGCCCTCCTGCTCGTGGTACTTCGCGTTGAGGACCTTGTGGGCGATGCCGCGGCGCTGGAGCAGTTCGGAGAGGTACTCGGAGCGCTCGACGGAGGTGGTGCCCACGAGGACGGGCTGGCCGTTGGCGACACGCTCGGCGATGTCGTCGGCGACGGCGGCGAACTTGGCCTCCTGCGTCTTGTAGACGCGGTCGGTGAGATCCTCGCGGATGTTGGGGCGGTTCGTCGGGATCGGGACGACGTCGAGCTTGTAGATCTGGTGGAGCTCGGCGGCCTCGGTCTCGGCGGTACCGGTCATGCCGGCCAGCTTGTCGTAGAGGCGGAAGTAGTTCTGCAGGGTGACGGTCGCCAGGGTCTGGTTCTCGTTCTTGATCTCGACCTGCTCCTTGGCCTCGATGGCCTGGTGCATGCCCTCGTTGTAGCGGCGGCCACCGAGGACGCGGCCGGTGAAGGCGTCGACGATCATGACCTCACCGTTGCGGACGATGTAGTCCTTGTCGCGGGTGAATAGCTCCTTCGCCTTGAGGGCGTTGTTGAGGTAGCTGACCAGGGTGGAGTGTTCCGGGGCGTAGAGGTTGTCGATGCCCAGCTGGTCCTCGACGTAGCCGACGCCGTCCTCGAGTACGCCGACGGTGCGCTTGCGGTGGTCCACCTCGTAGTGGATGCCCTCCTTCATGCGCGGGGCGAGCTGGGCGAAGACGTTGTAGAACTGCGAGGAGCCGTCGACGGGACCGGAGATGATGAGCGGGGTACGGGCCTCGTCGATGAGGATCGAGTCGACCTCATCGACGATGGCGTAGTGGTGGCCACGCTGGACGAGATCCGCCAGGGAGCGGGCCATGTTGTCGCGCAGGTAGTCGAAGCCGAGCTCGTTGTTGGTGCCGTAGGTGATGTCGGCGGCGTAGGCCTTGCGGCGCTGGTCGGGCTGCATCTCGGAGAGGATGACGCCGACCTCGAGGCCGAGGTAGCGGTGGACACGACCCATCATCTCGGCGTCACGCTTGGCCAGGTAGTCGTTGACCGTGACGATGTGCACGCCCTTGCCCTCGAGGGCGTTGAGGTAGGCGGGCAGCACGGAGGTCAGGGTCTTGCCCTCACCGGTCTTCATCTCGGCGACGTTGCCGAAGTGGAGGGCGGCACCGCCCATGACCTGGACGTGGAAGGGCTTCTGGCCGAGGACGCGCCAGGCGGCTTCGCGGGCGGTGGCGAAGGCCTCGAGGAAGATGTCGTCGAGGGTCTCACCGTCCGCCAGGCGGGTCCGGAACTCGTCCGTCTTCCCCTTCAGTTCTTCATCGCTGAGTGCGGAGAACTCGTCATCGAGAGAGAGCACCTGCTCAGCCATCTTGTTGAGACGCTTGACGGTGCGCCCTTCACCGGCGCGAAGCAGCTTGGACAGTCCGAACACGTGCAGTCGTCCTTCAGGGTGAGATGGAAACTAGTTTCTTCCGGGTCATTGTACGCAACAACGCCGACGCCGCCGTCCCCGGGCTGGGGACGACGGCGTGGCAGGGGTCAGGCGGTGAGAACTACTTCTCCTCCTCCGCCAGGGAGATCAGACCGTAGTCGAAGGCGTGGCGGCGGTACACCACGGACGGACGGTTGTTCTCCTCGTTGATGAAGAGGTAGAAGTCGTGGCCGACGAGCTCCATCTCCGACAGGGCGTTGTCCACGCTCATCGGGGTGGCGGTGTGCTCCTTGGTGCGGACGATCTGGCCCGGGACGACGTCCTTGACGGAATCGGCGTACGGGTCGACGTCGTACTGGTTCTCCTCGCGGGCCTTCTGTGCCTGAGCAACCATCTCGGCGGCGGCGACGCCGGTCGAGGTGGGGGCGCGGTGGCCGGAGCGCGAGATGGAACGACGTGCCTTGACCTTGCGCAGGGAACGCTCCATCTTGGCCAGAGCAGTCTCCAGCGCGGCGTAGAAGCTGTCCTCCTTGGCCTCGGCGCGTGCCAGGTGGCCCTTGCCGGTGGCGGTGATCTGGATACGGTCGGACTCCGACTCACGACGCGGGTTCGGCTCGTGCTGGAGTTCCACGTGGAAGAAGGTCAGGGTCGGGTCGAGCCGCTCGATCTTGGCGAGCTTGGTGTTGACGCGCTCGGCAAAGTGCTCCGGCACCTCAACGTTGCGGCCCGTGATGGTGACCTGTGCCTCGGGGCTCAGGACATCGGTGTTCTCAGCAGGTGATGTCATCTGCTTCCTCCCTACTAGTGGTGGGACAACTTCAGTAACCCCCATCGTACATCTGGTCATAACCGGGCGGCCATCACCCCCTGCGTTTCATGCGTGACAGATCACAATTGCCCCGACGACCGTGCACCCGGCCGCGAAAAGCACCTCTGAGCTGGCCGCGAGCGTCGCTCCGGTGGTCGCGACATCGTCGATGAGCAGCACCGGAGCGCCGGGCAGGCGCTGAATCTGCACCGCTCCGGCGAGGTTCTCCCGCCGCTTCTCGACGCCCAGTCCCACCTGGTCCGCGACCCGGTCACCGTGGCGCAGTGCGTCGACGACCGGCCACCCGCTCGCCCGGCACACGGCGGCGACGGGGTCGCCGCCGCGCAGCCGCGCATGGCGGGCGCGGGTGGGGGCGGGGACCAGGACGGGGGCGTCGATAAGCTCTCCCCGGGCCTGGAGATGGCGGATGCCAGCGGCGAGCACCGCCCCGAGATGGCGGCGGACCGCCAGGTTCCGGTGCTCCTTCATGGCCAGGACGACGCGGCGGTGGGTGTCGGCGTAGGGGCCGAAGGACCACACCGGCACGTGCGTGTCGACGCGGGTGTGGATACGCCGCGGCGGGCTGCGCAGCACCTCCCGGCAGCGGGCGCACACGTGCTCGCCCGGGGCGCCGCACCCGGCGCAGCGCCGCGGGAGGAGGAGATCCATGTCAGTTGGCGGCCACCGGAGCCGCGCGCTGGCCCTGCAGCCCGGACACCTCGCGCCAGAAGACGCTGTCGCCGCCGGTGGTGGGCAGCTGGAGGGTGGCCTGCGCGTCCGTGAGGTAGAGCATGGACGGGGTCGCCGCCACCGCCACGACGGGGGCGGTGATGTTGCCCGAGGGCAGGGATGTTGCCGCGGAGCCGTCCTGCTCGACGCGCCACACCGGGGTCTCCGGGGTGGATGTGCCGACGAGGAGGGAGCCGTCGGGCTGCCAGTCGAGCGACAGGGCGGTACCTCCGAGCTGCGGCGCGAGTTCACGGATGTTGACGATCCGCCGCTCGGCCGGCCCGGGCCGCTCGACGACGCCGACGTGGACGCGGCCGTCGATGATCATCGCGACGCGGGCACCCGATTTCGACAGGCGGATGACCGAGATCTCGCCCTGCGCGGTGAGCCCCTCCGTGCCGACCTCCGCCTCGCTGACCTCGCCCGTCGGGCCGGACTGCACGACGCGGATGATCCGCTCCCCGTCGACGACGACCCACTGGTTGTTGGCGTCGACCTCGAAGGTGGGGCGGGAGATGGTATCGGCGCGCAGGACCTCGGTGAGGTCGCCGTCGACGAGCCCGGTGAGCAGGACCGACTCGTCCCCCTCCCGGCGGACGACGGCGGCGTTGCCCTCGCCGGAGATGTCGACGGACTCGATGCCGCCGATCTGCCCCAGCTCCCCCTCCACCGCGGTGACCTGGTTGGAGGCGACACGGCTGACCACGCCGTCGGTGAGCGCGTAGAGCGGCACCGGCGCGGTCGCGTTGACCCGCGGATTGAACTCGGCGACGTCGTCGGTGCTCAGGGTCTCGTACCCCGGGGCCAGGGCCTCGCCGTCGACGACGACGGAGTAGGGCTCGGGCACGTTCGCCACCGCCAGCGTCCACACCAGCTGGGCGGCGAAGAGCAGCCGGGCATCGGAGTCCGCGTCCGCGAAACCGGTGAAGTGGTAGGCACCGTCGACCACGCCCGCGAACGTCGCCTCCCGCGGCAGCACGTCCCGCACGCCCGGCTCCAGGGAGGGCGAGGGTCCCTCGACGAGGAGGGTCACCAGGGCACTGTCGAGGGACTGGTGACCGGAGTAGATCCACCGCCGGTCCGAGACGAGCACCTGGCCGGTGGGGTCGAAGAAGAACAGGCGCTGCGGCTGGAACTGGTTGCGCAGCTCGGTGCGCTCGAGCACCACGCCGGAGGGTAGGGACTCGATGCGCCACTCCCCGTTGGTGCGGACCATCTCGATCGTGGCCTCGTACACCCCGTGCTCCGGCTCGTAGGCACCACCGGCGGCGATCCGGCCGACCACGGCACCACGGACGTTGAACGTGCGCTGCTCACTGGTCGACCCGGCGGCGGTGACGAGGTCGATGCGGTTGACCACCAGGATCGACTCGTGCGGGTCCCACTGCTGGGCGGTGTCCTTCGCCAGATAGGACCGGGCCACCTGATAGTCCTGGGTCGGGTGCGCGCTGGCGGTGTAGAAGTCGCGCAGCAGCAGGTCGGGCTCCCGGCCGGGCTGCGGGCCCAGGTCCGAGTCCTCCTCGATCTGCGGCTCGAAGGAGCGGATGGCCTGCGGCTCGGTGTTATTGGGCAGGGTCGTGCAGCCGGTGACGAGGGCCGCGGAGGCGGCGACGGCCGCGAGGGCGCGGAGTCGGGGGAAGCGTGTCATGAGGTCGGAGCCTCCAGTTCCAGGGGGCTGTTCGTGACCGGCTGGCGGGGTTCGCGCGGCAGGACCATGCGGAACTGGGAACCGACGCCGACGGTGCCGGACGCGTCGAGCTGACCGCCGTGAAGGACCACGTCCTCGCGGGCGATGGCCAGGCCCAGGCCGGTGCCGCCGGAGTGACGGCGGCGGGAGGCGTCGGCCCGCCAGAAGCGGTTGAACACCAGCTCCTCCTGGCCCGGCTTGAGGCCCACACCGTGATCGGTGACCGTGATGGCGACGGCGTCGTCGTTGGTGGCGAGGGCCACCTCGACGGGGTTGCCCTCCGAGTGGTCGATGGCGTTGGCGATGAGGTTGCGCAGGACGCGCTCGATGCGGCGGGAGTCGCCGGTGATCATGACCGGCTCCTCCGGGGTGTCGAAGCGGACGTCGACGTCGAGCTTCTCGGCGATGTGGCGGGTCTGCTCCCAGGCGGAGGTGATGCACGAGCGGACGTCGATACGCGCCTCGGAGAGGTCGGCGACGCCGGCGTCGTGACGCGAGATCTCGAGCAGATCCGCCAGCAGCTCCTCGAAACGGTCGAGCTCGCGGATCATCAGCTCGGAGGCGCGGCGCGTGTGCGGCTCGAGGCTGTCCGGATCGGAGGCGATCATGTCCGCCGCCATGCGCACCGTCGTCAGCGGGGTGCGCAGCTCGTGCGAGACGTCCGAGGTGAACTGGCGCTGCAGATTGCCGTACTCCTCGAGCTGGTGGATCTGCTTGGACAGCTTCTCAGCCATGTCGTTGAAGGACAGCGCCAGGCGCGCCATCTCGTCCTCGCCGTCGACGATCATGCGCTCCCGCAGGTGGCCGGCAGCCAGGCGCTGCGCGATGCGGGAGGCGGAACGCACGGGCGCGGTGACCTGCTGCGTCGCCAGCCAGGCGATGCCCACCAGCAGCACGACCACCACCACGCCGGCGGCGGACAACAGGCCCCGCAGCAGCGCCAGGGTCGACTCGTCCGACTCCATCGACATGACCAGGTACACCTGCAGGTCCGGGATGTCCGAATCCGTCGGGGTGCCGATGACCATGGCGTTGTACGCCGAACCGTCCGCCCGGTCGATGGTGGCGAACTGGTAGGACACCTGGTCCTCCGAGACGAAACGACGCAGCTTCTCCGGGATGCGGTAGCCCTCCGGGGAGGTCACCGTGGTGCCGTCCTGCTGCGTGACGACGAGCACCGGCTCGTACACCGCCGACGCACCGGTCTGGTCCGCGCGCTGCGTCAGCGAGGCACGCGCCGAGTTGAGCCGCACCTGCAGGGTCGAGGTCGCTGACGTGGCGTCGATCTGCTGCTCCACGGCCGCGCGGACACGGTCGATCTCCGAGTTGGCGATGTCGTACTTCGCGTCGACGAGACGCGACGTCACCACCGAGATGAGCGCCATCCCGAGGATGAACATGACGACCGCGGACGCGACGAAGATCGAGCCGATGACCCGGACCTGGAGCGAGGTCCGCCACATCTCGCTGACGCGGTCATACGCTCGGTTGAAGTAGGCGGCGATCGTCGAAAGTATGGGCGCTCTCCCCTATTCCGCCAGACCGGTCTTGTATCCCACGCCCCGCACCGTGAGCACGATCTGCGGGTTCTCGGGATCCTTCTCGATCTTGGCGCGCAGACGCTGCACGTGGACGTTGACCAGGCGGGTGTCGGACGCGTGGCGGTAACCCCACACGTTCTCCAGCAGCTCCTCGCGGGTGTGCACCTGGCGCGGCTTGCGGGCCATCTCCAGGAGCAGGTCGAACTCCAGCGGGGTCAGCGAGATCTCCTCGTTGCCGCGCTTGACGGTGTGCTCCGGGACGTCAATGGTCAGGTCGCCGACCTCGAGGATCTCGGTGGGCTCGGAGTCGGTGCGGCGCAGGCGCGCCCGGATGCGGGCGATGAGCTCCTTCGGCTTGAAGGGCTTGGTGATGTAGTCGTCGGCGCCCGTCTCCAGGCCGAGCACCACGTCGACGGTGTCGGTCTTGGCGGTGAGCATGACGATCGGCACGCTCGACTCCTGGCGGATGGCGCGGCAGATGTCCACGCCGTTCATGCCCGGGAGCATGAGGTCCAGGAGGATGAGGTCGGGCTGGTGCTCGCGGAAAGCGGGCACCGCCTCGTTGCCGTCCATGACCGGGACAGGATCAAACCCCTCGGTCTCCAGGACCAGGGTGAGCATGTCGGAGATCGACGGATCGTCGTCGACAACCAGAATCTTGGGCGCCATGGAAAATCACAGTCCTTGAGTAATGTTCGCGATCTCTTGCAATATTACGTCCGAGTCAGTGGTCACTAGCCAGCGACCCGCCCAGCCCTGCCCGGCCAGCCTCAGATACGCATCATAGGTCCGCTGCTGCAGACCCGCGTCGCGTTCGTAGCGGTCACGCTCCCGGGACGCGTCCGACTGTTCGCGGGACTGCGCCCGTTGCGACGCCGTGTCCGGTTCCGTGGCCAGCAGCACCTGCAGGTCAGGGCGTGGAAGTCCGAGACGGCCGAACTCGAGATCGTGGACCCAGTCCATGACGGCGTCGTCGCGCAGGCGGGCCGCGGAATAGGCAGCGTTGGAGGCGACGTAACGGTCGAGCAGGATGATGCGGTCGGAGTCGAGGTACGGCTCGAGCTGCCCGCGGGCACCGTGGCGGTCCAGGGCGAACAGGGTGGCCATGGCGTAGGCCGAGTCGGTGAGATCGCCCATCCGGCCGTGCAGGGCCTCCTGCACCAGCTGGGCGGGTGCGGAGACGTCGTAACGCGGGAACGCCAGGACGTCGGCGTCGACCCGCTCCCGGATGGCGCGGACCAGGGTGTTCTTACCGGCTCCGTCAATCCCCTCGATGGCGATGATCATCTAGGACAGTGCCTCGGTGAAGGCGTCGACGTCCTCGTCCGCCTCGACCGACTCGAGCAGCTCGGCGGCGGCCTCGTTGAGTGCCTCGTCACCGGAGCCGATGAGTTCGCGGATGAACGGGTGGCTGTCCGCCACGTCGCCGGCGGAGAACGGCGCGCCGGCCCAGATCGCGGCGATGGTGGCCGCGGCCAGGCCGTTGAGGCGCTCCACCTCGGAGACGTTGGGCTGCTTGAGAACGAGCAGGCAGGCGTCACGCACGGCCTCCACCACGTCGTCCTCGTCGAGATCGTTGAGCTCATCGAGGAAGTCGATGTTGTCGTCCTCATTGAAGATGGCGACATCCCAGGTGCTCATGGTGTTATTTTCCTCTCTGATACGGGTGCGGTGTCCCCTTTGGTGGACATGAGGTCCGCAAAACTAGTCGTGTCCTACTTATTCGTCTGCTATGTTGTTACCGAGTTGTTATCGATGAGTCTTGGAAGGACTGGGCAAGGTGAAAGCAGAAACGCGTCGCGTCTACCTCTTCATCGTCGCCGGCCTGCTCGCCGCCGCCGCTGTCGGATACGGAGTGTGGCAGGCCAGCACGCCCACGACCCCTTCCGCCTCTGATATTGCCACGCAGACCCCTGAGGTAGCCACAATTTCGGAGCAGACGGAATTTCCGCAGGTCACCACCCCCTCGGACGATCCCGAAATGACCACCGAGGCCGCCGCGCAGGCCCCCACACCCCCGCTTGCCGACGACCCCTTCCTCGCGCCCCACGCCATCGTCCAGGCCGTGCCCAGCTCCATCGCCCCGACGACCGTGTACCGCCCGGAGAACGTCCGCCCCACCACCACCGCTGACCCGGCGCCCGCGGAGCCCACCGTGCCGACGGAGCCCACCGTGCCGACTGGGCCGACTGGGCCGACTGGGCCGACGGAGCCGATTGGGCCGACGGAGCCGACGGAGCCGACTGGGCCGACGGAGCCGACTGGGCCGACTGGGCCGACTGAGCCCGGCGAGACCCTCACCCCGGGTGCTCCCGACGGCGAGGACCCGGACAACCCGGGCGCGGCGACAATCACCCCGGAGCCGACCGAACCGGCCGAGCCTGAGCCGTCGGTCCCCGCGGAACCGACCGAGACCGGTGGACAGACCGAGCCCACCGAGAACACCGGGCCCACCGAGGACGCCCCGCCGGTCCAGCAGCCGGAGGTGCAGCAGGCCACGGTCGCCCAGGACCGCTCCGATTGGTGGAACCCGGCCCGGTGGTTCCCGTTCAGCTCCTAGAGCGGCAGAGTAAACCGCGAAGCCTCCTTTCCGTCGCTGCAAAAGAGGCTTCGCGGTTTATTTTGCCGCCCCTCAGGTACAGGCGATGAACAGCTGCCCACCCTCGGTGGACGAGACCTCCCAGGTGGGGTCGGACGCCGGGATCCAGGCCGCTTCGCCGGGGCGCAGCCCGAGGTTGCCCAGCTGCACCTCACCGGCGGTGCACAGGGCGATGGCGGGACCGTCGTGGGAGAAGGTGAACGCCTCGGCGGGCGCGAGGTCCCAGCTGTGGAGGCGGAACTCGCGGGCCGGCACCTCGTACTCGCCGTCGACGCAGGTGACCACCGGGTCGCTGACGGAGTTGAAACGCAGGATGCGCACCAGTTCGGGCACGTCGACGTACTTGGAGGTCAGGCCGCCGCGGAGGACGTTGTCGGAGTTGGCCATGACCTCGACGCCCAGCCCGTAGACGTAGGCGTGCAGGTGGCCGGCGTCGAGGTAGAGCGCCTCGCCCGGCGCGAGCACCAGGTGGTTGAGCAGCAGCGCGCCGAGCACACCGATGTCGCCGGGGTAGCGGTCCTGCAGTTCGAGGACGGTGCGCAGGACGTCGGAGATCCAGTCGCCGCGGTCGAGCTCGGAGCGGGCGGCGTCGACGACGGCGTCGATGAGCGCGGTCCGGGCGGCTGACGGGATGGTGATCCACGTGGTGAACAGGCCGCGGAGGCTGTCCTCCTCGGAGCGGGGGTCGAGGATCGTCAGATAGCGGTCGAGTTCCGGGCAGTGCAGCGCGGCGAAGAGCTCGCGGGTCTGGTCCAGGGGGCGGAAGCCCACCATGGCGTAGAAGTCGGTGAGCGCGACGATGAGTTCCGGCTTGTGGGAGGGGTCCGGGTAGTTGCGGTTGGGGGCGTTAAGGGGAATGCGCTGGGCGTTCTCCCGCTCGTAGCCTTCGCGGGCCTGCTCGGCCGAGGGGTGGGCCTGCAGGGAGAGCGGCTCGGCGGCCCCGAGCAGCTTGAGCAGGAAGGGCAGTCCGTCGCCGAACTCGGTGCGGACGCGCTCGCCGAGGGCCGCGGTGGGGTCCTCGGCGATGATGTCGGTGAGGGGGCGGTCGTCGATAAGCGAGGAACCGACCGGATGGGCACCGAACCACACCTCGGCCTCCGGGTGGGAGGACGGGGTCGGCTCTCCACACAGCTCGGGGATGAGCGTTCGGGAACCCCAGGGGTAACTCCGGGGAGTGCCGGTGAGTTTCTGCATTCAGTAGTCCTCAGTTGGTGCTTCGGGCAGGTCGTACGTGGTGGCTGCCAGTCCGCGCGTGATCAGCTGCAGGGCAGCGGCCAGCGGCCCGATGCCGGGGGTTTCGCAGTTGACGCCGAGGGCGTCGGGCAGCGTGGCGGCCACGTCCGGATCTTCTGCCCAGACAACAGTCCTCAAGGGTACCAAATCAAGTGGGCCGTCCAGGAGTGGGTCGTGGAACAGGTCCCGGGCCGGGGCCTGCGGCGTGATCTCCAGCTCGTCCATCGCGGCCACGCCGGAGGGCAGGCCCTTGAGGGACCAGAGGACGGACATGAGTTCGGCGATGGCGAAACCGTGGCGGGAGCGGCCGGTGTGCAGCACGCGCGCCAGCTCGCCGAATTCGCGCAGTTGGCGGCCGGGGTTGACCACCACGTCCCGCTCGGGTGAGAGCTGCTCGAGTTCCTCGTCGACGACACCGGCGACCTCGTCGAGGCGCTGCGTGACCAGGCCCGGATCCTCCTCGAGGAGGTCGAGCACGGTACCGACGGCGATGATCGAGCGCGCGGGCGATGCCCCGAACACGGTGGGCAGGGCGGGGACGACGACGGTGCCGGAGGGGGCGTCCTCGAGGACAGGGCCGCGGGGTGGGCCGACGAGCACGGTGGTGGCACCGCGTCGGTCGGCGGCGATGAGGCCCTGGGAGGCCTCCGGGTCGTCGGCCCGGTCCCCGACCACCATGACGATGTCGAGGGCGCCGACGTACGACGGCAGAGCATCGGTGACGACGACCGGCACCCGCAACGGCGAGCGCATGCGGACGACGAAGCGGGCGGCGGCCGCGGCCACCTGGTCGGTCGCCACCACCACGAGACTGCGCGGTTGCAGCCGGTACAGCCCCTCGAGCTGGGGGATCACCCCCGCGATGGCCCTCACCTGGGCTCCTTCGTGGGCGACGTCGTAGAACTTCACCGTCTCCCGCGTGTAGGTGGAGCCGTCGAGGTAGGCGTCGAGAGAGCTGTCATCCATGCGGTCCAGGATAGTGCCCATGCTCTGTGAGCACCCTGTGTGCCACCATGGGGGGCATGTCGGACGTCATCTACCTGATCGCCCCCGCAGGGCACCCTAACTTCGGCGATGAGTTCATCGTCTCCGCGTGGCTGCGGGACATCGCTTATCGACGCCCCCGTGCCCGTGTCATCCTCGACTGCCACTCCCCCGGTGTCGCCGCCGTGCTGCACCACAACATGCACCCGGACCTCACCGTCACCGACACGCTGTGGCGGCTGGTCAACGAGTGCGAGACCGCCGCCGACGTGGCGACCGCCGTCGCCGATCCGACCCGCAGCCCCCGCCTCATCACGGGGCTCAACCTGGCGAAGTCGGCGGACGTGGTGCACGTCCTGGGCGGCGGTTGGGTGACGGACCTATGGCCGCAGCACATCCGGGTCATCGCCGCGGCCGCCTCGATCGGCGGGGAGGGCGCGCGGCGGGTGGCCACCGGCCAGGGTCTGCACCCGGGGCACGCCATAGCCGGGGAGCTGGAGCACTGGTGGTCACTGTTCGACACCGTCACCGTCCGCGACACCCCCTCCCTGGAGTTCGCGCCGGCGCAGGCCGGTCAGGACGATTCCTGGCTGGCCGCCGCCGATCCCCTGGCCGCCAACGGCCTCGGCCACGGGCCGGAGGACGCCCGCCTGCGTGGCACGGTGGTGGCCGCGCAGTCGGACCTGCTGGGCATCCCCGTCGAGGAGCTGGCGCAGCGGATCGTCCGACAGCTGCGCGAGTGGAGCACGACGGGCGATGACCTCGCCTTCATCGAGTGCATTCCGGGCGGCGACTGGCTGGTGTGGGACGCCATGTGCCGTCTCGACCCGGAACTCATGGAGGGCGCGCGTTTCGTCGCCTTCGACGAACTGTGGGCGCACGGCCTGCCGGCGCGGGCGGGGCAGACGTGGATCTCCACCCGCTTCCACCCGCATCTCATCGCGGCGGCCCGCGGGGCGCGCGGGATCGCCGTCTCCGCCCACGACGGCGACTACTACGAGGTGAAGCACTCCTCGGTGGGGTCCGGCTGGCCGGTGACCACGCTGGAGGAGCCGACCCGGCCCGGGGAGGGCGTGGCGGATGCGACGGGGCGTCGGGAAGCGGCGACGGCCCTGGCCGAGGAGATCTACCCGGCCGGGCCGCGGGAGCGCCTCAAGCGCGACCTCAAGCGGGCGCTCAGGCGCGGATGACGGCGAGGATCTCGGCGACGAGATCCTCCACCTCGGCCCGCGTGGGGGCCTCGACGTTGAGGCGCAGGAGCGGTTCGGTGTTGGAGGCGCGGACGTTGAACCACGCCTTCGAGTCCTTGAGGTCGACGGTGACGCCGTCGAGTTCGTCGACGGAGGCCGTGCGGTCGGCGAAGGCGTCGAGCACGGCCTGCGTGCTGGCGGCCTGGTCGGCGACGGTGGAGTTGATCTCGCCGGAGGCCTCGTAGCGCTCGTACTCGGCCATCATCTGCGACAACGGCTTGTCCTGCGAGCCCAGCGCCGCGAGGACGTGCATGGCGGCGAGGATGCCGGAGTCGGCGTTGAAGAACTCGGTGAAGTAGTAGTGCGCGGAGTGCTCGCCGCCGAAGACGGCGCCGGTCTCGGCCATCGTCGCCTTGATGAAGGAGTGGCCCACGCGGGTGCGCACCGCGGTGCCGCCGTTCTCGGCGATGATCTCGGGCACCGAGCGGGAGGTGATGAGGTTGTGGATGATCGTCGCCCCCTCATTCTCCTGCAGGTAACGCTTCGCGACGATCGCAGTGATCGCCGAGGGGCTCACCGGGTCACCGTTCTCGTCGATGACGAAGCAGCGGTCGGCGTCGCCGTCGAAGGCCAGGCCGATGTCCGCCTTCTGCTCCACGACGAATTTCTGCAGGTCCCGGAGGTTCTCCGGGTCGAGCGGGTTGGCCTCATGGTTGGGGAACGTGCCGTCGAGCTCGAAGTACAGCGCGCGCACGTCGAGCGGCAGCCCCTTGAACACCTCTGGGACGGTGTGCCCGCCCATGCCGTTCGCGGCGTCGACCGCCACGACGAGCGGGCGGATGCTGTGCAGGTCGACGAGGTCGCGCAGGTACTCGCCGTAGACCTCGAGGCAGTCCTGCTGCTTCTCGACGCCCGCCTCACCCTCGTGGGCCGGCACACCGTCGACAAGCATGTCGGTGATCTCCCGCAGACCCGTGTCCTGGGACACCGGGCGCGCGCCGGAGCGGCACAGCTTGATGCCGTTGTACTGGGCCGGGTTGTGGGAGGCGGTGAACATCGCGCCGGCGCACCGCAGTGTGCCGGAGGCGAAGTAGAGCTGATCCGTGGAGGTCAGGCCCAGCATGATGACGTCGAGGCCCTGCTCCCGGGCTCCCGTGGAGAACGCGGCGGCGAGCTCCGGGGAGGAGGGGCGCATGTCGTGGCCGATCGCCACGGCCGTCTCCCCCTCCTCCCGCAGGAGGCGGGCGAAGGCTGCTCCGGTGTCCCGGATGAACTCAGGGGTGATCTCCTCGCCGACGACGCCACGGACGTCATAGGCCTTGATCACGCGGGACACATCTTCACGGGTGCGCTTGGTCATGGGGCCCGATGATACCCCTGCCCGCTCAGGATTCGGTGGCCGCATCCTCGGTGTTGATGATGCGCAGGTGCGCCCGGCGGCGCTGCTTCTCGTCGTAGACACGACGGGCGCGGTGCACGGGATGCGGGGACGTCTCCGGGTCGGCCGGATCGTCCGGGTTGAGCTCCGGCCCGGCGGAGTCCACGAGGCCGCTGGTCACGCGGCCGGCCTCCCGCACGGCCTCGGCCAGGGCGGTGAGATCCTCATCATCGTCGATGTCGATGTGGTTGACGCGCAGCATCTCCCAGCCCAGGGGGGCGGTGATCTTCTCCGCGTGATGGTCGCACAGGTCCCAGCTGTGGGGCTCGGCGGCGGGCGCCAGCGGTCCCACGACGGCGGTCGACTCGGCGTAGGCGTACGTCATGGTGGCGACGGCAGGCTTGCCGCAACCCGGGCGGGAACAACGTCGGAACTGGCTCACGGCCACCAAGTCTAAACCCTTCCTTGAGAATCTGGTACCCCCGCGCGCCGCGACCTGTCCGGCCGGCGCGCTGCCTAAGATCTCTGGCATGCACACCAGGACGTTCCGCGACCGCCGCGGCCGCGGGCTGCGCGGCCCCCTCCTCCCCATGGAGGCGCCCCGCTACCGCACCCGCGGAGAATCCTTCGACGTCGCCGTCCTCGAGGCCTACGCCCCCATCCAGCACTCCTACCCCGGGCAGCTGGCCCACCTCGACATCGCGGTGGACACCGTGCCCCGCATGCGCCTGCGTTCCGACACCATCCTGCCCGACGAGATCGTCGCCGACGGCCCCGTCCCCCTCGGCCGTGTCATCCCCGCGGGCATCGACGCCCAGGGGCGCCCCACCCGCGCGCGCCTCGTCCTCTTCCGCATGCCCATCGAGCAGCGTTGCGCCAATCCGCAGGAGCGCGAGGAACTGCTCACCGGCATCCTCACCGCGCTCGTCGCGCAGTATCTCAACCTCGACCCGCGTGACATCGACCCGGACTTCCAGTTCTAGGGCGTCGAGAGGCGGGAATCACGAAAGCGACCCCGCAGGGTCGCCGGGTGAACGCGTGAGCTAGCCGATCTGCTTCTTCAGGCGGCGGCGCTCACGGTCGGAGAGCCCGCCCCAGATGCCGAAGCGCTCGTCGTGCTCGAGTGCGTACTCGAGGCAGTCGTCGCGGACCGCGCAGGCCTGGCAGATGCGCTTGGCCTCGCGGGTGGAGCCGCCCTTCTCCGGGAAGAACGCCTCCGGGTCGGTCTGGGCGCAGAGTGCCTGGTCCTGCCACTCCTGCTCCACTGCCCCGAAGAGTTCGTCGAGACTCATCTCTGCAGCCGATCCGTTGATGCTGGCCACTCCTCCACGGAGAACGGCCCCGTTAGCCATGTCTTCCACGGTGTCCCCCTTCTCCGATCGGTGGTTGGTTGTGCTGTTTCTAACACTGATGTGATTACACACGCGATCACTAAATGTCGTCAACCGAAAAAGGTGGGAATATCCCCGCAATGCACGTTTCCGCAGGCACCGATTCACACGAGTCACACCAGCAACAGGCGAATCTGCCAGGGGGTGAACATCGGGGGTACGACATGTAGTGGCGGGTCCGATCCCTGGCAACAACTGACAGGAATCTCAGCCCGTTATCGGCGTGTCGTCACGCATCCGAGGAGAAACGCACTCCATTGTCCGGGATGATCACACCTGGCCAGACCCGCATGCCGCTCTCCAGCTCACACCGCGCACCGATCTGCGCGCCCTCCCCGATGACACAGCCCGTGATCCGGGCGTTCGCCCCGATCCGCGCGCCGGAGGCGATGATGGAGTCCCGGATGACCGCACCCGGCTCGATGGTGACGCCGTCGAAGACCACCGTGTCGTCGAGACGGCACCCCGCCCCGATCTCGGAGCCGCGGCCGACCCACGTGCCACCGACCAGGATGGTGCCGGCGGCGACGCCCGCCGTCTCGTCGACAAGCGACTCACCGGTGCGACCCTCCAGCAGCGGAGAATGGGCGATACCACGCACCAGGTCGGAGGAGCCGCGGACGAAGTCGTCCGGGCGGCCCATGTCACGCCAGTACGCGTAGTCGACGTGGCCGTAGACGCGACGGCCCTCCTCGAGGAGCTTAGGGAAGGTCTCCCGCTCGACCGAGACGACGCGCCCGGCGGGGATCTCCTCGATGATCTCGCGGCGGAAGACATAACAGCCGGCGTTGATCTGGTCGGTCGGCGGGTCCTCGGTCTTCTCCAGGAACTCGAGCACACGGCCGTCCTCCGAGGTGGGGACGCAGCCGAAGGCGCGCGGGTCGGGGACGCGGACGAGGTGCATCGTGACGTCCGCCTCCTTCTCCGCGTGGGTGGTGAGGATGGCCCGCAGGTCGGTGCCGCCGAGGACGTCGCCGTTGAACACCATGACGGTGTCGTTGCGTAGCTTGTCGTAGACGTTGCGGATGCCACCGCCGGTGCCCAGCGCCTCCTCCTCGACGACGTACTCGATCTCCAGGCCCATGTCGGAACCGTCCCCGAAGTACTCCTCGAAGACCTCCGCCCGGTAGGAGGTGCCCAGGACGACGTGGGTGATGCCGGCGGCCTTGATGCGGGCCAGCAGGTGCTGGAGGAAGGGGTACCCGGCCGTCGGCAGCATCGGCTTCGGCGTGTTGACGGTCAGCGGGCGCAGGCGGGTGCCGCGGCCGCCGACGAGGATGACGGCGTCGGTACGCGAGGGGTCGACGGTGCGATCAGACATGCAGGTCCTTTCGGTTGGTGCGGGCCCGGGCGACGGCGATGGCACTCCGGGCCTTCAGGCCACCCCGGATGAGCCCCCGCAGGGGCGCCTGCCACCAGTGTGGCAGGCGGTCCGCCTGGAAGCGGTAGGCCGACTCGTGGTGTGCGGGCAGCATGGCGTCGGCGTGCTTGCCCGCGACATGCCCCTTGGCGTGGGTGATCTCGGCCGAGGGGCAGTAGATGTTACGGAACCCGGCGCGTGTGAACCGGTCGCCGAGGTCGACGTCCTCCATGTACATGAAGTAACGCTCGTCGAAACCGCCGACGGCGTCGAAGGCGTCCCAACGCACGAGCAGGCACGATCCGGACAGCCAGCCGGCCGCCCGCTCCGAGCCCATGTCGGCGTTGTCCTGGTAGGAGCGGGTCCACGGGTTCGACGGCCAGATCTGGCCGAACAGGGCGTGGCCGATGCCGTTGCGCAGCGTCGGCACGGCGCGGGCACTGGGGTAGATCGTGCCGTCCGGCTCGACGATCCGGGGGCCCACGGCGGCGGCGTCGGGATGCCGCTCCATGCAGGCGATCATCGCGTCGACGGAACCCTCGCCGAACACGACATCGGGGTTGCTCAGCAGCAGGTACTGCGCGTCGATGTCACCGGCGTCCCGGGCGGGCCGCAGATGGCGGGCCCCGACATTCATGCCGGTGCCGTAGCCGAGGTTGCCGCCGGTGGGCAGGTACTCGACGGAATCGCTTGTCGACGCCGCCTTCTCCGGCACCCCGTCCGTCGATCCGTTGTCGGCCAGCACGACATGGACGCCCCTGGTGGTGGCGCCGGGCAGGCTGTCGAGGAAGGCCCGGAGGTGGCGTCCCGGGGAGTAGGTCACCGTGATGACGGCGACCGGAGCTGTCTGCGAGGTGGTCACAATGCGTTGAGCATAGTGGGATTCGTTGTCACGCGACCGCTGCGCCACTCCCGATGACCTAGACTTAGGCCCCGTGAGTGACAAGTATCGCCGCGTGCGCGACATCCAGGCTGCCCCGAGCGCCGCGTCTTCGGCGCGCCAGTACGGCCCCGCGCCGGTGAAGACGATCCTGGCGATCTTGTCCGTACTGACCCTCATGCTCTCCGGCCTGGGCTATTTCGCCGTCGGCCGCCTGGGCTCCGACGTCGCCTCCGCCGGCAACCTCACCCTCGGCGGTGGTCAGGGGCTCAAGGGCAAGGCCGAGGACGGCGCGACCGACATTCTGCTCGTCGGCTCCGATTCTCGTACCGACGCCCAGGGCAACCCGCTGTCCGACGAGGAGCTCGAGCGCCTGCGCGCGGGTGTCGACGACGGTGAGGAGAACACCGACACCATCATGGTCATCCGCGTGCCCAACGACGGTTCCTCGGCCACCGCCATCTCCATCCCCCGCGACACCTACGTCGCCGATCCCGAGCACGGGAACATGAAGATCAACGGCGTCTTCTCCGCCCACAAGTCCGCCAAGGTGGGCGAGCTCATCGAGGGTGGGGCCTCCGGTGAGCAGCAGGTGGAGAAGATGGGCATCGAGGCCGGCCGCCAGGGACTCATCGGTGCCGTCTCCGACCTCACCGGCGTCGAGGTCGACCACTACGCCGAGATCGGACTCTTCGGCTTCGTCCTGCTCACCGACGCCGTCGGCGGTGTCGACGTGTGCCTCAACAATGATGTCCAGGACGAGTTCTCCGGCGCCGACTTCCACGCCGGCGTGCAGACCCTCGACGGTGCCCAGGCACTCGCCTTCGTCCGCCAGCGCCACGGCCTGCCCCGCGGCGACCTCGACCGCATCGTCCGCCAGCAGGCCTACATGGCCTCCCTCGTGAACAAGGTGCTGGCCGCCGGCACCCTGACCAACCCCACCAAGCTCTCCGACATGGGCACCGCCGTCGAGCGCTCCGTCGTCATCGACGACAACTGGGACATCATGTCCTTCGCCACCCAGCTGGCCAACCTCGCCGGCGGCAACGTCGTCTTCAACACCATCCCGGTGACCTCCATCGACGGCGTCGGCGACTACGGCGAGTCCATCGTCACCGTCGACGTCCCCACCGTGCACGCCTTCATGGACGATCTGCTCGGCGACAAGGACGCCCCTGCGGAAGGCACGGAGGGCTCTGAGGGCGAGGACGGCGAGGTCGTCGAGGAGGCCCCCGCGGCGAAGCTCGAGGGCACGGAGATCCACGTCCTCAACGCGGGTGTGACCACCGGCCTCGCCGGCAACGTCGGCGGCTGGCTCAACGAGGAGGGCTACGAGGTCGTCGAGGTCACCAACGCCCTGCCCGGCATTTACACCGTCTCCCAGGTCGTCGCCGCCGACGCCACCGACCCCGACGCCCTGGCGCTCGCCGAGGCCCTCGGCGGCCTCGAGGTCACCGAGAACGCCGGCCTCGACGCCGACACCCTCATCGTGGTCACCCACGACGACTGGACCGGCCCCCTCGGCGACGCCTCCCTCGTCGGTGACTCCTCCTTCGGCCCGTCGACCGGCGCCGGTGTGGGTGCCGGTGAGGAGACCCCCGAGAGCGAGACCGTGGGCACCCCGGGTTCCGACTTCGGTGAGGCCGAGGTCGCCCCGGAGATCGACGCCGGCGGCAACGGTCCGCGCTGTGTGAACTAGCCCGCTACTCCCCCACGTACGCGATCGCGTCGATTTCCACCGTCGCGCCGTAAGGCAGGCGCGAGGCCTCGAGGAAGGTCCGGGCCGGGCGGGCCTGCGCGAAGTGCTCGGAGAACTGCTCGTTGGCCTCCTCCCGCAGGGTGATGTCGGTGACGAAGTAGGTGAGCTTGACCAGGTCCTTGAGTTCGCCTCCCGCGGTGGCCAGGCGCTCGGTCATGCGCTCCAACGCGGCCGCGAGGGCCTCTCTGCGGCCCTCCACCGGCTGGTAGTCCCTGTCCACGGACAGGGCCCCGGAGACGAAGATGAAGTCGCCGGCGCGCTTGGCCATCGAGTAGGGGTGGTCGGAGGTCGGCTGCATGGCGGGTCCTTTCAGGTCACAGCGTTGAGGGCTCGGTGCCCCCATGATGTCCGGTTCACGTGACCCCTGCCACGATTTCCGAAAACCACCCCTGAAAGAGCCCGGCGAGTGCACCGCGGTTCGGCCACTTAGGGGGTGTTTGAACCACCCGTAAGTGGCCGAACCGCGGTGGAGTTCCTCCCACGGGCCCCTAGAGATACACCGTCGCCAGAGACACCGTGACGATCGCGCCGACGAGATAGTTGAGCCACAGGAACACCCGCCAGGCGCGGTTGACACTCTCGCAGGTGTCGTCGGTGATGTTCCGGAAGCGCAGGGTGTTCGCCACATATCCCAGTCCGGCGATGCCGACGATCCACCCCGGGGCGGGCAGCAGGAAAAGCAGCAGCGCGGCCACCAGATAGGCGCCGGCAGCCAGGCGGGTGGTCGAGCGGGCGCCGAAGGCGGTGGCTATCGACGAGAGGTCACCCTCGCGGTCGGCCTTGACGTCCTGCACGGCCCCGAGCGCGTGGCTGGCCATGCCCCACAGGAAGAACGCACCGACGGCGACCCAGAAATAGCCGGGCAGCTCCCCCACCCGGATCGTCGCGCCGACGATCGCGGGGGTGACGAAGTGCGCGGAGGAGGTGACCGAATCGAGCACCGGGCGTTCCTTGAAGCGCATCGGCGGCGCCGAATAGGCCACCACCGCAGCCATGGAGAGCGTCAGCCAGAACGCCGACTGCCACGTGCCGGAGGCGTACATGACGATGAGGAAGGGCAGCGTCGTCAGCGCCGAGGCCCACAGGAGCGGGGCGTGCATGGACTTCGGCAGCACCGCTCCTTCCACGCCGCCCTTGCGGGGGTTGCGGATGTCGGACTCGTAGTCGAAGACGTCGTTGATCCCGTACATCGCGATGTTGTACGGGATGAGGAAGAAGACGACACCGACCCAGAACAGCCAGTCGAGGCCGCCGCCCACCAGCAGGTACGCCAGTCCGTAGGGGAAGGCGGTGTTCACCCAGCTGATGGGACGGGAGGCGGCGAGGATACCGCGCAGCATGCTCATCGACGCCCCTTCCCCAGCCACAACGCGGGGATGACCAGCGCGGCGAAGACGGGGTAGAAGAAATCCTCGATGGGCACCAGGCCCAGCTGGAGGCCCAGGCGCTGCTCCTCGCCGTAGCCGACGAGCTCCGCCCAGATCATCACGTTGTCGAAGATGGCGGTGAGCACCAGCAGGACGGCCATGACCAGGCCGGTGACGGCCCACTGGCGGGGCACCGCACCGCGGCGCCACCAGGCGACGGCCGCACCGAGGATGAGAAACGGGACGCTGATGAGCAGGTAGGTCATGCACTCACCTGCCTGGCGCGGGCGTCGAGAAGCAGGCGCGCACCGGAGGTGAGGTTGATGGTGAGGTAGGTGAGGAAGAACAGGAAGATCGGCTCCTCGATCGGCATCTCGGGGGCGAGTTCGATGCCCGTCATGTAGTCGGAGGCACCGCGATAGAACGATCCGGTGACGATGCCCAGGGCGTCCCACACGAGGAATGCCCCGACCACCACCACTGAGAGGAGTGCGGCGCGGCGGGCGTCGTGGAAGAAGGCGAGGCGCCACCGCCAGTCGCACAGGACCATGCAGCCCAGGGTCACGAGCAGAATGGTCAGATACGCGAAGCTCACGCACCCACCTCCGGCAGAGGACCGGGGCTCGAGTCGCCCCGCAACCGCTTGATGACGTTCTCCGCGGAGATGAGGCACATCGGCACACCAACCCCGGGTACGGTCGTCGCGCCCGCGTAATAGAGCCCCGCCACCTTCCCGGAGACGTTGCGGCCGCGGAGGAACGCGGACTGCCTGAGCGTGTGCGCCGGACCGATCGAACCGCCGCTCCAGGCGTGGTAGCGCTCGGCGAAATCGGCGGGGCCGACGGTGTGGCGGGTGACGATGCGCTCCGCCAGATCGGGGATGCCGGCCCACGCGGCGATCTGGTCGACGGCGGCGTCGGCGATGGCCTCGACGGCCGGGGTACCGGATCCGCGGAACAGGCTGCCGTGGCCGAGGGAGGCGTCGGCACGCACGGGCACGAGGACGAAAAGATTCTCGTGGTCCGGCGGCGCGACCCCCTCCTCGGTGGCGGAGGGCATGGACACGTAGATCGACTGGGAGGCGTCGAGCGGGCGTTCCGGTTGCGGGCCGTCGAAGACGGCGGCGAAGTCGGTGGACCAGTCCTCGCTGAACAGCAGGTTGTGGTGCACGAACTGCGGCAGGCGTCCCGTCACGCCGAGCATGACCAGCACCGTGCCGATGCCGGGGTCGCGCTTGGCGAAGTACTTCTCCGGGTAGGTCCGCAGCTCTGCCGGCAGGAGCCGGGTCTCGGTGTGGTGGAGGTCCGCGCCGGAGACGACGATGTCGGCGCTCAGCTCCTCGAGCAGCCCCTCGGCGGTGCGCACGCGCAGCCCGGTCGCCCGCTTATCGACGGCCGTAATCGCCGTGACCTGCGTGTTCATCCGGAACTGCACCCCCTGTTCCAGAGCCAGTCGGTGGAAGGACTCGACGACGGAGGTGAAACCGCCGACCGGGTACCGCACGCCCTGCACCAGGTCGGTGTGGCTCATGAGGTGGTAGAGGGCCGGAGTGGACTCCGGGCGTGAGGAGAGGAACACCGCCGGGTAGGTGAGGATCTGACGCAGGCGGGTGTCATGGAAGCGCTTGTCAACGAAGTCCTGCAGCGAGCCCGTGAGCAGCCGCCCGAGCGTCCCCGCCCGGGTGAGCACGTCGCGGTGGACGAGCGGCTTCAACGCGGAGAACGTCGTGTAGAGGAAGCGGTCGAGGGCGATCCGGTAGGAGTCGCCGGCGCTGTCGAGGTAGTCCCGCAGCCGCTGCCCCGCCCCGGGCTCGATCGACTCGAAGAGCTCCGCGGCCTCGTCGACTCCGCTGGGCACGTCGACGGGCGCGCCACGCTCGGGGAACACCCGGTAGGCGGGGGTGAGGTCGACGAGGTCGAGCTGTTCCTCGCTGGTCGTCCCCAGCAGTCGGAAGAAGTGCTCGAACGCGTCGGGCATGAGGTACCAGGAGGGGCCGGTGTCCCAGCGGAAGCCGGGGAACTCCTCGACGGTGAGGTCCCCGGCGCGTCCGCCGACGGTGTCGAGCTTCTCGACGACGGTCACCTCGTACCCCTCCTTGCCCAGCAGGGCGGCGGTGGCCAGGCCGGCGACGCCGGCTCCGATGACCAGTGCGGTCCGGGTCATGATCGTCCTTCTTTCATACGGGAGGAGCGGGCCACGGCTTTCGCGAGGATGGCGGCCTTGGTGCGACGGGGAACGCTGATCCGCCGCCGGGCCAGTTCGGCGGCGGGGGTGGCGTCGATACGCTCGTTGAGCTCGGCGAACAGGTTGGTCGCGGCGAGGACCCCGGCGCGCGCCGTCGGCGGGAGGAGGGGGATGACGGCCGCGGCGTCGGCAAGCTCACCTCTGATCTCGGCGACGAGCCGGGACTTGTCGTCCTCCGTGAGCGAGGTGATGTCGACGCCGGGGAAGTAGCTGCGGCCCAGCACGCCGGCGTCCTCGCGGAGATCGCGGAGGAAGTTGACCTTCTGGAACGCCGACCCCAGGGAGCGGGCTCCGGCCTCCAGACGCCGCCGCTCCGCGTCCGTCACCGGGTGATCGACGAGGAAGGCCTGCAGGCACAGCAGGCCGATGACCTCGGCGGATCCGTAGACGTACTCGTCGAAACTGCCCTGGTCGTGGCTGGACTGGGTGAGGTCGCGGCGCATGGAGGCGAAGAACGCGCGCACGTGGGCGGGGTCGAAGTCACAGCGCCGCGCGGTCTGGGCGTAGGCGTGGAGGACCGGGTCGACGTGGAAACGCTGCGCGGGGGCGGCGAGAACGGCGGCCTCGTAGTCGTCGAGAACCTGCTCGCATTCGCGGTGACTGGCACCCGCGGCCTCGACGGTGCCGTCGACGATCTCGTCGGCGATGCGCACCATGGCGTAAAGGTTGCGGATGTCGCGGCGCACGCTCGGCGACAGCAGTCCCGTGGCCAGGGAGAAACTCGTCGAGTACGAGGAGATGACCTTGTGCGCGGCCTTGACGGCCATCCGGTCATAGCGGTTGAGGTAGTCGAACTCAGGCATAGGTACGCAGCATCCCTTCGATCCGGTCGGTCACCTCGTGCAGATCCTCCCGGATCCCGGGCTCCAGCACAGCCTTGTCGATGAGCGTACGCGCCACGTCCAGATGGGCCTGGCCCTCCCCCACCACATCGGCGATGATCTCGGCCAGGCGCAGCGGGTCAGCGTCCGCACCGTCCTCCATGCGCATGGTCATGAGCGTCGCGCGACCGTGGAGGACGTCCCCACCGGCGAGTTTGCCGGTTTCCACGCTCTGCCCGACTGTCCCGGCGATGTCGTCGGCGGCCTGGTAGGCACGCCCCAGCTCGCGGGCGATGGGTTCCATCGGAGCCGGGTCCCGGCCGGCCGCCAGCGCGCCGAGCTTGAGCGGGGCCCCGAAACTGTAGTCGGCGGTCTTGAGGTGGTTGCTCAGACGCACGAGCTCCGGATCCGGGTCGCTGATGGAGTGCGCGATGTCGAGGACCTCCCCGACGATGGTCTGCTGCGCGGCGGCGTTGAGGATGCGCAGAGCGTCCCGCACGAGGGTGTCGTCCAGGCGGGAGTCGATGAGGATGCCGATCGCGCTGTTGAGCCCCAGGTCACCGGTGGTGATGGCTATCGACGTTCCCAGATGGGCGTCGCCGAACTCGTCCCGGACGGCGGCGTGCACGGTGGGGTGGCCGCGGCGGGTGTCGTCCCGGTCGATGATGTCGTCGTGGATGAGGAACGCCCCGTGCATCATGTCGACGCACGCCCCGAACACGGTCGCCGCCTCCAGTTGCACCCCGGTCACCTGCCCGGCGGCGATGTGCACGAGCCGGGCGCGCAGGTGCTTCCCGCCCAGCGCGAACGTGGACACTCCCCGGTAGGCGTGGTCCAGCAGCGGCGAGGAGGCCGGTGCGACCGTGCTTATCGACGCCACGTAGTCGTTCAACAACGCCATGCTCGCGTTCACCCGTTCCTGGAGGGTCATGCCAGCACCTCCTTCATTCGTTCGCCGAGCAGTCCGCGGGCCGCCAGGCGCCGATGGGGTGGATGGTACCGCCACGCCCGGAGGATCGTGTGCATCCCGCGGTGGAAACGCCGGACGGTCTGGCGCGCGCCGTGGAGCGGGCGGGCGTCCATGTCGAGCGTGAGGTCCGGCTGATACCACACCGTCTCATCGGGGCGGACCTCGAAGGACATCTGCATGTCCTCGTGAGAGAACGTGTCCGCCGAGTCGAGGCGGGGCCGGATCGTCTGCCACCAGTCGCGGCGCACGGAGTAGTTGGTGCCGAACAGCGGGTGGTGCCCCAGGGCCGACCCGACGGAACGGCGGTAGGCGGACAGGTAGGTGGCGCTGGCCAGGTCCCCCCGCCACCCGGGCAGTTCGAACCGCGCGACGCCGGTCACCCCGACCACCCGACGCCCCGGGGAGCGGTCCGCGGCGTCCCACGCGGCGTGAAGACGGGTGAGGTAGTCCGCGGGGGCATGTACGTCGGCGTCGACACGCGCGAGGATGTCGCCTTCCGCCGCGTCGAAACCGGCGTGCGTGGCCCAGGTGATGCCGCGGCGCGGTTCGGTGATGACGCGGGCCCCGGTCTGCGCCGCGACGGCCGCCGTGTCATCCGTCGACCCGTTGTCCACCACGATGATCTCGTCGGCCGGTGTCTCCTGGGCATGGAGCGAGGCCAGGCAACGGCGCAGCAGATGCGCATCATTGAGGCACGGGATGACGATGCTGATGGTGCGGGGCGCGGGGTCGGGCACGAGGAAGCTTTCCGGTTAGTTGTCTGCACTTTTTGGAGCAGGGCTGTCCCCTAATTTACGCGAAACTGATTTTGCGTGGGCACTTACACGAGCATTGATGTCGCCATCTGCCTACGATGGGGCGGCATGGAGCTTCTCGCACACCTGCTTCGGACCGATCCCTCCGCGCCGCGCCTGACCGTCTACAACGAATCCACCGGCGCCCGACTCGACTTCTCGGCCCTGACGCTGGACAACTGGGCAGCGAAGGTCGGCAACATGCTGCTCGAGGAACTCGACCTCGACACCACCTCCCGCATCGTCATCGATCTGCCCGTGAGCTGGCAGTCCGTCGCCATCACCCTCGGGGCGCTGGCCGCCGAGGTGGAGTGGGGCTTCGACGGCGACGGGGACGTCGTCTTCACCTCCCCCGACTCCTTCGAGCGGTGGACCGGGCAGGGGCGTGACATCGTCCTGGTCACCGACGACCCCTTTGGCCGCGGAGTCGTCGAATCCGGCGGCCAGCTGCCCGCCGGCGCCGTCGACTTCGGCCCCACCGTCCGCTTCTACGGCGACGACTTCTACGGCCCCGCCCCCGCGCTCATCGACGTCGTCGTCGCCGCCGGTGGCCCCGAGCGCGTCCTCTCCACCGGGTGGACCTCCGAGGACGGCCTCGTCCGCTCCGTTCTGGAGCCGCTCTCGGCCGGGGGATCCGCCGTGGTCGTCGCCGGCATGGTCGACGCGGAGCGCCTCGCGGAGATCGCGGCCGCCGAGAAGGTGACCGTGCGGCTGTAGTCGGGGGCCGGAGGGAGATCGCCGGTACATAGTGGGTTTTCCGGACCTCCGGAAGAGGCGAACGTACCGGCGATCACCCTGACCCGCGCTTATCGACGCCGCCGCAGGCAGTCACGGTGTTATCGTTCACACATGGCAACGGTCACATTCGACAAGGTGTCCATCCGCTACCCCGGTGCTGAGCGCCCGACCGTCCAGGACCTGGATCTGGAGATCGCGGACGGCGAGTTTCTCGTGCTGGTGGGCCCCTCGGGCTGCGGTAAGTCGACGACGCTCCGCGCCCTGGCGGGGCTGGAGCCGGTGGATTCCGGACACCTGCTCATCGACGGCAAGGACGTCACCGGCGTGGAGCCGGGCGACCGGGACATCGCGATGGTCTTCCAGAACTACGCCCTGTACCCGCACCTAAGCGTCGCGAAGAACATGGGTTTCGCCCTCAAGCTGGCGAAGATGCCGCAGAGCGAGATCAGGCAGCGGGTGCAGAACGCGGCGGAGATGCTGGGCCTCGAGGAGTTCCTCGACCGCAAGCCGAAGGACCTGTCCGGCGGTCAGCGCCAGCGCGTGGCCATGGGCCGCGCGATCGTGCGTGACCCCAAGGTGTTCCTCATGGATGAGCCGCTGTCGAACCTCGACGCCAAGCTGCGCGTGCAGACCCGCGCCGAGCTGGCCGCCCTGCAGCGTCGCCTGGGAACCACCACCGTGTACGTCACCCATGATCAGGTCGAGGCCATGACGATGGGCGACCGCGTGGCGGTGCTCAAGGACGGCATCCTCCAGCAGGTAGCTCCCCCACGCGAGCTGTACGACGCCCCGGTCAACGAGTTCGTCGCCGGCTTCATCGGCTCCCCCTCCATGAACCTCTTCCCCGGCGACGGCCTGACCCTCGGCGTGCGCCCGGAGGCGATGCGCGTGGTCGCCGACGGGCAGGTTCCCGACGGCTGGGTGAGCCGTGAGGGCATCGTCGACCTCGTCGAGGAGCTCGGGTCAGAGTCCTACGTCTACGCCTCCAGCGAGGGGGTCCGCCTCGTCGCCCGGCTGGCCGAGCAGGACGTGCCGCCGCGCGGTGCGCCGGTGACGTTCGCCTTCGATCCGGCGCAGGCCCACCGCTTCGATCCGTCCTCCGGGAATCGACTCTGATTCCCCCCCCCGGCAGGGGGTGATCCAGGCCAAATGCGGCCGGAGGTATTACCTGAATCACTACATTTGGGGGCACACATAGTTCCTGAAAGGTGAATCACAGATGAACATCGCACTGAAGCGTCCGGGCCGTTCCCTGGCTGCCCTCGCCATCGTCTCCACCGTGGTTCTCGCAGGTTGCGCCGACGACGGCGGCACCGACGAGACCACCACGGCCACCGACACCGCGACCGCCACGGACACCACCACCGCCACCGAGGCGGCCTCGGACTCCGAGGAGGGTCGCGGCCCGATCACCTTCGCCATGGGCAAGAACGACACCGACAAGATCATCCCGATCATCGAGAAGTGGAACGCGGAGCACCCGGACGAGGAGGTCACCCTCTCCGAGCTCGCCGGTGAGGCCGACGCTCAGCGTGAGACCCTGGTCCAGTCCCTGCAGGCCGGCAACTCCGACTACGACGTCATGGCTCTCGACGTCATCTGGACCGCCGACTTCGCCGCCAACGAGTGGCTGGCCCCGCTGACCGGTGACCTCGAGGTCGACACCTCCGACCTGCTACAGTCCACCGTCGACTCCGCCACCTACAACGGCACCCTCTACGCTCTGCCGCAGAACACCAACGGCCAGCTGCTGTTCCGCAACACCGAGATCATCCCGGAGGCCCCGACCAACTGGGCCGAGCTCGAGGCGTCCTGCGCCGACATCGAGAGCGACTGCCTCACCCTGCAGCTCAAGCAGTACGAGGGCCTGACCGTCAACACCGTCGGCTTCATGGAGGGCTGGGGCGGCTCCGTCCTCGACGACGCCGGTGAGGTCACCGTCGACTCCGACGAGGCCAAGGCAGGCCTGCAGGCACTGGTCGACGCCTACGAGAACGGCACCATCGCCTCCGCCTCCACCTCCGCCACGGAGGAGGAGACCAACCTGGCCTTCGTCGGTGGCGAAACCGCCTACGCCATCAACTGGCCGTACATGTTCACCAACGCGGAGGGCGAGACCTCCGAGGTCGCGGACAACTTCGAGGTCCAGCCGCTGGTCGGCCAGGACGGTGTCGGTGTCTCCACCCTGGGTGGCTACAACAACGGCATCAATATCAACTCCGAGAACAAGCTCACCGCTCTCGACTTCATCCAGTTCATCATCAACGAGGAGAACCAGACCTCCTTCGCCGAGGCCTCCTTCCCGCCGGTCCTCGCCTCCATCTACGAGGACGAGGCCCTGGTCGAGCAGTTCCCGTACCTGCCGGCCCTCAAGGAGTCCCTGGAGAACGCCGCCCCGCGTCCGGTCTCCCCGTTCTACACCGCCATCTCCAAGGCGATCCAGGACAACGCCTACGCTGCCCTGACCGCCGGTAAGTCCGTCGACGATGCCACCGCCGACATGAAGGCAGCCATCGAGCAGGCCTCCAACTAAGCGACTGCGTAAGCGTCGATAAGCAACACCGCTAAGACCTGCCCCCTCGGGCGGGTCTTTTGTGGTTCTGTGGGATGTAACACTTATCCGAAGGAGCCGCACATGAACACACGTGCCGGTCAGGCCCGCTCGGCGGCCTGGCTGATCGCCCCCGCGCTCATCGTCCTGGCCATCGTCATCGGCTACCCGATCCTCCGCGCGGTCTTCCTGTCCTTCCAGGCGGACAGATCCCTCGACCCGACCACGGGTCTCTTCGTCGAGGGTGGCTTCGCCGGCTTCGACCACTACCTGTACTGGCTGTCCAACCGGTGCATGTCCCCCTCCGGAAACGTCTCGACGTGCCCCCCGGGTGTCCTGGCCACCGACTTCTGGCCGGCCGTGCGGATCACCCTATTCTTCACGGTGGTGACCGTCACCCTGGAGACCATCCTGGGCATGTTCATGGCGCTGGTGATGAACCGCGAGTTCCGCGGCCGTGGTCTGGTCCGCGCCGCCGTGCTCATCCCGTGGGCCATCCCCACCGCCGTCACCGCGAAGCTGTGGCAGTTCATTTTCGCCGACCGCGGCATCGTCAACTCGTTGTTCGACACGAGCATCTCGTGGACGACGGACCCCTGGGCGGCGCGCTCCGCCGTCATCATCGCCGACGTGTGGAAGACGGCGCCCTTCATGGCGCTGCTCATCCTCGCCGGGCTGCAGATGATCCCCAAGGACGTCTACGAGGCCGCGCGTGTCGACGGCGCCTCCCGCTGGCAGCAGTTCTGGCAGATCACCATGCCGCTGGTGAAGCCCGCCCTCATGGTGGCGGTCCTGTTCCGCACCCTCGACGCGCTGCGCATGTACGACCTGCCGGTCATCATGATCTCCGCGTCCTCCAACTCCCCCACCGCCACCATCTCCCAGCTGGTGGTCGAGGACATGCGGCAGAACAACTTCAACTCCGCCTCCGCCCTGTCGACGCTCATCTTCCTGCTCATCTTCGCCGTGGCGTTCATCATGATCCGCTTCCTCGGGGCGGACGTGTCCGGGCAGCGCGGCGTCAAGGGCCGGAAGGTCCCGGGAGTGAAGAAGCGTCAACAGGTGAAGATGAAGGAAGAGGAGGTCGTGGCATGAGACGCGCAACGCTGTGGCACTACCTGGGAGTGCTGTTCATCATGTTCTGGGGCCTGGCGCCCTTCTACTGGATGGTCATCGTCGCGCTACGCGACAAGCGCTACACCTTCGACACCACCCCGTGGCCCACGCACGTCACCCTGGAGAACTTCCAGGACGCCCTGGCCACCGACAAGGGCAACGACTTCCTCGGGGCGATCGGCAACTCACTGCTCATCTCGATCGCGACGACGTCGCTCGCCGTCCTCGTCGGCGTGTTCACCGCCTACGCCCTCGCCCGCCTCAACTTCCCGGGCAAGGGCCTGGTCACCGGCATCATCCTCGCCGCCTCCATGTTCCCGGGCATCGCGCTGGTCACCCCGCTGTTCCAGCTCTTCGGTGACCTGGGGTGGATCGGCACCTACCGGGCGATGATCATCCCGAACATCTCCTTCGCCCTGCCGCTGACCATCTACACGCTGGTCTCCTTCTTCCGACAGCTGCCGTGGGAGCTCGAGGAGGCCGCGCGTGTCGACGGCGCCTCCCGCGGTCAGGCCTTCCGCCTGGTCCTGCTCCCCCTGGCCGCACCCGCCCTGTTCACCACGGCGATCCTGGCGTTCATCGCCACCTGGAACGAGTTCATGCTCGCCCGCCAGCTGTCGACGACCGCCACCGAGCCCGTCACCGTGGCCATCGCCCGTTTCTCCGGGCCGAGCGCCTTCGAGTACCCCTACGCCTCCATCATGGCCGCGGGTGCCCTCGTCACCGTGCCGCTCATCATCATGGTGCTGATCTTCCAGCGCCGTATCGTCTCCGGCCTCACCGCCGGCGGTGTGAAGGCGTAGACGATGTCGAACCCGGAGCCGAGCGATTCCGGGCGGGGTCAGCGGCGCGAGCTGCAGCATGAGACCCTGCTCGGTTTCCTCGGCTTTTTCGCGTTCCTCTCCCTGGTGCAGGCGGTGGCCAACCTCTTCGCGCCCGAACCCGCGCTGTGGCCGGGTGTGTTGGCCGCGGTCCTCGTCGGTCTGACGTGGTGGGTGTGGCGGCGTCGTAAATGACACCCGTGTAGTTTATGTGTGCGATCGAACACATGGACTAGGTTTCCCAGGTCATGTCCGGGGTGCCCGATAGCTTCTGGGGTGTCACCAACTCGGGTGGCCCAGCACGCAAGGAGCCTCAGAGATGAGCACCCCGCAGAATTTCGACCAGAACCAGTTCCCCCAGGGGCAGCCCTACCAGGCCCCGCCGGTGGAGCAGCCGAAGAAAAAGAAGAAGTGGCCGTGGATCGTCGGCATCGTCGCCGCCCTCGTCGTCTTCGGTGCCGCCACCGGCGGTGACTCCGACGACGCGACGACCGACACCGTCGAGGCTGTCGAGGCTGCCGAGGCCCCGGCAGCCGAGCCGGTTGCCGCGGAGGCTGAGGCGGAGGCAGAGGCTCCCGTCGAGGAGGCCCCCGCCGAGCAGCCGGGCGATCTGCAGATCGGCGAGACCACCGAACTCGGCGGCATGCAGGTGACGGTGAGCAACGCCCGCTTCGCCTCGGACTACTTCGGCAGCTACGTCTGCGTCGACGTGGACCTGGCCAACGTCGCCGACAGCAAGAAGCACTTCAGCCAGTTCGACTTCGAGCTGGAGAAGCCCAACGGCGTCGTCGCCGACACCACCTTCACCGGCCTGGACATCAGGAACCTGGAGACTGCCGAGCTGAACCCGGGTGGTAACACCAACGGAACCGTCTGCTTCGATGGCGACAACACGCCGGGCGAGTACAAGGCGCTCTACAAGGGCGGCTTCTTCGACACCCCCGTCAGCTGGAGCGTGACGCTCTAGCCAGTAATCTCCGCCACCCGATCCGCAGGGCCGAGTGAGGCAGGGCCAGGCACTCCCGCAGCGCCGCGACCACCAGGTCGCGGCGCTGTGTCTCTGCGCCCACCACGTGCACGGGGATGCCCAGGTGCCAGGCCCACAGCCGCGTGCGAGGGACGTGGAAGTCGGAGGTCACCACGGTCCACCGCTCGACACCGGGGATGAGGGCGTGGGCCCGTTCAAGGTTCTCGTTGGTGGAGCGGGCGTACGGCTCCCGCACCACCAGGTCCGGGTCGACCCCGTGCTCCACCAGCCAGTGCGCCATCGCGGCGGCCTCGCCGTCGCCGGAGACGACGACCTGGACGGGGTCGGGGGCGGCGTCGATAAGCGAGACGGCCGCGCGCAGCCGGTCAACGAGGATACGACTCGGGTAGCCGTGCAGCGTGCGGGCGCCGAGAACGAGAAGGGGCATCAGGCTCCTAGAGGAAACGCTCCGCGGATTCGCGGACCGTGTCGGCGTGGATGACCGCCTCAATCCTATTCGCCGGTGTGGTGGCGGCCTGCAGGGCCTCCTGCGCGGCGATGAGCTGCCGGTGGAGGGAGGAGGTCTCCTCATCCCGGCCGTGGAGCGGGGTGCCGATGCCCTTGGTGAGGCGGAGCATCTCCCACCGGCTGAGGGTCTCGCTGAGGTCGAAGGAGGCGTCGCGGACCAGCTCCTCGACCTCCGCGTCCGCGGCGGCGTTGCGTTCCGCCGCGCCGCGGCAGGTGGCGGCCTGGAGGAAGAAGTGGACACCCGCGGCCAGGCCGGCCAGCGGTGCTGCCACAGCGAGAACCCACAGGGCCACGCCGATCAGCCACAGGATCGCACCGAGAATGAGCACGCCGACAAGCAGCATGCCGCAACCACTGTTCCGGTTCATGAGTTCAGCCACACCCACATCGAGTCGGCCAGCAGGTAGAGGCCCCAGCCGAGAATGAATCCGAGCGCGATGGCGCCCACCCCGAGGAGGATCGGCACGAGCGGGCTCGTCGGGGTGGGGCGGCGCTCAAGGTCGAGGGCGAGGCGACGCAGGCTGGTACGGACGGCGGCGCGGTCAGCATCGGTGACGGCGGTGCGGCGACGGGTGCGCAGCCACGTGACGTCCGCGGCGCTGATGACCGGGGCAGGGTTCATGTCATTCATACCCGCACCGTATCCGGCGGCCCGGACATGAACCCTACCCATGATCGAACTGCTGTACCTACGGTGCTTCGTTCACCCGGAAGAGATGCTCGTTGGCGAACTCGTCGACACCCCACTGTCCCAGCTCGCGGCCGTAACCGGAGCGGCCGATCCCGCCGAAGGGCTGGCCCGGCGCGCCGCCGCCCGCCTCGTTGATCCACGTCATGCCGGCCTCCATGCGGGAGGCGACATCGCGGGCCAGATCGAGGTCGGCGGAGTACACGTAGCTGCCGAGCCCGTAGTCGGTGTCGTTGGCGATCGCCACCGCCTCCTCCACATCCGCCGCCCGGTAGAGCAGCGCGACGGGGCCGAAGATCTCGTTGCGACCGATGTCCGCGCGCGGGTCGACGTCGGTGAGCAGGGCCGGTTCCATGTACGCGCCGTCGCGGTCGAGGGCCCGCCCGCCGACGACGACCGTCGCGTCACCGTTCTGCGCCGCGTCCTCGATCCTTTCGACGATCTCGTCGCGGGCGCTTATCGACGACAGCGGACCCACCTTCGCCGACTCGTCATCCCACGGCCCCACCGTGAGACCACCGATCTTGTCGGTGAGGTACTCGAGCGCCCGGTCGTAGAACTCGTCGAGGACGATGAGCCTCTTCGGCGCGGTGCAGGACTGTCCGGCGTTGGACATGCGCGCCCCGACGTAGCGGCGCAGCACCTGGTCGAGATTGTGGTCGTCGAGCACCACGAACGGGTCGTTGCCGCCGAGTTCGAGGAGGGATTTCTTGTAGTGCTCACCGGCGGTCTTCGCGACGGCCGCACCCGCGTCCTCCGAACCCGTCAGGGACACCGCCGCCACGCGCTTGTCCGCGATGAAGGCGTCCATCTGCGACCCGGCGGCGTAGATGTTCTGGAACACCCCCTCCGGCAGCCCGGCCTCGACGAGGATGTCCTCGCACGCCTGCGAGGACAGCGGGCAGATCGACGCGTGCTTGAGCACGAGCGCGTTACCCACCAGCAGGTTCGGCGCCGCCCAGCGGGCCACCTGGTAGTAGGGGTAGTTCCACGGCATGATGCCCACCACCACACCCAGCGGGTCCTTGCGCACGAAGGTCCGCAGGGAGCCCTCGGCGGGAAGCTCCCGGTCGGCCATGACATCGTGGGCGTGGTCGGCGTACCACTCGTAGATCTTCGCGACGGTGCCCAGCTCCCCCACTGCCTGACGGCGCAGCTTGCCCATCTCCCGGCCGATCAACGCAGCGAGTTCGTCCTCCCGCTCCCGGTAGATCTCGGCGGTACGGCGCAGGATCTGCGCCCGCTCCTCGAGGGTGGTGGTGCGCCACTCGCGCTGGGCGGCGGTAGCGCGGTCGAGGATGGCGTCGCGGTCGGCGTCGTCGATGCGGGTGAACGAGTCCTCGGACTCGCCGGTGCTGGGGTTCTCCACTGCGAAAGTAGTCATGCCCCCTGCATACCTTCGATGCAGGGGGCACGGCAATGACGGGTGGGGTCAGCCCTCGAGGAGGCTCTTCCGCAGGCGCTCGTCCTTGGCCTCCACCTCGGCGGCCATTGTCCGCTGGTACTCGGCCATCTTCTCGGTCAGCGCCTGGTCACCGGCCCCGAGGATGCGCACGGCCAACAGACCGGCGTTCTTCGCTCCGCCGATGGAGACAGTCGCCACCGGCACACCCGCGGGCATCTGCACGATGGACAGCAGCGAATCAAGGCCGTCGAGGTCGGCCAGCGCACGCGGCACGCCGATGACCGGCAGCGGGGTGGCCGCGGCGACCATGCCCGGCAGGTGGGCGGCACCACCGGCGCAGGCGATGATGGCCTTGAGACCGCGCTCGTGGGCGGACTTGGCGTAGCTGAGCATGCGCTCCGGGGTGCGGTGCGCGGACATGACGCCCACCTCGAAGGGCACGCCGAACTCGGCGAGCGCCTCAGCGGCGGGGGCGACGGTGGGCCAGTCCGAATCCGAGCCCATGATGATGCCGACAAGCGGGGACATGATTTCTCCTTAAGCGATGTAGCCGTCCGCCCAGCGGGCGGTGACGAGGTAGTGGGCGGCCAGACGAGCTTCTCGACGAACGCGCTCCAGCTCCGCGCCCGCGAGGTTGACGTGGCCGATCTTCCGGCCGGCGCGGTACGTCTTGCCGTACATGTGGATCTTGGCCTCGGGGAAACGGGCGTGGACGTCGAGCATGCGCTCGGCCATGGGCTTCTCCGGGTCGGTGTCACCGCCGAGGACGTTGGCCATGACGGTGACGGGGGCGGTCTGGCGCACGGAGCCGAGCGGCCAGTCGAGGACGGCCCGCAGGTGCTGCTCGAACTGGCTGGTCACGCAGCCGTCCTGGGTCCAGTGACCGGTGTTGTGCGGGCGCATCGCCAGCTCGTTGACGGCGATGGTGGGCTGGCCGTTCTCGTCGCGGTACTCGAAGAGCTCCACGGCGAGGGCACCGGTGACGCCGAGCTCCTCGGCGACGGTGACGGCCAGCTGCTGGGCGCGCTCCGCCAGCTCCGGGGACAGGTCCGGGGCGGGGGCGACGGCCTCGGTGCAGATGCCGTCGGTCTGGACGGACTCGACGACCGGCCACGGCACGACCTCCCCGGAGGGGCGGCGGGCGACCATGGCGGACAGTTCGCGGACGAGCGCCACCTTCTTCTCTGCCATGAGCGGGGTGCCGGCGTCGAGAAGCTCACTGACGAGGGAGTCGAGCTCGGACGGCGACGGGAACCACACGCCGTGGCCGTCGTAGCCGCCGCGGCGGGCCTTGAGGCACACCGCGCCGTCGACGGCCGCGGAGAACGCGCGGGCGTCCTCGACCGACTCGATGGCGGCAAACGGCGGGACCGGGGCGCCGATCTCACGCAGCTTCTTCCGCATGACCAGCTTGTCCTGGGCGTTGACCAGGGCGTCGGGGCCGGGCTGGACGTTGACACCCTCGGCGATGAGCTGGTGCAGGTGCTCGGTGGGCACGTGCTCGTGGTCGAAGGTCATGACGCTGGCGCCCTCGACCGCGATGCGCAGATCAGCGAGGTCGGTGTAGTCACCGAGGACGACGTCGGCCGCGACCTGCGCCGCGGAGGAGTCGGGCGCGCCGGCCAACAGGCGGATCGACTGGCCGAGCTCGATCGCCTCCGTCTGCATCATGCGGGCCAGCTGACCGTCACCGATGACGGCGACGATCGGCATGCCGGGTACGTGGGCGTTCGGGTTACCTGCGGGATCAGTCACGGCCTTAACTATAGCCAGCGGGCCCGCGTTCCCCGAAGCGCGCGGGGGCGGCGATCTCCGCCCGTCACCAGTAGCGCACCGGCGCCGGCGGGAGGGACTCCTCGATCATGGCGGTGACCCGCTTCGCGCGCGGCACGTCGGGGAAGTACAGGGGCCGCTCATAGCCGACGATGGCCAGGTAGATCCCGTTGCGACGACGCTGCACGGATCGGATGTCCCGGAAGGGGATGGAGTCGGTGCGGGCGTTGAACTCCCCGGCGCGGACCACCAGACGCTGGTCGGTGACCACGAAACGACGGCGGCGGGACTTCAGCAGCGGCCAGACGAAGCGCCAGAACGCCAGCACCAGCCAGACCAGGACGACGGCGTTGCGCAGCTGCGGGTCGACGACGGAGCCGGGCTGGTCGAGCCAGCCGATGAGCATCCAGCTCAGACCGGTGACCAGGATCAGTTCCAGGGCAGGGAAGGTCAGCGAGTGGAGCGGCGCCGTGAGGTCGGCGCGCACCACTTCTCCTCGTACCGGTCGGAACAGTCCCATGGGTGGGGATCCTACCCGCGCCGTCTAATAGGAGGTATCCGAGCGGCGGAGGAGCGTGACGTCGCCGGCGGAGATGAGGTGCCGCTCGCCGTCGGTGGTGAGCAGGTCGATCCGGCCGTCGGGGGCGACGTCGGTGACCTCGCCGAAGAGATCGCCGGTGGCGGTGGCCACGCGGACGGGTTTGCCGATGGTGATGCACTCCCGCCGGTAGTCGTCCATGAATGTGCGGTCGCCGCTGGCCCACTGCCCGATGCGGCGGTGCAGGGCCCCGAGGACCGCCACCGTCATGTCGTCCACCTCGACGGCGACACCCTCCAGCGCCAGGGAGGTGGCGTGCGGCACCGGCAGCTGCTCCTGCGTGAGGGAGACGTTGACGCCCAGGCCGACGACCACCCGGGGGTCCTCGGGGAAGCCGGCGGCCTCGGCGAGGATGCCGCACAGTTTCCTCCCGTTCCACAGGACGTCATTGGGCCATTTGAGGGCCGGCCCGTCGGTGACCCCGGAGATCTCGCGCACCGCGTCGAGCACGGCCAGGCCGGCTGCCAGGGGGACGGTGCCGAGGCGGTCGAGCTCCGCCTTCCCGGGCCGGAGCAGCACGGACATGATGGACTGCGTGCCCGGCGGAGAGGCCCAGGGGCGCCCCAGGCGCCCACGCCCGGCGGTCTGCGCACCGGCGACGAGGACGGTGAAGGCGGGGGCGGCGGCGTCGGCAAGCAGGTCGGCGTTGGTGGATCCGGTGGAATCCACCCGGCGGACCGCGGCGTACCCGGGGAGGCGGGAGGCGAGGGAGTTCACGCCGCCCACCATAACCCGCGTCACACACGTCACTTCCGACACGCCGATGTTTTGCGGAAAAAACAACCATCACCTGCAGAAACACTAATAGTGATACGCATCACACCACTTTCGTTATGGAAACTAGCGGCAAACCGGTCTACACTCCCCAAACATGACCATTTCCTCACCTTTGACGGACCTGTCCGAGCTGACCGACGTCACCACCACCGCCGGCAAGATCGCCGACCTGAAGCGTCGCCGTGCCGAGGCCACCTACCCGATGGGTGAGAAGGCCGTCGAGCGCGTCCACTCCCAGAAGCGCCTCACCGCGCGTGAGCGCCTCGATTACCTCCTCGACGAGGGGTCCTTCGTCGAGACCGACATGCTGGCCAAGCACCGCACCACCGATTTCGGCATGGGCAAGAAGCGCCCGACCACCGACGGCATCGTCACCGGCTGGGGCACCATCGACGGCCGCGAGGTATGCATCTTCTCCCAGGACGGCACCGTCTTCGGTGGCGCCCTCGGCGAGGTGTACGGCGAGAAGATGATCAAGATCATGGACCTGGCCGTCACCACCGGCCGTCCGCTCATCGGCCTGTACGAGGGCGCTGGCGCCCGTATCCAGGACGGCGCGGTCTCCCTCGACCAGATCGCCCGCACCTTCTACCAGAACATCCACGCCTCCGGCGTTGTGCCGCAGATCTCCGTGATCATGGGCGCCTGCGCCGGCGGTAACGCCTACTCCCCGGCCCTGACCGACTTCGTGGTCATGGTCGACCAGACCTCCAAGATGTTCGTCACCGGCCCCGACGTCATCAAGACCGTCACCGGCGAGGAGATCACCCAGGAGGAGCTGGGCGGCGCCACCACCCACATGTCCACCGCCGGTAACTCCCACTTCACCGCGAAGACCGACGAAGAGGCCCTCGACTGGGTCCACGACCTGGTCGGCTTCCTGCCGTCCAACAACCGCACCGTCGCCCCGTACGAGGAGTTCTCCGCCGACGAGGGCGCCGTGGGTGACAACATCACCGCCGACGACCTCAAGCTGGACGGCATCATCCCGGACTCCCCGACCCAGCCGTACGACGTGCGCGAGGTCATCGAGTGCCTCACCGACGACGGCGAGTACCTGGAGATCCAGGCCGAGCGCGCCGAGAACGTCGTCATCGCCTTCGGCCGCATCGAGGGCCAGTCCGTCGGCTTCGTCGCCAACCAGCCGTCCGTCTACGCCGGCTGCCTCGACATCGACTCCTCCGAGAAGGCCGCCCGCTTCATCCGCACCTGCGACGCCTTCAACATCCCCATCGTCCTGCTTGTCGACGTCCCCGGCTTCCTGCCCGGCGCCGGCCAGGAGTACGGCGGCATCCTGCGCCGCGGCGCGAAGCTGCTCTACGCCTACGGCGAGGCCACCGTCCCGAAGATCACCGTCACCATGCGCAAGGCCTACGGCGGCGCGTACTGCGTCATGGGTTCCAAGGGCCTCGGTGCCGACGTCAACCTGGCGTGGCCGACCGCCCAGATCGCCGTCATGGGTGCCGCCGGTGCCGTGGGCTTCATCTACCGCAAGGAGCTCAAGGAGGCCTCCGACAAGGGCCTCGACGTGGTCGAGCTGGCCAAGTCCTTCGAGCGCGAGTACGAGGACCACATGCTCAACCCGTACAAGGCGGCCGAGCGTGGCCTCATCGACGCGGTCATCCTCCCGTCGGAGACCCGCGGCATGATCGCCCGTAACCTGCGCCTGTACAAGGACAAGAACGTGTCCCGTCCGGCCCGCAAGCACGGCAACATCCCGCTGTAAACCTGCTCTTCAGAGCAAGCTCGGAGCCCGGTTCCCCGGCTACACTGGCGGAGGAACCGGGCTTTTCCTGACCCCCTCACCCGGTAAGGAGTCGCATTGAAGATCACGTCACTGTCCGTGGACAACTGGCGCAATTTCCGCTCGGTCGACTTCGCCATCGGAGATCGCCTGATCGTCGTGGGCCCCAACGCGTCTGGCAAGTCAAACTTCCTCGACCTGTTCCGTTTCCTGGGTGATATCGCTGCTGACGGCGGTGGGCTCGCCGCTGCGCTGGACAGCCGGGGCGGGATGTCAAAGGTCAGGAGTTTGTTCGGGCGCAACAATGCGAACGGGAGGCTGCGGATCCGGGTCTCACTTCTCGACGGTGACGTGTCCTGGGACTACGAGCTGTCGATCAAGAGTGAGCCTCGTGGCCACCACCGTCCCCTGGTCGATTCGGAGATAGTGACACGAAACGGGGACGTCATTCTCACCCGTCCGGATGACGACGATAACCAGGATCCGGAGCTTCTCACACAGACCCACCTGGAGCAAATTTTCACCAACAAGTCTTTCCGGGCGATCGCCGACTACTTCAAGTCGATCCGGTACTTCCACCTGTCCCCTCAGGCGATCCGGGAACCCGCACCAGGCTCCCATCACGACGAGCCCTACGGAAGTGGCTTTCTCAGCGCCATCAATTCCACGAAGCCGAAAACCCGTACCAAGTGGTTGTCGACGATCCAGGAAGCTCTCCAGTCGGCGGTACCGCAATTCGAGTCGCTGAATCTCGAAGTCGACGATTCCGGCCAGCCGCACCTTATCGCCGGTTACCGGAACTGGCGTCAGAGTCCCGCCCTCCAGCAGGAGTCGGAATTCTCAGACGGAACTCTCCGACTCATCGGTCTGCTGTGGGCGGTGATCTCTTCCCGCACCTCAGGAGGCCTGCTGCTGCTGGAAGAACCCGAGCTCTCCCTCAACGCGGCTATCGTTCGGTCCCTGCCAACTATGATGGCATCCGCCCAGCGAGGTAATGATCTGCAGGTTTTCATGTCGACACACTCGCCTGATCTCTTGGATGACGAGGGCGTCCACCCATCCGAGGTTCTCGTCCTCACGGTTGGCAGCAATGGTACTGAGGCCGATCTGCTGTCGGGTATCGACGAAGCACAGCCCCTACTGAAGGCGGGTCTTCCGCGCGCGGAAATTGTGGCCGGCCTGATCAACCCCCTCGATCTCAGTATCCTGCCCCGGACCCTGGCGGGGTGAGAGAATGATCGTCAATGCTGTCGTCGAAGGTTCATCCGATATCGGCGTCGCCCACGCCCTTATCGTCGCCTCGGGGCACGAGGTTGGCACTGAGTATGAGAAGGGCGGGAAAACTCGGTTTGACCCGGACATCCCAAAGTACGCCATGGCCGCACGCTACGGCCCGGATCGCGCATGGTTGATTCTCCGCGATTCGGATGGTGAATGCCCCGTACACCTGCGCTCTTCGCTGTTCGGTTCCGCAGACCAGGAACCAGAACCCGATAATTTCCTCCTACGGATCGTGCACACCATGTCGGAGGGTTGGTATCTGGGCGACCCGGAGGGCGTCGCGGCGTATTTCCGGGTGCCGCAGAACAAGATTCCCCACGCACCGGAGGATGTTTCCGATCCGAAGCGACTGCTCCTGCAGCTCAGCCTGAAGCACTCACCGCAAACTCTCCGACAGCGGTTCGTCCGCAAGGATGTCTCCCCCGGCCCAGAGTTCACGACGATGATGAATGACTTCGCCCGCCATCACTGGGACATACGTCGGGCCGCAGGGAAAGTTCCGAGCCTGCGGCGTGCTCTCGACCGGCTCAACCAACTGCATTAGACTCATTTCAATTCCACGCTGGGACCAACCTAGACTAAAGGACCATGACTTCCACCTCCCCTGATCTCACGACCACCGCCGGAAGGCTCGCAGACCTGCGCGCCCGCCTGGCGGAGGCCGAGGCCCCGGTGGGGACCGACGCCGTCGAGGCGACCCACGCCTCCGGCCGCGCCACCGCCCGCGAACGCGTCCTGGCGCTCCTCGACGACGCCTCGTTCGTCGAGACCGATGCCCTCGCCCGTCACCGCTCCACCCAGTTCGGCCTCGACGCCGAGCGCCCGCTCACCGACGGTGTCGTCACCGGCTACGGCACGATCAACGGCCGCAAGGTGTGCGTGTTCTCCCAGGACTCCACCATTTTCGACGGTGCCCTGGGTGAGGTCTACGGCGAGAAGATCATCAAGGTCTACGACCTGGCCATCAAGACCGGCGTGCCGATCATCGGCATCCACGAGGGCGCGGGAGCCCGGGTCGCCGAGGGCATCGTCACCCTGTCGATGTACTCGAAGATCCTGGCGCGGACCACCACCGCCTCCGGCCTCATCCCGCAGATCTCCGTGGTCACCGGCCACACCGCGGGCATGCACGGTCTGGCCCCGGTGTTCGCGGACGTCGTCGTCATGGTCGAGGACGCCTCCCTGCACCTGGCCGCCGCCGACGTCGTGGAGAAGGTCACCGGGCAGGCCGCCACCCCGGAATCCCTGGGGTCGGCCACCGTGCACGCCACCACCTCCGGCACCGCGCACCTGTCCGCCCCGACGGACCTCGACGCCCTGGCCCTGGTCAAGGACGTCGTCGCCCATCTGCCGGCGAACAACCGCGCCGAGGCCCCGCGCCCGGAGACCGAGACCTCCCTGGAGCTCACCGACACCGACCGGGCCCTGGACTCCTTCATCCCGGACGCCGACGCCCACGCCTACGATGTCCGCGACGTCGTGCGCGCGGTCGTCGACAACGGCGAGATCCTCGAGCTGCAGGCGCAGTACGCGGGCAACATCGTCACCGCCTTCGCCCGCGTCGAGGGCCGGGCCGTGGGCATCGTGGCCAACCAGCCCTCCGAGCTGGCCGGCTGCCTCGACGCCGCCGCGTCCGAGAAGGCCGCCCGCTTCATCCGCACCTGCGACTCGTTCAACCTGCCGGTCGTCGAGTTCGTCGACTCCCCCGGTTTCCTCCCCTCGCACGAGGAGGAGCACGCCGGTGTGCTGCGCCGGGGTGCCAAGCTGGCCTACGCTTATGCCGAGGCGAGCGTCGGCAAGATCACCGTCATCATCCGGAAGGCGATCGGCCCGTCCTACGTGCTCATGGGCTCGAAGGATCTCGGCGCCGATCTCGTCTTCGCGTGGCCGACCGCGGAGATCGCCGTCACCGAGGCCCCGGCCGCCGTGGCCGCCCTCGACGGGAAGATCGACGAGCAGGCCTACGCCGACAACCACATCAACCCCTACCTGGCCGCCGAGCGCAGCCTGGTGGACGCGGTCATCGAACCGTCCACCACCCGTCCGCAGCTCATCGAGGGTCTGCGTCTGCTGGACCGCAAGGTCATCCAGACCCCGCCGAAGAAGCACGGAAACATCCCCCTCTAAGGAGCGACAAGTGACCACCACCCTCACCGACAAGCCGCTGTTCCGCGTGCTCAAGGGCAACCCGGACGCCACCGAGCTCGCGGCCCTCACCGCCGTTCTCACCGCCCTGGCCAAGAAGCGCCCGGAGGAGGAGTCCGGCGAGCGCAACATGTGGGGCCGTCCCGAGGACCGCCTGCAGCGCACCACCCTCTACAACCCGAACGCGTTCCGCAACGTCACCTTCTACTGATGCGGATCGTTCTCGCGTCGTCCTCGCCCTCGCGTCGGATGATTCTGCAGAACGCCGGGGTCGACCCGGTGATCCAGCCGGCCGACGTCGACGAGGACGCCCTGCTCGCCGCCACCGACGGCTCCCCGGAGGAGGCCGTCGCGACGCTGGCCCGCGCCAAGGCGCGCGCCGTGGCCAGCCAGTTCCATGACGATGTCGTCATCGGCGGCGACTCCATGCTGCTTATCGACGGCCGTCTCCAGGGCAAGCCCCACACCCCCGAGACCACCGTCGCGCGCTGGCATGAGCAGGCGGGTAAGGTGGCCCACCTGCTCACGGGCCACTGCATCCTCCACCGGGGGCAGGAGTTCGTGGAGACCTCCACCACCACCGTGCACTTCGCGCAGGCCTCGGACGCGGACATCGCGGCCTACGCCGCCTCCGGGGAGCCGTGGCAGTGCGCCGGGGCCTTCACCCTGGAGGCCCTAGGCGGCTGGTTCATCGACCGGATCGAGGGGGATCCGTCGTCGGTGATCGGTCTGAGTCTGCCGGTGGTGCGCCGCGCGCTCTACGGCTTCGGCCTCGACGCCAGCGACTTCTGGAACGCGGAAAAGTAGGCCGCGAAGGCCCTCTGTAGGGCTGTGCAGAGGGCCTTCGCGGGACGACGTGCCGTGGCCTGTCTAGAGGAACTCCTCGATCTCCTCCCACAGCTGCGGCGCCAGGGAGAGCACGTAGGGTGCCGAGAGGTGGTGCGCGTCGCGGTAGACGTAGATGTTGCCGATGACCGCCGGGCACAGGTCGTCGACGCAGTACCAGTCGCGGGTGTCGATGGCCTTGGCGTGCGGCATCCGGTTGAGGTACCGGGCGGCCGGGTCGCGGGGCTGGTAGAACTCGTCGGCGACGATGCCGCAGACGACGGGGTCGTCGATGTCCAGCATGCACACCGGCACGGACAGCTCCGTGCCGTCGGGGAAGGTGCTCCACGGGTTGTCACGCAGGCCCGCGAAGGGGATGTCGTGCTCGGCGAGGAAACGCCAGAACGTCGGGTAGGAGGCGGGGATCTCCTCCGTGCGGCCGCCGTGCTCGAAGCGGGGGCGCGACGTCGTGGAGATCACCAGCTCCGGGTCGGCCTCCGCGAGGCGCTCGAGGACGTGTTCGTTGAAGGTCTCGCAGTCCGGCTCGAAGAGCCCGTCGCGCTCGGTGGCGAAGGTGGGGCAGGACTGGCGGACGAGCGGCACGACGCGGAAGCCGTGCTCGCGGCCCAGGACATCGAGCGGGATGACCCACTGCTCGGCGTGGGAGCCGCCGACGAGGTAGACGTCGCGGGTGGCCTCCCGGTCGCCGAAGATGCAGTCCTGGCCGCGGACGTCGACGGGCAGGACCGTCGGGTCGTCGCCGAAGCGCGAGATGCACTCCTCCGTCCAGATGGGCGAGAGGATCCAGGTGATGAGGTCGGGGTCCGGTTCCGGCGTGCGGTCCGGGACGTCCGCCCCGGTGAGGGCGCGGGCCCCGGGGTAGAGCTCGGCGTCGAGAAGCACGCCTCCGGCGTTGTGAAGGCGCACCTGCCAGATGCCCTGGACGGTGAGCAGGCCGACGAGGACGGCGGCGAGCACGGTGCCGGCGGCGGCGCGGGCGCGCGCGGCCCCGGAGGTGAGCAGCTGCGCGCGGGCGGCCGCCCCCCGTCGCTCCCCGCGGATGGGGCGCCGGGCGTGCTGTCGCAGCGGCTTCTCGACGATCCGGTGCGTCAGGTCCGCCAGCACCAGTGAACCGGCGATGACGGCGAGCCCGAGCCACAGCGGGACGTCGTCCATGCCCAGCAGGATGAGCGCCAGGATGAGGATCGGCCAGTGCCACAGGTACAGCGGGTAGGCGATGTCACCGAGCCAGCGCATGGCACGGTGCGCCAGGACGCCCGCCACCGGGCCCGCTCCCCCACCGAGGATGACCAGCACGGCACCACCGATCGGGTACAGCGCCGCCGCGCCCGGGAAGTACCAGGCGCCGTCGAAGAGGAAACCGGTCGACAGGACCATCGCCAGGCCGATGACGGTGAACGCCTGCCGCACCCACGGGTGCAGCGTCAGACGATGGGCGTGCAGGGCCAGCAGCGCACCGAGGGTGAGCTGCCACATGCGCGTCCACGTGGAGTAGTAGTTGAGCGGCTGGTTCTCCCACCACAGCCAGCAGGCGTACGCGAAGGACGCCAGCGTCACGGCGATGAGGAAGGGCGTCACCCACCGGGACCGGCCCGTCCAGATGACGACCATCGCCACCGCGATCGCCAGGACGTAGAACTGACCCTGGACCGCCATCGACCACAGGTGCTGCAGCGGACTGACCGAGCCGGAGGCGACGTTGTAGTCGGCGTTCTGGCTGGCCAGCTCCCAGTTCTGGTAGTACAGCAGGCTGGCGGTGAACTGGTCGATGATCTCCAGGCGCCGCATCTGCGGCACCCACAGGAACGCCACCACCGCCGTCGTGCCCAGCACCACGAGCAGGGCCGGGTAGAGGCGGCGCAACGTGCGCCAGAACGGCCACCACGGGTTGCGGGAGGGGTTGTCGCGCTGGGCGTAGCGCAGCTGCGAGCCCAGGAAGAAGTAGCCGCTGAGGAGCAGGAACACGTCCACGCCGCCGGAGACCTTGCCGACGAACACGTGGAAGACCACCACGAAGGCGATGGCGATGCCGCGCAGTCCGTCCAGGTCGTATCGGTAGGACACCGAGCGGACCGGGGCTGCCGGCGTTGCCGTCGTGGTCGCCTGCATGACACCTCTTCCCTGCCGAAGTACCCAGACAGGGTAACAAGGCCCCGCCCGCGGGGAGAAACGTCACTAGGCTGGCGAGGCATGAAGATCAACGACATGATGGCCCCGCCGCCCGTCCACCTTCCCGCCGATCCCGCCGCCGATTCCGACCCCGCCGCAGCGGAGACCGCCTTCGCCCACCCGGACAGCCCGCTCGTGTGGGCCACCCGCGCCGAGATGCTGCTGGCCGCCGGCCACCTCGACGACGTGGCCAAGCTCACCGCCTACGCCCACGCCCGCACCGCCTACCACCGTTCGCTCGACCGCCTGCGCGCCAACGGGTGGAAGGGCTGGGGCCCGGTGCCCTTCGTCCACGAGCCCAACCAGCCGGTCCTGCGCGCCATCGCGGCATTGGCCCGGGCCGCGCGACTCATCGGGGAGGACAACGAGTACGACCGCTGCCGCCAGATGCTGTCCGACGCCGACCCGGAGTCCGTGGGGCGTCTCATCGACGCGGTGTGACGGGAGCGTCGATAAGCAACCGACAGACGGACGGGACCGGCCCCAGAGGATCATCTGGGGCCGGTCCCGGCGTTCGGGGGCGACTAGGCCTCCGCGTGCTTGGCCTCGACGCGGCCGATGGCCTCCTTGGCGACCAGTTCCTGGATGCCCATGTCGAGCTCGGAGGTGAAGCCGACGCAGGAGCAGTTGATCTCACCGAGGACGTAGGTGTCGTTGCCGTCCTCGTCGGTGTCGAGCATGAAGTCGGCGGTCCAGATGAGCGGGATGTTGTCGCCGCCGAGGTTCTCGGCGATGACGGGGCGGGCCGCGGCGAACATGTCGACGAGGTCCTGCCACTTCTCCGGGGAGTCGTAGGTGTACTTCGCGCCGGAGAACAGGGTGGCGGAGAAGTTGTCGCCGCCCTCGGCCGGCTTCTTGTGCACGACGAACACCGGGTGCGGGCCGACGAGGAGGATGCGGATCTCGCCCTCGACGATGCGCGGCATGAAGCGCATGTCCACGAGCATGCCGTTGTTGCCGATGATGTACTGGTCGCAGAAGTCCATGAACTCGCCGAGTTTACGGGTCTCGGTGTGGTTGTCCACGGCCTCGGTGCACTTGAGGCGGGTGTCGAGCGGCAGGGCGGTGCCCGGTTCGACGGAGGCGGCGAGATCCTTGTCGGCCAGCTGGACGCGCCAGATGCCGGTGCCGGTGGAGCCGCGGTTCTGCTTGAGCACGCGCTCGCCGTAGGACAGGGAGGTAGGGAAGGTCTCGTGGAACTCGTCGACCTCGTAGTAGGCGGCGGTGTCGGTGGGCACGAGGTCGGTGTCCTTGAGCTTGACCAGGGCGTCCTTGGCGCCGTAGGCCATCATCTCCTCCGGGGTGGACATGCCGACGAGGCCGACCTCGGAGAGGCGGGACAGGAGGTCGAAGTAGCCGTCCTCGCCGCCGGGGATGTTGCCCGGGTTGACACGGGAGATGTAACCGTCGAAGTTCTCGGAGACGTACTCGAAGAGGTGCTCGGCCCACTCGGGGCGGTAGAAGACCACCTCGGCGTGCCAGCCGGCGTCCTGGATGGCCTTGACGATGGGCATGGTGTCCTTGCGGTGACCGTCGATGAACTTGTCGGATCCGCCCTCGACCTCGAAGACGACGATTGCCTTGTGCACGAAGCACCCCTTTCAGGGAGTAAAAAGACCTCCGGCGGGTGTGTTTTACGCCGTTAACATGCAATTTTAGTGTCTGCATGTGTGGCCTGCCCACTGGCGAGACAACTAGTAATTAAGGACACACCACACTCCCCCGCGTGACCCCCTGCACTCCTCTAAACTACTGTTGGGACTGACCCATAAGCCGATTCATCACACTTTAGACCCCGGTGTCAGACCGCCGGACTGTCGCCCAGAAAGGCGGGACCACGTGGCCGCTCCCTTCGATCCGCACCCCCAGTTCCAGGAGTACGCCCACCCGGAGCGACTCGTCTCCGCCTCCTGGCTGTCCGCACGCCTGGGCACGCCGGGCCTGCGCGTCATCGAGTCCGACGAGGACTCCCTTCTCTACGACATCGGCCACCTCCCCGGCGCGGTGCGCATCGACTGGCAGAAGGACCTCAACGACCCCGTCACCCGCGACATCGTCGACGGGGAGGCCTTCGCCGCCCTCATGCGGTCCAAGGGCATCAACCGCGACGACACGGTGGTCATCTACGGCGACCAGTCCAACTGGTGGGCGGCGTTCACCCTGTGGGTCTTCGACCTGTTCGGCCACGAGGACGTCCGGCTTCTCGACGGCGGCCGGGACGCCTGGATGGCCGAGGAGCGCGACACCTCCTTCGTCGTCCCCGACTTCCCCGAGTCCGATTACCCCGTCGTCGAGCGCAACGACGCCGAGTACCGCGTCTTCGTCGACGAGATGCTCGACAAGATCGGCTCCTCCACGATCGTCGACGTGCGTTCCACCGAGGAGTTCCACGGCCTCGTCGGCTCCGACGACTCCCCCGCCCTCGCCCCGGCCCTGCGCCGCGGCCACATCCCCACCGCGGTGAACCTGCCGTGGCAGGACAACGTCCACCCGAACTCGCGCTTCCGCTCCCGCGCGGAGCTCGCCGAGCTCTACTCCGCCCTCGACCCGAAGGCCGAGACGACCATCTACTGTCACGTCGGCGACCGCACGGCCCACACGTGGTTCGTGCTCAAGTACCTGCTGGGCTTCGAGAAGGTCCGCAACTACGACGGCTCCTGGGTCGAGTGGGGCAACATGGTGCGCATGCCCATCGCGCGCGGCGAGGCGCCGCACGCCTAGAAACTCGCTTATCGACGCCCGCCGTGCCCACCGCGGGCGTCGTTTTCGCCCCCGAAAGTGTCATGTTTTCGACCCGCCCACCGCGGCGCGCCGGAGATAACAGAATGATTTCGACGCCCTTCTACTGGCGATTCGCGGCTATTTGGGGCAAAATCACGAACCTGACGGAATGCTCACGTTTTTGTGTGCAAGAATAGTCGCATGCGTCGCGCGGCCGCCTCACGCGGGCGGGCCGACGCGAACCACCAACGCAGCACATGAAAGGGACCCCCAAGTGGCAGTAGAGACCAAGAAGATCACCAAGGTCCTCGTGGCCAACCGCGGCGAGATCGCGGTCCGTGTGATCCGAGCCGCCAAGGATGCGGGAATCGCCAGCGTCGCCGTGTACGCCGAGCCGGACGCTGATGCCCCGTTCGTCGGAATGGCAGACGAGGCCTTCGCTCTGGGCGGCCAGTCCTCCGCCGAGTCCTACCTCGTGATCGAGAAGATCATCGACGCCGCCACCAAGGCCGGCGCCGACGCCATCCACCCCGGCTACGGCTTCCTCGCCGAGAACGCCGACTTCGCCCAGGCCGTCATCGACGCCGGCATCACCTGGATCGGCCCGCCGCCGTCCGCCATCGCCGACCTCGGCGACAAGGTGACCGCCCGTCACATCGCCCAGCGCGCGAACGCCCCGATGGTGCCCGGCACCAAGGACCCGGTCTCCGGTGCCGAGGAGGTCGTCGCCTTCGCCGAGGAGCACGGCCTGCCGATCGCCATCAAGGCCGCCTTCGGTGGCGGTGGCCGCGGCATGAAGGTCGCCTACACCATGGACGAGGTCACCGAGCTCTACGAGTCCGCCACCCGTGAGGCCGTCGCCGCCTTCGGCCGCGGCGAGTGCTTCGTCGAGCGCTACCTCGACAAGGCCCGCCACGTCGAGGCCCAGGTGCTCGCCGACCAGCACGGCAACGTCATCGTCGCCGGCACCCGTGACTGCTCCCTGCAGCGCCGCTTCCAGAAGCTCGTCGAGGAGGCCCCGGCCCCGTTCCTCACCGAGGCCCAGCGCACCGAGATCCACGAGTCCGCCAAGCAGATCTGTCGCGAGGCCGGCTACTACGGTGCAGGCACCGTCGAGTACCTCGTCGGTTCCGACGGCCTCATCTCCTTCCTCGAGGTCAACACCCGCCTCCAGGTCGAGCACCCGGTCACCGAGGAGACCACCGGCATCGACCTCGTCCGCGAGCAGTTCCGCATCGCCGAGGGCCAGGAGCTGCGCCACAAGGAGGACCCGACCCCGCGCGGCCACTCCTTCGAGTTCCGCATCAACGGCGAGGACGCCGGCATGAACTTCATGCCCGCCCCGGGCACCGTGACCCGCTACCACCAGCCGGACGGCCCGGGTGTCCGCGTCGACTCCGGCGTCCGCGAGGGCTCCGTCATCGGCGGTCAGTTCGATTCCATGCTGGCCAAGCTCATCGTCACCGGTGAGACCCGCGAGGAGGCCCTGCAGCGGGCCGCCCGCGCCCTGGACGAGTACGTCGTCGAGGGCATGCCCACCGTCATCCCGTTCCACCGCCACATCGTCGAGAACCCGGCGTTCGTCGGTGACGAATCCGGCTTCGAGGTCTACACCAAGTGGATCGAGGAGGTCTGGGACAACCCGATCGAGCCGTTCGTCGACCCGGCCGACCTGCCCGAGGACGAGTCCACCCCGGCCCACAAGGTCGTCGTCGAGGTCGACGGCCGCCGCGTCGAGATCTCCCTGCCGGGCGATCTGGCCATCGGTGGCGGTGCCGCCCCGAAGAAGAAGGCCAAGAAGCGCCGCGCCTCCGGTGGCGCCGCCGGTGCCTCCGGTGACACCGTCGCCGCCCCGATGCAGGGCACCGTCATCAAGGTCAACGTCACCGACGGCCAGGAGGTCACCGAGGGCGAGGTCATCGTCGTCCTCGAGGCCATGAAGATGGAGAACCCCGTCAAGGCCCACAAGTCCGGTGTCGTCGAGGGTCTGGCCGTCGAGGCCGGTGCCGGCGTGACCAAGGGTCAGCTGCTCCTCGAGATCAAGTAGTTCTCCCCTCCCGCAGGCCCCGTCGCTCCCCCGTGGAGCGACGGGGCCTCGGCGTGCGCGGGGCAGGTGCACTGTCACCCCGACTGCGGACCCGTCAACACGGGGTCCACCGGTCGAATTATGAGGGAATAAGTGCAGCGGACCCCGGAATCAACGGAACCCGGGGCGGCCTCGCGGCGAGCACCCCGGGTTCACGGTTTTTCCCTACCCCCAGTCTAGGCGATGACGACGATGAGGTCGCCGCCCTCCACCTTCGTGGCCTGCGGGAGAGCGACACGCTCGATGACGCCGTCCTTGGTGGCGGTGATGGTGGCCTCCATCTTCATGGCCTCGATGACGGCGACCGGGTCGCCGGCCTTGACCTCGTCGCCGACCTTGGCGTGGACCATGACCACGCCGGCGAACGGGGCGGCCACATGACCCTGGTTGGAGGTGTCGGCCTTCTCCGCGGAGGCGGTGACGGACTCGACGTTGCGGTCGCGGACCTTCATCGGACGGATCTGGCCGTTGACGTTGGCGACGACCTGGCGCATGCCCTTGTCGTCGGGCTCGCCGACGGCGTCGAGACGCACGACCATCGGCGGCTGATCCTTCTCGCCGAGGAGACGGATGACGTTCTCCTCGCCCTCCTTGAGCCCGTAGAAGAACACGCGGTCCTCGAGTGCGGCGGTGTTGCCGTACTGGCGGCGGTGCTCGGCGAACTCGGCGGCCTGCTTCGGGAACAGCAGCTTGTCGAGGGTGGAGCGGCGCGTCTGGCGGTCCTCACTGTGGAGGGCCTCCTCGTCCTCGGCGGGGACGTCTACAAGCTTGGACCGGGTGGCGGAACGACCGGCGAGGGCCTTCTCACGCAGCAGCGGCCAGCCACCGGGCGGGTTGCCGAGGTCGCCGCGGAGGAAGTCGATCACCGAGTCCGGGATGTCGTACTTCTGCGGGTCGTTGGCGAAGTCGTGCGGATCGACGCCCGCGCCGACGAGGTGGAGGGCCAGGTCGCCGACGACCTTGGAGGACGGGGTGACCTTGGTGGGCCGGCCCAGCATCTCGTTGACGGCGGCGTAGTAGTCCTCGATGAGCTCGAAACGATCCTCGAGACCCAGGGCGCTGGCCTGGGCACGCAGGTTGGACAGCTGGCCGCCGGGGATCTCGTGCTTGTACACGCGACCGGTCGGGCCGGGCACGCCCGCCTCGAAGGGGGCGTAGAGCTGGCGGACGGCCTCCCAGTAGGGCTCCAGGTCGGAGACCGCCTGCAGGGACAGGCCGGTGTCGCGGTGGGTGTCGGCGAAGGCGGCGACGATCGCGGACAGCGACGGCTGGGAGGTGGTTCCGGCGAGCGGGGCGGAGGCACCGTCGACGGCGTCGGCACCGGCCTGCGCGGCCGCCAGGTAGGTCGCCAGCTGGCCGCCGGCGGTGTCGTGGGTGTGCACGTGGACCGGCAGGTCGAAGTTGCGGCGCAGGGCCTTCACCAGGCGGGAGGCCGCGTTCGGGCGGAGCAGGCCGGCCATGTCCTTGATGGCCAGGACGTGGGCGCCGGCCTCGACGATCTCCTCGGCGAGGTGCATGTAGTAGTCGAGCGTGTACAGCTTCTCGTTCGGGTCCAGCAGGTTGCCCGAGTACGCCATGGCCACCTCGGCGACGGTGGTGTTGGTCTCCAGGACGGCCTCGATCGCCGGGCGCATCTGGGAGACGTCGTTGAGGGCGTCGAAGATGCGGAAGATGTCCACGCCGGAATCGGCGGCCTCGTTGACGAAGGCGCGGCAGACGCTGTCCGGGTACGGGGTGTAGCCGACGGTGTTGCGGCCGCGCAGCAGCATCTGGATGTTGATGTTCGGCATGGCCTTGCGCAGCTCGTCGAGACGCTCCCACGGATCCTCGTGGAGGAAGCGCATGGCGACGTCGTAGGTGGCGCCGCCCCACGCCTCGACGGAGAGCAGCTCCGGGGTCATGCGGCCGACGTGGTGGGCGGCGGCGACGAGCGCGGAGGAACGGATGCGGGTGGCCAGCAGGGACTGGTGGGCGTCACGGAAGGTGGTGTCGGTGACGGCCAGGGCGTCCTGATTGCGCAGCTCCTCGGCGAACTTCTTCGGGCCGAGGTCGCGCAGCACGTCGCGGGAACCGCGCGGCAGCGGGCTGTCGTCGCGGATCGGCAGCTTGGTCACCGGACGGATCTCGGTGGGGCGCTTGCCGTGCGGGCGGTTGACGGTGACGTCCGCCAGGTAGTTGAGGATCCGGCCGGCCTCGTCGTCCGCCGGCGGGGCGGCGAGCAGGTGGAGGTGCTCGGCGATGAAGCCGGTGGAGATACGGCGGGTCTGGAAGTCCTCCTCGCGCAGCAGAGCGCGCAGGAAGCCGATGTTGGTGGCCACACCCGAGATGGTGAACTCGTTGAGCGCGCGCTGGGCGCGGGCGACGGCGGTGGCGAAGTCCGCACCACGGCAGGTCATCTTGACCAGCAGGGAGTCGAAGTTCGGGGAGATCTCGCCGCCGAGGGAGGCGGCGCCGTCGAGGCGCACGCCCGCGCCGCCCGGGGAGCGGTAGGCGGTGATGGTGCCGGTGTCGGGGCGGAAGTTGTTCGCCGGGTCCTCGGTGGTGATGCGGCACTGCAGGGCCGCGCCGTTGAGGGTGATGGACTCCTGGGTCAGGCCCAGGTCCTTGAGGGTGGCGCCGGCGGCGATGTTCATCTGCGCCTTAACCAGGTCGACGGAGGTGACCTCCTCGGTGACGGTGTGCTCGACCTGGATACGCGGGTTCATCTCGATGAAGACGTGGTTGCCCTTCTCGTCGACGAGGAACTCGACGGTGCCGGCGCACACGTAGCCGATGGAGCGGCAGAACTTCACCGCATCCGCACAGATCTGGTCGCGCAGCTGCGGGTCCAGGTGCTGGGCCGGGGCGATCTCGACGACCTTCTGGTGGCGGCGCTGCAGGGAGCAGTCGCGCTCGTAGAGGTGGATGACATCACCGGTGTGGTCGGCGAGGATCTGCACCTCGATGTGCTGCGGGTTGATCACCGCGCGCTCGAGGTAGACATGACCGTCACCGAAAGCGGCCTCCGCCTCGCGGGAGGCCTCGGCGGCGAGCTGGGCGACGTCCTCGGGGCTCTCGATGAAACGCATGCCGCGTCCGCCGCCACCGGCGACGGCCTTGACGAAGATCGGGAAGGTGAAGTCCTTGGACATCTCGACGAGCTCGTCGATGTCGGTGGACGGTTCGGAGTCCTGCAGGACCGGCAGGCCGGCCTTCTTCGCGGCCTCGACGGCGGCGGACTTGTCACCGGTGAGGTCGAGGACCTCCGGCGGCGGGCCGATGAAGGTGATGCCGTTCTCGGCGCACTCGCGGGCGAGCTGCGCGTTCTCGGAGAGGAAGCCGTAGCCGGGGTAGACGGCGTCGGCGTGCGTCTTCTTCGCGGCCCGGAGGATCTCGTCGATGTCGAGGTACGCCTTCACCGGGGAACCCTCGGTACCGATGCGCACGGCCTCGGAGGCGAAGGAACGGTGGTGGGAGTTGCGGTCCTCCTTGGGGTAGACCGCGACGGTGGAGGCGCCGGTCTCGAAGGCGGCGCGGAAGGCACGAACAGCGATCTCGCCACGGTTGGCGACGAGTACCTTCTTGAAGGCAGGCAGAGTGGTTGTGGCCACGTTGGGGGGTCCTTTCCGAACGTCATGTCGGGGGTGCGTCCGAGAGGGGTGCGCTCTCTTGTTCACCACAGTATCGCAACAAAATGGAGGGTCACCGGGGGGATTCGCCCTGTGGAACACGGCCAACCGGACACATACGGCCAGGTTGATGCCCGTTTCCGGACACCGTTCACGGGGCGTCGATAAGCGATATTTTGTTCCGCACAGCGGAACTGCGGGCGCGGCCGCACGCACGGCGAAACCCACGCCAGCCACCCCAATGTGTGGGCAGTGCCGTGGGTTCCGTCGCACCTGTCCGCCAGTTACTTGCGGGCGGCCAGCGGGGTGACCTGACGCTGCTCCGGGCCGTTGTACGCGGAGAGCGGGCGGATGAGGGAGTTGTCGTTGTACTGCTCCACGATGTGGGCGGTCCAGCCGGCGATGCGGGCGATGACGAACAGCGGAGTGAAGAAGTCCACCGGGAAACCGAGCAGGTGATAGGCCGGGCCGGCCGGGAAGTCGAGGTTCGGCTTGATGCCGGTGCGCTCGTCCATGGCGGCGGCCATCTTCTCGTACATCTCGACCCACTTGGCGCCGTCGTGACGCTCGGCGAGGTCGCGGAAGGACTTCTCCATGGACGGCACGCGCGAGTCGCCCTTCTTGTACACGCGGTGGCCGAAGCCCATGATGAGGTTCTTGTTGTCCAGGGCGTTGTTGATCCAGTCAGTGGCCTTCGCCGGATCGTCGATCTCGAGCATGGTGTGCATGACGAACTCGTTGGCGCCGCCGTGCAGCGGGCCCTTGAGGGCGCCGATGGCACCGGTGATCGCGGAGTACACGTCCGAACGGGTGGAGGTGATGACGCGACCGGTGAAGGTGGAGGCGTTGAAGGAGTGCTCCGCGTAGAGGATGAGGGACTTCTCGAAGTCGCGGACGTCATCCGGGTTGGAGGCCGGGGAATCCTCGTCGTTGCCGAAGACCATGGACAGCAGGTTGTGGGCGACCGACTTGTCCGGGTCCGGGGCGACGATGTCCTTGCCCTGGCGACGACGGATGTCCATGGCCAGCACCATCGGCAGCTGGGCGAGGAGGTTGTGGCCGACGTGGGTGATGTGGTCGGCGTCCGGGGTGAAGTGCTCCGCGTCCTTGGTGCCCATGTAGGACACGGCGGTGCGCATGACGTCCATCGGGTGGCAGTCGGTCGGCAGGGAGTGGATGAGGGCGATGAGGCCCGGATCGAGCTTGCGGTAGGAACGGCCGCGCTTGTTGAACTCGGCGAGCTGCTCCTCGGTCGGCAGCTCACCGTTCCACAGCAGGTAGAAGACCTCCTCGAAGGAGCACTCGGCCACCAGATCCTGGACGGCGTACCCGCGGTAGGTCAGGGAGTTGGTCTCCGGCATGACCTTGGACACGGCGGTGTAATCGGCGATGACTCCGTAGAGTCCCTTGCGGACCTCAGGGTTGTTGTTCTCGGACTTCGCGGACTTATCGGACATGGTGCTCATCCCCTTTCAAGGGCTGTTTCGTGGTGGGTGTCAGTTCTGGAAGGTGGGCTGGTAGGTGTCCGCCGAATAGGTGAACACCTCCTGGTCGAAGGCGTTGTACTCGTTGTAGCGGAGCAGTTCGTAGAGGCGGGAGCGGTGCTGCATGCGGTCGACCCACCCGGTCTGGGTGCCGGTGGCGGCGATCTCGGCGAGCGCCTCCTCCACCTGGCCCATCGCGATGCGCAGGGTGGTCACCGGGTAGATCACGGCGTTGAAGCCGAGGTCCTCCAGCTGCTTCGCGCTGAGCAGTTCGGACTTGCCGAACTCCGTCATGTTCGCCAGGAGGGGCACGTCGACGGCCGCGCGGAACTTCTCGAAGTCCGCCGGGGTGTGCAGCGCCTCGGTGAAGATGAGGTCCGCGCCGGCGTCGGCGTAGGCCTTGGCGCGCTCGATGGCGGAGTCGATGCCCTCGACGCCGGCGGCGTCGGTGCGGGCGCAGATGACGAACTGGTCGTCGCGCCGCTCGTTGACCGCCGCCGTGATCCGCCGCAGCATGAGTTCGGTGGGCACGACCTCCTTGCCGTCGAGGTGGCCGCAGCGCTTCGGGTTGACCTGGTCCTCGAGGTGGCAGCCGGCGACCCCGGCGTCCTCGAACTCGGAGATGGTGCGGGCCGCGGACATGGGCTCACCGAAGCCGGTGTCGGCGTCGACGAGCACGGGCAGGTCGGTGACGCGGGCGATCTGGCGGGAGCGGTGGGCGACCTCCGTGAGGGTGGTCAGTCCGATGTCCGGCAGGGCCAGGTCGGCGGCGACGACGGCGCCGGAGACGTACACGCCCTCGAAGCCGGCCTCCTGGATGGCGCGCGCCACCAGCGGCGAGAACGCGCCCGGGAACTTCTGGATCTTCCCGCTGTTGAGGCCGTCCCGGAATGCTTGACGACGCTCCGTCGGGGTCACCGTCGAGGAGAACAGGCCGGCCATCAGAACAGACCCTCGCCCACGGTGGGAGCCTGCGCGAGGACGTCCTCGTCGATCTCGATGTTGAGCTCGGCCAGGTCGGTGAGGTTCTCCAGGTTCTCCGCGGCCGCGAGGAAGCGGTCCTGCTCCTCCCGGGAGACGACACCCTCGCACAGGGTGCGGAACTTGGCGATGTACTGCTCGCGGGCGAAGGGGCGGGCGCCGAGCGGGTGGGCGTCGGCGACGGCCAGCTCATCCTCGACGACGGTGCCGTCGGTGAAGGTGATGACGGCCTTGGCACCGAAGGCCTTCTCGTTCGGGTCGGTGGAGTGGTAGCGGCGGGTCCACTCCGGGTCTTCGACGGTGGAGATCTTGTGCCACAGCTCGATGGTCTCCGGGCGGTTGGCGCGCTCCGGGGCGTAGGAGCGCTCGTGGTGCCAGTCGCGGTCCTCGAGTGCCACGGCGAAGATGTACATGATCGAGTGGTCGAGGGTCTCGCGGGAGGCCTGCGGGTCGAACTTCTGCGGGTCGTTCGAACCGGTGCCGATGACGTAGTGGGTGTGGTGCGAGGTGTGCAGGACGATGGACTCGACGTCGGCCAGGTCCTTGCCCTCCGCAGCCAGCTTCTCGCCCATACGGCGGGCCAGGTCGATCGGGGCCTGGGACTGGTACTCGGCGGAGTGCTCCTTGGTGTAGGTGTCGAGGATGCCGCGCTTCTCCTCGCCATCGGCCGGCAGCGGGACGGTGTACTCGTGGCCCGGGCCGGAGAGCAGCCACGCGATGACGCCGTCCTCACCCTCCCAGATCGGGGACGGGGCACCCTCGCCGCGCATGGCACGGTCGACGGCCTCGATGGCCATCTTGCCGGCGAAGGCCGGGGCGAAGGCCTTCCAGGAGGAGATCTCGCCCTTGCGGGACTGGCGGGTGGCGGTGGTGGTGTGCAGCGCCTGGCCGATGGCCTGGTAGATCGTCTCGACGTCGAGGTCGAGGAGGGTGCCGATGCCGGCCGCCGCGGAGGGGCCGAGGTGGGCGACGTGGTCGATCTTGTGCTCGTGGAGGCAGATGCCGCGGACCAGGTCGACCTGGATCTCGTAGCCGGTGGCCAGGCCGCGGATGAGCTCGCGGCCCCCCTTGCCGGCCTGCTGGGCGGCGGCGAGGATCGGCGGGATGTTGTCGCCCGGGTGGGAGTAGTCGGCGGCGAGGAAGGTGTCGTGGAAGTCGAGCTCACGGACGGCGGTGCCGTTGGCCAGGGCGGCCCACTCGGCGGCGTACTTGCCCTTGAGGCCGAAGACGGAGGCACCGCGGCCGTCGGTGACGGGGCGTGCGGCGGCCATGGCGCGGGCGGAGGTGACCGGGCGGCGCAGGACGGACGCTGCCTGGACGGCGGCGTTGTCGATGATGCGGTTGATGATCATCTCTCTGGTCTCCTCCGGAACCTCGACGGGGTCGGCGGCGACGCGGGCGATCTTGTGGGCCAGGTGCTCCTCGCGGGGGAAGTCCTCGGCGGAGCGGTAGGTACGCACGGTGTGGTTGATCATGGTTCTCGGGCTACTCCTTGTGAGCGGTGACTGCGTTGCCCATCACAGTAATGCGAATCGTGTGTTGGGTGTCACAGTGAAGCCTGTGTAAACTTGTGGCATCACATCCCGGGTTCTGCAAAACTTGCAGAAAGACCTGTTCAGAGCGGTAAACGTCCGAGAGGCACACACATGAGCAAGCACTTCGCGGGGGCACGGATCCGCACATTGCGGAGGGGCCGCAACCTCACGCAGCAGGAGATGGCCCGCCGCCTCAACCTCTCGACGAGCTACCTCAACCAGCTGGAGAACGACCAGCGCCCCCTCACCGTCACCGTGCTCATGGCCCTGTCGCAGCACTTCGACGTCGACCCCGCCTTCTTCTCCCCCGATCACGACGCCCGCACCATCGGTGAACTCCGCGACGCCTTCCCCTCCGTCCCCGACGACCAGCTCGCCGACCTCGTCGCCCGCTACCCCGACCTCGTCGCCGAGGTCCTCGAACTGGCCGACCGCGCCCCCTCGCGTGTCGACGACTCCCCTTACCGCCTCGTCCGCGACTTCTTCTACGAGGCCCATAACTACGTCCACGAACTGGACCTCCTCGGCGAGGAGCTGGCCAGCCGCCTCGGCGACCCCCAGCTGCGCCTCACCCGCTTATCGACGTCCCTCGACCGCGACCTCGGCGTCGTCGTCCGCTTCCGCAAACTCACCTCCGGCCCCCGCCGCGTCTACCACCCGGAGACCCGTGAACTGCACCTGCGCACCGGTCTCTCCGAGGCGCAGCTGTGCTTCGAACTCTCCCTCCAGTACGCGCTCACCGGCCACGCGGACGTGCTGCACGGGATCGCCGCCGACCTGCCCACCGAGGAGGCCCGCGAGATCGCTGTCCTCGCCCTGGCCCAGTACTTCGCCGCGGCCGTCGTCATGCCCTACGAGCAGATGCTCTCCACCGCCGAGGACGTCCGCTACGACATCGACCGCCTCGCCGTCCACTTCGGCACCGGCTTCGAGACCACGTGCCACCGCTTATCGACGCTCAACCGCCCCGGCAACCGCGGCGTCCCCTTCTTCTTCGTCCGCACGGACCGCGCCGGCAACATCTCCAAACGCCAGTCCGCCACCGGCTTCCACTTCTCCCGCTCAGGCGGCTCCTGCCCCCTGTGGGTCATCCACCGCGCCTTCGAGACCCCGGGGCGGGTCACCCGCCAGGTCGCCGGCATGCCCGACGGCCGCCACTACCTGTGGATCGCCCGCACCGTCGCCGGCCAGATCCACGGCTTCGGCCAACCCCGCAAGGAGTTCGCCGTCGGCCTCGGCTGCGACCTCGAGCAGGCGGAGCGGCTGGTCTACGCGCAGGGCCTCGACCTCTCCCCCGCCTCGGCCACCCCCATCGGGCCGGGCTGCACGACCTGCCCCCGCGAACGCTGCCCCCAGCGCGCCTTCCCCCTCGCGGGCCGCCAGGTGGTCGTCGACCTCGACGCCACCCTCGACTTCTCCTACACGACGTACTGATCCGCCCCGCTGCTTGGGCTCGGGGCTCGGGGCTCGCGATCGTGGAGTAGGGATCAGGGCGACCCCGAGCCCACGGGGGCCGGATACCCGCGATGCCGAGGGGACGAATGCGAGGGGGCGGCCCCGAGCCCCGAGCCCCGAGCCCCGCGCCGGGACCCGCGGAACCTACGCCAGGTCGTCGGTGGCCACCAGGCGACGGGCCGCCTCGGTGATGGAACCCGACAGCGACGGGTACACGGCGAAGACCTCCGCCAGCTGCTTGACGGTGAGGTTGTTGGACACGGCGATGGCGATCGGCAGGATGAGCTCGGACGCGGTCGGCGCGACGATGACACCGCCGATGACCAGGCCGGAGTTACGGCGGCAGAACAGCTTGACGAAGCCGTGCTTGAGCGAACGCATCTTGGCGCGCGGATTGGACTGCAGCGGCAGGACGACGGCGCGGGCCGAGACGTCGCCGTTCTCCACCTGCGCGTGGGTGACGCCGACGGCGGCGATCTCCGGGCGGGTGAACACGGCGGTGGCCACGGTCTTGAGGCGGATCGGGGTGACACCCTCGCCGAGGGCGTGGTACATCGCCATGCGGCCCTGCATCGCGGCGACGGAGGCCAGCGGGAACAGGTCGGTACAGTCACCGGCGGCGTAGATGCCGGCGACGTTGGTGCGGGAGACGCGGTCGACCTTGATGTGGCCGGAGTCCGCGGTCTTCACGCCGACGTTCTCCAGGCACAGGCCCTCGGTGGCGGGGATGGAGCCGATGGACATGATGGCGTGGGAGCCGAAGATCTCCCGGCCGTCGGAGGTGCGGACGCAGACACCGCCGTCGTCGGTGCGCGTGACCGACTCGACGCGGGCGTGCTTCTCCAGGGAGACACCGCGCTGCGAGAGGACGTGCTCGAGGACGTCCGCAGCGTCGGCGTCGTCGTGCGGGAGGATGCGGTCACGGGAGGCTACCATGGTCACCTTGACGCCCAGTTCGGCGAAGGCGGAGACGAACTCCGCACCGGTGACACCGGAACCGACAACGATGAGGTGCTCCGGGGTCTCCTCCAGGTCGTACACCTGCTGCCAGGTGAGGATGCGCTCACCGTCCGGCTTGGCGTTGGGCAGGATGCGCGGGGTGGCGCCGGTGGCGATGAGCACGAGGTCCGCCTCGTAGACCTCCTCGGAGCCGTCGGCGAGCGTGGCGGTGATCTCGTGGTGGACCTGGTCGATCTGGGACTCCGCGAAGCGGCCCCGGCCGTTGACGAACTTCACGCCGGCGCGCTCGAGCTGCACGGCGATGTCGTCGGACTGCTCCTCCGCCAGGTTCTTCACACGCTGGTTGAGGGCGGGCAGGTGGATGCGGGCGCGGCCGAGGAGGGAGTTGAGGCCCATGTCGTCGGCGCGGCGGAGGTCGGTCTTGATGCCGGTGCCGGCGATGAAGGACTTCGAGGGCACACAGTCGAGCAGGACGGAGGAACCGCCGATGCCGCGTTCCTCGATGATCGTCACATCCGCTCCGTACTTGGCTCCGGCCAGGGCTGCCTCGTAGCCGGCGGGGCCTCCGCCGATGATGACGATGCGATTCTTCAAGGGGTCTCCTCCACGCGCGATTGGACCGTCCACAGGTTCCGTGAACAACTGGTCCCCGAGTTTAGTCGCTAGGAGAGGAAGCCGCCGGTGGTTGCACCCGTTCCGGTCCCCTCGCCGTACTGCTCGACGACGGAGGCGAAGAGGCGGACGCCGACGCCGATGGCGCGTTCGTCGACAAGCAGGTCCCCCTGGTGCAGATCACCCATGCGCCCCTCGCCGGACCAGCAGCCCAGACGGGCCATCGATCCCGGCACGTGCTCGAGGTACCAGGAGAAGTCCTCGCCGCCGGAGGACTGCGGGGCCTGGACGACGGCCTGGGGGTCGATGGAGCGGGCGGCGTCGGCAAGCAGCGCGGTGGCAACGTCGTCGTTGAGCACCGGCGGGACACCCCGCTGGTAGGCGAGTTCGTGGGTGCATCCGGTCGGGGCGAGGACCTGGGCAACGAGTTCCTCGAGCAGCTCCTGCAGGATGCGCCACGTGGCGATGTCCGCCGTCCGGATCGTGCCGGTGAGCTGGCCCGACTCCGGGATGGCGTTGGGCGCGTAACCGGCGTTGAGGGAACCGAAGACGAGGACCGTCGCCGTGCGCGGGTCGATGCGGCGAGAAAGCAGCGCCGGCAGCTGCGTGGCCAGGGAGGACAGCGCGTAGACGACGTCGTTGGTCAGGTACGGACGCGAGGAGTGCCCGCCGGGGCCGGAGACCTTGATGCGCAGGACGTCGGCGGCCGAGGTGATCGCGCCGGTGCGCACACCGATCTTGCCCACCTTGAGCTTCGGCTCGACGTGCACCGCGAAGATCGACCCGACCCCCTCCAGGCCACCCCAGGCGATGACGTCCGTGGCACCGCCGTCCATGACCTCCTCCGCCGGCTGGAACAGGACGCGGATGCCGTGGGTGAGGGTGTCGGCGCTGTCGGCCAAGGCGCAGGCCAGGGCGAGGGAGATGGTGGTGTGGACGTCGTGGCCGCAGGAGTGCGAGACGCCCGGCACCGCGGAGGCGAAGGGCAGCTTCGTCAGTTCGGTGACGGCGAGGGCGTCGATGTCCGCACGGAAGGCCAGACGGTCGGGGGTCTCCGGGCCGATGTCCACCATGAGGCCGGTGCCCGGGAAGCGGGTCGGGGTGAGCCCGTGGGCACGGAGCGTCTCCTCGAGGAACTCGGTCGTCTCGTACTCCATGTGCGACAGCTCAGGGTGGGAGTGAAGGTGACGGCGCCAGCCGAGCACCTCCTCCTTGTGGGCGATGAGCCACTCATCGACGCGCGCGGCGATTCCCTTCACGAACTGTCCTTTCCGCAGACCACAACCGGGGGTCAACGCCTATCGATCCTACTCGCTCGCAGTCCCCTCCCCCTCGATCGCGTGGCGGGGCTGCCCGGGGCGGATCTCCCGGGCCACCTCGGATTCATAACGCGGCAACTGTCCGTGCAGGACATAGGCGTCGCGGAAGGATTCCAGGTGGAGGCCGAGGTCGGAGGGCGGGCAGATGTCGGCCACCGGTTCCCCACCCGCGGGCAGCAGCACGGCGGGCGGGACGTCGAGGGCGCGGGCCAGGCGGTAGAGCGTCGACAGCTGCGGATCGGCCGGGGTGTCCGAGTTGCCCAGGTTACGTTCGATGTTGGAGATGGTGTTCCGGGCCAGGCCCGTCAACGCCGCCAGATCATCCTGGGTGAGTCCCCGCTTCTTGCGCACCGCGCGGAGGGTACGGCCGAGGCAGAGGCCGAAACTCGGCCACCCCTTCCACTCCTCCTCGTGCGACATTCCTCCACGGTGCCCACTGCAATAGGAAAACTCCGCCCACTGCAGTGGGCGGAGAAGGCGGGGAGGATCCTAGAGGTCGATGTTGCGCGGGCCGTAGAGACGGTCACCGGCGTCGCCGAGACCAGGGACGATGTAGGCGTCCTCGTTGAGGGAGGGATCCACGCACGCGGTGACCAGGCGGACGGGCAGCCCGGAGTCGGCCAGGGCGTCGACACCCGGCTGTGCGGAGACCATGCAGATCGCCGTGATGTCGGTGGCGCCACGATCGGCGAGCAGGCGGATGGCGTGCAGCAGGGAACCACCGGTGGCCAGCATCGGGTCGACGACGAAGACGGTGCGTCCGGTCAGGTCGTGCGGCAGCGCCTCCAGGTACGGCACCGGCTCGTGGGTCTCCTCGTTGCGGGCCAGGCCGATGAAACCGACCTGGGCGTCCGGGATCATCGACAGCGCCGGGTCGATCATGCCCAGCCCGGCGCGGATCACCGGCACGACGATCGGCGGGTCCTGCAGGCGGGTGCCGTCGGCGACGGCCACCGGGGTCTGGCAGTCGAAGTGCTCCACGGGCAGGTCGCGGGACGCCTCGTAGACGAGCATGGTGCCCAGGTCGGCAAGGGCGGCGCGGAAGGCGGCGTTGTCGCTGCGTGCGTCACGCATGATGGTCAGTCGTGAGGCGGCGAGCGGGTGGTCGACGATGGTGATCTCCATGCGCCCCAGAATAGCGGGAACCTTTCGCCCGTTTTCACAGTCCAATAAAGGCATGAGCACTCTCCGCCTCGATCCCGCCCATGCCCGTCTCCTGGCCACCGAGCTTCTCGACGCCGCCTCCCGCCCGCCCCTCACCCCCGTCACCGTCTCCGGTCCGGGCCGCTTCGCGACCTCACTTGTCGACGCCCTGCACCACCTCGACGACCAGACCCGGCAGGTCCACGCCCGCGCCCACGTACTCGGTGAGCGTTCCCGGCGCGTCATCGAGGCGGTCGATCACGAGGACCGTGCCCTGGCGGCACAGTTGGCGGGGCTGTCATGAGGGAGATCGTCCAGGCCGTGCAGCACATCGTGGACCTCGCCCCGGCGGAGGTCTCACCGGTTCACCTCCCGCCGTTGCCGGATTTCGGGGCGGCGGTGCCGTTGGCGGAGATGATCGCCCACGGTTCCCCCGGCGGGACGACGCTGGTGGAGGTGGCGGGGCATCTCAGCGGGGACCGGGATCTGGTCTCCCGGATCAGCGACCACGCCGCCGCGCACGTGGAGGCGACCCGTGCGGAGCTCACCCATCTGACGCAGGGGTTGCTCCAGCAGGCGGTGGGGGTGTTGCCGAGGTTCTTCTCCCCGGTGCCCGGCGCGCAGCTCGGGGCCCTCCTGGAACTGCAGCACCTGGCGGCGACGTTCTTAGGGGAGGCCACCGGCCGGATCACCGACCTCGACGCGGTGCTCGATCCGCTGGCCGACGACCTCGACCGGGTGACGGCCACCCATCACGCGGCCGCGCTGCCGACGGCCCCCGCCGACCCGGAGGCACCGGTGCCGGTGGTGGAGGCGGGGACGGACGGGGGCGTCGATAAGCAGGCCGGTGAGGCCGCCGTCGCGGCGGCGATGAGCGCCCTGGGCACCCCGTACGTGTGGGGCGGCACGACGCCGGCGGGCTTCGACTGCAGCGGGTTGACCCAGTGGGCGTACCGCCAGGCCGGGGTGGAGTTGCCGCGCCTGGCGCAGGAGCAGAACGTCGGCGTGCAGGTATCGGCGGACCAGCTGCAACCCGGGGATCTCGCGGTGTGGGACGGGCACGTGGCCATGTACGCCGGCGACGGGCAGCTCATCGAGGCGGGTGACCCGGTGTCGCTCAATCCGGTGCGCACGACGAACATGGGCATGGCGTTCAAGGGCTTCTGGCGGCCGACAGGGTAGGTCTCCGGTAGAATCCCGCCCCATGACCTCCCGTGCGATCATCCCCGTGAAACTGTCTCTGACCGAGGGCGACTTCTACACCCTGTGGGCACCGACCTGGAAGGAGCACGGAGCCGAGTGGCAGGCCTTCCTCGGCGACGACGCCGGGCTGTTCCTCTTCACCTCCCCCGCGAAGATGTACGCCTTCCTGCGTTCCGGGAAGCGCCACGACCTCACCTCCCACCCGAAGTGGGGCGCGTTCGACGCGCAGCCGGCGGATCAGATCGTGCCGGACAAGAAGGAGTCCTTCGACATCATCGGCGCCCCCGCGGTGCTGGCCGGGCGCCCCTCCTACGAGAACGTCTCCACCCTGGGCCGCGTCTTCCAGGTGTCCAAGTCCCTCGCGGAGGTCACGGGCGCCGACGACGCCGTCCTCTTCTTCGCCTCCCACTCCGTCCTCGGCAACGTCCAGCGCGGCGCCGACCACTACGCCGGTGAGCACGGTCTCGGCGAGTGGTCCGCCGTCGGCCGCGCGGTGCTGAGCAACTGGGACAAGGTCGTCGCCTCCCTCGACGAGCAGGTGCGCGTCATCGACGTCGACGACGCCGCCACCACCGAGGCACAGAAGCTCATCGACGACGCCCGCGTCCGCACCGCCGAGGCCCGCGCTGCCGCGGAGGCCGCCGCCAAGGAGGCCGAGGAGCAGGCCGACCCGTACGACTCCTCCGTGTGGGGCGTCGCCGGCATCGACCCGGTGAAGATCACCCTCGACGGCAAGTCCGTCTACACCCTGCGCACCTATGTCGACGGTGCGCCCGTGTTCCTCGGCCGCCACGGCGAGATCTTCACCTTCCCCACCACCCGTCAGCTCGCCCGCTGGCTGGTGGAGAACGACGAGCACGACATGGCGGGTCTGGCCACATGGGAGACCGTCATGACCCACGCCAACGCCGGTGAACTCGACGTCACCGTCCACCCGGACAACCAGTACTCCTTCCAGGGCCTGGTCTCCGACATCGGCAAGGGACCGGACGCCGTCGACACGGCCCAGATGGGCCGCGGTTACGAGCTGTTCGCCGACGCCGCCGACTGGGCCGCCGACGACTCGCTCAACTCCTACCTGCTGGCCAACCCGCGCACCCAGGACTACCTGTCCTACATGCTCGGCTCCACCGAGACCGCCGGCTACGTGCCCTCCAAGCCCTACTCCGATCACGCGAACGCGTGGAAGGAGCTGGAGGAGATGCTGGTCAAGCGTTTCTCGAAGTTCTGACGGCCGACGGTCGCTTATCGACGCCACGCTCCTCTCGTAAATACGTCGCTCGTATTTACGGGAGGAGGGTGGCGTTTCACGTGTGCCGCCTCCGACCTAACGGAGGTCCGACCTCACGTAATTACGAGTCGTCCGTGTCAGCGTCAGTGTCGGCGCCGGCGAACTCATCGAGCCCGGCCTGCAGATCCTGGGACTCGTAGGCGGGGAGGATGACGCGCTCGAGGAGGTCCTGACGCTCGACCTCCGTGAGGAAGGCACCACGCACGGCGTTGACGGTGAGGTCGAAGAACTCCTCCAGCCCGTAGCCGAAGATCTGCTCCAGCCGCTCGAACTCGGCGCTCAGGCTGCCCGCCGCCTCGAGCTGCGCGGTGTTGACCGTGCAGGTGAAACCGAGCTGCTGCAGCAGGGTGAGCGGGTGCTCGGAGTACTCGTCGACGACGCCGAGGGAGACCTCGAGAGACGGGGCGGTCTCGATGGTGAGGTGGCGGTCGCGTACCCAGCCGGAGATCTTCCCGGGCAGCACGCCCTCGAAGCCCTCGGTGTCGATGTGGAAGTCGTCGATGAGCGCCACGGCGTGCCCGAGGCGCACCGCACCGGCCTGCACCGCCTCGCCGATCTCGTCGATGCCGCCGTGGAGGCCGGCGTGGACTGAGAAGGGCACGTAGTTCTCGCGGAGCAGAAGGAAGGCGTCCGCGAACTCGGACAGACCGGTGAATTCGCCGGCCACGTCGAAACCGGCGATGTGGGGGCCGTGGTTGCGCACCACCAGCTCCGCGAGGGCGGTGGGATCCTGTCCGGGGTGGGCGGTGGGGATCAGGCGGGCGTCGATAAGCGGGACGTCGAGGCCAGCGACGGCGCAGTCGACGACCTCCTGGAGGGTCAGCCCACCGGTGGTGTGCAGGTGCGGCGAGATGCGCAGCTCGACGTAGACCACGTGGTCCTCCACGAGCCGCTCGAGATGCGCCCTGACCTGGGCGGTCAGCTCGGCGGGGGTCTGCGCGGGCGGGCCGGCGAGGTGGTCGTGGAGGAGGACCTTGGGAAGGTCGGAAATGTCGCTCATGGGGACCATCCTAACGGGGGCATACGATGTCTTTCGTCATGAAGATGCTCGCCTCACTCACGCTGGCGGTTGCGCTCACGCTGCCGCCCATGCCCGCCCCCGACGCGCCGGAGACCCCCGAATCCACGGAACCGGAGATCACCACGCGCGAGCACGCCCCCGACACCGACAACTGCCCGAACGTGCTCACCCCACCGGAACCGCGGACCACCTCCGAGGTGCCGCAGCCCGGCGCGGACCCCACTCCCCTGCCCGTCGTCGTCGACGGGCCCTGCGGGGTCACCGCGCCGCGCGGTTTCGACGTGCCCGAGGAAGTCCACGCCAGCGCCTGGCTCGTGGCGGACATGGACACCGGCGAGGTCATCGCGGCGAAGGACCCGCACGGGCGCTACCGTCCGGCGAGCATCATCAAGGTCCTGCTGGCGATGGTCGCGCTCGAGGAACTCGACCCGGCGCGGGAGGTCGTCATCGACCGGGCGTCCGCGGAGCAGATCGGCTCCGCCGTAGGCATCGGCGAGGGCGGCACCTACACCGTCGACGAGCTGCTCCACGGGCTCATGCTGGCCTCCGGCAACGACGCCGCCCACGCCCTGGCGCAGGAGCTCGGCGGCGACGAGGCGACGCTGGAGAAGGTCAACAGGCTGGCCCGGGAGCTGGGCACCACGGACACCCGCGCGGCCAGCTACTCCGGCCTCGACGCCCCCGGCATGTCCACCTCCGCCTTCGACATGGGACTCATCTACCGCGCGGCCTACGCCACCCCGCGGCTGGCGGAGATCATGAACACCGACCACATCCCCTTCCCCGGTTTCGACGACCTGCCCGGGTTCGAGGTGTGGAACGACAACGGACTGCTCATGAACGACGAGCACGGACTCGGCGGCAAGACCGGCTTCACCGACGACGCCAACCACACCTTCGTCGGCGCGAAGGAGCAGGACGGCCGCCGGGTGTTCACCGTCATCCTCGACACCACCACGGAGAAGGCCCGCCCATGGGAGCAGGCCCGCCTGCTCATCGACGCCGCCCTGCCCGTCCCCGCCGGCGAGGGCGTCGGCCTGCTGGAACCGGTGGTCGTCGACGAGGAGGAGCCCGCCCCCACCCCGGCCCCGGAGCAGGACCCGGCAGAGGTCCCGGGTGTCCACGACGCGGACGATCCCCGGCCCTGGGAGGAACCGGGGATCATCGCGGTGGTGGTGGTCAGTCTGCTCGCGCTGGTGGCGGCCGTGATCAGCGTCCGGACTTCCGGGCGACCTCGGCGCCGGCCCAGCGGTCGTGGGAACCGATGAAGCCGTTGTCCTGCTTGATGGACATGCCGATGGCGATCATGCCGAAGAAGCTGATGAGCGAACCGATGCCCGGGACGATGTTGATGAGGCGCCACCACTGGCGCTTCGCCGACTGCTCCCAGCTGAGCTTGTCACCGGTCTCCCGGTCCCGGACCTCGTAGCCGAACAGGTGCTTCGCCGGGGAGGCACCGGTGAGAACCTCGAAGCCCACGAACCATGCGGCGCCGAGGAGGGCGTAGAGCATGGCCCCGAGTGCGGCCTCGGTGTCCATGCCGACGAGCACGACGCTGGCCACCAGGGAGAAGGCCAGTCCGTCGATGATGAGCAGGCCCAGGCGCTTGAGGGCCGAGGGGCGGTCGACGTAGGCCCCCGGCACGGCACCGGTCATACCGTAGCCCTGCGGGGCCGGTACCGACGCGGTGTAGGGGGACGGGTGTCCGAAGGGGTTGCCCACCGGGCCCGACTGCGGGGAATCCGGCGTGTAGGTCGGGTAGTTGTACGCGTTCGCCCCCGGCTGCTGCTGCGGCTCCGGGTACGGCTCGGGGCGCAGGCTGGCGTCGGGGAACGTGCCGAAGTTGCCCAGGTGTTCCAGGTCGCTCCACGACATCCGGAGGGAGGCGTTGAGCGCATCGTCATAGGTGGCGCGACGCTGGTCGTCGGCGAGCACGGCGAAAGCCGTCTGCAGCCGGCGACGACGATCATCGGTCTCGGAGATGAACTGCTGCTCCATCTCCAGGTCGCGTTGGACCAGTGCGTAGCCGAGGTCCTCGGAGGAGGCGGAACGGTCGAGGTTGTGGATCTCGTAGAGGTTGGGCATCGAGTTCATGACGGTCACTTTATCCTGTGTGTTGTCTCTTGTTAGGCCCAGGATAGAAAAGGGAAGGGCCCCACCACATCGGGTGAAGCCCTGATCCTGACCCTGATGACCGGAAGGTCTACTTCCGACGCAGCAGGGCGATGGCACCGGCACCGATCGCCGCGGCCGCCGCACCCAGGCCGGCGGCGGTGCCGGCCCCCGGTCCCCGGTTGACCTCCTGGCGCACGCGGATGACGGCCGGCTCCGGGGCCGGCATCTGGGCCTGTGCCATGGACTCCTCGGAGGTCGCCGCCCAGGCGGACACGTAGAGCACCAGGCGCCACACCAGGTAGAGCAGGACCATGAGACCGATGATCGGGCCGAAGGTCGCACCCGCCGGGTTGGACAGGGCGTTCGAGGCGAACAGCGAACCGAGCTGCTTGATCACCTCGAAGGCGATGGCGCCGATGAGCGCCGCCTGCAGGCCGGAACGGCGCGGCACCTTGGTGCGCGGCAGGTAGAACACGAACCACGCCATGACGAGGAAGTTCGCCAGGACACCGACGACGATGGAGACGAGGAACGTGACGAAGCGGATACCCGGGACGTCGCCGAGGCCGAAGAACTCGAGGACGTAGGTGGTCAGCCCCGAGTTGAAGATCGCGGTGATGGCGAACGCGAGGACGAGGGCGAGCAGCAGGCCGATGAGGCCGAGCAGGTCGGAGGCCTTGTTCTTGACGAAGTTGCCCACCGCCGTCGGGTCGACCTTCCACATCTTGGACACGCCGTAGCGGAGGTTGTTCATCCACCCGAGCCCGGACCACAGGGCGGTCAGCGCACCGATGCCGGCGACGGCACCACGCTGCTCGATGGCGGTCTCGAGGATGTCGTTGAGGAGGGTGCCCACCTCACCGTCGACGGAGCCGGCGATCTGCTCCTGCACCTGGGAGAGCACCTCGGGGCGGTTCGCCAGGAAGGTGGCGATACCCGCGACCACGAGCATGAGGATGGGGAAGATCGCCAGCACCGAGAAGTAGGTGATGCCGGCGGAGTACTGGTTGCCGCCCATGGAGGAGTAACGGTCCTGCATGCGCATGAGGTGGTCGACCGCTTCGGATCTGTCCCGCACCTTGTCGACGGCGCCCGGCTCGTCGTCGCGGACCCGTTCAATGCCGAACTCGTCGGTGTACCGCTGGTCGGAATGTGTGCTCGTAGCCACGGGATCTCCTCGATAACGTTGAAACCATCACAGTGTTGATATGACTTCAACGGTAGGGAAAATCGTGGCGCAGTGCACCTGCTGCGGCTGAACCGTTACCTGTGGGCACCCGCCCCGGGCCGGCTAGCGCAGGGGGCGGAGGAATCCGACCTTGTCGTAGATGTCCTGGACGAGCGGCTCGGCGACCTCCCGGGCGCGCTCGGCGCCGACGGCCAGGATGCGCTCGAGCTCGCCGCGGTCGGCCATGAGCTCGTCGAAACGCGCGCGCAGCGGGGTGGTGAACGCCTCGAGGGCATCCGCGGTGTCGGCCTTGAGCGCACCGTAACCGGCCCCCTCGTAGCCGGCCACCAGCTGCTCCACCGGGGTGCCGGTGAGCGCCGACTGGATGACGAGCAGGTTGGACACGCCCGGCTTGTTGTCCTTGTCGTAGGCGATGATGCCGTCGTTGTCGGTGACGGCGGAGCGGATGCGCTTGGCGGAGGTCTTCGGATCGTCGAGAAGATTGACGCAGCCCTTGGGGTTCTCGCCGGACTTGGACATCTTCGCGGTGGGGTTCTGCAGATCCTGGATCTTGGCGGAGCCCTCCGGGATGAAGCTCTCCGGCACGACGAAGGTCTCGCCGTAGCGGGAGTTGAAGCGCTCGGCGAGGGTGCGGGTGAGCTCGAGGTGCTGGCGCTGGTCCTCGCCGACGGGCACGAGCTGCGGCTTGTAGAGGAGGATGTCGGCGGCCATGAGCACCGGGTAGGTGAACAGGCCGACGGTGGCCCGGTCCGCGCCCTGCTTGGCCGACTTGTCCTTGAACTGGGTCATGCGGGAGGCCTCGCCGAAGCCGGTGAGGCAGCCCAGCACCCAGGTGAGTTCGGCGTGCTGCGGCACGTGCGACTGCACGAAGAGAGTGGACTTGGCGGGGTCGATGCCCAGGGCGATGAGCTGGGCGGCGCCGGCGATGGTGCGCTGGCGCAGCTCCTCCGGGTCCTGCTCGACGGTGATGGCGTGCAGGTCGGGGATGAAGTAGAACGCGTCGTAGTTGTCCTGCAGATCGATCCACTGCTTGAGGGCGCCGAGGTAGTTGCCCAGGTGGTAGGAGTCCGCGGTCGGCTGGATGCCGGAGAGGACGCGCTGGCGGGAGTCGGTCGACGGGTTCTGCTCGTTCATGGATGTTGAGTGTAGCCCGCAACGCCGAAGGCGGCGTCGATCACCTGCTTATCGACGCCGCCTTCTCCCCACGGAATCCGCTCAGAGCTTGCGGGAGGTGGGGCTGTGCTTGTCCAGGGCGTCGGCAATGCCGGCCGTCATGAGGGCGCCGCCGGCACCCATGACGAGAGCGGCGATGATGGCCATGACGGAGAAACCGACGGCCATGTACCAGAAGATGCCTGCGGCGAGGATGACGGCACCGAGGACCAGGTAAATGAGAGCGCGCATGTGAGTTCCACTTCTCTTGAAAGTTCGACAGTCGTGCAACACTGTAGCACCCGGGGTTAGGCCCGGGGGCTGTCCTGCGGATCCGGGCCTTCCTCGTCCTCCGGCAGCGCCCAACGCTGCTTCTTCTGGCCCTTCGCCCGCTTCTTCCCCAGCAGGGTATAGCGGGAGATGTCGAAGCTGACGTGGTTGCGGGACCGACGCAGGCTGCGGCGGGTGGACTGGTAGTGCAGGGAGGACCGGGGGTTCTTCGACGCCCCCTCCGTCTGGTACTCGAACACCGGCAGGGAGAGCCCGAAGTACATGGCGATGACGCGGATGACGAAGGCCGCGACGAGTGTGATGACGATGGTCCAGTTCTCCCCCACTCCGATCTGCAGCAGCCCCATGTAGATGCAGGTGACGAAGATGGAGATGGTGGCGTAGAGCTCCTTGGAGAACACCAGCGGCACGCGGTCGCTCATGAGGTCACGGAGGACGCCGCCGGACACACCGTTGACCACCGACGCCACGCAGGCGATGACGAAGCCGTGCCCGAGCCCCAGGGCCATCTGGGTGCCGATGACGGAGAAGGTGGCCAGGCCGACGGCGTCGGCGAGCAGGAACACCTTCCGGAAGTGGTGCATGAGGAAGGACAACGACACGGTCACCAGCGCGGTGACGACCACGATGATGAGGTAGATCGGCTGCTCCACCCACGTCAGGGGGTAGGTGTCGAGCACCATGTCGCGGATGGTGCCGCCGCCGAGCGCGGTGAGCGCGGCGAGTGCCACGACGCCGAAGAGATCCATCTTCTGCTTGCCGGCGGCCAGGGCGGCGGTGATGGCCTCGGCGGTGATGCCGATGACGAAGGTGACGACGAGCAGCTGCGCGGTATCGACGGCATCCATGGGCGTCCTAGGAGTCGGTGGAGTAGGTTACATTCAGGGGGGAATGATCGGACCAGCGGGTCTCCACGGTGGGTGCGCGGTCAACCCAGCTGCGCTCGGCCCGGTGGAGCATGCTCTGCGTGGCCGCCTGGTAGTCGATGCGCCAGCCGGCGTTGTTGTTGAAGGCCTGCCCGCGGTAGGTCCACCAGGTGTACGGTCCATCCCCCTCCGGCTGGAGGCGACGGGCCACGTCGAACCACCTCGGTTCGGTGGCCGCACCTCGGATGGTACGCCCTGCGTAGTCGACCACTCCGAAGTACTCCCCCAGTCCGGGCTTGTCCTGCGGGGCGTCGTCCGGGAAGGACCCGAACACCGAGTCCATGAAGGCCCGCTCGTCGGCGAGGAAGCCGGACTTCTTCATGTTGCCCTTCCAGTTCTTCAGGTCTTCCCGGCGGTGGCAGATGTTCCAGTCACCACCGATGACCATGTCCGGGTACTCGGCCGCGAGGGTGTCGAGGTAGGGGCCGAACTCGTCGAGGAAGGCGTACTTCTCGTCCTGCTTGGCGGAACCCGCCGAGCCGCTCGGCAGGTAGAGGGAGGCCACCCGGACGCCCTCGTAGGTGCCCTCGATCCAGCGACCGGAATCGAGGAAGGAACCGACGCCGACGCGGACGTCGTCAAGCGGGGCGCGGGAGAGGATGCCCACCCCCGCCCGGCCCCGGGCGGCCGCCGGAGCGCCGACGTAGTGCCAGCCCGCGTCGAGGGCGGGTTGGAGGGCCTTGATCGACTCCTCGACGGTGGCGCGCACCTCCTGGAGCAGCACCACGTCAGCGGAGGACTCCGCGAGCCAGGCGAGCATGCCCGGATTGTCCTCGTTCCGCTGCTTCACGGCGGCGCGGATTCCATTGACGTTGACGGAGGTGATGGTCAGACTCATAGGGACCACCATATCCCCGACGGTGGCAGTGGTTAGGTACAGGCAGGTATCCTTAGCCGTTGACACTGCCGAAATTGAAGAAAGCGTTAGGGAGTTACATGGCAAAGATCATCTGGACCCGCACCGACGAGGCCCCGCTGCTCGCGACCTACTCGTTCAAGCCTATTGTGGAGGCCTTCGCCGGCACCGCGGGAATTGATGTCGAGACCCGCGACATCTCCCTCGCCGGCCGCATCCTGGCGCAGTTCCCGGACCGCCTCACCGAGGAGCAGCGCGTCGATGACGCTCTCACCGAGCTCGGCGAGCTGGCGAAGACCCCGGAAGCCAACATCATCAAGCTCCCGAACATCTCCGCCTCCGTCCCGCAGCTCAAGGCCGCGATCAAGGAGCTGCAGGAGCAGGGCTACGACCTCCCGGAGTACGTCGACTCCCCGCAGACCGACGAGGAGAAGGACGCCCGGAAGCGCTACGACGTAGTGAAGGGTTCCGCCGTGAACCCCGTACTCCGTGAGGGCAACTCCGACCGTCGTGCGCCGGAGGCCGTGAAGAACTTCGTCAAGAAGAACCCCCACCGCATGGGCGAGTGGTCCGCCGACTCCAGGACCAACGTCGCCACCATGGACGCCGACGACTTCCGCCACAACGAGCAGTCCGTCATCCTGCCGGCCGAGGACACCCTCTCCTTCATCCACGTCGCCGCCGACGGCACCGAGACCAAGCTGCGCGACGACCTCAAGGTCCAGGCCGGTGAGGTCGTCGACGGTACCGTCATGCGCGCCTCCGCCCTGCAGTCCTTCCTCGACGAGCAGGTCAAGCGCGCCCAGGAGGAGGGCATCCTCTTCTCCGTCCACCTCAAGGCCACCATGATGAAGGTCTCCGACCCGATCATCTTCGGCTACGTCGTGCGCTCCTTCTTCTCCGACGTCTTCGACAAGTACGGCGAGGAGCTGCTCGCCGCGGGCCTCGACGGTGAGAACGGCCTCGGCGCCATCTACTCCGGCCTCGAGGACCTGGACAACGGCGCAGAGATCCGCGCCGCCTTCGACGAGGCTCTGGCGAACGGCCCGGACCTGGCCATGGTCAACTCCGACAAGGGCATCACCAACCTCCACGTCCCGTCCGACGTCATCGTCGACGCCTCCATGCCGGCCATGATCCGCACCTCCGGCCAGATGTGGAACAAGGACGACAAGACACAGGACACCCTGGCCGTCATCCCGGACTCCTCCTACGCCGGCGTCTACCAGGCCGTCATCGAGGACTGCAAGGCCAACGGCGCCTACGATCCGACCACCATGGGCACTGTCCCGAACGTCGGCCTCATGGCCCAGAAGGCCGAGGAGTACGGCTCCCACGACAAGACCTTCAAGATCGAGTCCGACGGCAAGGTCGAGGTCCGCAACGCCGCGGGTGATGTCCTCCTCGAGCACGAGGTCTCCGCAGGTGACATCTGGCGCGCCTGCCAGACCAAGGACGCCCCGATCCAGGACTGGGTCAAGCTGGCCGTCGACCGCGCCCGCATCTCCGGCATGCCGGCCGTCTTCTGGCTGGACCCGGAGCGCGCCCACGACCGCAACCTCACCACCCTGGTGGAGAAGTACCTGGCCGACCACGACACCGAGGGCCTGGACATCCGCATCCTCTCCCCGATCGAGGCGACCAAGCTCTCCGTCGAGCGCATCCGCCGCGGCGAGGACACCATCTCCGTGACCGGTAACGTCCTGCGTGACTACAACACCGACCTCTTCCCGATCCTCGAGCTGGGCACCTCCGCCAAGATGCTCTCCGTCGTGCCGCTCATGGCCGGCGGCGGTCTGTTCGAGACCGGTGCCGGTGGCTCCGCCCCGAAGCACGTCCAGCAGGTCCAGGAGGAGAACCACCTCCGTTGGGATTCCCTCGGTGAGTTCCTCGCCCTGGCCGAGTCCCTGCGCCACGTGTCCCGCACCCAGGACAACGCCCAGGCCGCCATCCTGGCCGACGCCCTGGACAAGGCCACCGAGAAGCTGCTGGCCGAGGGCAAGTCCCCGTCCCGAAAGGTCGGCGAGATCGACAACCGCGGTTCCCACTTCTACCTGGCCTCCTACTGGGCCGAGGAGCTGGCCGCACAGTCCGAGGACGCCGCGCTGGCCGAGACCTTCCGGCCGGTCGCCGAGGCTCTCGCCGCCGAGGCCGCGACCATCGACCAGGAGCTCATCGACAACCAGGGTTCCGCCGTGGACCTGGGTGGTTACTACAACCCGTCCGATGAGAAGACCTCCGACGTGATGCGTCCGTCCTCTAAGTTCAACGAGATCATCGACGGTCTGAAGAAGTAACCTCCGCTTCCGCCGCTTGACGACGCCGCCCTGGCCCGGATTTCCGGGCCAGGGCGGTGTTGTCGTCCCCCTCACCACACCCCCTGGAGTGGACCACTTGGTCTAGCGGTGGATTATTTTTATTCAACGCAACTCAGCAGCGGAAACATCCCTGCCACAGACCACTCGGTTTACTTCCAGGGCGAATCCGTTCTACTCTTCCGCGCATGACTAAATACGACAACTCCGCAGCCGCCCAGTGGGACTTCGCCACCCGCTCCATCCACGCCGGTTCCACCCTGGACTCGGACAACAACTCCCGCAACCAGCCGATCCACCTCACCACCTCCTACGTCTTCGACTCCGCCGAACACGCGAAGCAGCGTTTCGCACTGGAGGACCTCGGCCCGGTGTACACCCGCCTGACGAACCCGACGGTGGAGGCCCTGGAGAACCGCATCGCCTCCCTCGAGGGTGGTGTCCACGCCGTGGCCTTCGCCTCCGGCCAGGCCGCGGAGACCGCCGCGATCCTCAACGTCGCGGGCGCGGGCGACCACATCGTCACCTCCCCGCACCTCTACGGCGGCACCGAGACCCTCTTCCAGGTCACCCTGAAGCGCCTGGGCATCGAGGTCACCTTCGTCGAGAATCCGGATGACCCGGAGTCCTGGCAGGCCGCCGTGCAGCCGAACACGAAGGCCTTCTACGGCGAGACCTTCGGCAACCCGGCCGCCGACATCCTCGACATCCCGGCCGTCGCCGAGGTCGCCCACCGCAACCACGTCCCGCTCATCGTGGACAACACCATCGCCACCGCCGCCCTGGTCCGCCCGCTGGAGCTGGGTGCCGACGTCGTCGTCGCATCGCTGACCAAGTTCTACACCGGCAACGGCTCCGCCCTGGGCGGCATCCTCGTCGACGGCGGTTCCTTCGACTGGGCCGTCGAGCGCGACGGCCAGCCGGTCCACGAGCAGTTCGTCACCCCGGACGCGGCCTACCACGGCCTGAAGTACGCCGACCTCGGCCCGGCCGCCTACGGTCTCAAGGCGCGGGTGGGCCTGCTGCGTGACACGGGGGCGTCGATAAGCCCCTTCAACGCGTGGGTGACGCTGCAGGGCCTGGACACCCTGCCGCTGCGCATCGAGCGCCACAACTCCAACGCCGTCCAGGTGGTGGAGTTCCTGCGGAATCATCCGAAGGTGTCGAAGGTGAACTTCGCCGGCGCCGCCGACTCCCCCTACCGCGCCGTCAAGGAGAAGCTGGGCCTGGAGTACACCGGCTCCGTGTTCACCTTCGAGCTCGACGCCCCGGGCGACGACCGCGAGAACGCGTGGCGCTTCATCGACTCGCTGCAGCTGCACTCCAACCTGGCGAACGTCGGCGACGTGCGCTCCCTGGTCGTACACCCGGCGTCCACCACCCACTCCCAGTCGGATGAGGCGGGCCTGGCGCGGGCACAGGTGACGCAGAAGACGATCCGCCTGTCGGTGGGCATCGAGGCCGTCACCGACATCATCGCCGACCTCGAGCGCGCCCTCGACGCCGTCTAAAAGACAGCTTGGTCCATATATATCCACGTCCTTGAACTGCGGGGACGTGGATTCTGGCGCCTTTGCTGTTTGCGCGGGCGGGCACGGATATCTAGTCTTTCAACAAGATGCCCGCCGTTTCCCCCAGCGCACCAGGAAGGTGACCTCCCATCGCTAACCTCACTCTGGCCCCGCAGGGCGAACTCGCGCAGATCCGCATCGGTGACCTCCCCACGGAGGCCGGCGGCGTCGTCCGTGACGCCACCATCGCCTACCGGCGCTGGGGCGAGTTCCGGGGCGATCCGGACGGCACCAACAACCTCGTGCTCATCGAGCACGCCCTGACCGGCGACACCAACGTCGCCGACTGGTGGGGCGACCTCCTCGGCCCCGGCCGCGCGCTCGACACCGACGCCTGGTGCATCGTGTGCACCAACGTCATCGGCGGCTGCCAGGGCTCCACCGGCCCCGCCTCCGAGCACCCGGACGGCGGCCGCTGGGGTTCGCGGTTCCCGGCGATCTCCATCCGCGACCAGGTCTCCGCCGAAAAAATGCTTCTCGACGCCCTCGGCGTCTCCCGCTTCCACGCCGTCCTCGGCGGTTCCATGGGCGGTGCCCGCGCGCTCGAGTGGGCGCTGATGTACCCGGACAAGCTCAACGCCTCGTGCGTCATCGCCGTCTCCGCCCGGGCGAGCGCCTGGCAGATCGGCATCCAGACCGCGCAGATCTCCGCGATCGAACGCGACCCGGCCTGGCAGGGCGGCGACTACTACGACACCGGCTCCTCCCCCGACGCCGGCCTCGCCGCCGCCCGCCGCATCGCGCACCTCACCTACCGTGGCGAGCAGGAGCTCGACGAGCGCTTCGGTGCCGGCCGCCAGGACGGGGAGAACCCCCACGGCGAGTTCCGGGACCCGGAGCAGCGCTTCGCCGTGGAGAGCTACCTGCAGTACCACGGGAGGAAACTGGTCGAGCGTTTCGACGCCGGCAGCTACGTCGTCCTCACCGAGTCCCTCAACCGCCACAACATCGGCCGCGGCCGCGGCGGACTCAACAAGGCCCTCGGCGCCTGCCGGGTGCCGACGATGATCGTCGGCGTCGACACCGACATCCTCTACCCGTACCACCAGCAGGAGCACCTCTCCCGCAACATCCCGGAGCTCATGGGCATCGCCCGGATCTCCTCCCCCGTCGGCCACGACGCGTTCCTCGCCGAGTTCCGGCAGATGGACCGCATCATCCGCCGCTTCTTCGTCCTCAGCGTGCTGAACGACGACGACCACGAGGACGACGGCTACCTCATCTAGGCGGCATTTCATACTCCGAAGGGGGTCCGGAGGCACCCGGACCCCCCTTCGAGGTATCTTTCGCCGGGCCTGCGCCGCACTAGGACCCCAGCGCGTCCACCGACGCCGCCAGGAACGCCATCGTCCCCCCGAGGACGGTGCAGAAGGCGGCGTCGAAACGCCGGGAGCGCACGGCGAACACGCCCACGATGCGGGAGTCGCACGTGTAGCGCACGACGGCCAGCCACAGCAGCGAGGCCCCGAGGACGAACGTGGCGCGGCGCCAGTGCTCGGTGAGGGCGAAGACACTCGCCACGATCACCCCGAGCACGAACCACCCGAGGAATCCCCACTGCACCCAGCGGGGCAGCCGCGAGGGTGCCACCGACAGGTCGTGGGGATTGTCCAGCGGTCTACTCACCTGCGAGCAGTTCCGCCCTCTCGACGACGTTGGACACCAGGAAGGCGCGGGTCAGCGGGCCGACACCACCCGGGTTCGGGGAGACGAAACCGGCGACCTCCCAGACATCCGGGTGGACGTCGCCGGCGAGCTTGCCGTCGAGACGCGAGACACCGACGTCGAGCACCGCGGCGCCCGGCTTGATCATGTCGGCGGTGAGCATGTGCGGCACGCCCGCGGCGGCGATGATGACGTCCGCGTTCTTCGTCTCCGCGGCCAGGTCCTTCGTGCCCGTGTGGCACAGGGTGACGGTGGAGTTCTCGGAACGGCGGGTGAGCATGAGGCCGATGGGGCGGCCGACGGTGACGCCACGGCCGATGACGACGACCTTCGCGCCGTCGAGTTCGACGCCGAAGCGGCGCAGCAGGTGGATGGAGCCGTTCGGGGTGCACGGCAGCGGGGCGGGCTCGTTGAGGACGAGCTTGCCCAGGTTGACCGGGTGCAGGCCGTCGGCGTCCTTGTCGGGGTCGATGGCGGCGAGCACGGCGTTCTCGTCGAGGTGCTTCGGCAGCGGGAGCTGGACGATGTAGCCGGTGCAGGCGTCGTCGTTGTTGAGCTCGTCGATGACGGCGAGCAGGTCCTCCTGGGAGATGTCGGCCGGCAGATCCTTACGGATGGAGTTGATGCCGATCTGCTCGCAGTCGCGGTGCTTCATCTTCACATACGAGTGGGAGGCCGGGTCGTCGCCGACCAGCACCGTCGCCAGGCCGGGCACGATGCCCTTCTCCTTGAGCGCGGCGGTGCGCTTGCCCAGATCCTCGAAGATCTCGTTCCGATACAGCTGTCCGTCAAGTTTGATCGCAGTCACGCCCCTCATCCTAGACTCTCCTGCATGGCCCGACTGCACGTCATCTTCGATAATCCCGTCATTCCCCCGAACACGGGCAACGCGATCCGCATGTGCGCGGGCACCGGGGCGCATCTGCACCTCGTCGAACCGCTCGGCTTCGACCTCACGGAGAAACAACTGCGCCGCGCCGGCCTGGACTACCACGACCTCGCCGAGGTCACCGTCCATGCCTCCTTCGAGGAATGCTTATCGACGCTCCCCTCCTCCCGCATCTTCCCCTTCACCACCCGCGCCACCGTGTGGCACACCGACGTGGCGTGGCGCGCGGGTGACGCCCTGCTCTTCGGCACCGAGCCGACGGGCCTGCCGGAGGAGCACCTCGCCCATCCGCGCCTCGAACACGAGGTACGCATCCCCATGGTGCCGGGGCGACGCTCGATGAACCTCTCGAACTCGGCGGCCGTCGCGACGTATGAGGCGTGGCGTCAGCTGGGGTTCCCCGGCGGGGTGTAGGCGGGCAGACTGCGCTGACGCAGCCGGTTGAGCAGGGCGTGGCCGTCCTCCGGGGTGAGATCCTCGCCGGCCATGCGGACGGGCCCGGGGACGAGGTCGAAACGCACGGTGCACAGGCCGACGAGCTGCTGCAGGGGCCCGCGTGTAAGGGAGAGCTCCTGGATGTGGCTCGGGTGGATGATGCTGATCCGGCGGTTCAGACGTCCCTGCCGGGTGATCACGGCGTCCTCCCGCACCGTCACCGACTGCTGCCGCAGGTCGACGGGGGAGACCCACCGGGCTCGGTCCGGGGAGGTGAAGGTGGGGGCGTCGATAAGCGGGGCGGGGGCGATGACGGCGAGGAGGGCATCGGCCTGCCCGCGGGAGCCGACGGGCAGGACGGTGGTGGTCGCGGCGTTGCGGCCCGCGGTCACGCCGTACCCCGCGACGGACACGGAGATGAACCACCAGCCGGTCGCCCGCCACAGCAGCGGCTGGGTGAGGCGGACGCCGTGGATACGCTCCAGCGGGATGGACTGTCGCCGACGGTCCGCCAGACCGTAGGAGAGGTGGAGGGTGTCGTCGTCGAGACGCGCGGTGAAACGCCAGGCCCGGTCGATCTGATTCCAGATGACCGGCACGAAACCGAAGAGGACCGGCACGAGCGTGGCCCAGCTCAGCGGGGAGAGCAGGATCGCGACGACCGCGACGACACCGCCGATGCTGCTCCCCTGCAGGGCGGCGGCGGCCAGGGAACGACCGATGGGGATCTCCGGGACGATGGCCCGCCCGGGCTCCGGCTGCACGGGGGCAGGAGTGTCAGGGGCGTCAGGGGTGTCAGGGGTGCGGCGGGCGCGGGCCAGCACCTCCCGGCGGACGGCATCGGCCTCCGCCTTCGGCAGGTAGGCGATCTCGATGACGGAGTTGCCGCCGCCGGCGGTCTCCACGCGGACGGCCGCGAGCCCGAAGAGGCGCGCGATGACGGACTCCACGACGTCGACCGCCTGGATGCGGTCGTAGCGGGCCGTGCGCAGATTCCGGCTCAGGACGCCGTGGCGCAGGGAGACCTCCTCGTCGTCGAGGCGGAACCCCATCGCCCTCCACCACACCTGGGAGGCGAACCACACCAGGGCGCAGGCCAGCCCGAAGGCACCCGCCGCACCGAGGAGCGGGAGAAACTGCCCCTGCTCCAACCAGGTCCAGGCGCGGGTGAGCACCGTGAGGTTGATGTTGACCGCCACCACCGCCAGCACGGCGAGGATGACCGTCCAGAACTTCAACAGCGGGGTGAGACGGTGGACCGGGCGGAACTCCGCGGCGCTCACAGCCCGCTCATCCTCTCCCGGGCCTGGACAGCCAGGCGGTCACGCAGCGCGTCGGCGGTATCCGCGGGCAGGCCCTGCACCGTCGCATCCGAGGACGCCGACGCCGTGTGCAGCTTAAGCGTCTTCATCCCCAGCGCCCGCTCGATCGGCCCGGCGCTGACGTCGACGAACTGGATACGGCCGTAGGGCACGACGGTGAACGTGTGCCACAGCCTCCCCTTGGTGATGAGCAGCTCATCCTCCGTCTCCTGCCACCCCAGCAGCTTCACCTGCGCCGGGATGAGCCAGACCTGCCACGCCAGGAGGACACCGAACGCCGCCGCCCCGATCCCCCACCACGTGCTCTGCCACCACGCCAGCACCGCGCACCCGAGGAGCGGAACAATGAGCCAGGGCAGACGGCCCAGGTAACGGGCGGTGGTCAGTTTCGGGGAGACGGGATTCACGGCCCCCACCTTAGTGACTACGCTGACCGGTGTGATCGCCCTCGAGTACCTCCAGTCCAAGATTCCCACCGGCGCGACCATCGCCGTCATCATCGCCTTCGTGTCCACGCTGATGACCCGCGAGATGCCGCTGGACATCTTCGACATCCTCTTCTTCCTCGGCGTATGGCTGGCCGGTACCATCGCCGCCGCCGTGCTGCTCGCGGTCTTCGAGATGGTCCGCGACCGCTGGCTCTAGGACGGCAGCCCCCGATTACAACCCCTCGTCGTCTCGGTGGACCTCGTAGGTGCCCACCCGGGACCAGCCGGGTGAGGTGAATGGGTGGTTCCGCCAATCGGCGCCGTACGCCCTGAGGTGCTCGATGCCGTCGCGGCAGTAGTAGCCGACGGACACGGACGAGATGTCCTGGGCCACCCGCTTCTTGGCTCCGAGGAAGATGGCGGCATTGAACTCGGCGGAGGGTTCGTCGCCGCGGCCGAAGACGACCTTGAGGAATCCCGCGACGTCCTCCTCCACCTTCTCCATGGCGGAGGCGAAGGTGGTGCGGAGTTCCCGGGTGAGCCAGTTCTCGTAACGCTGCTGGTCATAGACCTCGCCGGTGGGCAGTTCGCCGGCGGGGAACAGTTCGGTGGACAGGTGGTCGGCCTGCACCCCGACGAGCCGGTGGGCCTCGGCCCGGGACAGGTCGCACTCCCGGATGAGTGCCGCGATGACGTCGTCGACGGTGGCGGCGCGGGCGATGTCCTCGGCAATCTGGTCAAGTCTCCCCTGCGATGTACTCATGCCCTCAATTGTAGGCCGCACACATCTGACGAGTCCTCAGTGGAAGTCCCGCGACCCCCTGCTCAGCCACTCCCCCAGCACCAGGGGCTCGAGGTGGTCGGCCACGACCGTCACCGCCCCGGAGGCGTTCTGCACGATTCCGCGCACCACCAGGGCTTTCGACGTCCGCGCCACCACCCGCTGCCGGTTCCACAGGCCGACGGAGACCATGACGTTGAGCAGCCCCGTCTCGTCCTCCATGCCGAGGAAGGTCAGCCCGGAGGCGGTACCCGGTCGCTGCCGGTGGGTGACCACCCCGGCGACCCGCACCCGGGTGCCGTCGGGCACCGACCGGAGGGCGGAGGCGGAGAGGACGCCGGCGTCGACAAGCGAGGCCCGCAGCATCTCCATCGGCTGCCGGTCGTGGGTGACACCGGTGGCGGCGATGTCGGCGACCATGAGCTCGAAGGCGTTCATGCCGGGCAGCGCCGGGGCGTCTATGGCGGACAGCCCCGGCAGCATGCCGGCCTTCTCGGTGGCGGCGACCCCCGCCTGCCACAGCGCCTGCCGACGGTCCACGTCGAAGCACTCCAGCGCCCCCGCCCGGGCCAGGGCCTCGACGTGCGCCACGGTGAGGTCGGCCCGGCGCGCCAGGTCGGGGATCCCGCTGAAGGGGGCGGCGGCCTCGATGCGCGCGGCGGCGTCCGCCCCCAGCCCCGTGACGAGCCCCAGCCCGACCCGGATCCGGCCGTCGACGACGCGGGCCTCCTTCCCGGACTCCTGCACGTCGACGGGCAGGATCTCCACCCCGTGGCGACGCGCATCCTGGATGAGCGACTGCGGGGAGTAGAAACCCATCGGCTGGGCGCGCAGCAGGCCGACGCAGAACTCCGCCGGGTAGTGGTGCTTGAACCAGGCGGAGAAGTACACCAGCGACGCGAAGGACTGCGAGTGGGACTCCGGGAAACCGTAGGCGGCGAAGGCGACGATCTTGTTCCACAGCTTCTCCGCGGTCTCCTCCGGGATGCCGTTGGCCTCCCACACCCCGCGGAAGAAGCGGTCCTTGAGCGCCGCCATCCGCGCCGGGGAACGTTTCGAGCCCATGGCGCGGCGCAGGGAGTCGGCCTCCGCGCCGGAGAAGCCGGCGGCGTCGACGGCGATCTGCATGAGCTGCTCCTGGAACAGCGGGATACCCAGTGTCTTGCCCAGGGACTTCTCCAGGACGGGGTGGTCGTAGGTGATCTCCTCCTTCCCGGCGCGGCGCCGCAGGTAGGGGTGCACGGAACCGCCCTGGATGGGGCCGGGGCGGATGAGGGCGACCTCGACGACGAGGTCGAAGAAGCACCGCGGGCGCAGGCGCGGCAGGGTCGACAGCTGGGCGCGGGACTCCACCTGGAACACGCCGACGGCGTCGGCCCGGCACAGCATGTCGTACACCCCGGGGTCGGCGAGGTCGAGTTCCCACAGGTGGATGCGCTGACCGTGCTGCTCCTCGACGAGGTCGATCATGTGGTGCAGCGCCTCGAGCATGCCGAGCCCGAGGAGGTCGAATTTCACCAACCCGGCGGAGGCGCAGTCGTCCTTGTCCCACTGCACGACGGAACGTTTCTCCATCCGCGCCCACTCGACGGGCACGACGTCGGCGATGGGCCGGTCGCAGATGACCATGCCCCCGGAGTGGATCCCCAGGTGCCGGGGCTGCCCCTTGAACTGCGCGGCCAGCGCGACCACGTCGGCGGGCGGTTCGGCGGTGCCCCTGCTCCACGCGTCGACCGCGCCCGGCGGGTGGCCGAGGGACCGGGCGGCGTCGCGCAGCGCCCCTTTCGTGCGGTAGGTGATGACGTTGGCCACCTGCGCCGCCTTGTCCCGGCCGTGGCGGTCGAAGACGTACTGGATGACCTCCTCGCGGCGCCCGGACTCGATGTCGATGTCGATGTCCGGCGGGCCGTCCCGGTCGGGTGAGAGGAACCTCTCGAACAGCAGGCCCGCGGAGATCGGCTCCGCGTTGGTGATGCCCAGGGCGAAACACACCGCCGAGTTCGCCGCCGAACCGCGCCCCTGGCACAGGATGTCGTTGTCCCGGCAGAAGTCGACGAGGTCCATGACGATGAGGAAGTACCCGGGGAAGTTGAGCCCCTCGATGACGGCCAGCTCGTGCTCGATCTGCTCCGCGGCCCGGGCCCGGATCTCATCCGGCCGGGATGCGTATCGACGCCCCGCCCGCTCCCGCGTCACCTCCGCCAGCCAGGTCATCTCCGTGTGCCCGGCCGGGGTGGGGAAATCCGGCAGGTCCGGGGCCACGAGGTCGAGGGTGAACGCGCACTCGCGGGCCAGGTCGAGGGTGGCGGTAATGAGCTCCGGCCGGTCCGGCAGCAGGCCGGCCATCTGCTCCCCGGAACGCATCCAGGGCGCGCCCATGGGGTGCAGGTCCGGTTCCGCGTCCCCCAGCGACAGGCGGCGGGCCAGGGCGCGTTTCGCCCCGGCCAGGCGGGCCCGGTCCCGGGTGGCGGCGGCCGGCAGCGCGGTGGCGACCGCCCGTAGACCATGCCGTCTACAGCCGTCGAGTTTCTCGTGATGATCGGCATCCTCCGGCGTCATCGTCACCGCGTACTCGAGCACGACATCCCCGACCCCGAACGCCTCGATCACCTGGTCGATATCGTCCGCCCACTCATGCCCGGCGAGCACCACACAGTGCCCGCCCAGCGCCTCCGCGACACCGGGCAGCGGCGGGTAGGCCACCTCACCCTTCACCCCGGTGGACATGTGGGCGTCCGCCATGAGGTGCGACAGGCGCCGGTACCCTTCCGGGCCGCGCGCCAGGACCGGCAGCACCCGCTCCCCCAGACTCAGCTCCGCGCCGAACACCGTGGGCAGATCCGCCTCCGCCGCGGCCTCGGCGAACTTCACCGCCCCGTAGAATCCGTCGCGGTCCACCAGCGCCAATGCACTCAGCCCCAGCTCCACCGCCCGCTCCACGAGCGACTCCGGATCACTCGCCCCGCCGAGAAAACTGTAGGAGCTCACGGCGTGGAGCTCGGCGAACGCGACGGCGGGCGGGGGACTGACGGGACGTCGACAAGCATCCCCGCCCCGATGATCAACGGGGACGGGCGTGGGGCCGGGACGGCCGGAGAGGATGCGCTCCAGCCGCGACCAGTTGAGGGGCGCGCCACCGTTGAATCTCATGGGCCACAATCTACCGCGAATCGAACACCCGTGCCAAGCATGGCCTCCCACCGGCTAGACAGAGCGGTACGCCTGGTGCTAGGTTGTGCAACCAGCAGATCAACACGTAAGGACAAACACCATGACTCTCCGTCGTATCTTCGCCGGCGCCGCAGCCGCCGCCATCGCCTCCGTGGGCCTCGTCGCCTGCGGCAACGACTCCGCCGACGACACCGCCGCCGACGGCACCACCACCGCCGCCGCCTCCGGCGAGACCGTCCGCATCGGCACCACCGACGCCAACCTCAAGGAGTGGGACGTCTTCGCCGACCTCGTCGAGGAAGAGGGCATCGACATCGAGATCGTGCCGTTCTCCGACTACAACACCCCGAACGACGCCCTCGCCCAGGGCCAGATCGACGTCAACAAGTTCCAGCACCTCAAGTTCCTCGCCTCCTACAACGAGGGTGCCGGCGAGGAGCTCGTCCCCTACGCCTCCACCGAGATCTACCCGCTGGCACTGTTCTGGCAGGGCCACGACAGCCTCGACGGCATCGAGGGCGAGGAGGTCGCGATCCCGAACGACGCCACCAACCAGGGCCGCGCCATCAACGTCCTCGTCCAGGCCGGCCTGGTCACCCTCAAGGAGGAGGGCCTGCTCGACCCGGCCCCCGCCGACATCGACACCGAAGCCTCGCAGGTCCAGGTCATCGCCGTCGACGCCGCACAGACCACCACCGTCTTCCACGAGGGCCGCCCCGCCGTCATCAACAACTCCTTCCTGGAGCGCGCCGGCATCGACCCGCTCGACGCCATCTTCCAGGACGACCCGGACAACGAGGAGGCCGAGCCGTACATCAACGTCTGGGTGACCACCCCGGACAAGGCCGACGACGAGACCCTCAACCGCCTCGCCGAGATCTGGAAGGACCAGGCCGTCACCGACGCCATCATGGAGTCCTCCGGCAACACCGCCGTCACCGTCGAGCGCCCCGCCGAGGATCTCACCGAGATCATGGAGCGCCTCGCAGCCGGCGAGCAGTAAGCCCCACCCCATGCCTACCCCGTCGCCTGCCCGCGGCGGGGTTTAGCATTTACACCGACCCATCCCCTCCCAGAACGGCCCCGCACCCGTGTCCGACACCGCATCCCCCATCCGGCCGCGTACCGGAACCCGCATCGAGTTCCGCGATGTGACCAAGGTCTTCACCAACCAGAAGAAGACCGAGACCCGCGCCGTCGACGGCGTCACCCTCACCGTCGAACCCGGCGAGATCCTCGGCGTCATCGGCTACTCCGGCGCCGGCAAGTCGACCCTCGTCCGCCTCATCAACGGGCTGGACTCCACGACCTCCGGACAACTGCTTCTCGACGGCACCGACGTCGTCGGCCTCCCCGAGTCCAAGCTGCGCTCCATCCGGCGGGGCATCGGCATGATCTTCCAGCAGTTCAACCTCTTCCACTCCCGCACCGCCGCCGGCAACATCGCCTACCCCCTGGAACTGGCCGGCATGCCCAAGGCGGAACGGAAGAAGCGCGTCGCCGAACTCCTCGACTTCGTCGGACTGTCCGACAAGGGCAACAACTACCCGGAGCAGCTCTCCGGAGGCCAGAAGCAGCGCGTCGGCATCGCCCGCGCCCTGGCCACCAACCCGCGCCTCCTCCTCGCCGACGAGGCCACCTCCGCGCTCGACCCGGAGACCACCCACGACGTGCTCAACCTCCTGCGGGAGATCAACCGCGACCTGGGCATCACCATCGTCGTCATCACCCACGAGATGGACGTGGTCCGCGCCATCGCCGACAAGGTCGCCGTCATGGAGGCCGGCAAGGTCGTCGAGTACGGCAGCGTCTACGAGGTGTTCTCCCACCCGCAGACCAAGGTCGCCCAGCGCTTCGTCTCCACCTCGCTGCGCAACACCCCCGACCTCGTCGAGGCCGAGGACCTCCTCGCCCACGACGGCCGCCTGTTCACCATCAACCTCACCGAGGACTCCGGCTTCTTCACCGCCGCAGCCGCCGCCCGCGAGGACGGACTGGGCATCAGCATCGTCCACGGCGGCGTGACCACCCTGCAGCGCCAGTCCTTCGGCAAGATGACCGTCCGCCTCACCGGCCCGGACGCGGCGATCGACCGGTTCCGCGACACGCTGTCCCGCACCACCGATATCGAGGAGATCACGCGATGACCACCACCCACCTCGCGGCCGACTGGAACCGCCTCGGCGGCACCTTCATCGACGCCATCGGCGACACCCTCGTCATGGTGTCGCTGACGATGATCTTCGGCGGCATCGGCGGCCTGCTCATCGGCCTGCTGCTCTACACCTCCCGCGCCGGCGGCATCCTGCAGTCGAAGCCGATCTACTGGGTCCTCAACGTCCTGGTCAACTTCGTCCGCCCCATCCCCTTCATCATCCTCATCGCGATGCTCGCGCCGGTGACACTCCAGTTCATCGGCACCACCATCGGACGGTCCGCGGCGACCTTCGTCATGTGCATCGCCGCCGCCTTCGCCGTGGCCCGCATCGTCGAGCAGAACCTCGTGGCCATCGACCCCGGCGTCATCGAGGCCGCCCGCGCCATGGGCGCGAGCCCCTGGCGGATCATCCGCACCGTGATCATCCCGGAGGCCCTCGGCCCGCTGGTCCTGGGCTACACCTTCATCTTCATCGCCGTCGTCGACATGTCCGCCATGGCCGGCTACATCGGCGGCGGCGGCCTGGGTGACTTCGCCATCGTCTACGGCTACCGCGCCTACGACTACGAGGTCACCTACGCGGCGGTCATCGTCATCGTCATCATCGTCCAGCTCGCCCAGCTCTTCGGCAACTGGCTCTCGCGGAGGATCATGCGCCGCTGACGCGTCTCCTTCCGCTGCAGCCCCCGACCCTCGCCGGTCGGGGGTTGTCGCGTCTCCGGGGTGGGTAGCGTGCGGGTACCTGCCCTATCGCCCCTGTCGAGTACACGTCACCACGGGTGTTCCGGGGCGGACGGTGGGGGTATGAATGCAGCGGGTCGACGCCCGCGTTGTGGCGTACTCCGATGTGCCGGGGTGCCCGCCGTTTCCCCAGGTTGCGTTCCACCGGCGAACACATCGGGGTACGTGAGAACGCGGCTACGCTCGGAGGCATGAAGATCGCCGCCTTCGACATCGACGGAACCCTCCTGTTCCCCGACGGCATCGCCGCCGCGGACGTCGCCGCCATCCGCGCCTGGCAGGACGCCGGCCATCTGGCCGTCGCGGCGACCGGCAAATCCCTTTCCGCGCTACGCCAGGCCCTCGAACCCCACGGCCTGGTCTTCGACTACTCGGTGGTGTTCACCGGGGCCGGCGTGGCGGACCGGGCCGGGAACTACCTGTTCTCCCGGACGGTGCCCACGGGCAGCCTCCACGACATCCTCACCCCGCTGCTCGGAGACCCCACCGTCGCCGTCTACGCCACCACCCTCCACGGCCCGGACGTCCTCCTCTCGGAGCAGCCCGCCCGGCTCACCGGCACGATCCTGCGCGAGTGGGAGCGGAGGGATCTGGCGGAGCTCGCGGACCACGACGTCGCCTGCCTCCCCGTGTGGGTGCCGGACAACCCCTCCCGCCAGCGGCAGCTGCGGGAGGACATCCTCGCCGCCTGCCCGGACGTGGCGGTGCACATCAACCGCACCTTCCTCGACATCGTGCCGGCGGGTGTGGACAAGGCCACGGGCATCGCGGAGGTGATCGCGGATCTGGGGCTGCCGCGGGAGGAGGTGCGGCTCTACTCCTTCGGTGACTCCTGGAACGACCTGGCCCTGCACGCCGGGGCCGACCGTTCCTACGCCTTCGGTTGGTCCCCCGACGAGGTCATGGACGCCGCGGACGAGGTCCTCGAGTCCGTCGCCCCGACGCTGCGTCGCCTCACCTGAGCCGCTCGGCGGCCTCGGCGGCCTCCTCGAGCGCCTCGCGTCCGCCAGCGGTGTAGGCCTCCCAGTCGCGGCCGGTGCCACCGGGGGCCTGCCAGCGGGTGAGCAGTTCCGTGATGTCCGCGTCACCCCGGCGGAGGGCCCGCGCCAGTTCCCCGAGTGCCGCGGTGGCCCCCTCGTGGTACTTGAAGGCGGGGAAGCTGCGCCCGGCGCGTCCCAGGGCGCAGGCGGAGGCGTTGCCGGACAACTCGGCCATGGCGGCGGCCGCCTGCTGGCGGCGCTGCGTCACCCAGGTGGGGAAGTCGCTCATGCCCCCAGTTTGCCGGAGAGCCGGTCGAGGCGGTACTTGCTCTGGCCGTCGAGGCCGATGATGTCGACGATCTTGCCGCGGGCCTGGAACTTCTGCTGGATGGCGTCGAGGGTGGCCACGGTGGAGGCGTCCCACACCTCGGCCTGGGAGAGATCGATGACGATGTGGCGGGCGGTGTCGTGGTAGTCGAACCGGTAGACGAGGTCGTTGGAGGAGGCCCAGAACAGCTGGCCGGTGACGCGGTAGGTGCGGATGTCGACCTGTCCGTCGTCGTCGACGTCGACCTCGCGGACCTTCTCGATCTCCACCATGTGGGCGACGCGGCGGGCGAACATGATCATGGCGGTGAGCACGCCGCCGATGACGCCGACGGCGAGGTTGTGGGTGGTCAGCGTCGCGACGACGGTGACCAGCATGACGAGGGTCTCGCTGCGCGGCATGAGCTGCAGGGTCCGCGGGTGGAGGGAGTGCCAGTCGATGGTGCCCAGGGCCACGAGCACCATGATCGCCACGAGGGCGGCCATGGGGATGAGGCCGACGATGTCGCCGAGGGCGACGACGAAGATGAGGAGGAATACGCCGGAGAGGAGCGTCGACAAGCGGGTGCGGGCGCCGGCCTCGCGGACGTTGATCATGGTCTGGCCGATCATGGCGCAGCCGCCCATGCCGCCGAAGGCACCGGTGACGAGGTTGGCCACGCCCTGGCCCCAGCTCTCGCGGGTCTTGTCGGAGTGGGCGTCGGTGATGTCGTCGACGAGCTTGGCGGTCATGAGGGACTCCATGAGTCCGACGAGCGCCATGGCGAAGGCGTAGGGGGCGATGATCTGCAGGGTCTCCAGGGTGAGCGGCACCGCCGGGACGAAGAGTTCGGGCAGCGAGCTGGGCAGTTCGCCCTGGTCGGCGACGTCCGGGACGGACCAGCCGGTGAGCACCACGAGGGCGGTGAGGACGACGATGGTCACCAGCGGGGCGGGCACCACGGTGGTCAGCCGCGGGAAGCCGAGCATGATGACGATGCCGAGGGCGAACAGCGGGTACACCAGCCACGGCACGTCCCACAGGTGGGTGAGCTGGGCCATGAGCACGAGGATTCCGAGGGCGTTGACGAAGCCGGTCATCACCGACCGCGGGATGAAGCGCATGAGCTTGGCGACGCCGAGCACCGCCATCGCGATCTGGATGACACCGGCGAGCAGCACCGTGGCGATGAAGTGGTCGTAACCGTGGTCGCGCATGACCGGCGCGATGACCAGGGCGACGGCGCCGGTGGCGGCGGAGATCATCGCCGGGCGGCCGCCGGTGAAGGCGATGGTGACGGCCATGGTCACCGACGCGAAGAGACCGACGCGGGGGTCGACGCCGGCGAGGATGGAGAACGCGATCGCCTCGGGGATGAGTGCGAGCGCGACGACGAGCCCGCCGAGCACCTCGGTGCGCAGGCGGGTCGGGGAGGAGAAGGCGTGCCGGAAGGACGCCACGACGCCGGTGGGCGCCGCTTCCTGGACGGGGTGGGACACGGGCTGCTCCCTTGCCGGGGATGAGGGGAGGATACGGTGGTGGTGACCACCGGAGAACGAAACCTACCGTAACGGTAGAGTTTCGGGCCGACAAACCGAAGGGGCGCACGTGGACGAGGGCATGAAGATCGGCGAGGTCGCCGAGCGCACCGGGTTGTCCATCCGTTCGCTGCGCCACTACGACGAGGTCGGCGTCGTCTCCCCCTCCGGCAAGACCCCCGGCGGTTTCCGCCTCTACTCGGAGCGCGACGTCGAGCGCATCCTGCTGGTGCGCCGCATGAAGCCGCTGCAGTTCACGCTCGAGGAGATGAAGGAGTTCCTCGACGCCGCCGAGCACCCCGCCTCCCCCGCCGCGCGCGCCACCATCGAGCGGGTCCACGATGACGCCCGCGCCCGCCTGGCCAAGCTGCGCCAGCGGGTGTCGTACGCGGAGGAGTTCCTCGACATCATCGAGGGGCTGTAGGGAGCGCCGGCAACAGGGTATTCCACGTCGGGCATTCATCGCGTGGCGGCCGCGGACCACCCGTCTTCTGCCCGTAGTGAAATACCCCCGACCCCTACTCCCGGTCGGCCCATCCGAGGTCGGCCCGGTCCGCGCGGACGTCGGCGGCCACCCACACCCGGCCGGTCTTGGGGGCGTCACCGCAGGAGGAGACGACACCCTCGACGTCGCGCTGTTCGAGCGTGACGTGCCAGGAGCGGCCGTCGGCGTGCACCACGACGACCCCCTCGTCCGACTCGAGCACCGCCAGTTCGCCGAAGAACAGCTGCTCCCCCGCCGTCAGCAGCTCGCGGGCGACGGCCAGTTCGGCGACCTGCCCGCGGGGCCCGTGCAGTCCGCGCCCGCGGTTGCCGGGGTGGAAGTACTCGCCGCGCAACGCCGCGCGCACCAGCGCGTCCCCGGCCTCCTCGTTGAGGCGGCCGTAGCTGTAGCCCCACGGCATGAGCAGCACGGACGGCGCGAAGCGGTGACCCTTGGTGTGCGAGGTCTCCCACACCACCGTCCCCGGGTGGCGCTCCGACAGGGCGGCCGCCAGCGGGCGGCCCTTGAGGGCGCAGCACACGTCGCGCTTGCCGTGGGTGCAGACGAGGACGAGCGGGGCGTCTATAAGCTCCGCGTTGTTGCGGCCCGGGCCGCTGAGATCGAGGTCGAGGATGGCCTCCGGCCCGTCGACCATGAGCTTCTCGACGCGCGCCTCCTCCGCGAACACCAGGAACAGGTGGTGGCTGGTGATGCGACGGCCGTCGCGGCCGGGGTGGCGGATGAGCTGCAGCCCGGCGTCCTTGCCCAGCTTGCTCTTGAGCCGGGCGGTGAGCTCCTCGCCGAAGACGCCGCCGTCGAGGACGTCGCGGCTCCAGCCGTGGGGCCATTCGAGGATGACGTAGACGCGTTCCTGCTTCGCGGAGCCGGGCAGCGGTTCGCCGGTCACGTCGGAGCAGCGGAGGTCGGCAGCTTCAGTCATGCCCCCAGCCTAGCGATGTGTACCACAGGCCCCGCCAGTCACCCGGCGACACTTAGGGTTGCTTTACAACGAGATGATTACGATCCCCGGCGGAGACGCTTCCTGAGTTCATCATCGCCACCCCCTGTGGTTACGGTGTGTCATATGAATGAATCCCCGGGGCCGCTTCGCAAGACCTCACCACGCCGCACCTCCCTCGCCGCCATCCTGGCCGCGGGGTCTTTGGGGTTGGCGGCCTGCGGGACCGGGGTCGGGCAGGAGAACCGCACCGCTGACGGGGAGCGTTCCCTGGTGGAGACCCTCACCGCCGCCACCCTCGGCGGCTCGGACACCACGTCCATCGGCACCGCGGACGTGGCGCAGAAGACCGCCCGCCCGGACGCCCCGGCGATGCTCATGGTGGAGTCCGTCCGCGTGGCCGCCCACGACGGTTTCGACCGTGTCGTCTTCGACCTCGTCGGTGACGGTGCCCCGGGCTGGTTCGTCGACTACACCACCGCCCCGACGCAGCAGGGTTCCGGCAACCCGGTGGAGGTGCAGGGGTCGGTGGCACTCAACGTCAACATCGACGGCACGACCTACCCCTTCGAGCTGGGCCGCCAGGATCCGCACATGGGCACCGTCGCCGGGGAGGGCAACGTCACGGAGGTCGTCTCGGTGGGCACGTTCGAGGGGCGTTCGCAGTTCGTCATCGGCATGAAGGAGAAGCTGCCGTACTCGGTGGAGGTCCTCCACGATCCGCACCGTCTGGTCATCGACGTCCGCCACCGTCAGTAGCCGGCCTCGATCCGCCACCCACCCCCGCTCAGCCACAGCAGCAGCCAGGCGCGGGGGTGTCGTTCATTCTCGGCCTGGCCGACGACCTGCAGGCGGGCCACGCGTTGCGCGTCGGGCCCCCACCAGCCGGTGTCCACGGGCCAGGGCCCGGCCCATGCCGCCACCCGGTAGCGGTGCCGCCCCCAGCCGAGCGCGTGGGGTGTGTCGCTGAGCAGTGCCTCCGCGGTGACCACCACGTCCTGCGCCCGGGCGTTGAGCATCCGGACCCTCGTTGCCGGGTGCGTCAGGCGGGCCGGCAGGGGGCCGGGAATCCTTCCCGGCCAGCTCCCCTGCTTATCGACGCCCCGTTCCTCCCCGTACGGCACGAAGTCGATCCGCTCCGCCACTCCCCGCCCGCCGACGAGCCGCGGGGTGAGCACCTTGTCGATGCCCAGCGTCGACTGCACCCGGTTGGCGGCGCGGCGCACGGCGGTGGTGTCGTTCCGCTCCCCCCACAGCGCACCGACGACGTCCGGCGGGGCGGACTCCAAGGGCTCGAGGATCAGGGTGGCGATGGCACCCGCCCCTCCGGAGGTGAGCCAGCCGTCGAGCTGCCAGCGCACCCGGTCCGCGGTGGCGGACTCGGTGAGCGGTTCGCGGGTGCGCCAGATGCGTTCCAGGCGGGTACCGTCGGCCAGCTCCGCGAGCACGCGCAGCCGCAGGCAGGTGAGCCCGGCGGTGCGCAGCCGTTCGTGGAGGATGTTCGCCAGCTGGCGGGCGGCGAAGGCGGCGGCGTCGACCCGGTCGATGGGGTCCTCCGGGGTGACCGCCACCGACAGGTCCGTGGCAGGCAGGTCGGGGGCGACACGGCGGTCGGCGGCGGCGCGGGCGATGCGGTGGCAGCGCTCCCCCGCCGCCCCGAAACGGGTGGTCACCGCAGTGGCGGGCAGAGCTGCAAGCTCCCCAAGAGTACGGATGCCGAGGTCACCGAGCGAATCAACCAGGGACTGCTCACAGTGGAGCGAGGCCTCGGCGGCGAGCAAAGTGACGGGCTGGACGTCGAGGAAGGGGCGCGACCCTCCCTCCGGGACGACCTGCCCCGCCCCGACGCGGGCGGCAATGAGCGCCGTGGCGATCTCATCGGCCACCCCGACCTGGGCGTCGATGCCGCGGCGGGCGGCGGCGTCGATGAGCATCTCGACGGCGCGGTCCTCCGAACCGTGGAAACGGCCCGCGGCCCCGGCGTCGACGACCACCAGGCCGGGGCGCAGCACCTCGATGGAGGAGGCGACGTCGTCGAGGCCGGCAGCGATGGACTCGAACATCCGCCCATCGCGGTCGAGGTCCTCGTCGAGGACGACCAGGCCGGGGCACACGGCCTGCGCCTGGCGCACCCGCATGTCACGGCGCACCCCGGCGTGGCGGGCGGCGGCCGAGCACACGCGGATGCGGTGCTGGCGGGCGATGGCGAGGGTGGCGGGCAGCTCGTCCGTGTCCTGGTCGTCGATCCGCGCCGCCTGCACCGGCCAGTCCGGGAACCACAGGGCAGCGACGCGCACGTCACACCACCCTCAGTTCGGCCCGCCTGCCCACCGTCACGGTCGTCGAGGCCGGCGCCTGCCCCTTCGCCTCCACGCGCACGGCGATGTCGACGCCCCGGATACGGCCCGAACCTTGGCCGATGCCGCGGAAGGTGGTCACCTCGGCGTCGATCCGCGCGTGCGGGGAGGGCACGCTCGCGCCGACCATCACCAGCGCCGCCGAACCGCCCCGCAATTTGCCGAGCAGCGGGCGGGCGCGCACCGGGGAGAGTTCCAGCGGGGCCTGCCAGCGGGCCACCACCAGGTCGAGCCCCTCGACGAGCACCCCGATGATCCCGAGCGGATCCACACCCGGATCGGGCACCGCGATGACGTTGTTCAGGTTCCCGTTATCGACCACACCGGCGAGCGAGAGCTCCGGCCACCCGACGATGCCGACATGTCCGCCCCCTGCGGTAGCCTGGGCGATGAGTTCGACGACGAGCGCCGGACAGTCCGCCACCTGGGTGACCACCCGGCGCGCCAGACCCCCACCGGGCAGGACGCGGGCCAGGTCAGAGGGGGTGGCGATGACCTCAGGCCCATCGACGACAGGCTGCTCGACGGCCCCGCCGAGTGCGTCCATCCGGGAACGCAGGAGCTCGACCTGCTCGGCCCGGCTGAGGCCCGCGAGGTCGTCCACCTCCCGCAGTTTCCGAACACCCGTTTGATTCACGGGTCCAGTATGCTCCCCGGGAACCGCGTCCGTCAACTGGTAGCGTTGACCTCCATGTACTCCGATATCCGCGCCCGTCAGACCCCGATTCCGACCCCGCTGCCCGTCCGCGTGGGTACGTCACTGCTCATCGCCGTCGGTGTGGCGGTGCTGTCGACGGGGTTGGCTCGCGGTATCCAGGTCGGCGTCATGGTCGCGGCCATCGCCGCCGGCCTGCTGCTCATGTTCAGCCACCCCTACCGGCGCGAGATCAAGGAGTTCCTCGAGCGCCACAACGCCGTGCACAAGCCGCAGATCGGCCAGCTGCTGCCCCTGTTCCTCGTGTGGCTGGCGCTCATGATCGTGCCCGTGTTCGCACCCATGCCCGTGTGGGGCACGGTGCTTGTCGGCGCGGCGGTGTTCGGGTGGATTTACCTGGTGTTCCCGCACATCGACGGCACCCGGGCGCTGGCGTACGCCTAGCAGAGACTCCCGACACACACCCTCATACATCCAAAGTGCAAGGAGATAATTCGGAGACATCGTGACATACTCACCCACGCTCGTTTACCTGGAGGAAAAAGACACTTCATTCGAGTGCTGCGTGGGACTGATAGTCGATCCGAGTTCCATCGCACACCTTCTCCAGCACCCGGGCCTCACGGATCACTACCTGGTACAGGAAGACCTCACAATAGAAGGACTCGGAGGAGCTACACGTCGGCGATCACGTCCACCTCGTATTCATCACTTCACATCCGGTACCCGGAGAAATTGCGTTTACTTTTCCCGGCCAGAACCTGCTCACCGCCACTGTGAGCGAGGCGTCGGCCCGTTCAGCACTGATTGAACACCGGAAATCCTTGGGGAGTGACCTCATCCATTTATGGACTCTGCCTGTCGGCTGGATGAGCCCCGAACTGGACGAGTTCCTGAAAAACCACACGCCCCCAGGCATCTAGCATCCCCTGGATGGGAGTCCGCCCAGCTCTCACGGTGGTGACCGCCACCCCCTACAACTGGTCCTCCACCTCGCGCGCCCGGCGCCCCATCGCATTGAGCTTGCGGTTCGCCCAGTTGTAGAAGGCGTGCATGAGGGCGAAGATCGCGGCCACCACGAAGAACGCCGGCAGCCACCAGTTCCAGGAGAGGTCGGCCTGCCAGGCGAGGATCGCGGTGAACACGGCCGCGGCCAGCAGCACTCGGCCAAAGGAGAAATCGTAGGTCTTCATATCAGTCGAGGTCCCGCGAGTGCGCCCAGCGGGTGAGCGCGTGGCGGTTGGACTGCTGGGTCTTGCGGAGGATGTTGGAGGCGTGGGTCTCCACCGTCTTGACGGAGATGAACAGCTCCTGCCCGATCTCCCGGTAGGTGTAACCGCGGGCCAGCAGGCGCAGGACCTCCAGCTCACGGCGGGTGAGCGCGTCCACCACCGGGTCCTCGATCTTCTGCGGCTCCTCCGGCTCGTCCTCGACGATCTCCCCACCCGCGAAGGCGTCGAGCACGAAGCCGGCCAGGCGCGGGGAGAAGTAGGCGTCACCGGAGTGGACGCGGGTGATGGCCTCGGCCAGCTCGGTGCCGGAGATGTTCTTGGTCACGTAACCGCGGGCACCGGCGCGGATGAGGGAGATGACGTCCTCGGCGGCATCCGACACACTCAGCGCCAGGAACACGGGATCCGAGGAGACGCCGCGGAGGACGGCGAGGCCGCCGCCGTCGGGCATGTGGACGTCGAGAAGCACGACGTCGGGGCGCGCGGCGTCGATACCCGCGATCGCCTCGGCGACGGTCCCGGCGTCGCCGACGATGTCCACCTGGCCGGACAGTTCGGCGCGGACACCGGAGCGGAAGACGGAATGATCGTCGACGAGGAACACCTTCACCATGCGGTTCAGGATACCGGCAGTCGGTAGCTCACGGTGACCTCGGTGCCCTCCCCCAGTGTGGAGCGGATACGTGCCGTGCCGCCGATCCGCTCCATGCGGCCCTCGATGGAATCGCGGATACCGTGACGGTCCTCCGGGATATCGGCCGGATCGAACCCCGCCCCGCGGTCGCGCACGAAGATGGACAGCTCGCCGGCGAGGATCTCCGCGTAGACATCGAGCTTCTCGACGCCCGCGTGCTTCGCCGCATTCACCATCGCCTCCCGCGCCGCCAGGACGACGGCCTGCGTCTCCTCACTGAGATCGAGGTCCTCGCCGACGGTGACGGGGGCGATACGGATGCCGAAGAGATCCTCCACCTCGCCGCACGCGGTCTCGACGGCGGCGAAGACGGTCTGGTGGATCTTCTCCTCGGCGTCGAAAAGCCACTGCCGCAGCTCACGCTCCTGCCCGCGGGCGAGGCGGGAGACCTCGGCGGGGTCGTCGGAACGCTTCTGTATCAGCGCCAGCGTCTGCAGCACCGAGTCGTGCAGGCGCGAGGCGATCTCCGCCCGCTCCTCGCTCGCCGCCTTCGCCGCGCGCTCCTCCGCCAGGGAATCCCACAGGCGGATGATGAGCGGCACACCGAGCGCCGCCACACCCGCCAGGGTGAGCACCACCGCGATGAGCGCCGCCGCGAAGCCACCGGAGCTGTCGGCGAAGAAGATGGTCACCACCACGCCCGCCAGCACCAGCGCCGCGCCGCCGATGATGCTGACGTAACTGCGCCCCGACTCCAGGCCCCGGTCGTAGGCCTGCCAGGCGAGCACCGCACCGATACCGGCGACGAGCAGCGGCACGAGCACCGCCCCCGGGACACCGGAGACCAGCGTCACCGACATGAAGAAGCCCAGGCCGCCAACCACCGCCAGCAGCAGGTACACCGGGCGCGAGAGCTGATGCGTACGCTCCGGCAGCACCACCTCGTCGGAGGCCTTGGAGAACATCCACAGTCCCGCGTACGCCATGACGCCCAGACCGGAGAGAAAGGAGGCGACGATGAACGCCAGCCGGACGTAGAACACGTCCACCCCCAGATGCACGGCCAGACCACCGGCCACACCCGAGATGACGCGGCCCGAACGGGGGCGGCGGTACGTCGGGTAGGGGCCGGTGGCGGCGCGGGCGGGATCCGTCCCGTACGGGACCGGGGTGGCGTTGCTCATGCCCCTGATCCTGTCAGACGCACACCCCGGACACATCGGGGCAGACCCTGAAAACTTGAAATCAGGGTGGATCCCGATACCGTTTCCCCACCACAACAACCCACAATGAAGTCATGACCACCACGCAGACCTTCGCCGACACCGTCTCCCGCATGTGGGCCACCCGCCCGCCCCGCATCCCCGCCGAGCAGGGCGGCAACGCCAAGATCGCCGGTGTCTGTGAGGGCATCGGCGCGCGCTACCAGATCGACCCGACCATCGTCCGCGTCCTCTTCGTCGTCTCCCTGTTCACCTTCGGTGGTGGCCTGGCCGCCTACCTGCTGGCCTGGATGTGCATGCCCCGCTACGGCATGACCACCGCACCGATCACGGCGATCTCCCGCCGGAAGGAGACACTGAGCCCACCGGAATCGCGGGAACGCACCGCCGGCTGGTGGCTGCTCATCTTCTTCATCCTCACCTTCGGCTCCTTCGGCACGGAGGGGGCCCTGTTCTCCTCCGGCCTGCTGGCCGTGGGGCTTCTTCTGGGCACCTGGTGGCTGCTCCACCAGCGCACCCCGCAGCCGCCGGCCGGCCTGTTGGCCGAGCGGGAGGAACCGGCACCCACCATGTCCGCCCCCGTCGACCTGAGCGGCTACTACCCGGCCGAGGGCACCGCCTTCCCGCCGGGGCGTGAGACCCCGCCGTCCTGGGATCCGCTGGGCACCGCCCCCTTCGCCTGGGATCTGCCCGAGCCCGGCCTCCCCCCGCAGCCGGTCCGCCGGAAGCCGCGGATCTGGCCCTGGGTGGCCCTCGGCCTGGTCGGTGCCCTCAGTGCCGCCACCATCGCCGTCGGCGTGTTCGGCACCTACCTGTACCAGAACGACGAGATCGGCCGGGACCTCACCTTCACCCCCGCCGCCGAGGCGGAGCTGCAGGACCACTACCAGGGCGAGATCGGTTCCCTCGAGGTGGATCTGCGCCAACTGCCCCCGCTCGATGACTCCCACACCGTCCGCGTCGAAGGTGGACTCGGCCCCGTCAACGTCCACCTGCCCTCCGCCATCCCCGTGACGCTCACCTGCGAGGAGGGCCTCGGCGAGATGGACTGCGCGGAGGGTACCTACAACGACCGCTCCCCCGGCGGCACGCTCACGCTCCAGGTCGAGGGCGGCATCGGTCCCGTCAAGGTCACGGTGCCGCGTGACCTTCCCGCCCAGGACTGACCATGTTCTCCCGCCTGCTGGCCCCGGCCCTGATCGCAGCCGCGGTGGGCGGTGGCACCCTCGATGCCCCGCCCCCGCCACGCCCACCGAGATGGCCGTCGTGTCCTCCGCGGGCATCCTGCGTACCGACGCCGCGCACACCGACCCGGGCCGCCTCTACCAGTTCGGTTCCGTGTCCAAGACCATCACCGCCGCAGCCGTGGAGGCCGGCGATCTCCCACTCACCACCCCGGTCGCCGAGGTGCTCCCCGCCCTGCGGGACACCGAACTCGCGCACCGCGGCACCACCCTCGCGGACCTGCTCGAGCACACCTCCGGGCTGCCGCACGACATCACCCTCACCGACGGCGACGGGGTGGAGCTCAGCGACGTCGCCGACCAACCTCTGGGTGAGCGCGGCTACCGCTACTCCAGCCTCAACTACGTGCTCCTGCAGGCCGTGCTGGAGGAGACCGGGCCGGACTTCGCCACCGTCGCCCCCGGCGTGGTCACCGACGGCGACGTCCCCGCCGGCTCCGTCCCCTTCCTCTCCTGGCGGATGCCGCTGCCCGCGCGTCACGACCCCACCGGCCTCGGCTACGGCTACCTCGCCGGCGACATCACCACCCTCGCCGACTTCGCTGCCCGGCAGCTCGCCGAGCCCTCCGCCGCGTGGCGCCAGGAGTCAATGCTTATCGACGCCCGCGCAGGCACCGAGGTCACCACCTACCGCCACAACGGCGCGGTGCCCGGCTACTTCGCCCACGTCACCCTCGTTCCCGAGCTCGACCGCGCGGTGGTGCTGCTCACCACCTACTACGGCGAGACCGAGGCGCAGCGCCTGGGTGCATGGGCCGACAACATCGTCCGCGCGGAACTCGGCGGGCAGGTCGAACCGCTGCCCGCCCCCTCCCGACTGTCACTGTGGCTCATGATGGCGTGCCTCCTCCCCGTCCTCGCCCTGGCTCTGCGACCCCGCCGCTGGGTGGCGGTGTTCGCGGTGCTCATCGCCGTGGTCTCCCTGGCCACCCCGTACGTCCTCGGATACCCGCTGCACATCCTGTGGCCCTGGGCCCCGGACATCGCCGCCGCGGTGGTGCTGTGGTCGGCGCTGTGGTTGCTCGCGGCGGGGATCATCGGATTCCGATGGCGATATCGTCACCCGGGCCCCGGCCCGCACACTACGTTAGGCCCACCCTCCCGAACATGAACCCTCCAGGGTGGGTGACGACATCGTCACGCGGGCGTCGATAAGCAAAAACAGCGCCCCCCGACAACGGTGTCAGAGGGGGCTGCCGCGGGGAGGACTACTCCCACTCGATGGTTCCCGGCGGCTTGGAGGTCACGTCGAGGACGACGCGGTTGACGTCCTTGACCTCGTTGGTGATGCGGGTGGAGATGCGCTCGAGCACCTCGTAGGGGATGCGGGACCAGTCGGCGGTCATCGCGTCCTCGGAGGAGACGGGCCGCAGGACGATGGGGTGGCCGTAGGTGCGGCCGTCGCCCTGGACACCGACGGAGCGGACATCCGCGAGCAGCACCACCGGGCACTGCCAGATCTGGTCGTCCAGGCCGGCGGCGGTCAGCTCGTTGCGGGCGATGAGGTCAGCGGCGCGGAGGATCTCCAGGCGCTCCTCGGTGACCTCACCGATGATGCGGATGCCCAGGCCCGGACCCGGGAACGGCTGCCGATTGACGATCTCCTCCGGCAGGCCCAGCTCGCGGCCCACGGCGCGGACCTCGTCCTTGAACAGCAGGCGCAGCGGCTCGACGAGCTCGAACTCGACATCATCCGGCAGGCCACCGACGTTGTGGTGGCTCTTGATGTTGGCGGTACCGGAACCGCCACCGGACTCGACGACGTCCGGGTACAGGGTGCCCTGCACCAGGTAGTCGACCTGCTCGCCCTCCAGCACACCGGCGACGGCGCGCTCGAAGGAACGGATGAACTCGGCACCGATGGCCTTGCGCTTGGCCTCCGGCTCGCTGACGCCGGCCAGCTTGTCCAGGAACGCCCGCCGCTCGTCGACGGTCACCAGACGGGCGCCGGTCGCGGCGACGAAGTCGTTCTCCACCTGCTCGCGCTCACCCGAGCGCAGCAGACCGTGGTCGACGAAGACACAGGTGAGGCGGTCGCCGATGGCGCGCTGCACGAGGGCGGCGGCCACGGCGGAGTCGACGCCACCGGACAGGCCGCAGATGGCGTGGCCCTCCGGGCCGATCTGCTCGGAGACAGCCTCGATGAGCTGCTCGGCGATGTTCGCCGGGGTCCAGGAACGCTCCAGGCCCGCGATCTGGGTGAGGAAGCGGGTGAGCACCTGCTGGCCGTGCGGGGAGTGCAGGACCTCCGGGTGGTACTGCACGCCGGCGAACTTCTTCTCCACGTTCTCGAACGCCGCCACCGGCGCGCCCTCCGAGGACGCGGTGACGGTGAAGCCCTCCGGGGCCTGCGTCACGGAGTCACCGTGGCTCATCCACACCTTGTGCTGGGCGGCGAGCTGATCGTGCAGCACGCCACCGTCTCCGATGACGTCGAGGTCGGTGCGGCCGTACTCGCGGGCACCGGTCTCGGCGACGGTGCCACCGAGCGCGGCGGTCATCGCCTGGAAGCCGTAGCAGATGCCGAACACCGGGACACCCAGCTCGAGGACCTGTGGATCCAGCTTCGGGGCATCGTCGGCGTAGACGGAGGACGGGCCACCGGAGAGGACCAGCGCGGCCGGGTTCTTGGCCTTGATCTCCTCGACGGTGGCGGTGTGCGGGACAACCTCGGAGTAGATGCGGGCCTCACGGACGCGACGGGCAATCAGCTGCGCGTACTGGGCGCCGAAGTCCACGACGAGGACGGGGCGGGGGGTTGCGGAAGTCACGCGTCTGATCCTACTACGCGGCCCGCACCAACCCCCGTCGGCCGTTCAGTCCCCGTCCACCGCCTCCGCGAGGTGCCCCACGGCGATCCGCAGCTGGTCGAAACCGAGGTCACGCTGCCCGCCGAGCGCCTCCCCCAGGACGCGCAGCTCCTGCATCGCGGCGTCCGAACGGCCGATCGATTCGCGCGCCTGCGCCACCAGTGTGTCCGTGCCCTCCGCCAGCTCCGCGGCGCGGGTGTCGTCGAGCCAGCCGCCGATCGTGAGGCGGGGGTCTCCAGCAGGTTGAGCACGGAGCCGTCCTTGAGTTCCACCCGGCGCGACACCCGCTGCCGCTCGGCGACGAGGGGGCTCATCGTCGCCAGCCCCTCCTTGAGGGCCGCGACCAGCGTGCGTATCGACTGGCTGCGGTCCGCCTCCCCGGCGGCGAACTGCGAGGTCATGAGGGCGTGGAGGCGGGCCAGGGCGACGTAGAAGCGGGCCTGTTCACTCAGCGGCGGCAGCAGGCGAGCAGTTCCTGCAGGGCCGCGATGTACTCGGCGACGATGTCACGCATGTTGGCCCACACCTGCAGCGGAGCGAACAGCAGCGTCGCGGCCGGCCCCTCGATGCGGAGGTTGTCCATCTCCCCGGCGACGCGGCTGGTGGTCTCGGTCTCCTCGTCGAGGCGGGCGCTCACCGCCTGCAGGGCCGTCACGGTGGCGGTCATCGCCTCCTGCTCCGCCATGAAGTCGTCGAGGGCGCGGTAGACGGCCACCACGGCCGCCGACATCGCGTTACGACGCCCCAGCTCGTCGATGTCGATCCCCGAGCGACGTTCCAGTTCCGCCACCTCCCCGGGCAGCAGGTCGTACATGAGGTCGCGGTACCCGGCGATCCCCTCCTTCTCCAGCTCCTCCTGCAGACGGCGGGAGCCCACATCCGCCGCGTCCCGCCGATTCACCCCGTCATTGTTGATCACCCACTGCTCCACGTCGTTCATCTCGAAGTAGAGGCGGGAGGCCAGGGCGAAGGTATCGGTGGTGGGGGCGGTGCGGACAGAGAGGAAGCCGCCGTCGGGAAGCGGGGTGACGGTGGCGAGGACGTCATAGCCCGCCCCGTCCTTCGCCCGGTTGCGCACGTAACCGACGAAGGGCTCCCCGGCGTGGAGGGTGTCCCAAATGACCCGGAACACCCCGCCCGGCATGTCGGGGTGCCGGATGACATTGTGCGCAGCGCCGTTGAGTTCCTCCGCCGGGAAGCGGGAGAGGCGGACGAACACGTCGTTGAAGTCGGTCACCACTCCCCGGTGGTCGGTCGTGGAGAAGAACAGGTCATCGACCCCCACCTCCTGCACGTGGTGTTCGGCAGCGAAGCGGGACATCTGATGGTGGATGGTCATCGTGGCAATGGTCTTTCGTGGGGCGTCACGGTGACGAACCGGTTGAGCGTATCGCCGAAAGATGGGCCGGAGGCAAAAGTATCGTATTCACTTCCCGCGAAGTGACGCATCTAACTCCCCGCTTCTCGACGCCCCCGTATTCCCTGCTCAGCTATGGTGATGTCACCATGTCGAATCGTGTCTCCCCCGGCGCCGTCGGCCTCGTCCTCGCCTCCTGCGCCTCCCTCCAGCTCGGTGGCGCGGTGGCCACCCACGTCTTCCCCCACGCCGGCCCGTGGGGCGTGACGACGATCCGCCTCCTCGTCGCCGGTCTCCTGCTCTTCGCCATCGCCCGACCCGCGGTACGGGACTGGTCGCGGACGCAGTGGGTGGCCGTGGGGTTGTTCGCCGTGACGTTGGCCGGGATGAACGGCTTCTACTACGCCGCCATCGCCCTCATCCCCCTGGCCCCGGCGGTGACCATCGAGTTCATCGGACCCCTGCTGCTGGCGGCATTGCTCTCACGCGGCGCGCGGGAATTCCTCTGGGTCGGGCTGGCGGCCGGTGGCCTGGCCCTGCTCGGCTGGGATTCCTGGACCGGGGAATCCCTCGACCCGTGGGGCGTGACCTGGGCGTTGGTCGCCGGCGCCTTCTGGATGGGCTACATCCTCGCTTCTCGACGCGTCGGTGAACTCGTCCCCGGCCAGGGCGGGCTCGCCGTGGCGTTCCTGCTCGCGGCAGCCATGGTGGTGCCGTTCGGGGCGGGTGGGGTGGCGACGATTCTGGATTCGCCCGGATTGCTCGGCCTGGCGGTGCTCACCGCCGTGCTGGCCTCCCTCATCCCCTATTCCTTCGAACTGGTGGCGCTGCGGTCCCTGCCGCCGGCGGTGTTCGGTGTGCTGCTGGCGCTGGAGCCCGTGTTCGCCGCGCTCATCGGGTGGGTCGTGCTGGGGCAGACGGCGTCGGTCGCCCTGCTGGTGGCGGTGGCGATGGTGGTCGCGGCGTCGATGGGCACGACGCTCACGGCGCGACGGTGAGGGTTGGTATCACCTCGGTGTTCCCACGCCGATTTTTCCGGGGGCCGACGTTTCCGCAGGTCGCGGAAAAGGTCCCGCCCATATCCACGTGGGAACCCCGGGTCAGCACCGACCCCCGGGCATGAGAAAGCCCGGCCTCCACCGCGGGGACCGGGCTGCCACCGGAGAAAACTAGCGCTTGACCGCCAGACCCACCTTCTGGAAGGACTTCAGGTCGGTGTAACCGCACTTGGCCATCGCACGGCGCAGGCCGCCGACGATGTTCTGGTTGCCGAAGGCCTCGGTGGACGGCCCGTGGAGGATCTTCTCCAGGCTCGGGGCCTCGACGCCCTCGAAGAAGAAGTCCTGCGGGGCCTCGACCAGGCCGCGCGGGAAACGCGGGTGGCCGGCCACGGCGGGCCAGAAGCTGCCCTTTCCGGCGGCCTCCGCGGCGGGTGCCAGGGTGGTGCCGAGCATGACGGCGTCGGCGCCGCAGGCGATGGCCTTGGCGACGTCACCGGAGGTCTCGATCTCGCCGTCGGCGATGATGTGGACGTAGCGGCCACCGGTCTCGTCGAGGTACTCGCGGCGCGCGGCACTGACGTCGGCGATGGCGGTGGCCATGGGGACCTCGATGCCCAGGGCGAACTCATTGGTGTTGGTGCCGCCGCCGACGATGATGCCGGCCGCACCGGTGCGCATGAGGTGCATGGCGGTGGTGTAGTCGGCGACACCGCCGGCGATGACGGGCACCTCGAGCGAGCCGATGAACTCCTTGAGGTTGAGCGGCTCACCGCCGGTGGCGACGTGCTCGGCGGAGATCATGGTGCCCTGGATGACGAGGATCTCCGCCCCCGCCTTGATCACCATCGGGGCCAGCTCGCGGGCCCGCTGCGGGGAGACGCGCACCGCGACGGTGGCGCCCGAGGCGCGGACCTCGGCGATGCGGTCGGCGAGCAGGTCTTCGTCGATAGGCGCGGCGTGCAGTTCCTGCAGCAGGGCGATGGCCTGCGCGCTGGCGCCGTCGATGTTGTCGTCGGAGGTCACGGCTTCCACGACGCGGGCGACGGCGGCGTCGAGATCCGCCTGGCGGCCCCACAGGCCCTCCGCGTTGATGACACCCAGGCCACCCTGCTTGTCCATCTCGATGACGAAGTCCGGGCTGGCCAGAGCATCGGTGGGGTGCGACATGACGGGGATGCCGAAGGTGTAGGCGTCGATGTGCCAGGTGGTGTCGACGTCGCTGGAGGAGCGGGTGCGTCGCGACGGGACGATGGAGATGTCCGACAGGCTGTAGGTGCGGCGGGCCTCCCGGCCCACGCCGATCTCGACGTAGTCACGCATGGATGCGGTCCTTTCTGGTTAACCGGATCAACTCTACCGCACACGGAGCAGGCCGGGGCCCCTGGAGCGGGGTCCCCGGCCTGGCGGCGGAAGAGGCGGACTAGTGGTAGTTCGGTGCCTCGACGGTCTGCTGGATGTGGTGCGGGTGGGACTCCTTGAGACCCGCGGTGGAGATCTGCACGAACTGCTTGGACCACAGGTCGGCGATGGTGGCGGAACCTGTGTAGCCCATGGAGGCGCGCAGGCCGCCGACGAGCTGGTGGGTGATGGCGTCGATGGAGCCACGGAACGGCACGCGACCCTCGATGCCCTCCGGCACGAGCTTGTCCTCGCTCCTGACGTCGGCCTGGAAGTAGCGGTCCTTGGAGAAGGAACGCTTCTCACCGGACAGGCCGCGGCCCTGCATGGCGCCCATGGAGCCCATGCCGCGGTAGCGCTTGTACTGCTTGCCACCCACGACGACGACGTCGCCCGGGGACTCGGTGGTGCCGGCCAGCATGGAGCCGAGCATGACGGAGGAGGCGCCAGCGGCCAGGGCCTTGGCGATGTCGCCGGAGTACTGCATGCCACCGTCGGCGATGATCGGGACACCCGCGGCGTGGGCCGGGACGGCGGCCTCCATGATGGCGGTGATCTGCGGGGCGCCGACGCCGGCGACGACGCGGGTGGTGCAGATGGAGCCCGGGCCGATGCCGACCTTGATGGCGTCGGCGCCGGCGTCGATCATGGCCTGCGCGGCGGAGCGGGTGGCCAGGTTGCCCCCGACGACGTCGACGCGGTCACCGAAGTCCTTCTTCACGCGGGAGACCATCTCGAGCACACGGTTATTGTGGGCGTGGGCGGAGTCGACGACGAGGACGTCGACGCCGGCGTCGACAAGCTTGCCGGCGCGGTCCCAGGACTCGTCGCCGGTGCCGATACCGGCGGCGACGAGCAGGCGACCCTGCGAGTCCTTGGAGGCGTTGGGGTGCTGCTCCGTCTTCACGAAATCCTTGACGGTGATGAGGCCGGCCAGCTTGCCCTGCTTATCGACGATCGGGAGCTTCTCCACCTTGTTGGCGGACAGCAGCTCGAGCGCCTGCTCCTTGGTGACACCCTCCGGGGCGACGACCAGCGGCATCGGGGTCATGACCTCGGCGACACGGCGGTTGATGTCCGGCTCGAAGCGCATGTCGCGGTTGGTGCAGATACCGACGAGAGTGCCGTCCTCGTCGACGACCGGCAGGCCGGAGATACGGAAGCGGGCGCACAGGGCGTCCACCTCACCGATGGTCATGTCCGGGCTGGCGGTGACCGGGTCGGTGACCATGCCGGACTCGGAACGCTTGACGATCTCCACCTGCTCCGCCTGCTCCTCCGCGGAGAGGTTACGGTGCAGCACACCGAGGCCACCCTGACGGGCCATGGCAATGGCCATCCGTGCCTCGGTGACGGTGTCCATGGCGGCGGAGATGACCGGGACGCCCAGACGGATGTTGCGGGTGAACTGGGTGGAGGTGTCCACCTCGCTGGGGATGATGTTGGACTCCGCCGGCAGCAGGAGGACATCATCGAAGGTCAGGCCCAGCAGGGCGATCTTGTTCGGGTTGTCTCCGCCGGTGGACACACGCTGATCGGTCATGGAAATGGGGCTCCTTCGCACTGTGTGGCTTCCGCAATGACTTCACCTTAGTGCCTTTTCATCCCGGACTGGTAGCGGCAGGGAATTGCCCATTGAGCTGGTCCACAATAGTGTGGCGGGTGTGAACTACGACTCGCAGATGCCGCTCGACCCGTTCGCGAACGACCCGAACGACCCGGCGTCCTTCCTGGACCCCGACGAGCCCGCTCCGCCGCTGTCCGACGAGGAGCGACTGCACATCACCCAGGACCTGGCCCTCGTGGCCCGTTTCCGCGAGGAGCTCACGCCGCACGGCATCCTCGGCATCTTCTTCCTCTGCGAGGACTGCGATGACCTGCACTACTACGACTGGGACATCATGGCCGCGAACATGGCCGCCAGCCTCCGCAACGAGCTGGCCCCCGTCCACGAGCCCTCCATGGAGCCCGACGTCAACGCATACGTGCCGTGGGAGTACGCCGTCGGATTCCTCGACGGACTCAACGCGCGCTAGGAGGAAACAGGAAAGGACCGCCGGGAGATGTCCCGGCGGTCCTTCTGTGCGTTTATCGGCCTGGGGTGAGTCCCTTACCGCGAGGAATTCGCGGGCGGGGAGGCGTCACGCCGTGCTCGTACCGTGCCTCTGCCGCCTCCACGGGCGAGAGGTTCCCGGCCAGCTGCACTATCACCCTGACTGAGGACTTATTACCAAGGCCGTTTCGCGGCAGACGGTGAGGGTATAAGTGCACGACCCGGGCCGAGGAATGAGGGCTCCCCTCGGCCGCAGTCTGCCCTAGAAAGAGCGACGACGCAGGATCAGCAGAACACCCGCGGCCACGGCCACCAGACCGATGGCGAGCGCTCCGAGAACGCCAGACCCGCGAGCGCGGACAGCCCCAGGAAGGCTCCGCCGACGACGGAGGAACCCTCCTCCTTCTCCTCCTCGGTGTCATCCTCGGTGTCATCGTCATGGCAGTCGCCGGGCAGGTTGATGCAGTCGCCCGGCTCGGGGACGACGGGGATCTGGCAGTCCTCGACCGGCACCTGACCCTGCTCCTGCTCTTGCTGGCTCTGCTCCTGCTCCTGCTGGACCGGGGTCTGACAACCCGGGACCTGCCCCTGATCGCCGGGGGTCTGGTTCTGGTCGCCGGGGCGCGGGACACCCTGCTGCTCATCGGCATCATCACCGGGCTGTGCACCGGTGAGGCAGGAGGCGTCGACCGTGTAGTAACCGGACCAGCCGGCCACCGGGGTGAGCTTGTCGATAAGCAGTGCGGAGTCGTCGTAGCAGGCACCGCCGGAGGCGAGCGAGGTACCGTGCCGCACGAACACGTACTGGCCGTGCATGTCGGCCAACCCGTCGCGCACGGTCACGGAGGTGTAGTCGCCTGCCCGCCCGTCGTGGGTGTGGGGCTGGGCTGCCGCTCCCGGGACGAGGACGGCGGAGGCGGTGAGGACGGTGCCGGCGATGATCCCGGCAAAGCGCTTATTCAACGTATGTCTTCCTTCAATGAGACAGCACTGCCCCCCGTAACACTGTGGAAGACTTCACAGCTAAATGAAATCGATTTCCGAGAACGTCCGCAGTGTCGAATTTCCGCCCATCTCAGCGATTTCCCGGCTCACAGGAAAGGGCCACCGGGGGTTACCCCCGGTGGCCCTTTCTACGCTTACCGACGCCCGCTACTCCTGGATCTGCGGCGGATCCAGGGTAGGGATCGGGTCGACCGGATAGGGGTCGAACGGATCGGGGTCGACGGGCAGCGGCACCGGCTCCGTCGGGGTGGGCAGCGGGTTGGGGCGCACCGGCGGCGGGCCCTCGGTGACGGTGACCGTGGCGGTGGCCGTCTCGGTCTGGGTCTCCACGTGGTGGGAGGTCTCGGTCACGGTCTCGGTGACCGCCTCCGCCGACGGCTGATGGGTCGTCGGGGTGCCGGGGCGGGTGACCGTCGTGGTGGCGGTGGTGCCCGGGGCGCGCGGAGTCTCCTGGGTGTCGTTCTGGGAGTCCTTGAGGTTGGCCACGACGCGGCGGGCCTCCTCGAGCAGCTCCCGGGTGCCGTCCATGTCGCCCTCGGCGGCGCGGGAGTCGATCTCCTCCAGCGTGCCGGCGAGTTCGACGACGGCCGCACGGTCGCTGAACAGGGAGCTCGACAGGCCCCACAGCGGGGAATCGGGGGTGGCGTTGTAGAGCAGGGAACCGGAGCCGGCGATCACCAGCGTTGCGGCGGCGGCACCGAGCAGGCCGGAGACGAAGGGGCGGCCGGAACGGGCGGCGCGCCTGTTCCGTCGAGAAGCGAGGGAGATGACCGCGGGCTCTTCGTCGGCACCCTCGATGAGGGGTGCCGGGGGCATCTGCCGCTCCACGTCATCGCGCAGTTCGAGGAAAAGGGCGGCGAGTTCATCCTCCCCACCGGAGGGGTCCACACCCTCGGAGAGCGCGGTGAGAAAGGCGTCATCATCGACCAGCGGTCCCAGCTCGGTCGTGATGTCACCTTCGTTGGCATCGCGGTGCCTACGCTTCATCACCGTGCTCCTTCACTATTGGTGACCTGGGCGTCATCCTGAGTGCCCAGGGTCTTGCGCAGCGTGGCCAGCGCCCGGTGCTGTGCAACGCGCACGGCACCCGGGGTGCTTCCCACAACCGCGGCGGTCTCTTCCGCCGACAGTCCGACGAAAACGCGCAGAATCACGATGTCGCGCGCCTTCTCACTTAATGAATCGAGCAGAGCCCTCACTCTGTTACTTCCGTCCGCGGTGAGGGCGTAGTCCTCGGGGGTATCCCGTTCGGTGAGCGTATCGGGAACCTCGTCGGTCGGCAGCGAATGATCGCGCGCCATCGCGCGGTGCGCATCCGCCACCTTGTTGAAGGCGATGCCGTAGACGAACGCCATGAAGGGACGTCCCTTGTCGACGTAGTTGCCTATCGACGTCGCCACCGCCAGGCAGATCTCCTGGGCGATGTCCTCCGGGGTCGGCGTCCGCCCCCCACCGACGCGGGCGCGCGCGTAGCGCAGCACCATCGGGTGGACGATCGCCATGATGCGTTGGAGGGCCCGGCGGTCACCGTCGACGGCCAGCGGCACCAGGTCTGCCAGCTCTGCCTCGGTTTCACTCACGTCGCTCTCCTCCGGATCACCCGCGTCCGATCTGGTTTCCGCGGGCGGAATCAGAATACCCCCTTTCGGGAAGAAACTGAGTTTCAATTGCCGCCCAATGTGACCTATGACTACTGCACCAAAAGTTCATTAAGGGTTCACCTTGAGCATTTATGCAGCTCACAGCGCTACACCAACGCACATACAGGCCCGGGCAACCACAGGGCCACGATCCGGACACCATTTGTTCACCACCGCGGACCACACTCCACAGGTGCGTCGGACGACACCCGTCCACCCCGCATCATTCTTGACCTTCTTGACCTGAGGAGAACAGAACAATGTCACAGCCCCACCTGCTGCCCGGACCGAACGCCGATTTCTGGGACTGGCAGCTCCACGGCGCCTGCCGCGGAGAGGAGTCGGACGTGTTCTACCACCCGGACGGCGAGCGTGGTCGCGCCCGCGCCCAGCGTGAGAACCGCGCCAAGGCCATCTGCCACACCTGCCCCGTCATCGCCGCCTGCCGCGAGCACGCCCTCAAGGTCGCCGAGCCCTACGGCATCTGGGGCGGGCTCTCCGAGTCCGAGCGCATGGCCGTGCTGCGCAACCGCAGCGAGCGCCAGAAGGTGCGCGTGGCCGTCGCCACCCGCGGCTGACCCCGACACAGGAACCCGAGAACACGACAAAGCCCGGCCGGAGCAGAACTCCGACCGGGCTTCGCTGCGTGTCAGCTAGTGGTGGTGGCCGTGGCCGGCGGCACCGGCCACCTCCTCACGCTTGTTGACGACGGATGCCTCGGTGGTGAGCACCATACGGGCCACGGACGCGGCGTTGACCACTGCGGAGTGGGTCACCTTGACCGGGTCGATGATGCCCTGCTCGATGAGGTTGCCGTACTCGAGGGTGGCGGCGTTGAAGCCCTCACCGTTCGGGCGCTCGGCGGTGTGCGCGACGACGACGGCGCCGTCGAGGCCGGCGTTCTCGGCGATCCAGAAGCACGGCTTTGCCAGGGCGCGGGCCACCGACAGGATGCCGGTCTTCTGCTCGCCCTCGAACTCCTCGGCCCAGGCCTTGAGCTCCTCGGCGATCTGCACGAGTGCGGAACCGCCGCCGGCGATGACGCCCTCCTGCACGGCCGCGCGGGCCGCGTTGATGGCGTCCTCGACGCGCAGCTTGCGCTCGTTGACCTCGGTCTCGGTGGGGGCACCGACGCGGATGACGGCGACGCCACCGGACAGCTTGGCCAGTCGCTCCTCCGCCTTCTCGCGGTCCCAGGAGGAGTCGGTGGTGGCGATCTCGCGGCGGATCTGCTCGCGGCGGGTCTCCACCTCCTCCGGGGTGCCGGCACCGTCGACGATGACGGTATCGTCCTTGGTCACGGTGATGCGGCGGGCGGAACCGAAGACGGTCGGGGTGGCCTCGTTGAGGTTGACGCCGACCTCCGGGTCGATGACGGTCGCGGCGGTGACCACGGCCAGGTCATCCATGAAGGCCTTGCGACGCTCGCCGAAGTACGGGGCCTTGACGGCGACGACGCGCAGGGTCTTGCGGATGGAGTTGACCACGAGGGTCTGCAGCGGCTCGCCCTCGATGTCCTCGGCGATGATGAGCACCGGCTGGCCGGACTCGACCACCATCTCCAGGACCGGCAGGAAGTCCGGCAGGGAGGAGATCTTGTTGCGGACGAGGAGCACCAGGGCGTCGTCGAGCACGGCCTGCTGCGTGTCCACATCGGTGATGAAGTAGGGCGAGAGGAAGCCCTTGTCGAAGGAGATGCCCTCGGTGACGTCCAGGGTGGACTCGATGGACTGGGACTCCTCGACGGTGAGGACACCGTCCTTGCCCACCTTGTCCATGGCGCCGGCGACCATCTCGCCGACGACCTCGTCGCGGGACGAGACGGTGGCGACGTTGGCGATCTCCGCGGAGGAGGACACCTCGGTGGCGCGTGCCTTGAGCAGCTCGACGGTCTTGTCGGCGGCGGCGGCGATGCCCTTGTTGAGCTCGACCGGGTTGGCACCGGCGGCGACGTTGCGCAGGCCCTCGGCGATGAGCGCCTGGGCGAGCAGGGTCGCGGTGGTGGTGCCGTCACCGGCGGCGTCGTTGGTCTGGATGGCGACCGACTTGACCAGCTGGGCGCCGAGATCCTCGAAGGGGTCCTCGACGTCGATGTCACGCGCGATGGTGACACCGTCGTTGGTGACCAGCGGGCCACCGAAGGCCTTGTCGAGCACGACGTTGCGGCCCCGCGGGCCGAGGGTGACCTTGACGGCGTCGGCGAGGGTGTTCACGCCGCGCTGGATGCCCTCGCGGGCCTCCTGGTCGAATGCGATGAGCTTAGCCATGTGGCTGTACTACCCCGCTTTACTTCTCGACGATGGCGAGCAGGTCACGAGCGGACAGCAGCAGGTACTCCTGGCCGTTGTACTTCAGCTCGGTGCCGCCGTAGCGGGAGAAGATGACGGTGTCACCCTCCTTGACGTCGACCGCGACGCGCTCGCCCTTCTCATCGGTGCGGCCCGGGCCCACGGCGATGACGGTGGCCTCCTGCGGCTTCTCCTTGGCGGAGTCCGGGATGACCAGGCCGGAAGCGGTGGTGGTCTCGGCCTCGACGATCTGAACCAGGACCTTGTCCTCGAGCGGCTTGATGTTGACGTTTGCCACGATATTCCTCCGTGAAAGTGAGTTGATCTTCTATGTGCCGGTTGTGGTGCCAGCACAGCCGTCGTCGCGGGTGAACAACTGTGGGTCAAACAACCTGACTGGCACTCTACCCTTGCGAGTGCCAGCACTCAACATTCACGGCTGCCAGACGCTAGTCAACCTTGAACTCACCCATGTTGAGGACCGCCGCGCGCCACAGCGCGAACTCCTCCGGCTGGTCCTGCTGGTAGTTACGCACGGCGCGGATACCGTCCTTGACGCGGCGGATGTCGTCGAGGCCGATGTCCTCGCCCTCGGCGCCGACGAAGATGACCGTGCCGCAGATGGCGGCGGTCGGGTCGGAGAAGAAGGAGGCGTCACCGGTGGCGGCGGCGTTGCGGCCGAGGGAGGCGACCGGGTTCGGCTCCGCGCCGTAGCCCTTGGCCTCCGGGTTGAACAGGGCCGCGTAGTCGGTGCCGTCCTCCTGGAACGCCACGGCGACACGGTCCTGGCTGAGGCCGCCGAGGAACTGGGCGGCGGAGTCCAGTTCGAACTTGACGGTCTTGTGGGTGAGGTCGGGGCGAACCAGGAATCCGGTGATCATGGGTGTGTCCTCTTCTCGGGGAATCTGCAGACATGTCGCGTTCACCGTAACCCCGCAGGCCCCGGCCCGCAGCGCGAGCGGAACCGGGTCAGCCGGAGGCATATCCGGGTAGGCATATCCCGGTAGGCATATCACCCCATGGATACCTCGAGTGGCCGGGTCGCCCGACGGGCCGGCCACTCGGGATATACCTGCCGAGCTATGCCTGCCGGGATATGCCTCAGGAGGCGACGAGCGGGATCTCCACCTCGAGCGACGGGTCGGTGCCCACGCTCAGCTCACTGGCGTCCGACCCCTCGTGGATGAGCTGGGCCGCAAGCGCGGCGATCATGACCCCGTTGTCGGTGCACAGCGAGAACCGCGGCACCCGCAGTTCGACACCGGCGGCCGCACAGCGCTGACCCGCCAGTTCCCGCAGGCGTGAGTTGGCGGCCACTCCCCCGCCGAGCAGCAGGACCTGCGCCCCCACGTCCTGACAGGCGCGCACGGCCTTGAAGGTGAGGACGTCACAGACGGCCTCCTGGAAGGAAGCGCACACATCCTCGACGGAGATGACCCGGCCCTCCCGCTCGGCGGCCTCGATGTAGCGGGCGACGGCGGTCTTGAGCCCGGAGAAGGAGAAGTCGTGGCGGGAGTCGGACTTCTTCATCAGTCCGCGCGGGAAGGGGATGGCGTCGCGGTCGCCGCGCTGCGCCAGGCGGTCGATGACGGGTCCGCCCGGATACCCCAGTCCGAGGAGGCGGGCGACCTTGTCGTAGGCCTCACCGGCGGCGTCGTCGAGCGTGGAGCCGAGCTCGCGCATCGGCCGCCCCACGGCGTCGACCTCGAGTAACTGGGTGTGACCGCCGGAGACCAGCAGTGCGACGGAGTGCGGCAGCGGCTCGCCCTCGAGGTTGGCCACGGCCACGTGCCCGCCGAGGTGGTTGACGCCGTAGAAGGGGACGTCCCAGGCGGCGGCGTAAGCCTTGGCTGCGGAGGCCCCGACGAGCAGGGCACCGGCCAGGCCGGGGCCGACGGTCGCGGCCACGGCGTCCGGCTTCTCGACTCCCGCCTCCGCCAGCGCCGCCCGCATCACCGGGCCCATCTGCTCGAGGTGGGCCCGGGAGGCGATCTCAGGCACCACGCCGCCGAAGCGCGCGTGTTCCGCCATCGACGACGCGACGGTGTCGGCGAGGATGGTCACGGTGCCGTCGTCGGCAAGCTCCACGATGCCGACGCCGGTCTCATCACAGCTGGTCTCCACACCCAGGACAATCATGGTCCCCAAGGCTACACCCCGCGTCGTTCGCTTCCCGACGCCCGCTTCATCGTGAACGCGTCCGCCCCGGAGGGCTGGTAGTAGCGCCTGCGTTCCCCGATGATGCGGAAGTCGAAGGCCTCGTACATGGCGATGGCGGCCTCGTTGTCGGTGCGGACCTCGAGGAAGACCTCCCCGTCGAGTCCGTCGGCCAGCTGCATGAACTGGTCCATGAGCAGGCGCCCGAGCCCGCGGCGACGGTGCTCGGGGTCGACGCCGATGGTGTGGATCTCGAACTCCGGGTCGTGCCGGGGCCCGAGCTGGGAGATGCCGCCGTAGGCGAGCAGGTCATCGCCGTCGAAGACACCGAGGTAGAGGTTGGTGGGCTGTGCGAACTCCACGACGAAGATGTCGCGGGGCCACGGGTTGTCACCGGGGAAGAGCAGTTCCTCCAGCTCGGCGCAACGGGCGGCGTGCTCGAAGGTGAGGCGGCGGATCTCCATTACAGTTCCACCTCCGGGATGGCCGGGGACTTCGGCACGGCCTTGGGCGGCACGGCGTCGGGGCGGCGCAGGTAGAGCGGCACGAGGGGCTCCGGGGTGGCGGCGAGATCCGCGACGGCCACCAGCGACGCGGCGTCGGGGGCGAGGTCGTGGCGCGGCAGGTCCTGCAGCGCCTCCGGCAGCTGCGCGGCGAGGTGCTCCGGCACGGAGATGACGTCGACGTCGTGCGGCACCGCCAGTTCCGCGGGCTTGTCGACGCCCGGTCCGGTCGTGCGCACCCCGTCGTCGTAGGTGGCCCAGTAGATCTCGCGGCGGCGGGCGTCGGTGGCCACGAGGGCCCGCCCGGCCGGCAGGCGGCGGGCGATGGCGTCGTGGGAGCACACCCCGTGGACGGGGATGCCCAGGGCGTCACCGAAGGCGGCCCCGGAGGCCATGCCGACGCGCAGCCCGGTGAAGGGGCCGGGGCCGCAGCCGACGACGACGGCGTCAAGGTCGGGGAAGGTGACGCCGGCATCGGCGAGCAGGGCACGCACGGTGGGCGTGAGCTGCTCGTTGTGGGCGCGCGTGCCGGGTATCACCCGGTCGTGGGTGTTCCCGGTGGTGGTGTCGACCAGGCCGGTGACCAGGTCGGGGGTGGAGGTGTCGATCGCCAGTACAAGCACGACACCAGCCTAGTGCTAGTTGAGCAGCGCCCAACCACCCTGCTCGGTCTGGCCCAGCGGCAGCATGGCGCGGGCGTCGATGTACTGGCCCAGCGGGACGGTGCACAGGTCGATGTCGGCGCGGTCGATGCGGTCGAAGGCGTGGCCGCCGTCCGCGGAACGCAGCAGCAGGTAGTTGGTGTCCTCCGGGACGCCGGCGGCGCCGAGCTCCAGTTCGGAGGCGTCGACGTCGTAGTTCTGGGAGATGCCCTGCTCGCTCTCGAAGGAGCAGATGATGGCGGCGGCGACCCACTCCTCGCCGTAGAGGTCATGCGGCACGAGGCCGACGATGGACTGGTTGTTGTCCGCGGCGGCGGCGACACCACGCTCGAGGGCGCCGGCGGTGGCGAAGCGGGTCTCGGCGCCCGTGCCGGTGCGCATACCGATGAGCAGGGCCAGGACACCGATCCAGGCGACGACGAGGATGGCGATGAGGTAGCGGCCGGTGGTGGACAGACGCACGGGGTGACTCCTAGGTAGAACGGGGACAGACCCCGTTACCGTACTCCCTCCACCTGCCTGTCCGCTGGACCTACAGCAACAGGAGCAGGAGAATCTGGCTGGCGACGATCTTGCCGATCATCGCCGTGGGGTACACCGTGGCGTACCCGCGGGTGGCCAGCTCCGTGCCGGTCTGGCCGTTGAGGTAGGAGATGACCGCCGGGTTGGTGGTCGCACCGGCGGCCACGCCCATCGCCTCGTCCCAGGTCAGGCGCAGCACCAGCATGCCCACGACGGCACAGAGGAGGGCGGAGGCCACCGTGATGAACAGACCGGCCGCCATGACGGTGAGCGAGGAGGGGTCGGTGAGCGCGTCCTTGAACCCGGCACCCGCGGTGGTGCCCACGCCGGCCAGGAAGAGCGAGAGTCCCAGCGTGCTGAGCGTGTTGACGGCGTGGTACGGCATCGTCCACGTCACCGGACCCGTGCGGTGCAGCGCACCGAGGATGAGGCCCGCGACGATGGGACCGCCACCGAAACCGAGGGAGAGCACCGAACCGCCGGGCAACGGGATGGGGATCGAGCCGAGCAACAGACCGGCGAGCAGGCCGAGGGCGAAGGGCAGGAGGTCGGGGGCGGCGAGGGAACGTTCGGAGTCGCCGAGGAAGGCGCGGACCTCGCCCATGCGGTTGGGCGGGGCGACGACGCGGACGCGGTCGGAGTAGTTGAGCACGTCGTCGGCGTGCGGCACCTCCTCGGCGTCGCCGCGGCGGATGCGCGCGATCTGGAAGCCGGCGGAGACGGTGTCCAGGTCCTCGATCCGGCGGCCCACCACCCGCGGGTTGGAGACGGTGACGCGCTTGTACACCAGGTCGGTGCCCTCGATGGTCACCTGCGCGGGCTGGCCGAGGGCGCGCTGGGCGGTGACGATGTCCTCGCGGGTGCCGTTGATGAGCAGCACCATCCCCTCGTGGAGGCGGTCCGTGGGCGCGGCGAGGCTGTGGTCGGTGGGGCTGTGGACGATGCGGGTGGCGATGATCTCCGCCCCCGCCAGGGCCGGTAACTGTGCGACGGTGCCCTCGACGCCGGGCCCGATGAGCACGCCGTCCCACTGCAGCGGCGCGATGATGAGGCCCTCCCGGCGGGCGTCGGCCTCGTGGTCGACCCGCAGGAGCTTCGCGCCGATCGCGGCGACGAGGATGGAGCCGACGACGGCGCCGGGATAGGCCAGGGAGTAACCGATGACGGGCTCGCCGGCGCGGGTGGCGTCGATAAGCGAACCCCCCTCGACCATGTCCACGATCGCCGCCATGCCGGGGGTGGAGGTGAGCGCGCCGGCGAACATGCCGGCGCCGATGAGCTCGCCGAGGCCGAGCATCCGCACCACGCCGTAGGACACGCCCACCAGGGTCGCCAGCAGGAGCAGCATGAACACGGTGAGCCGCCAGCCGCGGGAGCGGAACTCCGCGAAGAACTGCGCGCCCGCGGTCAGGCCGATGGCGTAGACGAACATCGCCAGTCCGAGCTGGTAGAGCAGCGGCGGGATCTGGATGTCCGGGTTCGCGGTGGACAATCCCAGCGCCACGAAGAGCACCGCGGCCGCGCCGAGCGAGATGCCGAGGATGCGGATCTTGCCGAGGGCGAGACCGACGGTGAGGATCGCGATGAGCGCGATGAGGGGCTGGGCGGCGAGGAAATCCAACACGAGGCCCATTGAACGCCGGGGCGGGGGCGTCGGCAAGCGGCGGCCCATCGCCCCTGCCCGGCCGCTGCGTGAAACAATGACAGACGGTCTAGCCGAATTTCATTCATTCCCTTTCCTTAAGGAGTCTCACCGTGTCGAAGGTGACGTTCTTCCGCGGCCAGCAGCTGCCGCTCGAGATGCACAAGGTCCGCATCATCCAGAAGCTCACGCTTCTGCCGATCGAGGAGCGCCAGGAGGCCATGGCCCAGGCCGGCTACAACACCTTCCTCCTGGAGAACAAGGACGTCTTCCTCGACATGCTCACCGACTCCGGTGTCAACGCCATGTCCCAGGACCAGCAGGCCGCCATGCTCATGGCCGACGACGCCTACGCGGGCTCCGCCACCTACACCCGCCTCTACGACAAGCTCGTCGAGATCTTCGGCATGGAGTACTTCCTCCCCGCCCACCAGGGCCGCGCCGCGGAGAACATCATCAGCCAGGTGATGATCCGCCCCGACACCCTCGTGCCGATGAACTACCACTTCACCACCACGAAGCAGCACATCACCGTCAACGGTGCCGAGGTCGTCGAGCTGGTTATCCCCGAGGGCCTCGAGGTCACCTCGGACCACCCGTTCAAGGGCAACCTCGACGTCGGCGCGCTCCGCGGGCTCATCGACGAGCGCGGTGCCGACGCCCTGTCCTATGTGCGCATGGAGGCCGGCACCAACCTCATCGGCGGCCAGCCCTTCTCCGTGCAGAACCTGCGCGAGGTGTCCGAGGTGTGCCGCGAGCACTCCATCCCGCTCGTGCTGGACGCCTCCCTGCTGGCCGACAACCTTTACTTCAACAAGGTCCGCGAGGAATCCTGCCGGGATAAGTCCATCCGCGAGATCACCCGCGAGATCGCCGACCTGTGTGACGTCCTCTACTTCTCCGCCCGCAAGCTCGGCTTCGGTCGCGGCGGCGGCATCTGCATCCGCGACGAGGAGCTGTACAAGCAGATGCGCGGTTACGTCCCGATGTTCGAGGGCTTCCTCACCTACGGCGGCATGTCCGTCCGCGAGATGGAGGCCATCACCGTCGGCCTCGAGGAGACCATGGACGAGGACATGATCAATCAGGGTCCGCAGTTCATCGAGTACATGGTCACCGAGCTGGACAAGCGCAACATCCCGGTGATCACCCCGGCCGGCGGCCTCGGCGCCCACGTCGACGCCATGCGCTTCGTCGACCACATCCCGCAGAACGAGTACCCGGCCGCCTCCCTCGCCGCCGCCCTCTACGTCTGCTCGGGCGTCCGCGGCATGGAGCGGGGCACCATGTCCGAGGCCCGCGACGCCGACGGTGTCGAGCCGCTCGCCGACATGGAGCTCGTCCGCCTGGCCATGCCGCGCCGCGTGTTCACCCTCTCCCAGGTCAACTACGTCATCGACCGCCTCGACTGGCTGTACCAGAACCGCTCCCTCATCGGCGGCCTCGAGTGGGAGGAGGAGCCGGAGATCCTGCGCTTCTTTTACGGTCGACTCACCCCGAAGACCGACTGGCTGGAGAAGCTGGTGGCCAAGTTCCGCGAGGACTTCGGCGAGTCACTCTAGCGAGCTCATCGGAGCTTATCGGAGCTTATCGACGCCGCACGTAGCGCCGATCATGCCCGTTCCAGCGGAAACCGGGCATGATCGGCGCTTTTCCTGTCCCAGGGTGTAATTATTGTCAGAGTTTTCCCATGCACACCACAGATTGACTCTGACATCGTTTCTTACGTGAAAACACCCCCGAAAAGGGCTGCAATAACTGGACACTCATGGACTTTTCGACACTCCCCAACTCTCAAGTCTCAACTTTAACTTGAGTGTTGTAGCGTTGTAGCACATAGCAAGTGTCCGCCTGCTTCCGGACCTTCCCTCACCGAAAGAGACACAGTGATGAACAAGCGCATTGCGGCCACGATCGCCGGCTCCACCCTCGCCCTCCTGGCCCTCCAGGCCCCCGCCGCCCTCGCCGAGGGCACCGGCGAGATCATCGAGGTCGGCGACAAGTGCTACATCGAGAAGTCCATGACCGAGGAGAAGGTCGTGGGCACCCGCTCCGTCGCCGAGCACGCCACCCGCGAGGGCGAGTGGCCGGTCGGCGACGTCGAGGGCCCGGAGGGCTGGACCTTCGAGAAGCCGGAGTCCACCGGCCCGGACTCCGCCGAGCGCACCATCACCGCCACCATCCCCGCCGACACCCCCACCGGCGACTACACCGTGACCGTCTACCACTTCGGCTACAGCAAGAACCAGGTCCTCGAGCACGTCCCGTTCACCGTCGTGGAGGAGGAGATCACCGAGACCCGCACCTGGAAGGAGCGCGAGGAGATCACCTGCGAGGTCGAGGGTGACGAGGGCGGCAACGGCACCGAGGAAGGCACCGAGGAGGACGTCGAGTACCAGGTCCTGTCCGACTCCGCCACCAACACCGTCGACCACAAGGTCCTCGCCCAGCAGCAGGCGCTCAACGCCCCGGCTGCCGGCACCGCCACCCCGCAAGGTGCCCAGGCAGCCCCGGCCGCCGAGGTCACCCCGGCCCCGGCCGCCCAGCAGGTGCAGCTGGCCACCAACGGCACCAGCGGCACCCTCACCGTCCTCGCCGTCGCCGGTGGCGCGCTGCTGCTGTTCCGCCGCCGCGCGTAACCCCCGGGGCACCTACCCCCTGGGGTCCGGGTCCTCCACCCGCACCCCGTACTCCGCCGCCGCGATCCGGTACGCCTCCTGCAGGCCACCGATCCGCGGCGGCGCACTCACGAGGAGGGAGGGCCCGGCCACGCGGACCGCGGGAGTGGCCGCCACGAGGTCGATGATGTCGGCCACGGAGCGGTTGTCGCCGATCTCGAAGGCGAGGTGGCAGCACACCTCGACGGCCTCGGTCGCCCAGTAACGGGCGAACTCCCAGCGCGCGGCGGCGGTGTCCACCTGGAAGGACCACTACGGGCCGCTCTACCAGGCGGAAAGCGCGCTGCTTCTCGACGACTGGTGAGCTTTTCGTGATCGGTAGCCGCGGCCGATTCATACCTTGAGATCACCGGACAGCCACAGGGGCTGACCGGGGAAGACAAGGAGAACCTCATGTCCCGCACCGCCCTCAAGCTCACCGCCGCCGCCACCGCCCTCCTCGCCGGAGGCCTCGGACTCGCCGCTTGCACCGACTCCGGATCCGACACCGCATCCGCCGAATCCACCAGGGCCGCCGGGATCACCGCCGGCGACGTCGCCGTGTCCACCGACGGCTCCGGCGAGTGGAGCGCCAGCGTCGACGGCACGCCCATCGAGATCGACGACGCCACCGTCGTCTGCGCCGAGCAGGGTGACTCCATCTCCCTCTCCATCGCCTCCACCAGCATGACGGAGGCCACCGGGCTGAGCGCCGTCCTCGGCACCGGGGACTCCCCGGAGGTCCAGGCAGTCGGCATGGGCTCCACCGAGACCGGTGAGGCCCTGGCCTACGCCCCGAGGGGTGCCCGGCAACGAGGCCACCGCCACCCGCGACGGCGACACCTACACCGTCAGCGGCACCCTCATCGCCGCAGACATGAACAACCCGATGGCCGGCCCGCAGGAGAAGTCCTTCGAACTGGAGGTCATCTGCCCCTAATCCGCCCCACCCCTGCCCCGGCCCTCGGTCGGGGCCTTTAACCGTTCTGGTCTAGGTTGAGGGGCATGCACACGGTCCACCTCACGTACGCGGACGCGGTCACCACCTACTTCTCGTGGCGGGCCGCCGGCTCCGGGGACGTGCTCACCGCCCGGCTGATCCCGGCGCAGATGGACGCCCTGCGTGACTCCTTCCCCTGTACACTCCCCGACATCCACCCCGGGGAGGGGGCCGCGGACGCCCTGCGCCGCACCTTCCACGACGGGGCCTTCCGCTCCCCGCAGGACACGTGGACGTACTTCTCCCAGCTCGGGGCGATGCTCATCCCGCAGCAGCTCATCGCCCTGCTGCGCGGCGCGGGGCGCAGTCGGCTCATCATCCGGCCCTCCCCCAGCCTGGCCCAGGTGCCGTGGGCCGTGCTGCCCACCCACCCCGACGGCCGGCTGCTCGGGGAGCTGGCCGACGTGGTGCTGGGGGTGCCCGATTCCGTCCGCGCGCTCGCCGGGGCTCCCCACGACGGCGACGCGGACCTCATGGTCATCGACCCGAAGATCCCGGGGCAGCCCCCGACCGGCCCGCTGGGGTCGGTCCTGGGCCGCCCCGTCGACACCGACCCGCTGGCCCCGCTCGTCCGCCCCACCACCCTGCCCGCGGCCGACACCTACTCCGGGTTGGCCCGCGTACCGATGTCACGGCAGGAGTTCCTCGCCTCCTCCGCCCGGGCCGGCTCGTTGCTGTTCGTCGGGCACGTCTCCGCCGCCGGGGAGGAGACGGCCAGCGCCGAATCCTCCACGCTGCACCTCTCGGAACCGGTGACGGCGGGCGACCTGCTGCGGGCCGGATGGCGGGCACCACGGCGGGTGGGTCTCATCGGCTGCTCCTCGGGCTCTGACCTGCGCTATCCCGAGCCGTTCGGCCTGGCGACGGCCGCTGTCGCCTGCGGTGCGCAGACCGTCGTCGCCAGCCTGTGGACCCTGCCCACCGAGGCCACCCTCCCCGCGGGGATGCACCCGCTGCGTGAGCTCGTCCTCGCCACCGACCGTGCCCTGCAGTCCGCCGACCCGGCGCGCACGCTCCTCGACTGGCAGCTGGCCAAGGCGCGGGCGTGGTTCTCCACGGGGGCACCGGCGGACAATCCGGCATGGTGGGCGGCCCCCGCGCTCACCGAGCGTGCGCCCGCCCGGGAAGTTAGGGTGTGGAATGCTCGGCCTCATCACAGGAGGAACCATGACCATTGAATCGTTCAGCCACGTCCTGTCCACCGCACTCATCGAGACCCTCGAGCACCACACCGACCGCCTGCCGGGAGACAAGATCTACGGTGCCACCCTCGTGCGCACCGGATCCACCCTCATCCCGTCCTTCAATGTCCTCGCCGATCTCGGCGACGACTGCCTCTCCCCGGTCCACCGCTGGTCCCCCGCGTCCTGCGGCCTGGCCCTGCAGACTCCCCGCCTCACCGAGGTCTGCGCGCTTTTCGACGCCCACCTCGACTCCACCCCGGCCCTCACCCGGGCCCTCGGCTCGCAGCCGCTGCGCGCCACCTTCGCCCGCCTGGGCGCCGAGCCCATCCTCTACATCTACGACGAGACCGCCGGCGGCATCGAGCGTCGCTCCTTCACCAGCCTCAACGCCGGACGCGAATCCGAGCCCTACTACGTGCAGGCCGCGAAGCTCGTCGCCGGCGGGGACAGCTAGTCCGCCTGCTCCACCCACCGCCAGCTGATGATCCGCGCCTCCGACCCGGGGTCGCGGATCACGGCCGTTTCGCGGTCGAACTGCACGAGCAGGTAGCGCTCGGCGATCTGCTCGACGAGACCGCCGCCCCATTCGGCGACGACGACGGCGTCGGCGAGCTCGGTGTCCAGGTCCAGGGCGTCGAGCTCCCCCAGCGGATCGCCCGAGGAGCCCTCCCCGAGCATCCGGTAGGCGTCGAGATGGATGAGCGTGGGGCCGCCGACGGTCGAGCGGTGTTCGCGGGCGATGACGAACGTCGGGGAGGTCACCCGGCCCTTGACCTGCAGACCGCGGGCCAGGCCCTGGGTGAAGGTGGTCTTGCCGGCACCGAGGGGGCCGTCGAGGATGACCACGTCCCCGGCCTGCAGGGAGCGGCCCATGTCCTCGGCGAAGGCCCGGGTGTCCTCGGCGGTGGCCAGTTCGCGGGTGCCTTCCGGCGGGAACGTCTCGGTCACAGGTCGATGCCTCCCTCGTACTCGCGGACGGTGCGGCCCGTCGGGCGGCAGATGATCTCGTAGTTGATGGTGTCCGTGGCCTCCGCCAGTTCGGTGGCGCTCATGCCGCCCTCACCGAAGAGGACGGCCTCATCGCCGGGCCGCACGTCGAACTCGTTCTGGCCGAGGGAGACGACGATCTGGTCCATGCACACGCGCCCCACCTGCGGGTACAGCTTGCCGCCGATGCCCACCTGCAGTTTGCCCTGCCACCAGCGGGGCACGCCGTCGGCATACCCGGCGGGGACGACGGCCAGCCAGCCGTCCTCCTCAGCGGTCCAGGTGTGGTTGTAGGAGGTGGACTCGCCCGCCGCGACGGGCTTGACCACGAGCACCCGGCCGATCCAGCTCATGGCCGGCTTGAGGCCGGGATCGACGCCCGGGATCGGGGACAGTCCGTACATCGACAGGCCCACGCGCACGAGCTCGTGATGCAGGTCGGGGCGGGTGAGGGTGCCCGGGGAGTTGCACAGGTGGTTCTCCGGGACCTCCAGCCCCAGCGACCGCGCGAGAGTGATGGCCCGCCCGAGGGCCTCCCCCTGCCGGTCATTCATCGGGTTGTCCGGCTCGTCGGCGCAGGCCAGGTGGGAGAAGATGCCGGTCACGGTGAGGTGCTCGGCGTCACGCAGCAGGGTGAACACCTGCGCCCAGTCGGCCTCGTCGACACCGGAGCGGTGCAGGCCGGTGTCGACCTTGACGGAGACCCGGGCGGGCACGGCCGCGTCGACGAGCGCCTGCGCATGGGCGACCGACGGCACGCCCAACCGGATGTTGAGGGACAGCGCCTCCGCGACATCCTGCTCCGGGGACCAGATCCACGCGAGGATCGGCTTGGACACACCCGACTCCCGCAGGTTGATCGCCTCCCGCAGCGTGGCCACGCCGAAACGGTCGGCGCCGTTGGCCGCCATCACCTGCGCCACCCGGGCCGCCCCGTGACCGTACGCGTCGGCCTTCACCACCGCCATGAGGAGGACATCCCCCACCAGGTCCTTGAGCAGGCGGGTGTTGTGGGCGATGGCGTCCAGGTCGATGCGGGTGGTCAGAAGATCCATGGATGCTATTGTGCCACTCCCGGTGACACGTGGCTCAGACCTGCCCGGCGCCTAGGGCTCCCCGCAGCAGCTCGGTGAGGTTCTCCCTCGTCACCGGGTGCGGGTTGCCCGCGGGCACGGCCGCCAGGGCCTGCTCGACGACGGTGGGGATGCCCTCGGCGGTGAAGCCGAGCGCGGCGAGGGAGCGCGGGGCGTCGAGAAGCTCGCGGAGATGCGCCAGCCCCTCCACAGCCGACGGCGCACCGAAGGCCGCGGCGAGGCGGCGCTCCGCCGCGGGGGCGTACGGCGCGTTGAAGGCGAGGACGTGCGGCAGGACGACGGCGTGGGTCTGCGCGTGGGGCAGGTTGAAGGTGCCGCCGAGGATGTGGCAGAGCTTGTGGTGCAGGCCCGATCCGGCGGAGGCGAAGGACACCGCGGAGAGGTACGCGCCGTAGAGGGCGAGGTCGCGGCCGTCGCGGCCGTCGCTGCCCTGCGGGTCGCGGACGATCTGCGGCAGCCCCTCCGCCAGGGCGCGGACACCCTCGGTGGCCAGGGCGGCGTTGATGGGGTCGGCGCGCGGGGCCCACAGCGAGTCGACGCAGTGCGCCAGTCCGTTGAGCCCGGAGGCCACGGACATCTCCACGGGCAGGCTGAGGGTGAGGTGGGAGTCGTAGATGACGGTGACGGGCAGGACGCGGTCGTCGGTGCCGGTGGTCTTGCGCTCGTTCTCGGTGAGGCCCCACACGTTGGTGGCCTCGGAGCCGGCGTAGGTGGTGGGCACGGCGATGGAGGGGATTCCGCTGGTCAGGGCGACGGCCTTGGCCAGCCCGATGACCGAGCCGCCGCCGACGGCCACCATGAGGTCGATGTCGTGCCGCCGGGCGACGTCCCGCGCCCGCTCCGCCACCTCCACGGGGACGTGCATGGCGACGTCGGTGTGATGGACGGCGACGTCGATGAGCCCGGCCACCTCCCGGGCCTGCTCCACGCCCCGTTCCGAGGAGATGACCATGAGGCGGGCGGCCCCGAGGCGCTCGACCTCGGCCCGCAGGTGCTCGGCGGCGCGGCCGGCCCCGAGCATGACGCGCTGGCCGAGGGTGTCGTGGGTGAAGTGCAGACTCATGCGGGCCAGCGTAGATCGTGATGAAATATCCATCGACTTCCCGGGTTTATTCTGCGATTCTGGTCACATGACCCGCCTACATCTCGACACCAACCGCTGCGAGGCCCACGGGCTGTGCGAGCAGGCCGCCCCCGACCTCGTCCACCTCGACGACGATGACACCCTCATCATCGACGTCCCCGGTGACCTCGACGCCGACCATCTCGACGCCGCCCGCGACGCCGTCCGCGCCTGCCCGGTTACCGCCCTCTCCCTGGTGGAGTGATGGACCGGATCGTCATCGTCGGCCACAGCATCGCCGGCGTGACCTGCGGGGACACCCTCCGCCGCCGGGGTTTCGACGGCGAGCTCACCTACGTCGGTGCCGAGGACGTCCCCGCCTACCCGCGCCCCTCCCTGTCCAAGGCGGCGCTGCACCCCGACCCGGTCGACATCGCCCCGCTGCCGACCTTCGCCGCGGCCACCGAGATCCTCGGCCACCGCGCCGTCGCGCTCGAACCGGAGGCCGTGCTTCTCGACGACGGCCGGGCGCTGCCCTACGACGGCCTCGTCATCGCCACTGGGTCGCGTGCCCGCCGCCTCACCGACTCACCGCGCGAATACACCCTCCGGTCCCTGGCCGACGCCGAGGCATTGCGCGCCCGCCTGCTGGAACGCCCCCGGGTGACGGTCATCGGCGGCGGACCCCTCGGCATGGAGGTGGCGTCCGGCGCGGTCGGCCTGGGCTGCGAGGTCACCCTCCTCAACCCCGGCACTCCGCTGGCCCGGCACCTCGGCCCGCTGCTCGGCGGGATCCTCGCGTCCTTGGCGGCGGAGGCGGGCGTGCGGATCCTCGACACCGTCGTCGAGTCCGTCACGGAGACCGCCGAGGGCATGGCCGTGACACTCCCGTCCGGTGAGGTCCTCGAGTCCGACATCGTGTTCACCGGCATCGGCGACGACCCCGAGGTCGACTGGCTCGCCTCCTCCGGACTGCTTGTCGACGGCCGCCTCATCGTCGACACCCGACAGCGTGTCCTCGGCCACCCCGGGATCGTCGCCGCCGGTGACGTGTGCTGGCTCGACGACCCCGCCGGCCCGCGCCGCTCCCCCGTGTGGACCTCCGCCCTCGAGCAGGGGCGCGTCGCCGCGGACGGACTGCTGCTCGGGGACGACGCCCCCGAACGCGACCACCCCTTCTACTTCTGGACCGACCAGTGGGGCGTGAGCCTCAAGGTCTCCGGCACCCCGCCCCGAGAGGACGTGGCGCCGGTGGTGGTCAAGGGCTCGGTGGACGAACGCTCCTTCGTCATCCACTGGCCCGGACACGGGGCCGCCGCGGCCCTGGACATGCGGATGCCCGTGCCGCGGCTGCACAAGCTGGCGGCATCCCGCGGGTGACTACTCGACGGTGACAGACTTGGCCAGGTTGCGCGGCTTGTCGATGTCCTCGTTGCCGCATTCACGCGCGATGTCGGCGGCGAGGAACTGCAGCGGCACCGTGGCCAGGAGGGGCTGCATGATCGAGGAGGTCGCGGGGATCTCGATGAGGTAGTTGGCGAACTCGCGCACGGCCTCGTCGCCCTCCTCGGCGATGACGATGGTCTGCGCACCACGGGCCCGGATCTCCTGGATGTTGGACACGATCTTGGAGTGCAGCAGCTTGACGCCGCGCGGGGAGGGCACCACGACGACGACCGGCAGGTCATCCTCGATGAGCGCGATCGGGCCGTGCTTGAGTTCACCGGCCGGGAAGCCCTCGGCGTGGATGTAGGCGAGCTCCTTGAGCTTGAGCGCCCCCTCCAGCGCGACGGGGAAGCCGACGCCGCGGCCGAGGAAGAGCATGGTCTGGACGGCGCCGAGCTCGTCGGCGATGCCGGCCATCTGCTCGCGGACGTCGAGAAGCTCCTCGATCTTGGCGGGGATCTCCTCGAGGGAGGCCCAGATCTCGGCGATCTCGTCGGGGTACTTCGTGCCCTTGGCCTGGGCGAGCGCCAGGCCGACGATGTAGTTGGCGGCGACCTGCGCGAGGAACGCCTTCGTGGAGGCGACGCCGATCTCCGGCCCGGCGTGGGTGTACAGGACGGCGTCGGACTCGCGCGGGATCTGGGAACCGTTGGTGTTGCACACGGCCAGCACCTTCGCGCCCTGGGTCTTGGCGTGGCGGACGGCCTCGAGGGTGTCGGCGGTCTCGCCGGACTGGGAGATGGCGAGGACGAGGGTGCGCTCATCGAGAACCGGGTCGCGGTAGCGGAACTCGGAGGCCACCTCGATCTGCACGGGGATGCGCACCCAGTGCTCGATGGCGTACTTGGCCAGCAGGCCGGAGTGGTAGGCGGAGCCGCAGGCCACGACGAAGACCTGGTTGATGGACTTGAGGTCCGTCTCGGAGATGTCCGACTCGTCGAGGAAGACGCGCCCGTCGTGGAAGTGGCCACCGAGGGTGTCGCGGACGGCGGCGGGCTGCTCGTGGATCTCCTTCATCATGAAGGAGTCGAAACCGCCCTTCTCGGCGGCGGCGAGGTCCCAGTCGATGGTGAAGGGACGGCCCTCGGCAGCGGTGCCGTCGAAGTTGAGCACCTCGTAGCCGTCACGGGTGATGACGACCACGTTGTCCTGGTCCAGCTCCACCGCGTTCTTCGTGTACTCGATGAAGGCGGCGACATCTGAACCGAGGAACATCTCCCCCTCGCCGACGCCGACGATGAGCGGGGTCGAGCGGCGGGCCGCGATGATCTGGTCCGGGTGATCGGCGTGCGTGAACAGCAGCGTGAACGCGCCCTCGAGGCGCCCCAGGACGGCGAGCGCCGAGGCCCGGAAGTCCCCGGCAGTCTCCCCCTCGTTGTACGCGCGGGCCAGCAGATGGGCGGCGACCTCCGAGTCGGTGTCGGAGTTGAGGGTGATGCCGGCGTCGACAAGCTCCTGACGCAGCGGGGCGAAGTTCTCGATGATGCCGTTGTGCACGATGGCCGCGCGGCCGTCGAAGGAGACGTGCGGGTGCGCGTTCTCGTCGGTGGGGCGACCGTGGGTGGCCCATCGAGTGTGACCGATGGCGGTGGTGCCCGGCATGTCCCCGAGGACCGCCTCGAGGTTGGCGAGCTTGCCCGCCTTCTTCACCACGGAGATCCCCCCGTTGTTGACGGCGATGCCCGACGAGTCGTACCCGCGGTACTCCATGCGTCGCAGCGCCTCCAGCGCGAGGCTCAGTCCCTGTCGTTCACCGACGTATCCAACGATTCCACACATGGGGGAAATCGTAGACGACACCGCCTTTCCCATAACAGGTATCACCGCTTATCGACGCCCCCTTTTCCTCCCCGTCCGCGCCCTCAACACCCGGTTTTCCGCGGTGTGACGTTCATAACGCCCCCGTTGACGTTATCCTGGGGACGTGTCTGCGAATCTGAAGAAGCATCTGGCCCAGTTGTCCAAGCGTGGCCCGCACCGCGTGCTCGTCGGCGACCTCGACTACGCCGGCCTGCCCGGCAAGGTCTACGCCCCCGCGGAAGGCAACGGAGTTCCCGCCGTCGCCTTCGGCCATGACTGGATCAAGTCCGTCAAGGCCTACCACGCGACGCTGCGCCACCTCGCCAGCTGGGGCATCGTCGTCACCGCCCCCGACACCGAGACCGGCCTCGCCCCCGACCACCGCGGCTTCTCCGCCGACCTCGAGTCCTCTCTCCAGATCGCCGCCGGCGTCAAGCTCGGCCAGGGCAAGGTCACCGTCGCCCCCGGCAAGCTCGGCGTCATCGGCCACGGCATGGGCGGCGGCGCCGCCATCCTCTGCGCCGCCAACAACCCGCGCGTCAAGGCCGTCGCCGCCATCTACCCCGCCGCCACCGCCCCGCCCGCCGTCGAGGCGGCCCGCGCCGTCACCGTTCCCGGACTCATCATCGGGGGCGGCCACCCCGGACTCATCGGCGACCTCCTCGACCCCGGCAACCCCGCCAAGGTCGCGTTCAACTGGGGCGGCGACGTCATTTACCGCGAGGTGAAGAACGGCAACCAGGCCACCTTCACCGAGGACACCTTCGTCAAGCTGGCCCTCGGCCAGGGCCTCCCGCGCTACTCCGCCCAGGAGACCGCCCGCGGCCTGCTCACCGGTTTCCTCCTCCACCAGCTCGCCGGAGAGCGCAAGTACTCCGACTTCTCCGAGCAGATGGCCGAAGGCCCCGGCGTCACCTCCTTCTCCGACGCCGACCTCGCCGACAAGGCCGGCATCGACCTGGGATCCAGCACCAAGCTGTAGCCCCGGAGGTCACCCCTTCCGCAGCAGACCCTGCACCCGCCCGCGCGCAGACCCCGGGCGGGGCGGGGTCTGCCGCTGTTCCGGCACCGGACGCGGCGGGGACGGCCGCCGGGCAGGCTGCTGCACCGACGTCTCCACCCGCCCCTGCGCCTCCGCCAACGCCTTCTCGAACTCCCGCATCCGCTGCGTCGTCCGCTGGCGGAACTGTCGCGCGAACTCCTCGAACTCCATCACCAGGTACCTGCCTTTCGTGCGCCCGCCGGCGACGCCGGCGGGGTGGGTGCTGACTCAACGGGTGGGGCCGGGGCTGGGGCCGGTGGCGGTGGCGGCGCTGCAGCCGGGGTGGCCTCGATCTTCTTCGGGGGCGGCGGTGGTTCCGGCACCTCCGCCAGGTCCGGTGTCGGCGGGGCCGGTGGCTCCGGGACGGGCTCGGGTGCCGGTTCTGGTGCGGGCTCGGGCACCGGGACAGGCTCGGACACCGTGCAGTCCGCGAGAGCCTCGAGGACAAGCGCCACCCCGATGAGCGCGACACCCACGCCGACCAACCCGAGTGCGCCACAGAACTCGGTGCCCGGTGCAGCGACGTCACATTCCTCCACCGGCGCCGGTTCCGGCTCCGGCTCCGGCTCCGGTGTCACCGTCTGTGGGGTCGTCGGCACCTCCCCGACCTCCATCGGCTTCTTCGGCGGCGCTGCTGGCTCCGGCGCGGGTGCCTCCCCGGCCTCCATCGGTTTCTTCGGCGGCGCGGGAGGCTCCTGCGCAGGCGGCTCCCCGACCTCCATCGGCTTCTTCGGCGGCGCTGCTGGCTCCGGTGCTTCCTGAACCGCCTGCGGCGCGGTGGGCAACTCCCCCACCTGCTTCTTCGGCGGCGGGGCGGGCTCGGCGACGCCCGGAACGCCCGGGCTCACCGGCTGCTCACACACGGCCTGCCCGCGGGCGAGGAACGCGTCGAGGCACCCGGCCACGGCGGCGTCGCGGTCCCGGCACGTGTCCACGATGCAGGCTCCCGCGGAATCGATGAGCTCCGCCCCGGCGTCGACGCATTCGGCGAACATGCCCGGGTGTTCCCGGGGATCGACGCGGGCGAGGAACGCGCACAGCTGCGCGATGACCGCCTCGAGGGCGATGAGCACCTCCCCGCAGGCGGCGTCGGAGGTCTCGGTGACCTCGTCGAGGGCGTCGGCGGCGTCGGACGCGGCGTCGATAAGCTCCTCGGAACTGTCACGGTTGAGGAACCAGTCCTGGGCGCGTTCGGCCAGCCGGCCGAGGATCTCGCCGAAGGCGGCCTGGGCGACGAACTCGAGGACCTCGCCGAGGATCCCACCACGCAGGCCCCGCGCGTGGGAGCCGGTGACGGCGGCGTGCGTGTTACTGAGCAGCAGGGACGGGTCCAGTCCGTCGACGGTGCCCGCCGCCTGTGCGATGGTCTCCGGGCTCACCCCGGCCCCGCCGTAGCGGCCCGCCGACGCCCCGACGAGCATCCGCTCGACGCCCCGGAATGCGGTGGCGATGTCGCTCACGACAGCTCACCCCCGAACTGCTTGTCGGCGTCCCCGAACACCCGCACCTGCGCCTGCGCGGCGTCGGTGGTGTCACGGAGGGCGTCGATGCGTGCGGCACCGGCCTCGTGGACCTGCTGCAGCATGGCGGCGATCGCGGCCCCGCGGTCGGTGAACGCCCGGCCGACGGCCGTGGGTGGCAGGGCCGGGCGGGTACTGGCGTGGCGTTGTCGCTGTTCCTCGGTGTCGGCGCGCATCCGTGCCAACGCGGTCAGTGTCTGTGTGTGGTCGATGATGATCCCGGACAAGAAAAATCCCCCTTGCGTCGTCCGTGGTGAGTGGTCCCACCATCATTGGACTGCGCAAGAGGGCAAAAGGTTCCCGGGGGTGACTAAACGGCCGCCACCACCGCGGCCAGACGGCCCGCCACACGGCGTGCCTGCTCGGTCTCCGCGGCCTCGACCATGACGCGGAACAGCTCCTCCGTGCCGGAGGGACGCAGCAGCACACGGCCGGTGGAGCCCAGTTCGGCCTCGGCCTCGCGGATGGCGTCCTGGACGGAACCGGACCCCATGATCGCGGCCTTGTCGTCCACCGGCACGTTGATGAGCACCTGCGGCAGCACCGTCATGACCGATGCCAACTCGCCGAGCGACTGACCGGTTTCCGCCATGCGGGCCATGAGCTTGAGGCCGGTGAGGGTGCCGTCACCCGTGGTGCAGTGCACCGGCAGCACGATGTGACCGGACTGCTCGCCACCCAGGCGGTAGCCGCCGGCGTTGAGCTCCTCGAGGACGTAACGGTCGCCGACCTTCGTTTCCAGCATGGTGATGCCCTGCTCCTCCATCGCCAGGCGCAGACCCAGGTTGGACATGACGGTGGCCACCAGCGTGTTCTTCCGCAGCTCCGACTTCTCCTTCATGGCCACCGCGAGGACCGCCATGATCTGGTCACCGTCGATGACGTTGCCCTCGGCGTCGACGGCCAGGCAACGGTCCGCATCACCGTCATGGGCCAGGCCCAGGTGCGCGCCGTGCTCGACGACCGCCTTCTGCAGCTGACCGATGTGGGTGGAACCGCAGTTGTCGTTGATGTTGTAGGCGTTGGGCTTGTTGTGGATCGCCACCACCTCGGCGCCCGCCGCCTCATAGGCCTTCGGCGCGACGACGGAGGCCGCACCGTTCGCGGCGTCGACGACCACCTTGATGCCCGTGAGATCGATCGGGGACGCCTCCGCCAGGTGCTTGAGGTAACGCTCCTGCGCGTCCGGGGACTCCTCGATGACTCGGCCGACACCGGTGCCGGTCGGGCCGTTGTCCGGCAGGGACGACATGGCCGCCTCGATCTCGTCCTCCACCGAGTCCGGCAGCTTGCGCCCACCGGCGGAGAAGAACTTGATGCCGTTGTCCGGCATCGGGTTGTGCGAGGCGGAGATCATCACGCCCATGTCCGCCCCGTAGTCGTCGGTGAGGAACGCGACGCCCGGGGTCGGGATGACACCCACACGCAGCACATCGACGCCCCGGGAGGCCATACCCGCGGCCAGGGCGGCGGCCAGCATCTCACCGGACACACGCGGGTCACGGCCGACGATGGCGATCGGACGACGCTCACTCGACTGCCGGTGCTGCGTGAGTACGTGCGCGGCCGCCGCCCCCAGCTGCAGAGCCAGGGAGACAGTGAGATCCTTGTTCGCCAGGCCGCGAACGCCGTCAGTTCCGAAAAGTCGAGTCATGAAGGATATTATGCCTGCTGCAGTCCGGGAACGGCGAACGCCGCCCCACCGTGCGGTGGAGCGGCGTCGACAGCGGACTGAAAAATCAGCGCTTGGAGTACTGCGGGGCACGACGTGCCTTGTGCAGACCAGCCTTCTTACGCTCGACAGCACGAGCGTCACGGGTGAGCAGGCCGGCCTTCTTCAGGGCGGCGCGGTCAGCCGGGTTGTACAGGTTCAGCGCACGGGCGATGGCCAGGCGCAGAGCGCCGGACTGGCCGGTCGGGCCGCCACCGGAGATGTTGGCCTTGATGTCGAACTGGCCCTCACGCTCGAGGAGAGCGAGCGGCTGCATGATGTCCTGCTGGTGCAGCTTGTTCGGGAAGTACTCCTCGATCGGGCGGCCGTTGCAGGTGATGGAGCCGTTGCCGGCGACCAGGTGGACGCGGGCGATGGCGCGCTTACGACGACCGACGGTCTGGATCGGGCCGTCGAGCTCGATCGGAGCAGCCACCTCGGCAGCCTCCTCCTCGGAGACCTCCGGAGCGACAGCGTCGCCGATGGTGTAGTTGAACTCCTCTGTGGCGGCGGTGGCGGCCTCGATGTCGCCGGCCTCAGCCACGTTCTGGTCCTCGTTCAGGTTCTCGTTCTGCTCGGTCACTGTGCCACCTGCTTGATCTCGTAGGTCTCGGGCTGCTGGCCGGCGTACGGGTGCTCAGAGCCAGCGAAAACGTGGAGCTTCTTGACGGAAGCGCGGGAGAGCTTGTTGTGCGGCATCATGCCGGTGATAGCCTCCTCGACCACGCGCTCCGGGCGGGTGTCCAGAGCCTTGCCCAGGGTCATGGAGCGCAGACCACCCGGGTAACCGGTGTGGCGGTAGCGCATCTCGCGGTCACGCTTGTTGGAGGACACGTGAACCTTGTCGGCGTTGATGATGACGACGTGGTCGCCGCAGTCAACGTTCGGGGTGAACTGGGGCTTGCCCTTGCCGCGCAGCAGGTCAGCTGCGTGGGTGGCGAGACGGCCCAGCACCACGTCGGTGGCGTCGATGACGTACCACTTACGGGTGATGTCACCGCTCTTCGGGTGGTAAGTAGACACTAATGACTCCTTGAAAGTCTGTCTGGGGGCTGCCGGCCATTGGTGAAGATTCGTGGTGCATAGCCGGGACACGGCGGCCGGTGGAGACCCGTGCACAGCGCACACAACTTGTCCAGTGTAAAGGGCAGGGTGGGTGGAAACCAAACCGCTGCCGCGGTCGGGATCGGGGTCGGGGTCCCCGCCGGGTCCCCGGGATCTGGTCCCCGAGATCCGGACCCCGGGGTCAGCTCGATCCCGGGGTTTCCGACGCCCGGAAGCACGGGCCCCGGGGAACTGATCCCGGAGAACCGATCCCGGGGCCCCACCCACCCAACCACCCCAGAATCACCGGACCGCCCGCGCACTCCCCCACGGGGAGAGCACGGGCGGTTGACGTGTGCGGCCCACCTGCCCGGGCGGGCGCGCGGTAGTACAGAAGCGCCGGGCCGGGTCTGCGTCTGTCCCCGTCAGCGGGGAACCGGCCCGGCGCCGCCGGGTCCGGATCAGCCCCAGCTGGCGGCGGCCATGCGGTTGACGTCGGACATGCGCTCGTTGCCCTGGCTGACGGTGCGGGAGATGGTGGCGAGGATGGTGTTGAGTTCCGCGGCGGAACGGTCCCACTTCGCCTGTGCCTCGGCATACGCCGTGGCGGAGTCGCCCTCCCAGGTGGCGACCATGGGCTGGAGCTGGGAGCGGAGATCGTCGAGCAGCGCGGTGATGCGGCCGGAAGTGGCGTTGATGTCACCGGCGGCGGCCTCGATGGCGCCGAACTGGTACTTGATTGCGTCCATTGTCTGTTTCCCTTCCTTAGAGGGCCAGGCCCTGGCCGCCGACGGCGCTGAAGGCCTGTGCGTTGTCGGCCTCCATCGACTCGAAGGAGCGGGCGTTGTGGCGGATGTTGTCGGAGATGCTGGTCAGTGCTTCGCGCAGTTCGCCTGCGGAGGCGTGCCAGCGCTGCATGAGTGAGTCGAAGGAGACCTGGGCGCTGCCGGTCCAGCTGGCGCGCACCCCGTCGACGACGCCCTGCAGGCGGGTCAGTTCGCTCTGTACTTCGTTGTTGGTGGTGTCGACGTGGCCGGCGGTCGCCAGCATCACGTCGGCTTCGGTCCTGAACATCTGGGTCAAGTTCTGCCCCTCCCGAGTTGTGTGTTTCTTCCCGACGGTCCGTTCTCGGCCCGTCCACCATTGTTGGACTCCGAAAACCGGCGAAAGGTTCCCTGCCCCACAGAACTATTTTCCGCCCACCCCATCAGCGCAGGTCAGCGCACGCTGAGGGAGTCGAGGACCATGCGGCAAGCGGCCTGCTGCGGCAGTGTCGGGGACTCGCGGGTGTGGCAGCCGACGGAGAGCTGGTGGGCGTCCTCGATCCAGGCGTGCCAGGTGACCTCGGACCCGTCGCCGGGGGTCTCGCGGTAGCGGATGGCCTCCACGCCACGCCCGGCGCGTTCGGGGGCGAGGAGGTGGAGGGTGTCGTCGGTGTCGATCATGGCGTGGATGTGTGCCTCCACCGCCTCCGCGGGCACGGTGTAGACGGGGTCGGCGGCGACGTGGATGCGCAGCGCGGGGTCGTCGCCGGTGGCGTAGCGCAGCCCGTCGCGCTGTTCCATGCGGAATCCGGTGGGTGCCTCGAGACGCAGGTTCTCGTGTTCGAGGACGGTCCGTGGTTCCGGTCCCCCGCTTGTCGACGTCGACGTCACCGACGGCGTCGCCGGGGGCGGGGAGCTGCTCGTCTCCACCTCCGGGGTCTCCACCTCGGTGGCCGCCGGGGCGGACGTCCCGCCCACCACCCACCAGCTCAGGCCCAGGATGGCCACGACGACCACGCCGACGAGGATGTGGAAGGGCTGGACCGGGGTGTCGAGGCGGTGGCGTCCGGCAGAGGCGCTGGGGCGGGTGACGGTGACCTCCTCCGGGGGCGGGATCTCGGTCTCGCGGAGCACCTCGGAAGGGTAGGCGGCGACACCCTTGTTGAGCAGGGAGCGGGTGAGCACCTCGGTGGTGGGGTCGTCGGCGTCGACGATGATCTCCACGTCCGGCCAGTGCAGGCTGCACAGCTCCTTCGCCTGGTCGAGGACGGCGGCCAGCGCCCAGCCGTCGATGATGCCGGTGCCGGGCAGGTCGTATCGGTAGACGGTGTCGGGGCCCTCGAAGATGGTGGCGGTGTCGAGGACTGTGATGGTCAGGGTGGTGGGGGCGGCGGGCGCGCTCATGATTCCTCCGTTTTCTCCGGGGGCACGGCGACCTGACAGACGCCGATGGTCTCGCCGCGGACCTGCCAGGTGCCACGGCCGGGTGGTTGGGTGACGGGGCGGATGCCGAAGACGGCGCCTTCCTCGCGGTCGGCGTCGAGAAGCAGGACGGCCGGGGTCTGGTCGCGGACAGCGGCCAGGAACGGGGAGAACAGGGCGCGGCCGATGCCACCGGCCTTGCGGGCGAGGATGAGGTGCAGGCCGATGTCCCGGGCGTGCGGGAGCAGGTCGGTGAGGCGGGCGAGGTCATTGTCGGCGACGAGGTCGAGGTCGTCGATGACCACGTGGATGTCGGGGCCGGTCCACCAGTCGCGGGCGGCCAGCTGCGCGGGGGTGATGTCGGGCCCGGGCAGGCGGGCGCTGAGCGTGGTGACCACGTCGCGGAGGGTGTCGGCGGTGGCGGTCGTCGTGGCGGAGTAGGCGGCGAGCATCGACTCGTCGACACGCCCCAGGTGGGCGCGGCGGTGGTCGATGAGCACGAGTCGGGCGGCGTCGCGTCCGAGTGCGCAGATGCCGGCCATGACGGTGGCCAGCGCGGTGGACTTGCCCGACCCCTGCCCGCCGATGCACACCAGGTGCGGGCTGCCCACCGGGTCCCAGCACAGGGTGCCCAGGCGGGGGCCACCGACGGCCAGCGGGATACCCGGCGCGGGGTCGAGCTCCGGCAGCGTCACCCGGGGCGGCAGCACCCGCAGGCGCGGGACGGGTTCCTGCGGGGTGGCGGTGACGATGTGCGCGATGTCCTGGTTGGAGCTGAGCGCGAGCAGCATCGGTCGGCCCTCGGGGTCGAGCCCGCGTCCCGGGAGGCCGGGGAGCTTCTGCTGAGCCTTGCGGTCGATGAGCGAGTCCATCGCCTCGCCGAGTTTCAGTTCCAGGCGGTGGCTGATGAGGTCGCGGACCGCCGGGCGCAGCACCGTCCACCGCGGCGCGGAGACGACGAGGTGGACCCGGTGCGAGGGTCCGTCGGCGGCCAGGGCGGTGAGCGGGTCGACGAGGTCCTCGAAGTCGGCGGCGAGCGTGTGCCAGCCGTCGACGACGAGGAACGTGTGACGTTCCTCCGGGCACCCGATGAATCCGGTCACCTCGTCGACGATGCGCCGCACCCGCTCCGGCTCGGCGCGCCCGGCGACCCCGGCGACGTGTGGCAGGCGGTCGAGGGTGGACAGCTGCCCGCCGCCGAGGTCGAGCACGTAGAAGCGCAGCAGCGCGGTCGGGTGGGTGGCGGCCAGCGACGCCACGATGGTGCGCAGTGCCGTGGACTTGCCGGACTGGGGTCCCCCACACACCGCCACGTGCCCGCCGGCCGCCCCCAGGTCGAGCACGAGCGGGTCCTGACGCTGGTGGTAGGGCACATCGACGATACCGACCACCGCCCGGAGCGCACCGACGTCCTCGGCGACCCCCGCCAGTTCCACCACCGGTGGCAGCGGCGGCAGCCACACCCGGTGGGCCCGCTGGCCGCGGGCCTCGGCGGTGGCGCGGGCGCGGTCGACGACGGCGTCGAGAAGCGTCGTGGATTCGTCGACCACCATCGGCGTCTCCGCCTCCTCGAACTGCTTCCACCCGGTGAACAGGGCGACGCGGCCGGTGCCGCCGGGCAGCGCGGAGACGTCGCGGCGTTCCAGGGGTCCGGAGACGTAGGCGGCCTGGAAGCGGGTGAGGTCGGCGTCGTGACGCAGGAACCCCGCGCCGGGCCGGGCCGGCAGATGGTGGGCGTCGGTGACGCCGAGGACCTGCCGCGACTCGGCCGCCGAGAAGGTTTTCAGGCCGATCCGGTAGGACAGGTGCGAGTCGAGCCCGCGCAGCCGCCCCTCCTCGAGGCGCTGACTGGCGAGCAGCAGGTGCACGTGCAGGGAACGCCCCAGGCGGCCGACCGCGACGAAGAGGTCCGCGAAGTCGGGGTGCGCGGCGAGCAGCTCGGAGAACTCGTCGACGACGATGACCAGGGCGGGCAGCGGCGGCAGATCCCGACCGGCGAGGCGGGCGGTGGTGTACTCGGTGACGTTGGCGAAGTTGCCCGCCTCGCGCAACACCTCCTGCCGGCGGTTGAGCTCGCCGGAGATGGCGTCGAACATGCGCTCCACCAGCACGGCCTCGTCCGCCAGGTTGGTGATCACCGCCGACGTGTGCGGCAATCCCTCACAGCCGAGGAACGTGGCACCACCCTTGAAGTCGACGAGCACGAGGTTGAGTTCGTCGGGGCTGTGGGTCGCCGCCAGGGAGACGACGAGCGTGCGCAACAGCTCCGACTTACCGCTGCCCGTCGCACCGATGCACAGCCCGTGCGGCCCCATGCCACCGTGCGCGGACTCCTTGAGGTCGAGGCGCACGGGCACGCCCTGCTCCGTCGTGCCGATGGGCACCACCAGCCGCTGCCGGCTGAGCTCCCGGCCGGGCCACATCGTGTCCGGGGTGAGCGCCTCGATGTCGGCGACCCCGATGAGGGACAGGAGGTCGCGTCCGCCCTCGGCGGTGGCCCCGGCGGGCCGTCGGTAGCGGGTGAGCTTCCGCGCCAGCAGCAGCGCCTCCTCCGGTCGCAGGCCGTCGGCCTCCCCGAGCTTCTCGACGCCGGCCGCCGTGTGCGCCACCAGATCCCCGTCGGCGCTCAGCGCCAGTCCCTCCTGCTCCGCGCGCATGCCCAGGGCGGTGGTCGCGCGCGAGCCGACGTCGATGATGGTGGTCCACACGGGGTCGTCGAGGTAGGGCTCGGTGCCGGTGGTCGTCGTGTGGTCGACGAGGAGGATCCGGTGACGCGCCTGCTCCGGGTGACGGGAATGGGGCAGCCACTTGAGCCAGTCCCAGCCACTGCCCACCGCCTCCACCGCCACCGTCTCCGGGCCGTGCGCCACCACCAGCTGGGCGACGATCGCCCGCGCCAGATCCCCCGCCCCCGCCCCGGCCAGGCCCAGGTAGCGGAAGGCCTGCAGCTGCACCGCGACCGGCATCCCGGGGCAGGTGCCCACCGCCTGCACCGTCCGGCGCAGGCTCACCGCGCACACCGGATCAAGATCCTCGGCAGCCCCGGAGTCCGGGACCTGGACCGGGGTGCACAGGGCGGTGTCGCCCCGTCCGATGCGCACCTCGAGGGTGTCGGGGTCGTCTGGTCCGCGTTCCCACAGTCGACGTCCGTCGACGCAGGTCCACAGCTCCCCCGGCTCCGGGTGGCGGTGGAACTCGTGGGCCCGCTGCCGTTCGGCGTTGCGCAGCGCCTTCTCCCGCAGGGCCCCGAGGTGGCGGAGGTAGGCCCGGCGCGTCTCGTCGGCGTCCTCGCCCTGCTGCGGGGAGAAGACCATGAGCAGGGACATTCCCATCATGAGCGGGAACAGCAGCATCATCGGGTTGGCCCCCGCCCCGCCGAGCATGAGGAGCGCGACCATCGCCACCATGCCCGCCACCATCACCAGCGGCATGAGGATCCGCAGCAGCGGCACCTGCCCCGGCCGGTGCGCCGCCGGCACCGGCTCCGCACTCAACGTCCCCTGCGGCAGCGGCGGTGCGGGCTCGCGTTCCGCGGTGGTCAGTGGCTCGATCTCCCGGCTGAGCGTGCCGGTCACGGGCAGCGACATGTCTGTCCCCCTTGGCAGATGTCCCCCGCCGGTCACCCCAACCGGCGTATCTCGCCCGTCATGCTAGGACACCCGCCGCGATCCCGCATGGCGCGGGCCCCGGGTGGACAGCCCGGCCGCGGCAGGTGACAATGCCCCGTGATGCGGGTGCAGGGGTGCGCCCGCCGCATTCCCAGGGGGAGATTCCACGGTGTCCGTCGACCATGTCCTGCGTCTGACCACCCGGTTCCGCATCGGTACCTACCAGCGGGAGGCCGATGTCGCCCTGCCCGCGGGGTCTACGTTGGGGGAGGTGATCCCGGAGGTCGCCACCCTGGTCGGTGCGCCGCGGATCTCGCGCCCCTGGTTGGCGACCACCGCCGCCGGCGTCCCCCTCGACCCGGCGGTCCCGCTCCACCAGACTCCCCTCGACCACGGGTCGGTGGTGGTGCTCTCCCCGCGGCACGAGGGTTCCCTGCCGGTCGTGCGCGACTCCGCGGAGGCGCTGGCGGAGTCCGGCGCGGAGGCCACCACCCGCGGCCTGGCGGCGGCCGGGGCGGTGACCGGCGTGGGTGTGCTGCTGATCCTCGCCCTCGCCCGTCTCCCCTGGTCGCAGGCCCTCGCGGTGGCGGCCCTCGGGGCGCTGGCGGTGCTGCTCACATGCCGGTCCGTGCGGGTGCTCGCCCCGGTCATCCTCGCCGCGGCCGGTGGGGCGGCGGGCGCGCTGGTCCTCGAGGCGGCCCGCCCGGGGGAGCTGGCCGATCCGGCCACCCTCGCCCCCGCGGTATGGGCGGCAGCGGGCACATCCGGGGCGACGCTCGTGCTCCTGCTGGTCATCGGGGGCATCGGGGCGCGGACGACGGCCGCCACCGCCACCCTCCTCGGACTGGCCACGGTCGGGGCGGTCGGTGGGGCGCTGCCCGCCCACGTCACCTCTCCCCCGGTCGCGGTGTCCGCGCTGGTGGTGGCGGCGGGGGTGGTGTTCATCGGGCAGTTGCCGGGCCTGGCCACCCGCGCCGCAGGGCTGCGCATTCCCCGGCTGCCCACCGCGGGCCAGGATCTGGCGGTGGCGGACGAGGAGCCCGGTGACGTCGACAGGCAGGCCCGGCGGGCGCGCCGCCTGCACGAGGGGGCGGCACTCGGTGCGGCGCTCCTGCTCGGTCCCGCGGTGCTGGTCACCGGTTCCCAGGGCGGGGCGTTCGCCCAGGCCCTGTGCGTGGCGACGGCCGGAGCCGTCCTCCTCCACGCCGTCCGCCACCGGCAGGCGGTCGCGGCGTGGTCGTGGATGACGGTGGGCCTGCTGGCCTGCGTGGGCGGCGCCTGGGCGGCGTCCGAACCGGGGCACCCGGTGCAGTGGGCGCTGGCCGGGGCCGTGGGGGCGGCTACCCTGTCCGCCCCGTTGTGGGCCGGACGGGTGCCGCGTCTGGAGCCGACGGCCGTGGTGTGGTGGGAGCGCGCGGAGTCCCTGTCGCTGGCCGCCACCCTGCCGTTGGCCGCCCACCTGGCGGGACTGTTCGCGCTCATCCGGGGGCTGGGATGAGGTCGGCCGCCCTGGCGCTGCTCATCGCCGTGTTGGCCCCGTTTCCGGCCCACGCCCAGGATGTCGCGTGTGTGCAGCCCCTCGAGGCGCCGCCGCCGGCCCCGGTCGAGCATCCGCACCTGAGGCTGGCCCGCGGCGAGGGGGTGAGGGTGGCGGTCATCGACACCGGGGTCGCCCCGCACCCGGAGCTGGGCCACGTCGAACCGCTCGCCGACCTGGTCAGCCCGTGGGCCCCGGATCCCCTCCTCGACTGCGACGGGCACGGCACCGCCGTCGCGGGCGTCATCCGCGGCATCGCGCCCGGCGCGCAGATCCTCAGCATCCGCCAGTCGAGCGCGCACTACCGGGATTCGCCGGGCGGCACTCTCGCCACCCTCACGCAGGGCATCCACGTCGCCCTCGATGCGGATGCCCGGGTGATCAACATCTCCGTCGTCTCGTGCCTCGATCCGACCCTGCTTCTCGACACCGGCCCCCTCCACGACGCCCTCCACCGCGCGGAGACCGAGGGGGCGGTGCTCGTCGCCGCGGCGGGCAACGCCGGGGGCGCGTGCCAGCCGGGGATGACCGTGTACCCGGCCGTCGAGGAGTCGGTTCTCGCGGTGGCCGCGGTGCACCCCGGGGATCCGCACGCCCTGGCCGACTACGTCCTCGGCGACGGTGATGTCGCCGCCCCCGGACGGCTCCCGGTGGGACTGTCCCCGCACGGGCACGGCTGGGCGACGGGCACCCGGGGTGCCCACGGCCGGGAGACCGGGTTCGAGGGCACCAGCTTCGCCGCCCCGGTGGTGTCCGGGGTGGCGGCCCTCCTGCGCGAGCGCCACCCGCACGATTCGGCCGCCGAGATCCGGGAGCGCATCCGGCAGGCGGCGGAACCCGGCCACGGGGTCATCGACCCGCACGTGGCCGCGAGCCACCTCGCCGGGGACTACGGGGTGGCGGGGCGGGAGGTGGGCGTCGACAAGCAGGACAAGGCGGAGACCGCCACCGGGCGGGTGGCGTGGCAGATCCTGGGGGCGGCGGCCGGGGCCGCGCTCCTCATCGGACCAGTCCGAGCTGGGTGGCGTAGGGCGTGAGGAAGTCCAGGGTGCCGGCGCGCCACATGCCGTAGCCGATGCCGATGAACACCACCCAGATGACGATGATGAGCAGGATCACCAGCGTCACCCGCACCGACTGCCGCTGGCGGTGGAACCAGTCGAAGAAGCGGTCGTAGAGGTGCACACCTTTCACCAGCAGATTCTTCGCCCAGCGCTGCTCCAGGGAGAGGATGCCCACGCCGATGAACGTGGTCAGCCAGCCCTGCCCGGGCAGGGGGATGGTGATGAGCCCGATGATGAGCAACGTCCAGCCGAGCGTGAGCGTCAGCGGGCGGACCATGAAGCCGTACCTGCCCTCTTTCGCGCGGGCATGCCTGTCCTCGATCCGGTCGATCCGCTCGGCCACCATTTCTCTCATCGAGGGCATGTTCATTCAACGCGGAACGGGGCCGGGGAGTTCCCGACGGGTACGGGCGTGCAATCGCTCACCTGAACATTGTTCAATTCGCTGCATTTCCCCTGTTCGCCACATGTCTGTACGTCAGCTTCTGCAGCCCGCCCTTCAGTAGCTGGCCCGGGACGCCGCCTCCCGGCTGAGCGGCGGACCCTCCGGCAGCAGGCGGACGACCGACCACGGTGCCGACACCGGTGCATCCAGCCCCAGCGCCGCCAGATCCGCCCGCTCCGGCACGGGATGACGTAGGCCGGTGGCGTCGATGAGGTGATGGCCGTGGCCGGTGTCCACCGCCCGGGCAGAGCGGGTGTCGCTGCGGAACTCATCGGCTACGCCCTCCCCCGCCAACGTCACCGGGCTGGCCACCGAATGCAGGGTGCCCACCCGGCCGTCGGTGGCGCACACCGTGAGCTCCGCCGGGTCAAGGAAGAGCGGGGCCACGGCCGGCAGGCGCAGGTCATAGGGGGCGTCGGGGTAGCCGGCGAGGGCCTCCCGCAGCACCGTCCGGCGCCCCACCCCGGCCTCCGCGAGGATCTCCGCCTGCACCCCGGTCACCGGGGCCACCCCCTCCGGCAGCACAGCCCACAGCCCGGCCCCGGTGTCGAGGATCTCGGCGGGCAACTCGGGCAGCGTGATCGGGTCGCGTTCCGTCACAGCCGAGAGCACCTCCACGGGAGGCTCCCACCGTGGGGTGTCCGGGGTGATGCCCAGCGCGCGGCGCACCATGCGGCCCTCCGGGGACTCCGGGTGCGGGAGCTGGTGACGCCCGTCGACGGTGAGCAGCCAGTCCGCGCCCGCGCCGGCGGCCACCACCCCGCGGTGCCCGCCGAGCGGATTCGTGTGCCTGCCCACCGCGACGGTGACAGTGCCTGCCCCGGAGCACACCGACCACTGCGGGTCCTCGTCCACCGGCCCGCCGTCGATGAGCAGGGGCGCGGGGTGCACCCCGAGGGGCACGCCGCGGTCGATCTCCCCGAGCACCCCGTCCCCGATCCGCGCGGGGTCCGCCGGCTCCCCGGCGATGAGCCGCGCGGAGGCGAGGTTGGTGACGGGGTGGACGCGGTCGTCGACACGCACGAACAATGCCCCGTCCGCGGTCTGCAGGATCGGGGCGTCCCCCGGGTCGGCCGCCGGGCGCAGCCAGGCCAGCAACCCGGCACCCAACGAGATCATCACGACGGCCACCACCCCGAACAGCAGCGCCCGACTGCGGGCGGCCAACGGATCGTGGATCATGCGGATGTCGCCGAACACCAGGCCGTGTTCCACGCGGCGGCGCAGGAACCGGTGCCCGGACACCTGCGCGCGCGTCGTCGGCAGCACAGTCTGCCTCATGCCATCTCCCCCTTGATGACAGTGAATTGCTTACCGCGTCAGACTAAGGGCGGGTGCCGGGGATCTCAACCGGAGGGGCGTCGAGCGCCGGGTTGCCGGGGGCCTCCAGCGGGGCGTCGCCACCCGAGTCCGGCTTGGAGGGCCGGTGGATCACCGGGTTGCCCGCGGCGTCGAGGGGCAGCGGCGGCAGCTCCTCCGGCGAGTTGCCCGGCTCGCGCATGCCGAGGATCTCCTCGTCGGTGAACTGCTGGTTGACGGCGAAGATGGCGACGTTCTGGTCCCGGTACACCGGGGTGACGCCCGGGGTGTGCCACAGCCCGTCGATCATCTCGAAGCGCGGCTCCTGGAAGGCCCAGAAGCTCCACGGGGAGACGAAGTAGTACTTCACGTCCATCCGTTGGGCGGCCTTGTCGACGTTGTTCTCCTGGTCCGGGTCACCGTGGTTGCCCGCGCCGATCAGGTCGGGGTGCCAGTAGAGGAGGTCGGTGTCGGAGGTGCGGTGGACGTGCGGCCACAGGTAGTGGCGCATGACCGAGGGCAGGCCGTTGTAGGCGTACATCCAGCCGTGCCCGTCCGCCGGCTCTCCGAAGATGGTGCCCTCGTAGGCGTCGGGCTGCCCGGAAAGCCAGTCGAAGGCGCGGATGTCGGCCTCGGAGACCATGCGGTCGTCGTGGCGCGGGCCGTTCATGGACGGCTCGAGACCCTCGATGACGGTGTCCCGGGTGGTCCACACGTAGGTGCCCCAGCCGGCACCGAGCGCCAGGATGAGGGAAACGGCGACGGACACCTGCGTCCACGGGGACGTCATGCGCAGCGGTGCCAGGGAGAGCAGGCGGATGATGATGGCCACGCCCACCGCCGCCGCGGCGAAGGTGAACAGGGCGACCGACATGACGAGGCGGTGCGCCGTCGCGTAGTGCAGGTTGCCGACGATCGCCAGCCACTCGCCCCACATCGTGTCGAAGGGCAGCAGCGCGTTGGCGGTCATCGCCACGGAGAGGAACCAGAACAGCGGCGCCCACAGGTTACGGCGCCACACGAGCAGCGCCACGGCCCCGAATCCGGCCAGCCACATGAGCAACGTCTGGTTGAGGTCCGGGAAGAAATCCGTGTGGCGGGTCTGCATCTGGATCGCCATCTCCCACGACTCGCCGCGGGTGACGTCCTCGACGGCCGTCCAGGAGGAGACCTCCTCCGTCGCCTCGGAGCCACTGAGCAGCTGCGGCAGGAGGATGGCCACGCCGAGCCCGCCGGACAGGGCCAGCCAGCCGACATCCTGCAGGCGCACCAGCACCGCATCCCGGGCGGACACCGGACGACGGGAGGGTGCCCACACGAGGTACAACAGCCACCACAGCGCCAGGGCGAGGACCACGACGGTGACCGGCGCCGGGTGCATCTGCACCACACCGGTGAACGCCAGCATCGCCGCCAGCGCCGCCACCGGGCGGTAGGGCACGTGCATGAACAGGCCGATGACCACACCGACGGCGGACATCGACGCCAGGTACGGCCACATGCCGGTGTACGTGCCGATCCACATGAGCACCGGCGACGCGAAGATCGCGATTCCGGCGATACCCGCCGCGATCTGCGCCGTCAGCCCCACCCTGCCGATGAGCTTCCACGCGATGAGCGCCACCGACAGCGGCAGCAGCATGCCCGGCAGCACCACGCTCGTGAGGTTGAGTGCCTCGATGGGGGTGATGTTCGCGGCCTGCCCCGCCAGCCCGGCACCGATGTGCCACGCCGAGGGGTAGTACAGGTCATTGCCGGTCTCGATGTGGCGCAGTTCGCCCATGCGGGTGGGATCGCCGATGCCGGCGTCCATGAACCACCGCACCATCGAGGCGTGCCAGTGCACGTCCCAACCCTGGACGATATTTCCCAGCCCGCGCGGCACCTCCTCGAACAGCTTCATGCTGTGGTCGATGATGAGCCACATGCCGGTCACCACACCGGCGAACGGCAGGATCCACGCCGGATCCAGCAGCCCGCCCTGTCGGCCCTGCCGGGTCCGCCACCACCGGGCCCGCCGCTTATCGACGTCCTCCGCGCCCGTCGCCGCGCTCAGCGCGGTCGATCCGGGGGCGGCGTCCTCCGCGGGGACGTGATGACGGCGGCGGGGGCGGCGTCGGGAAGCGAGCAGGAACGCCCCCCGCCACAGGCCTGCGACCAGGGCGCACAGGGCCCAGAAGACCGCGAACGACAGCCAGTCGAAACGGATGTCCAGCTGGCCGAGGATCCAGCCCGCCAGGCCGTAGAGGCCGAAGGTGACGGGGATAGAGCCGGCCAGCGCCCACGGCAGACGCAACCCGGAGATCCATCCCAGGGACGCGCCGGGCACGGTGAACACCAGCGCCGCGATGAGCACCAGCGTCGATGTCTCCACCCCGGGCACCTTTCTGTCAGGCCATTGAACGTAAAACCACGGATTACTCTACAACCCAAGTGACCGGAACTGTCACAGGCTCCGCCGGTCACGGGTGACATCCGTGCGCGCGGCCAGCTGCTCGTCCGGCGGATAGTCCACGCCGACGAGGCTCAGCCCCTTCGCCGGGGCCAGCGGGATGACGGACGACCGCTGCGTCTCGGTGAGCAGTGCGGCGGGCAACGATGCGTCACGACGCCCCTCCCCCACCGTCAGGCACGTCCCCACCAGCGAGCGCACCATGTTCCAGCAGAACGCGTCGGCGGTGACATGGGCCTCGTAGGTCTGCGGCTCCAGGCGGGTGGACACGTCGTGCCACGTGAAGGCCTGCAACTCGCGGATCGTCGTCGCGTGCTCGCGCGGCTTGCAGAAGGCCGCGAAGTCGTGGAGGCCGATGAGGATGTCCGCGGCGGTCTGCATGTTCCCCATGTCCACGGGCTTGAGCCAGTGCGCGGTGTCCCGCGCGCGGGTGGGCAGCGGGCCCCGCGAGTGGGTGGTCACCCGGTAGACGTAGTGGCGGCGCAGGGCGGAGAAACGGGCGTCGAACCCCTCCGGCGCGGCGGTCACCGCGTGGACACGGACATCCTCGGGGAGCAGGCGGGCCAGGCGGCGCACCAGACGGGTGGGATCACCGGCGATGGTGCGCTGCTCCAGGCTGGCGGCGGGCACGTCGAGGTGCGCCACCTGCCAGTGGGCGTGGACGCCGGCATCGGTGCGGCCGGCGACGGTGAGCGCGGCGTCGGTACGCAGGATGAGCGACAGGGCATCCTCGAGGACGCCCTGCACGGTGCGCAACCCGGCCTGCTTCTGGCGGGCCCAGCCGTGGAAGTCGGTGCCGTCGTACGCGAGGTCGAGGCGCAGGCGCAGGCTCGGCTGATCGTCACTCATGATCACCCCAGCCTACAACCCTATTTCCGGGTGCCCACCCCGAGGATGCGGTAGATCGGGCAGAAGCCCACGGCGGCGGTGACGGCCATGATGGCGGCCACGACGAACAGGACGATACGCAGCGGTCCGGAGACCAGGAATGCGGCGATGAGGGCGACGACGGCGACGACACCGCGCACGGCGCGGTCGGTGGAGGACTCGTTGGGCTTCATGAGTGCCAGCGTACGCCCGGCACCCCTATACCGCGAGGGGTATCCGGTGTGAACGACGACACCGCCCCACCCCCGACGAACGGGAGTGGGGCGGTGCGTGAGCGGAGGGGAGAATTACTTCTCCTCGGTCTCCTTGGTCTCCTCAGCCTTGGCGTCAGCCTCGGCCTCGGCGACGGAGCCCTCCTGGGCCGGTGCCTCGGCAGCGACGTCGCCCTCGGCCGGCTCGACCGGATCCGCGGCGGTGTCGTCGGCGTTGACCTCGACGTTCTCGTCGTTGGTCTCCTCGGCCGGAGCCTCAGCCTCGTCGGCCTTGGTCTCCTCGGCGGCCTTCTTGGAGGCGGCGGCGCGGGTGGCGCGGGTGGCCTCGGCGCTCACGGTCTCCTCGAGAACGAGGGAGATCTGAGACATCGGGGCGTTGTCGCCGGCGCGGTTCTCCAGCTTGATGATGCGGGTGTAACCACCCTGACGGTTCTCGAACTTCGGGGCCAGCTCGTTGAAGAGGTAGGCGACGACGTCCTTCTGCGGAACCTCGGCGAGCACCTGGCGGCGGGCGGCGACGGAGCCGTCCTTGGCCTTGGTGATCAGCTTCTCGGCGTACGGACGCAGGGCCTTGGCCTTGGCGTCGGTGGTCTTGATAGCGCCGTGCTCGAACAGCGAGGCAGCCAGGTTAGAGAGGATCTTCTTCTGGTTGCTCGCGGAGCCGCCGAGACGGGCGCCCTTCTTAGGGGTAGGCATTGTGGTACTCCTCGGGTACGTGTGTGGTGAGCGCGTGGGTCCCGTGGAACGGGGACCCGGTGGGGCGTGCTACTCGGAATCCTCAGCGGTGGCGTCGGTGTCGACGAAGTCACCGGTCTCAGCGTCGTAGCCCTCGATGGTGGTCGGATCGAAGTCCTCCGGGGCGTCCTTCAGGGTCAGGCCCAGGCCGGCGAGCTTGATCTTCACCTCGTTGATCGACTTCTGGCCGAAGTTGCGGATGTCCAGCAGGTCCGACTCGGTGCACTCTGCGAGCTCACCGACGGTGTGGATCTCCTGCCGCTTCAGGCAGTTGTAGGAACGGACGGAGAAGTTCAGGTCCTCGATCGGCATGCCGTAGGCGGCGATGTACTCGGTCTCCTGCGGGGAGGGACCGATCTCGATGCCTTCAGCGGCGACGTTGAGCTCACGGGCCAGGCCGAAGAGCTCGACGAGGGTCTTACCTGCGGATGCGACGGCATCGCGGGCGGTGATGGAGTTCTTGGTCTCGACATCGATGATCAGCTTGTCGAAGTCCGTGCGCTGCTCGACACGGGTGGCCTCGACCTTGTAGCTGACCTTGAGCACCGGGGAGTAGATCTGGTCGACCGGGATCCGGCCGATGTCTCCGCCGCCGGCGGTGGTGGCCGCCGGAACGTAGCCGCGGCCACGCTCGACGATGAACTCGATGTCCAGACGAGCCTGCTCATTGAGGGAGGCGATGTGCATGTCCGGGTTGTGGATCTCCACACCGGCCGGCGGCTGGATGTCACCGGCGGTGACCTCTCCCGGGCCTTCCTTGCTCAGGTACATGACCACCGGCTCGTCGGAGTCGGAGGACAGGACCAGACCCTTGATGTTGAGGATGATTTCGGAGACATCCTCCTTCACACCGTTGATCGTGGTGAACTCGTGGAGAATACCGTCGATCTTCACGGAGGTGACGGCTGCGCCCGGGATGGACGACAGCAGGGTACGGCGCAGCGAGTTGCCGAGGGTGTAGCCGAAGCCGGGCTCGAGCGGCTCGATGACGAACCGGGAACGAGCGGAATCGATGTACTCCTCGGTGAGCACAGGACGCTGGGAAATGAGCATGGGACTCTCCTTTGTCGACGCCCGCTATTTGACGTCGGTCGGAAAATGAGGGGGTGAGACGCTGATGAAGAGGATTCCTCTTCCGGTGCGGCCCGGGGGCCGTCCGGAAAAGAAGCCTTACTTCGAGTAGAGCTCGACGATGAGCTGCTCCTGCAGCGGAACGTCGATCTGGGCGCGCTCGGGCAGCTGGTGCACGAGGATGCGCAGGGTGGACGGAACGACCTGCAGCCAGGCCGGGACGACAGCGTCGACGAGGCCGTCCTGGGCCTCCTCGAACCAGATCATCTTCTGGGACTTCTCACGAACGTCGATGATGTCGTACTGGGACACCTGGAAAGAAGGAACGTTGACCTTCTTGCCGTTCACGAGGAAGTGGCCGTGGGAGACCAGCTGACGTGCCTGACGACGGGTGCGGGCCAGGCCTGCACGGTAGACGACGTTGTCCAGGCGGGACTCCAGCAGAACGAGCAGGTTGTCACCGGTCTTGCCGGGGCGACGGTTCGCCTCGGCGTAGTAGCGACGGAACTGCTTCTCCAGCACACCGTAGGTGTACTTCGCCTTCTGCTTCTCCTGCAGCTGCAGGAGGTACTCGGACTCCTTGATGCGGGCGCGGCCAGCCTGACCCGGGGGGTAGGGGCGACGCTCGAATGCCATGTCTCCGCCGACGAGGTCGACGCGGAGGCGGCGGGACTTACGGGTGACAGGGCCGGTGTAACGAGCCATGGTAAGTTACCTCTTCCTTTCTTAGACGCGACGACGCTTCGGCGGACGGCAGCCGTTGTGCGGCTGGGGGGTGACGTCCGAGATGGAGGACACCTCGAGGCCGGCGGCCTGGAGGGAACGGATTGCGGTCTCGCGGCCGGAGCCCGGACCCTTGACGAACACGTCGACCTTCTTCATGCCGTGATCCATTGCCTTGCGGGCAGCGTTCTCGGCAGCCATCTGCGCGGCGAACGGGGTGGACTTACGGGAGCCCTTGAACCCGACGTGGCCGGAGGAGGCCCATGCGATGACAGCACCGTTGGTGTCGGTGATGGACACGATGGTGTTGTTGAAGGTGGACTTGATGTAGGCGTGGCCCTGGGCCACATTCTTCTTGACGACGCGACGACCAGTGCGGCGCGCGCCAGAGCGAGTCTTCGGAGGCATGTTCTACTTCTTCTTTCCGGCGATCGTCTTCTTCGGACCCTTACGCGTACGCGCGTTGGTCTTGGTGCGCTGGCCACGGACGGGCAGGCCACGACGGTGGCGCAGACCCTGGTAGCAGCCGATCTCAATCTTGCGACGGATGTCGGCCTGAACCTCGCGACGGAGGTCACCCTCGACCTTCCAGGAGGCCTCGATGACGTCACGGAGGGCAGCAACCTGGTCATCGGACAGGTTGTCGGTGCGCAGGTCGGGAGAGATGCCGGTCTCTGCGAGAAGCTGGGCGGCACGGGCGGGGCCGATGCCGTAGATGTAAGTGAGTGCGACTTCCATGCGCTTGTTGCGCGGAAGATCAACACCTGCAAGACGTGCCATGTGGTACGTACCTTTCGGGTTGTTTACGGTGGTTTTCTCCCTACTCGTCCCCACCTGGCGATGCTTTGCCCGGACCGATGACCGGACGATGGATCGTGATTCGTGAGGCTTCAGCCACCGCGGCCGAAGGTGAATGGGCGTGAAGAAGCACAGCGATGCGCTCCGTGACCACGCCGGTGAGTAAGAAGGCGGTTGGTCTTACTTGTAGCGGTAGACGATGCGTCCGCGGGTCAGGTCGTACGGAGACAGCTCCACAACGACGCGATCCTCGGGGAGGATACGGATGTAGTGCTGGCGCATCTTGCCACTGATGTGAGCGAGAACCTTGTGCCCGTTGTCGAGCTCGACACGGAACATTGCGTTCGGCAGGGGCTCGACGATGCGGCCCTCAACCTCAATTGCGCCTTCCTTAGCCATATCCTCCACATTCCTGGTGCCTTATGGGGTGGCACCTGCTGATTTCACAGATCTACTGCCGGTGTGCATGCATTCGCATAGACACCAAACAGACACCCTACCTGCAGTGGCGTGGAAAACCAAACCCCCGACCGGGCGTCGACTGGCACTCCCCCGGTCAACCGTGCTTGTCGACGCCCCGTCGGACCCCCGGTCAGGCGACTAGTAGATGAAGACCTTGTCGCGGACCTGCAGGTCGTTGAAGTACTTGATCGCGTCCTGCTCGGCGAGGCGGATGCAGCCGGCGGACTCGTAGTAGGTGTTGCCCTGGTGGAAGGCGTGGCCGTTGTTGGTGAAGTACACGGCGTACGGCATCGGGGCCATGTCGAAGAGGTAGGACACCTCGTCCTTCACCTTGCGGGTGACGTGGAAGGTGCCGCGCGGGGTCTCCTGGCCCGGCTTGCCCGGGGCGTGGTACGCGGGGCCGTAGTACTTGCCGTTGGCGTTCTGCAGCCAGGTGCGGTTGCCGTCGATGTCGACGCAGACCTTGGCGTCACGCGGGCACGGGCCGTAGTCGAAGGTGTCCCGCGGAGCCGGGCGGGGGGCGGTGCGCTCCTGGATGAGGCCCGGGAACGCGGCGTCGACGGCTCCGTCGACCGCGCCGGTCAGCGCGTCGGAGGAACCGGCCGGGAGGTTACCGGCCTGCCGGTGCAGCTGGTTGCGGGTGTTCCACGCACCGTCGCGCACCTGCTGCTGGTCGATGCCGACCTGCGAGGACAGGTCCTGCGCCTGCGCGGTGACGGGCACCGCGATGAGCGCGGCGGCGGTGGCGACAGAGGCGAAGGCGGTGCCGAGACGGCGGGTGATGGTACGCATGCGTAGGAGTATAAACCCGATAGGCGGTTTCTACCGCCTGGGGGTGAGGATTCGCGGGCCCGTGTCGGTGGCGGCGACGGTGTGTTCCCAGTGGGAGGCGAAGGAGCCGTCGAGGGTGACCACGGTCCAGTCGTCGTCGAGCACGGCGGAGTCGGTGGTGCCGAGGGTGAGCATCGGCTCGATGGCCAGCACCGATCCCGCCTGGATGAGGGGCCCGCGACCCGGGCGGCCCTCGTTGGCCAGGAAGGGCTCCTCGTGCATGGTGCGTCCGATGCCGTGCCCGCCGTACCCGTCGACGATGCCCAGCATCACGCCGAACTTCTCCTCCGCCGCGCGGGTCGCCTTCTCCAGGGCGTGGGAGACGTCGGTGAGGCGGTTGCCCGGCACCATCGCCTTGAGCCCCTCGTACAGGACCCACTCGGTGGCCCGGTTGAGCTTCTCGACGTCCTCGTCCAGCTCCCCGATGCCGAAGGTCCACGCCGAGTCGCCGACCCAGCCCTCGTAGGTGGCACCGCAGTCGACGGCGAGGAGGTCTCCCTCCTGCAGGACGACGTCGGCGGCCGGGATGCCGTGGACGATGACGTCGTTGGGCGAGGCGCAGATGGACCCGGTGAAGCCCTGGTAGCCGAGGAAACTGGGGACCGCTCCGGCGTCGCGGATGGTGGCCTCGGCGATCTGGTCGAGCTCGAGCGTGCTCACGCCGGGCGCGGCCGCCGCCTTGACCGCCTGCAGCGCCTTGCCGACGATCTCACCGGCGGCCTGCATGGCGTCGAGTTCGCCGGGGGTCTTCGCCGCGATGACGCGACGCTTGGAACGGAATCCCATGGTGGCTCCTGTGGAAATGGTGCAGCCGCGGCCCGGGGGTGCGGGACGCGGCCGACGAAAAGGTGGTGCGGGTCTTACTTGCCGAGTGCTGCCATGGCGCGGTCGTTGATCTCCTCGACCTCGCCCTCCGCCTCGATGGAGATGATCTGGTCGCCGTAGTGCTCGATGAGCGGGGCGGTCTCGTCGCGGTAGACGCCGAGACGGGTGCGGATGGTCTCCTCGTTGTCGTCGGCACGACCGCGGGCGAGCATGCGCTCGACGACGACGTCCTCGGACACGACGAAGTTCAGCACGCCGTCGAGGTTCTGGCCCTTCTCGGCGAGGAGGTCCTGGAGGATCTCGGCCTGCTCGACGGTGCGGGGGAAGCCGTCGAGGAGGAAGCCGTCTGCTGCGTCGGCCTCCTCGAGACGGGACTTGACCATGCGCGCGGTCACATCGGTCGGCACGAGCTTGCCGGCGTCGATGTAGCCCTTGGCCTCCACGCCGAGCGGGGTGCCCTCGCCGATGTTGGCGCGGAAGAGGTCGCCGGTGGAGATGTGCGGCACACCCAGCTTCTCGGAGAGGAGAACGGCCTGGGTGCCCTTGCCGGCGCCGGGGGGTCCGAGGAGTACAAGTCTCATTTGAGGAGTCCTTCGTAGTTGCTTTGGAGAAGCTGGGATTCAATCTGCTTCACGGTTGTCAGGGCCACCGACACCATAATGAGGATCGCGGTACCACCGAACGCCGTCATACCTGCGCTGGCGTTACCCACACCCAGGTCGAGGGCGATGTTCGGCAGAACAGCAATGATGCCGAGGTAGGCGGCACCGACGAAGAGCAGTCGGTTCATGACGAAACCGAGGTACTCCGCGGTCGGCCGTCCCGGGCGGATGCCCGGAATGAAACCGCCGTACTTCTTCATGTTATCCGCCTGCTCGGCCGGGTCGTACTGAACCGAGACATAAAAGTAGGAGAAGAAGATGATGAGGACGAAGTACGCGACGATGTACTGCCAGGACGAGGGCGTCATGAGGTACTGGATGACGTTGCGCTGCCACCAGTTGTCGGCCGCCGTGGCGGATCCGGAGTTGACTATCTCGGTGATGAGCACCGGCATGTAGATCAGGGAGGACGCGAAGATGACCGGGATGACGCCGGCCTGGTTGACCTTGAGCGGCAGGTAGGTGGAGGTGCCGCCGTACTGACGGCGACCGACCATGCGCTTGGCGTACTGCACCGGGATGCGGCGCTGCCCCTGCTCGACGAAGACGACGCCGACGACGAGGGCGATGACCGCCGCCAGGACGACCGCGAACACCACTCCACCGGAGGTCTGGAGGATGTTCATGCCGTCGGTGGGCAGGCGGGTGGCGATGCCGGCGAAGATGAGCAGGGACATACCGTTGCCCACGCCCTTCTCCGTGATGAGCTCACCGAGCCACATGACGAGGATCGCGCCCGAGGTCATGACGACCACCAGGAGGATGAGGTCCCAGATCGTGCGGTCCGGGATGAGGACGGAGATGCCCTGGCCGAGCAGCTGCTCGCGGTCCGCGAGGGCGACGATGCCGGCGGACTGCAGGAGGGCCAGTGCCAGCGTGAGGTAACGCGTGTACTGCGTCATCTTGGTCTGACCGGACTGCCCCTCCTTCTTCAGTTCCTCGAAGTGCGGGATGACCACGGTCAGCAGCTGCGTGATGATCGACGCGGTGATGTAAGGCATGATGCCGATGGCGAAGATCGACAGCTGCAGCAGCGCTCCACCCGAGAACAGGTTGATGAGCGAGTAGACGCTGCCCTGTTCCTGGGTGAGTTCACGGAGTCGACCACTGATCGACGCATAGTCGACGCCGGGTGACGGGATCTGCGCACCGATGCGGTAGAGAATGACCATCAGCACCGTGAAGATGATCTTCTTCCGCAGGTCGACGTCCTTGAATGCCTGGATAATGGCGGACACGAATCCTCCTGGCCTCGCTCCCCCGGCTCGTGGACCGTGGGGGACAAGGAAATTGACACGATTGACTCGATCAGCCTACCAGCGACCCCGTGTAACGGCTCAGTCACGGTGCCGTTAGTCGCTTATCGACGCCCCTCACCCCTGCGGGTCCCCGTTACGCCACTGCGCCCGTTGTTCCCCGGTCGCGGGATCGTAGGTCGCGGTGAAGGAGTAGTTCTGCGTCCAGGAGGCAAAGACCGACCGGTTGTTGACGATGAGGCGGTAGAGCACCCCGCGTTGACGCGGAACCTCGACGTCGTCGATGAGCAGCCTGAGGCGGCCGACCTCGCCGTCGCGGATAATCTCCCACGCGCCGGCGACGTGCCCGCGGTCGGGGTGGGAGGTCATGGTCACCCGCCCCTCCCCCGCCCGCCCGATGTCGAGGGGCGGGTCGAAGACGATCTCGGTGTCCACGAGATGGATGCGTTCGAGTCCGTCCCCGGCGAAGAGGTAGGTGGCGCCGCCCCGTTCGTAGCGGTCTCCGGTGGTGCGCACCCGCTCCATCTCCGTATTGCCGGTGGGGAAGATCTCCATGATCTCGGCGTCGAGGGAGTGTTTCGCCCAGCTGCGCAGCTGCCCCCCTTCTTTGCTTTCCCCGTCACGTGGCAGACAGGGGCCATGCGCCTCGATGCTTGTCGACGCCCCTCCTTCGGCCCCCTCGCCTGGACCCTCGTCGCGCTACTGTGGGTCCTCGCCTACGTCATCCTGAGCGTCCCCCATGAATGGGGTCAGCGCGCCTGGTGGCGCTCGCCCAGCAGCGGTGGATTCTCGGCATCATCGCCTGCGTGACGGTCGCATCCCCGATGCTCATCCTCATGGCCTGTTTCTTCATCTTCGGATTCTCGGAGACCCCGCCGGCGTCCTCATGACAGGACCCCCGGGTAGAAAGCCGGTACACTCCCCCGCTTTTCCGCCCTGGAAACCGCGCTGTGTACCGGCCATCTACCTCACGCGGGCGTCGATAAGCATGAAAAACCACCGCCCCCACGGGGGACGGTGGTCTTCGTTGTCAGCGAGCCTTAAGCCTCGGTGACGGAGCCTCCGGCTGCCTCGATCTTCTCGACGGCGGACTTGGAGAACTTGGTCGCGGTGACGTTCAGCTTGACGCCGAGGTCGCCGTTACCCAGGACCTTCACCGGCTGCTTCGGGCGCACGAGGCCCGCTGCAACGATGTCGGCCACGGTGACGTCGCCACCGTTCGGGAAAGCCTTCTCGAGGTCGGCGACGTTGACGACCTGGAAGGTGACCTTGTTGGGGTTCTTGAAGCCCTTGAGCTTCGGCAGACGCATCTGGAGCGGCATCTGGCCACCCTCGAACGCTGCAGAAACCTTGTTACGGGCCTTGGTGCCCTTGGTGCCGCGGCCGGCAGTCTTGCCGCCCTTGCCACCCTCACCGCGACCGACGCGGTGCTTGGGCTTGTTGCTGCCCGGAGCCGGGCGCAGATCGTGGAGCTTGATGATGTCGCTCATGGTTACTCTCCTGCCACTTCTTCGACCGTGACCAGGTGACGCACGACGTGGATCTGACCACGGGTGGCGTCGTTGTCCTGCTTGATCACGGACTGGCGGATCTTCCGCAGGCCGAGGGCCTGCAGATTGGCACGGGTCTTCGGCTTCTCACCGATGAAACCCTTGTTGAGGGTGATCTTCAGTGCCATGCTCTTAAGCCTCCTGACCTGCGCGTGCACGCAGCATACGGGCCGGGGCGACCTCCTCGAGGGTCTTACCGCGACGTGCGGCGACCTCCTCGGGGCGGACGAGCTGCTTCAGGCCGTCCACGGTGGCGTGGACGACGTTGATGGCGTTGTCGGAGCCGAGGGACTTCGACAGGATGTCCTGCACGCCGGCGCACTCGAGCACCGGGCGGGCGGCGCCACCGGCGATGACACCGGTACCCGGGGCAGCCGGGCGGAGCATGACGATGCCCGCTGCGGCCTCACCCTGGACCGGGTGGGTGATGGTGCCACCGACCATCGGGACGCGGAAGAAGTTCTTGCGAGCCTCTTCGGCACCCTTCTGGATGGCGGCGGGAACTTCCTTGGCCTTGCCGTAGCCGACGCCGACCATGCCCTGGCCGTCGCCGACGATCACGAGAGCGGTGAAGCTGAAGCGACGACCACCCTTGACGACCTTGGAGACACGGTTGATGGTGACGACGCGCTCGATGTACTTGTCGCGCTCGTCCTGCTGCTGGTTGCGACGATCGTCGCGGTCGCGGCGGTTGCCGCCGCGGCCCTGGCGCTCGTTGCGCTCGTTGGTGTTGTCGGCGGAGCGTCCGCCGTCACGCCGTTCACGTCCCGGCATTACGCATTCCTTCCGTTGATGTTCTTGATGGCGATGGTCATTAGAACTTCAGACCACCTTCACGAGCGGCATCGGCGAGAGCGGCGATGCGGCCGTGGTACTTGTAGCCCGCACGGTCGAAGACGACCTGCTCGATGCCTGCAGCCTTGGCGCGCTCTGCGATGAGAGCACCGACCTTGGCGCCCTTGGCCTTCTTGTCACCCTCGGCGGAGCGGATCTCCGGCTCCATGGAGGATGCGGCGACCAGGGTGTGGCCGGCCAGGTCGTCGATGACCTGGACGTGCAGGTGGCGGGAGGTGCGGTGCACGACCAGACGCGGCGCCTCGGGGGTGCCACGCAGGGTCTTGCGGATACGGAAGTGGCGACGTGCGCGGGCCTGACGGCGGCGGGTGGAGATGTCCTTGCCGACCGGGGTGCGCTTGGTGTTCTCAGTGCTCATTGCTTACTTACCCGTCTTTCCGACCTTGCGGCGGACCTGCTCACCCTCGTAGCGGATGCCCTTACCCTTGTAGGGATCGTCCTTCCGCAGACGACGGATGTTGGCGGCGATCTGCCCGACCTGCTGCTTGTCAATACCCGAGATGGAGAACTTGGTGGTGCCGTCAACAGCGAAGGTGACGCCCTCCGGAGCCTCGATCAGGATCGGGTGGGAGTAGCCCAGGGAGAACTCGAGGTTCTTGCCCTTGGCCTGGACACGGTAACCGACGCCGAAGATCTCCATCTTGATGGTGTAGCCCTCGGTCACGCCGACAACGAGGTTGTTGACGAGGGAGCGGGACAGACCGTGGAGTGCGCGGTTCTGGCGGTTGTCGTCCGGGCGGGAGACAACGATCTGGTTGTCCTCCACGGCGACGGTGATCGGGGACGGAACCTCGAAGGACAGGGTGCCCTTCGGGCCCTTGACCTCGACGTTCTGGCCGTTCACCGAGGTGGTGACGCCGGACGGGATGGTGATCGGGTTCTTACCGATACGCGACATGTTTCAAATCCTCCCTGTTACCAGACGTAGGCGAGAACTTCTCCGCCCACGCCCTTCTCGGTAGCCTGGCGGTCGGTCAGCAGACCCTGGGACGTGGAGATGATGGCCACGCCCAGGCCGCCGAGGACCTGCGGCAGGTTGGTGGACTTGGCGTACACGCGCAGACCCGGCTTGGAGACGCGGCGGACACCAGCGATGGAGCGCTCGCGGGACGGGCCGTACTTCAGCTCGAGGTTCAGGGTCTTGCCGACCTTGGCGTCCTCGACGGTGTAGTTGGCGATGTAGCCCTCCTGCTTGAGGATCTCGGCGATGTTCGCCTTGATCTTCGAGGACGGCATCGACACGGTGTCGTGGTGCGCGTGGTTTGCGTTGCGCACGCGCGACAGCATGTCGGCGATGGGGTCAGTCATGGTCATGTGTTGTGACCGTTTACCTTTCTCGTTGCGGTTCCACACCCACCGAAGGACGTGTACCGGGTGTTCCGTCGGGCCACTTGACGCTCCCGCAGGCTCAGTAGCCTGGGGCGCTCGCTGCCGCTTTTCACCCGGTCGCCACAGGTTGGCGGGGGGCCTGCAACAAAGTTGGGATGTTCAGTTCTTGGGTGGTCTCGCGCTCATCCTGAACGGGAGCACAAGTCCAGCGGTCAAGGCTACCGTCTCCCCGCCCGGAAACCAAATCCCTCGTTACACTGGTTTCATGCTTCTCGCACCTCTGACCGCCGATCTCGCCGCCACCCGGGCCGACCGGGAGGAACTCCACCGTTGGTTCCACCGGAACCCGGAGCTCTCGGGGCAGGAACACGCGACGTCGCAACGCATCCTCACCGAGCTTCTCGACGCCGGCATCGCCGCCCGCCGAGTCGGCGCCACCGGGGTGCTGGCCGTGGTCGGGGGCGGTGACGGGCCGGTCGTCGCGGTCCGCGCCGACATCGACGCCCTGCCCGTCACGGAGGCCTCGGGGAAGGAGTACGCGGCAAGGGGCCGGTGTCACACGCGTGCGGGCACGACGTCCACATCTCCTCGCTGCTCGGCGCGGCGCGGTACCTGCACCGACACCGCGACCGTTAGTCGGGTACCTTCGTCGCCGTCTTCCAGCCGGCGGAGGAGACGGCGTCGGGGGCGCGGCAGATGCTCGCCGACGGTCTCGCAGGGATGATGCCCCGACCGGACGTCTACCTCGGCCAGCACGTCCTGGCGACGGTGCCGGGCGGGCACGTCGGCACGGCGGCCGGGCCGGTGCTCTCCGCCGGGGCCTCGCTGCGGGTGACGGTGCACGGTCGCGGCTCGCACGGGTCGATGCCGGAGAAGTCCGTGGACCCGGTGGTGCTGGCGGCGGCAATCGTGATGCGTCTGCAGACCATCGTGGCGCGCGAGATCGGCCCGCGGGAGACGGCCGTGGTCACGGTGGGGGCACTGCACGCGGGGACGAAGTCGAACGTCATCGCCGACCGGGCGGAGCTGCTGCTCAACATCCGGGCGTACGACGGGGGCGTCGAGAAGCATCTGCGGAGCGCGATCGAGCGGATCGTGCGGGCGGAGTGCGCGGCGTCGGCGAGCCCGCGCGAACCGGAGTTCGAGTGGTACGACGCCTACCCGCTGACCTCCAACGACGCGGCGGCAACGGCGCGGGTGCGCGCGGCCTTCGACCGGTGGTTCGGGGAGCGGGCGACGGACATGGAGCCGGTGTCCGCGTCCGAGGACTTCTCCGTCATCCCCGACGCCCTCGGGGTCCCCTACTGCTACTGGGGGCTGGGCGGATTCGCGGATCAGGAGGCGGCCCCGGCCAACCACCATCCGGCCTTCGCCCCCCGACCTGCAGCCGACTCTGGACACCCGCCTCGCGGCGATCGTCGTCGCCGCCTCGGCCTGGCTGGACGCGGACACCCGACCCCCGGCACACTGATGAACCATGACGACGCCTAACCACGATGCCCTCGCCTCCGCCCACGTGTGGCTGCGCACCGCCGCCACCGAACTGGGAGTGGATCCCGGGATCGTCCGCGAGCTTATCGGGGACATCCTCGACCTCACGCGCGACGTCGCCCACGGGCCCTCCCGCCCGGCTGCCCCGGTGACCGCCTTCCTCGTCGGACTGTCCGCAGGCCGCGCGGGCGGTGACACCCCCGCCGAGGTCCGCGCCCGGATCGAGCGGCTGAGCGAACTGCTCGAGGGGGAGCGGTGATGGGACGGTTGAGCCGTGACTTCGCCGTCACCCGCGTCACCGTCGACGACGCGGGTGACGTCCACACCGACACCCGCGCCGACACCGTCACCGTCGAGGAACCCCTGGAGATCCGCGTCGGCGGCCCGACGCTGACGACGACGATGCGCACCCCGGGCCACGACATCGAGCTCCTCCACGGTTTCCTCTACGGCGAGGGCATCATCTCCTCCGCCGCGGACGTCACCACCGCCCGCTACTGCGCCGGCGCGACGGGCCCGGACGGGATGAACACGTACAACGTCCTCGACGTCGACCTCTCCCCCGGTGTCTCCCCGCCCGGCCCGGAGCTGCTGCGCCTCACCCCGACGTCGTCGGCCTGCGGGGTGTGCGGGACGAGCTCCATCGACCAGATCATGCGCCGCGCTGACCGCCCGCTGCGCACCTTCCCCCTCGACCCGGCGCTCGTCCTCTCCCTGCCGGACCGCCTGCGCGGGGAGCAGAAGCAGTTCCGCCGCACCGGGGGCATCCACGCCGCCGGCGCGTTCACCCGCGACGGGGAGATGATCGTCGTCCGCGAGGACATCGGTCGCCACAACGCCGCCGACAAGGTCATCGGGCACCTGCTTCTCGACGCCCGCCTCCCCGCCGACGACCTCATCCTCGTCGTCAGTTCCCGCGCCTCCTTCGAACTGGTGCAGAAGGCGGTCACGGCGGGTTTCGGCGCCATGGTCGCGGTCTCCGCCGCCAGTTCCCTCGCTGTCGACCTGGCCCGGGAATCCGGCATGGCGCTCACCGGCTTCACCCGCGGGCAGCGCTTCAACCTCTACTCCGGTGAACTAGCCTCGGGGGCATGAGCCACGACATCCGCAACGACACCGGCCGCAACCGCTACATCCTCACCGTCGACGGGGAGGAGGCCGGGTACCTCAGCTACATCCCCTTCACCGGCGCCGTCGACCTCGAGCACACGGAGATCGCCGAGTCCCACGCCGGGCAGGGTCTGGCCGGCGAACTGGCCCGCCACGCCCTCAGCGACATCCGCGACCGCGGGCTCAACGCCTTGATCACGTGCCCGGCTGTGACGTCCTTCGTCGCGAAGAATCCGGAGTTCGCCGACCTCGTCGTTGAACCCTGAATCGACGAACGCCCCCTTCCCGCGGACGGGAAGGGGGCGTCGAGAAGCGAAAGGTTACTTCTTGAACGGGAAGCCGAGCTCGCGGAGCAGAGCACGACCCTCGTCGTTGTTGGTCGCGGTGGTGACGACGGTGATGTCCATACCACGCGGACGGTCGACCTTGTCGACGTCGATCTCGTAGAACATGGTCTGCTCGGTGAGACCGAAGGTGTAGTTGCCGTGGCCGTCGAACTGCTGGTCGGACAGGCCGCGGAAGTCGCGGATACGCGGGAGAGCGACGGTCAGCAGACGGTCGAGGAACTCCCACATGCGGTCGCCACGCAGGGTGACGCGGGCGCCGATCGGCATGCCCTCACGCAGCTTGAAGTTCGCGATGGAGGTCTTGGCGCGACGCAGCTGCGGCTTCTGACCGGTGATGAGGGTCAGGTCCTCGAGGGCACCGTTGATCAGCTTGGAGTCGCGGGCAGCCTCACCGACGCCCATGTTGACGACGACCTTCTCGACGCCCGGGATCTGCATGACGTTCTCGTAGGAGAACTCCTCACCGAGCTTGGTGCGGATCTCCTCGCGGTAGCGGGTCTTCAGACGGGGGGTGTAGTTCTCGCTCATGCCTAGATGTCCTTCCCGTTACGACGCGAGACACGGACCTTCTTGCCGTTCTCGTCGAAGCGGTAGCCGACGCGGGTCGGGTTGCCGTCGGAATCGAGGACCATCACGTTGGAGACGTGGATCGGTGCCTCCTGGGTCACGATGCCGCCGGACTGTGCGCCACGCTCCTGAGCGGAGTTGGCGACGTGCTTCTTGATGCGGTTGACGCCCTCGACGAGGACCTTGTCGGTCTTCGGGAAAGCCTGGATGACCTTGCCCTTGGCGCCCTTATCGGGGCCAGAGATGACGAGGACCATATCGCCCTTGTGGATCTTCAACTAGATCACCTCCGGAGCCAGGGACACGATCTTCATGAACTTCTTGTCGCGCAGCTCGCGGGCGACAGGGCCGAAGATACGGGTACCACGGGGCTCGTTGTCGGGCTTGATGATGACGGCAGCGTTCTCATCAAAGCGGATGTAGGAGCCGTCGGTGCGACGGGTCTCCTTCTTGGCGCGGACGATGACGGCCTTGACGACTTCGCCGGCCTTCACGTTGCCGCCCGGGGCGGCCTCCTTGACAGTGGCGACGATAACGTCACCAATGCCAGCAAAGCGTCGACCGGAACCGCCGAGCACGCGGATGCACAGAATTTCACGTGCACCGGTGTTGTCGGCGACCTTGAGACGCGATTCCTGCTGGATCACGATGGGTCTCCTTGACCTGGATTGATGTGCGTCAGATTTCCGGCCTGTACGCACCTGGTCTGTGTCTTACTGTCTTCCGTGCTTATCGACGAACACCACGCGGGCGTCGAAGGGTCTCGGTGTCGCGCCCGGAAAATGCACGCGTCACCGACCAGCTCGGTCAACCCGGATATTCAACCATACGGCCAGGTCGGAATCCAAATTCCCGGCCCGCTCCTTTCCTGAGCGCAGTCTGACAGAATGGAACCTGTGACTGAGACAACTCTCGACTCCGTGGTGGCGTTGCGCGACGCCGTCGCCGCCACCGAGTTCTCCACGGACCCCGACGCGGCCACGGAGGCGCGGGCGATCGTCGCCCAGATCGACGACTACATCCTCCCGCGCCTGGCCAACATCGACGCCCCCCTGCTGGCCGTCGTCGGCGGTTCCACCGGCTCCGGCAAGTCGACGCTGGTCAACGCGATCGTCGGCCGCCAGGTGTCCACCTCCGGTGTCATCCGCCCGACGACCCGCCAGCCGGTGCTGGTCAGCCACCCGAACGACGCCGCATGGTTCCACTCGACGCACGTCCTGCCCGGGCTGGCCCGCGAGCAGGGGGAACCCGGCGCGAACCCGGCGGCGACGTCCCTGCGGCTGGTGAGCACCGAGTCGATCAGCCCCGGGCTCGCGCTTCTCGACGCCCCCGACTTCGACTCCATCGACGACCGCAACCGGGCGCTGGCCTCCCAGCTGCTGGCGGCGGCCGACCTGTGGGTGTTCGTCACCACCCCGTCGCGCTACGCGGACCAGCTGGTGTGGAACTTCCTCCACGACGCCGCGGGCCGGGACATCGAGGTCATCGTCGTTCTCAACCGCGTCGACGACGACGCCCTGGCCACCGTGCCCGATGACCTGCGCCGCATGATGGCCGAGGCCGGGCTGGGTGACGCCACTATGTTCACCGTGCCCGACGCCGGCCAGGTGGAGGGCCTGCTGCCGGGGGCGCTCGTCGATACGCTCCGTCAGCACCTCGACCACCTCGCCGCGGACGCCGCCGCCCGCCGCACCATGGCCGCGAAGACGGTGCTCGGCGCGCTGGGCAGCGTCAACGGCCGCGTCGAGGCGCTGGCCGCGACGAAGCAGCGCCAGGAGGAGTTCGCCGGTCTGCTCGGCGACGCCCTCGACGAGACCTACGACTCGGCGCGCCGCCACGTCATCGACGCCACCTCCGACGGCAACCTCCTGCGCCAGGAGGTGCTGCAGCGCTGGCAGGACTTCGTGGGCACCTCCGACGCGTTCCGCACCATCGAGCGCTGGTACTCCGCCGCACTCGACGCGATCGGCAGCTTCTTCTCCGGCCGCCCCGCCCCCGTGCGCGAGGTCGAGACGGAGATCGAGGCCGGCCTCCACGCCGTCATCGTCGACGCCGCCGAGACCGCCGCCACCCGCAGCTGGTCGCACCTCGGTTCCGTCGCCCCCGAGCTGCGCGCCGCCGCCCACCCGGCCCTGGCCCACGCCAGCCCCGGCATCGACGAGAAGGCCGCGCAGCTGGTCCGCGACTGGCAGGCCAGCCTCGTCGAGACGATCCAGTCCACCGCCGGTGACAAGCGGATGAAGGCCCGCATCATGTCGCTCGGCCTCAACGTCGCCACGGTCGCCCTCATGCTCGTGGTCTTCGCCTCCACCGCCGGGTTGACCGGCGGCGAGATCGCCATCGCGGGTGGTTCCGCGGTCGTCGGCCAGAAGCTGCTGGAGACGATCTTCGGTGAGGAGGCCGTCCGCCGGATGGCCACCCGCGCCCGCGAGGACCTCGACGAGCGCACCACCGAGCTCCTCGACGCCGAGCGGGCCCGCTACTGGGACATCACCGACGAGCTCACCGCCGGCACGAGCGCCACCGCCCTCGTCGTCGCCGCCGAGACCGCCGAGCGTGACGTGCGCACCCAGACGGGAGGTGAGGTCTGATGTTCCGGAAGAAGCGCACCATCACTGAACGTCTCAAGGCCCTGCGCGAGGCCGCCGACCTGGGCGAGGGGCTCATCTCCCCCGCCGAGCACGCCAACCTGGTCCGCGTCGCCGACGCCGCCTCCGAACGCCGCGCCCTGTCCGGCGAGCACACTGTCATCGGCTTCTTCGGTGCCACCGGCTCCGGCAAGACCTCCCTGTTCAACGCCGTCGTCGGTGAGGACCTGGGCCAGACCGCCGCCCGCCGCCCCACGACGTCCTCGCCCCTGGCCGCCGTGTGGGACCCGCAGGGTTCCGAGGAGCTCCTCGACTGGCTCCAGGTCGAGGACCGCCGCAACCGCCCCGGCGAGTTCGCCCCCGGCGCGGGCCCTGTCATCCTCCTCGACCTCCCCGACTTCGACTCCGTGGAGCCGGAGCACCGGGCCATCGCGACCCGCCTGGCCGGCCAGGTCGACGTGCTCGTGTGGGTGACGGATCCCGAGAAGTACGCGGACTCGATCATCCACGACCACTTCATCCGGCCGCATGCCTCGCACAGCTCGGTCACCCTCGCGGTGCTCAACAAGTCCGACCGTCTCGCCGCCGACGACGCCCAGCGCGTCTCCGCCTCCCTGGAACAGCTGCTTGTCGACGACGGCCTCAGGAAGGTCAAGGTCATCCGCACCTCCGCCCGCACCGGGGCCGGTGTCGAGGACCTGCGTTCCGCGATCGCGAAGGTCGCCTCCGCGCACTCCGCCCAGCAGGCCCGCATCGAGGCGGACCTGCAAACGGTGACGGCCCCGTTCGTCGCGAAGCAGAAGCTCATCGAGGTCACCGCCATGGACAAGCGGCGTCTCGACGACCACCTCGCCGAGGCCGCCGGCGCCGACCGCCTCGCCGCGATCACCGCCGCCGCCTACCGCAAGCGTCTGGGACAGAAGACCGGTTGGTTGCTCACCTCGTGGCTGCTGCGCCTGCGTGCCGACCCGCTCAAGCGCCTCGGCCTGCGCGAGGAGGCCGACGACCTCGGCGTGCACCGCTCCTCCATCCCGCAGCTCGACGCCGCCGGCAAGGCCGTGGCCAACCGGGGTGTGCGCGGATACGCCCAGGCGGTGTCCGCGGGACTGCCGGACCGCTGGGCGTCGTCGGTGGTGGACCAGACGGAGGCGATCGTCGAGACGCTCCCCGAGGACCTCGACCGCGCCGCCGCCCGCACGACGCTGCCCGCCCAGCCGTCGAAGGCGTGGGGGCTGTTCACGATCATCCAGTGGCTGGCGCTCGTCGCCGCGCTCGTGGGCATCGGCTGGTACCTGCTCGCCGCGTTCCTGCCCGGCGTGCTCCACCCGTTCATGGACACCATCATCCCGGAGATCGAGGGCTGGCCCATCCCCACCCTGCTCATCGTCGGTGGACTGTTGCTGGGCATCGTGCTCGGCATGTTCACCGGGGTGTTCGGCCTGGCCATCGGCTCGAGCGTGAAACACCGGACGCGGCGCGCCCTCCGGCGCGAGGTGTCCTCCATCTCCCAGGCCAAGGTCGTCGAACCACTGCTCGCGGTGCGCGCCCGCTACCTGGAGTTCCTCGACGCCATCCGGAGGGCCGCCTAGGAGACCCCGACGGAGCGGTAAAACGTCCCTCGAAGCCCCCTCCCCGATGTCGGCGAGGTGGCTTCGAGGTACGTCCTGCCGCGGCTCTCGGATCGCTCCAGGTCGAAAACCGACGGACCTTCCCTACATGAACAGGCCGGCCGCCTTGACCGCGGTCTGGAGGAGACCGAAGGCGAGGCTGGCGCCGATGAACAGCGCGAGCACCATCGACACGGCCGTGTGCACGCCACCGGCGTTGCCGCCCGTGCGGCCGGCCTCCTTGGCCTCCGCCTCGGCGTCGAGGACGGCCTGGCGGTCAGCCTCGAGCTTCGCCTCGACGAGCTCCGGCTCGACGAAGTGCTTCTTCGACACCGGACGGACGAGGAAGTTGGCGATGAAGCCCACCGCCAGAACACCGGCCATGATGTAGAGGCTGAGCTGGTAGAGATCCTGGCCCTCGAGGCCGCGCGCGGCCTGGTTCTCGACGACCATGTTGACGATGAGCGGACCCGCGATGCCGGCGGCCGACCACGCGGTGAGCAGACGTCCGTGGATGGCGCCGACCTGGTAGACGCCGAAGAGGTCACGCAGGTAGGCGGGGATGGTGGCGAAGCCGCCGCCGTAGAACGACAGGATGATGAGCGCCGCGATGACGAAGATCGCCATGGACGAGGCACCGAGGGTGGCGATGAGCAGGTACATGAGCAGGCCGACGCCCAGGTAGACCATGTAGATGTTGCGGCGGCCGATCCAGTCGGACACCGAAGACCACACGAAGCGGCCACCCATGTTGGTCAGGGACAGCAGGCCGACGAAACCGGCCGCGGCACCGGCGGCGATGTGCGGGAAGTAGTCGCCGATCATCGGGGCGGCGTTCTCGAGGATGCCGATACCGGCGGTGACGTTGGTGAACAGCACGATCCACAGAAGCCAGAACTGCGGGGTGCGGATCGCCGTGTTCGCGGAGACGCTGCCCTTCGTCTGCATCGGCTTCTCCTGCGCCGTGGACTTCTGGTAGCCCTTCGGACGCCAGTCCGGGTGCGGCAGGCGGATCGCGTAGGCGCCCAGCGCGATGACGATGAAGTAGAGGACGGCCAGGGTGAGGAACGTCTGCGGCAGGCCGGCGGCCAGCTGCTCCGTGGAGTTACCGCCACCGAAGAAGGCCATGAGCGAGTTCGACGCGGGGCTGGCGATGAGGGCACCGCCACCGAAGCCCATGATGGCCAGGCCGGTCGCCAGGCCCGGGCGGTCCGGGAACCACTTCATCAGGGTCGACACCGGCGAGATGTAACCGATACCCAGGCCGATACCGCCGATGAGGCCGTAGCCGACGTACACCAACCACAACTGCCCCGAGTAGATGCCCATGGTGGCGACAAAGAAGCCCACCACCCAGAACGCGCCGGCCACGGCCATGGACACGCGCGGTCCGACCCGCTCGACCCAGGTGCCGGCGACGGCGGAGGACAGACCGAGCATGCCGATCGCCAGCGAGAAGATCCAGCCGACGGCGACCTCACGGACCTCGAAGAAATCCATGAGCGGAAGTTTGAAGACACTGAATGCGTAGACCTGGCCGATCGACAGATGGATCGCCAGGGCCGCCGGCGGGATGAGCCAGCGGTTGAACTCCTGGGGAGCGATGATCGCGCTCCGGGACATGAAGGACATGATGTACCTCGTAGCGTTGCGGGACGTGGTCAGAGGCCGGGGGCGAAACCCCCACCCTCATGTGGTTCACGCAATATTACAAGCAGTCCCTCAGTTCCGGAGGGCGAATGACACTACTTATGCGATCCGGACAACACAAAAGCCCCGCACCGAAGTGCGGGGCTGTGGCCGTCACGGCGTCGATAAGCGGCCTACTTGGCCTTCTCGACGATCTCGATGAGACGGAAGTGCTTGTCCTTGGACAGCGGGCGGGTCTCCTGGATGCGGACGCGGTCGCCGATGCCGGCGATCTCATCCTCATCGTGCGCCTTCACCTTGGAGTTGGTGCGCAGGATCTTGCCGTAGAGGGCGTGCTGCTTGCGATCCTCGAGCTCGACGACGATGGTCTTCTGCATCTTGTCAGAAACCACGTAGCCGGTGCGGATCTTGCGAGCGCCCTTCTCCTTCTTGTTCTCGTTCACGTTTGCCTCACTCATGATTTAAGCCTCAGCTCCCGGAACGACGGACAGGCCCAGCTCACGCTCGCGGATGACAGTGTAGATGCGGGCGATGTCGCGCTTGACCGTGCGAAGGCGGCGGTTGTTGGTCAGCTGACCGGTGGCCAGCTGGAAGCGCAGGTTGAACAGCTCTTCCTTGGCCTCGTTCAGGCGGGTCTCCAGCTCAGCGGCGTCAAGCTCGCGGAACTCGAAAGCAGGGGTACCGGTTGCCATTAGAACTGGTCCTCCTTCTTGATGATGCGGACCTTGCAGGGCAGCTTCTGGCCGGCACGGCGCAGAGCCTCGAGGGCGGTTGCCTCATCCGGGTAGGACATCTCGAAGAGGATGCGGCCCGGCTTGACGTTGGCGACCCACTTCTCGACGGCGCCCTTACCGGAACCCATACGCACACCGAGTGCCTTCTGGGTCAGCGGACGATCCGGGAAGATGTTGATCCACACCTTGCCACCACGCTTGACGTGGCGGTTGATGGCGATACGTGCGGACTCGATCTGACGGTTGGTGACGTAGGCCGGCTCGAGAGCCTGGATGCCGTAGTCACCGAAGGTGATCTTGTTGCCGCCCTTGGACACGCCCGAACGGTGCGGACGGTGCTGGCGACGGAACTTCACGCGCTTGGGGATAAGCATTCTTAGCCCTCCTGCTTCTGCTCGGCGCGCTGACGACGCTGGCCGCCACGACGCGGGCGTGCGTTGCGGTCACCGCGGCCACGGCGCTCGGCCGGTGCGTTGATCTCGGACTCGCGACGACCGCCGACGACGTCACCCTTGTAGATCCACACCTTGACGCCGATACGGCCGAAGGTGGTGTGGGCCTCTGCGGTGCCGTAGTCGATCTCGGCACGCAGGGTGTGCAGCGGAACGCGACCCTCGTGGTAGCGCTCGACGCGGCCCATCTCGGCACCGCCGAGACGACCGGCGCAGACGACCTTGATGCCCTTGACCTGCGGCTGGCGCATGGCGGACTGGATGGCCTTGCGCATGGCGCGACGGAACGCGACACGGTTGACCAGCTGCTCAGCGACGGACTGGGCGACCAGTGCGGCGTTGGCGTCGATGTTCTTGACCTCGAGGATGTTGAGGGCGACCATCTTGCCGGTGAGCTTCTCGAGCTCGCGGCGGATGCGGTCGGCCTCAGCACCGCGACGACCGATGACGATGCCCGGGCGGGCGGTGTGGATGTCGACGCGGACGCGGTCACGGGTGCGCTCGATGACGACATCGGCGATACCGGCGCGCTCCAGTCCCTTGGACAGGAAGTCGCGGATCTTGATGTCCTCGGCGACGTAATCAGCGTAGTTCTGCTCGGCGAACCAGTGGGACTTCCAGTCGGAAGTGATGCCCAGCCGGAGGCCGTGAGGATGAATCTTCTGGCCCACTACTTGGCCCCTTCCTTCTGGCTCTCAACCACAACGGTGATGTGGCTGGTGCGCTTGCGGATCTGGAAAGCACGGCCCTGAGCGCGCGGCTGGAAACGACGCATGGTCGGACCCTCGTTGGCGTAGGCCTCGGAGATGACCAGGGTGCGCGGGTCCAGGCCGAAGTTGTTCTCGGCGTTGGCAGCTGCGGAGGCGACAACCTTGGCGATGGCCTTGGCTGCATCCTGCGGAGCGTACTTCAGGATCGCGAGTGCCTCGGAGACGGACTTGCCGCGGACGAGGTCCAGAATGCGGCCGGCCTTCATCGAGGAGGTGCGGACGTACTTGGCCGTCGCGCGTGCGGAGGTGATGGTGTCACTCATCGCTATCGACGTCCCTTCTTGTCGTCCTTGACGTGACCCTTGAAGGTCTTGGTGGGTGCGAACTCGCCCAGCTTGTGGCCGACCATGGAGTCGTCCACGAACACCGGCACGTGCTTACGACCGTCGTGGACGGCGAAGGTGTGGCCGATGAAGTCCGGGAGAATGGTGGAGCGGCGGGACCAGGTCTTGATGACCTGCTTGGTGCCGGCCTCGTTCTGAGCATCCACCTTGTTGAGGAGGTGCTCATCGACGAACGGGCCCTTCTTAAGGCTGCGTGGCATATCGTTTACCTCCTCTTAGCGCTTCTTGTTGGACCGGCGACGACGCACGATCATGTTGTTGGAGTAGCGGTTCGGGTTGCGGGTGCGGCCTTCCTTCTGGCCCCACGGCGACACCGGGTGGCGACCACCCGAGGTCTTACCCTCACCACCACCGTGCGGGTGGTCGACCGGGTTCATGACGACACCGCGGACGGTCGGGCGGACGCCCTTCCAGCGCATACGGCCGGCCTTACCCCAGCGGATGTTGATCTGCTCGGCGTTGCCGACCTCGCCGACAGTGGCGCGGCAGCGGATGTCAACGCGGCGGATCTCAGAGGACGGCATACGCAGAACAGCGTAGGAGCCCTCCTTACCCAGCAGCTGGATGGACGCACCAGCGGAACGGGCGAGCTTGGCGCCGGCGCCCGGCTTCAGCTCGACGTTGTGGATGGTGGTACCGGTCGGGATGTTGCGCAGCGGCAGGTTGTTGCCCACCTTGATGTCGGCGTTGGCGCCGGACTCGACGATGGTGCCCTGCTTGAGACCCTTCGGAGCGAGAATGTAACGCTTCTCGCCGTCGAAGTAGTGGAGCAGCGCGATGTTGGCGGTGCGGTTCGGGTCGTACTCGATGTGAGCGACCTTGGCCAGCACGCCGTCCTTGTCGTTGCGACGGAAGTCGATGACGCGGTAGCGACGCTTGTGTCCGCCACCCTTATGACGGGTGGTGATGTGGCCGTGCACGTTGCGGCCACCGGTCTTGTGGATCGGGCGCAGCAGAGACTTCTCCGGGGTCGAACGAGTGATCTCGTCGAACATGGAGACGGAGCTCTGGCGGCGACCCGGGGTTGTCGGCTTGTACTTACGAATAGCCATAATGTGTCCTTTTCTCTCGACCCTTAGGAGGCGGAGCCGCCGAAGATGTCGATGGAGTCGCTGCCCTCACGGAGCGTCACGTAGGCGCGCTTGGTGGACTTGCGCTGACCGAAACCGGTGCGGGTGCGCTTGCGCTTGCCCTCACGGTTGGCGGTGTTCACGGAATCCACCTTCACGCCGAAGATCTGCTCCACGGCAATCTTGATCTGGGTCTTGTTGGAGGCCGGGTCGACGAGGAACGTGTAGACGTTCTGCTCCATCAGACCGTAGGACTTCTCCGAGACGACCGGCGCGATGATGATGTCGCGCGGGTTGGCGATCTTGGCCATTAGTTCTCCTCCTGGTCCGCAACAGCGTTGCGGTTGATGAAGGCGTGCAGAGCCTCAACGGAGAACACGATGTCGTCCGACTTGAGGACGTCGTAGGTGTTCAGCTGGCCGGCATCCAGGATGTGGACGCCGGGCAGGTTGTTGGCGCTGCGGCGGGCGTTGAGGTCCTCGCGGCCGACGACCAGCAGAACCGACTTACGGTCGGTCAGGCGCTCGATGAAGGTGCGTGCCGACTTGGTCGACGGGGTCTGACCCGGAACGAGCTCGGTGATCACGTGGATACGTGCGTTACGTGCGCGGTCGGTCAGGGCGCCTGCGAGTGCGGCGGCCTTCATCTTCTTGGGGGTGCGCTGGCTGTAGTCGCGCGGCTTCGGGCCGTGCGAGATGCCGCCGCCGGTGTAGTGCGGTGCGCGGATCGAGCCCTGACGGGCGCGGCCGGTTCCCTTCTGGCGGTACGGCTTGCGGCCACCACCACGGACCTCGGAACGGGTCTTGGTGGAGTGGGTGCCCTGACGGGCGCCGGCGAGCTGGGCGTTGACGACCTGGTGCATCAGAGCGATGGACACCTCGCGGTCGAAGATATCGGCCGGCAGCTCAACCTGGCCGTCGGTCTTACCGTCAGCGGTGTGGACGTCGAGCTTCAGATTGGTCATGCGTGAGCACCGCCCTTCACTGCGGTCTTAACGGTCACGATGCCGCCACGGTTGCCCGGGATTGCGCCCTTGATGAGCAGCAGGTTGGCATCGGCGTCAATCTTCTGAACCTTGAGGTTCTGGGTGGTGACGCGGTCAGTACCCATGCGGCCGGCCATGCGCTTGCCCTTGAAAATACGACCCGGGGTCGCGGCAGCACCGATGCCACCGGGGCGACGGTGTGCGGCCTGGTTACCGTGACCGGCACCCTGACCTGCGAAGCCGTGGCGCTTCATGCCACCGGCGAAGCCCTTACCCTTGGAGGTGCCGGTGACGTCGACGAACGTGACGCCGTCGAAGATCTCGACGGTGATGTCCTGTCCGAGCTCGTAGCCGGAGACGTCGTCCATGCGGATCTCGGTCACGTGGCGACGCGGGGTGACGCCGGCCTTCTTGAAGTGACCTGCGACGGGCTTGTTGGCCTTACGCGGGTCGATCTCGCCGTAGGCGATCTGGATGGCGTTGTAGCCATCGGTTTCCTTGGTGCGAATCTGGGTCACAACGCACGGCCCAGCCTCGACGACGGTGACCGGGATGACACGGTTCTCCTCGTCGAAGATCTGGGTCATGCCGAGCTTGGTGCCCAGAATGCCCTTGATCTCGTTTTCACTCATTATTTATTCTCCGCCAAGTTTCTCGTCGATCACTGAATGTTCACGTCGACGCTGGCCGGAAGGTCGATGCGCATGAGGGCGTCAACCGTCTTCGGCGTCGGGTCGAGGATGTCGATCAGGCGCTTGTGGGTGCGCATCTCGAAGTGCTCGCGAGAATCCTTGTACTTGTGGGGAGAACGAATAACGGCGTACACGTTCTTTTCGGTGGGCAACGGCACCGGGCCAACGACGCGGGCACCCGTGCGGGTGACGGTCTCGACGATCTTCTTAGCGGATGCGTCGATCGCCTCGTGGTCGTAGGCCTTAAGCCGAATGCGGATCTTCTGTCCGGCCACGCTTATCCTCTTCCTCGCTTGTCCCACATCCGTGCTGGAGCGGTGGGAATTCGCTTCTCGATTTCTCTATAACGTTGTCCGGGCTATGGGGCCTGGGCGCAACGCCAGTTACTGACTGCCATGACTGGCCGGGAGGTTCCGGGGCTGTTCAACGTGACAAACAACATCACCGGGAGTGCTCCTGACGGGGTACAAGACCCGTTAGTCAAGTAGGAAGGGAACGTTCATCTCGCGATAAGCGTGGGCCCTCGTGTACTGCCGCTGTTTATTTGCCATGCCCCTTCTCCGGTCTCCGCGCTCGGGTGTGTCGAACCAGGGTGGTGACCTTGACCCGATGTGCGGAGCCTTCCCAGCCGGTCCTGACGGACTGCCTGACGAAGGTGTCATGTTCGCCTCACCAGCGACGATGTTCCCCGAGCTGCGCCCGGGCACACGTCGTGTTAAAGCAACCCATGTATTAAAGCACGTCACGCGTCCGAAACACAATCCGCCTGTGCAGAACTAGTATGGGGATCACGCACACGTCGATAATGTTGCAGGAGTCACATCATGTCGGAGCAGAATCTCACGCCGCCCACCGACTCCGGTCGGGGGATCACCCTCATCGAGGATGTCGTGGTGTCCAAGATCGCCGGGCTGGCCGCCCGGGAGGTCTCCGGGGTGCACGCGCTCGGCGGCAGCGGGGCCCGCATGGGGTCCGGGTTCCGGGAGGCCGTAGCCCAGCAGGGTGTGCACGTGGAGGTCGGTGAGCGGCAGGCCGCGGTCGACGTGGCCATCGTCGCCGAGTACGGCGTCGCCATCCACGATCTGGCGGAGGCGATCCGTTCCAACATCATCACCGCCGTCGAGCGTATGACGGGGCTGCAGGTGACGGAGGTCAACGTCACCGTCCACGACGTGCACCTGGATCTGGGTCCGGACGAGGAACCCGATGTCCGCTAGTGTGCTCGTGCCGCGGCCGACCGCCGACCGGCTCGCCGCCGCGATCCGCGCGGTGCCCGGGGTGGCGGATCTCCACTCGGGTCGTTTCGGGGAGGTGGCCCTCCTCTATCCCCGTCACCGCGTCACCGGGCTGCGCCGCACCGCGGACGCCCTCGAGGTGTGGCTGGTCGTCGACCTCTCCGACCCGCGCCCCCTGGCGGACATCGCCGCGGAGGTGCGCGCCACCGTCGCCCCGCTTGTCGACGTCCCCGTCACCGTCTGCTTCGCCGATGCCCGGGAGGGAGCGGCATGAGCCACACCCGGGCCGGGATCATCCTGGGACTCGTCCTCGCCTTCGCCACCATCTTCGGCGGGTGGGCGGGACTGCTGTGGGCGGTGTTGTTCGGCACCCTCGGCGGGGTGGTGGGCGCACACCTCGACGGCACGCTCGACCTGCGTTCGCTGCTGAGGGGACGCGAGTAGATGGGCGTCCGGATCTCCGAGCGGGCGGTCTCCCGCATCGTGGCCGGCGCGGCCGCCTCGGTGCCCGGGACGACGGAGCTGGCGCGCAGTCTGGCCGGCCGGACGTACCCGCGTTACGACGTCATCGTCGACGACGCCGCCGGCACCTGTTCGGTCGAGGCGTTCATCGCCGTCGTGTGGCCCTCGCCCGTGACCGCCGTGGCGGAATCGGTCCGTCGCACCATCACCGACTGGGTCACCGACATGACGGGGCTGACGGTCACCCACGTCAACGTCGTCGTCGGGCCGGTCGTTCCGGATGTCCCGGTCACGGCCACCGCCGTCGCCGCGCACCCCACCCGACCCCGCCTGCGACCGGTCGCCACTCCCCCGCCGCCGCGGCTGCGCCCGGTCACCGTGAGGAGTCACCGTGACCGGTAGATCGCCCCGCGCCACGCCGCTGGCCCGGTACGTGGCCATCATCATCGGGCTGGCCCTGCTCGCCACGGCGATCGTGTGCGGCCGGGAGATCTGGCTGCGCAACTCGACGTCCATCCACTGGGACTCTTGGGTGGAACCGATCATCATGACCATCGGCGACGCCACCTACCAGCCGTGGATGCTGCCCGCCGGTGCCGTGGCGGGCGTGCTCGGGACGTTACTGGTGTGGGTGGCGCTGCGCCCCCGCACGTACACGCACCGCGCCGTCCGCTCGGAGGCGTCGCTGTGGATGCGGCCGGTGGACATCTCCCGCCTGCTCAGCGCCACCGCCCGCCGCGTCCCGGGCGTCACCACCGCCGCGACCCGGCTGTCCGGCAGCACGGCCCACGTGTCCGTCACCGGACACCGGGACGATCTCGCCCCGCTTGTCGACGCCGCCCTCGCCCACACCGTCTCTGCCCTCGGCCTCGGCCTGTCGGTGCGTGTCCGCCAGGAGGTGGCGAGCGAATGAACAGGCGAATCAACTACTTCGACCGGATCGTCGTCCTCGTCGTCGGGCTACTCATCCTCGCCGGCGGCGTGTGGGCGGTGGGCCTGTACTTCGACCTCCCGTTGTCGCAGCGCGTCACCGGCTTCATCGACTTCCCCGCCTGGCGCGCGGCGCCCGACCAGTCCTGGTTCGACTGGGCGCTGGCGGGGATCATGCTGGTCAGCGCGGTGCTCGGTGGGTGGCTCATCGCGCTCAACGTCCGCCGCTACCGGCTCAGCCGCGTGGTCTCCCCCGCCTCCGACGCCTCCGGCACCATCGCCCTCAACCTGGCGTCCCTGGCCGGAGCCATCGCAAAGGAACTCGAGGAACATCCCCGCGTCGATTCCGTGCTCCACAGCGTGGTCACCCACTGGGACCGCCCGACGATGACCATCACCGTCCGGGCCCGCCCCGGTGCCGATGTCCTCGCCCTGCGCGAGACACTCGAGGCCTCCGAACGAGAGTTCCGCGCCGCCACCCCCGGTATCGAGGTAGACACGGTGTACAAACTGCACCTGCTCCCCCCGGAGCGTTAACCCTCGACGACGAGGATCTCCCGCACCGACGCATACTCCACGACCGGACCCCCACCGGGCGGCTGCACCACCAGCGGGTGCCCCGGGGTGCAGGTGACGAGGGACTCCCACGATCGCGTCTCATGCTGCAGCTCGCGGCGCCCCGCGCGGAAGACGTCGAGCCCGTGGGAGAGCAGCAGCGTCGTGTCATCGGTGAGACTGAGCAGATACACCGCATCGCCCTGGTCGCGGCGACGCCGCCCGTCGAGGGTGGCGACGGTCGAGGTCGGTGCGTCGTCGATAAGCGTGATCCGGGTGAGCACCCCGAGGCGGTGATCGATGCCCTCGGCGGAGGTGACCACCAGGGGGCCACCGACGGTGGCCGCGCGCAGGGTGGCGTACCTCCACACACCGGGCTGCGCGGTGACACCTGGGCGGCGGACGACGACGCGCCACGGGTCGACCATCACCCGGTGCGCGGGGCCGTCGGTGTGGAGGAGGAAACGGGCGGTGACGCGGGCGTCGACAAGCGGGAGCTCGCCGGGATGGAGACGTTCCATCGCGGCGAGCTCACGGAGGAGATCCTCATCGCCCGCGCCCCACCCGACACCGCGATTCGCCAGCATGGCGAACAGCGTCGGCAGGGTGAGATCGGGCTGCCCCTCCCACACCCGACGCACCGCGTCGAGCACCCCCGGGATCCGCAGCGGATCGTGCATCAGATACGGGCGGAGACGGTGTCCGAACCCGGAACGGCCTCGGCGATGTCATTGCCGAGCGCGACGATGCGGTTGTTCTCGTCGACGTGGACGATGCGCGGCTCGTACTCGAGTGCCTCCTCGAGCGTGGCCTGCAGGTACGAGATGAGAATGACGATGTCACCCGGGTGGATGAGGTGCGCGGCGGCACCGTTGATGCAGATCTCACCGGTGCCCGGGCGGCCGGTGATGACGTAGGTCTCCAGACGCGCACCGTTGGTGACGTCGACGATCGCGACCTTCTCTCCCTCGATGAGGCCGGCCGCGGCAAGCAGGTCAGCGTCCACCGTGACGGAACCGACGTAGTTCAGGTCGGCCTGCGTGACGGTGGCGCGGTGGATCTTGGCGCCGAGAATGGTTCTGAGCATGCGATAGAAGATACCCGGACCACCCCCGATTACCAAAGGCCCGGACGGTTACGGTTGCGTAACTACCCCGGAATCGCCGAAAGGGCCCGGCGGGATCATTCCCACCGGACCCTTCAGGTCAGATCAGTAAGGGGACCTTACTTGATGATCTTGGTGACGCGGCCAGCGCCGACGGTGCGGGAGCCCTCGCGGATAGCGAAGCGCAGGCCCTCGTCCATGGCGACCGGCTGGATCAGGGTGACGGACATGTCGACGTTGTCGCCCGGCATGACCATCTCGGTGCCCTCCGGCAGCTTCACGACGCCGGTGACGTCGGTGGTGCGGAAGTAGAACTGCGGACGGTAGTTGTCGAAGAACGGGGTGTGGCGGCCGCCCTCGTCCTTGGACAGGACGTAGACGGAACCCTCGAACTCGGTGTGCGGGGTGTAAGCGCCCGGCTTGATGATGACCTGGCCGCGCTCAACGTCCTCACGCTTGATACCGCGGAGCAGCAGACCACAGTTGTCGCCGGCCTCGGTGTAGTCGAGGAGCTTACGGAACATCTCGATACCGGTGACGGTGGTGGTGGTGGCCTTGTCCTTGATGCCGATGATCTCGACATCCTCGTTGACGTTCAGCTGACCACGCTCGACACGGCCGGTGACGACGGTGCCACGACCGGTGATGGTGAAGATGTCCTCGACCGGCATCAGGAACGGCTTGTCGGTCTCGCGCTCCGGGTCCGGGATGGAGTCATCGCAGGCCTGCATGAGCTCGAGAACGGAGTCGACCCACTTCTGCTCGCCGTTGAGGGCGCCGAGAGCGGAGATGTGGATGATCGGGGCTTCCTCGTCGTAGTCCTGCTCAGCCAGCAGCTCGCGGACCTCCATCTCGACGAGCTCGATGATCTCCTCATCGTCGACCATGTCGCACTTGTTCAGGGCGACGAGGATGTACGGGACGCCGACCTGGCGGGCCAGCAGCACGTGCTCGCGGGTCTGCGGCATCGGGCCGTCGGTGGCGGCGACCACGAGGATGGCGCCGTCCATCTGAGCAGCACCGGTGATCATGTTCTTGATGTAGTCGGCGTGACCCGGGGCATCGACGTGAGCGTAGTGACGCTTCTCGGTCTGGTACTCAACGTGGGAGATGTTGATCGTGATGCCACGCTCCTTCTCCTCCGGCGCCTTGTCGATGGCGTCGTAGGCGAAGGACTCGTTGAGCTCCGGGTACTTGTCGGCCAGAACCTTGGTGATTGCGGCGGTGGTGGTGGTCTTGCCGTGGTCGACGTGACCGATGGTGCCGATGTTGACGTGCGGCTTCGTACGCTCGAACTTCGCCTTTGCCACTGTATGTCCTCCTGGACTTCATGGTGGCTACGACCTTCGCAGCCACGTGGTTGACAGTCGCCAGTGCCGGAACAAGCCGGATGGCGTTTTCACAATGTGCCAGTTACACGATCCTAGATTTCCACCGCCGTTTTTTCAAACTGCGGCCGAGTGGATCACACGGTGGGTAACGGCCGGCTCAGCCGACACCTTCTACGTCAGGTGCCTGCTCAGCCCGACCGCTACCCACCCTGCCCATCGACGCCGGCACGGGGCGCCGATGAGCAGTGGGGGTGCTAAGCGCCGGTGCGCTCGGCGATGATGGCCTCGGAGACGCTGGACGGGACTTCGGCGTAGGAGTCGAAGACCATGGTGTAGTTTGCACGACCCTGGGTCTTGGAACGCAGGTCACCGACGTAACCGAACATCTCGGACAGCGGGACCTTGGCCTTGACGACCTTGGCGCCGGAGCGGTCCTCCATGGCGCTGACCTGGCCACGGCGGGAGTTGATGTCACCGATGACATCGCCCATGTACTCCTCCGGGGTGACGACCTCGACGGCCATCAGCGGCTCGAGCAGGGCCGGCTTCGCCTTGGCGACGGCCTCCTTGAGAGCCTGGGAGCCGGCGATCTTGAACGCCATCTCCGAGGAGTCGACGTCGTGGTACTGACCGTCGATGAGGGTGGCCTTGATGTTCACCAGCGGGTAGCCGGCCAGGTAGCCGTACTGCATGGCGTCCTGGATGCCGGCGTCGACGGACGGGATGTACTCCTTCGGCACGCGGCCACCGGTGACGGCGTTCTCGAAGTGGTACAGCGGGTTCTGACCCTCCTCCAGCTCGTCCTCGGCCGGAGCGTAGGGCTCGATGCCGATGATGACCTTCGCGAACTGACCGGAACCACCGGTCTGCTTCTTGTGGGTGTACTCGAGCTTCTCGACGGGCTTGCGGATGGTCTCGCGGTACGCGACCTGCGGGGCACCGACGTTGGCCTCGACCTTGAACTCGCGCTTCATGCGGTCGACGAGAACGTCGAGGTGCAGCTCGCCCATGCCGCCGATGACGGTCTGGCCGGACTCCTCGTCGAGCTCGACGGTGAAGGTCGGGTCCTCCTCGGCGAGCTTGCCGATGGCGACGCCCAGCTTCTCCTGGTCGGCCTTGGTCTTCGGCTCAATGGAGACCTTGATGACCGGATCCGGGAAGTCCATGGACTCGAGGATGATCGGGGCGTCCTGGGCGCAGAGGGTGTCACCGGTGGTGGTGTCCTTCAGGCCGATGAACGCGTAGATGTTGCCGGCGAGGGCCTCCTCGACCGGGTTCTCCTTGTTGGCGTGCATCTGGAACAGCTTGCCGATGCGCTCGCGCTTGCCCTTGGTGGAGTTCTGGACCTGCTCGCCCGGCTCCACGCGACCGGAGTACACGCGGACGAAGGTGAGCTTGCCGAAGAACGGGTGAGCGGCGATCTTGAAGGCCAGAGCGGAGAACGGCTCGTCGACGGACGGCTTACGGGTGATCTTCTCGGACTCGTCGGTGACGGAGGAGCCGACGACCTCGCCGACGTCCAGCGGGTTCGGCAGGTACGCGACAGCAGCGTCCAGCAGCGGCTGGATGCCCTTGTTGCGGTACGCGGTGCCACAGAAGACCGGGTAGATCTCGGAGGCGACGACCATCTTGCGGATGGCGCCCTGGATCTCCTCCTTGGTCAGCTCCTCGCCGCCGAAGTACTTCTCCATGAGCTCTTCGTCGGACTCTGCGACGGTCTCGAGCAGCTTCTCGCGGTACTCCTCGGCCTTGTCCTGCAGATCGGCCGGGATCTCCTCGACGGTGGCCTCGGTGCCGATCTCGGTCTTGCCGCGCCAGGTGAGGGCCTTCATGTCGACGAGGTCGACGACGCCGTCGAAGTCGTCCTCAGCGCCGATCGGCAGCTGCATGACCAGCGGCTTCGCGCCCAGGCGGTCGACGATGGTGCCGACGGTGTAGTAGAAGTCGGCGCCCAGCTTGTCCATCTTGTTGACGAAGCAGATACGCGGAACGTCGTACTTGGTGGCCTGACGCCAGACCTGCTCGGACTGCGGCTCCACGCCCTCCTTGCCGTCGAAGACGGCGATGGCGCCATCGAGAACACGCAGGGAACGCTCAACCTCGACGGTGAAGTCGACGTGGCCCGGGGTGTCGATGATGTTGATCTGGTTCTCGTTCCAGAAGCAGGTGACAGCTGCGGAGGTAATGGTGATACCGCGCTCCTTCTCCTGCTCCATCCAGTCAGTGGTGGCGCCACCGTCGTGGGTCTCGCCGACCTTACGGTTGATACCGGTGTAGAAGAGAATGCGCTCGGTGGTGGTGGTCTTACCGGCATCGATGTGGGCCATGATGCCGATGTTGCGGACCTTGTTCAGGTCCTTAAGCACTTCTTGTGCCACAGTCTTACCCCAACTTGTAGATCTCGGAGCCCGGCGGCGGGTCAGCCGCGGACACCTTCAGTGGATAGTTCTCGTTCAATACTGCCATTGAATGGCCGCACTGGCATCTGTCGCCGACATACCAGTCTACGGCACTGACAGTTCATCAGTGGTGGGACGATCCTCACAGAACACCCCGGGGACACCGAAGGCCCAACGACGAGTCGCCTCAGAGCCGTCCGGGACGGCAATGAGCGGCTGTCGGTTGGGCCATGGTGGTGAATCCCTCTACTACCAGCGGTAGTGGGCGAAGGCGCGGTTGGCCTCGGCCATCTTGTGGACGTCCTCGCGGCGCTTGACGGAGGCGCCGAGACCGTTGGACGCGTCCAGGATCTCGTTGGCGAGGCGGTCGATCATGGTGTTCTCACGACGCTGACGGGTGAAGGTGACCAGCCAACGCAGGGCCAGGGTGTTGGAGCGGCCCGGGCGGACCTCGATCGGAACCTGGTAGGTGGCGCCACCGACGCGGCGGGAGCGGACCTCGAGGTCCGGGCGGATGTTGCCCAGTGCCTTCTCGAGGGTGCCGACCGGATCGGTGCCGGTCTTCTCGCGGCAGGCCTCGAGAGCGCCGTAGACGATGCGCTCAGCGGTGGACTTCTTGCCGTCCAGGAGGACCTTGTTGACGAGCTGGGTCACGAGCTCGGAGTTGTAGACCGGGTCCTTGACGACGGGACGCTCGGGTGCACGGTTCTTACGCATTGATTACTGTCCCTTCTTGGCGCCGTAGCGGGAGCGGGCCTGCTTGCGGTCCTTGACACCCTGGGTGTCGAGGGTGCCGCGGACGATCTTGTAGCGGACACCCGGGAGGTCCTTCACACGGCCGCCACGGACGAGCACCATGGAGTGCTCCTGGAGGTTGTGGCCCTCACCCGGGATGTAGGCGGAGACCTCGACGCCGGTGGTCAGGCGCACACGGGCGACCTTACGGAGAGCGGAGTTCGGCTTCTTCGGGGTGGTGGTGTAGACACGGGTGCACACGCCGCGACGCTGCGGGGAACCCTTCAGAGCCGCGGAGTTGATCTTCGCGGCCTTGTCGTGGCGACCCTTACGGATCAGCTGCTGAATAGTGGGCATAACCGTCTTTCTGTGTTGATCGGCTTATCCGGTCGGATGAGCCGACCGAGAGATTCGGAAGTTTCTTCGCCTGTTTGGTGCGCGCTTTTAAACGTGCGAAACCCAGTCAGCCGCTCTCGCTGGCCTACCGGGAGGAAATTCAGGCTCCCACCATGGAGACGTGGGACTGCCGTGCACGTTACCGGAATCCCTGCCGTCAACCCAAATTCCCTGGGCATGCCGCTACGTCAAGGAGCCAGAATAGGGTCATGAGAAGAGCAGCGAAAGTTCTCGGCGTTGTCGTGGGCGTCCTTCTGGCCGCGGCGCTGGTCGTGTGGGGCGTGCGTGCGTACAACCTCAACCACTACGCCGTCCCCGGCCCCGACCGGACCAACCGGGCGCTGGCGGTGAGCGAACACGGCGGCATCCCCGTCGACGGCGACTACCTCCGGGGGATCCGTTATCCGGGCGACCTCCCCGGCATGGTCATCACCTTCGGCGGCTCGGAGGGCACGGCGGACGACGCCCGCGCCCGCGAGCTCAACCGCCACGGCTACGACGTGCTCGCCCTCTACTTCTTCGGCCAGCCCGGCCAGCAGGACTCGCTTGCCGACGTCCCGCTCGAGTTTTTCGCCGAGGCCCTGGTACTGACCGACGACGACGGCCCGATCACCGTCATCGGCACCTCGAAGGGGGCGGAACTGGGCGCCAACCTGGCGGTCCGCTACCCGGAGATCGACAACCTCGTCCTGTTCGCACCCTCCGAATACACCTACGCGGGACTGCAGTTCGACAGCGCGGAGCAGGCGAGCAGCTTCACCTGGGAGGGGGAGCCCGTCCCCTTCGCCCCCTTCGGCAACGATCTCGGCATGGTGGGCCGCCTCATCCTCGGGCTGCCCATCTCCTACCGCCCCACCTACGAGGCGGCAGCCGCGGCGGCACCGCCGGAGTCCCGCATCGACATCCCGCTTTTCGACGGCCGCGGCCTCCTCTTCGCCGGCGACGCCGACCCCATGTGGCAGAGCGAGGTGGCGGCGCGCGGCCTGGCCGAGCGCAACCCGGGCCTTAAGGCCCACATCTTGCCCAACGCCGGGCACCTCTTCGCGGACGACATCACCCAGTTCGGACCGAGCTGGGAGGTCATGCTGGGCGGCACCGTGGAGGCCAACCGGGAGGCGAAGGAGGTCTCCGACCGGATCCTCCGCGACCACCTCGCGCAGTGGCACACCCCCGGACAGGGGTGAGGGGTGGCCGATCTCACCCATCGCCACATGTAGTGGGGCCCTCCGACGGCAGACCGCAGGCTGACCACCACATGTTGCGGTGGGGGTGACACATGAACGCCACATGTGGGATAACACGGGTGTAATTCCGACTTATGGTTGATGTCGTGATCTCCCCCACCGACACCATCAACTCCTACCTCGACCGCCATGACTGGCGCGTCAACGCCAACGCCAACCAGGACTACTCCCTCGGCGGCCTCATCCTCAACACCGCCGGCAAGGTGGTGGCCAACTACTGGCTCGACGAGGTCTTCTCCCCCACTGCCGGCCGCGCCCACCGCGAGGGCGACATCCACATCCACGACCTCGACATGCTCGCCGGCTACTGCGCCGGCTGGTCCCTGCGCCAGCTCCTCGCCGAGGGGTTCGGCGGCGTGCCCGGCACCATCTCCTCAGCCCCACCGCGCCACCTGTCCTCGGCGTGCGGGCAGATCGTCAACTTCCTCGGCACCTTGCAGAACGAGTGGGCGGGTGCGCAGGCCTTCTCCTCCTTCGACACCTACCTGGCCCCCTTCGTCCGCCTCGACGGACTCACCTACGACCAGGTGGAGCAGATCCTCCAGGAGTTCGTCTTCAACCTCAACGTCCCCTCCCGGTGGGGCACCCAGACGCCGTTCACCAACCTCACCTTCGACTGGGTGTGCCCCACCGACCTGCGCGACCAGTACCCCTTCATCGGCGGCGAGCCCGTCGACTTCACCTACGGGGAGCTGCAGGAGGAGATGGACGTCATCAACCGTGCCTTCATCGCGGTGCTGGGGGCGGGGGACGCCGACGGCCGCCCCTTCACCTTCCCCATCCCCACCTACAACATCACCGCGGACTTCGACTGGGACTCCCCCAACGCCCGGGCCCTGTTCGACATGACGGCCCGCTACGGGCTCCCCTACTTCCAGAACTTCCTCACCTCCGACCTCGACCCGGGGATGATCCGGTCGATGTGCTGCCGCCTGCAGCTCGATCTGCGGGAGCTGCTCGCCCGCGGCAACGGCCTGTTCGGTTCCGCGGAGCTCACCGGTTCCATCGGGGTGGTCACCCTCAACTGTGCCCGCCTCGGGCACCTCCATGCCGGCGACGAGCAGGCGCTTCTCGACGCCGCCACCCACCTCGTCCACCTCGGCGTCGACACGCTCGAGCGGCGCCGGGTGTTCGTCGAGAAGCAGATGGAGCGCGGCCTGTACCCCTACACCGCCCGCTGGCTGCCGAGCCTGGACAACCACTTCTCGACGATCGGTGTCAACGGCTGCAACGAGATGGTCCGCAACTTCACCCGCGACGCCTACGACATCACCGACCCCCAGGGCCACGCGCTCACCGCCCGCCTCCTCGACCACCTCAACGCCCTCCTCGTCGAGGCGCAGGAGGAGACCGGCCACCTCTACAACCTGGAGGCCACCCCCGCCGAGGGCGCCACCTACCGGTTCGCGCGCGCCGACAGGCAGCGCCACCCCGGCATCCTCCAGGCCGGCACCGACGCCGAACCGTACTACACCAACTCCTCCCAGCTGCCCGTCGCGCACACCCCCGACCCCTTCGCGGCCCTCGCCGCCCAGGAGGACCTGCAGGCCAGGTACACCGGCGGCACCGTCCTCCACCTCTACATGGGGGCGGCCCTCGAATCCGGCGACGCGTGCGCCACCCTCCTGCGCCGCGCCCTGTCCACCTTCCGTCTCCCCTACCTCACCATCACCCCCACCTTCTCCATCTGCGCCACCCACGGCTACCTCTCCGGCGACCACCCCGCCTGCCCCACCTGCGGCACCGACACCGAGGTGTGGACCCGCGTCATGGGCTACTTCCGCCCCGTCAGCAGCTTCAACACCGGCAAGAAGGGGGAGTTCCACGAACGTGTCCACTTCCATGCCTGACCTGGCCGGCATCATCCCGTTCTCGGCCACCGACTGGCCCGGCCGCCTCGTCGCCACCGGCTTCACCCAGGGCTGCCCCCTGGCGTGCCGCTACTGCCACAACCCCTCCCTCCGCCCGGTGGGGGTCGGCCCGGTCCCCTTCGAGGATCTGCTCGCCCTGCTCACCCGCCGCCGCGGGCTTCTCGACGCCGCCGTCATCTCCGGCGGCGAACCCACCATGCACCCCGGCCTCGGTGCCGCCATCGCCGCGGTCCACGAGCTCGGCTTCCCGGTGGGGCTGCACACGAGCGGCTACTCCCCCACCCGGCTGGTCGCGTTGCTGGGCACCCCCACCACCCGCCCCGACTGGATCGGCCTGGACATCAAGGGCCTGCCGGAGTCCGTCCCCGGGGTGGTCGGCTGCAGCCGCGCGGTGGCCGACCGCATGTGGGAGTCCCTGGACCTGGTCCGGGCATCCGGCGTCGATCTCCAAATCCGCACCACGGTGTGGCCGGGCTCCCGCCTGGAGCGTGACCTGCCGGAACTGCGCCGCCGGGTCCCCCACCTGGTGGTCCAGTACGCGCGCGGCGTCGACTCCTCGGGACGCTATCGGGCCGCCTGACCCGTACGATCGGAGACATGAACGCCCGCATCCGCGCCAGCGACGGTGACCGCGAACGCGCTGTCACCGCCCTCAACCAGGCCTTCTCCCAGGGTCAGCTCGACTACGCCGAGTTCGACGAGCGCACCCGCCAGATCTGGGCCACGAAGTACCAGGACGAGCTCCTCGAGCCGCTCGCCGATCTCTTCCCGGATCCGCTGCGGGTCTTCAGCGAGCGCACCCCTGCCGTCCGCCCGGGCCACGCCCCGCAGACGCGCCCCTCCCACCTGCAGGTGACGGGTGAGCCCGGTGGGGACTCGTTCAGCTTCGCCGTCATGGGTGGTTCGGAGCGCACCGGCGACTGGTTGTGCGCCCCGACCCACACTTCGCTGGCCATCATGGGCGGCACCGAGGTGGATCTCCGGGAGGCCCGGTTGGGTGCCCGTGAGACGGTCATCAACGCTGTCGCCATCATGGGCGGCATCGAGATCGTCGTCCCGGAGGACGTGCACATCGTCAGCGACGGCGTCGGCATCATGGGTGGTTTCGGGGTCAGCGACGACAAGAGCGTCACCCTCCGCCGGGAGGACATCCCCGCCGGTGCCCCGGTCATCCGTTTCCGGGGCGTGGCCCTCATGGGGGGTGTCGGGGTGACCCGCAAGGCGCGCGGCGCGAAGTAGCCGTCGACCCCTAGGCTGGGGTCATGACACGTACCTACCTCGTCACCGGATCCGCCAGCGGCATCGGCGCCGCGACCGCCGAACTCCTCTCCTCCCAGGGACACAAGGTCATCGGGGTGGATCTCCAGAACGCCGACATCACCGTCGACCTCACCACCCCCGAGGGCCGTCAGCACATGATCGACGAGGCGACGTCCCTGTCCGGGGGCCGCCTCGACGGGATCATCGCCAACGCCGGCATCTCCGCCCCCGTAGCCGCGACGGTGCAGGTGAACTACTTCGGCGCCCTGGCCACCCTGGAGGGGCTGCGCCCGCTGCTCCTCGAGTCCGACGCCCCGCGCGCCGTCGTCACCGCCTCCATGGCCTCCCTCCAGCCCGCCGACGATGAACTGCTCGCCGCGCTTCTCGACGGCGACGAGACCGCAGCCGTCGCCCGCGGCTCCGCCCTCGAGGCCGCAGGCCCCGAGGCCGGCTACCTCAACTACTCGACGTCCAAGCAGGCCATCGCCCGCTGGGTGCGCCGCCACGCCCCCACCCCGGAGTGGGCCGGCGCGGGCATCCCCCTCAACGCCATCGCCCCCGGCGTGGTGCTCTCCCCCATGACCGAGCAGCTGGTCAACAGCCCCGAGGGGCGCGCCCAGCTGGAGGAGCAGGTGCCCATGCCGCTCAACGGGTGGATGCCGGCGGAATCGGCGGCAGAGCTCCTGGCATGGCTGACGTCCCCGGCCAACACGCATCTGTGCGGCCAGGTCATCTTCATCGACGGTGGCGTCGACGCCGTCTTCCGCGGCGACTCTACCTGGTGACCCTCCCAGCCGCGGACAGGTCGCGGAGGGGGTGGGTGTTGCTGCGGGGTGGCCCACCATCCGGTGGGATGTGCACCACCCCGCCGGGATGACGTTCCAGGCGCCC
>NZ_FXAR01000008.1 GCF_900177745.1 Corynebacterium pollutisoli | reverse complement strand
GGGCGCCTGGAACGTCATCCCGGCGGGGTGGTGCACATCCCACCGGATGGTGGGCCACCCCGCAGCAACACCCACCCCCTCCGCGACCTGTCCGCCCGAGGGTTACTCGCCGAGCCCTGACTGCCCGACCGCGATCATGCGCTCGAGGGATTCGCGGGCGGCGTCGGCAATGTCCTTGGGAACGTCGACCTCGTCGACGCCGAGGGCGAGGGCCCGGATGAGGGCGGCCGGGGTGATCATCTTCATGTAGGCGCAGGCGGCGCGCTCGTTGACCGGCTTGAAGTCGATGTCCGGGGCGGTCTGGCGCAGCTGGTGCAGCATGCCCACCTCGGTCGCCACGAGGACGGTGCCGGTCTGCTGGTTCTTGGCCTCGTCGAGCATCTGGCCGGTGGAGAGCATGTGGACGCGGCTCTCGTCGACAAGCCCCTCGCCGGCGAGGTAGATGGCGGAGTTGGCGCAGCCGCACTCGGGATGGATGTAGAGGTCGGCCTCCGGGTTCTCCTCCGTCCGGGCCACCAGGTCGGGGCCGGAGATGCCGGCGTGGACGTGGCACTCGCCGGCCCAGATACGGATGTTGTCACGGCCGGTCTCCCGCTTCACGTGGGCGCCGAGGAACTGGTCCGGGTTGAACAGGATCTCCTTGTCGGCGGGCAGCGACTTGACGATGTCGACCGCGTTGGAGGAGGTGCAGCAGACGTCGGTGAGCGCCTTCACGTCGGCGGTGGTGTTGACGTAGGAGACGACGAGGGCGTCCGGGTGCTCGGCCTTCCACTCGGCGAGCTGCTCGGCGGTGATGGAGTCGGCCAGGGAGCAGCCGGCCCGCTCGTCGGGGATGATGACGGTCTTCTCGGGGGAGAGGATCTTGGCGGACTCGGCCATGAAGTGGACACCGCAGAAGATGATGACGTCCGCGTCGGTGTCGGCGGCGATACGGGACAACCCGAGGGAGTCGCCGGTGAAGTGGGCGATGTCCTGGATCTCCGGGAGCTGGTAGTTGTGGGCCAGGATGATGGCGTTGCGCTCGCGGGCGAGACGCCTGACCTCGGCGGCCCATTCGTCGTCGGCCTCGATGCCGGTCCAGCCTTCGGGGCTTTCGACGATCTTGTCGAGCAGGTGGGATGACAGCTTGGTGGCCACTTCTTCTCCTTGGTTACCCGGTGTGTCGGGCCAAGTATCCCAGATGGGGGCGGATTCTCCGAAACCGATCAGAGCGACAGCGAGCCCTGGGCCAGGCCCCACGCGGCAGCCCCACCGGCCACGACCAGCAGCGCGACCACGGCGGCCTCGAAGCGGTTGAAGACCTTCTCGTTGGCCTGCAGGCGCGTCCACACGTACGGGACGAGCCCCGGTAGGACGGCGAGCGCGCCGAAGAGGACGAAGGTGAGGTCCGCGGCGTAGAACAGCCACGCCGAGTACACCAGGGCGAGGACCCCCACCAGGAGGTGGCGGCGGTTGTCCGCCGGGGTGGGGGTGGGGCCGCTGTCGTCGAAAAGCACGCCCGCGTGGGGATGGGCGATGCCGCGGCCGCGGGCGGCGAGGAGCACGAGGTAGAGGGCGGAGAAGAGATAGGGGACGAGGTAGAGGACGGTGGCCAGCTGCACCATGGAGATGTAGGCGGTCTCGTTGAGGAAGAAGATGATGACCGTGATCTGGATGACCACCGTCGACAGCAGCTGGGCGGCCCACGGGGCGCCGGCGTGGTTGACGGCGCCCAGTCGGCGGGGCAGCAGCCCGTCGAAGGCCATGAGGGCCAGCGGCTCGGCGCACAGCATCTGCCAGGAGACGTAGGCACCGAGGACGGACAGGCACAGGCCGATGGAGATGAGCAGCCCGCCCCACGGACCGACGACGGCCTCGAGGACCGCGGCCATGGAGTTGTCGGGCAGCGCGGCCAGCTCCTCCTGGCTGAGGACGCCGTAGGAGAGCATCGACACCGACATGAGCAGGGCGAGGACGGTGAAGAAGCCGAGGATGGTGGCGCGGCCGACGTCGCGACGCGTGCGCGACTGCTTCGAGTACACCGACGCCCCCTCCACGCCGATGAACACCCAGACGGTGAACAGCATGATGCCCTGCACCTGGTCGAGGATCGGCCCCTCACCCCAGAACGCCATCGTGAAGCGCTCCCAGCTGAACCCGAGGAACGCCACGAGCACGATGAACGCGGCGATGGGCAGGAGCTTGGCCACCGTCGTCACGGCGTTCATGAACGCCGCCTGCTTCACACCACGCGACAGGACCGCGAAGATCGTCCATGTCAGCAGCGACACCGCCACCGCCGTCGCCACCGGTCGGTCCACCCCCACCCACGGGACGTAGTGGCCGACGGTGTTGAAGAACAGCGTCGCGTAGCCGACCTGCGCGATCACCGACCCCAGCCAGTACCCCCACCCCGAGGTGAAACCGATGTAGTCGCCGAGGCCGGCGCGGACGTAGGAGTAGACGCCGGAGTCCAGGTGGGGGCGGCGCACCGCCAGGATCTGGAAGACGAACGCGATGGACAGCATACCCACCGCCGAGATCGCCCAGCCGATGAGCGCCGCTCCGGGGCCGGCCGCCGAGGCGACGTTCTGCGGGAGGGAGAAGATGCCGGAGCCGACCGTCGATCCGATGATGAGGGCGACGAGGGACCAGACGGTCACTGTATGGATGCGCGCTGTAGTCACCGGGTCAATCTACTATGTAGCCCATGACTGTCCTGCTTCTCGACGACCGCTGGCCCTCCCTCATCCCCCTCGAGGCGTACGGGCGGCTGGGTGGCAGGCTGGAGTTCACCGACGAGGTGCCGGTCACGGTGCGGTGGAACATCGACCGGCTCGTCGCGGCGGAGGGGCCGGGCGTGCTGGTGAGCACCGACGACCTCGACCCGCGGGTACGCGCGCGCGTCGACGCGGGGGAGGAGGTCATCGTCGCGGAGTCCCGGAGGGATCCGGTGCGGGTGGCGGTCCGGGCGATGGAGCGGGCCTGTTCGATCGGTGAGTGGGAGGCCTCGCAGACGCACCGTTCCCTCCTGCCCTACCTGGCGGAGGAGGCGCAGGAGTTCGCCGACCAGGTCGTGGTGTGGGAGGGCGACGGTGACGATCAGGCGCTGCTGAAGGAGCTCGGGGATGTGCTGCTGCAGGTGCTGTTCCACGCGGAGATCGCGTCGCGACGCGCGGCGTTCGACTTCGGTGATGTGGCGGGGAGTTTCGTCGATAAGCTGCGGTCCCGGTCCCCCTACCTATTCGACGGCACGACACGGGTCGTGGCCGTCGAGGAGCAGGAGCGGCTGTGGGCCCTGGGGAAGTCCCGCGAGTAGGTTCTAGCGGGGCTGGAGGGTGCTGGACAGGCCCTGGAGGATGTCCTGGATGTCGCCGATGTGGGGGATGTTCTCCAGGCCGGGGATGAGCTGGGGGTCGGCCTTGACGATGCCGCACTCGAGTGCCTCGTCGGCGATCTGGCCGGCGTACTGGGCGCCGAGGAGGTAGGCGCCGACGTCGTTGCCGGTGACCGGCTTGGCGGCGTCGCGGATCTGCTTGGCCAGGTCGGAGCGGGTGGTGTTCTCGTTGATCTGGAAGGCGCTGCGGAGTGCGATCTCGGCGACGGGGCAGGGGACGTTGGCGATGAGGTCCTCGGCGTTCTGGGCGGAGGCGGTGGGGGTGAGGCCGACGAAGGCGATGCCGGCGGTGGCGACGGTGGCGAGGGTACGGCGGAGCATGGCGGGGGCCTTTCAGCTACGAAACGGTTACGCCTGCGAGACTACGTTATCTGTGGGGCAGATGTGACGTGTGTGGCAGTTTTCTGGGCTTCCGAGCCGGATGCTCATCCGAAAGGTCCATGCCGTAGGATCGTGCCTCATGAGTAGACGGGTGATGGGCTGTGGTCTGGGCGTGGTCCTGGCGATCATTATGGTCATCTCCCTCGTCGGATGGGCCCTGTCCTTCCTCGACATCTCCAGCCCCACCCGCCAGCTGCAGCCGGTCCCGGACAACGTCCCTCCGGCCGGTGCTGCGGAGGTCCCGCTCATCGACGTCCACGCCCCCGGACGCACCGCCGACAAGCTCACCTTCTGGGCGGAACCCCTGGCGGAGGAGACCGGCATCCCCGCGGCCGCCGTCCGCGCCTACGGCAACGCCGAGCTCATCGCCCGCGACGCCTGGCCCACCTGCAACCTGCGCTGGAACACCCTGGCCGGCATCGGCTGGGTAGAGTCCCGTCACGGCACCTACTCGGGTGAGTACTTCAACCGCAGCCGGATCAACGAGGAGGGTTTCGCCGAGCCGAAAATCATCGGCATCCCGCTGGACGGCAGCCCGGGCTTCGCGGCGATCCCCGACACCGACGGCGGGCTCCTCGACGGCGACACCGAGTGGGACCGCGCGGTCGGCCCGATGCAGTTCATCCCGGAGTCGTGGAAGCGCTACGGCCGGGACGCCAACGGCGACGGTGTCGCGGACCCCCACCAGATCGACGACGCCGCCCTCGGTGCCGCCCATCTGCTGTGCGTCAACGGCGGTGACCTGGCCACCCCGGAGGGGTGGACGAGGGCGATCTACTCCTACAACCGTTCGCAGGAGTACCTCATCGACGTGCGTGACGCGGCCGGTTCCTACGCCCTCAATCAGCCCGCCCGTTGACGGGTACCCCCTGAACCCACCTCTATAGGTCCCGCCGCGCCCGGTTTTCTGCAAGAATTGGGACCGGACGCGTGACGTGCGCGCGCGACGAGACGAACTCACACTTCGAGATGGCTATAGGAGGCCCACAAGTGGCTGACATCATTCACGTTTTCGCCCGAGAGATCATGGATTCCCGTGGTAACCCGACCGTCGAGGCAGGTGTCGTGCTCGACGACGGCACCCTCGCCACCGCCGGCGTTCCGTCCGGTGCCTCCACCGGTGTCCATGAGGCGCACGAGCTGCGCGACGGCGGCGACCGCTACCTGGGCAAGGGCGTGCTGAAGGCCGTCGAGAACGTCAACGAGGAGATCGCCGACGAGCTGGCCGGCTACGAGGCCGACGACCAGCGCGCCATCGACCAGGCCATGCTCAACCTGGACGGCACCGACAACAAGTCCCGCCTGGGCGCCAACGCCATCCTCGGCGTGTCCATGGCTGTGGCCCGTGCCGCCGCCGAGTCCGCCGGCCTGCCGCTCTACCGCTACATCGGCGGCCCGAACGCCCATGTGCTGCCGGTACCGATGATGAACATCCTCAACGGTGGCGCCCACGCCGATTCCGGCGTCGACGTCCAGGAGTTCATGATCGCCCCGATCGGTGCCGAGACCTTCACCGAGGCTCTGCAGGTCGGCGCTGAGGTGTACCACACCCTCAAGTCCGTCATCAAGGAGAAGGGCCTGTCCACCGGCCTGGGCGACGAGGGCGGTTTCGCTCCGTCCGTCGAGTCCACCCGTGCGGCCCTGGACCTCATTGTCGAGGCCATCGAGAAGTCCGGGTACAAGCTGGGCGATGATGTCGCTCTGGCCCTGGACGTCGCCTCCTCCGAGTTCTTCAAGGACGGCAAGTACCACTTCGAGGGCCAGGAGCTCACCGCCGAGGAGATGTCCAAGGTCTACGAGGAGCTCATCAACGAGTACCCGATCGTCTCCATCGAGGATCCGCTGCAGGAGGACGACTGGGACGGCTACGTCGCCCTCACCGCCGCCATCGGCGACAAGGTCCAGCTGGTGGGCGACGACTTCTTCGTCACCAACCCGGCCCGCCTCCAGGAGGGCATCGACAAGAAGGCCGCCAACGCCCTGCTGGTCAAGGTCAACCAGATCGGTACCCTCACCGAGACCTTCGACGCCGTCGACCTGGCGCACCGCAACGGCTACCGTTCCATGATGTCCCACCGTTCCGGTGAGACCGAGGACACCACCATCGCCGACCTGGCCGTCGCCCTCAACTGCGGCCAGATCAAGACCGGTGCCCCGGCCCGTTCCGAGCGCGTCGCCAAGTACAACCAGCTGCTGCGCATCGAGCAGGAGCTGGGCGACGCCGCCGTCTACGCCGGCCGTTCCGCTTTCCCGCGCTTCCAGAAGTAACTCACAGCGCTTGTCGACGCCCCCTTCAGCCCGGGTTTCCGGGCGGAGGGGGCGTCGTCGTCTAGACTCGGGAGTCTATGAACACCGAGCCCACCTCCCGCTCCCGGCGCACCGTGCCGGTGGTCTCCCGCGCGCGGGAGGCGCAGCAGCCGAAGCCTCCGAAGCAGCCGAAGATGCGCTTCAACACGGCGGAGTTCGGTGTGCTGGCGGCGGTGGCGATCATCATCATCGGCACGATCTGGGCCCCGGCGAACAATTACTTCCAGGGCCGGTCGGAGATCAACCGCCTCAACGACTCGATCGCGGCGAAGCAGGCGGAGAAGGAGCGTCTCCTCGACGAGATCGACCGCTACGAGGACGAGGCGTGGATCCGTGAGGAGGCCCGCCGCCGCCTCGGGCTCATCGAGGAGGGGGAGATCGCCTTCCGCGTCATCGACCCCAACATGGAGGCAGACGCCTCGGTGACCACCTCCGCGGAGGAGCTGACGGCGGACCTGACGTGGTACGAGATCCTGTGGGCGTCGATCGCAACGCCGCCCGCAGACGACCCCGGTGGTGTGCTCGTGGAAGAATGATCGCCATGACTGTCAATGAAGCAGACCTGGCGGCCGTCGAGAAGCAGTTGGGACGCGAGCCCCGTGGCGTCCTGGCCGTGTCCTACCGCAGCCCGGACGGGCAGCCCGGCGTGGTGAAGACCGCGCCGCGCCTGCCGGACGGCACCCCCTTCCCGACCCTGTACTACCTCACCGACCCGCGGCTGACCGCCGAGGCGTCGCGCCTGGAGGTCGCGCACGTCATGAAGTGGATGGAGGAGCGCCTCGCCGGGGACGCCTCCCTGCAGGCCGACTACGCGGCCGCCCACGAGCACTACCTCGCCGAGCGCAATGCCCTCGAGGATCTGGGCACCGACTTCTCCGGCGGCGGCATGCCGGAGCGCGTCAAGTGCCTCCACGTCCTCATCGCCTACGCCCTGGCGGAGGGCCCGGAGCGGGTGCGTTTCGGCACCGAGGCCGTGGCCCTGGCCGCCGACCGCGGGGGCCTGCGCGGCACCGCGATCCCGCAGGACTGGCCGACGTGTGAGGAGCTGGGCTTCGACCCCCACCAGTTCGACGAGCTCTACCAGGAGGCCGCCAAGTGACCCGTGTCGCGGCCGTGGACTGCGGCACCAACTCGATCCGCCTGCTCATCTGCGACATCGTGGGGGAGGCCACCCGCGAGATCACCCGCACGATGGAGATCGTCCGCCTCGGGCAGGGCGTGGACGCCACCGGCGAGCTGGACCCCGTCGCCATCGAGCGGACCCGGGCGGCGCTCTCCCGTTTTGTGGAGATCATGGAGTTCGAGGAGGTCAAGGCCGTGCGCATGGTGGCCACCTCGGCGACGCGTGACGCCTCCAACCGGGACGACTTCTTCCGCATGACCGCCGAGCTGCTCGGCCGCATCACCCCGGGTGCCCAGGCGGAGGTCATTTCCGGTGAGGAGGAGGCCGCCCTGTCCTTCCGTGGCGCCATCACGGACCTCAACCCCTCCGACGACCCGTTCTGCGTCATCGACCTCGGTGGGGGGTCGACGGAGTTCATCGTCGGGACCGCGGACGGGGAGATCCTCGGCGCACACTCGGCGCAGATGGGCTGCGTGCGGGTCACCGAGCGCATCATGCGTTCTGACCCGCCGACGGACACCGAGACCGAGATCGCCATGGAGTACATCGGCGAGCGCCTGGCCGACGTCGTGAAGATCGTGCCGGTGGACAAGGCGCGCACCTTCGTCGGCGTCGCCGGCACGTTCACCACGCTGTCCGCCCTGGCCCAGGGCCTGGAGACCTACGACCCGCGCGAGATCCACGGCTCGGTGCTCAACTTCTCCGCCCTGCGTGTGCTCACCGCGGAGATCCGCCGCCAGTCCGCCGAGACCCGCGGCCTCAACCCGGTGGTGCACCCGGGGCGTGCCGACGTCCTCGGCGGCGGCAGCGCGGTCGTCGACGGCATCATGGACATGATCGCCGCGCAGACCAGCGTCGACAGCTTCGTCATCAGTGAGAAGGACATCCTCGACGGCATCGTCGCCGGCCTGGGGGATCGCCTGCGGGCCTGATGGCACCGCGCGTCCGGGGGTTCCTCGACCCGGACGCCCTTCCCGCTCGTCTTCGGTCCCGGCCGGGTACCGGTGCCGTTCGCGCTGCTGCGTCGACTAAGATGGTCCCCTGGCCATCACCGGCCCCCATAGCCCAATTGGCAGAGGCAGCGGACTTAAAATCCGCTCAGTGTCGGTTCGAGTCCGACTGGGGGCACTACCGCGGCATCCGCGCCACGAGCTCTTTCACGCGTGCGCCCTGTTCCTCGTCCGGCCCGTCGACCACGATGCCGGGCACGACGTCCTGAACGGGGATGGCGTTCACCGCCGCCGGGGGATGCCCCAGCTCCGCCCGCCACCGCCCGATCTGGGCCGAGGACGCGGCGTAGACGATGCGGCCCAGCCCCACCCAGCCGTGCGCCGCGGAGCACATGGCGCAGTGTTCGCCGGAGGTGTAGACGACGGCGTCGGCGCGTCCCTGCGCGGTGAGGTTCCCGGCGGCCCAGCGGGCGATGGCGAACTCGGGGTGGCGGGTGGCGTCCCCGCCGGAGATGCGGTTGTGGTCGGCGAACAGTTCGGTGCCGTCGGCCCCGACGAGGACGGAGCCGTAGGGCTCGTCCCCGGCGTCGAGGGCCTGACGTGCCAGGTCAACGGCCCTGGCCAGCCAGTCACGGTCAACGTCGGTGATCATGGCCGCCAGCATAGGCACAATGGGCGGCATGCGTATCTTCGGTTTTCGGTCCCACGGCGGGCCCGAGGTCCTCGAGCTTCTCGACGTCCCCGCCCCAACCCCCGGCCCCCACCAGGTGCTCATCGACGTGCTCGCCACGGCGGTCAACCCGGGCGACCTCAACACGCGCGAGGGCACCAACGGCTGGGAGGTGAAGTTCCCCATGGCGTTCGGCCGGGAGGCCGCCGGCCGGGTGGTCGGCACCGGGGAGCTGGTGTTCGGTTCCGCGGCCTCCGGCCACGGCACCTTCGGTGAGCAGGCGCTTCTCGACGCCGCCTCCGTCACCCCCGTGCCCGCGGGCATGGACGTGCGCCACGCGGCCTGCCTGCCGGTGGCGTGGGGGACGGCTTACGACGCCCTCGACATGCTCGATCTGCCGGCGGGGGCGCAGTTGCTCGTGCTGGGGGCCGGTGGGGGTGTGGGGACCGCGATCACCACGCTGGCCACGGCCCGGGGACTCGAGGTCATCGGGGTGGCCTCGGACGCGAAGAAGGAGTTGGTGGAGTCCCTGGGGGCGCGGCACGTGCCCAAGGGGCAGTGGGCGGGGGAGCGCCCCGCGGCGTTGTTCGACCTCGTGGGCGGGGACACGCTGCGGGAGGCGGCGGTGCTGGTGCCGGGGGCGCGGCTGGTGTCGGTGGCGGACAAACCGCTCGTCGAGAAGCTCGGGGGCAGTGCGGTGCCGCGCCGCCGCACCCGCGAGGTGTTCGAGCAGGTGGCGCGGCAGGCGCGGGTGCACGTCAGTGCCTACTACCCGCTGGAGCGGGCCGCAGAGGCCGTCGCCGCGGTGGAGGACGGCCACGCGACCGGCAAGGTGGTGGTCACGCTCGACTGACGCGGTCGAGCTCCTCCTCGATGCTGGGCCACAGGCGGGACAGGATGTCGTCCCAGGTGATGACACCCACGACCTCGCCCGGGGAGTCGTCGATGCCGTCCTCGGGGACGACGACGGCGACCTGCTCGTTGTTGCCGCGCATGAGGTTGAGGGCCTCCGACAGGGTGGTCGTCTGCGGCAGCAGGAGCGCGGGACGGGAGTAGGTGTCGGCGATGTCGGCCGGGTCCGCGAGCAGGGTGTCGCGGACGTGCACCAGGTGCGGGGTGGGCTGCTCGGCGCCGGCGGGGGCGTCGAGCAGCACGCGCATGGAGCGGATCTCCCGGGAGCGGGCGCGCACCTCGGCGACGGTCGCGGTGGCCGGCAGCGGGCGGCGCGGGGTGACGGCGTCGCCGACGGTGATGGACTCCAGAGCGATGAGCCCGGTGATCTGGCTGGCGGACATGTCGTCGAGGGTGCCGGTGTCGCGCGAGTGCTCGACGAGGTGGCGCAGGGTCTCCGCGTCGTAGCCCTTGGCGGCGGCGCGCTCGACCGGGTCCTCCCCGGCCCGGCGGACCAGCGCGTTAGCCATCCGGTTGATCCACGACAGGAGCGGGCGGAAGAGCGTGATGAACACGCGCGCCGGCCCGGCGATGACGCGCACCGCGGTCTCCGGGTGGGCCAGGGCCCACGACTTCGGCGCCATCTCACCGACCACCAGGTGGAGGAAGGTGACGATGAACAGCGACAGGGCGAAGGACACCGCGTAGGCCACGCCGTCGGGGAGTGCGCCGAAGGCGGGCTCGATGAGGTGGTGGACCCACGGCTTGGTGATGGCACCGAGCGCGAACGTCGCCGCCGTGATGCCCAGCTGGGCGCCGGCCAGCATGAGGGTGAGCTCGTTGAGGCTGCGCAGCGCCGCGCGGGAGGAGGCGGAGGTCTCCGCAGTCTCCTCCAGGCGGTTGCGGCGGGCGGCGAGCAGGGAGAACTCGATGACGACGAAGAACGCCGAGAGCACGATGACCAGCACGGTCACCGGCAGGGCGATGTACCAGTTCATCATTTCTTCTCCTCCTCGATGAGTTCGATGCGGACCTCCGACGGCACGTGGCGGTCCACCTCCTCCACGCTCATGCGCAGGGAGCGGGTGGGGGCGTCCTCGCCCTCGACGAAGTCATCGGGCTCGGCCTCCAGCTCGATGACGTGGACCTCACCCTCCTCGACGAGGCCGCCGGTGTGGGAGATGAGGAGACCGGAGATGGTCTCGAAGTCACCCTGCGGCAGGTCGTGGCCGATGGCACGCTCGATCTCGTCGAGCGGGGTGTCACCGTCGACGAGCCACTCGTCCTCGTCGGTCTCGGTGATGTCCTCGGAGGACTCGCCGTCGTGTTCGTCGGTGACGTCGCCGAGGATCTCCTCGGCGAGGTCCTCGACGGTGATGATGCCGACGAAGCCGCCGTACTCGTCGATGACGCCGGCCAGCTTCTGCTGGGCGTCCTCGAGCTTGGCGACGGCGTCGGGGAGCGACATCAGTTCCGGCACCACGAGGATGTCGCGCATGATCTCGGTGACGGGCGCGGCGGCGGGAAGCTCGGTGTCCTGCACGTCGAGCAGGTGGACGAGGCCGACGGGGTTGTGCTCGTCGTCGATGACCGGGTAGCGCGTGTGCGCGGTGGCCATGAGCTGGCGGACCTCTCCGATCGTGGTCGCCGGGTCGACGACATCGGTGCGGGACCGGGGGACCATCGCGTGCTCGACGTCGTGCTCCGGGAAGTCGAGGAGGCGGTCGAGGACGAGGAAGGTCTGGTCGTCGAGCTCGCCGCTCTCCCGCGAGGAGGACACGATGTGCTCGAGGTCCTCGGCGGTGGCGGTGGAGTCGATGTCCTCGACCGGCTCGATGCGCAGCATGCGCAGCAGGGCGTTGGAGGAGAAGTCGAAGAACCGGATGAGCCAGCCGAAGATCGCCAGGTAGATGTTCGTCGACCGGGCCAGCGCCAGGGAGGACTTCAGCGGGGCGGCGATGGTGTAGTTCTTCGGGAAGAGCTCACCGAAGATCATCTGCACGATCGTGGAGATCGCCAGGGCCAGCACGGTGCCCACACCGACGGAGACGGCCACCGGTACGCCGACGCCGCCGAGCAGCACGCCCAGCGACTCGCCGACCAGCGGCTCCGCGATGAAACCGACCATGAGGCCGGTGACCGTGATGCCCAGCTGCGCGCCGGAGAGCATGAAGGAGGTGCGGTTGGTCACCTTGAGGGCGGCGGCGGCCTTCTCGTCCCCGGCGTCGGCACGCGAGCGCAGCTCGGTGCGGTCGACGGACATGAAGGCGAACTCCTGCGCCACGAAATAGCCGTTGGCCACGATGATCAGACCGATGATCACCAGTCCCAGGACCAGCAGGGCGACGGCGGTCAGCATGTGATCACCTGCCTCAGGTTGAGCTGGGACGATGCGGGTCTGTCAGGGGGAGGCTCCATCGTGGAGTGGTCCGCCTTTCGGTTTGTTGAGACAAAAACATGGACAGTGTACAGGAACGGACACGGCGTCGGTAAGAGTTTCCTCACCCGGGGAACTAATCCAGGTTTTGCTACGTTGTACGGGGTAGAAACACACAGGAACAGAAAGGACCGGGGTTTTATCGTGCGTAGCAGCAACCCTGTCATGAACTCACTCACCACCGCCAAGGGTGGCATCCAGACGGGCGCCTACCCCTCAGGTGCGCCGCAGGGTTACCAGGACCCGTACTCCGGCTACGGCCGGGCCCCGGCCGCCACCGGCGACCGCCCGATGACCGTCGACGACATCGTCGCCAAGACCGGCATGACGCTCGGCGTCATCGTCGTCTTCGCCCTGCTCAACTTCGGCATCTACATGTTCGTCAACCCGGGCCTGGCGCTCATCCTCACCGTGGTCGGCGCCATCGGCGGCCTCATCACCGTGCTGGTGGCCACGTTCGGCAAGAAGTACGGCTCCGCGGCCGTCACCCTCATCTACGCCGCCTTCGAGGGCCTGTTCGTCGGCGGTATCTCCCTGCTGTTCACCGGCATCACCTTCGAGGGTGTCAACGCCGACGCCGGCGTCATGATCGGCCAGGCGGTCCTGGGCACCCTGGGTGTCTTCCTGGGCATGCTCTTCGTCTACAAGACCGGCGCCGTGAAGGTCACCCCGAAGTTCAACCGCATCCTCACCGGTGCGATCGTCGGTGTCCTCGTCCTCGTCGTGGGCAACCTCCTGCTGGCCATGTTCACCGGAATGAACCCGCTGCGTGACGGCGGCATGCTCGCCATCGTCTTCTCCCTGGTCTGCATCGGCCTGGCGGCGATGAGCTTCCTCTCCGACTTCGACGCCGCCGACAAGATGATCCGCGCCGGCGCGCCGTCCAAGATGGCGTGGGGCGTCGCCCTCGGCCTGGCCGTCACCCTGGTCTGGCTCTACACCGAGATCCTGCGCCTGCTGTCCTACTTCCGTTCCAACTAGCGGTGGACAGCAGAGAAGGGCCCCTGCGGGGGCCCTTTCGCTATTCCAGGAACAGGTTGACGGCGCGTTGCGCCTGCTGCTTGTCGACGCTCCATTCCTCCGCCAGGCGACGGATGAACGTCTCCTCCTCGCCCTCGTCCGATTCGGCGTCCATCGCCAGGTGGAGGGCCAGGGAGGCCAGCGCGGTGTCCCAGTCGATCCCGGCGAGGGCCGGGCCGTAGGTGTCCCACAGCCCATCCCGGGGGAAGGTGTGGGTGAGGGTGAGCGTCCGGTCGGCAAACGTGATCTCCAGGACGCCTCCCTCCCAGTCGAGGCGCAGCAGCTCCTCCGGTTCGCAGGCGTGGACCTCCGCCTCGGCGGGTCCGAACCAGATCTCCCGGCGGTCGGCCTCCGTGACCGCCTCCCACAGCTCGCGGGTGGAGGCCGTGAAGGAGCGCGAGAGGGAGACACCGACGGTGTCGTCGTCCAGCACCCGGCGGGTGACCAGCGGGATCTGCTCGAGCAGGTTCATCAGAGAATGATCTCCTCATCATCGACGGTGACGCGGGTGAACACCAGGCCCTGCGGGCTGCGGACCGGCTCACTGAGCTCCACCTCGACGTCGCGGGTGCGCTCAGTCCGGCCCCGCTCGGTGGTCTCGCGGACGGCGGTGCCGGTGGCCTTCTCCGGGGTCCAGGTGTCCCAGGTGATGTCCACCAGGCGGTCATCGTCGTCGGCGCAGGCCAGGGCCAGGGACTCCGGCTCGAACTCCGGGGCACCGACACACTCGATGACCCCCGGCAGGGGAGCGGGGGCAGCGGACGTCGACGACACGACCTGGGAGGCGGGTGCCGCACGGAAGGACGTCGCGGTGTCGACCTTGACGTCGGAGGGCTGCTCCTGCGGCGGGGAGCAGGCGGAAACGACAACACCCAGGCCGATCAGCATCAGGGCCCGGGTGTGGAGCGGGGGTGTCACGGTCGGCTAGTTCTGGACCGGAGCTTCCTCGACGACGACGGCCTCCTCCTCGACGACCTCGTCCTCGGTGGTGGTCACCGGGGTGGAGGTGGCGGTCGTGGTGGTGGCGTCAGCGTCGGCACCGTTCTCGGCCTCCGGGGCCTGGAACTCGGTGGCGGTGTCGACCTTGACGTCGGACGGCTGCTCGTTCGGCGGGGAGCAGGCGGCCAGGGCGAGGGCGACAGCGGCGGCGCCGACGACAGCGGCACCCTTACGGGCGAAGATGCGGGACATGGTGGGGATCCTCCGGGTAGTCACTGATTCGTATGAGAGATTACTTGGCCGAGCGCGGAGTTGCGGCAAGTTGGGAGTCATAGGGCTTCGCCGACTCCAGAGTCACAGAAATAGTGGCCCCGTTCGGGGCGGTGTACTCGCGGGTCTCACCCTCGCGGGCACCCAGCAGAGCGGCACCGAGCGGGGAGTGCTCGGAGTAGGTCTCCAGGTGCTCGTTGTCCGTGGCGGCGGCGCGGGTACCGATGAGGAAGGTCTCCTTCTCGCTCTCGACGCCGTTGTAGTAGACGTGGACGACGGAACCGACGAGGGCGACACCCTCGACGACACCCTCACGCTCGGTGGTGGAGTTGGCCAGGAGCTCGGAGATCTGCTTGATGCGGGCCTCCTCCTGGTCCTGCATCTCGCGGGCGGCGTCGTAGCCGGCGTTCTCCTTGAGGTCACCCTCCTCGCGGCGCTCGTTGATCTCGGCGGCGACCACGGGGCGGTGGTCGATCAGTGCCTGCAGCTCAGCCTCGAGCTTCGCCTTCATTTCCGGGGTGATGTACTGCTTGCTGTTCTCAGCCATAGCTACGTAGCGTCCCTGCCTTCCCTGTACCTCGGGCCGGTGGGGGCGAACATCCGGCGGGGAACCCCCGACACGCGCGTCACCCACCGGTGTGAACAATTGTCAGGGATTTTAGCACACGGGCCAGCGGCCCGGTCACTCGGATGCGAGCGCAGGGCCCTCCGTGAGATAGGCCGGCACGCTCGTGGAACAGCCGTACACGCTGCCGGAGACCGGCAGGTCACGGGAGGGGATGTCCACCTCGAAGCGCTGGACGGCGTCGCCGCCCGGCTTCACCAGGATCTCCCGGCGACCGACCTCGGCCATCTCGTAGTTCATGGCGGTGACGATGCAGTAGGACTCCACGTTCGGATCCTTGCGGGTGACATCCACCCACAGACGCATGGTGTCGTCGGCGACGCGCTCGTGGGAGACCATGGAGATGGTGACGTCACCGCGCTCGGCGTCGGCCGCCATGTAGCGGGCGATGGCCACCGCCAGGCCCGCGAGCAGCACGACCGCCATGACTGCGATGGCTTTCCCGGTGAGGTTGCCCTGCGACTTCCGGTTGCGCCCGCCGCCCTCGGAGCCGTAGCGGGCGGTGGAACGGGGGTCGGCGGGAGTGCTCATCAGTCATCCTCTGCAGCAGGGCGCGTCAATCATTGTGGGGTACCGGCCTCATCCTATCGGATGGTGCGGGCGGGGCCTGCTCCTCCCCATCGACTAGGATGAGACAGGTTGACACAACAGCTACAGACAAGAGGAAGCGACAGACGTTGAGCGGATTCCGGCTCCTGGCGATCCACGCCCACCCCGACGACGAGGCATCGAAGGGCGCGGCGACCACCGCGCGCTACGCCGCCGAAGGCAACCGGGTGATGGTCCTCACGTGCACCGGCGGCGAGCGGGGCGACATCCTCAACCCGGCGATGGACAGGCCCGGGATCCTCGAGGACATCGTCAACGTCCGCCGCGCGGAGATGGCGGAGGCGGCCGCCGCCCTGGGCGTCGAGCACGTCTGGCTGGGCCACGTCGACTCCGGCCTGCCGCAGGGTGATCCGTTGCCGCCGCTGCCGGAGGGCTGCTTCGCCCTCGAGCCCGGCATCGAGGTGGCGCGCGAGTTCGTGCAGATCATCCGCGAGTTCCGCCCGCACGTCATCGTCACCTACGACGAGAACGGCGGCTACCCCCACCCCGACCACCTCAAGGTGCACGAGGCCTCCATGCTGGCCTGGGAGAACGCGGGCAACCCGGACTACGAGCCGGAGCTCGGCGAGCCGTGGGCCCCGCTGAAGCTCTACTACACCCACGGTTTCGTGCGGCAGCGGATGAAGATGTTCCACGACCTCCTCATCGCCGAGGGCCGCACCAGCCCCTACGGTCCGATGCTCGAGCGGTGGGAGCAGAACAAGGCCGACATCATGGCCCGGGTGACCACCCAGGTCGAGTGCGCCGCGTACTTCCCCCACCGGGAGGCCGCCCTGCGGGCGCATGCCACGCAGATCGACCCGGCCGGCGCGTTCCTGGCCACCCCGGCGGAGGTCCAGCAGAAGCTGTGGCCCACCGAGGAGTTCGAGCTGGCCCGCACCCGCGTCGCCACCTCCCTGCCGGAGGACGATCTCTTCGCGGGTATCACGGCAGATAAGCTGGAGCCCACACAGAAGAAGACGGAAGTGAACGATGCTTGATCTCACAGAACTGATGATCCTCGCCCAGCAGCAGCAGGGCGGTCCGCTCGGCCCGGAGTTCGGCAAGGCCTCGCCCATCGGCATGACGGTCCTCGTCGTGCTCGCCGTGGTGGTCCTGTTCATCGGCTGGTCCTTCCACCGCCGCTACAGCCGCTACAACCGCCGCCGCGCCTTCGCGGAGGCCCACGGCCTGGATCCCTTCGACCAGGAGGCGGTGGACAAGGCGATGGAGGAGGCCGGTCTCCTCGACCGCCGCAAGCAGTCCTGGTTCTAGTGCTATACTCCCTGACATGTTCGTCCAGCGATTTTATTTTGACGGGGCTCCGGAGCTGAGCCTCGTCGTCACGCGCGCGTAAACGACGAACATCCCCGGAGCCCAAGCAGCACCTCCCCGAGAAATCGGGTCGAGGGGCTGCTTTTTTCGTACCCACCTTCCGACAGAGCAGAAAGCAGCACTCACATGAGCACCCTCACCTACCCCTCGACCTCCAACCGCCGCGTCGTCGCCTTCCACGATCTGCCCAGCCCCGAGGAGCTGCGCGCCCGGTCACCGTTGACACCGGAGCAGGAGGAACGGGTCGACCGTGACCGCACGGAGATCGCCGACATCTTCCGCGGCGCGGATGACCGCCTGGCGGTCGTCGTCGGCCCCTGCTCCATCCACGACAGGGAGGCCGCCCTCGATTACGCCCACCGTCTGGCCCCGCTGGCGGATCTGCTGGCCGATGACCTCAAGATCATCATGCGCGTCTACTTCGAGAAGCCGCGCACGACGATCGGCTGGAAGGGGCTCATCAACGATCCGCATCTCGACGGCTCCTACGACATCAACCACGGCCTCGAGCTGGCCCGCGAGGTGTTGCGCGAGGTGGTCAACCTCCGACTGCCCACCGCAGCCGAGTTCCTGGAACCGAACTCCCCGCAGTACTGGGCGGATCTCGTGGCGTGGGGTGCCATCGGCGCCCGGACGACGGAGTCGCAGGTCCACCGCCAGCTGGCGTCGGGCCTGTCCATGCCCATCGGGTTCAAGAACGGCACCGACGGCACCATCCAGGTCGCCATGGACGCGGTGTCGGCGGCGTCGCAGCCGCACTTCTTCTTCGGCACCTCGGACGGCGGTCGCCCCGCCGTTGTGCAGACCGCCGGGAACGAGAACTGCCACGTCATCCTGCGTGGCGGCACGTCCGGCCCGAACGCGGACGCGGCGTCGGTGCAGGCCATCGTCGACAAGCTCGCGGAGCGTACCGACCGGCCGCACCTCATGATCGACGCCTCGCACGCCAACTCCGGCAAGGACCATGTTCGCCAGGCGGAGGTGGCGCGGGACGTCGCGAAGCAGATCGCGGACGGTAACGAGCACATCGCCGGCGTCATGCTGGAGTCCTTCCTCGTGGCCGGCGCGCAGACGCTCGATCAGGCGAACCCGGGTGACCTCGTCTACGGGCAGTCGGTGACGGACGCCTGCATGGACATCGACACCACCGTCGACCTGCTCAGCGAACTGGCAGCCGCAGTGCGGACACGACGGGCCGGCCAGACACTAGACTGAGATCCGTGAAACTGACCCGCCTGCTGTACTCCCTCTATGAGCAGCGCCTCGCGCGCGAGCTCAGGGGCGCGCGCCAGCCCAAGCACATCGCGATCATGGCCGACGGCAACCGTCGGTGGGCGCGCGAGGCGGGACACGCGGACATCAGCCACGGCCACCGGGCGGGGGCGAAGAAGATCGGCGAGGTCGTCCACTGGTGCGAGGAGACCGAGGTCGAGGTGGTCACCGTCTACCTCCTGTCCACCGAGAACCTGGGCCGGGAGGCGCACGAGCTGCAGCTGCTGTTCGGCATCATCGGTGACGTCGTCGACGAGCTCTCCGGGGAGGAGCACTCCGCCCGGGTGCGGCTGGTGGGGCACCTCGACCTGCTGCCGCCGGAGGTCGCGGAGCGGTGGCGCGAGTCGGCGCAGCGCACGGTGGGCCGCACCGGCATCACGGTGAACATCGCGGTGGGCTACGGCGGGCGGCAGGAGATCGTCGACGCCGTGCACGACCTGCTCGCGGAGGAGGTCGCCGCGGGCACCCCGCCGGGGGAGCTGGCCGACAAGGTCACCGTCGAGTCGTTGTCGCACCACCTCTACACGTCGGGGCAGCCGGACCCGGATCTGGTTATCCGCACCTCGGGGGAGCAGCGGCTGTCGGGGTTCCTGCTGTGGCAGGCCGCGTACTCGGAGATCTGGTTCACCGACACCTACTGGCCGGCGTTCCGTAGAATTGATTTTCTACGGGCTTTGCGGGACTATTCGCACCGCAGTCGACGATTCGGAAAGTAGGTTCCCCGTGGTCTCTGTCCTCTACGAATCCGCCTACGGCTCCACCGAGCAGTACGCGCAGGCGCTGGCCGCACGCCTCGGTGTCACCGCGGCGCCGCTGGCCGACGCCCCCGCGGTCGCCGATCCACACGACCCCCTCGTCGTCCTCTCCCACGTCCACGGCCCGGTCATCCCCGCCGCGAGCTGGGTGTCGAAGCAGGACCTCGGCGGGCGCCCCGTTGCCGTGTGCGCCGTCGGCATGACGCTTCTCGACGTCGCCCGCGCCAAGGATCAGCTCAAAGACATGGTCCCGGAGGGGGTGGCCCGCTTCTACCTCCCCGGACGCCTGAGCTACTCGACGATGAGTCGTAAGCACCGGATGATCATGTGGGGGATCATCAAGGCGCTCAAGGCCCGGCGGGAGGCGGACCGCAGCGCCAACGACCAGGCGATGATCGACTCCTACGACACCGACACCGACCACGTGGACCTCAGCGAGCTGGACGCCGTCGTCGAGTGGGTGCAGGGCGCGGGGCGGTAGAGCCGGGCGTGATGCAGAAGCTCCCCTGAGCAGCGTTCAATTCCCTGCATTGTCCCAGTTCGCGGGTTATCTATACGTCAGCCTTTGCACCCGGGCGCCCTAGATCTTGCGCATCCGTACCCGCTCCACCAGGTGGTCCGCTCCCTTGCGCAGCACCAGCGAGGCACGCACGCGGGTGGGCAGGATGTTCTCCACCAGATTGGGCAGGTTGATCGACTGCCAGATCTCACGGGCCTCCGCCCGGGCCTTGGCGTCGCCGTAGTCGGCGTAGTGGCCGAAGTGCGCGCCGGGCTCGCGGAAGGCGGTGGAGCGCAGCTGGAGGAAGCGGTCGATGTACCACTTCTCGATGTCCTCGGTGCGCGCGTCGACATAGACGGAGAAGTCGAAGAGGTCGGAGACCATGAGCGTCGGTCCGGTCTGCAGGACGTTGAGACCCTCGACGATGAGGATGTCCGGCTGGGACACCGTCATCACCTCGTCCGGCACCCGGTCGTAGAGCTTGTGGGAGTAGACGGGGGCGTCGACGGAGGGGCGGCCGGACTTGACGTCGGTGACGAACCGCAGCAGCGCCCGCTGGTCGTAGGACTCCGGGAAGCCCTTGCGCCCCATGAGCCCGCGCTCGTGCAGCTCGGCGGCCGGGTAGAGGAAGCCGTCGGTGGTGACCAGGTCCACGCGGGGGTGGGAGTCCCAGCGCTGCAGCAGCACCTGCAGCAGGCGGGCGGTCGTCGACTTGCCCACGGCTACGGAGCCGGCCACGCCGATGACGAAGGGCACGTGCCCGGAGGAGGACCCGAGGAAGGTCTCGGTGGCGGCGACGAGCTTCTGCCGCGCCGAGACCTGCAGGTGGATGAGACGCGAGAGGGGCAGGTAAACCTCCGCCACCTCGACGAGGTCGATGGATTCACCGATGCCGCGCAGTTCCTCGACCTCGGCCTCGGTGAGGACCTGGGGCATCGATTTACGCAGGGCACGCCAGGAGGCGCGGTCGAAATCCACGTACGGGGTGGCATCCTTGGGCCGGGACATGCCCCCCATTGTGTCACCTGTCCGACGGGGGCAGGGGGTATGGGCCGATCATGGGGCGGTAAGCTGTGCGTCGAATGCCGTGTCCCCCTAGAAAGGTTGGCTTAAACGCCCATGACCGCTGAGTCTTCTGACCTTCGCTACCAGGAACTGTCCGTTCTCGACCCGGAGGTCCACGCCGCCATCGGTGGCGAGATCGCCCGTCAGCGCGACTTCCTCGAGATGATCGCCTCCGAGAACTTCGTCCCCCGCGCCGTGCTGCAGGCGCAGGGTTCGGTCTTCACCAACAAGTACGCGGAGGGCTACCCGGGCCGTCGCTACTACGGAGGCTGCGAGAACGCCGACATCGTCGAGGATCTCGCCCGCGACCGTGCGAAGGCCCTGTTCGGCGCCGAGTTCGCCAACGTCCAGCCGCACTCCGGCGCGCAGGCCAACGCCGCGGTCCTCCACGCCCTGGCCGATGCCGGCGACAAGATCATGGGTCTGTCCCTGGCGCACGGTGGTCACCTCACCCACGGCATGAAGCTCAACTTCTCCGGCAAGCTCTACGACGTCGTCGCCTACGAGGTCGACCCGGAGACCCACCGCATCGACATGGACCGCGTCCGCGAGCAGGCCCTGGCCGAGCGCCCGAAGGTGCTCATCGCCGGCTGGTCCGCCTACCCGCGCACCCTCGACTTCGAGGCGTTCCGCTCCATCGCCGACGAGGTCGGCGCGTATCTGTGGACCGACATGGCGCACTTCGCCGGCCTCGTCGCCGCCGGTCTGCACCCGTCCCCGGTGCCGCACTCCGACGTCGTGTCCACCACCGTCCACAAGACCCTGGGTGGCCCGCGCTCCGGCCTCATCGTCGCGAAGCAGGAGTGGGCCAAGAAGCTCAACTCCGCCGTCTTCCCGGGCCAGCAGGGCGGTCCGCTCATGCACGCCATCGCCGCCAAGGCCGTCGCCCTCAAGGTCGCTGGCACCGACGAGTTCAAGGACCGTCAGGCCCGCACCATCGAGGGTGCGAAGATCCTCGCCGAGCGTCTCACCGCCGCCGACGCCAAGGCTGCCGGCATCGACGTTCTCACCGGTGGCACCGACGTCCACCTGGTCCTGGCTGACCTGCGCAACTCCGAGATGGACGGCCAGCAGGCCGAGGATCTCCTCCATGAGGTCGGCATCACCGTCAACCGCAACGCCGTGCCGAACGACCCGCGCCCGCCGATGGTCACCTCCGGCCTGCGCATTGGTACCCCGGCCCTGGCCACCCGTGGCTTCGACGCCGCCGCCTTCACCGAGGTCGCCGACATCATCGGCACCGCCCTGGTCGACGGCAAGAACGCCGACGTCGAGGCGCTGCGTGGTCGCGTCGCGAAGCTCACCGACCAGTACCCGCTGTACGAGGGTCTCGAGGACTGGAAGATCAACTAGTCCCGTGCGTGTCCTCGTCATCGACAACCGCGATTCCTTCACCTGGAATCTCGTCGCCTATGTCGAGGACATCACCGGTGTCACCCCCGAGGTGATCACCAACGACGAACCCGGCTGGGATGTCGACCGCGTCGCCCTGTACGACGCCGTCATCATCTCGCCGGGTCCCGGCCGCCCGGAGCGCGAGTCGGACATCGGCATGTGCCTCGATGTCCTGCGCGACGGGCGGGTTCCCGTTCTGGGGGTCTGCCTGGGGCATCAGGCCCTCGCCCACGCCCACGGCGGGCGCGTCGACCTCGCGCCTGAGCCCGTCCACGGCCGCGTGTTCCCGGTCCGTCACGACGGTTCCGGTCTCTTCGCCTCCCTCCCCCCGCTTATCGACGTCGTCCGCTACCACTCCCTGCTCGTCGTCGACGTCCCCGACTCCCTGGCCGTCACCGCCCGCACCGAGGACGGTCTGGTCATGGCGCTGGCGCACCGCCGCCTGCCGCAGTGGGGTGTGCAGTTCCACCCCGAGTCCATCGGCGGTTTCGACGGGCACACGCTGGTGGCGAACTTCCTGTCCCTGGCCGCGGAGCGCAACCGCCGCTCGCGTTCCCGGTGGCGTCTGCACACCGCCACCGTCGAGCACGAGGCCGACGGGGAGGCCGTCCACGCCTGCCTGTTCGCGGGGGCGCAGAACTCCTTCTGGCTCGACTCCACCACGCCTGACCACGGCACCGGGCGCTTCTCCTATCTCGGCGACGACTCCGGCCCGCTGGCCCGCGTGTGGACCGGCCGGGTGGGCACGCTTCTCGACGACCTCGCGGAGGACCTCGCCGCCAACACCATCGACGCCGGGGACGTGGACTTCGGTTTCACTCTCGGCTGGGTCGGCTGGCTCGGCTACGAACTCAAGGCCGAGTGTGGCGGCAGCACCGCCTGGCGCTCCCCGCACCCGGACCTGGGCATGATCTTCGCCGACCGGGCGGTGGTCATCGACCATGCCCGGCGGCGCACCCACGCCATCGCCCTCATCGGCTCCGAGCACGACCGCGCGCAGCGCGCGTGGTGCGCGGCGACCGCGGAGCGGCTCGCCGACCTGCGGGCGGACGGGGTGGGGGACCACGGGGGCGTCGATAAGCTCGGGGCCAGGCACGATCGGGCCCGGTACCTGGGGCTGGTGGGGCAGTGCCTCGAGGAGATCCGCCAGGGCGAGACCTACGAGGTGTGCCTGACCAACGAGCTGCGCGCGGACGGTGAGCTCGACGTGTGGCCGGCGTACCGGGCGCTGCGCGCGGCGAACCCGACGCCCTTCGGCTCGCTGCTGCGTATCGGCGGTGTCAGTGTGCTCTCGTCGACGCCGGAGAGGTTCCTGCAGGTCACAGGTGGGGTCGTGGAGTCGCGTCCCATCAAGGGCACGCGTCCGCGCAGCGCCGATCCGCGGGAGGACGCCCGTCTGCGCTCCGATCTCGCGGTCAACCCGAAGGACCGTGCCGAGAACCTCATGATCGTCGACCTCGTGCGCAACGACCTCACCCGCGTCGCCGAGCCGGGGACCGTGCGCGCCGAGCCGCTGTTCGACGTCGAGTCATACGCCACCGTCCACCAGCTCGTATCCACCGTCACGTGCCGCCTGGCTGCGGGGAGGACAGCCGTGGACGCGGTGCGGGCGACGTTCCCCGGCGGGTCGATGACGGGGGCGCCGAAGATCCGCACCATGGAGATCATCGACCGCCTCGAGGCCGGGCCGCGCGGGATCTACTCCGGCGGCATCGGTTATTTCTCGCTCGACGGCGGCATGGACCTGTCGATGGTCATCCGCACGATCGTCGCCGACTCCGAGGGGTTGAGCTACGGCGTCGGCGGGGCGGTCATCGCGCTGTCGGACCCGGTGGCGGAGTACGAGGAGACGATCACCAAGTCCGCGCCCCTGCTGAACCTGCTGGGGCAGGAGTTCCCGCAGTGATCCACCGCTGGGACGGTGCCGCGCTGGTGGAGTGTGCGGACCCGGGCACCGAGCCGGACGTGGTGGACTCCTGGCTGGTGCAGGACGGTCACATGGCCCATCCGCACCTGCACGTCGCCCGCTTCGGGCACCCCGAGTTCATGGCCGCCGTGCCCGGGCGGATGCCGGTCGAGGGGGCGTGGTTTCCGCGCGTCGAGAAGCACGGTCCGGAGCTCTACCTGCGGGTGCGCCCGGCCCCGCCCCTGCGGACGCAGACGGTGCTGTGGGTGCCGCCGACACCGGATCCGCGCCGCGAACCGCGGGTGAAGGGCCCGGACCTGCGCGTGCTCGGTGAGCTGCGGGCGCAGGCGCGAAGCCACGGGGCGGATGACGCGGTGCTGTGGACTGGGGACGGCCTGGTCGCGGAGGGTGCCAACTGCGCGCTGGCCTGGTGGGAGGACGGACGGCTCATGTTCCCGGAGCACCCGCGTCAGCTGCCGTCGACGACCGTGCAGGCGACGCGGGAGGCCCTCAGCTTCACGGGCACCCGGCCCATCGCGGTGGAGGAGCTGATGACGTTCCCCGTGTGGGCGGGCAGCGCGCTGCACGGGTGGACCGAGGTGACGGGATGGGCAGAGCAGGTGGAGACGCCGATGAGCACCGCGCAGGTCAACACCCTGCTGCGGTGGGGCTGATCCTCACACCCGCCAGTCGCCCAAGGCGCCCTCCAGGGCACCGAGCGCGGCGTCGATGAGCGGCCAGCGCTGCTCCTCCGGGCACCCCGCCTCGACCCAGCGGCGCCCACCGGCCTCGAGGAAGCCGACCCAGCCCCACAATGCCCAGTGATGGCGGGCGAAGTCGCCGATGCCGGTGATCTCCTTGAGTTTCTCCACCAGCGCGGACGCGGCTTGTCGGCGGTGGGCGACCGCGGCCTCCGGCTCGCCCACCCCGGCGACGAGGGTGTGGTCGGCGGCCAGGGCGTCGAGGTAGCCCTGGAGCAGAAGGGAGACCCGGTCGCGGGTGGAGGGGGCGTGGGGGAGGGGGGCGTCGATGAGCGAGCGCAGCGAATCCTCCACGACGGCGGCGTACAGGCCGGCCTTGGAGGAGAAGTAGTGGAAGACGAGTGACTGCGAGCTGCCGGATGCCGCCGCGATCACCGGGACGGAGGCGTCGGGGTAGGAGGTGGTGGCGAAGTGTTCGCGCGCGGCGTCAAGGATGGCGGCGCGGCGTTCGGCGGTGCTCAGGCGTCTGCGGGTGCTCACGGTTGACAACCATACCCGTTGTTGAGTTAAGGTCAATAACAGTTACTGACTCACACTCAATAGGAGTTCGAAGTGCTCGACCATGCCATCTTCTGGCACGTCTACCCCCTCGGCGCGACCGGCGCCCGCATCCGCGACTGGACCACCGAGGATGAAGGCCACCGCCTGCCGGACCTCATCCCCTGGCTCGACTACCTCATCGACCTCGGCTGCAACGGCCTGCTCCTCGCGCCCATCTTCGCCTCGAGCACCCATGGATACGACACCCTCGACCACTTCCAGATCGACCCCCGCCTGGGCGACGACGCCGACTTCGATCAGCTCATCGCCGCCTGCGAGGAGCGCGGCATCAAGGTGCTTCTCGACGGCGTGTTCAACCACGTGGGCATCGACCACCCCATGGTCGCCGGCGACGGCCCCGTCCGCCGCCTGGACGACGGCAGCCCCGAGCCGTGGGAGGGCCACGGCGACCTGGCGCTGCTCAACCACGAGGATCCGCGCACCGAGGATCTCGTCGTCGACGTCATGAACCACTGGCTGGACCGCGGGATCGCCGGCTGGCGCCTCGACGTCGCCTACTCCGTGCCGGCGTGGTTCTGGGCGAAGGTGGTCGACCGCGTGCGTCAGGCGCACCCGGACGCCGTCTTCCTCGGCGAGATCATCCACGGCGACTACCTGGGGCTCGTGCACGACGGCCACCTGGACACCGTCACCCAGTACGAGCTGTGGAAGGCCATCTGGTCGTCCATCAAGGACGTCAATTTCTGGGAGCTCGAGCACGCCCTCGGCCGTCACAACGACTTCGTCGCGCAGGCCCCGATGCAGACCTTCGTGGGCAACCACGACGTCGACCGCATCGCCAGCGTCGCCGGCCCGTCCGGCGCGGCGCTCGCCGCCGTCCTGCTGCTCACCCTGCCCGGCATCCCCAGCATCTACTACGGTGACGAGCAGGCCTTCACCGGCGTCAAGGGCTCCGGGTTCTCCGCCGACGACCCCGTCCGCCCGCCGCTGCCCGCCACCCCGGAGGAACTCGCGCCGCTGGGGGAGTGGATGCACGCGCTGTACCGGGAGCTCATCGCCTCCCGACGCCGCCACCCCTGGCTCGTGGATGCGGGCGTCGAGGTGCTCGAGACGGCCAACGAGTCCATCTCCTACGTCGTGCGCTCCGGCACGGAGTCCCTCACGGTTCACCTGACCATCGAGCCGACCGCGACCGCGCGGCTGGAGTTCTCCGACGGGGAGACCGCGGAGTACGCCTGGTAAGGCTGGTCGTATTTACGACGTTCGTAATTACGACGTAGTACCATTTCCGCGACCTGGCCCTATAAGCGGGGGCTTGTGGGATTCCGGGTCGTAATTGCGACGCTCGTCATAACGAATCGGAAAGACCCCCTGACCGTGTTGGTCAGGGGGTCCTCTCCGTCAGGTGTGCGATCAGCTCAGGGCCGGCTCATCTAACTTTCGTTCTACGGGCGCCTGCTCCGCGACGATCTCGGCCTGGGCCGGGGAGCGCGGGATGAGGGCGGTGGCGACGGCACCGACGAGGGCGGCACCGGCGAAGATCCAGAAGGAGGCGGTGGGGCCGAGGCCCGCGCCGATGATGAGGCCACCGATGGCCGGTCCGGCGATGCCGCCGAGGCGACCGAAGCCGGCGACCCAGGAGACACCGGCCGCACGGGAGGCGGTGCCGTAGTAGTTGGCGGACAGGCCGTAGGTGAGGACCTGGGTGCCGATGACACCGATGCCGGCGGCGACGATGAACGGGTACATCGGGGCGACGGAGGTGAACATCGGGAGGATGGCCAGGGACACGGCGGCCAGGGCGAAGGTGGAGGTGATGACGGCCTTGGCGCCGATCTTGTCGGCGATCCAGGAGGCGGTCAGGCCACCGACGACGGCACCACCGTTGAGGAACAGCAGGGAGTAGAGGGAGTCGTGGGCGGAGGCGCCGTTGGACTGCATGATCTTCGGCAGCCAGGTGTTGAGGCCGTAGGTGGAGAGCAGGCCGATGAAGGACATGGCGCCGATGAGGAGGGTGCCCGGCAGGTAGGAGCGGGAGAAGATGCCGGCGAAACCGGTCTTCTCGACGTCGCGCTTGGCCTCGGCGGCCGGGACGGCGACTGCGGGGGTGTCGAGGAAGGTGCCCTCGGGCAGGCCGTGGCGGACGCAGACGGCGCGGGCGTCGGCCTTACGGCCGCGGGCGACGAGCCAGCGCGGGGACTCCGGCAGGGCGAACCAGGCGAGGGGCAGCAGGAAGAGCAGCGGGGAGGCGCCGATCATGAACAGGCCGCGCCAGCCGATGGCATCCTCGAAGGCGAGGGCGAACAGGGAGGCCATGACGCCGCCGGCGGGGACACCGGAGTAGACGATCGCGTTGAAGAGGTTGCGGCGGTTGGCGGGGGCGAACTCCGCGATGATGGCGCCGCCGGTGGCGACGATCATGCCGACGCCGAGGCCGGTGACGAAGCGCAGGAAGCCGAACATGAAGATCGAGGTCGACAGGGCGGTGAGGCCCATGCCGATGGAGAACCACACGATGGCGGTGAGCATGACCTTGCGGCGGCCGACGCGGTCGCCGACGGCTCCGGCGGACAGGGCACCGACGAGGACGCCGATCATGGCCCAGGAGCCCAGGGTGCCGGCGACGGCGGGGGAGAGCTGGCCGATGTGGGACGGGTCGTCGAGAAGCGAGGAGAGGACGGCGCCGTAGATGACGAGGTCGTAGCCGTCGAAGAGGATGGAGATGCCGACAACGGCGAGGATGAGGTACACCGTGCGGCGGTGTGCCGGCGATGCCCAGGTGGCCGGGGAGGTTGTGGTGTTCACTTTCGGGTCCTTCTGTAGTCCGGAAACTCTCTGTGACGGAGAGGATGACCGAACTGTAGAAGTGTTGCAGTTCACAAAACACTAGGACCGACCCTAGTGATCTCTCAGGGGTTCATGTCCGCGTTCCCAGGTGTGAACTGGGGCGATGCAGGTGGGGTATGGAATCCATACATTTCCCCGGGTCGGGTAGCCGGAATCGACGACACCCCCGTTCAGGGTGAACGGGGGTGCGGAGTGCGAACGACTATTCGGCCGATTCGGGATCCGGGGTCTCGCGGCCCTCGGCCAGCGCGGTGCGGGCGGCACGCAGCCACTCGGGCTGATCGGCCAGGAGTGCCTTGATGTCCTCGGTGGTCAGGGGCTTGTCCATGTCGTTGCGTTTGAGGGCGGCGATGGTGATGCCCAGCTTCTGGGCGACGACCGGGCGCGGGTGCGGGCCGGTGCGGCGCAGCTCGGCGAGCCACTCCGGCGGGTTCTCCACCATCTGCTTGAGCTCGGCGTGGGTCACGGCGCCGGCCCGGAACTCCTCCGGCGTGGCGGGCAGGTAGATGCCGAGCTTCTTCGCCGCGGTCTGCGGCTTCATGGCTCGGCCGGACGGCTGACGTGCGGAGTCTTCATTCACGCCCCCAACGGTAGCATTACCCCCATGCGCCTGAGCTTCGTCACCGGCACCGAACCCGACAAGTGGTTCACCCGCTTCCGCGACCGCACCACGCACCGTCTGTCCGTGACGGATTCGGCCGATCCGTTCGCCGAGCTTCTCGACGCCCGCGCCGACCTCGCCCTCGTCCGGCTTCCCGACGCCCGCGTCACCGCGGAGCACCACGTCGTCGTCCTCTACCCGGAGGCCCGGGGCATCGCGGTGCCGAAGGACCACGAACTCACGCTGCTCGACACGATCGGGCCGGAGGACATCGAGGGGGAGATCGTCAACTACGCCACCCCGGGGTCCGGCGAGGTCGACGTCGAGGAGGTGCGCGCAGGGCTGCAGGTGGTGGCCGCGAACGTCGGTGTGCTCATCGCCCCGCGCCCCCTCATCAAGGTGCTGTCCCGCCGGCAGATCGAGCACCGCGACTACACGGGGGACGTCCCCGGCACGGAGATCGCCCTGGTGTGGCGCAGGGACGACGATTCGGAGGCGATCCAGGACTTCGTCGGCATCGCCAAGGGGCGCACGCCGAACTCCTCCCGGCAGGCTGCGCCGAAGCGCAGCGCGCGGGAGAAGGCGCTGGCAAAGCAGCAGCGCCGCGCGGAGAAGAAGCCGCAGCCGGCGAAGAAGCAGCGGTCCCGGCGGCGTCGATAAGCATGAAGCCTCAGGTGAAGGTGTAGACAACGTCACCAAGATTTAATCTTTCACCCATGTAATTTCCACCTGACCGCGTTAGATTCGGGGCAACCGGGCGGCACAACGTACCAGCCCTCACCCGCCACCCGGCCCGCGTCCGTCGCGCTGGTACCGGCACGGCGGGAGGCGCCACCAAGGATCGACTGGAGAGCTGGGGAACCGGGTACCCGGATCCCCGGCACCTGGGGAGCCTGCCATGACCGAGCCGATCACCACCCACCTTCCCGCGCACGAGCTGGACACGCGCCGGGACGTCATCACCCGCACCTACGTCATCGACACCTCCGTGCTGCTGTCCGATCCCTGGGCACTGCGCAAGTTCGCGGAGCATGAGGTCGTCCTGCCGGTGGTGGTGATCACGGAGCTGGAGGCCAAGCGTCACCACCCGGAGCTCGGCTGGTTCGCCCGCCAGGCCCTGCGGATGCTCGAGGACCTGCGCTCCACGTACGAGCGCCTTGACCAGCCGGTGCCCGTCAATGTCGACGGCGGCACCCTCCGCGTCGAGCTCAACCACCAGGACCAGTCGCAGCTGCCGTCCGCCTTCCGGGGCACCGAGGGCGATCACCGCATCCTCGCCTGCGCGCTCAACCTGCAGCGCGAGGGGCATGACACGACGCTGGTCACCAAGGACGTGCCGCTGCGCGTCAAGGCCGGCGCCGTGGGCCTGGACGCGGACGAGTACCACGCCCAGGACGTCGTGCTCACCGGGTACACCGGCATGGCCACCGTCCACACCGACGCCGACACCGTCGACCGTCTCTACCGGGAGGGCGAGGTCACGCTCGACGACGCGGCCACCACCGACGCCGGGGACTTCGTCGCCGAGTTGCCCGTCCACTGCGGCATCACGCTGACCACCTCCACCCAGTCGGCGCTGGGCCGTCTCACCGCCGACGGCGCGATCCGCCTCGTCCGCGGCGACCAGCACGCCTTCGGGCTGCAGGGGCGCTCCGCGGAGCAGCGCATCGCCCTCGACCTGCTGCTGGACGACCACGTCGGCATCGTCTCCATCGGCGGCCGCGCGGGCACCGGCAAGTCGGCGCTGGCGCTGTGCGCCGGGCTGGAGGCCGTGCTCGAGCGCAACGAGCACCGCCGCATCGTCGTCTTCCGCCCCCTCTACGCCGTCGGCGGGCAGAACCTCGGCTACCTCCCCGGCTCGGAGACCGAGAAGATGAACCCGTGGGCGCAGGCCGTGTTCGACACCCTCGACGGGCTGGTCTCCGACAACGTCATGGAGGAGATCCAGGCGCGTGACCTCATCGAGGTGCTCCCGCTCACCCACATCCGGGGCCGCTCGCTGCACGACTCCTTCGTCATCGTCGACGAGGCGCAGTCGCTGGAGCGCAACGTGCTGCTCACCGTGCTCTCGCGACTGGGCCGCGGCTCCCGCGTCGTGCTCACCCACGACGTCGCCCAGCGTGACAACCTGCGCGTCGGACGCCACGACGGCGTGCAGGCGGTGATCGAGAAGCTCAAGGACCACGAGCTCTTCGCCCACATCACCCTGCAGCGCTCCGAGCGTTCCGCCATCGCGGAACTGGTCACCGACCTGCTCGAGGACGGGCAGTAACCCGAACCGGGCACCGGGCCCGCGGACGTCTTCCGTTTGCGGGCCCTCGCTGACGTGGGAGACAATATCCGGCATGGCTGACGCGACCTTCACGCTCCGACCCATCCGTCCTGAGGACTACCCTCAGGTCCGGTCCATCTACGAGATGGGACTCGAATCCGGGCACGCCACGTACGAGACGGAGGCGCCCACGTGGGAGCAGTTCTCCCGCGCCAAGATCCTCGAGACCGTGTTCGTGGCCGTCGATAAGGAGGACCCGGAGAAGCTCCTCGGCTGGGTCGCCGCCGCCCCCATCTCCTCCCGCTCCGTGTTCCACGGCGTGGTGGAGAACTCTATCTACATCCACCCCGACGCCGCCGGCCGGGGTGTCGCGGGCGCGCTGCTGGACAAGCTCATCGAGGTGTGCCAGTCCCTGCACAAGTGGGGTATCCACGCGTGGGTGTTCCCGGAGAACGAGGGGTCGGCGGGGCTGCACAGGTCGCGCGGCTTCGAGAAGGTGGGCACCTTCCGCCACCTGGCGAAGATGACCTACGGTGAGCTCGCCGGCCAGTGGCGCGACACCGACGTCTACGAGAAGCTGCTGCCCAAGCCGGGCGAGTAGGTGATCGGGCCCCGTGGGCCGTGGGCGTCCCCGTTGCGATGCGCCCCGGCTCCAGGTCGGCCACTTCCGCGGCGTCGATCTCGGAGGTGCGGAAGTGGTGGGTGGCGGGCCGGTCGTGCAGCGTGACTGTCACGACGATCCGCTTATCGACGCCCCGTCCTCCCCGTTGTCCTCCAGCGTCCAGCCCTCCGGTGCCGCTGTGCCGAGGGGGAAGGCGGCGACGGCGACGACGACCGGCAGGACCTTGGGGCGCACGGGCTACGCGATCGTCTCCTTGAGTTTGTCCTCCCGCACAGGCAGGAGCAGCAGCAGGGCGAAGACTGTGAGCGGCACCATGAGCAGGAAGACGGGGGTGAGGCCGTCATTGTAACTGGAGAGGATGACCTCGCGGATGGTTTCGGGCAGCTGGACGACGGAGGCGGGGGTCAGTGAGTTCGCGGCGCCGCCGCCCTCGGAGAAGGCCTCCGCGTAGGCCTCACCCTGGGGGCCCATCGTGGCGAACGTCTCCGGCAGTCGCTCGGAGAGGTTGCCCTGCAGGTTGTGGATGAACATGGAGCCCACCAGTGAGGCGCCGAGGGAGGAGCCGATCTGGCGGAAGAAGTTGTTCGACGCGGTGGCGGTGCCCACCATGGCGATGGGGAAGGAGTTCTGCACGATGAGCACGAGGACCTGCATAACCAGGCCGAGTCCGAAGCCGAACACGAAGAAGAGCACGCCGAGCTGTACGAGGGTGGTCTCCACGGTGAGGCGGGAGAGCAGGAACAGCGCCAGGGAGATGACGGCCATGCCCGCGATCGGGTACCACTTGTAGTTTCCGTGGCGGGAGATGAGCGCGCCGGAGACCGAGGAGGTGCCGATCATGCCGACCATCATGGGGATCATCATGAGGCCCGCGTTGGTGGGGGTCAGGGTGTGCACCATCTGCAGGTAGGTGGGGAGGTAGCCGAGGGCGCCGATCATGGCCAGGCCCATGACGGTGCCGGCCGCAGTGGTGAGCACCATGTTGCGGTTGCGGAACAGCTCCATGGGGATGAGCGGGTTCGTGGCGCGCAGTTCCACCACGACGAAGAGGGCGGCACCGATGACGGTCGTGGCGATGAGGGAGAGGATGATCGGGTGGCCCCACGGGTACTCGAGCCCGCCCCACGTCGTGAAGAGCACGAGCGACGCCGTGGTGACGGTGAGCAGGAGGGTGCCCAGCCAGTCGAATCGGCCGGTGGCGCGGCCGCGGCGCAGGCGCAGGACGAGCAGGGAGGTGGTGAAGGCGAGGATGCCCAGCGGGATGTTGATCCACAGGCCCCAACGCCAGCCGGGGCCGTCGGTGAACCAGCCGCCGAGCACCGGGCCGAGAACGGAGCTGAGACCGAAGGTGGCGCCCATGATGCCCATGAATTTTCCGCGCTCGCGGGCGGAGACGACCTCCGCGACGATGGCCTGCGAGGTGACCATCATGCCGCCGGCGCCGAAGCCCTGGATGGCGCGCGCCAGGATGAGCACCTCCATCGACTGGGCGAAGCCGCCGAGGGTGGATCCGACGATGAAGGTGGCGATGCCGAAGAGGTAGAGCCACTTGCGGCCCACCATGTCGCCGATCTTGCCGAAGATGGGCATGGCGATGGTCATGGTCACCATGAAGCCGGAGATGAGCCAGCTCATGTGGTTGACGCCGCCGAGTTCGCCGACGATGGTCGGCATGGCGGTGGAGAAGATCATCTGCCCCAGCGAGCTCATGAGCATGGTGGTGAGCAGCGCGGCGAAGATCAGCCCGAGGCGGGGTGCCTGGGCCGGGGCCTGGGTGGCAGGCGGGGTGGTGGTCACCATGTCAGCTCCTTCGTCAGGGTGGTGAGGATCGCGCCGGTCTCCGGCAGGGTCGTGTCGCTGTCCGGGCAGTGGGTGAGGCGGTGCATGTGCATCCACACGGATTCGCGGATGAGTCCCGCGATCATCGCCGCCTCGACGGGCAGGGGGTGGTCGGGGAGTCGGCGGTCCCCGGGGTGTTGTTCGAGATGCTTGACGACGAGCCCGTGCATGAGCGTCGACTGCTCCCGGAACCGGTTGATCGACATGAGCGCCACGGAGGGTTCGGCGGAGACGATGCGGTGCCGGCGCTGGCGGACGGTGGCGATGTGCGCGGCGTCGATACCCGCCTCGATGTCCTCGATCTCGGCCTCCTCGTGGGTGGCGGCGATGTGGACGAGGGCGGACCTCACCAGGTTGTCCGAGGGAGTCCCGATGAACTCCGCCTGCCGCGCCTCGTTGAGGGCGAGCGGGGGAGCACCGAGGATGGCCTCGTCCTTGGACTCCATGTAGTTGAAGAAGGTGCGCCGGGAGATCTCGGCGTCGCGGCAGATGTCCTCGACGGTGACGTGGTCGAAGCCGTGCTTCTCGACGAGCGCGGTCGCCGCATCCTCGATCCGGCGGCGGGTGGCCAGTCGTTTGCGTTCGCGCAGGGGGGTGGTGTCGTTCACGCCGTGCAACTTTACACCGGGTGCACGTTTGCACTCAAGTGCAGATCTGTCTTGCGGTAGTCTCGTGGGCAATGATTCTCCGCCGACTACGCCGCTTCCGTGACCGGAACCGCCCCGACCTGCACTTCCCCGGGCTCACCAGGGGCCAGGCCGGGGAACTGCGTGCGGCGCTGCGCCGCTCCCTCGCCGAGAAGGGTGCGACCGTGCGGTACGACGGGCGGCACGCCATCATCCAGCACCCGCGCCAGGGCCGGGTCACCGTCAACCTGGAGAACCTCATCGGCGACGTCGCCGCCTCCCAGCACCCCAAGGCCCCGCGCTCCATGGCCCGCGCCTTCGTCTCCTCCGTGCTCGGCGGGGAGCCCTCAGACACCCTCACCACCGCCAACCTCTACGCCGGGCTGCGCCTGCGCGTGGCCCCCACCACCCACCTCGTGCCCGAGGAGGAGGAGATCATCACCTCCGCCACCCTGCACGGCTTCACCGACGACACGGTGGTCACCCTCGTCCTCGACACCGAGCACACCATCCAGACGATGCCGCTGGACCGGCTGCGGGAGCACGACGACGTCGACACGCTCGTGCGCGCCGCCCGCAACAACCTGCGCACCGAACTGCTCGGCATCGACCCCCACGCCCAGCTCCACCCCGGCTCCGAGGACCATCCCGGAGCCCGCTTCCGTTCCTTCGAGTCCGGCAGCTACTACATGGCCACCGGCCCCGTGCTCTTCCCCGAGCTTCTCGACGCCTGGGCCCCCGACCTCGACCACTCCCGCGGCGTCCTGTTCGCCATGCCCACCCGCCACATCCTGCTCGTCCGCGAGATCAGCACCGGCGAGGACCTCCTCGAGGGTCTGGGACGACTGGCCCCCGTCGCCGCGCAGGTGGCGGTCGACGGGGCGCACGCGGTCTCCCCGCTGCTGCACATGTGGCACGAGGGCGAGGTGACCACGCTGACCTCCTTCGATCAGGAGGCCCGCGAACTGAAGATCACCCCGACGCCCTACCTGCTCGAGCTCATGGCCGCCGACGGCGACCCCGGGTTCTGACGCTCCGCCACCGACACCCGGTTGATCCGGTCCGAGAGGACCTTGAACAGCAGGGCCAGCCCGAGGGCCATGATGATGTGGCCGAGGCCCGCCATACCGGAGATCGCGGCGTCCGGGAGCGGCGGCTCACCGCCGTCGACCTGCAGCAGGCCACGCACCGTCATGAGCGTCACCGTCAGCGCCAGGCCGCCGTTGTACACCCAGATCGCCCCGGTGAACAGCTTGTGCCCGGTGAGCGCGAAACCGCGGTCGAGGGCCAGCAGCACCAGGTGCACGATGACACCGAGGGTGAGCATGTGGGTGTGCATCGTCGACAGCTGCGTGTCGCCGGTGAACCCGGCGAACTTCGTCCACTCGCGGTAGAACACGCCGGCCACCAGGCCGAGGATGAGCCAGGTCAGCGCCAGGTTGTACAGGGTCTTCACGAACAATAACGTCCCACGTCTAGAGGATGAATACAATTCCACCCTAGGCCGGGGAGCGCGGGGGAGCCCAGCCGACGGGCGCGAATCAACCGATCCATGTACCCCTCGGGGCCGCGGCGAATTCACCCCGTCGAAAGGACTGCCCCGGAGCCCCGGGGCAGGGTGAATTCGACCGCGTGAATTCGCCGGGGCGGGGAGCGGTGGGACGGCAGCAGACGCGGCGACGCCCCGCCGGCCCGGGTGGGGCTGACGGGGCGTCGGGAAGCGGGCGACTAGTCGCGGTCGGTGTTGGCCATCGCGAGGACGTCGAGGCGCTTGTCCAGCTCCTCCTCGGTGAGCTTGTCACCGTCGACGAAGCCCATGTCGATGACGGTCTGGCGGATGGTCTTGCCCTCGGCCAGAGCGGTCTTGGCGACCTTGGCGGCGTTCTCGTAACCGATCGCCGAGTTCAGCGGGGTGACGATGGACGGGGAGGACTCGGCCAGGGTCTTCATGCGCTCCTCGTTCGGCTCGATGCCGTCGACGAGACGCTCCGCGAAGACGCGGGCGGTGTTGGCCAGCAGGCGGGAGGACTCCAGCACGTTGCGGGCCATGACCGGGATGAAGACGTTGAGCTCGAACTGGCCCTGGGTACCGGCGAAGGCGACGGCGGCGTCGTTGCCGATGACCTGGGCGGAGACCTGGGTGGCGGTCTCACACAGGACCGGGTTGACCTTGCCCGGCATGATGGAGGAGCCCGGCTGCAGGTCCGGCAGGTGGATCTCGGCGAAACCGGTCAGCGGGCCGGAGCCCATGAGGCGGATGTCGTTCGCGATCTTGTACAGGGAGACGGCCACGACGCGCATCGCGCCGGAGAACTCGACGAGGGCGTCGCGGTTGGCCTGCGCCTCGAAGTGGTTCTTGGCCTCGGACAGCTCCTGGACACCGGTGAGGGTCTTGAGCTCCTCGGTGACCTTCGCGCCGAAGTCGGCCGGGGTGTTGAGGCCGGTACCGACGGCGGTGCCGCCGATCGGCAGCTCGCCGAGACGCTCGACGGTGGCCTCGATGCGCTCGATGCCCAGCTCGATCTGGCGGGCGTAGCCACCGAACTCCTGGCCCAGGGTGACCGGGACGGCGTCCATGAGGTGGGTACGACCGGACTTGACGATCTCCTTCCACTCCACGGCCTTCTTGGCCAGGGACTCGTGGAGGACCTTGAGGCCCGGGATGAGGTCGTTGACGGCGGCCTCGGTGGCGGCGACGTGAGTGGCGGTCGGGAAGGTGTCGTTGGAGGACTGACCCATGTTGACGTGGTCGTTCGGGTGGACCTCGACGCCGTTGCGCTTGGCGATGGACGCGATGACCTCGTTGGTGTTCATGTTGGACGAGGTACCGGAACCGGTCTGGAAGACATCGATCGGGAACTCGGCGTCGTGCTGGCTGTCGGCGATCTCCTTGGCGGCGGCGACGATGGCGTCGGCCTGCTCGGCCGGAAGAAGGCCACGCTCCTTGTTGACGATGGCGCAGGCGGCCTTCAGCAGACCCATGGCGCGGATCTGGGCGGACTCGAGGCCGCGGCCGGAGATCGGGAAGTTCTCCACGGCACGCTGGGTCTGGGCCTGCCACAGTGCGTTCACCGGGACCTTGACCTCACCCATGGTGTCGTGTTCGATGCGGAATTCCTGCTCGGTCATGGATAACCACCTTAAGTATCTGTAGTTAGGACGTGGGAAACTGGCCCGGCGGGGTACAACTACTGCGGAGAGGGCGCCGGGGAAGGCCCCCTCACAGTATGGCCGAAATCTCCGGGCTAGGCGGACGGATCCTTGGAGTAATCGACGACGGAGTACTCCTGCAGCTTGGCCAGCTGGTGGCGGGACTCCACGAAGCGGACGGTGCCGGACTTGGAACGCATGACCAGGGAACGGGTCGTCGCGCCGTTGGCACGGTAGGAGACGCCGCGCAGCATGTCGCCGTTGGTCACGCCGGTGGCGGCGAAGAAGCAGTTGTCGGAGGAGACCAGGTCGTTGATGCCCAGGACACGGTCGAGGTCGTGGCCGGCGTCGCGGGCGCGGCCTGCCTCGGCGTCGTCGATCGGCCACAGCTTGCCCTGGATCTCGCCGCCCATGCACTTGAGGGCGCAGGCGGTGATGATGCCCTCCGGGGTGCCGCCGATGCCCATGGCGATGTCGATGGAGTTGGTGTCCTGCGCGGCGGCGATGGCACCGGCGACGTCACCGTCGCGGATGAGGCGGACCTTGGCACCGGCGCGGCGGATGTCGGTGATGAGCTCGACGTGGCGCGGGCGGTCCAGCACGATGACGGTCACGTCGGAGGAGGCGATGCCCTTGGCCTTGGCCACGGCGTTGATGTTGTGGGCGACCGGGGCCTCGATGTCGACGACGCCGGCGGCCTCCGGGCCCACGGCGATCTTGTCCATGTAGAACACGGCGGACGGGTCGTACATGGAGTGGCGGTCAGCGGCGGCGATGACGGAGATGGCGTTCGGGCGGCCCTCGGCCATGAGGGTGGTGCCGTCGACCGGGTCGACCGCGATGTCGACCTCCGGGCCCTCGCCGGTGCCCACGTTCTCGCCGTTGAACAGCATCGGGGCCTCATCCTTCTCGCCCTCGCCGATGACGACGACACCGTTCATGTTCACGGAGTTGATGAGCTGACGCATCGCGTCGACGGCGGCACCGTCGCCCTCCTCCTTCATGCCACGGCCGACCCAACGTCCCGAAGCGAGTGCCGCTGCCTCAGTGACACGGACGAGCTCCATCGCGAGGTTACGGTCGGGTGCTTCCGTACGGGGTGCATTCATGGTCAACGGCCTCCTGCAGGCGGGTTGGGTGTGTGACAGCGTGCTTCTCAAGGCGGTGGGGATGACGTGGATCCACGCTCCACCCGCCTCCCAATTATTGTTCCACCACTCGGGCCTATTCGTGTTGGTTTGCCCACCCGAAAGAGGGGGGTGTGAGGCACCCGGCACAGAGAATTCCGCATCGGGCCTGCTTCTGACATACTTGGGCGCGTGTCTGCAGCGGAGAAGCCCCGGATTTTTCAGGACGGGCGGGACATGTTCCTGTCCCTGGCCCTCATCGTCGTGCTCATGGTCGTGAGCGTCGGCGCCACCGGCCTGTGCACCTATGAACCCGGCGCCCCGGAGGGTGGTCCGGTCCGCGAGGTCGACGCCCATACCTTCATGGGCATGGAGGCCCGCGCCACGAACTTCCCGGTCCGCATGCCGGAGAATCCGGACGGCTGGGTGACCAACTCCGCCCGCCGCGGCCAGGTCAACCAGACGCCCGCCCCGATCATCGGCTGGGTCACCGCCGACCGCGGTTTCATCCAGCTCACCCAGACCGACCAGGAGCTTGCCGACGCCGTCCGCGGCATCGACCCGCACCCGCGCGAGCTGGACCGCACCGTGCAGGTCTCCGGCCACGAGGTGCAGATCTACCACTCCGACGAGGACGATGTCCGTGACCTGTGGGTCGTCGACATGGGCGATGCCCGCCTGCTGTTCTCCGGTGCCGGGAAGGACGAGGAGTTCGAGACGCTCATCGACGCCACCGTGAACACTGCACCGCTGCCCCGGGCAGGGGAGTAGGCCGGCCCTACTTCCGGCGGCCGAGGAGGAACCCGGCCGCGCCGACGATGACGAGGGCGACCGCCCCGACACCGAGCCACAGGCCCATGCCGGTGCCGGTGTCCTCGCTGGCCGCCGTGTCCGGTTCCGCCCCGGTGGTCGGCGCGTTGCTCGTCGCCGTCTCCGTGGAGGGGGCGTCCGCAGGGCGGAACGTCGGCCCGGCCTGCGGCTTCCCCTCCGCGTCGAGCGTGAGGTGATAGGTCAGCGGCGGGAGCTGCGAGGCGGCGTCGATCTCACCCTGCGAGGTGTCGCGGTACCGCACGGCGACGATCTGGTCCCCGTCCTGCCACAGGTGCCGGGCGTCGAATCCGGGGATCCCCTCGCCGAAGCGGTTCTGGAAGCGGACGGGGTCGGTGTGGGCGAAATCGAGGGTCGCCTCCGGCTCCGGGACCAGCCGGTTCTCCGTGAGGGGCAGTTCCGCCCGGGCCTCGTTGTAGGAGGTGACGATCATCTCGCGGTCGTGGGCGTACACGTCCCAGTCCTGGGCGTCGTCCACCAGCCGCAGGTGACCGGCGGTGTGCTGGCCGTACTCCGCCGGGACCCGGAAGAACTGGGTTTCACCCGGGACGATGTCGACGGCGACGGTCTCACCCGGGGTGAGTTCGGCGGCGTCGTCGAACCACACGCCCGGGGTGACCGTCTCCGGGGTGTCCGTCGACGCCGTGACCACCGGAATGTCCGGGGAGGCGTCGTCGGCGGGGACCGCGTCGCGGCCGTCGGGAAGCGTGAACGGGTCGATGCGGGTGACCGTCACCTCGACGTCGACGGGTTCCGTCTTACGCCAGTCGCCGCGGCGGTTGAGGGTGAGCACGACCTCGTCGGCGTCGCAGCCCTCGCCGATGATCTCCGAGTGGACGGTGCCGGTGATGACGCCGTTGACCCCGCCGAAGCTGCTCTGGTGGGCATCACTCGTGCACCGGGATCGGGAGTCGGGGTCGTCGGGCAGGACGAACTGGCCGTCGATGACGAGGTTGTCCCACACGCTCGTGTTCACGCTCGGGGCCTGGACCGACTGGGCGGAGACCACGTAGTGCTCGCCGTCCCGGACGGGCAGGCGGAAGTACGTCGGGGTGTTGTGCGTGTAGGGGTTGGCGTCGGCCGGCAGTGGATGGAGGCTCGTGAGGAAGCGCATCGTGTCCCGCGGGACCGGGGTGGCCTCCTCGAAGGTCGCGGCCCCGTCGAGACGCTCGACGTCCGACCGGTAGGCGCGGTAGGTGCGGGTGGTGGCTTTCTTAAGTTCTTCGGCGAGGGTGTCGGCGTCGGTGGCGTCGGCGTAGGTGCCGCCGGCGGCATCGGCGATGCACTGGAGTTCTGCGCGGGCGGTGGCGTCGACGTTGAATCCGACGGTGTTGATAACCAGGTCGACGCCCTGTGCCTTGAGGTCGGCGGCGACCTCGCAGACCGGGGGTGGGGCGCAGGTGTCGATGCCGTCGGAGACGAGGACGATGGTGCCGCCCTGGGAGGGCAGGGCGTCGGCGGCCTCGATGAGGGAGTCACCGATGGGGGTGAATCCGCGCGGTTCGAGGGAGTCGATGTGGTCAAGCATGTCGTCGGCGGTGTCATCACCCGGGGCGGTGACCAGGGTGATGTCGCGGCAGCCGGCCTCCCGGTCGGCGTCGGTCTCGCCGGTGTTGCCGCCGTAGGTGACCAGACCGATGTCGGCGGAGGCACCGACGTCGTCGATGAAGGTGCGGGCGGCGTCTTTGGCGGCGTCGATACGGGTCTGTCCGCCGGCGTCGTTGTTGATCATCGAACCGGAGGAGTCGAGGACCACCATCGCCGACGGGGCCCGGGGCGCATCCTGGGCGAGCGCGACGGGGGCGGACACCGACCCCAGAACGAGCGCTCCGACCAGGCCGGTGAGGCGGCGGGTGAACGGTGTCGGCATGGGGAGTTCCCGTCTATGGATTGGATAGCGAAACTATTATCGATGGAGTTTCGCACCAACCGGTGTGACCCGCAACACCTAAGAGTTGTTCTCAGCCTTTCCCAAGGCATCCTCGACGCGGCGGGCGGCACCGTCGAGATGCTCCTCGCAGCGCCGGGCCAGGGCCTCGCCCCGCTCCCAGTACTTCAGCGATTCGTCGAGACCCATCTGGCCGAGCTCGAGGATCTTCACGGTCTCGATGAGCTCGTTGCGGGCCTGCTCGTAGCTGAGGGTGTGCACGTCGGGGAAGGCGTCCTGACCCGCCTCACCGCTGCCGACCACGTTGTCGTTCATGAATGTCTCCTTAGTCTGCGTGGGTGGCGGCCATGCCGGCCGCGGTGATCGATCCGTCCGCCACGCGGATGCGCAGCTGGCTGCCGGGCGGGGCCTGGCTGATGCTCATGACCACTTCCGGCGGGGTGCCGTCGCGGGGGACGACCTGCACCACCGAGTAGCCGCGGGCCAGGGTCGCCGACGGACCCAGTGCCGAGACCTGCGCGCGCAGTGCGGCCACCTGCGCAGTCTCGGTCTGCAGCAGATACTGCACGTCGCGGCGGATGAGCGCCACCGCCCGGGCCACCTCGTCGCGGCGCTGCGTGATCGGGGTCATCGGATCCGCGAGCACCGGGCGCGAGCGTATCGACGCCAGCCCCTGCCGTTCCCGCTGCACCCACCCACGCAGGGCCGCCGCCATCCGGGACCGCGCCTCCCCGAGGAGGGCGCGCTCCTCGGCGACGTCGGGGACCACCCGCTTGGCGGCGTCGGTCGGGGTGGCGGCCCGCAGGTCGGCGACGTTGTCGAGCACCGGGTTGTCCGGCTCGTGGCCGATCGCGGAGACCACCGGGGTCACCGCCGCCGCCACGGCGCGCTGCAGCGCCTCCTCGGAGAAGGGGAGCAGATCCTCGACGGACCCGCCGCCGCGGGCGATGATGATGACGTCGACGGACGGGTCGTCGTCAAGCTGCCGGAGGGCGGTAATGATCTCCGGCACCGCCGTCGCACCCTGGACGGGCGTGTTGATGACGCGGAAGTCCACCGCCGGCCAGCGGTCCTTCGCCACCGAGAGTACGTCGCGTTCGGCGGCCGACCCGCGGCCGGTGATGAGTCCCACGCGGCGCGGCAGGTAGGGCAAAGGCCTCTTCCGGGCGGGGTCAAACAGACCCTCCTGCGCCAGCTGGTTCCGCAGCCGTTCGATGCGCGCCAGCAGCTCGCCGATGCCCACCGGGCGCAGCTCCGTCACCCACAGGGAGAAGGAGCCGCGCCCCTCGTAGAATGCGGGGCGGCCGTGGACGACGACCCGGTCGCCGTCGCGCAGCGGCGACGCCAGGCCCTGGATGAGTGAGGTGGAGGCGGTGAGCTGCACCGAGGTCTCCGACTCCGTGTCCCGCAGTGTGAGATAGGACAACTTCCACGTCGGTTTGACGTTGACCTGCGTGAGCTGCCCCTCGACCCATACCGACCCCAGGCGCTGGATCCACCCCTTGACCTCGGCGTTGAGCCGGCGTACCGGCCACGGGGCCTCGGACGTGGACTTCCCACCCGTCATGTGACACTCCTGACAATGCGATCCCCGGACAGCGACGAGTCCCCAGTCTATGCTTAACCGCCGCCGTTGGTTAGGGTGGGGGCCATGAGCGAAGCAGCTAAGAAGATCCTCCTCGCCGCCCCCCGCGGCTACTGCGCGGGCGTGGACCGGGCGGTCGAGACCGTCGAGAAGGCCCTGGAAAAGTACGGCGCCCCCGTCTACGTGCGCAAGGAGATCGTGCACAACCGCTACGTCGTCGACTCCCTCGCCGACCGTGGCGCCATCTTCGTCGATGAGACCGACGAGGTCCCCGAGGGCGCCCACCTGGTGTTCTCCGCCCACGGTGTGTCCCCGGCCGTCCACGAGGAGGCCTCCCGCCTCAACCTGCAGACCCTCGACGCCACCTGCCCGCTGGTGACCAAGGTGCACAACGAGGTCAAGCGCTTCGTCCGCGACGGCTACCAGATCCTCTTCATCGGCCACGAGGGCCACGAGGAGGTAGAGGGCACCATGGGTGAGGCCCCCGGCCACACGCATCTCGTCGACGGCGTGGAGGGCGTCGACAAGCTCCCTGATTTCCCCGCCGACCAGCCGCTCATCTGGCTGTCCCAGACCACCCTGTCGGTGGACGAGACCCTGGAGATCGTCGCCGCGCTCAAGCGCCGTTTCCCGGATCTGCAGGATCCCCCGTCCGACGACATCTGCTACGCCACCCAGAACCGCCAGGTCGCCGTCAAGGCCATCGCCCCGAAGTGCGACCTCATGATCGTCGTCGGTTCGCAGAACTCCTCGAACTCCAAGCGCCTCGTCGAGGTCGCCCTGGAGGCGGGTGCCGACGCCGGCCACCTCATCGACTTCGCGCACCAGATCGACGACGCCTGGCTCGAGGGCGTCGACACCATCGGCATCTCCTCCGGTGCCTCCGTCCCGGAGATCCTCGTGCAGGACGTCCTGACCTACCTCGCCGAGCGCGGCTACGGCGACGTCGAGGAGGTCACCACCGCGGCCGAGACCATCGTCTTCGCCCTGCCCCGGGTGCTGCGTCCGGCACGTACCTAGGGGGAACTCGGGGCTCGGGGCTCGGGGCTCGCGATCGTGCCCTCGGGATCGCGGTGATACCGGGCCCGGGGGCGTCGGCAAGCAACCCTCGCGAGGGGATGTCACCGAGCCCCGAGCCCCGAGGGGAAGGCAGGGTTACTCCGGCCTCGCCTCCGGTGCCTCCGCTGCCGGCTGCTCGTCCGGCCCGACGGGCTTGGTGTGCTCGACGTAGACGAGGTTGACGGGCGGATCCTCGGGGTCGTAGTCGATCTCGTCGTCGGCCAGCAGCTCGGAGGTCATGTCCTCCTCGAGCGCCTCGATGAACTTCTTGTCCGGCACGTTGGACTCCTTGACCAGGCGCTGCAGCTCCCGCTGATTCTTGCGGGTGTAGCGCTTGCGCGGGTCGAGCTTGCGGGCCAGCAGCACGCGGGCGCGCAGGCGGCGCCTGCCCTCGGTGCTCACCTTCTCGCGGCCGCGGATCCACGCGACCGAGATGACGACGAGCATGAGGATGCCCATGTATCCGAGCACCGGGTACACGTAGGAGACGAGGTCGCGGAAGCCGAAGAAGCTGAGGCCGAAGCCGATGAGGCAGGCGACGATGAACACGGGGCGGAAGCGGGCCGGATTACCGCGGGTGAGGCGCTTGCCCAGGGCGTAGAACATGCCGATGGCGGTGTTGAAGATCATGCCGAACACCACGAAGGTCATGATGACACCGAGCACCGGGTGGATGCCGTTGATGAGCGCCAGGACCGGCATGTCCTCCTGTCCGACGGTGCTCACGGAGACGAACAGCGCGACCACGAGCAGCATGAGCATGAGCAGGAAGAAGAACCCGCCGATGAGCCCGCCGAGGCCGGCGGCGCGGGTGTCCAGGTTGGCACCGCCGATGACGATGGCCATGGACACCGCCGTCATGATGGACAGTCCGACGTAGTTGAGGGCCGCGAGCCACCAGTTGGGCAGGGAGGTCACCACCGCGCTGGACGCCAGGTCGAGGGTGGTCCAGTCGGGGTTGGAGGTGACCAGGGTCCACACGGTGGCGCCGACGATGAAGACGATGACGAACGGGGTGATCGCGCCGATGACGGTGGAGACCTTGTCCACGTCGAGCATGCCCGTGAGCAGCACGAGCACGAGCATGATCGTGGCGCCGATCCACGTGGGCAGGCCGAACTGCTGCTGCAGGTTGGCACCGCCGCCGGCGAACATGACGAAGCCGATGCAGAACAGGGTGATGACGGTCGCGATGTCGAGGATCCACGACGTCACCCGGCTGGAGATCCGCCCCAGCACGGCGGTGTGCTCCGTCGCCTGGTAGTAACTGCCCAGCTGGAGGACCGCGATGCCGGTGATGGTCATGAACACCGAGGCTAGGACCGCACCCCAGATGCCGTCCGTGCCGAAGGCGACGAAGTACTGCAGCGCCTCCTGGCCGGACGCGAATCCCGCGCCGACGATGAGGCCGATGAAGGCCATCGAGAAGGCCAACGTCTTTTTGAACATGAAAGAAAACACTCTTGAAGATAAAGTGGCTACCTATCAAGTAAACGCCACTTGCCCCCGGAAGTCATGCGCGACCGGGCATGGGAGGAGTGTCAGCTGTAGAGGTCGTCGTCGAGACGCCGCCGACGGCGCTCCGGCTGGGGTGCTTGTGCTTCTCGACGTCGCGGTGCCTGCGCGCGGCGCGGCACCTCCGGCCGCGGTGCCTCGGTCCGGCGTTCCGCCGGACGCTCGCGGTTCCGGTTGCGGGCCAGCAGCTCCTCCACGGTCACCTGATTGGTGCGGCGGCGGGCGCGGGTGGCGGCGTCGCGGTTACGACGGTCCGCCTCGGCGGCGCGGCGGCGGTGGGCGATGGCCTGCTTCTCGGCGGCGCGGCCGGAACGGCGGGACATCCACACGCGGAACAGGGCGATGGCGGCGGCCAGGGCGGAGACCGCCAGCAGGGCCGGGAAGAACTGCGCCAGGGGGAAGAGGGCGGTGACGATCGTCGTCGTCGAGAACGCGGGGGTGCCCTCGGAGGCCTGCGAGCGGGTGACCACCCACGCGGACAGCACCGTCATGATGCCGAAGAGCAACGGGATGGACGCCACCGTGAGAAAGAGTCCACGCACCTCGGTGAACACTGCCACGACGATTGCGGCCACACCGAAACACAGCAGGTAGGGCACGCCGACGGCCTGCGCGTTGATGCTCAGCAGCAGGCCGGTGACGAGGGCGGCGAGGACGATGGCGATGCCGGACCAGGTCGGCAGTCCGCCGCTGCGGACACGTGAGCGGCTGGGGCTCCGATGGCTGGTGGTGGACACGGGGACCAAGTCTAGCCCGTGTCCTCCCGAAACCGTTCGTCGATAGGCGTGGCGGGGTGGCGCGGCCGGGAAGTCACCTGATCGAGGTCGGTAGGACGGCGGTCGGTGCGGGCGGGGACGTCCATGTCCGCGAGGCGACGCGCCGTGACCATCACCCGGGAGTCGAGGGAGCCGAGCGTGGCGTTGTAGGCCTCGATCGTCTTCTCCAGATGGCGGCCGATGCGGTTGTAGTGGTCGCCCATGGTGCCCAGGCGGGTGTAGAGCTCCCGGCCGAGGCGCTGGATGTCCCGCGCCTTGTCCGAGATGTCCTCCTGCCGCCAGCCGAGGGCCACGGTGCGCAGCAGGGCGAACAGGGTGGTGGGCGTGGCGATGACGATGTTGCGGGAGAAGGCGTACTCGAGGAGCTCGGGATCGACGCCCAGCGCCGCGTCGAGGAAGGGGTCCGCCGGGACGAAGAGGACGACGAACTCGGGGGTGGGGTCGAAGGCGTCGATGTATTCCTTGGCGGACAGCTGCGTGACGTGCGTGCGCAGCAGGTGTGCGTGGCGACGCAGGTATCCGGCGTGCTCCTCCGGATCCTGCGAGTCGAGGGCGTCGAGGTAGGAGGCGAAGGGCACCTTGGCGTCGACGATGATGCGACGCCCGCCGGCGAGATTGACCACCAGATCGGGGCGCACCAGCGTGCCACCCAGGCGGGCGGTCACCTGCGATTCGAAGTCACAGTGGCGGACCATGCCGCCGAGCTCGACGACCCGCTCCAGCTGGATCTCCCCCCAGCGACCGCGGACCTGCGGGGACCGCAGGGCGGTGACCAGCTGGTCGGTGCGGTCCGTCAGCCGGGTGGAGGTACGCGTCATGGCCTGGATCTGACTGGCCAGGGCGGCGTTGTTCACCGCCCGGTCCTGCTCCAGTTCCCGGAGCTGACCGCCGATGGTGCTCACCGCCTCCTCGAGGCGGACGATTCCCGGGTCGACGGTGGGGGAGGGATCACGGGGACGTCGATAAGCGTGGGCGAGCCAGCCGAGAACGGCGCCGAGCAGAACACCGACGAGAAGGACGGGCAGGGCGGAACTCATGCGCCCACTGTGTCACACGCCCCCGACATGAGACGTCAGGGACGCCCGACACGTCCGAACAGTTTTTCGATGCGGCGGCTGCTGAGGCGGACCCGGCCGATGTCGGCACCCGAGGTGGAGGTGGTGGGGGTGTCGTCGCCGACGTCGAGATCCGTCTCCGGGGACTCCGGGGCTCCCGGGGTCTCCGGGCGGCGGGGCCCGTCGACGTAGACGATGGACTCGCGCCACCGCTCACGCAGCAGACGCCCCTCCTCCTCCGAGAGGCGGCCGTTGAGTTCACCCTCCGGGGTGACCCACTCGATGTCCTCGGAGAGCTTCTCACCGGAGCGCAGCGCCATCATGTCCATGAGGTAGCGGAAGGCGACCGCGATCATCGCGACGAAGGGGACGGCGAGGAAGGAGCCGATGAGACCGAAGAGACCGCCGCCGATGGTGACGGAGACGAGCACGATCACCGGGTGCAGGTTCATGGCCTTCGACTGCAGCCACGGGGAGAGGATGTTGCCCTCCAGCTGCTGCACGGCGATGACGATTCCCAGCACGATGAGCGCCTGGGTGACGCCGAGGGAGACCAGCGCCACCAGCACCGCCAGCGCGCCGGCGACGACGGCGCCGATGAGCGGGATGAAACCGGCGATGAACGTGATGACGGCCAGCGCCAGCGCCATGGGGACACCGACGATGACGAGCCCGAGGCCGATGAAGATGGCGTCGACGAGTGAGACGATCGCCTGCGCACGGATGAAGCCGCCGAGCGTGGTCCAGCCGCGGGTGAGGCTCTCGGTGAGGTGCCAGCCGATGCGGCGGCCGGAGACCGTACGGGTCCACGGCAGGAAACGGTGGCCGTCCTTGAGGAAGAAGAACGTCAGGACGATGACCACGAACAGCGTGAACATCACCGTCGTCGCGGTGCCCACGCCGGAGACGATGCCGCCGGCGATGGTGCCGGCCTGGTCCTGGACCCAGCTCGCCGCGTCGTTGATGAGCTGGGAGAGGTCCTCGCCGTCGACGTTGAGCGGCGGCCCCTGCGCCCACAGCTGGAGACGCTGCACGCCCTCCAGGGTCTGCAGGTAGAGGATCTGGGACTGCCGGGCGATGTCCGGGGCGATGAACCAGATGAGGGTGCCGAAGAATCCGAAGAACGCCAGCATCGAGATGAGCGCCGCCAACGCCGGGGGCAGGCCCTTCCGCCGCATCCACGTGGTGGGCGGGGCCAGGACGGTGCACACGATGATGGCGAACGCCACCGGCAGCACGCCCGTGCCGACCTGCTTGAGCAGGAACCAGGCGACGTAGAGGAACACCGCGATGATGAGCATCCGCAGAGCCCACATGGCGAAGGACTTGAGCCACTCCGACATGACCACGGAGCGGTCGATCTGGTCCCCGTAACCACCGAGCTCCTCCTGCTCGTCCAGATCCAGGCTGCTGAAAGCGCGGGATCCTTCCGGGCGGGAGGAGCCGGTGTCGTCCGGATCAGGGTGGAGGTGGGGCTGGTCAGTCACAGCCTCCATATTGCCTCAACACCCCGCCGGGTGGTGCTAGTGGATCTCCTGCGCGGCAAGGTGCTCGTCGCGGGCGTGATCCGCGGTGCCCAGGGCACCGGAGACATCATCCGGGTGGCTGCGCAGGTGGAGGGCGCTGGCGATGAAGCCGCCCCAGATGACCACCATGAACAGAACCATCATCATGATCGCGATACCGCTCATCGGACTGTTCCTTCCTCGTTGACGGGGACGGCAGGTGTGCCGTACTTGCGGGGCTCGTGGAGCTCACGGCGCACCTCCGGGTCGACACCGAAGTCGGAGCCGGGCGGGCCGTCGAGACGCAGGTTGCCGCGCCACGGGACCAGGGAGAACACCAGGGCGTTGATGAGGATGAGCGCCAGCACAGCCCAGCCGTAGATGGCCACCTGGGTGGTGGTGTAGCCGCCGTACGGCTCCTGCACCAGGGAGATCAGCTCCTGTGCGAGGGTGAAGCCCAGGACCAGGGTGGTGACGTTGACCACGAAGATGCGCCACAGGGTGCCCACCTTGAAGGACGACACGGCGTTGAGGTGCAGCGAGAACTCCTCGATGCGGCGCAGGATCCAGTCGAGGATGATCACGGCGATGAGCGCGACGGCCACGATGCCGATGTTGTTGGTGAACTTGTCCATGATGTCCAGGGCCATGAGGCCGGACGTGGTGGAGAACAGCGCCAGGGAGATCAGCGCCATGAAGGTGCCGATGCCGATCGCGACGACCTTACGCGGCAGGTTGAGCTTGTCCTTGACCGCCGAGACCACGACCTCCAGGAGGGAGAACAGGGAGGTGAAGCCCGCGATGGTGAGGGAGGCGAAGAACAGGAAGCCGAAGATCGGGCCGAAGGCCATCTCGTTGATGATCGCCGGGAAGGCGACGAACGCCAGGCCGATGCCGGAGGTGGCGACCTCGTCGACGGCGACCGACTGCTGCACGGCCATGAAACCCAGGGCGGCGAAGACACCGACGCCGGCGAGGACCTCAAAGGAGGAGTTCGCGAAGGCGGTGGTCAGGCCGGTGCCCGTGAGGTTGGTGCGGGGGCGCAGGTAGGACGAGTAGGTGAGCATGATGCCGAAGCTCACGGACAGGGAGAAGAAGATCTGCCCGTAGGCGGCGATCCACACGGTGCCGTTGGCCAGCGCGCCCCAGTCCGGGGTGAACAGCGCGTCGAGGCCGGTGGCGGCACCCGGCAACATGAGGGCCTGGACAACCACGATGATGAACAGCACGGTCAGCAGCGGGATGAAGAACTTGGCCACTTTGCCGATGCCCTTGTCCACGCCAATCGCCAGCACGACGATCGCGGCGATCCACACGGCGGCCAGAGCCAGCGCGATCTGTGGCACGAAGTCCGTGGAGAAGTTGGTGGTGGCGTCCATCTGGAGGAACTCGCCGAAGAAGTACTCGTTCGGGTCGTTGCCCCACGCCTTGTTGAAGGACTTGATGGCGTAGAGGGCGGCCCAGCCGATGATCGCGGCGTAGTAGATCGTGATGAAGAAGGAGACACCGACCTGGATCCAGCCGACCGGCTCGGCCCAGGATTTGATGCGACGGAACGTCAGCGGGGCGGAACCGCGGTAGCGGTGACCCAGGGCGTAGTCGAGAAAGAGCAGCGGGATACCCGCCGTCAGCAGGGCGATGAGGTAGGGGAGCAGGAAGGCGCCGCCACCGTTGTCGTATGCGACGTAGGGGAAGCGCCAGATGTTGCCGAGGCCGACGGCCGAGCCGATCGCGGCGAGCAAGAATGCCCAGCGGGAGGAGAAGATCTCACGCCGCTCACCCTGCACGGAGCCCTTGGCGGGCTGCGAGGTGGTGGAAGACATGTGTGTACCTGTCGGGGTAGGGGTGTGCAGTTGTACGGAACGCCTGTGGTTAGGCCGGGAAATCGTCCAGGGTGTGACGGGTATAACGAGGAAGTGGCCCGATCATATACCGCTGGGAGGATGGTGGCACAACCTGGGGCCCGCGCTGAGTATCTGGGGAAATGCGCAGGCTGCTAGGATCAACGCCCGTGAGCCTTACACTTGGAATCGTCGGTCTGCCCAACGTCGGCAAGTCCACCCTCTTCAACGCCCTGACCCGCAACGATGTTCTGGCCGCGAACTACCCGTTCGCCACCATCGAGCCCAACGTCGGCCTCGTCGAGCTTCCCGACGCCCGCCTGGGGCGCCTCGCCGAGATCTTCGGCTCCGAGCGCATCCTGCCGGCGACGGTGTCCTTCGTCGACATCGCCGGCATCGTCAAGGGCGCGTCCGAGGGTGAGGGCATGGGCAACGCCTTCCTCGCCAACATCCGTGAGGCCGACGCCATCTGTCAGGTCGTCCGCGCGTTCTCCGACGAGAACGTCATCCACGTCGACGGTGAGGTCGACCCGTCCTCGGACATCTCCGTCATCAACACCGAGCTCATCCTCGCCGACCTGCAGACCGTCGAGAAGGCCCTGCCGCGCCTGGAGAAGGACGCCAAGAAGGACAAGTCGCTTGCCGACGTCGTCGCCGAGGTCAAGAAGGCCCAGGCCGTGCTCGAGGATGACCGCACGCTGTTCTCCGCGGCGAAGAACGGCGAGCTCGACCTCGCACTCATCCGCGACCTGCACCTCATGACCGCCAAGCCCTTCCTCTATGTCTTCAACTCCGACGAGGAGGTGCTCACCGACGACGCGCGCAAGGCCGAGCTGGCCGCCCTCGTCGCGCCCGCCGACTGCGTCTTCCTCGACGCCCAGACCGAGACCGAGCTCCTCGAGCTCGACGAGGACGAGGCGGCCGAGCTGCTCGAGGCCGTCGGCCAGGACGAGCCGGGCCTGCACTCCCTGGCCCGCGCCGGCTTCGACACCCTCGGACTGCAGACCTACCTCACCGCCGGGCCGAAGGAGTCCCGCGCCTGGACCATCCGCAAGGGCGACACCGCCCCGCAGGCCGCCGGCGTCATCCACACCGACTTCGAGCGCGGCTTCATCAAGGCCGAGATCGTCTCCTTCGCGGATCTCGACGCCGCCGGCTCCATGGCCGAGGCCAAGGCTCAGGGCAAGGTCCGCCAGGAGGGCAAGGACTACGTCATGGTCGACGGCGACGTGGTGGAGTTCAAGTTCAACGTTTAAGTCTCGTTGCCTGGAGGGGGCGGTTCCGGAGTCATCCGGGGCCGCCCTTCTTGTTTGCACTTATACCCCTACCGTTGGGCCCGAAAAGTCAGTGTTGACGCGTACTCAGTGAGGGTGAAAGTCCACCGGCGGGGCGCGGCCGCACCGCTGAGTCGTCGAGAACGGGGACGATGGGCGGCGCGTGCGTCAACGCGTCGGCGGCACTGGTGAACTCCGCGAGTTCCGTGAGCAGGGCCAGCGTCGGGGGAAGCAGTCGGATGCGGCCCGCGCTTTCGTCGGCAAGCAGAGTGGTGACCCGATCCCACGAGGAACGGAGGGACTCGGTGGAGGAGTTCGCCCAGCGGGGTGCGTCCTCGTCGCGGACGTGGGTGAGGAAGAACGCCACGTCGAAACGCCGTCGTCCGCCGGGTGGGGTGACCCAGTTGTCCCAGGGGATCAGGTCCGTGGGGGAGAGCAGCACGTCGCATTCCTCCGCGACCTCGCGGATCCCGGCCGCCACCAGAACCTCGGCGGGAGGTAGTGCGGTGGAGGACCACGCGTCGACCAGGTGGGGTGGGAGCTCCAGACGTTGCTCGTGGTCCGGCGGGTCGATCCGCCCGCCGGGGAATACGACGGCCCCGGCCGCGAAGTCCATGGTGCCCACGCGGTGTTGGGCGAAGACCTCGAGGCCGGAGGGGCCGTCGCGAAGCGGGATGACGCTCACGGCGGGGCGGGGGACCACCGGGTCGGCCAGTGGGCGGCTCATCGCCTGGAGTTCCGGGGTGGCCAACCAGCGCAGGGCCACCGGGAGGCACTCCTTCTCGTAGCCGAGCCGGGAGAAGAAGCCGGCCTCCCCGGTGAGCAGAGTGAGTGCGGTGGCTCCCCGGGAGATCACCTCGGACTCCACGGCGGAGACCAGTGCGCGGCCGATGCCGCGGCGGCGCCAGTCGGGGTCCACCGCCAGGTCCACCAGGTGGAAGAAGCCGTCGGACTCCAGGACGCAGGCACGTCCCACCGGACGTCCGGCATCACAGATGAACGTGAAACCACGGGGGCTGGGCGGCTCACCGACGCCGTCGGTGCTCCTCCCGGGTCGGATCCTCCAATCGACACTCTGCTTCATGATGTAAATGTGCCACATGGCCGGTGGCCGTGGGGGCGTGTCGGGGCAGTCGCACTCCGGGTATGGTGCAGCAGTGAAGAGCGGCCGCGTGCCGCACACCCACCAAGGAGGAGTAAGCGATGTCTTTCAACGTCTACCTGTCCGGCGAGATCCACACCGACTGGCGCGAGGAGATCCAGCGCGGCGCCGAGGCAGCCGGCCTGGACGTGGTCTTCACCGCCCCGGTGACCGATCATCCGGCCAGCGATGCGGCGGGTGACCACCTGGGTGAGACGGACAGCCAGTTCTGGCGCGATCACCAGTCCTCCAAGGTCAACTCGATCCGCACGCGCACCCTCATCGAGGAGGCCGACATGGTCGTCGTGCGTTTCGGCAGCGAGTACAAGCAGTGGAACGCCGCCTTCGACGCCGGCTACTGCGCCGCGCTGAGCAAGCCGTACGTCACGCTTCACGACGCCGACATCGTCCACCCCCTCAAGGAGGTCGACGCGGCGGCCCAGGCCTGGTGCCAGACCACCGACCAGGTCGTCGAGATCCTGCGCTACGTCCTCAAGGCCTAGGCCCCGAGGAGACGATGGCCTCGCCCGACAACATCCTGCTCCACCTGCCCGAGCAGGAGGAGCAGCAGGTACGGGAGGTTTTCGCCCGCCTGGAGGAGCGGGGGTTCCCGCTCCAGCAGCAGACTCCGCACATCACGATCACGTTCGCGCCGCACATGCCGGAGGAGCCGGTCGCGTTGGCCACCGAGCTGCTCCCGTCGCTCATCCCCGCGCGTTTCGAGCGGGTGGGCACCGTCGTGTTCGGCACGAAGCGCAAGCAGACGGTGGCCTGGCTGCTGGAAACCACCGACGAGCTGGAGATCGCCGCCCGGCAGATCAGCGAGCGAAACCCTGACGGTCGGGGTCCCCGGTGGACCCCGCACCTGACGATGGGGCTGCGTCTGCCGCGGGAGATCGTCCCCGACTACCTCTGTGCGTTGGATGAGGCCTCTCGCCACGTCAAGGAGCTCACCGGTGCACGCGCCGCGCTGTGGAGGCCGCGCGTCCGGCAGCTGACGAGCCTCGCCGGGGACGGGTACGACAGCCGCGAGGTACGTCTGGCAGGGGAACTGATCTGCGCGTCGAACGAAGAGGCCGAGATTGTGGAACGCCACCTGCCCCGGCACATCGAGCTGACCCGGGCGGAACCCGGGTGCCTGTATTTCGAGGTGCTTCCGACACCCGGGGGCCGGGTATGGACGGTGGAGGAGCGCTTCGTCGACGGCGCGGCCTTCGGCGCGCACCAACGGCGGGTGGAGCACAGTGAATGGGGGCAGGTCACCGCGGGGATCGAGCGGAGTTACACAGTGGAGAAGTCCGCCAGGTTCGAGGGCGCTCCCTAACCAATCCTCCACCTGCCTGCCGAGGGTGGCCTGGCTGTACCTCCGTGCGTTGGATGAGGCCTCACGCCGCGCCAAGGAGCTGACGGCAGCGCACGCCGCGTTGTAGGGGCCCGGGTGCCTGCACTTCGAGGTGCTCCCGACGGCCGAGTCGGGTCAGGTGGCCGCGGGGATTGAACTCAGTTGTACGGCGGCGACATCATCCGGGTACATGGCTTCCGGCATGGCCTTTCCTGCTGATGAGTCCTGCGTCCGCGCCGCCGAGGAGGCTCTCGGGTGTTCCTTCCCCGCTGCTTATCGACGTCGCCTCCTCGCCGACAACGGTGGCGAGGTTTTCGACGCGGCGGATCCGGAGGATGGCTTTTTCATCCTCCATCCGGTGTTCGACGGTTCTGACCGCAAGCGTATCGGCAGGACCGCGAACCATGTGGTCAAGGAGACCGCAGCCTGGCGTGAGTGGGCGGGTTTCCCGCCTGAGGCCATCGCCATCGGGGATGACCAGGAGGGCAACGCTCTGCTGTTTCTGCCCGGTGATGAACACCTGTCGGATGTTGTTGTCCGGGTGAGGACCTGCTTGAACCGCTCGAAAACTCCCATGACTACTCCTTGACTTGAGTGGTGTCGGTGCTTCCTGCTCCAGTGAACCTAACCCTATGAGCGGGATGCGGCCATCGGGCCGAGCCCGGCCTTATTCTGCGAAGGCGAAGTTGTTCGGGTCGGCCGGGTCGACGGCGACGTTGTGTCGGCTGCCGGGGGCGTACATGTCGGCGGTGGTACGCGGCATCATGATTCGCGTGGTGGCCAGGTAGGGCTCCCGACCGGGCAGGGTCATGTCCATCTCGATGTCCACCCAATCGTTGCCGCCGACGGCGACGGACTCACCGGCGGGGGAGACCGACCTGATGACACCGGATCCGCGGATACCCACCTGCTGAATACGCTGCATCTCGCGGCCGTAGTTCTGCAGGACGTTGTGGTTCTGGAGGATGTTCGTCGGGTTGGAGGCGATGTCCTGTGCGCTGTGGAGGGCACCGTCGAAACCGCGCTTGATGTTGTCGCGGATGAGGGCCTGCTTGAACTGGTCGAAAAGTCCCATGACTACTCCTTGAGGCGAGTGGTGTCGGTGCCTTGTGACTCCGATGAACCTCACGCTGTGGGTGGGGCGCGGCTACCGTTCACGGATCCCCAGAAGTGTCAATGAATCGTTGACACTTTCATCCGGCGGCGATAGGCTGTCAATAGATGGTTGACATAGGTGGAAGGAGAGAACAATGTCCCTCGACAAAGAATCCCGGAACCAGCTCAGGGAGCTGATTTTCGGCTCAGACGCCGGGCTGTCCGACCGACTGCTGGAGGATCCGGCCGCGTGGCGTGAGCTGATCGTCCGGGCGAAAGAAGCCGACAGCGAAACCACGGACATCCTCATGGAGGCGGTCCTCGCCGCACGCGCCGCGGACGTGAGCTGGGAGTCCATCGGATCGGCCCTCCAGATCAGCCGACAGGCCGCACAGCAACGCTTCGGAAAGGCCAGGGCCGAGGACAATGCGGGCCCGGATCAGCGGCGCTTCTTCGGTCTCACGGCCTTCAACGAGATCGGCGAGCTGAACCGTGTGGGGCGTTACGGATGGCACAGCGTCGGCAACGGCCCGCTGTTTCACGCCGTCGAGCGCGATGAATTCCAGTGGGAGCATCACCGCACGACCTTTCCCACGGATCCGGCCCGGATGGAACGTGACGGCTGGCAGCGTGCCGGATCCGGATGGTTCCCCTGGGTCTACTGGAAGCGGCGTCTCGATGTGCCGGCACTCGAAGGAGACGCGGGCATCACGCAGTGAGCAGCCCGGCCGGATCGTCTCACGCGGCAAAGCATACTTTTTGGGCCCCTCCGAAGCGTCGGAAATGGGGCTTGGCGGGATTCTTTACCGCCTGAACACCAGCAGCGCGTCCCGCGTCAGGTCGTGCGGGAGGCGGTCCCACGAGATCTCGACGACGCCCACCTGCTCGAGATGGGAGGAGAGGACCCGGACGCAGTCGTCGATGAGCGGGGTGTGGTCACCCTCGTGGAGGATGTCGGCGACGTTCCACACGAGGTGCCCGCCGGGCACCAGCAGCTCCGCGCACTGCGCCGCCACCAACCCGAGTTCGCGCAGGTAGCGCGCGTAATCGCCACCGTCGTGCTCGTAGGCGGTGAGGGGATCCGCCTCGTGGTGGGTGATCGTCATGTACGGCGGGGAGGAGAGGATGAGGTGGACGGGGGCGTCGATAAGCAGGGAGAGGGAGCGGGCATCGCCCTCGAGGGTCGACGCGGACGGTACCGCGCGGCGGATGTGGGCGACGCGCTCGGGGAGTAGTTCGACGCCGGCAGCGCGACGGCCCGACGCCACGGCGCGCGCCAGGGTGGTGCCGAAGCCGGCGAAAGGATCCAGGACGAGGTCGCCGGGGGCGCTGAGTGTGGAGATGACGTGGTCGACGATCGCGGGGATCATGTGGACGTCCTCGTCCGCGCCGGGCGGGCGGGTGGCGACGAACTGGTCGTGGGTGGCGAACAACCGCGTAACCAGGGGAGACATGTCTGGGAGTGTAGTCGGGGTGCGGGGGCGTCGATAAGTGTTCCCACATGTGGCGGCGGGGAGTACCGTCAATGTCATGACCAGTGACAGGCCAGTGTGGGAGCGGTTTCTGCCCGGCATAGGCGCGCTGAAGCGGTATGAGCGCTCGTGGCTCAGCGGGGATGTCGTCGCGGGTGTCACCGTGGCCGCGTACCTGGTGCCGCAGGTCATGGCATACGCCGTCATCGCCGGGCTGCCCGCGGTGGTCGGCCTGTGGGCGGTCCTCGCGCCGATGGCCATCTACTTCTTCCTCGGCACATCACGGAAGCTGTCGATCGGCCCGGAGTCGACGACGGCGCTGATGACCGCGGCCGGTGTCGGTGCGCTGCTCAGCGCGGCGGGCGGGCCCGAGTACTACGCCGAGGTCGCGGCGCTGCTGGCCATCGCGGTCGGTGTGGTCTGCATCGGGGCGTTCTTGGCGCGCCTGGGTTTCGTCACCACCCTGCTGTCGCGCCCGGTGCTCATCGGCTACCTCATCGGCATCGCGGTGCTCATGATCGTCAGCCAGCTGGGCAAGGTGACCAAGCTGCACGTGGAGGGTGACAGCACGTGGCGGGAGGTGGTGGATTTCGTCGGCAAGCTCGAGCACGCGCACATCCCGACGGCCCTGCTTGCGCTCGGTGTCCTCGTTCTCCTCTACGTGGCGGCGTGGATCGCCCCGAAGCTGCCGGGTTCCCTGCTCGTGCTGCTCGGTGCGGCGGCGGTCGTGTCGATCTTCAGCCTGCGCAGTTACGGAATCGCGGTGATCGGTGAGGTGCCGCAGGGGTTGCCCGCGTTCCGTGTCCCCGATTTCACCCTCGTCGATGTGTGGGTGATCCTGCCCTATGCCGCCGGTATCGCGATCGTCGGCTTCTCCGACAACATCCTCACCGGTCGCGCCTTCGCCTCGGGGAACGGGGAGGTCATCGACTCCAACCAGGAACTCCTGGCGCTCGGTGCCGCGAACGTGGCGAACGGTTTCGTGCAGGGTTTCCCCGTGTCGTCCTCCGGTTCCCGTACCGTGCTTGGCGACGCCGCCGGCTCCCGCACCCAGGTCCACGCCCTGGTGGTCATCGCGCTGGTCGTCATGGTGCTCATGTTCGCCGGCCCGGTCCTGGAGTCCTTCCCGGACGCCGCGCTCGGGGCCCTGGTCATCTATGCCGCCACGAGGCTCATCGACATCCCGGAGATCATCCGCATCGCCCGTTTCCGCACGAGCGAGCTGGTGATCACCCTGTCCACTGCCGCGGCCGTGGTCATCTTCGGCGTGCTGGCCGGCATCGGTTTCGCCATCGTCCTGTCGATCCTCGACCTGCTGCGCCGCATCACCCGCCCCTACGCCGACGTCCTCGGCTACGCCCCGGGTGTGCCGGGCATGCACAGCCTCGACGACTACGAGAACGCCCGCCCCGTCGACGGCCTGCTGGTCTTCCGCTACGACGCCCCCATCTTCTTCGCCAACGCCAACGACTTCGTGCAGCACTCGCTGCAGGCTGTCGCGGAGTCCGACACCCCCGTCCAGTGGTTCCTCCTCAACGCCGAAGCCAACACGGAGATCGACCTCACCGCCGTCGACGCGCTCGATGAGCTGCGCGCCCAACTGCAACGGCGCGGCATCAAGTTCGCCATGGCGCGCGTCAAGCAGGATCTTTACCGACGCCTCGAACCCACCGGTTTCATCGAGCGGGTGGGTGAGGACTACATCTTCGAGACCCTGCCCACCGCCGTCCGCGCCTACGCCAACCGCTACCAGGCCCGCCACGGCCGTTGGCCCGACGGGGTGCCGAAGGAAGTGGTGGAGCCGTGAGCGGTCAGTGCCGGGCCGAGGTGGAGGCGGTCCTTCACCTGGAGGCCGAACTGCAGGACGGTACGACCCGGAGTGACAGGGGACGCCTGCGCGAGATCCTGTCTCCGGAGTTCGGGGAGATCGGGGCCTCCGGGACGCGATGGGACAGGGAGTCCATCCTCGACCTGCTTGCCGGGGAGACGACCGGTGGGATCGTCAGCCGACGGCACTCGAGCGGTCGATGATCGACTGAGCCAGATCTGCCATCTGCTGTTCCACCTGGTCCGGGTCCGTAGTCAGATCAATGGTCTGAACAACCAGCTTCTTGTCCGAGTGTCTGATCTGGACGGACCTGTGGTGTTCGGAACCGCAGTAGATGAGCGTGCCGGTCTGCAGATCCAGAGCAGTGATGTAGGCGAGCAGCTGGTAATAGTCGGCGCTGCGGGCACGGGCGCCGGAGGAGATCTTGTATTTCAGGTCGCCGACGTGACGCACTGGTCCTCCTGGCGCCTGGAACACCAGGTCCGGATTCATTGCGATGGCTCGTCCATGTCCCAGGTGGACGGTCGGTTCCGAGATGACGTCGAGCCGCCCCCGGAGCGCACGGCGCAACCGCTCCGTCATGAATCTCTGGAAAAGATCGTTCATGTCGACCATGAAAGAGGATGCGGACGTGGACCCCGGGGTGTCCGTGAGCGTCAGGTTCGCCAGGATCAGGCGTGCCAACCGGAGAGTGGGTCTGTAGTGCTCGTTGAGACGGTTCCAGTGGAGAGCGTCCACTGCTGATGACTCCACAGGTGTATCGGTGACGGACTCCAATGCGATGAGCTGACGCATGAGCCGATGCCTGACCTCCGGACGGAGCCGGGGGACCCGGGATGCAGCCCGCACCGCTGCCTTGAGGATCTGATTCTCCGGAATGTCCTCCGTGAAGTCGTCGTAGGTGCAGGCCACCGGCGTGACCAGCCCGGCCTGTCTGAACTGTCGCACGACGTCCATTCGACCGCGCAACGCCAGCAGGGATTCGTCCCGCCTCTGGTAGGACCGGAGGAGTCCGCGACCGAGGGTGGTTTCCGCGGAGCGAGCGAAAAAGGAGACGACCGCGGGGAGCAGGTCGGAGGAAGATCCGTACTCGAATGCCTCCTTGCGCCACGCGCTTCTCGGCAGCCCGGGCTCCAGGAGCAGGAAGAGATTCTCCGGGTTGATCTTCGGGCGGATGAGAATCTCGAGGTCGCCCATCACAAGCGACCCGACGTGCGAGGAAGCGGTGATCCTCCACCGGCCGGTGTCAACCGGCGAGACGTCGACGTAGCCGGTCTTATGGAGCGACGCAGCCTGGTGGCGGCTCAGATCCAGCTCGATCGAACCGTATTCGAAAAGGACAGGCATGCGTTTCAATCGACCGGTGGGGAGTCCGGCCCATCGATCCCGGTGATGTCGCCGGCGACGTCCTCGAAGCGCTCCCAGACCGCCTGGAATCGGAATTTCTCGATGCGTTCCGGATCGCCGAAGAACTGATCTTCGATGAAGGGCTCGATGTTGTACTTCCAGATCCGGCGCAGGGATGGTTTGTCGATGCCGGGTTTCATGAAGTGGCTGGCACCGAGCTGCAGATGGGGGCCGCCGAGTTCCAGTTCCAGCTCTTCATTCACCTGTCGTACGAGCTCTCCGACCCACGGTTTCTCTTCCTCTCGTTCCAGCCAGCGGTCGAGCATTTTGCTCATGTGACCCAGATTGGGGAAGAACGGAACGAAATGGAAACGGCGACGCAGTGCGGCGTCTATAAGCGCGATGGAACGGTCGGCAGTGTTCATCGTGCCGATGAACCACAGATTCTCCGGAAGCGCGAACGGCTCGTCCGGGCGGTAGAGGGTACTTACCGGGGTACCCCGGTACTCGAGAAGGAAGAGGAGTTCGCCGAGGACCTTCGGAAGGTTCGCACGATTGATCTCGTCGATGATCATGATGTGGCGTTCCTCAGGTGACCGGTGGGCCCTCTCCGCCAGTTGTGCCAGGGGGCCGGGCTTGAGGTGGTAACTCAGTTGTCCTTCGTCATTGGTCGCCGGGCGGTAACCCTCGAAGAAGTCCTCGTAAGTGGTGGACGGATGGAACTGCACGATCGGGCGGTTCCCCGGATCGGCGACCAACGCCTCCGCCAGCTTACGAGCGAAGTACGTCTTACCCGTACCCGGAGGGCCGTAGAAGATGACCTGACCTTTGTCCTCGAGAAGTTCGATGATTTCGTCCAGGAACTCCCGGTCGACGAGAAGCTCCTCCGCCAGGTCGTCGAGAAGGTCGGCCTCCGCTTCGGGGGGCGTGTCGTCGTCTCTATCCGTTGGGCTCTCGGAGCAGGCCGGTTCAGGTGCACCGCCCAACATCGCCATGAGGGGAGCTACGTCGGCCGCGGTCTTCAGCACTTCCGCCGCGAGGTCCAGTGTGTCGAACTCCGAGCGATCGAACCAGCGGCCGTAAATGACCTCGCCGGATCCTCCACCGACGTAACCCTTGTCGGTCCCGATCTGCGATCTGCCGCCCGCGATGACGTCGTAGCCAGCTACCGGGTTGTGCTCGATGATTTCCACCATCCCCTGGGTGGCACCAGCCTCGGAATGAAGGTAGGGACGCAGACCGATCGACATGCCCCGCCGGTTGATCCAGACCCGTAGCGCGAGACCGTAGGTCCCGGGTACCCGCCAGTCGACCCACATATCCCCGCGGTACCTGGTTCTGGTCCACTTCACAGAAGGCTTTTTGATTTCGAGGACACGTCCTGCGGCGGACGCGACATCCGTTGACAGCGCTTTACCTATGTGATCTGCCACGGCGACGAGCATTTGAGCGTTCTCACGGTAGAGTTCGGGATCTTCACTGCCCAGCTGGTTTTCTTCGCGTAGGAGCGCGCGGTCACAAAGGACAGTATCGATGACGACTGGCTGCTCGTTGAACCACCAGGCGGCTATCTCCTCAAACCGGAGAATGTCGCCGTCTATGTCCTTGGCAAGCCGGTACAGGTCGGCGTATTTTGCTCCCTCATCGTCGAAGTCGTTTCTCCCCGTGACATAGGGCAGGTATCTAATTGACATTGTCCAGGCCACTGGCCATATGTCAGGATTGTCCAGCGCCCAGAAATATGAGGCCACAAAAGGCGCACGAGCTGCGGGCACCTTCAGGGGTTCAAGAAACTCGGCGAGGGAGTTGATCTTGTTGCGCGCATCCTCCAGATCGGTGGGTGTCGTGAGCGAATCGCTGAGAACCCTGACGGCTTCTTCGGGATCCGTGGTCCGTTTGTTGATCTGATTGATCGTCATCTGCCCGGCGAAGCCTGCAAAGCCCGAGGCGAAGCTTCTCGACCACCGGTCACTATCGGCCTGAAATGCGGAGAGGTCGCGATCGATCTTCAGGGTGTCGAGAAGCCGCCGACCGGTCTGCGCGTGCGGGCCGATGTTGCGGGCCCGCCATCCGAGGTCCGTGGGGGGTGAATTCTCGAATTCTCGGATATGTGCCGTGTGCCAGCGACGGATGAAGTTGAGCTCCAGGTCGGGGAGATTCGTCAGATCCTGCATGCGTGCCTCCGGGTGGCCCGTAAGACCCACCGGTTACGTTGGGTAAGAAGTTTCTTTTCTCTTCTCATTGTGACAGAGAATGCGCGTGTGGGACTCCGAATGGATAGAAGCATCCTCCACCCCAATTTGGAGGAAGGACGCTCTGTTTTATATGGATCCGTAGATCACCGGTTCTGCCAGAACTGCTCCGATTCCTGCAGCGCCCGGTAGTGGCTGGTGAAGCCTTCGCAGGCGTCTTCCGGGACGGTGTAGTTGTCGGTGACGGCGCGCAGTTCCGCGTAGTACCCGTCGATGCGGGCGTCGTCGGTGGTGTCGGCCAGTGCCTGGGTGAGTTCGCGGACGCGGGTGAGCTCCGGGTGGTGGGCGCCGTGGACCTTCTCGACGACCGGGGCCAGCCGGACCGCCTGGGCGAGTGCGTGGTTCATGATGTTCTTCCTTTCAATCTTGCTCTGTCTGACATCTCTGAGATTAGGAAGCGGCGGCGGCGATCTCCTTGACGTGGATCAAAGAGCGGACCGGGGGCGCGGGGCCAAACCCCCCGGGGTAGGTTTACATTCAGGAAATCTGTCGCCTCCGAAAGGTGTCTGCCTCACCATGCACAACCAGACCAAACTCATCCACGCCGGCTACGTCCCGGGCAACAAGGACCCCCGCCAGGTGCCGATCGTGCAGTCCACGACCTACACCTTCGACTCCTCCGAGGACATCGCGGCCGTCTTCGATGAGCCGACCCACGCGCTGATCTACTCGCGTTTCGCGAACCCGACCGTCATGGCCGTCGAGTCGAAGATCGCGGAGCTCGAGGGTGGTGCCGCGGCGATGGCGACCTCCTCCGGGCAGGCCGCGACCGCGCTGTCCATCATGAACGTGTGCTCCGCCGGCGACTCGTTCGTGGCCTCCTCCGAGATCTACGGCGGCACCCTCAATCTCTTCCACACCACCCTCAAGCGTTTCGGCATCGAGGTCATCTACGTCGACCAGAACGCCTCCGAGGAGGAGATCGCGGCCGCGTTCAAGCCGAACACCAAGGCGCTGTTCGGTGAGACCATCGGTAACCCGGCGATGAGCGTGCTGGACATCGAGAAGTTCGCGCGCATCGCCCACGACCAGGGCGTGCCGCTCATCATCGACTCCACCTTCGCCACCCCGATGCTGTGCCGCCCGATCGAGCACGGTGCCGACGTGGTCATCCACTCCACCTCCAAGTACCTCGACGGCCACGCCGTGCAGGTCGGCGGCATGATCGTCGACGCCGGCAAGTTCGACTACACCAACGGCAAGTTCCCCGGCTTCACCGAGCCGGACGAGTCCTACCACGGCGTCGTCTACACAAAGGACTACGCCGTCGCGCCGTTCATCATCAAGGCCCGCATGCAGCTGCAGCGCGACTTCGGCGCCTACCCGGCCGCCCACTCCGCGTTCATGCTCAACCTCTCCCTGGAGAGCCTCGACGTGCGCATGCAGCGCCACTGCGAGAACGCCCAGAAGGTCGCCGAGTACCTGGCTGGCCGCGACGACGTGCTTGCCGACGTCCGCTACCCCGGCCTCGAGTCCTCCCCGTACCACGAGCTGGCCAAGAAGTACCTGTCCGGCAACTCCGGCGTCCTGTGCATCGACATCAAGGGCGGCCGCGAGGCCGGCGTGAAGTTCATGGACGCCCTCGAGCTGGTCTCCCGCCAGGTGCACGTCGCCGACGCCCGCTCCTGCGTCCTCCACCCGGCGTCCACCACCCACCGCCAGGTGCCGGACGAGCAGCTGCCGTCCGTCGGCATCACCCCCGGCCTGGTGCGTATCTCCGTCGGCCTGGAGAACGTCGACGACATCATCGCCGACATCGAGCAGGCCCTGGAGAAGTCCCAGGCCTAAAGCCCGCTTATCGACGCCGCCCCGGTCCCACATGAGGGACCGGGACGGCGTCGATGAGCGGTGTCTAGAACTCCGGCAGCGGCAGAACCGTGAGGGAGAACATCGCGCCGACGGCCATGACCAGCGGGATCGCGATCATGATCGGGGCGGCGATGGCCGGGTTGACCACCGGTGCGGTGCGGGCGCCGCCGATCTTCTTGACGGTCAGTTCGAGGAGGAAGAGCAGGGTGGTCGCGGCCGCGGACACCATGCAGAACGGGCAGATCTCGCCGATGACGAACAGCTGCAGGTAGACGAACCAGGCGGACAGGGCGACACCGATGGCGGTGACGGGCAGGAGCAGCTTCTCCAGGAGCTCGCTCTTGGTGAACAGCCACAGCGCCGATGCGGCCATCATGCCGATGTAGTAGAACGCGCCGATGGTGGCCAGCGGGATCGGGCCGACGTAGGACCAGTCGCTCATCATGACGGCCATGGGGCCGCGGGTGGGCACGCCCTCGGGGATGGGCAGGACCCAGAAGTGGATGGCGGAGAGGATGGCGCTGGCGGTCCAGCCCATCACGGCGACGCCGAAGAAGGCCCAGATGAGTCGGTTGGCCAGGGGGCGTGGCTTATCGACGGTGGCGGCCGGGGTGGTGAGCTTGGTCAGAACCGAGGTCGTCATGTGCGAATCATTTTCCTTAACGGGAGCGGGAACGGGAACGGACTCGAAGATACCCCGGGGGGTATTTGCGGTCAAGTCCGCGGCCCTGCAGTCCCCGGTGCCGGCCTGCCCGGTGGCGACGGTCAGGTCATCGGAGGGGCGTCGGTAAGCGTGGGGTCCAACCCGCGATGTCGCAGCTCCGCGGCCGCCCGGTCCAGCCCGCCGTGCTCCAGGGCTGCCAGGGAGGTGCGCCCGCTCCACACGTGACGGCCGAAACTGGACACCGTGATCTCCAGGTCGCCGGTGAGGTGCTCGAGATCGCCGGGGACGTTGCGGTGCTCGCTGGGCAGGGGGACGGGTAGGACGAAGGCGTCGGCAAGCGGGGCCGACGCGGTGATCTCCACCCGCCATCCGTAACCGCGACCCGACAGGCGCCAGGTTTCGTCGGTGGTGGTCGTTTGGACAGGGCTGACGACCGGGTTGCCGAGGCGCAGGACCCGGGAATCAGGCAGCTTGACCGCGAGCCCCGTCACCTCCACCCTCATCGGCCCCGCCGTGACCAGGCCGCCGGCGAACGCGACGCACGCCTCCGGCTCGACGAAGCCCTGCGCCTGACCCCACCACCACGACTCCGGGAACCCCTCGCGGCCCCAGTTCTTCTCGCCGTAAACCTGGGCGTCGGTGAACTCCCAGGTCTCGTCGCCGAGGATCGTCGTTCCGCTGGCGCACCCGCCGAGCAGCCACGGGTGCCAGTACTGGTTGAGGCCGGGGATCACCTGGAAGATGCTCGACCCGCCGAAAGCGCGGTGCGGCCACGGCGTGAGGTCGTCGAAGGTCAGGTCCAGGCGGGCGTCGGGGCCGAGATCGACGCGCAGATGCTCCTCGTCACCGCTGAAGGCGGGGGAGTTTCTCGCCCCGCCGCGGACCCCGAGGCGATGCGGATCCGTCCACGACCCGTCCCGGGCGGCGGTGCGCACGACGCCGTTCGACCCGGCCAGCCCGATCGTCGCCCACGGGCCGCGCGGCCCCCGGTTCGCCCCGCACAGGGCGATGACGACGCGGCCGGTCTCGGGATCGGTCAGCCGCCAGAAGTAGCCCTCCATGGCGACGCCGCGGTGCGCGCGGGTGGGCTGTCCGAAAGGTAGGTCGGCGCCGGTGGATCGGTAACGTGTGAGCGGGGTCATAGTCCCCAGTCAAGCACAGGACGGCCTGCGGGGGCGTCGGCTGGGATGCTGACACGTCATGTCGGGAAATCCACCTGTTGGCTTTTGCCGATAGGTGGATTTTTTGCGGATGTCCGTGACCTGGGGTTTTAAGAATCCAATGCGGCGTCAGATGTAACAAATGACGCCGAGACGTCATTGTGACCTACCGGCCCCGCCAGCCGCGCCGACCACCGGGGGCTCAGCGGAACTCGCACCCCTCGATGCTGCCCTGCCCGAGCACCACCTCCGGCAGGTCCTCGGCCACGCAGCATCCCTCCAGCCCGTAGCTCACCAGCCCGCGGGCGAGGAACTCCTCGACCGCCTCGTACAGGGTGAACTCGAGAAGCTTCGGGTCATCACAGTCCTGCAGACGGCAGAGCGTGTCCACCGGGTCGCCGTCGCGTTCGCAGGCGGCAACGGTGTAGGTGGCGTCCGGATTCAGCTCCCGCCCGCCGATCTGCACCGACTGCACGCGCCGGCCCATCGGGGCGTCGGACGTGAATCGCACCTGCATCCCGAAGAAGCGCACCACCCAGCCGCCGAAGACCTCGTCGGCACGCGGGGAGAAGACGTTGTTGAGTTCCTTCTCCAGCCAGGTGCGCAGCTGCGCACCGGTCACGTCACCCGTCTTCACCTGGGCGTTCTCCGGCAGCATGGACCACAGGAACTGCCTGCTTATTGTCGCCGCCCCGTCGACCGGCACCAGCGGAGGGCAGAAGCGGAAACCGTTGGACAGGGCGATGTCGAGGTGCTCCCCGCGTTCGGCCAGCGCGGTCGACGCCTTGGCGAACAGGGCGTCGGTGACGAGGTTGTCTATCGGTGTCTCCAGGACGTAGTAGCGCTGGAGCACGGTGGACGTGGTGCCGATCGTCTCCTCCAGTTCGGGGTGTTCGGCGCGGAGTGTGTCGACCAGGTCGCGCACGTGGGGGTCCTCGGGGAGGTCCCCGCTGACCTCGAGAAGCTCGTAGCCGACCTCGAGGACCTGGGAGCCGTCGACCTCGATGTCGAGGCAGCCGACGAAGGAACCGAAGGCGCCCGGCTCGGTGACGCGGGCGTGTTTTCCCTGCAGCGGCTGGCGGACGCGTTCGTGGGTGTCACCGCCGAGGATGTAGTCGACGCCCTCGGCGAAATCCTCGCTCGCGAGTGCCACCTGCGGGGCCAGCCCCAGATGACCCATGACGAGCACCACCTGGCAGCCCTCCTCCTCACGCAGGAGGCGGACCCAGTGGGCCAGGCTCTGCGCGGGCTTCGTCAGGGCGATGCCCCGGCTGTACGCCGGCGCCTGCCGACGGGTGAGCGCCGGATCGTTGTAGGCCAGCACGCCGACCTTCACCCCGCCCTTGTCCAGCACGAGGTAGGGGTCGAACAGATGGTGGCCGACCACGTCGTTGCCCATCGGATTACCGGCGTCGTCGGCGTGGTGCATGTTGGTGCACACCATCGGGGCGGTGTACTCGGCGGCGATCTCCAGCAGCCGGTCCTTGCCGAAGACGACCTCCCAGTTGCCTGGCATGAGGACGTCGTAACCGAGGGCGTTCATCGCCGGGATCGCCGCCTGCCCGCGGGAGAGCTGCATCCACCCGCTGCCCTGGAAGCAGTCACCGTTGTCCACGATGATCGTGTGCGGATTCTCCTCCCGGATCCGGTCGAAGAGCGTTTACATCCGGGCCACGCCCCCGGCTCGGCGGTAGACGGGGTGGCCGTCCTCCAGATAGAACTCGTCGTGGGTCTCCAGTTGGCCGTGCAGGTCAGCGGTCTGCAGGATCGTCAGGCGGGTCGCGTCAGTCATGGTGATTCCTCCTGCCCGCCACCCTGGTGGCGCACCTCACAGGACTGCAGGGATCAGCGGTAGCGGGGGACCGGGGCCGTCACGGTGCCGCCGCCGTAGCCGTTCCCACTGTCCCGGCCCTCGACGACGACCTCGTCGACGTCGTCCGGGATGGTGAACGGACCGCGGGAGCGGGTGAAGGGCTTCTCGTGCTGGTGATCGTGGTGCAGGGTGTGCTCGGCGAGGACGTCGCCGTCCGGGGTGAGCACGCGCCAGCCGTCGGCGAAGCGCTCAGGGGTGTCGTAAGGCGAGGACATCGTCACCACGACACGGAACTCGTCCCCGGCCGGGGTGACGCGGGCCTCGAGGACGTCGGGGAAGTCCGCGGAGTCCGCGGAGTCCGCAGCTGCGGACTCGACAGTCTCGGACACCGTCTGATCCGTGGTGGCCGGAGTCGGCGGCGCAGAGTCCTCGGCGCAGGCCACCAGAGCGGCGCAGGCCACCAGAGCGGCTGAGGCCACAGCGAACAGGACAGGGACGAGAAGACGACGGTTCATGGGATCGACGTTATAGGCCGGCGGTGAGCAGTGCCGCACCGATACAGACGAAGAAGACTCCGGCCACCGCGTTGATGATGACCGGGCGTCGCGATGGTTCTTTCCCGTCCTGCGGCGCGGCGAACAGTTCGGGGTTCTGCTTCGAGTAGATGACCTGCACATTCTGACCGGTGCGGTCGGTGAGACCGACGTCGTTGGAGCGGGGACGGGCCCGGACCAGGTGCCCGGTGAGGGTGCGGAACTCGATGGTCTCGATCAGTGTGCGGACGTCGTTGCCGTTGCTGCTCTCCCGCGTGTGGATCCGCGAAGACACCACCGTGCCGCGGACGCGTTCACCGCGTTGGGAAAGGTCACGCAGGATCGCCCGTTGCTTCACCGCGCCGTACAGGAGATACAGGCCGACCATGATCATCAGGACGGACACGGCCAGGAAGATGAAGGAGAACATGGGGGAAACGGGGTTACTCCGATTCTCTTGTACGGAACGCCTGCCGCCGCTTCCACGCCGCCCGCTGCGCCCGGCCGTGCTCGACCATGACGGGGAACAGCTCCCACTCAGGCAGGTGCTCGCTGGCGTGAACCAACGCCGCCGCCATGGCCTGGTACTGCCGCCGGTAGGACATGCCGAGCACTTGGTCGGCGTAGTCGGTGACCAGTTCGGGCACGACGTGCAGGGTGGTCAGCTCGAGCAGCAGGCGGCGGGCGGTGTGCCGGGGCAGGGGAGCGGAGTCACCCATCTCCGACAGTGCCGAGCCGAGGCTGGCGGGGTCGACGGGCTGGTGGGCGCGGCGTCGAGAAGCGAGGAACCCGAAGAGCCGGCCGTGGTGCGGGTCGTCGAAGTCGCCGGGCTCCAGGATGCGGCACACCTCGTCGCTGGGCGGGTGCTCCTTGCCGGCCCACATGAGGCCGCACAGCAGGAGCGCCTCCGGGTCGAGCTGGGGTGGGTCCACCCCGAGGAGGTCCTCATCCTCGTCGATCATGCGAGAGCGTCCGCCACCAGTTCGGCGGTCGCCTTCGCCGACGCCGGGTTCTGCCCGGTGATGAGGTTGCCGTCGGTCACGGTGTACGAGGCGAACGGCAGGGTGGCCTTGCGGTAGTCGGCGCCGCGCTGCTTCGCCACCTCCTCGACGTTGTAGGGGACAAGCTTATCGACGAGCGCCAGTTTCTCCTCTGCCCAGGAGAAACCGGTGAGGGGGCGGGCGTCGATAAGCAGGGAACCGTCCGACAACCGCGTGTTGAGCAACCCGCAGTAACCGTGGCACACCGCGGCGACGACGCCGCCGGCCTCGACGATCTCCCGGGTGAGCCGCTGGAGGTCCTCGTTGTCGGGGAAGTCGTACATCGCGCCGTGCCCGCCGGCGAACCAGATGGCGTCGAAGTCGGCGGCGTCGACCTCGGCGGCGGCGGTGGTGGTGCCGAGCTGCGCCATCTTCGACGGATCGGTGAGCCAATCCGAGGCGGTCTTCTCCTTGGCGGGGAACTTCAGGGAACGCTTGTCGAGGGGGACGTAGCCACCGGCCGGGCTGATGATGGTCTGATCGAAGCCGTGCTCCGCGAAGACCTCCCACGCGTGGGTCAGCTCGGAGAGCCACAGGCCGGTCGTGTCGGAGGGGTCGTCGAAATGGGCGACGTTGGTGACCACATGGAGGATTCGTGTCATGAGCCCATCCTCCCTGCGCCGGCGGCCGCGTGCCACCGTATCCGGGAGTACGCTCAACCTCGTGAAGTACCTTCCCTATGTGCCCGCGGTCGCGGCCGTGGCCTTCGGTGCTGTCCTGCTGTATCTCGGCGAGCTGGACGACTCCCCGGGACTCGGCGGCATCGGTCTCATCCTCATCGTGGCGGCAGTGTTCTTTGCGGTGCGGCATGCCCGGAAATCCCGGCGCGGCTGAATCCGCCGTTCCCGATGAGCCGGTCCGGTAGCATCCCTTCTGATCTGTATACCGGTAACCGATGAGGTGGATGAGGATGCGCGCTGCGCGGTTGGTCCTGGGAATCATCAGCGTGCTGATCGTGATGGCGGTCGCCGTCGTCGCCGCCTATGCGTGGGGGAGCGCATCAGGGGAGCCGATCAAGGAGGAGACCACGTCGCGTACCTCAGAGATCATCACCGCGGTGGAGCGGGAGGAGGAGATCGTCCTCCTCAGCACTGCGACGCAGGGCTTGCACACGGTGGAACGGGAGGCGAAGATCTTCAAGTGGGAGCTGCCGGGGTCCCGGCGCACCAACATCCTCCAGTACACCTTCACCGCCCAGTTGGGCATCGACGGCGGTGATGTCGCGATCCGGCAGACTGACACCGACTCGTACCGGGTGACCGTCCCGCCGTTCAAGTCCATCGGCTTCAAGGACCCGGAGTTCAAGACGGTGCACCGGGACGGCAGGGCCCTCAGCTTCATCACGGAGGAGATCGACTCCGCCGAGGCCGTCACCGAGATCCTCAATGACGAGAAGCGTCAGGAGCACATCGACGCCAACCGCGATCTCCTCGAGGGCCAGGCCCGCAACTTCTACACCGGCATCATCCACGCCATCGACGAGGACGTGCAGCTGCAGTTCGAGTTCCGCTGATCCTGAGGTCGCTCACTCCGTGAACCGCTTGCGGTACGACGTCGGCGTGGTGCCGTAGCGTGCCGCGAAGCTCTGGCGGAAGGTGACGGGGCTGCTGAAGCCGCAGACCCGGGCGATCCGCTCGACCGTCCACGGGGTGGTCTCCAGCAGGGAGCGGGCTTCGTCCAGGCGGCGGTCGGTGACCCAGCGCGCCGGGCTGGTGCCGGTGATCTCGCGGAAACGGCGGGTGAAGTTGCGCCGGCTCATGTGGGCGCGTGCGGCCAGCTTTTCGACGGTCAGCGACTCATCCAGGTTGGCCAGGGCCCAGTCGATGACCTCACTGACCGGTCCCTGACCCTGGTGTGCCGGGAGCGGTCGCTCGATGTACTGGGCTTGTCCGCCTTCGCGGTGCGGGGCGATGACCAGGTGGCGGGCCACGCGGGCGGCGGCGGCCGTGCCGAGGCGGGTGCGGACGATGTGGAGGCAGGCGTCGAGGGCGGAGGCGGTGCCCGCGGAGGTGAGCACGTCCTCGTGATCGATGTAGAGCGCGTCCGCGTCCAGGTTGATGTCGTGGAAGCGGCCGGCGAAGTCGTCGGCCGCGGCCCAGTGGGTCACCGCCGTCCGGCCGTCGAGAACCCCGGAGGCCGCCACCGGGAAGGCTCCCAGGCAGAGCCCGGCGACGGGGGCACCGCGGTGCTGCGCGCGGCGGACCAGGTTCTTCACCCGCTCGGAGGGGTCCCGCAAATCGGCGTACCAGGCGGGGAGCACCAGCAGGTCGGCGCTTTCGGCGGCCTCCGGGCCGGCCAGGTCACCCAGTAGCAGACCCTCGGCGGTGCGCACGGGCTGCCCGTCCTCGGACCACACCTGGACGGACCAGTTGTCGGCCAGTCCGAGGCGGGAGACCTCCCCGAACACCTCCAGGGGGACCGCGACGTGGAAGGCGGTGATGCCCGCGAAGGCGAGGACGGCGATCTTCATGTTGGCCCGATTCCATCGACAGTGTTCCCTTGCGCCACTCACGCTACCGGACTCCCGCGGGCCACCATGGACTGACCATTCCCACGCAAGGAGAACACCATGACCCGTCGTGCCCTCATCCTCGTCGACGTCCAGCAGGAGTATTTCTCCGGCCCGCTGGCCATCCAGTACCCGCCGGTGGAGGAGTCCCTGGCGAACATCCTCAGCGTCATCGACGCCGCCGAGCAGGCCGGGATGCCGGTCGCCGTCATCCGGCACGAGTACCCGGCGGACTTCCCGGTCTTCGGCGCCGGGTCTCCGGGGCAGGAGCTGCACCCGGACATCGCCGCCCGCGCCACGGACGCCTGGAAGCCCGCCACCAAGTCCTGGGCCAGCATCTTCGCCGGCACCGATCTGGACGAGTGGGTGCGCGAGAATGACGTCGACACCCTCACGCTCGTCGGTTACATGACCAACAACTGCATCATCGGCACCGCGGCCGACGCTGAGCCGCGCGGCCTCACGGTGGAGGTGCTTTCCGACGCCACCGGCGCGATCAACCTGTCCAACTCCGCCGGTTCCGCGCCTGCGCAGCAGGTCCACGAGACCCTCATGGTCCTGCTCAACTCCAATTTCGCCGCCGTGGACACCACCGCCGCCTGGCAGGCCGCCGTGGCGGACAACCGGCCGCTGACCGGCAGCAACCTCATCGAATCCGCCCGTAACTAGGAGTGCCCGTGACCCGCGTCCCTCTGTCCATCGTCGACTTCTCCGCCTTCTTCGACGGTGAAACCCCCGCGGATGCTCTCCGACGCTCCGTCGACCTCGCCCGCAAGGCCGAGGAACTCGGATAATCGCGTGTCTGGTACTCCGAGCACCACAACACCGCGTCCATCGCCTCGGCCGTCCCGGCCCTGGTCATCGGACACGTCGCCGCCCACACCTCGACCATCCGCCTCGGCGCCGGCGGCGTCATGCTCCCCAACCACTCGCCGTACGTCGTGGCGGAGCAGTTCGGCACCCTGGAGGAGATGTACCCCGGCCGCATAGACCTCGGCCTCGGCCGCGCCCCCGGCACCGACCGCACCACCCTGGCCCGCGCCCTCCGCCGCCCCGTCAACGCCGCCGAGAACTTCCCCGCCGACATCGTCGAACTCTCCCGCTACCTGCGCGGCGACTCCCCCGCCCCGGGCGTGCAGGCGATCCCCGGGCGCGGCACCAACGTGCCGCTCTACGTCCTCGGCTCCTCCCTCTACGGCGCGCAGCTCGCCGCCACACTCGGCCTGCCCTACTCGTTCGCCTCCCACCTGTTCCCGCCCATGCTCGAACAGGCCGTCACGCTGTACCGGGAGACCTTCGAACCCTCGGCGCTCATGGACGAGCCGTACGTCATCGCCGCCCTCAACGCCACCGCCGCGGACACCGAGGAGGAGGCGACCAGTATCCACCGGCAGATGGTCCACCAGCACGTGACAACCATGCACTTCAACGGCCGCGTAGCAGACGAGAATGAGATCTCTCAGCTCATGGCCTCACTACGCGTCCATGCTCGACTACTACGCCGTCGGTACCGGCGAGCAGACGGCCGATTACCTGCAGTCCTTCGCGGAGCGCGCCCGGGCCGATGAGCTCATGCTGCTCGTCAAGGGCCCGACGACCAAGACCAACAACCGCACCCTCGAGCTCATCGCGCAGGCGTGGGGCCTGGACCCGGCTGCGGCCGCCGGGGACCCGACGACCTGGCGTCGTTAAGCGGATTTCGACTTCTTGGTCGACTTCTTGGCTGTCTTCTTCTTCCCGCCGCGCTTCTTGTCCAGCGACGCCTTGAGCGCCTCCATGAGGTCGACGACGTCGGCGTCGTCCGAGTCGTCCTCGTCCGGCTGCTCGCCGAAGGTGGCCTCCGTGTCGAGGGTGTCCCCGGCGGCGAGCTTAGCGTCGATGAGCTTGCGCAGTTCGACCTGGTACTCGTCCTCGAACTTCTCCGGGGTGAAGTCGGAGGCGTACTGGTCGACGAGCGCCGCGGAGAGCTCGAGTTCCTTGTCGGAGATCTTCGCCCGCGACTTCGTGCCCTTGAAGTCGACCTCACGGACCTCGTCCGCCCACAGCAGACCCTGCAGGACGAGCACCTTGCCGCGCACCCGCAGGGCACCGAGGCGGGTCTTCTGGCGCAGCGCGAACGTGACGATCGCGGTGCGGTCCGTCGCCTCGAGCGTCTGCCGCAGCAGCAGGTAGGACTTCGGGGTCTTGCCCTCCGGCTCGAGGAAGTAGCTGCGTTCGAGCATGATCGGGTCGACCTGTTCGGAGGGGACGAACTGGACGACCTCGATCTCGTTGTTCTCCGCCTCGGGGAGGGCGTCGAAGTCTTCGTCCGTCATGATGACGGTGTCGCCGTCCTCCTCGTAGGCCTTGTCGATGTTCTTGTACTCGACCTTCTCCCCGCACACCTCGCAGCGCCGCTCGTAGCGGATCCGACCGCCGTCCTTATCGTGGACCTGGTGGAAGGAGATGTCGTGGTCCTCCACCGCCCCGTAGGCTTTGACGGGGACGTTAACGAGTCCGAACGTGATGGCTCCGGTCCATACTGCGCGCATAGCATGAAGCTTATACAGGAAGGACGGGCCATGGCGGGCAGCAGAAAGCAGTTCCGGATCGGCGGGCGCACTCTCGCGGTGAGCAACCTGGACAAGGTGCTCTACCCGGAGACGGGCACGACGAAGGCCGATGTCATGCACTACTACCTGGCCGTGGCCGAGGTGCTCCTCCCGCAGCTCACCAGCCGCCCCGTCACCCGGAAACGCTGGGTCGACGGCGTGGTCACGGAGAAGAAGCCGGGACAGGTGTTCTACGCCAAGGACCTCGAGGACTCCGCCCCCGACTGGATCCCCACGGGGAAGATCGCCCACAAGACCACCACCAACCACTACCCGCTGGCGGAGGACGAGGCCGTCCTCGCCTGGTTCGCGCAGGTCGCGGCCCTGGAACTGCACACCCCGCAGTGGCGTTTCGGGGCCAACGGTCAGCCCCGCAACCCCGACCGCCTCGTCCTGGACCTCGACCCGGGGGAGGGCGCGGGTCTGCCGGAGTGCGCCGAGGTGGCCGGCTGGTGCCGTGAGATCCTCGAGGACATGGGCATGCCCGCCCACCCCGTGACCTCGGGGTCGAAAGGCATCCACCTCTACGCGGCGCTCGACGGGAAACACAACTCCGAGACCATCTCGCAGGTCGCCCGTGAACTCGCCCGCGCGCTGGAGGCCGACCACCCGGACGAGGTCGTCTCCTCCATGAAGAGGTCGGCGCGCGCCGGGAAGGTGTTCCTCGACTGGTCGCAGAACAACTCCTCCAAGACCACCGTCAGCCCGTACTCCCTGCGCGGCCGCACCCGCCCGACCGTCGCCGCGCCGCGCACCTGGGAGGAGTTGGCGGGCCCGGACCTGCGGCACCTGGAGTACACCGAGGTGCTCGAGCGGGTGGCCGAGGGCCTCGATCCACTCGAGCCCCTGCGTGAGCAGGCCCCCGACCGTCTGGCGACCTACCGTTCCATGCGCGATCCCGCGAAGACGGCGGAACCGGTGCCGATGGGGCGGCCGTCGACAAGCAATGCGCAGCCGATCTTCGTCATCCAGGAGCACCACGCCCGCCGCCTGCACTGGGACTTCCGCCTCGAGCACGACGGCGTGCTCGTCTCCTGGGCGGTGCCCAAGGGGCCGCCGCTCGACCCGGAGCTCAACCGGCTGGCCGTGCAGACCGAGGACCACCCGCTCGAGTACGCCACCTTCGAGGGGACGATCACCAAGGGGGAGTACGGTGCCGGCGAGGTGAGCATCTGGGACTCCGGCACCATTGAGCTGGAGAAATGGCGCGAGGGCAAGGAGGTCATCGCGGTGCTCCACGGCCGGCCCGACGGCGGCCTCGGCGGGGCGCCGCGCCGCTTCGCGCTCATCCACGCGCCGGGCATGGGGGAGGACAAGCACTGGCTGCTGAAGTACATGAAGGACCAGCCGGACAATGCTTCTCGACGCCCCGTCGCCCCCGACCCCCTGTCCGCCTCCTTCACCGTCGCCGACCTGCCGTCGGCGATGCTGGCGACCCCCGGCACCCCGGCGGACGTGCGCCTCGGCGTGCAGGACGGCGAGACGTGGGACTACGAGATGAAGTGGGACGGCTACCGGATCATCGCCGGCGTCGGGGGCGGGGCGGTGGTGCTGGCCAGCCGCAACGGCCACGACTACACCGATCTGTTCCCGCCGGCCGCGGAGCTGGTGGACCTGCTGCCGGACGGCGCGATCCTCGACGGGGAGCTCGTCGCCCTCGATGACCGGGGACGCCCCGACTTCGGGCTGCTGCAGGCCGCGGCAAAGGGGGAGGTCGGGGAGGTGACCCTGCGCTACATGGTCTTCGACATCCTCCAGCTCGGCGCGCCGGGTGCCGCGGACGCGAGTCCGCAGCTGCGGACTCCGTACCGTCAGCGCCGCGCACTCCTGCGCGAGGTGCTGGCGGAGGGGGAGCACGTCACCGTCCCTCCCGCGCACACCGGCAGTCTCGCGCAGGCGGAGAAGGTCAGCCGCGAGCTGGGACTGGAGGGGGTGGTGGCCAAGCGCGCCGACTCCACCTACCTGCCCGGCAAGCGGGGGAGGGCGTGGCTGAAACTGAAGACGCAGCTGCATCAGGAGGTGGTGGTCATCGGCGCCCGCCACGGCAAGGGCGGGCGGGCCGGCGGGATAGGGTCGCTGCTGGTGGCGGTGCCGGATGAGAGTGGCGGGCTGCGTTACGCGGGCCGCGTCGGCACCGGTTTCACCGCCGCGCAACTGCGGGACATCGAACAGGTGCTCCGCCGGATCGAGCGCAAGACCCCGCCCGTGGACGACGTGCCGGAGGCGGACCAGTCCGACGCGTGGTTCGTCACTCCGAAGCTCGTCGCCGAGGTGTCCCTGGCGGGGCGGACCCGTGAGGGGCGCGTCCGCCAGGCCGTGTGGCGCGGGTGGCGCGAGGACAAGCACCCGGAAGAGGTGCGCTGGGAGGTGTAGCGGCCGGGCTCGGACGAGGCCTTACGGGGGCGGACCCGTCGATCACCGCGGGCGTCGACAAGCAGCCTAAAACTGGCCGCCCGCCCGGCGGCGGGCCGCGGGAGATGCTCCCGCACGATCCGCTCGATCCGCATGACCCCGAGGATACGTAGACTCGGCCCGTTGAACGCCACCATCCACCACGACCTCGGCCGTGCGGACACCCCGGCGCGGGCGGCCCTGGTCGCTGCCTCGATAGGTGGGCAGGCGGAGCAGGCCCTCCTGGGTCACACGGATTTCCACCACCGCGCCGACACGCTTGCGGCCTATTCGCACGACGAGGACGAGGCGCAGCTCATCATCCTGTGCGACGAGGTCGCGTTCCTGCACGTCTTCCTGCCGCGCCGCGACAAAGTCCACACGGTCCACGTGCAGGCGACGGTCCTGCCGGACCGCGATCCGCTCCCGCTTCTCGACGCCCTGTACCCGGCGTTCCAGGACCTGTGCCGGCAGGAGCGTCGCACGGCCGTCACCTGGTGGGAGTACTCGCGGCAGGAGGAACCCACCCTCACCGCCGCAACCGGCAGCGGAGCGGTGGAGGCGACACCGGTGACCGACCGGCTGCAGGAGCGTGGCTTCGTCCTCGACCAGGTCGAGGTGACGAACACCCTGCAGCTGCCGGTGACGGTGGGGGAGGGGGACGTCGATAAGCGGTACGAGCTGGTGACCTGGACCGGCGAAACGCCGGAACACCTGCTCGACGGCATGGCGGACCTGCGGGCTCGGATGACGACGGACGCGCCGAACGGCAGTCGGGAGGCGGAGGAGGCGGCGTGGGATGCCACGCGGATCCGCCGGGAGGAGGAGGTGGCGCGCAGTGCGCGGCGTACCCGGCTGTGGGCGGTGGCGCTGGGCCCGGAAGGCGAGCCGGTCGGCTACACCATGCTGGAGAGTCCGGACGGACAGCCCGAGGTCGCCCATCAGATGGACACCCTCGTGCGTTGCGAGGACCGCGGGCACGGGCTGGGCCTGGCACTCAAACGGGCCAACCTCACCCACCTGCAGGAACTGCGCCCTCAGGCGCGGCGCCTGCACACCTGGAACGCCGGGGAGAACCGGTGGATGCTCGACATCAACCGCACCCTCGGCTTCACCCCGACCTCCGCGCTCGGGGCGTGGCAGCGCACCCTTACTGCAGCGGCACAACCGTGAGGTCGGTGCCCAGGAAGCCCTGCTCCGGGGCCTGATCGGTGACCTCGACCTCGGTGACACCGAGGACGGAGGCGTCGCCGACGCGGTCCTGCGGGACGGTCTGCGGGGCCATGCGACCCTGCGGGGCAGCCACATCGGTGCCGATGCCGAAGGACTCGTCGAGACCCGTGACGTTGAACTGGGTCGACATGTAGCGACGGTTGTTCGCGGTGTTCCACTGGGAGACCACCAGGTCCATGTTGCCGATGGTCGACCCGGGCACGATGTACGCGCCGTAGACCTGGGCGAAGTTGCCGGCGTCCTGCGGGTCGCGCCAGTTGCCGCCGAGGATGACGGGGGCCGGGGTGACCGCGTCCCAGTCATCGGTGATGTTCCCGGTGATGCGGACCTCCACCGTGTAGGTCTCGGCGTTGAACATCGCCAGCACCCAGTGGCCCTCGATGTAGCGCAGGGTCATCTCGCCGGCGGAGACGTCGTCGGCGAGGATCGGGGTACCGGCGAAGGTGGCCGACCAGGTGCCGGTGCGGGTGTCGTAATGCTCCCAGGTGGAGCGGTCGGCGATCTGGGCGGGCCGGAAGCGGGAGAGGTACACGTCGTCCGCGCGCTTGAACTCCGAGGACATGACGTAGACGTAGCCGTCCGGTCCCATCTCCCAGGTGATGAGGTTGCCCAGCCCGTTCATGTAGGACGTGTCGGTGACGCCCACGGACTCCCAGGACGCGCCGTTGTCCTCCGACTTCCAGATCTGGGTGCACAGGACGTTGCCGATGCCCTGGTTCCACATGCCCTGCATGTACAGGGTGCCGTCGATGTTGATGGCGTCGGACGGGATGACGGTGATGCCGTTGTCGTGCGAGTAGTCGATGAGCTGCTCGGCGATCTCACCCTCGTTGAGCGGGCGGAGGATCTCGATGCGGCCGTCCGGGTTCTTCACCGCGACGACACCCACTGGGCTCATCCACTCGCCCTGGCCGAAGGCGGGGCCGCGCCAGGAGTCACCGAAGATGATGGCGAACTCCTCGCCCTCGCCGATCTGGGCCATGATGCCCAGGTCGCCGATGAGCAGCCCGATGTCATCGGAGATGCCGACGCCCAGCAGGTCACCGATGACGGAGACCACCAGCGGGCCGTCGACATGGTCGTCGCCGAACTCGACGTCGTTCGGCTGCCGGCGCTCGCCACTGGACCCGGAGCTGCCGGAACTCTGGGCGACGGCGGTGGGGGGGGGCAGCACCGCGACGCTGACGAGACCACCACCGATGGTGAGGGAGGCGGACAGGGCGAGGGTGGAGATCGTCTTCTTCACGGGTCGAGACATTTTCAAATTGTTATAAAGACCGCGTGATGAATCGCACCACACTTTCGCGCTGACTAGGGTGGGGGCATGCGCCGAATCCTTGCCCTGTCAACGGCCGTCGCCCTGTTCACGGGGTGTTCCGCCACGCCCGAGGAGGTCACGCCGCCGACGGAGGGGGCCACCGTCGCCCCGGCCGCGCCCCCGCAAGGGGAGACCGCCCCCACCCCGGTGAACGATGAGACCCGGGACTTCACCATCGACGAGCACGGCACGTTCACCACCGGCTGGGCGATGGCCTTCCTGCCCGGCACCGACCACCTGCTCATCGCGGAGCGGCGCGGTGCGCTGCAGCTGCGGGACCAGACCACCGGCGAAGTCACCGAGATCACCGGGCTGCCCGAGGTTCATGCGCAGGGGCAGGCCGGTATGCACGACATCATCCCGGGCCCGACCTTCGAACAGGACGGCATGATCTACCTCAGCTGGGTGCGCCCGCACACCAACGGCGCCCAGGGTGTGGTCGGCCGCGCGTACCTGGACATGACCGGGCATGAGTTGACGGGGTTGCAGGAGATCTGGGAGCAGACCCCGGCCGCCGGCAACGGCCACCTCTCCCTGCGTCTGCTCATCGACGGCGATCACCTCTACGTCACCTCGGGGGACCGCCAGGAAATGACCCCCGCGCAGGAGAATGACACGAATCTCGGTTCCGTCCTGCGCCTCACCCTCGACGGCCGCCCCGCCCCCGACAATCCCTGGGGCACGGAGCAGTGGACGATGGGCCACCGCAATCCGCTGGGCATCGACACGGACGCGCAGGGCCGGATCTGGGTCTCCGAGATGGGCCCGCAAGGCGGCGACGAACTCAACCTCCTCGTCGAGGGCGACAACTACGGCTGGCCCGAGGCATCCATGGGCATCCACTACAACGACGACCCCATCCCCGACCACACCGCCGGGGACGGCTTCCACGGCCCGGCCGCGTGGTGGGTGCCGTCGATCTCGCCGGGCAACCTGCTCATCTACTCCGGGGAGCTTTTCGACGGCTGGGCCGACTCCGCCCTCCTCGGAGGCCTGTCCGGGGAGAAGATCGTCCGCGTCGAACTCGGTGAACCCGCCACCGTGGTGGACGAGTGGGAGATGGGCGCGCGCATCCGGGCGCTGGCCGAGGCCCCCGACGGCGCGATCTGGGTGCTCGAGGACGGCCCCGCCGGTCGGCTGCTGGAGCTGCGGCCCGCCTGACGCCCCGCCTGACGATCCGGGGGTGTGAAGAACTGGGCCCGCTCCCGCCACAGCACGACCGCGGTGATGACGAGCAGTACCCCGGTGGCCATGACCTCCGTGTCCGGGTGCGTCGCCATCACCTGTGTGCTCAGGTTCGCGCCGAGGTGGAAGAGGATCGTGAGCGTGATGTTGCGGTCACCCTGGTAGCAGACCCAGTTCATCAGCAGGACGAAGGGCAGCATGCCCAGCGGGAAGTTGAGGGCGTGGATCCACCCCTGCGCGACAGTCTGTTCCTGCGACGAGCCCGCGAACAGGGCGAGCGGGGCATGCCACAGAGCCCAGACCACCGCGAAGATGAGTGATGATGTGAACAACGAGAAGCGGCTGCGCAGGGAGTCCGTGCCGTAGGAGTGCCACGCGAGCTCCTCGATGACCGGCGCCAGGACGAGCACCGCCCACCCGGAGAGGACACCGACGGCGAACGTCGCCCCGCCCCGCCACAGGAACTGCTCGGGGGAGTACCCGAACAGCAGGGAGAGGGCCGAGGAGACGACCACCGCCCCCGGCATGAGCCCCACCGCCAGGGCTGTCCACACCGGGCGGACACGCCGGAAGTCCCACACGCGGCGCCACATGTCGCGTTGCAGTGCGCGGTCGTGGCGGGTCAGCCACCACACGACACCGAGCGGCGCGAAGAGTCCGGCGAGCGCCAGCAGGGTCGCCGGCCCGGCCTGGTCCTGGTGGCTGAACCAGGCGCCGGGCACCCACAGAGCCCAGGGGATCAGGGTGGCGAGGACGTAGAAGGTGAGGGGCCTGTCGTAGCGGTCGTAGGGCACGCGGTCGGGGGCGTGAACTGTGCTCATGACCTGGACGTTAGGCCGGTGCCGGGTGGCTGTCTGCTCCGGGAAAGCAACTTCAGGGCGAACCCCGAGGAAAACCGGGACAAGTCCGGACAACCAGGAATGTGCAGGGGGAGGCGTTGCTTCTGCCACAATGTTGTCCGTTTGACGCTCGCTGGGGGACAGCAGGGCACATTCTGGAATACGTGCCGGGGAGAAGATTGCGCTGGACGGAACCTCGAATGGGGGAGAAACGGTTCCACCACCAATCGCAACAGCCCAGGTTCAAGCGTGTGAACGGGCCGTGACGTGAGAATTTTTTTCTCCTTCTATTGTTACGCCGCTCACACTGCGCTACTGTGCGACTCTAACGGGTGAACGACGACTCGTGTCGAAATTCTGTCAAGAAGAATATTGCACCAAGGAGGAAAGCTGCGTGGCTAACAAGATTGTTTACACCGTGGAGGAAGCGCTCTCGGGACTGACCGACGGTATGAGTCTCGCGGTAGGGGGATTTGGAACGAACGGAAACGCGTTTGAGCTGCTCAACGGGATTGTAGATATGGGGGTGAAGGACCTGGTCGTCTACTCAAACAACCCCGGCAGCTTGACCGCGGACGGACTGGTGGGGCTGGGCAGGCTTTTCGACGCCAAGCAGGTTTCCAAGTTCGTTGGCTCATTCATCGGTTTTAATTCCGTCTTCGAGAATCAGTACATGAAGGGCGAGGTGGAAGTCCACTTCACCCCTCAGGGGACGTTGGCGGAGAAGATGAGGGCCGGTGGTGCCGGAATCCCCGCCTTCTACACTCCGACCGGCGCTGGTTCCCTGGTGTCAGAAGGAGGACTCCCTGTGCGGCACGGTGCCGATCTCGAGATCGTCGAAGTGTCGCAGCCCAAGGAAACCCGCACCTTCCTGCATAACGGGGAACCCCGAGAGTTCGTACTTGAAGAGTCGATTCGGGCTGATTACGCGATTGTGCGTGCCTGGAAGGCCGACGCAGAGGGCAATCTCGTATTCCGACGCACTGCCCAGAACTTCAATCCGGACGCCGCTATGTGCGGCAGGATTACCGTCGTCGAGGCTGAAGAGATCGTGCCTGTCGGTGGCCTGCAGCCCGAGGAAATTCACCTTCCGGGGATCTTCGTCGACCGTGTCCTCCCACTCACCAGGGAGCAGGTGCAGGCCAAACCGGTAGAGGTCATCACGATCCGAGAGCCCGGCCAAGAGCATTTCGTTCCCGCAGGCCGTGAGGACGATCGACCAGAGGTCGGCTGGAGTCGCAACGATCTGGCGCGCCGCGCTGCCCTCGAACTTTCTGATGGGCAGTACGTGAACCTGGGAATCGGTCTGCCCACCAAGGTCCCCGACTTCATTCCGGACGACGTTGATGTCACCTTGCAGAGTGAGAACGGTCTGCTTAAGACAGGCCCCTTTCCCCTGTACTACGAATTTGACCCCGATACGATCAACGCGGGCAAGGAAACCGTCACGGTCCGTCCCGGGGGATCGGTATTCGGATCCTCCATGAGTTTCGCGATGATCCGCGGAGGACGCATTAATACCGCCATCCTGGGCGCTTTCGAAGTGAACGAGTTCGGAGACATCGCCAACTGGGGCATCCCCGGCAAGAAGGTGCGCGGAATGGGCGGTGCGATGGACCTGGTAGAAGGCGCAGAAACGGTCATTGCTCTTATGGAACACTTGGCCCCCGATGGCTCCTCCCGCGTGCGGAATGAGTGTTCCTTCCCTCTGACAGCCAGGCGGGCGGTGGATAAGCTGATTACTAACTTCGCGGTTTTCGATATTTCCGAAGACGGACTTACTGTGGTCGAACTTGCCCCGGGGGTGACTCTCGAATTCCTCCGTGAGCACACGGAGCCTGACTTCGCTGTCGCGCTCAACGGCTAACCTGCAAGGAGAACTGTGCGTTACACATGCAATGTGGACTTCGATGCGCTCAGCGCGATTGACATGCACGTCCACTACGAAACCGACACTTGCGGTCATAACTCCCTACCGGATGAGTACCTAGACGCTTCCGCGAAGTACTTCAAGGGAATAGACCGGTTGCCGTCGATCGAGAAGATCGCTGACACCTACCGCCAGCTCAACATGGCTGCCGTAGTGTTCACCATCGATGCGCGCACCCAGCTGGGGCATCTGCCCAATTCCATCGACGATCTGGTGGCCGGCTGCAATGACAACAACGATGTCCTTATTCCTTTCGGATCCGTGGATCCCCGGACCGGTCAGGAAGCGATCGTCGAAGCCCGCCGTCAGGTCAACGAACTCGGGGTCTGGGGGATGAAATTCCACCCGAGTGTCCAGGGATTTGATCCTTCAGCCCGAGAGTTCTACCCGCTCTGGGAGGAACTCTCTGCCCTCGGCAAGCCACTGGTCTTCCACACCGGGCAGAACGGAATCGGCGCCGGGATGAAGGGCGGTGGTGGAATCAAACTGCGGCTTTCCAACCCACTGCTGCTCGATGACATCGCCGCGGACTTCCCCGAATTGACCATCATCATGGCCCATCCTTCCGTACCGTGGCAGGAGGAGGCCAACTCGATTGCGATTCACAAACCGAACGTATTCATTGATCTCTCTGGTTGGCGACCGAAGTACTTCCCCGAGTCACTGGTTCGGTTCGCCTCAAATGCACTGTCTCGGAAGTTATTGTTCGCGACCGACTATCCTATGATCTCCCCGGAAGTATGGCTGGGCGATTTCCAGAAACTGGAGGTCAAAGAAGAGGTGCACCCCCGGATCATGAAGGAGAACGCTCTGCATGTGTTGGGCGTGAAAGGACACAGTAGGTGATAGACGTGAGCAATGAAGCGGTCAAGAACTCAGACGCCCCTGTGGAGTCGGTTGACCGAGCATTGCGGCTGATCCTGCTTCTCCGTGAACGTGGATCCCTTTCCATCAAGGAAGCTGCCTCGATACTCAAGGTTGCTCCGTCGACGGCACACCGGTTGTTGGCGACCCTGACTCACCGGGATTTCGCAGTGCAGGACTACTCACGCCGGTACCGACTTGGCCCGGCGATGTCACCCGGGGATTCCACAGAGGTGAGTTTCGAGCGTCTCAAACAGGCTGCCGACTCCGTCCTCCCGCTTCTGCAACGAGAGGTGGGTGAGACGGTGCAGATCATGGCGCTGCGCGGACAGAACATTCAGTTCCTGGACGGAATTGAACCTTCCACCATGTTGCGGGTGGCGGTACGTCGAGGGGAAGAAATGCCGGCATTCGTGTCCGCCGGCGGTAAGGCGATCCTGGCCAGGATGTCTAACTCCGAGATTGAGGAGTTGTTTGCCGGTGGGCTGCCAGCTTGGCCACACCGCAAGCTCAACACCGTTAATTCCGTCAAGCGGGCGATGACTCGCGTCCGCCGCGACGGCTTCGCGATAAGCGATGAAGAAACGGAGCAGGGCGTGTCCGGTGTCGGGGTGGCAGTGAATGACGCCTCCGGGTTTCCCTTGGCGGCCTTGACCGTGGCAATCCCGGCAGCCCGTTTCGACCGAGCGAATGTAGGCCGCTACGCGGCAGCGCTGCATAAGGCAGCCGAGGACATCCAGGAGCAGTTGGAGCGCTGACGGCATCGTCGGTCCCGGGTCCCCTGCAGGTCCACCCTACGCCGCGCTTCGAATTCTTCCTTCTTCATCTGGGAAGCTATCCCGCTGTGCGAAACGCGTGTGCTTCAATGCTCATTATATCTGGGATACCGGGCCCGTTTCCCTTCGATCGGGCGGCATAACTGCGGATACCTGAACATTCCCGCGCAAATCATTCTGATAGACGGAATTTAAGACGCTTTTGTTGACGTTCGTCAAGGGTGCCGATAACGTGGTCTACGCCACATGGGTCGGCCCTAAGAATCCAGATCACAACACTGACCGGGTCGGGGTTTCATCTTCCCCACCAGCGGTTTCTCGGCAAACAATCAAGGAGTAAATCCATGGATCTCAATCTCGAAGAGCTTGCAGCTGTCATCGAGCAGCTCGACAAGACCGAGTTCACCGAGTTCCGATACGAGCAGGGTGACTTCCTCATTCACGTCACCCGCGACGGGCACACCATCGGAGGCGGCGCCCGCGTTCCGGAGGTTGCAACTGCTGCGGCTCCCGCCCCGGCTGCGGTCCCGCAGGCTCCGGTTCCAGAGCAGAGCCAGCCGCAGCAGGTTGTCTCGTCTCCCTCCCGGCCGTCGTCGTCAATCGATCCCGACAATCTGCCGGCTGATCACATTCTGGTTACTGCTCCGATGCTGGGGACGTTCTACGGGGCTCCAAAGCCGGGCGCACCCACGTTCGTCTCCGTGGGCGACCGCATCGAGGCCGGGGCCACGGTCTGCATCATCGAAGTGATGAAGCTGATGAACTCGGTGACCGTAGACAACGGAGGAGAGGTTGTCGCGATCTACCCCGCTGACGGTGAACTGGTTGAATTCGGCCAGCCCCTCTTCGCTCTGAAGGTGTAGGCAGAACCATGTCCCATAGAATTTTCATCGCCAACAGGGGTGAGATTGCCCTCCGCATACTAGAGGCGTGTGAGCTTCTGGGTATAGACACAGTGCTGGGCGTTTCGTCGGCAGACACCGACACCCTGGCAGCAAAGCGTGCGGGCCGCACGATTGTGATCGGTGGTCCGCGCCCGGGGGACAGTTACCTCAACATCGACGCTGTTCTCCAGGCTGCGACCGCGACGGGCTGCACCGCAGTCCACCCAGGGTACGGCTTCCTTTCCGAGAACCCAGAGTTCGCCAGAAAATGTGCCGACAACGGTCTGATCTTCATCGGCCCGTCGCCGGAGGCACTGGAATCTCTCGGCGACAAATTGACTGCGCGCCGGTTGGCGGAATCCGTCGACGTGCCTGTCTCGGCTGGTGGTACGGCATCTACTTCAGAGGAACTCCATGCTCTGGCGGCGCACATCGGTTACCCGGTGCTGATTAAGGCCTCCTTCGGTGGCGGTGGCCGAGGTATGAAGCTGGTCCATAATGACGCGGACCTGGACCATGCTTGGGAACTTGCCGCCGCGGAAGCCGCCGCTTCGTTCGGAAACGGGGAAGTGTTCCTTGAGCGTTTTGTTACCGACGCGAAGCACGTTGAGGTGCAGATCCTCGGTGACCGCCACGGTAACCGGATTCACCTCGGTGAGCGCGAATGCTCGGTGCAGTACCGGTACCAGAAGGTGATTGAGGAAGCTCCGTGCGCGGCCCTTCCCGAGAAGACCCGCTCTCTGTTGCACGACAGTGCTCTCCGGATTGCGGAGGCGCTTGATTATGTCGGTCTCGGGACCGTGGAGTTCCTCTATGACGTGTCCCGCGACGAGCTGGCGTTCCTCGAGGTTAACCCCCGTGTCCAGGTTGAGCACCCGGTTACCGAGGCTGTGACCGGAGTCGACTTGGTGAGGCAGCAGATCCTGGCTGCACTCGGCACTGAGATCGAATTCTCACAGAGCGACATTGAGCTGACCGGCCATGCGATTGAATGCCGCATCACGGCTCAGGATCCTGACCGAGGCCTGGAGCCAACCCCGGGGCGGGTCACCCGCTGGGTCCCTGTCGTGTCGGGTGACTCTCGGCTCGACAGTCACATCTACGAAGGCTATCTCTTCCCGCCCTATTACGACGCGCTCATGGCCAAACAAATCGTCTGGGGCACCGACCGTGACGAGGCGATCGACAGAATGTCTCACGTCCTCGGCAACTTCGTGGTCGAAGGAGTGACAACTTCGATACCTCTGTTGCTCGACATTCTCGCCACTGACGCTTACCGGCAGAACACGGTGACAACCCACTGGCTCACCAACACTCTTGAGGAGATCCGATCATGACCGAAATCAAACTTGTCGACGTGTCACTTCGTGACGGTAACCAGTCGATCTGGGGAGCGACCGGAGTCACCACCCGAATCGCCAAGGGGGTGACCCCGCACATCGGAAAGGTCGGTTACGAAGCGGTCGAATTGTTGTCGTCGACCGTCCTCGCCACGGCTGTCCGCTATCACGCAGAAGACCCGTGGGACCGAATTCGTGAGTCTGTGAAGGCCATGCCGGATCAGAAGGTCGGCTTTCTCACCACCGGAAAGCGTTTCATCACGTTCCACCGCACTCCGCGGGCGATTTTTGAGCTGGCTTTCACCCTGCTCGCCAGGAATGGCGTGCGTCGTATGTGGGTGGTGGACCCGATGCAGGACATCGAAGGTGCGCGTGCCACGGCTGAAATGGCCAAACGAGTCGGCTTCGAGGAGGTCATCGGTGGCATCACGTACACCCGATCGCCGGTCCACACCGACGAGTACTTCGCCAAGGGTGCGGCTGAATTCGCAGCATGTGAAGCAGTGGACGGTATGTACCTCAAGGATCCGGCCGGCCTTCTGACCCCGGATTCCATTCGCACCCTCATCCCTGCGCTCCAAGAGGCGGTTGCTCCGACCGGCACGGAGTTCAAGGAGATCCACTCCCACTCAACGATTGGACTGTCTCCTCTGACGGTTCTGGACGCTGCTGACCTGGGCATCCACACCATTCACTGCGCGCTGGGGCCGCTGGCCAACGGAGCTTCGCATCCCGAGGCCCGACGGCTGGTTTCCAACTTGCGGGCCCGCGGCTACGAGGTGAACGTGGATCTGGACGCCATGAACGCGGCGGCCGACTACCTGTACCAGCAGGCGAAGTACACGAATCTGCCGGTCGGGACGCCGAATGAGTACGACGAGGCCTACTTCCACCACACGATTCCTGGTGGCGTTCAGTCGACCACGCGACGACAGCTCCGAGAGATTCGCCAGGAGGAACTCTTCGATCAGGTCATCGAGGAATCCGTGCAGGTTCGCAAGGATCTGGGATGGCCGATCGTCATGACACCCTTCGCCCAGTACATCGTCACTCAGGCGACGCTCAACGTCATCACCGGCGAACGTTACAAGCAGATCTCCAATGAAGTCATTGACCTGCTGAGGGGCGACTTCGGAGAACTGCCCGGACCGGTCGACCAGGACCTCCTCGATCGGGCCCTGTCTACCGAGCGAGGTAGGCAGACCTCAGAGGATGAGGACATCACGATCGACGATCTGCGTAAGAAGTTCGGTCGCACGATCTCCGACGAGGAGCTCCTGCTCCGCGCGGTCATGCCGGCTGAGCAGGTGGACAACATGATCGCGGCGAAGGGGTCGACCCCGGCGGCGACAATTCGTCAGCTCCTGGAGGTTGCGTCCCAGGGTTCGCCGGTTCGATCTTTCAGCATGACCACGAATGATCGCTCATTCAGCTTCGCGAACATCAAGGAGAAGTGACATGTCTAAAGAACTTCTGAATTCGATCTCAGCATGGATGATCGACATCGACGGTTGCCTCATGCGGGCGTCAAAAGCTGGCGGTGCCGGAGGCACACCGATGGATAAGGCAGGAGAGCTGATCGCCTGGCTCCATGACGCAGGACATCCGGTCATCGTCTGCACGAATGCCTCGGAGAAGCCACCGGCCGAATATGCAGCGTACCTGCGTGAGAAGGGTATCCCGGTGAGAGACGAAGAGTTCATCACCGCCGGATCAGCAGCAGCCGATTTCGTCGCTCACCACCACGCCGGCGGGAAGATCCTCGTCCTGGGGACCGAAGGCATCCGCACCCCACTCCGGGAATTGGGCGGGCAGCTCATTGAACCGGGTGATGGTCTTGCAGACGCAGTGATCGTGGGGGCGGGCGAGAACTTCACTCGGGCCGAGCTCAACGCCGCAGCGCTCTCCGTCGAGGCTGGCGCCCCGCTGTACACGACCGTCGCTGCCCAGTGGTTCCACGGAGGGACGGGCAAATCCATCTGTATCTCGGCGGCGATGGCGCACGCCGTCGGGTGGGTGACCGACACCGAGCCGCAGGTGCTGGGAAAACCCTCGACCGGCCTGGGCGAGACCCTGATCAGAAGACTGGGCGTCCCTCCCAAACAGATCGGCATTGTCGGGGATGCAACCGCCGAAATCGATCTCGCTCATCTCATGGGAGCGACTTCGGTGCTCGTGCTCTCCGGTGCCGTTTCCGAAGACCAACTGAACAACCTGACGGGAGATCACCGTCCCGATGTGGTTCTGCGCGATGTCGCGGAACTCTACAGCCATCTCGCCAACACCTGAACACAGAAAGACCAGAGACATGAGCACTGACAACAACCGCTTCGACTACTTCCACGAGGCATCCGCTCCCGAGGGGGCCGACGGCTGGGAGTCCATGTACCCCTACTACCTCGTGCCCTCCGAGGAAACACGCGAGCACGATGACTCCAAGTTCTGGTTCGCAGACACCATGCACTGGTCGCGCGGCGTGCACCCGTTCGACAGCATTGGCGCCGAGGCCGTCTACTACGGCGCAGGTGTCTTCTCTACCCGCATCTTCTCCCTGCCGGTGTCACTCGGCCTGGACGTGAGGGTCTTCAACGGATACGTCTACATTTCGCCGACCGGGGTGACGGATCCTGCAATGATCCAGGAGCGCGCCCAGTACTTCCAGAAGCGGGCCGGGTACTACTACGAGAACTGGCCGTCACTCTACGAAGCCTGGAAGACGAAGATGGAAGGTGTCATCGCAGACATGCGGGAGATCACGTTCCCACCGCTGCCTGACTACGATCCCGACGAGGTTGTCTTCAACGCCACCGGGCGATCCGTCTCGATGGACATCCTGGAGAACTACCACAAACTGATCGATCAGTTCCTCAACGCGTGGCAGTACCACTTCGAGTTCCTGAACCTCGGGTACGGCGGCTACATCACGTTCTTCCAGTTCTGCAAGAACGCCTTCCCCCTCATCGATGATCAGACCGTGTCCCGCATGGTCGCTGGCGTCGACGTCCTGGCTTTCCGCCCGGACGGAGAACTGCGGAAGCTGGGTCAGCTGGCTGCTGAACTGGGGATCGTCGACAAGTTCCCGGAGGATAACGACCCTGAGAAGCTGCAGTCTGCCCTGTCCGGAAGCGCGGAGGGTGATCAGTGGCTCGCCGAGTTTGAGAAGTCCCGCAATCCCTGGTTCAACTACTTCACCGAGTACGGGTTCACTCACGACCAGGACACCTGGAACGACGATCTGTCGGTGCCGCTGAAGGCGATCGCGGACTATGCACGCGCGATCGCTGACGGGCAGGACATTTCCCGCCCGGTGGAAAGGCTGCAGGCTGAGCGCGACGAAATCGTCAGCGAGTACCGCAAGTACCTCAATGAGTCCGAGGCAGTCCAGTTCGATGAGCTTCTCAAGCTGGCACGAACTGTGTTCCCGTACATCGAAGAGCACAACATCTACGTTGAGCACTGGACCCACGATGTCTTCTGGAAGAAGGCCCATGAACTCGCCGAGTTCTTCGTCTCCGCGGGCTTCTTCGAGAACCCGGAGGACATGTTCTACCTGAACCGGTTTGAGGTCGACACTGCCCTCGCCGATCTCGTCCAGGCATGGGCGATCGGCGTCTCCGCCCGCGGCAAGAAGCGGTGGCAGGCCGAGGTCGAGCGCCGCAAGCCGATCGTGGCGGCGATGCAGTCCGTAACTGCCCCGCCTGCCTACTCGGCGCCGCCGGCTGAGATCACCGACCCGTTCGCCGTCATGAACTACGGCGTTACCACCGAGCGTGTCAATGACTGGCTGTCGTCGTCGAAGGGCGCGCCTGACACTCTCAACGGTATCCCGGCCTCCCCGGGTCAGATCGAGGGCGTGGTCCGCGTGCTCCGCAGCGAGAAGGATCTGCCGTCGCTGCAGCCGGATGAGATTCTCGTCGCCCCGATCACTGCCCCCTCCTGGGCGTCTGCCTTCGCGGTGGCGTCGGCGGTCATCACCGACATCGGAGGCATGATGTCGCACGCCGCCATCGTGTGCCGCGAGTACGGCATCCCGGCAGTGGTGGGAACCGGCTTCGCCACCGCGCGCTTGAAGACCGGCCAGCGTGTCCGTCTCGACGGTAAGAAGGGCACCGTCGAAATCCTCGAAACATAAAACCTCAACGAACATCGATTGAAAGGCTAACGACGTGTACACACTGACATACAACCAGGAAGAATGCACCGATCCTCGTCGGGTCGGCGGTAAAACTGCGAGCCTGGCGGAGATGCTCCGCGACGGTATGCCGGTGGCACCGGGCTACGGAATCACGGTAGACGCCTACCGGGACTTCCTCGACCAGGGAGACACGCGGGAACGGCTCGCCGAGATCCTCGACGACCTCACCCCGACGTCCGGTCAAGCCGCATACGACGAGGCTGAGGAGAAGATCGCGGAGGTCTTCGACAAGATCGGGATTCCCGAGCCTGCGGCCACAGCTATCCGTGATCGTTACCAGGAGCTGTGCGATCGAGTGGGTATCCAGGACGTTTCTGTTGCGGTCCGCTCCAGCGCGACTGCAGAGGACTCGGTTGACGCCAGTTTCGCGGGAGAGTTCGAAACCTGGGTTGACATCGTCGGTGCCGACGATGTGATCGAGCACGTACTCGAGTGCTACCGCAGTGTCTACACCGGGCGTGTTCTCACCTATCTTGCGTCGAAGGGCATTCGACCACAAGAGATTGAGATGGCGGTCGTTGTCCAGAAGACCGTGCGGGCCCGGTCCGCGGGTGTTCTGTTCACGGTCACACCGATTACCGGAGATCGCACGAAGATTTCCCTTGACGCCAGCTGGGGTCTGGGACTGGCGGTGGTCGGTGGTGAAGTCACCCCGGACCACTGGGTCGTCGACAAGATCACCCACTCGGTGGTGTCCCATACTCCCGGTGACAAGCGGATCGAGTATCGGCGAGGGGATGCCCCGGTCCCCGTGGACGAGTCTCGCTGGATCGACCCGTGCATGTCTGACGAAGAGGTTCTGGCATTGGCAGAGCTCGCTCTGGAGATCGAAAAGCGCCGCGACGGGGCTCCTCAGGACATTGAGTTCGCGATCGACGAGGAGCTGCCCGCGGGTGAGAACATCATCCTCCTGCAGTGCCGTCCGGAGACCGTGTGGTCGAACATTGAGCGCAAGCCCGCCTTCGACTCTTCGGCCTCGATGATGAACTGGATCACGGGCACGATCTCAGGTAACGCTGTTTGAAGGCTGTCTCCCACGGCGCTGGGTGGGCCCGTTGACTCCAACGGTCGCAAGAAATGCTGCTGACCCCGCCCCTACAGCCCCTTGACGTTGAGCACCTGCCGCAGCGTGTGGCGGATGCGCACGAGTGGTGCGGCGTCCTCCATGACCACGTCGATGGGTTTGTAGGCGGCGGGGATCTCGTCCACCCACTGCCTGCCGGGGCGGTAGACGATGTCACCCATGGCCTTCTCCAGGTCGGCGGCGGTGTACCTCTTCTTCGCCTGGGTGCGGCTGAGGGAGCGGCCGGCGCCGTGCGGGGCGGAGCGCAGGGCCTCGTCGTTGCCGAGGCCCTCGACGACGTAGGACCGGGCGCCCATGGACCCGGGGATGAGTCCGGGGCGCCCCTCGCTGGCGTCGATGGCGCCCTTGCGGGTGAGCCAGACGTGGACGCCGTCGATGACGGCGGGTTCGGTGTAGTTGTGGTGGGAGTTGATTCGTTCGACCTCGCCGACGTCCCGGTCGCCCAGGAAGTCGGCCAGGGCCCAGGCGAAGCGGTCCATCATGTCCTCGCGGTTGAGCAGGGCGAAGTGCTGGGCCCAGCGCAGTTCCCGCAGGTAGCGGTCGAACTCGGGGGTGCCTTCGCGCAGGTACGCGTGGTCGGGGTGGGCCAGTGTCACGCCCTCGCGTCGGCACTGTTCCTGGGCGGCGCGGATGTGGACGCGGGCGATCTTGTTGCCCACGCCGCGGGATCCGGAGTGGAGGAACATCCACACGCGGTCCTGCTCGTCGAGGCAGAGTTCGATGAAGTGGTTGCCGCCGCCGAGGGTGCCCAGCTGGACCTTCCAGTGCGGGGAGTGGGAGAGATCGACGTCGTCGCGCTTCGCCAGGTCGGTGAGCTCCCGCAGCCGCGGGGCGGTGAAGGGGAAGCGGTCCGTGCGCTTGTTGTAGTTGCCGGGGGAGAGCGGGATGACGTGTTCCAGGGTGTCCCGGAGGTGGGTGAGGTTGCGTCCCTCCAGGTCGGCGGCGGTGTAGCGGGTGCGGGCGGCGATCATGCCGCAGCCGATGTCGACGCCGACGGCCGCCGGGATGACCACCCCGACGGTGGGGATGACCGTGCCCACCGCGGAGCCGAGGCCGGCGTGGGCGTCGGGCATGAGGGCGATGTGCGGGTGGATGAACGGTAGCTGACCCAGGGAGCGGGCCTGGTCGCGGGTGGCGTCGTCGAGAAGCGACGCCCACGACTTCACGGTGTCGGAGATGGCGTGCATGGTGTCCTTTGTACGGGAAGCAGGACCCCGCGACGAGGGTCGTCGCGGGGTGTGGTCAGGCGACGGTGAATCCGGATCGGGAATCCGGGCGTTCGAGCGGGGTGCCGTCGGCCTCGACGGGCCATTCGATCTCCAGCTCGAGTTCGCGCTCGAGCACGCGCTTGCCGGTGTCGGCGACCTCCATCTTGACGGTGAACGTCCGCGGCAGGTCCATCTCGACCTGTCCGGCGCCCTCGCCGAGGGTGAGCTGGCCGTCACGGATCCGGCCGGCGAGACCTTCCAGCAGGTCAGCCAGCTCGTCGCGGGTGAACTTCGCCTTGCTCTTGAGCAGTTTCCCGTTCTTCCTCATGGTGCTCCACCTCCCTTCTAAGTCCATGATCTCACACGTTAGGAAGCCGGTAAAGGTCCTGTTTCTGCAGCTCAGTCCCCAGGCCGGTCCGGTTTCCTGCGGGCGGCCTTGATGTCCGAGCGGTGCCGCTTCGCCGCTAATCGACGCCGCACCGATCCCTTCGTCGGCCGTGTCCGTCGGCGGGGCGGTGGGGGAGGGGCCAGCGCCTCGCGCAGGAGCGCGGCCAGTCGGCGGCGGGCCTCATTCCGGTTGCGCAACTGGGAGCGTTGCGACGACGCCTCCACCTGCAGGACCGTCCCGGACAGACGGGTGCTGAGATTGCGGATCGCCCGGCGGCGCTGGCGCTCGTCGAGCGCGGAGGTGGCCGCCAGGTCGAGGGACAGCTGCACCTTGCTGTCGGTGGTGTTGACCCCCTGTCCGCCGGGGCCGGAGGAACGGGCGAACTGTTCGGTGAGGTCGGCGGCCGGGATCGTCAGCCCGTGCGGGATGCCGGGCCCGGGGTCGAGCACTAGCGGGTCCATGGTTCCGAGTATAGAGTGGTGACATGACAACAACCGTGCTGCCCGCCTACGACTGGTCCGACTTCCGACGCGTCCTCGTCGTCGTCGCGCACCCGGACGACGCCGAGTACGGCCTGTCCTGCGCCGTGTCCATGTGGACCGACGCCGGAGTGGAGGTCGGCTACCTGCTGCTCACCCACGGCGAGGCCGGCATCCGCCACCTCGACCCCGACGAGGTCGCACCGCTGCGCGCCGAGGAGCAGCGCGCCGCCTGCGCCACCGTCGGCGTCACCGACCTCACCCTTCTCGAGCACCCGGACGGCCAGCTCATGGACTCGATGGAGCTGCGCCGGGACATCGCGAAGCACATCCGCGAGTTCCAACCCGACACCGTCATCACCGCCAACTTCGAGTTGGAGGCCTACGGCTCCTACAACCAGGCCGACCACCGCGTCGCCGGGCTCATGACCGTCGACGCCGTCCGCGACGCCGACAACCCCTGGGTCCACCGCGACCTCGACCTGCCGGCCCACAAGGTGGAGCGCCTGCTCGTGGTCAACCCCGGCGACCCTACGCACCGCGTCATCGTCGACGAGAAGGCCGAGCAGCGCGGCATCGAGTCGCTCGCCTGCCACAAGGTCTACTTCGAGGCCCTCCCGGACCACCCGAAGCCGGAGGACTTCATCCCCATGATGATCGAGCAGCCCGACGGCGAGCGCGCGGTGAGCTTCCGCGTCTTCGACCCGATCTAGGAACTGACGCCGAAGGCCTTCCTGATCGTCGACTCGTCCTCGATCACGGAGAGGATGAACTCCGCGAGGTCGATGCGCGGGATCGATCCGCCGAGGGTTCCGTGATCAGCCACCTCCAGTGCGCGGACGGTGCCGGTCGGCGGGGCGTTCTTCAGGCCGGTGGCACGCACGATGGTCCAGTCGAGGCCGGACTCCCGCACGGCCTGTTCCTGTTCGTTGTGGTCGGCCAGCGGCTTCGCCAGCACCAGCTTCATCAGCTGCCGCAGCGGAACGGGCAGCTGAGCGGCGGAATCCCCGGTGCCCAGCGACGACTGCACGAGGAGGCGACGCACCCCGGCCTCCCGCATCGCGTCGATGACCGCGGAGGTCACGCGCGTGCGACCCCGGGAGGTGCCGCGGGAACCGCCGACGGTGACGACGACGGCGTCGGCACCCGCGACGGCCTCGCGGAGCACTTCCGGATCGGTGGCCGAACCGGTGATCGCGCGGGTGCCCACGGGGGCGTTGCCGCTGCGGGAGACGACGTTGACCTGGTGCCCGGCCTGCCGGGCGGCGATGGCGATCTGCGCCCCGGTGCCCCGGGATCCTCCGATGACGGTGATGTTCATGTGGACAACCCTAGCGACGGCGCAGCAGCGGCACGAAACGGAACCCGCCGTGCCGGGTGACCTGCACCTGCCCGTCAGCACGCTTCTCCACGCGCCACATCGCCCCGTCCACCGGAATGACCATGATCCCGCCCTCCACCAGCTGCTCCACGAGGTCGGCGGGCAGCTCGGTGGCCTCCGCGGACACGAGGATCCGGTCGAAGGGGCCCTGCTGCGGCAGCCCGAACACCCCGTCCGTGGCCTGCTCGATGCGCACGTCCACCCCGGCGGCGTCGAGATTGGCCTGTCCGAACTCCACGAGTTCGGGGACGAGTTCGACGGCGGCGAGGGAGCCGCGGTCGTCGAGAAGCTCGTGGAGGAGAGCCGTGGTCCAGCCGGAACCGGCACCGACGTCGAGGACGCGGTGACCGGGGCGGACGTCGAGAAGCTCGAGCATGAAGGCCACCGTCCACGGCTGTGAATTCGTCTGGCCGTGCCCGATGGAGAGGGGGACGTCGACGCCCGCATGTCGACGGGCGTGCTCCGGGAGGAAGCCCGTGCGGTCGACGCGTGCCATGACCTGCCTGATCCTGTCCATACCCCGACCCTAGCGATCTTTGATCTGCGTCAAGGAACTCCCCGCGCGCGGCCCCTACCGTCAGAGGTGTCAGATACAGAAAGGACACCACCATGAAGAAGACCACGCTGCGCTCCGACGAATTCTCCTGCCCCTCGTGCGTGAACAAGATCGAGACGAAGCTCACCGGCCTCGCCGGGGTGGACAAGGCGGAGGTGAAGTTCTCCTCCGGCCGGATCCTCGTCGAGCACGACCCGGAGCAGGTCTCCGTACGCGAGCTTGTCGACGCCGTCGCCGCCGTCGGCTACACCGCCAGGCCATCCGCGGTGTAGGACCTGTCGAACCCTCGTTTCCGGTGCCGGAAACGAGGGTTTTCCCCTGCCGGGGCCATTTCCGCGTTCCTTGATCCACGTCAAGGACGTCCCCCGCGGGCCGCCATAACGTCACTGGTGACAACAATTCGAGAAAGGACCATCACCATGAAAACCTGGGGAACCGTGGCAGTCTCCGGACTGCTCATCATCGCGGCGCTCGTCACCGGCGTGGATCTGCTCATGATCGCCGCGGCGCTCGTCGCCGGCTGGCGCATCGCCGTCTCGGCGTGGCAGGCGCTGCGGATCCGCCTCATCTCCATCGATCTGCTCGTCGTCGTGGCCGCGGTCGGCGCGCTGTTCATCAACAACTACTGGGAGTCCGCGGCCGTCACCTTCCTCTTCGCGCTGGGTAAGGCGCTGGAGAAGGCCACCCTCAACCGGACGCGTCGGGCGCTGAGTGATCTCGTCGAAGCCGCCCCCGAGACCGCCACCCTGCTGCGCGACGGGGAGCCCGTCACCGTCGAGATCTGGGAGCTGGAGCCCGGCGACGTCGTGCTCGTGCGCAACGGCGAGCAGGTGCCGGTCGACGGGCGCGTCATCGCCGGTCACGGCGGCGTCGACGAGGCCACCATCACCGGCGAGTCCGTCCCCGCCGAGAAGGCCGCGGGTTCCGAGGTCTTCGCCGGCACGTGGCTGCGCTCCGGCGTCCTGCGGGTGGAGGCCGTCGGCATCGGTGCCGACTCCACCCTGGCGAAGATCATCCACCGCGTGGAGGACGCCCAGGACGACAAGGCCCGCACGCAGACCTTCCTGGAGCGCTTCTCCGCCTGGTACACCCCGGGCGTCATGCTCGGCGCGCTGCTCGCCGGGCTGCTCACCCGCGACATCGAACTGGCGCTGACGCTGCTGGTCATCGGCTGCCCCGGCGCGCTGGTGATCTCCATCCCGGTGTCGATCGTCGCCGGTATCGGCCGCTCCGCGAAGGACGGGGTGCTCATCAAGGGCGGCGAGTACCTGGAGACCGCCGCGAAGGTGGACACGGTGGTCGTCGACAAGACGGGCACCCTCACCAACGGCCGCCCGGAGCTCACCGACGTCCTGGCGTTCGACGGCTGGTCGCAGGATGAGGTGCTGGCGCTTGCCGCCCGCGCCGAGACCGCGTCCGAGCATCCGCTCGCCGAGGCGATCATCCGCGGGGCGGAGGACCGGGGCCTTGAGGTCCCGCTTATCGACGCCGCCGAGCCCGTCACCGGCCACGGCATCCGCGCCCTGATCGACGGGCAGGACGTCACCGTCGGCACCGCCGCCCTGCTGCAGGTGCAGCCGGACCCGGCCCCGGTGCTGGAACTCAACGAACTGGGCCGCACCGCGATGTGGGTCGGTGTCAACGGACAGGCCGTGGGTATCGTGGCCGTGGCCGACACCGTCCGTGCCGACGCCGCCGCCGCGATCGCGGCTCTGCACCGTCGCGGGGTGCGGGTGGTCATGGCCACCGGCGACGCCTCCCGGGTGGCGCACAACGTCGCCGCCCAGCTCGGCGTCGACGAGGTCCGCGCGGAGCTCATGCCCGAGGACAAGCTCGACATCGTCCGCGAACTGCAGGATGCCGGGCGGGTGGTCGCCATGGTCGGCGACGGAGTCAACGACACCCCGGCCCTGGCCCGCGCCGACATCGGCGTGGCGATGGGAGCCGCCGGATCGCCGGCCGCCATCGAGACCGCCGACATCGCGCTCATGGCCGATCGTCTGCCCCGGCTGCCCTACGCCCTCGGCCTGGCCCGCCGCACCGTCCGGACCATGCGGATCAACATCGCCATCGCCCTGGTGACCGTCGCGGTGCTGCTCGCCGGTGTCCTGGCCGGCGGGGTGACCATGTCGATCGGCATGCTCGTCCATGAGGCGTCCGTGCTGCTGGTCATCGCCATCGCGATGCTCCTGCTGCGGCCGACGCTGCGGGAGGATCAGCCGACGCTGCGGGTGGCATCGCGGGAGGGGGTGCGGGTCTGACCCTGCAGGTCAGCCACCATGTCGGTGAGACTCTCCCGCACCGGGCGCGGCCGGAACGACAGTTCCCGCCGCGCCCGCGTGCTGTCGAAACGGTTGCCGGAACCGAGTGTGTGGAGGGCGTAGCGGGTGAACAGGGGAGGACGTCCGAAGACCTTCCCGATCCACTCCGCCGGGATGGCACCGACCCGGGCGATCCACGTCGGCAGGATCGTCGGGCGGCGTCGGCCGACCAGCTCCGTGACGATGCCGCCGATCTGCCGGAGCGTGACGTAGTCGCCGGTGGTGAGGTAGCAGCCGTCTCCGGTGCGGCAGGCGGTGACGATCGCCGCCGCGACGTCGCGCACGTCGACCATGTCGTACCCGCCGTCGCACCACGCCGAGCTCACCGATCATGAGTCGGCGCACGAGGTTGGTGAGGTTGGTCGACCCCGGATCACCCGGCCCCAGCAGGCCGGAGGGGTGGATGATGACGCGCTCGAGATCGTCGGCCGCCAGCACCACGCGGCGGCCTCCGCCTTCGTCTTCGCGTAGCCGCCCACCACGGTGTCGGGGTCGAAACTGTCGGCCTCCCGCATGACCGCCCCGGCCGGGGATTCGGTGAGTGCGTGGACGGAGGAGACGTAGACCAGGCGGGCGCTCAGTCGGCGCGCGGCGTCGATGATGTTCGCCGTCCCGCCGACGTTGACGGCGCGCACCTCCGGGCGGACGATGTCGTCGCATGGGCCGATCGCCTCCGCCACCTGCGCGGCGTCGCGCACATCGCAGGCCGCCGGGTCCGCCAACGCGGTCACCCGGTCGCCGTAGGCCCGCAGTTGAGCGACGACATGGGTGCCGAGGACACCCCCGGCCCCCGTGACGGTGACATGCAGTGGAGTGCCCGTACCTCCACCGTACGCGTTCCGGGGAAAGCGTCCTCAGGGTCGGACGTCGACCGGGCCGTGGTGCAGCGGCAGGCCCGCGGCCTCCCAGGCGTCGAAACCGCCGACGATGTCGGTCGCCCGGTGCAGACCCATCTGACGCAGGTTCCAGGCCGCCAGGGAGGAGGAGTAGCCGTGCCGGCAGAAGAGGATGATGCGGCGGTCGAAGTCCGTGGCCTCCGGGATGCGGTGGCTGAACCCGGGGTCGAGCCGCCAGGGCAGGACCGTGAGGTCCACGGCGATGGCCCCCGGGACACCCGCAGTGCCGGCGCGGTGGGTGTCCGTGCGGACGTCGATGAGCAGGGCACCGGAGCGCTGCTCGGCGAGCGCCTGCTCGGGGGAGAGCCGGTCGAGGCCGGCGCGGGCGTGCTCGAGGAGCGACATCGAACCGGCCACCGGAAACCGAGGGGGATACATGCGGACAATGTTAAAACAAACCCGTGTGTCGTATACGTCACTTGGTAGGGTGGGGACATGTCCAGAATCAGCCCCCTGAATTGGCCGGTCATCCGGCAGCTGCGGGACGGTGACCCCTTCGGCCGCGACCGCAACGCGCAGTCACGGAAGAGCGCCGAGCTCCAGCCGCGGGTCGCCGAGGCGGACCGCGTCGTCAAGAGCGTGTGCCCCTACTGTGCCGTCGGCTGCGGCCAGCTCGTCTACGTCAAGGACGAGAAGGTCATCCAGATCGAGGGCGACCCGGATTCGCCGATCTCGCGCGGCCGTCTGTGCCCGAAGGGCTCCGCCTCCGAGCAGCTGGTGAACTCCTCCACCCGTGTGACCGAGGTGCTCTACCGCGCGCCGAAGGCGAAGGAGTGGCAGAAGCTCGACCCGGAGCAGGCGATGGACATGATCGCCGACCGCTTCCTCGAGGCCCGCCGCAACGGCTGGCAGGACACCGACGCGCAGGGCCGCCCCGTCAACCGCACGATGGGTATCGCCGGGCTCGGCGGCGCGACGCTGGACAACGAGGAGAATTACCTCATCAAGAAGCTGTTCACCGCCGCCGGCGCGATCCAGCTCGAGAACCAGGCGCGCATATGACACTCCGCCACGGTTCCTAGTCTAGGAACCTCGTTCGGCCGCGGCGGCGCGACCCAGCCGCTGCAGGATATGGCGAATGCGGACTGCATCGTCATCCAGGGGTCAAACATGGCCGAGGCTCACCCGGTGGGATTCCAGTGGGTGATGGAGGCGAAGAAGCGCGGAGCCAAGCTCATCCACGTCGACCCGCGCTACACGCGCACCTCCGCCGTGGCGGACCGTCACATCGGCATCCGTGCCGGCAGTGACGTCGTGCTGCTCGGTGCCCTCATCCGCCATGTCATCGAGAACGATCTGTGGTTCCGGGACTACGTCCTCAACTACACGAACGCCTCGACGCTCATCCACGAGGACTTCCAGGACACCGAGGACCTCGACGGCCTGTTCTCCGGCTTCGACCCGGAGACCGGGCAGTACGACATCGACACCTGGGCGTACCAGCGTGCCGACGGCTCCCACCGCAACCCGCAGGGGGAGAGCGACAACCAGGAGGAGGAGCACCAGCGCGCGGCGTGGGCGCAGTCGACCGGGGCCGGCGGTCAGCCGCTGGACACGTGGCAGTTCAAGAAGGACGAGACGCTGCAGGACCCGAACACGGTGTTCCAGATCCTGCGCCGCCACTACTCCCGCTACACCCCGGAGATGGTGGAGGAGACCTGCGGCATCTCCGTCGAGGACTTCCACTACCTCGCCGACGCAATCACGCAGAACTCCGGCCGCGAGCGCACGACCTGCTTCGCCTACGCGCTGGGCTGGACCCAGCACACCCTGGGCGCGCAGTTCATCCGCACCTCGGCGATCCTCCAGCTGCTGCTGGGCAACATGGGTCGCCCCGGCGGCGGCATCATGGCGCTGCGCGGTCACGCGTCGATCCAGGGCTGCACCGACATCCCGACGCTGTTCAACCTGCTGCCGGGTTATCTGCCGATGCCGACCGTCGAGGAGCAGTCCTTCGACGACTACCTGTGGACGGTGAGCAACCCGAACCAGGCCGGTTTCTGGCAGAAGGGTGACGCCTACGCCGTCAGCCTGCTCAAGGCCTACTTCGGCGAGCACGCGACGGAGGAGAACGACTGGGGTTTCAACTGGATCCCCAAGCTCACCGGCGCGCACTCGACGTACCACACCCTGCAGGCCATGCTCCGCGACGAGGTGGAGGGGTACCTGGTCTTCGGCCAGAACCCGGCCGTCGCCCAGTCGCACGGCCGCCTGCAGCGCCTCGGCCTGTCCCACCTCAAGTGGCTGGTGGTCCGTGACTTCCAGGTCATGGAGACCGCGTCGTTCTGGAAGGACTCCCCGGAGGTGCTCTCCGGCGAGCTGAAGACCGAGGACATCGAGACCGAGGTCTTCTACCTGCCGGCTGCCAACCACGTGGAGAAGTCCGGCACGTTCACCCAGACGCAGCGCATGCTGCAGTGGCGTTTCCAGGCGAAGCACCCGCCGGGGGACTCCACCAGCGAGCTGCAGTTCTTCTACGACCTCGGCGTGCGCATCCGCGAGAAGATCGCCGATTCGGATGATCCGCGCGACATCCCGCTGAAGAACATCACGTGGGACTACCCGGTCGACGAGCACGGTGACCCGGACGCCGAGGCCGTGCTCAAGGAGATCAACGGCTACCACCTCACCGGGGAGAAGGCCGGCGAGCTGCTCAGCACCTTCACCGAGATGAAGGCGGACGGCTCGACCTCCGGCGGCTGCTGGATCTACTCCGGTGTCTTCGCCGACGGTGTCAACCACTCGGCGAAGAAGCGCCCCGGCTCCGAGCAGAACGAGCTCGCCATGGACTGGGGCTGGGTGTGGCCGCTCAACCGTCGCCTGCTGTACAACCGCGCCTCTGCGGATCCGGACGGCCGGCCCTGGTCGGAGCGCAAGAAGTACGTCTGGTGGGACGAGTCCGCGGGTAAGTGGGTGGGTGACGACGTGCCCGACTTCCCCGTCGGACTGCGTCCGGACCACGAGCCCTCGCCGGGTGACGTCGGCCCGGCCGCCCTGTCCGGTAGGGACGCCTTCATCATGCAGGCGGACGGCAAGGGCTGGCTGTACGTGCCCAAGGGCATGGTCGACGGCCCGCTGCCCACGCACTACGAGCCGCACGAGTCCCCGGTGGGCAATGCGCTCTACGGGCAGCAGCAGTCGCCGGCGCGCCTGACGTTCCCGGGTGCGGACAACCTGTCGCGCCCGGCGCCAGGCGAGTTCGGCTCCGACGTCTACCCGTTCGCGTTCTCCACCTACCGCCTCACCGAGCACTACACCTCCGGCGCAATGACGCGCGCGCTGCCGTTCCTCGCGGAGCTGCAGCCGGAGCTGTTCTGTGAGGTCTCCCCGGAGCTCGCCGAGCTGCGGGGGCTGGAGAACGGCGGCTGGGCGACGCTCATCTCGCCACGCGGCGTCATCGAGGCGCGCGTGCTGGTCACCGACCGCATGCCGGCGATGACGATCAACGGACAGGAGTACCACAACATCGGACTGCCGTTCCACTTCGGCAACGGGCCCTACGCGCCGGTGACCGGCGACGGTCCGAACGATCTGCTGGGCATCACGCTCGACCCGAACGTGGCCATCCAGGCCTCCAAGGTCGGCGCGTGTGACATCCGGGCGGGCCGCCGCCCGCGGGGCGCGGAGCGTGACGACCTCGTCCGCCTCTACCAGGTCCGGGCGGGCCTGACGGCGGCGTCGGGCAACACGAAGGTCTCCGACCCGGAGGAACTGCGCGAGCTGGAGAAGGAGAGTGACCACCGTGAGCACTAACCAGGTGACCGAATACCCGGCCCACGTCGGCTACGCGCGGGAGACCCGCAAGGCCTTCTTCACCGACACCTCCGTGTGCATCGGCTGCAAGGCCTGCGAGGTGGCGTGCAAGGAGTGGAACCGCAACCCGGTCGAGGGCTATGAGCTGTCGGGCAACTCCTACGACAACACCGGGTCCCTCGGCGCGGACACGTGGCGCCACGTCGCGTTCATCGAGCAGGACCACGAGCGCATCGAGCAGGCCCGCGAATCGGGCCGTCGCCTGACGGGCCTGGGCATGCCGACGATCGGGGACCCGTCCCGGCAGCAGGAGGAGCAGCCGCACCCGGACACCCCGGACTTCCGCTGGCTCATGTCCTCGGACGTGTGCAAGCACTGCACGAACGCCGGCTGCCTCGACGTGTGCCCGACGGGTGCGCTGTTCCGCACGGAGTTCGGCACGGTCGTCGTCCAGGACGACGTGTGCAACGGCTGCGGCACGTGCGTCGCAGGTTGTCCCTTCGGCGTCATCGAGCGCCGCGCGGACGGCGGCGTGCAGAAGCGCAACAGCCGCGAGGGCGAGGACTTCACCGAGGGTGTGCACGCCCCGACCCGCAACGTCGGCGTCGCCCAGAAGTGCACCCTGTGTTACGACCGCCTCATGGACGGGCTGGCCCCGGCCTGCCAGAAGGCCTGCCCGACCGAGTCGATCCAGTTCGGTGACCGGGACGAGATGTTGCGCCGCGCCCACGAGCGGCTGGCCACCCTCCACGCCCAGGGGCGCACCGAGGCGCGCCTCTACGGTGCCAACGAGCTCGACGGGGTCGGTGGCACCGGCTCGATCTTCCTGCTTCTCGACGCCCCCGAGGTCTACGGCCTGCCCCCGGATCCCCGGGTGCCCACCGCGGACCTGCCCGAGATGGCGAAGAAGGCGGCCCTCGCGGCCGCGGGCATGGTCGCGGCCGTCGTCGGTTCCTTCCTGATCGGAGCGCGTGCATGAGCAACCAGTTCGACAACTACCGCGACCCGGTCGAGCCCCGCCGCCGCGACGGGGGTGGGCGGAAGAAGCGCCGCCGCCGGGCCGGGGCGGGGGCCATGGACGGTTCCCGTGAGGAGCGCATGGTCCCGGACATGCAGTTCGAGTCCTACTACGGCAAGCCGGTGGTCAAGGCCCCGCCGTGGGAGTGGCCGATCGGTGTCTACCTCTTCCTCGGCGGCGTGGCCGGCGGTTCCTCGCTGCTGGGCTTCGGCGCGCAGCTGACGGGGCGGAGGACGCTGCGTCGTAACGCGCGGCTGGCCACCATCACCGCCGCCGGTGCCGGTTCGCTGGCACTCATCGCGGACCTGGGCCGCCCGGAGCGGCTGCTCAACATGTTCCGCGTGTTCAAGCTCTCCTCGCCGATGAACGTCGGCTCGTGGCTGCTCGCCAGCTTCTCGACGGCCGCCGCCGCCGCCGCCGCCGCCGAGGTCGACGATCTCACGGGGCGTCGCCTGCCGCTGCCGGACGCGATCCGCACGGTCACCCACCAGGCGGCCGCCCCCGCGGCCGGAGCCCTGGCCGCCTCGCTCGGTGCGCCGCTGGCGGTCTACACCGCGGTGCTCTTCGGCGACACGGCCACCCCGGCGTGGAACGCGGCGAAGTACCACCTGCCGTTCCTCTTCGTCAGCTCGGCATCGGCCGCCTCGGGTGGCCTGGCAATGATCACCACCCCGGTGGAGGAGGCGGGCCCGGCCCGCGTGCTCGCCGCCACGGGTGCGGTGTGCGACGTCGCGGTGACGAAGGCGATGCACACCCAGCTGGACGAGGTGTCCGCGGAGCCGTACCACCACGGCACCGCCGGGCGGCTGCTCACCTGGGCGGAGCGCCTCGTCATCGCCGGCGGCGTGGGCACGGTGCTCGCCGGTCGCCACCGGGTCGGCGCGGCCCTGTCCGGGGCGGCACTGCTCGCGGGTTCCGCGCTCACCCGTTTCGGCGTGCTCGAGGCCGGCCTGCACTCGGTGACCGACCCGAAGTACGTCGTCGAACCGCAGAAGGCCCGCCTCGCGCAGCGGCAGGGCGGCGGGAACATCACTACCGGACGGTGATCTGCCCCGGGGTGCCCGCGGTGATCTCACCGATGACCGGGTACCCCGGCACCTCACCGACGACGAGCAGACCGCCGGAGGTCTGGGCGTCGGCCAGCATGATGAGGTCCTCCTCGCTCACCCCCTCGGCCTGCAGGTGCGGGCGCACCCAGTCGAGGTTGCGGCGCGAGCCGCCGGAGATGAAACCGTCGCGCAGGGCCTCGTCGGCGCCGTCGACGTGGGGGACCGCCGTGTGGTCGATGACGGCGGAGACACCCGAGGCGCGGGCCATCTTGTAGAGATGACCGAGCAGTCCGAAGCCGGTGACGTCGGTCGCGGCCCTGACCCCGGCGGCCACCGCCGCGCGGGAGGCGTCCCGGTTGAGGGTGGTCATGGTGTCGATCGCCGCCTGGAACACCTCACCGGTCGACTTGTGCCGGTTGTTGAGCAGGCCGACGCCGATCGGCTTCGTCAGGGTGAGGGGCAGGCCGGCCTGCGCGGCGTCGTTACGCATGAGCGTGGCGGGGTCGGCGATGCCGGTCGCGGCCATGCCGTACACGGGCTCGGGGCCGTCGATGGAGTGGCCACCGGTCACCGGTGCGCCGGCCGCGGTGGCCACGTCCATGCCGCCGCGCAGCACCTCGGTGAGCAGCTCGAGGGGGAGGGTCTCGCGCGGCCAGGCGACGAGGTTGATGGCGGTGACGGGGCGGCCGCCCATGGCGTAGACGTCGGAGAGGGCGTTGGCGGCGGCGATGCGTCCCCAGTCGTAGGCGGAGTTGACCACCGGGGTGAAGAAGTCGGCGGTGGAGATGACGGCGAGGTCGTCGGCGATGCGGACGGCGGCGGCGTCGTCACCGTCGTCGAGCCCGACGAGGACGTTCGGGTCGGTGACACCGGTGAGCCCGCGGACGGCCTCCTCGAGTTCCCCGGGCGGGATCTTGCAGGCGCAGCCGCCGCCCGCGGCGAAGCTGGTGAGAACAATGTCCGGATTAGTTTTCATGCACCCGACTGTAGCTATACAAGTGGCACGCGGTAGCCTCGTCGGCGGAGGCGTACGTGTCCTGGTGGGCGCCCCGGTCTTCAAAACCGGTGAGGCCGAGTATCTCGGTCTGGCGAGTTCGATTCTCGTCCGTCTCCGCCACTGCTCTCCTGCGAAAGGACCCCGGGTGGACCCGCGTCGACGCATCCCACGTACCGATGACCTGCTGCGCAGCGCCGCCGTCCGGCAGGCCCGGGGGCGACTGTCGGAGCAGTCCATCCGCGCCCACCTCGCTGACGCGCAGCAGGCGGCGCGTCGCGGGGAGATCGCCCCGGAGGACGTCGAGACGCACCTGGCCGCCCTGCTTGCCGACGCCCCCGTCTCCTCCCTCACCCCCGTCCTCAACGCCACCGGCGTCGTCGTCCACACCAACATCGGCCGCGCGCCGCTGTCGGCCGCCGCGACGGACGCGCTCGTCGACGCCGCCGGATACGTCGACGTCGAGATGGACCTCCCCACCGGGCTGCGCTCGGGTGACCGTGGGGCCGGGGCCCTCTCTGCCCTGGTCGCGGCGTGCCCCGGCGCCGAGGACGCGCTCGTGGTCAACAACGGCGCGGCCGCCCTGCTGCTCGCCACCACCGCGTTGGCCGAGGGTGGGGAGCTGGTCATCAGCCGCGGGGAACTCATCGAGATCGGCGCCGGTTTCCGCCTGCCGGAACTCATTGAGACCGCCGACGTCCGCCTCCGCGAGGTCGGTGCGACCAACCGCACACACCCGACGGACTATGTCCGGGCCGTCGGGGAGCGCACCCGTGCGATCCTCAAGGTCCACCCCTCGAACTTCCGCATCGAGGGTTTCACCGCCGAGGCCACCGTCGCGCAGCTGCGGGAGATCGCCGACGAGCACGACCTGTCGCTCATCGTCGACCTCGGCTCCGGCCTGCTCACCCCTGACGACGCCCTGCCCTCCGAGCCGGACGTCGCCGCCCAGCTGGCGGCGGGTGCCGACGTCGTCATCGCCTCCGGTGACAAGCTGCTCGGCGGCCCGCAGGCCGGCATCCTCCTCGGTCGCGCGGACGTCATCGCCCGGCTGAAGAAGCACCCCCTGGCGCGCGCGGTGCGCATCGACAAGCTCCGTCTGGCCGCCCTCGAGGCGACCCTGCGCGGCGGGGAGGCCCCCGTCGTGGAGGCCCTGCACGCCGACCCGGCTGACCTGCGCCGCCGCGCCGAGGCCCTGGCCGCGCGTCTCGCCGGCCACGTCACCTGCCGGGTCGTCGCCCACGACGGGCGCGTCGGCGGGGGAGGGGCCCCCGGGGTGCCGCTGCCCGGCTGGGCCGTGGAGCTGCCCGCGTCCCTGGCCGCGGCGCTGCGCACCGGCGACCCGGTCGTCCTGCCGCGCGTCCACCAGGGGTCCTGCCTCATCGACCTGCGCTGCGTGCCCGCCGCCGCCGACGATACCGTCGCGGCCGCGATCCTGCGCGCGGTGGAGGGGTAGCGCATGCACGTCGTCGCCACCGCCGGACACGTCGATCACGGTAAATCCACCCTGGTCAAGGCCCTCACCGGGATGGAGCCCGACCGCTGGGAGGAGGAGCAGCGCCGCGGGCTGACCATCGATCTCGGCTTCGTGTGGACGCACCTGCCCTCCGGGCGCGACGTCGCCTTCGTCGACGTCCCCGGCCACGAACGCTTCATGGGCAACATGCTCGCCGGGGTCGGCCCGACGCCGGTCGTCTGCTTCATCGTCGCCGCCGACGAGGGCTGGCAGGCCCAGTCCACCGACCATCGCGACGCCGTCCGCGCGCTGGGGATCCGGCACGGCGTCATCGTGCTCACCCGCGCCGACCGGGCGGATGACGCCCGCCGCGCCGAGGTCGCCGCCCGCGTCCGGCACGAGTTCGCCGACACCGGGCTCGCCGACGCCCCCGTCGTCACCGTCTCCGCCCGCAGCGGCGAGGGCCTCGACGAACTCCGCGCCGCCCTCGACGGGGTGCTCGCCGCCGCTCCGGCCCCGGATCCGGACGCCCGCGTCCGCCTGTGGATCGACCGGTCCTTCACCGTCAGGGGAGCGGGCACCGTGGTCACCGGCACCCTGCCTGCCGGCACCCTCAGCGAGGGCGACCGCCTGCAGCTGCTCGGCGTCGACGGCACGCGCGAGGTCACCGTCCGCGGCCTCCACAGTGAGAACCGCCCGCACACGGACATCGGCCCGGTCAGCCGCGTCGCCGTCAACCTCCGCGGGGAGAGCACCGGGGACATCCACCGCGGCGACGCCCTGCTCACCCCGGACGCCTGGCCGCTGGTCACCACCCTCGATGTGCGCCGCACCATGGGTACCCCGCTGGACGACGCCCCCGGTGAGGTCATCGTCCACGTCGGCACCGCGGCCGTCGAGGCGGCGCTGCGCCCCTTCGGCGACGGCCACGCCCGGTTGACGCTCACCCGGCCACTGCCGCTGATCCTCGGCGACCGGCTCGTCCTGCGCAGCTCCGGCGCGCGCTCCGTGCTGGCCGGCGTGCAGGTCATGGACGTCGACCCACCCGCCCTGTCGCGCCGCGGTGACGGTCGCCGCCGCGCCGAGTCACTGACGACCATGCCCGCCGAGGGGGACCTCTCCGCCGAGATCACCCGCCGCGGGGCCCTGCGCCGCACCGACCTGGAGACCATGGGTTTCGAGGTTCCCGACGCGCCGCCGAAGGGGGCCGTGGCCCTGCGGGACTGGTGGATCGACGTCCCTCAGCTGGGTCGCTGGCGCGACACCCTCCTCGCCGCCGTCACCCGGCACGCCACGGAGAATCCGCTCGCCGCCGGCCTCAGCCGCGGGGCGGCGCTCAGCGTCCTCGCGTTGCCCGACGACTCCCTCCTCGGACTCGTCATCGCCTCCGCGAAACTCGAGCAGGCCGACGGCGTGCTGCGCCTGCCCGGGGCGGCCGTGGATCTCGGTGCGGCGGAGGCGGGGGTGGCCAGCGTCGAGAAGCGTCTCACCGAAGCCCCCTTTCACGCCCCGGAGGCCGATGACCTGCGGGCCCTCGGCCTGGGTCCGAAGGAGCTGGCCGCCGCGGAGCGTGCCGGGCGACTGCTGCGCCTCGACGCCGGCATCATCCTCCGGCCCGACGCCCCCGACGTCGCGCTCGCCCGTCTGCGGGAACTCGAGCAGCCGTTCACGACCTCGCAGGCGCGTCGCGCGCTGGACACCACCCGACGGGTGGCCATCCCGCTGCTCGAGCACCTCGACGCCACCGGCCGGACGGTGCGTCTCGACGGCGGGCACCGCCGGGTGCGCTGACCGGTCTACGTGAGGTGTGCGGCACCGTTCCTGGTCGCCCGATCATGCCCATGGCCTCGACCCCGGGGGATGCGATGGGATCGTTAGTTTCATGAGTGAAATCACCGGGTAGAAAGGGAAGTGTTTAGACAACGTTCCCCTCGGAGATCACATGACGACTTCCACACCGGTAACCCCCGGAACAACCGACAGGCGAATCGTGGAGATCGATGCGGTCCGGGGGTTCGCCCTGTGCGGCATCCACGTCGTAAACGTTCAGCAGGTGGTCTTCCCGGCGATGTTCGGGGAGATGCGCGGCAAAGGCCTGGGGGGTGATGCCGGACGTGGTCCGCCACGGCTTCTACGAGCGCTTCTTCCCGATCTTCACCCTCCTCTTCGGCCTGGGGTTCGCCATCTTCCTGGAATCGGCCGGGAGGAAGACTGATTCGCCACGGAAGGTCCTGGCACGCAGGCTCCTCGCGCTGGCGGTGATCGGCGTGATCCACCAACTGTTCCATCAGGGGGAGGCGCTGGTGCCCTACGCGGTTTTCGGCCTGGTCTTCCTGCTGCCGTCGTCATTCCTCAGGCCCTGGCCGGTTACGGGGTCATGCCGGGGCTGCTCGTCATCGGCCTGGCCCTGGCCCGGTTCGGGGTGCACCGCCGTCTGGGGTCCCATACCGGTTCCTGGGTTGTGGTGACACTTCTGTTCGGCGTGATCACCGCCGCCTGCTGGTGGACGGTGTGGGCGGGTGTCGACCTGCCGCGCCTGTCCTTCGGCCTGGCGTCACCGCCCGAACAACTTGCTGGTGTCGCCGGCGGCCTGTTCTACGCCAGCCTGTTCGTGCTGCTCATGCGGCTGGGGCTGCGGGGTGTCCTGGGGGCTGTCTTCGCGCCGATGGGGCGGATCGCGTTGACGAACTACCTGCTGGCCACGGTGCTCATCCTCGCTCTCTCCCCGGTCCTGGGGATCGAGGACGTGTCCGACTGGCCGCAGATCACCGGCCTGGTCATCGGCATCATCGTTGTCCAGGGCGTCTGGAGTGCCCTGTGGCTCGCCGCCTTCCGCTACGGCCCGGCCGAGTGGGTGTGGCGGTGCATCACCTGGTGGCGGGTGGCGCCGTTCAGGCGGTGACCTGCGACCACTCCGCGCGGCGGTCGAGGAAGGCGCGGGCGGCGGCCTTCGCATCCTCCAGGGAGTGGCTCTCGCCCCAGCCGCACTGGATCTCGTTGGCGGCGGGCACCTCGGTGAGCTCGAGGACGTCCGTGAGCGACACGGCGATGAGCTCCTCGATCTCGTCCTGCGGGTGATCGCCGACGACCATGAGGTAGAAACCGGTCTGGCAGCCCATGGGGGAGAAGTCGAGGACGTAGTTCGCGTGGTTGCGGATGGTCTCCGCCATTGAGTGCTCCAGCGAGTGGATGCCGGGCATGTCGAGGTGGTCCTGGTTGGGCTGGCAGAAACGGATGTCGTACTTGGTGATGACATCGCCCGCGGGGAGGGTCTTGCGGTCGGCCACCCGGATGTAGGGGGCGGCGACGGTGCGGTGGTCAAGGTTGAAGGATTCGACGTTCATGCGCATGCCGGTGATCGTAGCAACGCCGGGCGTCGTCATTCCGTTTCTGCTGGTGTGACGAACTCCCGCGGCCCCGTCGGGTTCGGTTCCATGACGTCCTCCGCGTCCATGGTGATCTCCCACGGGGCGGCCGGATCGAAGGGCGGGGCGGGTGGGGCCGGAGGTTCCCATTCCGGCAGGACCTGCATCTCGCGCGGCTCGCCGACACCGAGGTCCACGAAGCTCTCGCCGTCGATGACGAAGATCCGGACGCCGAGGGGACCGTCGACGAGCGGGACGTACTCGAGCTGGGCGACCGGCGTGTCGTCGACGAGCACGTCGAGGCCGTCGACGCGGCCGAGGACCTGGCGGTTCTCACCGCCGAGGGTGGCGGGCAGGCGGTACCCCTGGGGCAGGATGCGTGAGCCCTCCGGCAGGGAGGTGCGGGGGACCAGCAGCTCGGGGGAGGGGAGTTCGACCGCGACGTCGAGAAGCCCGCGTTCCTTGTCGATGCACACCCGCGCCCACACCTGCGGCTCCACCTGCGCCGCGTGGAGGTGCTCGAGCTGCGGGAACTGCGCGCGCATCCCCTCCGACAGCGACCCGATGACACCGAACTCCCACCGCACGCGCCAGCCACGGGTGAGGAAGTCCGGCACAAGCACCACCGGAATGAGCGTCCCGGCGGGTTCCATGAGTTCCGCGGTGCGCAGGTGGGAGAACAGAATCGCCTGGTTGACCCGGTCCAGGGGGAGGGAATGGACGTCCTCACCCGCCGGCGGGCGGGGCAGGGGGCAACTCGGAACAGCCATGGGTACAGCCTAGCTGCGCTGGCTAGGCTGGCGGCATGAGAATCCCGCCTGCCGGACTGTTCCTTGTCGCCGCCGGGGCCCAGGCCGCCCTGGGCCGCTTATCGACGCCCCGTCTCCTCCGGGCCGCGCCCCTCCTCGCCGCCTCCGGCGTGCTGGGCGTCGCCGCGGTCGGCGGGTTCCTCCGGGCGGGCACGACCATCGACCCGGTGCGGGTGAACCGCGCCTCGTCGCTGGTCACCGACGGTGTCCTCGGGTACACGCGCAACCCGATGTACCTGGCGTTGGCCGGCGCGCTGACCGCCCACGCCGTGGCCCGCGGATCCTGGGCGGGGCTGCTGCCGGTGGCCGGGTTCGTGTGGGCCGTCGACCGGGGACAGATCGCGGCGGAGGAGGCGGCCCTGCGGGCGCGGTTCGGCCCGGAGTACGAGGCCTACGCGGCCCGGGTGCCGCGCTGGGTCAGGCCCCGATGACTCCGCAGGCGAGGCGGTCGCCCGCGTCACCGGTGCTGGTGGTGTCCTCGTCGACGCCGTCGGTGGCGTAGCGCCCGGGGACGTTGGCGTAGTTGTCCGGACCGGAGTGGATGATGACGGCCGCGCCGTCCCCGTCCGTGAGGTCCGCCAGGGTGAAGCGGTCGGTGAGGAAGGTGAGTTCCGCGTCGCCGGAGTCGGTCACGAGAAGCTGGGGGAGGTCACCGGCGTGGTCGGGGTGGTCGGCACCCGTGGGGTTGAGGTGGCCCCCGGCGGAGAGAAAGTCACCGGTGTCCTCCGGGTCGTCGGGGGCGGCGCTGTCGGTCTCGCAGGTGCCGATCTCGTGGATGTGGAAGCCGTAGAACCCGGGCTCCAGGCCCGAGAACTGTGCGCTGACCTCGACGCCGCCGTCGCGCTCGAGGAACTCCACGGTGCCGATCTCGGCGCCGTCGGCGGTGTTCATCGAGGCGGGCAGCCCTTCGGTCTCCGGGTCCTGCGTGGTGACGGCGGCGCTGCCGTCACTGCCCTCGGCGTCGGTGGTCTCGTTGTCGGTGGCACAGGCGCTGACACCCAGCAGTCCGAGGGCCGACAGGGTGGCGATGGTGGTGCGGTGTCGCATGGGGTTCTCCTTCGGTGGTGGTGTGCCGCCCACCGTACATATAACTAGGCGTGCATGCGTTGCCGGTCGGGGGCGGGCGCGGTTAGCCTCGCGGGCATGGAACTGCGCATCGAACCAGGCGACATCACCACCGTGCACGCCGACGCCATCGTCAACGCCGCGAACTCCGGGCTGCTCGGCGGCGGGGGAGTCGACGGGGCCATCCACCGGGTCGGCGGTCCCGGCATCCTCGCCGAGTGTCGGGAGATCCGCGCCACCACCCACCCCGACGGGCTGCCCGCCGGACAGGCGGTGGCCACCGGCGCAGGTGACCTCCCGGCGCGCTGGGTCATCCACACGGTCGGGCCGGTGTGGTCGGAGACGGAGGACCGGTCGGCCACCCTCGCCTCCTGCTACCGGGAGTCGCTGCGGGTGGCCCGGGAGCTGGGTGCGCGGAGCGTGGCCTTCCCGGCGATCTCCGCCGGGGTGTACGGCTGGCCGATCGACGACGCCGCCCGCCTCGCCGTGACGACGTGCCGGGAGGTCGGGGGTGTCGACGAGGTCATCGTCGTCCCCTTCGGTGCGGAGGCGGAGGAGGCCTTCCGCGCGGCCCTGCGCAATTAGTTAAGGGATTGTTATGGCCCGGCTGAGGCGCTGGTGGGCGGGGGAAACGGGGTGTCGATAAGCGAGATGTCCGGTCACCTTCCGGTGTCGGCGGCCGCGCCGCTGGGCCTATGTTGGAAAGAATAATTGTCTCCTATTCCGACGGGATTTCGATGTGTTGACCCGCTTAGCCTCCTCCCTCCGTCTGAAGACCGACCCAGCGGTGTACTTCGCCACCGTGGGAGCCGTCCTCGCCTTCGTCGTGCTGACCATCGTCGCCGGCGACTGGGTCGGGGACGTCTTCGGTGCCGCCACCACCTGGATCCTGTCGAACCTCGGCTGGTTCTACATCCTCGGTGTGACGGTGTTCCTCATCTTCCTGTTCATCGTCGCCATCAGCCGCTACGGGCACGTCCGTCTCGGCGCCGACGATGAACGCCCCGAGTACCCCACCCTCGTGTGGTTCGCCATGCTCTTCGCCGCCGGTATCGGCACCATCCTCATGTTCTGGGGCGTGGCGGAGCCGATCTCCCACTTCGCCAACCCGCCGATGGGGGAGGTGACGCCCGAATCCACCGAGGCGGCCCGCCAGGCCATCGCCCTCACGCACTACCACTTCGGCCTGCACACGTGGACGATCTTCGCGCTGCCCGCCCTGTGCTTCGCGTACTTCATCTACAAGCGGAAGATGCCGCCGCGCGTCAGCTCGATCTTCTCCCCGCTGCTCGGCTCCCGCGTCTACGGGCCGATCGGCAAGAGCATCGACGTCATCGCGCTCATCGGCACCATCTTCGGCGTGGCCACCTCCGTCGGCCTGGGCACCATGCAGATCAACGCCGGCCTCACCGAGCTCTTCGGACTGACGTACTCGCCGACGGTCCAGGTGATCATCATCGGCATCGTCACCACCATCGCCTGCATCTCCGTCGCCGCCGGCCTCGACCGCGGCATCAAGCTGCTGTCCAACATCAACATCTGGATGGCCATCGCCCTGCTCGTCTTCGTCATCCTCGCGGGCCCCACCGTCATGGTGCTCAAGGGCACCATCGAGTCCTTCGGCATCTACTTCTCCCGCCTCCCGGAACTGGCGTTCTGGAACAACGCCACCCCCAACAGCGCCGACAACGCCACGTGGCAGAACGCGTGGACCGTCTTCTACTGGGCGTGGACCATCACATGGTCACCCTTCGTCGGCATCTTCATCGCCCGCATCAGCCGCGGCCGCACCGTCCGTGAGTTCGTCGCCGGTGTCCTCGGGCTGCCGGTCGCGTTCTCCCTCATCTGGTTCGGCGTGTTCGGCACCTCCTCCTTCCTCATCGAGGAGCAGGACGGCGGCCTCGTCGAACGCGTCGCCGTCGAGGGCGACATCCCGGGCGCGCTCTTCGAGTTCCTGTCCAACTACCCGGCCGCGACGTTCATGTCCGGCCTCGGCATCCTCATCGTCGTCATCTTCTTCACCACCTCCGTCGACTCCGCGGCGATGGTCACCGACATGATCGCCTCCGGCAAGGAACCCGCCTTCGCGCCCACCCACCAGAAGGTCACGTGGGCCGTGCTCATGGGGGCGGTCGCCGCCGTCCTCCTCGCCGCCACCGGTGAAGGCGGACTCTCCGCCCTGCAGCAGATCATCATCGTCATCGGCCTGCCGTTCTTCGTCATGGGCTTCATCATGATGTTCAGCCTCGGTGTGGCCCTGCGGAACGACCTCGGCGACCCCGTACCCACCGTCACCCGCCAGTGGACCTCCGCCGCGACCGCCGAGGAATGGGAGGAGATGGAGCAGACCCCCTCGCCCGAACCGATCGGCCCCATCCACCACATCCCCGACGAGGAGGGCGAGGCCATCAACCCGGCCGTCGTCGGTGCGGTGCTCGAGGAGTACTCGCGGCAGCAGGACGGTGACGGTGACGGTGACGGTGACGGTGATTACGACGTGCGGATCGTCGAGGAGACGGAACCGGAGGGACGTCGATAAGCAACGATGCATGTGTAGGTTGGGGGCATGACGACACGACTCGAACAAGGCCTCACCTTCCTCCGCTCCGGCTACCTCTTCGCCTCCCGCATCCGCCAGAAGGCCGGGGTGGCCGCCACCTCGCACGCCCCCGTGACGCTCACCATGCTGGGTAAGACCACCCACCTGGTGCGCGGCGCGGAGGGCGTGCGCCTCTTCTACGACTCCACCCGCATCAAGCGCGACGGCGCAATGCCCAAGTTCATCCAGGTCCCCCTGTTCGGCAACGGGGCCGTGCACACCCTCGACGGCGAGGAGCACCAGGTCCGCAAGAAGGCCATGGCCGACCTCGCCTACGACGACGCCCGCGTCGTCGACTTCACCGACCTCGTGGGCGACGAGCTGGAGAACACCCACCGCCGCTGGATCGCCGACGGCGGCACCGTCCACGAGGACACCGCCGTCGCCTTCGGCCGCGCCGCCTTCCGCTGGGCGGGCATCCCCCTGTCCGACGAGGAGATGGACCGCCGTGCCCGGCAGATGAACCGCCTCCTCGACACCTTCGGCCGCCTGCGCACCAACCCGGTCGCCGCGTTCGAACGCCGACGCCTCAACAAGTGGGCGACCGGGCTCATCGAGCAGGTCCGCGCCGGCGACATCGAGGCCCCCGCCGACTCCGTCCTCGCCCACATGGCCGACCTGCGGGGCATCGACGGGGAGCGTGTCGACGCCGCCGTCGCCGGTGTCGAGCTCCAGAACCTCACCCGCCCCACCGTCGCCGTCGGCCGCTTCGCCGCCTTCGCCGCCACCACCCTCGTCGAACACCCCGAGTGGGCCGAACGCATCCGCGCCGCCGCCGGCGACCGCCTCACCGACGTCCCCGAGGCCGTCGCCTTCGCCCAGGAGGTGCGCCGCACCCACCCCTTCGTCCCCATGCTCCCCGGCCTGCTCACCCAGGACACCGAACTGTCCGGCTGCCCCATGAAGAAGGGGCAGCGGGTGCTGCTCGACTTCGTCGGCACCCTCACCAGCCCGCGGGAGTGGGACAACGCCGCCTCCTTCGACCCGGAGCGCTTCCTGCCCTACGACGGAGTGGAGGAGGCCGAGGCGATCGAGGCGTTCATCCCGCAGGGCGGCGCGGGCGTCTACACCGGCCACCGCTGCCCCGGTGAAAAGATCGCCGTCGCCGCCCTGTCCGCCGCGATCGTCCTGCTCACCCGGCCCACCGTGGAGATCTCCACCGACGTCGAGGACCTCACCTTCCCGTGGACGCAGATGCTCACCCGCCCGGCCACCGGCGTGCGCATCCAGGCCGCGACCGTGTGATCCCGGATACACTCGGGAGGGACATCCACCACTGCTGAAAGGGGATCTCCCGTGAGCGACTTCGCAGGTCAGACCATCATCGTGACCGGTGCCGGCTCCGGCATCGGCCGCTCCACCGCACTGCAGCTCGCCGAGCGCGGCGCCCACGTCATCGTCGCCGACATCTCCGACACCGCCCACGGCGTCGTCGAGGAGATCACCGGGGCCGGCGGGCAGGCCACCGCCGCCATCGGCGACATCTCGGATCAGGGGGTCGTCGACAAGCTTGTCGACGCCGCCGTCGCCACCGGCGGCCGCCTCGGTCTGGTGAACAACGCCGGCATCATGGACCAGTTCGCCGGCGCCGCCACCACCGACGACGTCCAGTGGGAGCGCTGCCTGCGCATCAACCTCACCGCCCCGTTCCTGCTCACCCGCGCCGTGCTGCCGCACATGCTGGCCGCGGGTGGCGGGGCGATCGTCAACCTGGGCTCCGCGGCGTCGATCCGCGGCGCGGCCGCCGGGGCCGCCTACACCGCCTCCAAGCACGGCGTCACCGGCCTGACGAAGAACACCGCCTACACCTACGGCCGCGAGAACATCCGCTGCAACCTCGTCGCCCCTGGCGGCGTGGAGACCAACATCATGACCACCTCGGCCACCGACACCGAGATCGACCCGGCGAACGGCCTCGCCGCGATCACCCCCATCCACCAGGGGGCGATCCGCAACGCCACGCCGGAGGAACTCGCCGGACCCATTGTGTTCCTGCTCTCCGACGCTGCCTCCGACGTCAACGGTGCCATCATCCCCGTCGACGGGGGCTGGGCCGCCGGCTAGGAGGCCACGTACCCGGCGAGGTGGCGGCCCGTCAGGGTCGAGCCGTCGGCGATCATCTCGGCGGGGGTGCCGGTGAAGGTGATCTCGCCGCCGTCAGACCCCGCGCCGGGGCCGAGGTCGATGACGTGGTCGGCGTGGGCCACCACCGCCAGGTGGTGCTCGATGCACACCACCGACTTCCCGGCGTCGACCATGCGGTCGAGCAGCGCCAGCAGCTTGTCGACGTCCGCCAGGTGCAGCCCCGTCGTCGGCTCGTCGAGGATGAACACCGTCGCCTTCTCCGCCAGGTGGGAGGCCAGCTTGAGGCGCTGACGCTCACCGCCCGACAGGGTGGTCAGCGGCTGGCCGAGGGTGATGTAGCCCAGGCCCACGTCGACAAGCCGCCCGCAGATCCGCGCGGCGGCCGGCACCTTCGAATCCGGGGCGGTGAAGAACTCGGCCGCCTCCGCCGCGGGCATCTGCAGCACCTCGGCGATGTCCTTGCCGCCGAAGCGGTAGTCGAGGACGGCCTCGTCGAAACGCCGCCCCTCACACACCTCACACGGCAGGTCCACACCCGACATGATGCCCAGGTCCACGTAGACCACACCGGCGCCCCTGCAGTTGGGGCACGCGCCCTCTGAGTTGGGGGAGAACAGCGCCGGCTTCACCCCGTGCGCCTTGGCGAAGGCCTTGCGGATCGGCTCGAGCGCGCCGGTGTACGTCGCCGGGTTGGAGCGCCGCGAACCGCGGATGGGCGACTGGTCGACGAACACCGTCGTCTCCGCGCGAGGCAGCTCCGCGATGAGCGAGGACTTGCCGGAACCCGCCACACCCGTGACGGCGGTGAGCACACCGAGGGGGATGTCGACGTCGACGTCGCGCAGGTTGTTGCGGCTCGCCCCGCGCACCTCGATCGCACCCGTCGGAGTGCGCGTCTCCGCTTTCACCGAGACCCGGTCGTCGAGGTGCCGCCCGGTGAGGGTGTCGGAGGCGCGCAGCTCATCCACCGTGCCCTCGAACTGGATGAGGCCGCCGTCGCGCCCGGCGTGGGGGCCGAGATCGATGACGTGGTCGGCGATGGCGATGGTCTCCGGCTTGTGCTCGACGACGAGGACGGTGTTTCCCTTGTCGCGCAGCTCCAGGAGGAGGGAGTTCATGCGCTCGATGTCGTGGGGGTGCAGGCCCGCGGTGGGCTCGTCGAAGACGTAGGTGACGTCGGTGAGCGCCGAGCCGAGGTGGCGGATCATGCGGGTGCGCTGCGCCTCACCGCCCGACAGGGTGCCGGCGGGGCGGTCGAGGGTGAGGTAGCCGAGTCCGATATCGGTGAAGTTCGCCAGGGTCTCGCGCAGGGCGTCGACGAGCGGGGCCACCGACGGTGCCGACACCCCCTCCATCCACGCGGCCAGCTCGCGGATCTCCATGGCGCACAACTCCGCGATGTTCCTCCCCTCGATCCGGGAGTCCAGTGCGTGCTGCGCCAGGCGGGTGCCGCCGCACGAGGGGCAGGCGATGAAGGTGACGGCCCGGTCGACGAACTCGCCCATCGCCTTCTGCATCGAGTCGCGGTCCTTGCTGAGGATCGACTTCTCCACCCGCGGCACGAGCCCCTCGTAGGTGTAGTTGAAGCCGTTGAACTTGACCTTCCGCGGCTCGGAGTGGAGCAGGATGTCGCGCTGCTCGGCGGTGAACTCCTTCACCGGGACGTCCGCCGGCACGAGCCCGGTCTCGGCGAAGGTCTTCCACGCCCAGCCGTCGACCTTGTAGCCGGGGACGAGGATGGCGCCGTCGCGGAGGGAGAGGCTGTCGTCGACAAGCTCGCTGAGCAGGATGTCGGAGATGCGGCCGGTGCCCTCGCACTCGGGGCACATGCCGCCGGTGCGCCTGAACTCGACGCGTTCCTTCTTCCCACCCTGCACGGAGATGGCCCCGGCCGCGGAGACCGAGGGCACGTTGAAGGAGTACGCGCCGGGCCCGCCCGCCGGGGGATGGGCGATCCGGGAGAAGAGGATGCGCAGCATCGCGGTGGCGTCGGTGGCGGTGCCGACGGTGGAGCGCGAGTTCGCGCCCATCGGCTCCTGGTCGACGATGATGGCGGTGGTGATGCCCTCGAGGCGGTCGACGTCGGGGCGGGCCAGCGTCGGCATGAAGCCCTGGACGAAGGTGGAGTACGTCTCGTTGATCAGTCGCTGGGATTCGGCGGCGATGGTGCCGAACACCAGGGAGGACTTGCCCGAGCCGGAGACGCCGGTGAAGACGGTGAGGCGGCGCTTGGGGATCTCCACGCTCACCCCGCGCAGGTTGTTGACGTGCGCGCCGGTCACGCGGATGACGTCAGGGGACATGATGGGTCCATGCCTCGGTGCCGAACTTCTCGGTGACGAGCTGCTCGGCGGCGGCCAGGTCGGCGTCGCTGAGCGCGGCGGGCACGGCACCGTAGCGGTTGGAGAACTCGGAGATCATCGTCGCGATGATCTCCTCGCGCGGGGCACCGGTCTGGCGGCGCAGCGGGTCGACGCGCTTCTTCGCCGACCGCAGTCCCTTCGACGCCAGCTTCACCTTGCCGACGCGCAGGACCTCCATCATCTTGTCAGCGTCGATGTCGTAGCTCATCGTCGCATGGTGCAGGACGGCCCCCTTGCGGCGTTTCTGGGCGGCGCCGCCGATCTTGCCGCCGTCGGAGGTGATGTCGTTGATGGGCTCGTACCAGGCGTTGACGCCGTGGCGGGCGAGCGCGCCCAGCACCCACTGGTCGAGGTAGGCGTAGGAGTCCTCGTAGGACAGGCCCGCCACCATCGACTCCGGCACGTAGAGGGAGTAGGTGATGCAGTTGCCGCCCTCCATGAACATCGCCCCGCCGCCGGAGATGCGGCGCACCACCTGGATGTCGTGCCTGTCGACGCCCTCCTGCTCCACCTCGTTGACGTACGACTGGTAGGAGCCGATCACCGCCGCCTTGTCCTCCCACTCCCAGAAACGCAGCGTCGGCCCGCGCTCCCCGGCGGCGACCTGGTTGAGCATCACCTCGTCGAGGGCGACGTTGACCTGCGTCGGCAGCGGTCCGGGGTGGATGACCTCCCAGGAGTGGTCGGTGAAGTCGGTGCCGCCGGCGACGGCGCGTTTGACGGCGACGGCGACATCCCGCGTCGTGAAGCCGTGGAGGGCGAGGTCCTCGAACCCGGCGAGGGCGGCGTCGAGACGCCCCTGCAGATCCTCCGTGGACTCGCTTATCGACGCCCCCGTCAGCGCCGGGCCGAGCGCCCCGTACGCCTCGTCCGGCTCGAGGAAGAAATCGCCGGAGATCTGCGCTGCGGTGATCCGGCCGTCGTCGGTGTGCACGTCCGCGACGACGAGCTTGCCGCCGGGGACCTTGATCTCGAAGTGCTGGTGCATACCGCCCCAGGGTAGCGGAGGTGGTACCAAGGAGGTCATGGAGTTCAACCCGGAGAATCTGGTCCACCTCGACACCCAGGAGGTGGCTCTGGTGTGCGGCCCCGAGGGGTGCACGCCGGTGAATGACGATGCTGATTAACATCGCGCTGGTCCTCCTCTTCATCCTCATCGGCGGCATCTTCGCCGCCACCGAGATGGCGCTGGTGAGCCTGCGCGAATCGCAGATCCGGCAGCTGGAACGCGGCACGGGGGCCGCACAGACCGTCGCCCGCCTGGCCCGCGACTCGGGGCTGTTCCTCTCCGCCGTGCAGATCGGTGTGACGTTCGCCGGGTTCTTCTCCTCGGCGTTCGGCGCGTCGACGATCGCCCCGCAGATCGCCCCGTACCTGGGGGAGGCGGGGCTGGGGGAGACGGCGGCGTCGATGAGCGCGCTCGTGCTCATGACCATCCTCATCTCATATCTCTCCCTCGTGCTCGGGGAGCTGGTGCCCAAGCGCATCGCCATGCAGAAGGCGCAGCGCGTCAGCCTGGTGGTCGCCCCGCCGCTCAAGGTGTTCGCCACCCTCATGCGGCCGGTCATCTGGATCGTCGACACCTCCTCCGCCGGCATCCTGCGGCTGCTCGGCATCGACCCGGACGCCCGCACCTCCGCGATGACGATGGAGGAGGTGCGTGACATCGTCACCTCCCACGAGGGCATCGACGAACGCCAACGCGAGATCGTCGACGACGTCTTCGACGCCGGTGAAAGAATCGTCGGCGAGGTCATGCAGCACCGCTCGGACACCGTCGCCTACCGGGGGGACCTCACGCTCGGGGAGGTCACCGCCGACATCACCGGGCGGCCCTACTCGCGCTACCCCGTCTACGGTGAATCCATGGACGACATCATCGGCTTCGTCCACGTCCGCGATCTGCTCGAACACCAGGGGCGCGCCGCAGAACCCATCAGCCGTTTCGTCCGGCCCATCGCCTCCTTCCCGGGATCCATCCGCCTGCCGGAGGCGATGGCGCACATGCGCGCGTCCGGGCAGCACATCGCCATGGTCGTCGACGAGTACGGCGGCACCGACGGCATGGTCACCCTCGAGGACCTGCTCGAGGAGCTCGTCGGCGAGATCTGGGACGAGTACGACGCCGCCCCGCGCCGCGAGTTCCTCCAGCTCCACGAGTCCCGCCGCTTCGCCGGCGCCACCAACCTCGAGGACTTCGCCGACGACACCGGGGTCGTGCTCCCCGACGGCCCCTACGAGACCGTCGCCGGCTGGGTGCTCACCCGCCTCGGGCGCCTGGGGCGCGTCGGCGACGTCGTCGTCGTGCCGTCCGGACTCACCGAGGACCCCGCCGACGACACCGACCCCGTCCGCTACGAGCTCGAGATCGTCGAGGTCGTGGGCAACCGCATCGTCGCAGTCGAGCTCCGCAAGGCGACCGCGTAGAGTCAACCGGCATGTACGACCTCCCCACCGTTCTCACCGCCTTCGGACTGACCCTCTTCGCCGGTCTGGCGACGGGCATCGGTGGACTCATCGCCGTGATGAAGAACAACCCCGGCAAACGCTTCATGGCCGGGGCCCTCGGCTTCTCGACGGGCGTCATGCTCTACGTCTCCTTCATGGAGATCCTGCCGAAGGCCTTCGAGGAGCTGGGGACGGCCTGGGGGGAGCGCGGTGGGGCGTGGGCGGCGGTGGCCGCCTTTTTCGTCGGCATCGCCGTCATCGCCGTCATCGACCGCCTCGTGCCCGAGCCCATCAACCCCCACGAGCGTGGCATCGGTGAGGATCCGCAGAAAGCGGCCCAGCGGCGCCGGATGATGAAGATGGGGATGTTCACCGCGGGGGCGATCGCGATCCACAACTTCCCCGAGGGGTTCGCCACGTTCATCGCGGGCCTCGAGGACCTCTCCATCGCGGTGCCGGTGGCGGTGGCGATCGCCATCCACAATATCCCCGAGGGCGTGGCCGTCGCCGTGCCCATCCGCCAGGCCACCGGATCGCGGCGCAAGGCCCTCAACTGGGCGACCCTGTCCGGCCTGGCGGAGCCCGCCGGTGCCCTCATCGGCTTCGCGTTGCTCATGCCGTTCATGGGGCCGGCGGCGCTGGGCCTGTCGTTCGCGGCGATTGCCGGAATCATGGTCTTCATCTGCCTCGACGAGCTGCTGCCCACCGCCGTCGCCACGGGCCGTCATCACACCGCCATCTACGGTGTCATCCTCGGCATGGGCGTGATGGCGGCATCTTTGCTGCTCATGATGTGACTGTCAACCGGTCGACGGGCAGGAATGCCGGTTTCTGTGGATAACCGACGGTTGTCCACAGGCGCGGTCGGATGCTTGTCGACGTCCCCGTGATCGACGCTTATCGTCCGGGGCATGAGACCTGCCGAGATGATGCGCGCCCTGGCCACCCGGGGCATGGAGCTGCTGGAGGACATCGCCTCCGGTGCTGCCCCGCGCGCCCATCTCGGCCAGTCCTCCTCCACGGCCGGCTCCTGGGAGCGCCTGGCCGGGGTGTACTTCGGGCCGACCAGGCAGAAGAAGCTGCAGGCCGCGGCGGTGACTGCGGGGCGTGGGCTGCCGGTGGCGGCGATCGAGAGGATCGAGAAGCACCTGCGCAAGCTGTCTCGGAAGGCCGCGGTGTCGGAGTGGGAACTGCGCGTCGAGCTGTGCGGCCTGCGCGGCACCGTCGACGAGATCGACCGGGAGGCGGCAGCCCGGGTCTACGCCCACAACCGGCAGGTCCCCGGTACCGACAACCGCGGCCTGCGCGCCTTCCGCGGCGGCAAGAACGTCGACGCCCAGGGTATGTCCACCGCGACACTGACACTCCCGGCCGGCGACATGGCCCGCTACAAGGCGCACCTGCAGGTCACCGCCGACAAGTTGCGGGAGGCGGACCCGTCGCTCGACTGGACGCGGGCGATGGCCGACGCCGCCTACCAGCACGGCGTCGGCGGCGGCCAGGCCGGCAACCCGCCGCCCCCGGTGCCCTTCGGCGTCATGCGCGCACCCGACTACGTCACCTACGCCCGGGGCGAGGGCGGCGACACCGTCTTCGGCCTCAGCGACGGCACGACCATCACGGGCCGGGAATGGGTCGAGAAGGGCTTCGCCGAACTCGGGTACGTCGGGATCTTCGACCCCGTCGAGGGCGGCATCGACCTGTACCGGGAGTCACGCTTCGCCAACGACAAACAACGGATGCTCCTCAAGGCCGAGACCCTCGTGTGCCCCTACCCGGAGTGCACCACCCCGGCCGATGAGTGCCAGTTCCACCACCTCACCGCCTGGGAGTACGAGGGGGAGACGAACCTCGCGAACATGACCGCCGCCTGTCGGGTGCACAACGGGCGGAACGACGATGACCCCCACGCCCCACCCCGCAACGGACGCTTCGAACGGGAACCCGGCGGCGTCGTCTTCCACCCACCCGACGGTGGACCACCCCGGGTGAACCGACATCCCCAGCGGAGACTCTCCGCCATGGGGCTACTCGCCGCGCCGTGAGCGCCAGGGGCGGTGGGCGAGCAGATAGGCCCCCACGGCCCCGGACAGCAGGAGCGGGATCAACCACAGTGGAGCCCACGTCAGCTCCCACGCGATGACCGCCGCGAACAGCGGTGCCTTCTGCATGACCGCCAGCACCATCGCGGCACCGAGGACGGCGAGGACGGGAATGGTGGCGGGCGGGGCGTCGATGAGCACGCCGGAGGCGGCCCCCAACGCGGCACCGACCGCCAGGGCCGGCGTCAGCGTGCCGCCGATCGCACCCGAGCCGAGGGAGGCGGCGGTGAGCAGCGGCTTCACCAGGAGAAGGGTGAGCAGCAGCGGCAGCGCGGTGACCGGGTCGAGGGCCGAGCGGACGATATCTTCACCGTTACCGGTGACCCCGGGCAGGAACTGGGAGACGGTGACCACGCCGGCGGTCGCCGCGCCGACGCTGAGGGGGAGCCAGCGGGGATCGACGACCTTCCACGTGTGGGCGGAGCGCAAGAGGGTGAGGAAGGTCCGGCCGACGACCACCGCCGCCAGCAGCAGCGGCACGAACACCCACAGGACGCGCGCGTCGAAGGGGGAGTCCGGCACCCAGTAGACGGAGTGGTTGCCGACGATCGGCCACGCCGTCACCGTCGCCACCCCGGACATCGTCGCCGTGATGAGCAGGGCCCGCCCGCTGCGGCGCACCGGCATGGCCTCGAGGGTGAAGAGGATGCCCGCCACGGGCACGTTGTACACGGCGGCCAGGCCTGCGCCGGCGGCGGCCGCAACGAGCAGGCGGCGATGGTCCTCGGCGATCCGCACCACGCGGGAGATCCGGTCGAGGACGGCCGCCGACGCCTGGCGCGGCGCCTGCTCCCTGCCCAGGGAGATGCCGGATCCGACGGCGAGCAGCTGCAGGAGGGCGTCGGTGAACGTGCGTCCGAGGGGGAGCGGGGTGTCCGTGGTGGCGGACTCCTCGACACTGCGGACCGGGCCCCGGCGACGCAGCCACCACCAGCCGAGGCCGGCGAGGACACCGCCGAGCGCGGCGGCGGCGACAGGATGGAGGGGGCCGTCGCCGACGAGCAGATGGATCCGGTGAATGAGCCACGCCATCGCCCCACCGATGAGACCGGCGGCCACGCCACCGGTGAGGGTCACCAGGGTGAGGGCTGCCAGGGCGCGGAACATAAATTCAGGGTAACCCGGGGTGGGACTCGGTGAGTCGGTAGGCGACGAGCGCCGTCACCAGCCCCGAGAGGACGGCGGCCGCCCACACGGCGCTGTGCAGGCCGAGGGCGTCGGCGGTGAGGCCGCCGAGGAGTGCGCCCGCGGTGTATCCGAGGTCGCGCCAGACGCGATAGACACCGACCGCCCGGCCGCGCCACGCGGGGTCGGCGACATCACCGATGACGGCGAGGAGCGCCGGGTAGACCATGGCTGATCCGAGGCCGAGCAGTATGGTGCCGGCGACCCAGCCGCCCATCCCCTCCGACCAGGCGATGACCGCCGGGGCGCCCGCCTGCAGTGCCATGCCGCCGACGACGAGGGGTTTGCGGCCGATGTGGTCGGAGATCCAGCCGGTGGCCAGCTGCCCGAGTCCCCACACGAGCGGGTAGAGCGCCACGAGCAGGCCGATCTGTCCCAGGCTCAGTCCGGCGCCGGCGAAGAGCAGGGGGAAGACGCCCCAGGACAGGCCGAAGTTGAGGTTGCTGGCCATGCCCACCACGCTGGCCGAGGACAGGGCGGGGTGGCGCCAGGTGACGTCGGCGATGATCGCGGTGTTGCTCAGGTTGGCGCGGCCGGACGGTGCCTCGAGGGCGACGTGGCCGCGGGTCTCGTGGACGAGGAGGGCGACTATCACCAGGGCCAGCACGGCGTAGGCCACGCCGAGGAGGAAGGGGGCCGGGCGCAGGCCGTACTGGGCGGCGAGCATGCCTGCGGCCAGGGAGGTGAGGGAGACGGCGAGGTAACCGGCGGCCTCGTTGAGTCCCATGGCCAGGCCGCGTTGGCGGGGTCCGACGAGGTCGATCTTCATGGTGACCGTCGTCGACCAGGCCAGTCCCTGGTTGATGCCGAGGAGGACGTTGGCCACGATGATCCACTCCCAGGACGGGGCCCGCATGATGAGCAGGGGGACGGGGAGGCCGAGGATCCAGCCGGTGAGGAGGACGGGTTTGCGTCCGTGGCGGTCGGAGAGGACGCCGGCGACGTAGGCGAAGACGTAGGAGTAGCCGGTGAGGGAGAAGACCTGTTCGGCGAGGAGGTGGAGTGTGGTCTGTTGTTGGCCGACCATGCCGCCGACGAGGGCGTTGACGATGACGAGCAGGGTGAACTGGGCGGCGTTCTCGCGCAGTCCGAGGCGGGGTGGGTGGACGATGTCGGCATCCTCAACTATTCAACGAAATAGTTGAACAGTGCGATGGGAGGCATGACACCGCAAACTCCCCGCGATTTCAAGGACGCCGCCTTCGGCCACACCGCCCGTATCGGCGCAGCTCTGGGCAACGCCACACGGGTGGAGATCATGGACGTCCTGCTCCAGGGCGAGCGGAGCGTCGAGTCCCTGGCGCAGCAGGTGGCGGCGTCGGTGGCCAACACCTCACGCCACCTGCAGATCCTCGCCGCGGCGGGCATGGTGACGCGCCGGGCGGAGGGGACGACGCTGTACTACCGGGTCGCCGACGACGTATCTGGCGGTGGCGGGGCTGGCGCGGACGCATATCGCGGACCTCGCCGCCCTCACCGAGGCCTTCTTCGGGGAGGTGGACGGGGCGCGGGCGATCTCCTTCGCGGAGTTCGACGAGCTGGCGGCGGCCGGTGACACCCTGCTTGTCGACGTCCGCCCCGCCGAGGAGTACGCGGCCGGGCACGCGGAGGGGGCGATCAACATTCCCCTGGCGGAGCTGGATGAGCGGCTGGGGGAGGTGCCCGTCGACAAGCGGGTCGTCGCGTACTGCCGCGGGCCGTTCTGTGTCTTCGCCGCGACAGCGGTGACCCGCCTGCGGGAGGCGGGTCGGGCGGCGGTGCGGATGGAGGAGGGGTATCCGGAGTGGCGGGAGGCGGGGCGCCCGGTTGCCTAGTGTGCCGCCTTCTCCTTCGGGCCGGTCATGCCCTTGATGCCGTCGAAGACGAGCGCCACGACGAGGCCCCAGATGAGGCCGACGACCAGGGAGAAGAAGGTGTTGACGAGCCAGCCGACGAAGCCTCCGCCGACGGAGACCTCGAGGCCGTGGATGAAGTCGTAGGGCCAGGTGACGCCGAACTCCTCGAGGCCGACGACGATGATGTGGCCACCGACCCACAGCATGGCGAAGGTGCCGACGATGCCGATGAACGACAGGACCTTGGGCATGGCGTGGACGAGGCCGCGCCCGAAGCCGGCACCGGGGCCGCCGCGCTCGGCCATGTGGAGGCCGATGTCGTCCATCTTCACCAGGAGGGCGACCGCACCGTAGACGAGGGCGGTGATGCCGATGGCGACGACGACGAGGACGGCGGCGCGGAAGGCCATGGGCTGGTCGGCGACCTCGTTGAGGGAGATGACCATGATCTCCGCGGAGAGGATGAGGTCGGTGGTGATGGCGCCCTTCACCAGCTTGTCCTCGTCGGCGGGGGTCTTGTCGACGCCCGCCGCGTTGCTGTGGTCACCGTCCTTGGAGTGGCCGCGCAGCTTGTGGAGGATCTTGTGGGCGCCCTCGAAGCACAGGTAGGTGCCGCCGATCATGAGTATCGGGGTGAGGACCCACGGCGCGATCCACGACAGGAGCAGCGCGATGGGCAGGATGATGACGAGCTTGTTGAACAGCGAACCCTTGGTGATGCGCCAGATCATCGGCAGCTCGCGGGCGGGCTGGATGCCGGTGACGAAGCGCGGGGTGACGGCGGCATCGTCGACGACGACACCGGCGGCCTTCATCGAGGTCTTGCCGGCGGCGGCCGCGACGTCGTCGACGCTGGCGGCGGCGGCCCGGGCGATGAGGGCGACGTCGTCGAGGAGGGCAAGCAGGCCACCGGCCATGGGTTCACACCTTTCGTAGAAGTACGGGCAAATTCTACGCCCGTTAGGATGGGTGCATGAGAATCGCGGTGCTGGGTGTCGGGGCGGTCGGCGGATGGTTCGGCGGCAGTCTGGTGAAGGCGGGGAACGAGGTCGTGTTCATCGCCCGCGGGGAGACGTTGCGGGTGCTGCGCGAGGAGGGGCTGCGGCTCAACGATGAGCCGCCGATCCCGGTGGAGGTCGTCGAGAAGCTTGTCGACGCCGGCGACATCGACATCCTTCTCCTGGCGGTCAAGGTCACGGCCGGGACCGACCTTCCGGAGCTTCTCGACGGCCTGCCCGGGCACACCCTCGTGGCGGTCACCCAGAACTCCGTCGAGGTGCCCGACCTTGTGGCGGAGGTCGTGGGCCGGGAGCGGGTGCGCCCGGGCGTGGTGCGCGGTTACTTCCACCACACGGGGCCGGGACGGGTCGAGTTCCACGGCGGGCCGATCTCCTACGACGTGGGGGACGGCGATGTCGATACGTTCGTGGCGGCGCTGGCCGAGGCGGGTGTCGACGCGACCGCGCGCGGTGACATCGACGTCGACGTGTGGGAGAAGGCGATGTACGTGACCACGACCGGCGCGCTGGGCGCGCTCGTGCAGGCGCCGCTCGGGGAGCTGCGGACTCGCCTGCGCCCCAGCCTGGAGGCGCTCATGCGGGAGGTCGACGCCACGGCGCGGGCCCACGGGGTGCCGCTTCCCGACGATGCCGTCGCGCGCACCCTCGCCTTCGCCGACCGCATGCCGGCGGACGCGACGAGCTCCATGCACCGCGACCTCGTGGCGGGGCGTCCGAACGAACTGGACGCGCAGGTTGGGGCCGTGTGCCGCCTGGCGGCGCGGCACGGCGTCGACGTCCGGTTGCATGATCTCTTATACGAGGTGCTGGGGTAACCTCTTGCTCATGACAACATCCTCCACCTCCCGCGTCCGGAGCGAGAAGCCGCAGCGCCTCGCCAAGTCCCTGGTGTCCCGTTTCGCCGAGGTGGCGACCACCGAGTGGATCGCCGAGGAGGGGCGCGGTCACGTCACCTGGGCCAGTGGGGCGGAGCTCGACATGATCGCGGGGGACGGGGTGCTCCTCATCCACCTCGTGTGCTCGGCCGCCGATGTGGCGCAGTGGGAGGTGGCCGTCTCCCGGGGGATCGTGGCGTCCGGTGAGAGCGTGGAGTGGAAGAGGGCGGGGGTGGCCGGGGGTGGTCGTAACTGATAATCGGTGTCGTATGAAAATCGACTGAGCAGCGCAAAAGGTGACACGAACTACTTTTGTGGCCATAATCATGTGGTAACGGTCTCATCACAACTGCAGGGTGATGGACGTCACGCGGTAACGTGAACGGGAGATTAACTTCTGACTCTTTCACCCTGGAGGTCCGCCACATGGCACTCAGCAAGAAGACAATCGCCCTGCTCGCAGCCACCACGCTCGGGTTCGGTCTGGTCGCCTGTACCGATTCCGGCGACAACGGCAACGGCTCCGACGGCGCAGCAAGTGGCGACGGCGCCACCGGCGGCGACAACTACGTCCTCGCCAACGGCACCGAGCCGCAGAACCCGCTGATCCCCTCGAACACCAACGAGGTGGGTGGCGGCAACATCGTCGACCTCATCTACTCCGGCCTCGTCTACTACGACGCCGACGGTGAGATCCACAACGAGATGGCCGAGTCCATCGAGCCCGAGGGCGAGAAGGGCTACCGCGTCACCCTCAAGGACGGCTGGACCTTCGCCGACGGCACCGAGATCACCGCCCAGCACTTCGTGGACACCTGGAACCACGCCGTGGCCAACTCCCACCTCTCCGCCTACTTCTTCGAGCCGATCCTCGGCTACGAGGAGGGCGTCGAGTCCATGGAGGGCCTCGAGGTCGTCGACGACAAGACCTTCACCATCGAGCTCAACCAGCCCGAGGCCGACTTCCCGCAGCGTCTGGGCTACTCCGCCTTCTACCCGCTGCCGGACGAGGCACGTGAGGACGAGGCCGGCTTCGGCGAGAACCCGAACGGCAACGGCCCCTACAAGCTGCTCGAGTGGAACCACAACCAGGACGCCACCGTCGTCCCGAACGAGAGGTACCAGGGCGAGCGCACCCCGCAGAACGACGGCATCAAGTTCGTCTTCTACGCCCAGCAGGACGCCGCCTACAACGACCTGCTGGCCGGCAACCTCGACACCCTCGACGCCATCCCGGACATCGCGTTCTCCACCTTCGAGGACGAGCTCGGCGACCGTGCCGTCAACCAGCCTTCCGCGGTCTTCCAGTCCTTCACCATCCCGGAGAGCCTCGAGCACTGGGGCGGCGAAGAGGGCGTGCTGCGTCGTCAGGCGCTCTCCCACGCCATCAACCGCGAGGAGATCACCGACACCATCTTCCAGGGCACCCGTACCCCGGCCACCGATTTCACCTCCCCGGTCCTCCCGGGCTACGACGGTGAGATCGCGGGCAACGACGTCCTCGACTACGACCCGGAGCTCGCCCAGGATCTGTGGGCCCAGGCCGACGAGATCAACCCCTGGTCCGGCGAGTTCACCCTCTCCTACAACTCCGACGGTGGCCACCAGGCCTGGGTCGACGCGGTGACCAACTCCATCCGCAACACCCTCGGCATCGAGGCCGTCGGCAACCCGTACCCGGACTTCAAGTCCCTGCGTGACGACGTCACCGGCCGCACCATCGAAGGCGCGTTCCGCACCGGCTGGCAGGCCGACTACCCGTCCGCGGGTAACTTCCTCGGCCCGCTCTACGGCACCGGTGCCGGCTCCAACGACGGCGACTACTCCAACCCGGACTTCGACGCCAAGCTGGCCGAGGCCGCAGGTTCCGACTCCCCGGAGACCGCAGCAGGCCTGTACAACGAGGCCCAGGAGATGCTCTTCAACGATCTCCCGGCCATCCCGCTGTGGTACTCCAACGTCGCGGGCGGCTACTCCGAGAACGTCGACAACGTGACCTTCTCCTGGAAGTCCGTCCCCGTCTACTACGAGATCACGAAGAACTAGCGCTACGCTGTTACACCGTGACCTCTGATACCCGCGTGGCGCCCAGCGCGTCACGCGGGTATCTGCCTGTCTGCCTACTAACCACCCACAAGGACTAGTTATGTTGCGCTATATCGGGCGACGACTGCTCCAGATGATCCCCGTGTTCTTCGGGGCCACCCTGCTCATCTACGCACGCGTCTTCCTCATGCCCGGCGACCCCGTCGAGGCACTGGGCGGTGACCGCGGCCTGTCCGAGGCGGCCCGCGCCCGCATCGAGGCGGAGTACAACCTGGACAAACCCTTCATCGTCCAGTACCTGCTCTACCTCAAGGGCATCCTGACCCTCGACTTCGGCACCACCTTCTCCGGCCAGCCGGTCGCCGACGTCATGGCCCGGGCCTTCCCGGTGACCATCAAGCTGGCCCTCATGGCCCTGGCCTTCGAGGCGATCTTCGGCATCATCTTCGGTGTCATCGCCGGTGTCCGCCGCGGCGGCATCTTCGACTCGACCGTCCTGGTGATGTCGCTCATCGTCATCGCCGTCCCGAGCTTCGTCATCGGTTTCGTCCTGCAGTTCGTCGTCGGCGTGAAATGGGGGATACTCCCCGTCACGGTGGGATCGAGAGAGACGTTCACGTCCCTGCTCATGCCCGCCGTGGTGCTCGGCGCGGTCTCCTTCGCCTACGTGTTGCGCCTGACGCGCCAGTCCGTCAGTGAGAACCTGCGCGCCGACTATGTCCGTACCGCCCGCGCCAAGGGCCTGGGCAACGGACAGGTCATGGGCCGCCACGTCCTGCGTAACTCGCTCATCCCCGTCGCCACCTTCCTCGGTGCCGACCTGGGTGCGCTCATGGGTGGCGCCATCGTCACCGAGGGCATCTTCGCCATCAACGGCGTCGGCGGCACCATCTACCAGGCGATCATCAAGGGTGAACCGACGACCGTGGTGTCCTTCACCACCGTCCTCGTCATCGTCTACATCATCGCCAACCTCATCGTGGACCTGATCTACGCCGTGCTCGACCCGAGGATCCGCTATGCCTGACATCAACAGAAACGTCGCCAACCCGGCCGGCGAGGACGAGATCCTCGCCGGGAACCGCCTGCACTCCCGACCGGGGCTGCGCCCCGGCCAGGACCACTTCATCGCCGAGACCGACGAGACCGGCCTCGGTGCCGTCGATGCGGTCGCCGACGAGTCCGCCCCGGCCTCCATGTGGGGCGAGGCGTGGCGCAACCTGCGTCGCCGCCCGCTGTTCTGGGTCTCCGCCGTGCTCATCCTCATCGCGGTGGTCATGTCGCTGTTCCCGCAGCTGTTCACCTCCGTCGACCCGCGTGCCTGCATGCTGTCGAACTCGCTGGGCGACCCGCAGCCGGGCCACCCCTTCGGCTTCGACCGCCAGGGCTGCGACATCTACTCCCGCACCATCCACGGGGCGCGTGCCTCCGTGGCCGTGGGTATTCTCACCACGGCGCTCGTGGTGCTCATCGGCACCGTCATCGGTGCGCTCGCCGGCTTCTTCGGCGGCATCCTCGACTCGATCCTGTCGCGTCTGACGGACGTCTTCTTCGCCATCCCGCTGGTGCTCGCCGCCATCGTCGTCATGCAGATGTTCAAGGACTACCGCACGATCCTCACGGTCGTGCTGGTCCTGGGTCTCTTCGGTTGGACGAGCATCGCGCGTATCACCCGTGGCGCGGTGATGAGCGTGAAGAACGAGGAGTACGTCACCGCCGCCCGGGCGCTGGGAGCCTCGAAGCTGAAGATGCTCTCCAGCCACATCATGCCGAACGCGGCGGCCCCGATCATCGTCTACGCCACCGTGGCGCTGGGCACGTTCATCGTCGCGGAGGCCACCCTGTCCTTCCTGGGCATCGGCCTCCCGCCGACCATCGTGTCCTGGGGTGGAGACATCTCCGCCGCGCAGGCCTCCCTGCGCACCAAGCCGATGGTCCTGTTCTATCCGGCCATGGCGCTCGCGCTCACCGTCCTGAGCTTCATCATGCTCGGCGACGTCGTCCGTGACGCCCTCGATCCGAAGGCGAGGAAGCGATGACCACCCCTCTTCTCGAGATGAAGGACGTCCAGATCTCCTTCACCTCCTCCACCGGTGTCGTCGAGGCCGTCCGCGGCATCAACATGACGATCTACCCCGGACAGTCCGTCGCCATCGTCGGTGAGTCCGGTTCCGGCAAGTCCACCGCCGCCATGTCGATCCTCGGCCTGCTGCCGGGCACCGGCAAGGTCACCGGCGGCCAGATCATCTTCGACGGCCAGGACATCACCGGCCTGAGCAACAAGGAGATGCAGAAGTACCGCGGTTCCGAGATCGGCCTGGTCCCGCAGGACCCGATGTCGAACCTCAACCCGGTGTGGCGCGTCGGCACGCAGATCGGCGAGTCACTCAAGGCCAACAACGTGGTCAAGGGCTCCGAGGTGCGTCCCCGTGTCGCCGAGCTGCTCGAGGAGGCCGGGCTTCCCGACGCCGACCGTCGCGCCCGCCAGTACCCGCACGAGTTCTCCGGCGGTATGCGTCAGCGCGCGCTCATCGCCATGGGCCTGGCCGCCCGCCCCAAGCTGCTCATCGCGGACGAGCCGACCTCGGCCCTCGACGTGACGGTCCAGAAGCGCATCCTCGACCACCTCGAGGGGCTCACCCGGGAGCTGGGCACGGCCGTGCTGTTCATCACCCACGACCTCGGCCTGGCCGCCGAGCGCGCCGAGCACCTCGTGGTCATGCACCGAGGCCGCATCGTCGAGTCGGGTCCGTCGCTGCAGATCCTCCGCGACCCGCAGCACCCCTACACCCAGCGACTGGTGAAGGCGGCGCCCTCGCTGGCGTCGGCCCGTATCCAGTCGGCGCTGGCCGCCGGTATCGAGTCCACCGAGCTCGTCGCCCAGGGTCGGGAGGCGAAGACGGAGGAGGTCATCCGCGTCGAGAACCTCACCAAGATCTTCGGCGAAAACAAGGCCGTCGACGACGTCTCCTTCACCCTGCGCAAGGGCACGACCCTGGCGCTGGTGGGCGAGTCGGGTTCGGGCAAGTCGACCGTGGCGAACATGGTGCTCAACCTGCTCGATCCGACGGACGGCAAGGTGTTCTACAAAGGCACCGACCTGTCGTCGCTGAGCGGGAAGGAACTGTTCGACATGCGCCGCAAGATGCAGGTCGTGTTCCAGAACCCCTACGGCTCTCTCGACCCGATGTTCTCCATCTACCGCTGTATCGAGGAGCCGCTGGCCCTGCACAAGGTGGGCAGCCGCAAGGAGCGTGAGGCGCGCGTCGCCGAGCTGCTCGACATGGTCGCCATGCCGCGCTCGGCGATGCGTCGTTTCCCCAACGAGCTCTCCGGCGGTCAGCGTCAGCGCATCGCCATCGCACGCGCCCTGGCGCTGCGCCCCGAGGTGCTCGTGCTGGACGAGGCGGTCTCGGCTCTCGACGTGCTCGTGCAGAACCAGATCATCCGTCTGCTCGCCGAACTGCAGGAGGAGCTGGATCTGTCCTACCTGTTCATCACGCACGACCTCGCGGTGGTCCGCCAGACCGCCGACGACATCGTCGTGATGAAGCAGGGCGCGGTCGTGGAGCAGGGCACATCGGATGAGGTGTTCGCGGATCCGAAGCAGGAGTACACTCGCGACCTCATCAACTCGGTGCCGGGTCTCAACATCGAGCTGGGTACCGGAGAGAATCTGGGTCTCGTCGAGCACTGAGGGTGTGATGTGGATTACAGTTGGAATCCTGCATGTATCATCCACCCACACCTGAAGGACCTGACATGACCACTGCATGAGCTCTCATGAGCACCGACGTCGGCTCCCTCTCCGTCACCGACGGTGAGGGGGCGGTTGTCGGTATCATCACCGACCGCGACATCGTCGTCGGCGCCCTCGCCGAGGGGAAGAACCCCACCGCCGTCACCGCCGGTTCGCTTACCGACGGCACCGTCGTCACCGTGGCCCCCGAGGATTCCGTCGAGGAGGTGCTCGCCGCCATGAACCGGACTCCACGGTCGGCGAGTTCCTGGAGTCCGTCTCCGAGGACTAGTCCATCTCCTCGGCGAGCAGCCGCAGGGCGAACTCCCGGGAGGCGGCCAGGACCTCCTCGGGGGAGCCGGGGAAGTGCCGGCGTTCGGTGCGGGCGCGGCCGCGCACCAGCGTGGCGAACCAGGTCGTGCCCGGCGGCTGCCCGTCCTGGCCCTCCGGGCCGCCCGCGCCCGAGACCGTCACGACCGCATCGGCGGACATGAGCTCGGCGAGGGAGGCGGCCATCGTCGACACGCACTGCGCGGAGATGACCGGGCAGCCCGCGGGCACCCGGAGCACCGCGACCTTGGTGCGGGTCTGATAGGCGACGACGCCGCCCGCGAACCAGTCGGAGGAACCCTCCGTCGCGGCCAGATCGGCGGCGAGGGTGCCTCCCGTCAACGACTCCGCCACCGCCACGGTGTACCCGTGAGTGGTGGCGAGGTCGGCTATGCGTTCAGCCGGGGTCATCAGTAGTTGGCCGGCGGATCGGAGGCCGGGAAGGACTCCTTCTCGAACTGCTCGACGAGGTCCTCCTGGCTGGCCTCGTCACGCTTGCCCGGGTTGTCGGGGTCGGACTCCTCGGCGAAGCGTGTGTCGTCGAGATCGGGGTTCTGCTTGGGGTCGGTCATGGTTCTTCCTTTCGTCGGGAGTGACGGGCGTCACGTCCAGTATGCGATTCTACTCATCCTTCGGCAGCTGCGGGAGGTCTTTCACCGCCGGGCCCTCGATGACGCGGCCCTCCGGGGTGAAGCGCGAACCGTGGAGCGGGCAGTCCCATGACTGCTCCGCCTCGTTCCACGCCAGCGGGCCGCCCATGTGCGTGCACAGGAGGCTGACGCGGCAGGTCTTCCCGTCGACGACGGCCTCGCCGACGGGGCGGGCACCGGCGCGTCCGGTGGCGGCGTCACCCTCGTCGAGGGTGCTGCTGTCGTCCGGTCCGCGGGTGTCACCGCCGGTCACCGCCCGCGCGAGGTGGGCGGCGGCGTGTCCCGCCGCCTTCGCCAGGGTCGTGGCGGTGGTGCCGGCGGTGCCGCTCAGCGTGGTGTCGCCGAAGGTCTCCGGCTCGCGGCCGTCCAGCAGATCGACGAGCATGTGGGCGGCCGCCGGGGCCGCCGCCATGCCCCACTTGCTGTACCCGCCCGCGAAGACCACACCGTCGGAGAGCTTCTCGACGACCGGGACCCCGCCCACCGGGTGATAGTCCTGCGCGGACCAGCCGTGGGTGCGCCGGGCCCCGGGGAAGTGGTGCTCCGCCCACGCGTCGAGGGCCGCCAGCCGCTCCTGCGTCCGCGTCTCCTGCCCGGTGGGGTGCCCCTGGCCGCCGACCAGCAGCCGTCCCGCTGCCGCGCGGACGGAGATGGTGGGGGACTCGGCGCTGATGTACATCCCCTCCGGCAGGGGGCCGGTGACCTCGTAGGCGCCCAGGTAGGAACGCTCGGGGGACAGGGACATGGTGACCCGGCCGGTGTCGAGGATGGGCGAGGCGGTCGCCAGGACGACCTGCCCCGCCCGCAGATCGCCGGCGTCGGTACGCAGGGTCGTGCCGTCGATCCCCGTCACCCGGGTGTGGTCGGTGATGGTGCCGCCGGCCTCGGTGAGGGCCCGGCACAGCGCGACGAGCAGGTCCGCCGGGTCCAGCTGCAGCATCTCCGGCAGGCGGAGCGCCGCGTGGGTGGCGAACTCCTCCCCCGGGTGCTCGTCGAGTTCGACGTCAAGGCCCAGCTCGCGGGCCAGTTCGTACTCGCGGCGGACGGCGTCGGCCCCGTCGTCGGTGGTGGCGAAGGTGACGGCCGGGGTGCGCTCCGCGGGTACGTCGTGGGCGGTGCAGAACTCCGTCAGCCACTCCAGGCCGTGCCGGTTGGCCGCCAGGTACTGGGCGGCGACCTCGGGGGAGTGCTGGTCGGCGAGGTCGGTGAGCCGGGTGTTCTGCAGCAGGCTCGTCTTGGCGGTGGTGGCGCCGCTGGCCCCGGCGCCGACGTGCCGGGCCTCGACGACGGCCACCCGCCGGCCGGTGCGGGCCAGGAGCAGGGCGGTCGTCAGGCCGGTGAAGCCGGCGCCGACGACGGCGACGTCGACAAGCGACGTGGGGAGCGGGGAGACGGTGATCTCGCCGCTGACATCTCTCCAGAATCTCATCGGGACTCCTTCGGGTCGAGGACGACCTTGACGCAGCCGTCGGTCTTCTTCTGGAACATCTCGTAGGCCTCCGGGGCGGACTCGAGGGGCAGGCGGTGGGTGATCAGGTCGTCGACGCCGAGGGGGTCGGCGGGATCCTCCACGAGGGGGAGCAGGTCGTCGATCCACGCCTTGACGTTGGCCTGGCCCATGCGCACCTGGATCTGCTTGTCGAAGAGCGTGAGCATCGGCAGCGGGCTGGCCTGCCCGCCGTACACACCCGACAGGGAGACGGTGCCGCCGCGGCGGACCAGGTCGATGGAGGCGTGCAGGGCGCCGAGGCGGTCGATGCCGGCGGTCTGCATGAGGGGGCGGGCGGCGGCGTCGGGAAGCAGTCCGACGGCCGTGTGGGCGACCTTGCCCACGGGTGAACCGTGGGCCTCCATGCCGACGGCGTCGACGACCCCGTCGGGGCCGCGGCCCTGCGTGGCGTCGCGGATGGCGTCGTTGGTGTCGGAGTCGAGGTCGTGGACCTCCACCCCGTGGCGGCGGGCCATGGCGCGGCGCTCCGGGACCGGGTCGATGCCGAAGACGCGGGCACCGAGGTGGACGCCGATGCGGGCCGCCATCTGGCCGACGGGCCCGAGGCCGAACACGGCCAGCGTGTCGCCCTCGCCGACCCCGGCGTAGCGCACGCCCTGCCACGCGGTGGGCAGGATGTCGCTGAGGAAGAGGTAGCGGTGGTCGGGCAGATCCTCACCCACCCGGATCGCCCCGAAGTCGGCGTGCGGCACCCGCAGGTACTCCGCCTGGCCGCCGGGGACGGAGCCGTAGAGGCGGGAGTAGCCGAACAGGCGCGCGCCCGTGCCCTGCCCGGTGACCTGCGTGGTCTCGCACTGGGAGTACAGCTTCCGGTCGCACATCCAGCACCGGCCGCACGCGATGGTGAAGGGGACGACCACCCGGTCGCCCACGGCGAGTCCCGAGGCGCTGCCCGCCTCGACGACCCGCCCCATGGGCTCGTGGCCGATGATGTCGCCGGGGTCCATGAAGGGCCCGAGGACCTCGTAGAGGTGGAGGTCGGAGCCGCAGATGGCGGTGGAGGTGACCTCGATGATGGCGTCAGTGTCGGCCTGCAGCCCCGGGTCCGGGACCGTCTCGACGCTGACCTTGCGCTTGCCCTGCCAGGTGACGGCTCGCATGTCCCATCACTCCCAGAAGGTCTCGCGGTTGTCGCGCAGGGCGCGCTCGCGGGCGTAGGCGTGGACCTTCTCCATCGTCTCCAGCTGGCGGTGGGAGGAGGCGATGAGGTCCTCAAACACCTGCGGATCGAGGTTGAGCCCGGCGGCGTGCTCCCGGAGGGTCTCCCAGCCACCCAGCTTGCCGCTCACCGCCGAGCGCATGAGCTCCGCCTCGAGCAGCATCGTCATGGGGGAGCGCTCGAGGACGCGGCCGTTGAGCTTGAGGCGGCCGACGCGCTCACCGACCCAGGCCACGGCCTGCCGGTAGGGCTTGCGGGCCAGGCCGAGGTCCTCGATGATGTTGCGCAGCAGCTCGCGGTCGGAGCGGATCTCGTCGGCGACGGCGGACAGCTCGGCGAACATGGGGGTGTCGACGTAGTCCTCGGCCATCCGCTCGATGCGGTTGACCCCGGCGGTCGCGCCGGTGAGGTGGTCGGAGAGGTACAGCTCGAGCAGATCCTTCGTGTAGTGCTCGGGGATCTTCTCCTCGCCGCCGGCGGCCGATCCGGCACCGGCGTCCGCGCCCTCCCCGGCGGGCTCACCCGCGGCGGGATTGAGGCGCTCGTCCTTCTCGCGGGGGCGCAGCGGGGGAGAGGGCAGTCCGCGGCCCTCGATCATGCCCTCGAGCAGCTCGGCGAGGGCGTCCGCGGCGGAGAAGCTCGGACGCCAGTCGAGTTCGGTGGCGGCGCGGGAGTTGTCCATGAGCGGGACCTCCATGCCCATGTCGAGCCAGCCGGCGTCGGCGGGGACGGTGCCCGCCTTGTGGGCGGCGACGAGGCCGGCGCGCACGACGGCGGGCGGCATCTCGATGTAGCGCCCGTGGTCGACGATGTCGGCCAGCTCCTGCGGGCCCAGGACGTCGTCGGCGCAGATGTTGAAGGCCCCGCCGACCTTCTTCAGGATCGCCGCCACATACGCCCGACCGAGGTCGTCGGCGTGGACGGCCTGCAGGCGGATGCCCTTCGGCACGGGCAGCGCGGGCAGTTTCCCGGCGCGCAGCGCCCCGACGGGGACGAGGTCGCCGAGGAAGTAGTTCCGGATCTCCGACCCGGCGTCGCCCTGGAAGGTGAGGCCGGGGCGCAGTCGGGTGAGCGTGATGTCGGGGTGGGCGGCCGCGAAGCGATCGAGGACCTCCTCCTGGGCGGCCTTGTCGACGCTGTAGTGCGAGGTGTCGATGCCGCCGGTGGCCCAGGACTCGTCACGCAGCGGCGGCTCACCGTCCCCCGAGCGGGCCGCGTCGGGGGAGTAGGCGCCGACGCTGGAGGCGACGACGAGGTGCGGGACGCCCGCCTGCGCGACGGCCTGTGTGACACGCTCGGTGCCCTCGACGTTGACGCGGCGCAGCAGGTCGCGGCGGTCGTTGGGCTGGATCATCCAGGCGAGGTGGACGACGGCGTCGGCCCCCGCGAAGGCCTCGGCGAGGGAGTTGACGGCGTCCTCGGCGGTGGAGGCGCCGGCGATGTCGATGGAGCGCCACTCCACCCCGTCGTAGGGCGGTTGGTCCTGCTCGGGTAGTCGGCGGGCGATGCCGACGATCTCGGTGACCTCGGGTGTCTCGTGCAGGGCGCGGAGGACCGCGGTGCCGTGGTTTCCGGTGGCGCCGACGATGGCTACCTTCATGATGTTCTCCTCGGATTTCCGGTGATGGTCTGTACTGCCGAGGAAACGGGAAAACCCATCACATTTCAAGCATGCGATGGGTTGGGGCTGGTAGCGGGGCCGCGGGGTCAGAGGATGTCGTCGATGGCCTCGGTCGGGCGGGCGATTCGCACGCCCTTGTCGGTGACCACGAACGGCCGCTCGATGAGGCGCGGGTGCGCCACCATGGCGGCGAGCAACGCCTCGTCCGGGGTGTCGGGCGAGAGCCCGAGCTCGGAGTACTCCGCCTCGCGGGTGCGCACCGCGTCGTGGACGGTGATGCCCGCGGCGTCGACAAGCTCCCTGAGCTTATCGACGTCCGGCGTGTCATCCAGGTACCGGATGATCTCGGGTTCGATGCCCCGCTCGCGCAGATGGTCCAGCGCCTGGCGGGACTTCGAGCAGCGGGGGTTGTGGTAGATCGTCGCGTTCATGCCACAACCCTAGCCGTCAGTAGTTGGCGGGCGGGTCGCTGGCGGGGAAGGACTCCTGCCCCCACTCCTCGGGCAGCTCCTCGCGCTGCTCCGGGGTCTCCTTGCCCACATCCTCCGGATGGTTGTGCTTGAAGGGCTTGTCCTCGGGGAACTCCCAGGTGTACTTCTTCTCGGTCATGATGCGTCCTTTCCTCGTGGGTGGTTGTTACCCTCAACCTACCCCGGAAAAGTGGCCCGCATCCCAACAATGTCGTAACTATTTCGCCTGCGCAGCGGGGACGAGGGTGACGTTGTCCGCCCAGGTCAGCTCGATGCCGAGGGTGCGCAGCCACTCCATCGCGTCATCGCGGTGGCGGGTGATGCCCTCGACGGCGGTGAGGGTGGTGTCGATGGCGCGCTCGGCGTCCTCGGCGGAGATGAGTCCCGCGGAGGTGGCGGCGGCCAGCTCGTCGATGTCCTGGACGTCGATCGGCTCACCGGTGACGGAGACGAGGTCGACGTAGAGGTCACGGGTGGACCACACGCCGTCCTGGACGTGGATGTCGGCGACGTCGAAATAGAAGTCCTGGCGCTCGTCCACCCCGTCCCGGAAGTGGAAGATGTTGGCGCGCAGGCCCAGCTTCGGCAGGAGCCACGACTCCAGGTAGCCGAACTTCGGGTGGTTGGCGCCGCGGGCCATGTAGAGGCCGAAGTCGGTCACCTGGTAGGTGTCGACCTCGCGGAGGTGGCCCTTCGGGTCGATGTTGATCCGGTCGGTGGTGTTGAAGGTCTCTTCCTTGACCGGATGCAGATCAGCAGTCATGACTGTTACCTCGCGTCGATGATCGCGGCAGTGGGGATGAAGTCGCAGGGCCCGTCGGCGGTGTGGACCCGACCCGACACCAGGGCGACGACGGTGCCGTGCCCGGTGTCCGCGGTGCCGGACAGCGTCGCCGGCCCGTCGGGGTTGATGCCGTGGTTGCCCAGCGGGGTGGCCCCGTGCTGCAACGTGTTGATGTTGACCCAGTTGACGTGCATGCCGCCCTGCTCGGCCGCGGCCGGGGCGGTACCCAGCGCGGTGAACACGAAGGCGGTCTGGCCGTCGGCGGCACCCGGGGCCGGGATCTCGGCGGGGCCGGGGACGGCGATGGCGGTGCCGACGGCGTCGAGCTCGCCGCCGATGCAGGAGCCCGACACGGTCGGCCAGTAGAACTGCGTGAACGTCGGGGCGTCCTCCGGCAGCTCCGGACCGCCGTCCCCGTTGTCCCCGGCCGCGAAGGCCAGGGCGGAGAGCAGCATGTTCCGGATGTCGGCGGGCATCCACGGCTGGTCGGCCAGCGCGCGGATCTCCGCCTGGGTGCGCTCGGTGGGGCGGCCCAGTTCGTCAAGCGGGTTGTGGCTGGAGAGATCGGGAATCGAGCTGGCCGTCGCCGAGGGGGCGGCGACCAGGGTGCCGGCGGTGGCGAACGCGGCGGCGATGACAGCGGTGGACATCCTCTTCATCAGGGTGTGTCGTGCGGTGTGTCCCACTGACAGGCTCTCTTCCGGGGTGATCTCAGGGAGGCGGTGTTGCGCATGTCACGGCCCGCCGCGCGGCGCGGCTGTCACAATTGCAACTTGAGTAACAGTAGTTTCGCTACCCAACAATATTCACTTGCGTGACAGAATCAACCGGAATGGAGAAATCCCGGTTACTTGATCTTTCGCAGCCTGAGACTCTTTCGTTACATTTCCGTGGAAATGCGGGATGAGCAGCGGCGTAGGGTGGCGGGTATGGTGCCGCTCCGTCAGCCCGCCCTGCGCACGGTGGGGGCCCTCACAGTGGTGTCGGCACTGACGGTGCTGACGGCGTGCGGGAACCTCGTCGACATGACCGACTACGATTTCCGCGGCGGCCTGGCCCTGGGGATGAACGAGGCCGGCGATGTCATCGCCCACATCGAGGCCTGCCAGTTCCGCGTGCATGCCATGGAGGTCATCCAGGGGCGCGAACTCCTCGGGGGAGAACCGAATCCGGTTCTGGGGCGCATCGTCACCGATCAGCCGCAGACCGGGAGGTTCGAGGTCAACCTCAGCAACCCGCAGGCACCGAGGTGGGCGGAGCAGCCCGTCACGGAGCCGCCGAACCCCGACCACATCATGATCGTCAGCCCGGAGACCGACGGCACGACCTCCCGGAAGATCGAGGTGATCAGTAATGGATCGGCCTCCCGCACGGCCCTGGAGGCACTGTCTCCCGGCCAGGCGATCATCGACGTGTGGAACGAGGACGCGGGACCCGCGGACCCGCCGCTGGTGGACCAGGTCGTCCGCCTGGAGGAGTTCCACCCGGAGTGCCCGCCACAGTAGAGGTCCGTCGCCGGTGTTCCGCGACACTCGATAGTGCAATACCCCCATAGTGCGAGTATCGTCAAGGGCTGTTCATACATCGCGTGCCCCGTGGCCGCGACCCCTTTTTATAGGAGCAGCCCACCCGTGTCTCATCCTGAGTTCCGCAACGTCGCCATCGTCGCACACGTCGACCATGGCAAGACCACCCTCGTCAACTCCATGCTGGAGCAGTCCGGCGTGTTCGACGACCACGGTGGTGTCACCGACCGCGTGATGGACTCCGGAGATCTCGAACGCGAGAAGGGCATCACCATCCTGGCCAAGAACACCGCCGTGCGCCGCCAGGGTGCCGGCAAGGACGGCCGTGACCTCATCATCAACGTCATCGACACCCCGGGTCACGCCGACTTCGGCGGCGAGGTCGAGCGCGCCCTGTCCATGGTGGACGGCGTCGTGCTGCTCGTCGACGCCTCCGAGGGCCCGCTCCCGCAGACCCGTTTCGTGCTGGGCAAGGCCCTGGCCGCGAAGATGCCGGTCATCATCCTGGTGAACAAGACCGACCGCCCGGACGCGCGTATCGACGAGGTCGTCGAGGACGCCCAGGACCTCCTCCTCGAGCTGGCCTCCGGCCTCGAGGACCCGGAGGCCGCCGAGGCCGCCGAGCAGCTGCTCGACCTCCCGGTCCTCTACGCCTCCGGCCGTGAGGGCAAGGCCTCCACCGAGAACCCGGGCAACGGTGTCGCCCCCGACGCCGCCGACCTGCAGGCACTGTTCGACGTCATCTACGAGGTCCTCCCGGAGCCCTCCGCCGAGATCGACGCCCCGCTGCAGGCGCACGTCACCAACCTGGACTCCTCCTCCTTCCTCGGCCGCATCGGCCTGGTCCGCGTCCACGCCGGCACCCTGAAGAAGGGCCAGCAGGTCGCCTGGATCCACTACGACGACGAGGGCAACCCGCACACCAAGAACGTCCGCATCGCGGAGCTGCTGCGCACCGTCGGCACCACCCGCGTTCCGGCCGAGGGCGAGGTCGTCGCCGGTGACATCGCCGCCATCTCCGGCATCGACGAGATCATGATCGGCGACACCCTCGCCGACCCGGAGAACCCGGTGGCCCTGCCGCGCATCACCGTCGACGAGCCGGCCATCTCCATGACCATCGGCGTCAACACCTCCCCGCTCGCCGGCCGCGGCGGTGGCGACAAGCTCACCGCCCGCATGGTCAAGGCCCGCCTCGACCAGGAGCTCATCGGTAACGTCTCCATCCGCGTCCTGCCCACCGAGCGTCCCGACGCCTGGGAGGTCCAGGGCCGCGGCGAGATGGCCCTGTCCGTCCTCGTCGAGACGATGCGTCGCGAGGGTTTCGAGCTGACCGTCGGTAAGCCGCAGGTCGTCACCCAGATCGTCGACGGCACCGTCCACGAGCCCTTCGAGCGCATGGTCATCGACGTCCCCTCCGAGCACCAGGGTGCCGTCACCCAGCTCATGGCCGCCCGCAAGGGCCAGATGGTGTCCATGGACACCGGCTCCGGCGACTGGGTCCGCATGGAGTTCGACGTCCCGGCCCGTGGCCTCATCGGCTTCCGCACCACCTTCATGACCGAGACCCGCGGCACCGGCATCGCCAACTCCTACGCCCTCGAGCCGCGCCCGTGGGCCGGCGAGATCAAGGACCGTGCCACCGGCTCCCTCGTCGCCGACCGCTCCGGCCAGATCACCTCCTACGCCCTGCAGCAGCTGTCCGACCGCGGCAACTTCTTCGTCGAGCCCGGCACCGAGGCCTACGAGGGCATGGTCGTCGGCGCGAACAACCGCGACGAGGACATGGACATCAACATCACCCGCGAGAAGAAGCTGACCAACATGCGTGCCGCCTCCGCGGACACCACCGTCACCCTCGCCAAGGCGCACGTCCTCTCCCTCGACGAGGCCATGGAGTTCTGTGGCCAGGACGAGTGCGTCGAGGTCACCCCGGACATCCTGCGCGTCCGCAAGGTCATCCTCAACGCCACCGAGCGCGCCCGCGCCCGCTCCCGCGAGAAGGCCCTCAACAAGTAGGGTGCTGCGCCCCGCTCTCGGCGTCGGCCTGCTCTTCGCCACCAACGGCGCGGCGCTGGCCTCCGTCCTGCCCTGGTACCCGACCCTCAAGGCGCAGTGGGGGTTGGGTGACTTCGCCTTCGGCCTCATGGTCGCGGCGGTCGCCCTCGGCTCCCTCGTCTCGACGGTGCTGCCCTCGCTGGCGGTCAACCGCTTCGGACCGCGCCCGGTCGTGTTCTGGGGCACCGTCGTCCTCGCCCTGCTCATCGCCGCCGTCGGGTGGGCCCCGTCGGCGGTCATGCTGGCGGGGCTGCTCGCCGCGGTGGGGCTTCTCGACGCCGTCATCGACGTCTCCCAGAACGTCGCCGGAGTGCGCGTCGAGGCGGCCTCCGGCCGCTCCATCCTGTCGTCGATGCACGCCTGCTGGTCGCTCGGGGCGGTCGCCGGCGGCATCGGCGGCACCCTCGCCGCCAGCAGCGGCCTCGACCTGCGCGTCCACCTGGCGCTCGTGGCGGCGGCCATCATCGCCACCCTCGCCGTCGGCGTGTGGCTCACCGGGCCGGTCCCGCGCGGGGAGCCCCCGGCGACGCGCGCGGGCGTCGATAAGCGGGTCGGGGTGGGGCGCCTCATGTGGCTCACCCTGCCGGTCGCCCTCGTGGCGACCTCCGGCACGATGATCGAGGACATCGCCAACAACTGGGCCGGCCTCGCCTCCGTCGAACTGGTGGGGGTGGAGCTCGGCCAGGCGGGCGTGGCGTTCACCGTCGTGCTCGCCGCGCAGACGATCGGGCGTTTCACCGGCGACCGGCTCATCGACGCCTTCGGGCGGGTGGCTGTCGCCCGGACCGGTGGGGCTCTCATCGCCCTCGGCGGCGGACTGGTCATGGCGGCGACGTCCCCGGGCCTGCTCTACCTCGGCTTCGCCCTGGCCGGCTTCGGCTGCGCCACCCTCGTGCCCAGCGCCTTCGCCGCCGCGGCCCGCCTGCCCGGCGTCTCGGAGGGGGCGGGTGTCACGGCCGTCAGCTGGCTCATGCGCGTCGGCTTCCTGGCCACCAGCCCCGTCCTCGGCGGGCTGTCCGCCGCCACCGATCTGCGCTGGGCGCTCGGCCTCATCGTGGTCGCCGGTGTCGTGGTCACCGTCCTGGCATCCGCGTTGCGCGAGAGCCCTGGTACATAATCGACAGTGTGAAAGCCCGACTTCTCCCCGCCCTCCTGCTCGCCGCCTCGCTGAGCGCCTGCGCCGCGAACCCCGGCCCGCCCCCGGTGGAGGAAGCCGAGCCCGAGACCACCCCCGCCACGTCGAGTGCGGCCCCCACCACGACGGAGGTGCCGTCGCGACGCGACAAGATCATCACCGTCGGCGTCGACCCCCTCCCCGCCGGGTTCAACCCCCACCTGCAGGCGCACGACTCGACGTTCACCCGCTCCATGGGCTCGCTCGTGCTGCCCAGCGCCTTCCGCGACGGGGCGATGGACACCAACCTCCTCGAGTCCGCCGGGGAGGTCGAGCCCGCGCCCGGCACGGTGGTGCAGACCGTCCGCTACGTCATCTCCCCGGCGGCGCAGTGGTCGGACGGCACACCCATCACGGGAGCCGACTTCCGCTACCTCTGGCAGGGCATGACCGGCCATGCGGGCGTCATCGACCCCGCCGGCTACCGCGCCATCGAGGGGATCCGCACCAGCGCCGACGGACGCACCGTCGACGTCGACTTCCACACCCCGGTCGCCGACTGGCGGGAGATGTTCGACAACCTCCTGCCCAGCCACGTCCTGCAGGGCGAGGTCGCGCGTTTCGACTCCGGCTTCGTCGACGGGATGCCCGCCTCGGGTGGCCGCTACTCCATCGAGAGGGTCGACCGGTCCCGCGGCGTGGTCACCCTCAACCGCAACGACCGCTTCTGGGGCGCCGACCCCGCCGCCACCGACCGCGTCACCTTCCAGGAGGTCCGCACCGTCACCCAGGGCGTCGAGCAGCTCCGCAGCGGCCAGCTCAACTTCCTCGACACCACCCCGGGGGAGACCAGCGTCGACTCCTACCGCCTCATGCGCGACACCCAGGTCCGCCTCGTCGACCAACCCCGCGAGCTCACGCTCACGATGTCCGTCTCCTCCCCGTTGCTCGCGGACCATGCGGTCCGCGTCGAACTGCACTCGCTTCTCGACGTCCCCCTCATCGCCCGCCTCGCCGCCGGCCGGACCGCGGAACTCGCCGTCCCCGCCCACACCCCCGCCCGCGCCGTCGAGCAGGGCCCGCCCGAGCTGCTGCCCGGCCTGACGGGGGAGGAGGGGCGGCCCCTCCGCCTCGGCGTCGACCCCGCCGACGAGACCTCCCTCGCCGCCGCCCGCACCATCGTCGACCTGCTCTCCCAGTTCGAGGTCCGCGCCGAGACGGTCACCTCCGACCTCGCCGACCTCACCGGGGTGCAGCTGCCCGCCGGCGACGTCGACGCCGTCATCGCCTGGCAGCGCGCCGAGAGCGGCATCCTCGAGCAGGCCGGCCGCTGGTTGTGCCCGCCCACCCCGGAGGCCCCGCGCTCCGGCAACCTCTCCGGCTACTGCGCCGAGGACACCCACGGCACGGCGGAGGGGCTCATCTCCGGGGCTGTGCCTCTCGACGAGGGGGAGGCCTTCTTCGACGCCACCAACGCCCGCGAACACGTCAGCGTCCCGTTGCTGGGGGAGCGGCGGATGCTCGTCCTGGGCGAGGGTATCGTGGGACCGGACCCGGACCTGGAGAACTGGACCGCCGGAATATCGACGGTCGCGAGCTGGAGGAAGCCATGACCACCCGTGATCTCGTCGGCCGCCGCGTGGTGGCCGTCCACGCGCACCCCGACGACGAGGCCATCACCACCGGCGGCACCCTCTTCGACCTGGCCCGCCGCGGCGCCGACGTCCTCGTCGTCACCTGCACCCTCGGCGAGGAGGGCGAGGTCATCGGAGCCCCCTTCGCACACCTGACGAACGACCACGCCGACCAGCTCGGCGGCTTCCGCATCGCCGAACTCACCCGCGCCCTCGCCGCGCTCGGTGTGCGGGGCACCTTCCTCGGTGGGGCAGGCCGCTTCCGGGACTCCGGCATGGCCGGCAGCCCCGCCCACCACAACCCGCGCGCCTTCGTCAACTCCGGGGAGGCGGCCGTCGCGCTGCTCACCGAGATCATCGCCGCGGAGGACCCCCACCTGGTCATCACCTACGGACCCGACGGCGGCTACGGCCACCCCGACCACATCCGCGCCCACGAGATCACCCACGCCGCCGCCGGCGACCGGGACATCCTGTGGACCGTCACCCCGCTCGCCGAGTTCCGCGCCGGCATCGACGCCATCGACACCGTCCCGGAGGGGTGGACCCTGCCGTCGACGGAGTACGTGGAGAACCAGGGCGTCGACAAGCATGATCTGGTCGTGCCGCTCGACGACGCCGCCCTCGCCGCCAAGCGGGAGGCCATGCGGGCGCACGCCACCCAGATCTGGTTCGCCGACGGCTCCGTCTCCACCACCAACCCGCAGGCCGCGTGGGGCCACGGCACCCACCCCGTGTGGGCCCTGTCCAACCTCCACGCCCAGCCCCTCCTGCCCTCCGAGTACTACCAGCTCGGCGCCGGCACCCTCCCGGAGTTCCTGGCATGAGCCGGGGATTCGTGCGCACCGACTTCAGCCGCGGCGAGGCCGTCGGCGGTCTCATCTGGCTGTCAGTGGCCGCGCTCATCTCGGTGCTGCTCGAGGTCGTCTACCTCGGCACCTGGGTGACCCTGCCCGGTGGGGCCCGCCTCGCTGTGCCCTACACCATCGTGCTGGCGTTCCTGTTCAACATGGTGCTCACCCGCACCGCCCGCCTGTGGAACCCCGAGCCGGTCGTCGCCGCGATCCCGCTGTACGTGTGGCTCGCCGGCTACTTCGCGCTCATGATGGGGGTTGTCGTCACGGGCGACCAGCTGGTCGGCAGTAATATTCGTAGTGTGCTGCTGCTTTGCGCAGGTGTGGCCGGAGGCGTCTGGCCGCTCATGCGGGGTAAGTGACATACTAGGTTCGATTATCCAGTTCTTTTTTGTGGTTTAAAAGGAGTGCCCGATACCCATGACCTACATCATCGCCCAGCCGTGCGTGGACGTCCTCGACCGCTCCTGCGTCGAGGAGTGCCCGGTCGACTGCATCTACGAGGGCAAGCGGATGCTCTACATCCACCCCGACGAGTGCGTCGACTGCGGCGCCTGCGAGCCGGCCTGCCCGGTCGAGGCCATCTTCTACGAGGATGACGTCCCCGAGGAGTGGGACCAGTACTACGACGCCAACGTCGGCTTCTTCGACGACCTCGGTTCCCCCGGTGGGGCTGCCAAGACCGGCCCCGTCGACAAGGACCATCCCTTCGTCGCCGCGCTTCCGCCGCAGAACCAGGAGTAGTCCGTGGCCCGCACGCCGCTGGGAACCCGTCTGCCCGATTTCCCCTGGGACACCCTCGACGACGCCAAGGCGACGGCGGCGGCGCACCCGGACGGCATCGTCAACCTGTCCGTGGGCACCCCGGTCGATCCTGTGGCCCCCGGCATCCAGCTGGCGCTGGCCGAGGCCGCCGCGGAGCCCGGTTACCCGCAGACCGCCGGCACCCCCGGGCTGCGGGCGGCGATCGCGGAGGGGCTGGTGCGCCGCTACCACATGGTGGGGGTGACCCCCGACGCCGTGCTGCCCGTCGTGGGCACGAAGGAGGCCATCGCCCTGCTGCCGACGCTGCTGGGTATCCGGGGCGGGTTCGTCGTCATCCCCGAGGTGGCGTACCCCACCTACGAGGTGGCGGCCCTGGTGGGGGAGAACCGTGTGCTGCGGGCCGACTCCCTGCTGAAGATCGGCCCGGAGACCCCCGACCTGCTGTTCCTCAACTCCCCCTCCAACCCGACGGGCAAGGTCCTGGGTGTGGAGCACCTGCGCAAGGTGGTGTCGTGGGCGCGTGAGCGGGGCGTCATCGTCGCCTCCGACGAGTGTTATCTCGGGCTGGGGTGGGCGGAGGAGGAGCCGGTGTCGATCCTCGATCCGCGCGTGTGCGACGGCGACCACACCGGACTCATCGCGATCCACTCCCTGTCGAAGACGTCGAACCTGGCGTCCTACCGCGCCGGTTACTTCGCGGGCGATCCGGCGCTCATCTCCGAGCTGCTGGAGGTGCGCAAGCACCTGGGCCTCATGGTGCCCGGTCCCATCCAGCAGGCCATGGTCGCCGCGCTCGAGGACGACGCGCAGGAGGCCGCCCAGAAGCTCGTCTACGCGCGTCGTCGGGCGGTCCTCATGAAGGCGCTTATCGACGCCGGGTTCACCGTCGACAACTCCGAGGCCGGCCTCTACCTGTGGGCCACCCGCGGCGAGCACTGCCGGGACACCGTCGACTGGCTAGCCGGGCTGGGCATCCTCGTCGCCCCCGGTGACTTCTACGGGCCCCGCGGCGAGCGTCACATCCGTATGGCGCTCACCGGCACCGACGAGCGTATCGACGCCGCCGCCGCCCGCCTCGCCGCCGTTGTCTGACGCGCCCCTCCCGGCCCGGGAGGGGATCTCCCCGCAGCGGGTCGTCCTGCGCGGGGTGGTCCCCACCGACCGGGAGTACTGGGCGGGTGCCGCCGGGGACGCCCCCTACCGGTGGGGCACCCTCCTGCCGGCCGGGGCGGAGCTCGACCGTCCGCAGCCGGCGTGGTTCCACCCCGACGTGCCCGCGGAGGCCCCGATCCCCTTCGGGTACACGGTGTTGTTCGCGGATGAGGACCTGGTGGTCGTCGACAAGCCTCCTTTCCTGCCGTCCACCAGCAACGGACGGCTCGTCCGGGAGACGGTGCAGACGCGGTTGCGCGTCGAGTTCGGCGAGGACGACATCGTGCCCCTCCACCGCCTCGACCGGCTCACCTCCGGCGTGCTCGTCTGCTCCCGGCGGGCGGCGACGCGCGGGGCGTACCAGCGGCTCTTCCAGGAGCGCCGGGTGAACAAGCTCTACCGCGCGCGTGTCGACGGCGAGGTCACCATCGGCGGCGACTGGCAGCTCGTCGTGCTGCCCCTCCGGAAGCGGCGCGGGGAGCGGCAGGTGACGGTGGGGGACGGGGGCGTCGAGACGCGCACCTGGCTCCGCCGGGTGGGGGACCGGGAGGTGGAGGCCCGGCCCGTCACCGGCCACACCCACCAGATCCGCGTCGTGCTCCACCACCTCGGCATGCCCATCGACGGCGACGACACCTACCCCGTCGACCGCGGCCTCGACCTCTACGACTTCACCCGCGAACTGCGCCTGCGCGCCGGGGCGGTGTCCTTCGACGATCCTCACAGCGGACGCCGACGAGCCTTCCACGTCGCCGCCCCTGGGTGGGGCTAAGCTGAATCGACAGTCATGAGCACAGGAGGTCCCGTGGGGTCGAACGCAACGGCGCTGGCCCGGATCCAGAACACCACCCGCCAGTTCCTCATGTTCGGCATCGTCGGGGGATCCGGCACCGTGGTCAACCTGATCGTCAGCGTCATCTCCAAGAAGGTCGCCGGCTGGACCGCCGGCATCTCCGAACACGACGTCTTCCTGCCGCTGCTGGGCACCGACTTCAACATCCGCTGGTTCAACATCTTCATGACCATCGCCTTCCTCGTGGCCAACACGTGGAACTACCAGCTCAACCGCAGCTGGACCTTCCGCGGCATCCCCCAGCGCACCTGGTGGCGGGGCTTCTTCCCCTTCCTGCTCACCGGCATCGGCGCGTTCATCGTCAGCCAGATCGTAGCGACGCTGCTCATGAACCCCACCTCACCCATCGCGCTGTCCTCCGAGATCTTCGACGACTCCTCTGGCCTGCGCACCAAGTTCTACTGGGCGACCGCCATCTCCATCGTCGTGGCCATGCCCGTCAACTTCCTCGTGAACAAGCTCTGGGCATTCCGGAAACCCCGCCGTGGCACGCGGGTGGTCTCCGAGCAGTCACCGGTTTAGGGGTCGCTGCGGGGCCCTCGGGCGGACAGGTCGCGGAGGGGGTGGGTGTTGCTGCGGGGTGGCCCACCATCCGGTGGGATGTGCACCACCCCGCCGGGATGACGTTCCAGGCGCCC
>NZ_FXAR01000003.1 GCF_900177745.1 Corynebacterium pollutisoli | reverse complement strand
CAGGCTCGCGGTGCGCTGCGACCGGTAGAGATCCACCGGCCCCTCCACCGGGTGATACAACCCCACGTAGTAGTAGTCCGCGGTGACCTGCTCCAGCATCTGCGCACCCGTCATCGTTGTCCCATCCGTCAATCCCAGCACGGTGTCGGAGCCCTCCCCGCGCAGGATCTGCACCCAGTCCGGCAGATGTACGACCACCTGCGGCACCGGGGCGACCGGGCCCCCACCCACCGGCCCGGCCTGCATCAACGCGTCATACAGCGCCTGCTCGTAACCGAGCTTCGGATTCTCCCGCCGCAACCTGCCCGCGGTGGGGCGCAGCCGGCCCAGGAAGCCGGTGATATGGCGTTCCGGGCCGGTGATGGTGATCGTGCGCAAGCCTTGTGAGTCGGTGTTCTTCCCACCCTTGATGGAACGTCGCCCGTAGGCCTGCTGCTCGACATCATCGACCGTGCGGTTGTAGTCGCGCACCCGGGCGGCAGCCGCCCGGTCGATCTCCCCCACCGTGCCCCGCAGGCCACACAACTCGACACGTAGTTCCCACTCGGTGACTGCGGCACCCTTGAGCAGTTTGCGGGTGTGCTTTTCCACCACACCCAACGCATCCAGGGACAGCCCGTCGGCTGCCACCCTTGCGGCGGCCTGCAGTCGCTTGTGCCGGGTGGGGCCGAAGTACACCCCCGCCAACCGGTCCCACGCCCCGGCATCCTTGAACCCGAGTGTTTCGATGCGCGACGTCGACAGGCGACCGGAGGAAAGCTCCTCCAGCACCCGCATGCCCCGCAGGGCCTGCAACGCCTCATCGATGTCCATGCCCCGGACGATAAACCGGAATCACGCGGGCGTCGACAAGCAACCAACCCGACCTGTGGACAACCCCCACCTATCCACAGAAACGGCCGATCAGCTGCGAGCGGCCCGACGCTGGCGGGCGAATTCTGATAGGACGACGCCGGCGGCGACGGAGGCGTTGAGGGACTCCACCCAGTCGGTCATGGGGACCGACATGATGACGTCGCAGTTCTCCCGCACGAGACGCGAGATGCCCTTGCCCTCGGAGCCGACGACGATGACCACCGGTTCAACGCCGCCGTCGTAGGTGTCGAGGGTGTGCTCACCCCCGGCGTCGAGTCCGACGACCTGGTAGCCGTTGCGCTGAAACTCCTTGATGGTGCGGGTGAGGTTGACTTCCCGCGCCACGGGCAGGCGGGCGGCGGTGCCGGCGGAGGTGCGCCAGGTGACGCCGGTGACGCCCGCGGAACGACGCTCCGGGATGACCACGCCATGGCCCCCGAAGGCGGCGACGGAGCGGATGACGGCGCCGAGGTTACGTGGGTCGGTGATGTTGTCGAGGATGACGAACATCCCCGGATCCCCGGTGGCGGCGACGTCACCGATGAGGGTGTGCACGTCGGTGTACTTGTACGGCGGGATCTGCAGGCCGATGCCCTGGTGGAGGCCGTTGCCGGTCATCTTGTCCAGCTCGAAGCGCGGGACCTCCTGGATGGGGATGCCGCGGGTGGTGGCCATCTGGACGGCCTCGCTGAGGCGGTCGTCGGCACCCGTGCCCTCGGCGACGTACAGCAGCGAGCCGGGCACCTTCGCGTGGAGGCACTCGACGACGGGGTTGCGGCCGACGACGAGCTCGTACGGGTTCTCCTGGACGTGACGTCCGGAGGCGCGGCGCTCGGCGGCCTTCTTACGCTTGTGGGCGGCGTGGTACTCGCGGTCCTCCGCCTTGGGGGTGGGGCCCTTGCCGCGCAGGCCGCGGCGGACCTGCCCGCCGGAGCCCTTGACGGCGCCTTTCTTGTTGGTGCGTCGGGCGCCGGGTCGTCCCTGCTTAGCCATGGAATCAGTCCTTCTTCAGCGACCACTGGGGGCCGTCGGGGGTGTCGGTGACGTCGATGCCGGCGGCGATGAGGCGGTCGCGGACGGCGTCGGCGGTGGCCCAGTCCTGGGAGGCCCGGGCGGTGGTGCGGCGTTGGAGTTCAGCGTCGACGAGCACGTCGAGGGCGGCCATGGCACCGTCGCTTGTCGACGCCCCCTCCGCCCACGTCTCATCCTGCGGATCGACGCCGAGGACGGCGGTCATGGCGCGGACGGAGGCGGCGATGCGGGCGGCGTCGTCACGCGAGCCGGAGGCGAGGGCGGTGTTGCCGGCGCGGACGGCGTTGTGGATCTCCGCGAGGGCGCGCGGGACGGCGATGTCGTCGTCCATGGCCGCAGCGAAATCCGCGGTCCACTCCCCCACCGGGACGGGGCCGACGCGGTCGAGGAAATCCTCGATGCGCCGGTAACCGGCGGCCGCCTCCTGCAGCGCGGCCTCGGAGTACTCCAACACGCTGCGGTAGTGGGCGGACCCCAGGTAGTAGCGCAGCTCGACGGGGCGCACCATCTCGAGCATGTTGGGCACGGACAGGACGTTGCCCAGCGACTTCGACATCTTCTCGCCGGACATGGTGACCCAGTGGTTGTGCATCCAGTAGTTGGCGAAGCCGTCGCCGGCGGCGTGGGCCTGGGCGATCTCGTTCTCGTGGTGGGGGAACTGGAGGTCGAGACCCCCACCGTGGATGTCGAAGGTGTCCCCCAGGTACCAGGTGGCCATGGCGGAGCACTCGAGGTGCCAGCCGGGACGCCCCTCGCCCCACGGGGTGGGCCAGGACGGTTCGCCGGGCTTGGCGGCCTTCCACAGGGCGAAGTCCTGCGGGGAGCGCTTGCCGGCGTTGTCGGTCTCGCCCTGCTCCATCTCCTCGACGCGGTTGCCGGACAGGGAACCGTAGTCGGAGCCCTCGGCGGCGACCCACGCGGCGACGTCGAAGTAGACGGACCCGGCGGCCTCATAGGCGAAGCCGCGTTCGATGAGGCGCTGCATGTAGGTGACCATCTGGGTGACGTGCCCGGTGGCGCGCGGCTCCACCGACGGGGGCAGGACATTGAGCTGGTCGTACGCCCAGGTGAAGGCGCGTTCGTGCGTGGACACCCACTCCCACCAGGGCCGGTCGTGCTCGGCGGCTTTGGTGAGGATCTTGTCGTCTATGTCCGTCACGTTGCGCACGAAGGCGACGTCGAGACCGGAGGCCAGCAACCAGCGGCGCAGGATGTCGAAGGCCACGCCGGAACGGACATGGCCGATGTGCGGCTGGGACTGCGGCGTCGCACCACACAGGTAGATCGAGGCGTGCCCCGGGCGGACCGGGACGAACTCGCGCTGCGACCGGGTGGCGGTGTCAAAGATACGGAGAGTCACAACTCACCATCCTAGACGCCCCTAGTTCTTCCGCGGCAGCTTGTTCTCCTCGACGAAGCGGTGGTAGTCACGGTGGTGGAGCTTCGAGGCGGCGGCCTCGTCGACGATGACCGTCGCCCGCGGGTGCGACTGCAGGACGGAGGCGGGGCACATGGTGGTCAGCGGCCCCTCGGCGAGCGCGGCGATGGCGTCGGCCTTGCCTTCGCCGGTGGCCAGAAGCAGCAGGTGCCCGGCGCGCTGGATGGTGCCCAGGCCCTGGGTGAGCACGTGGATGGGCACGTCCTCCGGGCGGTCGAAGAAGCGGGAGTTGTCGGCGATGGTCTGCGGCTGCAGCGTGTCGACGTGGGTGGGGCCGTTGAGGGCGGCGCCGGGTTCGTTGAAGGCGATGTGGCCGTTGGTGCCGATGCCCAGCAGCTGGACGTCGATGCCACCGTGGTCGATGATGGCCTGCTCATACTCCTGCGCAGCGACCCACGGGTCGGCGGCGGTGCCGTCGGGGCTGTGGACGCGGGAGTCGTCGAAGTCGACGTGGGCGGTGAACTCGTGGCGGATGGTGTGATGGTAGCTCTGCTCGTGCTCGGGGGTGAGGCCGACGTACTCGTCGAGGAGGAAGGCGGTGGAGTCGGCGAAGCTCACCTCCCCGGCCTCGTACAGGCGGATGAGTTCCTGGTAGGTGCCCAGCGGGGTGGACCCGGTGGCCAGGCCCAGGGTGGCGCCGCGGCGGGCGTAGTCGGCGAGGATGTCCGCCGCTGCAGCAGCGACGCCTTCCGCGTCGGAACGGATGAGAATGTCCATGTCGGCTCCTTGCGTGGACGGATCAGCTGCGTTCAATGGTAATTCCTCGGTGGATGATGTCGTGGACGGCGCCCTGGGAATCGAGGGCGACGGCCCCGGTGGCAGGGCGCGATGTCCCCGATGTGGTCACCTACGTCGAACACCCTGATGGGGGTGGTGGAGGTACGGTCGGCGGCGGCCCCTGGGAGCCGACGGTGTTGACCGCGGCAGGCAGAGGCGGAGCATGGACCTTTCGGTGGCGGAGATGAAGGGGCGATGAGGGTGGTGGCCCACCCCGCCCCCTCGTACGTCTGGCCCTCCCCTGGGCCCCACCGGGCATCTGTTGAGCGCACGGCACTGTTGCTGAACACCCGCAGAGCCGGGACTGCCTGAGTATGCGTCTACTGTCCCACCTGTACCGAGGGGCTTAGGGGGTTGCGGACATCAACGGCGCGGAAACCCCTCAATTCGGGGTTGGTTGTGGGGTGCCTCACACCTTCCAGACGACGGCGGTCGCGACCGCGGCCCGCCCCTCCCCGCGTCCGGTGAAGCCCATGTGATCGGTGGTGGTGGCCGCGATGGACACCGGGGCCCCGAGAATGTCCGAGAGCACCTGCTCCGCCTCCCCGCGACGCGGCCCCATCTTAGGAGTCTGCCCGATGAGCTGCGCGGCGGCGTTGCCGATGACGAAGCCCGCCGCCTCGACCGCCTCCCTCGCCTCGCGCAGCAGCTGCGCGCCGGAGACACCGTCGTACTCCCTGCGCCCCACCCCGACGAGTGTGCCCAGGTCGCCGAGCTGGGCGGCGGAGAGGAGGGCGTCGACAAGTGCATGGGAGACGACGTCGCCGTCGGAGTGCCCCTCGCACCCGTCGACGCCGTCGAAGAGGAGGCCCGCGATCCAGCAGGGCTTGCCCGCCTCGATCTGGTGGGCGTCGGTGGAGATACCCACGCGGGGCACGATCGGGTCAGTCATGGGGCACCTCGAAGATGGTCGGTTCGGCCTCGTCCGTGATGGTGCGGGCCAGGGTCATGTCGATGGGCGTGGTCACCTTGAACGCCATGGGATCACCCTGCACGGTGACGACGGGTACACCGTGCCACTCCATGAGGGAGGCGTCGTCGGTGGCCACGAAACCGGGGTCCTCCGCCCCGAAGTAGGCCTCGTTCGCGGCGCGCAGGCCGCTGAGCAGGAAACCCTGCGGGGTCTGCACGGCGCGCAGCGTCGACCGGTCCGGGGTCCCCTCCACCACGTCCCCGGCGACCTGCTTGATCGTGTCGGCGACCGGAATGACGGGGATGACGGCCGGCGCGCCCTCGAGCACGCGGCGCGCCACGCGGGCGATCATGCCGGGCGGGGTGAGCGCACGGGCGGCGTCGTGGATGAGCACGACCGCCTCGTCGTCAGTGATGGTCCGCAGACCGGCCCACACACTGTCGGCGCGTTCGCCGCCGCCGTGGGCGAGGCGGACGGGGACGGCGGCGTTGAGAAGCCCGGCCCGGGAGAGCACCTCCCGGGCGTAGGACTCCATGTCCGGGCTGACGAGCACCACCACCTCGTCGACGACCGCGGATGTGAGCATCGCAGCGACGGAACGCTCCACGAGGGTGCGCCCGCGGAGGCGGACGAACGCCTTCGGGACGGCGGCCCCCAGCCGGGTCCCCTGCCCGGCGGCGGCGATGAGGGCGACGACGCGCACTGTTCCTCCTCGGTGGGGCCCGGGTCTAGAGGTCGTCGTCCTCGTCGTCGAAGGTGAGGTCGTCGAGGTCGACGTCGATGTCGCCGTCCTCGAGGTCACGGGTGTCCTCCGCGTCGACCTCCACGTGGGCCTCGACCTTGACCATGAACTCGTCGGCCTTGGCCTCGTCGACCGTGTCGGCCAGGGCCAGCTCGCCGACGAGGATCTGGCGGGCCTTGGCCAGCATGCGCTTCTCGCCGGCGGACAGGCCGCGGTCCTGGTCGCGGCGCCACAGGTCACGGACGACCTCGGCGACCTTGTTCACGTCACCGGAGGCGAGACGCTCCTGGTTGGCCTTGTAGCGGCGGGACCAGTTGCCGGCCTCCTCCACATCCGTCTCGCGCAGGACGCCGAAGACCTTCTGCAGGCCCTCCTCGCCCACCACGTCGCGGACGCCGACGAGCTCGGCGTTCTTGGACGGGACGCGGACGACGAGGTCGGACTGGTTGATCTGCAGGACCAGGTACTCCAGCTCCTCCCCTCCCATCACGCGATGCTCGATGTCGGCGATCTTGGCGGCACCGTGGTGCGGGTAGACGACGACGTCCCCGACCTTGAAATCCATTCCCACTCCTTGTTGCGCGCGGTTGGCAGCACACTAGACGCACACTAGACCCAGCATTTTAGCACGCGGCCCGAGCGGGCCGTCGGCCGGTGATCTCCATCTAAGGTCTACCCCCGATCGCCCCCGCTTCCCCCCTGTGGCGAAACCGGATCCCCGGGAACTGTGTGCTCAGGGGTCAAAGAGACTAAGGTAAGCTTCCGAAACATCCTTGTGAACCATGAACTGATGGAGGACACCGAAGTGAAGTCCCTGAAGTCGGCCGCCCGTCGCGGCGGCATCATCTCCGCCGCCGCTCTGTCTGCGCTGGCACTGGCCTCCTGCTCTGCAGGCCAGATTACCCAGACCTCCACGCAGGTGGCGGCAGTCAACGGCGCGGAGGGCAACTCCGAGGACGGCACCGTCGCGGTCCGCGACGTCACCATCATCGTCGACGACGCAGGCGAGGCGGCTCTCAAGTTCACCGCCATCAACCAGGACACCTCGATGACCGAGCACACCCTCGAGTCCATCGACGTCAACGGCAACGACGTTCAGTTCGACTCCACCTCGCTGGCCCGTGACTGTGTCCTCGTCGGCGACTCCGCCGACCGCCTGGAGACCACCCCGCAGGCTGACGGTATCGGTTGCATCGAGTACACCGAGACCACCCTGTCCAACGACGACTTCGCCATCGGCGGCAACGTCCCGGTCACCTTCACCTTCGACTCCGGTGAGATCGAGGTCTACGCCACCATCTCCGGCCCGCAGCTGCCGGCCGGCTCCTTCTCCCGCGAGCCCGGCTCGGAGTCCGACTACACCAACCTGTAGTCCCCCCGCTTGTCGACGCCCGGTTCTCACCCGAGAGCCGGGCGTTCGCCGTTCCGGTGGTTAAGGTTGTCGGCATGGCCCGTAAACCCCGTTCCGTCCACACCTGCTCCGAGTGCGGCTACTCCTCCCCGAAGTGGCTGGGGCGCTGCCCGGACTGCGGCTCCTGGGGCACGCTCGTCGAGTCGGCCCTCGCCCCGAAGGCGGGTGGCGCGGCAGTGGCGGCGGTCTCCGGGTCGGTGCCCACGGGCCTGACCCCGAACGCCCCGGCCACCCCCATCACGCAGATCAGCGGCTCGGTGGCCACGTCGGTGCCCTCCGGGATCGCGGAGCTGGACCGGGTGCTGGGGTCCGGCGTGGTGCCCGGGTCGGTGGTGCTCATGGCGGGTGAGCCGGGCGTCGGCAAGTCCACTCTCCTGCTGGAGGTGGCGAGCAGGTGGGCGTCGCTGAGCGGGCGGAAGGCGCTGTATGTCACGGCGGAGGAGTCCGCCGGGCAGGTGCGCGTGCGCGCCGAGCGCACCGGGGCACTCAAGGAGACGCTGTACCTGGCGGCGGAGTCGAACCTGGACGTCGTGTTCGGGCATGTGGATCAGGTCAAGCCATCGCTGCTCATCATCGACTCGGTGCAGACCATGCACGCCCCCGGCGTGGAGGGCGTGGCCGGCGGCGTCGCCCAGTCGCGCGCCGTCACCGCCGCGCTGACCACCCTGGCGAAGACGTCCGGCATCCCCATTCTGCTCGTCGGGCACGTGACCAAGGACGGCAACGTCGCCGGCCCGCGGGTGCTCGAGCACCTGGTCGACGTGGTGCTCAACTTCGAGGGCGACCGGCAGTCCTCGCTGCGCATGCTGCGCGGCATCAAGAACCGTTTCGGCGCGACCGACGAGGTGGGCTGCTTCGAGCAGACCGCCGAGGGCATCCGCGAGGTCCCCGACCCCTCCGGACTGTTCCTCTCCCACCGGGGGCGCACGCCCGACGGGTCGGCGGTGACCGTCGCCATGGACGGCGTGCGCCCGCTGCTCGCCGAGGTGCAGTCCCTCACCGTCGATCCCGTGGCCAAGAACCCCCGCCGCGTGGTCACCGGCCTGGACACCAACCGCGTGCCCATGGTGCTGGCGGTGCTACAGGCCCGCGCGGGGGAACGCAGCAACGAGAAGGACGCGTACGTGGCCACCGTCGGCGGCGTCCGCATCACCGAGACCGCCACCGACCTCGCCGTCGCGCTGGCCACGTGGTCCTCCCTGCACGAGCGCCCCCTGCCGCCGAAGACCGTCGTCATCGGCGAGGTCGGCCTGGCCGGCGAACTGCGGCGCGTACCCAACCTGGGGCGCCGCCTCGCGGAGGCCGCCCGCCTCGGCTACGAGTACGCGGTGGTGCCCGCCGGGGAGAAGCTCACCGTGCCCGGGATGCGGGTGGCGGAGGCCTCCACGCTGCGCGAGGCGATAGCACTGGTGTCCCAGGGGTAGAATCGCCCCTCATGAGCCCCGCCACCACCCCGGTCCCCGCCACCCTGCGGGAAACCCTCGAACACCTCGCCCCGGGCACGGAACTCCGCGACGGCCTCGACCGCATCGTCCGCGGCCGCACCGGCGCCCTCCTCGTCATCGGGGACGGCCCCGAGGTCACCGACCTGTGCGACGGCGGCATCGAGTTCGACGTCCCCTTCGCCCCCACCCGCCTGCGCGAACTGTGCAAGATGGACGGCGCGGTCATCCTCTCCACCGACGCCACCCGCATCCGCCGCGCGAACGTGCAGGTGGTGCCGTCGCCGAGCTACCCGACGTCGGAAAGCGGGACCCGCCACCGCTCCGCGGAACGCACCGCCCAGCAGACCGGGCGACCCGTCATCGCGGTGAGCCAGTCTATGAACGTCATCACCCTCTACGTCGAGGGCAGCCGGTACGTGCTTGACAGCCCCGCCGCCATCCTGCAGCGCGCCAACCAGGCGCTGGGCACCCTCGAGCGCTACCGCACCCGCCTCGACCACGCCAACCAACGCCTGTTCGTCTCCGAGATCAACAATTACGCCACCGTGCAGGACGTCGTCGCCGTCATGCAGCGGGAACTGCTGGTCAAGCGGGTCGGCATCGAACTCGACCAGAACGTCCTCGAGCTGGGCACCGACGGCCGGCAGCTCAACCTCCAGCTCACCGAGCTGCGCGGCGACAACGACCGGGAGATCGACCTGCTCATCCGCGACTACCTCATCGCCGAGGGCCCGCCCTCGGACGACGACGTCCGCGCCGCCACCCAGGCCCTCGACCAGCTCGCCGACGCCGACCTGCTCAAGCCCGCCAACGTCGCCCGCATCCTCGGGCTGCCCGCGACGGAGGAGTCCCTCACGCAGTGGATCGTGCCGCGCGGCTACCGGGTGCTCAGCCGGGTGCCGCGGGTGCAGATGTTCCTCAAGCACAAGATCATCGCAGCCTTCGGCGACGTCAAGACGCTGCTCGACGCCACGGAGGAGGATCTCGCCGGTGTGGAGAACGTGGGCAACCTGTGGGCCCGCCACGTCCACGAGGGGCTGCGGCGGCTTACCTGACGGGGCCTACCCCAGGTTGAAGGTGTGCGCGTCGGAGGCCTTGTCGCCGATCACCGCGTGCAGGAAGAACGCGCCGGTGCCGACATCCTGGCGGTTGTTGCACTGGCCCGGCTGGGAGCCGAGGCGCGACCACACGGCCTGGAAGCGGCGCTCGTCGCCGGCCTCGAAGGTCTCCTCGCCGGTGAGCACCGACGGGTAGCAGTCCGTGTCGGCCCACACGCGCTCGTTGTTCTCCAGGTTGTACACCTCGAAGCGCAGTTCCTCGTCGTCGAGGTTGAGCTCGCAGTCCGCGGCGGTGGGATTCTCGACGGTCATGTAGAAGGTCGGCTGGTCGCCGTCACCGTAGGAGGGACGGTCCGAGCTGGCGACGATCCGCAGATCAGAGAGCTCGCAGGAGTTCTTCGGCTCCTCCGGCTCAGCGGACTCGGTCTCGGTCTCCTCCGGCTCGGAGGTCTCCGCGGCTGAAGTCTCCGTCGTCCTGCTTGCCGACGTCACCGCCGACGTCACCGCCGACGTCTCCGCCGTGGTGGTCTGCGCGGCGGTGGTGGTTTCGGTGTCGTCGCCGCCTCGGCCAGCGAAGGCCACGAGGCCCCACACCAGCAGTCCGACGAGGATGAGGATGACCACGGCCGCGGCGACGCGACGGCGGACGTAGATCTCTTCGGGGAGTCGGCGGGGGCTGCGGTTGGTCACGTCCCTCACTTTAATTGCGCACGGTTAGTGCAGGTGGGAACCTGCCGCCCCCGCGTGTCTGCTACTCGGCGCCTATTCGACACCGTCGGCGATGACCTGCTCGGTGGAGCCGTCGGACAGCAGGTAGCGCAGGCCGACGATGCCGACGCGGCCGTCGGCGATGCGCTCCTGCAGGGCGGAGAGGCGGTGCTTGATCTGGATGACGATCTCGATGACGTGCTGGCGCTCGTACCCGGGGCGGTCGTTGCGGCCGCGGGCGCGGGCCTCGAGGATCGACGGGGCGACCTTCTCGATGAGGATGCGCTCCAGTCCGTTGGGGATCTTGCCGCCGTCGAGGGCTTCGGCGGTGGCGGCGACGGCGCCGCAGGATTCGTGGCCCATGACGACGACGAGTTCCACACCGAGGCTCTTGATGGCGTATTCGATGGACGCCAGGACCGCGGGGTCGAGGATCTCCCCGGCGGTGCGGACCACGAAGAGGTCGCCGAGACCGACGTCGAAGATCAGCTCGACGGGGACGCGGGAGTCGGAGCAGGAGAGGACGACCGCGCGGGGATTTTGTCCGGCGCGCAGTTCCGTGCGGCGGAGGATGTCCTGGTTGGGACGTTCCTGCTGCTGATGGACGAAACGCTTGTTGCCGGCCTGCAGGGCCTCCCACACGGCCTGCGGGTTCTTGGCGACATCTTTCATGGGCATGACGGCAATTCTATACTTGCTCACCATGTTCGCTTCACGTCTGCTCCCCTGGTTCGACCTCCACGAACGCCCGTTGGCGTGGCGCGAGCCGGGTACCTCCGCGTGGGGCATTCTCCTCAGCGAGGTGATGAGCCAGCAGACGCCCGTCGCCCGCGTTGAACCGGTGTGGCGGGAGTGGATGCGACGCTGGCCCGACCCGGAGGCCTTCGCACAGGCCTCCCCCGCCACGGTGCTGCGCGCCTGGGGAAAACTGGGCTACCCGCGCCGCGCGCTGCGGCTGCTGGAGTGCGCGCAGCAGATCGTCGCGCTTCACGGCGGCCAGGTACCCAGCGACGTCGATGAGCTCCTGGCCCTGCCGGGTATCGGCGACTACACCGCCCGCGCCGTGGCGTGCTTCGCGTACGGGCGCAACGTGCCGGTCGTGGACACGAACGTCCGGCGCGTGGTGCGCCGCGCGGTGGAGGGACGCTACCTGGCCGGGACGGCGTCGAAGGCGGAGCTGGTCGCGGTGGCCGCGCTGCTGCCCCCGGAGCGGGGCCCACGGTTCTCGGCCGCGCTCATGGAGCTGGGGGCCCTGGTCTGCACCGCGACGTCACCGGCGTGCGGGGGGTGCCCGCTTCTCGACGACTGCGCCTGGGTAGCCGCCGGCTCCCCGCCACCCAGCGCGGAGGAACTGGCGAAGAAGAAGGTGCAGAAGTTCACCGGCACCGACCGCCAGGTGCGTGGGCTCATCATGGACGTGCTGCGGGGATCCGACGTCGCGGTGCCGCAGGCAGCGATCGACGTCGTGTGGCCCGACGATGTCCAACGTTCCCGCGCCCTGTTCTCCCTGCTGGAGGACGGTCTGGCCGAGCAGGACGAACGGGGTTATTTCCACCTGCCGCGGTAGCTGCCGCTCACGGGGTATTCGAGTGGGGGCATTAACCGGGTGCCGGGGTTCGACTACTCGATAAATGCCCTGACTCGAATACCCTCGTGGTCAGAGGGCGGTTATTTCCACCTGCCACGGTAGTTGAGGCCGCCGGGCAGCTTCACCCAGATGCCGCCACGGGAGTTGATGGTCACCGGGCCGATGCGGGTGGAGGCGGAGGCTCCCGAACCGGAGACGTTGATCCAGGAGTTCTTGCCGATCTTCTTGCGCTTGCGGTACGTGATGCCCATGGCGGCCAGTCTAGTTCGACCCCGTATGCAAAACCTGACGTACATACAAGTGGCGAACAGGGATTCTGCAGAGAATTGAACACCGTGCAGGTGAGCTCGTGCAGAAACGGCAGCGACGCCCGCTCCCCTGGGGTGGGAAGCGGGCGTCGATAAGCGGTTTAGGACTGCGGGGCCGGGGCCGCCCCACCGGCCGGACCCTCGTCGGGGCCGGTGGACAGGTCATCGGTGATCTCCGGGACGTCGGGGACGTCCGGGGTGATGGTTTCCGGGTCAGCCTCCACGTCACGCACCGCCTCGGCGGCCTCCGGAGAGATCTCCGAGAACGTGCCCTCCGGCAGCGGCTTCGGGCGCGGGGTGAAGGTGAAGGAGGCACCGTCGGTGTCCTTCGACTCGCCGTCCCAGCCCTCGACGTCGACGGTGACGATCTCACCGGCACCGAGCTCGCCGAAGAGGATCTTCTCACTCATGGCGTCCTCGACCTCGCGCTGGATGGTGCGGCGCAGCGGACGGGCACCGAGGACCGGGTCGAAACCACGCTGGGCCAGGAGAGCCTTGGCCTTGTCGGTGATCTCGATGCCCATGTCCTTGGTGGCCAGGGCCTTCTCGACGCGACCGACGAGCAGCTCCACCATCTCCACGATCTGCTCGCGGGTGAGCTGGTGGAAGACGACGATCTCGTCGATACGGTTGAGGAACTCGGGCCGGAAGTGCTTCTTCAGCTCGTCGTGGACCTTGTTCTTCATGCGCTCGTACTGGGCGTCGGAGTCCGTCTCCGCGGAGCCGGAGAAGCCCATGCCGACGGCCTTCGAGATGTCCTGCGTGCCCAGGTTCGAGGTGAAGATGAGCACCGTGTTCTTGAAGTCGACGACGCGACCCTGGCCGTCGGTGAGACGACCGTCCTCGAGGACCTGCAGGAGGGTGTTGTAGATCTCCTTGTGGGCCTTCTCGATCTCGTCGAAAAGCACGACGGAGAAGGGCTTGCGGCGGACCTTCTCGGTGAGCTGGCCACCCTCCTCGTAGCCGACGTAGCCGGGGGGCGCGCCGAAGAGGCGGGAGGCGGTGAAGCGGTCGTGGAACTCACCCATGTCGATCTGGATGAGGGCGTCGTCCTCGCCGAAGAGGAACTCGGCCAGGGCCTTCGACAGCTCGGTCTTACCCACACCGGACGGGCCGGCGAAGATGAAGGAACCGGAGGGACGCTTCGGGTCCTTGAGGCCCGCGCGGGTACGGCGGATGGCGCGGGAGACGGCCTTGACCGCCTCGTCCTGGCCGATGATGCGCTTGTGCAGCTCATCCTCCATGCGCAGCAGACGCGAGGACTCCTCCTCGGTGAGCTTGAACACCGGGATGCCGGTCCAGGAACCGAGGACCTCGGCGATCTGCTCCTCGCCGACCTCCGCGATCTCCTCGAGGTCACCGGAGCGCCACTGCTTCTCCTTCTCGGAGCGCTCCTCGCCGAGCTTGCGCTCCTTGTCGCGCAGACCCGCGGCCTTCTCGAAGTCCTGCGCGTCGATGGCCGCCTCCTTCTCGCGGCGGACGTCGGCGATGCGCTCGTCGATCTCCCGCAGACCCTCCGGGGCGGTCATACGCTTGATGCGCATGCGGGCACCGGCCTCGTCGATGAGGTCGACGGCCTTGTCCGGCAGGAAGCGGTCATTGATGTAGCGGTCGGAGAGGTTGGCGGCGGCGGCCAAGGCACCGTCGGTGATGGAGACGCGGTGGTGCGCCTCGTAGCGGTCGCGCAGCCCCTTGAGGATCTCGATGGTCATCTCGACGGAGGGCTCCGGCACCTGCACCGGCTGGAAACGACGCTCGAGGGCGGCGTCCTTCTCGATGTGCTTGCGGTACTCGTCCAGGGTGGTGGCACCGATGGTCTGCAGCTCACCGCGGGCCAGCTTCGGCTTCAGCAGGGAGGCTGCGTCGATCGCGCCCTCAGCGGCACCCGCGCCGACCAGAGTGTGGATCTCGTCGATGAACAGGATGATGTCACCGCGCTGGTTGATCTCCTTGAGCACCTTCTTCAGGCGCTCCTCGAAGTCACCGCGGTAACGGGAACCGGCGACGAGGGATCCCAGGTCGAGGGAGTAGACCTGCTTGTCCTTGAGGGTCTCCGGGACCTTGCCGTTGACGATGTCCAGGGCCAGGCCCTCGACGACGGCGGTCTTACCCACACCGGGCTCACCGATGAGGACCGGGTTGTTCTTGGTACGACGCGAGAGCACCTGCATGATGCGCTCGATCTCCTTCTCACGGCCGACGACCGGGTCGAGCTTGCCGTCCCGGGCCGCCTGCGTGAGGTTACGGCCGAACTGGTCGAGGACCAGCGAGTTGGAGCGGTCGCCGGGGCCGCCCTGCTGGGCACCGCCGCGGGCGGCACCGGTGCCGGCACCGACCGGGCCCGCACCCTGCTCGGGGGTGTTCTCCGGGGAGCCACCCTGGCCACCCTCGTAGCCGGAGAGCAGCTGGATGACCTGCTGACGCACGCGCGGCAGATCCGCGCCGAGCTTCACCAGCACCTGGGCGGCCACGCCCTCGCCCTCACGGATGAGGCCGAGGAGCAGGAACTCGGTGCCGATGTACTTGTGGCCCATCTGCAGACCCTCGCGCAGCGAGAGCTCGAGGACCTTCTTGGCGCGCGGGGTGAAGGGGATGTGACCGGTGTGCGGCTGGGTGCCGTGACCGATGATCTCCTCGACCTCCTGGCGCACGGCGTCGAGCGAGATGCCCATGGACTCCAGGGCCTTCGCGGCGACACCCTCACCCTCGTGGATAAGTCCGAGCAGGATGTGCTCGGTGCCGATGTAATTGTGGTTGAGCAGCCGTGCTTCCTCCTGCGCCAGAACGATGACGCGGCGCGCACGGTCGGTGAACCGTTCGAACATGTCCGTACCCCTAACCTTTGTGTCTAACTTGTCACCCACTCTAACGCGCGGGACGACCAATCTATTTGCACTCTCCTGTTTCAAGTGCCAGTACCGGCATGAAACCGCAGGTCAGAGGCATGTACGCCTTTAGCGAACAGCCCCGAGTCCCACGCGCCACACGGGCCCCTCGCGTTGCGTTATCTCTCTGTTACCATCGCGGAAAAGCGATATAAGGAGTCCTGCAATGCGCATCCGCCGTCTCGCCGTCCCGGTGCTGGCCGCCGCCCTCGCCCTGTCCACCCAGGCCGCCCCGGCCGCCGCATTACCCGCATTCCCGGCCTTCCCCGGCCTGCCGTTCCCGGGCTCCTCGGTCGCCGGCCTGCCGACCGTGCCGGCGACGTCGAGCGCCTCCGGCATGCAGCAGGCGCTGCTCGACGAGACCAACCGTTACCGCGCCTCGCAGGGCCTGGCCCCGCTGGCACCCCACCCGACCCTCGACGGCGTCGCCCAGTCGTGGTCGGAGACGATGGCCCAGCAGCGCACCCTGCGCCACAACCCCGGCTACCGCGACGCCTACCCGGCGGCCTGGCGGCAGGCCGCGGAGAACGTCGGCATGTTCAGCCGGGAGGTCGCGGCGCGCGACATGCTGCAGGCGTGGATCAACTCCCCGTCGCACCGTCAGCACCTGGACAACCCGAACTTCACGCATATCGGCGTGGGTTGGGCCGTCAGCGCGCGCGGCGAGGTCTACGCCACGCAGAACTTCGCCGCGTTCTGACGCTCCCCGGCGCTCACCGCGGCACCGGCCCTCACCGCGGCGCCGGGAGGAATCAGGAGGCCTGCCCCTCCTCCTGCTGCTCCTCGGCGACCTTGGTCACGAAGGGGCTGGCCACGAGGACCAGCGCCGCCATGACCCCGGCGACGATGAACGCGGAGTGCGCGCCGTCGGCGGTGGCCTGCGCCAGGTCCGCTCCCCCGGACATCGCGGCCTGGGTGCCGAACGACAGGGCCGCGATGAGGATCGCGGTACCGGCCGCACCGGCCAGCTGCTGCAGGGTGTTGAGGATCGCGGAGCCGTGCCCGTAGAGGTGCTTCGGCAGCGACCCCAGAGCGGTGGTCATGAGCGGGGTCATCATGAGCGCCAGGCCGAGGGAGAACACCATGTGCATGATGATGACCTCGGTGGTGGTGGAGTTGATGTCGAGGCGGGTCATCGCCCACACGGCCCCGAACAGCAGCAGCGCACCGGGGATGACCAGCGGGCGGGGGCCGACGCGGTCGTAGAGGCGGCCGATGAAGGGGGCGAGAATGCCGGAGGCGAGGCCACCGGGCATGACGAGCAGGCCGGTGACCAGGGCGGTGACGCCGAGGGCGGTCTGCAGGTAGATCGGCAGCACCATGGCCACGCCGAGGAGGGTGCCCATGAGCAGCAGCGCCACGATGACGGAGAGCGTGTAGTTGCGGATGGTGAAGGGGCGCAGGTCGAGCAGCGGCGTCTCCAGGCGGATCTGGCGCCACACGAACACCGCCAGGGAGAGCGCACCGACGACGGCCACCCCGACGGCCACGGTCGGGTTCGTGCCGAGGGTGCTCAGCGCGTAGACGAGGCCGCCGAAACCGAGGCCGGCCAGCACGACGGAGAGCGGGTCGAGCGGCGAGCGCGAGGTCTCGCCGATGTTGCGGATGAACACCGCGCCCACCACCAGCGCCACCGCGATGAGCGGGACGACCAGCCAGAACAGCCAGTGCCAGGTGAAACGGTTGAGGATGAATCCGGAGACGGTGGGCCCGAGGGCCGGGGCCGCGGACATGACGATGGAGATGACGCCCATGATGGAGCCGCGTCGGTTGGCGGGCACGACGGTCATGGCGACGGTCATGAGCAGCGGCATGATGAGCGCCGTGCCCGTCGCCTGGACGATGCGGCCCACCAGCAGCGCGATAAAGGTCGGTGCCCACGCGGCGACGACCGTGCCCACCAGGAAGCTGGTGACGGCGGCGAGGAACACCTGCTTCGTCGTGAAGCGCTGCAGGATCCAGCCGGTTGTCGGGATGACCACCGCCATGGTGAGCATGAAGCCGGTGGTCAGCCACTGGGCGGTCGTCGCGGGGATGGAAAAGTCCGCCATGATCGACGGCAGGGCCACCGAGAGGATGGTCTCGTTGAGGAACATCACAAGTGCCGCGCCGACGAGGACGATGAGGATGATCTTGACGTCGGCGGGCAGGGCCTGCTTCTTAGCGGTGCTCACGCAAACCTCTCTATGTATCCATATGAAAGAGGAACAGACTAACGCCTGCCGCGCCTCCGCGCTAATCGACGTAGCCTGGACCCATGCCCACCCCCGATGAACTGAGGAAACTGCTGTAACGCGGTGCCTCCACGCCGATGAAGTCCGGCATGCGGAAGACCACCACGCCCCAGCAGGAGTCGGTGCCGTTCCGCTAGGTTTCAGAGATTGCCACCCCCACGCTACGAGCGACAGCGCGGCGCACCAGTAAATGCAGATGTAGGTGGGCGGCGTGCCCGGGATCGCGCGCGGTGCCGCACACCACCTCGAGTGTGATGCTGCACCGGGTCTTGGCGTTCGTGGTCAGGCGCTCGACGGAGAAGGCGGCGCCGCGAGTGCGTGGTCAGACATCAGGATCCATGCCGGTCCTGTACTTGTCGACGCTGCCCCCGCCCTCAGCGAACTCTCCGACCAGCCGCCCTCGGGCGGGGTCAGGGCAGGCCCTGAGCGCCCCGCGGCCTACTTCTGTTCCGGCTTGACCATCGGGAAGAGGACGGTCTCGCGGATGCCCAGGCCGGTCAGGGCCATGAGGAGGCGGTCGACGCCCATGCCGATGCCGGAGGTCGGCGGCATGCCCTGCTCCATGGCGGCGAGGAAGTCCTCGTCGAGGACCATGGCCTCGTCGTCACCGCCGGCGGCCAGGCGGGCCTGATCCTCGAAGCGCTCGCGCTGGATGACCGGGTCGACGAGCTCGGAGTAGCCCGTGGCCAGCTCGAAGCCACGGACATAGAGGTCCCACTTCTCGGTGACACCGGGCTTGGAGCGGTGCTGGCGGGTGAGCGGGGAGGTCTCGACCGGGAAGTCCTTGACGAAGATGGGACCGTCCAGCTGGTCCTCACACAGCAGCTCCCAGATCTCCTCGACCAGCTTGCCGTGGCCCCAGCCGCCCTTGACGGGCACGTCGAGGCCGATGGCGTCGGCGATGGCCTTGAGCTCCTCCACGGTGGAGTCGATGGTGACCTCCGGCTGGCCGGGGTACTTGCGCTGGAGCGCCTCGTTGAGCGAGGGATACATCTCGATCTCCGGCCATTCACCGCCGAGGTCGTAGTCGGTGCCGTCGGCGAGCGTGACCACGTGCGTGCCGAACACGTCCATGGCCACGGCCTGGATGAGTTCACGGATGGTGCGCATGCCGGTGTTGTAGTCGCCCCACGCCTGGTAGGTCTCCAGCATGGCGAACTCCGGGGAGTGGGAGGAGTCGACGCCCTCGTTGCGGAAGTTGCGGTTGACCTCGAAGACCTTGTCGATGCCGCCGACCACGCAGCGCTTGAGGTACAGCTCCGGCGCGATGCGCAGGTAGAGGTCGATGTCGAGGGCGTTGGACCGCGTCTCGAAGGGGCGCGCCGCGGCGCCGCCGTGGAGGGTCTGCAGCATGGGGGTCTCGACCTCGACGAAGCCCTCCCCCTCGAGGTGGTTACGCAGCGCGCGCATCACCTTGATGCGGGTCATGGCGTTGGTGCGGGCCTGCTCACGCATGATGAGGTCCGTGTAGCGGTGGCGCACGCGGGTGTCCTCGGACATGTCGGCGAACGCGACGGGCAGCGGGCGCAGCGCCTTCGCGGCCATCTGCCAGGAGGAGGCCATGATGGACAGCTCGCCGCGTCGGGAAGCAATGACCCGGCCCCGCACGGACACGAAGTCGCCGAGATCGACGTCGGCCTTCCAGGAATCCAGCGCCTCCTGGCCCACCTCGGCCAGCGACAGCATCGCCTGCAGGTGCGTGCCGTCGCCGTCCTGCAGCGTGGCGAAGCACAGCTTGCCGGTGTTGCGCATGAAGATGAGGCGGCCGGCGACGGCCACCTCGACGTCGGTCTCCTCGCCCGGGGCGAGGTAGGTCACGCCGTCCCGCTTATCGACGTCCGCGTCCTCCCCCACCACCTCGAACTTCGCCCGCAGATCACGCAGCGAGACGGTGCGGTCGACGGCGACGGGGTAGGGCTCCACGCCGGCGTCGATGAGCTTCTGACGCTTCTCACGACGGATGCGCAGCTGTTCGGGGAGGTCCTGGGGATTCTTCTGCTCGGTCACGGCTTCCAAGGGTAGTCGATGGGCAGGGTGGCGGTTGAATCGTGGCGACCCTTGTAATCTGATATCAGATTCCTTTATTCTGATATCAGATTACGTCACCCCGGAAGGAGTCATCATGAGCACCCCGCACGTCCCCGAGGCCGAGGTCGCCGACCGCCCCGTCGGACACGACGGCGGCAAGGTGGAGATCACCGAACGCCCCGCCTGGTCCGGCAGCACCGGACTGGCCGCCCTCGTCCTCGTCGCAGCGCTGACCCTCCTGGTCGGAGGCACCGCACTGACCATCTGGGGCGGCGTCCGCGCCGACTCCGGCGAGACGGGTGTGCCGTTCATCATCCTCGGCATCCTGGCCATCCTCGTCGCCGTCATCCTCCTGCCGATGATCCGGGTCATCTCACCCGGCCACACCCACGTCGTGCAGTTCTTCGGCCGCTACCTGGGCACCAACCACCACACCGGCCTGTCCCTCGTGCCGCCGCTGGCCACCTCGAGGAAAGTGAGCGTGCGCGTGCGCAACTTCGAGACCAACCAGATCAAGGTCAACGACCTCAACGGCAACCCGATCATGATCGGCGCCATCATCGTCTGGCAGGTCGCCGACACCGCCAAGGCCACCTTCTCCGTCGAGGACGTCGAGGAGTTCATCCACTCCCAGTCCGAGTCCGCCCTGCGCCACGTGGCCACCAGCCACCCCTACGACGGCGGCACCGCCCACCTGCCCTCCCTCTCCGGCTCCACCGACCTGGTCTCCCGCGAACTCGCCGACGAGGTCGCCGCCCGCGTCCGCATCGCCGGCCTGGAGATCCTCGAGGCCCGCATCTCCGCCCTGTCCTACGCCCCCGAGATCGCCCAGGCGATGCTGCAGCGCCAGCAGGCGGGTGCCATCGTCGACGCCCGCGAGACCATCGTCGACGGTGCCGTCTCCATGGTCGAGTCCGCCCTCGACGAGCTGGAGAAGAAGCAGATCGTCGATCTCGACCCCGAGCGCCGCGCCGCGATGGTGTCCAACCTGCTGGTCGTCCTGTGCTCCGACACCAACGCCCAGCCGATGATCAACACGGGTAGCCTGTACACCTAGATGGCCCGCAAGAACATCCCCCTGCGCATCGACCCGGCGGTGCACGAGGCCATCGCCCGGTGGGCGGGCGATGAGGCCCGCAGCGTGAACGCCCAGATCGAGGTCATGCTGCGCGATTCCCTCCGACGTGCCGGGCGCCTCCCCCGCAACGTCGGCGACCTGCCCCGCCGCGGTCGGCCCCCGAAAGAGGATTAACCTCGGGGCATGGACACCACCACTCTCGAAGCCGTCACCACCGGCGCGGCCGCGCTCCTGCTGATCGTGGGCGTAATGGGAACGATCTTCCCGATTCTGCCGGGTTCCCTGCTGACCATCGGCACCCTGCTCGTGTGGGCGTGGGTGCTGGGGTCGACGGCGTCGTGGACCGCCGGTCTGATCGGCATCGCACTGGCCGTGGTGGGCATGAGCGCCTCCGCCATCCTCACCGGCCGGAAAATGCGCCGGGAGCAGATCCCGCGGGGCCCGATGATCATCGGCGTCATCGTCGGTGTGGTCGGCATGTTCATCGTGCCGGTGGTGGGGCTGTTCCTTGGTTTCGCGCTCGGCCTGTTGCTCGCCGAGTACGCCCGCCGGAGGGATCTGTCCGCTGCGTGGCGATCGTCCGTCGAGGCCATGAAGTCCATGGGATTCGGCATGCTGCTCGAGTGCGCCTGCGCCTCGCTGGCCACCTTCGCCTTCGTGGTCGGTGCGATCGTGCACCTCACCTAGGGGGCCGTCCATTTGAACCTGACACTGGATCCGCAAAATCCCAGGAAGAGCCGGATCTGGGCGATTAACGTCAGGTCCAGATGGACAGCGGCGGGTGTTAGCCGCGGGCCCACCACTTGTCGAGGGTGAGCTCGGCGACGGTGACCTTGTCGATGAAGAGCCGACCTCGCCCTCGACCTGGTAACGGGTCTGGCCGGAGTCGTACAGGTTGGCGGCGGCGACGTGGTTGTAGCCCACGCCGTCACCGATCATGTAGATGATGTTGTTCGGCTCTCCGGCACCGATGATCTGGCTGGAGATGTCGGTGGAGCTGGAGCCGAGGGCGGAGGAACCCGGGAAGGCGGCGGCCGGGGCGACGAGGCCGACTGCGAGGGCCGCACCTGCGGCGGTGGCGAGAACTGTACGGGGAATACGACGGAACGCGGACATGTGCCTCCTTAGATCAGTGTTCGAAGGACGACATGGAAAATGCGAGCTCGAGGCTCGCAGAAACCGGGCCGATCGGGATCCTCATCCCGAGGTACGGCCACACCGTGAAGGCACGTGCGCGTTGTTAAACGGAACTGACTACGGGATTAATATCGCCAGTCCCGCACATGACACTGAGGTGAAGCGCCCTACCCGAGCAACCAGTCGTTCGGGGAGAACAGCTCGTAGTGGACGGACTTCGGGGACTTTTCGGACGGCAGGGCGGCGAGGTCGCGGCGGATGGCCTGGAGGAACTCGGTGCCGCCGCAGAGGTAGACGTCTGAGCCGGCGATGTCGTGGGAGGCGACGTCGACAAGCTCTCCGTTGGAGCGGTAGCTGTGGGCGACGGTGACCTCGGGCAGGCGCTCGAGCAGGGCGGTGGTCTGGCCGAGCTGGGCGTGGGCGGCCTCGGAGTCGTCGGCGTGGAGGTAGGTGGCGCGGCGGCCGGAGCCGGTGGCGGCGAGGTGGGAGAGCATGCCGACCATCGGGGTGGAGCCGATGCGGGAGGAGACGAGAACGACGGGGGTGTCGTCGTCGACGAGCACGAGGTCGCCGGCGGCGAGGGTGGCCTGGATGGTGTCGCCGACCTGCACCTTCTCGCGGAGGTGGGTGGACACCTCGCCCTCGGTCTCGACGGCGATGGTGTAGCGGCCCGGCTCCTGGCCGATGATGGAGTACTGGCGGAGCTGGCGGGCACCGTCGGCGAGCACGACGCCGATGGAGGTGTACTGGCCGGGGCGGGCCTCGGTGAGGTCGCCCTCCAGGGTGTAGGTGGTGACGGTGTCGGTCAGTTCCTGCTTGTCGACGACGGTCACCTCGCGGAAGACGTCACCGTTGTCGACGCCGTCGGAGGCGTAGAGCTCCTTCTCGTAGGTGATGAGGACGTCGGCCATGATCCAGTAGACCTCGGACCAGGCGGCGGCGACCTCCTCGGTGACGACGTCCGTGCCGAGGACCTCGGCGATCGCGGAGAAGAGGTTCTCGTAGACGATCTGGTACTGGTCCTCGGTGATGCCGAGGGAGACGTGCTTATGGCCGATGCGGGCGAGCAGGTCGACCGGGTCGGGGGCGTTGGGGTCGACGAGCATGGTGGCGAACGTGGCCACGGAGGCAGCCAGGGCCTTCTGCTGCTCGCCGGACTTCTGGTTGCCGCGGTTGAAGGTGTTGGCCAGCAGCTCGGGGTGGTTGCCGAACATCGTGCGGTAGAAGGTCTGCGCGATGGTGGCGATGTTGGCGCCGACGGCCGGCAGCGTCGCCTTGACGATCTCCTCGTGCTCCGGGGTGAGCTTGCGGTCGCGGGCGGTGGGGACGGCGGTGGTGTACAAGAGGGCTCCTTGGGTGAGGGGTCGGGATCTCTGTCCTGCCGACCGATATTAAACGGTTTTTTCCGTAGTTAATAGCCGAACGCCTGAGATTCGCGCCACACACTTCACTGGAAATTCAACGACAATTCATCCCACTATTGCCGAACAGACATCCGAGCTCCCTATATTTTCCGAGGTCATATCAATCTCTCTAGAGTCATCGGGAGTCGTCATGTCCCTCAAGGGCCTGAACCTTTTCAGCAGCAAGTTCACCTCCTCGCGCAGCTCCATCACCTGCACCTACAAGTGCGGCAACGCCTGCTTCGGCGAGTGCGACAACAAGTCCGACAACCCCTACTTCGGTGACCTCATGTCCCGCCGCACCGCACTCAAGGCCGGTGGCCTCACCGTGCTGACCGTCGGTGGCGGCGCCGCCCTCGCGGCCTGCTCCCCGGCCAACGAGGCCGCCTCGTCCTCCACCACCGCCGCGGGCGCCTCCTCCTCCGCATCCGACTCCAGCTCCGAGCACACCTCCGGCAAGGGCCTGCAGTTCGAGATGGTCGAGCCGAACGAGAAGGACGAGCTCGTCGTCCCCGCCGGCTACGCCCAGTCCGTCCTCATCGCCTGGGGCGACCCGGTCATCGAGGGCGCACCGGAGTTCGACGTCGACAACCAGACCGCCGCGGCCGCCGAGCAGCAGTTCGGCTTCAACAACGACTTCGCGGGCCTGCTCCCCCACCCGACCAACGACAACCGCCTCGTCTACGTCTGCTCCCACGAGTACACCACCGAGCCACACATGCACCCGGGCTATGACGCCGACAACCCGACCGAGGAGCAGGTCAAGATCGGTTGGGCCAACCACGGCCTCACCGTCCTCGAGGTCTCCAAGGTCGGCGACACCGGCGAGCTCAAGCGCGAGTTCGGCCCGCTCAACCGCCGCATCACCGCCACCACCCCGATGAAGCTCGTCGGCCCGGTCGCCGGCTCCGACTACGTCAAGACCTCCGCCGACCCGGAGGGCGTGACCGTCCTGGGCACCCTCAACAACTGCGCCGGCGGAGTCACCCCGTGGGGCACCATCCTCTCCGGCGAGGAGAACTTCGACCAGTACTTCGCCAACTCCGCCTCCGTCGAGGACGAGCGCACCAAGGCCTCCCTCGACCGCCTCGGTATCCCGGAGGAGGGTTCCGAGCGCAAGTGGGAGCTTTTCGACGACCGCTTCGACGTCGCCAAAGAGCCCAACGAGGTCAACCGCTTCGGCTACGTCATCGAGATCGACCCGATGGACCCGGAGTCCACCCCGATCAAGCACACCGCCCTGGGGCGTTTCAAGCACGAGGCCGGCAACATCCACATCACCGACGACGGCACCGTCGTCTGCTACTCCGGTGACGACGCCCGCTTCGAATACCTCTACAAGTTCGTCTCCTCCCGCCAGGTGGAGGAGGGCAACCTCGCGCACAACATGACCCTCATGGACCACGGCACCCTTTACGTTGCCGTCATGGAGGGCAACTCCCCGCAGTCCGAGATCGACGGGTCCGGCGAGCTGCCGAAGGACGGCGCCTTCGACGGCGAGGGCCGCTGGGAGAAGCTGCTCACCGTGGACGAGGACGGCAACGCCGAGTCCCACGTCGACGGCTTCACCGCCGAGGAGGTCGCCATCTTCACCCGTGAGGCCGCCGACGCCGTGGGCGCGACCAAGATGGACCGCCCGGAGGACGTCGAGGCCTCCCCGGTCACCGGCAAGGTCTACATGGCCCTGACCAACAACAAGTACCGTGGCGCCGCCGAGAAGTCGAAGGAGGACGTCATGGAGCACGCCCCGGTCAAGGAGAACAAGAACGGCCTCGTCATGGAGATCGACGACGACCACGCCGGTGAGGCCTTCACCTGGAACCTCATCCTCGTCTGCGGTGACCCGGAGGAGGCGTACACCTACTTCGGCGGCTTCGACAAGGAGAAGGTCTCGCCGATCTCCTGCCCGGACAACCTCGCCTTCGACGAGCACGGCAACCTGTGGATCTCCACCGACGGCAACGCCCTGGGCTCCAACGACGGACTGTACGCCCTAGCCGTCGAGGGAGAGAACCGCGGTGAGCTCAAGTGCTTCCTCACGGTTCCCTACGCGGCCGAGACCTGCGGCCCGATCGTCGACAAGCAGCGTGTCCTGGTCAACGTCCAGCACCCGGGCGAGACGGACGAGGCGACCGTCGAGTCCCCGTCCTCGCACTGGCCGGACGGCGGTTCCGCTGTCCCGCGCCCGGCGACCGCGGTCGTGTGGAAGCAGGACGGCGGCGAGATCGGCGTCGAGAAGGCTTAACGACGCACCAGCCTGAAAGTTCCCGCCCCCGGCACCCCCGGGGGTGTTTTCATGTCCGCCCCTTTGGTCTGACAACACCGCGTTTATGCAGCAAAAACGCAGGAATGGGCATCCGATCCCGGACCACCGGACCACCCTTCCAGTGACCTTCACCACAGCCATATGAGAATCTATTTTCCGAACAATGATGACCGGCGGCCCCGGGACACCCCCAAAGCCGCCCTGAGACCCCTTAAGGGAAGTTCCATGAACTCACTGATCCTGGCCGTCATCGGCGTCGGCATGATGATCGGAGGCTATCTCCTGTACTCCCGCTTCCTGGGGAACAGGGTCTACCAGCTCTCCGATGCGTACAAGACGCCCGCGCACACCATGACCGACGGCGTCGACTACGTTCCCACCAACAAGTACGTCCTGTGGGGCCACCACTTCACCTCCGTCGCGGGTGCCGCCCCCATCGTCGGCCCGGCCGTCGCCGTCATCTGGGGCTGGTTCCCGGCCTTCCTGTGGGTGACCATCGGCACCGTCTTCATCGCCGGCATGCACGACTTCGGCGCCCTGTGGGCCTCCCAGCGCCACAAGGGCCAGTCGATCGGCACGCTGTCCGGCCGCTACATCGGCAACCGGGGCCGCAACCTGTTCCTCGTGGTCATCTTCCTGCTGCTGCTCATGGTCGTCGCGGCGTTCGCGGTGGTCATCTCCAACCTGCTGGTGTCCACCCCGACCGCCGTCATCCCGACGTGGGGTGCGATCATCGTGGCCCTGCTCATCGGCCAGGCCATCTACCGCTTCAAGTGGAACCTGCCGCTCGTCTCCGTGGTCGGCGTCGTCGTCCTCTACGCGCTCATGATCATCGGCGACATGTTCCCGATCACCCTGCCGGAGTCCACCTTCGGCCTGGCCCCCAACGCCGTGTGGATCATCCTGCTGTTCATCTACGGCGGCATCGCCTCCCTCCTGCCGGTGTGGGTCCTGCTCCAGCCGCGTGACTACATCAACGGCCTGCAGCTCTTCGTCGGCCTCGGCATCCTCTACCTGTCGTTCCTGCTCACCGCCCCGACCATCGTCGCACCGGCGATCAACACCAACGTCCCGGAGGGCACCCCGTCGATCTGGCCGCTGCTGTTCGTCACCATCGCCTGCGGTGCGATCTCCGGCTTCCACGGCATCGTCGCCTCCGGCACCTCCTCCAAGCAGCTGGACAAGGAGACCGACGCCCGCTTCGTGGGCTACTTCGGCGCCGTCGGTGAGGGCCTGCTGGCTCTGGGCACCATCATCGCCACCACCGCCGGTTTCCGCACCCTCGCCGACTGGGAGGAGATCTACCAGGCCTTCAACGACGGCGGCGTCAATGCCTTCGTCGCCGGTGGTGGTGCCCTCATCAACGAGGGCCTCGGCATCCCGACCTCCCTGTCCGCCACCATCCTGGCCACCATGGCCGTCCTCTTCGCCGCCACGACCATGGACACCGGCGTGCGCCTGCAGCGCTTCGTCGTCCAGGAGATCGGTGAGATCATGGGCGTCAAACTGGGTGCCCTGGCCGCCACCGCGATCGTCATCGCCGTGGCCCTGGCCCTGACCTTCTCCGCGGGTGGCGACGGCTCCGGCGGCATGCTCATCTGGCCGCTGTTCGGCACGACGAACCAGCTCATGGCCGCACTGTCCCTGGCGATCATCACGGTCATCCTCACCCGCCTGCGCCGCCCGACGTGGCCGGTGCTCATCCCGCTGGTGTTCGTCATGACCGTGTCCCTGTGGGCCGCGATCGTCCAGGTCCGCGGCTTCTGGGACACCCAGAACTGGCTGCTGCTGGTCATCGACCTCGTCATCATCGTCTGCGCCATCTGGGTAACCGTCGAGGCCTTCGCCGCCATGAACCGCGCCCGCAACGAGGAACCGGTCGTCTGGTCCGACGACGACACCGACGCCCCCGCCCCCGTCGTCGCTGCGAAGAAACTGTAGCCGTGTCGTTCCGGGAGAAACTGAAGGCCTTCAGCGACGGGCTCACCGAGTACTACGCGGGCCCGTACCGGGCGACCTTCATCAAGGCACGCCAGCAGGAGGACGACCTGTTCATGATGCTCGTCCTCTCCGAGGCCCTCGGTGTCCCGAACCCGGCCAGCTACTACACCCTGGAACTCCTGCCCATCGTCTACGAGGACTTCCACGCCTGGCACCGCCGCATGGGCATGGAGCATTCACCCCTGGAGAACATACAGTGCTGCTAGACCTCATCGGTTCGACCCGCATCGTCTTCTTCGGGGGCAAGGGGGGCGTCGGCAAGACGACGATCGCGTCGTCGACCGCCACCGCCCTGGCCGCCGCGGGCCGCCACGTGCTGCTGGTGTCCACCGACCCCGCGCACAACCTGGGGCACCTGTGGGAGCAGCGCATCGGCGACCGCGTCACCACCGTCCGCGACAACCTCGACGTCCTCGAGCTCGACCCGGCGGAGACCACCGCCGCGCACCTCAAGGCAGTCGGCCACACCATGCGGCAGATGATGCCGGAGCACCTCCACGGCGAGGTCCGTAAGCACCTGGAGCTCTCCGCCCAGTCGCCGGGCACGCACGAGGCGGCGGTGCTGGAGCGCATCGCGGAGATCGTCGCGGGGTCCGAGGACTACGACCATGTCGTCTTCGACACCGCCCCCTCCGGCCACACCTCCCGCCTCATGGAGCTGCCCGAGCTGATGGCCGCCTGGACGGACGGACTGCTCGACCGCCGTGACAGGTCCGAGCACCTCTCGGCCGTCGTCCGCGGCCTGTCCCCCACCGGCCGCGACCGTGTCGCCGCCGCGGAGGATCCCGTCGACCGGCGTAACCAGCAGCTGCGTTCCATCCTGCTCAAGCGCCGCCAGCGGTTCACCCAACTGCGCGACGTCCTGCGCGACCCCGCCCAGTGCGTCTTCTTCATCGTCCTCACCGCGGAACGTCTCCCGGTGCTCGAGACCGGGGAGTTCCACGCGGAACTGCAGGCAGCCGGCGTGCGCGTCGGCGGCCTGGTGGTCAACCGCCGCTCCCCCGCGGACCAGGGGGAGTTCCTCGCGGAGCGCCGCTCCCTCGAGGATGCGGCCCTGCAGAAGCTGCGTATCGACGTCCCCGTCATCCAGCTCCCCCTCCTCCCCCGCGATGTCAGCGGGCTCGACGAGGTGGAGGCCTTCGCCGGGCTTCTCTAGCCGGCAGTCACACCGGTCCCGCCGGGCTGGTGGTTCCACAGCAGGAAGCCCGGGGCGGCAAAGAAGGCCGCGAAGCACCTTGTCCAGCAACGGATCAGGGGCTTCGCGGCCTTTCTTGCCGCTTATCGACGCCCCGCCCACCGCCACGCCGCCACCGAGACGGCGAGACCCGTGTACAGCAGGGCCAGCACGTGGGAGGCGATGACGGGGTGGAAGACGGTGCTGTCCGGCACCGTCCGGGCCCACAGCACGGAGGCCACGCCACCACGAGGGCGAGCAGCCCCACGCACCCCACGGCGAAGAGCCACCGCCAGTCGCCCCACATCGCGACGACCGTGACAGCCAAGGCCAGCCCGGTCAACCCGGTCAGCCCGATCATCATCAGCCCTCGATGTTGCGGAAGCCGATGCCCAGCGGCAGGCCCACGTTGTCGGTGAGCCGCACCCCGCCGACCACGGCGGAGACGAACAGGCGCGCGTCCCCCTGCGCGGGGGCGTCGCCGAGGTCGAGGCCGCGGATCTCGAGGTAGTCGACGTCGACACCCGCCTCCTCCAGGACGGTTCGGGCGACGGAGAGCACGGCGTCGGCACCGTGTTCGGCGGCGTGCGCCCCGGCGGTGAGTGCGGCGGCCAGGGCGAGGGCCTGGTCGCGGGCGGACTCCTCCACGCGGGTGTTACGCAGGGACAGGGCCAGACCGTCGGGCATGCGCACCGTGGGCACCCCGTGCAGTTTCACCGGCAGGTGCAGGTCGGTGATGGCGGACTGCAGGGCCCGCATCTGCTCGTAGTCCTTCTCACCGACGACGACATCCGTCGGCCCGACCACGTTGATGAGCGTCAGCTCGAGGGTGAGCTGCATGGCGAGCGATTCGACGGACTCGAGGTCGTGGTCGACGGGCTGGACGAGGGTGCGCAGGCCGCGTGGCCACAGTTCATCCTGGGTGTAGGTGCAGATGGCGTCGACGTGGGCGTCGACAAGCAGGGTGCGGTCGGAGCCGGCGTAGGCGGCGATGACCACGGCGCGGGGGATGCGCTGCGCCGCGCGGATGAGCGCGAGGTGCCCGGCGTGGAGGCCGGTGCCCAGCGGCACGAGGACGACGGGGCGGCCCGTCTTCCGCATGGCGCGCGCCAGCACCCCGACCTGCTCCACGGTGAATTCCCGCGCCTGACCTGCTTCGAAGCTCACAGTTTCTCCTCCTGGATGGCCCACAGTTCGATGTCCTGGTTGTGCCGGGTCTCGGCGACGCGGCGCAGCACCTGCCGGAACGCGCGCGCCTGGCCGGGGTTGTCGATGGCCTGCCACTGGGCGCGCAGGGACGCGGCGTCGGGGAGCCGGGACAGGTTGCCGCGGGAGGCGGCGATGTCGTCGGCCTCCTGCGTGTCGCCGACCAGTTCACCGAGCATGCGCACGGCGTCCCAGTGGAGCGAGTTGACGGCCTCCACGTACGTGATGGCGGCGGCGAGGCGGACGCGGTCCTCGTCGAGGCACCGCACCCCGCTGGCCCCGAGCTCGCCGAGCAGCAGCTCCGCGATGGTGTCCCCGAGTTCGTCGACGGTGGTCACGGCCCAGCGGGTGGGGCTGAGCTCCCCCATCGCGATGACGACCGCGCCGGTGACCTCCAGCGGGTCCATGACGAGCACCCCGTGCTGCAGGGAGGTGTGGATGAAGATCTGCCCGCGTCGGGCGCGCTCCGCGAGTCGCTCGATCGCGGACTCCAGCAGGGTGTCGCGGACCTCGAGGACCACGAGGTCGAGCTCCTCGAAGGCGGGCGGGGCCGGGTCGTAGTCCATATAGGACACGTCATGGCCGACCTTCGACAGCAGGTCAGGCAGGGAGGACGTCCGCGAGTCGCCGTACACGCCCACCCGCATCCGCGGGGCCCGCACTAGGAGTCCTTGTTCTCGCGGGCGCGGGCGAGCAGTTCGGCGACGGTGAGGCCGCCGGTGTTCTCGTCGCGGCGGCGACGGCCTCGGTGCTCGGCCTCCGGCGCCTCATGCTTCTCGACGACCGCGGGCTCCTCCGCCACATGACGGTCCCCGCCCTGCTCCCAGGACACGGCCTGGAAGGACCCGGTGTCGAACGTGCGGGTCTCGGCGACCTGCTTCTCCTTGATGAGGTCCGCCAGCGGGTTGGCCTGCGGGCGGGAGGGCTGCTGCCCCAGGCGGCCGGCGACGGCGTCCGGGGAGGGGGCGCCGAAGTAGCGGGTGGTGTCCGGCTCGGGGACCTCCGACTCGGCGGGCTCGTCCACCTCCTCGTCGAGGGTGACGCTCTCCAGCTCACGGATGCGGCGGGCCTCGGCGCGCAGGGCGGCGGGCTCGTACTCGAACTCGCGGCCGGCGAGATTCTCCAGCTGGGCGCGGATACCCGCCAGCTCCCGCTGGATGTCCTCGAGGACGGCGGTGTCCCGGGAGCGCTGCGCCTCGCGCAGCTCCCGGGCCTCCATGCGGGCCTCGCGCTCGGCTTCGGCGCGGGCGACCTCTGCGTCGTGCAGCTCGGTGCTGTGGGCGAGTTCGCGGCGGGCGGCCTCGGCGTCACGGCGGTAGCGGAAGACGAGGAAGAACCCGATGATGGCCGCCCACAGCGCAGCGAGCAGCGCGATCTTCAGCGCCCCGTCGCTGTCCGTGAACAGCATGACGATGCTCGCGATGAACGCGAGAGCGATCAACACGACCAGCATCACCTGGCCGCGGTCCACACCACCTTGCTCCTCAGTCATGTGTCCCACTCTAACCCGCCAGTTCCCCGTCGGCGGGTGGCGGCGTCTCGCAGTGTCGCTCGAGGTACACGCCGGCGACCGACGCGGCGATGCCGCCGAGCGCCGAGGCGAGCACTCCGGGGAGGTCATCGGAGGCGGCGATGAGGTCGTCGGCTCGCGGGAGAATATAGGTGGCCATGCCGACGTACGCGCCGCCGATGATGGCCCCCGTCCACGCCGCCGCCTTGCCGACGACGAGGAACTGCGCCGCCGTCACCGGGCTGAGCTGCGAGCGGTCCTGGCCGATGCCGCCGTCCTCCTTGCGGTCGCGCACCCGCCACGCGAGGACGACGCACACGAACGCCAGCACCCACAGGGTGACGGACACGGTGACCGGGATCGTCGTCATCGACCCGTAGAACCGCCACGTGAGGATGGCTGCGACTGCGGCGGTGAATCCGCCGGCGGCGATGAGCCCGGCGATCGACGTCTTCTGCACTACAGCTCCCCCACTTCCACGATGCCGGCGACCTCGTCCGGGTCGAGCGTCGCCAGGAGCTTCCCGACGCCCCGTCCGCCCAGCGTCGCCTCCGGGTCCGCCGCCAGCCACGGGACGAGCACGAAGGCGCGCTCGTGGGCGTGCGGGTGCGGGAGGGTGAGCACCGGGTCGTCGGAGGTGATCTCCTCGGGGTCGGACACGGTGACCACGTCGACGTCGAGGGTGCGCGGCCCCCAGCGGCGCACGCGCACCCGCTCGGCCGCCTCCTCGAGGCGCTGCCCGCGGCGCAGCAGCTCCAGCGGGGTCTGGTCGACGTCGACGATGAGCACCGCGTTGAGGAACTCGTCCTGGTCGGTGACGCCCCACGGCGGGGTGGAGTACACGGGGCTGGCGGCGACGATTTCGGCGGCGAACTCGTCGCGGACCCCGCGCAGCAGCGCCCACCGGTCGTCCATGTTCGACCCGATCGACAGCACGGCGCGCATCAGGCGAACCTGTACCGGGCTTCTCGACGCTTCCGTGAGCGCCGCGCCACCACCGCCACGTCCTGGAACGCGTGCGGGATGGGGGCCTCCGGCTTGTGGATCGTCACCTCGACGGCGTGGAGGATGTCGAAACCCGCCATGGCGCGCTCCGCTATCTCCACGGCGACCGTCTCGATGAGGTCCCGCGGCTCCCCCTCCACGACCTCGACGGCCAGCTGGGCGAGCTCCGCGTAGTTGACGGTGAGGCTGAGGTCGTCGTCGGCGGCCGCGGGGCTGAACTCCAGCCAGCACGTGATGTCGACGATGAAGGGCTGGCCGTCCCGCTTCTCGTGGTCGAAGACGCCGTGGTGGCCGAAGCACTCCAGGCCGGTGAGTTCGATGCGGTCAGCCACGGTCGCCCCCCGCGTTCCACAGGGCGGCGACGTCGACGGCGTCGCGGGAGACGGGCACGTTGTGCACCCGCACCCCCCACGCGCCCATCTGGGCGGAGATGGCGGTGACGGCGGCGGTGGCCGGGTCGGCGTCCGCGGGCACACCCTCGAGGCCGCGGTCGGCGCGGACCCCGGCGAGGAAACGCTTGCGCGAGGCACCGACGAGGACGGGGAACTCCCCGGCGAGGAACTCCGGCAGATGGTTGAGCAGGGCCCAGTTGTCCTCGCGGGACTTGGCGAACCCGAGGCCCGGGTCCAGCACGACGTTGTCCCTGGCCACCCCGGCGGCCAGGGCGTTGTCGACCAGGCGGGCCAGGGTATCGCGGACGTCGGCGACGACATCCCCGCCGTGGTCGGCCTGCCCGGCGGCGTCACCGAACTGGACGGTGCGCCAGTGCATGAGGCACACCGGCAGGTCCGTGTCCGCCATGACGCGGTACATGTCCGGGTCCGCCAGACCGCCGGAGACGTCGTTGATCATGTGCACCCCGGCCTCCGCCGCGGCGGCCGCCACGGAGGCGCGCATGGTGTCCACCGAGGTGGGGATGCCCTCCTCGGCGAGGGCGGCGATGACGGGGGCGACGCGGGCGGCCTCGACCCCGGCGTCGACACGCGTGGCACCCGGGCGGGTGGACTCACCGCCGACGTCGATCATGTCCGCGCCCTGCTCCACCAGCTCCCGCCCGTGGGCGATGGCGGCGTCGATGTCCAGCCAGCGCCCGCCGTCGGAGAAGGAGTCCTCGGTGACGTTGACGATGCCCATCACCAGGCAGCGGCCCGGCACGGTGAGATCTGCGACCCGCATCCCCCTACCCCCGGATCAGGCTGAGGACCTCGGCGCGGGACGCCGCGGAGGTCTTGAACCCGCCGCGCACCGCGGAGGTCGTCGTCGTGGACCCCGGCTTGCGGATGCCCCGCATCGCCATGCACAGGTGCTCGCACTCGATGACCACGATGACCGCCTGCGCGCCCAGCTTATCGACGAGCGCGTCCGCGATCTGCGACGTCAACCGCTCCTGCACCTGCGGGCGCTTGGCGTACATGTCCGCCAGCCGCGCCAGCTTCGACAGACCCGTGACGTGCCCGCTCTTCCCCGGGATGTAACCGATGTGGGCCTTGCCGTAGAAGGGCACGAGGTGATGCTCGCACGTCGAGTAGATCGGGATGTCGCGCACGAGGACCAGCTCCTGGTGGTCCTCCGCGAAGGTCCGCTCGAGGACGTCCGTCGGTTCGGAGTGCAGCCCGGCGAACACCTCCTGGTACGCCCGGGCGACCCGCGCCGGGGTGTCCTTCAGGCCCTCGCGGTCCGGGTCCTCGCCGACGGCGATGAGCAGTTCCCGGACGGCCGCCTCAGCGCGCTCCTGGTCGAAAGCGTTGGTCATGTCTACTCCTTATGGTGGTCCGGGTCAGCGACGTCGTCGGCCGCGGGGGCGGGGCGTTCCTCGGGCTGGCCCTCGGTGCGCTCCGCGCCGTACTCCGGGCGCTCATGGTCCGGCAGGCGGAAACCGATGACCTCGGTCTCGGCCTCCGGCTGACGCTCCGGTTCCGGTCCCTGCTGCGGGGCGGGGGCCGGGCCGTAGTTCTTCATGCCGGGGTGCTCCCCGGCGGAGGCGTAGGGGTTGTCCTTCGGCGGCCAGCCCGGCGCGGTCCAGTCCGCCGGCGGCGGGGTGCCGCCGTAGCGGGCGCCGGTGGGGGCGGGCTCGGGGGCGCGGTGGCGGCCCTCGGTGTCGGAGGTGTCGGAGGTGTCGGAGGTGTCGGGGGTGTCGGAGGTGTCCTCCGATTCCCCCGCCTTCTCCCCCGCCTCCTTCTGCGACTCCAGCTGGGCCAGGCGCTTGGCGCGGGCCTGCTGGGACGCCTCGAGGAGGGAGAAGCGCTTCGGCGGCTCCTCGCCGCGCTCGATGGCCAGCTCGGTGGGGGTCTTCACCGGCTCTCGGTCCGCCTGCTGCGGGAACCGGTTCTCGGCGTGCGGGAAGATGTCCGGCGCGTCCATCGGCTCGATGCCGTCGAAGATGACCTCGAGGTCCGGGCGGCGGAGGGTCTCCTTCTCGAGGAGCTTCTCCGCCAGGGTGTCCAGGTGGTCGCGGTAGCGGTGGAGGATGTCGTAGGCCTGGCGGTGCGCGGCGTCGAGAAGCAGGTGCACCTCGTCGTCGATCTTGGCGGCCACCGCCGGGGACACGGCGAGCGTCCCGCCGCCGGGGCGGCCGGAGAAGGGGTCCCCCTGCTCCTCGCCGTACTTGACCATGCCGAGGGTGGGCGACATGCCGTACTCGGTGATCATGGCGCGGGCGATCTTGGTGGCCTGCTCGATGTCGGCGGAAGCGCCGGTGGTCTGCTCGCCGAAGACGAGCTCCTCGGCGGCGCGGCCGCCCATGGCGAAGACGAGGCGGGCGAAGAGCTCGTCCCGGTTGTACATGCCCTTGTCGTCCTCCTGCGCCGTCATGGCGTGGCCACCGGTGCGGCCACGGGCGAGGATGGTGACCTTGTACACGCGCTCGATGTCCTTGAGCGCCCACGCGGCGAGGGTGTGCCCGCCCTCGTGGTAGGCGGTGACCTTCTTCTCCTTCTCGGAGATGACCTTGCCCTCGCGGCGGGGGCCGCCGATGACGCGGTCGGTCGCCTCCTCGAGGGCGTCGGCGGTGATGACGTTGCCGCCGATACGGGCGGTGAGCAGGGCGGCCTCGTTGAGGACGTTGGCCAGGTCCGCGCCCGACATGCCGGCAGTGCGCTTAGCCAGGGCCTTGAGGTCCGCGTCGGGGCCCAGCGGCTTGCCCTTCGCGTGGACGGAGAGGATCATCTCGCGGCCCTTGAGGTCCGGGTTGGTCACCGGGATCTGCCGGTCGAAGCGGCCGGGGCGCAGCAGCGCCGGGTCGAGGATGTCCGGGCGGTTGGTGGCGGCCATGAGGATGACACCCTCGCGGTCGCCGAAGCCGTCCATCTCCACGAGCAGCTGGTTGAGGGTCTGCTCACGCTCGTCGTGGCCGCCGCCCATGCCGGATCCGCGCTGGCGGCCGACGGCGTCGATCTCATCGACGAAGATGATGCAGGGGCTGTTCTCCTTGGCCTGCTTGAACAGGTCACGCACGCGGGAGGCGCCGACGCCGACGAACATCTCGACGAAGTCGGAGCCGGAGATGGAGTAGAACGGCACCCCGGCCTCACCGGCGACGGCCCGGGCCAGGAGGGTCTTGCCGGTGCCGGGCGGGCCGTAGAGCAGCACGCCGCGCGGGATCTTCGCGCCGAGCTCGTGGTAGCGGGTGGGGTCCTGGAGGAAGTCCTTGATCTCCTCGAGCTCGCTGACGGCCTCGTCCGCGCCGGCGACGTCCGCGAAGGTGTTCGTCGGCATGTCCTTCGTCAGCTCCTTGTGCTTGGAGCCGCCGAAGCCGAACATGCCGCCGCCGCCCTGCATGCGGGTGAGGAAGAAGAAGAGGAGGCCGAACAGCAGCAGCATCGGCAGCAGGAAGCCGAGCATGCTCATGAGGAAGCTGTCCTGCGTCACCTTGGTGTTGTACTCGTCCGGCTCGGCGGCCTGGACGGCATCGAACACCTGCGGCGCGGTGCGCGCGGGGTACTGGGCGATGATCTCCTCGACGCCCTCCCGCTCCTCGTAGGTGATCGGCTCGCGCAGTTCGATGCGGATCCGCTGCTCGCGGTCGTCGATCTGCACCTCCCTGGCGTTGCTGTTCTGCAGCTGCGTCATCGCCACGGAGGTGTCCACGCGCTGGAAGCCGCGCGTGTCGTCGGTGAGCAGGCTGAACACGAAGATGGTGACCAGCGCGATGGCGGAGATCAGGCCGATCTGGAGGATTCTCTTGTTGCTCATGTATTACGGCCGCCGGGCAGCGCGACCAGTGCCTTTCGTCTTCGTCCCACGTACTTCCTGCTCAACGCACAGGCGTGCGTTTTCGTTCCCTACTCCCCGGAGTAGACGCGCGGGTGCAGGGTGCCCACGAACGGCAGGTCGCGGTAGCGCTCGGCGTAGTCGAGGCCGTAACCGATGACGAACTCGTTGGGGATGTCGAAGCCGACGTCGAAGAGATCGATGTCCGCCTTGACCACCTCGGGCTTACGCAGCAGGGTGATGACCTCGAGGGAGCGCGGGTTGCGGGCCTTGAGGTTACGCATGAGCCACGACAGGGTGAGACCCGAGTCGATGATGTCCTCGACGATGAGGACGTCGCGGCCCTCGATCTCCCGGTCGAGGTCCTTGAGGATGCGCACCACGCCGGAGCTGGTCGTGGAGTTGCCGTAGGACGACACCGCCATGAACTCCATCTGAGAGGGGATGGACAGCGCGCGGGTGAAATCGGTGAGGAAGTACACCGCGCCCTTGAGCACACACACGAGGATCAGTTCGTCGTCGGCGTCGCGGTAGGTCTCCGAGACCTTGTCGGCCAGTTCGCGGATGCGGGCGGCGAGCTGCTCCTCGCTGATGAGCACCGCCTCCACATCCTCGCCGTAACAGCTCGCCGGTACGTTGTGATCCTTGTTGTCGTGCACGGTCATGACACCTTTCCTAGGCCTCCTCGGATAGTGCCAGTCTGCCACCTACGCGCCTGACTTCCAACCTTCCGCCCACCTTCACCGCTCCCTGGCCGTGCCAGGTGGTGCACATGTCCTCAATCATGCTTATCGACGCCCGCGTCGGGCGGATGTCCCGCTCAATCAGCCACGCCGCGATGCGGCGGCGGCGCAGCGGCCCCGGCTGGGCGGCCAGTTCCGCGCAGTCGTCCGTCGGCGGGCCGGCCAGCTCCGTGAGCAACGCGTTGTCCGCGGCGATGCGTTCGGCGGTCTGTGCCAGCGGCTCCACCGGGTCCCCGTGGATCTGCTCGAGCGCGGTGCGGACGGCCACGCGCTGGAAGTCCGGGTTGTCGTTGTGCGGGTCATGCCAGGGGTCGAGCTGCAGTTCCGCGCAGGCACCTTCAGTGTCCCGGCGGCGGACCGTGAGGAACGGCCGGACGATCCCGTCCTGCTCCGGTGCCATGCCGCCCGGGTTACCGCGCAGGGCCTGGAGCAGCAGCGTCTCCGCCTGGTCGTCGCGGGTATGGGCGACCCAGACGGTGGTGCCGTGCTCGCGGAGGGCGGCGTAGCGGGCGGTGCGGGCGTTGGCCTCGAGGTTGCCCGCGGGGACGGTGACCCGGGCGACGGTGGCGCGGGCGCCGAGCCGGCGCGCCTGCCGGGCCGCCCTCTCCGCTACCGCGTCCGACCCCGGCTGCAGCTGATGGTCCACGATGACCGCGTGCACCTCCTGCCCCTCCGCCCGGGCGGCGGCCACGAGGGCGAGGGAATCCGCCCCGCCCGACAGGCCGACCACCACCTCGCCCGGCGCGAGGAAGGGGCGCACGGCGCGGCGGCACGCCAGGAAGTGCGGGCTGCGCCGGGGCCAGAAGGGTTCCATGGGGATGATGCTAATCCCTCCCGGTGCTCGCCTCGCCCTCCACGCTGGCGAATTCACCCCGTCGAAAGGGCTCCCCACCGGGCCCGGAGGTTACTCTCTTCGACCGCGTGAATTCGAGGGGCTCTCAGGCGACGCGAGGTAACGACACCGGGGCGGGGAAGTTCTGCAGACCCCGGAGCACCAGCTGCACCATGGCGCAGTACCCCGCGGCGGGTTCCTCCACGTCCTTCTTGCCGACCCGCAGCACCACCGACCCGAGATTCTGGAGGGCCTTCTCGCGTTCGCGCTCATCGCGGATGACCGTCCCCGGATCATCTCCGTACACCCCGAGGTACTTCGACTTTCCGTCGATCTCCAGGACCAGCCAGCCGTTGATGAGGATATCCACGTAGTAGATCTTTTCGGTGACGGGGTCGTGGAACTTCACCTGCGTCTCCACGCTGACGATGGCCGCGTCCCCGCACCGCAGCAGGAGCAGACGGGCCTTGGTCTCCCAGGGGCTGCCGATCATCTCCCGTGACATCGCGACCGTCTCCCGGAAGGACTCGATCCCCGGGAAGGACCCCATGTGCTCCAGTCGCTCGTGGAACTTCTCCGCAGTGAAGGTCGGCCATGTCCTCCGCGCCGAATCAACCGCCACCACCGCCTCGTCCCGGTCCTCATAACGGCAGATGTCGGTGAGCGTCCGCAGGAGGGTGGTCACGCGGATTCCACCCTGCGTCGTAATCTGCGCCTCGGGGAGTGCCGCCGACCGGTACGTACTCCCGCTGATCCACAGACGCTTCGACGGTGGGCGGGATCGCCCGGGCAACAGCAGGTCAACCGTCTTCTCCACTCCGAGCAATGACAACCCCCACAGCCTCCCCGCCGCCATCCCGCACACCACCGCCTTATCGGCGGTGAGCCCCACTGCGGCGGCCCGGGCCTCGGCCTTCCCCCACGGTGGGAGCCCGGTGAAGTAGGCCCTCGGCACCGCCACCTCCGCGGTGAGCCGGAGCAGGCGACCGGAGGCCACACCCGCGGCGACGTCAGTGTTCGTGAGGGGGACCTTCCGGAGTTCGATGAGCTGATGCGTTTCTTTCCAGGTCTGCTGCACAGGCCCCATCGTCGACCACGCGCGGGCCCCGGGAAAGCCCCGGTCGCGTCGCAGCCCGAATCTGTGGATAACCCCGGAAGCCCCATCCACAGGCCGGCGAATTCAGCCGGTCGAATTCAGGGTCCCCGCGCGGGTTGGAGCCCTGAATTCGACCGGGTGAATTCGCACCCGTTGGCCGTGGCGTTGGCCGTGGCGTTGGCCGTGGCGTTGGCCGTGGCGTTGGCGTTGGCGTTGGCCGTGGCCTCAGGACTCCCGGATGGCGGAGGTGAACTCGTCGAGCGCCGCCCGCGCCCCGAGGATCTCCGCCCCGTTGACCAGCAGCGCGAAGGAGTAGACGCGCCCGGACTCGGCGGTCACGACACCGGCCAGCGCGGACGTCCCCGTCAGCGTGCCGGTCTTGGCGCGCACCCAGCCGCGCCCGGGCAGGTCCCCGTAGCGCTGCACGAGGGTGCCGGAGCCGCCGGCGACGGGCAGCGTCGCCAGGAGGGGGCGGAGTCGGGGTGAGGTGGCGGCGTCGAGAAGCACGTCGTCGAGAAGCCGCGGGGGGATGAGGTTGTGCACGGACAGGCCGGAGTTGTCGGCGAGGAAGACGCCGGTGACGTCGAAGCCGTGCTCGGTGAGCACGTCGAGGGTGGCCTGCGTGGCGGCCGCCGCGGAGCCGGGGAGGCCGCGGTGGACGGCGAGTTCGTGGCCGATGGCCTCGGCCATGATGTTGTCGGAGTCCATCATCATGGCCTCGAGGCGTTCGGTGAGCAGCGGGGACTCCACCGAAGCGAGCACGGTCGCGTCCGCCGGCGCGGGGCCGATGCCCACGGTCGCGGCACCGACGCGGTCGGCCAGGGCCTGCGCCACGTCGAGTGCCGGGGTGTGGGAGCGCGGGACGTCGCCCTCGGTCTCTCCGAGGCGCGCGCCGTAGAGCATGGCGGGTTCGAGCGGGGCGATGTAGCCGGCGTCGACGTCGGCGGGGTCCCAGCCGGGCATGAAGGGGTCGCCGTCCCACGCGGAGGTGTCGATGATGACCTGGTCCGCCTCCCCGATCTGTTCCGCCAGGGAGTCCATCTGCCCGGAGGTGAGCCAGACGTCGCCCACCGCGCGGATGACGACGGTGCCCGGCTGCGGCCCCTCGACGACCTCGGTGACCAGCGTGTCGTCGGGCCCGAGCTCGAGGATGGCGGCCGCGCCGGTGAGGATCTTCGTCGCGGACGCGGGCTGCAGGGCCTCCCCCGCGGCCTGCTCCCACACGGTCTCCCCGGTGACGGTGTCGGTGACCCGCCCGTGGACGGTGCCCAGCGCCGGGTTCCCGGCCAGCGCGGTGAGCCGCGCCCCCAGGGCCGCGTTGTCCACGGTCTCCGCGGTGGCGGGTTCGAGCAGCGGCGACGGCTCCTCCGCCACGTACGCCGGGGCGTGGGTGAGGTCGCCGTAGTGACGGTCCGCGACGACCGCGAAACCGGCCACCCCCGACACGGCCACCGCCGTGACGACGGCGGCGAGGGACCACCACAGCTTCTTACCAATCATTCCGTACACCCTAACCTGGTGGGGAAGACACAACCACCAGGAGGACACGTGCCCGATCTGCACATCGCCGTCGACACCGGCGGCACCTTCACCGACATCGGCGTCCGCCGCGCGGACGGTTCGCTGGCGGTGTGGAAGGTGCCCTCGACACCGCACGCCCCGGATGAGGCGGTGATCACGGGCATCACCGGGGCCCTGGAGCGTGAGGACGCGCAGCCCGCGCAGGTGACGCGACTGGTGCACGGGACGACCGTGGCGACGAACACGGTCCTCACCCGCACCGGCGCGCGCGTCGGCCTGCTGACCACGCGCGGTTTCCGCGACGTCCTCGCCATCGCGCACCAGGCCCGGCCGTCGCTGTACGACAACCGGGTCCACCGGGTGCCGCCGCTCATCCCGGATGAGCTCATCGTCGACATCGACGAACGCCTCGCGGCCGACGGCACGGTGCTCACGGAACTCACCGCGGATGCACTTATCGACGCCGCCTCCGCCCTCGCCGACCTCGACCTCGACGCGGTCGTCGTCAGTTTCCTCAACGCCTACGTCGACCCGCGCCACGAGCAGGAGGCCGTCGCCCACCTGCGAGAGCAGCAGGTGGCGCCGGTGGTCATCGCCGCCACCGACATCACCGCCGAGATGCGGGAGTACGACCGCACCTCCACCGCCGCGATCAACGCCTACGTGCAGCCGAAGGTGTCCGGGTACATGGGGCGTCTGGCGGCGGGCATCGAGGAGATGGGCATCGGTTCGCGCCTGTGGATCATGCAGTCCAACGGCGGTCTGCTCAACCCGGAGACCGCGGCGACGCACTCGGCGCGTACGGTGCTCTCGGGTCTGGCGGGCGGCGTGGTCGGGGCGGGCAACTGGGCGCGCCACCTCGGTCTGGACAAGGTCGTCAGCTTCGACATCGGCGGCACGTCGACCGACATCGCGCTCATCCGCGACGGCGAGCCGGACGAGACGACCGCCGGGGAGATCGACTCCCTCCCGCTGCGCCTGCCGAGCGTCGACGTGCACACCATCGGCGCGGGCGGCGGCTCGATCGCCTGGCGGGATTCGGGTGGCTCTCTGCGCGTGGGCCCGCACTCCGCGGGCGCCGATCCCGGCCCCATCTCCTATCAGCGCGGCGGCACGGAGCTCACCGTCACCGACGCGCACCTCGTCCTCGGCCGCCTGGGCACGGAGCTGCTCGGCGGGCACTTCACCCTCGACCGCGACGCCGCCCATGCCCGCATGAGTGAGTGGGGCGCGGAGATGGGCCTCACGGCCGAGGAGGCCGCGGAGGGAATCCTGCAGGTCATCGCCGCGACGATGGCACGCGGCATCCGCCGGGTGAGCGTCGAGCGCGGTGTCGACGTCCGCTCCTGCCACCTCATGGCCTTCGGCGGCGCCGGCCCGCTCCACGCCTCCGACCTCATCCACGAGCTCGGCATGGAGTCCGCGGTCATCCCGCCGCTGCCCGGCATCGCCTCGGCCGTCGGCATGCTCGACGCGCCGATCCGCCACGACTTCGCCCTGCCCGCCGACCGCCCGGACGTCTTCGCGGAGCTGCGCCGCCGCGCCGCCGCAGAGATGGGCACGGAGGACTTCGCTGAACAGCTGCTTGTCGACGCCCGCTACCTCGGCCAGTCCTTCGAACTCACCCTCCCCCTCGCTCAGGACCAGCGCGCCGCCTTCGACGAACTCCACGCCGAGCGCTACGGCTTCGCCGACCCGGAGGCGGAGATGGAGGTCATCGTCGCCCGGCTCACCGCCACCATCGGCCAGCCGCAGACACCGCAGGAACTGCTGACCGGGGACGGTGGGGACGGGGGCGTCGAGAAGCGGGACGTGTTCATCGACGGCGAGTGGATCACCACCCCGGTGCTCGACCGCGCGTCCCTCGCGGCGGGCACGACGGTGGACGGCCCGGCGATCCTCAACCAGTTCGACACGACCACCTACATCCGGCCGGGGCAGCAGGCCACGGTCGACGCCCACGGATTCCTGCACCTGAGGAGGACCCGATGACGCTCAACCCCGTCGAGATCGAGATCGCCCGCAACCGCCTGGAGTCGATCGCCGAGGAGGTGGGCATGGCGCTCATCCGCACCTCGTACTCCCCCAACATCAAGGATCGCCGCGACTGCTCGGCCGGCCTCTACCTGCCCGACGGCGAGCTCATCGCCCAGGCCGAGCACATCCCGCTGCACCTGGGGCTCATGCCGACGGTCATCCGCAACGCGCTCGCCGAGTACGGCACGCAGCGCCTGCGCCCGGGGGACGTCCTGCTGACGAACAACCCCTATCTGGGTGGGCCGCACCTGCCCGACATCTGCGTCATCACCCCCGTTTTCCACGGTGCGGAGCTGGTGGCCGTCGTGGCCAACATCGCGCACCACGTCGACGTCGGCGGCATCACCCCCGGCTCCATGGCCGCGCACGCCACGGAGATCTTCCAGGAGGGCATCCGCATCCCGCCGATCCGCCTGTTCCGCGACGGTCAGCTCGACGAGGAGGTCCTCGCGCTGCTGCTCACCAACATCCGCACCGCCGACAAGACCCGCGGCGACCTCATGGCGCAGGTCTCCGCCAACCGCCTCGGCTCCCGCCGCATCCTCGAGCTTGTCGACGAGTGGGGTGAGGCCGGCTTCGACCGTTCCTGCCGCGCGCTCGTCGACTACGCGGAACGACGCACCCGCGCCGCCATCGCCGCGCTCCCCGACGGCACCGGCACCTTCACCGACCACCTCGAGCACAACGGCAACGCGGAGGAGCCGACGGCGATCGTCGTCACCGTCACCGTGCGGGGCGAGGAGATCGACATCGACCTCACGCAGACCGACGACCAGGTGCGCGGCGCCGTCAACTGCTCCTTCGCGGTGACGCAGGCGTGCGCCGCCTACGTGCTCAAGACGCTCACCGACCCGACGCTGCCCTCCAACGCGGGGCTCACCCGCCCGCTGACGTTCCGCACCCGGCCGGGCAGCCTCGTCCACGCGGAGTTCCCCGCCCCGGTGGCGCAGGGCAACATCCAGACCTCGCAGCGCATCGTCGACGCCATGTACGGCGCGTTCGAGCAGTTCACGGAAGGGATCGTGCCGGCAGCGTCGAGCGGGTCCATGTCCATCGTCACCATCGGCGGCATCGACCCGCGCGACGGCCGCTACTACTCCTACGTGGAGACCTACGGCGGCGGGCAGGGTGCCTCCGCCGACGGCGCCGGTGCCGACGCCACCCACACCCACATGACCAACACCCGCAACACCCCGTGTGAGGTCATCGAGCGCGAGTACCCCCTGCGGGTGGAGCGCTACGAGATCGCCCGCGGCACCGGTGGCGCGGGGGCTCACCGGGGTGGCGACGGCCTCGTCCGCACCCTCACGCTCGCCCACGGGGAGGCCACCGTCGTCGCCGCCACATCGCGGGTGACCACCGCCCCCTGGGGGCTGCACGGCGGGGCCGACGGCACCCCCGGTGAGGTGCTCCGCGACCGTGAGACCGTGGCGTCGATGAGCCGCTTCGACCTCTCCGCGGGGGAAACGGTGACGATCCGCACCGCAGGTGGAGGTGGCTACGGGTTAGGATGATCACCGATCCCCCTGAAACTGCAACAAGGAGTCTGACGCATGGGCGTTGAAGTCATCATCGAGATCCCGAAGGGTTCGCGTAACAAGTACGAGGTCGACCACGAGACCGGCCGCGTCTTCCTCGACCGCTACCTGTTCACCCCGATGGCGTACCCGGCGGACTACGGCTTCATCGAGCACACCCTCGGCGAGGACGGCGACCCGATGGACGCCCTCGTCGTCCTGCCCGAGCCGGTGTTCCCGGGCGTGGTCGTCATGGCCCGCATCGTCGGCGTGTTCAAGATGACCGACGAGGCCGGCGGCGACGACAAGCTGCTGTGCGTCCTCGACGATCCGCGTTTCGACCACTTCCAGGAGCTCGACGACATCTCCGAGTTCACCCTCGACGAGATCGAGCACTTCTTCGTCCACTACAAGGACCTCGAGCCGAACAAGGAGGTCACCGGCTCCGGTTGGGGCAACCGCGAGGAGGCCGAGCGCATCCTCCAGGAGTCCATCGACCGCTACAAGGAGGTCGGCGACAACACCCGCGAGGGCCTCGAGGAGGAGAAGGACAAGGAGAACGAGGTCGAGCAGCAGCTCACCGAGGACGACAAATAGTCCACCCGGGGGCTCCCCGGGGTTCCGCCCGGGGCCTTCCGTTCGGGTGATCCCGATCACTATGGTGGGTAGATCATGTCTGCCCGCCTGTTGCGTTTCACCACGGAGAACTACTCCCCGGAGTCCCGCGTGCACCTGTGGGAGGGGCACAACGCCCGCGCCCTCATCCCGTTGGACATCCGCACCCTGGAGTCGGCACCGATGCGCTCGCGGCAGACGAACCTGCACCTGCCGTCGATACGCATGGCCGACGTGACGGGCACCTCGCAGATCGTGGAACGCTCGGAGGCGTTCATCAACGACCACCCGACCGGCATGATCGCGGTGTTCTTCGCGCTCGAGGGGGAGGCGTTCTTCTTCCACCGGGGCGGCCACCTCACGCTGCAGCCCGGCCAGGCCGTGCTTTACGACGCCGACCTCCCCTTCACCCGCGGCTTCTCCCGGGGCCTACGGGAGGTGGTGCTCACCGTGCCGCGCGGGCTCGTCGACACTCCCCCGCTGCCGCTGGTCTTCGACTTCACCACCGGGGCGCATGAGCAGGCGCTCATCCGGCTGGTCCGCCGCACGCTGGAGAACCCGCAGGAGATCACGCCGACCCTGGAGCGCGACGTCGTGTCGCTGCTGCGGCTCATCCTGCGGCGGGGTGACGACGAGGCCGGCATCCTCGCCTCCGCCAAGGACTACATCGACCGCCACCTCGCCGACCAGGACCTCACCCCGGGGCGGGTGGCGGCGGCCGTGGGGCTCAGCGAGCGCCAGCTGAGCAGGCACTTCGCGGTGGAGGGGGCGTCGATAAGCAGGTTCGTCCAGGGGCAGCGGGTGGAGCTCGCGCAGGGGGTGCTGCGCGACCCGGAACGGCAGGGCCTGTCCGTCGCGGAGGTGGCGGCGCGCTGCGGTTTTACCTCGCAGAGCCACTTCGGGCGGGTGTTCCGCGAGCGGGTCGGAATGACGCCGCTGCAGTGGCGGAAGCAGTGATTTAGCCCACACCGGACATGTTTTGTCCCGATCCGGACGTGACTGCTGCCACATCTTCCGCGCCCCAGTGACCGGGCATACATTCATCTCCACCAGGTCAACCACCCCCAAGGAGATGAACATCATGCCTGCCTTCCACGACGGTATCGCCGACACCGAGATCCCCGAGGACGTCGTCACCACGGACGTGCTCATCGTCGGATCCGGCCCCGCCGGCAGCTCCGCAGCGCTGTTCCTGTCGACGCACGGCATCGACAACATCATGATCACCAAGTACCGCTGGACCGCGAACACCCCGCGCGCCCACATCACCAACCAGCGCACCATGGAGATCATCCGCGACGTCGGACTCGAGGCCGAGGTCCTCGCCGAGGCCGTCCCCCACGAGCAGATGGGCGACACTGTCTACGCCGAGTCCGTCGCCGGCGAGGAGATCGGCCGCCGCCCCACGTGGGGCTGGCGCCCGGACCGTCGCGCCGACTACGAGCTGGCCTCCCCCGCCATGCCGTGCGACATCCCGCAGACCCTGCTCGAGCCGATCCTGCTGGAGAACGCCACCAAGCGCGGCACCCAGACCCAGTTCTCCACCGAGTACCTCTCCCACACGCAGGATGAGAACGGCGTCAGCGTGCAGGTCCGCAACCGCCTCACCGGCCACGAGTACACCATCCGCGCCAAGTACCTCATCGGCGCCGACGGCGCCCGCTCCCAGATCGCCGAGGACATCGACATCCCCTTCGAGGGCGCCATGGACATCGGCGGCTCCATGAACCTGCAGTTCAAGGCCGACCTGTCCAAGTGGGTCGCCCACCGCCCGTCCATCCTCTACTGGGTCTTCCCGCCCGGCTCCAACATCGGCGGCCTCGGCGCCGGCCTGGTGCGCTGCGTCCGCCCGTGGAACGAGTGGCTGGCCGTCTGGGGTTACGACATCACCAAGGAGCCCCCGAAGCTCGACGAGGAGGAGGCCAAGCGCATCGTCCGCAAGCTGGTCGGCATCCCGGACCTCGAGCTGGAGATCACCGGCTACTCCCTGTGGGGCAACAACGAGCAGTGGGCCACCCACATGCAGAACGGCCGCGTCTTCATCGCCGGCGACGCCGCCCACCGCCACCCGCCGAGCCACGGCCTGGGTTCCAACACCTCCATCCAGGACTCCTACAACCTGGCGTGGAAGCTGGCCGCCGTGCTCAAGGGCCAGGCCGGGGAGGACCTCCTGGAGACCTACTCGGTGGAGCGCGCGCCGATCGCGAAGCAGATCGTCACCCGCGCCAACAACTCCTCCCGTGAGTACCAGCCCATCTTCGACGCCCTCGGCGTGGCCGACGCGACCACCGACGAGGAGTTCACCGAGAAGCTCAAGCTGCGCAAGGAGGCCACCCCCGAAGGTGCCGAGCGCCGCAAGGCCCTCCGCCAGGCCCTCGACAACAAGGACTTCGAGTTCAACGCCCAGGGCACCGAGATCGGCCAGTTCTACCAGTCCACCGCCGTCGTCTGCGACGGCCTGGGCCGCCCCGAGGTCACCGAGGACCCCATGCTCCACCACCAGAAGTCCACCTACCCCGGCCTGCGCCTGCCGCACGCCTGGATCGGCGACACCCTCAACAAGCAGTCCACCCACGACATCGCCACCGGCACCGGCTTCACCCTGTTCACCGGCATCAACGGCAAGCCCTGGGCCGACGCCGCCCAGCGCGTCGCCCGCGCCCTGGACATCGAGCTCAAGGCCGTCGTCATCGGCGAGGGCCTCGAGCACCAGGACCTCTACGGCGACTGGCTGCGCCAGCGCGAGGTCGAGGAGGACGGCGTCATCCTCGTCCGCCCCGACAAGCACATCGCCTGGCGCTCCCACCGCCTCGTCGAGGACCCGGAGCACGCCCTGACCGCCGTCCTCTCCTCCATCCTCTCCCGCGGCGGCGACGACTCCGCCGAGGAGGTCGCCCGCCTCATGGCGGCCGCGAAGGTCGCCGTCAGCTAAACCCCTGCTTATCGACGCCCCGCGCCCCCTGCGAATCATGCTTCGGAGGGGGCGACGCTCGCGCTACAGGTGGATCGGCGGCAGGGCGGGCAGGCTAACGCCGGACCACCCCCACCGCCACGCTGGCGATGAGCCCCACGACCAGCAGCCACACCCCGATCGCCAGGGTGAGGATCGCCGGCACCTCCCCCGGCGTGACGAGCAACCACACGAACCCCGCCGCCGATCCCGCCGCGCCGAGCCAGAGGAACCAGCGGGGAAGGACGAGGGCGGGGCGTCGGCAAGCGAAGGCGACCGTGGCCACCAGGGCCAGGGGTGCGGACAGCACGGCGATGGTGACCAGCGCCATGCCCAGGCCGACGCCGAGCCACAGCAGCCCGACGCCCGCCGCGCCGACGACGAGGACGACCGCCCACAAACGGAGGGCGATGGGGCCGGTGAGGCGTCGGGTATCCATGGGAATAACGGTAGTCTCTGAAGACATGAAGACTGTGAATGTAAATCAGGTCCCGGCCGACGCCCAGTTCATCGACGTCCGCGAGCCCGACGAGTACGCGGAGGTCCACGCCGTCGGCACCACCTCCATCCCGCTGTCCGAGTTCGCGGCGCGCGTCGACGAGCTCGACACCTCCCGCGACATCTACCTCATCTGCCGCTCGGGCAACCGCTCCGGCAAGGCGTGCACCTTCCTCAAGGAGAACCACGACATCGAGGCCATCAACGTGGAGGGCGGCACCCTGGAGTGGGTCGCGCAGAACCTGCCCACCGAATAGTTGGCCCCGTCCCATGATTTAACAACGCTACCGTAGGCGGCGTACCATCGGTGGTATGTCGCAATCAGTTGATTCCCCCACGACGGGTGGCGTACCCGCCACCCTCCTCGAATCCCCCAGCTTCCAGCTGGAACGCCTCCGCCGCCGCACCCGGGACGAAGTGGAGGCTGCCCTCGGCGCGCGCGGCACCACCATGCGCGGCTACTGGGTCCTCACCTGCCTCGTCGAACGCGACGCCTCCTCCCAGGCCTCCCTCTCCGAAACCCTCGCCATCGACGCCTCCGACATGGTCCGCCTCATCGACGGCCTCGAGGCCCAGGGCTGGGCCAGGCGCGAACGCGACCCCAAGGACCGCCGCCGCCAGATCGTCACCTCCACGAAGAAGGGCACCAAGGCCCAGGCCGAACTCGCCCAGCTCGTCACCGACGCCGAAGCCGCCGCCCTCGACGAATCCACCGGCAAGCAGCTCAAGCACCTGCGCAAACTCACCAAGGCCGTCCTCGTCTCCGACCTCGAACCCGACGAAACCAAGGGGGACTAGGACTTGTCCCTTCACCAGGTCCCCCGCCAATTCCTCCGCGCGGGCGACGCCCCCGCCAAACGCACCCTCTACGACATCCTCGCCGCCACCGCCGCCGCCCACCCCGAGGCCGCCGCCATCGACGACGGCGAGATCCTCACCTACGCCGAACTCATCGACGAAGTCCACGGGCTGGCCGCCGAACTGCACGCCAACGGCATCCGCCGCGGCGACCGCATCGGCATCCGCATGACCTCCGGGTCCCGTGACCTCTACATCGCCATCCTCGCCACCATCGCCGCCGGCGCCGCCTACGTCCCCGTCGACGCCGACGACCCCGACGAACGCGCCGACATGGTCTTCTCCGAAGGGAAGATCAACGGCGTCTTCACCGACGAGGGCTTCCGCATGCTGTCGCCGCGCGCGGGCGGCGACAAACATCGCCCGCGTCTCGACGACACCGCCTGGATCATCTTCACCTCCGGATCCACCGGCAAGCCGAAGGGCGTGGCCGTCTCCCACCGTTCGGCGGCCGCCTTCGTCGACGCGGAGGCCCAGATGTTCCTGGTCAACTCCCCCGGCGGCCCCCTCGGACCCGAGGACCGCGTCCTGGCCGGCCTGTCCGTCGCCTTCGACGCGTCGTGTGAGGAGATGTGGCTCGCGTGGCGGCACGGTGCCTGCCTGGTGCCCGCCCCGCGTTCCCTGGTGCGCTCCGGCATGGACCTGGGCCCCTGGCTCATCCGTCGCGACATCACGGTGGTCTCCACCGTGCCCACCCTCGCCGGCCTGTGGCCCGCCGAGGCGCTGGACAACATCCGCCTGCTCATCGTCGGCGGTGAGGCCTGCTCCCAGGAGCTCGTCGAGCGCCTCGCCACCGACGACCGCGAGATGTGGAACACCTACGGCCCCACCGAGGCCACCGTCGTCGCCTCCGCGACGCAGCTGCACCCCGGCCAGCCGGTGGGCATCGGCCTGCCGTTGGCGGGCTGGGACCTCATCGTCGTCGACTCCGAGGAGAAGCCGGTCGCCGTCGGCGAGGTCGGCGAGCTCGTCATCGGCGGCGTCGGCCTGGCCCGCTACCTCGACCCGGTGAAGGACGCCGAGAAGTACGCCCCGATGCCGTCCGTCGGGTGGGCGCGCGCGTATCGGTCGGGTGATCACGTCCGCCTCGAGGAGGACGGTCTCTATTTCGTCGGCCGTGTCGACGACCAGGTGAAGATCGGTGGCCGCCGCATCGAGCTCGGTGAGGTGGAGGCGAATGTCGCCGCCCTGCCGAACGTGTACAACTCGGCTGTCGCGGTGCAGAAGACGGGTGCGAACCAGTCGGTGCTCGTCGGTTATGTCTCCCTCGATGACCCGGAGGCCGGTTTCGATCACGACGCCGCCCACGAGCGTCTCGCGGAGACCATGCCCGCCGCCCTCGTCCCGCGCATCTGCGTCATGGAGGAGCTGCCGGTGCGGACCTCCGGCAAGGTCGACAAAGCCGCGCTGCCCTGGCCGCTGCCGGGCGTCGGTGTCGAGGCCACCGACCTCTCCCCCACCGAGGCGTGGCTGGCCGAACTGTGGGTCGATGTCCTGGGCACGTCCGTCCAGGATTCCGACGCCGACTTCTTCTCCCTCGGCGGCACCTCCCTGGCCGCCGCCACCCTCGTGGGCCGCATCCGCGAACAGGTACCCACCGTCGCGGTCCGCGACCTCTACGACCATCCCCGCCTGGGGTCGCTGGCGGAGGCCGTGGAGACCATCGCGCGGAAGTCCGGGGTGTCGCTTGACGACGCCACCCCCACCGAACCCCGCACCGTCCGCCCGGTCAGCCCGGGCACCCGCCTCGCGCAGCTGCTCATCCAGATCCCGATGATGACCCTGCAGGCCACGACGTGGCTCGGCTGGATCCTCCTGGGCGGCAACCTGGCACACCTCGCCGGCCTGCCGTGGGCCGTCCACGTCTCCTGGTGGCTGGTGGCCGTGCTGCTGCTCGTCTTCGGCTCCCCGCTGGGCCGCCTGCCCCTCGGTGGGCTCGGCGCGCGCCTGCTCACCGCCGGCATCCAGCCCGGTGAATACCCGCGCGGCGGCGCCACGCACCTGCGCATCTGGGCCGCCGAACGGTGGGCGGACGCCTCCGGTTCGCAGTCCATCTCGGGTGCGACGTGGGTGAACTACTACGCGCGCGCCCTCGGTGTGAAGGTCGGCCGCGGCGTCGATCTGCATTCCCTGCCGCCCATCACGGGCCTGCTCACCCTCGGCGACCACTGTTCGATCGAGCCGGAGGTCGACATGTCGGGCTACTGGGTCGACGGTGACATCCTGCGTGTCGGTGCCATCGAGGTGCACCGCGAGGCCCGCGTCGGTGCCCGCTCCACCCTGCTGCCCGGCACGGTCGTCGGTGCCGACGCCCACGTCGAGGCCGGCTCCACCGTCACCGGCGACCGCACCATCAAGCCGGGTTCCCGCTGGTCGGGCTCGCCCGCGTCGAAGGTGGGTCGGTCGAAGCACCGCTTCCCGGACGAGCATCCGCCGCGTCGTTCCCGCTGGGTGCCCATCTACGGCCTCACGTCGGTGGCTCTGAGTCTGCAGCCGCTCGCGGCGCTGGCCCTGGCCGCGGTCGTCGTCCTCCTGCTTATCGACGCCACCGGCGGCAACCCCCTCCTCGGGGGTCTGGTGTTCGCCCCGCTCGGCGGCCTCGTGGCCTTCGCCTTCTACATGGTGTCCACGTGGATCGGGGTACGCCTGCTGCAGATCGGCCTGCAGCCGGGTGTCTACCCGGTGCGCTCCCTGCGCGGCTGGCAGCTGTGGACCATCGAACGTCTCATGGACGACGCCCGCACCTACCTCTTCCCGCTCTACGCCGGGCAGCTCACCCCGCTGTGGCTGCGCAGCCTCGGCGCGAGGATCGGCAGGAACGTCGAGGTGTCGACCGCCGTCATGGTGCCCAAGCTCACCGACGTCCGCGAAGGTGCCTTCCTCGCCGACGACACCCTCGTCGGTGGTTACGAGCTCGGCGGTGGCTGGATGCTCACGGGTGAGACGCGCGTCGGTAAGCGTTCCTTCGTCGGCAACTCGGGCATCACCGGCCCGGGCCGCAAGCTGCCGAAGAACTCACTGGTGGCCGTCCTGTCGTCCACCCCGAAGAAGGCGAAGGCTAACACCAACTGGTGGGGTTCCCCACCGGAGCGCATGCGCCGCGTCCATGTCGATGTCGACGGTGGCGAGGCCCTCACCTACAACCCGGGTGTCAAGGTGAAGTTCTTCCGCGGTTTCATCGAGACGATGCGTCTGCTCGCCCCTATGACGTCGGCGATGCTGCTGGCCGGTGTCGTCGGCACCCTGTACTGGCTGATCGTCAGCTACGGCGTGTTCCTCGCCTGGCTGCTCGGTGGCCTGGTGCTCATGGCCGCCGGCGTCATCGCCATGGCGATCACGGTGGTGGTGAAGTGGTTCTGCGTCGGTCGGCACAAGCCGGGCGACCACCCGCTGTGGAGTGAGTTCGTGTGGCTCAACGAGCTGCAGGACGCATTCGTCGAAGCAGTCGCCGGCCCGTGGTTCCTCGTTCCCGCTCTGGGCACCGGTGAGCTCAACATGGCGCTGCGCGCGCTGGGCGCGAAGATCGGCCGCGGCGCGTGGATCGAGTCCTACTGGTTCCCCGAGACGAATCTGTGCGTCGTGGGCCGCGGCGCCACCGTCGGCCCGGGCACGGTCGTGCAGACGCACCTGTTCCAGGACCGCGTCATGAGCCTCGACACCGTCACCATCGCCGACGGTGCTACCCTCGGCGCCCACTCGGTGGCGCTGCCGGCCGCCGTTCTTGGCGACGGCGCCACCGTCGGCCCCGGCTCCCTCGTGATGCGCGGCGACCAGGTTCCGGCGTCGACGGTGTGGCAGGGCAACCCGATCGAGCCCTGGAAACGCGGATAGTTCTACGACGCTGGTGTCTCGCCTTTCTCGACCGTCTGCAACAGGGTGCGGAGCATCGTCGGGAAGATCAGTGCGTGGAACGGGAGGACGGCCCACCAGTACAGGCGTCCGCGTGCACCGCGCGGGATGAAAACAGCCCGCTGAGTGTAGGTGGATCCCGTTCCGCGCTCGGCGACCTCGAGAACGAGCCACGCACGCCCGTGAAGCTTCATCTCCGCCGACAACACGAGTCTGTGCGGCGGTTCGAGGACGGTGACCCGCCACCAGTCCACACGGTCACCCACCGCAAGGCGCCGGGGATCGCGGCGGCTGGACATCCCCGGGCCCCCGACGACGCGATCGATGATGCCGCGGATACGCCACAACACCGGGGCGGAGAACCACCCGGTCCGACCTCCGATGCTCTCCACCACCCGCCAGACCTCCTCTGCCGGGTGCGCTGACTCACCGGTGCGGACATCCTCCAGAACGGTCTCGCCCGCCCATTCCGGGTCCGTGGGCAGGCTGCCGGCAGCATCGCGGGGCAGGGTCCAACTCCTGTCCCAGGATGTGGGGACGCCGCGGTCGTGCTCGGCTCGGGCGGCCAAATCGACCGCAGCGGGATAATCGATGAGCCCGCCCGGCGGGTCAGGGATGATGTCCTCGATGTCGTGATTCTCGGTGACGGCATCCTCCGCCATCGACTGGGCGAGGGGAATCGCAAGGCCTGCAGGTACAGGAGTGACCAACCCGATCCAGTGGCCGGACAGTGTGTCCATCGGGAGTGGAACGGGTACCGCCCCTATCCGTCGCCTGAGCCCGTGGTGGCGTCCGTAAAGGTGGAGCAGATCGGCGAATCTGTACGTCTGTCCGCAACCGATGTCGTACCCCCTGTTGACGGTCTCGTCGAGATCGCCGGCACGAACCAGGTAGTAGAGCGCATCGCGGATCGCCAGCGGTTCAATGCGGTTGTTGATCCACTGAGGCGCGACCATCACCGGCAGCCTCTCGGTAAGGTGCCGGATGATTTCGTAGGAAGCGGAACCCGAACCGATGAGGGTGGCTGCGCGAAAAACCAGGGTGGGTGTCGGCGACTCCAACAGAATCTGGGCCACCTTCTCCCGGGAGCGCATGTGTTTGGACAACTTCTCGTGCGCAGCGGAACTCGGGTGCAGGCCAGAAAGATAGACGATCTGTCGCACGCCCGCGTCGGCGGCCGCAGCGGACACCGTTTCGGCCGTGTGCTTCTCCGTTTCCTCGAAGTCACCGTCCCCGCCCATCGAGTGCACGAGATAGTAGACGACATCCACGCCGTCCATCATGGCGGCGACATCCTCTTCCAGCGTCAGGTCGCCCTCGACGAGTTCCACCTGGTCCGACCAGTCGAAGCGGTCGAGCGAAGAAACATTCCGGGAGGCGGCGCGGACGGAGAGGCCCGCGGCCAGTAGCTCGGTGACCAGGCGGCCTCCGACATAGCCCGTCGCCCCTGTCACCAGAGCCAGGCGTCCGGGGTGACGGGCGGTGAAATCCAGTGTGGGCGCGACTTTTTGTGTCATTCTCCGAGCCTAATTGATTCGTAGGCCGCGAGCGCGGCGGCCCGGGATTCACGCAGATCCACCACGGGAGGGTGCAGCTCACTGTCCGGCGCCCAGCGATGGACATACACCCCACCCGGGTCGAAGCGCTTCTGCTGGGTCACCGGGTTGAAGATGCGGAAATAGGGGGAGGCATCGTCGCCACTGCCTGCGACCCACTGCCAATTGAAGGCGTTGGAGGCGGGGTCCGCATCGACCAGAGTGTCCCAGAACCACTCCTCCCCGTGCCTCCAATGTATTCCCAGATTTTTTGTGAGGAACGATCCCACCACCATGCGGACTCGGTTGTGCATGTGCCCCGTGGCCCATAGCTCGCGCATGCCCGCGTCGACCAGCGGAAAGCCGGTCGTACCTGACCGCCATGTACTCAGCGCGAGGTGGTGAGGGCCTGCACCGGGGCTTCTCCGGCCGTCGCGGCCCTCCGCAGTGCAGGCCGATGCCTCCGGCGGGTCCCACGCCCAGGGGAAACGGTCGAAATTGGCCTTGACGTTGCGGGTGGCCAGGTCGGGGCGATGATAGAGACGGTGCCACGCGAAATCCCTCCACATCAGTTCACTCTGGAACGCCACGATGTCCTCCGCTGCCCCACCGGCCTGGGATACGGCGGCCCAGACAGCGTGCGGGCTGATCTCACCGAAACGCAGATGAGGCGACAGGCGACTGGTGAAGTCCTCTCCGGGCAGATCACGGCCGGTCGCGTAACCGGAGTGCCCGGGATCGCCGAGCTTTCCCACGAAATCCTCCAGGCGTCGCCATGCCGCCTCCTCCCCCGGGGTCCAGGCGTCCTCCAGACCGGCAGTCCATACTGGTTCCCTCCGGGAGGGGTGAGAAGGCAGCAGAGCAAGGCCCTGAAGCTCGTGGAGAGTGGACCCCAGATCCGCACCCGGCCCCATGGTCTCCGGTGGACCGGGGCGACCGAGCGGCAGTGCTTCCTCCTCCACCTTCGCCCGCACGGCACGCGAGAAGGGTGTGAACACCTGGTAGGGGCGCCCCTGGGAGGTGGTGACCAGCCACGGCTCAACCAGCAGATGCCCGGGTGTGCTGTGCACCTCCAGCCCATGCTGGTTCAGAAGGTGCTTGAGAGCCGCGTCATTGTCCCGCTGTGGCTGGTGATACCTGCGGTTCCACGTCACCAGACCGGCGTTCACCCTGCGAGCGACGTCCGGAATCAGCTCCGCGGGATCGCCGCTGAGGATGTGCAGAGGTATGCCCCGTTCTGCGAGCTGCTCGGCGAGCCGGAGAAGACTGTGGTGCAGCCACCATGAGGCGGCCCCACCCAGGGGCCGTACCCCGGTTGTGGCGGGGTCCTCAAGAATGAACACCGCCGTTACCGGACCATGCTCCCGGGCCAGCTCCAGTGCGGCATTGTCTTGAATTCGGAGGTCGTCTCTCAACCACAAGAGTGCGCTGCTCATCCGCCCGAGTATAGCTTTCCTGCCACCGGCCAGGAAGGCTCACTACCTCGGGTAACGTCGGCCAAATCTGTCGTGAGAGCTCGGTCAGCGTGCGCGCATCGTACCCCCATCAGGTGCGGAGGCGGCGACGGCCCGGAACCGTGACGCGCCGGTGGAATGGCGGTGGTGAGCCCCGAGAAACATGACCACGCCGCTTACCTCGGGGCAGACGGTGGGATGTGGTCGGCAGGCTCCCCGGTATGAGACACGCGACGTCGTCCACCGGGAATCCGGCGACCTCTGCGCGGTCTCGCCTGGCTCCGTACTCTGGAGGGCACGCCCTAGTCGCCGATCTGGTCGCGACCGCGCAGCACGATGAGCGGGTCCGGCGTTCCGACCACCTCATGGTCCTTGTTGGTGTACTCGAACTTCGACAGGATGTAGCGCATCGCGTTGATGCGGGCGCGCTTCTTGTCGTTGGACTTGATGGTGATCCACGGCGATTCGTCGGTGTCCGTGTAGCGGAACTGCTCCTCCTTGGCGCGGGTGTAGTCGTCCCACTTGTCCAGGGAGGCGAGGTCCATCGGGGAGAGCTTCCACTGGCGCACCGGGTCGACCTGGCGGATGGCGAAGCGGGTGCGCTGTTCCTTGCGGGTGACGGAGAACCAGAACTTGGTCAGCGAGATCCCCGAGCCGAGCAGCATGTTCTCCAGCATCGGCACCTCACGGAGGAACTCGGCGTGCTGGGATTCGGTGCAGAAGCCCATGACGCGCTCGACGCCGGAGCGGTTGTACCAGGAGCGGTCGAAGAAGACGATCTCGCCGGCGGCCGGGAAGTGGGAGATGTAGCGCTGGAAGTACCACGAGGTGGACTCGCGCGGGGAGGGCTTCTCCAGGGCGACAGTCCGGGCACCACGGGGGTTGAGATGCTCGTTGAAGCGCTTGATGGTGCCGCCCTTGCCTGCGGCGTCCCGACCCTCGAAGAGGATGATGTGGCGCTGGCCGGTCTCCTTGGTCCAGTTCTGCCACTTCAGCAGCTCGATCTGGAGCTGACGCTTGGTCTTCTCGTACTCGTCGCGTGTCATGCGCGTCTCGTACGGGTAGTTCTCGCGCCAGGTCTCGATGGGGGTGCCGTCCGGGCGCAGCAGCACCGGATCGTCTTCGTCGGAGTCGTCGACGACATAGCCCTCGGTCTTCGCGAGATCAATAACGGGGAGATCGTCGTCCTTGTGCTCAGCCATGCCAATAATCTTAGACCGTCCCCCGCACGCAGGTGCGATGAATTTGGCTTTCGACGCCCCGCCTCCCCCACCCATGCAAAAGAACCTCGATCCGTACGGATCGAGGTTCTTTTAGGAAGCTGTGATCAGCGGGTTACTTAAGGAACCAGACCGATGAGGTTGGCAACAGCGCCAGCCCAGTCGCCAGCGGTGCCGAGCAGGTCGAAGAGGTAGGAGAAGATGGTCTCGTTGGTAACTTCGTCGACGGTGACGTTGCCTTCGTCGTCGACACTCTCCTCGGTGGTCACGTAGCCGGAGGAAAGCTGGCCCACAGTGCCGAAGAATTCGATGAGGTTGGAAGACATAAGTGATCTCCTTAGATCAAAAAGGGTGTCAGTGAAGAGATGGTGGTACTAGCTCCCCGGAAGGAGCGGGGGGACTACTCGGTGGTCTCCGGGGTGGTGTCACCGGCGTCTCCGGTGGTGGAGGACAGGATGGCGGAGCCGGCGTCCTTGGAGGCGTCAGCGGCCTCTTCGGTGGTGGAGGACAGCTCCTTGAAGTTGACGAAGAAGTCCAGGGTGTCGCCGAGGACGGTCGGGATGAGCTGGAAGGCGTCGCCGATGTTCTTGCCGAAGGTGGCGAAGTCCTTCAGGGCGTCCTGAATGGTACCGAGATCCATGAGATATCTCCTTGAGTGGACCGACCCCCATGGGCCGGTGAGTTTCCAGTTGACTGACACCCTGCGGGCGTCACGGGGATTATTTTGTCACAACTTGGGGCACCGTCAAGCGCTACAGCCAAACTTCTTTTCCGGGGGCCACCGTAACCCGGCGGTGACATTCTGCGGTGACGAGCATCGTCATCGCAGGTCATTGCCGGCGACCTGCGGAAATGGCATGTCTCAGGTTAATAACACGTGAACGTGGACTGACCGCGTAACATACCACGACCCCTCCCCGATGTAGCGCCGACCCATAACCACCACATTAATCGGACCTACCCCCGAAAAGGGGAAACGCCGCTCCCAGGAACCGTAAATGGTCCTGGGAGCGGCCGTAAAGGGGCGTCGATAAGCGGCTTCTAGAAGCCCATACCGCCCATGGCGTCGCCTGCACCCTCCGGCATGCCAGCGCCAGCCGGCTCCGGCTTGTTGGCCACGACAGCCTCGGTGGTGAGGAACAGCGCGGCGATGGAGGCGGCGTTCTGCAGCGCAGAGCGGGTCACCTTGACCGGGTCGTTGATGCCCGCGGCCATGAGGTCGACGTACTCACCGGTGGCGGCGTTGAGACCCTCACCGGCCGGCAGGCCGGCAACCTTGTCGGCCACGACACCGGCCTCGAGGCCGGCGTTGAGGGCGATCTGCTTCAGCGGTGCGGACAGGGCCTCACGGACGATCTTGACGCCCGTGGCCTCGTCACCGGTGAGGCCGAGGTCGTCGGCGAGCACCTCAGCGGCCTGCAGCAGCGCGACACCACCGCCGGCGACGATGCCCTCGTCGACAGCAGCCTTGGCGTTGCGGACTGCATCCTCGATGCGGTGCTTACGCTCCTTGAGCTCCACCTCGGTAGCGGCACCGACCTTGAGCACCGCGACGCCGCCGGCCAGCTTGGCCAGACGCTCCTGCAGCTTCTCACGGTCGTAGTCGGAGTCGGAGTTGTCGATCTCGGCGCGGATCTGCTTGACGCGACCCTCGATCTGCTCGGCGGAACCGGCACCCTGGACGATGGTGGTGTCGTCCTTGGTCACGACGACCTTGCGGGCGGTACCCAGCAGCGGGATGTCGGCGGTCTCCAGGGACAGGCCGACCTCCTCGGCGATGACCTGGCCACCGGTGAGGATGGCGATGTCCTGCAGCTGGGCCTTACGACGGTCACCGAAGCCCGGGGCCTTGACGGCGACGGACTTGAAGGTGCCACGGATCTTGTTGACGACCAGGGTGGACAGAGCCTCACCCTCGACGTCCTCGGCGATGATCAGCAGGGGCTTGCCGGACTGCATGACCTTCTCCAGCAGCGGCAGCAGATCCTTGATGTTGGAGATCTTGCCGGACACCAGCAGGATGTACGGATCCTCGAGGACGGCCTCGCCGCGCTCCAGGTCGGTGGCCATGTAACCGGAGATGTAGCCCTTGTCGAAGCGCATACCCTCGGTCACCTCGAGATCGACGCCGAAGGTGTTGGACTCCTCCACGGTGATGACGGAGTCCTTGTTCACCTCGCCGCCGCCGACGGCGTACATGGCCTTGGCGATCTGCGCACCGATGGCCGGGTCAGCAGCGGAGATACCGGCGGTGGCGGCGATCTCCTCCTCGGTCTCGACATCCTTGGCGGACGCCAGCAGAGCCTCGGTCACCTTGGCGGTGGCCTGCTCGATGCCGCGCTTGATACCCATCGGGTTGGAACCGGCGGCCACGTTGCGCAGACCCTCACGGACGAGAGCCTGGGCCAGGACAGTGGCGGTGGTGGTGCCGTCGCCGGCGACGTCGTCGGTCTTCTTGGCGACCTCCTTCACCAGCTCCGCACCGATCTTCTCGTACGGATCCTCCAGCTCGATCTCACGGGCGATAGACACACCGTCGTTGGTGATGACCGGGGCGCCCCAGCCACGCTCGAGAACAACGTTGCGGCCCTTGGGGCCCAGGGTGACCTTGACCGCGTCGGCCAGGGTGTTCAGTCCGTTTTCGAGGCCGCGACGTGCTTCCTCGTCAAAGGCGATGAGCTTTGCCATGTGTGTTTGTGCTCCTTATTGATATAGGACGACACTCACGTCTGCACTCCAACAGGCGCCCGCGACGGCACGGTCGGTGAGTGTGAACCAACCTCACCCGCTGAAGACATCGATTTCTGGCACTCACTGGATTTGAGTGCTAACCCGTTTTTAGCAGTCGAGGCGGGCGAGTGCAAGGCACAGCACGGCGAGGCGCATCAGATCATGGCCGCAGCCTGCGTCCACCGATCGTCGCCCCAGAACCACACCATTGCGAACACGATGAGCGCGACGACGATGATCGCCCCGCCGATCGCCATGAGGAGACGTCGACGGCGCTGCCGGTTGACCCGAATCTCGTCCTGTCGCCTCTGCTCGTCGCGTGCGGCGATCTCGGCCCGTGTCGTCTCCACCGGCGGCCCGACCCGCGGTCCCGTCGGTGCTGATCCCGGGCTGAAATCCGGACGGTCGAAACCACCCCGGATACCCTCGTGACCACTGTTCATCAGAGACCTCCCGTCCTGCTGGTGCCGTCGAAGAGAGCGAACTCGGAGAACTTCTGCCGCAACGGATCCATGCACCGGAACGGGGCGATGCCCGTCCGGCTCACGCGGTCCCCCTCCGGGGACGCACCCAGCGCCGACACGACGAAGCACTGGTACCGGTACCCCTCCGTGCCGAACAACGGGGTGTTGAGCTGGTTGATCATCTGCGTCGCGTTCAGGCACTGCAGTAGGCTGGACACCTCCATGTGCAGCAGGTGACTGTTCTCCGGATCGAAAGGTTCCGTGGGCAGCGCTCCTTCGCGACGGAAGGACGCCCCGTAGTTGTTCATCACGCGCTGCCAGTTCACGGTGTTCGGGCCATCGGTGAAATGATGCGCCTGGTTGACCTCCGACAGCCGCTGCATGACGTCAAACTTCGACAGACACAACGCGATGTCCGGGCGGTGCTCTGTCCCCAGAACCCGCAGCACGTTCTGCAGGACGACCGTGGGGTCGTCGTCACCCACCTCGTGGATCGGCACCGACCCCTCGAGCAGCTGGCGGATGCGCGGCACCGCCATCGGGTCGAAGAGGAAGAGGATCTGATCGGCGGCCCGGAAGAATTCCAGTTCCTCCTGCCGCTCCTCGAAGTTCTCCTCCTTGAGGTCCTCACCCGCGACGTCGCGGAAGACGACGAAGATCTTCTGGAGCTGCCCGTCGCGGCGGTGCGTGCCGACGTCGAAGATGAGCGGGCGGTCTTGGTGGGCGTCCGTGGACGACACCGGCGGGGTCGGCGGCAGCAGTCCCATCTTCTCGAAGAGCGGCTTCTCATAGCGCTCGGTGTACGTGCGACGGGTGTGTTCGTCGGCGTAGCGGAAGGTGCCCTGGTTCTCGATGACCAGCCGCTCCAGCAGCTTGACGATCACCGCGATGTACAGGCTCTTGCCCGAGGTGCGGGCACCCGCCATGGCGAACGTCAGCGTGCCCGACCCCTGCCACCCCTCCGGCAGGTGGTACTCCTGCTGCTCCGAGGGGGTGAGGAACGGGGAATGCTCCGCCTGCGGATCCTGCATCTCCTGGAAGGTGTAAGGGCAGCGCGTCGGCAGCACCCCGGTGTGAATGGTTCTCGCCATCGTCTACTTCTCTCCCTGTGTCAAGGTGTCGAACATGGTTCTCGTCTCCACCGCGAGGGCGACAGCATTCTGCTCCATCACGGCGTTAATCAAGGTCTCGTCAAAGACCGTGAAACTGATTCCCCGGGAATCCACCGGCCTCCGAGTTGTCAACAGGTGGACGACGCCGCGCCACCCTGCCACCTCTGCAGGCAGATCATCGGACAGCACCACCAGCGCGTGTTCCTCATCAAGCGCTCCCAGGTCCCGGCTCCATCCGACCTCCTTCGCCGGGAAGTCCCCCGGCGTGAGCTGACGGATCGCCTCCGGCCCGGACAGGACCTCCACGGATGTGGCGGAGCTGCTGGTGGCCAGACGGATCTCACGATCGCCGCTGCTGGTCGACAGCACGCCGGCGGCGAACATGCACATCGCCTCGAACGCCCGGGGGCTCGTGTTGAGGTGCATCGACGACGAGACGTCGACAAGCAACACCACGTCACGACGCCGGCCCTCGGGCAGGCTGTCCCTCTCGATCGAGCGCCGCAGGGCCGAACGCACGCCGGCCGAGTACTCGTCGAGCATGGTGTCGCTCGTGGTTTCCGCGACCGTGAGCCGGACCCTCCCCTCCGCCGGATGCAGGACCGCGACGGGGAAGGAGCGCAGGCCGCCGACCTCGAAGGTGGGGAAATCGACACGGACGTTCTCGTCGTCCTCCGACAGCAGGTCGAGAGTGACGAAGAGCTTCGTACCCGTCGGGAAATAGGAGTGCCCGTATCCCGGCGCGACGGAGATCTCGGAGATGTCCTGCGGATTGCGGATGGCCACCTGCTTTCCGCGGCGGTGAGACTCCATGTGCGGGGTGGACACCTCGAAATCCAGCTTCCCCGACAACTCGATGTGCAGGCGACCGGTGAAGGAGTCACCCTCGATCTCGAAGGACTGTCCCGCATTGAGACGGATGCTATTCACTGTCTTCTCCTCTTCGTGCTTCCCTCGTCTGCTCGGTGATGCCGCTCGCGACGGCGGCCACGATCTGAGCGGTGCCGCGCCCCATTCCGTCCAGTTTCTCCTTGTCACGGTGACGTTCCACATCCGCCAGGATCCGGTCGAGCAGGACCGGACGGTGCCCCGCCGACAGAATGTCCTCGGCGACGGTCCTGCCCAGGTCGCGGAACTCGGTGGTGGTCGGTGGTGGCGTGTCCCGGCGTTCCAGTCTCCTCTTCAGGCCCTTCTCCACGGCCTCCAGCATGAGTTCGCCGAGGACGTCGAGAAGCTCATCATCTGCGGCGCGGTCACCGCTGATGAAGGGCTCCACGCTCAGGTGGAGACACACCGCGTAATACACGCGGAGCATGTCGTGGGAGAAATCGCGCGAACTGGTGCTGATCACCCGACCGTCGCGCCAGTCCCGCAGAATTTCGAGCGTGTCCGAGCGACGCAGCCAGGCGACGATCTCATCCCGGCTACGGCCCGAACCCAGGGCGCGGGTGATCCGTTCCCCGGCGGGCCGCGGTGCGCGGATCGTCTGCTTGCGCTCCCGGTCAGCCAGAGTGAGCAGAGTCAGCAGGTCCGGATGTGCACTCGGCGGCATCGGCAGGTGCGGTGCGCCGCGGAAGGAGTCCGCGTCACGGAACAGCCCCCGGAACTCCGGGTTCTGCACATCCTCGGCCGGTACGAGGCCCGTGCGCAGCAGGAAGTTGAGGTAACCGACGAGTACGTCCGTCGGTGCCGACGCGAGGCCCGGGACCCGATCACGGGCCGTGACCGAGAGGGTGTCGAACTCCCGCTCCGGGGCCTTCGGAGGACGGACATCCGGCCAGACGTGCTGCCCGAGTACCAGACGAGGATCGTCGACGACACGTCGCACGAGGTCGAGATCGGCGTCAACCACCGCGGGAGACGGCGCCCGGGGAGACTCTGCGAGATGCCGCTCGGCGACAGCCGCCAGCTCCACCCCGAAGTCCCCGGGACGGGACCGGACCACCCGCGCCAGGGCGTCACCGAAGGACTTCGTTTCGCCGCCCGACTCCGTGGTGAGCAACTCGACCAGGGAGGCCGGCGAAACCCCGACGTCGAGGACTCCCATCGTCAGCAGCGCCCACGTGGTGCGCGGCACCGACTGCTGTGTCTCCGGGTCAGCGGGGTCAATGACGGTGATCCCGCTGCGGCGTCGGAGCTCGTCCTTGTCCGCGACGGGCACCACGAGCACGGGGTGGTGCTGATTCGGCAGCGCCGTCGGCAACGCCTGGGCCCGCTCGAAGGTGGAGAAGCGCAGCAGGCGGCGCGACTCGGCCGGCGACAGCGTCGATGAGAGCACCTGCAGCCAGTACACGGCCTCATTGGAACTCTTAAGCACCAGAACCGGCGTGGTCTCCCCCTCAGAGAGAACGTCCTGCAGACGGAACAGGGCACCGCTGCGATTACCGAGCATGGTGGTCACCATCGTCCACGCGACGGACAGGTCCGTGAGGGGACCCGGACGCGGCTCCTGCAGCTGCGGATCCAGTTCCACGGCCTCCACCTCGGCAATGCGGAACGGGGTCTGCAGGTCCGGTGACCGGTAGAGGTTCACCGGGTACGTCGCGGAAAGCGGTTCCGCGAGGTCCCGGTCGATGGCCGCGTGGGTGAACACATTGCCGGGCCGCCCCGTGGCGTCCTTTCCGGCGGGCACCGACTGCATGAACAGGCCCCTGTCCCCCAGCGGGAGATACTCGAATCGACGCGGCAGCTCCGCGATCTCACCGGCACTGATGAAGTCGTCGATCGGTGCCGTGGGAACCACGCTGGTCGGCGCGTACTCCATGACCAGCGCCTCCTCCTCCGAGGTGGCCTCCACCGAGGGGCCGGTATGCCAGCCGCCGCTGCCCGCACGGTTGCGAAAGGAGGCGTACGTGACGTGCGCCCAGCGCGGCTGCCCCGTCACTGCGCTTGCCCGTTCAGGTAGTTCCGCCACTCGTCGAGGTACAGGTGGACCGGGGAGGGATCGATGACGGCGACCACCGGGGTTCCCTGGCGGTGGTCCTCCCGGGCGAACAGGCGCAGGAGCAGACCCTGTTGTTCCCCGAGGATCGCCGGGTCGATCTCCCAGAACTCCACCACCTGATTCGGATACAGCTGCGAGGAGTTCACGCCGGGCAGGAAGTCCAGCCCGTCCGGTCGATCCCCCACGATGCGGCGGGTCTTCACCTCGAGGCCGTCGTTCGGTTCCAGCGGCAGCCGTCCATGCTGCAGGCGGAGCGTGAACTGCCGGTGGTTGTGGTCCTCCCGGTCGCTGTAAAGGACGAGGCCGAGGTGCCCGTTGTAGGGGACGAACTCGTAGCGGAACTGGTGCAGACCGTCGTAGTGGAGCACCTCTGGGTCGCCCCAGATCTGCTGCCCCTCATAGACACGGGACGGAAAGAGTGCGATGTCACCGGCGGCGGGCAGCTGCAGGCGCATGCCTCCCTCCTGCTCGTAGGTCTGCCGGTGGATGGAGGCGATGTTCGACCCCGGTGCCTCCGGGCCCGGGCCGATCTGATGACCGGTGCCCAGTTCCCCGTAGACGACGGTGACCTCGTGGGCCTCCTCCGGCCAGCCGAAGGTGAGGAACTGGTTGTTCACACGCTCGTACAGCGTGGGGTTGGTGATTCCACCGACGCGCACGCGCGAGTGGGACCGCCCCACTCGGGCCTGATTACCCACCACGCTGACCGGGGTGATGAACACGGAGTACCAGTCCTCCGGCCAGTCCACCGAGCAGCTGGTCATGCCGCGCTCAAGGTCGTTCGCCCAGTCGCGCTGCGCCAACCCGAACGCCTCCAGCTGATCGACCTCGACGACGCGGTCCTGCAGTCCGTCCACCGGCGCCTGCTGGGTGCGGTAGATCCACACCTCACCGGAGTCCGGGTTCTCCCAGTTGATGCTGAACCGGGTGTCGAAGCCGTCCGAGAGCTCGTCCACGTTGATCGGCACATCAACGACCTCCGCGTTGACGTAGACCCGGAACTCCTCGGAGTCGGCCGAGGCCCGCTGCTCACCACGGATGAGCACGTAACGACGCGCGACGAACTTGTACTCCTCGCCCTTGTACTGCGGGGTGTAGCGGAACCCCTGGAGGTTCTGCGTATCGACGGCGATCTCGTCCCGCCTGGTCACCCGCCTCGCCGCTGCCTTCGCGGCGAACACCGCCACGCGGTGCGTGTGTGGCAGCGGAGCCCATTGTCCCTTCACCTTGGAACCGGCCACCGACAGGTCGATGTGGTCGATCGGGCGGATGTAGGCGGTCTCGCCGAGCAGCCGCGGCTCACTGCGCAGCGCGTTGGTCTCTGAGCTCCCCTCGTGCATCCACACCTGATACTGGCGGTAGGCCGTGGTCAGCGGATCCCGGTCCAGCCAGTAGTCTCCGACGGTGACCGCACGTGGTTCACCGGCATCCGGGTCACGGTCGAACTCCTCCTCATCACTGATGATGCGGAAGAGCCGGACCAGTCCGTTGCCCGTCGCAGACGCCGGCAGTGCCCATTCAAGGACGACGGAGCCGTCGGGTTGCACCTGCGCGCGCAAGTCAGCGCCCGGGATCTCCTCCGGGTCGGCGAAGCCGTCGAGCATGCGGAACTCATTCGGCTGGTAGTCGCGCAGGTTCGGGTCTTGGTACTCGAGCTCGGGTGCAGGCTCTGGGTCTGGCTGGACGTCCGTCACCGGATCCGGTTCGGGCTCCAGGATCTCCTCCGGTTCCTCCTCCACCTCGGCGTACTCCACGGGATCTCCGGCATCGGTGGTCGCATCGGACTCGAACGACAGCGTCGGCTCGTAGAGCGAGTCATGGATCCCGATGACCTCGGCGTTGTCGGTCAGCGCCAGAGCACGCACCTGCCTGAGCGCCTCCGCCCAGACGAGGAGGGCGGGGTAACGGCCCCCGTCCTCCAGTTCGCTGTGATCCTGCGCCGCAGCGACCAGCTCCTCGCCGGTGGGCAGCGCGTCGTCGTCGTACCGCTGACGAGCGAACTCCCGCCACGTCTCGAAGGCGGTGAGAATCTTTAGTTCGGTCGACATCTAGAACTCTCCTGTTCCTGGCAGCTCAGGCCTGGTCTGCTGCGTGAGCATGGCGGGACGCTCCGGGGACTGGAAGTCCTCGGAGACGGGCATGGCGCGCAGAATGTCCGCGCTGAGTGCGGGACGTTCGGGGCGCCGGAAAGCAACGTCCCCCTGGAACGCCGGCCCACCGACCTGGACCAGCACCTCGCTGACGCCGATGGCGTCGAAGGTGTTGCTGTTGCGGTGATAGGTGCAGTAGCGGGGATCGAGGTCGAGAACACCGTCGACACGCCCCTTCTCCGTGGCGATCTCGCCGTTGAAGGCGCCGACGGTGCGGACCTCGTCCAGCTGCAGCCGGGGCGATGCCGTCTCCCGCTTTCCGGCGCGGTAGATCTGCAACGGGGACAGGATGTCCGCGTCGTTGTGGCGGGAGTTGTCCCGCAGCTCTTCGGTGATGGCCCGCCACTTCTCCTTCGCCCGGTCGCGGGCTCGGAAGGACTCCCCGGTGACGGTTGTCGCCAGGCGCGCGAGGGCACCCTCCGTCCCGCTGCCCGAGGTTGAGAACACCTCGTTCACGGCGATCCTGTGGTGGGCGTCGGAGAGCGTCAGAGCCTCCTTGAGGCCGCCCATGACGTAGTCATCCAGCCACCCCTCTCGGTAGAGGTCTCGACGGAATCTGTCCGCGAGAGCATCCACGGCGCCCGATCCCGGCGTCGCCTCCGCGAAGACCACCGAGTCCGGCATCGTGTTGACCGGGATGGTCGAGTCGACCCGGAGATGACGGATCCGGCCGAAGGGTTCGGCCAGCAGCGCGCCGATCATCCGGGAGGTCGACAGGAACTGCCGGTACCCGACTCCCAGGCGCAGCAGCGCCCGGTCCACCTCCCGCAGGTCCGCGCGTGCGGCCTCCAACTCACCGACCACGTCGCGACGGCGGTGCCGGAAACGGATCTCATCGCGGGTTTCGAAGACCACCTGCAGCACCCAGCAGAGGATCCACAATCCGGCCCACACCCCGAACATCCACCCCTTGGCGGACGCCGATGCGGCATTGAGATTGGCGGCCCAGCCCCACAAGGGCTCGTCGAGAAGCGTCGTCCGGAGGTTCGCCCATCCCCACAGCCCGGTGAACACCACCAGAGAGGACATGAACACCCACCCGAACCAGCGAGCGGCACCAGCCGCGGCACCGGTCTCCTCGACCTCGGCGTGATGGTTCTCCAGCTCGGCGATCTGCCGGTCGAGGGCGTCACGCTGCTTCTCCAGCCGCGTTTTCCGCTCCACCAGCCCCCGCCCCACGAAGTAGGCGAAGCTCTCGGAGTTCTCCTCCTGCCACTGCTTGAAGTCACCGATGACCCGGCCCACCTCCCGCTGCCCGCCGTGTCGCTGGTCGGACAGTCGACGCTCGTAGTCGGCGACGCCAAGCAGATCGTAGGGGGCGATGTCACCGCCGCCCACCGTAGATTTCACCTCGACGGGCAGGTCCCGGCCGAAACTGGCGTCGGGCCCCGGTATGACGTCGGCGGAGCTGCGCGCGACGCGCACCTCCCCCTCGGCGTGCTCACGCACGACACCCGGGTAGGACGCCTCGCTGCTGTCGGTGATGTGGCGCGGCGAGGCGTCGAGAAGCGACATGGCGGTGTTGGCGTAGGCGGTCCACATCCACCCCAGTTCCCGGGTCGCCTCGAGGCGCAGGGTCTCCGGGCGGGGTGCCCGCTTCGTCTGCTCCATCAACTCACCATCGGTGGTCTCCCGGTAACCGCCCACGTGGGTGCGGGAACCCTCCCCGTAAAGGGTGGACTGCACCGTGTCGTCGACGAAGGACCGGGTTTCACCCGAGAGCTCACGGAAGAAGCGTGCGGGAGTGCTCACCATTCCCCGCCCCCAGGCCCGGAGGAACTCCCCTGCTGCCGACGACGAGGTGGTGTAGCGGGTCTTGTCCGCCAGCACCTCCGACCGGTGCCCCTCCAGGCGGCGGTTGAACTCGGTGAGCAGGTCCTCCGCGGCATTCTGGGCGAAGGCCACCGGGTCCTCCGTGTACTGCGGGGACTGCCCCGGGCGGTTGAGGCGGGGCAGCGGGTTGCGGGTGGTGTCGAAGATCCGGGCCTTGAGGCGGGCCTGCACCTCCTGGCCGTCGATACGGCGGTAGTAGGCGCGGACCAGCCGGAACGACCCGCCGCTGCCCGGCTCCAGGCGGGCCACCGGAGCGCTGCGGCTGCCCTCCCACAGTCCGAAGAGACTGGCGATGCCGGCCACGCAGTGCAGCGTGAAACGGTTGTCCAGGGCGTCGAAGTGGAACGGCACGGTGGCGGACTCCGGACCCGGGGAATCCTCCGGCGCGAGGAACAGGTTCGTGTACCCGCGCAGCGTCGGCAGATCGCCCTCGAGGGGCGCCTCCACCGCCGAGATGATCAGGTTCGTCCGCTCGATCCGGGGGCCGGTGAGCACACTGTCGATGGCCTCGAGCAGTTCCTGCAGCTCATCACTGCTGATCGTGCCGTCCGACACTCCGACGACGTTGATGACACCCAGGTGCAGACCGGAGACATTGAGCCGCGCGACCAGGGCATTGAACGGTTCCCGCGTGATCTGCGGGGTGCCGTCCTCGCCCAGGCACAGGTAGGTGATCTCCGAGGAGGAAGACGAGAAGGTGTCAGTGTCCACCCAGGCGAGATCCCGGGTGAGACCGGTGGCCGTGAAGTCCTCCAGGGTCTGACGGATGCCGTGGGACAGGCATCCCCGTCCCACGAACACCGTCAACGCGCTGTCGTGATCCAGCTGCTGATTCATCAGAATTCACCCGCACCCGGCATGGCGGGAGTACCGGAGGAGGAACCACCGGCGAACGGGGAGGTCGGCATGAGCGTCGGCTGGGTGGTGGGCGGGCCCTGGTGCCTGCAATCCTCGAGAACCTCGGCGATCCGGGCGGTGGCCTCCGCGACGTCGATGGCCAGATCGGCGAAGACCGGGACCTGGGAGGCGAGCTCACGGTCGGTGATGTCACCGTAGGGGCGGTCGTTGTTCGCGGTGCGCAGCAGACCGGCCCCCAGGCGAGAGCTCGGGATGTAGGCCTGGGCGATGGCGTTCTGCTTCTCCAGCCACTCCTTGACGGCGGCGTAACGCGCCTCCATCGTCGCAGCCGGTTCGGTGCCCGGGATCATGTGCAGCTCACCGGACTTGCGCTCACCGTTGTACAGCCACTCGTGGAGGAGTCGCTGACCACGGGTGGTGCGGCCTGGCTTGGAGGGCTCCGGCTCCGCATCCCACAGCTGACGCAGCAGCATGTAGGGCTTCATCGAACCGAAGACCGGCTGCTCACCGACGCGCGCCCAGGCCAGGGAGACGGACTCCAGGAGGTTGGGCAGCCAGTCGAGGGTCTGCCGGAAGCGCGAGACGGGGGTGAGCATCGGCACGTCGAAGTCCGTCCAGGTACCGGAGTTCTCGTCGAAGATCTGCACCGGGGTGTTGTCCGAGGTGTCGAGGGTGCCCGGTGAGTTCACCTGGCCGGTGAGGCGGCCGATGTACCAGCCGAGGACCATCGCCTTGCGGTCGGCGTCGGACAGCGGCAGGGCGGCGACGAGCGAACGGGCGCGGCGACCGTGCCAGAACTCGACGCGGGTGCCGGTGGTCTGACGCCACTGCTTCTCGATGGGTGGCAGAAGGGAGTCGAACACGATCGGCGCGTAGTTCGGGTAGGAACCGAAGATGTCAATCGACCGCTCCTCGCCCTGGTTGGACAGAGCCGTTCCGAGCGGCTGCGTCACATCCGACGGGTGGTGGTTCGGGTAGTCACGGACCGCCTGCTCCAGCATGCTGCCGACCTCATCGCCACCGAAGGGGATGCGCGAGAAGTTGAAGTTGTAGGAGACCTCCTTGCCGTAGATCGCCTGCACCAGCTGGGAGTTGATCTGAGCCAGCGGCAGCGCGTAGGTCATGGCCTCACTGAACTTGCTCAGCACGGTCTGCCGACGCACGCGGCGCTCGTGCTCGGTGAGCGCCGGGGAGGTGACGAACTCACGCAGCGAGCTGGAGATGAACTGCTGGAAGGAGAAACCCGGACGGCGGATGTACTGACGTGCGCGTTCGAGAATGTCATTGGTGCTGATCCTGAAGTCGAAACGTGCCGGACGCGGGTCACGGGACATGCCCTGGTTGTCCGGGTCGCGGCTGAGCTCGCGGGCCACCCACACGTCGAGCAGACGCAGCAGATCACGCGGGGCCTTCTCCGAACCGGAGAGGGCCTCCCACTCGCCGCTGACGACACGCTCGGCGGAGATCTCGAGGGCACGATCGTAGTCGTAATCCTGCTGCTCTTCCGTCTTGGCCGACTGGATGATGTCCGCGACGAACTGATCGACAAAGGAGTCGACCTCGGTGAGGAACACCTCATTGGCGGCCTGGCTGAAACGCTTCGGCACCTCCGACTGCGACTCGTCGGGCCACAGGGCCGGCACGTCGGTCTTGAGCTGGGCGACGCCGAGGTTCACGTCGCTCGTGAGCTCGGTGTGCTTCTCCAGCTCGAGGTGCGATTCACGGATCTTCCGGTCCAGTGGATCGATGAAGTTGCGGAGGAAGTCCTCCAGCGCGGCCTCGAGACGGTGCGCGATGTGGCCGACGGCACGGCTGCGGATCTGCGGAGCAGCGTCGGAGACGATCTCCTGGACGTAGGCGGAGGTGTCGTCGATACGCCCCCGGTTACCCTCCAGGTCCGCACGGCGCTGGTCGTTGAGGACGACAGCCTGGGGAGACATGCTGGAGTAGATTCCCCGCAGCTCCCCCAGGACCGTCGTGGCGATTCGGCTGCGGATCCGCTGCAGAAGTGCGGAACCGTAGGGGACACCGTACTTGCCGATCTCATCCCTGAGCAGATTGAGCAGCAGCGTCTGGATACCCTCCGGGCTGGCCCAGGCGCTGACGCCCTGGTAGAGCTCCTTCTTCTGGTCCTGGTCGATCTGCGCGCTGATGCCCTGCAGGGTACGGTTGACGTCGAGCACCCACTCGCTGCCGCGCTTGTTCTGTCCCAGCGGCATCTGCTCGCTCAAACGTTGGGTCATGGAGCGGGTCCAGTCCTCGATGACTTTCTGGAATGCCTGGTAGATCCAGTTGCCGGCGTTGCCCTTTTCCGGAAGGAACTCGTGGAGACGGGCGTCGAGGGAACCGCTGTTGTTGTCCAGTCGCTTCTGGATCTGCACATCAGCCGGGGACTCGTCCGTTGGATCGTAATGGCCCTTGAGCAGGCGCTCCACGGACTTCCGGGCGAGACGCTGCGCCGCGTACTCGGCGTAACGGTCACGGCCCATGGACAGCTGGGCGTAGCCGAAGCTGCCCCACGGCACGTTCTTCGGCTCGGAGGACCCCCACGCGAAATAGTTCGTGTCCGCGTCGAAGGTGCCGCGGTTGCCGAGCGTGAAGGCCTTGTAGTGGCCCATGGACTGTTCATCCGAGAGCAGTGCCGCCAGACCACGGCCGAGCGCACGGTAGACGGTGTCGGGCTTGCCGTCACCGAGCATCGCCCCGTTCTCGCCGGAACGCACGCCGACGGGGAAGATACGGCCGACCGGGATGTCGTCGTCGCCGACCGCCACACCCAGGGCGTTGAACAGTCGCTTGTCCTCCTCGGTCGCAGATCCGAGCTGCGCGGCCACCAGCTCCGCGAACATGGCCAGGGCGTTCGGGTTGGTGCCGGCCACCTGATCGCGGGAGACCTGGGAGAAGATGTCCGGGGTCACCATGAACAGGGAGTTGAGGGAGACCGCGTTGCCCTCGAGCCCGGTGAGCAGACGGCAGACGTCGATGGCCATGGACGCACCGGCGCCACCCGCCATGGAGGACACGACAAAGACCAGCGGCTGCTCCTTGGCGCTCTCACCACTGTGCTCGGCACGCCCGTAGAGAGCGGAACGCAGGTCCGCCAGCTCACGGTCGGTCTCTCCACCGGAGAGGACGTCCCAGGACTTCTTCAGTTCCTGCTGCGTCTCCTGCAGCTTACTGAGGAACAGCATGCGGCCGATCGAGCGGTACTGACCGGCGCCGGCGGAGATCGGGGTCGTCTCCGCGGCCGGGTTCTCCAGCGCCCAGCTGGCGATGGTGCCGAGCTCACCGCGGCTGGCGAGCTGATTGGACACGGCGGTGTCGACGGTGGCGTAACGGTCCGAGGAACCACAGGAGATGTAGCGACCACCCGCCTCCGGGACGTTCGCCAGGTTCTTGCCCGGTCGCTCGGCCACCGTCGGCACGTCGACGGAGACGAACTGCCACGCACGCGGAAGATCCACGTCCTTCGGACTGTCATACCGCTCCGGCAGACGCTCGGCCAGTGTGGTCTTGAGCTGGTCCATCATGTAGGCCAGGGTCTTGGCACCCGATCCACCACAACCGACGACGAGAACTTTGTGCATTGCTATTCCTTACTGGTCAATCACAGATATCTGAACACTAGAGGGGACCACCCACACGTCCGCGGCCGTATAGAACACACGACCGCCTGACGGGGGTGGGATCAGCTGCCGAAGCCGCCGGAACCACCGGGATTCCCGGAACCGAAACCACCGCCGGAGGACCCGGAGCCGAATCCGCCGGAGCCACCGGTTCCCCCTGATCCAAAGCCACCGGAGCCGAAACCGCCACCGGAGGCTCCCGGGGCAGCGCCGTCTCCGGAACCACCGGAGCCGAAACCTCCGCCGGAGCCGAACCCCCCGGCCGATGTCCCGGGGGCAAAACCGTCGGTGGCCGGGCCTGTCGCACGCGGGCCACTGTCCGCCGGGATGACCCCGCCGACGGACGGCGGGGTGGCCTCTGCAGGCTTCTCCAGCTGTCGGGACAGCTCCTCAGCCAGGTCGGGGGCCTTGTGCATGATGCTGTCGACCAAGTTCTTTCCACCGTTCTCCAGGGGGTGCCGGGCCAGCACCACGAGATCCATGGCCGTGGGGTCGGTCGGGTCGGCGGCGAGGAACCAGGTGTCCTGCACCGCGGTGGGGAGCTTGGCGTGTCCCTTGAGCTGCTTGCCCTCACCGCTGATGGAGGGTGCCTGCTGGACCACGGCGACGGGTTCCGCGAAGGGGTTGAGCTGGAAGCTCCTGACCTTCACCGAGTACACGTCCGCGTTGAAGCTCTTCCCGTTGTTGTGTATCTGCTGCTGGCCGACGACCGTGGGATCGATCTCCGGCCGGGTCTGTCCGGCGAAGCGGATGAGCCCGTCGTCGATGGTCACCGGCATGCGGACGTAGCCCATGTTGTCCTTCGGGATGCGGGCGGTGTGGTACCGGACCGCGTAAAGGAATAACAGGGGAATGAACAGGGCAAGCGCGAGCGCGATGACGAAGGCGATCGCGAAGGTCGCCTTGTCGATCGGCACGGAGAGCTCGCCCTCGGTCGGCACGTCCGCGACCGTCTCGTTCGCCCCCTCGAGATTGGCCATGGCGACCGGGAGGGTGCCGGTGACGAAGCCGTCGCGCAGCTCGGTGGTGCTCAGTTCGATCGGCAGGACGGCATGTTCGTCCCGTTCCAGGACGAGAGCATTATCGACGCTGTCGTGGGCGCTGGCCACCGCGATGTCGGAGAGCCCGTCGGGGATGGTGGCCGCATTGATGTGGCTGTCGGCCGGGATCCAGACCCGACCCGGCCCGGTGACGGGCACGTCGACCGCAACGGTCTCCGCCTCCGCCCGGAAGCGGATGTCGCCCGGCAGCTGCGGCATGTCCCGCTGGGTGACCGTCATCTGCGTGGTGTTGAGGATGGGGCTCAGTCGGGTGCCGGGGTTGACGCCGTCGCCGCGGGTGGTGACGGTGGTACGCGCCTGCAGGCTGCCCAGGGCGGGGAACTGCCCGATGGCGTCGAGCGGCACCCGCAGCTCGCCACGGGAGATGTCGGCACTCTCGGCGAGGACGATGTCACCCGCTGCGGTGCCGCTGAACATCAGGTCCACGACGCCTTCGCCCTCGAGGGGGCGGACGTTACCGTCACGGTCGACGAGACGCAGGTACAGGGAGTCGTCGTCCCGCAGGTTGAGTCCCTCAGCCGAGTCGTCCCCGGAGACAAACTCCACCTGCAGGTCGGGCTGGATCTCCACGGAGTTGAACACCCGGCCGTCGGCCGCGGACTCGTCGAACCCCTGGAACTGCAGCGCCCAGGTTCCGGCCCAGGAGCCGCCGTCGGTCAGAGCGAGTGTGCCGTCGGCCTTCTGCACCGGGTCCGTGGTGGCGGCCCAGGTCACCTCACCGGAGTGGAGTTCGCCGGAACCGGTGTCCCGGAGTGGAATGGACTCCCCGTCGGGTGCGGTGAGAACGAGGTGTGCGTCCGGGCCCAGGTCGTCCTTGGCGATGGCGGTGAAGCGCACCGTCGAGATCGAGTCGTCGAGCACGAAGTGAAAGGGATCCCCCGCGCGGGTCTCCCCACTGGCCTCTCCGCCCGTCGCCAGCGCCTCGCGGAAGGCGGCGAACAACCCACCGACGTTGTCGGCGGTGAAGAAGGCGCCGTTCGGCGGGAGATCACCGCAAGCGCTGCCGGTGCCCTCCGTGATCCCTTGGAAGAGGGAGAAGTCGGAGGGGTTGTGCGGCGCGGACAGGCCGATGCCGATGTTGGTGATGTTGGCGCCGCGCAGTCGGTCTGTCACGCCACCGGGCGTACACAGGGCCGCCTCTGCGGCGTCCGCACCCTCGGCTGCGGTGAGCGCACCGTCGGTGAAGGTCACCACCATGCGGCACGGGTCCTCCGCACCGGAGCGGGAGAAGTCCTGGTAGGCACCCTCGAGGGCGGAGGCGTAGTTGGTGTACTGCTCGTCGGTACGATCCGCGAACGCGGCGATGAGGTCCTTTGCCTCGCCGGCGGAGTCCTGGTCGAGGACGAGCCAGTCACCGTAATTGTCGGGGTCGGTGGCCCCGGACTTGTACTCCTGGCCGAAACCGGCGACCCGGACGCGGGTCTCCAGGTTGTCGTCCCGCTGCTTGGCCACCAGCTCGTCGATGAAGCTCTGGGCCGCGGGCACGCGGTGGCCTTCGGCGTCGGCACCGGGGACATCGGGGTTGACCGCTCCGTCCCGGGCCTCGTGGACGAGACTCTCGGTCTCGTCGATCATGATGATGACGTCGAGGGCACCACGATCGGCGATACAGGCACCGACCCGGTTGAGGCTTCCGGACCCCGGCACGTCCTGCGCGAGTGCCGCCGGCGCGGCGAGCGCCCCGACCATTCCGGTCAGAGCGCCGAGAGCTGCCACCCGCTGTGCAAACCTGTTCACCACTTGCTCACCCACAATGCAATGCTGACGGCCGACCAGATGATCGCGCCGCAGAGAACGGCGTAAGTCAGGTAGGCGACGGCCTTCTTCCAACCCACGGTGGAGAAGAACCCGGCGCCCCGGCGCTTGTTCTGCTCCCTGAAATACCAGCCCAACGCAATGACACCGACGATGCCGGCGACGAACCACGCTCCGATGGCGGTGTAACCCCATGTCCGGTCCGTCGCCACGAGGTCTCCGAGCACGAGGAACGCGTTGAGCGCCAGTCCGACGACGCCGGCCACCAGGCTCGGAACCAGGTACTGGACCGGCTGCGAGGTGGCCCGGCGGGCGCGCGGGGCCGACGGCATCGAGAAGCTCTCTCCCCCAGACGGGCCGAAAGTCTCTCCGGTCCCGGTGCCGGCAAAACCTCCCGGTGGGTTTCCGTATCCGCCACCGGAATACGGGGTAAATCCTTGCGTCATATGCAGCTCCGGCATCTCATCCAAGGTCGGACTTTGAAGTAATTCCCATGATTTTAGTAGCTGACACTCAACGGGGCGCCACGGGGATCAAAGTACGTAGAATCCGACGTTATGACTGCTTCCCTCCACGAACTCCGCACCCATATAGAAGGACAGCGCGACCGCATCTTCCGCGACCTCACCGAGATCGTCGCGTTCGACTCCGTCCACAACGAGCCCGGCCACGAGGACGACGCCGCCGGCGCCGCCGAATGGACCCGGAAGGCGCTTGTCGACGCCGGCCTCGACGTCACCACCCACGACACCGTCGACGGATCGACGGCGGTGATCGGGCGTCGGGAAGCGGCCCCCGGCATGCCCACCGTCCTCCTCTACTCCCACCACGACGTGGTTCCCGCCGGTGACCACTCCCTGTGGACCTCCCCGCCCTTCGAGCTCACCGAACGCGACGGCCGCTGGTACGGCCGCGGCGCCGCGGACTGCAAGGGCAACCTCGTCATGCACCTGGCCGTCCTGCGTGCCCTGCGCGACCTCGGCGGCACGGAGCTGGGACTCATCGTGCTCGTCGAGGGTTCCGAGGAGCGCGGCGGCGAGGGCCTCGATCACCTGCTGCAGACCCGGCCCGAGCTCTTCCGTGCCGACGTCATCCTCATCGCCGACTCCGGCAACGCCGCCGTCGGCGTGCCGACGCTGACGACGTCCCTGCGCGGCGGCGGCCAGGTGACCGTCACCGTGGACACCCTGCGCGCTCCGCTGCACTCCGGCCAGTTCGGCGGTGCCGCCCCGGATGCCGTCGCCGCCCTGGTCCGCGTCCTGGACTCCCTGCGCGACGAGTACGGCCGCACGACGATCGACGGCGTCGACTGCCTGCGGACCTGGGAGGGCGAGCCGTACAGCGCCGAGGACTTCCGCCGCGACGCCGGCATGCTCGAGGGCGCACAGATCATGGGCACCGACGAGGACGCCCCGGCCGACATGGTGTGGGCCCGCCCGGCCATCACCGTCACCGGCTTCACCTCCACCCCGGTGTCACAGGCCGTCAACGCCGTGCCCGCCACCGCGCAGGCCAAGCTCAACGTGCGCGTGCCCGCGGGCCTCGACGCCGACGACGTCATGGAGAAGTTGGTGGCACACCTTGAGGCCCACACCCCGTGGGGCGCGCACATCACCGTCGATGTGCAGGAGAAGAACCAGCCCTTTTCCACCGACCCCTCCGGCCCGGCCCTCACCGTCCTGCGGCAGTGCCTGGCCGACGCCTACGGCGCGGAGGATGCGGTGGCGCTGGGGTCCGGCGGCTCCATCCCGCTCACCCTCGCCCTGCAGGAGGCCTTCCCGGACGCCGAGATCGCGCTCTTCGGCGTGGAGGAGCCGCAGTGCACCATCCACTCCCCCGACGAGTCCGTCGACCCCACCGAGATCATCAACGTGGCCGTCGCGGAGGCCGCGTTCCTGCAGGTCTGGGGCCGGTAGCGGGTACCTGCGGGGGTAAACGGGAGGTTAATTCCAGTGAACGGGTTGCCAAGAGGGTGGCGTAGGTCATAGAGTGACACACGTGACGTACACCAACATCGCTCTTCAGCTAGTAGCCGAGGCTACGAACCCCAGTGCGGGCTAGGGACTGACTCCCCGCACCCTGGGGTAGTAGTCGTTAAGCTTTTTCGCCGCTGAAGAGTCGGTCCACTTAAAAATTCCCTTCCTTTTCGAAGACCTTTAGAGGACCGCATCATGTTCAACGCTACTTTCGCACCCGTCACCACCTCCACCTACGCTTCCGCTGACATCCAGCAGGATCCGTTCACCGCGCGTTTCGGCAACGACCACCGTCTGCCCCGCGGTATGCGCGACGAGGCCGCCGGCATGGCCTGGCCCCTGTTCATCGCCACCTACGCCCCCGCCGCCGACATCCGCATCGCCCACCTGGAGGCCACCCGTGGCCGCGGCGGCCAGCAGCACTACACCGCCGAGATGATCCGCACCTCCAAGACCGAGCAGCCGATCACCTCCACCCACGACATCACCGCCATGGGCCCGACCTCCGCCGCCTCCCACCTGCTGGCCGACGCCGGCCGCCACGTCGAGATCCTGGCCTTCCACCAGACCGAGCTCTTCGAGGCCACCATCACCTTCGTCAAGGTCGCCCACCAGAACAACGAGAACCGCACCGCCTGGGCCATGGGTTTCGGCGCCACCAACGACGCCTCCATCGCCGCCGCCCTGGCCTCCGGCGCGCAGCGCATCTACGGCTGATACATTCACGCGTCACTCCCCGTCCACGTGGCGGGGAGTTTCTCTTTGGTACGCCCTCGGGGTTCCCACGTGGATTTGCGGGCGGTGGACCATTTCCGCAGGTCAAATAGTACGACGAATAAAATCCGCGTGGGAACACCGTGGGAACACCGAGGCGACACCGCACCCCACCCCATTAATGTCCGAAGGTGCCCCCGTGACCAGTGCAACAGGGCCATATATACAGCCTTCAGTTAGACTGTCTTATCGTTGGCCGCGCCGCCTATCGACGCCGCCTCAATCATGGGTGTTTCTCAGTGCCGCTGGGGGCAGCACGCACGTTGGCGACGACAACCACGGACGCGCGGTCTGCGTTCGACCTGACTGACCTGTCCGCCTCAAAGCGAAGGGGAACACCGCAGACGTGCTGTTACTTCTGGCTGCCCTGACCATCGCCGCGTTGGTCGCACCTGTCCTCATCCGCGCCATGGGTCGCTCCGCCTTCGGGCTGTTGGCCATCGTGCCGGCCGTGGGCTTCTTCTGGGTACTCAACCTGTTCCTGTCAGGGACGTTCGCCGACGGCGGCTCCCTGCTCTTCGTCATGGAATGGATGCCGGCCGCACACCTCAACCTGGAATTCCGGATGGACTCCCTCGCGGGACTGTTCAGCCTGATCATCCTGGGTGTGGGTGCCCTGGTCCTGTTCTACTGCTGGGGTTATTTCGACTCCAACCCACGCCGCCTGTCGATCTTCGGCGCCCAGATGGTGGCCTTCGCCATGGCCATGTTCGGCCTGGTGACCTCCGACAACTTCCTCCTGATGTACATCTTCTGGGAGATCACGTCGGTGCTGTCGTTCCTGCTGGTGGGTTACTACGGTGAGCGTGCGTCGTCCCGCCGTTCCGCCGGGCAGGCCCTCATGGTCACCACGCTCGGCGGCCTGGCCATGCTGGTCGGCATCATCCTGCTGGGCCGGCAGACGGGTATCTGGCGTCTGTCGGAGATCGCGCCGTTCGACGGGATCGCGCAGACCCCGCACATCACGGCGGCGATCGTGCTCATCCTGGCGGGTGCGCTGACCAAGTCGGCGATCGCCCCGGGCCACTTCTGGCTCCCCGGCGCGATGGCCGCCCCGACCCCGGTGTCGGCGTACCTGCACTCCGCGGCGATGGTGAAGGCGGGCATCTACCTCGTCGCCCGCCTCGCCCCCGACTTCAACGTGGTCACCACCTGGCACCTGGTGGTCATTCCGCTGGGTCTGTTCACCATGCTCATGGCCGGTTGGATGGCGCTGCGCCAGAAGGACCTCAAGCTGGTCCTGGCGTACGGCACGGTTTCGCAGCTGGGCTTCATCACCTCGGTGGTGGCGGTCGGTTCGCGGGAGGCGATGCTCGCCGGCCTGGCCTTGACGTTCGCGCACTCCCTGTTCAAGGCGACCCTGTTCATGATCGTCGGTGCCATCGACCACACCACCGGTACCCGTGACCTGCGGGAGCTGTCGGGACTGGGCCGGAAGCAGCCCTTCGTCACGGCGCTGGCGATGATCTCGGCGCTGTCGATGGCGGGCATGCCCCCGTTGTTCGGCTTCGTGGCCAAGGAGTCCGTCCTCGAGGCGGTCATGCACGAGGACCTGCTCGTCGGTATGCCGCGCAACCTCATGCTGGTGGCCATCGTCGTCGGTTCCGCGCTGACGATGGCGTACTCGCTGCGCTTCCTCTACGGGGCGTTCGCGACGAAGCCGGCGGACCACGAGTCCGGCGGCGGCACCTCCGAGGCGGTGGCCAAGATGCACTCGATCGGCCCGCGCCTGTGGATCGCCCCGCTCATCCTCACCGCCTGCACCGTCGGGTTCGGCGTGTACCCGCTGCCGCTGTCGAACGCGATCACCACGCACCTGGACAACGTCCTGCCGCTGGCCCCGGGCGAGGAGAGCATCTACCTGGCCCTGTGGCACGGCTTCACCATCCCGCTGCTGCTGTCGATCGTCATCATCGTCGGTGGTGTGGCCCTGCACTGGCAGCGCGACATCATCGCCAAGGCGCAGTTCGAGGAGCCCGCCCTGGGTTCCGCGGACGCCGCCTACGACTCGGTGCTGGACTACCTGCGCACCATCTCGCTGCGCCTGACCGCCTCCACCCAGCGTGGTTCACTGGCGGTCAACCTGGGCATCATCTTCTCGGTGCTCATCGCGCTGCCGATGGTGGTGCTGGTCCTCGGCGACCGGCCGGATGTGCGCATGGTGCTGTGGGATTCGCCGTGGCAGGCGCTGGCGTCGGCGATCATCATCGTCGCGGCCATCACCGCCACCCGCATGGACAACCGTCTGTCGGGAGTCATCCTCGTCGGTGTCACCGGCTACGCCCTGGCGGTCATCTTCGCGCTGCAGGGTGCGCCGGATCTGGCGCTGACGCAGACGCTGGTGGAGACCGTCCTCATGGTCATCTTCATGCTGGTGCTGCGCAAGCTGCCCACCAGCACGGAGTGGTCGCCGGGGGCGAAGGCCAACCGCATCCGCGCCTGGCTGTCCATCGCGGTGGGCCTGTCGGTGACGGTGGTGACGATGTTCGCCATCAACGCCCGCTCCCAGGTGCCCATCGCCACGTTCATCCCGGATCTGGCGCAGGACATCGGCCACGGCGCCAACGCGGTCAACGTGCTGCTCGTCGACCTGCGTGCGTGGGACACCTTCGGTGAGGTCTCGGTGCTGGTCATCGCGGCCACGGGTGTCGCCTCGCTCATCTACCGCACCCGCTCGTTCAACCGTTCCTCGCGTCGCCCGACGCTGACGGTCACCGGCCGTCGTTGGCTGGCCGCGGGTGTGGAGACCGAGCGCGCCCAGAATCGTTCCCTCATGGTGGACGTGGCCACGCGCATCCTCTTCCCGTCGATGATCGCGCTGTCCCTGTACTTCTTCTTCGCGGGCCACAACGCCCCGGGTGGTGGTTTCGCGGGCGGTCTCGTCGCCGCGCTGGCCTTCACCCTGCGCTACGTCGCGGGTGGTCGCGCGGAGCTCGAGGAGGCGCTGCCGGTGGACGCCGGTCGTATCCTCGGCACAGGCCTGATCCTCTCCGCGGCCGCGGCGATCTGGCCGATGTTCCTCGGCCACCCGCCGCTGACGTCCTGGTACGACTCGGTGGACCTGCCGCTCATCGGCAACATGTCCCTGCCGTCGGCCCTGCTTTTCGACGCCGGCGTCTACCTCATCGTCGTCGGACTCATGATGCACATCCTCTCCTCCCTGGGCGGTCAGCTCGACCAGGAGGAGGAGATGCGCAAACAGCGCGCCCGCGACCGGGCACGGTCGATGGCGCGGGCGGCGGAGCGTCGCAAAGCAATGAGCACCACCGGCACCACCGGCACCACCGGCACGGAAGGAGACAAGTAGATGGTCGCGAACCTCTTCCTGCTGCTCGCGGCGGGCACCCTCATCTCCGCGGGCGTGTACCTCGTGCTCGACCGCGCGATGACCAAGATGATGCTCGGCCTCATGCTCATCGGCAACGGCGCCAACCTGCTCATCCTGCAGGCGGGCGGCTCGGCCGGTGCGCCGCCGATCATGGGGCGCAAGTCCCTGGTCCACGAGGATGCGAACGTGGCGGATCCGCTCGCGCAGGCGATGATCCTCACGGCGATCGTCATCGCGATGGCGTTAACGGCGTTCATCCTCACCCTGGCGTACCGCCAGTACCGTTACCGCACCGCGGACGTCATCGAGGATGACCTCGAGGATGCCGCCATCGCGGCGCGCCCCGCCACGGCGAGCGCCGCACCCGACCACGACGCGTCCGATGATCCGGACACCGGTCGCGTCACGTCCGAGGGCGATGCCTTCGGCCCGAAGTCCTTCGAAGCTCCGGTGAAGGGAGAGGTTGATGACTGAGACGATCACCCCCTTCGTTGACGCACTGCTGCCGTACATGCCGTTCCTCATTCCGCTGCCGGTGATCCTGCCGGCGGCGGCGGCGGCCCTGGCGCTGCTGGCGGGTCGGCACCCGCACATCCAGCGCACCATCGCCCTGGGCACCCTGCTCGTCCTCATCGGCCTGACCGCCTCGATGGTCATGGTCGTGGACCTGGAGGGCATCCAGACGGTGCAGCTCGGCGGCTGGGACGCCCCGATCGGCATAACGCTGGTCGCGGACCGCCTGTCGGCGGTGATGCTCACCGTCTCCTCCGTCGTCCTGTTCTGCGTCATGTGGTATGCGATCAGCCAGGGTATCCGCGACGGTGGCAAGGACGAGCCCGTCGCCGTGTTCCTGCCCACCTACATGCTGCTGAGCATGGGCGTGAACATGTCCTTCCTGGCCGGCGACCTGTTCAACCTGTACGTCGGTTTCGAGGTCTTCCTCGTCGCCTCCTACGTGCTGCTCACCCTCGGCGCCTCGCCGTCGCGCGTGCGTGCCGGTGTCTCCTACGTCATGGTCTCGATGGTGTCGTCGATGATCTTCCTCTTCGCCCTCGCCATGGTCTACGCCGCGGTGGGCACGATGAGCCTGGCGCAGATCGGCATGCGCATGGAGGACGTGCCCAGCGGTACGCGCGCGGCGATCTTCGGCACCCTGCTCGTCGCCTTCGGCATCAAGGCCGCGGTCTTCCCGCTGGACGCCTGGCTGCCGGACTCCTACCCCACCGCCCCGTCGTTGGTCACCGCCGTGTTCGCGGGTCTGCTGACCAAGGTCGGCGTGTACTCGATCATCCGCATGCGCTCGGTGGTGTTCACCGACGGCTCGCTCGACGGCCTGCTCATGTGGGTCGGTCTGGCGACGATGATCGTGGGCATCCTCGGTGCGATGGCGCAGAACGACATCAAACGACTCCTGTCGTTCACCCTGGTCAGCCACATCGGCTACATGATCTTCGGCATCGCACTGGGCTCCGCCCAGGGCCTGTCCGGGGCGATCTTCTACGCCGTGCACCACATTCTCGTGCAGACCGCGCTGTTCCTCGTCGTCGGCCTCATCGAGCGGCAGGCAGGCACCTCCTCGCTGCGTCGCCTCGGGTCGCTGGCGTACACGGCCCCGGTCATCGCGATCCTCTACCTCATCCCGGCGCTCAACCTGGGCGGCATCCCGCCGTTCTCCGGGTTCCTGGGCAAGATCATCCTCATCGAGGCCAGCGCGAACGTCGGCGGGTTCATGGCGTGGCTGCTCATCGGCGGTGCCGTGGTCACCTCGCTGCTCACCCTCTACGTCATGGTGCTCGTGTGGTCGAAGGGCTTCTGGCGCGACCGTAAGGACGCCCCGGAGGGCAACGTCGCCATGGCCCGTCCGGCCCCGCTGGCGGACATCACCGACGAGGTCGAGTTCGTCGAGCGTGACGACGTCGGCCGCATGCCCGTCGGCATGGTCGCCTCCACCGCCACCCTCATCGCCGCCTCCCTGGCCGTGACCGTCCTCGCCGGCCCCATCGCCGGCGTCACGGGACGCGCCGCGGAGAGCGCGCAGGACGTCACCATCTACCGCTCGGCCGTCCTGGGCACCACCGCGGACAACCCGGGCCGTACCCTCGACCAGCAGCGTCTCGACGACGGCTCCGACACCCTGCGCAACCGTGACCACATGCTCCCCGAGCCGCAGCCCGCGGTCGAAACCGCCCCCGAGGAGGTCCAGCCGTGATCGCCGGAATCCGCCGCCGCTTCCGCCCCTGGTTCATCGTGTGGATCACTCTCATGTGGTGCCTGCTCATGGGCGAGTTCACCTGGGCGAACATCATCTCGGGCCTGCTCGTCGGCTCGCTCATCGTCTTCGGTCTGCCCCTGCCGGCGATGCCCATCGCCGGTCTGAGCGTCAACTGGTGGCTGCTGTTCCTCCACATGCTCGGCTGGTTCAAGGACCTGGCCGTGGCGTCGGTGAAGGTCGCCTGGCTGTCGCTGCGCCCGGCGGCGCCACCGCAGTCGGCGATCGTCAAGGTGCCGATGCGCGTGTCCAACGAGCTGGTCCTGTCGTTCGCCACGGTGCTGTACAACCTGCAGCCGGGTGGTTCGGTCAGTGACATCGACATCGCCAACCGCATGTGGACGGTGCACCTCCTCGACGCCGGCAGCGAGGCCGCCCTGGCCCGGGAGATCGAGACCATCCAGACCCTGGAACGCCGCATGATCCGCATCTTCGAGAGGAGCTGACCGTGAACCCCGAGCTCTACACCACCTTCCTGCTCATCCCGGCGGCGTTCTTCGCCGTGTCCTTCGTCATCATGACGTGGCGGATCGTCGTCGGGCCGAACTCCATGGACCGGATGCTGGGCCTGGACGGTTTCGTCGCGATGCTCCAGTGCGCCCTGGCCACCTACATCTGCTGGACGCTGGACACCACCGTCGCCAATGCGATGCTCGTCATCGCGATGCTGGCCTTCATCGCCTCGGTGTCCGTCGCCCGCTTCCGCAAGAGGGACGGCAGCTAATGACCTACACACTGTTCGCGGACGTCACGTCCCTCATCCTCATCATCGTCGGCGCGTTCCTGGTGTTCTCCGCGGCGGTCGGCGTCGTCCGCTTCCCGGACACGATGTCGCGCATTCACGCGATCACGAAGCCGCAGACCACCGGCCTCATCCTCACGATCCTCGGTGCCCTGCTCAAGGTCACCGGCGACCCGGAGTTCGGGGTCGCGGAGCGCGGCGATCTCGGCGTGCTCATTCTCCTGGTGATTTTCGCCGCCATGACCTCCCCGGTCACCGCGCAGCGTCTCGGCCGCGTGTCCCGTCGCGAAGGGCTCTATGGTGTGCGGGAGGATATGTCGCGTAACGACGCCCCCGCCGACCGCTCCATCCGCAGACGATAGGACACCATCCCGCACCGCCCCGCCCCACTGCTCGGCGCACCCGTACTCATCTCCGTGCTGCTGTGGCTGGGCGCGTGGATGGCCCGCAAGGAGACCTACGTCGTCGGGGGGTTGGACCTGGGCCTCCACGTGCCCACCGACCTGCAGGTCTACCTGCTGGCGGGCCGCCGCCTCAACGAGGGCGGGCTGCTGTACGACGCCCCGCTCCTCGGCGAGCTCCCCTTCACCTACCCGCCGTTCGCCGCGGGTGTGTTCCGCTGGCTGGCCACGCTCACCCCGGATCTGGCGACGATCATCTGGCAGGCCGCGAACCTGCTGGCACTCGTCGCCGTCATCCTCCTGTGCTTCTCCGAACGCCGTCGCCCCGTCGCGTTCCTCGCGGTCCTGCTGGCGGTGGCCTTCCTGGCCACGGAGCCCGTCCGCGGCTCCTTCTACTACGGCCAGATCAACCTCATCCTCATGCTGCTCGTGGCCGTCGATGTCCTGCCGCGGCACCACCGCTTGGCGGGCGTCGGCATCGGCATCGCCGCCGGGCTGAAGCTCACCCCGGCGTTCTTCGTCATCATCTTCCTCGTGCAGCGCCGCTTCCGGGCCGCGGCCGTGGCCGCCGGCACGTTCCTGGCCACCGTCGTCGCCGGGTTCTTCATCGTCCCCGACGCCGGGGCCTTCTGGCGCGAGGCGATGCTCAATTCCGAGCGCGTCGGCGTCCACGAGAATCCCGGCGCGCAGTCGATCAAGTCACTGCTGGTGCGCAACGCGGGCACCGACTCCACGCTCCTGTGGCTGCTGCTCGCCCTGCTGGTCACGGCCCTGACGGCCGCCGCCGCGTGGCTGGCGCTGCGCCGCGGCAACCGCACCCTCGCCCTGGCGCTCACGGGCATCGGCGCATGCCTGGTCTCCCCGTTCTCGTGGTTCCACCACTGGGTGTGGATCGTTCCGCTCACCGTCGCCGTCATCGCCGGCATCGCCTCGCGTATCGACGCCCGCGGCTTCCTCGCCGCCCAGCTCGGCGCCCTGTTCACCGTGGCGGTGGTGTTCGTCATACTGCTGCCCTACGTCTCCGGCGTGCTGTGGCCGCAGATGGCCTACCCCGGCCCGTGGTTCCTCGAGGTCAACGTCGCCTGGCAGCTGGCCTTCACCGGCTACGGACTGCTCTTCCTCCTGGGCTGGACGGCCTGGGCGGGGTGGGACCGGTACCGGTCACTCACTGCGGATGCGCGGTGAGGAACCCGTCGATCGCGGCGACGAAACCGGCGGGATCCCGGTCGTAGGTGACGTCGATAAGCAGGGTCGGCATGGCGACGTCGAGGTTCTCGGCCTGCGCGAGGGAATCGAGCACCTCCTGCTTGCGGCGGAAGAGGAACCCGGGGAGCAGCTTCACGGCGCGGCGCGTGGGCGCGGTGTCAGGCAGATCGGCGAGCACGAGGTGGCTGACGCGCTGCGGCTGCGAGCGGGCCAGGGCCAGCGCGGCCAGGGCGCCGGTGCCGTGGCCGACGAGGACCACCTTCCGCAACTCCTGCTTGTCGAGGTAGCTCTCGAGGCTGCCCGCCACGGGGTTGGGCAGCCAGGGCTTCCACCCGGCGGGGAAGGCGCGGATGACGTCGGTCCACGTGTCCGGCATGCGGCCGGCCGTGGGGACGAGGACGAGATCAGTCACGGGGCACCATCTCCTCCATCTCCGCGCAGGTGGCGTCGATGACGCCGAGCCAGCTGCCGGTCTTCTCGTGGATGCGGCGCTGCCGCTGGTACCCGGCACCGCGCTCGAGGATCTCGGGGATGAGGCTGAGCTCGTGGAGGCAGCCGAGCTCCTCGGCGAGGGGGGCGAGCTCGTCGACGAGATCGGTGAGCTCCTGGGTGACCCAGCGCTCGTCGGTGGCGCGGCTGGTGATCACCAGGGCGTCCATGCCGTAGCGGGCGGCCCGCCACTTGTTCTCCGCGACGTGCCAGGGCTGCAGGATCGGCAGCTCCTCCCCGCGGTCGATCATGCGGTCGTAGTGGACGACGAGGCAGTGCGTCAGCGCCACGACGGCGGCCAGTTCCCGCAGGTTGGAGGTGGAGTCGGAGACGCGGACCTCCACGGTCCCCCACTTCGGGGCCGGGCGGATGTCGAAGTGCATCGACCCGGTGTGGTTGATGACGCCGGAGATCCCCTGGTCGTGCATGTAGGACTCCCACTCCGCCCAGGTGGTGAACTGGTACGGCAGTCCCGCGGTGGGCAGCTGCTGGTAGAGCATGGTGCGGTTGGAGGCGTAACCGGTGTCGATGCCGTCCCACCCCGGCGAGGACGCCGTCAGCGCCAGCAGGTGCGGGTACTTCGTCATGAGCGCGTTGATGATCGGCCACACGCGGTCCTCGTGCGAGATGCCGACGTGCACGTGGATGCCCCAGATGAGCATCTGCGAACCCCAGTAACGGGTGCGGTTGATGATCTCCGCGTAGGACATCTTCGCGCTCACCGGGTTCTTCCGCCAGTCCGAGAACGGGTGCGACCCCGACGCCCACACCTTGAGACCCAGCTGCTCCGCCGCGTCGCGCACCACGTTGAGGTCGTGCGCCAGCTCGGCGACGGCCTGCGGCACCGTGTCATGCACTCCGGTGACCAGCTCGACGGTGTTCTGCAGGAACTCCTTCTCCAGGTGCACCTCGGGGTTGTCGCGCTGGACGATGTCGATGACCTCCTCCGCCTTCGGCGCCAGGTCACGCGTCACCGGGTCGACGAGCGCGACCTCCCACTCCACGCCGAGCGTCGGCCGCGGCGAACGGCGGAAGGGGATCGGTTCGACGGCCATTACAGGGCCACCTGGTTCACCAGCACCAACGTCAGATCGTTGCGGCCGTCGGTGTTCTCCGGGAGGAAGCTCTCGTACTCGCGGGCCACGCCCCCGACGCGCTCCGCCAGCTCGCGGGCCCGCTGCTCCGCCTCGGCGTTACCGGGCTGGAAGAAGACGGTGTTCTCCGGGAGGATGTGGTCCGCCAGGTTGCCCACCTCACCGACCTCGTAGCCGTCCGCGCGCATGCGGTCGGCGACATCGGCGGCCAGGTTCGGCACCGTGGAGTTGTTGATGACGTTGAGGCGGGACGGCTCGTCCGCGGGGGCGGGCGCCGGAGCCGGAGCGGGGGCCTCGGTGGTCTCCTCCTCGGTGGCGTCGGTGGCGTCGGTGGCGTCGGCCTCCTCCTCGGTCGTGGTCTCCTCCGGCGCCTCCTCGGTGGTCTCCTCGGCGGGGGCGGTCGGCTGCTCGGCCCGCGTCTCGACGACCTCCGTGGTCGTGGCCGGGGCCGCCTGGTCACCGTCGGAATCGGTGTTCTGCGTGGCGGCGTAGAGGCCCCACATCACCAGCAGCACGGCGACGGCGATGAGCACCATCGCCAGGCCGCGCAGCGGCAGACCGGAACCGGCACCGGCGGCGGTGCTGGTGGATTCTGCGGACTCTGACTGATTCTCCGGATTCACATGCGTCACAGGAGTCAGTCTAAATCATCGCGGGCCGCGCGTTCCGCGCGCTCCCCGGCCCGTCGGTCCCGGATACGCCGCAGACGGCCGAGCAGGACGGGATGGGCGGACATGGCGGCGGGGACGTCGATAAGCAGATTGAGGCGCTGATAGTAGCGGACCGGGCTCATCCCCAGCTCGGCGCGGATGAGTTCCTCCTTCGCTCCCGCCGAGCGGGGCGCGCGTTCCTCGAAGGCGAGGAGGCGGGCATCGGATTCACTCAGGCCGGACATGCCTAAACTGTATGCCATGACGATCCGCCCGATTGTGATCCACGGCGACCCCGTGCTGCACAACCCCACCACGCCCGTTGACCCCGCCGACATCGGGAGCGAGGAGATCCAGACCCTCATCGCCGACATGTACGAGACCATGGATGTCGCCAACGGTGTCGGTCTCGCCGCGAACCAGATCGGCGTCGGCAAGCGACTGTTCGTGTACGACTGCCCCGACGACGAGGGCGTGCAGCACACGGGATGCGTGATCAACCCCGTGCTCGAGACCTCCGAGATCCCCGAGACCATGCCGGCCGATGACGGCTCCGAGGACGAGGGCTGCCTCTCCGTCCCCGGTGAGGGCTGGCCCACCGGCCGCGCCCCCTGGGCCAAGGTCACGGGCCTCGACGCCGACGGCAACGAGATCGAGGTGGAGGGCACCGGCTTCTTCGCCCGCTGCCTCCAGCATGAGGTCGGCCACCTCGACGGCTTCCTCTACACCGACGTCCTCATCGGCCGCTACAAGCGCCAGGCCAAGAAGACCATCAAGGCCAACGGGTGGACCGAACCCGGCCTGACCTGGATGCCGGGCGAGGACGAGGACCCCTTCGGGCACTAGATGGGTATCTTCCGCTCCGACGAGGTGGCGGTCGGCGACCGCGTGGTCGTGCGCCGCCTCCTCCCCGACACCCCCGGGCACCTCTCCGACATCATCGGGCACGTGGTCTCGGTGTCGCCGCTGGTGCTGCGCCCGCAGTCCGTCGGCGGCTTCGTCTCCTCGGCCGAGCCGATCGAGGTGCCGGACGAGCTGGTCAAGGTGGTGAAGAAACTCTCCCCGCGCCGGATCCGCAACTCCGACATCCGCGCCGTGGAGACCGCCACCGCCAAGGCCTTCCCCGGCATCGAACACACGTGGACGCGCGACGGCCAGTGGCTCATGCGCGCCGGCGACGGCATCACGGAGCGCTCCAACTCCGCCGCCCCCCTGGGCCGTTCCGCCGGTTTCGGGCAGGTGCCGCTCGAGGAGATCCGGGCCTTCTACGAGCGCCACAATCTGCCGGTGAAGGTGCTCATCCCGGAGCGCATCGGCGCGCCCGCGGAGAAGCTCGTCGAGTCCGGCGGCTGGGAGCTGGGCCCGGAGATCATCGTCATGACGCGCGAGCTGACCGCCCTCGACCTCCCCGCGGCCGAGTACACCTTCCGCATCGACGACCAACCCGACGACGACTGGCTCGCCCTCTACCACTTCCGCGGCCAGCCGCTGCCGGTCCACGCGCTGCGCCTGCTGCAGGACCAGATCGACGGCGAGATGGGCTTCGGCCGCCTCCTCGCACCCGCCGGGGAGACCGTCGCGATCACCCGGGGTACGCTCACGTCCTCGGAGGATGGTCGCGTGTGGCTCGGGTACTCGGCCGTCGAGGTGGCGGAAGCTTATCGACGTCGCGGCCTCGGCACCCGACTCGGTGCCGAGATGCTCGCCTGGGGCGCCTCCCGCGGCGCCACCGACGCGTACCTGCAGGTCATCGCCTCCAACAAGGCGGGCCGGGCGCTGTACACGAAGCTGGGGTTCATCGAGCACCACCGGCACCGCTACGCGCGACGGGAGTCCTGAGACCACTCCCCTCGGCGTCGGCGTTTCCCGGTCGACGGATCACCCGCGCAGGCCTACACTGTGACGTGGACCACTTAATACCCGTTACGTCACACACAACGGCCAGGAGTACCCATGTCCATGCAGTTCAGCATCAACATCTCCTTTCCCGGGAACGCCGCGGAGGCGTTCCGCCACTACGAGTCCATCTTCGGCGGGGAGCTCGAGCTTCTCACCTACGGCGACACCCCCATGGAGGGCCTGCCCTTCGACCCGCCGCGGGACGCCGTAGCCTACGCCACCCTCAATTCCGACACCGTGAGCATCGCCGGCGGCGACGCCATGGAGGACGACGCCCCCGGGCTGCGCTCCGACGTCTACTCCCTCCTCCTGCAGTTCGACTCCGTCGCCGAGGCGGAGGGCATCATCAACCGCTTCATCACCGGTGGTGCGGAGGTGGAGATGCCCTTCGAACAGGCCCCGTAGGGTGACCACTACGGCCAGGTCCGCGACCAGTTCGGCGTGCTGTGGATGTTCAACGCCACCGAGGCCTGACCTGCCCCTGACCCGCAGGTAGTGTGTACTTCATGCGGATCGTCTCCTGGAACGTCAATTCCGTGCGCACGCGTGCGGAGCGCGTCGTCGCCTTCCTCCAACGCCACGACGTGGACGTCCTGGCGATCCAGGAGACGAAGTGCACCGACGAGAAGTTCCCCTACGCCGTCTTCGAGGCCGCGGGTTACGAGGTCGCGCACGTCGGCACCAGTCAGTGGAATGGCGTGGCGATCGTGTCCCGGGTGGGTATCGCGGACGTCGAGAAGCATTTTCCGGGACAGCCGGGCTTCGACAAGGATCCGGGCGCGGAGCAGATCGTCGAGTCGCGCGCCATCGGCGCGACGTGCGGCGGGGTCCGCGTGTGGAGCCTGTACGTGCCCAACGGGCGCGAGATCGCGGACCCGCACTACGACTACAAGCTGCGCTGGCTCTACGCCCTCGCCGACCACGTGCGGGATTCCCTGCGCGCGGATCCGGGGCAGAAGGCCGTCTACCTGGGCGACTTCAACATCGCCCCGCTCGACGAGGACGTGTGGGACATCGCCTTCTTCGACGGCAAGACGCACGTGACCGAGCCGGAGCGGATCTGCTTCGACGGGCTCATCGACGCCGGGCTCACCGAGGTCACCCGCCCGCTCACCGAGGCACGCTTCACCTACTGGGACTACAAGGCCCTGCGCTTCCAGAAGGGGGAGGGCATGCGGATCGACTTCCAGCTGGCCACCCCGGCGCTGGCGAAGCAGGCGCAGGCGGCGTTCGTCGACGTCGAGGAGCGGGCCGGCACGGGCGCCTCGGATCACGCGCCGGTGGTCGTCGACTACGTGGAGAAGGCCACCTTCGACGAGGTCCGTTAAGTGACCCTCGCACTCGATCTCAGCACGTGGCAGCTCATCGGCCTCATCGTCGACTACACGATCAAGATCATCGCGATCGGCCTGGTCCCGGAGGGGCGCCGACCGAGTTCCTCGACCGCCTGGCTGCTGGCCATTCTGCTGCTGCCCTTCATCGGGCTGCCGCTGTTCCTCCTCGTGGGTTCGCCGTACATCAATCGGCGCCGCCACCGCATCCAGAGCGAGGCCAACGTCATGATCGAGGACGTCCAGTCGCACGTCCCCGACTGGCCGGAGGGCTGTGACCTGCGGCCGGAGATGCAGTCCGTCGTCAAGCTCAACCGTCGGCTGACCAACCTGCCGGCCGTCGTCGCCCACAACCGGGGCGTGTACGGCGACTACGAGGAGACGATCCTGCGGATGGCGGCCGCGGTCGACAAGGCGGAGGACCACGTCCACGTCGAGATCTACATCACCGCCTGGGACGAGACGACCGACCCCTTCTTCCGCGCCCTGGAACGCGCCGTGCAGCGCGGCGTCAAGGTCCGCTACCTCTTCGACCAGATCGGTTCCCTGAAGTACCCGGGCTATCTCAGCCTCGGCCGCCGGCTCACGAGGATCGGCGTTGACTGGCAGCTCATGCTCCCGCTCAAGCCGTGGCGCCTCCGGTTCCGCCGCCCCGATCTGCGCAACCACCGCAAACTGCTCATCATCGACGACCGCGTCGGCTTCATGGGCTCCATCAACATGATCGACCGCTCCTACCTCATGAGCGCGAACATCCGGAAGGGCCGCAAGTGGGTCGACTGCATGGTGGAGGTGACCGGCCCGGTAGTGGCGTCGATGGCCTTCCTCTTCGCCGTCGACTGGTACGCGGAGACCAACGAGCTCCTCGACATCGAGCCCCCACCGGAGCACGAGGTGCAGGACCCCTCCTGCCCCGAGCCCGGCGAGTCCGACAATATCGTCCAGCTCGTCCCCTCCGGCCCCGGTTACACGACGGAGCCGAACCTGCGGATGTTCAACTCCATCGTCCACGCCGCCAAGCACCGCCTCGTGCTGTGCTCGCCGTACTTCATCCCCGACGAGTCCCTCCTGGAGGCCGTCACCTCCGCCTGCTACCGCGGGGTCCAGGTGGATCTGCTGGTCTCCGAGCAGTCGGACCAGTTCATGGTGCACCACGCGCAGTCGTCCTACTACCAGGTGCTCCTCGAGGCCGGCGTGCGCATCCACCTCTTCCCCGCGCCGTACATCCTGCACTCGAAGTTCAACATCGCCGACCCCGGTTCGGACACGTCGATGGGCACGGTCGGTTCCTCGAACATGGACATGCGCAGCTTCGGACTCAACTACGAGGCCACGCTCATGATCGCCCGCGGTGACATTCTCGACGATCTCAATGAGCTTGCCGACGCCTACCTCGCCGTCTCCCGCCGCCTCACCCTGGAGGAGTGGAACGACCGCAGCTTCTTCCGGCGTTACGTCGACAACGTCATGAAGCTGACGTCGGCCCTGCAGTAGTGCGGGTGGCGTAGACCGCCGCGCCGAGGGCCACGAGGAAGCAGGCGGTCATGCCCAGCGCCATGGTGACGCCGGGATCATCGCCCAGGCCCATGAGCGGGCTGACCAGGCCGGCGATGCCGAACTGCGCGAAACCCATGAGTGCGGAGGCGGACCCGGCGCGCTCACGCACCAGCCCGGTGCCCAGCGCGGTGGTGTTGCCCATGACGATGGAGATCTGCGCGATGATGACGAACAGCAGCGCCATGATGAGCCACTTGTGCGGGTACAGGGCGGTGGCCGCCAGCAGCGCGAGCGTCGCCGTGACCTGCACCGTCAGCGCACCCAGCAGCAGCCTCTCGGTGCGCACCCGTCCGATGAGGCGGGCGTTGACGAGGCTGCCGCCGATGATGCCCACGCCGTTGACGGCGAACATCGTGGCGTAGCCGCGCACGGACATCCCCAGCTGCTCCTGCATGACGAACGGCGAGGCGGAGATGTAGCAGAACATCGCGGAGAAGGCCGCCGCGAAGGTCACCAGGTAGCCGCGGTAGCCCGGGCTGCCCAGCACGAAGGCGTAGTTGCCCAGCACGCCCCGCACGGTCGCCGGGCTGCGCTCCTCCGGCGGCCGGGACTCGGGAATGACAACGAGCACCACGACGACCTGCAGCGCCGCCAGCCCGGCGAGCACCCAGAACAGGCCGCGCCAGCCGATGGGTTCGGCCAGCACGCCGCCGAGCACCGGGGCGAGGATGGGGGCCACGCCCTGGATGGTCATGAGCAGGGCGAAGGCCCGCGCCGCCGCCTCCCCCACCGCCAGGTCGGGGACCACCGCGCGGGAGAGCACGATCGCCGCGCCGGAGCCCAGGCCCTGGATGAGGCGGGCGAGGATGAGCATCTCGACGGTCGGGGCCAGCGCCGCGAACACCGCCGCCGCCAGGGCGATGACGGTGCCGACGAGCATGAGCCGGTGCCGGCCGAGGGCGTCGGACAGCGGCCCGATGATGAGCTGGCCGATCGCCAGTCCGGCGAGGAAGGCGGACAGCGTGAGCTGCACCATGGGCTGGGTGGTGTCCAGATCACGGACGATGTCCGGCAGGGCCGGCAGGTACATGTCGATGGCGAAGGGCGCGGACGCGGAGAGCAGCGCCAGCGCCATGAGCAGCGGGACCGTGAGCTGCTGTCGGGCGTTCATTCCGGACACCTTAGCGCAATGGTGTCCGACCACCCTCGGTGATAGATTCAGGTGGACATCAGTTGTCTGCCACATGACGACCACATAACGGCAAGGTAACGCGACGAGGGAGTGAGGCATGACCGCGGACGCCACGCTCCCCCTCCCGCTCCCCGGCACCCAGCACTTCATCAACCCGAAACAGATCCCCGCGGAGCGGGACTTCGTCGCGCTCTCCGCCTTCGGCGCGTTCGTCCGCTGGATGGCGGTGGCCGCCGCGATCCTCATGATGTTCCTGGCGGTCTACCTCATCCTCGACGGTGCCTACGCCCTCGGGTCCCCCGCCATCGGCCGCCTCTTCGACCTGGCGACGAACCCGGTCATCGGTCTGCTCATCGGCGTCATCGCCACGTCCGCGATCCAGTCGTCGACGGCGGTGACGGCCCTGACGGTCACGGCCGTCGGCACCGGCGGCGTCTCCGTGGCGGTCGCCGTCCCCATCATCCTCGGCGCGAACGTGGGCACGACGATCACGGCGATGATCGTCTCCTTCAGCTACCTCGGCCACCGCCGCAGCTTCCGCCGCGCGTTCGCCTCCGCGTCGCTGCACACGTGGTTCAACGGTCTGTTCGTCCTGGTCGCGTTCATTCTCGAGCTGCTCTTCCAGCCGCTGTCGCGCACCGCCGGGCTCGTCTCCGACACGGTCGTCGGCGACGCGGCCACGGACACCGGCCGCGAGCTGGCGTCCTTGTTCGCCCCGCTTATCGACGCCGTCGGTGTCCAGGGTCTCCTCGGCACCGTCATGTCCGCGCGCGCCGCGGCGGTCGTGGCGATCCTCGCGGGCACGCTGCTCATCCTCGGCGCGATCCGCATCCTCAACGCCCAGCTCTCGGTGCTCACCGCCGCCACCACCCGCACGCTGCTCGAGCGTTCCTCCGGCGCGTCGGACGCCCTCGGGGTGCTCTCGGGCGCGCTGGTGACGATGGCGGTCAACGCCTCCTCGGTCACCGTCTCCTCCCTGCTGCCCTTCGCCGTCACCCGGACGCTGAAGATGCGGGAGGCCCTGTCGATCACCCTCGGCGCGAACGTCGGCACGACGCTCATGTCGCTGCTCGCCGCACTGGCGGTGCCGGGCCCGATGGGGGCCCTGGCCGTGCAGGCGGCGCTGGTGCACGTCTCCTTCAACGTCATGTCCGCGCTGCTGGTCATCATCATCCCGCCGCTGCGGGAGCTCATCATCCGCCTGGCCGAGTTCTCCGGCCGGGTCGCCGCCCGCGGTTACTCCGCAGCGGCGGCGATGATGGCCACGGCGTACTTCGTCGTGCCCGCCCTCATCATCCTCGTGTACTCGGTGGTGAGCTGACTCAGGCGTCGCGACGCTGCAGGACGACCACCCCGGCGACCCAGGCGGCGACCGCCCACACCAGGAAGTAGGCGCCCGAACCGTAGGTGTCCCACCCGATCCCCTCGAGCTGCACCCCGTTGACGAAGGCCCCCAGGTTCTCGAAGGGCAGGTAGCCGACGATGTCCGCCCCGATCTTGGGCACCAGGCGGAACACCTGCTCGAGGCCCATGAACCAGATGAGCATGAGCGCCACCGTGCCCGCCGTCTGCCGCAGCAGCAGGGCGATGCCCTGGCTGATCATCACCGTCATCGCGGCCGCCGCCGGGTAGACCCACATGATGTGCTGGGCGTCCGCGTCGTTGAACGGGTCGAAGAACTCCGCCGCCGACGCCGGGGCCAACGCACGCGCCAGGTAGAAGCCGACGACCACCACCACGAAGGTGAGCGCCGCGGCGAAGGCGGCGTAGAGCAGCAGCTTCGCCAGGGCCACGGTCCACCGGCGGGGGGTGGCCAGGAACGTCGACGACTGCACCCCGTAGCGGTACTCCGTGGTGATGAGCATGATCGCCTGGATCATGAGCACCGGGAAGCCGATGATGTACACCGTCGTGGCGATCGTCGGGGCCCACAGGGTGGGGAACCCGCCGTCCGCCTCCAGGGTGGTGGCCCCCGTCATGGCGGCCCAGCCGAGGCCGACCGCCACGAAGAGGACCGTGGTCCACCAGAACGACGCCGTCGTGCGGAGTTTGGTGAACTCCGCCGCCAGTGTGTTGAGGAACATTCTTCTCCCTAGTTCTCGCGGTCCGCCCGCGCCTGGTACTGCACCGCGCCACCGGTGGAATCCATGAACGCGTCCTCCAGGGACGCCTGCCGCATGGACAGCTCACGCAGCTGGTACCCGCCGGTGAACGCCAGGGCCCCGACCTCCTCGGTACTGCTGTCCGCGACCTCGAGGCCGTGACCGTTGACCTTGGTCACCTCGAGCCCGGCGGCGGTGAGGTGGGTGGCCAGCCCGGTCTGGTCCTCGGCGCGCACGAGCACCGTCTGCGTCGAGTGCTCGCGGATGAACTCCTCGGTCGTGGTGTCCGCCACGAGCCGGCCCCGGCCGATGACGATGAGCCGGTCGGCCGTGAGCGCCATCTCCGAGAGCAGGTGCGAGGAGATGAGGACCGTCCGGCCCTCCGCGGCGAGCGCCTTGAGCAGCCCGCGGACCCAGCGGATGCCCTCCGGGTCGAGGCCGTTGACGGGTTCGTCGAGCACGAGGATGCGGGGGTCACCGAGGAGGGCACCCGCCAGTCCCAACCGCTGCCCCATGCCGAGCGAGAACCCCCCGGCCTTCTTCTTCGCCACCCCGCTCAGCCCCACGAGGTCGAGGACCTCGTCGACCCGCGAGAGCGGCAGGCCGTTGGACTGCGCCAGCCAGCGCAGATGATTGGCGGCGGAGCGGTTGGGATGGACGGCCTTGGCGTCGAGAAGCGCACCCACCTGGGTGAGGGGGCGGGTGAACTCGCGGTAGTGGCGGCCGTCGATGAGCGCGGTGCCGGTGGTGGGGGTGTCCAGACCGACGATCATCCGCATGGTCGTCGACTTCCCCGCCCCGTTGGGGCCGAGGAATCCCGTGACGATCCCCGGCTGCACCGAGAACGTCAGGTCGTCGACTGCGCGGACCTCTCCGTACTCCTTCGTCAGCCCTTCAACGTGGATCATATGGTCCACCCTGCCACACGTGTCAGAGCGGCAACCTGCCAATCACCTGAACAAGTGCCGGGAGTGACGCCGCGAACGCGGGCATGAGCGGAAGTTGAGTCAATTCTGAGAGAGGAACCCATCTGAGCTCGACGGATTCCTCATTGGGGAACGTCTTCAGCGGCTCGCCGGTGGTCGTCCGGGCGATGACCGTGGTGTAGGTCCAGTCCCCCGCCAGCTCCGGTTGCTCCGGGTCCGCCGGGTACGGGCCGGCGGTCACCGACTCGTGGAGCACCTCGATGAGCGAGGGCTCCAGCGAGCACTCCTCCACCGCCTCCCGGAGGGCGGCCTCCTGCGTCGACTCGTGCGAGTCCCGCGCCCCGCCGGGCAGGGCCCAGGTGCCACCGTTGTTCGTCCACAGGGCGCGGTGCTGCATGAGCACGTGCGGGTCCTCGCGGCCCGCCAGGAGCATGAGTCCCGCCGCCCCGAAACGGCCCCACACCTTCGTGCCGGGGCCGGCGGCCCAACCGTTTCCGTCACCGTTCATGTCCTCGAGCGTAGCCGCCCGTCACCCCCCGGCGCGGGGCATGGCGCAGGACACACTCAGCGGGTTATCATGTGGCAATGACTGGCGCGACGGACCAACCCGAGCGTGCCCCGGGGGGTGAGACCTCCGGCCCGACGGGCACGCTCCTGCACTACCGTCGCACCCGCCTGCGCACTCCCGGAAACGGATCGACGCGGGCGTCGAAAAGAACCGTCGTCGACGACGACGGAGCGGACGTCCCCGAGGACACGCGCGACCACTGGCTCGACGAGGTCACCTCGGATGAGGAGCATCGCCGCCGCGGCGCGATGGTCCGCGTCATGGACACCTTCGCGGTGCCCTACCTGTGGTTCCGCCGCATCTTCTTCTTCCTTGCCACCACGCCCGGCAAGCTGGTGGCCATCTCCGTCATCCTGTCGACCGCGATCTTCGCGGCCGGCTGGTCGATGTCCCAGTCGTCGTCGGACCGGCAGCAGGAGCTCGACGTCCTGCTCACCACCACCGAGCCGATGAGTTACGCCGCGCACAACCTCTACACCTCCCTGTCGCTGGCGGACACCATCGCCACCACCGGTTTCGTGCAGGCCGGCGTCGAGTCGGCGGGTACCCGGGCGCGCTACAACGCGGCCATCGACCGCGCCATGATGTCGGCCACCGAGTCCTCCGCCGGCATCGCCTTCAACGACCGCGAGACGCTGCAGCTCATCGCGGACATCGAGCGGCAGATCCCCATCTACACCGGCCTCGTCGAGACCGCGCGCACCAACAACCGCATGGGCAACCCCGTGGGCGTCGCCTACATGGCGGAGGCGTCGTCGCTCATGCGTGAACAGATTCTCCCCGACGCCGCGACCCTCTTCGCCGCCACCTCCTCCAACGTCCGCGACCAGCAGCACCAGCTCACCCGCCCCCAGTGGGTGCCGCTGTCCGGCCTGTTCGCCGCCGTGTTCTTCCTGCTCGTCGCCCAGTGGCTGCTGTGGCGCATGACCCGGCGCCGCCTCAACCGCGGCTTCCTCGCGGCGACCGCCCTCATGGCGATCGCCATCGTGTGGGTCTCCGCGTCGAACTTCAGCACCTGGCAGGCCGGCACCCGCGGCTTCGAGGAGGCGTCGATGCCCTGGGACTCGCTCACCGCCTCCCGTATCCAGGCGCAGCAGGCCCGCACCTCCGAGACCCTCGCCCTGGTCCGCCGCCAGTCCGTCTCCGACACCTCCGTCTCCTTCGGGTCCACCGCCGACGCCATCAACCTCGCCCTCGACGACTTCGAGCAGGCCGAGGGCCACAACCCGCTGGCCTCCGGGGCGAACCGCGCGCAGATCATCGAGGCCCGCACGGCCCTCAACGACTGGGAGGGCGCGCACGACCGCTTCGTCGTGGCCATGAACACCGGCAACTACGCCGAGGCCGTCCGCCTGGCCACCACCACGACGCTCGTGCCCGGTGCCCCGCCGACCGCCGCCGCCTCCTACGACCGTCTCGACGGCGCGCTGTCCCGCCTCATCGCCGACGCCCGCTCCTCCATGCGCGCCTTCATCAACGACGGCCTCGCCGCCACCCAGCTCGTGTCCACCGCCGTGCTGCTGCTGAGCATCCTCGCTGTCCTCGCCGTGTGGATCGGCGTGCGCCCCCGCCTGCAGGAGTACCTGTGATGCGCCGCCTGCTCGCCCTCCTGCTCGTCGGCACGCTCGCCGGGTGCTCCCTGCCCACCCTGGAGTTCCAGCGCACCCCCACCGACGAACGCCCCACCGCCCCGCAGCGCCCCGTCGCCCACGCCTACGGCCCGCCGCTGCCCGCCGGCTCCGCCGTGGAGGAACCCGGCGCGGAGGAACCCCGCGAGATCAACACGTGGGACATCGAGGGCTCCCTGCGTCCCTACGCCTCGGAGCCCGACCTCCACCTGACGATCCCGCACATCATGGAACGCGGCCGCATCATCGTCGGCGTCGACCAGTCGCAGAACCTGCTGTCCTTCCGGGACTCCGTCACCGGCGAACTCGAGGGCTTCGAGGTGGACCTCGCCCGGGAGATCGCCCGCGACATCTTCGGTGACCCGGAGCTCGTCGACTTCCGCTTCGTCGAGTCCGCCAACCGCGCCTCCGCCCTGGAGAACCACGAGGTGGACATCATCATCCGCACAATGACCGTCACCCGCAACCGCCAGCAGGAGGTGGCCTTCTCCTCCCCCTACCTCACCACCGACTCCCGCCTGCTGGTCATGAGCAACTCCGCCATCACCGGCGTCACCCAGCTGCCGGGCCGCACCGTGTGCGTCACCGACGGTTCCACCGCCCTGGAGAAGGCGCGCATCCACGCCCCGCAGTCCCGGATCCTCAAGACCCGCAGCTGGGCCGACTGTCTCGTCGCCCTGCAGCAGAACCAGGCCGACGCGATCCTCTCCGACGACACCATCCTCTCCGGCATCGCCGCCCAGGACCCCTACACCGAGATCGTCGGTGAATCCCTCGCCGCCGAGTCCTACGCCGTCGCCGCCGCGCGTTCCGACGAGCACCTCAACACCGACGGGCTGGTCCGCCAGGTCAACGCCACCATCGAGCGCGTGCGTGCCGACGGCACCTGGTGGCGCCTCTACGACCGCTGGTTCGCCGTGTACCTCGCCACCTCCGGCCCGCCGCCCCTGATGTACCGCCCCGAGGACGCCCCCCAGCCGCCCGCCCCCGAGGAGGAGGCCCCGTGACCCACCCCGACTTCGAGGAACTCCCCGAGGACATCGCCGACGAGGCCCCCGGCACCCAGGCCGTCCACTTCGACCCCTTCGCCGATGACGACGACAGTGTCGACGCCGGCCTCGACGCCCTCATCGCCGACCTCGGCAACCTGCGCGACCAGCACGACGACGGCGCCACCGTGGGCAGCCCCGTCGGCACCGCCGCGATGACGGGGCCGGACACGGCGCCGACGGCGGCGTCGATAAGAGACGACACCTCGGCCCGCGCCCGCGAACTCGCCCTGTCCACCTTCCGCGAACGGCGCGGCGCGGAACGCGGCGGCCGCACCGTCGCCGACGGCATGGTCAACCTGCCGTTCATCCCCCCCACCCGCCCCGAGGACGCCCTGCAGGACCCGGCCGCGGCCGCGCAGAAGGGCATCCCCGCCCCGCACCTCAACCCGGGCGACATGGTGGCCGGACAGTACGAGATCCTCGGCGTCATCGCCCACGGCGGCATGGGTTGGATCTACCTGGCCAACGACCACTTCGTCTCCGGGCGCCTCGTCGTGCTCAAGGGCATGCAGTCGGAGAAGTCCGCCGACGAGATGGGCGCCGCCGTCGCCGAACGCGAGTTCCTCGCCGACATCACGCACCCCGGGATCGTGAAGATCTACAACTTCATCGACGACCCGCGCGTCCCCGGCGGCTTCATCGTCATGGAGTACGTCGGCGGGCCGTCGCTGCGCAGCCGCCGCAACAGCCGCGAGAACCACGTCCTGCCCATCGACCTCGCCATCGGCTACCTCATCGAGGTGCTCCCCGCGCTCGACTACCTGCACTCCCGCGGCGTCGTCTACAACGACCTCAAACCCGACAACATCATCGTCACCGAGGACCAGGTCAAACTCATCGACCTCGGCGCCGTCTCCGGCATCGGCGCCTACGGCTTCATCTACGGCACCAAGGGCTTCCAGGCCCCCGAGGTGGCCAGCCACGGACCGAGCGTCGCCAGCGACATCTACACCATCGGCCGCACCCTCGCCGCCCTCACCGTCCACCTGCCCAAGGACGACACCGGCGCCTACCTGCCCGGACTCCCCTCGCCGTCGACGGAGCCGCTGTTCCGCAAGCACCTCAGCTTCTACCGCCTGCTGCGCCGCGCCACCAACGAGGACCCCACCCAGCGCTTCCGCGACATCGCCGAGATGTCCACCCAGCTCTACGGCGTGCTCCGCGAGGTCATCGCCATCCGCACCGGTGAACAGTTCCCCGCGCAGCACTCGATGTTCTCGCCGCAGCGTACGACCTTCGGCACGAAACACCTGGTCTTCCGCACCGACCAGCTCATCGACGGCATCGACCGCACCGTCCGCATCACCTCCCCCGAGGTCGTCTCCGCCCTGCCCGCGCCGCTCATCGACCGCACCGACGTCGGCGCCGGCATGCTCTCCGGCTCCTCCTACACCGAACCCCAGGAGGCCCTGGAGACGCTGCGCCAGGCGATGAAGACCCCCGAATACGAGCAGTCCGCCGAAATCCCCCTCGGCGTCGTCCGCGCCATGCTCGACCTCGGTTTCACCGGCCAGGCGCGCTCCTGGCTGTCCTCCCTGGAGGGGCGGCTCGGGCACGACTGGCGGTTCCAGTGGTACTCCGGCGTCACCGCCCTACTTCTCGACGACTACGTCTCCGCCCAGAAGCACTTCGCCGCGGTCCTCAACATCCTGCCCGGCGAGTCCGCCCCGAAACTCGCCCTCGCCGCCGTCGACGAACTCATCCTCCAGCAGCTCGGCCACCACCACTCCGCCCTGCTCCCCGAGAAGGTGGCCCGCGCGGCATCACTGCTGTCCACCAGCCTCGACGCCGTCGACCCCGAGGTCGTCGACCAGATCAACCCCACCTGGCTGCACGTCACCCAGGAACCCGCCCTCCTCCGCTTCAACGCCATGGGCCTCTACGGCCTCGTGTGGGCCACCAACCCCACCACCGTGTCCTCCGCCTTCGGCCTCGCGCGCCAACTCATGGCCGAGGGGCAGATCGAGATGTCCGTCGCCGCACTCGACCGCGTGCCGCAGGCCTCCCGCCACCACCGGATGGCCCAGTTGACGACCATCCTCCAGCTCATCTCCGGCACCCTCACCGAATCCCGCATCCGCCGCGCCGCCCGCCGCCTGGAGGAGATCCCCACCAACGAGCCCCGCTTCCTCCAGATCAAGATCGCCGTCATGTCCGCCGGCCTCAACTTCCTCCGCGACGCCACCGTGGAGTCCGCCGCCTCACCCAACGACCTCTTCGAGTACCCCTTCACCCAGCGGGGGCTGCGCTACGGACTGGCATACACGTTGCGGCAGCAGGCCCGGCAGGCGCCCTTCGCCCGCCACCGCTACGCGCTCGTGGATCTGGCGAACCAGGTGCGGCCGGTGACGTGGTTCTAGGGTGCTGCCTCCCTCAGGGTTCCCACGTGGATTTTCCGGTGCGCCGGGGTTTTCCCAGGTCGCGGAATAGGTCGGGCCCTTATCCACGTGGGAACCCCGGGGGTCGCCACGCCGGCCCGCCCACGCACTTCCACAGGGCCGGGTCGAGAGGCACTCCCCGCGCCGCCACCCGCCGGTACATCGCCGCGACACCCCGCATCGCCGCGCCGGTCCGCGCGGAACGATGATCCACCCGGAAGTTGCTGACCCCCAGGTTGCTGATCCGATGCTGCCGTTCCACGTCCTGCCGGGCGGCGACCGCGACGGGGACCCCGAACTCCCCGGCAAGTTTTCCCTGGCCGTCGTACTCCGTGCCGAACCCGATGTCCGGCCAGAAGAAGTCCAGCCGCGCCACGAACCCCCCGGACGCGTCGTAGAGGTTCACCTGCTGCAACGGGGGAGGCAGCCCCGCCGCCCACATCGCGACCTTCATGTCGGACTCGCGCGGACTCTCCGACCAGGGTGAGGCCAGACGCGCGGCGTTCCGCATGGCCTGAATGCCGGAACAACCGTGGGCGAGCTTTAGAGCCGTGTCGATGTCAGCGGCGGTCGTGGCCTTCCGAGCCAGGGCGCGGTCGAGGCACCGGACACCCAGCGACAGCTCGTACCAACGGGCCAGGTCGAGACCCGTCGCCGCCGGAGTGGTGGCCGGGACGTCGCCGTACGGTGTCGTCACCGTCTTTGCCTCCCCCACCTGTGCCGGCGACAGGTTCCGGTACACGTGGTCGTGACGCCGACGGCCGCCCTTCGTGGCCCGGTACCCACCGAGTTCCACCGCGTGATGATCCAGCCGGCCGACCAGCGGGAGGTCATGGAGTATCGCCGCCGATCGTCCGGCCACCACGGTGGCGGGCGTCGCAATCCCCGACGCCACGATCTGCGCCGTGGCGCGTGCTGCGCTGTCCAACCGCGACCAGTCACCCTCGCCGATGTAGATGCCTTTGGCGAGCTTGATGTGTCTCGCCTGCCTGAGCTTCTGCCTCGCCTCCCACTCCGACATCCCCGAGATGTCGACCAGAGGCCCCCCGACCCGTGTCATGCCGCCACCCTAACCCGGGCGGGCCGGCCCCGCTCGCCTCCTTTGGGTTCCCACGTGGATAAGGGCCTGACCTATTCCGCGACCTGGGAAAATGCACGCGCGCCGAAAAATCCACGTGGAAACACTGGGCGGATTCGAGGGGCACCACAGAGAAAACCCCCGGCACCGTGGCACCGGGGGTCTGCTCGCGTTCTACTTACCGGCGAGTGCGGTGGCCTTCTGGGCGATGGCCAGCTCCTCGTTGGTGGGGACGACGAAGACCTTGACGGCGGAGTCGTCGGAGGAGATCTCGCGCGGACCGTCGTTGGGCAGGTCGTTGCGCTCCGGGTCGATCTTGATGCCGTACATCTCCAGGTTGGCCATGGCGTCCTCACGGACGAACTTGGCGTTCTCACCGACACCGGCGGTGAAGGTGATGGCGTCGACGCGGCCCAGGGCGATCATGTAGGAGCCGATGTAGCGACGCAGCTGGTGGATGTAGATGTTGTAGGCGGACCAGGCGTCGGTGTCGCCGTCCTCGATCATCTGGCGCAGCTCGCGGAAGTCGTTGACGCCGGACATGCCCTTGATACCGGACTTGCGGTTGAGCAGGGTGTCGATGTCGTCGATGCTCAGGCCGGCGGTGCGGTAGAGGTGGAAGATGATGCCCGGGTCGATGTCACCGCAGCGGGTGCCCATGACGAGGCCGGCCAGCGGGGTCATGCCCATGGAGGTGTCGATGGCGTGGCCACCCTGGACGGCGGAGCAGGAGGCGCCGTTGCCCAGGTGGAGGACGATCTGGTTGACGTTCTTCGGGTCCTTGCCCAGGAGTGCCGGGACCTGCTGCGAGATGAACTCGTGGGAGGTGCCGTGGAAGCCGTAGCGGCGGACACCGTTCTCACCGGCGACCTCGGCGTTGATGGCGTAGAGGGCGGCGGCCGGCGGCATGTCGGCGAAGAAGCCGGTGTCGAAGACGGCGACGTGCGGGACGTCGGGGAGGATCTGGCGGGCGACCTCGATGCCGTCGACGTTGGCCGGGTTGTGCAGCGGGGCCAGCGGGATGATGTCGCGGATCATCTCGACGACCTGGTCGTTGATGATCTCGGGCTTGGAGAAGACCTTGCCGCCGTGGACGACGCGGTGGCCGACAGCGGAGATGTCGACGTCGGTCGGGCCGGCGCCGTGCTCGCCGAGGATGGCGAAGGCCATCTCGAGGCCGACGGAGTGGTCCGGGATCGGGGCCTGGGAGGTGTACTTCTCGCCGTTGATCTTCACGACGATGTTGCCGCTGGGCTCACCGATCTGCTCGACGAGGCCGGAGACGAACGGGTCGTCGGCGGCGTCGGCGGTCGGGTCGAGGATCTGGAACTTGATGGACGAAGAACCGGAGTTCAGGACGAGTGCGTAGGTCATTATTTTCCTCCGGCCTGGATGGCGGTGATAGCGACGGTGTTGACGATGTCCGGGACGGTGGCACCCCGGGAGAGGTCGTTGACGGGCTTGTTCAGGCCCTGCAGGATCGGGCCGACGGCGAGGGCGGAGCCGGTGCGCTGGGCGGTCTTGTAGCCGATGTTGCCGGCCTCGAGGTCGGGGAACACGAAGACGTTGGCCTGGCCGGCGACGTCGGAGTCGGGCATCTTCTTCTTCGCGACGCCCGGGTCCACAGCCGCGTCGAACTGCAGCGGGCCGTCGACCTTGAGCTCGGGGTTGATGCGCTTGGCGTTGTGGAGGGCGTCGATGGCGCGCTCGACGTCCGGGCCGGAGCCGGAGGAACCGGTGGAGTAGGACAGCATGGCGACGCGCGGGTCGATGCCGAACTGGGCGGCGGTCTTGGCGGAGACGACGGCGATCTCACCGAGCTGCTCGGCGGTCGGGTTGGGGTTGACGGCGCAGTCGCCGAAGGCCCACAGGCGGCCACGCATGACCATGAGGAAGATCGAGGAGACCACGGAGGCGTCGGGGGTGGTCTTGATGATCTGGAAGGAGGGCTTGATGGTGTGGGCGGTGGTGTTGGCGGCGCCGGAGACCATGCCGTCGGCGATGCCCTTGTGGACCATCATGGTGCCGAAGTAGGAGATGTCCTTCATCGTCTCGCGGGCTTCCTCGAGGGTGACGCCCTTGGACTTGCGGAGCTCGGCGAACTCCTCGGCGAACTCGTCGAGGAGCGGGGAGGTGAGGTGGTCGATGATGTGGGCCTTGCCCAGGTCGACGCCCAGCTCTCCGGAGCGGTTCTTGATCTCGTCCGGCTTGCCCAGGATGGTGAGCTCGACGATGTCGCGGTCGAGCAGCTGGCCGGCGGCGAGCAGGATGCGGTCGTCCTCGCCCTCGGGGAGGACGATGTGGGCCTTGGCGTCCTTGGCGCGCTGGAGCAGCCAGGACTCGAAGACCGGCGGGGACATGACCGGGGAGACGTTGATCTTGAGGGCCTCCTTCAGCTTGACGACGTCGCGCAGGCCGTCCTCGGTGACGGCGGCGGCGATGACGGCGTCGAGGGTCTTGGCCTGACGCTCGGCGAGCTGGACGTGGGAGCCTGCGGCGTCGGTCAGCAGGATGATCGGCAGGCCGAGGGCCGCGGCGATCTCCGCGTCGAAGTGCAGGTTGCCGGTGCCGACGACGAGGGCCGGTCCGTCGTCGAGAAGTCCTGCGGTGACGATGGAGCCGACCTTGGGCTCGTGGTCGCCGAGGCGGCGGACGCCGAGGCCGAGGGACGCGGCCAGGCCGTCAATGTCGACACCGTCGAAGTTGCGGTTGACGACACTGAGCAGTGCTGAACGAGGGTCAGACATGCGTAACCTTTCTGTCGCTGAGCGGGGTGTCCGGGGCAACACGGGATCGCCGCTCGTGTGGGATCGGTCGCCATTCTATAACGAATGTCGCCTCCGCCACACTGGTAACGCCCGCAATTTTCAGACTTAACACGACATAACCGGACATTCCACAATGTGACACCCCGCATAGAGTCACGGAAGCGGCCCGGACGGAGCGTCGATAAGCACGAAAACCCGCAGCACACGCCCACAATACGACGTATGACCAACCCGTCGCAGCGCGGTGTGGGAATCGTGCCCGATCGCGCACCCCGACGCCGCGGATCTCCCCGCGAACCGACCTGACACACCTGCAAATTTCCGCGAATCACCCCGGGAACGGTGCTCCGGACCACACCCCATCGGTACCCCCGCCCGGAATATGGGACGCGCAGCAGAGGTCAGTACTATGGAACGAAACTGTCCCCACCCCGAAGGATGTTCCATCACCATGTCCCGTCCCCTGCGCGTCGCCGTTGTCGGTGCCGGTCCCGCCGGTATCTATGCCTCGGATCTGCTCGTGAAGTCGGGGGAGGACGTGACGGTCGACCTCTTCGAGCGCATGCCCGCCCCGTTCGGCCTCATCCGCTACGGCGTGGCACCGGATCACCCGCGCATCAAGGGCATCGTGAAGTCGTTGCACGCCGTGCTGGACAAGCCTGAGATCCGCCTGCTGGGCAACATCGAGATCGGCAGGGACCTCACCGTCGACGAGATGCGCGACTACTACGACGCGATCGTCTTCTCCACCGGCGCCACCGGCGACCGTGACCTGCGCATCCCCGGCTCCGAGCTCGACGGGTCCTTCGGTGCCGGCGAGTTCGTCGGTTTCTACGACGGCAACCCGGACTTCGCCCGCGACTGGGATCTCACGGCCGAGAAGGTCGGCGTCATCGGCGTGGGCAACGTCGCCCTCGACATCGCGCGCATCCTCGCGAAGACCGCCGACGAGCTCAAGGTCACCGAGATCCCGGACAACGTCTACGAGAACCTGGCGCGCTCCGCCGTCAAGGAGGTCCACGTCTTCGGCCGCCGCGGCCCCGCGCAGGCCAAGTTCACCCCCCTGGAGCTCAAGGAGCTCGACCACTCGGAGAACTTCGAGGTCATCGTCGACCCGGAGGACATCGACTACGACGCCGCGTCCGAGGCCGCCCGCCGCGAGTCGAAGTCCGTGGACCTGGTGTGCCAGACCCTGGAGGGTTACGCCATCCGTGAGCCGAAGGGCGCCACGCACAAGCTTTACCTGCACTTCTTCGAGTCCCCCGTGGAGATCCTCGGCGAGGACGGCCGCGTCGTCGGACTGAAGACCGAACGCACCCAGCTGGACGGCACCGGCAACGTCAGCGGTACCGGGAAGTTCACTACCTGGGATGTCCAGGCGGTGTACCGCGCCGTCGGTTACCGCTCCGAGGCCGTCGAAGGCGTGCCTTTCGACGCCGAGCGCGCCGTCATCCCCAACGACGGCGGCCGGGTCCTCGACCCCTCCACCGAGGCGCCGGTCCAGGGGTTGTACGCCACCGGCTGGATCAAGCGCGGCCCCGTCGGCCTGATCGGCAACACCAAGTCCGACGCGAAGGACACGACGACCATGCTGCTCGAGGACTTCAACGCGGGCCGCCTGAGTGCCCCGGCAAAGCCTGAGCCCCAGGCTGTCCTGGAGCTTCTCGACGCCCGCGGGATCGCCGTCACCACCTGGGAAGGCTGGCGCAACCTCGATGCCGCCGAGCGTTCACTCGGCGAGGCCGAGGGCCGCGAGCGCAAGAAGATCGTCGAGTGGGACCAGATGGTCACCTCCTCGCACCCCGAGTACGAGATTTAGCGGCACGACGACGCCGGGCCGGGGACTTCTTTCATGTTCCCGGCCCGGCGTCGTGTTTTCTGCTTGTTTAGAAGCGGATGCCCAGGTTGCCCAAGGCGTCTCGCAGTCAGTTGACAACGGGGGCGAGAATCTCCGGCACCGGGAAGGTCTGGCCGCCGATGCTCACGGTGTTGTCCTGGGCCTGGGCGGGAGCCTGAGCGGGAGCCTGTCCGGGGGCGGGGGCCTGAACCTGCTGGCCGCCCTGCTGGACGGGAGCCGGGGCCTGGCCGTTCTGGGCGGCGGGGGCGGTTGCACCTCCCCCCGATGAGGCCGCAGCGGTGGGCGGCTTCGTCGACACGTGCGAGCGCGTCGCGGATTTCGCCGCCGCGCGGATGGAAGTTGGCGGCCAGCAGCGCCTGGCTGCGCTTACTCTGGTAATCGCCGGCGTCGGTCCAGTAGTTGTTTGCCTGCTGGCAGGAGATCTGGCCGGCGGGGATGGCCGCGAGGTAGGTGTCCACGACGTCGGCGTGGGCGACGGCGGGAGCGGCGGCAACGAGACCCGCGACGGCGAGGGTGGTCATGGTGTTACGGAACTTGCGCATGGCCACCTTGAAACCACACGCCGGGGAATGTCACACTCCCACCCTAATAATCTTCTACGGGTCCACGGCGGCTCAGACCAAGGTTATGAGGCCAAAACAGGTTGCAATGACTGTCGGGACCGCGCCGTCGACGAATGCGGCGAGCCAGTTCCACGGTTCGGGCGAGGCGCGGGTCATGTCGGTGGGGCTGGCCAACTCGGTCACCCTGACGATCCGCGAACGCCGCCATGACCATGCACTTCTGCGGAACATTGGGGAGGGCACCTCGGGGCGCTCGTCCGCACCGGTCCCGTCGGGCTTTCCGCGGCCCCACCGACCCGGGGAAGCCGCCCCGGGGAAGACTGGCGCAACGGGCCGGGACCGGCCGCCGGAAAACACACCCGTACGCAATGCATACGGGGTATTTTGGTGATGGAGGTACTACTCGTCGACAACTTCATCCATGATGAGGTGAATATCACATCCCACATTGCTTTGACCATTGAGCTCCTCGGAGTTCAATAAAAGGTATTATCTTCCGCTGGAAATGGAGCAGCCATGACGATCCAGAACATCGTTTCCCATCTCGACACCACCAGAAGCGCCCGCGAAGAGCTGTACAAGGAATTCCACCGAATCCCGGAGCTCTCCCTCCAGGAACACAAGACCTCGGCGAAAATCCGGGAAGAGCTCGACCGCATCGGCGTCGACGAGCTCAACCCGGTCGGCAGGACCGGCCTGGTCGCCATCCTCCGCAACGGTGACGGCCCCGTTGTCGCGATGCGCGCCGACATCGACGGACTACCCATGGCCGAGCAGTCCGGCAAGGACTACTCCGCCGAGGGAGTGACCCAAGTCGACGAGAACACCGGCGTGGAAACGCCGGTCGCGCACACCTGCGGCCACGATGTACACATCGTGTCCCTGCTCGGCGCCCTCGAGGCCCTGGCCGCCGCCCGCGGAGAGTGGTCCGGCACCTTCGTCGGCGTCTTCCAGCCGGCCGAGGAGATCGCGGCCGGCGCCCAGGACATGGTGGACAACGACATCGCCGCCAAGATGCCCACCCCGGACGTCTACCTGGGCCAGCACGTGCTCGGGATACTCCCGGGCGGGGCCGTCGGCACCCGCCGCGGCCCGCTGTTCTCCCAGGCGGCCTCGATCAAGATCACCATCTACGGCAAGGGCTCCCACGGCGCGATGCCCAACCTCGGCGTCGACCCGATCGTCCTGGGCGCATCCATCGTCACCCGCCTGCAGACCATCATCTCCCGCGAGGTCGCGCCCAAGGAGACCGCGGTGGTGACCGTCGGCTCCTTCCACGCCGGCACGAAATCCAACATCATTCCGGATTCGGCGATCCTGCTGCTCAACACACGCGCCTACAACGCCGAGGTCAGCGCCTCGCTGCACGAGGCGATCGAGAGGATCGTCAAGGCGGAGTGCGAAGCCTCCCGCAGCCCGCGGGAGCCGGAGTTCGAGTACTTCGACGTCTACCCGCTGACCAACAACGACGACGACGTGACGGACACTGTCGCCGCCGCCTTCGACGACTTCTTCGGCGAGAACTCCGTCGAGATGGGTCCCGTGCCCGCCTCCGAGGACTTCTCCGTCATCCCGGATTCCCTGGGCGTGCCGTACACCTTCTGGGGCCTCGGCGGGTTCGCCGACACCGCGACCGCGCCCGGCAACCACTCCCCCTTCTTCGCACCCGACATCCAGCCCACACTCGACCGCGGCGCTGAAGCCATCATCGTCGCCGCGTCCCCGTGGCTCCTGAAGGAGAACTGAGCATGACCACCACGACCACACCAGTCAGGACCGATTTCAAGGGCAACGACGCCTCCCTCTTCGGCATCGTCCTCGCGGTCATCACCTTCTGGCTCTTCGCCCAGACGACAATGAACATCGGCCCCCTCATGGCCGACGACATCGGCATGCCGATGGAGGTGATGAACATCGCGATTTCGCTGTCCGCCCTGTTCTCCGGCATGTTCATCGTCATGTGGGGCGGCTTCGGCGACAAGTTCGGCCTGAAGAAGATCGCCACCCTCGGCAATGTCTTCGGCATGATCGGCTCCCTGCTCATCGCCTTCGCCTTCAGCGAGGCCGCCTCCGGCATGGTTCTCACCGGCCGCGTGCTCCAGGGCCTGTCGGCCGGCGCCATCATGCCGACCACCATGGCGCTGCTCAAGGTGTACTGGGAGGGTCCCGCCCGCCAGCGCGCCGTGTCCATGTGGTCCATCGGTTCCTGGGGCGGCTCCGGCCTGACCGCCATCTTCGGCGGTTTCATGGCCTCCACCGCCCTGGGCTGGCGCTCGATCTTCATCATCAGCGCAGTCGTCTCCGTCCTCTCGATCATCCTCATGCGCCAGATCCCCGAGGCGGCGCCGGGCGCGGGCAAGCCCGGCCGGACCGACTGGATAGGCATCATCTCCCTGGCGGTCGCTCTGGCGTCCCTGCTCATCGTCGTCACCCAGGGCTCCTCCATCGGCTGGACCAGCTGGATCACCTGGGCCCTGCTGGCGGTTTTCCTCGCCGCGTTCGGCGTCTTCATCAACCAGGAACGCAACACCGGCACCCCCTTCGTCGACTTCGCGCTGTTCAAGAACACCGTGTTCACCGGCGCGACGATCTCGAACTTCCTCATCAACGGCACCGCCGGCGCCCTCACCGTCTCCCTCTGGGTCCTGCAGGGCGCAGGCAACATGTCGGCCGCCGAGGCGGGCTACCTGACCCTCGGCTACGCGATCTTCATCATCGCGTTCATCCGCGTGGGTGAGAAACTGCTGCAGAAGTTCGGTCCGCGGAAGCCGATGATCTGGGGAACCCTCATCGTGCTGGTCTCCATCTCACTGCTCATGGCCACCAACACCATGCAGGGCACCTACCAGATCCTCGCGGTGATCTCGTACTCCCTGTTCGGCCTCGGACTGGCGTTCTACGCCACTCCCTCCACAGACGCCGCCCTGTCCAACCTGCCCAACGACCAGGTCGGCTCGGGCTCCGGCATCTACAAGATGGCCTCGTCCCTGGGCGCCGCTTTCGGCGTCGCCGCCTCCGCAGCCATCTTCACCGCGCTCCAGACCTCCGGCCTCGACATCGTCGGTGCGGCCATCGAGTTCTCCGGTCGACAGGACAATGTGGCGGTCCGCGAAGCCGGCTTCGTCGGCCTCGCCTTCAACGCCCTGATGGCGATCGCCGCCCTCATCTCCATCACCTTCTTCATCCCCAAGGGCAAGAAAGCCGAGGCGGAAGCCTAGACTTCGGCGAGTTCCGTGCAATGACCGCCACTGCGGGAATCACCTCCCGGGTAGCGGTCATTGTGGTTCAGCGCCCGACAACCATAAGGAATGCCAATGTCAACGCCCACAGCAGACACTGGCCCCACCGGCGCGGACCGTGAGTTCACAGGCACGAACCCGACCCTGCTCGGCCTGGTCCTGGCCGTCCTGACCTTCTGGTTGTTCGCCCAGTCCGCGCTCAACATCGGCCCCGTCATGGCCGGCGACACCGGCATACCGCAACCGCTGATGAACACCGCCATTTCCCTGGCGTCGCTGTTCGCCGGAATGTTCGTCGTCATCGCCGGCGGTTTCGGCGACCGGTACGGCCGGGTACGGTTCCTCACGATCGGGCTCGTCATCAACATCGTCGGTTCCCTGCTCGTGGCCGGAGCGTTCAGCGACCTGTCGGCGGTGATGATGCTGCTGGGCCGTGCGATGCAGGGCCTGGCCGCGGCGTTCATCATGCCCACCTCTCTCGCGCTGGTGAAAACCTACTGGCAGGGCGAGGACCGCCAACGCGCCGTGTCGATGTGGTCGATCGGCACCTTCGGCGGGTCCGGACTCGCCGCCCTGGTCGGTGGTTGGCTCACCGGCACTGTGGTCGGCTGGCGCGGGCTGTTCGTGCTCAGCGCGGCCGTCGCCGTCGCCGCGATAGTCCTCATCCGGCCGCTGCCGGAGTCCCAGCCCGCCGCGGGGCTGGAGCGCAGGCTCGATGTCGCGGGCATCGCCAGCTTCCTCGTCGCCCTCCTGTCCGCTCAGGTGGTGGCCACCCAGGGGTCCTCCCTCGGTTGGGCCCACCCGATCATCCTCACGCTGGCGGCCGTCGCCGTCGCCGCGCTGATCGTCTTCTTCCGGGTCGAGTCCGGCAATCCGGATGCTTTCATCGACTTCCGGCTCTTCCGCAGCCGCTCCTTCTCCGGTGCCGTGCTGGCGAATTTCCTCATGAACTCCTGCGTGGGTGTGATGACGGTGGCGCTGTGGATGCTGCAGCAGGCGGGAGGCCTGTCCGCCGCCGACGCCGGTTACGTCACCCTCGGCTACGCCGTGTGCGTCATCGCCTTCATCCGCGTGGGCGAGAAGATGCTGCAGAAGCTCGGCCCCCGCAAGCCCATGGCGTTGGGCGCGGCGACGATGCTGGTGGCCATTAGTTTCCTCATGTTCACCAACCTCTACCAGACCTCCTACATCATCATGGCCGCGATCGGTTTCTCCCTGTTCGGGCTGGGACTGGCCTTCTTCGCCACCCCGGCGACGGACACCGCCCTCTCCTCGCTCCCGGACGAGTACGCCGGTTCCGGCGCGGGACTGTTCAAGATGGCTTCCTCCCTTGGCGCGGCCTTCGGTCTGGCGGGTTCCACCGCCATCTTCACCGCGCTGGAGGAGACCGGGGTGCCTGTCTTGCGGGAGCTGATCCCCTTCGTGGGAGTGCAGTACAATGTGGCGTTACGCGAGGCAGGCATGGTGGGCATCGGATTCAATGCCCTCCTGGCCTTCATCGCCCTCGTCGCCATCCTCGTCGTCGTGCCCCGCCAGAAACGCCCGGCCGACCAGATCGCCGTCGATTCCCCCACGACCCACAAGAGTTGAGGCTCACCGTGCACACTCTCATCGCCGCCCACCCCCTCGCGGCGTTGTCGCCGCTCGAGGTCCACAAACTCTACAAGCTGCGGGTGGACATCTTCGTCCACGAGCAGCGCTGCCCCTACGCGGAGATCGACGACGTGGACGCGGATCCGGACACCGTCCATCTGCTGGCCTGGGACGTCGCCGGGCGGCAGCTACTGGGGACGGCGCGGGTCTTCCCCGACGGCGCCCGGCTGCGGCTGGGACGGGTGTGCGTGACGCCGTCGGCGCGGGGCACGGGCCTGTCCGGCCAGCTCGTTGAAGCAGCGACCGGGCTGGCCGAGGGCCGGGACGTGGTGCTGGACGCCCAGGTTCCGCTGGTGGCGTTCTACCGCGGGTTCGGGTTCGAGCCCGTCGGCGACGTCTTCGACGACGAGGGAATCCCACATCAGCCGATGCTGCGGGTCGCCGCCTCCGAGGCCTGAGCCGCCCGGCTGCGGGCGCTGTCAACGGTTTCTGCGGTGGCCAGGACCATGGCCCGCTCGTCGCGGTAGAGACGGACGTCGGCCTCCGGCACCGCGAGAGCGGCAGCGAGGTCGTTGACCGGCCCGTAGAGCATCGTGCAGGCGCCCGGGGAGACGAGCGTGGTGTCGATGGGCAGCCCGAGGACCGCCCGTGCATGGAGGTCGTACTGCGAGAAACGCTGGGAGCTCAGCGTCACCGTCGCCACGTCGTGCGGGCGGGGGGTGACGGCGGAGAAGTAGACGTCCTCCCCGGCGACGAACATCTCGACGGCGAACAGGCCGCGCCCGCCGAGCGCATTGGAGATCCGCGCGGCCATGGAGCGGGCGTTGTCCAGGGCCGACCGGTTGACCTCCATGGGCTGCCACGCCTCGGCCAGCTTGCCGCCGCGGTGGGCGTGGCCGACGGGCTCGCAGAACCACGTGGCCAGGCGCCCGGTGGCGGGGTCCACGGAGCGCACGGCGAGCATGGTGAGCTCGTGGTCGAAGTCGACGAAGCGCTCCACCATGACCCGGCGGTCGGGCCATGCGGCTGCGATGTCATCGCCCTCATGCAGCACGCGGTGGCCCTTCTCGGAGGAGAAGCGGGCGGGCTTGACGATGCACGGCAGGCCCAGCTCCTCGACCGCCGCCTCGAACTCCTCGCGGGTGTCGGCGAAGCGGTAGGCGGTGGTGGGCAGGCCGAGTTCCTCGTTGGCCACGGTGCGCAGGGTGTCACGCTCGACGGTGAGGCGGCAGCCCTTGGCGGAGGGCACGACGTCGACGCCGCTGTCCTCGAGGGCCTTTAGGCCGGCCACGTCCACGTCCTCCACGAGCGGCACCACATGGTCGACCTCGTGCCGGGTGACGAGCACCCGCAGCTGGTCACCGTCCGACGCCGCACCCGCGGGGGCGGAGTGGACGGTGACACCGAGGCGTCGAAAAGCGGCGGTGAGCTCCGCGGAGCGGCCGAGCAGGAGGACGCTGGTCATCTAGTTGTCCATCAGGACGTCGTGGCGCACGATCGTCTGGTCGCGGCCCGGGCCGACGCCGATGTAGGACATGCGGCAGCCGGAGAGCTCCTCGAGGCGCAGGACGTAATCCTGGGCCTTCTGCGGCAGCTCCTCGAAGGTGGTGCAGCCGGTGATGTCCTCGTCCCAGGCGGGCATGGTCTCGAAGATCGGCTCCGCGTGGTGGAAGTCGGTCTGGGTCATCGGCATCTCGTCGAAACGCGTGCCGTCGACGTCGTAGGCGACGCAGATCGGGATCTCGCCGATGCCGGTGAGCACGTCGAGCTTGGTGAGAAAGTAGTCGGTGAAGCCGTTGACGCGGGAGGCGTAGCGGGCGATGACCGAGTCGTACCAGCCGCAGCGGCGCTTGCGGCCGGTGTTGACACCGACCTCACCGCCGACGGTCTGCAGGTACTCGCCCCACTTGTCGAAGAGCTCCGTCGGGAACGGGCCGGCGCCGACGCGGGTGGTGTACGCCTTGATGATGCCCAGGGTGGTGGTGATGCGGGTCGGGCCGATGCCGGAACCGACGCAGGCGCCACCGGCCGACGGGTTCGAGGAGGTGACGAACGGGTAGGTGCCGTGATCGACGTCGAGCATGGTGGCCTGGCCGCCCTCCATGAGGACGCGCTTGCCCTCGTCGAGGGCCTCGTTGAGGACGCGGTCGGCGTCGATGACCATGGGGCGCAGGCGGTCGGCGTAACCGAGGAAGTACTCGACGATGGTCTCCGGGTCGATGGCCTTGCGGTTGTACATCTTCACCAGGATCTGATTCTTGACGTCGAGAGCGGAGGTGACCTTCTGGCGGAGGATCGACTCGTCGAAGATGTCCTGCACGCGGATGCCGATGCGGTTGACCTTGTCGGCGTAGGCCGGGCCGATGCCGCGGCCGGTGGTGCCGATGGCGCGCTTGCCCAGGAAGCGCTCCTGAACGCGGTCGAGGACCTGGTGGTAGGGCGCGACGAGGTGGGCATTGGCGGAGATCCGCAGGCGCTCCGGGTTAGCCCCGCGGGCGGCGAGGCCGTCGATCTCCTCGAAGAGTGCCTCGAGGTTGATGACGACGCCGTTACCCAGGATCGGGACCGCGTTCTCGGAGAGGACACCGGCTGGAAGGAGCTTCAGCTCGTACTTCTCGCCGCCGACGACGACGGTGTGGCCGGCGTTGTTGCCGCCGTTGGGCTTGACCACGTAGTCAACTTCGCCGCCCAGGATGTCGGTGGCCTTGCCCTTGCCCTCATCGCCCCACTGGGCGCCGACGATCACGATTGCAGCCATTATTGGGTCACTTCCGCTCAAGTTTCGGGAACGCGTGGCTGTTGAAAGCCACAGACGGCTTACCATTCTACTACGGGTTGTAGGATCAACCCTCATGCGAGTGGTGATCCTACGCTGTGGCGATGTCGTTGTTCCGGCCGACCTCCCCGGCACTGTTCTCAGCCTGCCGGCGATCCCGGGCCGCCGCGACCTCTCCCCTCTCGACGCGATCGCCGCGGAGATGCTCCCGGAGGATCCCACCCCCTCCCTCGACGAGATCGCCCAGCAGCCCGATGTGGCCCACCTGGCGACCCCGGCCCCGGCCCCGCAGGCCCCGCACCTGCCGGAGCCGCTGCGCGTCATCGTCGTGGGTACCGACGCCGCCCTCGCCGCCGTCCTCACCCGCATGATGCGCGGAGACTACCTGTGGGCGGAGGTCGGTTTCATCCCGGTCGGCGATTCGGTGGCGGCGGCCAACTGGGGCCTGGACTCGCCGTGGCGGATCGCCCTGGCAGGGTCGGCGCGCCCGGTGCCGCTCATCCGCACTGACCTGGGCATGGCCGTCGCCGGCTCCGCCACGATCACCGAGTGGGAGGGCGGGGAGATCACCGGCGAGATCATCGTCAACGACCATGTCCTCGTCCGCCATGAGGGCCGCGAGGGCGTGCTTTTCGACGGCGTCTTCGGCGCCCGCCTCGTCCCCATGCTCGACGCCCCCGGCATCGCCGCCGTGCGCATGCGGGAGCCGGCCGACCTGGAGCTGTCCTTCCGTCAGCGCCTCGCACACAAGCTGAGTCGTTCCACTCCGGTGGACCCGGATTCCCTGGCGACGGGCCGCGCGGTGCAGGCTGGCGGACCGTCCCTGGCGGTGACGATCGACGGCGTCCGCCACAAGCGCCCGCTGGAGCGCTCGACGTTCTACCGTCACCTCCGAGATCTTCAGATTGTCCGGTCCTAATGTGATTAAGATCACACACGGGGTTTTGCCTATCGACGCCCCCGCATGTGGTCGCCGTCACAGTGTCGGTAACGGACGCCGAAGGTCAGGCCACGATCACTGACCAGCGGAATCTATTATTGCCGCAACATGTGACCAGTACAGGGCGAACATTGTAGCCTGCTTCACACGTTTTTCAAGGACGCCCCGGGGAGGGTTGAAATTCGTGGCAGGACCGGCGTGGCGTTCCTACGCTCGGGACCAGATCAACCGATCACCCGAAAGGAATCGCATCATGAACCGCAACATCCACGACCTCACCACCGCCACCGCCTACGACCGCGACGGCGAGAAGCTCGGCTCCGTCAAGGAGGTCTACATCAACGACTCCACCGGCCAGCCGGACTTCGTCGAGGTGGGCCACGGCCTCTTCGGCATGAGCTCCAGCATCGTCCCGCTCCGCGGCCACCGCCTCGACGGTGAGAACCTCCAGCTCGCCTTCACCAAGGACCGCATCCAGGATGCCCCGAACATCCGCGACGACGATCACCTCTCCGACGAGGACCACGCGACGATCTACCGTCACTTCGGCCTGGACGGCACCCCCAACGAGACCGAGTACGAGCCGCACCGCTTCGACGACGACTACGACCGCGACCGTGACGTCCACGGTGACCGCTTCGACCGCGATCGTGACCTGCAGCGCGACGCCGTGGAGCCGACCCCGGACCAGGGCATGCCGGGTGACCAGGTCGTCGCCCCGGGTGTCACCGGCGCTGCCGCCGCCCCGCAGGGCACCGATGGCACCGACGGCACCGACGTCCACGGCTTCGGCGACCACCGCCGCGACGGCGACGCCTCCGCCGACCGCCTGCGTGCCGAGTCCGACCACGAGCTCGGCCTCGACCGCACCCCCGAGGACCGCGCCGCCCGCGGCACCAGCGCCCACGGCATGAGCGACGAGCCGCGCGAGCAGCTCCGCGACTACGAGACCGCCGAGCGCGACTACGCCGATGACGCCCACCGCGACCGTGACCGTGGCCGTGAGCTCCGCCCGGGCGAGACCCGCCTGCGCAAGTACCGCGTCCGCTCCACCGAGACCGTCGAGGTCCCGGTCGAGCGCGAGGAGGTCCACGTCGAGCGCGGTGACGACCTCTCCGCACGCGGCGACCAGGAGGATCTGAGCGGCACCACCGGCCGTTCCATGCGCGAGCAGCACGACCCGCGCGACCTGGGCAACCGTGACGCGGACGGTCGTCCGCTGGATGACGGCGATCAGCACATCCCGCGCTCCAACTACTAGGACCAACTCCTAGGACCGAGCGGCACTTCGTCCCGCGAAGCCCCTCCACCATGCCGGTGAAGGGGCTTCGCGGTACGTTCTGCTTCATCCGGACCGGATTACGACTCCTCGTCGCGGACCCCCGGCCAGATCTCGGGCTGGTACGCCGGGGTCGAGGAGGTCGGCGCCAGGGCGGCGAGCGCGGACTCCCGCGACCAGCCGCTCACCTCGAGCAGATCGGCGGTGATGGACCGGGCCTGGGCGAGGATGACGTACTCCGAGAGGACGGCGTCGGCGCTGATCGCGTCCATGCCGGAGCGGGCACCGATGACCTGCAGGCGACGGACGATGTCGGGGATGTCCTGCGCCTCGTTGGAGGGGGTGCGGGCGTCGAAGACGTCGGAGAGCTCGGCGGCGATGTCGGCGAGTTCGTCGACGATGTTGACCAGGCGCGTCGAGACGCGGTCCCCGTCCTGGCAGAGCACGAGGGCGCGGCGGGCCAGCACGCGGGCGTTGCGCATCGTGTACTCCACCGAGGGGAGGATCCGCTCGAGGGATCGCACGCGCCGGCGGGAGCCCCACAGCAGCGGGGACAGCGCCGAGATCTCGCGGCCGTGGGCGGCGGCGGAGATCATGTTGTTGATGTCGGGCTGGGTGTTGTGGACGGCCTCCATGGCCTTGTCGAGGGCCTCGGCGTCGCGGGTGTCGAGGGCCACGGCGACGTCGTCAAGCACGGACGACGCGATACCCAGCAACTTGGACACCTCCTGCCGACCGGAATTGAGCGGCGACGAGGGGAGCAGCGCGATCGTCGCCAGGCCGATCGCCGCGCCGACGAACGCGTCGAGCATGCGGTCGGGGCCGCCGCCCTCGGTGCCCGGCGGCAGGATCGTCGCGATGAGGATCGAGCCGATGGCCACCTGGTTGCTCACCAGCGGCGACTTCGACAGGAACGACGCCACCAGCAGGGAGACGCCGACCACGAGGGGGATCATCCACGGCCCGTCCGGGGTGTAGTGGACGAGCAGGTCACCGAGGCCGACGCCGACGATGACGCCGAGCGAGAGCTCCAGGGCCTTCCGGATCCGTTCGCCGCCGGCGAGACCGAGGATGATGACCACGGTGATCGGCGCGAAGAAGGGCAACGGGTGGCCGACGAGGGTCTGCGCCACCCAGAAGGCGAGGCCGGCGGCGATGGCGACCTGCAGGATCGCGAACAGACGCTTCCGCACACGCAGGGCCCGGGACTCCAGGGACCCCTCGACGCGACGGAGACGCTCCAGGGTGCCGACTCTCAACTTCGCCATGGAGTATCACACTAATGAAAAGGGAAAAGCCCCGCACAGGGCGGGGCTTGACCAGTGGAGGAAGACTACTTGACGGTCTTACCCACGGAATGCAGGTCCTGGCAGGCCTCGATGACGCGCTCTGCCATGCCCTGCTCGGCCTTCTTGAGGTAGGAACGCGGGTCGTAGACCTTCTTGTTGCCGACCTCGCCGTCGACCTTGAGGACACCGCTGTAGTTCTCGAACATGTGGGTCACGATCGGGCGGGTGAACGCGTACTGGGTGTCGGTGTCCACGTTCATCTTGATGACGCCGTAACGCAGCGCCTCCTCGATCTTCTCCTTCTCGGAGCCGGAGCCACCGTGGAAGACGAAGTCGAACGGCAGGGCGTCGTCGGACAGGCCCAGCTTCCTGCGGGCAACCTGCTGGCCCTCGAGGAGAACCTCCGGGCGCAGCTTGACGTTGCCCGGCTTGTACACGCCGTGGACGTTGCCGAAGGTGGCGGCCAGCAGGTAGCGGCCGTTCTCACCGGTGCCGATGGCGTCGATGGTCTTCTCGAAGTCCTCCTCGGTGGTGTAGAGGTTGGCGCCGGCCTTGGCCTCGACGCCGTCCTCCTCGCCGCCGACGACACCGATCTCGATCTCGAGGATGATGTTCGCCTTGCGGGACTTCTCCAGCAGCTCCTGGGCGATCTCGAGGTTCTCGTCGATCGGCACAGCGGAACCGTCCCACATGTGGGACTGGAACAGCGGCAGCTCACCGGCGTCGACGCGCTCCTGGGAGATGGCGAGCAGGGGGCGCACGAACTCGTCGAGCACCTCCTTCTGGCAGTGGTCGGTGTGCAGTGCGACGTTGACGCCGTAGTGCTTGGCGGCCTCGTGGGCGAAGGAGGCCAGGGCGACGGCGCCGGCGACCTTGTTCTTCACGGCCAGACCGGAGCCGAACTCGGCGCCGCCGGTGGAGAACTGGATGATGCCGTCGGACTCGGCCTCGGCGAAGCCCTTCAGGGCAGCGTTGATGGTCTCCGAGGAGGTGCAGTTGATGGCCGGGAAGGCGTAGCCGCCCTCCTTGGCCTTGTCGAGCATCTCGTTGTAGATCTCAGGAGTCGCGATAGGCATAGGGTGATCCTCCAGGTAGTTCGATCGCTAGGGGTCCGAATCGGGGTCCGCATACCAGTATGCCTGCGTTTGCGCCTGAGTGCTCGCCCCGCCAGAGGAAATCACAGGCTCCCCTCCCCCCGATTCGGGCAGAATCAGGGCTTGCGGGTGTCCGAATCCGCGACGACGCGGGCAGCGGCCTCGAGGAGCATCCATCCGGAGAGCTGGACGGAGAGGTCGCGTTCGTCGATACGCAACACGCCGAGGGCCTCCGGCAGGGTCGACGGAGCGAGGCCGAAGTTGTGCGGGAGGCGGGCGTCGGCCGTCCAGTCGGTGGCGAACACCGGCAGACCGTCGACCTCGAGGCGGCGGTTCCACACCGACTCGGCGGAGGACAGCACGAGGCGGGCGGCGACCTTCTTCGCGGCCCGGTTCGCGGCGTTGTCCGAGGGCAGGCGCACGGCGACGTCGGCGAGGTAGCGCATGAGGATGCCCTTGAACAGGCCGCCGTCACCGTCGCCGGTCTTCCAGTCGATGACCCCGGCCGGGGTGGCCATGTGGACGGCCACCGCCTGGACGAGGGCGCGGATGCGGGTGATGTACGGCATGGCCTCGTCGATGGCCTCGGCGTCCGCGAGCCCGGAGATGGTGTCGCCGTGGGAGAAGCCGGCCTTCTCCCGCAGGGCGAGGGCGATCTCGAGGTTGGCGCCGAGGGCCACGCCCTGGCAGTACGGGTGGATGTTGGGGACGAGCTCCGGGCCGTGCATGCGCATGCGGATGCCGTCCATGACCAGGCCGTCGTCGTTGATGAGGTGCTCGTGGATCCAGTCGACGATGCCGCGGGCCTCCTCGATCCGGCCGGTGCGGGCCATCATGATGGCGGCGGGGCCGTTGGAGGGGACGTTGTAGAAGGTCTCGCCGGTACGCCACGGGAGGACGCCGGTGAGTCCGTCGATGCCGTCGACGATGTTGTGCTCGAGGCGCGGCAGGACGGTGGGCATGGGCACCTGGTGGAGGGTCCCGGCGCGGCGCAGGGCCAGCGCCAGCCACGCCTTGTCGTCGTAGTAGCGGTTGTTGGTCAGGGGACCGAGGTTGCGCAGGCGGATGCCGTTGATGGTGTTGGCGATGACCCGGCGGCGGGCACGCGTCGGCCGCCTCGTGGCGGCGTCGACGAGGCAGTCGAGGTAGTGGGCCTGCCACCAGTAGTGCCAGTGGTGGAAGAGGCGCTCCTTGGTGGTCGGCGGCCAGCTGACCACGGCCAGGTTGGTGCGCGGGATGCCCCACACGCGCGAACCGTGGCGCTCGTTGATGGCGGATTCCGCCAGGTCGGCGCGGTGCGCCCAGGTCTCCTGCACGTTCTTTCCGTCACTCCTCGCTGTGTCCGAAAGTATCACACCATGATAACGATTGGTTTGCAGTTACGTCACGCGCACGTCACCAGGCGTGACCGAGATCTCCATGCTGCCGGATCCAGGCGTGCATGGCGATGCCCGCCGCGACGCCCGCGTTGATCGACCGGGTCGACCCGAACTGCGCGATGGAGCAGGTCATGAGCGCCCCCTCCGCAGCCTCCGGGGTGATGCCCGGCCCCTCCTGCCCGAACAGCAGGAGGCACTCGCGCGGCAGGTGCGCGGTCTCGAGCGGGACGGAACCCGGTGTGTTGTCGATCGCCACCACGGTGAGGTCGTTCCGGATCGCCCACACCAGCAGCGAATGTACGTCCGGGTGGTGCATGAGGTGCTGGTAACGGTCGGTGACCATGGCCCCGCGCCGGTTCCAGCGCCGCCGGCCGACGATGTGCACGGTGTCCACCGCGATGGCGTTGGCGGTGCGCACGACGGTGCCGATGTTGGCGTCGTTCTCGAAGTTCTCGATCGCCACGTGCAGGGGGTGCCGACGGGTGTCGATGTCCCGCACGATCGCCTCGCGTGTCCAGTAGCGGTAGGCGTCGACGACGTTGCGTCGGTCGCCCTCCGCGAGGAGCTGCGGGTCCCAGTGGTCACCCTCGGGCCACTCCCCCTCCCAGGGGCCGACGCCGTGCCGGCCCTCACCCCATTCGGTGGGCCCGGGACTAGAGTCCAAGGTCGTCCAGGCCCAGGAGGTAACGGTATTCGAGGCCCTCGGCTCGGATGACCTCGTCGGCGCCGGTCGCCCGGTCGACGACGGTGGCCACGCCGATGACGTCGGCGCCGAGCTCACGCAGCGCGGCGACGGCGGTGAGCGGGGAGTTGCCGGTGGTGGTCGTGTCCTCGACGACGAGCACCTTCTTCCCCACCACGTCGGGGCCCTCGACGCGGCGCTGCATGCCGTGCTTCTTGGCCTCCTTGCGCACGACGAACGCGTCGATCGGGCGGCCCTCGGCGTGCATGACGGCGGTGGCGACCGGGTCCGCGCCCAGGGTGAGGCCGCCGACGGAGACGAAGTCCCAGTCGCTGGTCAGCTGGCGCAGGAGGGTGCCGATAAGCTTCGACGCCTCGTTGTGCAGCGTCGCCCGGCGCAGGTCGACGTAGTAGTCGGCCTCCTTGCCCGAGGACAGCGTCACCTTTCCGTGGACGACGGCCAGTTCCTTGACCAGTTCCGCCAGCTCGGCGAGCTTCGTGGCGTCGACGTCGGTGCGGCTCATGGGGGTCTCCTTCTCGTGCGGGGTTCTCCCTGTGACTCTAGTCGTCGAAGAGGGAGGATCCCCCGCTGAGGTCGCGCGGCATGCGCGGTCCCCGCGCCTCACCGTCCCGCTTATCGACGCCGTCCGCGATCGGTTCCACCTCGTCCGCCCCGATGTTGCGTGGTTCCACCACACCACGCGCCACCGCCTGGCGGCGGGAGGGCAGGTCGAGCGGTTCCTCCGGGCGCTGCACGAGGGGCCGTTCGCCCCCGTCGACGCCCTCCCGGGCGATGGCCAGCACCCCGAAACCGGGCTGGGGCGGGCCGGGCATGTGGCGGGTGGGATCCAGATCGTCGAGAAGCAGGGTCTGGGCGGCAGTCGCCTTCGGAGGCAGGGCGCAGGCGGCGTCGGCCAGCATGGCGAGCGGGGCGAGCATCGCCTCCCAGTCGGCGCTGTGCGAGCCCTTCGCGGTCTGGGCGAGGACCCAGTCGGCCTCCATCCACACGGCGGTGACCACCTCGGGGAAGACCTCGAAGGCGGTGGTGACGCGTTCATCGAGAAGCCTCTCGGCGACGCCGATGTCGGTGGCCAGCACCGTGAAATCCCCCAGGGTGAACGCCTCGAGGAGATCCTCCGAGGACTCCTGGGTGAGGCCGCTGCGGCGGGCGTCGAGGACGACATCCGAGCTGGAACCGCGGCGCATCGCCATGACGTTGACGCCGCCGAGATCCATGAGCACCATCTCGTGCCCGTACGCCTGACCACTGACGATGTCGCGCGCGACCGCCCCGGAGGCCGCCGCGCCGCGGGACCATTCGTCGTTGAGCCAGTCGTCGGTACGCGCGAAGTCGTAGCCCTTCTCCTCGGCCCAGGCGCGGCGCTCGCGGCGCAGGGCACCCGGCAGGTGGAGGCTCGGGCGGGTGCGCTCGTGCTCCTCCGGGGTCTCCGGATGCCCGGTGGTCTCGGGGACCGGTTCCGGCGCGGCGGGGGCCTGCCGGCGGGCGTCGAGACGCCACAGCGCGCCGGCCGCACCGGCGGCGGCTGCTGCGAGGACGAAGGCAATGGTGGACATCACCTTCGACAATAGTGCGATCAGAAGCCCCGCTGCACCGGGTTCGTCGGATCGGCCGACCACTGCGACCAGCCACCGACATAATGCGTCGCGCAGCCCAGGCCCGCGTACTCCATCGCGGCGATCGCCAGGGCGGAGTGATTGCCGGAACCGGAGTAGAGGACGACGTTCTCGCACGAGGTGATGCCGTCGCGGGCGAAACGCTCCCGGATCTCCTCCCGCGTGCGGATCGTCCAGTCGTCGTTGAGCAGCTCGCGGACCGGAATGTTGATGGCCCCCGGGATGTGGCCGGCCTTGAGGTCGAGGATCTCGCGGCGGCCCTCGAAGCGACGGGAGTCACGGGTGTCCACGAGGACCCCTCCCCCGGCGATGTGATCGCGGACGTCGTCGATCTCCGCGACGGGCAGGCCGCCGATCTTCACCGCCCCACCGTCGGACATGGCGAAGTTCCCCGGCCCGCCGACGATGGGGTAGCCGAGTTCGTCCCAGCGTTTGAGGCCACCGTCGAGGATCTGCACGTCATCCAGTCCCGCCCAGCGCAGGATCCACCACGCGCGGGCCGCCATGAGGCCGCGCCCCTCGTCGTAGACGACGACGCGGCTGCCCTCCTCCAGCCCCCACCGGCTGAACCAGTCCTGCAGATAGTGGGCCTCCGGGAGGGGGTTGCGGCCGTCGTCCGAGCTGGGGATCCCGGCCAGCGCGTAGGCCGGATCGCAGAACAGCGCGGTGGGCATGTGCTCTGATTCGTACCGCTTGTACCCGCCGCCCTCGCCCGGGGCCCAGTAGGAGGCGAGGACGGTCTGATGGTTACCGTGATAGATGTCGTCCCGCAGAGAGTCGGCGCTCACGAAGGTGCTCATATATCTCGATATTAGGTGGGGTTCACCGGACGTGCCGCTGGTGCACGCCCCCGGCCGATCACGGCGTCAGCGCGTCCCCCTCGTCCGTCCGCTTCTCGACGAGCACCGTGATGTTGCCCGGCCCCGGTTTCGTCTGCCCGGTCCGGCCGGTGGGGATCTCCGCCCCGTGGTCGGCGATGACGGATTCCAGGTGCGCGCCGGCCGGGACCGTGACGTCCCCGATGAGGACGCAGCGGCGGACGGTCGCCCCCTTCTCCACCCGCACCCCGGGGCCGATGAGGCTGTGCTCGACCGTGCCGACGACGTCCGCACCCGGGCAGACCAGGGAGTTGTTGATCTCGGCGTCCGGCGCGATGCGGGCGGGGGCCGACTGGGAGAGGTTGGTCAGCAGCGGCCAGTCCGGGCGGTGCAGGTCGATGCCGGTGCCCTCGATGAGTTCCATGTGGGCGCGGAAGTAGGCGTCGATGGTGCCCAGGTCACGCCAGTAGCCGTCGAGGCGGTACTCATGGACCGTGGCGTGCTCGACCATGTGGGGCACGATGGTCTCGCCGTAGTCGCCGAGTTCGGAGCCGTCGGAACCCGCCGGGAGGAGGTCGCGGCAGGCGCGGCGCAGGGCGGCGACGTCGAAGACGAAGACCTCGGTGGCCACCACCTGGCCCGCCGGGGAGTCCGGCTTGTAGTCGTAGCCGGTGACCTCCTTGTTCTTCGCGGTCACGACGCCGTAGCGGGAGGCGTCCTCGAGGATCTCGGTGGTGATGATCGTCAGGTCACTGCCCAGTTCCGCGTGCTGGTCGAGCACCGGCCGCAGGTCCAGCTGGTAGAGATGGTCGGCGCTGAGCACGATGAGGGTCTGCGCCCCGTACTCCTCGACGGCCTCCAGCTGCTGGAACAGGGCGTGCCCGTTGCCCTCCGAGAACCCGTCCTCCGCGTCCCCCTCCCCCGGCGGGAGCAGGCGCAGGCCGTGGCGGGTGCCGTCGAGGTCCCAGGGGCGGCCGCCGGCGAGGTGCCGGTTGAGCAGGTTCGGGCGGTACTGCTCGGCGACCCACACATCGCGGATCTGGGAGTGCGTGAGGTTGGAGAGCGCGACGTCGATGAGCCGGTAGGAACCGGCCAGGGGGACGGCCGGCTTGGGGCGCGCGTCGGTCAGCGGGGAGAGCCTGCTGCCGCGGCCACCGGCGAGGATGAGCGCGACCGTGTGGGATGCGTTGCCGTTCATGGGACCATGGTACGGAGATCGGTAGCCTGGCGACATGCACAGTGACGAAGTTGACAGGACAATCCGCGATCTCCTCGACCGCACCGAGTATTCTCTCTCCCACCTGCGGGAACTGGGCCCCGGGGAGCTCAACGCGCACCCCGGCGGGCACCCCAATTCCCCCGCGTGGCTGCTGTGGCACACCGGCCGGGAGATCGACATGCAGCTCGCGCACCTCAGCGGCGGCGCGGAGGTGTGGCCCCGCCACCGGGAGGCCCTCGGCCTCGGCTCGATCGGCGACACCCTCGGGTACGGCCACTCCGCCGAGGAGGCCCGGTCGGTGCGTGTCGACGACCACGCCGCCCTCGCCGCCTACATCCGCGACGCCCTCGCCGCGGTCCGCGCCCACGTCGACGACTCCCCGGACTGGGACGACATCGTCGACACCTACGATGATCAGCCCGTCACCCGGCAGGTGCGCATCACCTCCCTGCTTATCGACGCCCTCGAGCACCTCGCCCAGGCCCACTACATCGCCGGCATGCCGTCAGTGATTCCGTAGGGCCTCGATGAGCTCGTCCTTCTTCATGCTCGAGCGCCCCTCGATGTCCAGCTCGCGGGCGCGTTCCCGCAGCTCATCGACGGTCCACTCCTCGTAGGCGTCGGCGTCGCCTCCCCGGCGCCCGACCTCCTCGCGGGAAGAGTTCGCGGCGGCGTTGGCGATGCGTGCGGCCTTCTCCTGGCTCGCGCCGTCCTCGCGGAGTGCCTCGTAGAGTTCACGGTCCTTGATGGGATCTGCCATGGGCCCGAGCATAGCGACGCCGCCCGCTCCCCCGGGGTGGGGAACGGGCGGCGTCGATAAGTGGCGGTGCCGCGGTTCGGCCACTTCCGGGGTGTTCAAACACCCCATAAGTGGCCGAACCGCGCGGGAGACTAGCCGCGGGTCACGTCCAGCGACTCGCCGCCGTCGGCGACGTCGACGTGCACGGTGTCGCCGTCGCGGATGTCACCGGCCAGCAGCTCCTTGGCCAGGCGGTCACCGATGGCCTGCTGGATGAGGCGACGCAGCGGACGGGCACCGTAGGCCGGGTCGTAGCCGCGCTCGCCGAGCCAGGACCGCGCCGCATCGGAGACATCCAGGCTCAGGCGGCGGCCCGACAGGCGGGCGGCCAGCTGGCCGATCTGGATGTCGACGATGTGGGTGAGCTGCTCCTGGGACAGCGGGTCGAAGATGACCACGTCGTCGAGGCGGTTGATGAACTCCGGCTTGAACGTCCGCTTGACGGCCTCCATCATCTGCTCGCGGGTACCACCGGCACCCAGGTTCGAGGTGAGGATGAGGATGGTGTTGCGGAAGTCGACCGTGCGGCCCTGGCCGTCGGTGAGACGCCCCTCGTCGAGGACCTGCAGCAGCACGTCGAAGACGTCCGGGTGGGCCTTCTCCACCTCGTCGAAAAGCACGACCGTGTAGGGGCGACGGCGGACGGCCTCGGTGAGCTGACCACCGGCGTCGTAGCCGACGTAGCCCGGAGGGGCACCGACGAGACGGGCGACGGAGTGCTTCTCGCCGTACTCGGACATGTCGATGCGGACCATGGCGCGCTCGTCGTCGAAGAGGAACTCGGCCAGCGACTTCGCCAGCTCCGTCTTACCCACACCGGTGGGGCCGAGGAACAGGAAGGAACCGGTCGGGCGGTTCGGGTCGGCGACACCGGCGCGGGCACGACGGGTCGCGTCCGAGACGGCCTGCACGGCCTCGAGCTGGCCGACGACACGGTTACCCAGCACCTTCTCCATGGCGAGCAGCTTCTCGGTCTCGCCGGCGAGCATCTTGCCCGCCGGGATACCGGTCCACGCGGAGACGACCTCGGCGATGGTGTCCGGGGTGACCTCCTCCGAGAGCATGGCGTTGTTGGAGCCCTGGGCGACCTCGGCCTCGGCCTCGGCGACCTCCTTCTCCAGCTCCGGGATGCGGCCGTAGCGCAGCTCGGCGACCTTGCCGTAGTCACCGTCGCGCTCCGCGATCTCGGACTCCTGGCGCAGCTTCTCCAGCTCCTCCTTCGCCCCGCGGACCTTGTCGATGGACGACTTCTCGTTGGTCCAGCGGGCCTTGAGCTCGCCGAGCTTCTCGCGCTCGTCGGCCAGCTCGGACTGGAGCTTGGTCAGACGGTCACGGGAGGCGGCGTCGGTTTCCTTCTGCAGGGCGACCTCCTCGATCTCGAGGCGGCGCACGATGCGCTCGAGCTCGTCGATCTCCTGCGGGGAGGAGTCGATCTCCATGCGCAGGCGGGAGGCGGCCTCGTCGACGAGGTCGATGGCCTTGTCCGGCAGGAAGCGGTTGGTGATGTACCGGTCGGACAGGGAGGCGGCGGCGACCAGCGCGGAGTCCTGGATGCGGACACCGTGGTGGACCTCGTAGCGCTCCTTGAGGCCACGGAGGATACCGACGGCATCCTCCACCGAGGGCTCACCGACGAAGACCTGCTGGAAACGACGCTCCAGCGCGGCGTCCTTCTCGATGTACTTGCGGTACTCGTCGAGCGTGGTGGCACCGACCAGGCGCAGCTCACCGCGGGCGAGCATCGGCTTGATCATGTTGCCGGCGTCCATGGCGGACTCACCGGTGGCACCGGCGCCGACGATGGTGTGCAGCTCGTCGATGAAGGTGACGATCTGGCCGTTCGAGTTCTTGATCTCGTCGAGGACGGCCTTGAGGCGCTCCTCGAACTCGCCGCGGTACTTCGCGCCGGCGACCATCGAACCGAGATCCAGGGAGATGAGCGTCTTGCCCTTGAGCGACTCCGGGACGTCCCCGGCGACCATGCGGCGCGCCAGTCCCTCGACGATGGCGGTCTTACCGACGCCCGGCTCACCGATGAGGACCGGGTTGTTCTTGGTACGACGGGACAGCACCTGGACGACGCGGCGGATCTCCGAGTCGCGGCCGATGACCGGGTCGATCTTGCCCTCCCGCGCGCGGGCGGTGAGGTCGGTGGAGTACTTCTCCAGGGCCTGGAACTGGCCCTCCGGGTCCTGGTTGGTCACCTTGGAGGCGCCGCGCACGGACGGGAAGGCGCCCTTGATGGCGTCATAGGTGGCACCGCGGCCCTTGAGCAGCTGCGCCGCATCCGAGTCGCCGCGCGCGATGGCGGCCATGAGGACCTCGGTGGAGACGTACTCGTCGCCGAGCTCGCCCGCCAGCTCCTGGGCGGCGGTCAGCGCGTTGAGCGCCTCCCGGTTGAAGTTCGGGTTCGCCAGGTTGGCACCTGCGGCCTTGGGGTAACCGTCGACCAGCTCGCGGGCCTCCCGCGCCACGGTCTCCGGATCCACGCCGGTGGCCTTGAGGACCGGGGCGGCGATGCCCTCCGGCTGATCGAGGATCGCGGCGAGCAGGTGCGCCGGGCGGATGTCCGGGTTACCGTTCGCGGAGGCCGACTGCAGTGCGGTCTGCAGGGCCTCCTGGGTCTTGGTGGTGGGGTTGAACGAGCTCATGGCACGTTTCCTTTCTCTTTCGTCTGTTATCTACTAGTAGTAACGTCTCAAGAGTTGAGTCTGTTCCACTCAAGGGAAAAAACTTTGAGTCCTGCGCACTCAAGTTTACGGAAGGGTTTCATGAGTACCCCGCTTTTCGACGCCGCCCGCGCCCGCTGCCACGACCTGCCCGGCACGGAGAAGACCTTCCCCTTCGACGGCCACAACGCCGACATCGAGGTGTGGAAGGTACGCGGGAAGATGTTCGCCATGCTCACCCGCGGGGTGGTCACCCTCAAGGCCGACCCCCACGAGGCGGAGATGCTGCGTGCCACCCACGACTGGATTCAGCCGGGGTGGCACATGAACAAGAGGCACTGGATCTCGGTGGGCGACGGGGTGTTCGCGGAGGGCGCGCAGTACCTGCACGACCTGGTCACCGACTCCTACCTCCTGGGGGTCGCCGGCCTGCCCCGCCGGCGGCGACCGGTCGACCCGGCGACGTTCGGCCGGGACGAAGGTGGATAGCCGGTACGTAAGGCGTTTTTCAGGGCCCTCGGCAGGGCCTTACGTACCGGCGATCACCCTCCGACCTTTGCGGCGGCGCGTTTCTCGGCGCCCGGCGTCTTCTTCGTGAAGATCGGCACGAGGATGACCGCCACGCCGACGATGAGGGACGCCCAGCCCAGGCCCGCGGTGAGGCCGGCGAGCACCGCGATGGGCGCGAGGATGGTCATGCCGATCTCGAAGGGGGCGAATCCGACGTAGGCCACGCCGTACTCGTTGAGCGTGCCGGACTTGAGCTTCGGATCGACGATCTTGAGCAGGGCGATACCGGTGGCGACGGCCGCGGTGGCCCAGCCCCAGGAGAAGATGCCGCGCTCGAGCCACTTCTCGCCGAAGAACTCCGGCGAGAGCACGAAGAAGATGAACGTGCAGTACACGACGCCGAGGACGAAGAGGACGAGCAGCGGCACCCAGTAGTCGGCGATGGCGGCGGGCACGATCGACGCGACGCCGAAGGCGATGAGGTAGTCGGTCGCGGCGCCGGACATGGAGTTGACGGTGTTCTTGTCCAGGAAGTCCTTGCGGCCGAGGCCGGAGAGGAGGGCGCGTCCCAGCAGGCCGATGACGAACGACATGGCGAACAGCGGGATGGACACGTTCGGGAAGATGCCGGTGATGAAGCCGTTGACCAGGTAGGCGACGAGCACGGTGAGCATGACGAAGCCGAGGTGCAGGGCCAGCGGCTCGATGGAGGAGGGGTTCGTCGTCGCCTTACCGATCGACGGGCGCTCCTTGACGTTGTCGATGTAGCCGGAGCGCAGGTCCCACGGCAGTTCGCCGGGCATGGTGGAGGCGCGGCCGGTGCGGATGCCCCAGTTGGCGAAGATGAGGCCACCGACGATGGCGGCCAGGGTGCCCACGGTGGCGGACGTGAAGCCCAGGGAGCTGGCGGCGACGGCACCGGCCTCCTCGAGGGAGTGGCCGACGGCGGCGGCGGTGCCGAAGCCGCCGACGAAGCCGACGGGCAGCATCATGCCGAACCAGTCCTCGGTGCCGAAGAAAGGCTTGAACAGGAAGACACCGAGGAGGATGAACAGGCCCCACTGGCCCAGGAACATGCCGGTGGAGTACGACCACATCTGGCGGGCACCGGTGCGCACGGAGGGGGTGAGGTCCATGCCGTACGCCATCGACGCGAAGACGAAGGCGATGAGGATGCCGGTGTAGGTGCCGATCTGGTCGGAGAAGTTGATGACGCCCAGCACCTGCGGGCCGAAGAGCAGGCCCAGGAGGCCGGCGGTGATCGACGCCGGCAGGAGCAGCTTCTGGAACAGCGGGACCTTCCTGCGCAGCAGGTTGCCGATGATCATGAGAAGTGAGATCCAGCCGACGTCGATAAGCAGGCTGTAAGGGGTGTAGTCCATACCGCTCAGCTTATGTCAGGTGGTAGGACCATACAGCACTCAGTACTTGATGGACATGCGTCCCTCGATCTTGCCGTGGCGCATGTCCTCGAAGACGGAGTTGACGTCGTCGAGGGAGCACTCGTGCACGGTCGGCTTGATCATGCCACGGGCGTAGAAGTCGAGCGCCTCCTCGAGATCCTGGCGGGTGCCGACGAGCGAACCACGGATCGTCAGCGCCTTGAACACGATCTCGAAGATGGGGGCCGGGAAGTCCCCCGGCGGCAGGCCGTTGAACACGATGGTGCCGCCCTTGCGGGCCATGCCGATGGCCTGGCCGAAGGCCGCCTCGTGGACCGCGGTGACGAGGACGCCGTGCGCGCCGCCGCCGGTGAACTCCTGGACGGCCTCCGCCGGGTCGGAGTGCTTGGCGTTCACGGTGAACTCCGCGCCGTGGCGCTTGGCCAGCTCGAGCTTGTCGTCGGCGATGTCGACGGCGATGACGCGCATGCCCATGGCGACGGCGTACTGGACGGCGATGTGGCCGAGGCCGCCGACGCCGGAGATGACCATGAACTGGCCGGGCCTGGTCTCCGCGACCTTAAGGCCCTTGTAGACGGTGACGCCGGCGCAGAGGATCGGGGCGACCTCGACCGGGTCGGAGCCCTCGGGGATGCGGGCGCAGTAGCGGGTGTCGACGAGCATGTACTCGCCGAAGGAGCCGTTGACGGTGTAGCCGCCGTACTCGGCGTCGTTGCACAGGGTCTCCCAGCCGGTGCGGCAGTGCTCACAGGTGCCGCAGGCGGACCACAGCCACACGTTGCCGACCATGTCACCGACCTTGAGGTCGTGGTCGCCCGGGCCGAGCTCGACGATCTCGCCGACGCCCTCGTGGCCCGGCACGAACGGCGGCTCCGGCTTCACGGGCCAGTCGCCCTCGGCGGCGTGGAGGTCGGTGTGGCAGACGCCGGAGGCGTGGAGCTTGACCAGCGCCTGGTGGCGGTCCGGCTTCGGCAGGTCGACGTCGCGGACGTTGACCTCGGGGCCGAATTCCTCGACGACGGCGGCGCGGAAGGAGGTGGGTGCAGACATGACGGATCCTTTCCTAGGAGCGGATTGATGTGTTACGGGCCACACTATCGGCCCCCCAATGTGCCTGTCATCACATTTTCCGATTCTCAACAAATATTCAGGCCGGGGCCGGTTGGTGATATATCACCATTTTCGGCTATGCTGGGACCATGCATTACCGCGCCATCATCATCGGCGCCGGCCAGGCTGGCCTGGCGGCTGCCCACGAACTCCTCCGGCGCGGGTACTCCCTGGGACCCGACGGCGACGTCCTCGCCCTCGACGCCAACGACGGCCCCGGCGGCGCCTGGCGACACCGCTGGGATTCCCTCACCCTCGGCAAGGCCCACGGCATCGCCGACCTCCCCGGCCTGCCCATGGACCGCCCCGACCCGCAGGTCCCCGCCTCCCGCCTCGTCGCCGACTACTACGGCACCTACGAGGACACCTTCGACCTGCAGGTCCTGCGCCCCGCCCCGGTCCGTCGCGTCGACCCCGGGTCCCCGCTCACCGTCACGCTTATCGACGACCGCGTCTTCACCGCCGACCTCGTCCTCAACGCCACCGGCACGTGGGACAACCCGTTCATCCCGTACATCCCCGGCATCGAGAACTTCCGCGGTCGTCAGCTCCACACGAAGGACTACGTGCGGAAAGAGGACTTCGTCGGGCAACGCACCCTCGTCGTCGGCGGCGGCCTGTCCGCGGTGCAGTTCCTCCTCGAACTCGCCCCCGTCACCGAGACGGTGTGGGCTACCCACCGACCGCCGAACTTCACGCAGAGGGAGTTCGACGCCGGATGGGGCCTGGCCGTCGAGGAGGCCGTCCGCGAGCGCACCTTCGCCGGGCGGCGCCCCGCCTCGGTGGTGCGCACCACCGGCATCCCGCAGATCCCCGCCTACCTCGACGGGGTCGCCGCCGGCACCCTCGTCTCCCGGGGCATGTTCGACCGCGTCACCGAGACCGGTGTCGTGTTCGGGCCGCCGAAGAGCGAGGTGGCGGCGGGGTACGGGCCGTCGAGAAGCAACGAGCTGCAGGTCCCGGAATCCTGGGACCCGCTGCCGGTCGGCACGGAGATGGACGTCGACATCATCTTCTGGAACACCGGATTCCGCCCCGCCCTCCGCCACCTCGCGCCACTGAAACTGCGCGGCGCGGAAGGCGGAATCCGGATGCTCGACGAGGTCACCCCCGCCGCCGACGACCGCATCCTCCTCGTCGGTTACGGCTCCACCGCCTCCACCGTCGGTGCCACCCGCGCGGGCCGTCTCGCCGGACGCCGCGCCGCCCGCATCCTCCAGCAGAAAGTAGACTCAGCCGCGTGAAAGCCTTCGGATTCTTAAGCTTCGGCCACTACGCCATCGGTAACCAGCCCGGCCCCGACGCCGCCGAGACCCTCCAGCAGGCTCTCGAACTGGCCGTCGCCGCCGACGAGATCGGCGTGAACGGCGCGTACTTCCGCGTCCACCACTTCGCCCCGCAGGGGGCCTCCCCGATGCCCCTGCTCGGCGCCATCGTGGGTGCCACCAAGAATATCGAGGTGGGCACCGGCGTCATCGACATGCGCTACGAGAACCCCCTCTACCTCGCCGAAGAGGCCGCCGCCCTCAACCTCCTCTCCGACGGCCGACTCGCTCTCGGCGTCTCCCGCGGATCACCGGAACCCGCCCAGCGGGGCTGGGAGGCCTTCGGTTACCGGGCCGAGCAGCCCAACGGCGCCGACATGGCCCGCGCCAAGTTCGAACAGTTCCTCACCGCCATCGACGGCTACGGCGTCGCCGAGGCCGCCCCCGCCGAGGAGCAGTACCCGCGCATGTACCAGCCCGGCACCCCGCTGCCGGTGTTCCCCCACTCCCCCGGCCTGCGTCGCCACGTGTGGTGGGGAGCCGGATCGCACGCCACCGCCGAGCAGGCCGCCCGCGACGGCGTCAACCTCATGAGCTCCACCCTCGTCTCCGAGGCCGACGGTTCCTCCCTCGGCGACCTGCAGGCCGAGCAGATCGCCCGCTACCGCGCCGAATGGGTCGAGGCCGGCCACGACTGGACCCCGCGTGTGTCGGTCTCCCGCTCGGTGTTCCCCATCGTCGACGACCGCTCCCGCGAGATGTTCGGCCTCCAGGCCACCGGCCGCGACCAGATCGGCTCTCTCGGCGAGGGCTCCCCGGTCACCTTCGGCCGCACCTACGCCGCCGAGCCCGACGTGCTCATCCAGCAGCTCAAGGCCGACGCCGCCGTCATGGCCGCCGACACCCTCATGCTCACCATCCCGAACCAGATGGGGGTCGAGCTCAACCAGTCGATCCTGCAGTCCTTCGCCGAGCACGTCGCCCCGGCACTGGGCTGGAAGCCGGCGACCGAGGGACGCGTGGAGGGGTATCCGGTGGCGTAGCCGCCCACCGGGTTCCCACGTGTATTTTTCCGCCGGCCGACGTTTCCCCAGGTCGCGGAAATGGACCCGCCCTTAAGCGCGTGGGAACCCCGAGGGGGGTCAGGCGTGCTCGTCGACGAAGTCGCGGGCGATGACCGGGGGCTCGGCCTTCTCCTCACCGATGTTGCGCAGGTTGAGCTCGACGAGGACGTCGGTGGTCAGCTCCGCGGAGATGCCGTTGATGGCGTCGAGGGCCTCCTGCGGGATGGCATCGGCGCGCATGAGCGGCAGGACGTTCTGCGGGAGGATGAGCTGCTCGGGGTCGTCGAGGGTGACCAGGTCGACCTCGTTGCCGGCGGAATCGAGGAGCGGGGACGTGGTGTAGATGTCGGCGACCTCGGCGGTGCCCTCCACGACCGCGGCGATGGTGAGCGGGCCGCCGCCGTCGGAGATCGGGACGACGGAGATCTTGTCCTCGGCGACGCCGTAGACCGACGCCAGACCGGGCGGGCCGTAGGGGCGCTCGGCGAACTCGGGATTGGCGGCGATGCGCACCTGATCGAGATTGTCCAGGTCGCCGAGGGTCTGCAGGCCGTGCTCGTCGGCCAGTTCGCGGGTGACGCGGTAGGAGTCCTTGGACTCGCCGTCGGCGATGTCACCGGCGGCCAGGCCCTCGGGGAGGACGTCGGAAAGCGCGGAGACGACGCCGTCGGCGTCCGTGCCCGCCTCAAGCTCCGCGCCGTAGTACTGGGCGAGGTTGCCGGAGTACTCGGGCACGAGGTCGATGCTGCCCTCCTCGAGGGCCTGGAGGTAGACCTCGCGGGAGCCGATGCCGGAGTTGACCTCGACGTCGAATCCGGCGTCCTCGAGGGCGGCGGCCCAGATCTGGCCGATGATCTCGGACTCGGGGAAGTTGGCGGTGCCGATGGTGATGGTCTCGTCCCCGGCGGCGGACTCCGGCGAGGTGGCCAGGGGGTCGTCCCCGGAGGAGCAGGCACCGAGGGCGAGGGCGGAGAGGGCGAACAGGGTGGTGGTGAGTCGGAGTTTCATGACACACGTCCTTTCGGTTGCAGGGATTTCTGGACAAGGGCGAGCAGCAGGTCGACGACCAGCGCCAACGCGGTGACGAGCACCGCCCCGGCGAGCATCTGCGGGTAGTCGCGCAGGGCGAGGCCGTCGATGAGGTAGCGGCCGAGGCCGGACAGTCCGATGTAGGCGACGATAGTGGCCGTCGCCAGCACCTGGACGACGCAGGAGCGGAGCCCACCGATCATGACGGGCAGTCCGAGGGGGATCTCCACGCGCCGCAGGATCTGGGACTCGCTGTAGCCGGTGGCGCGGGCGGAGTCGACGACGTGCCGCGGCACGGCCACCATACCGGCGACGATGCCCGCCAACAGTGGGGGCACGGCAAGAATGATGAGCACGATGGTGGCGGGCACCAACGGCAGGCGTACCCCCATCGACATGGACACGGTCAGCCACGTGAGCAGGCCCAAGGAGGGCAACGCACGCAGCGCGCCGGCCACCGCCAGCACGGTGTCCGCACCCCGGCGCGTGTGCCCCACCCACAGACCCAGGGGCAGCGCGATGAGCAGCGAGAGCCCCACGGCCAGAGCGGTGTACCCGAGGTGGTCGAGGGTGCGGGAGAGGATGAGCGGCCACCGGTCCGGGTCGGTGAGGAACGCCCACATGGGCTGCAGCTGGTTCATCCGACCCTCCGGGCCCACGGCATGAGGAGGCGGCCGGTGAGGACGAGGGCGGCGTCGATAAGCACGGCGAGCAGGACCGTGCCGACGAGGCCGACGATGATCTGCGTGGGGAAGGACCGCTGGAAACCTTCGGTGAACAGCGTGCCCAGCGACGCGACGCCGATGAGCGCGCCGACGGAGACGAGCGAGATCGTCGACGCGGAGACGACCCGGATGCCCGCCAGCAGCGCCGGTCCGGCCAGCGGGAGTTCGACGCTGAGGACACGCCTCCACGCGGGGTAGCCGGTGGCGATCGCCGCCTGCCGCACGTCCCCGGGCACCGTGCCGAAGGCGTCGGCCGTGGCGCGGACCTGAAGCGCGAGGCCGTAGAGGGTCATCGCGACGATGACGTTGAGCGGCGAGAGGATCGACGTGCCCAGCACCAGCGGCATGACCACGAACAACGCCAGCGAGGGGATGACGTAGAGCAGGCCGGTGAGCACCACGATGACCTCGCGGGTGCGGGCGTGTCGGTGGGCGAACCAGCCGATCGGCAGGGCGATGAGGAAGGAGGCGAGGATCGCCGGCCACGACAGGGAGAAGTGCGCCCAGGCGAGATCCCCGATCCGCCCGGCGTTGTCGACCACCCAGTCCCACCTCACTGCAGCACCCCACGTACCCGGCCGCTGCGGTCGACGACCACGTCGCGTCCGTCCCGCTTCTCGACGCTCAGCAGCCGCCCCTCCGCGCCCGTGAACTCGCGGACGTTGTCGTTGGCGGGGGCGGTGAGGAACTCCTCCGGCGGTCCGACCTGCTCGACGCGGGCCTGCTCGCCGAGGAGCACGACGGTGTCGCCGAGGAGGAAGGCCTCGTCGATGTCGTGGGTGACCATGAGGATGGTCTTGGACATGCGTTCCTGCAGGGAGAGGATCTCCTCCTGGAGGCCGCGGCGCACGACGGGGTCGACGGCGCCGAAGGGCTCGTCCATGAGCAGGATGTCCGGGTCGGCGACGAGGCCGCGGGCGACGCCGACGCGCTGCGCCTGCCCGCCGGACAGCTCCGCCGGGTAGCGTCGCCCCAGGTCCACGTCGAGGCCGACGAGGCGGAGCATGTCGGCGGCACGCTCCCGGGCCTCCTTCCTCCGCGTGCCGCCCAGCTGCGCTACGGAGGCCACGTTGTCGAGGACCGTGCGGTGCGGCAGGAGGCCGGAGTGCTGCATGACGTAGCCGATGGAGCGCCGCAGCTGCACCGGATCGACCGCGCTCACGTCCTCCCCGCGCACGCGGACGGTGCCGCTGTCTGCGGGGACCATGCGGTTGACCATGCGCAGCAGGGTCGTCTTGCCGCAGCCGGAGGGACCGACGAAGACGGTGGTGGAGCCGGGCTCGACGCGGTGGGAGAAGTCGGCGACCGCCGGGTGGGCACTGCCCGGGTAGGTGCGGGAGACGCGGTCGAACTCGATCATCGCGGGCTCCTCCGGGTCGACGACGGGGTGTTATGCAATTCTAACCACGAATTGACCCGCCACCCATTGACCTGCCGCCGCCGCATCCGGGCACAATGGAGTCCATGCAGACCCTGACCGACACCGGCACCGTCCTCCGCGAGCGCAGCGCAGAGTTCCGGGACGCCGTCCAGCAGCGCCTCTACCAGGAGGTTCTCGAGTCGCGGCAGGTCTTCCCCATCTCCCTGCGCCACACGCATCTCGAGCTTGCCGACGCCTGCGCCTGGGTCCTCGAACGCACCCCCGCCACCGGCGCCGTCCCGGCGGAGGTCCTCGACCGGTTGCGGGACCTGGGGCGGGACCACCGCCGCCACGGTTTCCCGGCGGACATCTACCCCGCCTTCGCCGGGGCCCTCTCCCACGGCCTGCACTCCCTCGGCATCCCGCACGCCGACGCGGCCTCGCGGGCGCTGGACACGGTGTGCGCGGTCATGGCCTCCGCCGCCCGCGAGGCCGACCGGGAGGGGGTGGCCCCGGCGTACTCCGCGGAGGTGCTCGGCGTGCAGCGCCGTACCCGCCACATCAGCGTCGTGCGCCTGGAGGCGGGCGTCCCCATCGCCTACCGCGCCGGCCAGCATCTGCCGGTGACCACCTCGTACCTGCCGGGCGTGTGGCGGATGTTCTCCCCCGCGCTGCCCACCAACGACTTCGGGCAGCTGGAGTTCCACATCCGTCAGCTGGAGGGTTCGGACATCTCCCAGCTGCTGGCCACCCCGAAGGCCGGGGACTACTGGCTGTTCGGCCAGCCGCGCGGCACGCTCGAGGTGACGGGCGAGCGGGACGTCCTCATGATCGCCCACGGCACCGGCCTGGCTCCCCTGCGCGCGATGCTCTTCGACATGCTCGCGTGGGAGCACCGCCCCCGCGTCCATCTCTTCGTCGCCGCCGAGTACCCGGGTGAGCTCTACGACCTCATGGGGCTGTGGAATCTGGCGATCGTCAGTCACTGGCTGTCGGTGGTGCCCGTCGTCGAGCACACGAAGGACGCCTGGTGGGTCGGCGCGACCGAGTCCTCCCGCGCCCCGTACGGTCTCCACCTGCAGCAGACGGGGCAGGTCGGCGAGCTCGTCGCCTCCTACGGCGCGTGGGCGGACCGTGACGTCCTCGTGGTGGGGGACGCGGAGAAGGTCCGCGCAACCGTCGACAAGCTCATCGCCGGTGGCACGCCGCGGGAGCAGATCCAGGCCGAGGCCTGGGAGAACACCGACGACTGGCCGTCACAGGACGGGGAGTGACTCCCGCGCCTTCGTGACCTGCTCCAAGTCGAGGTCGTGGGTGAGGATCTCCGGCTCGTAACCGGCCTCCGCTTCCCGACGCCCCATCGGCCCCACCACACACGAGTGGCCGATGCCGGTCGGCCCGGTGGCCTCCCCGGCCTTCTCCTCCCCGCCCGGACGGGCCTGGCCGGCGGCGACGATCCACGACGTGGAGTCGAGCGCGCGCGCCGCGGTGAGGATGCGCCACTGGTCGAGCTTGCCGGGGCCGTCCATCCAGCTGGTCGGCACGACGATGACCTGCGCCCCCTTACGTGCAAGGTCGCGGAACTGCTCGGGGAAGCGGATGTCGTAGCACGTGGCGACGCCGACGGTGACGCCCTCGACGTCGAAGGTCACCAGTTCCTCGCCCGGTCTGACGGTGTCGGACTCCCGGTAGGAGTAGGCGTCGAAGGTGTGGATCTTGTCGTAGCCGCGGTGGATGTCCGGCCCGGTGATGAGCGCGGTGTTGTAGACACGGTTGATCTTCTTGCCCTCACGCTCGACGGTGTCGGCCGGGCGGAACATACCGGCGACGACGGTGACGCCGAGTTCCCGGGCGGTGTCGCGCAGCCCGGTGGCGAACTCCCCGTCGAGCTCCTGGGCCTGCTCATCGAGGCGGCCGGAATCGAAGGCCTGGCTCGTGGCCTCGGGGAACACGACGAGACGCGCGCCCTGCCCGGCGGCCTCCCGGAGCTTCTGCTTGGCGAGGGCCAAATTGTTGAGGATATCCGGCCCGGAGGTCAGCTGCACGACTGCGATCTTCATGGCACCCACACTATGTGGATAACTCCGGGTTATCCACAGGTCGGCACACCCCGCGGTTGGCAGATCGCCGCCGCGGCCGGACACTGGCGCCATGGACCACCTGCAGCTCACCTCCGCCACCGCCGACCACCTGCTCACCCTCCTGCGGCGCACCACGCCGCCCTCCCCGCCGACCCTGCCACCGGGCTCGCGGACCGCCGCCGCCCTCGACCGCGCGGCCGCCGCCTGGGCGGGCACGCACCGCCGGGCCGACACCGCCCTCCTCGACCACGTCCGCGACCTGCAGCGCTTCGTCGGGCGGGTCGCCGAGGAGGACCGGTCGCTGCTGTGATGCTTCTCGACGCCCCCTCCCTCCGCCACGCCGCCCGACTCCTGGGAGTCGACGCCGACTGGCTGGAGGAGCAGAACTCCTGGCTGGCCCGGACCTTCGACGACCTCCCGGGGACCGGCTTCTCCGGGCCCGCCGCCGACGCGGCCGTCACCCGTCTCCATCTCCATGCCCGACCGCTCGCCGGCCCGCCGGAACAGATGCTGCGCGTGGCGCAGGTGCTCACCGTCACGGCCCGGCTGCAGGAGGAGCTGGACGACGCCGCCCGGCGCGCCGTCCTCCTCGCCGACCGCGTGGCCGGGGCCTCGTCGCTGGTGGCACTGTTCCTGCGGGACCTGCACTCGCTGGGCGACCTCCTCGATCACGCCTGCGCCCGCCAGATCGACGTCCTGTGTACCCCGGTCGCGCCGGCCCCGGTGCGCCGCCTGGCGGATGCCCCCGACCTCAGCGTGGGGGCGGTCCATGAACTCAACATGCTCACCCACCCGCTGGACCTGCCGCCGGACGTGCAGGTCCTCGAGGTGGGCGAAGGCCGCCTCGTCACCGCGGTCGGCGACCTGGAGCGGGCCGACTCGGTGGTCACGATCGTCGCGGGCACGGGATCCTCGGATCCGGAACGCCTGCCCGTGCACCTCGACCGGGCGCGCACCATCGCGCAGGCGACGGGCGGGGCAAGTGTGCTGTGGCTGGGCTACCGGGCACCCGCCGGCCTGGGGCAGGCCCTGGCCCACGAACCAGCCCGCGCCGCCGGGGCCGACCTGCAGGCCTTCCAGCGGGAACTCGCCCGCCGTCACCCGGATCAGCGGCGGGTGGTGCTCGGGTACTCCTACGGGTCCGTGGTGGCGGGGAGGGCTGCGTCGCGGGGCGGCGGCCTGTATGCCGACGACCTGGTGTTCCTCGGGAGCCCCGGGGTCGGCGTCGATCATGCGGCACAGCTCACCCTGCTCGGCGAGGACCCCCAGGTGCACGCCATGACGCACCCCTCCGACCCGTTGTCACTGGTCGGAGGCGTACACGGAACAGACCCGACATCCCCGGAGTTCGGGGCGCGGGTCTGGCCGGGTGACCGGGCCGGCAGCCACGGCAGCTACTGGGACGATCCCGTGCTGCTCGGGCTGCTCAGCGGGTGGACTCAGAAGAAGCCGAGGGCGTCATCCGAGTAGGAGACGAGGAGGTTCTTCGTCTGCTGGTAGTGGGCGAGCATCATGAGGTGGTTCTCACGGCCGATGCCGGACTCCTTGTAACCACCGAACGCGGCGTGGGCCGGGTAGTTGTGGTACTGGTTCACCCACACACGACCGGCGTGGATCTCGCGGCCCGCGCGGTAGGCGGTGCGGCCGTCACGGGACCAGACACCGGCACCGAGACCGTAGTTGGTGTCGTTGGCGATCTTGATGGCCTCGTCGAAGTCCTTGAAGGTGACGACGGAGAGCACCGGGCCGAAGATCTCCTCCTGGAAGATGCGCATGTCGTTGGTGCCCTTGAACACGGTCGGCTCGATGTAGTAGCCGTTGTCCAGGCCCTCGATCTTGTTGATGCTGCCGCCGGTGAGGGTCTCCGCGCCCTCCTGGGGGCCGAGCTCCAGGTAGCCGGAGATCTTGTCCATCTGCTCCTGGGAGGCCTGCGCACCCATCTGCGTCTCGGTGTCGAGGGGGTTGCCCTTCTTGATCTTGTTGACGCGCTCGACGCCGAGCTCGAGGAACTCGTCGGCGATGGACTCGTGGATGAGGGCACGGGACGGGCAGGTGCAGACCTCACCCTGGTTGAGGGCGAACATCGCGAAGCCCTCGAGGCACTTGTCGCGGAAGGCGTCGTCCTTGGCCATGACGTCGGGGAAGAAGATGGACGGGGACTTGCCGCCCAGCTCCAGGGTGACCGGGATGATCTTCTCGGCGGCGGCCTTGTTGATGATCTTGCCCACCGCGGTGGAACCGGTGAAGGCGATCTTGGCGATGCGGTCGGAGCTCGACAGGGCGACACCCGCCTCCTCGCCGAGGCCGTTGACGATGTTGAGCACGCCCGCCGGGAGCAGGTCCTGGATGATCTCCACGAGGTAGAGGAGGGAGGCCGGGGTCTGCTCGGCCGGCTTGAGGACGATGGCGTTACCGGCCGCCAGGGCCGGGGCAATCTTCCAGGTGGCCATGAGGATCGGGAAGTTCCACGGGATGATCTGGCCGACGACGCCCAGCGGCTCATGGAAGTGGTAGGCCACGGTGTCGTGGTCGATCTGGGACAGGCGTCCCTCCTGCGCGCGGGTGGCGCCGGCGAAGTAACGGAAGTGATCGATCGCGAGCGGAATGTCGGCGGCGAGGGTCTCGCGGACGGCCTTGCCGTTCTCCCAGGTCTCGGCGACGGCGATCTCCTCGAGGTGCTCCTCCATGCGGTCCGCGATGCGGTGCAGGATGAGGGCGCGTTCGGCCGGGGAGGTCTGGCCCCAGGCGGGGGCGGCCTTGTGGGCGGCGTCGAGGGCGAGCTCGACGTCGGCGGCCTTACCGCGGGCCACCTGGCAGAACACCTCACCGGTGACCGGGGTGATGTTGTCCATGTACTCGCCGTCGACGGGTGCCACCCACTCGCCGCCGATGTAGTTGTCGTAGCGCTCGCGGTAGTTGACGATCGATCCGTCGGTGCCGGGGTTCGCGTACACGGTCATGATGGTGTCCTTTCACAGGGATTTGAGTGGTCTGCACCACACCATACAGTGACCCGCGCCACTTTTGTTAAGAATTGTTGTGACAGGCGCACAAACCCACGCTCACCCCGGGAAACAGGGTCAGCGTGGGCTCGTGGCGGTTCTTCTAGCGATGGTCCTGATGTCGCCGCAGACGGCCGCGCCGCGGCTCCCACATCACCAGCGCCGTGGAGCGCGGGACGTGGACGAGCTCGCCGCGCGGGCGGGCCTGCCGCTCGCGCTCCTCCCGGAGCTCCTCGACCTCGGCACGCAGGCGGTCGACCTCCTCGCTCAGCTCGATGATCGCCTTGATCCCGGCGAGGTTGACGCCCTCCTCCTGGCTGAGCTGCTGGATGCGACGCAGCAGGGAGATGTCCTTGCGGGAGTAGCGACGCCCGCCCCCGCGGGTCCGCTGCGGCGTCACCAGACCCATGCGGTCGTAGGTGCGCAGTGTCTGCGCGTGCATGCCGGCGAGTTCGGCGGCAACCGAGATGACGAACACCTCGCCCAGGTCGTCCGTCGACGACTTGTCCTTCCTCATGGTCATGGTCCGTGCACCTCCTTCCGTGCCTACTTGTTGCCGGCCCACCCGGCGCGCGGGTTGTAGCCGGAGTCCTTCTCCGCCTGCGCGTACTCGCGCAGGGCACTGGTCGCGGCGGCGTCGAGATTCTTCGGCACCGCCACCTCGACGGTCACCAGCAGGTCACCGGCGTTGTCGCCGCTCTTCGGCACACCGCGTCCGCGGACACGCAGGGTCCGGCCGTTGGGGGTGCCGGCGGGCACCTTCACCCGGACGGGGGCGTCGAGCGTCGGCACCGTGATGGTGTCGCCGAGCGCCAGCTCGGTGAACGACACCGGGACGGTGACCTCGAGGTCGTCGCCGGAGCGGGTGAACACGGCGTCGTCACGCACATGGACGGTGACGAACAGGTCACCCGCCGGCTTGCCCTGCGGGCCGGCCTCGCCCTGGCCGGCGAGGCGCACCTTCTGTCCGTCGATGACGCCCGCCGGGATGCGGACGGTCAGCGACCGGGTGCGCCGCACCGTGCCGGAACCGTGGCACGTGGTGCACGGGTCGGCGATGAACTGGCCGGTGCCCGCACAGTTGGTGCACGGCGCGCTGAAGCCGAAGGCGCCGCGGTTCTCCGAGGTGAAGCCGGAGCCGTTGCACACGGCGCAGGTCTCGGGGTTGCCGGACTTGGAGCCCGATCCGTGACAGGTGTTGCAGGGGGCGTCACCGGTCAGCTGGAGCGGGATCGTCGTGCCCTTGGCCGCCTCCCGGAAGTCAAGGGTGATGTCCGTTTCGACGTCGGCCCCCCGCGTCGGCCGAGCTGCGTGGCGAGGAGCGCCGCCGCGGTTGAAAAGGCCACCGAAGAGATCGCCCAGACCGCCGTCCGCAGAAAATCCTCCACCGGGTCCTCGTCCGAAGATGTCTGAGGCGTCGAAGTCCTCCTGCGTCTGCCGAAACCCGCCGGGAAATCCGGCGCCTCCGCCTCCACCGAAGCCACCGAAACCACCGCCGGAACGGAGCATCGCCTTCAGCTGGTCGTATTCCTTGCGCTTGGACTCGTCACCGACGACGTCGTACGCCTCGGCGGCCTTCTTGAAACGCTCCTCGGCGGCCTTGTCGCCGGGGTTCTTGTCCGGGTGGTTCTCCCGGGCCAGCTTGCGGTAGGCCTTCTTGATGTCCTCGGCGGAGGCGGATGAGGAGACCCCCAGATCCGCGTAGTAGTTCTTGTCTGCCCATTCGCGCTGAACGGTCACTGGGCATCTCCTCCTTTCGGGATGAGAAGTTCGTTGTTGTGTCTAATTATGTTTAATCGCTAACTAAAAGGGGGAGCACCGCCGCCCGAGGGCGACTGGAGGTGCGTCTCGGACGGCGGTGCTCAGGTACGGGACGGGCGTCCCGCTAGTCGGTGGCCGCGGCGTCTGCCGGGGCGGCCGGGTCGGCGATGATGACCATCGCGTTGCGGACGACCTTGTCGCCCACCCGGTAGCCACGACGCAGCACCGTGCCGAGAGCCTTGTCCTCACCGGAAGACAGGTCCTGGACGGCCTCGTGGATCTCCGGGTCGAAGGGCTCGCCCTCCTCGCCGAAGGGGATGAGCTTGAGGCCGGTGACCGTGTCGGTGAACTTGTCGGCGAACGACTTCAGCGGACCCTCGTTGAGGTCACCGTGCTGTCGCGCCAGGTCCAGGTCGTCGAGGATCGGCAACAGCTTGGCCAGCACCGACGCCTTGGCGGCGTCGATGATGCCCTGGCGGTCACGCTCGGTGCGCCGGCGGTAGTTGGCGTACTCCGCGCTCACGCGCTGCAGGTCCTCGGTGCGCTCCGCGAGCTGGGCCTCCACGTCGGAGACCTCACCGTCGCCGTCGGCGTCGGGATCGATGTCGGCGAGTGCCTCCTCGATCTCGGCCTCGAGCCGGGCGTCGATCTCCGCCTCGGTGGCGTCGTCGCCGGGGACAGGCTCCTCGTCGATGACGGCGTCCGGGTCGTCGTCCTGGGCGCGGGCGGCCTCCTCGGCGGCGGCCTCAGCACGGTCGGCCGAGGTCGCCTCCGGGTCGGTGTGCTCCGGATCGCCCGGGTTGTCGGGCATCTGGTTGGGGTGCGTCACTACTTCTTCTCCTCCCCGGTGTCGGTGTCGGTGGCGGTCGGCTCGTCCTCGACGACCTCGGCGTCGACGACGTTGTCGTCGGTTGCCTCAGCGTCGCCGGCCTGTGCCTGGGTGGCACCGGCGTTGGCCTCGGCCTCGTAGATGGCCTTACCCATCTCCTGGGACTCGGTGGACAGCTTCTCGACGGCGGTCTTGATCGCGTCCAGATCCTCGCCCTTGAGGGCCTCCTCGACCTCCTTGGCGGCATCCTCGACCTTGGTCTTGATGTCCTCGGAGACCTTGTCGGAGTTCTCCTCGACGAACTTGCGGGTCTGGTAGACCATGGACTCCGCGTTGTTGCGGGTCTCCTGCTCCTCGCGGCGCTTCTTGTCCTCCTCGGCGTGGACCTCCGCATCCTTGATCATGCGGTCGATCTCCTCCTGGGACAGGCCGGAGCCGTCCTGGATCTTGATCGTGTTCTCCTTGCCGGTGCCCTTGTCCTTGGCGGTGACGTGGACGATGCCGTTGGCGTCGATGTCGAAGGTGACCTCGATCTGCGGCACGCCACGCGGGGCCGGGGCGATGCCACCCAGCTCGAAGGAGCCGAGCAGCTTGTTGGCGGACGCCATCTCGCGCTCACCCTGGAAGACCTGGATCTGCACGGAGGGCTGGTTGTCCTCGGCGGTGGTGAAGGTCTCGGAGCGCTTGGTCGGGATGGTGGTGTTGCGCTCGATGAGCTTGGTCATCACGCCACCCTTGGTCTCGATACCGAGGGAGAGCGGGGTGACGTCGAGAAGCAGCACGTCCTTGACCTCACCGCGCAGGACGCCGGCCTGCAGGGCGGCGCCGACGGCGACGACCTCGTCCGGGTTGACGCCCTTGTTCGGCTCGCGGCCACCGGTGAGCTCCTTGACCAGGTCGGTCACGGCCGGCATACGGGTGGATCCACCGACGAGAACGACGTGGTCGATCTCGGAGACGGACATATCGGAGTCCTTGACGACCTGGTTGAACGGCTCCTTGGTGCGGTCCAGCAGATCCTGCGTGATCTTCTGGAACTCGGTGCGGGACAGGGTCTCGTCGAGGAACAGCGGGTTCTTGTCGGAGTCGACCGTGATGTACGGCAGGTTGATGTTGGCCTGCTGGGAGGAGGACAGCTCGATCTTGGCCTTCTCGGCGGCCTCGCGCAGACGCTGCAGGGCCATCTTGTCCTTGGTCAGGTCAATGCCGTTGGTGGACTTGAACTTCTCGACGAGCCAGTCGACGATGCGCTGATCCCAGTCATCGCCGCCGAGCTGGTTGTCACCGGCGGTCGCACGGACCTCGACCACACCGTCGCCGATCTCCAGCAGGGAGACGTCGAAGGTACCGCCACCGAGGTCGAAGACCAGGATGGTCTGCTCCTTGTCGCCCTTCTCCAGGCCGTAGGCCAGAGCGGCGGCGGTCGGCTCGTTGACGATACGCAGGACGTTGAGGCCTGCGATCTGACCGGCCTCCTTGGTGGCCTGGCGCTGTGCGTCCTCGAAGTAGGCCGGGACGGTGATCACGGCGTCGGTGATCTCCTCACCCAGGTAGGCCTCGGCGTCGCGCTTCAGCTTCATGAGGGTGCGGGCGGAGATCTCCTGGGCGGTGTACTTCTTGTCGTCGATCTCGACGTTCCAGTCAGAGCCGATGTGGCGCTTGACGGAGCGGATGGTGCGGTCGACGTTGGTCACGGCCTGGTTCTTGGCCGGCTGACCGACGAGGACCTCGCCGTTCTTGGCGAAGGCGACGACGGACGGGGTCGTCCGCGAGCCCTCGGAGTTGGCGATAACGGTGGCCTCGCCACCCTCGAGGACGGAGACCACCGAGTTGGTGGTACCGAGGTCAATTCCTACTGCGCGTCCCATTTTGTGTTTCCTCCTGTTGTACGGGATTTCCTGAAGTTGACTGCTGTTGGCTCAACTTGTGGAACCCAACGTACCAGACCCCTTGAGCCTGGAGCACTCAACCTGACACCCAGTACAACGGGCAACCCGCCAAAGTTGTTCCCGATCGACTCAACTTTTTCTTTTCCGCCGCGTTTATGCAGGTCAGAGTAGCCGCTCCGCCTCGCCCCACGCGCTGTCCGGCGCGATGACCCACGCCAGCGCCTTTGTCCACTGCTCCGCAACGACCGCCCCCGGGTCGTCGGAAACGACCCCGTGATGGAGGATGTGCACCAGATCGAACGCCTCCAGCAACTGGGTCACGCCCCGCAGGCCCGCCGAGCGGGCGAGGAGCGTCACGGTGGTCTCGCCCTCCCTCGTCTCCGGCGTCGGCGCCTCCCACGCCCGCGCGTCGAAGTCCCACGCGCGGATCCGCTGGGGCGGCAGGTCGACGAGCTGCGCCGCCCACGCCAGCGCCTCCACCGCCCAGGCCGACCGGGCGAAGAGTTCCGCCTCGGCGCGCAGGCCGGCGGGGAACTCCACCCGCCCGCCGTCGTCGAAGGCCGCCGCCCGCGCCGCCCCCACGTCCGCCAGAAAGCCCCGCTCCCGCGCAGTCAACGAGGAGGCGACGAGCTCCTGCGCGGCGACCAGGTCATCGGCCTGCGGCAGACTTCCCTCCCGCACGTGGCGGGCCGCGTCGACCACCAGCGCCAGGGCACCGAGCCGGTAGACCACCTGCGCATGGTCGCGCAGCCGCACCTCCTCCTCCGCCGGAATGACCGGGATCTGTTCGTCGAGTTCCAGCCCGGCCTGACGCAGGGTGCGCAGGTTCTTCTGCCGCCGCCGGTAGGCGTCGACGTGGACGGGCACCTTGACCCCCTTGCCCGGCGCGGCCAGGTTCTCCCCGTCGAGGTTGCGGAAGGGGCCGTTGCCCACCCGGAACACGCAGCACCGCCCCCAGTCGGCGAACTCGATGAGCTGGCGGGCGGTGTAGCTGTCGTCGCGTTGGAGGCGGTAGATCACCTGGGAGCGCGAGATGTGGCGGGCCAGGGGGTGGACCTGCGTGACGTCGGGCCCGGTGACCCGCAGCCCGGCCTCGGCCAGGTCGCGCAGGGCGTCCTCCACGAACACCGCCCGGTCCCGGGGGTGGGTGAACACCTCCACCGGGCCCGGCAGGTCGACCGGGTCCGGCACGGTGGAGTAGACGAGGAGATCCATGCCCCCATGCAACCAGAGGTCCGCCCGCGCGGCAGGGTTCGCGGTGACAGCAGGCCTGTCGCAGGCGTACTCCTATTCCCTCCACCCCTCCTCCGCGACCTGGGGAAATGCCACCCCGCCCGACACAGAGGAGTACGTCCGTACGCACCCCGCCGCAGCGGCCGCCCAGAATGGTCACCCCTAACACCACCCAGGACCTATACTGGCCAGCAGAGAGAGTAACCCTCATCACATTCTGAGCAGGAGCGTCCGCGGCATCACCCTGCCCGCGGACCGAGGAGAAAGGGCCCGCCAGTGAATCCCCACGTCACCCGCACCCGCCACGTCAGCGACCGCCCTCCGGTGGCCGCCTGAGACACGCGCCCACCACCCCTCCCCATCCTCCCCGTAAAGGAATCCCTGATGTCTCAGCATGCCTCCGTCGAGCAGGTGCTCGACCCCGCCGTCGCCCGCGCACGCGAGTGGCTCGCCGCCACCTCCGACACCGACGGTTCCTCCGCCACCGAGCGCCTCGCCGACCTGGTCCGCGACCCCGCCGGTGTCTCCTTCACCATGGACTTCGTCGACCGGGTGGCCCGCCCGGAGGACAACCGCACCGCCGCGAACGCGTTGCGCAAGCTCGACGGCGCCCCCGACTTCCTGGGCCGACTCAACCAGACCGCCCTGCAGCTCGGCGGAATCGTCGGCCCGAGGCTGCCGAACGTCGTCATGCCGGTGGCCCGCGCCCGCCTGCGCCAGATGGTCGGCCACCTCGTCCTCGACGCCGACGGCAAGGCCCTGGACAAGCTGCTCGACAGGGCGGCCGAGGAGGGCACGCAGCTCAACCTCAATCTGCTCGGCGAGGCGGTCCTCGGCGATGAGGAGGCGGCCCGCCGCGCGGAGCGCACCTTGGCGCTCATCACGAATCCGAAGGTCACGTACGTCTCGGTGAAGGCCTCGAGCCTCGTCGCCCAGCTCAACCCGTGGGATCTGGAGGGCAACCTCGTCCGTCTCAAGGAGCAGCTGCGCCCGATGTACCGGGCGGCGCAGGAGTCGGGCACGTTCATCAACCTGGACATGGAGGAGTACAAGGATCTCCGCCTGACGATCCGCCTGTTCACGGAGCTGCTCGGCGAGGAGGAGTTCCGGGACCTCGAGGCCGGCATCGTCCTGCAGGCCTACCTCCCGGACAGCCACGACGCCCTCGTCGAGCTCGCCGAGTGGGCCCGTTCCCGTTCCACCCCGATCAAGATCCGCCTGGTCAAGGGCGCGAACCTCTCGATGGAGAAGGTCGAGGCGGAGAGCCACGGCTGGGAGCAGGCCCCGTACGCCACGAAGCACGAGGTGGACGCGAACTACATCCGTCTCCTCGACTACATCCTCACCCCGGAGCACGCCCCGCACGTGCGGATCGGCGTCGCCAGCCACAACCTCTACTCGGTGGCCCTGGCCTGGGAGCTGGCCACCGCCCGCGGCGTCACGGAGCAGATCGACGCGGAGATGCTGCAGGGCATGGCCCCGGCGCAGCAGCAGGCGGTGCGTGATGTGGTGGGCCGCATGATCCTCTACACCCCGGTCGTCCACCGCGAGGATTTCGACGTCGCCGTCTCTTACCTGGTGCGTCGCCTCGAGGAGAACGCCGCGGAGGAGAACTTCCTCCACGCCCTGTTCGCCCCGGGCGACGGGATGAACGCCCAGGAGCAGGCGCTTCTCGACGCCGCCCGGAACCCCTCCACCACCTCGCCGCGCCGCACCCAGAACCGTCTGACGGAGACGGGCCGCACCGTCGAGGGCCGGTTCACCAACGAACCCGACACCGACCCCGCCCTGCGTGCCAACCGGGAGTGGGCGCTGGAGCGCCTGGCCGCGAAGCCGCACGTCAGCGGGGCGGAGGAGGTCACCGACCCGGCCGTCGTCGACGCCGCCGTCGCGCGGGCGCGGGAGCTGGGCCCGGAGTGGGCGTCGAGAAGCGGGCACGAGCGGGCCGAGGTCCTGGAGACCATCGCCGACGAGCTGGCCAGGGCACGCGGCGAGCTCATCACCGTCATGGCGCACGAGGCAGGCAAGACCGTCGACCAGTCGGATCCGGAGATCTCCGAGGCCATCGACTTCGCCGCCTACTACGGCGAGCAGGCCCGCAACCTCGACCGCGCGCGGTCGACCTTCACCCCGCACGCCCTCACCGTGGTCATCCCGCCGTGGAACTTCCCCGTCGCCATCCCGACCGGTGGCGTGACGGCGGCGCTGGCGGCGGGGTCGGCGGTGATCATCAAGCCGGCGCCGCAGACGGTGGCCTGCGCCGAGGTCATGGTGCAGGCGGTGCACCGTGGACTGGAGCGCCACGGCATCGACACGGACCTCGTGCAGTTCCTCCGCGCCGACGAGGCCGACGCCGGTCAGCGTCTCATCTCCCACGAGGACGTCGACCACGTCATCCTCACCGGCGCCTCGGAGACGGCCGAGCTGTTCCGCTCGTGGAACCCGCGCATGAGCATCAGTGCGGAGACCTCGGGCAAGAACGCGATCATCGTCACCCCGGCCGCCGACCCGGACCTCGCGGTGGCGGACATCTACCACTCCGCCTTCGGGCACTCGGGCCAGAAGTGCTCGGCCAGTTCGCTGGTCATCCTCGTGGGCCAGGCAGGTGAGTCGCGCCGCATCCGCGAGCAGCTCATCGATGCCGTCTCCACCCTCCGCGTCGGCCCCGGCACCGACATCTCCACCACCATGAACGGCCTCATCGAACCGCCCGGGGAGAAGCTCGAGCGCGGCCTCACGACCCTCGAGGACGGCGAGTCCTGGCTGCTCCAGCCCGAGAAGCTCGACGAGGAGGGGAGGTTCTGGACCCCGGGCATCCGCGACAACGTCCGCCCCGGCTCCTGGTTCCACCGCACCGAGTGCTTCGGTCCGGTCCTGGGCATCATGTACGCCTCCTCCCTCGAGGAGGCCGTCGAGTGGCAGAACGACACCGGCTTCGGCCTCACCGGCGGTATCCACTCCCTCGACGACGACGAGATCGACTACTGGACCGAGCACGTCGAGGTCGGCAACGCCTACGTCAACCGCGGCATCACCGGTGCGATCGTCCAGCGCCAGCCCTTCGGCGGCTGGAAGGACTCGGTCATCGGTTCCGGCGCGAAGGCCGGCGGCCCGAACTACGTCGCCCAGCTGGGCACGTGGACGGACGGCGACCTCGACCACGGGCAGGTGCAGCTGAGCGCGGGCGTCGAGAAGCTGCTTGCCGACGCCCCCGCCGACCCCTGGCTGCGCCGCGCCGCCGAGCTCGACGAACTGGCCTGGCGCGAGGAGTTCTCCCGCGAGCACGACCTCACCGGCCTGGCCTCCGAGGCCAACATCTTCCGCTACCGCCCGCTGCCGGAACCGCTGCCCGTGTACGTCGGCGAGGGTGCCGACGAGCGCGACCTCTGGCGGCTGAAGCTGGCGGCGGAGCGGGCGGGGGCGTCGATAAGCGAGGAGGTGTCGTTCCGTCCCGGCGGGCGCGTCCGGGCGCTCGGCGCGGTCCCGGAGGAGCTGTACGAGCAGGCGGCCGAGGTCGGTGCCGTCATCCTCGACGGACCGGTGCTCGCCGACGGTCGCCGCGAACTCCTGCCCTTCCTCCTCGAGCAGGCGCTCACCGTCACCCTGCACCGATTCGGCGTCCTGCGGAAAGTAGGCAGCATCCGACAGTGATAACCACAGGTTTTTGGGGCACAATGAAGTTCTGATGAGCACACCTATTGATCCCCAGAAACCGGGCCCCGGCGGCACCGACACCCGCGACCTCACCGAGATGGTCTCGGACTACGCCGAGCTGTCCGACAATCCGCTGGACGCCAACGCCCCCAACGACGCCCCGGAGGTCACCGACCGCGCGGTCTTCATCGGCCGCGACGGCCGGTGGGCCGCCGGCTGGGCGCTGCGATTCATCATCTTCGTGGTGGCCGCCTTCATCCTGGGCCGGATCCTCGGCTTCGTGTGGGCCGGGCTCCTCCCGATCCTGCTGGCGCTGCTCGTGTGCACCGTCCTGTGGCCGCCGGTAAAGTTCCTCCGCGACAAGCTGAGGTTCCCGGCGGCGCTGGCCACGGTGGTCACGCTCGTCGGCTTCTTCGCCATCTTCGGCGGCATCTTCGCCGCGATGGCCCCCATCGTCCGTGACCAGGGCGCGGCGCTGGTGAAGCAGGCGCAGGACGGCCTCAACCAGCTCTCCGACTGGGTGCAGGGCCCGCCGCTCAACGTCGACACCTCGCAGTTCGACCAGGTGCTCAACGACATCACGGGCTTCCTGCAGGAACGCTCCTCCCAGATCGCGTCGGGCGTGTTCACCGGCCTGGGCGCGGCGACATCGATCGTGGTGACCACCGTCGTCATGCTCGTGCTCACCTTCTTCTTCCTCAAGGACGGCGATCGCTTCCTGCCGTGGATGCGCGGCTTCACCGGCTCCAACGCGGGCTGGCACCTCACCGAGGTGATGACCCGCTCGTGGAACACCCTCGCCGGCTTCATCCGCACCCAGGCCATCGTCTCGCTCGTCGACGCCGTCTTCATCGGCATCGGCCTCGTCCTGCTCGGCGTGCCGCTGGCGTTCGTCCTCGCCGTGATCACGTTCTTCGCCGGGTTCATCCCCATCGTCGGTGCCTTCACCGCCGGTGCCCTGGCCGTCATCATCGCGCTGGTGAGTAACGGTGTGACGAACGCCCTGCTGGTGCTGCTGCTCATCATCGCGGTCCAGCAGATCGAGGGCAACATCCTCCAGCCGGTGCTGCAGTCCAAGGCGATGAACCTGCACGCCGCGGTGGTGCTGCTGTCCGTGACCCTGGGCTCCACCCTCTTCGGCATCGTCGGTGCCTTCCTCGCGGTGCCCATCGCCGCGGTCGCCGCCGTGTGGTTCCGCTACCACTCCGAGCTCGTCGCCCTGCGCGCCGGCGAGATCACCATCGACGACATCGAGATCGCCACCGCCAAGGGCTCCAATCTCACCTCCTGGGAGGCGTTCACCGCGGTGCGCGAGCGCCTGGTGACCATGACCCCGACGCTGGGTCGCCGCAAGAACACCGATTCCGACACCGCCTCCGAGGACGTCGAGGGCGACGCCGACGCAGACAAGTCAGACAAGCCGCGCTGGCGGATGGTCAACTTCTCGGACCCGTCCTAGCCCCCGTGCGAGCGCTCATCATCGGCGCAGGACCCGCCGGCCTCACCGCCGCGCTGGTCCTGCGCCGTTCTGGTTGGCACGTGCGGCTGGTGGAGGAGGCCCCGCGCCTGCGCACGGAGGGTTTCTCCGTCCCCGTGCATGAGCGGGGCCGGCAGGTGCTGGCATCGCTTCTCGACGTCCCCGTGACCCGCGGTCCGGTGGAGATGTCACGCGGGGACCTCGTGCGGATGCTGGCGCGGGAGGTCGGGGAGATCTGCTTCGGCGTGGCCGCGGAGACGGTGCCCCACGAGGGGTGGGATCTGGTGCTCGGTGCCGACGGCATCGACTCCCCCACCCGCGGACGTCTCGGCCTGGACGGGCGCCGTCCGACCGGGCATGTGCTCCTCTTCCCCACCGGGGAGGCGCCGGGCGGGGATCCCTGGCGCGCCGACGGGATCGACCAGATCGTGCTCCCCCGCTGGTCCGTCGGCAACGTCATGCTCATCGGCGACGCGGCGGCGGCCAGCGGGGCGAGTACCGGCTACGGCACGACGGTCGCCCTGGCCATGGGGTACGAGGTCGCGACCGGCATGACTCGGGGGCTGACGCTCGACGAGATAGAGGCGCGGTTGCGGCCGTGGGTTACAGAGCAGCAAGCAGCCGCTCGACGGCGTCTGCGAGCTTGACGGCGCTGCCCTCGACGACGTCGGCCCACTCGGGGGCGGTCTCCTCGTCGGCGCGGTCGCTGATCTGCTTGAGCAGGGTGATGGGGACGTCGAAACGGTGGGCGACGGCCGCCAGAGCGTAGCCCTCCATGTCGACCAGCCCGGCGACCTGCGCGATGCGCTCCCGGGTGGCGGAATCCTCCACGAAGGTGTCACCCGTGGCCAGCTGCCCGGTCGGGAACAGGCCGGTGGTGGCCGGGGTGATGACGCGCGGGAAGGCGTCGAACGCGATGTCGGAGGTGAACTCCACGTTGAAGTCGTGCTTGTGCACCCGGTCGATCTCGTAGACCCCGTTGGGGATCTCATCGCGCAGCGCCCCGCAGGTGCCCACATTGATGATCCGCTCCGGCAGCGTGCCGTTCGCCCGGCGCGCGCACAGCTCCTCCGTCAGCGTGATGGCGGCCGGCAGGGTGCCGATCCCCGTCACCAGCAGATCCGCCCCCTCCGGCAGATGGGCGGCTTCCTCGGACACGGCGGCGACAAACAGAACAGTCATGCGCGCGATCCTACTACCAGTGGATCCGCGGCAGATCCCACCGGTGCCAGCACCCCAGCTTGTCGAGCATCCGCCGGTACGCCTGCATGCTCATCACCTCCGCCCACCCGAAACGCTCCGGCCGGACGGGCAGGTTGTCGGCCCGCTCCTTCTCCTTCTTCAGGTTGAACTCCTGCTCGCTTGCCGACGCCCCGTATTTCCCCCGCCCGTCCGTCTCCACGTACTCCTCCGTCCCCTCGACCCGGAAGTCGATGAGGTAGTTCCTCCCGTTGCTCCCCCGCACCGACACCTGCGGGATGAGCGTGAAGTCCCCGAAGAAGACCGACTGCGCCAGAAAAGCCGCCTCCAGCGCCGACTCCACCACCCCCGTCGTCTTCTCCACCACCAGCGGCCAGTGCGCCAGGCCCTCCATGCCGGTGACGTCGTACGCCGCGAGCTCCTCCCGGGTGACCAGCTTCTGCCGCAGGGCGCTGCACGCCGCGACGAACCCCGCCCCGAACCCGTGCAGCCGCGTGAGATCCACGAGCGTGCGCGGGACCGTCGTCGCCTTGACGTGCTCGCCGACGATGTCCTCGTCCGGCAGGGCACCGCTGACCTCCCGCACGGTGCTCCGCGTCCGCTTGCCACCACCGTTGCGGCGGTGGATCTCGTGCTGTACCGGTGTCGGTTCGTAGCGCCACAGCTTCCACAGCGCCGCCGCCGAATAGCCGACCAGCACCCGCCCGGACACCTCCCCCAATGCCCTGGCCTGCAGGTCGTACTGCTCCCAGGGCTGCAGCGTCCCGTAGAACGCGGCCTCGACGTACGCGCCCCGGAAGAGTCGGACGATGACCCGGTCATTGAGCAGTCGCCGCAGCACCTTCGAGGCGTCCGGCAGGTGTGTCTGTTCCTTGCGCAGCAGAAGATGGTCGTCCCGCCGCGTGCAGCGGCCCAGTGCCGTCTCCGTGTCCCCCATGAATTCCCTCTCTGTGTGGATGTCCCACACAGATTGGACTGTGTCGGGGGCCGAAAGGTTCCCGGGCGGGTGTCATCCGCGCGCGGTTCGGCCACTTCCGGGCTGTTTGAACACCCCAGAAGTGGCCAAACCGCGGCGCTGAGGGAGGCGCTGAGGGAGGCGCTGAGGGAGCGGACCCTACCCCAGCTGCTCCGCCACGCTGAAGCGCCCGCCGGTGGCCTCGAACTCGGCGCGGGCGGCGGCGGCGAGGGCGTCGTCGGCAAGCGTGTCGACGGCGACCTGCGCCAACCCGGCCGCGGAGTCGACGGCCGCGCGCGTGGCCTCCTCCCCGGCGGCCCACGTGGCGAAAGCCGCGGTGTGCAGCGCCACGTCGGAGGGCGAGACCTTGACCATCGGGTGGATGCCGGGGACCAGCTGGGAGACGTTGCCGAAGTCGGTCGACGCCGCCAGCGAGTCGGGCACCACGCCGGCGGGGACGGCGACGCGTCCGCGCAGCGCCTGGGTGCGGGTCCAGCGCTCGGCGAGGGCCTGGTTGTTGCGGATGGGCAGGGTCGCGGGGTGGACGTCCCAGGTCTTCTCGACGCGGCACCCGGTCATGAGGGCGGCGCCGTCGAGGATGTCGTCGACACGCGCGGACAGGTCGACGAGCGAGTCGGTGAGCAGGGAGCGCACGTAGATGTCCAGGGAGGCCTGCTCGGGGATGACGGAGGGGCGGTGTCCGCCGTCGGTGATGACGGCGTGGAGGCGGTCGGAGGGGGCCATCTGCTGCCGGAGCAGTCCCATCGCCTGGTAGGCGAGGGTCGCGGCGTCGAGGGCGTTGCGTCCCATGAACGGCTGCGAGCTGGCGTGCGCGGCGACGCCGTGGAAGGTGGCCTGGAGGGTGCGGCGGCCGAGCCAGTAGTGGCTGGCGATGTCGTAGCCGAAGGGGTGGATCATGACGGCGATGTCGATGTCGTCGAGCATGCCGCCACGGATCATGTACTCCTTGCCGGAGTGGCCCTCCTCGGCGGGTGTGCCGAGCAGGACGAGGCGTCCCTCGATACCCGCGGCCTGCGCGGCGTCGACGGCCGCGAGGAAGGCGCCGATGCCGGCGGCGGCGATGATGTTGTGCCCGCAGGCGTGGCCGATGCCGGGGAGGGCGTCGTATTCGGCCATGATCGCGACGGTGCGGTGACTGCCGGACTCGTACCCGGGCGAGGTCCACGAGGTGCGCAGCGCGGTGCCGACCTCGTGCGCGCCCTGCTCGACGCGGTAACCGCGCCCCTCGAGCAGCGCGGTGAGCGTCGCCTGCGCGTGGACCTCCTCGAAGGCGAGCTCGGGGTGGGCGTGCAGGTCGCACAGCAGCTCGGTCAGTGTCGGCTCCAGTGCTTCGGCGCTTATCGACGCCACCCGCCACGCCTCCTTCTGCCCCGGGTAGGCGTCCAGCGCGGCCGGTTCTGCCGCGGAGGCGGCCTCGGTGACCTCGGCCATCCGGGCGGAGATGCTGGCAGCGGCGTGGTCGAGGAAGGCGGTGGACGGGGTGGTTCTTTCTGCAGAGGTCATCGTCTTCTCACGCTACCTAGTTGAGGAAGATCGCGGCGCCGGGGCCGAGCGGCAGGTCGAGGAAGTACCAGACGCCGAGCAGCGAGGCCCAGGCCAGCCAGAACGGGATGACGAACGGCAGGAGACGGGACATGAGGGTGCCCAGGCCGGCGTCGGGTTCGTAGCGGCGGAGGAGGCCGAGGATGACGATCATGTACGGGTTGAGCGGGGTGATCACCTGGGTGGCGGAGTCACCGACGCGGAAGGCGGCCTGGGTGAAAGCGGGTTCGAAGCCGATGAGGGCGAACATGGGCACGAAGACGGCGGCCATGAGGGTCCACATCGCGGAGCCGGAGATGATGAGCAGGTTGAGCAGGGAGGCGAGGACGATGAAGGCGAGGATCGCGCCGAAGCCGGTGAGTCCGATGCTCTCCAGGAAGGCGGCGCCCTTGACCGCGGTCCACGTGCCGATGCCGGTCCAGGCGAAGAGGGCGACGAACTGGCCGAGGATGAAGGCGAGGACGAGGAAGCTGAGCATGTCCTTGATGGCCAGGCCCATCATCTCGACGATGTCGGAGACGGACGTCACGGTGCCCACGAAGAGTCCGTAGACGATGCCGAGCACCATGAAGTAGGCGAAGACGATGAACACAATGGACTGCAGCAGCGGGGACTGCGGGAGGAAGCCGCCCTCCTCGTTGCGCCACGGGGAGTTGGGGATGAGGAACGCCCACAGGAACACGACGGTGAGCAGCAGCGCCGCGACGAGGGAGGCCCACAGGCCCTTGGTCTCCTGCCTGGTCAGGGTGGCGGAGAGCTCGTTGCCCTCGGCGTCGCGGTCGCCGCGCTGGGAGGGGTCCTCGCCGTCGGACAGGGTCTCCTCGGCGGGGACGTCCTGGCGGACCATGCGGGGCTCGAGGACGCGGTCGGTGATGAAGCCGGCGAGCATGCCGAGGACGATCGCGGAGACGATGTTGAAGTAGTAGTTACTCACCGGGTTGACCTCGGTGGTGGCGATGCCGGGCAGGGTCTCCATGACGGCGTTGGTGATGCCGGCGAACAGGGCGTCGAGGCTGGTGGGGAACAAGGAGGTGGAGTAGCCGGCGCCGACGGCCGCGAAGCCGCCGAGGAGTCCGGCGACGGGGTGGCGGCCGGCGGCCTTGAACACCATGGCGGCCAGGGGCGGGACGACGACGAAGGCGGCGTCGGCCATGATCGAGGCCGTGACGCCGACGACTCCGACGGCGTAGGGGAGGATCCACTTTTTGGCGGAGCCGAAGAGCTTGCGGATGAGCGCCGAGAGCATGCCCGTGCGTTCCGCGACACCGGTGGCGAGCAGGATCGGCAGGACGGTGACCAGGGGCGGGAACCCGATGTAGTTGGCACCCATGGTGGTGGTCAGCCAGGTGAGCCCCTCGCCGGTGAACAGGCCGCGGATGACCAGGTCCTCCTCGGACCCGGGTACGGCGACCTGGATGTTCTGCAGCGCCATGATCGTCGAGGCGACGCCGGTGATGAGGAACAGGCCGAGGAAGAGGGTGAACGGTTCGGGCAGTTTGTTGCCGAGGGTCTCGATGCCGGTGAGGATCCGGTCACCGATCCCGCCCTGCCTTTTGTCGGTGGTCTTCGTGGTCATACCAACCAATGTTGCACAGATCACATATGGCCACATGCACCTTTAGATGGAAAGGTCGCCCCCGTTGCCAAATAGACCGACCTGTACTAATCTTCGTAGACAATTCAGTCTACGAGAGAGGACAGAGACCATGCCCGAGTCATCCCAGCGGCCCCTGCGCATCGCAGTCATCAGCGACGGAGCCACCGGCATGTGCCTCGCCGAGAGCCTGCTCACCACCCGTCACCAGGCCCCTGTCTTCGTGGACCTCATCACCGCACGCACCGCACCGGCCGGCCTGCTCCGTTCCACCCCGCAGGGTGACCAGGCCCCGCGCCTGCGCCTCATCGGCAACGTGCGCGTCGACGAGGACGTCACCGTCGACGAGCTCCACGAGCTCTACGACGCCGTCGTCACCCCCGACGCCGCGGCCCTGGCCACCACCGACACCGCCACCCTCACCGGCGCGGCCCTCGCCTCCGCCGAGATCACCGCCGCCGTCTTCCCGGAGCGCCCGCAGGACGCCCCGCCCCGCCTCCTCGAGCTTCTCGACGCCCGCGGCGTCGCCGTCATCTCCTGGCAGGGCTGGACCGCCGGCGTCACGGCCTCCACCGACTGGGCCGCCGTCGAGCTGTCCTCCCGCGGCGTCCCGGTGTGCATGTGAGTACCGGCCACGTCACCCTCGTCGGCGGCGGCCCCGGCGCCTGGGACCTCATCACCCTGCGCGGCATGCGTGCCCTGCAGGACGCCGACGTCATCCTCACCGATCACCTCGGCCCCACCGACGAGCTCTCGCAGCTGTGCGAGACCGCGGAGAAGACCGTCATCGACGTTTCCAAACTCCCCTACGGCCGCCAGGTCGCGCAGGAGGAGACCAACCGTCTCCTCGTCGAGCACGCCCTGGCCGGCCGTCACGTCGTGCGCCTCAAGGGCGGCGACCCGTACGTCTTCGGCCGCGGCTACGAGGAGCTCGAGGCCTGCCGCGAGCACGCCATCCCGTGCGCCGTCGTCCCCGGCGTGACCAGTGCGATCTCCGTGCCCGGCGCGGCCGGCATCCCGATCACCCAGCGCGGGGTGGTGCACTCCTTCACGGTCGTGTCCGGCCACCTGCCGCCCGGCCACCCGCACTCGCTCGTCGACTGGCCCGCCCTGGCGCGCGCCGGCGGCACCATCTCGGTGATCATGGGCGTGCGCCACGTCGCCGCGATCACCGCCACGCTGATCGACGCCGGCCTGCACCCCACCACCCCGGCCGCCGTCATCCAGGAGGGCACCACCGATCAGCAGCGCAGCTTCCGCTGCACGCTGGGCACCCTGGCGCAGACGATGAAGGTGAATGACGTCACCTCCCCCGCGGTCTACGTCATCGGCGACGTCGCCGGACTGTAGTCACCGCACCCGCACCTCCTGCCCCTGCGGCTCGCTGGTGGACCCGGTGACGGGCTCACCGGCGGCGGCGCGGGCGGTGACGGAGCGTCGGTAGCCGACCCACGACAGCGCCAGGCCGAGCACCACGAGCAGGGCCACCCCGCCCCAGCCGAGCGGCAGGACCTTGGGCAGGTTGAGGGCCACGAGCAGCGTGCCGACGATGCCGCCGAGGGCCGCCGGGTTGGTGCGCGTGACCAGCCACGCGGCGATCGGGGCGGCGATGACACCGCCGATGAGCAGGGCGAGGACGGCGGCGAGGTTGGCCACGAGGTCGTCCCACAGCCCGATGACGAAACCCAACGTCGCCGCGGCGGTGACGAGGAACTCGGCCGTGTTCACCGTGCCGACGATCCGCCGCGGTTCGGTGCGGCCCAGCGTCATGAGCGTCGACGTCGTCACCGGCCCCCAGCCGCCGCCCCCGGAGGCGTCGATGAAGCCGCCGAAGAGGCCGAGCCCGCCGAGGAAGCCGCGGGAGTGCTCGCCCCCGCCCTCGCGCCGGATGCGCCCGCGGGAGAAGCGCCACACGAGGTTGACACCGATGAGGCTGAGGATCGTCGCGGTGAGCGGGGCGGCCGCCTCGGTGGACAGGCTCGACAGGACGGTCGCGCCGGCGAAGGCACCGACCGCGCCGGGGACGGCGAGGCGGCGGACGACCTTCCAGTCGACGTTGCCGAAACGCCAGTGGGAGACGCCCGAGGCGAGCGTCGTGCCCAGCTCGGCGGTGTGGACGACGGCGCTGGCCTGGGCGGGGCCGAGGCCGGCGAGCGCGATGAGGATGGTGGTGGAGGTGACGCCGAAGCCCATGCCGAGGCCACCGTCGACGAGTTGCGCGGCGAGTCCCGCGAGGGCGATGAGCAGGAGTGTGGTCATGGTGGGGTCCTAGGCGGTGAGGTAGCGGTCGGCGACGATGCCGGCCAGCGCCGTCCCGAGCGGCGGATCGGCGCTGGCACCGGAGGTGTGCAGGCGGTCCAGGAGCAGGGCGTGCGTGACGAAGAGGGGGATGAGGTGGTGGTCTCCGCTTATCGACGCCCCCGTCCTCTCCCCCGTCGCCCGGCGCACCGCCACCGCCCGCCCCAGGCGGGCGGCGAGGCGGTCGGCCAGGGTGGCGACGGCCTCCTCGGCGGCGGCGTCGGAGGATCCGACGTGCGCGAGGACGAGGTTCTTGTCCGGGGCGGGGCGGGTGTGGGCGGCGAGGACGTCGGCGATGTCCCCGCCGGTACCCAGCCCCCGGGCGGGGACGAGCTCGAGGCCCGAGGCCTCCCGGGCGGCGGCGAGGGCGGCGGGGACGTCGTGACGCGCGTGGAAGGCGTCGGTGAACAACAGCGGGACGACCACGGCACAGTGGTGGCCGTGGGCGGCGAGGTCGCGGGCGGCGTCGATGAGCGAGGGGGAGGAGAACTCCAGGTGCGCGGCGCGGGCGGTGACGCCCAGCCTCTCCCCCGCGGCCGCGGTGAGTCGGTCGATGCCGGCGGCGGCGCGCGGGTGGCGGGAGCCGTGGGAGAGGGTGAGCAGGGCGGTCATCAGCGCAGGCGGTGTCCGACGAGGCCGGCGGCGAGGGTGTCGCCGGTGGCCTGGTCGATGAGGAGGAAGGAGCCGACGGCGCCGCGGGCGGCGTAGGGCTCGACGGGCAGGTCGGCGGCGACGTCGATACGCACGTGGGCGATGTCGTTGAGGCCGCAGTCGGCGGGGGCGATGTCGTCGGAGAGGCCGTCGATGTCGAGGACCCGGTCGACCGAGGTCACCCGGCCGCGCACCAGCGAGGTGCCGTAGCGGACCTTGACGGGCGCGCCCGGGCGGAGCGGGCGGTCGGACAGGCCCACAACGGTGGCGTCGAAGGAGCGCACCGGCTGCGGGTGGTCGGCCCCGGCGATGAGGTCGCCGCGGATGAGGTCGATGTCGTCGGCCAGGCGGAGGACGACGGAGTCCCCGGCGGCGGCCGTCTCCACGGCACCGTCGGCGGTGTCGATGTGGGTGACGGTGCTGGTGCGGCCCTCCGGGAGGCGGACGGTGTCGCCGACGGTGAGTGAGCCGGCGTCGATACGCCCGGCGTATCCGCGGTAGTCGGAGGCGTGCTCGCGGATGACGTACTGGATCGGCAGGCGGAACCCCAGGTCGTGGGCGCGGCCGCGGTGGACCTCGATGCTCTCGAGCAGCTCGAGGATGGTGGGGCCGGTGTACCAGGGCAGGTGCAGGGAGGGTTCGACGACGTTGTCGCCGAGCAGCGCGGAGACGGGGATGACGTGGGCGTCATCGACACCGACGGCGTCCGCCAGGGCGCGGAACTCCGTCTCGATCTCCCGGAAGACGTCCTCCGACCAGTCGACGAGGTCGATCTTGTTGACGGCCAGCAGCACGGTGCGCACCCCGAGCAGGGCCGCGACGGTGAGGTGGCGGCGGGTCTGCTCGACGACGCCGTGGCGGGCGTCGACAAGCAGGACGACGACCTGGGAGGTGGAGACGCCGGTGACGGTGTTGCGGGTGTACTGCACGTGGCCGGGGGTGTCGGCGAGGATGAACGTACGGCGGTCGGTGGCGAAGTAACGGTAGGCGACGTCGATGGTGATGCCCTGCTCACGCTCGGCGCGCAGGCCGTCGACCAGCAGCGACAGGTCGAGGCCGTTAAAGCCGCGGTCGGCGGAGGTGCGCTCGACGGAGGCGAGGGTGTCGGCCAGGACGGAGCGGGTGTCGTGGAGCAGGCGGCCCACGAGGGTGGACTTGCCGTCGTCGACGGACCCGGCGGTGCACAGGCGGAGGGTCTCGCGGGTGTGCAGGAGGGTGGAGGTGGTCATCAGAAGTAGCCTTCCTTCTTGCGGTCCTCCATGGCGGACTCGCTGAGACGGTCGTCGGCGCGGGTGGCCCCGCGTTCGGTGAGGGTGGAGGTGGCGATCTCGGCGATGACCTCGTCGATGGTGGAGGCCTCGGAGAGCACCGCGCCGGTGCAGGACATGTCACCGACGGTGCGGTAACGCACGCGCCTGACCTGGAGGTTCTCGCCCTCGCGGGGCCCGCCCCAGTCGCCGGCGGTGAGCCACATGCCGTCGCGCTCGAAGACCTCGCGGTCGTGTGCGAAATAGATCGGCGGGAGCTCGATGCCGCGGGCGCCGATGTACTCCCAGATGTCGGCCTCCGTCCAGTTGGAGATGGGGAACACGCGGATGTTCTCGCCCGGCAGGTGGCCGCCGTTGTAGAGGTGCCACAGCTCCGGCCGCTGGCGGCGCGGGTCCCAGCCGCCGAAGGAGTCGCGCACGGAGAAGACGCGCTCCTTGGCGCGGGCCCGCTCCTCGTCGCGGCGGGCGCCGCCGAGCACGGCGTCGTAACCCTGCTCGGCGATGGTCTCCACGAGGGGGACGGTCTGCAGAGGGTTACGGGTGCCGTCGGGGCGTTCGACGAGGTCACCCCGGTCGATCCAGTCCTGGACCGCGGCGACGCGCAGGCGGGCGCCGGTGCGCTCGACGAGGCGGTCGCGGAACTCGATGACCTCCGGGAAGTTGTGGCCGGTGTCCACGTGGAGCAGCTCGAAGGGGACGGCCGCCGGGGCGAACGCGCGGCGGGCGAGCTCGAAGACGACGACAGAGTCCTTGCCGCCGGAGAACAGCAGTCCGACCTTGTCGAACTGGCCCGCAACCTCGCGGAGGATGTGGATGGACTCGTTCTCCAGGTCCTTGAGGTGGGGGGAGAGTCGGGTGGAAAGTGCTGTGGTCATGAGTGGAGTCCGCATTCTGTCTTGGCGTTGCCGGCCCAGCGACCGGCCCGGGGATCCTCACCGTCGGCGACGGGGAGGGTGCAGGTGGCGCACCCGATGGACGGGTAACCCTGCCGGGTGAGGGGGTGGATGATGAGGTCGCGCTCGTCGATGAACCGTTCCGTGTCCTCGAGCGACCACGTGACCAGCGGGGAGATCTTCAGACGGCCGGTCGCGTCGAGGCTCAGCGCCGGGGCGTTCGCCCGGGTGGGGCCGTCGGCGCGGCGCAGCCCGGTGACCCAACCCGCGTACGGGGTGAGGTGCACGGCCAACGGCTCGACCTTGCGCATGCGGCAGCAGGCGGTGGGGTTGTTCCGGTAGAGGTTCGCGCCGTAGGTCGCGTCCTGCTCCTTCCGGGTGAGGGTCGGCCGGGCGGTGACCAGGGTCTGCGGGTAGCGGGTGTCAACCGCGGCCGCCACGTCGAGGGTCTCCGGGAAGTGGTAGCCGGTGTCGAGGAAGAGGAGGTCCGCCTCCGGCAGGTGCCAGGCGGCGAGCTCCGCGAGCACGGTGTTCTCCATGGACAGGGTCACCGCGATCGCACCGGGCGCGTGCTCCCGGGCCCAGGCCAGGATGGTGTGGGCGGGGGCGTCGTGAAGTGCGGCGGCATGCTTGTCGACGAGCCGCGCGTTGGCCTCCCGCACCTCCTCCGTCAGGTCACCGGTGGTGGTGGGGCCTGCCGGGCTGACCTCCGGGTCACGGCGGGTGGTCTGGGTGAGCAGGTTCATCGGGTCACCTCCTGGTGTCCGTGTCGGGTGAGCGAGGTCCGGATGGCCTCGCTGGTGGAGCGGGCGGGGGCGGGGCGGTGCTCCGGGTCGTCCTGGCCGTGGTAGCGGACGGAGAACACGCGGGTGCAGTCGCGGCACAGCCAGGCGAACTCGTCGGCCTCATTCGGGAAGAGCTCCTCGCCGGCGCACCAGGGGCAGTGCAGCGGGTGGTTGCGGTTGGGGTTGGGGGCGCGGCGGAAGCTCACAGCAGGTCCTCCTCGGCGGCGCGCTGGACCCACTCCTGGAAGGTCTCACCGTCGGTGCGCTGCTGCTTGAAGTGGGTGACCACGCGGGTGACGTAGTCCCCGACCTCGTCGGCGAGGACCTTGTGTCCGCGCAGCTTGCGGCCGAAGTTGGCGCCGATGTTCATGGAGCCGCCGAGGTGCACCTGGAAGCCCTCGACGCGGTTGCCGTCGGCGTCGGTGACGGTCTGGCCCTTGAAGCCGATGTCCGCGACCTGGGTGCGGGCGCAGGAGTTGGGGCAGCCGTTGAGGGCGATGCGGACGGGGACGTCGATGTCGCCGATGCGCTCCTCCAGCTCGTCGACGAGCTCGACGGCGCGGGACTTGGTGGTGGCGTGCGCCAGCTTGCAGAACTCCAGGCCGGTGCAGGAGATGATGTTGCGGCGCCACTCGCTGGGTTTGGAGTACAGCCCGGTCTCGTCGAGGGCAGCGGCCAGGGCGGCGAGGTCGGTGCGCTCGACGTCGAGGAAGAGCAGTTCCTTCTCCGCGGTGGTGCGGATGCGGGTGATACCGAAGCGCTCGGCGACGTCCGCGATGGCGATGAGCTGCTCGCCCGTGGTGTGGCCGACGGTCGGCTTGACACCCAGGTAGAACCTGCCGTCCTTCTGCGGGTGGATGCCGATGTGGTCGCGGTAGCCCGGGTTGATGGGCTGGTGCGGGCCGTCGGTGAGGCGGCGGCCGAGGTACTCCTCCTCGAGCACCGTGCGGAATTTCTCCACACCCCATTCCGCCACGAGGAACTTGAGGCGGGCGCGGTTGCGCAGGCGTCGATAGCCGTAGTCGCGGAAGATGCGGGCGACGCCGGCCCACACGTCGGGAACCTCGTCGAGCGGGATCCACGCGCCGAGGGACTGCGCGAGCATCGGGTTGGTGGACAGGCCGCCGCCGACGTAGCACTCGAAACCGGGGCCGTGCTCGGGGTGGACGGAGCCGATGAAGGCGACGTCCTGGATCTCGTGGGTCACATCCTGGCGGGAGTGGCCGGAGATGGCGGACTTGAACTTGCGCGGCAGGTTGTGGAACTCCGGGTTCGGCAGATGCTCGCGCTGGATCCGCTCGATGGCGGGGGTGGCGTCGATGATCTCCTCCGCTGCGACGCCCGCCACGGGCGAGCCGAGGATGATGCGGGGCACGTCGCCGCAGCCCAGCAGGGGGCTCAGGCCCACCGTGTCGAGCTTCTCCCAGATCGCCGGGATGTCCTCGATCCGCAGCCAGTGGAGCTGGATGTTCTGGCGGTCGGTGAAGTCGGCGGTGGAGCGGGCGTAGTCGCGGGAGATCTCGCCGACGGCACGGAGGCGCTCGGGGGTGACCAGGCCGCCATCGAAACGCACGCGCATCATGAAGTACCTGTCCTGCAGCTCGGCGTCGGGGACCTGGCCGGTGAGTTCCCCGCCAAGGTCCTGTCGGCGCTGCGTGTACAGGCCCAGCCACTTGAAGCGCGGGGCGATGTCGTCGGCGGGGATCGAGTCGAATCCCTGCTTCGAGTAGATGTTGACCACGCGGTCGTAGACGTCGAGGACCTCGCCGTCCTGCTTGACCTCCTCGACGTGGTTGAGGGGCGCGGTGCCGTCGATCTTCCACTGGCCCTCCGGCTTGCGGACGCGCTTGCGGCGCGTGGTGGTGGCCGTTGTCATGACGTGCTCCTAATGTACCGTTCTGTCTATTTCATTCACCTGCGGGACGCTTATCGACGCCCCGCCGGTCGCCCTCCAGGGCGGATGACAGGCAGTCAAGCAGACAACTTGGTTCACCACAATGGGCAGAGTGGTGAGGGTCGCCTACGAAACTGACATCATCGCTGTACGCAGCATTTATGTTCGACTTTCATTCACTGAATTGAATTGTTTCCATTCATTTCTCCCCGCCCAACATGAATGAAAGAAAGCGGAATCGTTGCACTTTTCAGGATCCCTGCTACTTTCACAGACCAGTCAGTCTAGGAAACGTCCCCGAAAGGACACCATGAGCCACCCCGCACCCGCCACCGCCCTCCGCGTCGCCGTCATCGGCGCCGGCCCCGCCGGCATCTACGCCTCCGACCTGCTGGTGAAGAACGCCGCGTCGATCGGCCGCGAGATCCACATCGACCTCATCGAGAAGCTGCCCGCCCCCTTCGGCCTCATCCGCTACGGCGTCGCCCCGGACCACCCGCGCATCAAGGGCATCATCACCTCGCTGCACAGGGTCCTCGACCGCCCGGAGATCCGCCTCCTGGGCAACATCGAGATCGGGAAGGACGTCACGGTCGAGGAGCTGCAGGAGCACTACGACGCCGTCGTCTTCGCCACCGGCGCCGTCCAGGACCGCGACCTGGACATCCCGGGCGTCGACGCCGAGGGCTCCCACGGTGCCGCCGACTTCGTGGGCTTCTACGACGGCAACCCGGACTTCCCCCGCACCTGGGACCTGTCGGCGCAGTCGGTGGCCGTCATCGGCGTCGGCAACGTCGGCCTCGACGTGGCCCGCGTCCTGGCCAAGACCGCCGAGGAACTCAACGTCACCGAGATCCCGGAGAACGTCTACGAGACACTGCGCACCAACCAGGCCACCGAGGTCCACGTCTTCGGCCGCCGCGGCCCCGCCCAGGCGAAGTTCACCCCGCAGGAGCTCAAGGAGCTCGACCACTCCCCCACCGTCAACGTCGTCGTCGCCCCGGAGGACATCGACTACGACGAGGCCAGCATCGAGGCCCGCAGCTCCTCGAAATCCCAGGACCTCGTGTGCCAGATCCTCGAGGGCTACGCCATCCGGGAGCCGAAGGACGCCCCGCACACTCTGCAGATCCACCTCTTCGAGTCCCCGGTGGAGATCCTCACCCACGAGGGCCGCGTCGTCGGCCTGCGCACCGAGCGCACCGAGCTCGACGGTTCCGGCCACGTCCGCGGCACCGGCGCGTTCACCGACTGGCCGGTCCAGGCCGTCTACCGCGCCGTCGGCTACCGCTCCGAACCGATCGCCGGCGTGCCCTTCAACCACGTCGAGCACGTCATCCCCAACGACGGCGGCCACGTCCTCGACCACGCCGGCACCCCGGTCCCGGGCCTGTACGCCACCGGCTGGATCAAGCGCGGCCCCATCGGGCTCATCGGCAACACCAAGTCCGACGCCAAGGAGACCACCGACCTCCTCCTCGCCGACGCTGCCGCCGGCCGCCTCACCGCCCCGACCCGCGAGGCCGACGCCATCCTCGAGCTTCTCGACGCCCGCGGTATCCGCGTCACCACCTGGGAGGGCTGGTACCGCCTCGACGCCGAGGAGCGTCGCCTCGGCGAGGAGTCCGGCGTCGAGGGTCGCGAGCGCCGCAAGATCGTCGAGTGGGAGGACATGGTCGCCCACGCCCACGTCGCACCGGCCTACGTGTGAGATTTGGTCCACCGAAGGGTCGTCGACGATGGCTGAGAGAACGCTTATCGACGCCCGGTCGGACCCCTCATGCGACACCCTCACCGCCCGACCGGGAGCCGACATGCCCGAATCCGCATATTTTCCCGACTTTTCCCGAGGCTCGCTGACCTGCGATAACAGCCGAGTTAGCAAATTGTTACCGCTCAGCAACCCCTCAAATTCAACAGGGTTGATGTGATCACTGTTACCCTTGAGTGCGTAAAGAACATCAAACGAAATTAAGGAGAAACATCATGCGCGGAGGCGGACTCATTTGGACCATCGTCGGCATCCTGGCGATCATCGCCCTGATCATCTGGATCATGTCGGCAATGTAGTTTCCCGGAGACGGGCAGAACCAGCGTCTGCCCGTCTTCCCTTATCTGTCCTCGAGACACGTATCCCCGGCTCCTCTGCGGAGGGCCGGGGATACGTGCGTCCCCGCCCCTTATCTTTCACTTCTCCCCACCCACCGATCCCGCGCGTGAGCAGCGGGCGAGGCGGCGGCTGGCGCGGCGTCGATAAGCACGAAGCGGGACGTGTCCACCGCTCCCTTTAGACTGGGCACATGATTCCGGTTGACCAGGCCATCTCCACCACCACGATCGTGCTGGGTGTTCTCGGCGTCGTCCTCTCCCTTCCTGCCTGGCTGCTGTTCCTGCGCGCGGGCTGGAAGATGTACAGCTTCGTGCGCGCGGGGCAGCCGCTGCCCGCCGGGTGGCGGACGGACAATCCGCTGCAGCGTGCGTCGCGCGTGGTCATCGAGGTGTTCGGGCACACGCACTTCAAGGGGCGGCCGGTGGTCAATGTGGCGCACTGGCTGGTCATGGTCGGCTTCCTCTTCGGCGTGCTGGTGTGGTTCGAGGCGTACATCCAGACATTCAACCCGGCGGGCGGGTGGCCGCTGCTCGGGTCGTGGGGTGTGTACCGGTTCGTGGAGGAGGTGCTGGCGGTCGGCACGATCGGCGGCATCCTGGCGCTCATCATCATCCGGTTGCGGCAGGGGACGGAGTCGCGGGCGTCGCGCTTCTTCGCGTCCAACCATGTCGCGGCCCGCACCATCGAGGCGATCGTGCTCCTCGAGGGTCTGGGCATGCTGCTGGTCAAAGCCGGCAAGATCGCCACGTTCGGCGGCGGCCACCCGGTCGCGGACTTCCTGTCGCTGCACCTGGCGAACCTGCTGCCGGCGTCCCCGGTGATGGTGTCCGCGTTCGCGCTGCTCAAGCTCCTCGGCGGCATGGCGTTCCTGCTGCTCATGGCCCGCAACCTCGACTGGGGTGTCGGCTGGCACCGTTTCCTGAGCTACTTCAACATCTTCTTCCAGACGAACCCGGACGGCCGTAAGGCCACCGGCCGCCTTAAGCCGATGACCTCCGGCGGGAGGATGCTCACGCTGGAGAATACGGAGGATGAGGACACGCTCGGCGTCGGCAAGCTGGGTGACGCCTCATGGAAGATGCTTCTCGACGCCTCCACCTGCACCGACTGCGGTCGCTGCCAGGACCTGTGCCCCGCCTGGAACACCGGCAAGCCGCTCAACCCGAAGCTGCTCATGACCGACATCCGCGACGCGGCGTTCAACCCGCACGCGGACCTCGACGTGCTCAGCATGACCAGCGTCATCCCCGACGACGTGCTGTGGGCCTGCACCAACTGCGGTGCCTGCGTCGACCAGTGCCCCGTCGACATCGAGCACCTCGACCACGTCGCCGACCTGCGTCGTTTCCGGGTGCTCGCCGACTCGGAGTTCCCCTCCGAGCTCACCGGCCTGTTCAAGAACCTCGAGGCCAAGGGCAACCCGTGGGGCCGCAACAGCTCCGACCGGGCGTCCTGGGTCGAGGCCGCGCGTGCCGACGGCATCCCCGTCCCCGTCGTCGGCGACGACATCGACGACCTCACCGACACCGAGTACCTCTTCTGGGTCGGTTGCGCCGGCGCCTTCGACGACGACGGTGTGCGCACCACCCGCGCCGTCGTCGAGTTGCTACACACCGCGGGCGTGAAGTTCGCCGTCCTGTCGACCGGAGAGACCTGCACCGGTGACCCCGCCCGCCGCGCGGGTAACGAGTTCCTCTTCCAGATGCTCGCCACCGAGAACATCGCCACCCTCAACGACGTCTTCGACGGTGTGCCCGCCGGGCAGCGCAAGATCATCACCACCTGCCCGCACTGCTTCAACACCATCCGCAACGAGTACCCGGATTTCGACGGCCACTTCGACGTCTTCCACCACACCCAGCTCCTCAACCGCCTCGTCCGCGAAGGCCTGCTCACGCCCGTGCCGCGCGGCCCCGAGAACCGCCGTCCCGTCACCTACCACGACCCCTGCTTCCTCGGCCGCCACAACCAGGTCTACGACCCGCCGCGCGAACTCGTCTCCGCCGCAGGTGCCTCGCTCGTGGAGATCTCCCCCGCCCGCGAGGAAGCCTTCTGCTGCGGCGCCGGCGGCGCGCGCATGTACATGGAGGAGACCATCGGCCGCCGCGTCAACGAGTTCCGCTCCGAACAGGCGCTGGCCACCGGTGCCGAGGAGATCGCCACCGGCTGCCCCTTCTGCAACACCATGTTCACCGGCGGCGTCAAGGCGCTCACCGACGCCCCCGACCGCCCCGTCGTCCGCGACGTCGCCCAGATGCTCCGCGACTCCGTGCTTATCGACGGCCACCTCCCCGCGCCCCGCGAACCCCAGTTCCTCGGCGAGGTCATCCGCCCGAAGCGTGCCCCGAAGCCGGTGGGAGAGGCGACTCCGGAGCCGAAGCAGGCCCCCGGGCCGAAGGCGGTGGCAACTCCTGTCATTCCCGCCGCACCGGCCGCACCGGTGGCTCCCGGTGGTGCGGTGCCTGCGGCTCCCGGTGCTGCAGTCCCTCCGGCCCCGGCCACTCCGCCCGCACCTGCTGCTCCCGCAGCCCCGGCAGTCCCGCCAGCCCCCGGCGCTGCGGTTCCTCCGGCCCCGGCCACTCCGCCCGCACCTGCTGCTCCCGCAGCCCCGGTAGTTCCTCCGGCTCCCGGGGCAGCTGTCCCGCCAGCACCCAGTGCGGCGGTCCCTCCGGCCCCGGCCGCACCTCCCGCACCTGCTGCTCCCGCAGCCCCGGTAGTTCCTCCGGCTCCCGGGGCAGCTGTCCCGCCAGCACCCGGTGCTGCAGTCCCTACGGCTCCGGTCACACCACCCACGCCTGCTGCTCCCGCAGCCCCCGCAGTCCCGCCGGCCCCCGGGGCAGCTGTTCCTCCGGCTCCGGCTGCACCGCCCGCACCTGCTGCTCCCGCAGCACCCGCAGTCCCTCCAGCCCCGGCCACTCCGCCCGCACCCGGCCCGGCAGTTCCCCCGGCTCCCGGTGGAGCGGTGCCGCCCCCGGGTGGTGCCCGCCCGTCGCTCCCCGACTCCGACGAGGAGAGTTAGTCGCTGGCCCCCCCCTGACCAGCTGGCTTCCTCAGCGCGGGGGCAACATGACCCGCACGAGCTGCGAGCCGAGGTAGACCCAGATCGGGCAGCCGAAGACGAGGATCCACAGGAGGGGGTGGACGTCGGTGTCGCCGCGCCCGAAGATGAGGACCTGCCCGAAGACGACCATGCTCTGCAGGGAGTGTCCGAGCATGGCGGCGGTGAGGGAGCCGGTGAGCACGTACACCAGGCCGAGGCCGGCGCCGGTGAGCAGGTAGGCGATGCTCATGACGTTGATGGTGTCCTCCGCTAGGTGGGGCATGGCGAAGAACAGCGTGCTCACGGTGATACCGATGACGGCACCGAGTCCGGCGCGTCCGCGGCGGGCGAGGGAGTCGTGGAGGGGGCGCAGCATGGCACCGCGGTAGAGGATCTCCTCGCAGACGGGTGCCAGGACGACGGAGCTGACCACCACGGCGACGGCGGGCAGGAGCGGTCCGTCGAGACCCGTCTCGGTGAACAGCCGAGCGGCCTGATCCCCCTGCGCGCCACCATCGACCATCCCGAGCAGCCAGAAGGAGAGGTGGGTGACGGCGAAGACCACGAGGACCACCACGATGTCGCGCACGGTGAGTCCGCGGCGCAGGCCGAGGTCGAGGCGGGAGGGCCAGCGTCGGGAAGCGACCGTGATGAACAGCAACGACAGGGCGGCGAACAGGAGGAACGACAGGGGCGTGAAGGCGGCACCTGCGACCGCGGCGAAGGAGGAGAGGACGAAGGCGCTCATCGCGAGGACCGCGTACCACGCCCGCCAGGTGGTCACGTGTGCCGTCAGCCGGTTCATGCGTCTGATGGTCGCACCGCGCACGGCCGGTGACCATCGGGATTCGCCCGGAGATCGAAAGATCGGGGACTTCCCCGAGGGCGGCGTCGATAAGCGTCGTTAGACTGGGACGCATGAGTATGAGGTACCCCGCCCACCAGCCGGACATGAGACTGAGCGACGCCGAACGCAATGCAGCCATGTCCACACTGGGGCGCGCCTTCGGCGAGGGGCGCCTGACCGTCGACGAGTACGACGCCCGCTGCCAGGAGATCGCCCGCGCCGAGTTCCGCCGGGATCTGGATCCGCTGTTCGTGGACATCCCGCAGTTCCAGGGGGTGTCGCAGGACGTCGACAAGCTGTATTCGGCGCAGGAGATCGAGGCGGCGTTCCGCGAGGGACGCAAGATCCGCTTCGGCATCATGGGGCTGTCGACGGTCGGTGTCACGGTCGGCACCGTGCTCATCGGGACGCCGATGGCCGGCCTGCTGTGGTTCCTGCTGCCGACGCTGTGGCTGCTGCTGTACGTCATGAAGGTCGGCCCGAAGAGCTGGCATGTGCCGAGCGCCCGGGCCGTCGACAGGCAGCGCATCAAGGAACTGCGGACGGCGGAACGCCTCCGCGCCGCCGAGCTACGCCTCGCTGAGCAGGACAAGCTGGCCGCGCTGCGGGCGGAACGACGGGCGCAGACGGCCGAACTGACGAACAACGCGATGAACTTCGTCAACAAGGCGTTGGAGCGCGGCAAGAAGTAGTGGCAACATGTAGGCCATGACTGACTCCCCGAACCACATCCGCCGACGTCGCCGCACGTTCGATCAGTCGAACAAGATGAAGGACGTCCTCTACGAGATCCGCGGCCCGGTGTCCGCGGAGGCGGAGCGGCTGGAGGCGGACGGTCACCACATCCTCAAGCTCAACACCGGCAACCCGGCTACCTTCGGTTTCGACGCCCCCGACGTCATCATGCGCGACATGATCGCCGCGCTGCCGACCTCCCAGGGCTACTCCACCTCGAAGGGCATCATCCCGGCGCGCCGTGCCGTGTTCCACCGCTACGAGGTCATCGAGGGGTTCCCGGACTTCGACGTCGAGGACGTGTTCCTGGGCAACGGTGTGTCCGAGCTCATCACCATGACCATGCAGGCGCTGCTCAACGACGGCGACGAGGTCCTCATCCCCGCCCCGGACTACCCGCTGTGGACCGCCGCCTGCTCCCTGTCCGGCGGCACCCCGGTGCACTACCTGTGCGACGAGGAGGACGACTGGAACCCGTCCATCGAGGACATCCGCTCGAAGGTGACGGAGAAGACGAAGGCGATAGTCGTCATCAACCCGAACAACCCGACGGGTGCGGTGTACTCGAAGGAGGTGCTCGAGCAGATCGTCGACATCGCGCGTGAGCACGAGCTGCTCATCCTCGCCGACGAGATTTACGACCGCATCCTCTACGACGACGCCGAGCACATCTCCCTGGCCACCCTCGCCCCGGACCTGCTCACCATCACCTACAACGGCCTGTCCAAGGCCTACCGCGTCGCCGGTTACCGCGCCGGCTGGATGGTGCTCACCGGGCCGCAGGACCACGCCCGCGGCTTCATCGAGGGCCTCGAACTGCTCGCCGGCACCCGACTGTGCCCGAATGTGCCCGCCCAGCACGGCATCCAGGTGGCGCTGGGCGGCAAGCAGTCCATCTACCAGCTCACCGGCGAGGGCGGCCGCCTGCTCAACCAGCGCAACATCGCCCACCAGAAGCTCAACGAGATCCCCGGCGTCAGCTGCGTCAAGCCGATGGGTGCGCTGTACGCGTTCCCGAAGCTCGACCCCAACGTCTACGAGATCCACGACGACGCCAAGCTCATGCTCGACATCCTGCGCGCCGAGAAGATCCTCCTGGTCCAGGGCACCGGCTTCAACTGGCCGCACACCGACCACTTCCGCCTGGTCACCCTGCCGTGGGCGTCCCAGCTGGAGAACGCCATCGAGCGTCTGGGCAACTTCCTGGTCAGCTACAAGCAGTAGCCTCGAACTCCGGCACGACGTGCTCGATGAGCTCACCGAGCACCTCGTCCGCCGGGCGGCTGCCCCGCTTGAGCCCGAGCAGGCAGTGGTCCACGCCCATGTCCTCCAGCTCGTGGAGGATGCGCACCAGCGCCTTCGCGCCGACGCTCCACCCGAACTTGATCGGCCCCGCCTCCGCCTCGGGGTCGCGGTGCAGGTCGAGGGCGATGTTCATGGCGAAAGGCTTGTCGACGCCGTCCGCCCGCCACTCCGCCAGGTACTTCTGCTGCGTCCCCAGCGGCCGGTGGTAGGTGACGTGGGCGTCGGCGTGCTCGCGGTGCCACTCCATCGGCTGCAGACACGACCCGACGGTGAGCACCGGAGGGCGCGTGGCCAGGGGCTTCGGCACGATGTCCCCGCCCCACATCCGGCCCTTCGACCAGCGGATCCCCTGGTTCTCGGTGGTCCACGCCCGGTTCATCACGTCGAGATGCTCGCGGAACACGTCCCCGCGCGCCCCCTCCTCGAGGCCGAAGGCCTTGTACTCCGTCGGCCGGTCGCCGGTGGCCAGCCCGAGGAGGAACCGGCCGCCTGACAGGTGATCGATGCTCGCCGCCTCCTTCGCCAGGTGCAGCGGGTGGCGGACCGGCAGGACGACGGCCCCGGTCGCCAGGGCGATCTCGCTTGTCGACGCCGCCAGATACCCCGCATACGTGAACGGGTCCCACACCTGCCCCACATCCCCGAAATCACTCACCCGCAGCGGGATGTCGCGCAGCCACGCCGCCGCGAATCCCCCGGCCTCCGCCTGCTGCACCAGCTCCACCTGGCGAGCTATTCCGACGCCGGGATTCTCCGGATCCCCGGCCGCCAGTGGCAGCGCGATCCCCAGTGTCATCCGCCCGCGGGGGAACATCCTGCGGAAACCCGGCAGGGAGGTGACGGGGGCGTCGGACAGCGAGAAGGGTGAGCTCATGCATTCATGCTAACCGCGATATGGTGCAGAACTATGGGTTCTCACCGCGCACGCGACACCTCCCCCTCCCCCTGGCGCCGGGTGTTGCTCGGTTTCCTCGTGCTCTCCGTCCTGGCGACGGCGGTGGGACTGTGGCGACTCTGGCCGCCCGCGGAGGATCCGCAGGTCAGCCCCGATTTCGCCACGACATTCAACCTCAACCACACGCAGGTGACCGGCGAGGTCCTGCTTGTCGACGCCGCCGCCTGCACCTCCCCGTCCACCGGCCGGGCCTTCGACGACTCCCCCACCGTCCCCCTCGAGCAGTCGGGCCAGACCTGCGAGCGCTCGCTCGTGGAGATCACCTCCGGCCCCGACGAGGGTCGGCGCACCCAGCTCGTCCACTACGGCATGCCCGGCGAGCCCGAGCTGGCGGAGGGCGACGCGATCCTGCTCACCTCGTCGGAGACCCCGGAGGGCACCGTCTACACCTTCGGTGACTACCAGCGCACGGTGTCGCTGGCGGTGTGGGGTGTGCTCATCGCGCTCATGATCGTCGTCTTCGCGGCGTGGCGCGGTGTGCGGGCCCTGGCGGGCCTCATCATCACCCTGGTGGGCATCGCGGTATTCCTGCTGCCCGCCCTGCTGCACGGCCGCGACCCCCTCGCCCTGGCACTCGTGGCGGGCGCGGCGATCCTCATGGTCGTCGTGCCGCTCGTCCACGGCGTCAACTGGAAGTCGGCGTCGGCGCTGGCCGGCACGCTCATCGCCCTGGCCGTGGCGGCCGGCCTGGCGCGCGTCGCCATCGACACCACCCACCTGCGCGGCCTGGGGTCCGACGACAACCTCACCATCCTGCTCTACCTGCCCGAGGTGTCCATCGTCGGACTGCTCCTGTGCGGCTTCATCATCGGCGCACTCGGCGTGCTCAACGACGTCACCATCTCCCAGTCCTCCACCGTCACCGAACTCTCGGAGCTCGACCCCGACGCCTCCCCCTGGCGTCTGTTCCTCGGCGCGATGAAGGTGGGGCGCGACCACATCTCCTCGATGGTCTACACCCTCGTGCTCACCTACACCGGTGCGGCGCTGCCGTTGCTGCTGCTCATCTCCGTGGCGCAGCGCCCGCTGACACAGACGCTCACCAGCGACATCGTCGCCACAGAGCTGCTCCGCTCCGGCATCGGCGCGCTCGCCCTCACCCTCGCGGTGCCCCTCACCACGCTCATCGCGGCGTGGACGGTGCCGGAGAAGCGTTAGAGCGTGCGGCCCAGGGCGTGGATGTCCCAGCCCGCGCCCTGCCACTTGTCGACGTCGAGGACGTTGCGGCCGTCGATGATGATCTTCTTGTTGACCAGCTCACCCGCCGCCTGCGGATCGAGATCGCGGAACTGCTGCCACTCGGTGGCCAGGACGACGACGTCCGCGCCCTCCAGCGCCTCCTCGATCGAGTCGACGTAACCGAGGGTCGGGAACACCTTGCGGGCGTTGTCCATGGCCTTGGGGTCGTAGACGGAGACGTCGGCGCCCGCCAGCGACAGGGAACCTGCCACGGACAGCGCCGGGGAGTCACGCACATCGTCCGAGTTCGGCTTGAACGCCGCACCCAGCACCGTCACCCGGTGGCCCAGCAGGTTGCCGCCGCACAGCTCGCGGGTGAGCTGGACGACGCGGTCACGGCGACGCATGTTGATGGCGTCGACCTCACGGAGGAAGGTGAGCGCCTGATCCGCGCCCAGCTCGCCGGCGCGCGCCATGAACGCCCGGATGTCCTTCGGCAGGCAGCCGCCGCCGAAACCGAGTCCGGCGCCGAGGAACTTACGGCCGATACGGTCGTCGTACCCGATGGCGTCCGCCAGCTTGGTCACGTCACCGCCCGCGATCTCGCAGATCTCCGAGACGGCGTTGATGAAGGAGATCTTCGTCGCCAGGAACGCGTTCGCCGAGACCTTCACCAGCTCCGAGGTCACGCGATCCATGACGAGGAACGGAGCGCCGTCCGCGATGGACTGCGCGTACACCTCGCGGGCGACCTCCTCCGCCTTCGTCTCACCGCGACGCACACCCAGGACAATGCGGTCCGGGGTGATCGTGTCCTGCACGGCGTAACCCTCGCGCAGGAACTCCGGGTTCCACGCGATCTCGACGGTGGTGCCGGGCTTCGACAGTTCGTCGGCCCGCTTCTGCAGTTCATCGGCGGTACCCACCGGCACGGTCGACTTACCGAAGATGATGTGATCCCCCTCCAGCAGCGGCACGAGATCCTCGATCACCGCGTACACGTAGGTGAGATCCGCCGCGTAGGAGCCCCGCTCCTGCGGGGTACCGACGCCGAGGAAGTGCACGTTCGCGAACTCCGCGACCTTCCCGTAGTCGGTGGTGAAGTCCAGGCGCCCCGCCTCCAGGTTGCGGGTGAGCACCTCCGGCAGGCCGGGCTCGTAGAACGGCACGACGCCGTCCTTGAGGGAATCGATCTTGGCGGAATCCACGTCCACGCCGAGAACCTCATGGCCGAGCTCAGCCATGCAGGCCGCGTGGGTCGCACCCAGGTATCCGGTGCCGATGACAGTCATACGCATAACAGACCTTTGTACCGGCACCGGGTGAACGGGGTCTGAACTGAAACTGAATGTCAGCTTTTGGGGGTGGGCGGGGGTACCCTACGACTCCTGCGGGAAGTTCAGGTACGCCCGCGACGGCGTCGGCCCGCGCTGCCCCTGGTACTTCGAGCCCAGCGACCCCGTGCCGTAGGGCACCTCGGCGGGCGAGGACATCCTGAAGATCGCCATCTGCCCCACCTTCATCCCCGGCCACAGCGTCATCGGCAGGTTCGCCACGTTCGACAGCTCCAGGGTGACGTACCCGGAGAAACCCGGATCGATGAACCCGGCGGTGGAGTGCGTGAGCAGCCCCAGGCGACCGAGGGAGGACTTGCCCTCCAGGCGGCCGGCGAGGTTGTCCGGCAGGGTGAACTTCTCCAGCGTGGACGCCAGAACGAACTCCCCCGGGTGCAGCACGAAGGCGTCACCCTCCTCCACCTCGACGAGGCTGGTCAGCTCATCCTGCTGCAGCTTCGGGTCGATGTGCGTGTACTTCGAGTTGTTGAACACGCGGAAGAAGCGGTCCAGGCGGACATCGACGCTCGACGGCTGGACGTTCCCGGGCTCATAGGGCTCGATACCCAGGGAGCCGGAGTCGATGGCGGCACGGATGTCACGGTCGGAGAGAAGCACGTTCCCGAGCATACCGACCAGCCGATTTCCCGGTGGCCCCCACCCCGGTGCTAGAGTTGATCCCGGTGCACTGAGCTGCACCGATGCCGGCGTAGTTTAGTGGTAGAACATCAGCTTCCCAAGCTGAGAGTGCGGGTTCGATTCCCGTCGCCGGCTCTCGTGTGAGGTGATCGCCGGTACGTAAGCCGTTCGTACCGGCGATCACCCTGTTCAGGTAGATCATCGTGCAGCAGTGAGTTTTTGCAGGCCGTTTCCGGACCCTCCTGCACGATGATCTACCTCTTGATCTTCTCGACGGCCTTGCCCTTCGCGAGCTCGTCGACAAGCTTGTCGGCCCAGCGGATCTGCTGCATGAGCGGGTCCTCGATGTCCTCGACGCGCACGCCGCACACCACGCCCGTGATCTTGTCGACGTCCGGTGTCACCGCCGGCGCCTCCGCGAAGAAGGCACGCAGGTCACCGCCGAAATCCCGCAGCTCGGCGGGCGTGTAGCCGGTGAGCCAGCCGAGGACCTCGTCGAGCTCCTCGACGGTCCGGCCCTTCCGCTCCACCTTCTGCACGTAGAGGCGGTAGATGTCGGCCCAGGGATAGGCGAAGACCCGGGACATCTAGGCGCACCGCACTATCGGCTGGGGGTCGTAGCGGGTGGTCTGGGTCTCGCGGCTGATCTCGTTGCCGGCGAGGTCGCGGATGATCCGGGTGTCCGAGGTGGTGAAGCCGGGGATGCCGCCGGAGGGGATGCAGTCGTCGCCGGTCACGGTCTGCTCGCGCGGCTGGGTGGGCGCCCAGCGGCCGCCGTTGACGGACTCCACGGAGACGGTCTTCACGCCGGTGAGGCGGACGGTGACGTTGCCGCCGCCGACGGCGGTCTCGATGCGCACCGGGTACTGCGAGTTGTTGCGGAACTGCAGGTCGATGGCGCCCTCGAAGACGGTGGCCTCGCGGCCGGCCGGGTAGCGGGAGATGTAGTAGCTGTGCGCGGTGTGGGCGACGTCCTCCATGCCGGCGAAGTAGGCGGCGTTGTAAAGGGTGGTGGCGAACTGGCTGATGCCACCGCCGACGGCCTCACCGGCGCGACCGTTGATGATGATGCCGGACTCGACGTAGCCCTGGGCGGCACCGCGGGGGCCGGTGTAGCCGTTGAGGGAGAAGACGTCACCGGGGGCGACGATCGCGCCCTGCACGACGTTGGCCACGCGGGAGATGTTGACGCCCGAGGCGGCGGAGTAGCCGGAGGTGGTGAACTCGCCGACGACCTCGTCGAAGGTGGCGGTCTGGGCCATCTCGGTGGTGAAGGTGGCGGGGTCGTCCTCGTAGGTGGCCTCCCACTCGCGCTCGTCACCCGTGGCGAGGACGCGCTCGGGGAAGCCCTCCATGGTGGTCTCCCAGTCGAGCTTGACGCCGTCGACGCTGGGGGTGATCTGGCGGGAGCCGCCGGCGAAGCTGATGCGGGCGTTCTGTTTCTGGGCCTCGGTCTCGGAGAGGGTCTCGGCGAGGATGCCCTGGGCGGCCTCGGCGTTGATCTCGGTCTGCAGGGTACCGTCGACGGGCACGAAGGTCACCACCTCGCCCATGCGGGCGGGATCGATGACGCCGTTGACGTCGTCGCGGCCGCGGACGGTGAGGGGTCCGGCGACCGCGGCTGCGGCGTCGCCCTCGGCGGCGGCACGCACGACGTCGGAGTCGATGGCGGGCGGGGTGATGTCGGCGTCGACCTCGATGCCGGCGGGGTCGAGCCAGTCGGAGGTGACGCGCTCACGCAGCTGCGCGGCGTCGATCTGCTGGCCGTTGACGGGGTCGAGGACGTCGACGCGGCCGTCGACAAGCGCGACGGCACCGTCGGCGGGCTCGGCGGTGAGCTCAGCCTGGACGCGCTCGAGTTCGGGGGCCAGGGCGGCGTCGTCGACGCCGGAGACGATGTCCGCCTCCTGCCCGGAGCCGATGAGGCCCTCGAGGCGGAGGAAGGGGTTGAGCGGTTCCGTGCCGATCTGAGCGACGGTCTCCGCGAAGTCGATCGACAGCCCGGCGGCGGCCGGGACGAAGGTGGATTCGCGGTCGCCGCCGGTGACGGTGACGGGCTCGTCCACCTTGCCGCCGAGCTCCCGCTCCAGGACCGACTGCGCCTCCCCGGGGCTCATGCCGCCGATATCGACGCCGCCGACGGTGGTGCCACGGGGGACATCACCCTTGGTCAGGGCGTAATCCACTCCGTACACGATTCCGAAGAGCGCGAACAGGCCCACGACCGCCCCCAGGGCGATCCGGAGTCCCGTCCCGCCGCTGTCCTGGCTGTTTGACTCACTCACACTGGACACATTAGTGGCCCCACCTGTCTTTGCCTACTTTCCGGTCCCGAATCAAGTACCGGAATGCAGCAGCTGGAGCTGCACACGGTGGGCGGCCGCGTCGAGACGCGCGGCCGGGATCTCACCGTTTCCCACCGCCGCGTCGAGGGCGTCGATGGCCGCGACGAGCCCGCCGCCGGTGGAGAACAACGGCCGGTCGGCACCCGCGCGGACCGCCGCGACGACGGCCTGGGGCAGCGAGTAGCGGTCGGTGATCGCGCGCATCCCGGTGAGGTCATCGGTGTAGACGACGCCGTCGAAGGGCTGCCCGCCGGGGTAGTCGCCGGAGCGCAGCAGCCCGTAGACCGCCGGGTCGAGGCTCGAGGGGGTGACGCCGTCGCCGAGGCCGGGCACCACCATGTGCCCGACCATCACCGCGGCATCCGCCTGTGGCAGTGCCACGGCGTAGGGCGGGAGGTCGTGGGCGATGACGTGCTCGACGGGCGGGGTGACGGCCAGCATGTGGTGCGTGTCGCCGCTCGCCTGCCCGTGGCCCGGGAAGTGTTTGAACACCGGGGTGACGTTCGCCGCCCGCAGCCCCCGGGCGAAGGCCGCCCCGTACTCGCCCGCCACGACCGGGTCCGTGGAGAAGGCGCGGTCGCCGACGATCTCCAGGCCGCTGCCGTCGACGTCGAGCACCGGCGCGAAGTCCACCGTCACCCCGTGCCAGCGCAGCACGTTGCCCAGGTCGTGGGCGTAGGCCTCCACCTGCTCCGGGCTCATCGTCGCGGCCATCTCCCGCGGCGACATCCGCGCGCCGAGCACCCCGGCGTGGCGCTGCACGCGCCCGCCCTCGAAGTCGATGGACACGGAGAACGGCCGCCCGATCTCGCGGCGCAGGGCCACGATGTTGCGGCCCTCCGTGGTGAGCAGCTCCGGGTTCGCCCAGCTGGGGATGAAGATCCCGCCGACGCCCTGCTGTAGCTTCCACAGCGCGTCGTCGTAATTGTCCACACCGACGACCATGAGCGACGCGGCCTTCGCCCGCTGCTCCTCCGGCACGCGTTCCGCGGCGATCTCCTCCGTGGTGGGGGGCCTGCTTGTCGACGTCGTGGTCGTTTCGGTCTCCGTCACCGTCTCGGTGGTGGTGGTCGTCGTCTCCTCGACGGAATCGCCGGCCGCGCACGCCACCACACCCGACGCCAGGACACCGGCGGCGAGAATTGTCGAGACACAGCGGAGGAACGTCACGACGCGCACCCTAACAGTCTGCCCGATAGAGTGGCAGCATGACTCCCGCCACCATGCTCATCGCCTTCGACGGATCCGAGGAGTCCCGGCGCGCCCTGGAGTACGCCGCCCGGCTGCTCACGCCCCGCCGGGTGGAGGTCCTCACCGCCTGGGAACCCGTGCACCGCACGGCGGCCCGCGCGGTGAGCATCTCCGGCCTGCACCAGGCGGAGTGGGTGACGGACGCGGAGCAGGAGGACGCCGCCTACCAGCGCGCGCACGAGACCTGCCGGGAGGGCGTGGAACTGGCCGCCGACCTGGGGTTGGAGGCCCGCGCCCACCTCGTGGAGGCGGACACCACCGTGTGGTCGGCGATCTGTGAGGCGGCGCAGGAACTGGGCCCGGACGTCATCGTCACCGGGTCGCGCGGGGCGAGCGGCTGGAAGTCCCTGTGGCAGTCGTCGACGACGAGTGGCGTGTTGCACAACGCCGGCATCCCCGTGTTCGTTGTTCCGCCGCTGTCGGACGAGTAGAATGAATGGCCATGTCCTACTCTTCCGGATCCGTTGATCGTCGCTCCGTGAGCTCCGTGATCGCCAGTGCGGTCGTCGGTGTCGCTCTCGGCGTCGTGTCCGTGATCGGAATCGCCTCTTTCTCGGGCCAGGACACGGTGCCGCAGGGCAATGCCGTGCCCGCCGATGAGGCCCTGCTGGGTGGCCCGGAGTACGGCACCCGCGGCTAGTTGATGCATCTTCTCGGCTGGCTCCTCCTCGGGCTCGTCAGTTTCCTGCAGCAGCCCGGGCAGGTCGCCGCCGACACGAAGCACGATCTCACCGCCGACCCCCTCGGTTTCCTCACACAGGCGACGCACGCCTGGACGGACACGTTCACGTTGGGACAGCTGCAGAATCAGGCCTACGGGTATCTTTTCCCGCACGGCGCGTTCTTCGTGCTCACGGACCCGTTGCCGGACTGGGTGGCGCAGCGCCTCTGGTGGTGGCTGGTCATGGGCGTGGGTTATTCGGGGTTCCTGCTGCTCCTACGCCGCAGCCGCACGGGCACGCTCCCGTTCCAGGTGCTCGCGGCGTTCCTCTTCGCCCTGTCCCCGCGCACACTGACGACGTTGACGGCGATCTCCTCGGAGACGTGGCCGGTCATGCTCGCACCGTGGGTGATCGTGCCGTTCCTGGGCCGCCTCGGGGTGCGCGCGGTCGCGGCGGCGGTCATCCCGGTAGCGCTCATGGGCGCGGTCAACGCCACGGCGACCATCGCGGCGTGCCTGCCCGCGGGGCTGGTGCTGGTGTGGCGGATGCTGCGTCGCGACGCCCGCGCCGTCCCCACCACCCTCGGCTGGCTGGCGGGCTGCGCGGTGGTGAGCCTGTGGTGGATCGGCCCGCTGCTCATCCTCGGCCGCTACGCCCCGCCGTTCACGGATTTCATCGAGTCAAGTTTCGTCACCACCCGCTGGCTCAACCTCATCGAGATCCTCCGCGGCACGACCAGTTGGGCCCCGTTCGTCGACACCGAGCGCGAGGCGGGGTTCCTGCTCGTCAGCTCCCCGACGTTCGTGCTGCTCACGGCGGCCGTCGCGGCGCTGGGCATGTGGGGACTCACCCTGTCGTCCACCCCGCACCGCGGGCTGTGGGTGGGCATGCTGCTCGTCGGGGTCACCGTCCTCGGCGCCGCGCACGGCCCGCTGTCCGCCCAGTGGCTCGCGATTCTCGACGGCCCCCTCGCCCCCTTCCGCAACCTCCACAAGTTCGACCCGCTCGTCCGTATCCCCCTGCTCGTCGGTGTGGCCGGGCTGGGCACGCACCTGCCGTTGCCGCGGACGCTGCACCCGGGGCGTCGGGAAGCGGCGGCCGCCCTGGTGCTGGTGGTGGGCGTCGCGGCCCTGGCCCCCGCCTGGTCAGGGCGTCTGCTGCCGCGCGGCACCTGGGACTATGTGCCCGGCTACTGGCAGGAGGCGACGAACCTGCTCAACCGGGAGGCGGCGGGCACGCGCACGCTCATCGTCCCGGAGTCCTCCTTCGCCCGGCAGACGTGGGGCTGGACCCGCGACGAGCCTGCCCAGCCGCTGCTCGACGTCCCCTGGGCCGTCCGCGACGCCGTCCCCCTCATCCCCGCCGAGGCGATCCGCGGCCTCGACGGCGTCATGGCTGTCCTCCACCACGACACGGAGGCCGGGCTGGATGCCCTGCGCCGCCTCGGCGTCGGTGCCGTCCTCCACCGGAAGGACCTCGAGTCCGGGCGCGAGCTCGACCTGCCGGGTGCGCAGCGCTTCGGCGACGTCGAGGTGCTCCTCCTCGACCCGGCCGCCGACATGGCGCTGACCAGCGAAGACCCGGTCCGGGTGGCCGGTGGCGGCGAAATCCTCGCCGTCCTCGACATGCTCCACGGTCCCGGCCCGCGCCTACTCGTCGACGCCGACGCCGAGGTCGTCACCGACACCCCCGCCCTCACCGTCCGCAACTACGGCTCCCTCACCGGCCCGGTGTCCGCGCCGCTGGCCGACCCCTCCGAGGGGGCGGACGTGCGCAACGCCGTCCCCGACTACCCCTCCGCCGGGCCGCTCACCCGCGTCGAGACGATCGGCGGGCAGGTGCGCGCCAGCTCCTCGGCCTCCGACGCCACCAGCTTCGGCGGGGCCGACCCGGCGCGCTCGCCCACCGCGGCCGTCGACGGCGAGGAGGACACCGCGTGGTGGCCCACCCCGGGCCCCGCGGAGGGCCAGTGGCTGGAACTCGTCCCGGACCGCCCGCTCACCGACCCGGAGCTCACCGTCACCGCCACGGAGGAGACGACGGTCGAGATCAACGGCGCCGCGGTCGAGCTGGGCGAGGACCCCACCACGGTCACGCTCGACGGCACCCACGACGCCCTGCGCCTCACCCTCCGGGAATCCGTCGGCATCGCGGAGGTGGCCATCGCCGGGCACCCGCTCGAGCGCATCGTCACCGTCCCCGACACGTCCCCGGACGTGCGCCAGTTCCTCTTCCAGCGGATCACCCTCGACACCGGGCACCTCATCCGCGCGTTCACCGCGCCCCGCCCCCTGACCCTGCTTCTCGACGCCCCCGCCGACGTCCTCATCGACGGCACCCCCCACTCCCCCGGCGACGTCGTCGAGCTCGCGCCCGGCCGCCACGCCCTGCGTACCGACGCCGCGTGGGTCACCCTCACCGAGGAGGGTTTCCACCCCTCCCCCGCCTGGGAGCCCACCGACGGCCGGATCGAGGCGAGCGGGGACGAGCGCTTCCTGCTCACCGGCCGCGCCGCGAACCCCGGGCTGCAGGCCACACTCGGGGAGACCGAGCTCCAACCGGTCACGCTCGACGCCGCCACCCAGGCCTTCCGCGTCCCCGCCGGGGCCTCCGGCGACGTCGAGATCACCTTCGGCCCCGACGCCGTCTACCGGCAGATCCTCCTCGGCGGCGGGATCCTCGCCCTGCTCGGCGTGCTCGCCGCCGGCGTGGTGCTGGCGGTGTCGAGGCGGCGGGAGGAGGAGCTGCGGGCGTCGGAAAGCTCCGGACTCGTGCTGCTCGCGGCGCTGAGCGCGGGACTCGTGGCCTCGTGGCCGGGGCTGCTCGCCGCGGCGGCCGCCCTGGCGGTGCGCCGGTTCACGCTCATCCCGCCGGGGCTGCTGGCGTTCACGCTCGTCGGCATCGCGGGGGCGTGGCTGGCGCGCGGCCCGTGGCCGGTGGGGGACTACGCCGGCGACTCCGGGGTCCTGGCGATCCTGCTCGTCGCGGCCCTCACCAGCCTCTTGCCCGGGTCCTCGAGGAAGACGAAGCTGGCCACCGCCACCGGCAGCGTCAGCCCCAGCGTCACCAGCAGCACGGGCCAGAACCCGCCGGAGAAGTAGTCGAGTCCCAGCAGCGGGAAGGCGAGCGAGAGCATCGCCACGTGCCACAGGAAGACGGAGTAGGACCAGCGGCCCAGGGCCTGCATCACCGGGTGGCGCAGCCACACCGCCCCCGGGGCCAGCGCCTCCGGCAGGACGATCGCCGCGGCGAACACCGTGCCCGCGAGGACGCGGCGGGCGAACTCGTCCGGCTCCGGGTGGGTCAGCCCCAGCGGCCCGTACCATTCCTGGCCCGCCACCCAGGCGGTGGCCAGCGCCACGAGCCACCACAGCCACCGCACCCGCAGCGCGCGGCGCACGAGGGCGGGTACCCGGCCCTCGACCTCAGCGGCGAGCATGCCCACCGCGAACCACGGGGCGTAGGCGGGCGGCCAGATCTGGCGGTTGACCTCGGAATCCACGACGAACGGCAGGTACGCCCAGCCGAGGGAGAGCACCGCCAGGCCGACGATGGCGAGGATCCTCCCCCGCCGCCCCAGCCGCCCGATGCTCAGGGCCAGCAGCGGCAACGCCAGGTAGAAACCCACCTCGACGCTCAGCGACCACAGGTGCGTCAACCCCGGGGCCAGGCCGTCGGCCCAGTACACCTGGGTGAGGGTGAGGTTCGCCAGGATCTGGTCCCCGCTCATCCGCGCCGCCTCGGGCAGCAGGAGGATGACCGCCACGACGCACCCCAGGTAGGCGGGGAGGATGCGGCCGGTGCGGTTGAGGAGGTACCGGGTGATCGTCGATAAGCGACGATCCGTGCGGTGACCCCGCCACAACAGGAACGCCGACAGGGCGAAGAAGACGGGCACGAAGAAGTCGAAGCGGGCCAGGACCGCGCCGACCGGCGTGGCCGGGTCGACGCCCGTCTGGAACGCCACGTGCGTGAGGATGACGCCGAACGCCGCGACCGCGCGCAGCCCTTCCAGCCCGGGGAGGTGCCGGGGTTTGTAGTATGTGGAGGAAACCGGAACGGCCTCCGCTGCCACCACCACGCGGATCACCTCCTTTTCCGGCGAGTCTAACGAAGAGGTCCCGACGACGTGTCCCAGAGCTTGTTCCGGCACCTGTGGCGCCGCAGATCGATCCAGCTGCTGCTCGTCGCCGCCCTGCTCTTCGTCATCGGCTCCGCCGTGCCGCCCGCCCTCATCAGCCTCATGCGCCCCCTGGCCGTCGGGCAGTCGCTCACCTTCACCACCCTCCCCAACGACACCGTCAGTCTGATGGCACCCGTCGACGGCTCCCAGGGCATCCCGCAGCCCAACCGGGACCGCCCCGAGTGCGCGGGCGGCGGCATGCCCGAGGTGCCCTACTCCTGCTTCGTGGTCACCCTGCCCTCGCACCAGACCACCGCGCTGACCACCAGCGAGGCCGCCGACGACAGCGAGGTCACCGTCGACGCCGTCATGCAGGTGCTCTTCGGGGAAACCGTCGCCACCGAGATGCACGACATCGTCGTCCTCGACGCCCGCTCCACCTACCCCGTCTCCGACCCGGTGAGCCAGATGAGCATCTCCGTGCCCAACCTGGCCAGCGGCATGGCCACGGACTACTTCGTCCGCGAGGGCCTGCAGTACTTCTTCCCGTTCCCCTCCTCCCGGCAGTCCTACCCGTGGTTCGACATGACCGCGCAGGAGGCGCTGCTGCTCGACTACGTCCGCGAGACCGAACGCCACGGGATGGAGACCTACGAGTTCCACCACCGTTTCCCCGACCTGGCGATGGACCGCAACTCCGCCCACGCCATCACCTTCAGCGCGGATGTCAACGCCACCCTCGACGAAATGGCCGCCGCCGACTTCGGTATCCCCCGCTACGCCGTCGACCGGCGCGTGTGGGTGGAGCCGGAATCCGGCACCATCGTCGACAGCCGCACGGAGATCCACCTCTTCTTCGCCGACGACTCCGCGGAGAGTACCACCCGCGCCTTCACCCCCTCCCCCGACTACACGATCTACCACACGGTCGCCGAGTGGGACGCCGCCACCATCGGCCAGCAGACGGAGGAGGCGGCCGCCGTCCTGTCCACCCTGCGCGCCCTGCAGGTGTTCGCCGTCGTGCTCAAGACGGCGGCGCTCATCGCCGTGCTGGCGGGCGTGGTGCTGCTGCTCCGCGAGCGTCGGGGCCGCTAGTGCCCGCGCTGTGGGCCGCGGTGCTCATCGGCGCCCTGCTGTGGCCGCTGCTGCTGCCGGGGGAACTGGCGCTGCGCGACATGGTGGTGCTCGACTCCCCCGCCCTGTCCGCCGGGACGCTGGGCACCGGTGACCTGCCCGCCCGCAACGCCCCGCAGGACGGCCTGCTTGCCCTGCTCGGCGGGGTGCTGCCGGCCTCGTGGGTGGCGCGCGCGTTCCTGGTCGGCGGGGCGGTGGCCGGGGCGTACGGTGCCGTGCTCCTGGCCCGGCACCAGGGGGCCGGCCGGTTACCGACGCTCGCCGCCCTCACCCTCACCCTGTGGAACCCCTACACCGTGGAGCGCCTCCTGCAGGGCCACTGGTCGCTGGTCATCGCGGCCTGGCTGCTGCCGCTCATCGCCGCGCTGGGCCTGACCGGCCGCACCGGCTGGCAGTGGCTGGCCCTGTGGGCCGCGTCGCTCACCCCCACCGGCGCCCTGTTCGCTCTGCTCACCGGAGTGGCCACCGCGCGGCGCCGCCTGCCCACGCTGGCCTTCGCCCTCGCCTGCTGCCTGCCGTGGCTCATCCCGGGCCTGCTCGCCGGGGGCGGGGCGAGTGCCGCGTCCGTCGCCGCCTTCGCGCCGCGCGCCGAGGCCTGGGCCACCACCCCCGGTTCCCTCGTCGGTCTCGGCGGCATCTGGAACGCCGACGCCGTGCCCGCCTCCCGCGAACTCGGCTTCGCCCTCGTCGGCGTCGTGCTCTTCGCGGTACTGGCCACGCAGGCGCGCCGCGTGCCCGCCCCGCTGCTCGTCCTCGCCGGGGTGGGGCTCGGCGGGGCGGTCCTCGCCTGGCTGCTTCCCGACGCCCTTGCCTGGGCCACCGCCCACGTCCCCGGCGCCGGCCTGCTGCGCGACGCCTCCAAGCTCACCGCGCTGGCGCTGCCGGCCTACGTCGCGGCGGCGGCGTCGATACGCCGCTGGGCCGGGCTGGTCCTCGCCCTGGCCCTGCTGCAGGTCCCCGACGCCCCGCGCGCCCTCGCGCCGCTCGCACCCCAGGAGGTGGCGGTCGACCCGATGCTCGTGGAGCGCGTCGCCGGCCGCGATGTCCTGCTTGTCGACGAACCACCCCTCACCCGCCGCGCCGACGGCACCGTCATCATCAACCCCCTGCTCAAGGCCCTGCCCACCGTGGAGTCGGGGGCGCTCGTCGTCGACGGGGTGCTCGTTGATCCGCCGGCACCGCGCTGGACGGAGGCGGTGGCCGCCTGGGAGGCCGGGGATCTCGGGCGGCTGGCGGACCTAGGGGTGGGGGTCGTCGTCGACGGCGAGGAGGCCACCGAGACCGGCGCCGGACCGCAGTCCCGCACCCTGGGCCTGTGGCTCCTGGCCGGGTGGCTGGCTATGCCGCTAATCGCGACAGCAGCGCTGCGAACCGCCCGCCGGTGAGCTCCCACGAGAACCCCTGCGCCCGGGTCCGGGCGGCGGCGCCGAGGCGGGCGGTGAGCTCCGGGGCGTCGAGAAGCCGGGTCGTGCAGACCGTGAGCTCCGCCGGCGTGTCCACCAGCAGGCCGGTCTCCCCGTCGACGATGGAATCCCGCAGGCCACCGGCAGACCGGTAACCGATCGTGGGCACCCCGTGCTGGGCGGCCTCCATCACCGCCAGGCCCCACCCCTCCTTCCGGGAGGGCATGAGGTGCACACTCGCGCGCGCCAGCAGGGCGTGCTTGTAGTCCTCCGTCACCTGCCCGTGGAAGACCACCCGGTCCTCCACCCCGCGCCGCCGGGCGTGCTCCCGCAGCTGATCATCCCACCAGCCCGAACCGATGACGTCGAGCACCAGCTCCCGGTCCCGCAGCGCCGCCACCACGTCGATCGCGTGTTCCAGCTGCTTGTGCGGCACCAGACGACTGAGCGTCACCAGGTAGGAGGTGCCCTCCGCGCGACGCAGCTGCGGCACATCCTCCGGCACCGGATCCACCCCGTTGCCGATGATCTCGATGTCCTCCGCCGCGACCCCCAGCTCCACCAGCTCCCCGCGCGAGGACTCCGACACCGTCACATACGGCGCACCCCGGTAGACCCGCGGCGCGACCCGCGACTCCAGGAACCACCCCACCCGCGACAGGAACGCCCCCGCCACCGGCCACTGCTCCCGGTGACAGTGGTGCGTGAGCAGCACCGTCGGGGCGTCCGACACCAGGCGCGCGAAGAACGGGATGCCGTTCTGGGTGTCCACCACCACGTCGATGTCCCCCAGGGTGCCGATCCCCATCCGCCCCAGCACGATCCCCACCCACGCCCGCGGGTACACCGTGAACTTCCCGCCCGACCGCGAGTACCGCACCCCGTTGCGGTGACTGCGCCGCGGCGCATCCGTGTGCCCCGCCGTCCGGTAGACCACCTCATGCCCCTGCCGCGCCAGGTACTCCCCGACACGCTCCAGGTAGCGTTCCGAGCCCCCGCCCTGCGGGTGGGTCGAATCGCGCCAGCACAACAGAAGGATCTTCATCTTCCCGACTAGCCTACAGGGTGTGTTCCGCCGTACCCGCCGCCTCGCGACCCTCGCCCGCTCCTGGTCCCTGCTGCGCGCCATCCGCCACGAACAGGACGCCCCGGAGCTGTTCTACCGGCCCTTGGCCGAGGACACGGCCACGCTTCTCGACGCCCTCTCCCGCGACGCCACCGGCTCCGGCCTCACCGGCCGCGCGGTTCTCGACGTCGGCGGCGGCCCCGGCTACTTCGCCGCCGCTTTCGCCGCCCGCGACGCCCGGTACGTCCCCGTCGAGCCGTCGGTCGGCGAGATGGCGGCCGCCGGCATCTGCGTCCCCGGGTCCGTGCGCGGCGACGGCCAACACCTCCCCTTCCGCGACGCCTCCTTCGACCTCGTCTACTCCTCCAACGTCGCCGAACACGTCCCCTCCCCCTGGGCGATGGCGGAGGAGATGCTGCGCGTCACCCGCCCCGGGGGGCTCGTCGTGCTCAGCTACACCGTGTGGCTCGGGCCCTTCGGCGGGCACGAGACCGGCCTGTGGGAGCACTACGTCGGCGGGGAGTTCGCGCGGCGTCGATACGCGGCGAAGCACGGGCGGGAACCGAAGAACGTGTGGGGCGAGTCCCTGTTCGCCGTCTCCGCCGCCGAGGGGCTGCGGTGGGCGCGGGCGGCCGACGCCGAGCTGCTGCTCGCCTTCCCCCGCTACCACCCGGCGTGGGCGTGGTGGCTGGTGCGCGTGCCGGTGCTGCGCGAGTTCCTGGTGTCCAACCTCGTGGTGGTCCTGCGGAAACGGGGCTGAGGTTATGTGGGCCTGCGCCACCTGTAGGTCGTGGTCTTGGCTCCTTGCGCGCCAACCATCTCCACGAAGCCATGCTCCCTGAGAGGGCGCAATCCGTAATGGACCTGCCCCACACTCAGATTCACATTCTGGACGATCTCATTGATGGAGGCCTCCGCCACCGACTGCAGGAAACTTGCAATGAGCGGGACGTTCTTTCCCAGAGATCGAAGATCCGGGCCAACGTTGTCGTCCACCGGACCAGGGCTTTCGAGTTCGACCGCCCCGTCCTCGGTGACTTCGAGAGGTAAGTGCTCCTGCAGATCCTCAATCTGGGCACGGGCCTCCGTCAGTGTCAGTGGGGAAAACTCCCTGATCATCCGAGACAACGACCACGACTCCCCGTCCCTCAAACCCACCAGGACCGCTTTCTGCATGTGAGTGAGTGATTCAGCGGTCTGTTCTTTCAGCCACCTCTCGTCTTCAGGTGAGAAGTACGGGAGCCGCGACAGCTTCACTGTGAATTGCACTCCCGTGTCGATCAGCCTCGGCCGAGGAAGGTCGGCATCTCTCGTTGCCGCGAAAACCTCTCTCAAACCCCCTCCTTCTCCCTCGATTACCGGGTTCCCCTCACTGGTCTGGACCAACTTGACGATCTCATAGAGCCTCTGATTCACCGGAACCCGGTGAAGTTCGTTCGGGCTCTCAAGCTGTCTCTGGCTCACGCCTCTGAGCCCACCCGGGCTGGTCACAATAAGTTCATCGTCTGTGACACGCACTTCCACACGCTTGCCCAGGCCGACGGTGTCCGGCCCAAGATCACGGTGCACCAATGCGTTGGCGACCAGTTCCCGAATCGCACTCGGGGGAAACTCCGGTCGATTCACCATGTGCCCTGACGCCTGATAAACACGCTCTGAACTCGTGTTTTGACGCACCCATTCAACAATGTCCTCGAGCATCACCGGAAGAGGTCCATCAAAATGGGTGAGATTTCGGTTCCTGACTCCTGAATCGTCTCGCGGCACTCGGGCAGCAGCCGTGGCCGCCAGCGCCGGTTGCCTTCCTTGTGGAAAATAGCCCAACGCATAGAGCCCAGCGAGGGTCAGATCGCCACCGTCATTGATCACCCCGATCAGTCGCAACACTTGCTCGTCATTGTCCACGTGCTTGAGGCGGCGACTCGAATTCCTGGCGGACTTGAGAAGGTCAGCGAGCAGATCATGATCGAGATCGACGACGCTGGTCCCTTCGACAGTCCCCTGGTCATAGGAAACTCTCTCTTGAGAATGAAGAGCTTCCACCTGGATCATTCGAAGCTCATTTGCATTGACGACGTAATCCCCGTCGGCGTACCGGAGATACGCTTCACCGCGGTAGCGGGCTGGTTTCTCCAGCGGGGACAACGGCGTTACCTGCACCGCAACCACGGCTTTTCCGTCAAGCTTCAGGTCCGAGAACTCCAGCGGGGGTGCTGGTTCCACGGCGCCGCGCGTCTGATCAGCCACTGCCTGCATCATCTTGGCAGGGTCGCCCACACCTGTCATTGCGAAGTTGGATCTCTCATCGATCCCCAACAAGATGAGCCCCTTCGACGGCATGTTCGCGAAGGCACAGATCGTGGAGGCGAGATTGTCCGGCACCCCACCAGCCGCTTTCTTGCACTCGACCAGGGTGGTATCCCCTCCAAAACGCCGCAGATCCCGGAGGATGGCCCGCCCAGACTCCTCATTCACAATGCCAGACTACGAATGACCGCCCTTCATTGAAAGACTTTCACAATGACGATTCACAATGACGATTCACAATGATGCCCGAACATTTGGATTGCCCGTGTCCTGTCTCATCACATCGGTGACACTTCTGGGACGAGGAAGCGCGTACGTGCGCGCTGTGCAGCCTGGGTGACCGCTATAAAGAGTGTGTGGGGGACATCCCCGTTCTCCGTGTCCGCAGCCGCGGGGCTGAGGTTATGTCACTTCTCTTACGGGGGGGTTGAGGCCCACCCACAAAAAATCCCACCCCCCAGGGACCGGAGTCGACCTGGAGGGTGGAAGTCTCAGTGAGGCTTAGTTCTTGTTCGCCTCGATGCGCTCCTTGAGCTTGCCCAGCTGCTCGTGGACCTCGTTCGGGACGCGCGGGCCGAGGAAGGCGAGGTACTCCTCGTCGTCGGCGACGTCGCGGGCCCAGTCCTCGGCAGGCGCGGACAGAGCCTCCTTGACGTCCTCGATCGGGGTGTCGAGGCCGGTGAGGTCGAGGTCCTCGGCGCGGGCGGTCTGGCCCACGACGGTCTCCTCGGCGCCGACCTTGCCCTCGATGCGCTCGACGACCCACTTCAGGACGCGGGAGTTGTCGCCGAAGCCCGGCCACAGGAAGCGGCCGTCCTCGCCGCGGCGGAACCAGTTGACCAGGAAGATCTCCGGCATGCGGTCGCCGCCGTCCTTGCCCATGTCGATCCAGTGCTGCAGGTAGTCACCGGCGTTGTAGCCCATGAACGGCAGCATGGCCATCGGGTCGTGGCGCAGGGAGCCGACCTTCGCCTCAGCGGAGGCGGCGGTCTGGCCGGAGGCCAGGGTGGCGCCGATGAAGGTGCCGTGCTCCCAGTCGTAGGCCTGGGAGACCAGCGGGACGGTGTCAGCGCGGCGGCCACCGAAGAGGATGGCGTCGATCTTGACACCCTTCGGGTCGTTGAACTCCGGTGCGGCGACCGGGCACTGCTCGATGGCGACGCAGTAGCGGGAGTTCGGGTGTGCGGCGTTGGTGCCGGACTCCGGGGTCCAGTCGTTGCCCAGCCAGTCGATGAGGTGCTCCGGCTTCTCGCCGTCCATGCCCTCCCACCAGATGTCGCCGTCGTCGGTGAGTGCGACGTTGGTGAACAGGGTGTTGCCCGGCTCCATGGTCTGCATGGCGATCGGGTTGGAGGCGTAGTTGGTGCCCGGGGCGACACCGAAGAAGCCGTTCTCCGGGTTGACGGCGTAGAGGCCGTCCTCGCGCAGCTTGAGCCAGGCGATGTCGTCGCCGACGACCTCGGCGGTCCAGCCCTCGATGGTCGGGGTGATCATGGCGAGGTTGGTCTTACCGCAGGCGGACGGGAAGGCGGCGGCGATGTGGTAGCTCTTGCCCTCCGGGGAGTTGAGCTTGAGGATGAGCATGTGCTCGGCCATCCAGCCCTCTTCCTTGGCCATGACGGAGGCGATACGCAGGGCGTAGCACTTCTTGGCCAGGATGGCGTTGCCGCCGTAACCGGAGCCGTAGGACCAGATCTCCTTGGTCTCCGGGAACTGGGTGATGTACTTGGTGTCGTTGCACGGCCACGGCACGTCCTCCTCGCCCGGCTCCAGCGGAGCGCCGACGGAGTGGAGGGCGTGGACGAAGTCACCGTCGGTGCCGATCTTGTCGAGGGCCTCGGAACCCATGCGGGTCATGATGCGCATGGAGAGGACGACGTAGGCGGAGTCGGTGAGCTGGACGCCCAGCTTGGGGTCCTCGTCGGTGATGGGGCCCATGCAGAACGGGACGACGTACATGGTGCGGCCCTTCATGGCGCCGCGGTAGACCTCGGTCATCTCCTTCTTCATCTCGGCCGGGTCCGCCCAGTTGTTGGTCGGGCCGGCGTCCTCCTCCTTCTCGGAGCAGATGAAGGTGCGGGACTCGACGCGGGCGACATCGTCCGGGTTGGAGCGGGCGAGGAAGCTGTTGGGGCGCTTCTCCTCGTTCAGCTTGATGAGGGTGCCTGCCTCAACCAGTTCCGCGGTGAGGCGGTCCCACTCCTCCTGGGAGCCGTCGGCGAAGACAACCTTCTCCGGCTGGAACAGCTCCACTGCCTCTGCGATCCAGGAGAGGAGCTTCTCGTTATCGGTCGGGGCCGGGCCGACGAGGCCCTTGATCTCGGTGGTCATATGTTCTCCTGACGTTTGCGTCACTCGGCAGAGTTTCCTCTTTACAGGTTATCCATTAAAACGCGGTTGCGGCGGGCTCACCGGCTAAGCGAGAAGTGTCACATGTCATAACCGGCCGGTTTAGCCGTGTTCGATCCGGTGCCACCCGGCCTTTTCCAGGGTTTTCCCGGGCCCATCCGTCACCTTTTCGGGGGTGGTTTCGGGGCCCAAACCCCACGACAGGGGTTCCTCGGCAGGCGTTCTAACGGGGTCAGGGACGGCCAGCCCCCAGGCTGCACGGTGGGGATCGGCGGTGAAGACGTCGAAGCCGCCGTCGGCGTGCAGGGAGGAGATGTGGTCGACGACACCGTCGCCGTCGAGGTCGGCGTAGACGGTGGTTCCCCCGGCGTCGGCGAGGGTGACGGTTTCACCGGGTCCGCCCTCCAGGTGGAACTGGTCATCACCGAGGTCGAGTCGCAGGTCCCCGATTCCGTCGAGGCCGTCCAGTCCGTGCAGCATCACATCTCCTCCGATACCTGTCTGCGCAGCCATGTGGCGGGGGCGTGGGGGCGGGCCCGCAGGCGGGCGTTCTCCTCGCGGAGCCACGCCCGCTCCGCTTCTCGACGCCCCGTCCACCACCGCATCCCGCCCACCGTCACCGCCGCCACGACGCCCACCGCCGGGGTGGTCTGGCCGGCGGCCAGCCCGGCGACCCCGCCGAGGGCGAGGGCCTGGGCGGCGACGTCCCAGAACACCGGTGGCCGCCCCGGGATGATGGCGCGACGGCGCTCCAGCCGGTCGGCGGCACGCAACCACGTCCCGGGGCGGGCCGCGGGGACGGAGACGGGGCGGCGGAGGGCGAGATGGAGGGCGTCGACAAGCGTCTGTCCGGGGCGGACGACGGTGCCGGGGATGTCGGACGGCAGGGATGCGGTCGACACCAGGCGTCCGGCACGGCGGGCGGCGTCGCGCAGGGTGGCGTGGTCGGCGGCCCGCCAGCCCGCGTCCGGGGCGACCGCGAGCACGACGTCGACGTGCGGATCCCCGTCCACCACCTCCCAGCCCGGCAGGTCGACGGTGACCGGGTCCGGGCTGATGACGGCCACCCGCGGACGGACGGCCACGGCGACGGGCGGCCCCGCGATGGCGCGCAGCTCCCCGGCGACGTGCGGGTGCCGGGAGGCGAGGGCGCGGAGTTCGCCGCCGAGGAGGCGGAGGCGGGCGTCGATGAGCGGCAGGTCGGGGAGCTCAGCGGGCAGCGCCGGGAGAACGAGGACGGCCTGCGGGCCGGCGGCGATGCGCGAGCGCAGGGCCGCGGTGAGCGGGCCCGGGTGGACGAGGAGCACGACGTCGACCCCCGGGGTGAGCACCGGCCACGCGACCGACACCTCGCGGACCGGCCACGGCGGGAGCGGCACGGGTCCGTCGAGGGTGCAGGCACCGACGCGCGGCGGGCCCGTCAGCTCGAGCAGCACGCGGCGCAGCGCCAGGCCGACCGGGCAGCCGAAATCCCGCGCATGTGCCCAGTCGGCCGCGCGGATGAACATGTCCGGAGTCTCCACCGGCCCTCCCCCGAGTTGTTGCGCCCATGATCACCCGGGTCCACCCGCCGCGCAACCGGGGGCCGGAGAATTGAAGTTTGCCCATGGCAGGGGGAGAATATGAGGGATGTCTATTTCTGATTTTCCCCATGAGCAGCGACCTCTCGGCGACCTGCCGGCCGGCCGCCCCCTGCAGACCGATTTCGGTGATGACGGACGCGACTACCCGCGCCTGGGTTCCGTGAGCTTCCGCCGCGGCACCCTCACCGACAACCAGGAGAAACTGTGGGAGGACAACTGGCCCCGCCTGGGCCGCGTCCTCGCCGATGAGCGCATTGACCTGGAGGAATGGTTCGGCCGCTCCGACGCGCCGACCATCCTGGAGATCGGCTCCGGCACCGGCACCTCCACCGCCGCGATGGCACCGCTGGAGGCCGACACCAACATCATCGCCGTCGAGTTGTACAAGCCCGGCCTGGCGAAGCTGCTGGGCGCGGTGGTCCGCGGAGGTATCGACAACATCCGCATGGTGCGCGGCGACGGCGTCGAGGTGCTGGCCCGCATGCTGCCGGAGGCCTCCCTCGACGGGGTGCGGATCTTCTTCCCGGACCCGTGGCCGAAGGCGCGCCACCACAAGCGCCGCATTATCCAGACGGGCACGCTGCACCTCATCGCCACCCGCCTCAAGCCGGGCGGCGTCCTCCACGTGGCCACCGACCACGCCGGCTACGCCGAGTGGATCAACGAGCTCGTCGACGCCGAGCCGCTCCTGGAGTTCCGGGGCTGGCCGTGGCCGGAGTGCCCGCAGCTGGTGGACCGTCAGGTCATCACCAAGTTCGAGGGCAAGGGCCTGGACAAGGACCACACGATCACCGAGTTCCTGTGGCAGCGCACCGCCGATAATTCCTGATTTTCCCCGTAGAACCGAAAAGAGTCCCCCGTGAGCGACCTTCACGAATCCACCCACCACTACGGCGCCCAGGATGCGCCCGGGCCGGAGAACCTCCTCCTCGTCTGGGACGCCCCCAACCTGGACATGGGCCTGGGAGCCATCCTCGGTGGCCGCCCGACCGCCGCCTACCGCCCGCGTTTCGACGCCATCGGCCGCTGGCTGCTGGCCCGCGCCGGCGAGCTGTCCCATGAGACGGGCAGCCGCGTCGAGGCCGAGGCCACCGTGTTCACCAACGTCACCCCCGGCGGCGCGGACGTCGTCCGCCCGTGGGTGGAGGCGCTGCGCAACGTCGGTTTCGCCGTGTTCGCCAAGCCGAAGACCGACGAGGACTCCGACGTCGACCCGGACATGCTGGCGCACATCCGGCGTCGGCACGCGGAGGGCGTCCTGCGGGGCCTCGTCGTCGCCTCCGCGGACGGCCAGAACTTCAAGGAGACCATCGACGAGCTCATCGCCGAGGGTCTGCCCGTCACCGTCATCGGCTTCCACGAGCACGCCTCGTGGGCCGTGGCCTCCGAGACGATCGAGTTCGTCGATCTCGAGGAGATCCCCGGCGTGTTCCGTGAGCCGCTGCCGCGCATCAGCCTCGACCAGCTTCCCGACGAGGGCGCCTGGCTGCAGCCCTTCCGCCCGCTGTCAGCGTTGCTCGCCGGCCGCAACCACTAGGAGGGGCCGCCCATGTTCGAGAAGTGGGGATATTTCTCCTACCGGCACCGCCGCCTGGTGCCCCTCATCGTCATCGCCGCGATCCTGGCGGTGTACGCGATCTTCGGCACCCAGCTGGGCAACCGCATGAGCCAGGAGGGCTGGGACGATCCGGGTTCCAGCTCCACGGCCGCCGCCCACATCGAGCAGGACGTCTTCGGCCGCGACAACTCCGGTGACGTCATCCTGCTCTTCGAGTCACCGGACGGGCGCTCCCTCAATGACCCGGTGACCTTCGGGGCCATCGCCTCGCACCTCGAGTCGCTCAAGACCGAGCACCCGGATGAGATCGCGCACGTCACCAGCTACTTCGACACCCGCAACGCGCAGCTCATCAACGAGGAGGGGACCCGCGCCTTCGCCGCCATCGGCCTGCGCGGCGACGGCGAGCAGACGCTCAAGGACTTCCGCGCCATCGAGGACTCGCTCGTCGCCGAGGACCTGCCCGTGGAGACGCGCGTCGCCGGGGCCACCGCCGTGGCCGACTCCCTCGACGACGGCATGGCCGGGGACATCGTCCGCGCCGAGGTCATCGCCCTGCCGGTGGTGGCCGTCCTGCTGCTCTTCGTCTTCGGTTCCGCCGTGGCGGCACTCATGCCGCTCATCGTGGGCATCCTCTCGATCGCCGGTTCCCTCGGCGTGCTCTCGATCCTCGCCGGCCTCACCCAGGTCAACGTGTTCGCCCAGTCCGTGGTGACCCTCCTGGGCCTGGGCCTGGCCATCGACTACGGCCTGTTCATGGTCTCCCGTTTCCGCGAGGAGCTGGACAAGGGCACCTCCGTCCCCGAGGCGGTGGGCACAACGACGGCCACCGCCGGCAAGACGGTGGTGTTCTCGGCGGCGATGGTCGCGGTGGCGCTGTCCGGTCTGCTGGTGTTCCCGCAGGCCTTCCTCAAGTCGGTGGCCTACGGCGCGATTTCCGCCGTCGGCCTGGCCGCCCTGCTGTCGGTGACGGTGCTGCCCGCCCTGTTCGGCATGCTCGGCCACAACATCGACAAGTGGACCGTCCGCCGCACGAAGCGCACCGCCCGCCGCCTCGAGGACACCGTCTGGTTCCGTGTCCCCGGCTGGGCCATGAAGCACGCCAAGCTGGTCACCATCGGTGTCGCGGGTCTGCTCATTGCGCTCACCCTGCCGCTGGCGGGCGTGAAGTTCGGCGGCATCAACGAGACCTACCTGCCGCCCAGCAACGACGTCCGCGTGGCCCAGGACGACTTCAACGACACCTTCCCCGCCTTCCGCACCGAGCCGGTGAAGCTGGTGGTCACCGACGCCACCGAGCAGCAGCTGGTCGACGTCTTCGTCCAGCTCCGCGACATCGACGGCCTCAGCTCCCAGTTCACCCCGGACCACGGCACGGTCGACGGCACGACGGTGCTCTCCGCGGGTATCGAGGACCGTGACCTCAACTCGTCCGTCGTCGACCAGCTCCGGGCCCTCGACGTGCCCGAGGGTGTCAACGTCTACATCGGCGGCACCCCGGCGATGGAGATTGAGTCCATCGAGGCCCTCATGGAGAAGCTGCCGTGGATGGCGCTGTACATCGTGGTGGCCACGTTCATCCTCATGGCGCTGGTCTTCGGCTCACTCATCCTGCCGGCGAAGGCGATCATCATGACCGTCCTCGGCCTCGGCGCGACCCTGGGTATCCTCACCGCCATGTTCGTCGGCGGCGTCGGCGCGGATCTGTTCCACTTCACGCCGGGCCCGCTCATGTCGCCGGTGCTCGTGCTTATCGTGGCGATCGTCTACGGCCTGTCGACGGACTACGAGGTCTTCCTCGTCTCCCGCATGGTGGAGGCCCGCGACCGCGGCAGATCCACGGACGACGCCATCCGCTACGGCACGGCGCAGACCGGTTCCATCATCACGGCGGCGGCGCTCATCATGATCGTCGTTGCCGGTGCGTTCGGTTTCTCCGAGATCGTCATGATGAAGTACATCGCCTTCGGCATGATCTTCGCCCTGGCCATCGACGCGACCATCATCCGCATGATGCTCGTCCCTGCCGTCATGCACCTGCTGCGCGAGGACAACTGGTGGGCGCCGGGCTTCATCAAGCGCGCCTACGAGAAGATGGGCCACAGCGAACAGCTGCCGCCCGTCCCGGCCCCCGCCCCGACGCCGGGTACCCCGGAACCGGAGGCGGACGTCGAGAAGCAGGACGATGAGCCGCTCGAGGGTGAGCTGCTCATCGACGAGGCCGTCGTCGTCGACCATGACGAGGCCGCCCGCGGCGGGCGCACCACGGCGGAGGATGAGGAGCTAATCCCGTTCGCCGAGCTCATGGCCCGCCTCGAGGCCGACCGGAGCGGCCCCCGCAAGCTGGGTCGCTGACGTGTGGCGCTGGGTGCGGTGGCTCGCACCGCTGGTCGTCCTCGTCGTCCTGGGCCTGGCCTTCCGGGACCAGATGCCGTTCATTGGCGACGGCGTCCGCCGCCTGCGCGACGCGTCCCCGTGGGGCGTGTTCGCCGCGGTGCTCGCCGCCACCGCGTCGATCGTGGCGATGGCGGAGGTCATGCGCCTGCTTCTCGACGCCGGCGGCACCCGCGCCCGCCTCCGCGACACCACCGCCATCACCCTGGCCTCCAACTCCTGGTCGACGTCCCTGCCGGGCGGTCCGGCGTTCTCAGCGGTGCTCACCTACCGGGTGCAGCGCTCCTGGGGGGCGAGCCGCCTGCTGTGCGGCTGGTTCTTCGTGCTCAGCTCCGCGGTGTCGACGATGTGGCTGGTGGTCATCGGCGTGGCCGGCGTGTTCTTCCTCGGCGCCGACGTCAACGTGTGGTCGCTGCTGCTCACCCTGCTGGTGATGACCGGCCTGTCGTGGGCGGTGTGGTGGGCGGCCAACCACCCCGCGACCCTCGAGCGATGGGCCCGGGCGCTGCTGCCGCGGGTCAACCGGGTGCTGCGCCGCGCCCCGGACTCCGGGCTCGAGGGCGCGGTGACGCAGATCCACCAGCTGGAATCCGTACGTCTCAGCCGCGGACGCTTCGCCCTCGTGGCCGGCTGGTCCCTGCTCAACCGGGCCTTCGACGTGCTCACCCTGTTCCTCTGCGTCTGGGCGGTGACCGGGTCCGCCCCGGCGGTGGCCGGGGTGCTGCTCGCCTACACCACGGCGAAGATCGCCGGCTCCGCCCAGGTCACCCCGGGCGGGCTGGGCACCGTGGAGGCGGCGATCATCGCCACCCTCGTCGCCGCGGGCATGACCGCCGTCGACGCCACCGGTGCCGCGCTGGTCTACCGCCTCGTCTCCTTCGCCCTGATCACCGCCGTCGGCTGGGTGATCTACTTCCTGTACTACGCGCGCCAGGGAGTCCGGGCCGGGGATTAGGGTGGAGGGCATGAACAGGTCCACCGCTCTGCTTGCCGACGTCGTCGCCATCGCCCTCTTCGCCCTCTTCGCCCGCATCGCCCACCAGACCGATGACATGCCGCTCAACGTCATGGGGTGGCTGTCGACGTGGTGGCCGTTCCTCCTCGGCGTGCTGGTGTCCTGGGCACTCATCGCCGGCATGCACCTCGACGGGCACCGGGTCTTCCCCGCCGGCCTCATGACGTGGGCGGTCACCGTCGTCGTCGGCCTGGGCATCTGGGCGTTCCGCAACGGCGACATCCCGCACTGGTCCTTCATCCTCGTCGCGACGATCATGTCGGGCCTGCTGCTGCTCGGCTGGCGCGCGGTGGTGCACTGGCGAAAGGCATGAAAAAACCGCCTTCCCACCGGATGGTGGGGAGGCGGTTGTCGCCGAGGCCTTAAGCCTGGATGGAGTGGATCAGCTGGTTGGCGATCATGACGATGAGACCGATGATGTCGGTGACGAGGTCTGCAGCGATGCTCAGCATGGGAAAATCTCCTTGTGCGGTCGGTGAGCAGGTACAACCAGTACATCGTCTCACAGTGACCGATTCGTTACATAACCGGCGGAGAAATCTACATCGGCATGATGGTGTGCTTCTTCGGCAGGTCCTCCTCGACCTTCGTCTCCAGCTGGCGGACGGCCTGACGCAGCGCCAGGCGGGTGTCGCGCGGCTGGATCATCGCGTCGAGGTAACCACGCTCGGCGGCCACGTAGGGGCTGGTCATGTTCTCGTCGTAGAAGTCCATGAAGATCTTCTTCAGGTACTCGCGCTGCTCCGGCGGGGCGGCGGCGAGCTGCTTGCCCTGGATCATCACGACGGCCGCCGCGGAGCCCATGACCGCGATCTGGGCGGTCGGCCACGCCAGGTTGATGTCACCGGTGAGGTTCTTCGACCCCATGACCGCGTACGCGCCGCCGTAGGCCTTGCGCACGATGAGGGTGATCTTCGGGACGGTCGCCTCCACCAGTGCGAAGGCCAGCTTGGCGCCGCGGTGGATGAGGCCGGCCTTCTCCTGCTCCACGCCCGGCAGGTAGCCCGGGGTGTCCACGACGAACACCAGCGGGATGTTGTAGGCGTCGCAGATGCGGATGAAACGCGCGCCCTTGTCGGCGGCGTCGGCGTCGATACACCCCGCGAAGTGCATGGGGTTGTTGGCCACGAAACCAACAGCGCGACCGTCGATACGCCCGAAGGCGGTGATGAGGTTCGGGGCGTAGTTCGCCTGGATCTCCACGAGGTTCTCGTCGTCACCGAGCAGCGGCAGCAGATCCGACATGTCGTAACCCGCGTTGGAGTCGTCCGGCATGAACAGGTCCAGCTCCGGGGCCTCGGCGACCTCCTCGTCGGAGGGGGCGGCGAAGACCGGGGCCGGGTCGTGGCAGGTCAGCGGCAGGTGGTCGAGCAGGTCGCGGACGAAGTCGAAGGCCTCCTCCTCGCTGGGCAGCACCGCGGAGATGTTGCCGTTGAGCTCCTGCTGACGCGCGCCACCGAGCTCGGCGGACGTGACGTCCTCGCCCGTGACCTCGCGGATGACGGCTGGGCCGGTGACGTACATCTCGGTCTGGCCCTCGACAGCGATGACGAAGTCGGTGGTCACCGGGGCGTACACGGCGCCACCGGCGGACTTGCCCAGCATGATGGAGATCTGCGGGCTGCGGCCGGACAGCGGCAGCTGGCGGCGGGAGATCTCCGAGTACATGGCCAGGGACGTCACGGCGTCCTGGATGCGGGCGCCACCGGAGTCCTGGATGCCGATGATCGGGCAGCCTATCTTGATGGCCATCTCCATGACCTCGACGACCTTGCGGCCGAAGGTCTCGCCGACGGAACCGCCGTAGACGGTCTTGTCGTGGGCGTAGATGCACACCGGGCGGCCGTCGATACGCCCGTAGCCGGTGACGACACCGTCGGAGTAGACGGCGTCCGCGACGCCGGGGGTCTTGGCCAGGGCGCCGATCTCAACGAAGGAGCCTTCGTCGAGAAGCGCGGCGATGCGCTCACGCGGGGTCGTCTGACCGGCCTCGTCGCGCTTGGCGCGGGCACGCTCGCTGCCCGGATCGCGGGCCCGGTCGAGGCGCGCCCGCAGATCCGCAAGTTTGTCGGCGGTGGACGTGTCAGTCACAGATCACTCCAGTTCATCAATCCGCTTGGCCATGTGCGCACCGATGACGCCGATGGCGGGCTCGTCGGGCACGGCGAGGTGATCGCCCTTGAGCTGGACGATGTCAAGGTCGTCAACGATAGCCGACCAGCCACCGTCGGGGTCAATGTGGGCGTAGCGCGGCTCCAGCTCGATGGCGCCCTCGTGCATGCCCTCCGCACGGAAGAGCAGCACCGGCAGCTGCACCTCGGCCCAGCGGGCGAAGTCGAGCTTGTCGAGGATGCGGTTGTCCACGAAGCTGGCGCGCTGGTGCTCGAGGACACCGGCGGCGAGGCCGTGCTCGGAGGCGTCGGTCGTGGCCAGGAACTGCTCGAGCATGCCGAGCATGGCCTCCTCGCCGGCGGTCTCCAGCAGCTCGAAGGGCACCGGGAAATCCAGGCCGTAGGTGCGCTTGGCGAACTCGCTGTAGCGCTCCCAGCGGGCCTTGGTCTCCTCCATGGTGTCCGGGATCGGCTCGGAGGGTTGCACCGTGTCGAGCAGGGCGATGTACGCGACCTCGACGTCGGTGTCCTTGAGCTGGGAGGCGACCTCGTAGGCGAGGGCACCGCCGAAGGACCAGCCGCCGAGGACGACGGGGCGGCCGTCGGAGTACTCGCGGATCTCGTCGATGTAGGCGGCGGCGCGCTCCTCGAGGGTGCCCTCGAGGCGCTCGACACCGTACACCGGGATGTCCTCCGGCAGGCGGCGGGCCAGCGGCAGGAACACCACGGAGGAGCCACCGGCCGGGTGGAACATGAACACGCTCGGCTTCGTGGAACCCTCGGGGCGGGCGCGCAGCACGCGGATGTTGCCCTCGACCTCGGTCTCCAGGACGTCGCGGACGACGTTGGCCAGCGGCTCGAGGGTCGCGGCGTCGGTGACGACGGCCGGGTCGATCTCCACGCCGACGCGGTCGGAGAGCCGCTCCGCGATCTGCTTCGCGACGTCCTCCGTGATCTCCGGCAGCGTGCTGGTCACACCCGCCGGGGCCTTCCCGGTGATGGTCGCCCAGGTGCCGAACACCATGCGCTCGGCGGCGTCACGCGGGGCGACGCCGACTCCCTCCTTCTTCTCCGGCAGGTCGGGCAGCTCGGTGTCCTCGCGGACGTCGGTCTCCGCCTCCTCGACGGCGTCGACGGACATGACCGGCTCGATGAGCGGGGTGCCGTTCCCCTGCTTCGCGGCGACGGCCTCCTCGACGATGCGGACGACGTCGGCGACGGAGGCGTCGCGCAGCGCCTGGACCTGCAGCGGCGGAATCTGGAAGTCATTCTCCACGCGGTTCTTGATGCGCATGCCCATGAGGGAGTCGAGGCCGAGGTCGATGAGCGGCAGCTCGCGCGGCAGGTCGTCGACGTCGTAGCCCATGGACTCGGAGACGATGGCGCGGAGACGGTCCTCGACGGACTCGCCGGACGCGGGGTCCCAGCGGACCTCCTCCACCTCGATCGGGTCGGACAGCGGGGCGTAACCCGGGCCCTCCTCGGCGACGGGCTGCGGGTTCTGCACGCCCGGCACGGCGGCGGGGGCACCGAGCGCCAGGGCGGTGGCGAAGCCCTCGGCGAGCAGCGTGGTGGTGCCGGCCTCGGTGACCCCGTGGACGGTGATGGTGAGGCCGCCGATGTTGCGGTGGACCACGGTGGTGATCTCACCGTTGACCGGCAGCATCTGGTGCTCCTCGGCGGCGACGAGCTGGGCGCCCGGCTGGACGGTCTCGGCGGCACGCTCCAGCAGCGACAGTGCGGAGGGGACCTGGTCGGCGGTCGTCGAGAAGGCGACCATGCCGTTGGGCAGGGTGACGCGCTGGCCCGGCAGGTCCGCGGCGCGGTGGCTGGCGGGGCGGGCGTTGGTCCAGTAGCGCTGGTGCTTCCACGTGATGGACGGGGCCGGCAGCACCTCGCCCGGGCCGTACACGAGGGAGAAGTCGATCGGGGCACCCGCGGCGTAGAGCTTGGCCAGCAGGTCGCGCAGGGACTCGATCTCGCTCACCTTGCGCTTGAGGGCGAACAGCAGCTGGGCGTCCGGCTTGCCGACGCTGAACGCGGTGTTCATCATGCCCATGATCGCGACGGGGTTCGGGGCGATCTCCACGAGGGTGGTGTGCCCGTTGGCGAAGGCCTGCTCGGTGGCGTCCTGGAAGTAGACGGCCTGACGGGTCATGCGCAGCCAGTAGTCGGTGTCGTGGACGGTCTCCCCCGGCTGGTGGATGACGCCCCGGTCGACGGAGCTGATGAGCGGGGTGTGCAGCGGCTGTGCGGTGATGCCGGCGGTCTCGAATCCGAGCTCGCCGAGCAGCGGCTCGACGGCCGAGGTGTGGCCCGCGCCCTTGACGTTGAGTAGGCGGGCGAACTTGCCCTCGCCCTCGAGCTTCTCGACGAGCGCGGTCACCTGCTCACGCGGCCCACCCACGGTGGTCATACCAGGACCGGCGTAAACGGCCGGCTCGATGTTCGCGTACGCCTCCTCGGCGTTGAGCTCGACGAGCGCCTCGGTGGACAGCTCGACGACGGCCATGGCGCCGAGCTGGTCCTCGGGCAGGGACTTCTCGCCCTCGCCCATGAGGCGGGCGCGGTGGCAGGCGATCTGCATGGCGTCGTCGGCGGTGAGACCACCGGCGGCGTAGGCGGCGGCGATCTCGCCCATGGACATGCCCATGACGGCGGCCGGCCGCGCGCCGAAGGCGGCGAGCAGGTCGGTCAGGGCGATCTGGATGGCGGTGATGGCCACCTGTGCGGTCTCGGTGTCGTAGGTCTGCTCATCATCGCCGACGAGTTCGAGGATCGACCAGCCGGACTCGAACTGGACGCGCTCGTCGAGCTCCTCCAGGCGGGCGCGGAACATCGGCGACGCGGCGACGAGCTCCTTGACCATGAGACGGTGCTGAGAGCCGAAACCGGAGTACACGAAGACGGGTCCGACGGCGGCCGGGGAGTCGGCGGCGGTGATGCCGACGGACACCTTGCCCTCGGCGACCTGGCGCAGGCGCTTGACGGCCTCCTCCACGGTGGTCGCGGTGACGACGGCGCGGGAGCGGCCGTGGTTACGGCCGGCCAGGGAACGGGCGACGGGGACGAGGTCGGTGTCGGCACGCTCCGCGAGGAAGTCGGCCAGGTCGGCGGCCGCCTGCCGACGACGCGACGGCAGCAAGCCGCTCACCGGGAGCAGCGCGCCCTCACCGGGCAGCTGCGCCTCCGCTGCGGGGGCCGGCTCGTAGTCGGCCGGGTCGAAGGAGCTGACGACGACGTGCGCGTTGGTGCCGCCGAAGCCGAAGCCGGAGACACCGGCGACCTTGCGGCCGGAGTACTCGGGCCACTCGCGGGGATCCTCGACGACCTCGAGGCGCTCGGCGTCGAAGTCGATGTAGCGGTTGGGGGCGGCGTAGTGCAGGGACGGCGGGATGACACCCTCGCCGATCGCCTGGACAACCTTGATGAGGCCGGCGGCACCGGCCGCCGACTCGGAGTGGCCGATGTTGGACTTCACGGAGCCCAGCAGCGTCGGGCGGGACATCTCGCGGCCCTCGCCGAGGACGGCGCCGAGCGCGGTGGCCTCGATCGGGTCACCGAGAATGGTGCCGGTGCCGTGGGCCTCGACGTAGTCGACCTCGGTCGGGTCCACGCCGGCGTCGGCATAGGCACGGGCCAGGACGTCGATCTGGGCGTCCGGGTTGGGGGCGGTGAGGCCATTCGAGTGGCCGTCGGAGTTGACGGCGGAACCCTTGATGACGGCTAGGACCGTGTCACCGTCGGCCAGCGCATCGGCGACGCGCTTGAGCACGACGACGCCGGCGCCGTCGGAACGGATGAAACCGTCGGCGTCATCGGAGAAGGCGTGGATGTGGCCGGTCGGGCTGAGCACGCCCAGCTCACCGAAGGCGGTGGTGACGAACGGGGACGCCAGGATGTTGACGCCGCCGGCGATCGCCACGTCGGAGTCCCCGTCGCGCAGGGAACGCACGGCCTGGTGGACGGCCACGAGGGAGGAGGAGCACGCGGTGTCGACGCTGACGGACGGGCCGCGGAAGTCGAAGGCGTAGGAGATGCGGTTCGGGATGATCGAGCTGGCCGTGCCGGTCAGCGCGTACGGGTGCGCCTCCGCCGGGTCGGCGGTGATGAGCATGCCGTAGTCGTTGTTGGAGGAACCGAGGTACACGCCCACGGACTCACCGCGCAGGGTGTTGGGGGCGATGTGCGCGTTCTCCAGGGCCTCCCAGGTCACCTCGAGCATGATGCGCTGCTGCGGGTCCATGTTGGCGGCCTCGAGCGGCGAGAGTCCGAAGAACTCGGCGTCGAAGTTCGCCAGGTCCGGCAGGTAACCGCCGGTGAGCGGCTGCTCCGCCATCTTGGAGGACATGACCTCCTCGGAGGCGTACTCGGACCAGCGGCCGATGGGCAGCTCTCCCGTGCCGTCCCGGCCCTCGACGAGCATGGACCAGTAGTCCGACAGGTTCCCGGCGCCGGGGAAACGCCCGGCCATGCCGACGATCGCGATGTCGTGGGTACCGGGGGTCTGCTCGCCGCCGCCGGTGTGGCGGACGCGGGGACGGGTGCGCTCGCGGGAGGCGGGCTCACCGTCGACCAGGCGCTGGGCCAGGGCCTGGATCGTCGGGTACTCGTACGCGATGGTGGCGTCGAGCTGCACGCCGAGGAGGTTCTCCAGCTCGCCGGACAGGACGACCGCGTCGCGGGAGGAGAGGCCGAAGTTCTCCATCGGCTTGGTGTCGGTGACCTCCTCCGGGGTGAGCCCGGTGACGTTCACCACCCAGTCGCGGAGCCACCCGCGCAGCTGCTCGACGGTCATCGTCGCGGGTGTCTGGCTCTCACTCATTGATGCGGTATTCCTTTTCCTGCGTTGGCCCGACACTGTCAATGGTGTCGATCAGTACGGGACTCTATCGACTGTGCGAACCTTTCCGTTACATCTGGGTGCTCCCCGGCGGGAACGGTCTAGGCCTGCTCGGCGAGGTAGGCCTTCTGGATCACACGGCGCGCGATCTTACCCGCGGTGGAACGCTGGATCTCGTTCGGGCCGAGGAAGCGGATGTCCGCCGGGGTGACGCCGTGCGCGGCGGTGACGGCGGCACGGATCTTCTCGACGGCGGCGGCGTCGCCGGACTCGTCGGCCTTGTCGTCGCGCTCGATGACCAGCACGAGCTCCTCCGTGTTGTCAGCCATGACGGAGAACGCGGCGACCGAGTCCGGGCGGACGTGGTCGGAGGCGTTCATGACGGTGAACTCGATGTCCTGCGGGTAGTGGTTGCGGCCCGCGATGACGATGAGGTCCTTGAGGCGGCCGGTGATGTAGGTCTCGCCGTCGACGATGGCACCGAGGTCACCGGTGGCCAGCCAGCCCTCGTCCGGGGTGTCGGCGTCGACGCGCGACTCCGGCAGACGCTCACCCAGGGTGTTCGCGAAGGTCTCGGCGGTCTCCTCCTCGCGGCCCAGGTAGCCGGCGGCGAGGTTGTCACCCTTGACCCACAGCTCACCGATCTGGCCGTCGGGCAGCTCGGCGCGGGTCTCCGGGTCGACGATGGTGAGGTTCTGCGGCTTGACCACCTGGCCGTTGGAGGCGAAGGCGACGGCCAGCTCGGAGCCCTTCTCGACGAACTCGACGACGCCCTCGGCCAGCTTCTCGCGGTTGAAGTGGGAGATGACCGGACGCTCCTTGGTCTGCGGGGTGGTGACCAGCAGGGAGGCCTCGGCCAGGCCATAGGAGGGGCGCAGTGCGTCGGTGCTCAGACCGTACTCGGTGAAGGTCTCCTTGAAGGTGTCCAGCGCCTTCTCGGTGACCGGCTCGGAGCCGATGATGATGCCGTCGATGGCGGAGAGGTCGAGGGTCTCGTCGTCCTGCGGCTTACCGTAACGGGCGGCCAGCTCGAGGGCGAAGTTCGGGATGACGGTGTAGACGGAGATGCCCTCGTCGGAATCGCGGCGGTTGAGCTGCTCGACCCAGCGCTTCGGCTGCTGGATGAAGTCACGCGGGGCCATGATCTCGTTCGGCAGGCCGAGGATGGTGACGAACAGGGCGAGGATGATGCCCATGTCATGGTGCAGCGGCAGCCAGGTCACCAGGCGCAGCGGCATGCGCAGACGGGCCGCGGTGAAGATCTGCAGCACGTTGGTGAGGATGGAGCGGTTGGTCAGCTGCACGCCGGCCGGGACGCGGGTGGAACCGGAGGTGTACTGCAGGAAGGCCGGCTGGTCGACCGGCATGGTCGACATGGAGGCCATGAGCTGCTGACCCTGCAGGGTCATCATCGGGTTCATGTAGGAGGACGCGAGGGTGTCCGGCAGGGAGTCCACGGACAGGATACGGGGACGCTCGCGGGAGGGAACCTCCGCGAAGTGCTCGCGCACGGCCGCGGCGGAACCGGAGTTGGTGAGCACGAAGGAGGGCTCGCAGTCGGCGAAGACGGCCTTGAGGTGGTCCGCGTGGCCCGGCTCGGAGGGGTCGTAGAGCGGCACCGGGGTCATGCCCGCGTAGAGGGCGCCGATGAAGCCGAAGATGTACTCCGGGGAGTTGTTGGCCATGATGGCGACGCGGTCGCCGATCTTGCCCACCTGCTGCAGGCGGGCGGCGACGGCCTTGATGCGGGTGTTGATCTCCGTGCGGGTGAAGTCGACCGGGGTGCCCTCGCGGGATTCGGAGAAGTCCCAGAAGCGCAGGCACTGTCGTTCGCCGCCACCGAGCTGCAGGTCACCCTGGTACATGAGCTCGGCCAGACCCGCGAGGGTCAGCTGAGGTGCCAGGACGATCTCGCCCTTGTCGTTGAAGAACTGGCTCATCGCCGCTTGCAGGTCCATGCTTCTCCTCGTGGTCTACGTGGTGCACCCGTGGACTGGTGTGTCCGGGGTCGAAAGTTTGTTTACGCTAATCTCTTCGTGCCAACCTAACAGAGCAGGCACACGTCTTGTTAGTCCCGGTTTGTGATGTTTCCGTTACCAAACAGGGTACCCGGACACCCCCGTTCCCGGGGCACGGGATCATCTGTTGATGAGGTCGGTCGCCCACTCCACGACCCAGGCGTTCGCGGTTGTCCCGGGGATGACGTCCGGGTTGCTGGCGTAGAGGGCGTGGACGCCGTTCGCGGCGGCCAGGGCCTGGGCCCGCTCGAGTGCGTTGCCGATCTGCCGCGGGGCGTCGCAGATGCTGTCGTTGGGGGCGCAGATGTCCCACACGCGGTCGTGCAGTTCACCGAAACCACCGACGCGCGGTCCGCGCATGGTGGCACCGGGCACGATCGGCTGGACCAGCAGATTGAGCGGCTGGAGTGCGACCTCGGCGCCGACGCCGGAGACCTGGGTGCCGGGAACCTGGCCCACACCAGGTTCCCTGCGACCGTCCGCGATCAGGGCGACACCCCTGATGCGGTCGGCCGGCACCACACCGTTGCCCTGACCGATCTGGTGGGCGACGTCTCCGAGGATGACCGCACCCTGCGAGAATCCCGCGAGGATGTAGTCGGTGTACGGGCACTCGTCGTGCATGGTGACCAGTTCGGTCTCCAGCACCGACTGCCCCTCCTGGCGCGAATCGTCGTAGGTCATCTCGTGCTGCGCCTGGATGGAGCGGAACTGTGCCGTGTACGGCAGGGTCCACACCTTGACGTCCTCCGCGGGGAAACGCTCCTGCAGGGGACGGGTGATCGAGAGCATGAAGCTCCACTCGTTGGCGGTCGGGTGGATCGGATCGTCACCGGCGGCCGACTCCCAGGTTCCCGGCGCGGCGATGACCTCCACGTCGGGGCACCACTCCGGCTGGAGCAGTTCGGTGGGCTCGGGCACCCCCGGCGGCAGTGGTACGTCCTCGCCGGACTGCAGGAACCGGAAGGTTCCCACGCCGACGAGCAGCACCAGAATCAGGACCGCCAGGATGGTGAGGATCTTGCGCATGTGTGGAACTTCCGGCTAGCAGTAGGCGTCGGTCGCGGCGGTCTCGATGATCTCGACGACCTCCTCGACGGACTTGTCCGTGCGGCCCTGCTCGATGAGCTGGCCCGCGACGGCGGGGAGGGTGGCCCGGTTGAGCTCACTCTCGTCGCCACCGCAGACGGTGGACGCGGTGCCGATGAGCTGGTCCTCGACGCCGTCGATGTTGATGTCGGCGTCGCTGATCTCACCGAGGTAGTGGACATCCTCCGGGGTCCGCGGGAGGGCGGCCTCGGGGACCTCATCGACCTCCCGGGCCGCCTGGTCCTGCGGCTGCGGCTCCGCCGGGCGGGGGCGCCGGGCGGCCGTCTCCTCCTCTTCCTCTTCCGAGGTCTCGGAGGCTGCGGTCTCCTGCGCCGAGGTGCTCTTCTTCGGGGCACGCTCGAGAGGGGCGACCGAGGTCGGGGTGGCGGCGTCGTTGTCGACGGTGGCGTCGCCGCAGGCGGTGAGGGTCAGAGCGCCGGCCATGACGGCGGCGAGCAGCCGGGTGCGCATAATCAGTTGGTCTCCTCCTGGATAATGCCGTTGACCTGGCGGATGGTGCCGTTGCGGAACTCGACGATCTCGCCTCCGGCCGGGATGGTTGCGTGGTCAGCGGTCGGGTAGCCGAACTTACCCTGTTCCCATCGGTCCCGGCCCCAGTGGTCGAAGATCGCACCGTACTTGATGTAATGCGCGCCGGTGGAGACGGACCAGTAGATGTTGCCGTTGTCGAACTCCTGGAAGGCACCACCGGCGATGGACTTCTCGGGACCCTTGGGGAAGCCGAGCTCGGAGGTGACGTTGCCGAGCTCCTTGTACTTGGCGCCGATGGCACCGTAGACGACCTGGGCGTCGCCGTTGTCCGGGGTGACGATGACGCCGCCCTGGAACTCCTGGACCTGGCCGCCGTCGACGTCCTGCGGTGCGGAGGTCGGGAAGCCGAGCGGTCCGCGCTCCCAGCCGCTGCGGGACCAGGCGTCCTTGGCCTTCTGCGGGACCTCCCAGGCGCCGGTGGCGTGGGTCCAGTAGATGGAGCCGTTCTCGAAGTGGACGTAGCGGCCGTCGCCGTCCGGGGTGGCCTGCTCACCGGTCGTCGGGAAGCCGAGCCAGGAGGCGGGCCCGCCGATGTGGTGGTAGCGGGCGTTGATGCGGCCGAAGAGGGCGTGGGCACCGGTGTCCGGGGACCAGTAGGCGACGCCGTTGCGGAAGTCCTGGCGCATGCCGTCCTCGACGGGGTACTCGTTGTTGATGCACGAGCCGATCTGGCCGGCCTTGGTGGCCTCGGCGATGGCGCCGACGGCGACACAGTCGGGGCCGCGGTCCTCGGCGGACAGGCCCATGGCGTTGGCCATGTGCGGCCAGGCCTGGGACATCTCGAACTGCCAGTAGGGCCAGGCGTGGACGCCGGAGGGACGGAAGTGGACGACCGGCTCGACGCCTTGGGCGCGGGCGTGGCGGACGAAGGTCTCCGAGGACATGCGGGAGAGGATCTCGAGGCCGACGCCGGCGGCGTTGGCGGGGCCGGTGGCGACGGAGTTCGGCTGGCCGAAGTCGTCGCGGCCGGAGCCGGCGGAGACGTAGACCTTCATGTCCTGCAGGGCCTCGATGCCGAGCTTGGGGTCGTGGTCGATCCAGTCCTGGTGGCCGGGCTGGCCCCACATCTTGGTGCCGTCGTAACCGCCGGCGTCGCGCTGGGCGGCGAGGATGGCCTGCGGCATGCCGGTGGAGGTGGTGTCGAGGTAACCGGAGAAGGAGCCGACGAAGTCGAAGATGTGCGGGTTGCGCTGCGCGAGGTTCATCGCGGCGGTGCCGCCCATGGACAGGCCGACGATGGCGCGGTCCTTGTTGGAGCGGAAGCCCTGGTCGAGGATCGGGACGAGCTCCTGCATGAGGAAGCTCTCCCACTTGTAGTGCTTGCCGTTGTCGGGCTGCTGCCAGTCGGCGTAGAAGGAGGACTCGCCGCCGATGGGCAGGATGACGTTGACGTTCTTGTCGGCATAGAACTGCTCGATGTTGGTCTCGATGGTCCAGCCGGAGTCGTCGTCGCGGGCGCGCAGGCCGTCGAGGGCCCACACCTCGGCGAAGGTGCGGTTCGGGCTCGAGTGCCAGTCGCGGGCCAGGAGGATCTGGACCTGGATGAGCTCGTCGGGCATGGCGGCGGAGCTGATGAACAGGGCGACACGACGGTTGGTGATCCACTCGACGCGCTGGACCTCGACGCCGGCCGGCAGGTTGGCAATGTCCGGGTAGGTCGTGTTGATCGGGGTGCGCTGCGGCGGGTCGGTGGGGCGGAACGAGTCGGAGAGGTCGCTGCTGCCCGGCAGGGCGCCCTGAGCGTGTGCTGCGGGGGCGACGGCCAGGCCGAGGGCCAGCGTGGTCGGGACAACGACAGCGGCGAGCCAGGGGCGCCGGCGCTGCGGGGAACGGGATGCGGTGTCGCGCATGGTGTGGATCCTTGTGGGTTCGCGGTCGTGTACCCCGGCGTGCGCGGGGGCCGGGTGGTGCCCGGGGGTTCCCCTCCCCCGGGATGCGCTTGTCGACGCCCACCCGTACCCGACGTCGCCCGCCGGTGCATGGTGTGTTCAGTAGTTCTCGCCGTGGGGCTGTGGGGCCCCTCTGGTCGTGCTCAAGTTTAAGTTGAACTTGAGACTTCAGCGTACGGCACGCCGAGGAGAATGGAAAAACCCCGGAAGATGACCTTCCGGGGTTCTCGCTGCCGCGCTGTTACCAGGCGTTCATCACGTCGAGGACGCGCGGCTTGGTCTCGTGCAGCTGGTGCCCGAACTGGGTCCAGTTGTGGATGCCGGTCATCGGGTAGTCAGCGGTGACGTTGATACCGGTGGCGCGGGCCTTACCCTCCCACAGGTGGGTGGACACGCGGGCCAGCATCTCCAGCGGCGCACCGGAGAGCTTGAGGTTCGCCGGGTAGTTGGCGTCCTCCGGGCCGGGGATGCCGGTGGCGGCGGAGATGTAGACGTCCTTACCGCGCAGGCCGTCCATGTTGAGGAACGGGTCGTTCTCGAAACGGCGCGGGCTGACGACGGTGCCGTACATCGCGTTGATGTTGAAGCCACCGGCGTCGAGCAGTGCGACACGCATGAGGGTCTGCATACCCGGCATGGTCTGGGTGAGGTAGCCGGACCAGGACAGGGCCTGGCGGAACTGACCCGGGTGCTTGGCGGCCAGGTTGAGGGCGGCGGTGCCACCCATGGACAGGCCGGCGATGGAGTTGTTGTCCGGCGCGACACCGAAGTGCTGCTGCAGGTAGGCCGGCAGCTCAGAGGTGAGGAAGGTCTCCCACTGGTAGGTGACCGGGTTGTTCAGGTCGTACGTGGCCGGGTGGTCCCAGTCCGCGTAGAACGAGGCTGCGCCACCGACCGGCATCACGAGGGTGATGTTGGAGTCGGCGTAGAGTTCCGGGGCATTGACGTCCACGGTCCAGGCGTTGGCGTGGTTGGTGGCGCGCAGGCCGTCCAGCAGGTAGAAGCCTGCGTTGCCACCACGACCGGCAGGCTGCACCTGCACGGTGATGTTGGCACCGGTGGACGGGGACCAGACGTCGCAGCGCTGGACCCAGTAGGCGACGGCATCCCACTCGCAGTGACCGGTGGCGTCAGGGCGCAGCCACCCACGGTTGTCGGCGTTCGCGACGCCGGTGCCACCTGCGACCATGATGGCCAGCGCGGTGGCGATGGCGGTGACCACCGCAACGATCTTCCTGCTCACGCTGCGGGCTCCGGTGATGACGGACATATTTCTCCTCGGCTTGGCGTACTTCGACGGGACTATCGACCGCGCCCGCCAGTTCGTTACGAACCGCGCAGCCGTGGAAACTGTCCCTGCCCGTGACACTCTAGAGCAAAAGGTAACGAAAAGCTCATTGTTTCGTTATAGGTCTGTGACGTTCTGCGATGCTACCTGGGGACTTCGGGGGAAATGTCGTTTTCCCATGCCAACCTAATTCCGGGGGTGGGCGGCCCGAACTCCGCGAGAACCTCCTCCGGATCGAGGCTGAACTCCAGGGTCCGGCCGTCGGTGAGCGCGAAGCGGATGTTGCGCAGGAAGCGGTCCATGCTCATCGGCTCCCGGTAGGAGGCCATGAGCGCCGCCAGCGCCGGGGTCTGCAGGGCCTCCCGGGCCCGGCCGGTCTCCTCCGGGTCGTACCACGGGGGCAGGAAATCCAGGTGCAGGGAAGTGTCGGCGGCCTGCCAGGAGAACGGCAGCCACTTGTCGTGGCCGACGCGGGCGTCCGGGTCACGCGGCTGGCGGGCGGCCAGCGGGGTCGTCAGACCGACGGTGTCGAGCACGCGCATCTCCAGCGGGGCGTTCATGCTCGTCATGCCCAGGTTGATGTGGAAGACCGTGGGCGGCTGGCCGACGAGCCCGGTGGGGTCACCGTCGGTGAATTCGCGCGGGATGCGCGGCGCGGTGGTCCAGGAGAACTCCTCCTCGTTGAGGAGGAACATCGTCATGAGGCCGGCGTCCTCCTCCATCGCCTGCTCCATGACCTCCGGGTAGTGGTTCATGGCCTTGGCGGTGAGGAAGTCCGTGGCGAACATCGGGGGGTCGTTCTGGTCGCGGAACGTGGCGTAGGTCCAGAAGTCGCGCTCGTCGACGATCCCCAGCTCCTCGTAATCGGTCTCCCAGTCGATGGGGTGCCCGGTGAGCGTCGTGCTCACGGACCACCAGCACACCGCCGCCAGGCCCACCGCCGTGATCGCGTCCCAGCGCATCGAGGTGTTGCGCAGGTCCGACAGGGGCACCAGCGCCACGGGCAGCAGCAGGGCGAACAGCGGCAGCAGCAGCATGCGGCCGTGCATGAAGTCACCGCCCACGCGCAGGACGTAGAGCACGTGGATCGTGCCGGCCACGAGGATGAGGGTGGTCACCGCCACCGGGGTGCGCAGGCGCGCCCGGCCGGTGACCCGTTCGGGGGCGGACGCGGACACGCGCCACAGCGTCACGGCGCCCAGGGCGACGAGCAGCGCCAGCGCCAGCCACAGGAGGTACGGGTCCGCCAGGTCCTGCACGTAGTTCCAGCCCGAGGCCCACTCCGCGTCGCCCGCCGACTTGGCGACGGCCGTGTGCGGGGTGAGCAGCCCGTAGTAGCCCATGCGGAAGATCTGGTAACCCGCCGGGACCGGCAGCGCCACCGCCAGGATGAGCGCCCGCTGCCGCCACGACGTCGCCGCGACGAGCAGGAGCAGCCCGGCCAGGCCGCCGTAGAGCGCCAGCTCGGGGCGCACCAGCCAGGAGATGCCGGCCCAGAAGGCCAGGACGTATGTGATGCGGTCGGGGGCCGGCCCGGTGGAGTGCTTTCCGACGCGGGGTTCGCGCTGCGCCCAGCTGACCAGCAGCCACCACAGGCCGGAGATCCACAGGAGGCTGAGCCCCCACTCCAGGCCCGAGGTGGCGAAGTCCCGCGCCGGCGGCAGGGCCAGGTAGACGAGGCCACCCGCCGGGATGAGCAGGAGGGTGGCACGCCGCCGGTACAGCAGCGCGGTGCCCCAGGCACCGATGCCGAGGGCGAGGGTGGTGAAGATGAGCGCCAGCCACGTGGCGATGACCTCCAGCCGGGCGTCACTCACCAGTGCCACCAGGTAGATGAGGTACTGCCACAACGTGGAGGTGTTCGCCTCGACGCGCTCCCCGGCGTTGAACACGGGGCCGTTGCCCGCCAGCAGGTTGCGGACGGTGCGCAGCACGATGAGGCCGTCATCGCTCATCCAGCGCCGCCGCCACCCGCCGATGAAGGCGAGGACGGCCAGCAGCAGCGCGGCCCCGACACCGCTCCACAGCGTGAGGGTGGGGCGGGTTCGTGCTGGTTGACCGGACACCCCGGCAGCTGTGGTCATGGGTGCAGATGGTAGCAGGGGGACGGGAGGGGTCCGGGGACCGACTACATCATCGGCACGAGGTACACGGCCATGACGATGCACAGGATCCACAGCACGGCCAGCAGCTGCAGCACGCGGTCGGACAGGGCCATCTCATCCGGGGCACCACCGGCGCCGCGGTCGACGTCGGCCGCGTAGCGCAGGATGGCGATGGTGAACGGCACCATGGAGACCTGGTACCAGACGCCGGCCATACCCTCGACGGAGTTGGAGAGCTGGAAGCCCCACAGCGCGTAGCTCATGACGACGGCGGTGGCGGCCAGGGTCCACACGAAGCGCAGGTAGGTGGCGGTATAGCCCTGCAGGGAGCGGCGGATCTTCTTGCCGGTGCGCTCGGCGAGCTGCAGCTCCGCGTATCGCTTGCCGGAGGCCATGAACAGCGACCCGAAGGCGGCGACGAGGAGGAACCACTGGGAGAGGTCGATGCCCGCGGCGACACCACCGGCCATGGCGCGGAGCATGAAGCCGGAGGAGACGAGCGCGATGTCGATCACCGGCAGGTGCTTCCAGCCGAAGCAGTAGCCCAGCTGCAGGGCGATGTACACGGCCACCACCGCGGCGAGTCCCCAGCCGGAGGAGGCCAGGAAGGACAGGCCGACGGCCGCGATGATGAGCCCCACGGCCATGGCGTACGCCAGGCCCACCGGCAGCATGCCGGAGGCGATGGGGCGGAAGCGCTTGGTCGGGTGCTGCTGGTCGGCCTCGACGTCGCGGGCGTCGTTGACCAGGTAGATCGACGAGGCAGCGAGGCAGAAGACGATGAAGGCGAGGAGGACGTCGAGAAGCGTGCGCCCGTCGGTGAGCGCCTCGGCGCCGGCGGCCGCGGGGGCGGCGACGACGAGGACGTTCTTCACCCACTGCTTGGGGCGCAGCGCCTTGATCATGGCGTCGGGGAGGTTCTTCGGGGGGCGTCGCTTGCGGGTGTTGTCGATGCCCTCGGTGTGCGGCTCCGGGTAGAAGATGCCGGTCTTCTCCTCAACCGGGTGAGACTCGGTCACGCGCTCTTCCTCTCGATTGCGGTGATGACCTTGGCCGTCGTGGCTCCCAGGACGGCGCCGGCCAGGGTGTCGGTCGGGTAATGCACCCCCAGAACCATACGCGACAACATCATCACCGGAATGCCGAGCAGCGGGGCCTTCGACCCCGTGAGGTCGGACAGGCTGACCAGTGCGGCGGTGGTGGACGTCGCGTGCGAGGACGGGAAGGACAGGCGGGACGGGGTGCCCACGCCCACGCGGATGCGCGGATCGTGCGGGCGGGTGCGGCGCACGATGCGCTTGATCACCACGGATGCGGCGTGCGCGGTGAAGGCGGAGGCACCCAGCGCCAGCCACCGGCGGCGCCGCCGCTCGTCGGCGACCGCGCCCGCGCCGGACAGCGCGAACCATCCCAGGGCGTGCTCACCGAAATGGGACAGTGCCGTTGCGGTGGGAATCACACCCGGCTTATCGACGAGCGCGTCCTGGACCCGGACCAGCAGGTCCACTTCACGGTTGCTCATTCGAAGATCTTCTTCCAGGATTCACGGCTGACCAGCTCGGGCTGGGCGGCGCGGTAGGTGTCGCGGAGGTCGTCGAAACGCTCGGCGATCTCCTTCTGCAGGGCCCAGGTCTCCTTGAGCAGGCGCTCGGCAAGTTCGCGGTCGCGCTTGCGGTAGGCGACGCCGTTGTTGCCGGCGGTGGTGACGGTCGCGCCGTCGAGACGCGAGAGCGAGAACCAGCGGGCCTCGGCCGGGGACAGGTTGGCCTGCGGCGTCTCGTGGTGGCGCGGGTCCTCCTTGCCCAGGGAGTGCTTGAGGCCCTTGAGCAGCCAGCCGACCTTCTTGATCTTGGCCAGCCGACCGCCGATGTCCGCGGTGGGCACACCCGGTGCGCCGGAGGCCGGCGGCAGCTGGGAGGCGGAGGGGAGGACGACGGCGTCGGAGTAGTTCTTCCGGATCTCGGCGATGCGCGGCAGGGAGGACTCGAGGATGTCGAAGAGGTGGTCCGGGCCGGCGAGGAAGTCCTTCATCGACTCGATCTGGATGGCCAGCGTCGAGTACTCCATGCACATGAGGTGCTTGAAGGTGGACTTGCGCAGGGAGGTGATGATGCCGTCGACGGGGCCGTCGTGGTTGAGGGCGGCGACGATGAGGCGGTTGCGCAGGTGGAAGTAGGCCTGCCAGTCGATGGCGTCGTCCTTGTCGGCCCACGCCATGTGCCAGATGGCCACGCCAGGCCAGGTGACCGTCGGGAAGCCCGCCCTGCCGGCGCGCAGGGAGTACTCGGTGTCGTCCCACTTGATGAACAGGGGCAGCGGCTGCCCGATCTGCTCGCTCACCACGCGCGGGAACATGCACATCCACCAGCCGTTGTAGTCGACGTCGATGCGGCGGTGCAGGTCGCGGGTCTCCTCGCCGGTGTCACCCAGGGGGTACTCGGCGAAGTCGTGGTCGTAGGTGGAGTGCGGGGCGGGGCCCCACATGAAGTCGTGGCCCTGGACGATCTCGCCCATGGTGCGCAGCTGGGAGCGTTCCTGCAGGTTGAGCATCTGTCCGCCGACGATGATCGGGGACTTGGCGTAGCGGCCGACCTGCACGGAGCGGAGGATGGACTCCGGCTCGATGGCGATGTCGTCGTCCATGTAGAGGATGAACGGGGACTCGGGCGCACCGGCCGCGCCGTCGCCGAGGGCCTCGTACATGATGCGGGAGTAGCCGCCGGAGCCGCCGAGGTTGCCCTGGCGGAACTCGTGGAAGCGCCCGCCGAAGTGGGCGACCGCCGCGTCGTAGCCGGGCTCGTCGGCGGGGTGCTGGGTGCCCTGGTCGGGCATGATGACGGCGTCGATGGCGGCGTCGACAAGCGGGTCCTCGCCGAGGGCCTGCAGTGCCGCGACCGCATCGGCGGGGCGGTTGAACGTCGGGATGCCGACGGTGACGCGCTTGTCGAAGGGGCCGACCTCGGTGCCGTCCGGCATGATCTGCGGGCCGGGCTCCCGGTCGGCGTACCAGCCGGCCTCGGTGAGGGTGGTCTCGGTCTCGGCGGTGACGTCGAACCACAGCCAGCCGCCGTCCTCGAAGTGCGAGAGCGGGATGGTGAATTCCGCCACATCGTCGGTGACGAGCTGTCCGGCGACGGCCACGCGCGTGCCGTCGATCTTGGAACGGTAGACCTCGATGCTGGCCTGTCCGGCGACATTCATGCGCAGCAGCACGTGCTCGAGCTGCGACCAGCGGCGCCAGTAGCTGGCGGGGAACGCGTTGAAGTAGGTCTGGAAAGAGGCCTCCGCACCGGCGGGGACCGTGACGGTGACCCGGTCCTCCCAGGTCAGGCGCTCCTTGTTCTGCTCGGCCTCGACGAGGTAGAGCATGCGTACGTCATGCGGCTCGCCCTTGCGCGGCAGCAGGATCCGCTGCAGCATTTCGCGCACGGGGGCATTCGGGTTGTTCTTCACGTCGGGTGAATCCGCCTTTCGACTCATCTCCGGAACAAGGGTAGTGCTCCCGGGCCGGAAATCGCGCCGCACTCACCGACGGCCGGCGCTTATCCTTGACGGCATGAGATCCCTCATCGCCGCCCTCGTCCTCGGAATCGGTCTGCTCGGGCTCACGCCGGCCGCCTCCGCCGCGGAGCGCATCGAGGTCCTCGACCTCGCCGACGAGCTGTCCGACGCCGACGAGCAGTTCCTCCGCGACCGCACCCCAGGCATCGATCTGCCGCCCGAGGTCACCGCCGTCACGTACGTCCTCTTCCCGGTCAACGACGACAACCTCAACGACACGGTCCGCTCCTTCGGTGAGAACGAGCGCCGTGACCTCATCTCGGAGGCGGGTGACAAGTGGGCGCCGGGTGCGCTCATCGTCGCCGTGGGCCGCGACCCGCAGCGCATGGGCGTGTACTGCGGGGACGACGTGTGCGACGCCGCGGACATCTACGCCGACGGTCGCCTCGACGGCATCCTCGACCGCATGCGCCCGCCGCTGCGGGACGGCAACCTGGCCGCCGGCATGCTGGAGGGCACGAAGGCCGTGGCGGACCCCACGGCGGTGCGGGAGAGTTCCGATGCGCCCGCGTGGCTGGGCTGGGCCGTCGGCGGCGGCGGTGTGGCGTTCGGCCTGGGGCTCGTGGGGGCGGCCGCCGCTGCTTCGCGACGCAGGCAGGTGGCCACCGCCCGCGAGCAGTTCGACGTGGTCCAGCGCGACTACGGCCGGGTCGCCGGGGAGCTGCAGGCCATTGACGTGCGCGCGCATTCGCTCACCTCTCCCCTGGCCAACGATGCGTTGCGAGGCCAGTGGGAGGAGGTCAAGACCGGTTTCCTCGGTCTCAACGACACGTTCGACCGGCTCGCGGGGCTCACGGCCGACTCCCCGGACAAGGAGTTCCGGGAGCGGCGGGCATCGATCGCCACCGCACATGAGCAGGTCACGCGCCTGCGCACGGCGGAGGAGAACATCGAGCAGCTGGCCCGCATGGAGCACGGGGACGCCGACGTCCGGCGCCGCGGGCTCACGGAGCTGCACGAGGACAACCTCCGCGCGATCACGGACATCGACGATGTGGATCTGAAGAATCGCCTCGAGCTTCTCGACGCCCGCGTCCTCGACCTCCGCGCCCGCCTCGACGCCCCGCAGTTCATGGACGAGTTCGCGGACCTGGTCACCGACCACCGCGTGCTCGTCGAGGCGGCGCAGGAGAAGCTCTACGAGGAGTCCGGGACCGCGGAGGTCTCCGACGACGGGCGGCGGGCCCCCGCCCTGTGGGACGCCGGGTGGCGTCCCGGCAACTACGTCCCGTACGCGATGGTGTACTCGTGGCACTCCGCGGACGTGGAGGCCGCGCAGTCCGCGGGCAGCAGCGCCACCACCGGATACTCCTCGGGAGGATTCTCCGGCGGTGGCGGATCGAGCAGTTACTAGGCGGCCAGCTCGCGGGCGTCCTCGCGGGAACGCACCGGGATGTCGAGCCGGGTGAGCAGGCCGACGACGCGGGCCTCCATGTCGTCGGCGAAGGTGCGGATGCCCTCGATGCCCATGCCGTCGGTGGCGGGCACGTCCCACTGGACGAAGGTGCGGCCGGGCAGGTCGTGCGGCTCCTCGGCGTCGAGGTAGACGACGACGTCGGCGGCGGCCAGGGTGCGGCGACGCTCAGTCTTGTACTTCGCGCCGTCGGCGGCCAGGCCCCGCTCGTCCATGACCCACTCGATGAGGGCGTCCTCGCGGTTCTCCGGGTGGGTGGCGGCGACGGTGGCGACGATCGCGTTGTCGCTCACCCGGCGGGCCAGCGCGGCGGCCAGAACGGCGCGGGCGGCGTTGGTGCGGCTGGCGAAGAGGATCCGCTTCCGCGGAGTCCCGACGTCCCCGTGGGTCCACAGGTGATCCTCGATCCGGCCCGCCGCCTCGCGGTGGACGAGGACGGGGAGGAAGTCGGAGATGCGCGCGGTGGCGGTGTGCTCGGCGATGACGGTGTCGAGGATCTCGTCGATGACGGCGGAATCGGCGCGGTGGCCGAAGCGGGTGTAGAGATCCTTGCGGACGGTGCGGAAGGTGGTGGTGTTCATAATGAAGTCCCTTTCTTGTTGTTTACCTAGCGTTAACCCTAGGTGAACAGAAAGTAAACATGCAAGTAGGCGCGCTGGGAGTTTGTGGTCGAACCTCAACAATCCGCAGGTCAGACGCGTTTACCTGGAGTTAACTTTAAGGAAATCCACCACGTGACAGCCGCCACAACCACCCCGGGAATCCATCCCGTAAGAACGTCTTCCACCCAGTGGACACCCAACGCCAGGCGCGAGAGACCGATCACCAGGGCCCCCACCCAGGCGAGGAGCGACCACGCCCGCCAGCGGATGATGAGCGTCAGCGCCATCGCGAAAGCCGCCGCCCCGGTGGCGTGTCCCGAGGGGAGGGAGTAGTTGGACGCCTCCACCAGCCACTGTTCGGCTGGGGGACGTTCACGCCCGATGAGCCGCTTGAGCACGTGACTCGTCAGGTTGGCGGCCAGCACCGCCAGCACCGCCAACGCGGTGGGGTCGGTGAGCAAAGAGAAAACGCCCCACAAGGGGGCGTCGATAAGCGGCATTTAGGCGGCGTAGTCGGCCTTGCCGAGCTCCACGAGGAGTTCCTTCACGTGGCGCTCGACGTCGTCGGCGATCTCACGGACCTTCTCGATGGGCTGGCCGGCCGGGTCGGCGATGTCCCAGCGCTCGATGCGGTCACCGGGGATGCCGGGGACCTCGTCGACGCCCATGAGGACCACGACATTGGCGCGGTGGACCGTGCGGGGCACGATCTCCTTCTGATAGAGGTGGCCGGTAGCGATGCCGCGCTCCTGCAGCACCTCGAGGACCTGCGGGTCGATGCCGCCGACGGGGTTGAGGCCCACGGAGCGGACGAAGACGCGGTCACCGACGGCGTGGGCGGTGATGGCGGAGGCCAGCTGGGAACGGCCGGCGTTGCGCTCGCAGACGAAGAGCACCTCCGGGCGGGCGGTACCGCTGCGACCCTTCGCCTCGGCGCGCTCCTCGAGGATCTCGGAGACTTCGCGCTCGACGGTGATGGGCAGGAAGGTGTCGATCTTGGCCTTGGCCTCGGCCTCGGCGATGGTGGCGTCGAGAAGCTCGTCGATGGTCCGGGCGTAGAAGTACTGTCCGTAGCGGCGGTGCAGATCCTCACGGACGATGGCGTAGCGGTCGCTGCTCATGATTCGGATGCCTTTCTGTAAGCCGGAAAACCTTGAGTTTCCCATTTGTTAACCTAGCGTTAACTTTACTCTGCGGCCTCCGTCAACACAACTAGTGGCCGCGCTCCTGCTCGAGGGCCACGCCCTCCTCGTAGAAGGGCACGAGCTTGTTCTCCCACAGGGTCAGCGCCGACGCGATGGCCATGTGCATGTCGAGGTACTGGTACGTGCCCAGGCGCCCGCCGAAGAGGACCTTGTTGTCACGCGCCTCCTCGGCCGCCAGCTCGCGGTAGGCCTTGAGCATCTCCCGGTCCTCGGGCGTGTTGATCGGGTAGTACGGCTCGTCGCCCTCCTCGGCGAAGCGCGAGTACTCCTTCATGATGACCGTCTTGTCCTTCGGGTAGCGGTCCTCCCGCTCCGGGTGGAAGTGCCGGAACTCGTGGATGCGGGTGTACGGCACGTCCGCGTCGTTATAGTTCATCACCGGGGTGCCCTGGAAGTCACCGGTCTGCTGCACCTCGGTGTGGAAGTCGAGGGTGCGCCAGCCGAGCTTTCCGGCGGAGAAGTCGAAGTAGCGGTCGAGCGGGCCGGTGTAGACGACAGGCGCGTCCGGGGACTCCGCGCGCAGCTCGTCGCGGACGTCGAACCAGTCGGTGTCGAGACGGACGTCGATGAGCTCGTGGTCGGCCATGCGCTCCAGCCACGCGGCGTACCCGTCGACGGGCAGCCCCTCGTAGGTGTCGTTGAAGTAGCGGTTGTTGAAGTTGTAGCGCACCGGCAGGCGGGTGATGTTCGACGCCGGCAGGTTCTTCGGGTCCGTCTGCCACTGCTTGGCGGTGTAGTCGCGGATGAACGCCTCGTAGAGGGGGCGGCCGATGAGCGAGATCGCCTTCTCCTCCAGGTTGTTGGCGTCCTTGGAGTCGATCTCACTGGCCTGCTCGGCGATGAGCTCCCGCGCCTCGTCCGGGGTGTAGTAGCGGCCGAAGAACTGGTTGATCATGCCCAGACCCATGGGGAACTGGTACGCGGTGCCGTCGTGCATGGCGAACACCCGGTGCTGGTAGCCGGTGAAGTCGGTGAACTGGTTGACGTATTCCCACACTTTCTTGTTGGAGGTGTGGAACAGGTGCGCACCGTACTTGTGGATCTCAATGCCCGTCTCCGGCTCCGCCTCGGAGTAGGCGTTGCCACCGAGGTGGGTGCGGCGCTCGACGATGAGCACCTTCTTTCCCAGCTGGCTGGCCGCGCGCTCCGCGACGGTGAGTCCGAACAGGCCGGAGCCGACAACAATGAGGTCGTATGTCATGGAAGACAGGCTAATCGACGCCCGCCTCCCCCACCCGCTGCAACACCGGGGCGACACGCCATGCAGATTATTGTCACACCAGTATCATCATCCCCGAATGTGTACTAGAGTTCACTCGTGACCAGTTTGGCCACACGTGTATCCGCTATTTCCCCAGCAATTTTCCCAGGGAGTCCCCACCGTGCAGCAGCGACGCCGTATCGCCACAGGGCAGACCAGCGTCAACCCGACGTTGGCCGTTGTCCTGACCCTCGCCCTCATCGTCTCCGCCGCCCTCGGCGGAAACCAGATCCTCAAGACCCAGGACATCGGCTCCGGCCCCATCGAGGTGTCGCAGGCCTCCGCCTCCTTCGCCTCCGGTGACAACGTCGTCGTCGACGACGCCGCCATCGCCCAGCAGTCCGGCGTCCCCGGCCCGCGCACGGTGAAGGAGTTCACCCGCGACGAGCAGTTCTCCATGTTCGCCATCACCTGGCTGGACCACCGCGACATCGCCGCCTACGTCCGCGCCGAGCAGCCCGACGGTTCCTGGGGCCCCTGGTGGGACGCCGAGCCCATCGGCGAGCTGGGACCCAACGGCGAGAACGGCACCGAGCTGCTCTACGTCGAGCCGACCACCAAGGTCCAGGTCTCCATCGTCGGCGTCGACATCCTCGGCACCCCGGAGGAGGCCCCCGAGGTCGACATCAACATCGCCGACGAGGCCGCCGTCGACATCCCGGTGAACGCCGGACTCGCCCCGCTGCCCACCAACTACGGCGACATCCAGCCCGTGGCCGACGTCGCCGCGCCCGAGGACCTCGACGTCGTCTTCATCGACGGCAACGCCGAGGAGGGCGGCATCGCCCTGGCCACCGACTCCGTCACCGACGGAATGCCGCCGGTGGTCACCCGTGCCGGCTGGGGCGCGCCCTCCGGCAGCCGCTGCAACACCACCTACGACCAGAACCTGCAGGCCGCCGGCGTACACCACACCGCGGGCTCCAACAACTACACCCAGGCCCAGGCCGCCGGCATCATGCGCGGCATGCACAACTACCACGCCAACACCCTGGGCTGGTGCGACATCGGGTACAACGCGGTCGTCGACAAGTTCGGAACCATCTACGAGGGCCGCTACGGCGGCCTCGACAAGAACGTCCAGGGTGCCCACGTCGGCGGCTTCAACCGCGGCACCTTCGGCATCTCCATGATGGGCAACTACGACACCGTGCCCACCACCCCGGTGATGATCCGGTCCGTCGGCGAGATGATCGGCTGGAAGGCCGCCCTCGGCGACTTTGACCCGCAGGGTTCCGCGTCCTACACCCCGCTGTCCTTCGGCGGTTCGAAGTACACCGGCGGCGTCGCCATGACCCTGCCCAACGTCTTCGCCCACCGCGACGCGCACAACAACGCCTGCCCGGGCCAGTACGGCTACGCGCAGATGGACACCATCCGTTCCATCGCCGCGCAGAAGTACCAGGAGATCAAGTCCGGCACCGCCACCTCGGCGACCGCGACGACCACGACCAGCCCGACTGCTCCGACCGAGACCACAGAGCCGACGGAGACAACCTCCGAGACGACTCGGACCACGGAGCCCACGGAGCCCACGGAGCCCACCCAGCAGCAGCCGCCGGCCCCCGAGCCGCAGCCGAACGACCCGCTCGCCATGCTGCGCAACGCCGCAGGTGGTGACACCACCTCCCTGCTCACCATCGCGGGCACCCTGGCCGGTCTGGCCGTGGCCTTCCTGGCCGCCGACGGCGCCCTGCCGGGCACGACCCAGCAGGTGGGTGACGTCCAGATCCTCGACGGCGTCAGGCTCGAGGACCTCAAGCCGATCCTCGACATCGTGTCCACCCTGGCCAGCGATCCGCAGATCAACCAGGCCGTTGACCGCGTGGGCACCAATTACGGTGCCGTGCTCGGCGAGCCGCGCGGTGGCCTCAACACCGCCGACGCCACGTACGCGCTGTTCGACAACGGTGTCGTCATCAACGAGAACGGCACCCCCGAGGCCCGCGCCCTGTGGGGTGCGATCGGTGACCTGTGGGCCGCTCAGGGCTTCGACCTCGGCCCGCTGGGCATGCCGCTCAACGAGCAGTACAACGAGGGCGACCTCATCCGCGTCGACTTCGAGGGCGGCTACGCCACCTTCAATCCTGCCGACGGCAACGTCGACGTCAAGCTGAACTGACCCGCTCATCGACGCCCCTTCCAGCCCCCTGACCGCACGCGGCAGGGGGCTGTGAGCTGCGTAGATGATGTCATCCACCCCCGCTCATCACCCCCGTGTCCGGTGCGTGCTCTAGGTTGTGTTTCGAACAGGTAATCGAGATCGGGAGGGGGGTGAGAACCATGGCGCAGCCGTCCTGGGCGGTGCTCGACGAGAGCAACTTCCACTACGAGTTCCGCGTGGCCAAGGTGAAGGCCGACTACCTCATGTGGCGGTCGGCGCAGCCCATCACGGATGTCCGCACCGACGAGGACTGGACCACCCTGTCCTCGGTGCTCTACAGCCAGCTCGGGGTGACCAAGCACCGCCAGGCACGTTTCCTCGACGCCCTCGAGTGCCTCGACCGGCTGCCGCGGCTCAAGGCGTTCGTGGAGGAGACGTGGCTGCTGGACATGGAGCAGCTCTCCGCCATCGAGCGCGCGGTCGGTGAGGCACCGATCGCGATCCAGAACGACGACTTCTTCTGGCAGGCCCTGGACGAGGACCTCATGGGCCGTTTCACTCCGTCGCGCCCCCGTCAGCTCACCCCGACGAACTCCACCATCAAGGCGACCATCATCGGCACGATCCGCAGCGTGGAGAACCTGGCCGTGCCGGACGCCCACCCGTTGGGCGACAAGCCGACGGAGGGCCCCGAGCCGTGCGAGAACCCGGGGGAACTCATGTCAACCCTGCCGCCGGTGGAGGAGGAGCCGGACCAGCTGCTCATCCAGGACCTCGCCGGCGGGAAGGTGCGCTTTGAGCTCACCGTCGGACAGGGGGACGGCACGCAGATCGCCGACGCCGTGGCGCAGGCCGCGAGCGAGCAGGACTGTCCCCCCGCGACGGCTCTGACCGGCCTTATCCTCGGCAACATCACCACGAAGGTGACCACCATGGTCTACCAGGCCAAGGACGTCGAGGACGCACCCGTGTTCCACCCGGAGCGCGGCATCCTCACCGATGACGCCGCCGCCACCCTCAACGATCTGGTGACCGCAACCCTGGACATGGACGAGGCCGCGGAGGCCGCGACCCGCTCCTACGAAACCACGCGACCGATCCGCGCCTACCTCTACGGCCGCGACTAGATCTGCCGCTGGCCGGGGTGCTCCCGCAAGGCCACCCACTGCGACGCGGATCACCGGATCGACCACGATGACGGTGGGCCGACCACCGCCGCCAACATGGTCATGCTGTGTCGGCACCACCACAACCGAAAAACCGACGGACAGGCCTTCTACCTGCTGGATCCGCACACCGGTGACGTGTACTGGCTGTTCGCCGACGGCACCTACATGGTCGACGCCGCCACCGGCCCGTTGGCCCCGAAGCAGAGGAACTGGGTGCAGACCTTCTCACAACGGCGTCGGCGCTGCCGGGAGATCCGCGCCGCGAAGGCCGCCGCCGCACGTTTCGACGAGTACCGTCACCGCCTCGACACCCCACCCGAACCCCGCCGCTACCTGCCCTGGCGCAGGCACGAGGAAGCCGAACCCCGGACAGTGGAGGTTTAGGCCCAATCGAAGCTGCGCTCCACCGCTCGATCCCAGTCCGCCACCAGTTCCTCACGCCGCGCGGCCTCCCAGGTCGGCGTCCACGCCTCGTCCGGGGCCTGCAGGGCACGGACCTCCTCGAGGGAGGACCAGTAACCGGTACCGATGCCCGCCGCGAAGGCGGCCCCGAGAGCGGTGGTCTCGATGTTGCCCGGACGCACCACCTCGGCACCCAGCACGTCGGCCTGCAGCTGCATGAGGGTTGCGTTGGCGGTCATGCCGCCGTCGACACGCAGGCTCGTGAGCTCGATCCCCGAGTCCGCGATCATCGCCTCGACGACCTCGCGCGACTGCAGCGCCGTGGCCTCGAGGGCGGCGCGGGCGATGTGGGTGCGGTCTGCGAAGCGGGTGAGGCCGACGATGACACCGCGGGCGTCGGGACGCCAGCGCGGGGCGAACAGCCCGGAGAACGCCGGGACGATGAACACGCCGCCGTTGTCATCGGCGGCGATCGTCTCCACCTCGTCCGCCGAGCGGATGATCCCCAGCTGGTCGCGCAGCCACTGGATGAGGGATCCGCCCACCGCGACGGACCCCTCCAGTGCGTAGACCGGGGGCTCCCCGTCGCGCTGGTAGAGAACGGTGGACAGCAGGCCGTGCTCGGAGAACTGGGGCCGGTCACCCGTGTTGAGCAGCAGGAACAGGCCCGTTCCGTAGGTGTTCTTGGCGTCGCCGACCTCGAAGCAGCCCTGCCCGAACATGGCGGACTGCTGGTCACCGAGCACCCCGGTGATGGGCACCCCGGCGAGCGTGCCGCGCCGGCGCACCGCGCCGAACTCGCTGAGCGAGGGACGGATCTCGGGCAGCACCCGGGGCGGCACCCCGATCTCGGCGCACAGTTCCTCGTCCCACTGGCAGGTGCGCAGATCCATGAGGAGGGTGCGCGAGGCGTTGGTGACGTCGGTGGCGTGGACCGCCGGGCGTCCTTCATCCCCGCGGGCCCCGCCGGTGAGGTTCCACAGCAGCCACGTGTCGATGGTGCCGGCGAGCAGCTCCCCGGCCTCCGCGCGCTCCCGGGCACCGTCGACGTGGTCGAGGATCCACGCGATCTTCGGCCCCGCCGGATAGGAGTTGGCCAGCAATCCGGTGCGGTCGAGCCAGCGCCGGGGATCATCCCCCGCGATGTCGGCGGTGCGGGTGTCCTGCCACACGATGGCGTTGTGGATGGGCCGGCCGGTCGCCTTGTCCCACACCACCGCGGTCTCCCGCTGGTTGGTCACGCCCAGCGCGGCGATGCGGTCCGGGGAGACGTCGATGTCCACCATCGCGGTGGACACGGCGCGGCGGGTGTTGGCCCAGATCTCCAGAGGGTCGTGCTCCACCCACCCCTGCTGCGGCATGATCTGCCGGTGTTCGTACTGCCCGGAGGACACCACCTGCCCTGCCTCGTCGATGATGACGCAGCGTGTGGATGTGGTGCCCTGGTCGATCGCCGCCACATACTGTTTCGGGTGGGAAGCCGTCATGGCTCAATCCTAGAACCAGCGCTCGAGGACCTGCGCGATTCCACCCTCGTTGTTGGTGCCGGTGACGAAGTCGGCGACGTCCTTCACCGAGTCCCGCGCGTTGCCCATGGCCACGCCGATGCCCGCCCAGGCGAGCATCTCGATGTCGTTGGGCATGTCCCCGAAGGCGATGACCTCGCTCTGGTCGATGCCGTGCATGGTGGCCAGTGTCGAGACGCCGAGGGCCTTGGTCACGCCGGGGGCGGCGACCTCCAGGAGCCCCTCGTTCATGGAGAAGGTCACGTGGGCGACGTCCGGGTCGAGGAACGGGGCGAGGATGTCGAACATCTCCGGGGCGCTCAGACCCTCATGGCGCAGGAGCATCTTCACGGCCGGTTCGCTGATGACCTCGTACTCGGGAAGGACACCGAAGCCCTGCTCCTCCCAGGTGTTGAGGAAGTCGGGGGCGACGACGAACATTTCCTCCTCCGGGTCGAAGGCGGAGCGTCCGACCCGTTCGCAGGCGACCGCCACGCCGCCGACCCCGTGGAACGCCTCCTTCGCCAGGTCGAGCACCTCGGTCATGGTGTCGGGGGCGAGGGTGTGGGAGGCGATGACCTGGTCGTTGGCGGAGTCGTAGACCACCGCGCCGTTGGCGGTGACGCACACCGGCCGGATGGGCAGCTGGTCGAGGACGGGGAAGATCCACCGGTGCGGGCGCCCGGTGGCCAGGGCCACCTCGGTCCCGGCCTGGACGGCGCGGACGATGACGTCGCGGACCTGCGGCAGGATGCGCTCCTGCGAGGTGATGATCGTGCCGTCGACGTCACTGGCCACGAGCTTCGGGGCCGGACCGGGTGTCTCCATGATTTATCTCCTGAGTTTTTCCTTCACCATGTCGATGAAGGAGCGTGCGTTGCCGAGCTTGGCGTCGGCCCGCTTGTCCAGCTTCGCGGCCGCCTTCTTCTCCGCCTTGGCTGCCTTGGCGGCCTTGGCCTCGGTGTCGATGCGGCGGGCGTCGATAAGCGTGGGGGCGGAGCCACCGTCCTCGGCGGGAATCCAGTACTCGCCGGCCGGGAACGGGCCGTAGGCCCGGGTGTAGTCGTCCTTGACCCGGTCGAGGAGCACCTGCATGGCGTCCTTGAGGCGTGCGATCGCCTCGTCCGGCGAACCGGAGGGGTCGATCGGCTCGCCGATGCGGATGAATACCGGGGTGTTCGTGCGGCCGAGGCGCTTCGGGTGCCCCTTGGTCCAGATGCGCTGCGACCCCCAGATGACCATGGGGATGAGCGGGGCGTCGGCCTCCGCGGCGATGCGCGCGGCCCCGTTCTTGAACTCCTTGAGCTCGAAGGAGCGGGAGATCGTGGCCTCCGGGAAGATGCCCACCAGCTGCCCGGCGCGGAGGCGCTCCACGGCGTCGAGCAGCGAGGACGCCCCGGCGGAACGGTCCACCGGGAGGTGCTTCATGGCACGCATGAGGGGGCCGGCGACGGGGGCGTCGAAGATCTCCTTCTTCGACATGAACCGCACCAGGCGGCGCCCGCGCAGGTGCGCGGGGATCCCGCCGAAGATGAAGTCGTAGTAACCGGTGTGGTTGATCGCCAGCAGAGCCGGGCCCTCGAGCGGGATGTTCTCCGCCCCGAAGACGGTCAGGCGGATGCCCTGGGCCTTCATCAGCGACTTGGCGATCGGGATGATGGTGCTGTTGTACGGACGTTCCTTCGCCTCGACCGGGTGGTCGGGGACCTCGGGCAGCTCACGCGGGACGTAGAAGCCCGCGCGCTTGGTGAACGGTCGCTTGGCCATGGTCTCTCCCCTACTTCTTCGGCTCGAGAACATCCTTGCCCACAAACGGGCGCAGCGCTTCCGGAACGACGACGGAGCCGTCGGCCTGCTGGTTGTTCTCCAGGATGGCGACAAGCCAGCGGGTGGTGGCCAGCGTGCCGTTGAGGGTCGCGGCGATCTGGGCCTTGCCGTTCTCGTCGCGGTAGCGGGTCTGCAGACGACGACCCTGGAAGGTGGTGCAGTTCGAGGTGGAGGTGAGCTCGCGGTAGGTGTTCTGGGTGGGCACCCATGCCTCGGTGTCAAACTTGCGGGCCGCGGACTGGCCGAGGTCACCGCCGGCGATGTCGATGATGCGGTACGGGACCTCGACGGCGGAGAGCATGTCGCGCTCCATGTCGAGCAGCGCCTGGTGCTGGGCGGCGGCGTCCTCCGGCTTGCAGTAGACGAACATCTCCAGCTTGTCGAACTGGTGGACGCGGATGATGCCGCGGGTGTCCTTGCCGTAGGAGCCGGCCTCGCGGCGGAAGCAGGAGGACCAGCCGGTGTACTTCACCGGGCCCTGGGACAGGTCGATGATCTCGTCCTTGTGGTAGCCGGCCAGCGCCACCTCGGAGGTGCCGACGAGGTAGAGGTCGTCGCGCTCGAGGTAGTAGATCTCCTCCGCGTGGTCACCGAGGAAGCCGGTGCCGGCCATGATCTCCGGACGCACGAGCACCGGCGGGATCATGAGCTGGAAGCCGGCGGCACGGGCCTTCTGTGCGGCGAGCATCATCATGCCCAGCTGCAGGAACGCGCCGTCGCCGGTGAGGTAGTAGAAGCGGGCGCCACCGACCTTGGTACCGCGCTCCATGTCGATGAGCCCGAGGGAGGTGCCCAGCTCGAGGTGGTCCTTGGGCTCGAAGTCGAACTGGCGCGGCTCGCCGACGTGCTCGAGGACGATGAAGTCGTCCTCACCGCCGGCCGGGGCACCCTCGACGACGTTGGACAGCTGCATCTGCAGCTGGTTGACGGCCTCCTCGGCGGCCTTCTGCGCCTCCTCAGCCTCCTTGACCTTGGCCTTGAGCTCGTTGGAGCCCTCGAGCAGGGCGGGGCGGTCCTCCGGGGCGGCCTGGCCGATCTTCTTGCCGAAGGCCTTCTGCTCGCCGCGCAGAGCGTCGGCCTCGGAGATGGCGGAGCGACGCTGCTCGTCGGCGGCGATGAGCTTGTCGACGAGCGCCGGGTCCTCACCTCGGGTCACCTGGGAGGCGCGGACGACGTCGGGGTTCTCGCGGAGGAATTTGAGATCAATCACGCATACGAGCCTACCGCGCGTCCCCGCCGGTCGCGCCGATGGTGGGGGCACGGTGTCAGGCCGACACCCTGCACTGGTCATAACCAGCGGCGTAGGATCGATCACATGGCTGCTGCATCGCGGATGACCTCCCCACCCCAGTTGCCCGCCATCCCCATCACGGACGGGCCGAAACCCAAGCATGCGCAGCTCCGGGCGATCCTCGAGGAGATGTGCACCACCCAGCTCCATCCGGGTGATCTGCTGCCCGGTGAGCGCGTGCTGGAGGAGACGTACGGCGTCTCCCGCATCACGGTGCGTCGCGCCATCGGTGACCTGGTGGCCAGTGGCCGCCTGCGCCGGGCCCGCGGCAAGGGCACGTTCGTCGCCCCGAATCCGCTGGTCTCACGCCTGCACCTGGCGTCGTTCAGCTCGGAGATGAAGGCGCAGGACGTGTCGGCGGCGTCGAAGATCCTGCTCTCCGAACGCGCACCCGCCCCGCCGGAGGTCCTGGAGTTTTTCCGTTCCGAACCGGCGACGCTGCACACGCATCTGCGCCGCCTGCGCCTCGGCGACGGGGAGCCGTACTCCATCGACGACGGCTGGTACAACGCCGAGCACGTGCCCGGCCTGCTGGAGAACGACGTCTACAACTCCGTCTACTCCATCCTGGAGAACCACTACCGCGTGCCCGTCACGGAGGCCGATCAGGTGGTCACCGCCGTCAGCGCCGACGAGCAGCAGGCCGCGCTTCTCGACGTCGCGCCCGGCACCGCCCTGCTCCACATCGTGCGGTACTCCCGTTCCGGGACGTTGCCGGTGGAGTGGTGTTCCTCGGTGTACCGCACCGACCGTTATCGTCTGAACACCCGTGTCACGCGGGAGAGTGAGTAGGATTCGATCATTATGACGACTTCCACCGCACGTTCCGCGGCAGCAGTACGCACCGGCCTGGTGGCCGCACTCGCCGCCGCCGTTGCCGTCGGCTCCTACGGTTACTTCTCCGTGGACACCCCGGGGGACAACGGCAACGGGAGCACCGTCAGCAGCGTGGCCGGGCCCGCCAACGGGGAGAACGGCGGCAACGGTGCGGCCCCCTTCACCACGGCCGACGTCGGTGCCTGCCTGACCTGGGACATCGCCGAGGACGGGACCGTCAGCAACTTCCAGCAGGCCTCCTGCGACGGCGAGCACCGTTTCGAGATCTCCGCCCGGGAGAACCTCGCCGCCTACCCATCGTCGGAGTTCGGACGCAACGCCTCCATGCCGGACCTCACCCGCCAGGCCCAGCTGCGCGAGGAGCTGTGCCAGACCCCTACCCTGCGCTACCTCGGCGGCCGTTTCGATCCGGTGGGCCGCTACTCCATCGCCCCGATCCTCCCGCCCGCCGAGGCGTGGGAGGCCGGCGACCGCACCATGCTGTGCGGCATCCAGTCCACCGACGCCTCCGGCGTGCCGATGCTCACCACGGGAGCCGCCGCCGAGCAGGACCAGGCCGTCGTCGCCCAGCCGGGGCAGTGCGTCTACGTCGATGACTCCCGTTCCCTGCGCACCGTCGACTGTGCGGAGAACCACCAGCTGGAGACCACCGCCATCGTCGACCTGGCGCCGGTGTTCCCGGAGGGCACCCCGAGCGTCGAGGACCAGGACCGTCACCTGCAGGATGCGTGCACCCAGGCCGCCATCGACTACCTCGGCGGGGAGGAGAACCTGTACCGGTCGACGCTGCAGCCCTACTGGGGCACCCTCGGCCAGGCCTCGTGGATCGGTGGTTCCCGTTCCGTGAACTGTTCCCTGTTCCACGCCACCCCGGAGGGCGGGTTCTCCAACCTCAACGGCACCGCCCGGGACGGCCGGGAGGGCCTGCTCATCGACGGCCAGCCCCCGGCCGAGCAGCCCGAGCGCAACCCCCTCCGAGAGCAGCCCGCCCCGTAATGGTCGACATCAGCGACGAGGCCTTCGACGATCTGGTCAACGACGCCCTCGACCAGATTCCGGACGAGTTCGCCCGCCGCCTGGTCAACGTGGCCATCCAGGTCGCGGACTACAACGAGGAGCACCCCACCTACCTGGGGCTCTACGTCGGCGTGGCCCTCCCCGACCGCACGCACCACCACACCGGTTTTCTTCCCGACGCCATCTTCATCTACAAGGAGGCGCTCAAGCGCTACTGCCACTCCGAGGAGGATCTGGCGGAGCAGGTGAAGGTGACCGTCTTCCACGAGGTCGGCCACTACTTCGGGCTGGAGGAGGACGACCTCGAGAGGTTGGGCTGGGGTTAGATCTGGTGGTCCAGGTCCGCCCAGCGCACGAGCTTCCACTCGCCGAAGGGACGGTCCCCGGGCTCGAGGACGATGAAGCGGCAGTTGCCCAGGTAGCCGGCGAACGCGAAGTCGGGGTCGACGCTGGCGGCGTGCGCCGCCATGGTGCGGATCGCCGCGCCGTGGCTGACCACCAGCACATCCTTCGCCGCCCCGTCGGCCAGGTGGGAGAGCACGAGGTTCTCCATGACGGGCCGGTAGCGGTCCATGAGCTCGAGGTAGGTTTCGCCGCCCGGGATCCGGGCCTCGGCGTCCGCATCGAGCCAGCCGCGCAGGGCGGTGGCGTAGGAGCGGTGGGAGTCCTCGTCGGAGAGCATCTCGTGGTCACCGGCGAAGATCTCGTGCAGGCCGACCTCGACGTCGATGAGCATCTCGCGTTCCCGCAGGCCGGCGGTCTGCTCGAAGGCGGTCATGGCGAGCAGCGCGGTCTGCTGGGCGCGCAGCGCCACCGAGGAGACCACCGCTCCGAGACGCCCCGGGGAGCCGCCCCCGGCCTCGCAGTACTCGGTGAGTTCGACGCCGACGTTCCACGCCTGGTTGCGGCCGGTGTCGGTGAGTTCGGCCCCCGGCGGGCGGGTGTCCAGTTTGCGGGCGACGTTGCTGTGCGTCTGGCCGTGGCGCAGCAGGATGAGCCGTCCGGTCATGCCCGTCCCTCCCGGGCGGCGCGCACCCAGTCGGTGGCGCGCTCCAGTCGGGCCTGGTCGGCGACCGTCGCCTCCCCGTCGCGTCCCGGGGTGGGCCAGGAACCGAGGTAGGTGATGTCCTCGGCGCGCAGCCACAGAGCGCGCAGGGCCTCGGCGAGGGGGACGTCGTCGATGTGGCCGACGAGGTCGACGTAGAAGTGGTACGTGCCGAAGACCTTGCGGGTGGGGCGGGACTCGATGCGGCTCATGTCGACACCGCGGAGGGAGAACTCGGTGAGGGCGGCGACCAGGGTGCCGGGCTCGTTGGGCAGGGTGAACACGACGGTGGTCTGGTCGGTGCCGGTGCGCGGCGTCGGCACGCCCCGGGGTCCGACGACGACGAAGCGGGTGCGGGCCCCGGCCACGTCGGCGACGTCCTTCGCCACGACATCGAGCCCGAAGAGGACTGCGGCGCGGTCGGGGGCGGCGGCGGCGTCGGCGCGCCCCTCGGCGACGGCCTCGGCGGCCGCCGCGTTGGAGGAGGCGGGGACGAAGCGGGCGTCGGGAATGTTCTCCGCGAGCCACTGCCGCACCTGCTGATGCGCCACCGGGTGGGTGGCGAACGTCCTGACGTCGGACAGCTCCGTTCCGGGGCGCAGCATGATGGAGAACGCGATCTCGATCTCCAGCTCGTGGTAGATCTGCACGCCGCCGGCCTCGACGAGCGCATCGAAGGTGGAGGTCACGGCACCGTCGACGGAGTTCTCTATGGCCACACACGCGAAGTCGGCCCGCCCGGCGCGCACCGCGTCGAGCGCCTCACGCGGGGAGTTGACGGGCAGCTGGGTCACCTCACCGGGGCCGAACGCCCCCTGATCCTGGAAGCGGATGAGCGCGGCCTCGGTGAACGTGCCCGCTGGGCCGAGGTAGGCGACGGTGGTGGTCTCAGTCATGACTGCCAGCCTATCCAGTCGTATTCTGGTCCGCATGACCATGTCCCTGCCCGCCCTCGCCGACCAGCTGCGCTCCGGCGAACGCTCGGCGGTGGACGCGGTGGAGGAGCTCGCCGCGCGGGTCCGGCCCGGAGACGGTTTCTCCCACCTGGCGTTGGAGCAGGCACACGACGCCGCCGGGCGCCTCGACCGCCGGCTCAACCGCGGGCGTCTCCATGGGCTGCTTCTGCCGGTCAAGGACCTGGCGAACGTCGCGGGCATGCCCACCACCTTCGGTTCCGCGCACCGCACCCGCCGCGCGGAGACCACCGACCCCCTGCCCGCGGCGCTTCTCGACGCCGGCGCCATCATCCCCGGCAAGTCCCACACCGCGGAGCTGGGCCTCATGATCTACACCGAACCCCCGGGCCTCGACGCCCCCGCCAACCCCCTCTGGCCGGGGCGCACCCCCGCCGGGTCCTCCGGTGGTGCGGCCGCGCTCGTCGCCCGCGGCCTCGTGCCTGCCGCGCACGCCTCCGACGGCGGCGGTTCCATCCGCGTGCCGGCCGCCGCCTGCGGCGTCGTCGGGTTCAAACCCTCCGCCCCACGCCTGGCCGCGCAGGGCTTCATCACCCGTTCGCTTATCGACGCCGCCTTCCTCCTCCACATCACCCCAGTTGCGGGCCGCCGCCGCATCGGCGTGCTCACCCGGCCGTTGTTCGCGGGTGCCACCGTGGAGGAGGCGCACCTGCGCGGTGTGGCCGAGGCCGCCGAGCGCCTCCGCGCGACCGGCCACGACGTGGTCGAGGTCCATCCCTACCCGGACACCGAGATCACCTTCGAGGCCTTCCGGACCATCTTCACCGCCAAGCTCGCCGGGTTGCCCGGCCCCGCCGAGGGGCTCGTCGCCTGGCTGCGGGCGCACGGCCGTGCCGTCACCCGCACCCGCCTGGACCAGGCGAATCGCCACGCCGACCACCTCGGCCGCCACCTCGCCGAATACTGGGACGTCGATGCCCTGCTCACCCCCATGACCACCACCGATCCCCCACCGCTCGGGTACTTCGCCGCCCTCGACCCGGAGGACAACTTCCGCGAGCAGACCCGCTGGTCTCCGTGGGGAACCCTGTTCAACATGACAGGTTCCGCGGCCGTGTCCGTGCCGTGGGAGCTGCCCGGACGCCCGCCCGTCGGCGTGCACCTCGGCGCGGTGCGATTGAGCGACGCCGAACTCCTCGGCCTCGCCCGGGAGCTGCACCCGTGACCCGCCAACGCCTGTGGACCGAGATCCTCATCGTCCTCGCCGTCAGCTTCGGCATCTCCGGGCTGCGCGGTCTGCTGCGGGTGACGGACGCGCTTCTCGACGCCCGCCCCCTCAACGAGCAGCAGGTCACCCTCCACCAGTCCCTGTCCAACGCCCCGTGGATCGACCTCGGCCTGCAGCTGGCGTCGGCAGGCACGCTCTTCGCCTACGGCGCCCTGGCGCTGTACCTGCTCGCCGGGCAGTTCCCCCGCCCGCGCTGGTCGGACATCGGCTGGGGCGCGGGACTGGCCGCGATCATCGGCATCCCCGGCCTCGCCTTCTACGCCACCGCCCTGCACCTGGGACTGACCCGCGAGGTCGTGCCCACCGCACTCACCCACCCGTGGACCGAGGTGCCCGTCCTGCTCACGTGGTCCTTCGCCAACGCCTGGGGCGAGGAGATCGTCGTCGTGATGTACCTGCTCACCCGCCTCCGGCAACTCGGATGGGGCCTGGCGGGGGCGCTCGCCTTCTCCAGCATGCTCCGCAGCTCCTACCACCTCTACCAGGGCGTGTCCGCGGGCGTCGGCAACATCCTCATGGGCATGCTCTACGGCTGGTTCTACTGGCGTACCGGCCGCGTGTGGCCGCTCATCATCGCGCACTTCCTCATCGACGCCGTCGCCTTCGTCGGCTACGCCGCCCTCGGTGGGAATCTCCCGTGGCTGGGGATCGGGCACTAGTCTTATCCCCATGCATGAACGTGACCCCCGGCGGCGGCAGGACCCGCCCCGCCGCCAGCCCGGCCGTTCCGCCGACCCCCGCGACTCCGGAGACCACGTCCTCGGCCGCGACGGCAAACCTCTGGTCGACCGCTTCGGTCGGCCGGTACGTCGGCGTCCGCAGCAGCGGCCTCCCCGGCGGGAGGCGCAGCGACCGCCGCGTCGAGAAGCGGCACCGCAGCAGTACATGCCGCCTCGGCGGGAGGAGCCGCAGTACCGCCCTGCGCCGGCGAGCTACCGGCCACCGGAGCCGCCCCGCCGGCAGGCCCCCCGCCAGCGGAAGAGGCGCTCCTTCGGGCCGCTGAAGATCCTCGGCGCGCTGGTCGCGATCGTCGTGGTGCTGGCGCTGTCGATGATGCTGTGGGCGGACGCCCAGCTCAACCGCGTCGAGGCGATGCCGGAGCAGCGGGTGGCCAACACGGCGGGTACGAACTGGCTGCTCGTCGGTTCGGATTCACGCGTGGGCCTGAGCGATGAGGAGGCTGCCCGCCTGGGCACGGGCGGTGACGTCGGCGTCGGACGCACCGACACCATCATGCTGCTGCACATCCCCACCGTCGGTGAGGCCCGTCTGGTGTCGCTGCCGCGTGACTCGTACGTCACGATCCCGGGTTACGGCGACGACAAGATCAACGCCGCGTTCACGTACGGCGGCCCGCAGCTGCTCACGGCGACCGTCGAGAATGCGACCGGCCTGCGCATCGACCACTACGCCGAGATCGGCATGGGCGGGCTGGCCAACGTCGTCGACGCCATCGGCGGCGTCGAGCTGTGCCCTACCGAACCCATCAACGACCCGCTCGCCAACCTGGACATCCAGGCCGGCTGCCAGAAGATGGACGGCGCCACCTCCCTCGGGTACGTGCGCACCCGCGCCACCCCGATGGGGGATCTCGACCGTGTCGACCGCCAGCGCGAGTTCTTCGCCGCGCTCATGGACGAGGCCACCGCCCCCAACACCCTGCTCAACCCGCTGGAGTTCTTCCCGCTGGTGACCAACACGGCGAACTCCTTCACCGTGGGCAAGGGCGATCACGTGTGGAACCTGGCCCGCGTCGGCCTGGCCATGCGCGGTGGCGTGCAGACCGAGACCGTGCCCGTCGGCGGGTTCGCGGACTACGCCGTGGGCAACGTCGTGCTGTGGGATCTCGAGGGCGCGCAGGCGCTGTGGAACTCGATGCGCTGACCTGCGAAAAGCCGGAAGGAGTGCGCAGCTGCGCACTCCTTCCACCGTCTGACCTGCGGCGATCCTAGCGGATGGTCACCTGGCGGGACTTGATGTTCTGCAGCTGCTTGCGCTCGTCGGCGCTGAGCTGTGCATCGTTGGACACCTCGGCGGCGACGGCCTCGGCCACGCGGTCGAGTTCCGCGCCGTAGGAGTCGTGGGAGACGCCCGGGTCAAGGTCGAAGACCGGGACGATGATGCCGTGGGTGCGGAACACACCGGCGAACTTCGTGCCCTCACCGAGGTTGAGCTCGCCACGGGCGGCGACGCGGGCCAGGGCATTGAGGAGACCGTCCTCGTTGTCGTCGGGGCGGACCCAGCGGATGTGGGCCTTGCCGCCACCGGGGTTGACCCACCAGACGGCGCCGGGGATCTCGGTGTCGACGCGGTGGGACTCCACGACGGCGTCGTTGGCCTGCTGCAGGGCCTGCGCGGTGACCGGGTCGAGCTGGGTGCCCTCCGGCATCCACCAGTTGAAGTCCTGGTACTCGGTGATCTCCGGCTCGGTGTCGGCGGAGAGCAGCTCGCTCAGGGCCGGCTGGGAACCGTCGGCGACACCCTGCTCGAGCGTGGCGCCGGCGGCGGCGTCACGGACCCAGGCGAGGGCGTAGGCCAGGTCGCGGCCCGGGTTCTGGGAGGGGATGCGGGTCTGCAGGGCCACGAAGGCCTCGTTGCCGTTCTCGCGGACCAGGGCTGCGGCGCCGCCGGGCAGGACGGTGGCGATATGGACGTCGCGGTCGGTGCCGGCGACGGCCACCTTCGCGGTGGCGGCGGGGACGAACTCCTGCAGAGCGATGAGGTCGGCCTCACCGCCGATGCCGGCGTAGGGGCGGACGTCCTTCTCCAGGGCGGCGCGCTCGGCGGCGCGGGCGGCGAGCTTCGCCTGTCGACGGCTCATGCCCTCGGGCAGGTTCTCGTTCTTCTTGTTCTTCTTGGCCATGGGTCAAAGATACCCTCAGCGGTGCTGCCCAGAGGCATATCACCCCAGGCATGGGCCGAGTGGAGCACGCCTCTGTCGCGACCGCTCCTCGACCTACACGTGCCGTGATATCCCTACCGTGATATGCCTCAGCGGCCCAGCACCTCGAGCGCCAGCGACACCTCGTCGGTGGCCATGAGGTCGACACCGTTGTCCCGCGCCCAGAGCATGTCCTCCGGTTCGTTGACGGTCCACATGTAGGTGGGCAGGCCGTGCTTGCCGATGAGGTCCGGCCGCCGCTTCGCCCGCCACAGCGACAGCCCCAGCCCGGTCGGCTGGCCGGGGTGCGCGTCGATGGGGTTGGCCCAGCGTTCGTACTTGCGGCGCAGGTGGAAACGGTCGACCTGCGGCGCGAGGCGCTTCATGCGCACCACGGCGGCGGCGGAGAAGGTGATGAGGTGGATGCGCTCGTCGTCGAGCATGCCGGCGTGCTGCAGCACGCGGACCACCTGCTCCTCGACCATCGGGCCGTAGCGGGAGGGGTGCTTCGTCTCGATGTAGAGGTGCTTGTCCGTCGGCCTGATCATCTCCAGCAGCTCGTGCAGGGTGAGCACGGACTGCGGCATCTCCTCGGTGCCGAAGTTGAACTCGCGCAACGCATCCAGCGTCATGCGGGACACGCGCCCGCGGCCGTCGGCGACGCGGTCGATGATCGGGTCGTGCACGACCACCATCTCACCGTCACGGGACAGGCGGACGTCGCATTCGACGCCGTGGATCGGCATCTCGAGGGCACGATCGAAGGCGACCTCGGTCAGTTCGGGGTACTTCGCGGAGTAACCGCGGTGGGCAATGATCTCCATCTATCCATTCTCAGGCATCCAGCTGCCGATCTGCCGCAGCATCTGCCGATTCTTCCGCTGGGAGCGGCCCAGCTTGGTGGACAACGTGTGCAGGATGCGGATCGCGTCGGTGATGTGCGGTCCCTTGTTGAGCATGACGGCCTCCGAGCGCAGGGCGTAGGCGGCGTCGGTGATCTCGGCGCGGGTGGGCAGGCCGGACTTCGCCAGGCTCTCGAGCACCTGCGTGGCCATGACGACGGGCACGTGGGCGGCCTCCGCCATCTGGGCGATGAGGCGCGGGACCTCGGCCATGCGGTCAAATCCGAGCTCGACGGCCAGGTCGCCGCGGGCGATCATGATGCCCAGGTTGGGGTGGCGCATGCCGGCGAGCAGCACCTGGCAGAGGTTCTCGTAGGCGGGGATCGTCTCGATCTTCAGCACGATGCCGAGCTGTCGCACGCGCTCCGGGTTGTCGGACTCCTGCGCGATCTGCTCGAGGGTGTCGAGGACGAAGGCGACGTCGTCGGTGTCGCGGATGAAGGAGACGTTGGCGATGTCACCGTGCTCCGCCACGAAGCGGAACGCCTCGATGTCCTCCTCGGTGAGGCTGGGCAGCGGCAGGACGGTCTCCGGCAGGTTGATGCCCTTGTAGGCGGCGAGGTTGGTGCCGTTCGGGCCGGCGTAGTCGATGGTCAGTTCCACCTCGGTGTGCTCACCGTCGGCCCGCTTGTCGACGGCGCGCCCGGCGATCGACCCGTCGTCGAAAAGCACGCGCTGACCGACCTCGATGGCGCGCACCGCCTCGGGCAGGGTGCAACTGATGCGCGGGGTTCGGCCCGGCTCCGGGTGGGCCGGGGTCTGGTCGTCGGTGAGGATGAGGGTGTCTCCGACGTGGAGGCGCAGCTTCTGCTCGGTGGCGGGCACCCCGGAGACGCGGGACTTGGTGTAGTCGCACTGCAGCAGCGTGGAGTTGGTGATGTAGGCGTTCTGCTGGCCCTCGGCGAGCACGCCGCCGTTCTCGAGGCGGGTGACGGTGAACTTGCGCTTGGAGTCGCGGTTGTCCCACAGGTCGATGACGTCGCCTTCGGCGAGGCCCTCGAGCCACGGGCGGTCGACGCGCAGCGGCAGCGTGGGGCGGCCGGGCAGGTCGGCGGGCACCGGCGGGTGCTCGCCCTCGGGAAGATCGTTGGCGGTGAGCCAGATCTTCGACGGGGTGAGCACAAGGCCGGTCTCGTTGCGGGTGACGCGGGCGCGGCCCACCTCGGGGCCGGGGGCGATCTGCCCGGTGCGCACCTTCGGGCCGGCGAGGTCCATGGCGACCTTGATCTCCCGGCCGGCCTCGCGGGCGGCGGTGTGGACGTGGTCGATCATGCGCTTCCACACGTCCGGGCCGTCGTGGGCGCAGTTGATGCGGGCCAGCTCCATGCCGGCGTCGACGAAACCACGGACCAGGTCGAGGTCGTCCCCGGCCTCGGTGGGCAGGGTGACCATGATGCGGGAGTGCGTCTCGTCGGAGGAGTAGCCGAAGAGGTCGGTGGCGTGGTCCTCGAGGATGTCGTCCGCCAGGGCGAAGGCGTCGCGGACCTCGACGTCGGTGTACTTCAGCGGCTCGCCGTTGTAGGCGGAGAGCACGTTGCGGGCCGCCTGGAGGCGGGCCAGGACGGCGGGCTCGGCCGTCGACAGGCGGGTGGCGCCGATGGACGCCAGGCCGCCCTGCACCGAGCGGATGTCGTGCTGGCGCAGCTCCGCGTAGTGGACGAGGTTGACCGCGCCGTCCCGGTGGTTCTCGGCGACGCGGGAAATGGCCTCCGACGCCCGCGACTCCTCCGCCCGGACGGCGTCGATGAGTCCGTCGACCTCGGTGATCAGTTCCTGCAGCCTGGCTTCCACGGCTGTCCCTCCGTACGCGCTGGACACAATGTTTGGTACCCCACATTGTGCCTGCCTCCGGGAGGTTCGGCATCTCGAGTCACTCCGCCGGGAAGAACTCCTCCTTGATGGCGCGGAGGGTGGCGGCGGAGTGGGTGAAGAGCTCCTGCTCGTGCTCGTTGAGCTGGAGCTCGACGGCGCGGGCGATGCCGGCACGGTTGATGATGGCCGGGGTGCCGATGTAGATGTCGTGCTCCCCGTACTCCCCGTCCAGGTAGGCGGACACCGGCAGGGCGACGTCCTGGTTCTGGATGATCGCCTTGGTGATGCGCGCCAGACCCATGCCGATGCCGTAGGAGGTGGAGCCCTTGGCGTCGATGATCTCGTAGGCGGCGTCGCGGGTCTCCCGGAAGATGCGCTCGATGTTCTCGGCGAAACCCGGCTCCTGCTCGACGCGGGAGTTCATCGTCACGCCGGCAATGGTGGCGGAGGAGACGACCGGCAGTTCGGTGTCGCCGTGCTCGCCGATGATGTAGGCGTGGATGGAGGTCGGGGAGGTCCGGGAGAGTTCGCCCAGCATGAAGCGGTAGCGGGCGGAGTCGAGGACGGTGCCGGAGCCGATGACCTGGCGGTGGTCCAGGCCGGAGTAGCGCCACACGCCGTAGGTGAGGATGTCCACCGGGTTGGTGGCCACGAGGAAAATGCCGTCGAAGCCGTTGCCCATGACCTCGTCGGTGATGGACTTCATGATCCTCATGTTCTTGTCGACCAGCTGCAGGCGGGTCTCGCCGGGCTTCTGGGCGGCGCCGGCGCAGATGACGACGATGGCCGCGTCCCGGCAGTCCTCGTAGGTGCCTTCGGTGACGCGGGTGCGGGAACTGGACCACACCACGCCGTGGTTGAGGTCCATGACGTTGCCGCGGAGCTTCTTCTTGTCGATGTCGATGATGGCGAGGTGGTCGACGGTGCCCTGGTTGACCAGCGCGTAGGCGTAGGCCACGCCCACGTCTCCGGCTCCGATGAGAACGACTTTGTTTCCGACTGCTGTGCGCATGGGGTCTCCGTGCTTCCGATTGTGTCTGGATGGGGCGTCTGGGTACGGACTACTTCTATTATTGCCTTTTCCGATCGGGCATGCAGTGTGTACTGCACCACGGCCGGATCTCTGCCAGAATCAGCGGTCATGAGGGTCTTCCGTCGCCGGGTGCTCACCGCCGCCGCCCCGGTCGCCGTCGCCGCACTCAAGGGCGTGGCGTTCGGTCTCGAGGTGCTCAACGACCTCACCCCGGGCTTCCGCATGACCCGCCGCCGCCGACTGCCCGCCGCACTCGGCGCCGGTGTGCTGGGCGCGGAGATCGCCACGTGGTGGGCCATCTCCCCCTCCCTTCTGCCGCGGCCGTGGTGGGTGACCGCCGCGAACGTCGCCATCGTCCAGGGCGTCGGACACCTCGCGGGCACGGCCCTGGCCTATCCGATGCGCCGCCGCTGGTCACCGCGCGCCTGGTTCTGGGCCGGCGCGGGCCACACCGTCATGGCGGGGATCACGGTCGGCGCGGCCGCCGCCAGTCTGCGCCGCCAGAAGCAGCAGGCCCGGCTGGTGCGCGTCGCCAAGCGCGGCCGCAAGCACGCGCTCGTCGGCGGGCTGGTGGGCACCGCCGGGTACGGCACTCTCCTGTTACTCGGCGACGCCGCCCAGGTCTCCGTCGACCGCCTCGGTGCCCGGTTGTCACGCTGGATGCCGCTGTGGGTGGCGTGGCCGCTGGCCGCGGGCGGGCTGACGTGGCTCGTACTGGTCCTCAGCGACAAGGTGCTCATGCGGCGGGTCCTCACCCGCATCTCCCGGCACGCCTTCGAGCTCAACACGTCGGTGTTCCCCGGGTCGATGATGCCGTGGGAGCCCGAGCGTTCGGGGTCGCCGTGGTCGCTGGAACCCTGGTCGGCGGTGGGATCACAGGGCCGCGCGGTGCTGTCCCTGGGGCCGCGGGCCCGCGACATCGCCGAGGCCACCGGCCTGAACGAGGTACGTGAGCCGATCCGCCTCTACGCCGGGCTCATCCCCGGGCGGTCCGTGGAGGGTGCCGCCCGGCTGCTGCTGGCGGAGATGGACCGGACCGGTGCGTTTCGACGCGACACCATCGTCGTCCAGACCACCGCCGGCACCGGCTGGGTCACGGACTGGTCCGTCGGCGCCGTCGAGTTCCTCACCGGCGGCAACTGCGCCACCCTCGCCATGCAGTACTCCTACCTGCCCTCCCCCTTCGCCTTCGTCGTCGACCGCGAGACCCCCGTCCGCGCCGCCCGCGCGCTCATCTCGGCGGTGCTCTCCCGCCTCGAGCAGATGGACCCCGACGACCGGCCACGGTTCTACGTCGCCGGCGAATCCCTCGGGGCCTACGGCACCGCCGCCGCCTTCGATGACCTCGAGGACCTCCTCGCGCGTACCGACGGTGCCCTCCTCTCCGGCGCTCCCCGCTTCACCCGCCTCATCCGCACGCTGTCCGATTCCCGAGACCCCGGATCCCCGGAACGCCTGCCGACCATCGACGGTGGGCGGCACGTCCGCTTCGCCGCCACCCCGCTCCACCTGCGGCAGAACCACCTGGGGATGCCCTACCGCCACCCGTGGTCCCACCCCAGGGTGGTCATCGCCCAACATGCCTCGGACCCCATCGTCTGGTGGTCCCGCGACCTGGTGTGGCGGCAACCGGACTGGCTCACCGAACCCGGCTCACGCGGCGTCCCCGCCCCGCGGCCGCAGCGGCTCGACGTCTTCCACGGCATGCGCTGGGTGCCGTTCGTCTCCGGGTGGCAGGTGGGCCTCGACCAGCTCAACTCCCTCGCCGTGCCCGGCGGCCACGGGCACAACTACCACGCGGAGATGCTCTGGTACTGGGACGCGGTCCTCGGCGAGCACGCGGCGGTACGCATGAACCACGACCTGGAACGCCGCGCCACCGCCTTCATCCGCGACGACGCGATCAAGAGGTGACCAGCGCGCCGTCGTAACGCATCCGCGGGCCGGCGACGACGGGCGAGCCGGCGACGGTGACGTCGAGGACGCGCTGCCACGACATCTCCACGCCCGCGGGGCGGACGGTGAGCAGTGCGTAACCGTGGGCGTCGAGGTCGACGTGGCTGATGTGCCGGTTGTGGGCCAGGACGTGGCGTTCGGCGGTCTGCGAGACGGGGTTGTCCTCCGCGGCGCCGAGGAACTCGTCGACGTTGGCGGCAGTGATGGAGGAGCACACCAGCTCCGCCGCGACGATCCGGTCGCCGTGCCAGATGTGATTCGCCCACTCGGAGTGGATGTCCCCGGTGAGGAACACGGTGCGACCGTCCGGGTGCTGCGCGGCGAGCTGGTCGAGCAGGCGGTCGCGGTCGGCGACGTAGCCGTCCCACTGGTCGACGTTGACGGGGGTGCCGGCGACGTCGAGGCCGACCATCTGCATGAGCTGTTGACGCAGGCCCTGGTCGATGTGCACGAGGTTGAGCGGGGCCATCATGACGGAGGTGCCGATGAGGTTCCACGTGGTCGTCGCCGTGGCGAGGCGGCCGGAGAGCCATTCGAACTGCTCGGAGCCCATGATGGTGCGGTCCGGCGCATTGCGGGCGGCGGGCTGGATCATGCCCGGCGCGCTGCGGTAGGAGCGCAGGTCGAGCATGTGCAGCTCGGCGAGGGTGCCGAAGCGCAGCGTGCGGTAAATGTGCCCGCCGCGCGAGGGGGAGGTGCCGCGGACCGGGAGCCACTCGAGGTAGGCCTGCATGGCGGCGTCCTTGCGGGTGGCCCAGTCGCCGTGGAAGGCGGTGTGCCCCTCGGCGCCGCCGGACCAGAAGTCGTTGGCCACCTCGTGGTCGTCCCAGGTGACCACCCAGGGGGCGGCGGCGTGGGCGTCCTGCAGTTCGACGTCCCGGCGGTAGTGGCCGTACCGGGAGCGGTAGTCGGCGAGGGTGCGGATCTCCCAGGTGGGCACGTGCGGGCGGACCACCCCGTACTTCCCGGCGTACTCGCCGGAGGCGTACTCGTAGATGTAGTCGCCCATGTGGACGACGATGTCGATCTCCCCGGCCTCCGCCCGGCGCGCGATGTCCGAGTAGGCGGAGAAGTAGCCCGCCTCGAAGTTGGCGCAGGAACACACCGCCAGCGTGAGCTTCTCGACGCCCGCCCCGTCCGCCGGTGCCGTCCGCGTCCGGCCGGTGCGCGACATCCGCCCCGCGTGCTCCCCGTCGAGGACGGTGAAGCGGTAGTGGTAGACGGTATCCGGCTGTAGGCCGAAGGGGTCGACGTGCACCGTGTGGTCGCGCGCGGCGCCGGCGGTGGCGGTGCCGGCGCGGGCCAGCTGCGTGAACTCCGGGTCGGTGGCGACCTCCCAGCGCACGAGCACGTCGGGCCCGAGGCCGGAACCGGGGACGCACTCGGGGGCGGGCGTCACGCGGGTCCACAGGATGACGGAGTTGGGCACCGGGTCTCCCGAGGCCACGCCGTGCATGAACACGTGGTGCTCGCCGTCGCCGTAGGGGTGGGGGGCGTGGAGCGCGTCGAGGTCGGCGTCCGCGTAGGCCTGGATGTCCGAGGCGCGCACGCGCGCGAGTGAACTCGGGGCGGCCACGGCGGCACCCGCGATGAGGGTGCCCTGCAGCAGGCCCCGTCGCGTGATCCTGCGTTCACCTGGTTGCCTCACGGCGCCTAGTATGTGCCCTGGCCTGCGGATCCGCAGCCCGGGAAGCCAAAAATTCATCCTGGCTTCATAAATGTAAGAGTGTCTTCACATAAGGTGTGATCCATGCAACTCCCCGCCCCTCTGGAGGCCGTCCTCTACGACCTCGACGGCACCCTCGTCGACCACGACCACGCCGCCCGGCTCGGCGTCAACGCCTGGAGTGCCACCCTGGGGCTCACCGGGGACCAGTGGGAGCGGTGGGCGGTCATCGAGCGGAAGTGGTTCACCGCCTTCGAGAACGGCGAGGTCACCCACCTGGGGCAGCGGGTGGAACGCTGCCGCGAGTTCATCGGCCGCCCCGGGCTCAGCGACGAGGAGGCCCTGGCCATGTACGAGGACTACCTCGCCGTCTACCGCTCCAACTGGCAGGCCTACCCCGACGCCCTGCCCTCCCTGCAGGAGGCGCTGGGACGGGGGCTGAAGGTGGGCATCCTCACCAACGGCGCCGAGAAGATGCAGCGCGCCAAGCTCGAGCGCACCGGCCTGTGGCTCGACGAGATGGTCATGTGCGCCACCGTGGAACTCGGCGCCCCGAAGCCGCAGCCGGAGTCCTACCGCGCGGCGCTGGCCAAACTCGGCGTGAGCGCCGACCGGGCGGTGATGATCGGCGATTCACTGGCCAACGACGTCGAGGGGGCGCGGCGGGCCGGCATGCACGCCGTCCACCTCGACCGGACGGGGACGGACGGGGCGTCGATAAGCAGCCTGGACGAGCTGCGCTGGCCCTAGTCCGGCAGGCGGCAGGCCACGCCGGTGGAGTGGTGCGGGCAGTAGCCGTGGGGCACCTTGTGCAGGTACTGCTGGTGCTCGTCCTCCGCGAGGTAGTACTCGCCGGCCGGGGTGTCCGCGAGCGGCAGCACCTCCGTGGTCACCTCACCGAAGCCCTGTTCCTGCAGGTCCGCGGCATACTTGTCGACGATGGCCTGCACCCGCTCCGCCTCCGCCGCCGCATCGGGGCCGGTGGTGTAGAGCGCGGAGCGGTACTGGGTGCCCACGTCGTTGCCCTGCCGCATGCCCTGCGTGGGGTCATGGTTCTCCAGAGCCATGGCGACGAGTGTGTCCAGGGAGACCTTCTCCGGGTCGTAGACGACCTCGACGACCTCGGTGTGGTTGGTCTTCCCCGAGCACACCTCGCGGTAGGTGGGGTTCGGGGTGACGCCGCCGGCGTACCCGGCGGAGGTGCCCTCCACCCCCTCGGTCTCCCAGTACATCTTCTCCACGCCCCAGAAGCAGCCGATGCCCACGATGAGCGAGCGCTGCCCATCCCGCCACGGGCCGGTCAGCGGGGTGCCCAGCACCATGTGCGGCCGGGGGGTCGGCAGGATGGGGGTGTCGCGGCCGGGGAGGGCCTGGTCGGCGGGCACCAGTTCGGGGGTTCGTACAAACATCCAGGACATGTGACCCAGGATACCTGCCGGGAGGCAGGCCCCTCCCACGATGCGCCCCCGCCGCCAATTAGGCAACATTGTTGTTGCCGAATTCGCATTTTCGCCTATCATGGTGGCATCGCGCTTTTCGACGGTACAGTCGATGGCGCAACCCGTTAGCAACAGAAATGAGGACCACCATGGCCGTGTACACCCTTCCGGAGCTCGACTACGCATACGACGCTCTCGAGCCGCACATCTCCGCCGAGATCATGGAGCTGCACCACTCCAAGCACCACGCCACCTACGTCGCCGGCGCCAACGCCGCTCTCGACGCCCTCGAGGAGGAGCGCAACGGCGAGGCCAACCCGGACAAGATCCGCGCCCTGTCCAAGAACCTGGCGTTCAACCTGGGTGGCCACACCAACCACACCATCTTCTGGAAGAACCTGTCCCCCAACGGCGGCGGCGAGCCGACCGGCGAGCTGGCTGAGGCCATCAACCGCGACTTCGGTTCCTTCGAGAAGTTCCAGGCCCACTTCACCGGTGTCGCCATGGGCATCCAGGGCTCCGGCTGGGCCGTCCTCGGCTTCGACCACATCGCCGAGCGCCTCATCATCCAGCAGCTGACCGACCAGCAGGGCAACATCTCCGTGAACTTCACCCCGCTGCTCATGCTGGACATGTGGGAGCACGCCTTCTACCTGCAGTACAAGAACGTCAAGGCCGACTACGTCAAGGCCGTCTGGAACGTCTTCAACTGGGAGGACGTCGCCGCACGTTACGCCGACGCCAAGTAGTCACCGACTGCTTCCCGACGCCGCCGCACCCCCTCGGGGTCGGCGGCGTCTGCCGTGTCACACCCCCATGACGAAGCGGCGGAACTGATCCACCGGCGGCGCCTCCTGCGCCCCGGCCCGCCACACGAGGCCGAGTTCGCGGTGCTGGGGCGGGTCGAGGGGGCGGAGGACGAGCCCCTGCGGGGCGAGGTAGGGGTCGTCGAGGGGCAGCAGCGCCACCCCGAGGCCGGCGGAGACGAGGCCGGCGACGGTGGTCAGCTCCATCGACTCGAAGACGAGCTGCGGGGTGAAGCCCAGTCCGCCGGCGATGCGGTCGAGCAGCATGCGGGTGCCGTAGCCGGGGAGCATGCCGATGAACGCCTCATCCGCGGCCTCGCGCAGGTCGACGGGGCCCTCGACGGCGAGGCGGTGACCCTCGGGGACGGCGAGGGCCAACCGCTGGAGCTCGAGCTGGTGCCAGCCGAGGGTGTCGCCGGCCTCGGCCGGGCGGGGGCCGACGAGGGCGACGTCGGCGGCGTCGGCAAGCACGCGTTCGATGAGCACGCGGGCCGCCCCCTGATGGAGCTGGAAATCGACGCCCGGGTGGAGGGCGCGGTAGTCGCGCAGCAGGTCGGGCACCATCCACGTGCCCAGGGAGTGCATGAAGTCGAGGCGGACCGTGCCGCGTTCGGGGTCCATGAGGCGCGCGACCTTGGCGCCGCCCTCGGCGAGATCACCCAGCGCGGCGCGGGCGTGGGGGAGGTAGGCGCGGCCGCGGGAGTTGAGCGCCAGGCGGCGGCCGACGCGGTCGAAGAGGCTGGCTCCGACGGCCCTCTCCACGCGGCGGATGCGGCGGGTGAGGGTGGGCTGCGGGATCCCCAGGGCCTGGGCGGTCTCGGTGAGGTGCCCGGACTCGGCGACGGCGATGAATCCGCGCAGGTCAACCACGGAAATATCGTTCATGCACAAACTGTATCATTCAGCACTGTTACTGACATTTTACACATGACCCCCGGTAGTGGACGATAGGCGTATGAGCCCAGGCCTGACCCGTACCGACCGCGACTACCGACGCGCCGTCCTCGCCATGCTGGCCGCCGGCCTGGCCACCTTCAACGCTCTCTACGCCACGCAGGCGCTCCTGCCCACACTCGTCGACGACCTCGGCATCACCCCCACCGAGGCCGCCCTCACCGTCTCCGCGACAACGGGCATGCTCGCGGTGTGCATCGTGCCGATGTCCATCCTCTCGGAACGTTTCGGGCGCGGCCGCCTGCTCATCATCTCCGCCCTCACGGCCACCGCCCTCGGCCTGGTCCTGCCGCTCGCCCCCGACGCCACCACCCTCATCCTGCTGCGCGCCCTGCAGGGCATCGCCATCGCGGGCGTGCCGGCGGTGGCGATGACGTGGCTCTCCGAGGAACTCGACCCCGCCCACCTGGGCCGCGCCATGGGCATCTACGTGGCGGGCACCACGGTCGGCGGACTCACCGGCCGCCTCATCCCCGCCGGCCTGCTGGAGATCGTCGACTGGCGCACCTCCCTCATCGCCAGCTCCGCCGTCGCCCTGGCCATGGCGGTCGTCATGACGGTGCTGCTGCCGAAGCAGCGCCGTTTCGAACCGAAGAAGATCGGCCCGCGCTCGGAGATCGCCGCCATGCTCGGCCACCTGGGCAACCCCCGCCTGCTGGGCCTGTTCATCATCGCGTTCGTGGGCATGGGCGTGTTCGTGTCGCTGTACAACTTCTTCGGCTTCCGCATGATCGACCACTTCGGACTGTCCCCGGCCCTGGTCGGTGTGGTGTTCTTCATGTACCTCTCCGGTACGTGGAGCTCGGCCCGCGCCGGCGCGATGACCGACAAGTACGGCCGTGGCAGGGTGCTCATCGCGGGCGCGGCACTCATGCTCGTCGGCCTGCTGGCCACCATGTCGGCCTGGCTGCCCGGCGCGCTCATCGGCCTGTTCCTGTTCACCGCCTCCTTCTTCGCCATGCACTCGACCGCGTCGAGCTGGATCGGGCTGGCGGCCACGAGCCACCGCGCGGAGGCCTCGAGCATGTACCTGTTCTCCTACTACGCGGGCTCCTCGCTGGTGGGTGCGGCGACGGGTGTGGTGTTCGCGTGGACGTCGTGGTCCGGGTTCATCCTCATCCTGACGGCGATCCTGCTGGGCGTGGTCGTCACGGCCGCGGCGCTGGCCCGTGCGGAGCGCCACGCCCCCGCCTGATTTCCCACGGTTTTATCCGTGTCAATAAGGGGTTAAAGTCAGGGGCATGACCTCCCTGCCCTGGCACCGCATCGCCAGCCGCCCGGTGACCGTGTGGATGCTGCTCTTTCTCCTCGCCGGAGCCACCCACACCCTCATCCCCGGGTACCGCTGGGTGCTCATCCACCTGTTCACCCTCGGCGTCGTGGGCAACTCCATCATCCTGTGGTCGCAGACCCTCAGCGGCCGCTTCCTCGGCCGCGAGACCGCCTGGAAACCGCTGGTGGGGCGGCTCGGGGTGTTCAACTTCGGCGTCGTCCTCACCGTCGCCGGGCAGATCGCGGACCTCACGCCACTCACCCACGCGGGCGTCGGCGTCATCTCCGCGGCCCTCGTGTGGCACGCCCTCGCCCTCGGCCGCCTGTGGTGGTCGGCCGCCGGGCACCGTCACCGTCCACTCGTCGCGGGCTACGTCGTCTCCGCACTGTTCCTCCCGGTGGGCGGCGTGCTGGGCGTGCTTCTCGACGACGCCGACTCCCTCCGCACCGCCCATGTCGTGGCCACCCTCCTCGGTTTCGTCGGGATCGCCGCCGCCGCGTCGCTGACCATCCTCTTCCCCGCCATCTGGCGGGTCAACGGCACCATCCCCTTCACCCCGGTCCTCGTCCTGCTCCTCGCGGGCGCCGTCGCGGCACTCGTCCACCCGGCGGGCGTGCTGCTCTACGCCGCCGGCTGGGCCGTGGGCCTGGTGGGCTGGAGCCGTCAGGTGGCCCGCGTCCTCGCCGACCCCCGCGACCGGATCGGCTACGCCTCCGTCTCCGTCCTCGCGGCGGTGCTGTGGCTCACCGGCTCGCTGGTCGCCCTCGGCCTCGGGCACCGCCCGGTCCTCCCGTTGCTCGTCGGTTTCGCCGCCCAGCTGCTGCTCGGCGTCATGAGCCACCAGCTCCCCGCCGCCATGCGCGGCGGCCCGGGGGCGGTGCGTGCGGGCACCCGGGAGATGGAACGCATCGGCCTGTTCCGCGTCACCCTCGTCAACGGCGGGCTCGCCGTGTGGCTGGCCGCCGACTCCTCCTGGCTCAAGGTGGCCGCCTCCGTCCTGTGCCTCGGCGCGCTGGCGCTCTTCCTGCCGCTCATGCGACGCGCCTCCCGCGCGCAGGTGGCGGTGCTGCGGAAGCAGGCCGCGGCCCCGCCGCGCCCCGCCGATCCCCGGCCGGCGTGGAACCAGGTCACCGCGGCCGTCGCGGTGCTGGCCCTGCTGCTCGGCGCCTTCGGCGGACTCGCCGGCCCCGCTGTCCCGTCTTCGACGGTGGCGGGCACCGGCACGGAGCAGGTCACGGAGGTGGAGGTCCGCGCCGTCGGCTACCGCTTCGAACCCGAGGTCATCGAGGTGCCGTCCGGTCACCGCGTCATCGTCCGCCTGCGTAACGACGACCCCGAGCTCGCCCACGATCTCCGGATGGACTCCGGCGTCGACTGCGGTCGCCTCCTGCCCGGCGACAAGGTGGAGCTGGACCTCGGCGTGCTCACCGCGGATCTCGACGGCCGCTGCACCATCGCCGGCCACCACGCCCAGGGCATGGTGTTCGCGGTCCGCGTGGTCTAGAGCTTCTCGACGCCCGGTACCCCCGCCCGCAGCCAGGCCCGCACCGCGGCGGTCGCCCGGCAGTCGTCCTCGTTGTAGCGCAGGAGGCGGCGGCGGGCCTCCCGGGCCGCAGCGTCGGACCCCCGGGAGATGCGGCGGGCGTTGACGGACTCCTCGCCGTCGAAGTCGCCGTCCTCCCACGTGTAGCCGGCCTCCGGGGCGACGACCTTGAGCCCCAGCCCGCCGGGGCCGACCAGCTGCGCGCGGACGAGGCGGAACACGTCGATCCACTCCGGGGAGGAGATGAACTCCCGCACCTCCTCCTCCGTGGGCACGCCCTCCACGCCGGCGAAGCGGCGCGCGCTCATGGTCAGCCAGTGGTTCTCCCCGTGGTTGGACCAGCAGTACGCCGCGAAGCTCTGCCCCGCGGCGTGGGCCGCAGCGCGGCGGCCCATGAGCCACCGCCAGAAACGGGCGAAGTTGGTGGCCTCCGCCTCACCGCCGAGCGGCAGCCACGTGGCGAAGGAGTGGTAGCTCTCCCCGTCGAAGGCACCCCACAGGTAGGCGCCCTGGTCGAGGTAGGCCTCCATGTCCACGTCGATCTCCACGTCGGCCCGCGGGGCGCTCACCTCGTCGACCTTCCTGAGCAGCACGACCCCGTCGCGCCAGGCGGCGGCCAGACGGCTGGGCTCGCCGAGGTCCGCCTCGATGAGCGCGGACACCGTCGTGATGCCCTCCTCCCGCCACTTCCGCGCGCGGTCACCCGCCAGGTAGAGGGAGATGTCGTCGGCGTCGACAAGCTCCTTCTCGCACAAAGGCCAGAAGCGGCACGAGGCGCACTCCTTCACCCGGCGCGGGAAGGTCGGCAGTTCCTGCTCGAGGGCGGCCTGCAGGGCCGGTTGGAGCGGCCCGGTCGGGGCGAGGAAGGCACGGGAACGGTCCTGCCCGACCGCTCCACCCACCCCGGAGTCCACCCCGATGTCGGCCAGCGCGCGGGCGGCCAGGGCCAGGCGGTAGCCGTCGGCGACGTGATGGCGCAGGCGGAAGGGGCCGGGCACCGGCCCGCCCAACCCGAGGCGGGCGGTGGCGATGACCGGGGTGGTGACGCGGTCGTCGGCACGCGCGACCCGGTGGTTGCTGATGATCACCGGCAGATACGTCCCGTCCGGACGCCGCACGAGCAGGTCGACGTCCACCCGCCAGTCCACCCCGACGGAACGCCCGGTGAACACCGCACCGGTGATGAGGTTCGCCTCCGACGCCAACGCCTCCAGCGTCGCCATCTCTGCCGGGAAGGGATCGGTGTCGTGGGGGACGGGCGGGACGTCGACACGCACGAAGCGCTGCCGGTCGCCGCGGGCGGGGCGGGCGGGGAGCAGCGCGTGCACGGCGTCGCGGGCGGCGGCGACGCGCTCCAGTCGCATGCGGGCGGCGCGGGTGCGCGGCACCTCCGGATGCACGAACCGCTGGACCTGCCGGTAGCGGCAGCCCACCAGATCAGCGGCGCTCACGTACTGGGCATTCACAATGGCGTGAGCATAACCCACCATGACAGGTAATGTTGAACCCGACCACTGACTTACGATGAATACTGAGGCTGATCCACATGGGCATTTTCGAGGCCATCCGTAAGGGCCGCGCCAGGACGAAGGCGGAGATCCAGGCCGCCAAGGCGCGCGCAAAGCACGACGCCAAGCAGGAGGCGAAGCTGCAGCTGAAGCAGGAGAAGCTGCTGCACAAGTTCGAGAAGAACCTGCTCAAGGAAGAGAAGAAGGGCCTCAAGGCCAAGCGCAAGCATGAGCGCAAGATGGCCGAGAACACCCTGGAGCAGCTCAAGCAGGGTCGCCTCAATGCGGGCACCTTCAAGCGTTATGCCGGACTCGCCCGCGTGGCCCTCCCGGTGATGCTGCCGCTCCTCTACCGCGCCATCACCGCCGGTCGCGAGCAGCTCGTGGACACCCGCGCCCGCCGCCTCGGTGTCAGCGCCGATCAGCTGGCCCAGTTCTCCGGCCACGGTGCCGAGCTCAAGGCGCGTATCGACGGCATCAACCGCACCCTCAACAAGGATCACCTACCGGTGGGCTTCGTCAAGGACGTGGAGGATCGTCTCTCCGAACTCCACACCGCCACCGACAATGCGGAATTCATGACTCCGGAGCAGCGCAAGCGCGCTCACGCCACCATCAACCGCGATATCGATGGCGTCACCCAGGAGATTCAGGAGCGACTCCGCCGCCCTTAGTGCATTGCATTACCGGCATTAAATAATTAACCGCCGAATTACTCTTTTCCACAAAGGTAATTCGGCGGCTTTTTTCTTTTCCCTGGCCCCACTCATGAACCATTTGCACGTACCATGAGGATTGTCCATTAACCCAATGAGGAGTAACGATATGGCACGCCGTGAAATTACCCAGTATTTCGACGACCTGGACAATTCCCCCCTCACGGACAATGAGGTGAACATCATCCGCTTCAGCGTCGATGGCAACAACTATGTCATTGACCTCTCCGAGGACAATGCCGCCGAATTCCGCGCCACACTCAAGCCGTGGATCGACGCCGCCCAGCCGGCCCCCACCCAGCAGAAGTCCTCTGGCTCCCGCCAGTCCGGCCCCTCCGCCGCGGCCAAGCGTGAGCGCTCCCGCGCCATCCGCGAGTGGGCCCGCGCCAACGACCACGACGTCTCCGATCGCGGCAAGATCCCCGCGTCGGTCATCGAGGCCTACGACAAGGCCAACTCCTAGAGAACACCCTGCTCGCGGGCGGCCGCCACGGCGGAGGTCCGCGAGCGCACACCCAGCTTGTCGTAGATGTGGACGAGGTGGGACTTCACCGTCGCCTCCGAGAGCATGAGCTCGTGGCCGATCTCCCGGTTGGAGGAGCCGGCCGCCACCAGGGTGAGCACCTCCAGCTCACGCGGGGTGAGCGAGGTGCGCGGGGTACGCACGCGCGTCATGAGGCGGTCGGCGACGACCGGCGACATCGCCGAATCACCCTCCGCCGCCGACCGCACCGCGGCCAGCAGCTCGGCCGGCGGGGCGTCCTTGAGCATGTAGCCCACGGCCCCGGCCTCGATGGCGCCGAGGATGTCGGCGTCGGTGTCGTAGTTCGTCACCACGAGCACCTGGGGCGGGTTCGACATGGATGCCTTGATGCGGGCGGTGGCCTCCGCGCCGGTGGTCACGCGCGTGCCCTCCACGCCGGGGCCGAAGCGCAGGTCCATGAGCATGACGTCGATGCCCCCGGCCTGAGCCGCGGCGACGGCGGCATCGGCGGTGGCGACTTCGCCGACGACCTCGATGTCCTCGGCCTCCTCCAGCACGGCGCGGAGTCCCATCCGGACGATTTCATGATCATCGGCCAGCAGCACTCGGATCATGAGAGCATCAGACCCCTTCCTCGGTCGGCGTTTCTGGTTCGAGTGTAGCCGCCGCACCGGCGTCGGCAGGAACGGGGATTGCCACCGACACGGCCGTGCCGTGCCCGGGAGTCGACTCCACCTCCACCGCCCCGCCCTGTTCCGCCGCGCGACGGCGCATGGCGTCGAGGCCGACATGGCCCAGCCCGGCGGGCTGTTCCGCGACCGCCGCCGGGTCGAAACCGCGGCCGTTGTCCACCACGTCGAGCCGCACCTCGTCCGCCTCGTAGGTGACGGTCACCCGGCAGCGACTCGCCTCCGCATGCTTCGCGACGTTGCCCACCGCCCCCTGCGCGATACGCAGCAGCGCAGCCTCCGTCTTCATGGGCAGCTGGCGCTCCGCGCCCTCGACACCGACCTCGATCCGCAGGTCCCCGGCCGCGGCGAACCCGGCCGCCATGCGCTCCAGCGCCGACTCGAGCGAGGTCTCCGACAGCGACGCCGGCTGGAGGGCGGCGATCATGGCGCGGGCCTCGCCGAGATTGTCCTTGGCGGTGGTGCGTGCCAGGTCGATGAAGCGGGTCGGCCCCGCCAGTTCCTCCTCGCTGAGACCCAGGCGCTGCAGGTCACGCTCCGCGGAGTGCAGCAGCATCTGGATGCTCGACAACCCCTGCGCCACGGTGTCGTGGATCTCGTGCGCCAGACGCTGGCGTTCCTCAGTGACACCGGCGGCGCGTTCGGTCTCCGCGAGCTGGAGGCGGGTGTCCATGAGCTGGGTGATCAGTTCCTCACGTTCCCGGTTGATGCGCACCAGGGTGCGGAAAGCGTAGTGGATCGCCAGGACCACCGCCGCGGAGACCGCCGGACCCATGACGCCGCCGACGGTGAGCCCGCCGGGCACCTGGGTGAGGATCGACGCCGCCGTCGCCGCCACCACCGCCACCACGCCGCGTACATCGTCCATGACGCGGAGATAGAGGAAGAAGAGGGAGAACACCAGGTAGATGCCCACCGGCGACATGAGCATCGCCAGCACCCACAGCATCGTCAGGCTGAGCAGCCACGCCAGGCTCGTTCCCTCCCGCCACCCGGGCTGCAGTGCGGTGCCGTAGAAGTAGAGCACCGCGAAACCGGACCCGAGGAGCAGGTTGAGCGCGGCCTCCCCGAAGGGCAGGTTGACGGAGGAGACGAGCGTGGCGATGAGCAGGATCGTCGTGAGGATGTGGACGCCGTCGATGAGTGCGTCCTCGTCCGGCGCGCGGGTGCGCCCGAACTTCTCGATGTCCGGCCGGGGATCTAGGCTGGTCTCCATGCGTCTGAGCCTACCGAGCGTCCTCCCCGCCGCCCTTCTCACCGCCTTACTCGTCGGCTGCACCCCCACGGACGACACCACTGAGGACGTCGCGGCTCCCGCCCCCACCGCAGAGGAGGCGCCGGTCACTGACTCCGGCCTGCCGCACGACGCGCTGCCGGAGGTCCCCGGGGGACGGGACAGCTGGGAGGAGTGCCCGTACCTGGACACCGCGTGGGTCTCGGACACGAACGGGCAGCGGACGCTGGGGGTGGGCGTCGATACGCGTTTCGACACGCCGTCCTGCGTGTTCTGGTCGTACCCGGAGGAGCCGCACCTGACCGTCATCGTGCGGGACATGCCGGACACCGACGCCGCTATCCGGGTCGTGGACTGGGCGGCCCCCATCGACACGACGGAACCCGCCGAGGAGCCGGAGGGCTGGTCGGGCGGCCGCGCCGGCGCGGGGCTGGTGCCCGACCGGGAGGGGTCGCTCTACGCCGTGCAGAAAGACGACCGGGCCGTGGTGGTGTTCACCAACCAGGACCAGTCCCTCAAGGCGGAGCTGGTGGCCAAGGAGGTCATCGCGACCCTGGGCCTCTAGCTAGACCGCCACGTCGTTGTACGGCATGAGCGTGGACACCCAGGGGAACACAACCTCCATGAGCAGGAGGAACACCGCCGCGATGAGGATGAGCACGAGGAGCAGCTTCACCGGCCAGGGGCCCGGCAGGGCCCGCCACAGTGGTCCGTACATCTAACTCTCCTCCAGTACTGCCGGGCGTTCGCCAGCGATCTTCGGGGTCGCTTCGACCTCCATGGCGTGGACGATCATGCGCTCCGCGTTGGAGAACTGCGGGTGGCACGTCGTCAGCGTGATCATGCCCTCGAGTTCGGGGCTGACCTGGGTGGCGGCCAGTCCCGGCACCGGGTTGATCACCTCGACGGCACCCGGCAGCGTGATGTGGCGGCCCTGCACCGACGCGTACTCGCCGTGGGTGACCCGGTCGACCTGCTCCGGGGTGAGGCAGCCGGTGGCCTCGGCGCGACGCGCGTCCCCGGCGACGTCGATCGGCAGCACCCGGTAGGTGATCCACTCCGTCTGCGTCTCGACGACGATCGCGTCACACACCTGCAGGTTGCCCAGGTCGTTGAACGGTGCGCCCTTCCCCACACGGTGGCCGGCGACGGCGAAGTTGCCGGCTTCGCCGGGCATCTGCGTCTCGACGTAGCGCCCCGGCCCGGCGATGAGGTCCGCGTCGTCGGTGCCCTCGACGATGGCGAACTGGAAGTCCGAGCCGAAGGCGGGGATGTACATGCGGGCGAAGGCCTCGCCGAGCTCCGGGGTGATCTTCTGGCGCGGGTTGACGCGCTCCCCGGATTCCTCGGATTCACCCCACCGGTCCTGCAGGGCGGAGGCCTTCTCGTCCTGGAGACGGCCGGAGGCGATGTTCGTCCAGTAGGACTCGTAGAAGGCGAAGAGCAGGATGATGACGCCCGCGGTGAGCAGCAGCTCACCCAGGAACTGCGTCACGCTGAATCCCTGCCGGGACGGGGCCTGCTGCCCTCCGGAACGGTGACTCATGCGGGATTCACTCCTGGAAACGCTACGATCGACTGAGGCTCACTGCAGTCTAGCGTCCCAATTGCATGTCCCGTCAAAGGTCAGGTGTGTCTCCACCGTGCTCGAACCGTTCATCTATCCCGTCTCCGGCATCCTCAAACTGTGGCACCTGCTGCTCCACTCGGTGTTCGGGATCGACGATTCGACGGCCTGGCTGGTGTCGATGTTCTGCCTCGTCCTCACGGTGCGCACCTTCCTCATCCCCTTCTTCTGGGCCCAGGCCAAGACGGCCCGCATCGGCGTGGCCATGCGCCCCGCCCTGGCGGCGCTGAAGGAGGAGTACGCGACGAAGACGGACCGGGAGTCCATCCTCGAGTTCGAGCGGAAACAGAAGGAACTCAGGGAGGAGTACGGGCACAGGATCTCCGCGGGCTGCGTGCCCGCACTCATCCAGATCCCCGTGTTCCTGGGCCTCTACCAGGTGCTGCTGCGCATGGCCCGCCCCGGGGACGGCCTGGAGGTCACCCCGGAGACCCGCATCGGTTTCCTCAACGCGGACGAGATCAACGCCTTCCTCGACGCCACCGTCAACGGTGTTCCGCTGCCGGCGTACATCGCCATGCCGGAGGACATCCTCGCCCGCCTGGGCACCACCAGCGGGGAGGTCCGGGACTTCGTTCTGCCGTTCCTCATCGCGGCCGTGGTGTTCACCACGGGCAACATGATCGCCTCCATCTGGCGCAACATGCAGACCCTCGACTGGGACTCCGGCCTGGCCCGCGGCATGAACAAGTTCCTCATCGGCATGACGCTGTTCATCCCGGTGCTGCTCATCACCCTGGCGCTCACCGGCCCCCTGCCGGTGGCGATCATCCTCTACTGGTTCGCCAACAACCTGTGGACCCTCGTCCAGACCCTCATCATCTACCCGCTCGTCCACCGCAGGATCCCGCTGAGCGAGGACTTCGAGGAGTTCTCCCGCGAACGACGCGACATCGCCAAGAGCGCCGACCGGGAGAAACGGCAGGTGAAGTGGGATACGCGGCGTCGTAAAGCAGCGGGCGCGGTGATGCCGTGGAAGATCCCCGCGATCCGGCGCGAGCTCAACGAGGAGAAGGCCGCCCGCCGGGCGGAACTCGAGGAGCAGAAGGCCGAGGCGAAGGCGCTGGCCAAGGAGAAGCAGAAGGTGCGCTCCGAGATCCAGCGGGAGCGCACCCAGGAGAAGATCGCCGAGTGGGAGAAGCGGCCGACGGTCCGCCGGATCGCCGCCTGGCAGGCCAGGCGGCAGGAGAAGAAGAAGACTAGATCGAGTAATCCGCCGGCGGAGCCGACAGCATCTGACGAGCCAGATCGCGGGCCGTCTGCAGCGGAGTGACCTCCCGGGCGAAACGCGCGCCCGCCAGGCCGCCGTCGAGGAAGATGAGCAGCTGGTTGGCCTGCGTCGCCGAGGGGTAACCGTTCTTCGCGGTGAGCAGATCCGTCATCGTCTGGTGCATCCAGCGGCGGTGCTCGTGGGCGGCGGCGACGATGCCGTGCTCCGACTCCGCCTCCGGGCGCGGGTACTCGTTGGCGGCGTTCTGGAAGTGCGAGCCGCGGAAATCCTTGCCCGGTTCCTCGGCGATGGCCATGTCGAAGAAGGCGAGGATCTTGTCCTCCGCGTCCGTCATGTCCCTCGTCCGCTGCTCCCACGCCTGGCGGTACTGCTCGTCGAGCGTCTCCAGGTAGGCGATGACGAGGGCGTCCTTGGATCCGAACAGCGAGTACAGGGAGGCCTTGGCCACGTCCGCCTCGCGCAGGATCCGGTCGATGCCGATGACGCGGATGCCCTCGGTGGTGAAGAGGTTGGTCGCCGAATCCAGGAGTCGTTGACGGGGGCTCGGGCGGTTGCGACGGCGGCTGCTCGTCGTCTTCTTCTTCGCTGTGCCTGCGGCCACGGACGTACCCGGTCCTTTCTGGGGTTGTGCGGGATGCTCGATACTGGCTCTCCTACACAATATAGACAAACCGGTACGTCTTGTGACAGTCCGGTCCGGGGACGGGCATGAAAAAACCCGCCCCGAGGGGCGGGTCAGGCAGCGGGGACCGCTACTTGCGGCTGCGGCCGGTCACCATGTTGACGATGGTCAGCAGGATAACCGCACCCAGCAGACAGGTGAGGAAGCTGAAGATCAGACCGCCACCCTCAACGTCGACACCGAAGAGGCTGAGCAGCCAGCCACCGAGCAGACCGCCGACGACACCGACGACGATGTTGAGCAGCAGACCCTGCTGGGCGTCAGTGCCCTTGATCTTGGAGGCGATCCAACCGGCCAGGCCGCCGATGATGATCCAACCGATGATTCCCATACCGAGCATTGTGTTCTCCTTAAATTCTGTGATTCATGCGCTATTGAACATACCTAGTGTGCCACGAACCGGGCGGTTATGCGCAACCTGAGAACACAACGTAATCGGATCGTTGCAGATAAGTACACAGAACTTAACCGCCCCGAAACCCACAGAAACGCAACGTCCCCCCGTGGGAACCACAGGGGGACGTCGACAAGCGGGCGGCGCGGGAACCTAGACGTTCTCGGGGCGGACCACCATCATCGGGCACGGTGCGGACTGCAGGAGCGCGCGCGAGGTGGAACCGAGCAGCATGCCCTTGAAGCCACCACGACCGTGGGAACCGACGACGAGCAGCTGCGCGCCCTCGGAGTTCTCCACCAGCGCGCGGACCGGCCGGTCACGGGTGATGACCTTGCGGACCTGCACCTCCGGGTGTGCGTCGGTCAACGGCTGGAGGCGCTCGGTGAGCATGTCGATCTGCTCCCGCTCGACCTCCTCCCACTGCTGCTGGGCGGCGGACAGGCCGGCGAGCGACGCCTGGACCTGCATGTCCATCCAGGTGTGGACGGCGACGAGCTCGGCGCCGCGGGCGTAGGCCTCGGCGAAGGCGATCTCGGTGGCCTTCTGGGAGACATCGGAACCGTCGACGCCGACGACGACGGGGCCGTACTTGGTGGTCTCGTCGACCGTGTTGTCCTCGCGGACGACCACGACGGGGCAGGAGGCGTGGGAGACGACGGCGGCGGAGACCGAACCCATCACCATGCCGGACAGTCCGCCCAGGCCGCGGGAACCCATGACGATCATCGTGACGTCACGGGACATGTCCAGCAGCATGTCGATGGGGGAGCCCTCGGCGATGGTGTGGCCGATCTTCAGTTCCGGCGCGACCTCGTGCGCGATGGCGCGGGCCTCGTCGATCTTCTCCATGGTCTCGGACTGCAGGTCGTCGAACAGCTCCTGCGGCGGGAGCATGCCCTCCGCGTAGAGGAACTGCGGCATCGTGTAGGAGGACGCCAGTCGCAGCGGGATACCGCGCTTGTTGGCCGTGTTCGCGGCCCATCGGACAGCGTTGTGTGAAGCTGCGGAGCCGTCGACTGCTACGACGACGATATCTTCCTGAGTCATCTCGTTCCGCCCTTTCCTTTGTGAGGATGAGATATTGAGTATCACCAACAATTGTAGCCGTTGATGACAGCTTTCACTGAGATGTTACAACCAGTTGATGAAGGACGGACAAGCCAGGATAGCCTGGTCTTACCTGCGCTTAGGCCGGGATCTCGATGGGGTGCGCCGCGTCGGAGTTCGCCGGGAACAGGAAGGTGTAGATGACCTGTGCGAAGTCGAGCAGCACCGCTCCGATACCCTCGGAGGAGAATGCGATGGCCGGGTTAAGGATTGCGTCGAAGTTCATGTCTGACAGAGTAGTACAGCCCCCACGCGGGCAACGGTCGCCGCTGCCGGTCCGCGACGGCCTCACCGCGACCCGCGCCCGCCTCCCCGAGGACGCCGCACCGCTGAGCGCCGGCGAGTGGGTGGGGCATCTCATCGCCACCCAGCGCCACCGCCATCCACTCGACGATGCCGCCGCGCTCCGACAGCGTTTCGACGCCGGCCTCGTCGTCGACCGCCGCGGCGTGCCCTTCGCCTTCGACGATGTGGTCGCCCCCGGTCAGGACGTCTTCTTCTACCGCATGCCCGCCCCGGAGGCGCGCGTTCCCTACGAGATCGACGTGCTCCACCGCGACGACGACATCCTCGTCGCCTACAAACCGCCCTTCCTGGCCACCATGCCGCGCGGCCGGCACATCACGGAGACGCTCACCGTCCGCCTCCGCCGTGCCCTCGACCTGCCGGAACTCACGCCCGCCCACCGGCTGGACCGCCTCACCTCGGGCCTGCTGCTGTGCACGCTGCGCCGCGAGGTCCGGGGTGCCTACCAGCAGCTCTTCGCCGCCCGCGAGGTGCACAAGACCTACGAGGCGATCGCCCCCTTCGACCCGGCCCTGCGCCCAGGCACGGTGTGGCGCTCCCGGATGCTCAAGGTCGCCGGGGAGATCCAGGGACACATCGTCGACGGCGAGCCCAACGCCGTGACGGCGCTTGTCGACGTCATCCCGCTCACCGCCGCGGAGCAGGCCACCCTCGAGGCCGTCCACGGCCCGCAGCCGCCGTTGGCGCACTACGTCCTGGCCCCGGAGACCGGCCGCACCCACCAGCTGCGGCTGCACATGTGGGAGCACGGCGTGCCGATCCTCGGCGACAACTTCTACCCGCGCATCCACGCCGAGGACGAGGAGGACCACTCCCGCCCCCTGCACCTGGTGTCCACGGGCCTGTCCTTCGTCGATCCGCTCAGCGGTGAGCAGCGCCGCTTCACCGCTGCGCGGCGTCTGTTGCCCGGCCAGGCAGGCTGAACGCCGCCGCAACCCGGTGCTGCAGCTCATCGAACTGCTGGGCAGGTGCCAGCGTCGGGCTGAGGGTGTGCAGTTCCACCCGGTCAGCGGCGAGTTCGCGCTGCACCATGGAGCCGGGCATGAGGTTCATCAGCAGCATCGCCGTCTGCCGGGCGGGTCCCTCCGGCAGCCACACCTGCGTCTCGACGACCGCCGGTTCGATGTCGGGCGTGCGCGTAACGGCCCGGCGCGCCACGTCCCCGCCGCCGATGCCGGTCTGCTGCAGGAACCACGCCACGAGCCGGGCGGTGCCCACCACGTGCAGACGCAGCCGGGAACGCGGCACGAGGAGGTGGCTCAGTGCGGTGGCCGCGGCGACGCTGACCACGCCGTACGCCAGGTAGTCGGCGTCCCACCCGGCGAGCAGCACCCACAGCAGGGCGAGGAAGAGGGCGCGGATCACATCCACCACCCCAGCGCCAGCAGGGTGCCGAGCAGCACCAGCGTGACCAGGCCCGACAACGTCCACACCCGGACCCGGGACTCGAGCCCCTCGACACTGCGTTCGGTGAGGCCACCCGCGCCGCGCCACGTGCGGGCCCACTGCTTCGCGACGCCGCGCGTCACCCCGTGCACCCGCTCCAACCCGGCCCCACCCGTGGCCCGGGTGGCGGCCAGGGCGCGTTCGCCCACGACGACGAGGTCGCCCGCCGGCACCGGCGGCTCCTGCTCCCCACGCCGCCACAGCCACCAGCCCAGGGGTGCCGCGAGCAGCAGCGGCCACAGCATGTCCCACAGGGTGTCCGGTGCCGGGGCGGGATGGGCGTGGACGAGCGGCAGCGCCAGTCCGAACACGCAGAGGGTGAGCCAGCCGATCAGTTCGCCGTCGACCCCGCGCGGCTCCGGCTCCACGCGACGCAGGGCCCACGCGAACCGGACCAGCAGCAGCGCCGAACCGGTGGCCACCAGCGGCAGGACGAGCGCCACCCAGTGGTCCTCGACGGCGTACTTCGCGTCGTACTTCGCCAGCGCCCCGGAGGTGAACGGGAAACCGACCAGAGCCAGGCCCGCCCAGCCGAGTCCCGCCGCCGCCAGCCGACGACGCGCGCCCGGCGCGGCGGCCTGCCACACCGGGACCCCGAGGAAGAGCGCCGCCTTCGCCAGTCCGTGGTGCACCGCGTACACCACCACCGCCGCGGTGACGGAGGCCTCCGGCACCAGCAGTCCGGCGGCGATGACGGCCCCGAGGAAGCCGAGCTGGGAGATCGTCGAGTACGCGAGGATGACCTTCGGGTCGGTCTGCAGCACGCCGATGAGCGGGGCCCCGAACGCCCCGATGAGACTGAGGACGAGCAGGACCCGGGCCAGGTCGTCGACACCCGTGGGCAGGAAGAGCAGCCAGCCGACGATGCCCGCCTTGACCATGACGCCGGAGAGCACCGCGCTGGCCGCCGGCGGGGCGGCCGGGTGGGCGAGTGGCAGCCACACGTGCAGCGGCACCAGGCCCGCCTTCACCCCGAATCCGACGAGCAGGAGCGCGACGATGAGTCCGCGGTGGTCGGAGGAGGCGATGGCGGCGGGGGCGTCGTCGATGAGCGTGCCGCCGGCGGCCCCGGTGAGCCACAGGCCGGCGAGCAACGCGGTCTCACTGAGCACGGTCATGACGAGATACACCCCCGTCGCCCGGTGGGCCGCCTCCGTGCGGGTGTGGATGACCAGGCCGACCGCCGCGAAACTCATCACCGCGAACGCCAGGTAGAAGCTGATGATGTCCGCCGCGAGGTACACGCCGATGTTGCCCAGGTAGCTGACCAGGAGGAAGGCCCGCAGCGGGCGGTCGCGGGAGGCGACGAGCGCCACGGCGTAGAGCACCGTGGCCACCGCCACGAGCGGTCCGGAGACCTCGTCGAGGCGGAAGCTGGAGCCGAAGAGCAGCCAGGGAATGTCGAGGGTCATCGGAACACCTTCTCCGCCACCTGGCCGGCGATGTCGAGCGGCATGAACGGCGCGGACGCGACGGTGCCGAAGAGGAGGACGAGGGCGGTCGTCGACAAGGCGGGGACCAGCAGGGGCAGCGGCTCGCGGATCCGCTCCCCGGGGGCCGGTCGAAACCACAGGCGGTAAACGACGGGCAGGAAGTACATGGCGTTGAGCACCGAGGAGGCCAGCAGCACCGCGATCACCCACGGGTGCGCGGAGTCCAGCGCCCCCAGCCCCAGCTGCCACTTGGAGATGAACCCGGCCGTCGGCGGCAGGCCGATCATGCCGAAAGCGCCCACCGTGAACGCCGCGGACGTCCCCGGCATGCGGCGGCCCAGGCCGTCGAGCTCCGTGATCTTCTTCGCCCCCGCCTCCTCCGCGTACAGGCCGGCACAGAAGAACAGGGTGATCTTCATGACCCCCTGGTGTACCAGATGCACCACCCCGCCGGTCGCGCCCGCGACCGACACCAGTGCGATGCCGAGCGTGACATAGGAGACCTGCGAGACCGTCGAGTACGCCAGCCGCGCCTTGAGATCCACCTGCCGCAGCGCCTGGTAGGAGCCGTAGAGGATGGTCACGACCGCGACGATGAGCAGTGGTTCGAGCACCCCGAGGTCGGCGGCGACGTTGACACCGTAAACGTCGTCGATGACGCGCACGATGCCGAACACACCGGCCTTCACCACCGCCACGGCGTGCAACAGCGCGGAGACCGGGGCGGGGGCGACCATCGCCGTCGGCAACCAGCCGTGGAGCGGGAACAGTGCCGCCTTCACGCCGAGACCACCGATGAGCAGGGCGAAGATGAGGGCCGCGACCACGGGGCGGGCGTCGACAAGCTCCGCCACCCCGATCGCGCCACCCGGGGCGAAATCGACGGGCCCCGCATAACTGGTCAGCCAGACGACACCGATGAGCAGCGCCAGCCCGCCGCTGAGCGTGTACCGCAGGTAGAGGCGGGCCGCACGAATCGACGCCGCCGTCCCCCAGTGCGCCACCAGCGGATAGGTGACCAGGGTGAGCATCTCGTAGAACACGAGGAAGGTGATGAGGTTGCCGGAGAACGAGATGCCCACAGTCGCGGTCACACACAGACTGAAGAAGCCGAAGAAGCGCGAACGGTGCTGCCCCTCCGCCAGGTAGCCGATGGCGTAGATCGTCGTGAGCAGCCACAACACCGCTGACAGCGTGGCGAAGAACAGGGAGAACTCATCCACCCGCAGCACCAGGTCGATGCCCGGCAGGAAGGGGACGGCGAACTCGGGCCGCAGGCCCTCGTCGAGAACCACCGGGAAGAGCAGGAACACCAGACCCAGCTTGACGACGGCCGCCGCCAGGTTGATCGTCGACCTGGCGCGCCGCGCCTGCTCGGGCAGCGGGAAGATGAGGACCGCCGCGATGAGCGAGCTGAGCAGCATGAGCAGCGGCACATGGGTCAGCCAGGCGGTGGGGACGAGATCTACCACGGTGCGCCCACCTCCAGAAGCCCGGTGAGCCACACGCCGCCGAAACCGGCGAGCAGCGTCACGGTGCCCAGCGCCAACGGCGGGGCGAGGGCCACGGCCGGCAGGGAGGTGCGCTGGGCGACCTCCCCGTCCGTGTCCTCCTCGATGAGCAGCGGACCCATCATCTTGAGCAGGTACGCCGCCGAGAGCAGCGTCGCCAACACCACCACACCGAGGAGCCAGTAGTGGCCGTTGCTCACCGCGGCGGTGCTCAGCAGCCACTTCCCGGAGAACGACAGGGACAGCGGCATACCGGCCAGGCCGACCGCCGCCAGACCCATCGCCAGGATGAGCCCGGGGTGGTCACGCCCGACGCCGTGGAGCCGGGCGATCTCGTCCGTGCCGTAGAGCTCCTTGAGGTAGCCCGCCGCCAGGAAGAGCGCCGCCTTGGCGATGCCGTGCCCGAGCGCGAGGCCCAGCGTGCCGGCGAGGGCACCGGGGATGGCATCGGCGTCCGGGATGAGGGGGAAGAAGAGGAAGAAGTACCCGACCTGCGCCACGGTGGAGTACGCGACGAGCGGTTTCATGTGCGTCTGCCGCAGCGCCATGACGGACCCGACCACGATGGCCAGGACACCCGCCCCGGCCAACACCCACGTGACCACCGCCAGCTCCGCGACGAGTTCCGGGGTGGCCACCCACAGCCACAGGCGCAGCAGCACGAAGAAGGCCGCCTTGATCACCAGCGCAGAGAGCAGCGGCGACACGGGGCTGGGGGCGGCGGCGTGCGCCGGGATGAGCCAGCCGTGCATGGGGGCCAACGCCAGCTTCATGCCCAGGCCGACGGAGGCGAGGATGAGCGCGACACTGAGCACCTCGGGGTGTGCCGCCGCACGCTCCCCCACCTGCCGGATGTCGAGGGTGCCCGTCACCGCCACCAGCAGCCCGACGCTGAGGAGAAAGAGCAGGGAGCCGACGACCGCGACGAAGAGGTACCGCAGCGCCGCGACCCGGGCCTCTGCTCCCCCGAGCGCGACCAGCCCCACGGCGGTGAGGCCGACGACCTCGAGCCCGACATAGGTGTTGAACAGATCCCCCGCCAGGAACACCGCGTTGAGGCCCGCCCAGCAACCCAACCACAGCGGCCAGAAGCCCCGCTCCTTCCGGGCGGCCAATGTCACCAACCCACCCACCACGGCGGTGAGCAGGAGAAAGAGGACCGACAGGCCGTCAGCGCGGAGAGCGATGCCGAGGGGGACGTCGTACCCGCCTAGGGTGAGCTCGACGGGGGCGCGGGTGGCGTCGATGAGCACGGGCGCGAGGAGCACCGGGACGATGACCGCCACGCCGAGCCCGACGGCGCGTCCGAGCCGCGGGTACACGGCGAGCGCGGCCGCGAGGAGGGGAACGAGGACGAGCCCGCCGAGGCAGAACTGCGCGAGGGTCACGGCTCCTCCTCGATCCGGGAGATGAGCAGCGCCCCGACCGCCGTGAACGCCACCGTGATGACGAGCCCGGTGATGACCAGCGCGGTGAGCACCGGATCCACGGAATCGGTACGGGCCGCCAGGGCGATGAGAATGAGCAGCGTGCCGGCCCCGACGACATTCATGGCCACCAGTCGTGCGACGCGGTCACGGACGAGGAACATGCGCACCATGCCCACGACGATGAGCAGTACGGCGAGCCCGAGGTAGAACTGGATGAGCGTCACGGGGCCACCTCGAGCGTCAGGTAGAGCAGGTAGAGGCCGGCGGTGATACCGATGGTCAGGGCGATCTCCACGAGCAGGATCACCGCGAACGCGCCCGTCTCCGGCCACGTGAGCCAGGCATCCCCGAGCACCGGCCCGAGGGCCGCTGCGACGATGAACACGACGACCCCGACGATGAGCGCGGGGCGCAGCAGGCGATGCGTGCGCCGCATGTCGACGCCCGCCATCTGCAGCAGGATGAGCAGCGCCGCCAGGACCGAGCCGGACTGGAACGCGCCCCCGGAGTCTGAACTGCCCGCGAACAGCAGCCACAGCCCGAGGAGCAGCAGCACCGGAGCCGCCATCCGCACGAACCACACGGCGACGGGGGGAAGCTCGGCCCGCGGGCCGGCGGGGATACGGTTGTCGCTGAGCACGAGAGCGATGACACCGGCGAACAACAGCACCGCGCTCTCGAGCAGGGTGTCGTAGGCGCGGAACGCCAGGAGCACCCCGGTGATCCCGTGGCTCACGCCCTCCGGCATGGACCGCGGAACATCAGTGGTCCAGGCGGGTTCCAGGTGGCGGGCCTGCAGGACCAGGGATCCGAGGATGACGGTGAGCACCGCGCCGCTGAGCACACCGACGCCCGCCTTGAGCCAGTGCGGGGCGGCCGGCCCGTCCGGGTCCCGGGAATGGGCGGGGGCGACAGGGTGACGGACCGCCAGCCAGACGAGAACCGCGCTGAGCATGCCCGTCCCCAGGGCCGCCTCCGCGAAAGCGACATCGAGGGCCCCGAGCCGCAGCCACACCAGGCTGATGATGACCCCGAAGCTCAGGAAGGAACCCACCTGGACGCGCCGGTCACTGACGAACACGATGAGCGCCAGGGAGGCGAGCGTCGCCAGCCCGAGCACCCCGTCCACGACTGTCACGGTCATGCGGCGGCCCCCTCGCCCCTGTGCTCCTCCACGGCGTCGAGCTCCGCCAGAGACTGTGCGGACACCGACGCCGAGCCGAGCGCCACCACCCACACGAGCAACAGAACCACGGCAACCAGCAGGTTCCCGGAGAGTATCCCGACGCCGAGCAGCACCAGGCCGAGACCGAGATTGTCCGCCTTGGTCAGGGCATGCAGCTGACTGCGCACATCCGGGAAACGGATGAGACCGATCGTGCCAGCGGTGAAGAACACGACGCCAATGGTGATGCTCAGGGCTCCGAGCGCATCAGTGATCATGGCCCGCCTCCCCGGCTGCTTCTCGACGAAGGCGGGTACGGTACGCCGCCACCGCGACCAACGCGCTGATTGCGGCAAGTGCCGTGAACGTCAGAGGGAGATCTCCCTGGCGGGACGACACGGGAGTGGTTGCCGCGGCGACGGCAGCCAGGGCGGCACCCGTCGTACCGGACAGGAGAAGAACGAGGAGCCACGAACCCCGCTGTGCGCGACGCAGGATCACGACGAGCGCGACGACGAAATTGAGGAGCAGGAACGTGAACACTCCGTTGAGGAATAGGTCCACGCTCGGCCTCCTCCACCTGGTCGATCGGGATCGTCTGCGCATCCGCGCACGTCAACACCACAACTATACAGAAAACCTCGACCTTGTAAGTTGACGCCGGCATGTACTGTCCCAACCGGCTGACACCTGCGGTCAGCGCGGGAAAAGAGTGCGCAGCTGCGCACTGATGTGAAAATTTCGGGCCGCGGAATCACGGATGAAGGGAGGGGCTTCGCTGTGTAGCGGAGCCCCTCCCTTCGGGTTATTGAGTTGTTGTTGTTTTTAGTGTCGGCGGTAACTTACTCTCCCACACCCTCCCGAGTGCAGTACCATCAGCGCGGGCAGGCTTAGCTTCC
>NZ_FXAR01000011.1 GCF_900177745.1 Corynebacterium pollutisoli | reverse complement strand
AGGAGTTGATTCGAAAGGTACTGCGGTGGTCGCCCACATCTTCCATGGGGTCCTCACCGGCAGTTACAGATACACCACGCTAACGGACGTCACCGTACTCGCGCACCCGGGCGGCAGCCGCCCGGTCGATCTCCCCCACCGTGCCCCGCAGGCCACACAACTCGACACGTAGTTCCCACTCGGTGACTGCGGCACCCTTGAGCAGTTTGCGGGTGTGTTTTTCCACCACCCCCAACGCATCCAACGACAGCCCCTCGGCCGCCACCCTCGCGGCGGCCTGCAGTCGCTTGTGCCGGGTGGGGCCGAAGTACACCCCCGCCAACCGGTCCCACGCCCCCGCATCCCGGAAACCCAGTGCCTCGATGCGCGACGTCGACAGGCGACCGGAGGAAAGCTCCTCCAGCACCCGCATACCCCGCAGGGCCTGCAACGCCGCATCGATGTCCATGCCCCGGACGATAAACCGGAATCACAGGGGCGTCGACAAGCAACCAACCCGACCTGTGGACAACCCCCACCTATCCACAGAAACGGCGCCCCGCGCCGACCCCACCATTGACAAAACCCCCGATCAATGATCGGGGGTCAGGTCAGGCGGAACTACATCTGGAAGTCCTCGTCCAGCGGGACGGAGGCGCCGGTGAACTCGGCGTAGCCGTCGTCACCGTAGATGGAGTCACCGTAGGTCGGGATCGAGTAGGCCGCGTTGCGGGCCGCCTCGGTCGGCTTGACCTGGATGTTTCGGTAGCGGGAGATGCCGGTACCGGCCGGGATCAGCTTACCGATGATCACGTTCTCCTTGAGGCCGATGAGCTGGTCGGAGCGCTTATTGATCGCGGCGTCGGTCAGGACACGGGTGGTCTCCTGGAACGACGCGGCGGACAGCCAGGACTCCGTGGCCAGCGAGGCCTTGGTGATACCCATGATCTGGTCGCGCAGCTCAGCCGGCTGGCCACCCTCGGCGCGGACCGCGGCGTTGATGCGGCGGGCCTCGGTGAGGTCGACCAGGGTGCCCGGCAGGAACTCGGTGGAACCGGCGTCGATGACGGTACCGCGGCGCAGCATCTGGCGGATGATGATCTCGATGTGCTTGTCGTGGATGGCCACACCCTGGGTGCGGTACACGGCCTGCACCTCGTCGATCAGGTGCTTCTCGACGCCGCGACGACGCAGGACGCGCAGGACGTCATGAGGGTCGGCCGGGCCGCGGAGCAGGCGATCGCCGAGCTCGACGTGGTCACCGTCGCGCAGGGTGCGCTCGATGAACACCGACGGGTTGTTGTCCATCGGGACCTTGACCTGGGCGAGACCCTGTCGCTTGGACAGCTTCTCGTAGATCTTCTCCTCGTTGCCGTCGTCGGAGGTGAGGACGAGCTTGTAGAAGTTGCCGTCATCCTCGAGTGCGACGGTGCCCGAGAACTCCGCGATCGGGGAGGCGTTCTTCGGCACGCGGGCCTCGAACAGCTCCTGGACACGCGGCAGACCGCCGGTGATGTCGCCACCGACACCACCCTGGTGGAAGGTACGCATGGTCAGCTGGGTACCGGGCTCACCGATCGACTGGGCGGCGACGATGCCGACGGCCTCGCCGATGTCGACCAGCTGGCCGGAGGCCATGGACTTGCCGTAGCACTTCGCACAGACACCGGTCGGGGTCTGGCAGGTCAGCACGGAGCGGACCTTGACCTCGGCGATGCCCAGCTCGACTAGCCTGTCGACGGCCTCGTCGGTGAGGTCGGCGCCGGCCTCGAAGAGAACCTCACCGTTGCCGGAGGTGACCTCGGTGGCGAAGACGCGGCCGGAGACGGAGGTCTCGACCAGCGGGTGCTCAGAGTAACCGGTGACGTTGCCCTCGGCGTCCTTGACCTCGACGGCGACCGGGACGCGCACACCCTGGCGGGTGCCGCAGTCGTCCTCGCGGACGATGACGTCCTGGGCGACGTCGACGAGACGACGGGTGAGGTAACCGGAGTCGGCGGTACGCAGCGCGGTATCGGCCAGGCCCTTACGGGAACCGTGGGAGTTGTTGAAGTACTCCAGAACCGACAGGCCCTCACGGAAGGAGGTCTTGATCGGGCGGGTGATGTAGTCACCCTTGGAGTTCACGACCATGCCCTTCATGCCGGCCAGGGTCCAGATCTGACGCATGTTACCGGCGGCACCGGACTTCACGATCATCGGAATCGGGTTGTCGTCGGGGTAGAGATCCTCGACGGCCTTACCGACCTTGTTCGTGGCGTCCTGCCACAGCTCGACGAGACGGTCGTAGCGGTCGCGCTCACGCAGCGCACCCATGACCCAGAACTTGCGCTCGATCTCGCGTGCCTCGGCCTCGTAACGCTCGAGAATCTCCTCCTTGTTGGGGAGAACCAGAACGTCGGACATGGCGATGGTGACACCGGAACGGGTCGCCCAGTAGAAACCGGCGTCCTTCATCTTGTCCATGGTCTGGGACACGGTGATCATCGGGTACTTGGCGGCGAGATCGTTGATCACGTCACCGAGCATGATGAAGCCCGCGCCGCCGCCCTTACGGACCATGACGCCCTCGAGGTACGGGTAATTCCACGGCAGCAGCTCGTTGAACATGACGCGGCCCAGGGTGGTGTGGGCGGTCCAGACCTGGCCCTGCTCCCAACCGTCGGGGAACTGCTCGGCTTCGACGTCGGCCGGCGGACGCAGGTGGGAGATACGCACCTTGATCGGGGCCTGGAGACCCAGGACACCCAGATCGCGGGCCATGATGGCCTCGGCGAAGGACGAGTACACGCCCTGCTCCGGACCGTCGGAGTCGGCCGGACGGTAACCGCCCTGGCCGCCGATCTCGCCCTCCTTCTTGTCCATGGTGAGGAAGTACAGGCCGGTCACCATGTCGAGTCGCGGCATGGCCAGCGGCTTACCGGATGCCGGGGACAGGATGTTGTTGGAGGCGAGCATGAGCACGCGTGCCTCGGCCTGCGCCTCCGCGGACAGCGGCAGGTGCACGGCCATCTGGTCACCGTCGAAGTCGGCGTTGAAGGCCTCACAGGCCAGCGGGTGCAGCTGGATGGCCTTACCCTCGACGAGCTTCGGCTCGAACGCCTGGATACCCAGACGGTGCAGGGTCGGTGCACGGTTGAGCATGACCGGGTGCTCGGCGATGGCCTCCTCGAGCACGTCCCACACCTCGGGACGCTGACGCTCGACCATGCGCTTCGCGGACTTGATGTTCTGCGCGTAGTCGTTCTCCACGAGGCGCTTCATGACGAACGGCTTGAACAGCTCGAGTGCCATGAGCTTCGGCAGGCCGCACTCGTGCAGCTTGAGCTGCGGGCCGACGATGATGACGGAACGGCCGGAGTAGTCGACGCGCTTACCCAGCAGGTTCTGACGGAAGCGGCCCTGCTTGCCCTTGAGCAGGTCGGACAGGGACTTCAGCGGGCGGTTGCCCGGCCCGGTGACCGGACGGCCGCGACGACCGTTGTCGAAGAGGGCGTCGACGGACTCCTGCAGCATGCGCTTCTCGTTGTTCACGATGATCTCGGGCGCGCCGAGGTCGATCATGCGCTTGAGGCGGTTGTTGCGGTTGATGACGCGACGGTAGAGGTCGTTGAGGTCGGAGGTGGCGAAACGGCCACCGTCGAGCTGGACCATCGGACGCAGCTCCGGCGGGATCACCGGGATGCAGTCGAGGACCATGCCGGCCGGGTCGTTGCCGGAACGCTGGAACGCGGCGACGACCTTGAGGCGCTTGAGCGCACGCATCTTACGCTGGCCCTTGCCCTCGTTGATGATGGTGTGCAGCTCCTCGGCCTCGGCGTCGAGGTCGAAGTTGCGGATCAGGGTCTGGATCGCCTCGGCGCCCATGCCGCCGGTGAAGTACTCCTCGTAGCGGTCGAGGAGCTCCTCGTAGACGGTCTCGTCGATGATCATCTGCTTCGGAGCCAGCTTGACGAAGGTCTGCCAGATCTCCTCGAGACGGTCGATCTCACGCTCCGCGCGCTCGCGGATGTGCTGCATCTCCTTGTCGGCGGCGGTCTGCACCTTGCGGCGGGCGTCGGCCTTGGCGCCGGCGGCCTCGAGCTCGGCGAGGTCCTCCTCCAGCTTGGCGGCACGCTCGGCGATCTCGGACTCGGCGTCGGCCTCGACGTCCTTCTTCTCGAGGAGCATGTCGGCCTCGAGGGTGGACAGGTCGTTGTGGCGTGCCTCGTCGTCGACGGAGGTGATGATGTTCGCGGCGAAGTAGATGATCCGCTCGAGATCCTTCGGGGCGAGGTCGAGCAGGTAGCCCAGGCGGGACGGCACACCCTTGAAGTACCAGATGTGCGTGACCGGGGCGGCCAGCTCGATGTGGCCCATGCGCTCACGGCGGACCTTGGACTTGGTCACCTCGACGCCACAGCGCTCACAGATGATGCCCTTGTAGCGGACGCGCTTGTACTTGCCACAGGCGCACTCCCAGTCACGGGTGGGGCCGAAAATGCGCTCGCAGAAGAGACCGTCCTTCTCGGGCTTGAGGGTGCGGTAGTTGATGGTCTCCGGCTTCTTGACCTCGCCCTTGGACCAGCGGCGGATGTCGTCGGCAGTGGCCAGGCCGATGCGGAGCTCTTCGAAGAGGTTTACGTCGAACACGTAACTCCCTTTCCCCTCCCGGTGGGGAGGGATTGAATGGCGAATATCGGGTTAGAGGTTTAGGAGGCGTCGACGTCGGAGTGCTCGTCGCGGGACAGGTTGATGCCCAGCGAGGATCCTGCCGAGTCGAGGTCGTCGTCGTCGGAGCCGGACAGTTCCATCGGGGTGCCGTCGGCGGAGAGGACCTCCACGTTGAGGCACAGGGACTGCAGCTCCTTGAGGAGAACCTTGAAGGACTCCGGGATACCCGGGTCCGGGATGTTCTCGCCCTTGACGATGGCCTCGTAGACCTTGACACGGCCGACGACGTCATCGGACTTGATCGTCAGCAGCTCCTGCAGGGTGTAGGCGGCGCCGTACGCCTGCATCGCCCACACCTCCATCTCACCGAAGCGCTGGCCACCGAACTGGGCCTTACCGCCGAGCGGCTGCTGGGTGATCATGGAGTACGGGCCGGTGGAGCGGGCGTGGATCTTCTCGTCCACCAGGTGGTGGAGCTTGAGGAGGTACATGTAGCCCACGGAGACCGGGTACGGGAAGGGCTCGCCGGAACGACCGTCGAAAAGCACGGCCTTGCCGTCCTCGTTGACCATGACGTCGCCGTCGCGGTTCGGGCGGGAGTTGCGCAGCAGGCCGGCGAGCTCCTCGTTGGAGGCGCCGTCGAACACCGGGGTGGCGGTGAGCGAGCCGGCCGGGACGTCGTAGAGGTCCTCGGGCAGGGTCTGCAGCAGCTCGGCGTTGTCCGGGTCGGACGGGTCGACGGACCAGCCGGCGGCGGCGAGCCAGCCGAGGTGGATCTCCAGGACCTGGCCGATGTTCATACGACGCGGGACACCGTGGGTGTTGAGGATGATGTCCACCGGGGTGCCGTCCGGCATGAACGGCATGTCCTCGGGCGGCAGGATCTTGCCGACGACACCCTTGTTGCCGTGGCGGCCGGCGAGCTTGTCTCCGTCCTGGATCTTGCGCTTCTGGGCGACGTAGACGCGGATCATCTCGTTGACGCCCGGGGCCAGATCGTCGTCGTCCTCGCGGGCGAAGCGACGGACGCCGATGACCTTGCCGTTCTCACCGTGCGGCACCTTCATCGAGGTGTCGCGGACCTCGCGGGCCTTCTCACCGAAGATGGCGCGCAGGAGGCGCTCCTCCGGGGTCAGCTCGGTCTCGCCCTTCGGGGTGACCTTACCGACGAGGATGTCGCCGGCACGGACGTCGGCACCGATGCGGACGATGCCACGCTCGTCGAGGTCGCGCAGGACGTCCTCGGAGACGTTCGGGATCTCACGGGTGATCTCCTCGGCGCCCAGCTTGGTGTCGCGGGCGTCGATCTCGTGCTCCTCGATGTGGATCGAGGTGAGGATGTCCTCCTCGACGACGCGCTGGTTGAGGATGATCGCATCCTCGTAGTTGTGGCCCTCCCACGGCATGAACGCAACCAGCAGGTTGCGGCCGAGGGACATCTCACCGTTGTGGGTGCCCGGACCGTCGGCGATGACCTGGCCGGCCTCGACGCGGTCGCCGATGTTGACCAGCGGGGTCTGGTTGTAGCAGGTGCCCTGGTTGGTGCGCTCGAACTTACGCAGCAGGAAGGTGTCGCGGATGCCCTCGTCGTCCATGATGGTGATGAGGTCGGCGGAGACGTTCTCGACGACGCCGGCCTTCGGCGCGATGACCATGTCACCGGCGTCGTAGGCGGCACGCTTCTCCATGCCGGTGCCCACGAAGGGGGCCTCGGCGCGGACCAGCGGCACGGCCTGACGCTGCATGTTCGCACCCATGAGGGCACGGTTGGCGTCGTCGTGCTCGAGGAACGGAATCATGGCCGTCGCCACGGAGACCATCTGACGTGCGGAGACGTCGATGAAGTCGACGCCCTTGGCGTCACGGACACCGATGTCGCCGTCCTTGAGGCGGACCTCGACGCGGTCGGTGGTGATGTTGCCGTCGGCGTCGCGCTCGGTGGAGGCCTGGCCGATGGCGTAGCGGTCCTCCTCGTCGGCGGTGAGGTAGTGGACCTCGTCGGTGACCTGGCCGTCGACGACGCGCAGGTACGGGGTCTCGATGAAACCGAACGCGTTGACGCGGGCGTAGGAGGAGAGGGAGCCGATCAGACCGATGTTCGGGCCCTCAGGGGTCTCGATCGGGCACATGCGTCCGTAGTGGGACGGGTGCACGTCGCGGACCTCGATGCCGGCGCGCTCACGGGACAGACCACCCGGGCCGAGGGCGGACAGACGACGCTTGTGTGTCAGGCCCGACAGCGAGTTGTTCTGGTCCATGAACTGGGACAGCTGGGAGGTGCCGAAGAACTCGCGGATCGCGGCCGAGACCGGGCGGACGTTGATCAGCGAGGTCGGGGTGATCGACTCGGCGTCCTGGGTGGTCATGCGCTCACGCACGACGCGCTCCATGCGGGACAGGCCGACGCGGACCTGGTTCTGGATGAGCTCGCCGACGGTGCGCAGACGACGGTTGCCGAAGTGGTCGATGTCGTCGGTGTTGACCGGGATGACCTCGCCGGTCGGGGAGGTCATGGTGCGCTCGCCGGTGTGCAGGCGGACCAGGTACTCGAGGGTGGTGGCGATGTCCTCTTCGGTAAGGGTCATGAGACCCTCGTGGTCGCCGCCGAGGCCGAGCTTGCGGTTGACCTTGTAGCGGCCGACCTTGGCCAGGTCGTAGCGCTTCGGGCGGAAGAAGGCGTTGTCGAGCAGGGAACGCGCAAGGTCGCGGGTCGGCTGCTCGCCGGGGCGCTGCTTGCGGTAGATCTCCAGCAGAGCCTCGTCGACGTTGGCCACGCCGTCGGACTCGAGGGTGGACATCATGATCTCGGAGAAGCCGAAGCGCTCCTGGATCTGCTCGGTGGTCCAGCCGAGGGCCTTGAGCAGGACGGTGACCGGCTGGCGGCGCTTACGGTCGATGCGGACGCCGACGGTGTCGCGCTTGTCGACGTCGAACTCCAGCCACGCACCGCGGGACGGGATGACCTTGACGGAGTGCAGCGGGCGCTCCGTGGACTTGTCGATGGTCTGGTCGAAGTAGACGCCCGGGGAGCGGACCAGCTGGGAGACCACGACACGCTCGGTGCCGTTGACGATGAACGTGCCCTTGTCGGTCATCATCGGGAAGTCGCCGATGAAGACGGTCTGGGACTTGATCTCCTGGGTTTCGTTGTTGATGAACTCCGCCGTCACGTAGAGCGGGGCGGAGTAGTTGATGTCCTTGTCCTTGCACTCATCGACGGTGTACTTGACATCCTCGAATCGGGGGGCGGACAGGGACAGCGACATGTTCTCGGAGTAGTCCTGAATCGGGCTGAGCTCGTCGAGAATGTCCTCAAGACCACTGGTGACGCGGGCCTCCGGCCCACGCTCCTCCTGCTGGCGGGCGCGCCACTCGGGCGTACCGATCAGCCATGCAAAGGATTCACGCTGCAGGTCAAGGAGACCCGGGACCTCGATCGGCTCCTCGTTCTTGGAGAACGAGTAGCGCTTCGGGGTTCCAGGGATATCGGCCACTGACTTGGTCTGGCGGGAGACTGCCAAGATGGGTCCTTCCAGCACCTCACGCGGTACGGTGGCACCTGAGCCACCGAATCCGCTGGTAGATTTAGCATTCGGTCTGCTGTGGAATGGCCGTCTCCAGATAGCGCAAAATCACCTTGTCAAGTCGACTTTTCCGAGTCGTTTAAACAAGGTTTCATGGCAGACCAGAGACGAATTCCAGCGCAACGAAGTAGCCTATATCAAGATCGTCCCTTTGGCAACCCCGGTGCTGGATGGGGTGAGCGCTGGATTCAGGCCGGGACTCTACCACGACTTCGCTTATCGACGCCGCCCGAACGCGCCGAACGCACCCGCCAGACCGAGGACGGCCAGCAGCCCGCCCAGGCCGACGACGACCCAGCGGATGGTGTCGGCCGTGCCGGGGTCGCGGATGTCGGCGGCGTCGGCGAGGTGGGCGTCGATCTGGTCCTGGGACATGCGTCCCTCGAAGAGAAGGATCTGCTCCCGCTTCTCCCCCTCCGGGGTGGCGTAGTATGAGTCGACGTCCTCGCGGATCTCCACGACGAGGCCGGAGAGCTCGTCGACGAGCAGGTCGCGGGTGGCGGAGTAGAACCAGTGGCCCGGCTCCCCCTCGGCGAACTCGATGGTGTGGAAGGGGGAGTCGTAGAGCTCGGCGAGGTTGGTGGGCTCGATCTCCTGACGGTAGCGGTGGACGGTACGGCCGTTCATCTCGAGTTCCTCGGCGAACTCGGCCGGCCGTGTCTCCCGCAGCTTCGGGTCGAACACCTCGTAGGTGCCCTGCTCCGCCCCGGTGGGGAACTTCAGCCAGTGCCCGTCGATCTCGACGGTGCTCACCGGGCTGGCCAGCTGGTCGGTGAGGGTGGCCGGGGTGGTGAACTCGCCGGTGCGGCGGTCGACGCCGAAGCTCCACACCTCCGCGGCGATGAGGCGGTCGAGGTCCTCCTGCTGACTGTCGCGCATGAGGGTCTCGCCGACGCGGAGGGTGGCGGTGTCCTCGTCCGCCGGGTTCTGGATCTCCATGTGCAGCTGGTGCGTCACGGGGGACGTGAGGATCCGGCCGCCCGGGTCGGTCATGAGGCGGGTCTCCGCCTCGGCGTCGACGAGCGAATAGGTGGTGGCCCCCAGATCGAGCGGGAGCCGGGCGTCCTCGGGGAGGAAACGGGGTGCGACCAGTCCCGCCACCAGCAGGGCGACCCCGACGCCGAGCAGGAGGAAGGAGAGCAGGCGGGACGTAGGCAGCATGAGGCAGAGTTTACCCGCCGCCCCCGGAAACGGGACAACCCCGCCCAGGTCCACACGGGACCCGGGCGGGGTTGTGAGCGTGAAGGCTCCTCTTACTTGAGGGAGACCTTGGCGCCGGCCTCCTCGAGCTTGGTCTTGGCAGCCTCGGCGTCCTCCTTGTTGGCACCCTCGAGGATGGCCTTCGGGGCACCCTCGACGAGCTCCTTGGCCTCCTTGAGGCCCAGGCCGGAGACGAGCTCGCGGACAGCCTTGATCACGCCGATCTTCTTGGCGCCGGCATCCTCGAGGACGACGTCGAACTCGTCCTTCTCCTCGGCAGCGGCAGCGCCGGCGTCGCCGGCGGCACCTGCAGCGGCAACGGCGACCGGAGCAGCAGCAGTGACCTCGAAGACCTCCTCGAACTCCTTGACGAACTCGGAGAGCTCGATCAGGGTCATCTCCTTGAAGGCCTCAATGAGCTCGTCCTTGGTGAGCTTAGCCATGGTGGCTTCCTTTCTTTGTGAGCCCGCAGGCTCGTAAGTGTTTGGGGGTGTGTGGTTGCGCCGTACGGCGACTTACGCGTCCTTCTTCTCCTGGAGCGCAGCAGCGAGGCGTGCGACCTGGGAAGCGGGGGCGTTGAACAGGCCTGCGGCCTTTGCCAGATTGCCCTTCATGGCACCGGCCAGCTTCGCGAGAGTGGTCTCGCGGTTGTCCAGCTCGGCGATGGCCTTGACCTGGTCGGCAGACAGAGCGTTGCCGTCCATGTAGCCACCCTTGACGATGAACGCCTTGTTGTCCTCGGCGAACTTCTTCATCGCCTTGGCGGCGTCGACTGCCTCGCCCTTGATGAAGGCGACGGCGGTCGGGCCGGTGAGGTGCTCGTCAAGACCCTCGATACCCTGTTCCTGGGCAGCGATCTTGATAAGGGTGTTCTTGGCGACGGAGTACTGGACATCGAAGCCGAGAGCGGTACGCAGCTCAGAGATCTGCGCAACGGTCAGGCCGCGGTACTCGGTGAGAACGACGGAGGATGCCTCCTTGAACTTTGCCTTGAGCTCTGCGAGCTCGGCGGTGTTCTTCGCGTTTGCCATTACTTCGCCTCCTTCCAATTACGTGTCGTGTTGATCCGCCGGAGCTCTGATCTGAAACGAAAAGAGCCCCGTGCAAGAGCACAGGGCGCACAACTCCTCGGAAGGAGTGGCTCGAAAGTGTCTCCTGCGTGGGCCGCCCCATTCATGGGGACCTTCGATCCTCGGGGGAGGATGACCGACGGTCTTCGGTGAAACTTGAGCACGGTTCCCCCAACAGGGAGCCGATTCAAACTTCGGTGGATGATGTTAGCGCGCACCCTCCCGCAACTCCAAATCCCGTGGGAGACTGGGCGCATGATGCGTGATGACCTCGCCTCGCTTGTCGACGATCTGCGCCGGCACGACGGCCCCTGGGAGGAACCGGCCGCCCGCGCCCGGGTCTTCCTGGAGGAGCACGGTCCCGGCCCCACCGACTGGCCCACCTGGGAGACCGGCGCAGAGCTCTACGCCGCGCTCACTCCCGAGCGGGTGTCCACCCTCGACCGGGAGACGACGCTCCTGCTGTTGTCGGGCCTGGCCCGCGAGGAGGAGCACCGGACGGGCGCCTGGGTGGCGATGTTCGAGTCCGGCCGGGGCACCTGGCTCTTCGAACGGTGGCTGGAACTGAGCCGCTAGGCGATCCCGAACTCGACGGTCACCGACTCACTCAGTTCCAGGAGCTGGGGTTCCATGGTCATGTCCAGGGAACGGGGCGGGCGTTGACCGTCGGCGGCCATCATGCGCGGCTCGTGCACTCCCCTGTGGTCCTGCCCGCTGTGGATCGCCCGGACCGGCCCGAGCGTGCCGCCCAGTGCGCCGATCATCACCTCCGCTTCCCGACGTGCGACGCGCACCGCCTCCGCCAGCAGACCCTCACGGGCGGCCTGCCGCGCGACCGCCGACAGGCGCCAGTCGGGGCCGGTGACCTCGACGGACGGGACGGCCGCGAGGCGGGACAGGATCTCCTGCAGCCCCGCGTAGGTACCGGTGGCCACGAGTTCGCACTCCCAGATGGCGTGGGTGACATCGTCCCACGTGTTCTCCCGGACGTGCTCCGCCCGAACCTCGACGGTGGTGTCCGCGATGACCCCGAGGGCCACGTCGCGGGCCTCCCGCCGGGTCCGGTAGGCCCGTCCGGGGTCGGCGTCGCGCCCGGAGGCCTGCACCCGCAGGACCGCGGTGTCGGCGGGGAACTCCCCGGCGGCGGTGCCGGTGCAGCGGATGCTCACGGGACCATCAGCCCCCGGGCCATGCGCTGCAGCATGCCGAGTACGCGGCCTCGGTCGACGCCGTCGCGGGTGATCATCTCGGCACCGCGGTGGACGGCGGCGTCGAGAAGCGGGACCGCATCCGAGGGCAGGTCGGCGATGGCGGCGCGCAGGGCGCCGGCCATCAGTTCGTGCGACTCCACGACGCGTTCGTCGGTGAAGGCCTCCGGGTGCTGCTGGGCGGCGGCCATGAGCGGGCCGTGGGTGCCGTCGACGAAGAAGTCGAGGGTGTGCTCGAGGTACGTGTCGACGCGGGCCCCCGGATCGGCGCCGGCGGCGTCGATCGCCTCAGAGACGCGGGCGGTCCACGCGGGGATGGTCTCCAGCAGCAGCTGGATGACCAGGTCGACGCGCGAGGAGGCGTAGGCGTAGACGCTGGAGCGGGCGAGGCCGACCTGTGCGGCGACCTCCCCGAGGGAGGGGACCTGGCCGCCGGACTCCTCGATGAGGCGGCCGGCGGCGTCGAGGACCGCGCGGTGCTGGGCGGCGCGGTGCTCCTCGACGGTGTCCCGGGTGATCTTCGGCATGCCTCTAGCCTAGGCGTCCGTCCACCATGTCCAGCACACGGTCGCAGTGTTCGAGAACCCCGAGTCCATGGGTGACCATGACGCCGGCAACGCCGTACTCGTGGCATACGCGGGCCAACAGGCTGACGATCTCCTGCGCGCGCTGCCGGTCGAGGGCGGCGGTCGGCTCGTCGACGAGCAGCAGCTGCGGGTCGCCGACCAGGGCGCGGGCGATGCCGATGCGCTGGCGCTCGCCACCGGACAGCGACGCGGGGCGGTGCCCGGCGCGGTGGGACATGCCGACGGCGTCGAGAAGCTGGGCGTTGGTGCGGCGGCCCTGGCGGCAGGTGATGCGGGCGGCGAACTCGAGCTGGTCGCGGGCCTTGAGGGCAGGAGTGTGGGTGACAGGCGTCGACACTTGCCGACACCATGTCAGGATGTTGCCGACACAGTGTCGGCCACACCCAATCCGCAGGCCTACCTGTCGTCGAAATCACTCAACGGGCCGCGCACCACCGCCACGCGCGCCGCGTTGAGCACCGCCAGGACGTCGATGACCTCCTGCGCGATGGCACCCATGAGCGGGGTGAGCAGACCGAACACCGCCAGGACCATGCCGAGGATGCTCAGCGTCATGCCGCCGATGACCGACTGCAGCGCGATCCGTCGCATGCGGGCGCCGATGTGGAGCAGGTCGTCGAGACGCTCGAGGGAGGAGTCAAGGATGACGGCGTCGGCCGCCTCGGAGGTGACGTCGGAGTCCGCGCCCATGGCGACACCCACGGTCGCCACCGCCATCGCGGGGGCGTCGTTGATGCCGTCGCCGAGGAACATGGTCGGGCCCCGCTGGTTGTGCTTCTCGACGATCGCCAGCTTCCCCTCCGGACTGACCCCCGCGTGCACCTCCTCGATGCCGACCTTGTCCGCCAGGTAGCGGACCTCGGACTCACGGTCACCGGAGATGATCATGAGCTTGTCGACGTCGTGGTGGTGCGGCAGGTGCGCGATGAACTCGTTCGCGGAGGCACGCGGCTCGTCACGCAGGCGGATCATGGCTGCGTAGGCGTCGTCGACGAGCACGATGGACTCCATGCCGGAACTGGTGAGCGGGATGAGCTCGCGGCTGGCGGGGTCGATCTCGTGGGCGGTGCGACGGTTGGTGATGCGGATGTGCCGGCCGCCGACCATGCCGGTCAGGCCCTGGCCGGGGCGTTCGGAGACCTCGGTGACGTCGGGAAGCTCCAGTCCGCGCTGCTCGGCGCCGGTGCGGATGGCCTCGGCGAGCGGGTGGCGCGAGTAGCGCTCGACGGAGGCCGCCAGGGCGAGGACCTCGTCCTCGGTGAAGCCGGGGCCGGTGTCGATGTCGGTGATGACGGGGCGGCCGTAGGTGAGCGTGCCGGTCTTGTCGAACATGACCGTCTTCACCTTCGACGCGTTCTCGAGCATGCCCGGGTTCTTCACGATGATGCCGCGGCGCGCCGCCAGCGAGATCGCGCCGATGATGGCCACCGGCACGCCGATGAGCAGCGGGCACGGGGTGGCCACGACGACGACGGCGAGGAAACGCACCGGGTCGCCCGAGATCGCCCAGCCCAGCGCGCCGAGGGTGAGCGCGATGACCGTGTACCAGGCACCGAGCCGGTCGGCGAGACGCCGGATGGCGGGCCGATTCTCCTCGGCTTCCCGCAGCACGCCGACGATCTGCGCGTAGCGCGAGTCCTGCGCCGGGCGGGTGGCGACGATAGTGAGTGGGTTGTCGCCGTTGACCGCACCCGACATGACCTGGGAGCCCTTCGACTTGCTCACCACGTAGGGCTCGCCGGTGAGGTAGGACTCGTCCATCGCGCCGTGCCCGTCGACCACCTCGCCGTCGACCGGACACAGCTCGTGCGGGAGCACCGCGATGAGATCCCCGGCCACGATGTCGGCGACGGCGACCTCGTCGGTGCCGTCGAGAATGTGTCCGCCCCGCAGGCGGTGCGCCGTGGTCGGCGCGCGACGGGCGAGGGCGTCGAGGGTGCCGGACGCGCGTTTCGACGCCGCCTCCTCCAGCGCCTCACCGCCGGAGAGCATGAGCACGATGATCGCGGCGACCAGCCACTCCCCCAGCAGCACGGCGGTGATGATGGACACGGCGGCGAGGGTGTCCGCACCACCGCGCGTCTTGATCGCCGACTTGAGCACCTCCCACATGAGCGGGATACCGCCGCCGACGACGATGGCCACCAACGGCCAGTCCCGCGCCCAGCCCTCCAGCCCGAATCCGAACCAGAGGATGAGATGGAGAACGATCGCCGCGACGGTGGCGACGGTGATGAGCCCGTCCCGGGAGCGGATGAACAGCGCCCAGGGTTTCGGTGTGACTGATGGCGCGACTGCGGTTGTCATAACATCATTATGACTGAAGAAAATGCCGCTGACCAGCAAGTACAGGCTACCCTCAACTCATCAAGGATGTGTCTGAAATCACAGTGGGCCTCTTTTGGCTACGTTGGGAGGCATGGACGGACGCACCGTGATCTATCAGATCTACCCCAAGTCGTTCCAGGACTCGACCGGGGACGGCGTCGGCGACATCCGCGGCATCATCAACCGCATCCCGTACCTCGCCGAACTCGGCCCCGACATGATCTGGTTCAGCCCCTTCTTCGTCTCACCCCAACGCGACAACGGTTACGACGTCGCCGACTACCGCGCCATCGACCCCGTCATGGGCACCATGGCGGAGGTCGAGGAGATGATCGCCGGCCTCGCCGAGCACGACATCGGCGTGATGTTCGACATGGTCTTCAACCACACCTCCACCGAACACGAGTGGTTCCGGCGGGCCCTCGCCGGTGACCCCAGCTACCGCGACTACTACATCATCCGCCCCTCCGCCCCCGACGGCGGACCGCCGACCAACTGGGAGTCGAAGTTCGGCGGCAGCGCCTGGGCGCCCTTCGGCGACACCGGCGACTGGTACCTCCACCTCTTCGACATCACCCAGGCCGACCTCAACTGGCGCAACCCCGCGGTGCGCCGGGAGATGGCCGACATCGTCAACTTCTGGCTGGACAAGGGCGTGCGGGGCTTCCGCTTCGACGTCATCAACCTCATCGGCAAGAAGGAGGAGCTGCTCAGCTCCGAGGAGGGTGTCGACCCCCGCGTCATGTACACCGACGGCGAGGACGTCCACCCCTACCTGCAGGAACTGCGCCGCGAGTCCTTCGGCCGGGTCCCCGGGACCGTGACCGTGGGCGAGATGTCCTCGACGAGCATCGAACGCTGCGTCGCCTACTCCAACCCCGCCAACGGCGAGCTCGACATGGTGTTCAACTTCCACCACCTCAAGGTCGACTACCCCACCGCCGGCGAGAAGTGGGCGCTGAAACCCTACGACTCCGCCGACCTCAAGCGCGTGCTCAACGACTGGGCCGAGGGCATGCAGGAGGGCGGCGGCTGGAACGCCCTGTTCCTCAACAACCACGACCAGCCGCGCGCCGTCGGCCGCTTCGGCGACGCCGGGGACCTCCGCGTCGAGGCCGCGACCATGCTCGCCACCCTCACCCACGGCCAACGCGGCACGCCGTTCATCTACCAGGGCGAGGAGATCGGCATGACCGATCCCGAGTACACCTCCATCGACGACTACGTCGATGTCGAGGCGCACAACGCCTACCACTCGCTTCTCGACGCCGGCCTCGCCCCCGCCGAGGCCTTCGACATCGTCCATGCCCGCGCCCGCGACAACGGGCGCACCCCCGTCCAGTGGGACGACTCCCCCACCGCCGGTTTCACCACCGGCGTGCCCTGGCTCGCACCGACGAACCAGGACCGCATCAACGTCGCCGACGAGCTGGCCACCGGACGCATCTTCCGCCACTACCAGGACCTCATCGCCCTGCGCCGCACCCATCCGGCGATCGCCGAGGGCACCTACGAGGCGTGGGAGCGGGAACACCCCGCGGTCCACGCCTTCCTGCGGACCCACGACGACGAGGAGCTGCTGGTGGTGTGCAACCTCACCGCCAACCCGCAGGAGATCCCCCTGCCGGAAGGTGTCGCCGACGGCACGATCCTCAGCGACAACTACCCCGGGACATCCCTCACCCCTGACCTTCCCCTCCAGCCCTACCAGGCGCTGGTCATAGCTAAAGGAGCGCAGTCATGACAGCTGACAGCCCCGACACGGTCGTCGCCCCGGTGGCCGGCCGGATCATCGACATCACCGAGATCCCCGATCCGGTCTTCGCCGGCAAGTCCATGGGCGAGGGTTTCGGCATCCTCGACACCCCCGGCGGCGACGTCGTCGCCCCGGTGAGCGGCAAGGTCATGATGGTCGCGAAAACCGGTCACGCCGTCGGCATCACCACCGCATCCGGGCTGCAGTACCTCGTCCACCTCGGCATCGACACCGTCGAACTCGAGGGACGACCCTTCACCATCACGGTGTCCAAGGGCGACGAGGTCACCGCCGGCGAGAAGATCGGCACGATGGACAACGCCGTCATCGAGGAGGCCGGCAAGTCCACCGCCACCGTCGTCATCGTCACCAACACCAAGAAGAAACTCGACAGCCTCGACGTCGACTACGGCGACGCCGACCTCGGCCAGGAGGTGGCGCGGGCACACCCGAAGGTGGCCGCCGCGCCGAAGCCGGCCGCGGAGAACGCGCCGGATGCGGTCGTCGCCCCGGTGGCCGGCCGGATCATCGACATCACCGAGATCCCCGATCCGGTCTTCGCCGGCAAGTCCATGGGCGAGGGCTTCGGCATCCTCGACACCCCCGGCGGCGACGTCGTCGCCCCGGTGAGCGGCAAGGTCATGATGGTCGCGAAAACCGGTCACGCCGTCGGCATCACCACCGCATCCGGGCTGCAGTACCTCGTCCACCTCGGCATCGACACCGTCGAACTCGAGGGACGACCCTTCACCATCACGGTGTCCAAGGGCGACGAGGTCACCGCCGGCGAGAAGATCGGCACGATGGACAACGCCGTCATCGAGGAGGCCGGCAAGTCCACCGCCACCGTCGTCATCGTCACCAACACCAAGAAGAAACTCGACAGCCTCGACGTCGACTACGGCGACGCCGACCTCGGCCAGGAGGTGGCCCGCGGCACCGCCAAAGTGAAGGACCCGGCCCCGGCCGCCGCGGAAGCGGAGCCGTCGTCTGAGCCGTCGTCTGAGGTGGCGACGGTGGGCGACGGGGGCGTCGCCAAGCAACGCCCGGCGGAGCTGACCGGATTCGACGCCCTGGCCTGGGACATCATCGACAACATCGGCGGGGCGGAGAACGTCCGCTCCGTCACCCACTGCATCACCCGCGTGCGCTTCTACCTCAAGGACGAGGGCAAGGCCGACGACGCCGTGGTCGCTGACCTCGACGGCGTCATTGACGTGGTCAAGGCCGGCGGCCAGTACCAGGTGGTCATCGGGCCCGAGGTGGAGAACGTCTACAACGCCATCGAGGCGCAGCTCGGACCCACCGACGACGCCCCCGAGGACGTCCGCGAGAAGCCCACCACCGCAGTCGGCTGGGTGAAGTACGGGTTCTCGGAGCTCATCGGCGTCATCACCGGCTCGATGATCCCCATCATCGGCCTGCTGGCGGCCTCGGGCATCATCAAGGGAATCCTGTCCCTGCTGCTCACGTTCGACGTCATCACCGACGACTCCAACACCTTCCAGATCATCAACGCGATGTCCGACGCGGTGTTCTTCTTTCTGCCGATCTTCGTCGGCTTCACCGCCGCGAGACGTCTCGGCGCGGATCCCATCATCGTCGCCATCATCGGTGGTGTGCTCACCTATCCGACGCTGGTGGAGATGTCGAACAGCGGCGCCGACAGCAACATCCTCGGCATGCCGCTCAACTCCGACTTCTTCGGCATCCCCTTCCACATGGCCAGCTACAGCTACTCGATCTTCCCGATCATCGTCGCCGCCTGGGTGGCCTCCATCGTGGAACCGTGGCTGAAGAAGGTCATCCCCGCCATCCTCCGCATGATCTTCGTGCCGCTGCTCGAGGTCATCATCGTCTCCGTGGTCATCCTCATGGTGCTCGGCCCGGTGGTCATGTTCATCTCCACCGGCATCGCCACCACCATCCAGGCGCTCTACGACCTCTCCCCGACCATCTCCGGTGCGGTCATCGGTGCCTTCTACCAGTCGCTCGTCATCTTCGGCCTCCACTGGGCGGTCATCCCGCTGGTGGCGCAGGACATCGCCGCGTCCGGCAACTCCTACCTCAACGCGATCATCTCCTCGACCATGGTCGCCCAGGGTGGCGCGGTGCTCGCGGTGTTCATCAAGACGAAGCTGGAGAAGATCAAGTCCCTCTCCGGCCCGGCCGCCATCTCCGCCTTCTGCGGCATCACCGAGCCCGCCATGTACGGTGTCAACCTCAAGTACGGCCGCGTGTTCATCATGGCCTCCATCGGCGGTTTCGTCGGCGGCCTGCTCACCGGCCTGTTCAACGTCAACATGTGGGGCTTCACCGGCTCGCTCATCGGCTTCACGTCCTTCGTCAACCCGGATGGCCTGGACTTCAGCTTCTGGGGCTTCCTCATCGCCTCTGCCGCAGCCCTGGGTACCGCCTTCGTGCTCACCTGGTTCTTCGGCTTCAAGGACTCCGACGTCGAGGCCGAGCGCACCGTGAAGAAGGTCCGCCTCGGCCGCCGCGACCCGGTGGCGAAGTAGGCGACCGGGAGGACTCTGCAGAATCTGACCCGGACGTCGCGACGGCCGCCGCGTCGTCGCAGGTCACAGCTTTAATCACATCATTGGGGTGTCAGATTCTGCATCCCGCTCCGGACAGACGAACGCCCCGGCGCTCCACGAGGGAGCAACGGGGCGTCGATAAGCGACGGGGTTTAGGCCTCGCCGTAGTTCTTCTGAACGTGGGAGTCGACGGGGACGCCCGGGCCGTTCGTGGAAGAGAGGGTGATCTTCTTCAGGTAGATACCCTTGGAGGAGGCCGGCTTGATGCGCAGCAGCTCGTCCAGGAGAGCGCCGTAGTTCTCGGCCAGGGCCTTCTCGTCGAAGGAGGCCTTGCCGATGGCGGCGTGGAGGTTGGAGGCCTTGTCCACGCGGAAGGAGATCTTGCCGCCCTTGACGTCGGTGACAGCCTTGGCGACGTCGGTGGTGACGGTACCGGTCTTCGGGTTCGGCATGAGACCACGCGGGCCCAGGACGCGGGCGACGCGGCCGACCTTGGCCATCTGATCCGGGGTGGCGATGGCGACGTCGAAGTCGATGGTGCCGGCGTTGATCTGCTCGATCAGCTCGTCGGTACCGACGATGTCGGCGCCAGCCTGCTCAGCCTCGGTGGCCTTCTCGCCGGCGGCGAAGACGGCGACGCGGACGGTCTTACCGGTGCCGTGCGGCAGGGAGACGGTGCCACGAACCAGCTGGTCGGCCTTACGCGGGTCGACGCCCAGGCGCAGGGCGACGTCCACGGTGGCGTCGTAGTTCTTGGAGGAGGTCTCCTTGACGAGCTTGGCGGCCTCGAGCGGGGAGTAGACGCGGGACTTGTCGATCTTCTCGGCGCCGGCCTTGTAGGCCTTGGAGTTCTTGCTCATTGATGCAATTCCTTACGGGATTGTGTGGTCAGCGGGCCGGAGCTGGCCCTGCCACGGAAGTGATGTGTGGAAGGTGAGGGATTAACCCTCGACCTCGATGCCCATGGAGCGGGCGGTACCGGCGATGATCTTGGCGGCGGCCTCGATGTCGCGGGCGTTGAGGTCCTTCTGCTTGGTCTCGGCGATCTCCTTGACCTGGGCCATGGTGACCTTGCCCACCTTCTGGGTGTGCGGGACGCCGGAGCCCTTCTGCAGACCAGCGGCCTTGAGCAGCAGCTTGGCGGCCGGCGGGGTCTTCAGGATGAAGTCGAAGCTGCGGTCCTCGTAGACGGTGATCTCAACCGGGATCACGTTGCCACGCTGGGACTCGGTGGCGGCGTTGTAGGCCTTGCAGAACTCCATGATGTTGACACCATGGGCACCGAGGGCCGGGCCGACCGGGGGAGCCGGGTTAGCGGCGCCAGCCTCGATCTGCAGCTTGATCAGACCGGTGACCTTCTTCTTCTTCTTGGGAGCCATCGAATTACCTCGTTCCTGGGTACCGGTGGGCCGCCACGATGATGACGGCCACCGTCCGGATGCCGGGCCCCGCTACCAGCCGCAACTGGGTCTCCGCGTATCCCGGCCACCGGGGATGAATGCTTGAATGCGCACGTGGGTACACGCGCGAGGGTCAAGCCTACGGCACGAGGTGGGCCGTACCCAAATCCCGGGTGACTAGCTGATCTTCTCGATCTGATCGGCGGTCAGCTCCACCGGGGTCTCGCGGCCGAAGATGGACACGAGCGCCTGGATCTTGCCGGTGACCGGGTCGATCTCGGAGATGGTCGCGGACACGGACGCCAGCGCACCGGTGAGGATGGTGACGGCCTCGCCGACCTCGAAGTCGATCGCGACGGTCGGCTTCGCCTGCTCCTCCGGCATGGCGACGACCTTCTCGCCATCCGGGGTCACTGCGGCGGCCTCGCCCTCGACGGAGGCCTCCTTCGGCATGAGGAACTTCGCGACGTCGCGGTGCTTGACCACCGTGGCATTGCCCTCGTTGCCGACGAAGCTGGTGACACCCGGGGTGTCACGGACCACGGACCACGCCTTGTCGTTCATCTCCATGCGGACCAGGACGTAACCCGGCAGCAGCTTGCGCTTGACCAGCTTGCGCTTGCCGTCCTTGATCTCGATGACCTGCTCGATCGGCACCACGACGTCGTAGATGTACTCCTCGACCTCGAGGGTCTGGGCACGCATGTCGAGGTTGGTCTTCACCTTGTTCTCGTAACCCGAGTAGCACTGGATGATGTACCAGTCGCCCGGCAGCTTCTTCAGCTCCGAGACGTAACGACGCAGGCGGCGACGGTACTCCGCCTCCGAGTCCTCCTCCGAGGTGTCACCGAGAGCGGCGGCCGCGGCAGCCAGCTCGTCGCGCTCCTCCGGCTCCTCGGCCGGCTCGTCGTCGACCTGCGCCTCGGACTCCTCTGCCGGCTCAACGATGTCCTCGTCGGTGGTCGGGGCGACGGCCGGCTCGGTGGCGAGGGTCTCGTCGACGTTGGAGGCGTCGTCGCCGAGGATCTGCTCGGCGGCGCTGACGTCGGTGTCCTCGTTCTCGAAGGTCTCGAGGTTGGTGTTCTCGTCGTTCATGGTGATGCTCCAGACGTGTGGGTTACGTGGTGGGCCTTTCCGGCCAGCTTACCGTCCGGTGCCCAATGAATAATCCCGCCGACCCTGGGCGGGTCCGGCGGGAAAAGAAGCTGATGGGAAAGACTGTACCTAAGGAGTGAGAACCTTCTCAACTCCGAGGCCCACGATGAAGTCCACTCCCGACACCAGAGCGGTGACGATGATGAGGAACGCGAAGACCACCAGCGTGTAGATGACCATCTGGCGGGCGGTCGGCCAGATGACCTTGCGCATCTCGGACACGACCTCCGGGATGAAGCTGGCGACGCCGCCGCCCGGCTTCTCATCCTCCGGGGCGGTCTTGGCGACGCGCTTCGCCTCGTACGAGGAGGTCGACGTGGTGCCGACACCGGTCAGCTGACGCTTACCCGTCGGACGGGCCACACCGGGCTGGTTGGGCTGTTGATCGGTCACAGCTCTCCTCGCGAAAAGATCAGTCGTGGATGGAACTTCGATGAGCCTACCAGAGCCCCACCCCGACAAGCAGAACGGGCCGGACCCGAGGAGATTTCCTCAGGCACCGGCCCGCATTGGCAGGGGCGACAGGACTCGAACCTGCAACCTACGGTTTTGGAGACCGTTGCTCTACCAATTGAACTACGCCCCTTGGTGTGCTGATCCAACAGCACGGTTCACCCTACCAGACCGGAAACCTCATCTGAAACTTCCCGCCGGCCGGATAACCGGTAGCGATGGCGGGAATTGAACCCGCGACACAGCGATTATGAGTCGCTTGCTCTACCACTGAGCTACACCGCCTGGTGGCTGTTTCACACTCTCCCAGCCACCGACGGTGAAACCGAGGGAGAAAAGAAACAGAGCCCCCTATCAGAATCGAACTGATGACCTTTTCCTTACCATGGAAACGCTCTGCCGACTGAGCTAAGGGGGCACAGCCTCTAGTAGCTTTGGCCTTGATTTCTCTTGGCCGCTCCGTTGAAGCCTTGTAAAGATTAACCCGATGCATTGCACTTACACAAATCGCCAGGTCATCATGCATTTTCGACGTGTTTATGGCGCGCTTTAAAGCCCGTGTGGAACGCGTTTTAAGTGGGATTGGGGAAGCATGCTTGAGGGGTTCGGCGGGCACCTGCCGACAGGTAGATCATCGTGCAGTAGTGACATTCTGCAGGCCCGGAAACGGCACTGCTGCACGATGATCTACCCGTCCCCCGCCCGGACCCGGAAACGACGAAACCCACCCGGGGATCCGGGTGGGTTTCTCTGTGGTGCCAGGTAGAAGATTCGAACTTCTGAAGGCTATGCCGGCGGATTTACAGTCCGCTCCCTTTGGCCGCTCGGGCAACCTGGCGAGCACCGTGGTGCGCTACACACTTTACTATGACGTACCGACCAACTGGCAAATCGGCTGGTCAAGACATAAAAACTAGCCGACGCGACGGATGGTGTACCCGGCGAGCAGACGCAGCGCATCGGTCGCGGGAGACGCCGGGAGGCGGTCGATCTGGGTCTCCACCTCCGCGAGGTAGCGGTGGACGTCGGCCAGCGCCTTCTCCCGGCCCTGGGAGCGTCCCAGAAGCTCGAGGGCACGCTCGACGTCCTCGTCCTCGGTGAGGGGGCCGGTGAGCAACCCACGGAGCTCCTCGCCGACCTCGGTGTCCTCCCGCATGGCGTGGAGCACGGGGAGGGTGAACACGCCTTCCCGGAGGTCGGTGCCCGGGGTCTTGCCGGACTGTTCGTGGGCGGAGAAGATGTCGATGATGTCGTCGACGATCTGGAAGATCATGCCTACGGCCATGCCGATCTTGTGCAGCGCATCGGCGTGCTCCTCGGACGCGCCGGCGTGGTAGGCACCGAGGTATCCGGAGGAGGCGATGAGCACGCCGGTCTTCTCGGCGATGACGTCGAGGTAGTGCTCGATGGGGTCGCGGTCACCGGCGCCGATTGTCTCGCGCATCTGCCCGGTCACCAGGTCCTGGAAGGTGGTGGCGAAGTGGGCGACGGTGTGGGTGTCCAGCTCGCTCATGAGCCGGGAGGCGTGGGCGAAGAGGATGTCGCCGGCGAGGATGGCCACCGCGTTGTCCCAGCGGGCGTTGGCGGAGTCGACGCCGCGGCGCAGCTCGGCCTCGTCCATGACGTCGTCGTGGTAGAGGGTGGCCAGGTGGACGGTCTCCAGCGCGGCGGCCACCTTGACCACCTCGCGGGAGCCGGAACGGGGGCCGTACTCGGAGGCCAGCAGCCCCATCATGGGACGGAATCGCTTGCCGCCGGCGGTGAGCAGGTGGGTCACCTTGTCGACGAGGAAGTCCTCGCCCTTCGCCAGTTCCTCGCGCAGCAGGACCTCGACCTCGGCCATTCCGGTCGCGATGCGCTCATTGAGCTCGGCGTCTCCCAGGTCCACGTGCCCTGCCGGGCTGGGCTGGTAGGTAGTGCCGTGGGTCATGTCGGAATGTCCTTGCAACGGAGTATGAGGATGATGGTGATCGGGTTCAACCGTAGTCCACAATTGCCGCTCACCGTAGTCAGGGTGCCACAATAGGGCGCATGAGTGTGGTGGATGTCCTTGTTGTCGGTGCCGGTCCCGCGGGCGCGGCCGCCGCGATTCATGCGGCGGATACGGGCCTCGAGGTCCTGCTTGTCGACGCCGCCACCTTCCCCCGCGACAAGACCTGCGGCGACGGCCTCACCCCGCGCGCCATCCACAGCCTGGCGCGCCTGGGCCTCGCCGATGAGGTGACCAGGGATTACCGCAACAAGGGCCTGAAGCTGCGGGGCTTCGGCGGCTCGGTGACCGCCCCCTGGCCGGAGGGCCACTACGGCACGGTGGGCTCCGCGATGCCGCGCACCGAGTTCGACCACCTGGTGGTGCGCGCCGCCGTCGCCCGCGGGGCCACCCTGTGGGAGGACGCCACGGCGACCGCGGTGACCCGTGAGGGTCGCTCCATCGGGGAGGTGACGGTGCGTCACGGGGGCGTCGATAAGCAGGTCCGGGCGCGGTGGATCCTCGTCGCCGACGGCGTGCGCTCGACGTTCGGCAAGCTGCTCGGCCGCGAGTGGCACCGCGGCGAGGTGTACGGCATCGCCGCGCGCTCGTACTGCACGTCGCCTATGTCGACGGAGCCGTGGATCCACTCCGATGTCGAGCTTCTCGACGACACCGGCACCGTCCAGCCCGGCTACGGCTGGATCTTCCCCCTCGGCGACGGCCGCGTGAACCTCGGCGCGGGAGCCCTGTCCACCGACGCGCGCCCCGCGAAGGTGAACACCAAGAAGCTGCTCGCCCACTATGCCGCCCGGAAGCGGCAGGAGTGGCAGCTCGGCCCCGAGCAGGACGTCGCCTCCGCCCTGCTGCCGATGGGTGGCGCGGTGTCCAATGTCGCCGGCCCCAACTGGATGCTCATCGGCGACGCCGCCGCCCTGGTCAACCCCCTCAACGGCGAGGGCATCGACTACGGCCTCGAGTCCGCCGAGATGGCCGTCGGTCTGCTGCAGGAGGGCCGGGACCTCACGCTCGTGTGGCCGCACCTGCTGCGCGAGACCTACGGTGAGGCGTTCCTCCTCGCTCGCACCGCGGCCCGCCTGCTGACGTACCCGACGTTCCTCCCCCTGGTCGGGCCGCTGGGCCTGCGCGGGCCGGTCGGCGCGGTCATCATGCCGGCCGCCGCCCGCCTCATGGGCAACCTCATCACCGACGAGGACCGGGACCTCATCGCCCGCGCCTGGCGACTGTCCGGCGCGGCGGTGTCCCGCGCGCGCCGCGACACCCCCCTGTGGTCTACAACGGCTTAGTCGCCGAGTGCAGGGCCACAATGCCGAGGGTGAGATTCTGCCAGCCGGCGTTCTCCCACCCGTTGGCGTTGATCACCCGCGCCAGGCCCTCCTGCCCCGGCCACGCGCGGATGGAGTCCGCGAGGTACTCGTAGGCGTCCGGGTTGGAGGAAAATACGCGCGCCACACGCGGCAGCAGGCGGGTGAGGTACTCCTTGTACACCGTGCCGAAGACCGGCACCACGGGAGTGGAGAACTCCGCGATCGCCAGCCTGCCCCCCGGCCTGGTCACGCGCGCCATCTCCCGCAGGGCAGCCTCATGGTCGTGGATGTTGCGCAGGCCGTAGGAGATGGTGACGGCGTCGAAGGTGTCGTCCGCGAAGGGCAGCTGCATACCGTCGCCGCACACCTTCGGCACGTCACGCTCCCGGCCGGCGGCGAGCATCCCCTGGGAGAAGTCGCAGGCCACGCACCACGCGCCGGACTTCGCCAACTCGACCGTGGACACGGCGGTGCCGGCGGCCAGATCGAGGACCTTCTCCCCCGGCTTGAGGCCCAGGCGCTCGCGGGTCCGCCGCCGCCACCGTGTGTCCTGCCCGAAGGACAGGATGGTGTTGGTCAGGTCGTACTTCTCGCCGACGGCGTCGAACATCGACGCCACGTCGAAGGGTTTCTTGTCCAGGTCTGCCTTAGCCACCCGTTCAGTCTAGGTGAGCGCAGTGTCAGGCGACGCGGGCGCCCAGCGCGCGGGCGGCCCACAGCGGCAGTTCCGGGCGCGGGCCGAAGAAGGTGAGCGGCACGCGGCGGGTCTGGTCGATGACCTCGTCGTAGTAGCCGAGGAGCTGCTCGCACAGCGCCTCCCACGTCTTGTTCTGCACCGAGGTGCGGGCGTTGTGGCACAGCGCGGCGTGGCGATCCGGGTGGAGCAGCCACTCGGCGGCGGTGGGCAGGTCCCGGGTGAACGTGTCGACGTCGAGGAGCAGGCCGTTGTAACGCTCCTGGATGAGGTCGACCGGTCCGCCGGCCCGCGGGCCGATGGTGGGCACACCGGAGGCCTGCGCCTCCTGGATGGCCTGGCAGAAGGTCTCGAACTCACCGGCGTGGACGAACAGGTCGAGGGAGGCGTAGGCGCGGGCCAGGTCCTCGCCGCCGAGAGCGCCGGTGAACACGGCGTTCGGCATGAGCGACTCCAGCTCCGGACGGGAGGGGCCGTCACCGACGATGACCAGCTGGATGTCCCGGCGTCCGTGCAGGGAGACCAGACGGTGCACGCCCTTCTCCGCGGCGAGGCGGCCGACGAAGCCAACGATCTTCTTCCGGCCCGAACGGTCCCACTCGCGGCGCAGGGCCGGGTCGCGCTTCTCCGGGTGGAAACGGACGGCGTCGACGCCGCGACCCCAGTGGCGGACGTTGTTGATGCCGTGGGCCTCCAGCTCGGAGATGGTGAGTGAGGAGGGGGCCAGGGTCATCTGGCAGATGTTGTGGATGTGGCGGGTCCACTCCCAGGCGGCGGCGGCCAGCGGCGCGAGGTGGTACTTGGTGGCGAAGCCGGCGACGTCGGTCTGGTACAGCGCCACCGCCGGGATGCGCAGCTGGCGGGCGGCGAAGGCGCCGGCGGCCCCGAGGACGAAGGGGCTGGCCAGGTGGATGATGTCCGGGTTGAACGCGCGGAGGGCGTCGGTGACGGTGGCGTTGGGGACACCGATCGGCAGCGAGTCGATGAGCGGCATGCGCACGGTGGGGACGCGGACGATCTCGAAACCGAGGTACTCGTGGATCTCCTCCTGGAAATCCCGGGCACCGGGGGCGACGACCATCGCCTCATGCCCCTCCCGGTGGAGGTGCTCGAGCACTCTGAGCACGGAGTTCGTCACACCGTTGACGTTGGGGAGGAAGGATTCGGCGACGATGGCAACACGCATGGGTGACATGATCTCCTACCTAGGCAACATCGGCCTGAGCGTCAGCTCAATTCCGGGCTAACTTTCGGTGAACTGGACCGGGGGCGCGTCGCGCGCCCCACTGCCCACCACAATACGGCAGCGATAACCGTTGTCACTAGTGCGACGCTGAGTGCCGGGATGATCGAGAGGGTCCATTCACGCCCCTCCACCTTGACCAGATCGGGGTCCGACTTCGCGTACGTCACCCACACGCGCTGCCCCTCCCCCAGGCCGGTCGGGTAGAGCAGCCCCGTGGGCGGGGAGTGGTAGATGCCCTCCTCGTCGCGGTAGTCGATGGTGGTGCGCAGCCAGCTCGTGCCGGTGACGGTCGCCAGGGCGCGGCCCGGGTCCTCGTTGATGGTGCGGTCGTTGAGCGCGGGGCCGACGACCATCGACACCGCGCCGAGCAGCGCCGCCACGTAGAGCAGCAGCACCAGCTGGCGGCCCCGGCGACCGATGCTCTCCCTCACCTGCGCAGGGCCTCGTGCATGGCGCGGCGGGTGGCGCGGGTCGTGCGAGCCTCGATGACGGTGAGGCCGTCCTGCGGTTCGCTCAGGGCGTCGAGAAGCTCGCGCAGCTCCGTGACCTCCCGGTGGGCGACACCGAAGCCGGCGCACAGATCGCCGAGCGACGCCCCGTGCGGCGTCCCGAAGACCCGCTCGAAGCTGGCGCGCAGCTCGGGCGCGCCGATCTCGAGGGTCTCGAAGATGCCGCCGCCGTCGTCGTTGGCCACGACGATGGTGAGGTTCTCCGGGTGGGTGTCGGCGGGGCCGATGAGCAGGCCGCCGATGTCGTGGAGGAAGGTGACGTCGCCGAGGAGGGCGACGGTGCGCGGCGCGCGTGGTTCATCCGGGTGGGCGGCCTGGGTGGCCAGGGCGATGCCGACGGCCTGGGAGACGGTGCCGTCGATACCCGCGGCCCCGCGGGGGGAGTACGTGTCGACGCCGTCGTAGGGCAGGCCGACGAAGCTGGCGTCGCGCACCGGGTTGGAGGCCCCGAGCACGAGCGTGTCCCCGGTGCCGAGGGTGTCGGAGATCGCCGCCGCGACGTGCAGTCCGGTGAAGCCGTGGGCGGGGTCGGCGATGACGAGGCGCACAGTGTCGGCGGCCAGGTCGGAGGCGGCCTCGCAGATCTGCAGCCACTGCTTTGTCGGCGCGCCGGTGACCTTGACGGTGCTGCCGCGACGGGAGTCGGGGCGCGGGTCGGTGAAGTCGGCGGTGCGGCTGAGGGTGATCAGCTCGATGTCCGGGTCGTTGATGAGCCCCAGCACGTCCCGGTGCAGCGTGGGATGTCCGACGACGATGACCTGCTCCGGCTTCGTGTCCACGACGTAGTCGTTGGCGCTGATCTGCGGCTTGCGGAAAATCGCGGCCGCCAGCGGGTGCACCGGATGATACGGAGCGGGTGCGGTCGGCTCGGCGATGGTCGGCACGTCCTCGAGTCCCTCGACGGCCCAGGCCTCGTCGCCGGCGATGACGAGGGTGTTGCGGCTGAGATCCACCGCGACCTCCCCGTGGTCCTGCGGGCGCGGCCCGGGCGCGCGGCGCAGGGTCCGGTTGGACGGTGTCTCCGGCAGCTGCTTACCGACGAGCGGGGCATCCAGCTCCACATTGATGTGCACCTGCAGCCGCGTGGTGAACGCCTCCGCCATCTGCGGGATGTCCCCGCCGGCGACGATGTTGGTGGTCTGGGCGTAGCGGCCGAAGATCCCCAGCTGGTCGATGGTCTGGCTGGCCCCGGTGTCCTGCATGCGACGGGGCCGGTCGGCACTGATCACCGCGAGTGGGGCATGCGAATAATGGGCCTCCACCATGGCGGGGAGGCAGTTGGCGACGGCCGTCCCCGACGTCATCACCACGCCGACGCGCCGCTTCTGCACGCGGGCGATACCGAGGGCGAGGAAAGCGGCGCTGCGCTCGTCGTGACGCACGTGCACCCGGATGTCCGGGCGGGCCAGGAGCGCCAGGCTCAGCGGGGAGTTCCGCGAACCGGGGCACACCACCACATCGCTGACGTGGCGGGAGAGCTGCTCCACGACGGCCCGGGCCAACTGCATCGACTCATTGTCCATGCGGACGAGTCTACTGAGCGGGCTGCGAGCCGAGAAGATCGTTGAGCCAGCCCTCGATGTCGACCTCCGGCAGGTTCTCCGGAACCTCCGGTAGGTTCTCGGGCAGTTCGGTGGGGATCTCCGTGGGCAGGGCGCGCTCAGTGGTGGTCTCGGTGACGGTGAGCGACGTCGTCTCCGTGACGGTCACCGGCTCCACCGGCCTGTCCGCCTCCGCCGCCGCGCCGCGCCACAGGAAGAAGAACAGCCCCGCCGCCAGGAGGGTGAGTCCGAAGAGGATGCCCAGCAGCATGGGCAACGCCCCGCCGCTTTTCGACGCCCGCGGCGGCTCCTGGTACTGCGGCTGCTGGTAGGAGGGCTGCTCGTACCCGTACTGCGGCTCCTGGTACTGCGGCGGCCGGTAGCCCGGGTCATTCTCCCCGGGGAAGTACTGCCGGGGCCGGTCCCCGCCGGTGGGGCCGAGGTAGCGGGTGTCGTCATCGTTCATGGGGCTTAAACCTACACGTGGGGCAGTGCCTCGCGAACCCGGGAGAACCACCAGTCACGCCGATCCACAGGTGCCGCCAAGGCGCTGAGGCGGTCGGGGTCAGGCACCACAGGATCCACGGACATGTGGCCGTCGACGATCTCCCGCGGGGCGGCGACGTCCTCGACGAACAGCGACCCGGTGGCCAGGCCCGCGGCGGCCGGCGGGACGTCGAGGCCGTCGTCGTCCTCCAGTACGGGCAGGGCGGCCAGCGCGGCCAGCCCGGCGTTCATGCCGACGGCCGTGTCCAGTGCCGACGCCACCGTGACGTCCATGTGGTGGGCGCGGAGGTGCTCCGTGAGGTCGAGGACCCGCTGCACGCCGCCGAGCGGGGCGACCTTGACCACCGCGACGTCCGCCGCCCGCAGCTCGGCGACGCGGTAGGGGTCGGACTCCCGGCGGATCGACTCGTCCGCCGCGACCCGCACGAACATGCCGGCGCGCATGAGCTCGCCCCGCAGCTGCGCCAGCTCCTCCACCGAGTGGCAGGGCTGCTCCAGGTAGTCCAGGGGGCCCAGCGCCCGGGCCGCCTCGAGGGCCTCGGGGACGGTCCACCCGCGGTTGGCGTCGACCCGCACGACCGCTCCGGGCAGTACCTCGCGGACGGCCTGCACGCGGGCGACGTCATCAGCCAGGGTCTGGCCCTGCTCCGCGACCTTCACCTTCACCACCCGGCACCCCGGGTAACGGGCCAGCACCGACTCGACCTCCCCGGGTGCCACGGCCGGGACGGTGGCGTTGACCTCGACGAGGGAACGTCGATAAGCGGGGAAACCGGTGAACGCCGCCTCCAGCCCGGCGCGCAGCCACGCGGCGGACTCGACAGCGTCGTACTCGAGGAAGGGGGCGAACTCTCCCCACCCGGCGGGTCCGTCGATGAGGAGTGCCTCCCGCGTATCGACGCCCCGGAAACGCACCGCCATCGGCAGCGCGACGACGTGGGCGCGGTCGAGGATGTCGTCGATGTGCATGTGCCCAGCGTAGGCCAGGCACGGTGGCGCAGCTCCGCCCATCCCCTCACAATGGCCACCATGACCGACACGAAGCAGATCCTCACCCCCGACCAGATCGCCGACGCCGACCTCACCGGATGGAAGGACAAGGGCGACCACATCGTCGCCTCCTTCGACACCGGTGACTTCGCCACCGGCCTCAAGCTGGTCAACCTCATCGGTGCATCCGCCGAGGAGGCGAACCACCACCCGGACATCACCCTCACCTACGGGCAGGTCGACGTGGCCCTGTCCAGCCACGATGTCGGCGGTCTCACCGTCCGCGACGTCCGCCTCGCCCGGGTGATCAACGACCACGTGCAGGGCCTCAACCTAAGCTGAAGGGCATGACCCGCAGTTACAGCACATCCAACCCCTTCGACTCCTCCCAGTGGAAGACCGTCGAGGGTTTCGAGGACCTCACCGACATCACCTACCACCGCCACGTGGGCACGCAGCGTCAGGACGGCATCGTCCGCATCGCGTTCGACCGCCCCGAGGTGCGTAACGCGTTCCGCCCGCACACCGTCGACGAGCTTTACCGCACGCTCGACCACGCGCGCCGTTCGCCGGACGTCGGCGTCGTTCTCATCACCGGCAACGGGCCTTCCGAGAAGGACGGCGGCTGGGCGTTCTGCTCCGGCGGCGACCAGCGCATCCGCGGCCGCTCCGGCTACCAGTACGCCCGCGAGCACGATTCGGACGACGCCGCGGCCGACGTCTCCACCGTCGACGAGGCCCGCACGAAGGCCGAGGGCGGCCGCCTGCACATCCTCGAGGTGCAGCGCCTCATCCGCACCATGCCCAAGGTGGTCATCGCCGTGGTCAACGGCTGGGCGGCCGGCGGCGGCCACTCCCTCCACGTCATCTGCGACATGACCATCGCCTCCCGCCAGGAGGCCCGCTTCAAGCAGACCGACGCCGACGTCGGTTCCTTCGACGCCGGCTACGGCTCCGCCTACCTGGCCAAGCAGGTGGGCCAGAAGTTCGCCCGCGAGATCTTCTTCCTCGGTCGCTCCTACTCCGCCGAGGATATGCAGCGCATGGGTGCCGTCAACATCGTCGCCGACCACGGCCAGCTCGAGGAGGAGGCCATCCAGGTGGCGCGGGAGATCAACGGCAAGTCCCCCACCGCGCAGCGCATGCTCAAGTTCGCGTTCAACCTCACCGACGACGGCCTCATGGGCCAGCAGGTCTTCGCCGGCGAGGCCACCCGCCTGGCGTACATGACCGACGAGGCCGTCGAGGGCCGGGACTCCTTCCTGGAGAAGCGCGACCCCGACTGGGATCAGTTCCCCTTCTATTACTGATGCTCTCCCGCCTGCGACTCCCGCCCCGCGCCGTGCTGGCCATCGACGGCCACGGCGCCAGCGGCAAGACCACGCTCGCCCGGCGTCTCGCCGCCGAGCACGGCGCGGCGTGCGTGGTGGGCACCGATGATCTCGCCTGGCACCACTCCTTCTTCGACTGGGCGGACCTGCTTATCGACGCCGTCCTCCTCCCCTACCGCTCCGGACATGCGGTGTCCTACCGCCCGCCGGGGTGGGTGAAGATGGAGCGCGCCGGGTCGATCGAGGTCCCGGCGGAGACGGACCTGCTCATCGTCGAGGGCACCGGCGCGGGCCGCCTCGAGGCCGCACCGCACATCGACGCGCTCATCTGGGTGGATGTCGACCTCGACGTGGCCCGCGAACGCGGCCTGGCCCGCGACGTCGCCAGCGGCGTCAACGGCACCCGCGAGGAGGCCGAGCGCTTCTGGGACGAGTGGATGGCCGAGGAGATCCCGTTCCTCAACCGGCACCGGCCGTGGGAACGCGCGGACCTCATCGTGGGGTGATCATTGCTCCGGCAGTCGGTGTCAGCGCCCGTCGGCGGGCCAGTCCTCGGGGGGATCATCGAAACCGGCTGGCGGCCAGAGTGGCAGATCCCGGCGGGCGACGGAGAACGGGGTACGCGACTCCCAGTGATCCGCCCATGACACACCGTGCACCTCCCGGACGGTCTCCCTGGTCGCAGTGCCGCCGGCCCCGAACGACGTCTCCGTCCACCGCATGCCGTCCTTCCGGATGATGCGGAAGGAACCGTCGACCACGGAGAAGATGTCCTGGTCCAGGCTATCGATGAATGCCGCCGAACCCCAGTCGCAGGCGTCACACGCGCAGTCCGGGTGGACACCCACCCTGGAGCGGATTTCACCCACCAGCACCTCCACCATCGGGGCCCGGCCGTCGGGGAAGATCCAGGCCGCCCCCTGCAGGCGCAGTGCCAGCGCTCCCTCGCGCCGCGGCCGCAGGGTGATGAGCCAGTCCTCCTCGCCCATCCTCCCGCGGGTGACATCGGCCCAGCCGCGCTCCTCGAGCACCCGGGCCCAGGCCCGGCAGCGGTCGATGATCATCCGGAACCTCCCCGGGTCCGCGCACACGCCGTAGTCCTCGTCGCGGGGATCATCGTCCGGGGCGGGCCAGGACGGCGGATCCTGGGCGCGGTGGGCGGCCTCGACGTCGTCGAGAAGCATCGCGGCCTCAGCGGACAGCGGAACGTGGAGGTCCTCCCACCAGGTGGTCATGGGGCCCACGCTAGCGGAATGATCCGGCGGTGAGTCGTGATAGTTCCGTGACAGAAACCAACTGCATGCGTTCCTGTTGATATGTAGCGTGAAACACACACCTACATGACAAGGAGAACCATGATGAAGAAGACCCGCATCGGCATCGCGATCCTCGCCTCCGCCTCCCTCGCTCTGGCGGCCTGCACCACCACCGACGAGGAGGTCGTCGACCCGGCCGACGGTGCCGCCGCCACCGCGACCGCCGCCGAGGACACGACCGCCGACACCACCACCGAGGACACGACGGACGAGGACGTCGCGGCCGACCCGGCCGGCAACAACGAGGACGACGTCGAGTTCGCGCAGATGATGATCCCCCATCATGAGCAGGGCGTCGAGCTCTCCGACATCATCCTGGCCAAGGACGGCGTCGATCCGCGCGTGCAGGACCTCGCGCAGCGCATCCGTGACGCACAGTTCCAGGAGGCCGAGCAGATGCGCTCCTGGCTCGACGCATGGGGTGCCCCGCAGCCGGAGGACACCGACATGGACCACTCGGACATGGACGGCATGCTCGATCCCGAGGAGGTCGCCGAGGTCGAGGCCGCCGACACCCCCGAGGCACAGGAACTGTTCCTCGACCACATGATCAGCCACCACGAGGGCGCCGTCGACATGGCCGAGACGCACCGCGACAACGGTCAGAACGAGGACGCCCTGGCCCTGTCCGAGCAGATCGTCCGGACCCAGGAGGCCGAGATTGCGGAGATGGAGGAGGTCCGGGACTCGCTGTAACCCCTTCCGACGCGGGGAGAGGGCCGGGGCCGTGAACAGGCTACGATCTTCTCCTTGTGACCCGCCTGCTGGAACCCCTCGTCGTCGACCCGCGAGATCCCGTCGCCATCCTGCCCTCACTGGAGGCGGCCATCGCCGGGCAGCGGACCCTGCTGCCGGTACCCGCCGATGACCCCACCCGGGCCGCGCTGCTGCGGGATTCCCAGCGCGCCGGCCACCCCGTCTCCGCGGACATCGCGCTGGTGGTGGCCACCTCCGGGTCCACCGGCACCCCGAAGGGCGCGCAGCTCACCCCGGCCAACCTGGTCTCCAGCGCGGACGCCACCCACCGCCACCTCGGCGGGGAGGGGCAGTGGCTGCTGGCCATGCCCGCCCACCACATCGCCGGGCTGCAGGTACTCATCCGCTCGCTCATCGCGGGGGTTGACCCCCTCGCCCTCGACCTGAGCAGCGGTTTCCACACCGCCGACTTCGCGCGCGCCGCCACCGAACTGCACGCCACCGGTGACCGCTGCTACACCTCCCTCACCCCGATGCAGCTGGCCAAGCTCATGGACACTCTCCAGGGCATCGACGCGCTGCGCCTGTTCGACGCCGTCCTCGTCGGCGGTGCCGCCCTCAACCCGCAGCTGGCCCGCGCGGCCGCGGACATGCAGATCACCCTGGTGACCACCTACGGGTCCTCGGAGACCTCCGGCGGCTGCGTCTACGACGGGCATCCGCTGCCCGGCGCGCGCGTCCGCGTCGAGGGCGGGCGCATCCACCTCGGCGGGCCGATGATCGCCCACGGGTACCGCAACGCCCCCGACCACGCGGCCTTCGCGGAGCCGGGCTGGTTCGCCACCTCGGACGCCGGGCGTATCGACGCCGGCTCCCTCACCGTCACCGGCCGCCTCGACGCCGTCATCGACTCCGGTGGCCTCAAGCTGCAGCCGGAGGTCCTCGAGCAGGCGATGCTCGGCGTACGCGGGGTGACCGGCGCGTGCGTCGTCGGTGTCCCCCACCCGCGGCTCGGCCAGGCGATCGTCGCCGCCTACACCGGGCCCGCCTCCCCGGGAGAGGTCATCGCGGGCCTCGACCACCTCCCCCGCTGGCAGCTGCCCAAGGAACTCAGGCGCCTGGACGAGCTGCCGGTGACGGGGCCGGGGAAGGTGGACCGGCGGGGCGTCGAGAAGCTCTTCTAGTCCTCGGAGCGGCTCGCCGCGACGAGCTTCGCCACGTCCTCGGCGCTGTAGACGCGCTGGATCTGCTCGTCGTTGCCGCCCATGAGCGTGTTGCCGATGACCAGCGCCCCCGACTGCGTCGACGGCACGACCGCGAAGTTGCGGGGGTGCGAGTACACCTGGCGCACGCGGTGCCCGGAGCGCAGGGCGCAGGCGTGGAGCCACACGTCGTCGGCACGCGGGGTGAGCTCCTGGAACACATCCCCCTGCCCGACGACGTAATCGATGAACGAGGCCGGGTAGAGCACGCCGGACACACCGGTGGCGAAGTGCAGGTAGCTGGCGCGGCAGGTGTCGGCGGCGGTCCACTTGACGTAGGGCAACAGCTTGTCGTCGCGCAGTTCGATGCGGTGCGCGCGGTAGGCGATGACGACGTCGCTGCGCAGATCGCCGATGAACAGCAGGCGCTCGAGGAACCACTCGGGGTAGATCATGTCGTCGTCGATGGTGGCGACGCGCTTCCCCGTGCCCGCCAGCTCGCGGAACTGCCCCCAGTACTTGGTGTGCGGGCCGTAGAGCCCGTCGGAGCAACGCACCTGCAGTCCGCGGCCGACCAGGCGGCGCAGGGTCTTCGGCCACTCGGCGTCGTAGTCCTTCCGGTCGAGCCACAGGACGACGGGGGCCTTGATGTTGCCGCGCACGATGGATTCGAGGGTGTAGTGGACACGGGTGAGGCGCTCGCCGTGCGAGGTCAGGGAGATGACCACGTCGCCCTCCTGCGGGAAGCGGGTCCGCGAGACGCGGTTGTTCCACGCCAGCGGAATCATCCGGAAGAGGGTGAAGAAGAAGCTGACCACCTGGCCGAGCACGTAACTGATCCACATAACCCGATTGATCTTACGTTCGCGGGCTGCGGGCTGCCTGCCAGCTCCTTTAAGGTATGGTGTGGCCGACATGGATGCTTATCGACGCCCCGCCCACCACCTCACCGTCAGCCCCGACCACGCGGGCCGCAGGCTCGACAAGTTCCTCCGCTCCCGCCTCAAGGGAGTGCCCGCGGGCCTCATCTTCCGGCTGCTGCGCAAGGGCGCGGTGCGTGTCGACGACCGCCGTGCCAGACCCGATCACCGCCTCGAGGCCGGCGAGATCATCTTCATCCCCGCCATGGACCTGCCGCCACCGACGACGGTGGATGTGCCGGCCCCGGTGCGGAAGGCGGTCGTGGGGGCGATCGTCCACGAATCCCCGGATCTGCTGGTGATCGACAAACCCGCCGACCTGGCCGTCCACGTCGGCACCGGCGTGAAGGCCGGCGTCATCGAGGCACTGCGCGAGCTCCGCCCGGGGGAGGAACTCGAACTGGCCCACCGCATCGACCGCGAGACCTCCGGCCTGCTCATGGTGGCGAAGAAGCCCGCGATGCTCCGCCACCTCCAGTCCGCACTCCGCGACGGAGCCGTCGAACGCGGCTACCTCGCCCTCGTCCGGGGCAGCGTCCCCCACCCGATGCGTATCGACGCCCCCGTCCCCACCGAGGACGGCCCCCGCGACGCCCTCACCATAGTGGAGCCCGTGCGGCGCTTCGGCCGCCGGGCCACCCTCATCCGAGCGCAGCTCATCACCGGCCGCAAGCACCAGATCCGCGTGCACACCGCCCACGCCGGACACCCCATCGCCGGCGACACCCGCCACGGCGACCACCGCTTCACCTCCTTCATCCGTGGACGCGGCGGGCACGGCGGGCACCGCATGTTCCTCCACGCCCACTCCCTGCGCATCCCCCTGCCGGACGGCGGGCACCTCGACCTCACCGCCCCGACCCCTCCCGCCTGGGACCGCACCCTCGCCCGCCTGGAGACCCCGGATGAGCGCCGCCGACGTCGATGACGGACAATAGGCCCCATGTCCGTTGATCATCACACCTACCCGGCCACGGCCCGGGACTGGTGGCAGGCCGCCCGCCCGCACACCTGGCCCAACGCCTTCGCCCCCGTCATCGCCGGAACCGGTGCCGCCGCCTACGCCGGCGGCTTCTCCTGGTGGCGGGCACTGCTGGCCCTGATGGTTGCGTGGGCCCTGATCATCGGAGTGAACTACGCCAACGACTACTCCGACGGCATCCGCGGCACCGATGAGGACCGCACCGGCCCGGCGCGACTCACCGGCGGCGGCCTGGCGAAGCCCGCGCACGTCAAGCGCGCCGCCTTCCTCGCCTTCGGGGTGGCGGCGGCGGCCGGTATCGCTTTGTCCCTGGCCAGCGCCTGGTGGTTCATCCTGGTTGGCGCGGTGGCGATCCTCGGTGCCTGGTTCTACACCGGCGGCAAGAACCCCTACGGCTACCGGGGTCTCGGCGAGGTGGCGGTGTTCATCTTCTTCGGCCTCGTCGCGGTGCTCGGCACCGAGTACACGCAGGCCGGTGCGGTCTCGTGGATCGGCGTCGGCGGGGCCGTGGCCATCGGCGCGATCTCGTCGTCGGTGAACCTGGCCAACAACCTGCGCGACATCCCCTCGGACACCGCCGCCGGCAAGGTCACCCTCGCGGTGCGCCTCGGCGACCGCACCACCCGTTACGCCTACACCGCCCTGGCGCTGACCCCCTTCGTCGTCTCGCTCATCCTGGCGACGCAGCTACTGCCGCTGCTGCTCGGGCTTCTCGCCCTGCCCCTGGCGATCGGCGGCATCATGGTCGCGCTGCGCGGGGCCGAGGGCCCGGCGCTCATCCCGCTCATCAAGTCCACCGGACAGGCGATGCTGCTGTGGGCGGTCATCACCGCGGTGGTGCTCTTCCTCAACGCCCCGGGGGTCTAGATGACCGGCGTCATCACCGGCTTCGCCATCATCCTGGCGGTCATCGCCGTCGGCGCGATCCTCGCCCGCACCGGGGTGATCAAGGAGGACCGCGAACGCCTCGTGCTCAACCGCGTCGCGTTCTACGCCGCCTCCCCGGCGCTGCTGTTCACCTCGGTGGCCAACTCCGATGCGCAGACGCTGTTTTCCCCGGTCATCGTGGTCATCTTCTTTGCGACGCTCGCGACCGCCGCCGTCTACATCCTCGCCTCCGCACTGTTCTTCCGGCAGGACATCCCCACCACGACGATGGGTGCGGCCTCGGCCTGCTACTTCAACTCCGTCAACATCGGCCTGCCGGTGAGCGTCTACGTCCTCGGCGAGGCCACCTACGTCGTGCCCGTCCTCGTCCTGCAGATGGTGGTGTTCACGCCCTTCATCCTCGCGGGACTGGTCGCCGATGACGCCGGCGGCCGCTCCCGCCTGGCGCGGATCTGGGAGCCGGTGCGCACGGCGGTGTTCTCCCCCGTCGTCATCGGCTCCGTGCTGGGCCTCGTCGTGGCGCTGGTGGGACTGCAGATCCCGGACCCCGTCATGCGCCCCCTGGAGATCCTCGGCGGCGCGTCCATCCCGATGATCCTCATCAGCTTCGGTGCCTCGCTGCGCAACACTGCGCCGCTGGCCACCCCGGAGGACCGCCCCGGCACCATCACCGCGACGGCACTCAAGCTGGTGGGCATGCCCGCCATCGCGTGGGGCATCGCCCTGGCCCTGGGACTGGAGGGCAACGAGCTCTACGCCTCCGTCATCCTCGCCGCCCTCCCCGCGGCACAGAACGTGTACAACTTCGCCGCCTCGTACCAGCGCGGCATGATCATCGCGCGCGACACGGTCTTCCTCACCACGTTCGGCTCGCTGCCGGTGATGCTGGTGATCGCGCTGCTCTTCGGGCGCTGATCGGGCCCCGCCCTTCGGCTCGGGGCTCGGGGTTCGCGGTCCTACCGTCGCGATCACCCCGATCAAGGCCCGAAAGGCCCTTCCAGCCGCCCCTCCCGAGGGGACGACACCGAACCCCGAGCCCCGAGCCCCGAGCCCACGCGGAAGGGCCGCCCTTAGCGGGACTCCAGCTCCCGCTTCACCCACTCCTTGCGGGCCCTGCGCTGCGCGTTCCACGCCCCCACGGAACGGTTCGCCTCCACGCGCATGCCCTTGAAGATGAGCATGGACAGCGGGAACGCCACGAGCAGCGCCAGCAGGGCGGACATGACGAGGGGGACGGGGGCGTCGATGAGCACCGCGAACAGCTGGATGACGATGGTGAGGACGACGAACAACCCGAGGCGGGCGCCGCCGTACTTGAGCAGCGCCATGTTGGCCTGGCGGCGGACCTGCGGATCAAGCTCCGGGGGTGCGTCGGAAGGGTGCTGAGGATTGTCTGGTGCAGTCACACCTGCAGTCTACTTCGGCCCGTAGAATGGGCTGCATGGGACGCCTGTTACTTGTACTGCTGATCGTCGTCGCCATTGTGCTCGTGTGGAAGGCCTTCGGGCCGAAGACCTGGAAGCGCAACCAGGCGACCCCGGAACCCCGCGCGATCAAGGGGCCGGACGACGACGAGGAGTTCCTGTGGAAGATCGAGAAGGACCGCTTCAAGGAGCGCCGCGCCCGGGAGGCCGCGCAGCGCGAGGAAGAGGAACGCCGCAAGCGAGCCGAGGAACGCTACCGTGACCCCGACACCCCCGACGACGATCAGCCGGTGGACTGACGCCGACCGCACCGGCGACCTCGCCGGGATGCGCGCCTGCCTCGCGGCGGACGCGCGCCTCAACTCCCCGCTCACGGACGGTTTCTCGTTCCACGGGGCGGAGGAGGTCATGGCCGTCTTCGCGGCGGCGTTCGAGCTTCTCGACGACATCGTCATCCACCGCCTCACCGGCTCCGACGACGACTGGGTTCTCTGCGGCACCAACCGCCTGGGCGCGCAGAACCTCGAGGAGATCCAGTGGCTGCGCCTCGACGAGGAGGGTCTCATCGCGGAGATCACCCTGTTCATCCGGCCCATGCCTGCGGCCGGCGGCGCGCGTGGCGTCGGGGGCGGCGCGGCCGTTGGGGTGGACCGTGCGGGGCGTCGAGAAGTTCCTCATGCCGCGGCTGCGCTGATCCCATAAGGTGGGCGGCATGACTGATCCCGCCGAGATCTCCGCCGTCGTCGCCGCCGCCCGCTCCATCCCGCCGGAGAACTTCGAGGGCTTCGCGGGGGTGTGGCCCGGCGAGATCTCCACCGCCCTCGTCGACGCCGTCTACTCCGGCGGCCGCGACTCCAACCCGCAGGTCGACGAGTTCCGGGAGCAGCACCCCGACGTCCGCGACGACCTCCGCGCGCTCGTCGAGCTGGGGGACACGCCCCTCCTGGAGCTGCTGGGCACCAACCGCACCGTCCAGGGTCGCCGCCCCAAGGCCGAGGCCATCATCGAGGTCGCGGGGAAGCTTGTCGACGCCGGGATCGTCCACGCCGCCGACATCGCGGACGTCCGCACCGCGCAGCTGCGCGACCTCTACGTCCCCGTCGAGGGCCTCGGCAAGACGACCTTCGAGTACTTCTGCCTCAACCTGGGCCGCACCGGCCGCAAGGCGGACCGCCTGCTCACCGCGTTCCTCAGCGACGCCCTCAACCGGAAGGTCTCCCGCGCCGAGACGCACGACCTGGTGACCGCCGCCTACGGCCTGCTCAGTGCCGACCCCGAGCACCGCTACGGCGAGACCGCCGAGGACTTCGAGAACGGGCTGCGGCGGATGAGCCTGGAGATCCTCAAGCAGCCCTACTGAGCCCCGGTCGGCGACCTACTCGGCGGCCTCGAAGTTCATCGTCATGCCCAGCGCATGGGCGACGGCCGCGACCTTCTCCCAGCGGACCCCCGTGCCGCCGTGCTCGATGGTGTGGAGAGTGGACCGGGAGACCCCGGCCTTCTCCGCGATGTCGGCCTGTAGCGCGCCGATGTCACGGCGGCGCTGAGCCAGCTGGGCACCCAATTCAAGCAGGACCGGATCGTCGCCTGCCGGCTTGCCCGTCTTCTTCCTGGGGGCAGAGGTTCCTGTCACTGCTCTCACTCCTCACGCAGAAGCTGTTAGGGCCACAGTTTAGCGCGAATTGTCTAGCGAGGGCCGGGTGGCCGCTGACGCGGCAGCGAAATCACCCCGTCGAGAGGAGCGCTCCGGGACGGATCCCGGGGTCCTTTCGACGGGGTGAATTCGACGTGGTCGGCGACCCTAGTTGAGGCCGGCGTAGGAGTGCAGGCCGGAGACCACCATGTTGATGAAGAACAGGTTGAAGATGGTGGTGGCCAGGGCCGCGATGTTGATCCAGGCGGCCTTCCAGTTGCGCCAGCCGGCGGTGGCGCGGGCGTGGAGGTACGCGGCGTAGAGGATCCAGGAGATGAGGGAGACGGACTCCTTGGGGTCCCAGCCCCAGAAGCGGCCCCACGCGGCCTCCGCCCAGATGGCGCCGAGGACGATGCCCAGGCCGAAGACGGGCAGGGTGAGGATGGCGGTGCGGTAGGCCATGCCGTCGAGCTTCTTGGCGCTCGGCAGCGGCTTGGCGATGGCCCCGAAGACGCCCCGCTCCTGGCCCTGCGGCTGCCAGATGCGCAGCAGGTAGAGCAGGGAGGCGATGCCGGAGAGCATGCCGATGGAGGCGCCGGAGGACACGACGGAGACGTGGATGGGCAGCCAGTTGGACTGCAGCGCCGGGACGACCGGGGCGGAATCGGCGTAGAGCTTCGTGCCGCCGAAGAAGAGCAGCGCGAGGATGGGGACGAGCAGCCACGGCCAGACGACGCGCCACTCCTTGCGCTGGATGACGATCGCCGCGCCGATCATGATGAACGCCGTGGTCACGAGCACGTACTCGTAGAGGTTGCCGAAGGGGAAGCGGTCCGTCGCCAGGCCGCGGAGCACCACGGACACGGAGTGGACGATGACGCCGAGCCACACCAGCGACTGGGTCATGCCGCCGAACTTGTTGGCGCGGTCCTCGAGGCGTTCGACCTCCTCCACCGGGGGCACGTCGTCGACGACCGTCGAACCGCCGTCGCCGACCGCGACGAGCTCCTTCTTCTCCGCGCGGGCCAGGGCGCGGCGGGCGTCGATGACGCCCTGCATGCGTCCGTAGTAGATGAGCGAGAGCACCAGCGCCAGCGTGTAGATGACGAAGGCGGACTGGAACGCCACATCCGAGAAGTTGGAGAGAGTCTGATTGACAGGCATGAAGGGACACCCTCGAGAAGTAGGCCGATGGATTTTCCCCAGTGACGCTACCCCACCTCAGCGGGCGAATCCAACTTTAGTTGGTGGCATTGCGGGCGTCCTCGGGGACGAGGAGATCCTCGTCGACCTCGTCCGGATCGGGCAGGCCGAGCAGCTGGCGGTGGATGCGGTCGAACTCCTCGCCCCAGCCCGCGCGGTCGGTGCGTGCCAGGCCGCCGAGCTCGACGTGGGTGGTGCCGTCGGCAAGCGGGGTGAGGCGGATCCAGATGCGGCGGCGCTTGATGAGCAGCGATCCGACGAGCGCGGCCAGCATGATCATCGTGGTCACCAGGACCCACGGCTGGAAGGGGTCGCGGGAGATCTGGAAGTTGGCGAACTCGCTGGCGCCGTCGAAGGTGACCTCGGTGCCGTCGTCGAGGGTGACGGACTCGCCGCGGGTGAGGTTGACGCGCTCGATCTTCTGCAGCTGGCCGGAGTGCAGCAGCGTCGGGTCGAGGTCGAAGATCGACTGGGCGCGGCCGGTGTCGAGGCCGGCGTCGCCGCGGTAGATGTCGATGGCCACGGCCGGGTCGGTCATCGCCGGGAAGCGGGAGGTGAGCAGCTCGTTGTTCTCTCCGTCCCACTGGGCGGTCGGGGCGAACAGGCCCTGGATGGCCAGCTGGTTCTGGCGGCGGTCGAACAGCTCGGGGTACATGCCGGCGGGCGGGTCGAAGCGCATGACGCCGGAGGAGAGGAAGAAGGTGAGGTCGTCCGGGCGCCACTGAATGGTCTGGGTGCGGGTCTCGCCGTTGGGCCAGGTGACGGTGAACGTCGGGGCGAAGCCGTGGCCCTGCAGGTAGACGCGGTCGCCCTCGATGCGCAGCGGGTGGTTGACCTTGAGTTCGTAGTCCTCCCACTCGGACTTCGGTGCCATGATGTCGTCGCCGACGGCGTAGGAGACGTTCGAGGTGAACATCTCGGCCTGGCCGTTGGGCAGGTAGTCGGCGGAGAAGTCGTGGGCGTCGAAGCAGAAGGTGGTCAGCCCGGTGCCGTCGAAGAGCGGGCCGGCGCGGAATGAGTCGAAGTTGGCGGTCGAGGTGTTGCAGAACTCGGTGGACTGCTCGATGGGCGGGGTCTCGTAATTGCCGGACTCGGTGACGACGATGACCTGGCCCTCGTAGTAGACCATCCGGCCCAGCGCCACGGTGACGATCATGCCCACCAGGCCCAGGTGGAACAGCAGGTTGGCCAGCTCGCGGGCGTACCCGCGCTCGGCGGCCAGGGAGAACTTCCCGGCGCGGTCCTCCTCCGGGGAGTACTCGGCGACCTTCCACCGCTTGAGCAGTCCGCGCGCGTCGGCGGCGACCTCCTCCAGCGGCTTATCGACGCCCCCTTCCGCCCGCAGCGGCAGCCGGGCCAGGTTCTTCGGTGCCCGGGTGGGCGGCGTCTTCCACGCGACGTAGTGGTCCCACGAGCGCGGCAGGATGCAGCCGATGAGCGACAGCGTCAGCAGGACGAGGATGGCGAGGAACCAGGTGGACTCGAAGACGTCGAAAAGCTGCAGTCGGTCGTAGATCTCGGCGAGTCGGCCGTTGTTCTCGATGTACTCGATGACGTTGGTCTCGTTGAGGGAGCGCTGCGGCAGCAGGGCACCCGGGATGGCGGCGACGGCCAGCAGGAACAGCAGCGCGAGGGCGGTGCGCATGCTGGTCAGCCAGTGCCAGGCCTTCTTGAGGTACGTCACGACGACTCTTCCTAGATGATGGTGGCGCCGTACTCGACGGTCCACTGACGAACAAAGTTGATGAAGTGCGCCCACACGCCGGTGAGCAGGGCCAGTCCCACGAGGATCATGAGGACGCCGCCGACGATCTGCACCTTCCGGGAGTGCTTCCGCAGCCAGCCGATGGTGCGCATGGCGCGGGCGGAACCCAGGGCGATGAGCAGGAAGGGCAGACCGAGGCCCAGGCAGTAGGCGATGATGAGGAACACGCCGCGGGCGGCGGTCATGCCCTCGGTGCCGGCGGAGACGGAGATGATCGCCGCCAGGGTCGGTCCCAGGCAGGGGGTCCAGCCGAGGGCGAAGACACCGCCGAGCAGGGGCGCGCCCACCCAGGTGGTGAGCCGCTTCGGGGCCATACGGGTGTCGCGCTGCAGCGCCGGGATCATGCCCATGAACACCACGCCCATGAGGATGGTGATGACACCGCCGACCCGCATGAGCGTCTCCGCGTTGAGGGTGAGCATGCTGATCGCCCCGAACACGGTGACGGTGGCCAGCACGAACACCACGGTGAACCCGAGGATGAACAGGAGCGCGGCACCGGCGACGGCCCACTGCCGCTTCTTCGTCACGACGGCGCCGTGCTCGGCGTCGTGCCGCACCTCACCGCCGACGATGCCCGCCAGGTACGACATGTAGCCGGGGACCAGCGGCACCACACACGGGGAGGCGAAACTGACCAGACCGGCGGCCGCCGCGGCCAGCAGCCCCAGGATCAGGGGGCCGGAGGCGGCGGCGTCGGCGAAGAGCTGCCCGAGTTCGGTCACGCAGCGTCCTCGCCGGATCCGGTGATGAGGGGCAGGGCGACGTCGAGAAGCTCCTGGTCGGTGACCTCCTTGAGGAACACCGCGGCGGGGCGGTGCTCACGGTCGAGGATGATCGTCGTCGGGATGACCGACGACGGCACGCCGCCGAGGTGGGCGGCGGAGCGGAACGGCGGATCGTAGATCGACGGGTAGGTCAGGCCGTTGTCGGTGACGAAGTCCTGCGCGATCTCGCGCGAGTAGTCCTTGACGTTGATGCCCAGCACGGTGCCGCCGAGAGGGGCGATCTCCTCCTGCACACGCTGCAGGTCATCCGCCTCGGAGCGGCACGGGGCGCACCACTGGCCCCAGGCGTTGAGGATGACGACCTCCCCCTCGAAGTCGGAGAGGGAGATCTGCTCGCCCTCCTCCATGAGAGAGTCGCCGGCGATGTCCGGCAGCGGGGCGCGTTCGGATTCGTCGTAGAAGATCTCGGTCTGCCCGCCGGGCGAGTGGAACTGGAAGGTGCCGCCGACGGCGACGGCGTTCTTCGCGGCGTCCGACTCCTGGCCGCAGGCAGTCAGCGTGAGGGCGGTGGCGGTGGTGGCGAGCAGGGCTGCGACGGTGCGCAGGCGCATGTCAGATGTCCTTCGCGGGGGTGGTGTAGAAGATGTCGGTGATCTCCTCGCCGTCGAAGACGAGGGAGGTCACGGAGGCCAGTTCGCACTGGCGGCTGGCGTGCGCCAGGGGCAGGCCCATGACGTGGCGCTGCACCATGACGATCGGCAGCTGGTGGCTGACGAGGATCGCCTCATGCCCCTCGGCCCTGCGGCGGGTGGCGTGGACGGCGTCCATCATGCGCTCGGCGATGTCGACGTAGGCCTCACCCCAGCTCGGCTCGAGCGGGTTGACCATGAGCGGCCAGCGGACCGGGTTCCACAGCTGGGAACGCCAGCCCTTGGTGCGCAACCCCTCGAAGCGGTTGCCCGCCTCGACGACGCCCTCGACGGTGTCGACCTCCAGGCCCGTGACCTCGGCGAACGGCTCGGAGGTCTCCTGGGCGCGCTGCAGCGGGGAGGCACCGAGGTAGGTGACGTCGTGGTCCTCGAAGGAGCGGGCCACGCGGGCGGCCTGGGAACGTCCCCGGGACGACAGGTGGTAGCCGGGGATGGTGCCGTAGAGGATGCGCCCCGGGTTGTGGACCTCACCGTGGCGGATGAGGTGGACGATCGTGTGCGACATGGCGGGATCCTTTACGCGGTGGCGGAGGCGGCGGCTGCGGCACGGGCCGCCGGGACGAGTGCTTCCTCGATACGGGAGAAATCATCGTCGGTCAGGGCCGTCGACACAAACCAGGTCTCGAACACGCTCGGCGGGGCGTAGACGCCGTTGTCCAGCAGGGCGTGGAAGAAGGGCGGGAAGCGGAAGGTGTCCGCTGCCTTCATGTCGGCGAAGTTGTGGCCCTCGCCCTCGGCGAAGCGCACGGAGAACATCGTCGCGGCGCGCTGGATGTGGTGGGCCACCCCCTCGCGGGTGAGCGCCTCGGAGATGAGGCCGGAGAGGCGGTCGGCATGGGCGTGCAGCGTCGGGTAGATGTCCTCCGACGCCAGGCGCAGGGAGGCCTGGCCCGCGGCCATGGCCACCGGGTTACCGGACAGGGTGCCCGCCTGGTAGACGGGGCCGGAGGGGGCGAGGTGCTCCATGATGTCGGCGCGGCCACCGAACGCGGCGGCCGGCAGACCACCGGAGACGACCTTGCCGAAGGTGGTGAGGTCACCGGCCACGCCGTCGACGCCGTACCAGCCGGAGTAGGAGGTGCGGAAACCGGTCATGACCTCGTCGAGGATGAGCAGCGCGCCGTCGGCGTGCGCGATCTCCTTGAGTGCGGCGTTGAATCCCTCGCGCGGGGCGACGGTGCCCATGTTGCCGGCGGCGGCCTCGGTGATGATCGCGGCGATCTCCCCCGGGTGGTCCGCGAAGGCCTGCTTCACGGCGTCGAGGTCGTTGTAGGGCACGACGATGGTGTCGGCTGCCGACGCCCCGGTGACTCCGGGCGAGTCCGGCAGGGCGAAGGTGGCCACACCGGAACCCGCGGCGGCCAGCAGCGCGTCGACGTGACCGTGGTAGCAGCCGTCGAACTTGATGATCCTGGAACGGCCGGTGAGGCCGCGGGCCAGGCGCACGGCGGACATGGTGGCCTCGGTGCCGGAGTTGACCAGGCGGACCTCCTCGACGGAGGTGCGGTCGATGATCATCTGGGCGAGGTCGATCTCCGCCTCGGTGGGCGCCCCGAAGGACAGCCCCTTGGCGGTGGCGTCAACGACCGCCTGCGTGATCTCCGGGTGCGCGTTGCCGTTGATCATCGGACCCCAGGAGCAGACGAGGTCGACGTACTCGTTGCCGTCGACGTCGATGAGCTTCGAGCCGTGGGCGGAGTCGATGAACCGGGCCTGACCCCCCACGGAACCGAACGCACGGACCGGGGAGTTCACCCCGCCGGGGATGACGGCGCGGGCCCGATCGTGCAGCTGCGCGGACTTCTGGGTGCGGGCGGAGGTCGGGGAGGTCACAGTCATGGGGACCATCATACGACCGGGGTCAACCGGGGTTAAACTTTCCCCCCGTTCAGTTGACCACCTTCAGGCCGATGATGCCGCCGACGATCATCACCAGGAAGAACACCTTCGCCAGGGACAGCACCTCCTGGCCGGTGGCGAAGGACCAGATGATCGCCAGGGACGCGCCGACCCCCACCCACACCGCGTAGGCGGTGCCCAGGGGCAGCTGCTTGAGGGCGACGGCCAGCCCACCCATGGAGACGACGAGCGCGGCGAAGAACACCACGGACGGCCCCAGGCGGGTGAATCCGGCGGAGCGGTCGAGCGCGATGGCCCACACCGCCTCGAAGGCGCCGGAGAGGATGAGGATGATCCAGGACATGGTGACGGACACAGGGAACCCTTCTCTGGCCGTCTTGTCGCAGCACCGGGTACGGCTCCCTCGTCCGGGCCCGGTTCATCCGGGCTGGTTACGCCGGTCAGCCTACCTGAATGAGCCGGGCGACGGCGGCGCGGGCGTCGTCGATGACGGCGGGCACGCCCACTCCTCCGGCCCACGCGCCGGAGACCTCGAGGCCCGGTACCCCGGCGACACCCTCCCGGACGGCGGCGACGGTGGCCAGGTGGGTCTCGTCGTAACGCGGCAGGCCGCCGAACCAGCGCTGCACGTAGATCTCGGACAGGCCGGCGGCGCGGCCGTCGAAACCGGTGATGTGCTGAAGGTCGTCGAGGGCGGCGTCGACGAGCAGGTCCTCCTCGGCGCGGACCAGGGCGTCATCGCCGAAGCGGCCGAAGCTGGCGCGGACGAGCGCACCGCCGCGCTCGCCGACGTGCGGCCACTTCTTCGACGAGAAGGTGAAGGCCTTGGCCTGCACGCCCGGTTCGCCGATGGCGACGAGCACGCCGGAGTTGTCCGGCAGCCCGGTATCGGAGTCGAACTTCATGCCGACGACCACCGAGGAGGCCAGCTTGACCGACTTCAGGGCGGCGGAGGCCGCGGGGGCGACATCCTTGAGCAGCACGGCGGTGGTCGGCGCGGGTGCGGTGACCAGGAGGCGGTCGTAGGGGGCGTCGGTGACGACACCCGGCCCCTTGAGGTGGTAGCCGCGCAGGTCCCGGGTGACGCCGGCGACGAAGGCGTCGAGGTGGATGTCCGCCCCGGACGTCTCCGCCAGGGTCTCGTAGACCTGGGCGTAGCCGTGGCGGAAGGTGGCGAACACCGGCGTCGGCGTGGAGCCGGGGTCGCGCGGGGTGCGCCGCGACTCGCACAGGCGCACGGCGGCGGACAGGGTGACCTTCTCCCCCGCCGTGGCGAGCTCGTCGAGGGCCTCGGCCAGCTGCGGGATCGTCGCCCGGATGCCCAGATCCTCGGCCGCACACGAGTACACGCCGCCGAGCAGCGCGGAGACGATGCGGTCGGTGACCTCCGCGCCGTAGCGCTCCGACACGAGCTTGCCGACGCTCGCGTCACCCCCCACGACCCAGTCGATGTCGGGGGCGTCGCCCTCGGCGTCGATACGCGCAGCCGTCCCGGCGGAGACGATGTCGGCGACCGGGGCGGAGGAGGACGGGATGCCCATGACGCCGCCCGCGGGCAGGCCGTGCAGCTCACCCTCGGAGTAGACGAGGGAGCGGGCACCGGAGGGGCTGACGAGGTCGTCACCGAGGCCGAGCTCGGTGAAGAAGTCGGTGGCGTCGGAACGCAGGGCCAGGTACGCCTCGGCGCCCATGTCCGTCGGACCGGAGTCGAAGGGCACGGTGTGCAGCTTGCCGCCGATGCGGTCTTCCGCCTCGAAGACGTGGATGACCGCCTCGGGGTCGGCCTTCCGGATCTCGTGGGCGCTGACCAGTCCGGCCAGGCCCGCGCCGATGATGGCATACCGGGTCACGCTCAGTTCTCCTCGTGGTCGGCGTGAATGATGGCGACGGCCTCGGTGATGTCCTCCGCCTTCGTGTTCGGCAGGACACCGTGGCCCAGGTTGAAGATGTGGCCCGTGGCGTGACCGGCCTCGATGGCGCGGGCGGCCTCGCCCTTGATGCGGGCGACCTCGGAGACGACGGCGTCGCGGCCGGCGAAGAGGATCGCCGGGTCCAGGTTGCCCTGCAGGACCTTCGGCCCGGAGGCGGCGTGGATGCGCTCGGCGGCGGCGTCGAGAGGCACGCGCCAGTCGACGCCCATGACCTCGGAACCGGCCTCGGACATGGCGCCGAGGATCTCACCGGTGCCCACCCCGAAGTGGATGCGCGGGATCTCGCCCTCGATCTCCCGGAGGATCTCCACCGAGTACGGCAGGACGTGCTCGCGGTAGTCACGCTCGGTGAGGAAGCCGGCCCAGGAGTCGAAGAGCTGCATCGCGTCGATGCCGGCGTCGATCTGCTGGCGCAGGAACGCGGTGACCGTCGGGGTGAGGCGCTGCATGAGGGCGTGCCAGGTGTCCGGGTCACCGTGGATCATGGCCTTGGTCTTCTCGTGGTTCTTGCTCGGCCCGCCCTCGACGAGGTAGCTGGCCAGGGTGAACGGCGCGCCGACGAAACCGATGAGGGTCTGGGTGTCGGTGAGCTCGTCGAGGATGATGCGGATGCCGTCCTGCACCTCCGTGACCTCCTCCTCGAGGATCGGGAGGGCGTCGATGTCCGCGCGGGTGGTGATGGCCTTGTCCATCACCGGGCCGCGGCCGGCGACGATCTCCACGCCCACACCCGCCGCGCGCAGCGGCACGACGATGTCGGAGAAGAGGATGGCGGCGTCGACGTCGTGTCGGCGCACCGGCTGCATGGTGATCTCCGCCAGCAGCTCCGGCATGAAGCAGGAGTCGAGCATCGAGATGCCCTCGCGCACCTTGAGGTACTCGGGCAGCGAACGGCCGGCCTGGCGCATGAACCACACCGGGGTGCGGGACGGGGTGCGGCCGGCGGCGGCGGCGAGGAGCGGGGCATCGGGAATGTCACGACGAGTCATGCCCACCATTGTGGTCCAAAAGTTGGACCCGGGGGTAATTACGGGGCCACCGCGCGTCGGAAGGAACGGACACTGTTGGACCGCGCCTCGATGAATAGTGAGGAACCGAGCATGAGCACCGTCGCCGCCATGGGGTGCAGCACCCCGGCGACCGACGCAGCCAGGGCGACGCCGTTGTAGGTCCAGGCGAAGACGATGTTCGTGTCGATGATCCGGCACACCCGGCGCGACTGCGCGATGAGCTGCGGGATCGCCGACACATCCCGCCGCAGGACGATGATGTCCACGTCCGGGTGGCCCGAGTGGGTGAGGTGGTCGACGTCGTCGCTGGTGTCGCTGTCGCCCATGAGGATGCCCACGTCCGCCACCCGCAGTGAGGACAGCACGGAGACGTCGCCGACCATGCCGACCGTCGCGCCCTGGGTGTGCACCGAGCGCACCGTGTGGGGCTTGCGGCCCGGGGCGATGCCCGCCAGCACCTGGGAGATGCCGATCCGGTCCGCGTACCGGCGCGCCACCGGGTATGTGTCCCGCGACAGCATCACCGTCTCGATGCCCTGCTGCTCCAGCTGCTCGACGGCCTCCTCGGCGTCGGCCTTGACGTTGTCGTGCAGGCTGATGACGCCGCGGTCCTTCCCCTTCCAGCGCACCACGATGGGGGTGCCGCCGGAGACGACCGCCGCGGCCAGCCGTCCGTGCAGCTCCGACATGGTGCGGGGGCGCCACAGGACGGCCTCCACCTGGGTGACGGTCACCGTGCCGTCGCGCGCCCTGAGCGGCAGGTCGACGAGCCCGCGGAAGCTGCCCTGCCCGTCGTCCTCGGCGTGGGAGACCTCGATCCAGTGCGGGACGTCCTCGCCGCCGGCGCCGGTGTCGCGGGCCTCGCGGGCGGCCTTCACCAGGGCCCGGGACACCGGGTGATCGGATTCCAGGGCCAGGGCACCGGCGACGCGCAGCACCAGCTCCGGGTTCTCCCCGTGGGCGGCGGTGACGGACTCGACGTGCATGTCGTTCTCCGCCAGGGTGCCCACGCGGTTGAAGATGACCGTGTCGATCATCTCCGCGCGGCGCACCGTCGCTCCATCGCGGAAGAGGATGCCGTTGCGGGCGGCCGCCTCGATGCCGTGGCGGATGGCCAGGGCCGGGGACAGCGCCAGGGCGACCGGCGCCACCGAGGCGAGCACCGCCAGCGCCGTGGCGAAGGCCGCGTTGAAGTTGCCTGCGATGAGCACCCACAGGAGGAAGTCCAGCGCCGCCAGACCGAGGGCCGCCGGGATGAGCATGGCGGCGGTGCGGGTGGACAGCAGCGTCGACTGGTGCTGCTGGATGTTGGCGTCGGTCACCCACCGGTGGATCGCCGCCGAGCGGGTGCGGTGACCGGTGTGGACCACGCGCACCTTGATGCGGCCGTCGAGGTTGCGGGAGCCCGCGTACACGTAGGAGTTGACCTTCACCTGCTCCTTCTCCCGCTCACCGGTGCTGATGAGCCCGCGGTGGACGGTGCAGGAACCGCCCACGACGGTGCCGTCCACCGGGATGGTCTCCCCCGCCTGGACGATGATGTCGTCGCCGACGTTGACCTCCTGCAGGGGAATGCGCAGCTCGTCGCGGGCCGGGGTGCCGGGAGCCCGGGTCTTCGGGGCCAGGTGCACGATGTGCTGCGGGTCCGGGCGGCGGGCGTCCATCTCCTCCAGCAGACTCACCCGCGTCCGCATGGTGATGAGGCGGCCGGCCAGCAGCAGGACCGTCATGCCGCAGGCGACGTCGAGGAAGAGCTCCCCGTCGACGATGCGCTGCTGCTGGAAGGCGAACCAGTGCGGGGTGGACTGCCAGCCGGCCTGCCCCGCCGGGGTGAACAGGAGCATGACGATCGACCACACCGTGGCCGCGATGATCGCCACCGAACTGGCCGCGTCGAGGGCCGTGAGTCCCCGGCGTGCGCCACCGACCATCGCCCGGTGGAAGGGCCACGCGCCCCACGTCACCACCGGCAGGGCCAGCACGAGGGTGAGCCACTGCCACCCGTCGATCTGCAGCTCATGAATGTAGGACATGAGCATGATCGGCACCGCCAGGATGAGGCAGACGATGAGCCGCGTCGGGGTGAGCAGGTCGCGCGCGGTGAACAGCAGGTCCTTCGGCTGCGCGTTCTCCGCCAGGCGGACCCGGTCCTCCGGGTTGCCCAGGAAGCCCGAGCGACGGGCGCGTTCGAGGTTGCGTTCCTCGTCCTCCAGGTGGCGGCGGTACTTCCACGGCAGGCGGCGGGCCCGGACGGCGGGGCGGGTGCGCTCCGCCGGGTCGGGGCGCATGATGCGGCGGCGCAGCGAGGAGTCGGTGAGGGTGGCGCGGACGCCGAAGACCCCGATGATCTCGGCCAGGTCATCCGGGTCGAGGGTGTCGGGGGCGGTGATCCAGGCGGTGGCGGGCGCGTCGGCGGGGACGACGATGCGGGCGCGGACCCCGGGGATCTCCTCCAGGGCCTCCTCCATCGCGGCGGCGTCGGGGGCGTCGAAGTCCCCCTCCAGCTCGAAGGCGTAGGAGACCTTGGGGCGGTCGTCGTCGACCTGCAGCGGCCCGGTGTCGACGTCGATGCCGACCGCCCGGGCAGCCGCCCGGGCCTCCTCCAGTGCGGAGGTCACCTGATCAGTGCGGGGGTCCATGCCCCACAGGTTAGTCGTCGCGGCTGCTCTTCTGCCGCATGTAGTCGTTGGAATCCGGGCGGAACACGAGGACGGCCGCCACACCGAGCAGGACACAGATGGCGACCATCGCCAGGCCGCCGACCTGGATGGCGAAGGCGGCGATGTTGAAGAAGATCGACAGGGCGATGACGCCCGCCAGCACGCGGCGGGAGATCCGGCCGCCGGACTTCAGCTGGGCGCCCAGCGCGGCGATGAACAGGCCGGCGATGATGTTGTACACGCCGATGAAGCGGACGTTGCGGTGGTAGGCGTCGATGACCTCGCGGGAGGCGTCGGGATCCCCGCCGAAGTCCTGGGCGAGGCCCACCATGCCGGTGAGCACCATGAGGATCGCCGCGGCCACCGTGAGGTAGTAGCCCCACCGGAGGGTCGCGGGCCACGTGTCCGACTCCACACCCGGGGTGCGGCGCGGCCCGCGGTTCGGGTCATTGGGGTCGGCGTACATCCCGGGGAACATGCTGGGCACGGTTACTCACTTCCTTCGCGGATCGATCCGGTTGCCGGAGGAGTCGATCTCCCCGGTCCACTTGAGGACCTCCTCCCGGAAGGAGAAGATCAGGCCCAGGACTGCGGCCACGCCGACGATGATCTGGACGGCACCGTCCACGAGATACATTGCCACGGGGACGTCGTTCCCGCCCGGGGTGGCCATGAACAGCATGAGGATGCGGAACCCGAAGTAGAAGCCGAAGACGAGCAGCATACGGCGCGCCAGTCCGGCGAACTTCGAGCGGCGGTGGATGAGCACCAGCATGAACGCCAGGAGCCCCATGACGGCGATGCCGATGCCGCCGGTCACCAGGATGGAGGCGATGACCGTCGCCCGCAGCGCACCGTCGGAGATCTCCGCCGCCTGCTCCGCGCTCATGGTCTCCTTGGCCGCCGCGTACAGGGCGGAGGGGTCCATGAGCCCGATGGTGATGTTGAGGATCTGGTGGAGGATTTCGCCGCCCACGGCCACCGCGAACAGCAGCAGCATGAGGCGGACGACCTCCGGCTTCTTCTCCGTCATCGGCGGCCCAACACCCGCGCGGCGTCGGTGGCGAAGTAGGTGAGGATCTGGTCGGCGCCGGCCCGCTTGATGGAGGTGAGGGACTCCATCATGACGGCCTCGAGGTCCAGCCAGCCGTTCTGCGCGGCGGCCTGCAGCATCGCGTACTCGCCGGAGACCTGGTACGCGGCGACCGGGACCGAGGAGAGCTGGGCGACGGCGGCGAGCACGTCGAGGTAGGGCATGGCGGGCTTCACCATGATGAAGTCCGCGCCCTCGTCGATGTCGAGCTCCGCCTCGAGCAGGGACTCGCGGAGGTTCGCGGGGTCCTGCTGGTAGGTGCGGCGGTCGCCCTGCAGGGAGGAGCCGACGGCCTCGCGGAACGGGCCGTAGAAGGCGGAGGCGTACTTCGCGGAGTACGCCATGATGGACACGTCCTGGTGGCCCGCGGCGTCGAGCGCCTCGCGGATGGCCAGGATCTGGCCGTCCATCATGCCGGAGGGGCTGATGATGTGGGCGCCGGCGTCAGCCTGTGCGACGGCCATCTTCTGGTAGAGGTCCAGGGTCGCATCATTATCGACGACCGCGCGTCCCCACCGGTCCTCCCGCACGACACCGCAGTGCCCGTGGTCGGTGAACTCGTCGAGGCAGGTGTCGGCCATGAGCAGCAGGTCGTCGCCGAACTCCTCGCGCATCGCGGCCAGCGCGCGGTTGAGCACGCCGTCCCCGTCGCAGGAGGCGGTGCCATCGGCGTCCTTGTCCTCGTCGCGCGGCACGCCGAACAGGTCGACGCAGCGCACCCCGGCCTCGAGGGCCTCGTGGGCGGCGCGCTTGAGGGAGTCCAGGGTGTGCTGGTGCACGCCCGGCATGGAGGTGATCTCCCGCGGGGTGTCGATGCCGTCGGCGATGAACATCGGCAGGATGAGGTCCGCCGGGCGCAGCGTCGTCTCCGCGACGAGCTCGCGCATCGCCGGGCTGGTGCGCAGGCGGCGCGGGCGACGGGTGGGCACGGACAGGAACGGGGTGGACTGGTCAGTCACAGCGGGCGCTGGTCCTTCCGGGAAAAAGGGGTCTGTCGGTCTTCCCCGCCATCATAGGCGGTTGCCCGCACCCCACCGTCTCAGGCGTCCTCGCCCGCCTTGCGACGGGTGCGGCGCTTCTTGCGCGGCGGCGGGAGCTGACCGGCCGCACGCAGGCCGGCGACGTGGTCGGCGAGGGCGTCGACAAGCTCGGGAACCTCGGCGATCTCGGGGACGACGTCGACACGCAGGCCCATCTCCTTGGCGGTGGCCTCCGTCATGGGGCCGATGCAGGCGATGATGGTGCGCGGGTGCGGCTTGCCGGCGATGCCGACCAGGTTCTTCACCGTCGAGGAGGAGGTGAAGCACACGGCGTCGAAACCACCGGACTTGATCATCTCGCGGATCTCGGCGGACGGCGGGGCGGCGCGGACGGTGCGGTAGGCGACGACATCGTCGACCTCCCAGCCGAGGTCGATGAGACCGTCGACGAGCACGTCGGTGGCGATGTCCGCGCGGGGCAGCAGGACCCGGCCGACGGGGTCGAGGTCCTCAACGTACTCGGGGAAGACCTCCACGAGCCCGGCGGCGTTCTGCTTGGTCACGGCCGGCAGCAGCTCGGGCGTCATGCCGAGGTCGCTGATGGCCTGCGCAGTCTTCGTGCCGACGGCGGCGAGGCGGACACCGGCGAAGGAGCGGGCGTCGAGACCGAACTCGACGATCTTCTCCCACACGGCCGCCACGGCGTTGACGGAGGTGAACACGACCCACTGGTAGCGGCCCTCGACGATGCCCTTGATGGCACGCTCCATCTGCGCGGGGTTGCGCGGCGGCTCCACCGAGATCGTCGGCACGGCCTGCGGGATCGCGCCGTAACCGGACAGGCGGGCGCTCATCGACGCGGCCTGCTCCTTCGTGCGGGGGACCAGCACGCGCCAGCCGTACAGCGGGCGGTTCTCCCACCAGGAGTACTTGGTGCGGTCGTCGACGCCCTTGCCCAGGGTGACCACCAGCTGGCCCGGCAGCTCCGCGTCGAGGCGGCCGAGGGTGCCCAGAGTGACGTCGTGGGTGCGCTGCAGGCGGGTGGTGCCGTTGACGGTGACGGAGACCGGGGTGTCCGGGGCCATGCCCCGCTCAGCCAGCTCGGTGGCGATGGTCTCCAGGTCGGCCTCCGTGGCCTGCAGCACGAGCGGCTGCGGGGCGGAGGCGAGCTGCTCCCAGTCGACGTTGTTCTCGGTGACGTCGGTCTCCGTGTACGTCGAACCGAGGGCGATACCCGCGAACGACGGTACCGTCGACGGCAGGGACATGCCCGGCACAACCTGGAACTCCAGTCCCGCGGCGGCGACGGCGGCGATCTCCGCCATCGTCTGATCACGGGTGAGCGGGTTGCCCGTCACCAGGCGGATGACGTCCCCGCCCTCGGCGAGCGCCTCGGACAGCTGCTTCACGACGTCCGCCGCATCACCCTCCACGACCTCGCGGATGTCCGCGGCGGTCGGCGCCGGCGGACGCGGGGGACGACGGCGGGCACCGGCGGCCTTGGCCTCGGCGCAGATGCGCTCGTACTCGGCCTCGGCGGCGTCGATACGCTCCTGCGGGACGGGCAGTCCGGAGGCGACGACCTCGCGTACCCCGGTGAGCACGCCCGGATCGGTCACCGCGACGGAGGTCGCGGCGAGTACCTCGCGGGCACGCACGGTCAGCAGATCGGGGTTACCGGGGCCTGCACCGACGAAGACGACCTTTCCCGGCTGGGAGGTCTGAGGGGCCATGCTCATACGGATCTTTTCTAGTGTGGGGGATGCTCACAACAGGTCGAGACACACATCGACACCCGTGACCCGGCTAAGGGGGGCCATACGATCACGGGAAAATGATGGTGTGGTATTCACACCTTAATTTAGGAAGCCCGGAATACGAAAACACTTCCCCCGGCACAACCGTCTCAGCCGGCCTCAGCCGACGATGCGGGCCAGTTCCTCCGCGTACTCCCCCGCCCGCGGCGTGGAGATGATGATGCGGTTGACGGTGGCCGACTTCAGGTCGATGAGGATGCCGGGGCCCTTGCCGTGACACACGGCGAAGGTCTGGACCCCGGTGCCGTCATTGGCGGTGAAGGTGCCTGTGCTGGTCACACCGCGGATGCGGGTGCCGGGGGCGCGTCTGTGGGCGGGGACGGCGCTGGCCAGGCTGCAGGCGTCGTCGACGACGCGGACGTCGGTGATCACCCGGGTGGGGATGGTGAGGTGGGACCGCCGGGCGGCGATCTTCTCCCACCAGTCGAGGGTGACGGTGACCTGACGGTCGGTGATGTTGAGAACAGCCATGGTCAGGCCAGTCTACCCCGGTCCCGCCTAGCGGTCGATGAGGTCGGCGGCACCGCGGCCCAGGAGATCGGCGGCGGCGGCCTCACCGAGGGTGACCGGATCGGTGCCGGTGCCCTGGTAGAGCAGCTGCCGGGAGCCGTCGAGGGCGAAGACACCGGCGGTGAGGTGGATGGTGCCGTCGGCGTCGAGGGTGGCGTGGGAGGCGACCGGGGCGGTGCAGCCGGCCTCGAGGCGGTTGAGCACGATGCGCTCGGTGTGGGCGCAGGTGGTGGCGGCGACGTCGGCCAGCTTATCGACGGCGGCGACCGCCTCCGCGTCATCGGCCCGGCACTCGATGGCCAGCGCACCCTGCGCCGGGGCCGGGAGGACGAGCTCGGGGCCGAAGACCTGGGTGGCGCGGTCACCCATGTCGACGCGCGAGAGGCCGGCGTAGGCGAGGACGACGGCGTCGAGCTCACCGTCGGTGACGTACCCCATGCGGGTTTCGATGTTGCCGCGCAGCGGGCGGATGTCCAGGTCCGGACGGTGCGCCTTGAGCTGGGAGATGCGGCGCGGGGCGGAGGTACCCACCCGCGCCCCCTCCGGAAGGGTGTCGAGGGTGAGCCCGTCGCGGGCGATGAGCGCCTCGCGGGCGTCGGCACGCACGGGGACGACGAGGTGGAACCGCTCGTCGGGGGCGGTGGGCAGGTCCTTGAAGGAGTGGACGGCGATGTCGCACTCGCCGGCGGCCATCGCCTCGCGCAGCTTCTGGGTGAACACGCCGACGCCGATGCGCTCGACCGGGGCCATGTTGACGTCGCCCTCGGTGGTGACCAGGTGCAGCTCGGCGTCGTGGCCCTCGGCGATGAGGGCGTCGCGCATGTGGCCGGCCTGGGTGGTGGCGAGCTTCGAGCGGCGGGTGCCGATCTTCAGGGTCGTACGGGTCAAGAGTCAGTCTCCTTAGGTGGTGGTGAGCTTGCCCTCGGGCAGGTCGGCGACGTCGACCGCGACGGGCGGCGCGTCGGTGACCAGGCCGAACAGCTCCTGGAGTGCGGATTCATAGGACACGACGCCGGATTCGGCGGCGAGCTTCTTCACGCGCACCGTCGGCTCGTGGAGGAGCTTGTCGACGACCCGGCGCACCGTCCGCGACACCTCCTCGAAATCGGGATCGTCGATCGCGGGAGTACGCCCGCGCAGGCGGTCGAGCTCCCCCTCGATGAGCTCCGCGGCGTGGCGACGCAGCGCCGACACCGCCGGGACGACATCCCGGACGCGCTGCTCGGAGCTGTACTCCTGCAGCTGCTCGGCGACGATCGCCAGGGCGTCCTTGTGGCCGGCGGAGTGATCGCCCCGGCCGGAGATGGTCTGGTGGAGGCGCTCGATGTTCACCAGGTGGACGCCGTCGAACTGCACGACGGCGTCGTCTATGTCGCGGGGCATCGACAGGTCGATGAGCATGAGGTCGCGGCGCCGTTCGGCGGGGATGTCCGCCGGGGCGATGGTGAACTCGTCCGCGCCGGTCGCCGACACCGCCAGATCGACGTGCCCCAGGGTGGTGTGGCGGTCGTCGAAGTCGACGACCTCGGCGGGCACCCCCGCCTCCCGGGAGTGCTCGGCGAGGCGCTCCGCGCGGCTGCGGGTGCGGTTACCGATGATGAGCTTCTCGACGCCCAGTCGTCCCAGATGAGTCGCCGCCAGCGAGGCCATCGCCCCGGCGCCGAGAACCAGGGCGGTCTTGCCCTGCAGGGTGTCCGTGTGGAGGTGCTCGAGGGCCTCGTCGACGGCGACGGTGACCATGTTGGCGCCGGCGTCGTCGATGTCGGTCTCGGAGTGGACGCGCTTGCCGGTGTGCAGGGCGGTCTGCGCCAGCTGGTGCAGCGCCGGGCCGACGGTGCCCTTGTCCGTGGCCTCCTGGTACGCGGTGCGCACCTGGCCGATGATCTGCTGCTCGCCGACGACCATGGAGTCCAGCCCCGAGGCCACGACCATCATGTGCTCGGCCGCCGCATCGGCGTAGCGGACGTAGAGGTAGCCGCGGAGGGTGTCGATGTCCACGTCGGAGATCTCGTGCAGCACCTCGACGACGTCCTGCACACCGGAGTGGAAGGAATTGGTCACCGAGTAGATCTCCAGCCGGTTACATGTGGAGACAATCATGGCCTCGCTCAGCGAGGGGCGTCCGACGAGGCGGGAGGTGGTGTCGTTGCGGACGGTCTCGTCCATGCTCAGCCGCTCGAGCAGCGCCACCGGCGCCGACCGGTGCGACATTCCGACGACGAGCACACTCACGTTTTCCTTCACCGCTTTCGGTTGCACGGACATCTAACTACGCGACCCCGGGGCACGTCGTGCACGCACCCTCGGGGTGGATCATACAAAAGGATACCCCCGGCACACAGGAAATCCACACCTGCCCCGCCCGATCACGCCAGAGCGGCCTCCAGTTCAGCATCGTCGACCTCCCAGCAGGCGAACTCATCGCCGTCGATGACCACCACAGGGACCCGGTCCCCGAACTCCACGGCCAGGGCGCGGTCATGGTCGACGTTACGGACATCGAGGGTGAGACCGGCGGCCTCCACCACGGGGGTGATCTGCTTCTCGACGCGCGCGCACGACCCACACGTCGTGCGGATCATCAGCTCCACCGTCTCCGCCATGGTCCACAGTCTCCTTCTTCGACGCCTACCATGGACACGATACCGCCCCACCCGTTCCCCGATGCACACAGGAAGGCTCGGACCGCGACGTGAGCCCCTCCCACCACGACTCCCTCTTCCCCGGCACGCCCGGTGAGTTCCTCGCCAGCTGGAGTGCGACGCGGGGCAACCTCCGCCGCTTCCTGGAGGACCGGGCGCTGCCGCCCATCGACGAGGAGTCCCAGCGCACCGCCGGTGAGGCCGCCGCCGCGGCCGCCGTCCAGGAGACCTTCGGCATCGAGCTGGACGCCTTCTCCTCCGGGGTGGACTCGGTCTCCGGGTCCATCGAGGCGGCCGGTGGCTTCCACATCTCCCTACCGGACCCGGACATCCCGCAGGACGTCGGCGCGGCGGCCTTCTTCGACGTGGACAACACCCTCATCCAGGGCTCCTCCCTCGTCGTGTTCGCGATGGGCCTGGCCCGCAAGAAGTACTTCCGGCTCTCCGAGATCCTCCCCATCGCCTGGAAGCAGATCAAGTTCCGCATCACCGGCTCGGAGAACGCCACCGACGTCGCCGAGGGGCGCACCCAGGCCCTGGAGTTCATCAAGGGCAAGCGTGTCGATGAGCTGGTGGACCTGTGCGAGGACATCGTGGACTCCTCGATGATCGACAAGGCCTGGCCCGCCACCCGCGAGCTGGCCCGCATGCACCTCGCCGCCGGCCACCAGGTGTGGCTGGTGTCCGCCACGCCGGTGCAGCTGGCGCACATCCTGGCGAAGCGCTTCGGCTTCACCGGTGCCCTGGGCACTGTCGCGGAGGTCGAGGACGGGGTGTTCACCGGTCGTCTCGTCGGCGACATCCTCCACGGCCCCGGAAAGAAGCACGCGGTCGCCGCGCTGGCCGCCATCGAGCAGCTCGATCTGCAGCGCTGCACCGCCTACTCGGACTCCATCAACGACATCCCCATGCTCTCGATGGTGGGCACCGCCGTGGCCATCAACCCGGACACGAAGCTGCGCAAGGAGGCGGAGGCGCGCGGCTGGCAGATCCGCGACTACCGTTCCGTCCGCCGCGCCATCCGCACCTTCGGCCTGCCCGCCCTGTTCACCGCCGCCGCCAGCCTCGGCTCGTGGCGCGTATTCCGGAAAGGAAAGCCCCCGATGGAGGATCTGTCAACCGGTAGCTAGGCAGAAATGCCGGTTTCTGTGGATAGACGGTGGTTATCCACAGACCGGGTTGGTTGCTTATCGACGCCTGCGTGATTCCGGTTTAGTGTCCGGGGCATGACCACCGTTGCTGCGTTGCAGGCCCTGCGCGCCATGACCGTCCTGGAGGAGATCTCCTCCGGGACGGTCACACGCGACGTACTCGACCGTCTGGGTGTACGCGATGCCCGGCTGTGGGAGAAACTCGCGGTCACGTACTACGGTCCCACCCGGTATCGCAGGCTGCAGGCGGCGGCCCGGGAAGCGGCGGTGCCGCTGTCCCTGGACGCGGTCGCGGTGATCGAAAAACACCTGCGGTCGCTGCTGCGTGGTGCGTCGGTGACGGTGGAGGAACTCCGGGTCGAGTTGTGTTCGTTGCGCGGGACGGTGGGTGAGATTGATCGGGCGGCCGCCGCCCGGGTCCGTGAACACAACCGCACGGTCAAGGATGCGGCGGCGAAGGCCTACGGCAAACGAGCCCTACGCGGGGGTAAGAACACCGACGCCCTCGGCATGCGCACCCTGACACTCACTCTGCCGGAACGCCAGATCTCCCACATCATCGCCACCCT
>NZ_FXAR01000001.1 GCF_900177745.1 Corynebacterium pollutisoli | reverse complement strand
CGGTCATGGCCCGCAGGGCCTGCAACGCAGCAACGGTGTTCATGCCCCGGACACTAAACCGGAAACAACGCGGCGTCGACAAGCAACCAACCCGGCCTGTGGATAACCACCAACCATCCACAGAAACGGTGCCTCTCGGCGACCTAGTCCTTGACAATCCCCTCGAGCCATGATCTCACGGAGGCGAGGACGCCGTCGTGGTCGAGGCCCACCTCGGCGAGCAGTTCGGAGCGCGAACTGTGCATCGGGAACACGGAGGGGAAGCCCAGGCGGCGCAGCGGCGTGTCGACCTCGGCGGCGGAGAGCACCTCGGCGAGGAGGGAGCCGACACCCCCGCGGACGATGCCGTCCTCGATGACCACCACGAGGTCGTGGTCGTCGGCGAGGCCGACGAGCGACCCGGCGACGGGGACGATCCAGCGGGGGTCGACGACGGTGACGTTGACGCCCTCCTCCTCCAGCGCGGCGGCCACGGTCAGCGCCACCCCGGCCATGGAGCCGACGGCGACGAGCAGCACGTCGAGGCCCTCCGCCGCGTCATCCGAGTAGCGGAGCATGTCCACGCCGTCAGCCAACTGCATGAGCGCGGGGATCTCCTCGGGCAGGGCGCCCTTCGGGTAGCGGACGACGGAGGGGCCGTCGGTGATGTCGAGGGCGGCGTCGAAAAGCTCCCGCAGCTGGGCGCCGTCACGGGGGGCGGCGACCCGGATGCCGGGGACGATGCTGGTGAGCGCCATGTCCCACACACCGTTGTGGGAGGCGCCGTCGGGGCCGGTGACGCCCGAGCGGTCGAGGACGAAGGTGACGGGCAGGCGGAGGAGGCCGACGTCCATGAGCAGCTGGTCGAAGGCGCGGTTGAGGAACGTCGAGTAGATCGCCACGACGGGGTGTTTGCCGGCCAGCGCGAGGCCGGCGGCGGAGGTGACGGCGTGCTGTTCGGCGATGCCCACGTCGAAGAAGCGGTCCGGGTAGGCCTCGGCGAAGGCGGCCAGCCCGGTGGGTCCGGCCATGGCGGCGGTGATGGCGACGATGTCGTCGCGACGCTCGGCGGCATCGAGTACCGCGGAGGTGAACACGGACGTCCAGTCGGGCTTGGCCTGGCTCAGTGCCTCACCGGTGAGGGGGTCGATGACACCCGTGGCGTGCATCTGGTCAGCGACGTCGTTGACGGCCGGCCCGTAGCCGTGTCCCTTCTCGGTGATGGCGTGGACGATGATCGGCCCGTCGTAGTCGCGGGCGTAGGTCAGTGCGTGCAGCAGGGACTTGAGGTCGTGGCCCTTGACGGGGCCGACGTACTTCATACCCAGTTCGGGGAACATCTCGGTGGGGATGATCTGGGACTTCACGCCCTCCTTGAAGGAGGCGAGTGCCTCGAAGGTGCGCTCCCCGACCCAGCCCATGGATTTCAGGGTCTTCTTGCCGTGCTCCATGATCTCGTCGTAGGAGCGTTCCATGCGGAGGCGGGCGAGGTTGTCGGCGAAGCCGCCGATGGTCGGCGAGTAGGAGCGGCCGTTGTCGTTGACGACGATGACGACGTTGCGGTCGTGGCCGGAGGCGATGTTGTTGAGTGCCTCCCAGCACATGCCGCCGGTCAGTGCCCCGTCACCGACGACGGCGACGACCTGGCGGTCGAGGCCGGACAGTTCGAAGGCCTTGGCCATGCCGTCGGCGACGGACAGGGCGGCGGAGGCGTGGGAGGACTCGGTCCAGTCGTGCTCGGATTCGCCGCGGGCGGTGTAACCGGAGATGCCGCCCTTCTGGCGCAGCGTGTCGAACTCCCCCGCGCGTCCGGTGAGGATCTTGTGCACGTAGGACTGGTGGGAGGTGTCGAAGATGATCGGATCGTGCGGCGAGGTGAAGATCTTGTGCAGGGCGATGGTCAGTTCGACGACGCCGAGGTTCGGGCCGAGGTGGCCGCCCGTCGCGGACACCTTCTCCACGAGCAGCTGCCGGATCTCCTCCGCGAGCTCCTCGAGCTGCTCCAGCCCGAGGTTATTCAGGTCTACGGGTGACGACAGTCCACTGAGAATACCCATCGTTGTCTGCTCGACTCCTTACAACCTTGTTCGACCGGTTCCGATCATCTTACCTGTCCCCGATTCAGCGGGACAGTTGCGCCATGACTTCGAAATGATGCGTTCCGGGGAACGCGTTGAGCACCGCCAGGCGGGTGAGCCGGTAGCCAGCCTCGCCCCAGGCCGCGGCGTCACGGGAGAAGGTCGCGGGATCGCATCCGACGTGGATGACGCGCTCCGGGTTCTGCTTCGCGACGCCCGCCACTACCTCGTCGCCCGCGCCCGTCCGGGGCGGGTCGAGGACGACGACCCGCGGCGCGGGCAGCGAGCCGATCGCCTTCTCGACGAGCGTGTTGTGCCACTCCACCCGGTGACCGTCGAACTCCTGGTTGCGGGCGGACGTCGAGTAGTCGACGGAGTGGATGACCGCCCCGTCCCCCAGCGCGGAGGCCAGGGCGGGCACGAACAGGCCGACGCCGCCGTAGAGGTCCCAGCCGACGCCCTCGCCGGCGGGCAGGTCCGCCAGCCACTCACGCACGAGCGTGGTGTAGGCGTCGGGGGCGGCGACGTGCGCCTGCCAGAAGCCGGTGGCCGGGAAGTGGAAGGTGTGGCCGTCGGCGTGCTCGGTGACGGTGCCGGATCCCTCGAGCACCTGCTGCACGTTCTCGACACGACGCCCCCGCGGGGCCCGGCGCGTCTCCACGACGTGCCGCTGACCGGCGGAGTCGCGGACGGCGACGATCTCCGCGCCCGGGGTGTAGGTGCGGTCGAGGAGGTCGTCGACAAGCCCGGGGACGACCTGCGTGCACGGCACCGAGATGATCTCGTGGGAACCGTGCGCGCGGAAACCCGCCCGTCCCTGCTTGTCGACGCCCAGCCGCACCCTGGTCCGCCAGCCCCGCACGGGCGGGAGGGGGTGGAGTTCCGGGGCGGGCGGCTCGCTGACGCGACCGAGGCGGGTGAGCTGGCTCAGCAGGATGTCGGCCTTGAGGCCGGTCTCGGCCTCGGGGTTGAGGTCGCCGAAGTCGCAGCAGCCGGCCCCGGCGGCGGCCGCCGGGCAGGCCTGCTCGACGCGCAGCGGCCCCGGGGTGAGCACCTCGGTGACTTCGGCGCGGGCGAAACGCTTCTTGTCCTGGGTGAGGCGCACGCGCACCACGTCGCCCGGGTAGGCGCCGCGCACGAACACGACCCGCCCGTCCAACTCGGCGATGCCCTCACCGCCGTGCGCCATACGGGTGATCTCAAGGTCGGTCACGAGCAGCTCCTGGGTTCAGCGACGAAGGGAAAGAGGTCAGCCTACACGCCCCTACTTCTCGGTCGGCTCCTCGGTGGGGACCTCGTCGACCTGCTGGGACTGTGCCTTGAGTGCCTGGGCGGCCTGCTGCTGGGCCTGCTCGGCGCGCTGCTGCATCGCCTGCTGCACCTGTTCGACGAGCTGCTTCGGCAGGACGACGGGCAGGGAGTTGCCGGCGAGGATCGGGTCGGAGCCGCGGTAGACGAAGGTGCGGGCGGTGATCTCGCGGGCCAGGTCGCGCAGGCCCTCGGCGCGGTCGTGCGGGGCGGTGGTGGTCATGCGCAGCATCCAGCGCGGACCCTCGACGCCGATGACGCGGATCTTGCCGTGCTCGCCCTGGCCGATGATCTCCGGGCCCCACGGGCCCTGGTCGACGTCGGTCTCCAGGCCGTCGCCCATCATGCCCTGGGTGATCTGCTCGCCCGCCTCGGCCCACTGGCCGGCGGAGTTGGGGGCGGCGAAGGCGACGGGGGTGATGCGGCCGAACTCGGTGACGATGTGGACCATCTTCGGGCCCTGCTCCCCCATCTCCACCTGCACCTGGGAATTCTTCGGCAGGGGGATGCGCATGGAGCCGAGGTCGAGGATGCCGAGGGAGAAGTCGGAGAAGTCGAACTCGGCGATGTCCACGGTGTCGCCGTCGAAGGGGCCGGTGTCCCCCGCGACGGTGGCCTCCTGCGGCTCGACGTCCTCCGGCACCTCCGGGGTGGGGTCCTCGTAGGTGGACTCCGCCGCTTCCTGCTTCTTACCGAACGGCCACATAGCCATGGTTGATCGTCTCCTCGTGGTGTACGTTGCCGCCCACTGTACTAGCGGCTAATGGGTGCCGGTGGATCCGTGGCCCCCCTCGCCACGCTCGGTGACGTCGAGATCCTCGACCTCCGCGAAGTCGACGAGCTCGACCCGCTGGACGACGAGCTGGGCGATGCGCATGCCGCGGGTGATCTCCACGGGGGTCTGCGGGTCGAGGTTGATGAGGCTCACCTTGATCTCCCCGCGGTAGTCCGCGTCGACGGTGCCGGGGGCATTGACGATGCTCAGCCCCTGCTTGGCGGCCAGCCCGGAGCGCGGGTGGATGAGGCCGACGGTGCCCAGCGGCAGGGCCAGGGCGATGCCGGTGCCGACGAGCTGCCGCTGGCCGGGGGCGAGGGTCACGTCCTCGGTGCTGTAGAGGTCGACGCCGGCGTCGCCGCGGTGGGCGCGGGCGGGCAGGGGCAGGTCCTTGTCCAGTCGCTTGATGCGGACCGGGCTGAATTCACTCATGTACGTCACGGGACCAATCTAGGCCATGGATCGATGGGTTAGAGTGGTGAATCGTGAGTGACACCGGTTCAGCTTCTTCCGCCGCCCCCCGCACCCTCTACCGCGAGCGTCAGTGGGTGCCTGTCTACTGGTGGGCCCTGGCGGCGTTCCTCGTGATCCTGACGGCCCTGCAGCTGTACCAGAACCGCACCATCGCCTGGCTCATCGTGCCGCTCATCGTGCTCTCAGCCGTGGCGGTGTGGATCCTGGTCAGCTGGTCGTCGACCGTCATCACGGTGGAGCAGGATCCGGACGGGACGCGGTGGCTGTCGGTGAAGTCGGCGAACCTCCCCCACGACGTGGTGTCCCGTTCCCTGGCGGTGCCCGCCACCGCGAAGCGCAACGCCATGGGCCGCCAGCTCGACCCGGCGGCGTTCGTCGTCTCGCACGGCTGGATCCACGAGATGGTCATGCTGGTGCTCGACGATCCGGAGGACCCCACCCCCTACTGGTTGGTGAGCACCCGCCACCCGGAGAAGCTCCTCGAGGCGTTCCTCCCGGAGCAGACGGACACCTCCCTGGCGCACCTGGAGCGCTGACCGGCGGAGACGCGGATACGCGAAGGGCCCGGCAGGATCACTCCCGCCGGGCCCGACGTGTGCCGTCTAGGCGCAGTCCTGGCAGATCTCGGAACCGTCGTCCTGGGTGAAGGCGACACGGTTACGACGCTGCACGAGGAAGCACTCGGCGCAGGTGAACTCGTCGGCCTGCTTCGGCACGACGGTGACGTTGAGTTCCTCACCGGACAGGTCGACGGCCGGGAGGTCGAAGGGCTCGACGATCTCGCCGTCGTCGTCGATGCCGGGGCTCTGGCTCTCAGCGGCCTTGAGACCCTCGAGGGAGTCGGTCTCCAGCTCGTCCTCAACGCGACGTCGCGGTGCGTCGTAATCAGTCGCCATACGTCGTACATCCTTCACGTGTTGATCAACCGCGTCCACGGCCGATGTGCGTAGTGTCGAGGCGCATATTAAGCCACAAATTCCTCCATGTCATACTCCCAGGCCACCGGCGTGTTACCGGCCCTGAAGGGGACGCATGACACCGGCGTCGGCGACCAGTTCCTGCCAGGCCGCTGACAAGGGGCCGGCGGCGACGGAGACGGGCTCGCCGGCAGAACCGGGCGTCGACAAGCGGGGGGTGTGGGCGACTGCCCCCGCCTCCCGGGCGATGAGTGCGCCGGCGGCGAAGTCCCAGCAGTGCAGGCCGTGCTCGTAGAAGGCGTCGACGGTGCCCTCGGCGACGCGGCAGAAGTCGAGGGCGGCGGCACCCATGCGGCGGATGTCCCGGACCCGGGGCAGCATCTCGGCGAGCAGTGCCGCCTGCTGCGCGCGCCACGCGGAGGAGTAGGAGAAGCCGGTGGCCACGAGCGCCAGCGCCGGGTCGGTCACCTCGTTGCACGCCAGGCGCACCCGCTCCCCGTCGCGCTCGACGTGGGCACCCTGCCCCACCGCGGCGGAGTAGACGTGGCCGCGGGGGACGTTGACGACGCAGCCGGCGAGCACCTCCCCGTCGACGGCCGCGGCGATGGACACGGCGTACTCGGGCAGGCCGTAGAGGAAGTTGACGGTGCCGTCGATGGGGTCGACGATCCACGACACCCCGCTTGTCGACGCCCGCGAGCTGCCCTCCTCGCCGATGATCCCGTCGTCGGGACGCAGGGTGAGCAGGCGGTCGGCGATGAAGTCCTCGGCGAGCGTGTCGACGATGGTCACCGGATCCACCGCCGACGACTTCGTGGCGGAGTAACTGCGGATGTCCCCCAGTTCCGCCCGCTTGGCGAGGATCTTCCCGGCGGCCTCGACGGCGACCTCGACGGCGATGTCCTTGAGCGGCAGGGGATCGTGTTTCGTCATGGGCCCCATTGTGCCCGCAGTTTGTATGCTTGGCGCCATGAGCACAATCGGCTTCGGTATCGACATCGGCGGGTCGGGCATCAAGGGTGCCCGCGTGAATCTGGAGGACGGCGAGTTCGTCGGCGACCGCATCAAGATCAAGACGCCCCGGCCGGCGACCCCGGAGGCGGTGGCCGAGACCGCCGCGGAGATCGTGCGCCTCGCCGAGTGGGACGGGCCCGTCGGCCTGACGATGCCCTCGGTGATCAAGGGCCAGATCGCCCGCACCGCAGCGAACATCGACGAGTCGTGGATCGGCACCGACGTCCATGAGCTCTTCGCCCGCCACCTCGGCGAGCGCGAGATCTCCGTGCTCAACGACGCCGACGCTGCCGGCATCGCCGAGGTCGCCTTCGGCGATCCGCGCTCCCGCCAGGGCTCGGCACTGTTTCTCACCTTCGGCACCGGCATCGGTTCCGCCCTGCTTGTCGACGGCCACCTCTTCCCCAACACCGAACTCGGCCACATCATCATCGACTCGGTGGAGGCGGAACGGCGGGCGTCGTCCGCCGCGAAGGACCGCGACGAGCTCAGCTACAAGAAGTGGGCGAAGCGCGTGACGAAGGTGCTGCGCGAGTACGAGCGCCTGCTCAACCCGGGCGCGTTCATCGTCGGTGGCGGAATTTCCCGGGAGCACGAGAAATGGGTCCCGCTTCTCGACGTCGAGGCCCCTGTTTTCCCCGCCCAGCTGCGTAATCGCGCCGGCATCGTGGGCGCGGCGATGGCCGTGGCGGCACACGTCGCACCCTGAGGCGGTTGAACCGTCACGGAATAATTGATCTATACTGGGCGGTTGATTGCGAGGGCGGTGCACCGCACCGTCGCAGCGGTGATCGCCCCGTCTCTGGTACGGGGCCGACACATTCAAGTAGGCAAGGCGAAAGGGCGTACGTGGCAGCCACCGATTCTTCAGGCAATGCAGCGACTGACAACGCAGACAACTCTGCGGTCGAGTCAGCCGCCGATACTCCGGTGAAGAAGGCCGCCAAGAAGGTGGCCAAGAAGACGGCCCGCAAGGTCGCCAAGAAGACCGCGCGCAAGGCGGCGAAGAAGACCACCCGCAAGGTGGCCAAGAAGACCGCCAAGAAAACCACCCGCAAGGCCACCACCAAGGCCGCGACCGACGCCGAGGCACCGGAGGGTGCAGAGGACGAGCTCGAGGATGAGCTCGAGCCCGCCGAGCCCGACTTCGACGAGGCCAACCTCGAGGAGGATGAGCTCGGCGAGGAGGGTGTCGAGGAGGAAGAGGAGGAGGACACCGGCGCCTCCGTCTGGGACGAGGACGAGTCCGCCGCCCTGCGCCAGGCCCGGAAGGACGCGGAGCTCACCGCCTCCGCCGACTCCGTCCGCGCCTACCTCAAGCAGATCGGCAAGGTCGCCCTGCTCAACGCGGAGCAGGAGGTGTCCCTGGCCAAGCGCATCGAGGCCGGTCTGTACGCCACCTACCGCATGGAGCAGATGGAGGAGGCCTTCGCCGGCGGTGACAAGGACGCCAAGCTGACCCCGGCGGTCAAGCGTGACCTGCGGGCCATCGCCCGTGACGGCCGCAAGGCCAAGAACCACCTGCTCGAGGCCAACCTGCGTCTCGTCGTCTCGCTGGCGAAGCGCTACACCGGCCGCGGCATGGCGTTCCTCGACCTCATCCAGGAGGGCAACCTCGGTCTCATCCGCGCGGTGGAGAAGTTCGACTACACCAAGGGCTACAAGTTCTCCACGTACGCCACGTGGTGGATCCGCCAGGCCATCACGCGCGCCATGGCCGATCAGGCCCGCACCATCCGCATCCCGGTGCACATGGTCGAGGTCATCAACAAGCTGGGCCGCATCCAGCGTGAGCTGCTGCAGGATCTGGGCCGCGAGCCCACCCCGCTGGAGCTGGCGAAGGAGATGGACATCACCGAGGAGAAGGTCCTCGAGATCCAGCAGTACGCCCGCGAGCCGATCTCCCTCGACCAGACCATCGGCGACGAGGGTGACTCCCAGCTCGGTGACTTCATCGAGGACTCCGAGGCCGTCGTCGCCGTCGACGCCGTCTCCTTCACCCTCCTGCAGGATCAGCTGCAGGACGTGCTGCAGACGCTGTCCGAGCGTGAGGCCGGTGTCGTCCGCCTGCGCTTCGGCCTCACCGACGGCATGCCGCGCACCCTCGATGAGATCGGCCAGGTGTACGGCGTCACGCGTGAGCGCATCCGTCAGATCGAGTCGAAGACGATGTCCAAGCTGCGCCACCCCTCGCGTTCGCAGGTGCTGCGCGACTACCTGGACTAATTGTTCAGCTTATCGACGCCCCCGTTCAGGGTTGAACGGGGGCGTTTCCGATTCACATGACACGGCGAGAGTTTCCGCGGTAATAGAACGAGGGGGAAGCAAAACCTTCCTACCGAAAGGCACACATCATGTTCAACGACCTCTCCTACATCGCCGAGATCCCCTCCTCCTGGGTGGAGTACGGTGGCCTCCAGTACATCGGTGCCGGCATCCTGGACATGTTCGCCGAGTTCGCCGAGTGGTTCAGCTCCGGCTCCTCCTACGAGCAGCCACCGGCCCCCGCGTGTCCATGAGCACGCGGGGGTCGCGCGATTCCGGGCCTTCTACCGCGGCTCGCGTGCGACTGGCACGGCCAGTTCCTGTGGCCGGTAGACGGCGGGCAGCCCCTCGCGGCCGTAGCTGAGGCGGCGGTGGACCCACTCGATCGGCCCGGGCCAACCGAACAGGTCCCAGACGAACGCCCACAGCAGGGTGGCCAGCCACACACCGAAGGCGAGGCCCATCTGCGGCAGGATACCTGCCTCGCTGCCCCAACCGAGCAGGAAGGACTGGGTGATCACCATGAACAGGATCGACTGCAGGATGTAGCCCGACATGGAACGCTGGCCCAGGGCGACGAAAGCCCGGAGGGCCGGGTTGAGGGTGTCGACGGTTCCCTGGAACAGCAGCGCCACCAGTGCCAGGGCGGCGGGGCCGGTGAGGAGGCCGACGCCGGTGTTGATGACGGAGAACGGGACCTCCCAGGTCTCGGGCAGGACGCCGATGGCGGCCAGACCCCAGGGCAGACCGACGATGAGGACGACGGCCGCTCCGACGGCCACCCAGGAGCGGAGGAGGGTGCGGTGGGCGGCAGCGTCGATGAGCACGCCCCGGCGGGCCCACACGAACCCGATGATGACCAGCGGGCCGAGCATGAAGACGAGGATGGGGAAACTGGCGACGGCCGCGAGGCCGGCGGCGGCGTTGAACCCGAGGTAGTGGAGGTAGGAGTCGGCGGACGACTGGAATTCACCCGGTGTCATCGCGAAGTCCGTGACCGCGGGGAAGAACATGAGGGCCACGCCGATGGCAGTGTAGATGACGACGTTGAGGCCCAGCATCACCCACGCGATGATCATGAGGGTCCGGTCGCGGAGCGTGATCATCGAGATGAGCACCAGGGCCACCAGCGAATACTGCAGGATGATGTCGCCGAAGAACAGCAGCACCAGGTGCACCACGCCGATGAGTGCCAGGAACCCGTAGCGCCGCCACAGCACCCGCTTCGCCTTGCCCGGCGGGAAGCCGCGCCGCCACAGGCTCAGGGTGATGAGCCCGACGCCGAAACCGAGGAGCGTGGTGAACAGGGGCAGGCCGCGGACATGGACGAACATCGCGTGGAGGACCACGGCGATCTGCTCGGCCATGCCCGCGTCACCGTGGATGCCGCCGAAGTAGCCGGCGGAGTCGGCGGTCTCCGGAGCGGCCCAGGCGGTCGGCAGGTTGGCCAGCGCGATGCCCAGCAGTGCCAGGCCACGGGCGAGGTCCGGGGCGATGTAGCGGACCTTCTGGGCCGGGGCGGGGGCGGCGACCGGAGTGGACATGGCTAACTGTCCAGCCAGGTGTTGAACGAGTTCTCGATGCAGGTCTGCTGCTGGGCGGGGTCGGAGATCTCGAAGCACTCCATCATGCCGGTCTCATTGATGATGAAACCGGCGAACACCCAGAACAGGATCGAGATGACGATGGCGATGAGCGAGAGAATGAGGCCCGCCACCGACATACCCATGCGGCGGCCCGGGCCCGGGATGCGGCGGGCCCGGACGATCGCCACGATGGCGATGATGAGGCCGATGAGCCCGGGGATGAAGGCGAAACCGGAGAACAGGATGCTCACGCCGCCGATGAGGGCGACGATGCCGACACCGAGGGCCCACGGGGCGACGCGGTTCTTCTCCTCCTCCATCGCCCAGGTGGAACCGCCGGGGCCGACGCCGTAGCCGGCCCCGCCGTAACCGGCACCGTAGTCCGGCTGCGGGGTGGTCCCGCCGCCGTACCCGGCCTCCGGGGTGTTGTCACCGCCGGAGGGGTACCGGTAGGCGTCGTAGTTCGGTTGCCCGCCGGTGGGCCGGTTCGGGTCGTTCTGGTCGAAGGGGTTGCTCATCGCGGGCACCTTTCAGAGAGATACGTTTTGTCCCCTCAGGGTAACCGCCCGAGTGGTGAGTTTTCCTGTCTGAATCCGTAGAATCGGGCAAATTCCGGGCAGAATCAGGGTATTCCCTGACTCCTCTCACCACTGCCGCAGATAGGCGATGCGGTCGCGGAGCTGTTCCTCCGTGCACAGGGCGGTGGGCGGGCCGCCGCAGGCGTTGCGGGCCTCGGTGTGGATCGCCCCGTGCGGGCGCCCGGTGCGCCCGGCAGTGATGGAGACGATCGCGTTGAGCTCCTTGCGCAGCTGCGGCAGCACGTCGCTGGCGACGCGCTCGGCGGCGGCCTTGTTGCCCTCCGACTGGCGGGCCTGCTCGTTGGCGGCGGCGACGGCGTCGCGGGCGTCGAGCTGCTCCTCCTGGCGCTTACGCAGGAGGGCCTTCATCTGCTCGGCGTCGAGCAGCCCGGGGAGGCCGAGGTAGTCGGCCTCCTCGTCGGAACCGGTGAAGGTGGCGGTGCCGTAGGTGGAACCGTCGTAGATGAGGGAGTCGAGCTCGGCGTCGGCGCCGAGGGATTCGTAGGACTTCTCCTCGTCCTTCTCGTTCTGCTCGCGGTTGGCCTCGGCGAGCGCCTCGTCGTCCCAGCCCTCCTGGGGGCGGTCGGGTTTGCCGAGGACGTGGTCGCGGGAGGTCTCCAGCTTCTCCGCCAGGCCGAGCAGGACGGGCACGGAGGGCAGGAACACCGACGCGGTCTCACCGGGCATGCGCGACCGCACGAAACGGCCGATGGCCTGGGCGAAGAACAGCGGTGTCGACGCCGAGGTGGCGTACACGCCGACGGCCAGGCGCGGGACGTCGACACCCTCGGACACCATGCGGACGGCGACCATCCACTCGTCGGTGCTGTTGGAGAACTCCTCGATGCGGGCGGAGGAGCCGGGCTCGTCGGAGAGGATGACGGCCACCGGCGTGGAGGACAGGTTCCGGAGGATCGCGGCGTACGCGCGCGCCGTCGTCGTGTCCGTGGCGATGACGAGGCCACCGGCGTCGGGCATGTTCTTGCGCAGCTGCAGCAGGCGGGTGTGCGCCGCCTGCAGCACCGCCGGGATCCAGTCGCCCTTCGGGTCGAGCGCCGTCTTCCAGGCACGGGCCGTCTGCTCCGCGTTGAGCGGCTCGCCGAGGCGGGCGGCGTACTCCTCACCCGCGGAGGTGCGCCAACGGGCCTCACCCGAGTAGGCGAGGAACACGACGGGGCGGACGACGCCGTCGGCCAGCGCATCGGCGTAGCCGTAGGTGTGGTCGGAGCGGGACACCAGGTGTCCCTCCCCGTCCTCCTCGTAGCGGACGAAGGGGATGGCCGAATCGTCGGAACGGAACGGCGTACCGGTGAGCGCGAGGCGGTGCTCGGCGTCGGCGTAGGCCTCGCGGATGCCGTCGCCCCAGCTCTTGGCGTCACCGCCGTGGTGGATCTCGTCGAGGATCACCAGGGAGCGCTTCGCCGTGCACACCGCGTAGTGCTTGAAGGGGTGCATCGCCACCTGCGCGTAGGTGACCACGACGCCGTCGTAGGACGGGTTGACCGCGGAGGCGTTGGTGAAATGCGGGTCCAGCGCCAGGCCGACGCGGGCCGCGGCCTGGGACCACTGGATCTTCAGGTGCTCGGTGGGCACCACGACGATGACGCGGTCCACGGCGCGCGACGACTTGAGCTCGGTGGCCACGCGCAGTGCGAACGTGGTTTTACCGGCGCCCGGCGTCGCGACCGCCAGGAAATCCTTCGGTTTGTGGAGCAGGAACTTCGTCAGTGCCGACCGCTGCCAGGCGCGGAGCTGCCCCTTGCTTCCCTGTCCTCCCCCACTCACTTGCGACGCAGGCCCTTGTAGATCCGTTCGCAGTCGGGGCACACCGGCGAGCCCGGCTTGGCCTGCTTGGTCACCGGGAAGGTCTCACCGCACAGGGCGACGACCATGTTGCCGCTCACGGCGGACTCGACGATCTGGTTCTTCTTGACGTAGTGGAAGAACTTCGGGGTGCCGTCGTCGAGGTCGGTGTCTTCCCTGATGTCTGGGCGTTCGATGGTCTTCGTACTGGTCTTCACGCGAACCATCATGCCCCACATCTGACCTGATTGGCACACAGGGCTACCCTGAGCAGTATGGATCAGGACACCTTCGGCTCTGTGGAGGACCCGGGAGAGGAATCCTCCTCCCGGGCGGCGCGGCGCTTCCGCCTGCGCCGTCGCCGCGCGGAGCTGATCACCACCGCGCAGCGCTCCCCCGCCGAGAATCTGCGCCACCGCGAGCGGGTGTACACGTGGCTGCAGGCCTCCCGCCTGCCGGCGCTGCTCATCAGCGCCGGCAGTTATCTGTGGCTGGGTGACTGGATCTTCTCGGGCATCCTCTTCCTCATCTCCGTGCCGTTGCCGTGGATCGCGGTGGTCATCGCGAACGGCAAGGGTGAGGTCCGGGACAAGCGCACCCGCAACACCTACAAGCCGCAGGTCGCCCGCGAGTACTACGCCGCCGTGGAGGCCGAGCGCCGCGCGCAGCTGGAGTCCCCCGCCCGTCCGGAGCTGGAGACGGGGCAGTCCGACATCATCGACCATGACGACACCGAGGAGAATCCGACGTGAGCCTCGCCGCCCTCGCCCCCGAGCTGACCGCCCTCTTCGCCGACGCCGGGTTCACGGCCGACGGCATCGCCGCCCACCTGGGCCCGGACGCCACTGAGGCCCTCCACCGCGGTGAGCCGGCCGCCGTGCGTTACGCCGCCGCGGATGATTCGACCCTGTCGCGTCTCATCCGGGTCTTCGTGCTGCGCGACGCGGTCCCCGCCACCGAGCTCGCCGAGCTGCTCGGGGCCACCCTGGCGACGAAGCTCATCGACGCCCGCGCCGTCACCGTCGACCGTTCCGGCACCGTCCGCCTCGTCCTGGACATCCGCCCGCACGTCATCGTCGGTGAGAACCGGTGGGTGTTCTCGGACGCGGACGCCTCCATGACCGAGCACGTCCCCGGCCCGGACCACGTCCTCGGCGTCGGCGCGGCCAGTCTCTCCCTCCTGCAGTCCACGCCGGTCACCCCGGTGGACACGGTCCTCGACCTGGGCACCGGCTCCGGCGTGCAGGCTCTGGGCCAGCTGGGCACCGCCGAGCAGGTGACGGCCACGGACATCCATCCGCGGGCCCTCGAGCTGGCGGCCGCCACCTTCGCCGGGGCGGGCGCACAGGTGGAGCTGCTGCAGGGTGCCTGGTTCGAACCGGTCGCCGGTCGCCGTTTCGACCGCATCGTGGCCAACCCGCCGTTCGTCGTCGGCCTGCCGGAGGTGGGCCACGTCTACCGCGACTCCGGCCTCAACCTCGACGGGGCCTCCGAGCTCGTCGTCTCCCGCGCCCCGGAGCACCTCGCGCCGGGTGGTACCGCGCATCTGCTCGCCGCGTGGGTGCACACCCACGAGCAGTCCTGGGCGGCGCGGGTGGCGTCGTGGCTGCCCAAGCGGGGTGTGGCGGCATGGATCATCGAGCGCGACGTCGCCGACCCCGCGCACTACGTCGGCACGTGGCTGCGTGACGAGTCCATCGACCCCCGCTCCCCCGCGGCCGCCGCCCGCACCGAGGCGTGGCTGCGCCACTTCGACGAGCACGGCGTCACCGGCATCGGTTTCGGTTTCGTGGCCATCCGCGACATCGGCGACGAGCCGTCGGACATCATGGCCGAGCCCATGCCGCAGGCCTTCACCGATCCCCTCGGCCCGGAGATCGAGGAGTACTTCGACCGCATCGGCTGGCTGCGGGAGCGCACCGCCACCGAGCTTGCCGACGCCACATACCTCGCCCGCCCCGGCCTGGCCCGGGAGGACATCTCCCAGGCCGACACGGACGCCGGCGTGGGCTTCGCCCCCGCCGCCCTCCGACTGACCCGTACGGACGGACCACGGTGGAGGCACGACGTCGACAAGCATCTCGCGGCGATCGTCGCCGGCCTGCACCCGCACGGGCTCTCGCTGCGGGAGACGGTCGGGCTCTACGCCCTGGCCAACGACCTCGAGGAGGAGGCCCTGTTGGATTCCGCTGTGCCCGCCGTCGTCGACCTGGTCCGCCACGGACTCGTGCTGCCGGCGGAGGTGATCCTGTGAAGGCCGTCCTCACCCGGGTGAGCTCCGCGTCCGTCGCGGTCGACGGCGAGGTCGTCGGCGAGATCGGTCCCGGCCTGCTGGCGCTCGTCGGCGTCGGCCGGGAGGACGCGCCCGACGCCTGGGAGACGATGGTGCGCAAGATCGCCGAACTGCGCATCCTCGACGGCGAGCGCGGCGTCGAGGAGGCCGGTCAGTCGGTGCTGCTCGTCAGCCAGTTCACCCTCCACGGCCGCACCGCCAAGGGCCGCCGCCCCAGCTGGTCGGACGCCGCACCCGGGGAAGTCGCCGAACCGGTCATCGGGAGGATCGCCGCCGGGCTGCGCGCGCGGGGCATCCACGTCGAGGAGGGCGTGTTCGGGGCGATGATGCAGGTCGCCTCCGTCAACGAGGGCCCCTTCACGGTGCTGGTCGAATGCTGATTCACCGCCCGGGAACAAAACCGGGCGCCCGCGCGTTGAGCGGATAGTACCCGCGAACTTAGGAGGCCTCCCGATGACCAACCCTTCCCTGCAGGATCCTGACGTAGAGACCACCGACCGTGGAAGCCGCCGCGGCCAGACCAACGACAACCCGTCCGCGGACCTGGTCCGCGTCTATCTCAACGGTATCGGCCGTACGGCTCTGCTCAACGCGGAGGAAGAGGTGGAACTCGCCCAGCGGATCGAGGTCGGCCTGTACGCCGCCCACCTGCTGGAGACGGACAAGAACCTCACCCGCGCCATGAAGCGCGACCTCAAGGTGCTGGCGAAGGACGGCAACAAGGCCCGCGCCCACCTGCTGGAGGCCAACCTCCGCCTCGTGGTGTCGCTGGCCAAGCGTTACACCGGCCGCGGCATGCCGCTGCTGGACCTCATCCAGGAGGGCAACCTCGGTCTCATCCGCGCGATGGAGAAGTTCGACTACGCCAAGGGCTTCAAGTTCTCCACCTACGCCACCTGGTGGATCCGCCAGGCGATCACCCGCGGCATGGCCGACCAGTCCCGCACCATCCGCCTCCCCGTCCACCTCGTGGAGCAGGTGAACAAGCTCTCCCGCATCAAGCGTGAGATGTACCAGCACCTGGGCCGTGAGGCGACGAACGAGGAGCTGGCCGAGGAGTCCGGCATCGAGGAGTCCCGCATCGAGATGCTGCTGCGCCAGTCCCGTGACCCGGTGTCGCTGGACATGCCGGTCGGCGCTGACGAGGAGGCCCCGCTGGGTGACTTCATCGAGGACGCCGAGGCGACCGACGCGGAGTCCGCCGTCGTGGCCACCATGCGCCACTCGGACATCCGTTCCGTCCTGGGCACCCTGGAGGAGCGCGAGCAGGACGTCATCCGCCTGCGCTACGGCCTCGACGACGGTGTGCCGCGCACCCTCGACCAGATCGGCCGCCGCTTCGGTCTCTCCCGCGAGCGTGTCCGCCAGATCGAGCGTGAGGTCATGAGCAAGCTGCGCGACGGCCACCGGGCCGCCCGCCTGCGCGAGTACGCTCTCTAGACAATTTCTCCCACCACCACCGAGCCGCCTTCCCGACCCCCGGGAAGGCGGCCGTTTGTGGGGTAGGCTTCTACCCATTGTCGGACATGTAATGCAGAAAGGCGTTGTGGCCGTGAAAGACCTGGTCGATACCACTGAGATGTATCTGCGGACCATCTATGAGCTCGAGGAAGAGGGCATCACCCCCCTGCGTGCCCGCATCGCCGAACGCCTCGAGCAGTCCGGCCCGACCGTCAGCCAGACGGTCGCCCGCATGGAGCGCGACAACCTCGTCGTCGTCCGCCCCGACCGTTCCCTGGAGATGACCCCCGAGGGCCGCGAGCTGGCCACCGCCGTCATGCGCAAGCACCGCCTCGCCGAGCGGCTGCTCACCGACATCCTGGGCCTCGACATCCACCAGGTCCACGATGAGGCCTGCCGTTGGGAACACGTCATGAGTGAGGCCGTCGAGGAGCGGGTTGTCGCCGTCCTCGAGGACGCCTCCCGCTCCCCCTTCGGCAACCCGATCCCGGGCCTCGCCGACCTCGGGGTCGTCGCCCCGGTCACCGTCGACCACGGCATCCGCGCCGTCGACCTGCCGGAGGGCACGCCCACCGAGGCCCGCATCGTGCAGATCAACGAGATCCTCCAGGTCGATCCGGAGCAGTTCGCCCTGCTGGTCGACGCCGGGATCACCGTCGGCTCCACCGTCACCGTCACCCACGAGGGCGGCACGGTCCGACTGTCCTGCGGTGCCGCCGAGGTGACGATCCACCCTGACCTGGCCCACGCCGTCCGGGTGGAGATCGTCTGATGAAGCTGTTGGTCACCGGCGGTGCCGGTTACGTCGGTTCCGTCTGCGCGCAGGTCCTGCTCGAGGCCGGCCACGAGGTGGTCGTCGTCGACAACTTCACCACGGGCAACCGGGCCGCCGTCCCTGCCGACGCCCGCCTCGTCGAGGGTGACGTCCGCGACGTCGCCGCCGAGGTGCTCGCCGAGGGCGGTTTCGACGGGGTCATCCACTTCGCCGCCCGCTCCCTGGTGGGTGAGTCGATGGAGAAGCCCGAGGAGTACTGGCAGCACAACGTGGTCACCTCGCTGGCGCTGCTCGACGCCATGCGCGCGAACGGCGTGACCAACCTGGTGTTCTCGTCCACGGCCGCCACCTACGGCGAGCCCGAGGTGGTGCCCATCACCGAGGACATGCCGACCTCCCCGACCAACCCCTACGGGGCGTCGAAGCTGGCGATCGACTACATCATCACCTCCTACGCGCAGGCCCACGGCCTCGGTGCGACGAGCCTGCGCTACTTCAACGTGGCGGGTGCCTACGGGCAGATCGGTGAGAACCGCGAGATTGAGACCCATCTCATCCCCCTCGTGCTGCAGGTGGCCCTCGGCCACCGGGACAGGATCTTCATGTTCGGCGACGACTGGCCCACGCCGGACGGCACCCCGGTGCGCGACTACATCCACATCCGGGACCTCGCCGACGCGCACGTCCTCGCCCTGGAGACGAATGAGCCGGGCACCCACCGGATCTACAACCTCGGCTCCGGCGACGGCTACTCCGTCCGGCAGGTCATCGAGATGTGCCGACAGGTCACCGGCCATCCCATCCCCGCCGAGGTCGCACCCCGGCGCGCCGGCGACCCGGCCACGCTCATCGCGTCCTCGGCGAAGATCCAGGAGGAGCTGGGCTGGAACCCGACGCGCACGGACCTGGAGACCATCGTCACCGACGCCTGGGCCTTCACCAGCCGGCTCGGCGACGCGTCCTGGTCCGCGAAGAAGCGCTAGCCGGCCCACCCCCACTTTCGTGGGGGATCCTCCACCCCGTGCTGGGCGCGGACGATCCGTGATCCCTCGCGCACCGAGGCGAGCATAAACTCGAACTTCCCGCACTGCGCCGGGGCGATGAGCAGCCGCGAGAGCATGTGGGTGGGGTCCTCCTCGAGGGCGGCCAGGAGTGCGTGGGTGGTGCGCATCGTCAGCTGCAGCCGCACCATGCACAGGGCGTGGATGCACAGCGCGTTGTGCCGGATGACGCCGGTGAACGTGCGGGCCACGGCCAGCATGAGCTGCCCGCCCGTCTCCGGCGCGCGGAGCACGTCCTCGATGATGAGGTCGCGCAGTTCCAGCGTGCCCAGCAGGGTTGCGGTGGTGAGCAGCACATCCTCCTCGGCGAGGAGGTCGTCGAGGGGGACGTCCCGCGCTTCGTCGATGAGCAGCCGCAGGTCGGCGGCCAGCGCCGGGTAGTCCATCGGGGACAGGTCGCGCGCCCGCCCGAGGGCGAAGGACGTGAGCTGCTCACACCCGTCCGCGTCGTGGTGCGGGGTGCCGTGCCGGAAGTGCTCCTGCGCCTCCTCCCGGGTGAGGTCCGGCAGTGTCCCCTGCGCCAGCAGCGGCTCCATCGCGCGGGCGCCGGACACCGGGGCGACGACGTCGCGCGACCACGCCGGGTCGAGGTCCGCTAGCAGCCGGGGTGAGCCGTAGCCGATGGTGACGGGTTCACCGGTGAGGATCTCCCCCACCACCCACGCGAGGTCCAGGTCGAGCATGCCGATGTGGGACATGTGCACGAGGGCGTCGATGATCTCGTTGATCTCCTCCTCCGGGCGGGTGGTGACGAGGAACCCGAACACCATGTCCGGGTCGATGTCCTCCACCACCTGCGCCAGCTCGGGGAGCATCCGCAGGTCGTCGAGGTCGATGCGCAGGACGGGGCCGAGGGAGTAGCAGTCGGTGGGCGAGGTGGATGTGAAGGTGACGAGGACGAGGGAGTCGTGCGGGTAGAAGCCGAGGATGCCCGGCAGGTTGGCGGCGATCTGTCCTGGAGTGGTCAACGCGGAGGTGGCTGTCGTCATGCCTCTCACCCTGCCCCGGATCGGGGCGGGAGGGAGGGGCGTCGATAAGCATCGGGCCCGGATCTGTGGATAACCGGACGTTGTCCACAGGCGCGCCGGGCCCCGGGTGGCGGTTCATTGACCGACAGGGCAAGATGGTGCGGCTACACTGGACCCTCATTGGAATAACACCCGCGTGAGGTGCGTTGAAAGCGGATGTATGCCGCATGAAGCCGAAGGAGGATAATGGGTATGCAGGACAACGAGCGCCGGATGTACGAGCTCGAGTACCCGGCCCCGGAGGTGGGAGCCGGGACGCCGGAGGGTCCGACCCTGATCGTCGCCCTCCAGGGCTACGCCGATGCCGGCCACGCCGTCGAGTCGAGCGCCGACCATCTGCTCGCCGCGCTGGACTCCCGTCCGGTGGCGTCGTTCAACAATGACGAGCTGATCGACTACCGCTCGCGCCGCCCCGCCGTGACCATGGACAACCACCAGATCACCGGCATGGAGAACCTCGACCTCGGGATTCGTGTGCTGCGCGACACCGAGGGCCGTTCCTTCCTGCTGCTGTCCGGACCTGAACCGGATCTGCGCTGGGAGGCGTTCACGGAGGCCGTCGCGGACCTGGTGGAGAAGTTCGGCGTGCAGAAGACCATCTGCCTCTACGCCGCCCCCATGGCCGTGCCGCACACCCGCCCGCTGGTGGTGTCCGCGCACAGCAACACCCCGCAGCTGGTCAACTCCATGTTCACCTATGACTCGAAGGTGATCCTGCCGGGGTCGGCGTCGATGATGATCGAACGCGCGCTGCACAAGCGCGACCTCCACGTCGCGGGTTTCACCGCGCACGTGCCGCACTACCTGGCGGCGTCACCGTACCCGGCCGCCACCCACGAGCTTCTCGACGCCGTGGCACGCGCCGCCGAGCTCTCCCTCCCGCTGCGCGCCCTCGAGCATGACATGACGCGCGTGACCCAGCAGCTGTCCGAGCAGGTCGACGACAGCCACGAGATCCAGCAGGTCGTCGCCCACCTCGAGCGCCAGTACGACGAGGAGCTGGAGCGCTACCGCGCCTCCAACCCGAAGGCGATGCTGCCCGGGGAGCACGAGATGCCCTCCGGCGATGAGATCGGTGAGGAGTTCGAGCGTTTCCTCGCCGCCCTCGACGCCACCGAGGAGGACAACCGGACCGAGGAGGTCGGTGGCCCGGCGGAGCTGCCGGAGGCCGATCCCGGGGACGAGTTCCCCGACGACGAGTAAACGGTTGCAGATGCAGCGCCCCGGCGGCCCCCTGGTGGGGTCGGCGGGGCGTTGTCGTGCGTGTACCTGTCACCACGCCCCCAGGGGCCGTACGGCTAGGGTGAATAGGTGTGAACCTCGCCCAGATGCTGCCTGACCTGTCCGACGTCCCGGAGTCCCTCCTCGACGAGTCCATCTTCGACAGTTTCCTCAGTTGGGTCCGCGGGCGCGGGATCGAGCTGTACCCGGCGCAGGAGGAGGCGGCACTGGGCATCCTTGCCGGCGACAACGTCATCCTGGCGACACCGACCGGGTCGGGTAAGTCGATGGTGGCCAACGCGGCGCACTTCATCGCCATGGCCCGCGGGCAGCGCTCCTTCTACACCGCCCCCATCAAGGCGCTGGTGAGCGAGAAGTTCTTCGCGCTGTGCGAGATCTTCGGCCCCGAGAACGTCGGCATGATGACCGGCGACGCCACCGTCAACGGAAAGGCCCCCATCATCGCGGCGACGGCGGAGATCGTCGCCAACATCGCGCTTCGCGACGGCGCGGACGCTCGCATCGACCAGGTCGTCATGGACGAGTTCCACTACTACTCCGACCCGGAGCGCGGCTGGGCGTGGCAGGTGCCGCTGCTGGAACTGCCACAGGCGCAGTTCCTCCTCATGTCCGCCACCCTCGGCGACACCACCTTCCTGCAGGAGGACCTCACCTCCCGCACCGGCCGCACCACCTCCCTGGTCGCCGGCTCGACCCGCCCGGTGCCACTGGATTTCTCGTACGTCTACACCCCGGTCCACGAGACGATCGAGAACCTGCTGGAGGACGGCAAAGCGCCGATCTACGTAGTGCACTTCTCCCAGCGGGAGGCCACCGAACGCGCCCAGGCGCTCACCAGCCTGAAGATCATCGACGACGAGACCAAGGAGAGGATCGTCGCCGAGATCGGCAACTTCCGCTTCACCACCACCTACGGCAAGACCCTGTCGCGGCTGCTGCGTCGCGGCATCGGCGTCCACCACGCGGGCATGCTGCCGAAGTACCGCCGCCTCGTCGAGCGCCTCTCCCAGACCGGCCTGCTCAAGGTCATCTGCGGCACCGACACCCTCGGCGTCGGCATCAACGTGCCCATCCGCACGGTGCTCATGACCGGGCTGGCGAAGTTCGACGGCACCCGCCAGCGCATCCTCAAGTCGCGTGAGTTCCACCAGATCGCCGGCCGCGCCGGGCGTGCCGGCTACGACACGGAGGGCACCGTCGTCGTCGAGGCCCCGGAGCACGAGATCGAGAACTGGCGCCTGCGTCAGCGCGCCGGCTCCGACCCGAAGAAGCTGAAGAAGCTGCGCCTGAAGTCCGTCCGCGACGGCGAGGTCACCTGGTCGGAGAAGACCTACGAGCGCCTCACCGTCGCCGAGCCGGAGCCGATGAGCTCGCAGTTCCGCATGACCAACTCGATGCTGCTCAACGTCATCGCCCGCCCCGGCAACGGCTACGAGCACCTCAAGCACCTGCTGCGCACCAACCACGACACCCGCGCGAAGCAGAACCGCGACATCCTCCACACCCTGGAACTGTTCAAGGGCCTCATCAACGCGGGCATCGTGGTCAAGGCCGAGAACGGTACCGACGACGAGGGCCGCCCCTACCACCTCACCCAGGAGCTGCAGCGCGACTTCGCCCTCAACCAGCCGCTCTCCCCCTTCGCTCTGGCGGCACTCACGCTGCTCGACAGCGAATCCGACTCCTACACCGTCGACGTCATCTCCACCTTCGAGGCCATTCTCGACGACCCCCGCCCCCTCCTCCAGGCCCAGCAGAAGCAGGCCCGCGGTGAGGAGATCGCCGCCCTCAAGGCCGAGGGCGTGGACTACACCGAGCGCATGGCGATCGTCGAGGACATCACCTGGCCGCAGCCCCTCGCCGAGGAACTCGAGGACGCCTACGAGACCTTCACCGCCGGTGCCCCCTGGGCCCGCGAGTTCGAACTCTCGCCGAAGTCCGTCGTGCGCGACATGATCGAGCACGCGATGACGTTCTCCGACCTCATCGCCACCTACGGCCTGGCCCGCTCCGAGGGCGTCGTCCTACGCTATCTCACCGACGCCTGGCGCACCCTCCGCCAGTCAGTCCCCCTGGAGTCGCTCAACGACGAGCTCGAGGACGTCATCGAGTGGCTCGGCGAGCTCATCCGCCAGGTCGACTCCTCCCTCATCGACGAATGGGCCCAGATGGGCGACGAGGACACACCGATCTCGAAGGAGGATCTGGAGCGCGAGCTCGCCTTCGGCCTCGAGGATCCGACGGCGCTCACCGCCAACAAACGTGCCTTCACCATCATGGTCCGCAACCTCATGTGGCGCCTGGTGGAGCTGTTCGCCTGGGAGAAGGAGGACAAACTCGCCGACCTTCTCGACTACCTCGAGCGCGACGAGAAGCCCGACTGGGGTGCCGAACTCGACGCCTACTTCGACGAGTACGCCGACCTCGACACCGGCCAGGACGCCCGCTCCGGTGAGTACTTCACCCTGTCCCAGGACGGCCGCGAGTGGACCGCCCGCCAGATCATCAAGGACCCCGAGGGCGACAACTCCTTCCAGCTCGTCGCCGTCATCGACCTCGACGCCTCCGACGCGGAGGGCGAGGTGCGCCTGAAGTCGCTGGAGATGGTGCGGCGTTAGGTGGCAGCGAGGGTGGTGTACAGGCTCACCCCGATCATGCTGAACCAGGCGGAGGATCCGACGGGGCGTCGCAGCTTTATCGGCCCCCACGAATCAGCTAAAGCACGCCTCGGGCCCCCTGCCCCCGGCCACTCCGGGCAGCTCATCGCGGGGCACGCCCGAGTCGATCACCAACGGATGATGCCGCCACGGTGCGGGCGGGTTTCGTCTCCTAGGCGTGGATCCCCTCCACGATCCCCCGCATGGTCTGCGCGGTCTCAGTGGGGGTCGTGCCGACGCGCACGCCGACGGCCTCGAGTGCCTCTTTCTTCGCCTGCGCGGTGCCGACGGAACCGGTGACGATCGCCCCCGCATGCCCCATGGTCTTCCCCTCCGGGGCGGTGAAGCCGGCGACGTACCCGACGACGGGTTTCGACACGTTCTCGGCGATGAACTCGGCGGCGCGTTCCTCGGCGTCACCGCCGATCTCACCGATCATGACGATGGCCTGCGTGTCGTCGTCTCCCTCGAAGAGGGTGAGGGCGTCGATGAAGTCGGTGCCGATGAGCGGGTCGCCGCCGATGCCGATCGCGGTGGAGATGCCGACGTCGGAGAGCTCGTTCATCATCTGGTACGTCAGCGTGCCCGACTTGGAGATGAGCCCCACCGGGCCGGAGCCGGTGATCGTCGCCGGGATGATGCCGGCCAGGGACGTCTCCGGGGTGATGAGGCCGGGGCAGTTCGGGCCGATGATCCGCGAGGTGTCCCCCGCGCGGGCCAGCATCTCGGCGGTGTCCTGGACAGGCACGCCCTCGGTGATGACGACGATGAGCGGCATCTGCGCGTCGATCGCCTCGATCACCGCATCCTTGACGTACGGCGCCGGGACGAAGACGACGGAGACGTTCGCGTCGGTGGCCGCGCGGGCGTCGGCGACGGTGGCGAACACCGGGAGGTCCTCGCCACCCAGGGCCACCGTCTCCCCCGCCTTCTTCGGGTTGGTGCCGCCGACCACGCGGGCGCCGGCCGCGAGCATGCGCTCGGTGTGCAGGCGACCTTCCCGTCCGGTGATGCCCTGGACAATGATGCGGGAGTCGGCGTCGAGAAGCACTGCCATGTCAGATCCTTTCGCTATGCGACGCTCGGCGTCATCGCGGCCAGTTCGGTCACCTTGTCCCCGGCCTCTTCCATGTCCGCGACGACGGTGACCAGCGGGTGGTCGAAGTCCTCGAGGATGGCGCGGCCCTCGTCGACGCTGTTGCCGTCGAGACGCACGACGATCGGGCGGGAGGCGTCGTCGAGCCTGGTGAGGGCCTCGACGATACCGGTGGCGACAGCATCACAGGAGGTGATGCCGCCGAAAACGTTGACGAACACGCTGCGGACATCGTCGTCCGACAGCACGATCTCCAGCGCCGCGGTCATCGTCTCCGGGGACGCGCCGCCACCGATGTCGAGGAAGTTCGCGGGCTTCTGCCCGCCGTGCTTCTCGCCCGCGCCGGACACGACGTCGAGGGTCGACATGACCAGCCCGGCACCGTTGCCGATGATGCCCACGGAGCCGTCGAGGGTGACGTACTTGAGTCCGTGCTCGCGGGCGCGCTTCTCGACGGGGTCGAGGTGGCCCGCGGCGTCGGCGAGCTCGGCGCGGTTGTCATGACGGAAGGCGGCGTTGTCGTCGAGGGTGATCTTGCCGTCGAGGGCGATGACCCGCCCGTCGACGGTGAGAACCAGCGGATTCACCTCGACGAGGGTGGCGTCCTCGGCGCGGTAGACGTCGAGAAGCTGGTGGAGGACGGGGATCACCGCCGGGCGGACGTCCTCCGGCAGCGCGGCGACCAACGCCTCCGCATCGAGCTCCCCGAGGGGATCGACCTCGACGCGGGTGATGGCGTCGGGGCGCTCCTCGGCCAGCTTCTCGATATCGACGCCACCCTCCACCGAGAACATCGCCAGAAAGGTGCGGGCCGCACGGTCGAGCAGGATGGAGAAGTAGTACTCCTCCTCGATGTCGACGCACTCGACGACCATGACCTTCTCGGCGCGGTGGCCGCGGATGTCCAGTCCGAGGATCGCGTCGGCGGCGGCGTGGGCGGCGTCGGGGGTCTCGGCGACGCGGATGCCCCCGGCCTTGCCGCGCCCGCCGATCTTGACCTGCGCCTTGACGACGACCGGGCCGCCTATCTGTTCGGCGGCCTCCCGGGCTTCCGCGGGCGAGGTAGCGACGGTGCCCTGGAGGACGGGCACTCCGTGCTCCTCGAAGATGTCACGGGCCTGGTACTCGAAGAGGTCCATGCGCCGAGTCTATAGATCATCACAAAGATGCGACGGAAACCGCGGCTAACCTGAGACTATGAACAACAGGGACGACGTGCTCGAGTATTTCGGGGCCCGAGACGCCGAGCTGGCTCTCTACGACGCTTTCGAGTCTGCGGTCCTCGAGCGGTGGCCCGACACCCGCATCACGGTGCACCGGACGCAGGTCAGCTTCTACAACCGTTACCTGTTCGCGGTGGCCTCCCTGCCCTACCGGCGGATGAACGGCTGGCCGGAGCACTGTCTGGTGATCACCTTCGGGGTCACGGACCAGCTGACCTCCCCGCGCATCGCCGTGGCGACGGAACCGTACCCTCGTCGTTGGACCCACCACGTGGTGGTCTCCCGCCCAGAGGAGATCGACGACGAACTCATGGGGTGGGTGGGTCAGGCATGGACGTTCTCGATGGAGAAGTGACCGCCCGGTCGACCGCCTGAGCCAGGTCCTCGAACGCCACCTTCTCCGTCTGTACCCGCGCGATGAGTGAGGACAACTGGATGGACCGCTGCGCGCCCAGCATCTCGGTGAGTCGCGCCGAGGAGGTGACGTGGAACTCCCACTGCCGGGTGTCGAGCGGGTTCGCCGTGCAGCGGTCCCGGGCCAGGAAGACGCAAAACACGTACACGTCAGCGGCGCGGGTACGCTCTACCGCCCATGTGTTCTCCGCGGCATTCCATCCCCGCGCCTCCCGGATGGAGAAGGTCGGGGCGGAGAAATCCACCTGCTGCCACGACTGCAGGTAGGCGGTGGACTTCACCTCCACCTTCAGCCCCGAGGTGGTGACCAGGTCGAAGGCATCCCATTCGACCCGGGTGTTCTCCCGACCACTCCCAGTGCGAGGCCGACGAGGTACTCCGCCAGGATGCCCCGCAGTGCGTTGTCGAGCGTGTGGGAATAGGCCCAGCTCCAGAAATCCTGCAGCGTCGCGACGCCGAGACCGTCGCCGCCGATCACCGGTTCACCGCCGGTCTTCCTCGTCGGCGGGAGGGGTGGTCCAGGTGTGGCGGGGCTGTCCATGGTCCACCATTCTAGAGACCAAAAAAATGAACAACATATAACAATCCGACAGTTTATTTTGGCAATCTCACGTGCACCTTTCGTTAAGCATGTACGGTGGGTCATACAACCGAATACTTATGCATCCGATTATCAACTGAGGAGTCACCATGACTAACCGACTGATCAAGACCATCGCCGTCGCCGCCACCGCAGGCCTGCTCGTCACCGCCTGCACCGACACCGGCGACGACACCGCCGCCGAGGATCCGGGCACGGTGACCACCACCACCCCGGCCGGCGAGGACCCGACGGAGACCACCGTCACCACTGCCGACACCGCCGACCAGGTGGAGGGCGAGGACCCGGTGTTCCGCGCGATCGACGCAGTCATGGCCGAGTACCCGGACGGCGTCATCGTCAGCATCGACCGCGAGGACGACGCCGACTCCTACGAGATGGATGTCGTCCAGGGTGAGGAGGTCGTCAACCTGCAGGTCGACTTCGACGGCACCCTGCGTGAGGATGACCGCGAGGGCGACGACGACGATGTCGCCAACGCCCAGGCCTCCACCGTCTCCGCCACCGACGCCATCAACGAGGCGCTCGAGCTGCACCCGGAGGGCCTGCTCGACGAGCTGGACCTCGAGGATGAGGACGGCGCCCTGCTGTGGAAGGTCTCGCTTGACGACGCCGACCGCAACGACCTGGCCGAGCTGGACGTCGCAGCCAACTAATCACGCTGCCCCATCGTGCGACCCCGCCACCGCCTTCCCGGTGACGGGGTCGCCCCCTGTCCGGGTCTGTTTCTGAAACCTTCCTCCCTCACGATTCATCTTCGTTTCATGTGTGCTTCCTAGGGTGGAAATCAGTACCCCCGGAAACCAAGGAGAGAACCATGAAGATCCGCACGACCCTCGCCCTCGCCGGCATCGCCGCGCTGACCCTCGGCGCCTGCACCGACACGGGCACCACGGAGACCACCGTCACCGAGACGACCACCGCCGAGGCCGCCCCCACAACGGCGACCACGGCGACCACGGCAACCACAGCGGCGGCCGAGACCACCGAGACCACCCAGGATCCCACCCCCGTCACAGGCGAGGATCCGGTCTTCGCCGCCATCGACGCGGTGCTTGCCGACCACCCGGACGGCATCGTCACCGACATCGACCGCGAGGACGGGCGCGTCGTCTACGACATCGACGTGGTGGTGGGCGACCAGGTCATCGAGCTCGAGGTCGACGCCGACGGCAACGTCCGCGAGGACGAACGCGAGAGCGATGACGACGACGTCGCCGATGCCCGCGCAGCGACGGTCACCGCCGCCGACGCCATCCGCCAGGCCCTCGACCAGATCCCGGACGGCGTACTCGACGAGGCCGAACTCGACGAGGATGACGGGGCGCTCAGGTGGGAGATCGAACTGGACGACGCCGACGGCAACGACCTGGCCGAGATCACCATCCCCGCCAACTGACCCCGGGAACGACGAATGCCCCGCACCAGACGGTGCGGGGCATCGACGTGGGTCGTCGATAAGCAAAGAGCTTAGCGAGCGGCCTCGATCTGGACGGTCTGAGCGACTGCCTGGATGACAGCGGCGACCTTGACGGCCTCCCAGACCTGCTCCTTGGTCAGACCCTCCTCACGGACGGTCTTGTCGTGGGCGACGACGCAGTTCTCACAGCCGTTGATGGTGGAGACGGCGAGGGACCACAGCTCGAAATCGGCCTTCTCGACGCCCGGCTTGGAGATGATGTTCATGCGCAGGCCGAACTTGACGTTGGTGTAGTCCTCACCGAGGAAGTGCTTCGCACGGTAGGCAACGTTGTTCATGGCCATGACGGTGGCGGAACCGAGAGCAGCCTCGAAAGCCTCGTCGGACAGGTGCTCCTTGGCCTCCTCGGAGACCTCGGCGAACACGGTGTCGTTGCGGGTGGCGGCGGCGGAGGCGAGGAGGGTGCCCCACAGCTGCTGCTCGTTCAGCTCGGTGGACCGGGTCAGGGAGCCCAGGTTGAGCTTCTGATCCTTCGCGTACTCGGGAAGCGCGCTGCGCAGGTTATCGATCGACATTACTTGAGGGACTCCTGAACGACATCCATCTTGTTGATGTTCTTGGTCGGGTCGTTGGCCTCCCAGTTGCAGGCGCAGACCTCCTCGGACTGCAGAGCGTCGAGGACGCGCAGGACCTCGTCGACGTTGCGGCCGACCGCGTCCGGGGTGACGGAGACGAACTGGATGATGCCGTCCGGGTCGATGATGAAGGTGGCGCGGTCGGCGACACCGTCAGCGTTCTCGACGCCGAGGGCACGGATGAGCTCGTGCTTGATGTCGGAGAACATCGGGAACGGGACGTCCTTCAGCTCCTCGTGGGTCGCACGCCAGTTGAAGTGGGAGAACTCGTTGTCGACGGAGCCGCCGAGGATCTGGGTGTCGCGGTCCTGGAACTCCTCGTCGAGCTTGCCGAAAGCGGCGATCTCGGTCGGGCAGACGAAGGTGAAGTCCTTCGGGTAGAAGAAGACGACCTTCCACTTGCCCGGGTAGGTGTTCAGGGACACGGTCTCGAAGTAGTCCTCCGGCTGCTGGGCGTTGGCCTCAGCCAGGTTGCCGCCCTTGAGGGCCAGCAGCTCGAACTCCGGGAACTTCTCTCCAACGGTCATGATTGCCATGCGAATATCTCCTCAGAAAAAGTGGGGGATGTGACGGCCGTCACGGAAAGGTCTTACTAATTCGCCTTTCCGAAGCCGGTACCCATTATGCCCCCGATTCCCCGATCCGTCAATAGCCAATTCCGATACCCGCATTGTAAAGTGATAGGCATGAACAATAAGGAGTACCGTCCCACCCTCTCTCAGCTGCGCACCTTCGTCACCATCGCCGAGAACAAGCACTTCGGCACCGCCGCAGCCAAGCTCAGCATCTCCCAGCCCTCGCTCTCCCAGGCGCTGGTCGCACTCGAGCAGGGACTGGGCATCCAGCTCATCGAGCGCTCCACCCGCCGCGTCATCGTCACCCCCGCCGGCGAGGAACTCCTCCCCTACGCCAAGGCCACCCTCGACGCCGCCGAGGCCTTCCTCACCCACTCCCGCGGCGCCCACGGCACCCTCATCGGTCCGCTGACCATCGGCATCATCCCCACCATCGCGCCGTACATCCTGCCGTCGCTACTCACCTCCGCGATCGAGCAGTACCCGGAACTCGAGCCCCGCATCGTCGAGGACCAGACCCGCCACCTCGTCCAGATGCTCCGCGACGGGCAGATCGACCTCGCCATCATGGCCCTGCCCTCCGAGACCACCGGTGCCACCGAGATCCCCCTCTACGAGGAGGACTTCGCCGTCGTCGTCCCCGAGGGCCACGAACTCGCCGGCCGCACCGATCTCGGCCTCGCCGACCTCGACTCCCTCGATCTACTGCTTCTCGACGACGGCCACTGCCTCCACGACCAGATCATCGACCTGTGCCGCAAGGCGGACCTCAACCCCACCGATGCCACCAACTCCGTCACCCGCGCCTCCTCGCTGACGACGATCATGCAGCTCGTCGCCGCCGGCCTCGGCGCCACCCTGGTCCCGGTCTCCGCCGTGGAGACCGAATGCCACCGCCCGGGCCTGGCCATCGCCACCTTCAAGGACGACGTCACCGCCTCCCGCCAGATCGGCCTGGTGTTCCGCAACTCCAGCTCGCGGGCGGAGGAGTTCGCAGCCCTCGGCGACATGGTCACCGAGTCCTTCCGCGGTTCCCTCCAGACGGCCTGACCCGGCCCGGCCTACGGCCGCGGGGCCGGCAGCGGACCCTGCGCCGCCTGCCGGTACAGGTGGGCCTGCGCCAGCAGCAGCGCCGGACCGATGACGATCATCGCCAGGCCGAACGTCACCATCGCCAGCACCATCGCCGCCACACCGGAGACGAAGGTGAACAGCAGCAGCGGCAGGTAGTTGCGGGCACCCGCGCGGAGACCCGCGCCGAAGGCACCGCCGAAACCGGCCCGACGGTCCACCGCGAACCACACCATGAACATGGTCAGCGGAGCGACGAGCAGCGCCAGGAACAGCACGATCATCAGCCCGGCGAACAGACGCGACAGGGTCGCCAGCGCCTCGTCCTGGGTGGCCATCTGCATGTTCGCGATCTCATTGCCGCCCATGAGGATCGGCCCGATCACCAGCGACAGGATGATGCCGGAGATCACCTGGATGACCACGAACACCCCGAACGCCGGCCAGAAGTTGACGTTGCCGGTGAAGTCACCGAACCCCATCTTCTCCTTGTCCACCTGCCGCAACGCCCCGTGGTAGATGAAGATCGACAGCACCCCGAAGATGAGCCCCATCACCGCCTGCGCGGCCTGGTAACCGAACCCCGCCTGGTACGCGAGATCCGCCGAGGGACCGCCGAAGGCGACGTCCATGCCGATCGACAGGGCGAACACGGCGACACCCAGCGCGAGCGCACCGAGGATCCACACCTGCCAGTTCCGGAAGGTCTGGCCGAACGCCCAGCTCACGGCCTCCATCGGGCGGACCTTCCCGTCACCGGTCGGCTGCCCGCCGCCGTGGGGCGCGGACTCCCGGTACCCGGCGTAACCCTGGTAGGGCTGGTAGGGCTGCTCACCGTAGCCGGGGGCGTCCTCCGGGTGCGGGGTCGACGGGTACGAGGGGTAGGACGGGTACTGATTGTCCGGCCGGTTCTCGGGGTGGTCGAACCGGTCGTCGTGCGGGTCATTCGGGGTCGTCATGTGCACCACAGTAGGCCACGCCCCCGGAGACGGTAGGATTCAACGTCAGCCATGACTACCCGTGAAGATCTTTACGCCCGCCTCCAGGACGTCTCGCTTGCCGACGAGCGCTCCTTCCGCCGCCGCCTCCACAAGGCCCGCGCGCCGCAGGCGCTCGCCGCGATTGCGGCGGACCTCGACCGCGCCGTCGAGAAGCAGCAGCTCATCGACGCCGGCATCCCCGAGATCACCTACCCCGAGACCCTGCCCGTGTCCGCGCGGCGCGAGGACATCGCGGAGGCGATCGAGAACAACCAGGTCGTCATCATCGCCGGTGAGACCGGCTCCGGCAAGACCACCCAGATCCCGAAGATCTGCCTCGACCTGGGGCGTGGCCGCCGCGGGCTCATCGGTCACACGCAGCCGCGCCGCCTGGCGGCCCGCACCGTCGCCGAGCGCATCGCCGAGGAGCTGGGGCAGGACATCGGCGAGACCGTCGGCTACGCCATCCGTTTCGACGACCGCGTCTCCCCCACCTCCGCCGTCAAGCTCATGACCGACGGCATCCTGTTGGCGGAGATGCAACGCGACCGCTTCCTCAACGCCTACGACACCCTCATCATCGACGAGGCCCACGAGCGTTCCCTCAACATCGACTTCATCCTCGGCTACCTGCGCCGCCTGCTGCCGAAGCGACCGGACCTCAAGGTGATCATCACCTCCGCCACGATTGACCCGGAGTCCTTCGCCCACCACTTCGCCGACGCCGACGGCAAACCAGCCCCCATCATCGAGGTCTCCGGCCGCACCTTCCCCGTGGAGATCCGCTACCGGCCCATGGAGTTCGAACGCGACGGCAAGGTCATCGACCAGGATCCGCTCGACGCCCTCTGCGAGGCGTGCGAGGAGCTCATGCTCGAGGGCCCCGGCGACATCCTCTGTTTCTTCCCCGGTGAGCGCGACATCCGCGACGCCATGGAGGCGATCGAGGGACGGAAGTGGAAGGGCGTGGAGGTCACCCCGCTCTTCGGTCGCCTGTCCAACCAGGAGCAGCACCGAGTGTTCCAGCCGCACTCCGGCCGGCGCATCGTCCTGTCGACGAACATCGCCGAGACCTCGCTGACGGTGCCCGGCATCCGGTACGTGGTGGACACCGGCACCGCCCGCATCTCGCGGTACTCCACGCGCAACAAGGTACAGCGCCTGCCCATCGAACCGATCTCGCAGGCCTCGGCCAACCAGCGCTCCGGTCGCTGCGGCCGTGTCGCCGACGGCATCGCCATCCGCCTGTACTCGCAGGAGGACTTCGACTCCCGCCCCGAGTTCACCGACCCCGAGATCCTGCGCACCAACCTGGCCAGCGTCATCCTGCAGATGGCCCTCATGCGGCTGGGTGACATCGCCGAGTTCCCCTTCGTCCAGCCGCCGGAGAACCGCGCCATCCGCGACGGCCTGCTTCTGCTGCACGAACTCGGGGCCCTCACCGACGAGGAACGCGACGGCCAGCCCGTCCTCACCCAGACCGGCCGGGACATCGCCCGCATCCCCGTCGACCCCCGCATGGCACGGATGCTCGTCGAGGCCAACCGCCTCGGCGAGCTCGACGCCGTCATCGTCATCGTCGCTTCCATGACCATCCAGGACGTGCGCGAACGCCCCCTCGAGCAGCAGGCCCAGGCCGACCAGAAGCACGCCCGCTTCAAGGACACCACCAGTGACTTTCTCAGTTCGCTGAAGCTGTGGGACTACATCAACCAGTCCCGCGACGACCTCTCCGGCAACGCGTTCCGCCGCCGCATGAAGTCCGAGTACCTCCACTACATGCGCATCCGCGAGTGGTACGACCTGGTCCGCCAGCTCCGCGAGGTCACCCGCCAGCTCGGCTGGTCCACCCGGGCCGAGGTTGCCGGGGACCGCGCCGCCGACGCCATCCACCAGTCGCTGCTGTCCGGTCTGCTCTCCCACATCGGTGCCCGCGACGGCAACACCCGTGAGTTCAAGGGTGCCCGCGGCACCCGCTTCATGATCTTCCCCGGATCCTCCCTGGCCAAGAAGCCGCCGGAGTTCCTCATGGCCGCCGAACTGGTGGAGACGTCCCGCCTGTGGGCCCGCGACGTCGCCAAGATCGAGCCCGCCTGGGTGGAGAAGCTCGCCGGCCCGCTGCTCAAGCACCAGCACTCCGCGCCGTCCTGGTCCCGGAAGCGGGCCTCGGGCATCGCGCACCAGAAGTCGACCCTCTACGGTGTCACGATCGTCGCCGACCGGATCGTGCCCTATCACCGCGTCGACGCTGAGGCCGCGCGTGACATGTTCATCCGGCACGCCCTCATCGAAGGTGACTGGACGACGCACCACACGTTCTTCCACTCCAACGTGGAGAAGCTCGAGACCGCCGCCGAAATCGAGGAAAAGGCCCGCCGCCGTGGCCTCGTCATCGACGAGGAGGCACTGTTCGACTTCTACGACTCCCGCCTGCCCGAGAGCATCACCACCGGTCGTCACTTCGACTCCTGGTGGAAGAAGGAGCGGCAGAAGAACCCCGGTCTGCTCGACTTCGACCCGGAGTCCCTGCTCGGCGACGAGGCCGAGTCCATTACCGAGGAGGCCTTCCCCGACCGCTGGCGCAAGGGCAGCATCGTCTACGACCTCGAGTACCGCTTCGAGCCCGGCCACCCGCAGGACGGCGTCACCATCCTCGTTCCCGTGCCGCTTCTGGCCGGTATGGACCGCGAGGGCTTCGACTGGCTCGTCCCGGGTCTGCGCGAGGAACTGCTCACCGAGCTCATCCGCACCCTGCCGAAGGACAAGCGCCGCACCGTCGTGCCCGCCCCCGACGTGGCCGCCCGCGCGCTGCACAGGCTCGTCCCCTACCAGGGGTCCCTCGTCGAGCAGTTCACCCAGGTCCTGCACTCCCTCGGTGGTCGCCACATCTCGGTCGAGGACTTCCGCCCCGCCGCGCTGCCCCCGCACCTGAAGATGACCTTCGGTGCGGTGGACAAGCGCGGCAAGGTCATCGACGCCGACAAGGACCTCGGTGCGCTCATCCAGCGCCAGGCCGGCTCGATCAAGTCGTCGGTGAGCAAGGTGTCCCGCTCCTCGGAGGCGAAGGCCGTGCCGAAGTGGACCGCCGACACCCTCGGCACCGTTGCCGAGGAGGTGAGCACCGTCGTCGACGGCCACGAGGTGACCGCCTACCCGGCGCTCGTCGCGACGAAGGACGGCGTGGAGATCCGCGTCCACCCGACGAAGGCCGCCGCCGATGCCTCGATGATGACGGCCACACTCACGCTGCTCCTGCGGGAGATCTCTGTCAACGCCGGTCAGATGACGAAGGGGCTGCCCCTCCAGCAGCGGGTCGCCGTCGACCACTACCCGCACGGCGGGGCCGCCGGGCTCGTGGAGGACGCCCGCGTGGCGGCCATCCGTGACCTCATGCTCGCCCACGGCGGACCGGTCCGGTCGCCGGAGGAGTTCGAGGAACTGCGGAAGAAGGTCGCGCCGGAGGTGCCGGGAGCGGTGCGCCGCACCGTGGTGTCCCTGGCCCCGGCGCTCATCGAGTACCAGTCCGTCGCAGACGAACTCAGCTCCTGGAGCGGAGAGGCCATCGACGACATGAAGGCGCAGCTGGAGTTCCTGCTGCCCCGCAACGCCGTCACCCTGCACGGGGCAACGCAGCTGCGTCACCTGCCGCGCTACCTGCAGGCGATGCGCATCCGCCTGGAGGAGATGGCGCAGGACCCGGACAAGGACGCCGACCGGCAGGACGAGGTCGAGGAGGCTCAGTCCTACCTGCAGATGCGTCTGGCCAAGCTGCCCGCCGGGCGGGAGAAAACCCGGGAGGTCAGGGACATCCGCTGGATGATCGAGGAACTGCGCGTCAGCCTCTTCGCGCAGCGACTGGGTACGGCCCGCCCGATCTCGCTGCGCCGGATCCAGAAGGCCGTCGACAAACTGCGGTGACCGGTCAGCCCTCGAGTGCCGCGGCCTCCTCGCGGGCGCGGCGGCGCATGAGGCGGATCTCCGACTCGAAGTCCTCGGCTGACTCGAAGGACTTGTACACCGAGGCGAAACGCAGGTAAGCGACCTCGTCGAGGACGCGGAGCGGTTCGAGGATGGCCAGGCCGATGTCGTTGGCGTTGACCTGGGAACTGCCGTGCGACCGCACGGTCTCCTCGACCTCCTGCGCCAGGCGCTTGAGCGCGTCATCGGAGACATCACGCCCCTGGCAGGCGCGACGGACACCGAGAACAACCTTGTCGCGGCTGAACGGTTCCGTGACGCCGTTGCGCTTGATGACCAGCAGGATGGCCTTCTCAATCGTCGTGAAACGGCCTTCACAGGCCGTGCATTCACGACGCCGACGGATCGACGCCCCCGAGTCGATGATGCGCGAGTCGATGACGCGCGAGTGATCGTGATGGCAGAACGGGCAGTACACGGCGTGCCGTCACCACCTTTCCTTGGACCGATGACGAAGCTTTGATCAGCCCCCGATCCTACCCCTGCCCCCAAGCTCCCCTGCACCCCCGTGAGGTTCTCCGCCTAGCGGACTTCGACAGCCGGCACCGGGGCGGGTGCGTGGGCCGGATAGGCGGATTCGCCGGAGTCCCCCAGGATGGCGGCACCGATGAGGGCGCTACCGAACAGAGCGCCGACCAGGTAGGTCGTCCACACATCCCGGCGACGGCGGGCACGGTCCTCCCACGTGGCATTAGGGCGTGGAAGCACGGGGTCGATTACTCGGCGCTGCGTTCGATCGGCGGGCTGCAGGGTTCGAACACCGCGCTCTGCCGCGGTACCCTCCTTGAAACCGGAGGGCTCCCAGACAGCAGCTCCCGGAACACGGACCTGCTGCGAACCTCGGACGGCGCTACCTGCATGGGAGTCGTTGATGAAGATGGTCATGATGTGGTCCTTTCGTTGTCTGCGGCGAGAATATCGGGGCCACCCGACACACTCGAACAGCGCTACCGTTCACATGTTCGAACTAGCTGCTATGTTCGATTTATAGCAGCCGTTCGAAACTTTGTCCACACTCGCCCGCGATCAGTCGAACATCCGTACCAGGACGTGGTAGACATGTATCAGGTGAATGGCACACTGACGTACCGCCGTTCGACAACCGTCCAGCACGCCATCCAGCATCCAGCCCCGACAAGGAGCGCACGACCATGACAGCCTCAACCCCCACCCCGACGGGCAAGCCGGACCCGTCGTCCCTGTCCGACCGCCAGCGACGCATCCTCGAGGTCATCCGGGACGCCGTCGTCCTGCGCGGGTACCCGCCGAGCATCCGGGAGATCGGCGATGCCGCGGGCCTGCAGTCCACCTCCTCGGTCGCCTACCAGCTCAAGCAGCTGGAGAAGAAGGGCTTCCTGCGCCGCGACCCGAACAAGCCCCGCGCGGTCGACGTGCGCACCCTCCCCTCGACCGAGTCCCCCCGCAAGCCGGGGCGCAAGGCCGCCGCCAAGCCGGCCTCCACCCCGGAGGACGCCAGCCCGGCGAACTTCATCCCGGTACTCGGCCGCATCGCCGCGGGTTCGCCGATCCTGGCCGAGCAGACCGTGGAGGACTACTACCCGCTGCCGGCCGACCTGGTCGGCGACGGCGAGCTCTTCATGCTGCAGATCGACGGTGAGTCCATGCGCGACGCCGGCATCCTGCACGGTGACTGGGTCGTCGTGCGGTCGCAGCCGGTGGCGGAGCAGGGTGAGTTCGTCGCCGCCCTCATCGACGGGGAGGCCACGGCCAAGGAGTTCCACAAGGACTCCACCGGCGTGTGGCTGCTGCCGCACAACGAGGACTTCTCCCCCATCCCGGGTGACAAGGCGGAGATCATGGGCAAGATTGTGTCGGTGTTCCGCAAGCTCTGACGCCCGTCGGCCACCCCCGCCGGTTCGGGCACTCCCCACCCCGAAGAGTCACACCTTCCCAAGCGAACGGGCATGTCACGGCGTCATGGTCCGCCGTGGAGTCCGCTCGTTCGACCCGCGTCTCTCCCCCGTTGCCGCTGGCCAATAGGTGAACGTCTGACCTGTAAACCCGAATTTTGCGACAATAGCAGAAACGGACATTTATCCATGTCCGATTCCCACGGGCACGGCGTTAGAGGAGACTCCATGTACGCAGAAGAGCGGAGGCGGCAGATCGCCTCCCTCACCGCCGTCGAGGGGCGGGTCAATGTCACCGAGTTGGCCAACCGTTTCGATGTGACGGCCGAAACTATCCGACGTGATCTCGCGGTGCTGGACCGCGAGGGCGTCGTCCACCGCGTCCACGGCGGCGCGGTCGCCAGCCAAACGTTCCAGACCACCGAGTTCTCCCTCGACGCCCGTTTCCGCTCCGCGCCCACCGCCAAGTCCGCCATCGCCCGGGCGGCTCTGCGCTACCTGCCCGAGCCGCACGGTGGCCTGTTCCTCGACGCCGGATCCACCATCGGCACCCTCGCCGACCTCATCGCGGAGCAGCCGAACGCCTCGCAGTGGTCGATCGTCACCAACAGCCTGCCCATCTCCCTCAACCTGGCCACCCGTGGTCTCAACGAGGTGCAGCTGCTCGGCGGTTCGGTCCGCGCCATCACCCAGGCCGTCGTCGGCGACACGGCCCTGCGCACCCTGGCGCTCATGCGCGCCGACGTCGCCTTCATCGGGACCAACGCCCTCACCCTCGACCACGGCCTGTCGACGGCCGATGCGCAGGAGGCGGCCATCAAATCGGCGATGGTCACCAACGCCCACAAGGTGGTCGTGCTGTGCGACTCCACGAAGCTGGGCACCGATTACCTCGTCAGCTTCGCGGGCATCGACGACATCGACGTCGTCATCACCGATCCCTCGGCCCCGGAGTCCTTCGTCACCGCGCTCCGCGAGCGCGAGGTCGACGTCATCATCGCCGAGGACTGACCGGCAGACAGCAACGCCCGCGCTCCCCCTCCCTGGGGCAGCGCGGGGGTTCCTGTCTGTCGAGATCTAGCCGAGGATCATCTCCGCGGCGATCTCGCGGGCGGCGGTGGCGCCGGAGGCGTCCAGCACGGCCTCGGCCACCTCCTGACACTGGGCGAGGTCGAGGTCGGCGAGCTGGGCGCCGACGCCGGCCACGGCGGTGGAGGCGGCGGACAGGGAGGTCACACCGAGTCCGGCCAGGACACACGCCAGCTTCGGGTCGGCGGCGGCCTCACCGCACACGCCGACGGGAGTCTCGGTGAGCTCACCGACGCGGCAGGTCTCCTTGACCAGGCGCAGCACTGCCGGTTGCCACGGGTCGGTGAGGTACGCCAGCGAGGGTGAGAGGCGGTCCGCGGCCATCGTGTACTGAGTGAGGTCGTTGGTGCCGATGGACACGAAGTCGAGATGCGGCATGATGCGGTCGGCCATGATGGCGGCGGCGGGGACCTCGATCATCGCGCCCGGGGTGAGGCCGCGCTCGCGGCACAGCTCGGCGAACCACTTGGCCTCACGCTCACGGGCCACCATGGGAGCCATGACCCAGGTGGGGGCGTCCTCGCCGCGGCCTTCGGCGGCGAGGGCGATGGCGTCGAGCTGGCGGACCATGATGCCGTCGTTGCCCCAGGCGATGCGCAGTCCACGGACGCCGAGGGCGGGGTTCTCCTCGTGCTCCATGTTGGCGTAGGCGATGGGCTTGTCGGAACCGGCGTCGAGGGTGCGGATGACCACCTTGGAATCCGGGAAGGCGTCGAACACCTTCCTGTACACCGCGGCCTGTTCCTCGACGGTGGGCTCCTTGGAGGCGGAGAGGAAGCTCATCTCGGTGCGGTAGAGGCCGATTCCCTCGGCCTGAGTGTCGGCGGCGACGCGGGCGGCCTGTCCGTCGGCGACGTTTGCCAGCAGCTGCACGCGGTGGCCGTCCTTCGTCTGGGCGGGGCCGCGCCACTGGGCGACGATGGCGGCGCGCTCCCGGGAGGAGGCGACGGCCGCGCGGGCGGACTCTTCGTCGGCGTCGAGGGTGATGGTGCCGCTGGCGCCGTCGATGAGCACCGGCTCGCCGTCGGGGATCTCGTTGATGCCCTTGCCGGCGGCGACGATGCAGGGGACGTTGAGCTGGCGGGCGATGATGGCGGTGTGACTGGTGGGGCCGCCGAGCTCAGTGACCAGGGCGACGACGAGCTCCGGGTTGAGGGTGGCGGTGTCGGCCGGGGAGAGGTCGTCGGCGAAGAGCACCTTCTCCGAGGTGATGTTCGGCAGGCCCGGCTCGTCCTCGCCGCGCAGCTCGGCGATGACGCGGTCGCGGATATCCCTGAGGTCGGTGGTGCGCTCGGCCATGAGCCCGCCGGCGGCCTCGAACATGTCCACGAACTTCTGGGTGGCGGCCACGGTGGCGTAGTCGGCGGGGTGTCCTCCGCTGATGTTCTTCTTCACGGCCTTGCGCCAGCCGCGGTCGTTGACCATGCCGACGGTCGCCTTGAGAACCTCGGCGGCGGCACCGTCGACGGTCTCGGAGCGGGCGGTGAGCCGCTCGGCGACGGTGTCGGCGGCGACGGTGAACCGTTCAAACTCGGCGTCGCGGGCGTCCTCGGCGACGGTGGCCCCGGATTCGGGGAGCTCGGGTCGGGCGTGGACCCAGATGGCGGGGGCGTAGGCGATTCCGGCGACGACGCCGGTTCCCTTGACGAACGTGGATTCAGTGGCCATGGCGATGTAGTCCCATCTCACAGTGCAGAAGTCGTGTGACCTCCAGAACACCACAAAATCCACCCTTTAGCAACGATACAGACACGCCCATCTTGACAACCAAACACATTCGGACAATGATGAGGTCACAACCAGACATGTAGTGTGACTTACGTCATCATTTTCGTAACGACCCGCCGCAGACGCGCCCCAGGTGCCTCGGGAACACCCGACCGCCCCCTACGATTGATCCAGCTCAGGCGACCGCCACCCCCGCGGGTGGCCGGTGACCTGACGTTGACCGCGTCGACCACAGTTTTTCCGAACGGACAGAACGGACAGGGAGCCCACCGTGATTCTCACCTTGACCCCCAACCCCAGCATCGACGCCACGATGCAGCTGGCCGACAGGCTCCGCCGCGGTCTCGTCCACCGCCCCACAACCATCTCCCAGGTCGCCGGCGGCAAGGGCGTCAACGTCACCCACGCGCTGACGCTGGCCGACAAGCTGAGCCTCGCGCTGTTCCCGGCGGACGGCAACGACCCCTTCGTCGCGCTGGCCCGCCAGGCGGGGATCCCCTTCCACTCCATCCCGGTGTCCGAGGGCGTCCGCATCAACACCACCCTCACCGAGCCGGACGGCACGACCACGAAGATCAACGGTCACGGCGCCACCATCGAACCGCCGACCCGCCGCATCATCGAGGAGACCGTCACCCGCCTCGCCGGCAACGCGTCCTGGCTGGTCATGGCCGGTTCGCTGCCGCCCGGGGTCCCCGAGGACTGGTACACCACGCTCATCGCGACGGTTCGCGCCACGCACCCGGATCTGCTCATCGCCGTCGACACCTCCGACCGGGCGATGCACTCCCTCGGCGCGGGTCTTGAGACCGCCGCCCCGACCCTGATCAAGCCGAACGGCCTCGAGCTCGGGCAGCTCGTCGGCCGGGACGGCGAGGCGATGGAGGCGGCGGCCGCGCGTGGCGACATCGCCGACGTGGTCGAGGCCGCCCGCATCGTCGTCACGCGGGGTATCGACGAGGTCCTCGTCACCCTCGGTCCCGCCGGCGCCGTGCTGGTCACCTCATTCGGTGCGTGGATTGCCACGCCCCCGCCGGTCGACGTGCAGTCCACCGTCGGGGCCGGCGACAGTTCCCTGGCGGGTTACCTCATCGCCCGCGCCGAGGGTGCGGACCCGGCGGGTTGCCTCGCCCGGGCCGTCGCCTACGGCACCGCGGCGACCGGCCTGCCCGGCACCACCATCCCCTCCCCCTCGCAACTGAATCTCAAGGAAACCCATGTCCGTCATCTCCCCTGACCTGGTGCGACTCGACGTCGACCTCGGCGCAGGCACCACCGACGTCATCTCCGGGCTGGCCCGGGTCGTCCATGCCGCCGGCCGTGCCGACGACGCCACCCTGCTTGCCGACGCCGCCCTCGCCCGCGAGGCCCAGAACCCCACCGGCGTGCCCGGGCAGGTCGCGATCCCCCACTGCCGGTCCGCGGCGGTCACCGAACCCACCCTCGCCTTCGCCCGTCTCTCGCGCCCCGTCGACTTCGGCGGCCCGGACGGTGACGCCGAGCTCGTCTTCCTCATCGCCGCGCCGGAGGGTGGTGGCAAGGTGCACCTGAAGATCCTCTCCAAGCTGGCCCGCGCCCTCGTGCGCGGCGACTTCCGCGAGCGCCTCCGCGCCGCCGCCACCCCGGAGGAGGTCGTCGCCGCCGTCGACGACGTCATCGGCGATCTCCCCGCGACCACCCCGCCGGAGAAGACCCGCATCGTCGCGGTCACCGCCTGCCCGACGGGCATCGCGCACACCTACATGGCGGCGGACTCCCTCACCCAGACCGCCGCCGCCCGCGCGGACGTCGAACTCCACGTGGAGACCCAGGGATCCTCGTCCACCGACGCCCTCGACCCGGAGATCATCCGGCAGGCGGACGCGGTCATCTTCGCCACCGACGTCGGCGTGCGCGACCGCGAGCGCTTCGCCGGCAAGCCCGTCATCGAGGCCGCCGTCAAGCGCGCCATCAACGAACCCGCCGTCATGATCGACGAAGCCGTGACCGCCTCCCGCGACCCGCAGGCGCGGCGGGTGAGCGGCACGGCGTCGACAGCGGAGAAGAAGCAGGAGCTGGGCTGGGCCCGGCGCATCCAGCAGGCGGTGATGACCGGTGTCTCGTACATGATCCCGTTCGTCGCGGCCGGCGGCCTGCTGCTCGCGCTCGGCTTCCTCGTCGGCGGGTACGACATGGCCAACGGCTGGGAGGCCATCGCGCTGCAGCACTCGCCGGGCAACCTGCCCGGCAACGAGGTGCTTGTCGACGGCGCCCCCGTCACCTTCGACCGCTCCGGTCTCGCGCTGTACCTCGGTGCGGTGCTCTTCGCCACGGGGCAGATGGCGATGGGCTTCATCGTCGCCGCCCTGTCCGGCTACACGGCGTACTCGCTGGCGGGCAGGCCGGGCATCGCCCCCGGTTTCGTCGGCGGCGCGATCTCGGTGCTCATCGGCGCCGGTTTCATCGGCGGTCTGGTCACCGGTGTCCTCGCCGGCCTCATCGCGTACTGGATCGCATCGTGGAGGGTGCCGCGGATCCTCACCTCCCTCATGCCGGTGGTGATCATCCCGCTGCTCACCTCCCTCGTCGTCGGACTGCTCATGTTCCTGCTGCTGGGACGCCCGCTGGAGGGCATCATGACCGGACTGACGGACTGGCTGTCGTCGATGTCCGGCTCCTCGGCGGTGGTGCTGGGCATCATCCTCGGCCTCATGATGTGCTTCGACCTCGGCGGCCCGGTGAACAAGGCGGCGTACCTGTTCGCCACCGCCGGCCTGTCAACGGGTGACACCGCCTCCATGCAGATCATGGCCGCCGTCATGGCCGCCGGCATGGTCCCGCCCATCGCCCTGTCCGTGGCCACGCTGGTGCGGAAGCGGCTGTTCACCCCGGCGGAGCAGGAGAACGGCAAGTCCGCGTGGCTGCTCGGTTTGTCCTTCATCTCCGAGGGCGCGATCCCCTTCGCGGCGGCCGACCCGCTGCGCGTCATCCCCTCGATGATGGCTGGCGGCGCGGTCACCGGCGCCGTCTCCATGGCCCTCGGAGCGGGGTCCCGCGCCCCGCACGGCGGCGTGTTCGTCCTCTTCGCCATCGACCCCTGGTGGGGCTTCCTGCTGGCCATCATCGCCGGTACGGTCGTGTCCGCGGTGGCGGTCATCGGGCTCAAGCAGTTCTGGCCCTCCCGGGCAGTGGCAGCTGCCACAGTGGATGCCTAAACTGGCGTTCATCACCCGTTAAAGAAAGGACCACCATGGCTTCCAAGACCGTGACCGTCGGCTCCGCAGTCGGCCTGCACGCCCGCCCCGCCGCCATCGTCGCTGACGCCGCCGGCGAGTACGACGACGACATCATCCTCACCCTCGTCGGCGACGAGGACGGCGAGGAGGCCGACGCCGCCTCCTCCCTCATGATCATGGCGCTGGGCGCCGAGAAGGGCGACCAGGTCACCGTCACCTCCGACAACGCCGAGGCCGTCGAGAAGATCGCCGCCCTCATCGAATCCGACCTGGACAACTAGTCCCCGGAATCACCGACGCCTCCCGGTCCCCACCGGGAGGCGTCGTCTCGTTCTACTGGTAGGCGATGATGATGGCGTCGTGCCGCTGCGCGGCCTCGGCGAAGAACTTCTGCAGCGGCGGCAGATCATGCGAGTACGTCAGCTCACCGACCTCGCCCAGCGCCTCCGCGATCATGGCCACCTGCACCGGGGCCAGGGCGTTCCGCGTCGGCTTGTACTGCCACATCTCGCCGCCGTTGAGCGCCGGCTCGGCATGGGTGAGCAGCAGATCCTCATCGAGGATGAACCAGTCGTCGCTCAGACGCAGGGTGGGATGATCCCCGGCCTCGATGAGCTTGTCGACGACCGCCACCCGGTTCGGGGTCACCGTCAGGCGGAGGTAATCATCCTTGGAGACGGCGAGATACACAGGAACACGCATGCCTACCGTTGTACCACCGTGAGCGGGTGGTCCGTCGGCCTCACGGGCCAAGTCCCCGGTGGTTTGTGATGAAAATCGCGGGATCAGGCGAGGGTGACGTAGAGGTCCGTGATCATGTCCGCCGGATCCGCCTCCGGGGAGGGTTCGGTGACGTAGGTCTCCCAGCACACCGGACCCGCCGGCCGCCCGGATTCCCTGACCGCCTCCGTCAATTCCTGCCAGGTCCGGCCCAACGTGTCGTAGGAACCGTGGTGCCGGGTGGTGAACGCCTCGCACTCCGGAACGTGGTGCACCAGCTCCGGATGCGCGGCCTCCACGGCGGCCACCTGCTCGGGGTGCAGCGGAAAGGCGGCGGCGATGTCGACGGTCTCGGTCAGCGGCGAGAAGTAGTACGCGTGGGCCGGGCCCGCGGGGTGCGCCCCGACCGCCTGCAGGGCGTCGATAAGCAGGGGGTAGGCGCGGTCGAAGAAGGCGGGCAGCTCGTCGACGGAGACGGTCTCACGCGAGGCGATGAACGCGTGGGCGGGGACGGTGATCTCTCGGGTCATGCCACCTAATTGTAGAACTTGGCGCCCCGGCCTTCACCGACGTGAATGTAGAGCCACTTGAGCAGCGGGTACGCGAGGATGATGCCCGCCGAACCCCAGGCGATGCCCTCCAGCTCGACGGAACCGATGCTCAGCGTCAGGTTGCCGATGCCCGCGATGAGCGCCACCGCCGCCGCCGTGAGGTTGACCGGATTGTTGAAGTTGACCCTGTTGTCCTGCCAGATGCGGATACCGAGCATGCCGATGAGTCCGTACAGCACGATCGTCGCGCCGCCCAGCACCCCGGTCGGGATGGTGAAGATGAGCGCACCGAACTTCGGGATGAACGCCAGCGCGATCGCCGTCGCCGCCGCCACCCAGTACGCGGCCGTCGAGTAGACGCGGGTGGCGGCCATGACGCCGATGTTCTCCGCGTACGTGGTGGTACCGGAACCACCGAAGGAACCGGCCAACGTGGTCGCCAGGCCGTCCGCGACGAGGGCGTCGCCCGCCAGATCGTCGAGGTTCTTCCCCGTCATCTCCGAGACGGCCTTGACGTGGCCGACGTTCTCCGCGATGAGCACGATGACCACCGGCAGCGTCACGAGGATCGCCGACAGGTGGAACTCCGGGCTGTGGAACTGCGGCACACCGATCCACGCGGCCTGCCGGATGGTCTCCCCCGCCCCCTCCGCGAGATTGCCCGTCACCGTGGCGAACACCCAGCCCACCACCACACCGATGAGAATGCCCAGACGCGCCACCATGCCACGCCCGGCGACCGTGCACACGAGGATCGCCACCATCGTCACCGCCGCCACCAGCGGCTGCGCCTGGAAGTTGCTCGTGGCCACCGGCGCCAGGTTGAGGCCGATGAGCGCCACGATCGCACCCGTCACCGCCGGCGGCATCACCGCGTCGATGACCTTCCGGCCGGCCGCCTTGACGATGAACCCCACCGCCATGAGCACGACACCGGTGACCAGCACGCCACCGATCTGCGCGCCGGGGCCGTGCTGCTGGCTGGCGATCATCGGCGCGATGAACGCGAACGACGACCCCAGGTAGGAGGGCAGGCGGTTACGGGTGATGAGCAGGAAGATCATCGTGCCCAGACCGGAGAACAACAGGGTGGTGTTAACGGGGAATCCGGTCAGGGTGGGGACAAGGAGGGTCGCTCCGAACATCGCCACGACATGCTGCATGCCGATGCCGATGGTGCGGGGCCAGCTGAGGCGCTCGTCGGGTGCGACGACCGCGCCGGGGGCAATTTTCCGACCGTCGCCGTGGACGGTCCAACCGAGGCTTTTGATGGTCACGGTTACACAGTAGCGTCGATAAGCATGAATCCTGACACGCAACCGTTCGCCTTCGGACGCGACGGCGTCCGCGTCTTCTCGCTCATCGGCGCCGCACTGGCCGCCTGGTTCTGGTACGAGCAGGAGGGCGGCGGCTGGATCGCCATGGTGTGGATGCTCGCCGTGTCGTGGGCGGTGCTGTTCGTCGTGTTCACGCTCGCGCGGTGGGCGTTCAACCGACTGTTCGCGTGGGGTGCACGGCGGGCGGAGGAGGACTCGTAATTACCGGCGACGACCTGACACTATGCGCGGATGGCATGCATCCGGTGATCGTTGTTACGACGCCTCCCCCTCCACCGCGAACTCCGCCAGCTCGCGGGCCATGGACTGCGGGAGGCGGACGTCGATGAGCGTGCCGTCGGCGGTGTACTCCTCGGAGCGCACGGTGCCGTACTCGTGCAGGCGTGAGATGACGTCGCCGCGGGTGAAGGGCACGAGCAGCACGAGATGGGCGTCGAGGGAGTTGAGGAACAGCTCGATGCGTGCCTCCAGCTCCGGGATGCCCTCACCGGTGACGGCGGAGACGTAGACGGCGTCATCGACCGCGTGCCGCAGCTCGGCGAGCACCAGCGGATCGGCCTGGTCGATCTTGTTCACCACGATCATCTCCGGCGGAGCGTCCTCGCCGGTCTCCTTGACGATGTCGTAGATGACCTTGTTCACGGCCTCGATCTGCTTGAGCGGGAACGGGTCGGAGCCGTCGACGACGTGCAGCACCAGATCGGCCGCCAGCACCTCCTCGAGCGTCGACTTGAAGGCCTCGACGAGCTGCGTCGGCAGGTGGCGGACGAAACCGACGGTGTCGGTGAAGACGACGGCGCGGCCGTCGGCGAGCTCGGCGCGCCGGGTCGTCGGGTCCAGGGTGGCGAACAGCGCGTCCTCCACGAGCACACCCGCGCCCGTGAGCGCGTTGATGAGCGAGGACTTACCGGCGTTGGTGTACCCCGCGATGGCGATCTGCGGGATCGTCGACTCCTGACGACGCTGACGCTTGATCTCACGCGCCGTCTTCATCCCCGCCAGTTCACGGCGCAGCTTGGACATCTCCTGGCGCAGGCGACGACGATCCGCCTCGATCCGCGTCTCACCGGGACCACGCAGACCCACACCGCCGTTGGAGCCGGCGCGGCCACCCGCCTGACGCGACAGGTTGCCACCCCAGCCACGCACGCGGGTGTAGAGGTACTCCATCTGCGCCAGCGACACCTGCGCCTTGCCCTCCTTGGACTTCGCGTGCTGGGCGAAGATGTCGAGGATGAGCATGGTGCGGTCGATGACCTTGGTGTTCAGTGCCGTCTCCAGCGCGACGAGCTGGCCGGGGCTGAGCTCACCGTCGCAGATGACGGTGTCGGCGTCGGTCGCGGCGATGATGTCCTTGAGCTCGGCGACCTTGCCGGACCCGATGTAGGTGCCCGGGTCGGGCTTGTCGCGGCGCTGGTAGAGCATCTCGAGGACCTCGGCACCCGCGGTCTCGGCGAGGGCGGCGAGCTCGGCCATGTTCGCGTCGACCTCCGCGGAGGTACCCTCCGTCCACACGCCGACGAGTATGACCTGTTCGAGGCGCAGCTTGCGGTACTCGACCTCGGTGATGTCCTCGGAGTCGCGGGAACGGATCTCGGTGTCACGGGTGACGCGGCGGAAGCGGTTACGCTCGGCGAGATCGAGCTCGCCGGTGGTGGGGGTCAGCAGATCGGAGAGATCCGTGCCCGGGTCCTCCGGGATGGTCGGCTGCGGGGCATTGTCGCGGAAGGCGCGGGCCAGCAGTTCATCGTGGGAGTTGGGGTCGTTCTGGGAAACATCAGTCATTTCTGTTCATTGTTCCACGTCGGAGGCGGAGTTAACAGCACCGGGCCGCCGCGATACACTGAACAACCATGAGCACCGACCTGAAGAGCATCGGACTGGGTTTTGACCGCTGGCAGGACGCCGTCGAAGCGGCCATCGCCACCAATCAGCTGGTTGTCGCCGGCGAGATCCGGGGTGGACAGCTGATCCAGTTCACGGACGCCTCGGGCGCCCAGATCAACATCCTGGCCGTCGAGCCGTTCGCCACCTTCGCCGGCTTCGAGTCGGTCACCCAGACCTTCGCCCACGTCAGCATGGTCAACGACGTTCTCGCGCTGTGTGAGATCGTCACCCCGGACGGCACCGTCCTGTCGTCGATCACCTGCAACCTGGCCCAGGGCCCACTGCTTGTCGACGCCCCCACCCAGACCTGGCAGCAGATCGGCGTCACCGCCCTCGGCCTGGACACCACCACCTACGAGTCCCCCGAGGCCTACGAGGCCGCCTCCGGCCAGGTCGTCGGCGAGATCGTCTCCGAGGGTGCGCAGCTGGTCACCTCCGGTTCCGGTGCCGCCGCCCCGGACGCCTCCGCGTTCTTCTCCGCCCGCATCCTCGACTCCGAATACCGCCACAACCAGCTCACCGGCCAGCGTTTCATCCACGCCACCGTCGACGGCGCCTTCCCCTTCGATCTCTGCCTGGTCGACGGCCCGGAGCTGCCGGAGAAGGGTTCCGTCGTCGCCGGCACCGCGATGCTCACCGCCTCCGTCCTGTCCCCCATGTCGGGTGGCGGCTGCGGCGGGTGCGGCAGCTCCTGCGGCTGCGGCGGCCACTAGAGGCACACATGTCGGACCGGATGCTCATCAAGCCGGATCCCCCGCGGCAGCGGTGGATTCTGCTGCTCATCATCGCCGCCTGCGTGGCGGTCCTGGTGATCTTCCGGCTGCAGGGGCTCCTGCTCATCCTGCCGATCCTGGCGGTGGCGATGCTCGTGATGAGCCGGCGTCCCGACACCACCGAGACCCTCGCCCTGCGCTCCTCCATCACGCTGAGCGCCGAGGACATCGAGGACGTCATCGCCGAGTTCGACCGCTTCGCCACCGGCACCGACGCCGAGGCCATCGCGGACCGCACCCTCAACCGTCCGGCGCTGCTCGACCTCGACTGCACCGACCCGGACATCGCGGCGTTCCATCATGAGTACGCCACCGCGCGCCGTTTCCTCTCGCGCCTCGACGCCCGCCTCGCCGCCGAGAACCTCGAGGTCTCCCAGCTGGAGACCATCCTGACGGTCACCGACATGCGGGCCCTCGAGATCAAGGAGACGTGGCTGGCCGCCCGGCAGGCCGCCCAGCGCCTGGGGCACGACTACTAGAGCGTGACCTCACCCGTCGCGATGATCCGCGACGGTCCGGTGAGCGTCGAACGGTCACCGTCGATGGTCACCTGCACCGTGCCGCCCGGGATGTGGACGGTCACCTCACCGTCCGTCCACCCGGCGTCGGCCAGGGCGGCGCGGGCGGCGGCCACCGTGCCCGTGCCGCAGGAGCGGGTCTCCCCCACCCCGCGCTCGTGGACCCGCATGTGTACGGCGCCGTCGGTCAGCGGGGTGAGGATCTCCACGTTGACCCCGCTGGGGAAGAACTCCCGGTCGAACTCGGGGTCCGAAAGTGCCATAGCCTGCAGCGACTCCGGGGTGAGTCCGGGCAGCACACACGCCACGTGGGGGTTGCCCATGTCGACGCCCAGCCCGGCGACGGTGAGATCCCCCAGGCGGGCCGTTGACAGGCCGGTGACCTCGGCGGCCCCCATCTCAACCGTGACCACCGCGTCGGTGTCCGAGCACTCGCGCACGGTCACGCGGCGGTCGCCCGCCCGGGTGCCCACGGTGAACTCGTCGGAGTCGACCAGCCCGCGGGAGCGCAACCAGTGCGCGAACACGCGCACGCCGTTGCCGCACATCTCGGCGATGGAGCCGTCGGCGTTGCGGTAGTCCATGAACCACTGCCCGTCGGCGTCTGCGCGAACGACCCGCAGCACGCCGTCCGCCCCCAGGCCGGCGCGACGCTCGCACAGGGCGCGCACCTGCTCCTCGGTGGGGTCGACGGTGGCGTCGATGATGAGGAAGTCGTTCTCCGTGCCGTGGCCCTTGGCGAAGCTGATGGTGTTCACCGGAGCGATTCTAGAGCGCCCGCGTTGCGGCGTACTCCTCTGTGTCCCGGGGTCCGCGAAAAGCCCAGGTCGCTGCTCAGGCGTAGAGGAATCGGGGTACGCCCGTACGCGGCCCGCCGCTCAGGAGAGTGCTTCCAGAGCGGCGCGCGCCGGATCCGCCTCGGCCGCCAGCCACGTGATCCGCGGATCGCGGTTGAACCAGGAGCGCTGGCGACGCACGTAGCGGCGCGTGCCGGTGATGGTGCGCTCCACGGCCTCCTCCCACGTCAGCTCTCCCGCGCGGGCCGCGAGCACCTGGGCGTAACCGATGGCGCGGCCGGCGGTGGAGTCGGCGACGAGCCCGTGGTCGTCGACCAGCCCCTCGACCTCCTCGACGAGGCCGCGCTCGAACATCTGCCGGGTGCGCAGCTCGATGCGCGGGTTGAGCCATTCCGCCTGCGTGCGCAGGCCGAGGATCCGCGTGCCCCAGCGCGGGGGAGCGTCCTTCGGCGGCTGGGAGGCCTGGAACGGCTGCCCCGTCAGCTCGATGACCTCCAGCGCGCGGACGGTGCGGCGGGGATCCTTGTCCTCGATGACGGCGGCGGCCGCCGGGTCTACGGCAGCGAGCTCGGCGTGGAGGGCGTCGATGCCGATGTCCGCCAGGTGCTCCTCCCACCGGGCGCGGACGGCCGGGTCGGTCGGCGGGAACCGCCAGTCGTCGAGGAGAGACTGGACGTAAAGCATGGAACCACCGACGAGGACGGGCACGCGACCGCGGGACATGATGTCCTCGACGTCCGCGACGGCGTCAGCCTGGTAGCGGGCGACCGAGGCTGTCTCCGTGACGTCCCACACGTCGAGCTGGTGGTGCGGGATGCCCTCGCGCTCCTCCACGGTGAGCTTCGCGGTGCCGATGTCCATCCCGCGGTAGAGCTGCATCGAGTCGACGTTGACCACCTCGCCTCCGAGCTCATGGGCCAGGGCGAGGCCGAGCGCCGACTTGCCGGAGGCCGTCGGGCCGACGACCGCGACGGGTGTCAGATCTGCCATGCCGCCACGTACCTTCCCACGCCGTGCGTCGTGTCCGCCAGGAGGAGTTCCGCGTGCTGCGGTTCCCGTGCCGCGAGCTCATGCCACAGCCCGGGTTCGAGGACGCCGCCGTCGGCCGGCAGCTCCCCCGCCGGCCGGCCGGACAACACCGCGCGGCACCACTCGTCGGCGGCCGCGGCCTGCGGGAGCAGGGCCAGCGGGGCGCGCTCCGTCAGACCGGCGGAACCGTCAACCGCGACGAGAGTCAAGGCTTCGGGCTCGACTTCCCCCAGTTCCCCACGCACCGACGCCACCCGCGACGCCGCCTCGCCGAGCACGTACCGCTGCACCAGTTCCGGCAGGAACCGCCCCTCACCCACCGTCACCTGCGGCGCGCCCCAGGCTCGGAAGGACCCCTCGACACCCGTCTCCCACCGCGGGTCACGCGAGGCGACGAGGTGGATGGGGGCGGCGGTGGCGTCGACAAGCGAACGCACCAGGGACACCATCTGCGCGCCGACCGCATCGCGCGGCGCGAGCTCGGCGACCAACGCCGGCGAGGCGGGCATGATGATCAGGTTGGGGCTCACCCGGCACATCCTACTGACTCCTGCTGACAGGCCCGAACGGTGCGCGGTATGTTAGTTGGAGCACTATCGGCAGCCGTGTCGCGCGGCATGAAGCAAAGGACCATCGACATGACCAACTCCCCGACGCCGTCCCCGACGCCCGGCCCGAAGCCAGGCCACCGGCCGGGACCGAAGCCTGGTCCTCTGCCGGGCGGCGGACACCGCCCCACCCCCTCCCCGCGCCCCGCGGCCCCCGTCGCCGCCCGCCCGCCGAAGAACGACCCCGCCAAGTGGGGCCGCGTCGACGCCGACGGCACCGTCTACGTCACCACCGCCGACGGCGAGCGCGAGATCGGATCCTGGCAGGCCGGCACCCCCGAGGAGGGACTCGCCCACTACGGCACCCGCTTCGATGACCTGGCCACCGAGGTCGAACTCCTCGAGGCCCGCCTGACCGCCCACCCGGACGACGCCACCTCCATCAAGGAGGCCGCCGGCCACCTGCGCGAGACCCTGCCGACCGCCGCCGTCATCGGTGACCTCGCCGGCCTGGACAAACGCCTCGGCGACATCATGGAGCACTCCGACGCCGCCGGCGAGCAGGCCAAGGCCGACCGCGCCAAGCGCCGCGAGCAGGCCATCGCCCGCAAGGAGGCCCTCGCCGGGGAGGCCGAGGAGATCGCCGAGAACTCCACCGACTGGAAGGGCGCCGGCGACCGCCTCCGCGCCATCCTCGAGGAATGGAAGACCATCCGCGGCATCGACCGCAAGACCGACGACGCCCTGTGGAAGCGCTACTCCCGCGCCCGCGACTCCTTCAACCGCCGCCGCGGCTCCCACTTCGCCGAACTCGACCGGGGTCGCGCCGCTGCCCGCCGCGCCAAGGAGGCCCTCGTCGAGCGTGCCGAGGCCATCAAGGACTCCACCGACTGGAACGAGACCGCCCGCGCCTACCGCGACCTCATGAAGGAGTGGAAGGCCGCCGGCCGCGCCCCGCGCGACGTCGACGACAAGCTGTGGGAGGCTTTCCGCGCCGCCCAGGACCACTTCTTCAACGCACGCAACGCCGTCAACGCCGAGCGCGACAAGGAGTTCGTCGCCAACGCCGAGGCCAAAGACGCGCTCCTCGCGGAGTACGACTCCCAGATCGACCCCGCCAAGGGTCTCGACGGCGCCCGCGCCAAGCTGCGTGAGCTGCAGGAGAAGTGGGACGAGATCGGCTACGTCCCGCGCAACCAGGTCCGCGAGTACGAGGACAAGATCGGGGCGATCGAGAAGCGTGTCTCCGAGGCGGAGGAGTCCCAGTGGCGCCGCACCGACCCGGAGGCGCAGGCCCGCGCCCAGCAGTTCCTCGACAAGGTCGCCGAGTTCACCGCCCAGGCCGAAGCAGCCGAGGCCAAGGGCAACTCCAAGAAGGCCGAGAAGCTGCGCGGCCAGGCCGCCCAGTGGCAGGAGTGGGCCGACGCCGCCGCCAAGGCCGTCGAGGATCTCTAGTTGCAGCTCGTTCGTCTTGATCGGCCGGTTCCGGATGCGGAACCGGCCGATGACGTTGTCAACCTCGTCTTCCTCGCCAACCTCGCGGCGCAGGAGACCACCGGTGACACCGCCTCCTCCACCTCCGTCGAGCGCGTACAGCACCGCCTGCGCGGCTCCACCGAGTACGACACCCACGCCTTCGCGCTCGTCGCACCAGACGAGGATCCGGCCGGTTACCTCCTGCTGAGCACTCCCCTGGTCGAGGATCTGCAGGTCGCCGACGCCGAGATCATCCTCGACGCCGCGCATCTCCCCCTCCCCGGCACCGCCTTCGAGCCGGAGGGCCGGGCGGTGCTCGGGCAGCTCTACGACGCCGCCGAGACCCAGGCCGCGCGTCTCGGCCGCTCCCTCGTGCAGACGTGGCTGCTGCACGGCGCTGACGAGGCTCCGGGTACCGGCGACTGGGCGGATCTTCTGCGTGCCCGCGGTTACGAGCTCGGGCTCGCGGAGATCCAGGGCGTGGTCGAGATCGGGGGCGAACCGACGTGGCCCGCCGACGTCCGCGTCGACATCGTGCGCGACCTGCGGTTCCCCTCCGGACTCGTGAAGGGCGTACTCGCGCTCTACCACCGGGCCAGCGTCGACGTCCCGCACGGCGGCCTGCACGCCGACCCCGTCGACTGGACGACCGCCCGCCTGGCGGCCGCCGCCGAGCGGGTGCGCACCACCCGTCGTGAGGTGGTCTCGGTCGTGCTGTCCGACGCCACCGGGCCCGTCGGGATCAGCGAGATCACCCGCTTCCCCGGTTCCGAGCCGGGCATCGCCGAGCAGGGCATCACGATGATCGCCCCGTCGGCCCGCGGCCACGGGTACGGGCTCGAACTGAAGAAGGCCGCGCTGCAGGCGGCGGCCGCGGAACTCGGTGCGACGCGGGTCTACACCTCCAACGCCGCGGACAACACGTGGATGATCGACATCAACCGGCGCCTCGGGTGGCGTGTCATCTCCGGTGGTTCGGGATGGCAGAAGGTGCTGGACACGTAGGTCGCGTTGTCGCGTACCCCGATTTCTCCGGGGACGGAATTCCACCTGGGGAAACGTCGGGGCTGCCGGAGATCGGGGTACGTCCGTACGCGGTCTCCCGGTCACGCTGCGCCGACACCCCGGGCGTGCCACACTGCGGGGCATGAACACGGTCGGGGGGCCTGTCATCACGACTGCGAAGATGTCGGGGGCAGAGCGGCAGCACATCATCCGGGGATGGAAGAACGACGAGTACGTCCGACTCGCCCCGGGGTTCTTCATGGAACGGGAACAGTACGAGGATCTCGGGCGGGAGGAGCAGATGCAGGCACGCGTCGTCGCGTACGCCTGCACTGCCGCGACCACGGTGGTGGTGGGTACCTCCGCGGCGCACCTGTGGGGCTTTCCCGTCGACACGGACAACGAGACCCTTTGTAAGGAGAGAATCCACCTGGCCTCCACCTCGATGCGCTCGCGGCGGATGGCGCGTGTGCACTACCGGAAGATCGGTCGTTCCCACGAGAACAGCATCGTCGAGGTAGAGACCGACTTCGGGACGGTGCAGGTCACTGATGCCCTCACCACGGCCCTGGATCTGGCCCGCTGGTCCACGATCGATCAGGCCGTCCGGGCCCTCGACCACGGACTCCAATCGAGTCTGTTCACCCGGGACGAACTGACCGCACGGTTGAAGGAGATGGCCGGGGTGACGGGGATCGAGACGACGCGGCAGGCGGCCGGGCTGGCGTCGATCGGCTCGGAGAGCCCGCGGGAGACCGACGTGAAGCTCCTGCTGTGGCGGATGGGGCTGCCGGCTCCCCGGCAGCAGGCGGATGTCAGTTCGCGCAGGAACGTGTGGATCGGCCGGGTCGACTTCTTCTTCCCCGAGCTGGGGCTCATCATCGAGTACGACGGCGACGGGAAGTACCACGATCCGGAGAACGCGGAGTCGACGAAGGCCAAGGAGTACGACCAGCACCGCGACTACCGGATGAACGGCCTGGTGCCCATCCACGTCTGTGATGAGACGCTGCGCAACGGGACCGCCGCGGACCTCATCGAGCGGTACGTCGCGGCGCTGTCCCTGGTGGGGCAGCTCTACCCGGACCACCTGTGGACGGCCGAATGCCTGGCCTGGGTCTGACGGGCCGCGTTGCGGCGTACCCCGATTCCCCGGCTGCACTCAGCCGACCTGGGGTTACGCCCACCCACCTGCGACAGAGGAGTACGCGGCAACGCGCCGCCCCGACACTCAGTCCTTCTTGTGTCGTTCGGTCGCGCGGGACCGGCGGTCGTCGACGAGCAGCGGGTTCTCCGCGGCGGAGATATTGGCCTGCTGCTGCATGCGGCCGACGACGTCGAGGTTGTCGGAGGCGGCGCGGGCCTGCGCGAGCTGCTCCTGTTCGGGGTTGCGGCGGAAGATCGTCGTCGCGTACCCGAGAAAGGCGAGCACGACGGCGAGGAGCGAGATCCAGAAGCCGAGGTTCATCTCGACGCCGTCGTCGGCGCTGGAGCGAGTCTGGCGCAGCCACATGGCGAACACCGAGTACGCGAGGCCCACGGTGGTGAGCATCCACGCCGGGATCGCCACGGCCAGGCGGCGGGTGAGCAGCGTCAGCGTCGTCAGGACGCCGATGCCCAGGAAGATGAGGATGGCGTAGACATACTCGGTGATTTTGATGCCGGCGTCATCTGCGGCGGAGGTCTGCAGCAGCACCTCGTACCCGCGCACCGACCCGGCCTGCGGCAGGACCAGGGAGATGACGTACAACACGAGCGCCCCGACGAAGAACCACAGCCGGCCTCCCAGATCCAGCCGGGATGCCACGCGCTTCTCACGGGTGGCCAGCTCCTGATGGTCGTTGCTCACGTCTGCTCCTTGGTGTGTCGGGGTGATGTGTCGAGCCTACGTCAGCAGCCGCAGGAATCCGCGGCGGCCGGGGGTGTGACCGGGCGGCCGACGGACGGCAGGCCCAGGCCGACGCCGATGGGCTCGGTGGTGGGGACCTGGCCGGCGGCGGACATGTCACCGGCGCGGGTGCGGCGGTGGGTGATGACGTCGGAGTCAGCAAGCAGGTGGTGCGGGGCGGAGGCGGTGACGGTGGTGGTGACCACGTCGCCGGGGCGGATGTCGCCGTCGAGGGCGCCGACGGGAGCGAAGTGGACGAGGCGGCCGTCGCGGGCGCGGCCGGTCATACGGCCGGTCTTCTTGCGGCCCTCGGCCTGGACGAGCAGTTCGACCTCGGTGCCGACGAGGCGTGCGTTCTCCTCGGCGGAGACCCGCTCCTGCAGGGCGAGGAGGCGTTCGAAGCGTTCCTGCACGACCTCCTTGGGGATCTGGTCGGTGTAGGTGGCGGCCGGGGTGCCGGGGCGCGGGGAGTACTGGAAGGTGTAGGCGGAGGTGAAGCGGGCCTTCTCGACGACGTCGAGGGTGGCCTGGAAGTCCTCCTCGGTCTCCCCCGGGAAGCCGACGATGATGTCGGTGGTGATGGACGCGTGCGGGATCTTGGTGCGCACCTCGTCGAGGATTCCGAGGAACTTGGCCGAGCGGTAGGAGCGGCGCATCTCCTTGAGCACCTTGTCCGAACCGGACTGCAGGGGCATGTGCAGCTGCGGGCACACGACCGGGGTCTCGGCCATGGCGTCGATGACGTCGGAGGTGAACTCGGCCGGGTGCGGGGAGGTGAATCGCAGGCGCTCGAGGCCCTCGATCTCGCCACAGGCGCGCAGCAGCTTAGAGAAGGCGGAGCGGTCGCGTTCCATTCCGGGGTCGGCGAAGTTGACGCCGTAGGCGTTGACGTTCTGGCCGAGGAGAGTGACCTCGGTGACGCCCTGGTCGACGAGCGCCTGCACCTCGGCGAGGATGTCGCCGGGGCGGCGATCGATCTCTTTGCCGCGCAGTGAAGGCACGATGCAGAAGGTGCAGGTGTTGTTGCAGCCGACGGACACCGACACCCAGCCGGCGTAGGCGGATTCGCGCTTGGCGGGCAGGACGGAGGGGAAGGCCTCGAGGGCGTCGACGATCTCGACCTGCGCCTCGTCGTTGTGCCGGGCGCGCTCGAGGAGTGTCGGCAGGGAGCCGATGTTGTGGGTGCCGAACACCACGTCGACCCAGGGCGCGCGGGAGACCACGGTGTCGCGGTCCTTCTGCGCGAGGCAGCCGCCGACGGCGATCTGCAGGCCGGGGTGCTCGCGCTTCGTGGCGCGGAGCTGGCCGAGTGTGCCGTAGAGGCGTTCGTCGGCGTTCTCGCGGACGGCGCAGGTGTTGAAGACGATGAGGTCGGGCTGCTCATCGACGGCGGCCTCGTACCCGGCCTCCTCGAGGAGCCCGGAGAGTCGCTCGGAATCGTGGACGTTCATCTGGCACCCGAAGGTGCGCACTTCATAGGTGCGGGGGGTATCGGTCTCAAGCTGTGCCACGGGACGTCATTGTATCGGCGCCGCGTGTCCGGACCTAAACGTCGGCCGCCACATCAACGCCACATCAACGCCACATCAACGCCACAACAACCACGCACTTAACAATCTTCGCCCCGTTGCTGAAAAGTTAACTGAAAGTCGGATGACCAAGCGTGGTTTATGTCTAAGATCATCCTATGACCCAGACCACACCTTCATCGGATCGTGTTCCCGAGAACACCGGCGGGCAGCGTGACGTCATGATCCGGATGACGGACGTGCAGAAGTACTTCGACGATTTCCACGCCCTCAAGGACATCAACCTCGAGGTCCCCCGGGGCCAGGTCGTCGTCGTGCTCGGCCCGTCCGGTTCCGGCAAGTCCACGCTGTGCCGCACCATCAACCGCCTGGAGACCATCGAGGACGGCACCATCGAGATCGACGGCGTCGTCCTCCCGGAGGAGGGCAAGGACCTGGCCAAGCTGCGCGCGGACGTCGGCATGGTGTTCCAGTCCTTCAACCTCTTCCCGCATCTGACCATCAAGGACAACGTCACCCTCGGCCCCATGAAGGTGCGTAAGAAGAAGAAGGCCGAGGCCGAGAAGCGTGCCATGGAGCTGCTGGAACGGGTCGGCATCGCCAACCAGGCCGAGAAGTACCCGGCGCAGCTCTCGGGCGGCCAGCAGCAGCGTGTGGCCATCGCCCGCGCGTTGGCGATGAGCCCGAAGATCATGCTTTTCGACGAACCGACCTCCGCCCTCGACCCCGAGATGGTCAACGAGGTCCTCGACGTCATGGCCAGCCTGGCCAAGGAAGGCATAACCATGGTCGTGGTCACCCATGAGATGGGCTTCGCGCGCCGCGCCGCGGACCGGGTCCTCTTCATGGCCGACGGGGCCATCGTCGAGGACGACACCCCCGACGAGTTCTTCACCAACCCGAAGACCGATCGTGCCAAGGATTTCCTCGGCAAGATCCTCTCCCACTGATCAATTCTCATCAGAGACTCACCAGACAAGGAAATAGAACCATGAAGCGCAACATCTTCCGCCTCGCCGCCATCTCCTCCACCGTCGCCCTCGCCGGTGCCACTCTCGCCGCCTGTGGTGATTCCGCTGGTGGCGGTGACGGCATGCTGGCCGCCATCGAGTCGGGTGACGTGACCATCGGCACCAAGTACGACCAGCCGGGTCTCGGCCTGCGCAACCCGGACGGCTCCATGGCCGGCCTGGACGTCGACGTCGCCGAGTACGTGGTCAACCACATCGCCGAGGAGAACGGCTGGGAGGCTCCGACCGTCACCTGGCGTGAGACCCCGTCCGCACAGCGTGAGACCCTCATCCAGAACGGTGAGGTCGACCTCATCGCGGCGACCTACTCCATCAACAAGGGCCGTTCCGAGTCGGTCAACTTCGGTGGCCCGTACCTCATCACCCACCAGGCGCTGCTGGTCCGTGAGGAAGAGTCCGAGATCACCGATCTCGAGTCCCTCGACGGCAAGATCCTCTGCTCCGTCACCGGTTCCACCCCGGCGCAGAAGGTCAAGGACGCTCTGCCGGGTGTCCAGCTGCAGGAGTACGACACCTACTCCTCCTGTGTCGAGGCGCTGCGCCAGGGCAACATCGACGCGATGACCACCGACGCCACCATCCTGCTCGGCTACTCCGCGCAGGCCCCGGGCCAGTTCAAGGTCATCGAGATGGAGCAGGACGGCGAGCCGTTCACCAACGAGTACTACGGCATCGGCCTGGCCAAGGACGATCAGGAGGGCACGGACGCCATCAACGCGGCGCTGACCGATCTGCACGAGTCGGGCGAGTTCGACCGTCTCCTGCAGTCGAACCTCGGTGGCGACGAGGCCGTCTCCCCGGGTGAGCCGGGCGATCTCTCCTTCCTCGACGAGAACTAGTCCGCACGCAAGGAGTCCCTCATGACGACACTATGGGCCGATCTGGGCCCCCGGTTGTGGCCGGCCTTCTGGCTGACCATTCAGCTGACGGTGTACTCAGCGATCGGATCCATGATCCTCGGCACCATTCTCACCGCCATGAGGGTCTCCCCGGTGAAGATCCTGCGTGGGCTGGCGACGTTCTACATCACCACGGTGCGTAACACGCCGCTCACGCTCATCATCATCTTCTGTTCCTTCGGCCTGTACCAGAACCTGGGTCTGGTCATGGCCGACCGGAGCTCCCCCACCTTCCTGGTGGACAACAACTTCCGCCTCGCGGTGCTCGGTTTCATCCTGTACACCTCGGCGTTCGTGGCGGAGTCGCTGCGCTCCGGCATCAACACGGTGCATTTCGGCCAGGCGGAGGCGGCGCGTTCCCTGGGTCTGTCGTTCGGGCAGATCTTCGGCAACATCGTCTTCCCGCAGGCGGTGCGCGCCGCGATCGTCCCGCTGGGCAACACGCTCATCGCGTTGACGAAGAACACCACGATCGCCTCGGCGATCGGTGTCGCGGAGGCGTCGCTGCTCATGAAGTCCACGATCGAGAATCACGCGAACATGCTCTTCGTGGTGTTCGGCATCTTCGCCCTGGGCTTCATCATCCTGACCCTGCCCACCGGCCTGGCCCTGGGCCGTCTCTCTGATCGTCTGGCGGTGAGGAAATAATGTCCGTACGTGCGACAGTGCTTTACGACGCCCCCGGCCCCCGCGGTCGTCGCAACAACCTCATCTTCACGGTCCTCACCGCGGTGGTCACCGTCGCGGTCCTCGGCTGGATCGGCTGGACGCTGGGCAACAACGGTCAGCTCGAGGCCGCGAAGTGGACCCCGTTCCTCGACTCGCTGACCTGGCGGACGTACATCCTCCCGGGCCTGTGGGGCACCCTGAAGTCCGCGTTCGTGTCCATCATCCTGGCCATGATCCTGGGTGTCATCCTCGGTCTGGGCCGCCTCTCCGAGGTCGCCCCGGTCCGCTGGGTGTGCGGTGTGATCGTCGAGTTCTTCCGCGCCATCCCGGTGCTGCTGCTCATGATCTTCGCGTACCAGCTCTTCGCCATCTACCGCATGGTCCCGCCGCGTGAGCTCGCCTTCGCGGCTGTGGTCTTCGGTCTGACGATGTACAACGGTTCGGTCATTGCCGAGATCCTCCGCTCGGGCATCAAGTCCCTGCCGAAGGGTCAGACGGAGGCGGCCCGCGCGCTGGGCATGTCCCACTCGCAGACGATGCGCACGATTCTCCTGCCGCAGGCGATCGCCGCCATGCTGCCGGCGCTCATCGCGCAGATGGTCATCGCGCTGAAGGACTCCGCGCTTGGTTACCAGATCGGTTACGTCGAGGTCGTCCGTTCCGGTATCCAGACGGCGTCCGTCAACCAGAACTTCCTGGCCTCGCTCACGGTCGTGGCGATCATCATGATCCTCATCAACTGGGCGCTGACCTCCCTGGCGCAGCGCATCGAGCGGCAGCTCCGCGCCGGCCGTGCCCGCCGCAACATCGTGGCCAAGGTCCCCGAGCTCCCCGACCAGGGTCTCGACACCAAGGACAACGTCAACGTCGACTGGCACGATCCCGACTACGTCGAGATCAAGAATCCGGGCCAGTAACACCCCGCTTGTCGACGCCGCCGTCACCTGCGCAGGTGACGGCGGCGTCGTCTAGTTTGGGGGTGAGAACTGTTTCGCCCGCATGCTTGTGGTCCTGCTCGGCGTCGGCACGCTCACCGCCTGTTCGACATCAGGCGGGGAGCTCTCCGCCTGGGACCAGGAGATCCGGGAGGTGTCGATGGGCTCGGACTGCGTCATCGCGTTCCTCGACGAGTCCGACGCGGAGGGCCTCTACCCCGCCACCGAGGAGGATCCACTCGCGGGGACGGACACGCAGTTCCGGGACGGCGGGGACGCGGCGACGGGCACCGGCTCCATGCTCATGCAGAGCCTGGAGGGCCGGATCGTGGAGGGGGCCTACACATGCGAGGCCACCCTGTCCGACGCCGGGGACGTCATGCCCGTGTGGGACCTCCACGTCACCACCACGTGGGAGCAGCCTGCCGCGGGGGCGGTACCGACGTACCCGTCCGGTTTCGTCCACTCCGTCGACCGGGCCCTCGAGAGCTGGCTGTGGCTGCGGGACCCGGGCACCGTCGTGCCGGGTGGCCGGATGGAGATCTCCGGCAGGGACGTGGTCTGCTCCGCCGGTTTCCTCGCGGAACGCGACGGGCGGACCACCCTGCTCACCGCCACCCTCTGCGGTGCACCGGACACGCAGCTCACAGTCGACCAGCCGATCGGCACGGTGGTCGAGAGCGTCGACAACGGCCACGGCCCCGAGATCGCCCTCGTCGCCCTGGAGGACGGAGTCTCGACCAGCCCGGGCCTCGCCTTCCCGGAACCGCTGCTCGGCGTCCGCGATCTGGCGTGGCTGGAGGAGAACTCGCCCCGCCTGTGCCACCTCGGTGCGGGCACGGGCCTGTCCTGCGGCGAGTACGAAGGCACGGTGGCCGAGGGACTGTTCCGGTTCACGGCGGCCATCAACTGGGACGACGCCGGCGGGCCGGGCTTCGCGATGACCGACGAGGGCCTGTGGGCGGTCGGCGTCGTCAGCGGAGGAAACCCGGGGAGCGGCGTGGTCGGTGTCACCGCGATCGCCCCGTGGTTCGACACCTGGGGCCTCACCCTCCTGGGGACCTCCGGGGAGCTCCGGGGACTGAGCCCGGGTCAGCTCAGCTGTGCGACCCGCTCGTCGAGGGCGTCGCGGGCGATCCGCAGGCTCATCCCCTGGGCGAAGCCGCGGCGGGCGAGCACGCCGACGATGCGGCGCAGCGCCTTGTCGCTCTCCGCGCGGTCAGCGGGCACGGTTCGCACCGAGCGGGCCTTCTTCTCGGCCAGGGCGCGGGCCGTGGCCTCCTCGTCGGCCGCGTCGATCTGCTCGAGGGCGTCGGCGCGGGTGGCGGAGTCGACGCCCTTGTCCTGCAGCTCCCGGTCGAGCACGCGGGAGGACTTCCCCCGCCGGGCGTGGCGCTGCCGCACCCACTCGTGGGCGAAGGCGGCGTCGTCGAGCAGGCCGACACCGGCGAGGTCGTCGAGGACGTCGTCGACCACCGCCTCCTCGAACTCGAGGTCGAGCAACCGGCCACGGAGCTCGTGGCGGGAGCGCGCCCGGGCGTCGAGAAACAAAAGGGCGCGCTTGCGCACCGCGGCCTTCGCCTCCTCGGCCTCGTGGTCGAAGAGGCTGCCCGGGCGGAAGTCCGCCAGGGCCTGCCGCAGCTGGTCGATCCGTGCGTCCCGCTCCATCGGCTACTCCGCGGTGGCGGCCACCGTGTCGCCGGCCAGGTCATCCTCGTCGTCGAAGTCGACGTTGGGGACCATGTCGACCGGGTCGTCGCTGAGATCGCTCTCGGCGGTGGCGGCGTCGGGGCCGATGCCCAGCTTGGCGAAGATCTTACGCTCGATCTCGTCCGCCAGCTCCGGGGTCTCCTTGAGCAGCAGGCGGGCCTTCTCCTTGCCCTGGCCGAGCTGGTCCCCCTCGTAGGTGAACCAGGAGCCGGACTTCTTCACGATACCGTTCTCCACGCCCATGTCGATGAGGGAGGACTCCCGCGAGATGCCCTCGCCGTAGATGATGTCGAACTCGGCGATCTTGAACGGCGGGGAGACCTTGTTCTTGACCACCTTGACGCGGGTGCGGTTACCGATCGCATCCTGGCCGTCCTTAAGGGTCTGGATACGACGGACGTCGAGGCGCACGGAGGCGTAGAACTTCAGGGCCTTACCGCCGGTGGTGGTCTCCGGGGAGCCGAACATGACGCCGATCTTCTCGCGCAGCTGGTTGATGAAGATGGCGGTGGTGCCCGAGGAGTGCAGGGCGCCGGTCATCTTGCGCAGCGCCTGGCTCATGAGGCGGGCCTGCAGGCCGACGTGGGAGTCACCCATCTCACCCTCGATCTCGGCCTTCGGGGTCAGCGCGGCGACGGAGTCGATGACGATGATGTCGATGGCGCCGGAGCGCACGAGCATATCCGCGATCTCCAGGGCCTGCTCACCGGTGTCCGGCTGGGAGACCAGCAGGGCGTCGGTGTCCACGCCGAGCTTCTTGGCGTAGTCGGGGTCGAGGGCGTGCTCCGCGTCGATGAACGCGGCGATGCCGCCGGCCTTCTGTGCCTGGGCGATGGCGTGCAGGGCGACGGTGGTCTTACCGGAGGACTCCGGACCGTACACCTCGATGATGCGGCCGCGCGGGTAGCCGCCGATGCCGAGCGCGACGTCAATGGCGGTGTTGCCGGAGGAGATGACCTGGATCGGCGGACGGTTGTCGTCGCCGAGGCGCATGACGGCGCCCTTGCCGAAATCCTTCTCGATCATCGCCAGCGCGGCGTCGAGTGCCTTCTGCCGGTCATCGCCCTTCGGTGCGGCGGCCTTCTTCTTGGGTGCCATGGTGACGGTTCCTTCTGTTGGGTGGTCGGTGGTGCCGGTCTCGTGTCGGGTTTTGTCCACACCCTCTTAGACTCCGGTCACCTGCGAAAGGATCCCGGATTCCGCGAGCCGGCGGCACCGCGTGCATTCCGGCCCTGACGATATCCACAGGGTGCGACGTGTGGACCATCGACTTCGAACATACACGCACGCCTGTTCGAACTCAACGCCATCGCTCCGGCGTGTCGAGTCCGAGCCGCCGCCCCTCCGGAACGTCGAAGTCACGGCAGATCTCGAGCCAGACTTCCCGCAGGTCAGCCCCGGCGTCGACAAGCTCCCCGACGGTGACCCCCTGCGACGCCAGGACGTGTGAGTGGACGAGGTGACGGCCCTTGGCGCGTCCGAACTCGTCCTCGATGAGCTGATGGAACTCCGTCAGTCGCATGCCCCGATAGTACAGCCCGGCCATCCACACCCCTGCCCCGACGTTCCCTTGAACGGTGTTCAGTGCTAGTGTCTCGTTCCATGACAACGACAACCGCCCGCCCGGCCCGCACCTCCCGCAGCGCCGTCCAGGACCTCGCCTACATCGCCGTGTTCGCGGCCCTCATCATCGTGCTCGCGTTCGTCGCCATCCCGGTCGGCGCGGCCGGCGTCCCGATCGTCCTGCAGAATGCCGCGGTCATCCTCGCGGGCCTCGTGTTGGGCGGGCGTCGCGGATTCCTCGCCACGGCGCTGTTCCTCGGCCTGGGGCTCATCGGCCTGCCGGTCCTCGCGGGCGGACGCACCACGCTCGCCGCGCTGGCCGGCCCGACCGTCGGCTACCTGGCCGGCTACCTCGTCTCCGCGGCCGTCGCCGGGTACCTCGCCTACCGCGCCCGCCCGGGGAGGCGCGGCGAGCAGATCCTCTGGTTCTCCCTCGCCGGTGTCGTCGGCGTCCTCCTCCAGTACGCGTTCGGCGCGCTCGGCCTCGTGTGGCGGGCAGGCATGGAACTCTCCGAGGCGATCATCGCCCAGGGCGCGTTCATTCTCCCCGGCATCGCCAAGATCGCCGTCATGATCATCATCGCCCTCGGCATCCACGCCGCGTTCCCCGACCTCCTCGCCCGCAGGAACTAATGCCCACCATCACCTTCGAGGACGTCTCCGTCACCTTCGCCGGGGACGATTCCCCCACCCTGGACCGGATCTCGCTGACGCTCGCCGAGCACCGCATCGGCATCATCGGTGCCAACGGCTCCGGCAAGTCGACACTCGCGCGCCTCATCAACGGCCTCGGGGATGCGACCTCCGGTCGCGTGCTTGTCGACGCCGCCGACGTCTCCCGCCACGGCCGCGACATCCGGCGCCGCGTCGGCTTCGTCTTCTCCGACGCGGAGAACCAGATCGTCATGCCCCAGGTGCGTGACGACGTCGCCTTCTCCCTCCGCCGCCTCAAACTGTCGCGGGCCGAACGGGATGCGCGTGTCGACGCCGCCCTCGCCCGCTTCGGCCTCACCGACCTGGCGGGCAATTCCCCGCACACCCTCTCCGGCGGCCAGAAGCAACTCCTCGCGCTGGCGTCCGTGCTGGTCATCGAGCCGGACCTCATCATCGCCGACGAGCCCACCACCCTGCTCGACCTGCGCAACCGCGACCGCATCGTCGCCGAGTTCGCCCGCCTCGAACAGCAGCTCATCGTGGTCACCCACGACCTGGACATCCTCGCCGACTTCGACCGCGTCCTCTGCCTCGACGACGGCCACATCGTCGCCGACGGAGCCCCGGACGAGGTGTGCGCCCACTACCGGAACCTCATGCTGGCATGAGGCACATCCCCCTCGGCGTCCACCTGCCCGGCGACACCGCCATCCACCGCCTGCCGGCCGGTGTGAAGTTCCTTGCGCTGCTGGCCTTCATCCTGACGTCGACGTTCCTGGTGACCGGGACCCCGGTCGCCGCGGCCTGGTGCGCGGTGGTGCTCGCCGGTTACGTGGTGGCGCGGGTTCCGGTGCGGGTGGCCCTCGGGCAGGTCCTGCCCGTCGTTCCGGTGCTGGCCGTGCTGGGTGCCTTCCAGTGGTGGCAGCGCGGCTGGGAGTTCGCTCTGACGACCGTACTGGTCCTGCTCGCCTCGGTGGCGGCGGCGGCCCTGCTCACCTTGACCACAACGATCGCCGAGCTCATGGCCGCCATCGAGCGCGGCCTGTCCCCCTTCGCACGCTTCGGACTGCCCGTGGAGACGATCTCCCTGGCGGTGTCCCTGACGCTGCGGCTCATCCCCCTGCAGCTGGCGACCGTCCACGAGGTGCTCGCCGCGCGGAAGGCCCGCGGCGCGGGCTTCTCGATCGCGGCCTTCGGCACCCCGGTGCTCGTGCGCTCCATCCGGCGGGCCCGCCTGCTCGCCGAGGCCCTCATCGCCCGCGGCGCCGCCGACTGAATCTAGTCCTGCCGCACCGCGGAGCCGTCGATCTCGATGCGTACCTCGTCGGAGAGCAACAGCCCGCCGCCGGGCAGTTCGGCGTGGAAGTCGAGTCCGAAGTCCTTCCGGTCGACGGTCGTCGACGCGCGGAAGCCGAGCCGGTGCTCGATCTCCCCGGTCTCGGGGACGGGAACATCCGCCTCGGCGATGTCGATGACGTCGAGCGTCACCGTCTGTGTCCGCCCCTTGACGGTGAGTTCGCCGTGGACGCGGGCGCGGTCCCCGTCGCCGTCGCGCTCGATCCCGGTGGAACGGAACGTGATCTCGGGGAACTGCGCGACGTCGAAGAAATCCGCGGCGAGCAGGTGCTCGTCGCGGAAGCGCACACCGGAATTCAACGAGGAGACGTCGAGGGTGGCGGCCACGGCGTCGTCGTCAAGCGAGGCGTCGAACGAGGTGAACAGGCCGCGCACGCGGGTGATCATGGCGTGGCGGACCTCGAACGCCACCTGTGACATGACTGGATCGAGGATGTAGCGCGCCATCAGCACCCCCGGGTGTCGAACAGCGTGCACTGCGGGATGCCGGCCAGCGAGGACAACATCGACGAGAACAGGGCGGGCAGACCGAAGAGCAGAAGCAGATTGTTCACGGGTGGTTCCTAACGGGACGAGAGGAAGTTGACGGCCCCCTGCGCCACGGCCGCCACGAGGGAGGAACCGAGCATGGGGAAGAACAGGATGAGGCTGATGATCTGGCCTGGCGTGTAATCCACGAACCCCAGCCTATACGTGAGCGTGGTCACGTCAAGGGGTCTCGACGACCTGCCAGGAACCGGACAGGTTGACCCGCCTACTGATGCTCGCAGCCGCTGACGTCCGCCAGCGAACACTGCGGGATGCCGAGCATCGTGAGGCCCAGGGACGACAGGAACCATCCCATCGACGACAGGAAGGAGACGTAGTCTCGGATGAAGGTGCTCATACCCGCAGCCTAGGCGGCGTGCCGGGCAAGTCAAGGCTCCCCGGGGCACGAATCGACAACAACCCCGACCCCCAGAGGGGCCGAGGTTGTCTCAGACGCGGAGGCTACTCGCCGCGCAGCTCACGCATGCGCTGGGCGACAGCGTCGTCGGTGACGTTGGCGCCACCGTTGCCGGACCCGATGGCCTTGTCGGCCTGGCCGGAGGTCAGCTGACCGCCGCCCTGCATCTCGGCGCGGATCGCCTCGAGGCGGGAGTGGCCGGCCATCTGGATGCCCGCCTGCTGCACCTCGGCCATACGACCCTCGACGGAGTTCTGCGCCAGCTCGGCCTGGCCGAGGGCGTTGGCGTAACGACGCTCGATCTTCTCGCGCACCTGGTCCAGGTTCGGGGTGGAACCGGCGGTGATGGCGTTCATGGACTGCAGGGAGTCGGAGACCTTCTCCTGCATCTTGGCCTGCTCCAGCTGGGAGAGCAGCTTGGTGCGCTCGGCGACCTTCTGCTGCAGGGCCATGGCGTTGCGCTCGACGGCCTGCTTGGCCTGGTCCGCCTGCTGCAGGGCCTGATCGTGCAGCTGCTTGGTGTCCTCGACGGACTGCTCGGCGGTGACGAGCTGCGCGGCGAAGGCCTCGGCGGCGTTCTCGTACTCGACGGCCTTGCGCTCATCGCCCTCGGCACGGGCCTTGTCTGCCAGCTGCAGCGCCTGACGAGTGTTGGCCTGCAGCTTCTCGATCTCACCGAGACGACGGTTGAGCTGCATCTCCAGCTGACGCTGGTTGCCGATGACAGCTGCCGCCTGCTGCGAGAGCTCCTGGTGCTGGCGCTGTGCGTCCTCGATGGCCTGCTGAATCTGCACCTTCGGGTCGGCGTTCTCCTCGATCTTCGAGTCGAAGAGCGCCATCAGGTACTTCCATGCCTTGACGAAGGGGTTAGCCATGTCGGATCGGGCCTTCCTGGTTAGTCATTGTTTTACGCCACCATGGTAGCGGAGTGGGATTCGAACTGTCGGTTAAGCGTGGAGCGATTCGGTGGCCAGCTCCTCGGCGACGGACTGCAGCGCCATCGACCCGGCGGCCTCGATGAGGACATCGGCGACAGAGGTGCCCAGCGCATGGCACACGGAGGCGAGCAGTTCGGAGGAGACCTCCTTGCGGCCGCGTTCCAGCTCGGAGAGGTAACCGGGTGAGACGCGCGCCTGTTCGGCGAGCTCACGCAGGGTGATGCCCTGGTCCGCGCGGAACGAGCGGAGGGCGGCACCGAGTGCCTCCCGCAGCAGCAGTTCAGGGGCGCGTCGGGTGGTGACGATCGGGGTATCAAGTACAGCGGTGGTAACCATTACTCCTCTTAACGCCCCACACCGTCGTTTTGTTCCACGCGCGCCCGCAGTCCGTCGAGCGCGGCGTTCACCGCCTGCTCGCGGATCTCCCGCCGGTCGCCGCTCAGCTGCAGCCGCTGCTTATCGACGCCCCCCGGCCCCGCGAATCCCAGCCACACCTCCCCCACCGCGTGACCGTCCTGCGGATCGGGCCCGGCGACCCCGGTGAGTGCCACACCCCAGTCGGCGCCGCAACGTTCCCGTGCGCCCCGGGCCATGGCGACTGCGGTGTCCCCGTCAACCGGGTCCGCCCCCTCGGGCACGCCGGCCAGCGAGTACTTGAGGTCGGTGGCATACGTGATGAGCCCGCCGCGCAGCACCGCCGACGCCCCCGGGGTGTCGGCGAGCGTCGCGGCGGCGAGACCCGCGGTGAGGGACTCGCAGAAGGCAACGGTGAGGCCGCGGCGTCGCAAAGCGTCGACGAGGCTCACTGCTTCCTCGAGTCCCACAGGTACTGCACGCCCGTGATGACGGTGACCGCGACGGCCGCGAGCATGACGATCCACGTCGGCAGATCCATCCACTCCGGCAGCGGCAGCAGGTAGAGGCCGATGGCCAGTGCCTGCAGGGTGGTCTTGATCTTGCCGCCCTTCGACGCCGGGACGACCAGACCGCGGCGCAGCATGACCATGCGCCACAGGGTGATGCCGAACTCCCGCACCAGGATGACCACGGTCACCCACACCGGCAGCACGCCGATGATGTTGAGGCCCACGAGCGCCGCCGTGATGAGCGCCTTGTCAGCGATGGGGTCGGCGATCTTGCCGAAGTCGGTCACCAGGTTGCGGGCGCGGGCAATGTCACCGTCGAGCTTGTCGGTGATCATGAGCGCCACGAAGACACCGAACGCCCACCACATCTGGCCGGTGAGCAGCAGCCACAGGAAGACGGGGATGACCAGGATCCGCAGACTCGTCAACACATTCGGCAGGTTGAAGTTGCTGGGCTGGGCCGATTCGGCCGGGTTCGGTGCAGTCACGACACACACCCTACCCCGCACCCGCGGCGTAGAATCGGCCGACATGAAGTACTTCGCAGTCTCCTACCAGTACCCCGACGGCGCCGAGGACATCGTGCGTCTGCGCCCCGAGCACCGTGAGTGGCTCGCCACGCTTCTCGACGCCGGCCGGCTCGTCGCCTCCGGCCCCCACACCGACGGAGCGGGTGGAGCGCTCATCATCATCCGCCTGCCGGAGACCGCCGCGCTGCGCGACGCCGAGGAGCTGATGGACGACGACCCCTTCACCCGGGAGGGCGTGCTCGCCGGTCGCGAGATCCGGGAGTGGAACCCCGTCCTCAACATCTTCCGCTAGACAGAAGGACACCCTCGCCTTTATGGCGAGGGTGTCCGTGTGTCAGGACTTCTTCTCGTCGATGTCGCTGAGCTTCGTCGACCCGTTCGTGTCGACGGAGTGGTCGAGGTGCTCGGTGGAGTACATCTCCTCCTCCGTGAGCTCGTGGTCCCACTCCACCGGGCGGATACGGGTGTCGATGCCACCCTGCGCCTCGTCGTACTTGTTCTTCCAGATGGACGCCAGGACCGTCACCGTGAGGATGCCGACGATGACGAGGAGGGACATCTCGGTCGGGATCTCCGGCACCGCCACGTCCTCGCCTCCGTTGATGAACGGCAGGTTGTTCTCGTGCAGCGCGTGCAGCAGCAGCTTCACACCGATGAACGCCAGGATGAGACCCAGGCCGTACGGCAGGTACACCAGGCGGTCGAGGAGGCCGTCCAGCAGGAAGTACATCTGACGCAGACCCATGAGCGAGAACGCGTTGGCGGTGAACACCAGGTACGCCTCGGTGGTGATGCCGTAGATCGCCGGGATGGAGTCGAACGCGAACATGACATCCACCAGGCCGATGGCCACCAGCGCCACGAACAGCGGGGTGAGCGCGAACTTGCCGTGGAACTTCGTGGTCAGCTTGTCACCGTGGTAGCCCGGGGTGACCGGGACGACCTTGCGCAGCCACCGGATGACCTTCATGTCGTTCGGGTCGGTCTCGGGGGCATCGGTGATCTCGTCCCACAGCAGCTTGATGGCCGTCCACAGCAGGAAGAAGGCGAAGAGGTAGAACACGTCCGACCAGGCGGCGATGATCGCGGCGCCGGCCAGGATGAACGCCAGACGGAACACCAGCGCCAGGACGATGCCGATGAGCAGCACCTTCTGCTGGTACTTCCGCGGGATCTTGAACGCGCCCATGATGAGCGCGAAGACGAAGAGGTTGTCGACGCTGAGCGCCTTCTCCGTCACGTAGCCGGTGAAGTACTCCATACCGTGCTGGTGGTCCCACATGAAGTAGACGAACACACCGAACAACAGGGCCAGGCCGACGTAGAACGCGGACCACGAGGCCGATTCCTTGAGCGTCGGCTCATGCGGGGTGCGCACATGGGAGTAGAAGTCGAAGATGAAGAATCCGAGGATCACCACGATGGTGGCGATCCAGATCCACAGGGGGACTGACATTGAGCCTCCGGTCTTTGGGGGTTGCCTGAATGACCGGAGGTCTCCCCCACCCGAAAAAGCGAGGCCGGCACGACCGGGCCCCTTGTACTGCCGGGACCGTGCTGACGATCAGTGCCGCTTAGGGGGTACTCCCCTCCATGTCGTGTCACTATACACGCGGGCGGGGGTGGCCGGAACGGGCGTCGTAAAGTTCGCGCTCGTAATTACGACCGTCCGACCCATAAGACGCACGACATAGTGCCGGGCCGCGGCTGACATGCGTCGAAGTTGATGGTCGTAATTACGAACAGGCCCTCACACCGATCCTCAGAACACCCCGCGCGGCGGATCCGCCTCCACGACGTCGACCTCGGGCTCCTCCTCCTTGGGGGCCTCGGCCGGGTCGGCGCCCTTGATCATCCACAGGATGGTGTCCAGCTCCTCCGGCTTGACCAGCACGTCACGCGCCTTGGATCCCTCGGACGGGCCGACGACGCCGCGGGTCTCCATGAGGTCCATGAGGCGGCCGGCCTTGGCGAAGCCGATGCGCAGCTTGCGCTGCAGCATGGAGGTGGAGCCGAGCTGCGAGGTGACGACGAGTTCGACGGCCTCGACGAGGTCGTCCATGTCCTTGCCGATCTCCTCGTCGATCTCCTTCTTGGCGTCGGTGGAGCGGTCCTCGGTGACGCCCTCGGTGTAGTTGGGCTGCGCCTGGTCCTTGGCGGACTCGACGACGGCCTGCACCTCCTCGTCGGTGACGAAGGCACCCTGGAGGCGCTGCGGCTTGCCGGCGCCCTGCGGGATGAAGAGGGCGTCGCCCATGCCGATGAGCTTCTCGGCGCCGGCCTGGTCGAGGATGACGCGGGAGTCGGTGAGGGAGGACGTCGCGAAGGCGAGGCGCGACGGCACGTTCGTCTTGATGAGGCCGGTGACCACGTCGACGGACGGGCGCTGGGTGGCCAGGACGAGGTGGATGCCAGCGGCGCGGGCCTTCTGGGTGATGCGGACGATGGAGTCCTCGATCTCCTTCGGCGCGGTCATCATGAGGTCGGCGAGCTCGTCGACGACGCAGATGATGAAGGGGTACGGGCGGTACTCGCGCTCGGAGCCGAGCGGGGCCTGGATCTCGCCGGACTTGACCTTGCGGTTGAAGTCCTTGATGTGGCGCACGCGGGCGGACTTCATGTCCATGTAGCGCTGCTCCATCTCCTCGACGAGCCACTGCAGCGCGGCGGAGGCCTTCTTCGGCTGCGTGATGATCGGGGTGATGAGGTGCGGGATGCCCTCGTACGGCGTGAGTTCGACCATCTTCGGGTCGACGAGGATGAGGCGCACCTCCTCCGGCGTCGCGCGCGTGAGCAGGGAGACGAGCATGGAGTTGATGAACGCGGACTTACCGGAGCCGGTGGAGCCGGCGACGAGCAGGTGCGGCATCTTCTGCACGGAGTGGGAGACGAAGTCGCCCTCGATGTCCTTGCCCAGGCCGATGAGCATGGGGTCGTGGTTGCCGCGGGTGGCGGGCGCGTTGAGGACGTCGGCGAGGCGGACCATCTCGCGGTCGGTGTTGGGCACCTCGATGCCGACGAGGGACTTGCCCGGGATCGGGGTGAGCAGGCGGACGTTGTCGGTGGCCACCGCGTACGCCAGGTTGGACTGCAGGTTGGTGATCTTGGAGACCTTGACGCCCGGGCCGAGTTCCACCTCGTAGCGGGTGACGGTCGGGCCGCGGGAGAAGCCGGTGACGGCGGCGTCGACGTTGAACTCGCGGAAGACGTCGGTGATGGCCTCGATCATCCGGTCGTTGGTCTCGGTGCGGGTCTTGGGCTTGTCGCCGTCGATGAGCAGGTCGGTGCTGGGCAGCTGGTAGTCCGTGGTGGTCTCCGGCTGGCGGGCCTCCGGGACGGGGACGGCCTCGAGCTCGGACTTCGGGGTGCTGGCGGGGACGGCGGCGGCATCGATACCCGAGCGGGCGACGATGGCCTGGCGCATCTGCTCGCGGGAGGCGGCGACGGCGTCGGCGGCGTCGGCGGCGTTAACGGCAGGGAACTCGTCGGTGTTCTCGCGGGCGACAGGCGTGTCGAAGAGCGTGTGCTGGGTGTCGTGCTCGAACTCCTCGGCCGGGTCCTCGTCGACCGGGTAGTTGTCCAGCGGGGTGTTGCTTCTCGACGCCCGCGTCGTCCGCGGGGTCGGCCGCGGACGGGGGCGCGGCGCCGGTCGGGGGGCGCGCTCGCGGCCCTCGGCGAGGGCGTCGATGTCGTCGTCGACGTGGCCGTAGAGGTCGTCACCGTCGACGTCGTCGTGCTCGGGGCCCGGGGTGCGGATGTCGCGGATGAGGTCGCGGACATAGTCGAAGGCCTGGCGGGTGGTGATGCCGGTGACCTTGAGGGCGCCGTAGACGATGACGAGGATGAGCAGCGGAATCGCCACGTAGGAGCTGAAGCCCAGGGCGAGGGTGCCGCCGGTCCAGGCACCGATGGCGCCGCCGGCGATGACGCGGCCGTCCCACTCCGCGGGGTTGCCGGCGAGGAGGTGGACGAGGCCCAGCATGGAGACGGCGATGAGGGTGGTGCCCACGGCGATGCGGGTGCGGTCGCCGGGGGCGTGGCGCACGCCGAGCATGAGGGCGATGGCCAGGGCGACGAGCGCCACCGGCAGGATGAGTGCACCGGCTCCGATCGCCAGGTGGGCGGCGGTGGAGATGGCGGCCCCGACGGGGCCGGCGATGTCCATCCACACGGAGGCGCCGAGCACGGCGGCCAGGCCGATGAGGGTGAGGGCGACGCCGTCCATGTTGACGTCGCGGGCCTCGCTGGTGGTCTCCTCGGGCTCGGTCGTCTGGGTGATACGGTCCTCCTTCGGGGCACGGCGGGTGAGGCTGCCGACGCCGCGGGCCATGGAGCTCAGCCCCCCGCCGACAGCACGGAACGCGCTGCCGGTCCTCTCCTCGGAGGTGTCAGCAGCGCGGAATGCGGAGGTCGCGGTGGCCGGGGGTGTGGCCTTGCTCCCTCTTCCGGAGGGCCGGGTGCGGTCCTTCTTGGTTCGTGACGCCGAGCTTCGTACAGACATGGCCCCCACTGTAGTTGCTCACGCCACACTATTCACATCAGCCACACCGGGCTCAGGGGCACTTTTTGGTCAAGGTCACAGCCCTGACCGGTGGGCGTCGGCGGGGTTGCCGTCGATGGCCACCTCCACCGCGTCACGCCCGTAGACCCACAGCAGCAGCTCCCCGACCTCGCCGCTGACACGCACGACGTTCTCCCCGTCGCCGCTCACCCCGCGCTCGTCGACGGCCACGATCCGCGGCATCCCGCTCGGATGGAGGATCACCGGGGCTGTACTCTTCGCCAGCATCCGCGGCGCCAGCATCTTCAGCGCGCCGTACAGCTGCCGGTTGACCACCGCGCTGAACTCGCGCGGCCGCGCCACGCCGTCGCCGCGGCGCACATCCTCGTGGTGGACGAAATGCTCCACCGTGTTCATCTGCCTGTCGATGAACCGCACCGGGTTGAACCTCCCCGGACCGGCGGCCCACTCGCGGACGAGGGAAGCGTAGTCCCGCTCCCCCGCCTTCGCGCTCGCCTTCGCCAGCTGGCCGGCCAGCGCCGGGATGAACATGCCGGCCGTCGCCAGCGGACGGTTCTCGCGCAGGAACAGGTGGACGGCGAGGTCGCGCGTGTCCCACCCTTCGCAGAGGGTGGGGGCGTCGGGGCCGGCGTCGATGAGCAGGGCGGCGAGGCGGGCACGTTCCGTACTGGAAAAAGACATGCACCCCAGCATAGTGCCGGGGTGCATGGACGGGGCGGGCTTAGAGCGAGGGGCGTGCGGAGGCCTTGATCTCGTCGTCGTCGATCGCGTCGTCGAGATCGGAGGTCATGGGCACGACCGTCGGCAGGATCATCGGCTCACGACGCCACTTCTGCTCCACGAAACGGGAGACGCGGCGGCGCAGCTGCTGGACCATGCGGTACGGGTTGTTCTCGCCCTCGGCGGCCAGATCGTTGAGGATGGTCTCCGCGAGCTCCTTGACCTCGGGGGTCATGGCGCGGTCATCCTCGGTGAAGCCCTTGGTCTCCACCGTCGGGGACTCCATCAGGCGGCCGGTGCGGTTGTCGATGATCGCCGTGATGGAGATCAGGCCGCCGGAGCCGAGGCTCGTGCGGTCGGCCAGGACGTCCGCGTCGACCTCACCCATGGTGGTGCCGTCGACGTAGAGGTTACCGACCGGGATCTGGCCGACGACCTGGGCGCGGCCGTCGACGAGGTCGACGACGACACCGTTCTGGGCCAGCACGACGCGGTCGCGCTCGGTGCCGGTGGCGATCGCCAGCTCCTTGTTGGCACGCAGGTGACGCCACTCGCCGTGGACCGGCATGGCGTTCTTCGGGCGGGCCGCGTTGTAGAGGAACAGCAGCTCGCCGGCGTAACCGTGACCGGAGGTGTGGACCTTTGCGTCCTTGCCGGTGACGACGGTGGCGCCGATCTGGGCCAGCATGTTGATGACACCGAACACGGCCTCCTCGTTGCCCGGGACGAGCGAGGAGGACAGGATGATGAGGTCGCCGTCGCGGACGGTGATCTGACGGTGCTCACGACGCGCCATCCGTGACAGGGCCGCCATCGGCTCACCCTGGGTACCGGTGGTGATGAGCATGACCTTGTGCGGGGCCATCTTGGAGGCGTCGTCCATGGACACGATCGTGCCCTTCGGCGCCTTGAGGTAGCCCATCTTCTCGGCGATCTCCATGTTGCGGATCATCGAGCGGCCGTTGAAAGCGACCTTGCGGCCGGCGGCGACGGCGGCGTCGACAGCCGCCTGCACGCGGTAGACGTTCGACGCGAAGGACGCCAGGATGACGCGCTGACGGGCGTCGGCGACAAGCCGCTTGAGGGTCGGGGCGACGTCGGCCTCGGAGCCGGAGACACCCGGGGTGGTGGCGTTCGTCGAGTCGCAGAGCATGAGGTCCACGCCCTCGTCGCCGAAGCGGGACAGGGCCGGCAGATCGGTCGGACGACCGTCGGTCGGGGTCTGGTCCAGCTTGATGTCACCGGTGTGGATGACCAGGCCGGCACCCGTCTTGATGGCCAGGCCGAGGCAGTCCGGGATGGAGTGGTTGACGGCCCAGAAACGGATGTTGAACGGACCGCGGTTCTCGTTGGAGGACTCGTTGACCTCAATGAGCTTCGGTCGCTGGCGGTGCTCCTTGCACTTCGCGGCGATGAGCGCGAGGGTGAAGCGGGAGGCCAGGATCGGGATGTCCGGACGCAGCTTGAGCAGCCACGGGATGGCACCGATGTGGTCCTCGTGGCCGTGGGTGACCACGAGCGCGTCGACGCGGTCGAGGTGCTTCTCGATGGGGCCGAAGTCCGGCAGGATGAGGTCGACGCCCGGCTCACCCGAGGACGGGAAGAGCACGCCGCAGTCGACGATGAGCAGACGGTTGTTGTACTCGAAGACCGTCATGTTGCGGCCGATCTCGGAGATACCGCCCAGCGCGTAGATGCGCAGGCCGTTCTTCGGGGCCTTCGGCGGCTCGGGCAGACGCTTCGTCAGATCCGCGCCCTGCATGGACTTGACGACGTTACGACGCCCCCGTCCACCCTGGTTGCGGTCCTGGTTCTGCCCACCCTGGTTGCCCTGGTTGTTGCGGCCGCCCCGGCCCCCGCGGGAACGGTTTCCGCCGCGGGAGCGGTTGCCGCCGCCGTTGTCGGACTTGGCGCCGCCGCCGTTGTTGTTGTCGGCAGACTTCTGGGTGTTCTGCTCTGCGTTTCCGTTCGTCTCCGGGGTCGGTGCCTGGAAAACCGGGGATGCAGCAGTGCTCTCGGTCTCCGGCGGGCCCGCCTTGCGGGTGACCTTCCGGGCACGATTACGGGATTCAGTCATATTTAAAGGACTCCAGCCTTCTCCATGTCACGGCGGAGGGCCTCGATCTCCTGCTCGTCGGGTGCGACGACAGGCAGACGCGGGTCCCCCACCTCAATGCCCTGCAGACGCAGGGCAGCCTTGGCCATCGTGGCTCCACCCAGGCGACCCTGGGCGGCGATGAGCGGTGAAAGAACAGTGGCGTTGATTTCCCGCGCACGGGCGAGGTCGCCTTCCTCGAAACTTGTGTACAGCTCACGCAGGGCGCGCGGTGCGGCGTGGCCGACCACGGAGACGAATCCCGAGGCGCCGATGGACAGCCACGGGATGTTCAACGGATCATCGCCGGAGTACCAGGCGAGACCGGTCTCATGCATGAGCAGTGCAGACTCGGCCATGTTACCCTTTGCGTCCTTCACCGCACGAATGGTCGGCAGTTCCGCGAGTCGGCGGATGGTGTCGGCCTCGATCGGAATCGACGAGCGCGGCGGGATGTCGTAGAGCATGATCGGCAGCTCGGTGGCGCCTGCGACAGCCGAGAAGTGCTGGTAGAGGCCTTCCTGGCTGGGCTTCGAGTAGTAGGGGGTGACCACCAGGAGTGCGTCGGCGCCCGCCTCGGCGGAGGCGCGGGCCAGCTCGATGGAGGCGGCGGTGTCGTTGGTGCCGGCGCCGGCGATGAGCTTCGCGCGGTCCCCGACCTCCTCCTTCACGGCCTTGAGCAGCGCGAGCTTCTCGTCCAGGGTCGTGGTCGGGGACTCGCCCGTGGTGCCGGCGAGCACCAGGGAGTCCAGCCCGTTGTCGACGAGGTGGGCGGCGATGCGGCGGCCGGCCTCGATGTCGAGGGCGCCGTCCCGGTCGAAGGGGGTGACCATGGCGACGCAGACGGTGCCGAAGTCCTCGACTCCGGTCTTGGAGGTCAAACCTGTACTCATGGTGGTCAAGGGTACCTCTTTCATTTATCGGAGGGGGAATCCCTGGCGCGTCAGAAGTCCGTGGCGTAGGGACTGACGGCCATTTCCGTGCCGTCGGACAGGGTGGAGATCTGGAAATCGGAGAAGAGCACGGGAGACTGCTGCTGCAGCAGGCGCAGACAGGCCACGGCGAGGGCGCGGATCTCGACGTCGGCGTGCTCCGTCGCGCGCGCCCCGATGAAGTGCCGCCACGCCCGGAAGTTGCCGGTGACGACGATGCGGGACTCGGTGGCGTTGGGCAGCACCGCGCGGGCGGCCTGGCGGGCCTGCTTCTTGCGCAGCAGGGCGTTGGGCTCGTCGGAGAGCTTGTCCTCGAGGGCGTCGAGAAGCTCCTGGTAGATGAAGCGGGACTCGTCGACGGCGCGGAGCATCATCTGGGCGAGCTCGGGGTCCTCGGCGATGAGGGTCGGCAGGACGACCTCGGCTTCGTCGGTGTGGACGAATCGCTGGCTCAGCTGCGAGAAACTGAAGTGGCGGTGGCGCACCAGCTCGTGGGTGGCGGACCGGGAGATGCCGCGGATGTAGAGGGTGGCGGTGGCGTGCTCGAGGAGCGCGGTGTGGCCGACCTCCATGATGTGGCGCAGGTAGGCGTCGTTGGCGGCGGTACGCGGGTTGGGCTTGTCGAAGGTCTCGTAGCAGGCGCGGCCGGCGAACTCGACGAGGGCCTCGGCGCCGGTGGCGGAAACGTCGACGTCCCAGTCGACCCCGGAGGGCGGGGTGAACGTGGTGGCGGCGATGAGCTGGACGTCCAGCTCGACAGGCTTGGCCATCTAGATCCCCAGGTAGCCGTCGAGTCCCACGGTCAGGCCCGGGTGCCCGGCGATCTCGCGGACGCCGACGAGCACGCCCGGCACGAACGAGGTGCGGTCGTAGGAGTCCTGGCGGATGGTGAGGGACTGGCCCTGGGCGCCGAAGATGATGTCCTCGTGGGCGACCATGCCGGTCATGCGCACGCCGTGGACGCGCACGCCGTCGACGTCGGCGCCGCGGGCCCCGTCGAGCGACTGCTCGGTGGCGTCCGGGATGGGGCCGAGACCGGCCTCCTTCCGCGCCTCGGCGATGCCCTGCGCGGTGTGGATCGCGGTGCCGGAGGGGGCGTCGAGCTTGTGCGGGTGGTGGTACTCGACGACCTCGGCGGAGTCGAAGAAGCGGGCGGCCTGCTGGGCGAAGCTCATCGCCAGCACGGCGGAGATGGCGAAGTTCGGGGCGATGAGCACGTGGCCCGCACCCTCCCTGCCCGTCCACTCGCGGACCTGCGCGAGGCGCTCCTCGTCGAAACCGGTGGTGCCGACGACGGCGTGGATGCCATGGGCGGTGGTGAACTCGAGGTTGCCCATGACGGAACCCGGGGTGGTGAAGTCGACGACGACCTGGGCGCCGGCGTCGACAAGCATCTGCAGGTCATCGCCCTGATCGACCTGCGCGACGAGCTCGAGATCCTCCGCCGCGTTGACGCCCTCGCACACCGCCGAGCCGACGCGGCCCTTCGCGCCGAGCACTCCCACCTTGATGGCCATGGTTCCTCCTTGAGTCCGGTTCATTCGGTGTCCCAGTGTAGGCGCATAGGATCGGGGCATGCGCATCAACATCACCAGCCTCTACGTCGCCGACCAACAGCAGGCCCTCGACTTCTACACCCGCGTCCTCGGGTTCGAGGTCAAGCACGACGTCCCCGTCGGTGACGGGGCCCGCTGGCTCACCCTCGTCTCCCCGGAGGACCCGGACGGCACCGAGCTACTCCTCGAGCCCATGGGGCACCCCGCGGCGGCCGTGTTCTGCGAGGCCCTCTACGCCGACGGCCTGCCCTTCACCCAGTTCGAGGTGAGCGACATCGAGGCCGAGTACCGGCGGCTGCTCGACCTCGGTGTCGTGTTCTCCATGGAACCCACCGAGGCCGGGCCGGTCACCGTGGCGGTGCTCGACGACACCTGCGGCCACTGGATTCAGCTGATTCAGCCATGAAACGCCTGCTGGTAACCCTGCCGCTGCTGCTCGTGGGCTGCGCGCAGCCTGCCGAGACGCCGGAGCCGACTGCGCCGGAGCCGACCGTGACGACCACTTCGACCACGCCTGAGCCGCCTGCGCCCGCACCGACGACACCGTCGACGACCCCGTCCACCACCATCACCGCGACCGCCACCGAAACCTCTGCGACCGCTCTCGCGCCGCTGGGCACACCCGACACCGCGCGCCAGGAGAACTGGGACTCGCTCACCGGAGAGCTCCACGTCACCGGCTACCGCATCGGCGAGCACGAGCGTTTCGACCGCCTCGTCTTCGACCTGGCGGGCAACGGTGAGCCCGGATGGTTCATCGAGTACACCGAAAAACCGCTGCAGCAGGCCTTGGGGTTCCCGGTCGACTACGAGGGCGCGACCGCGCTGCACGTCATCATCACCGGCACGCCCTACCCCATGGGCGACGACTCCGGTCTGCTGGCCCACGGCCCGCATCCGGGCGGCGGGGTGATCAACGGGGTCACCTTCGCGAGCCTCTTCGAGGCCCACTCCGAGTTCGTCATCGGCCTCGATCAGGAGTACCCGTACTCAGTGACCTTCCTGGAGGACCCGAAACGGCTGGTCATCGACCTTATCAAAGAACCAACAGACCCCTAACGATTCGGCCATAACCGGTGACAGTTCCCGGTTATGACCTTTAAGGTGGGACTATGACCGCTTATCGACGCCCCCTCATCCCCGCCGTCACCGTCACGGCGCTGCTACTCACCGCCTGCAACACCGAGGGCACCACCGATGGCGGTACCACCACGACCAACCCGCCGCTGACCGTGACGTCCACGGCCGCGCCGGTGGGCACGACCACCACGACCACACCCGCCGAGACCGACACCGACCCCACCACCACGGTGGCGACCACCACCACGACCCCGGCCGCGGACAACCCCACCCCGGACCGCCCGCTGGGCACCCCGGCTGTCACCTCAGAGAATCGCGAACCGGTGTGGGTGGATCCCCCGCCGCTGGTCACCGGGATCCGCGTGGGCCGCCACGAGAACTTCACCCGCGTGGTCTACGACCTCATCGGTGACGGCGAGCCCGGCTGGATCACCCAGTACATCGACCAGCCCTACCAGCAGGGCTCCGGGTTCGACGTCGACGTCGCCGGCGAGGCCTTCCTCATGGTGAACATCACCGGCACCACCTACCCCTTCGAGCACGACCACGAGGGCGCGGCCACGGGGCCGTACCCCGGCACCGGCGTGGTCGAGGAGGTCTACAACACCGGCACCTTCGAGGGCCACACGCTCACCTACATCGGACTGGAGGCGGAGCTGCCCTACTCGGTGACGCTGCTGCAGAACCCGCTGCGCGTGGTGGTCGACATCCAGCACAAGTAGCAGCCCACATATCCGCAGGTCAGACCACATGTAGGACACGTGTTCTATGGTGTGGCCATGTTCCCCACCAAGGACGCCCTCGCCCGCTCCCTGACCACCGCCGCCCTGCCCGCCGCCCTCACCGATCTCGCCCGCCCCGCCGCCCTGCTGCGACCGGAGGCCGGCCTCCCGCAGCGGGTCGGTGAGTCCCGCTTCGGCGGCCATCCCGATCTGCCGCCGCACCTGGACTGGCCGTGGATCCCCCGCTACGACATCCGCATGCCCTTCCTCGCGCAGATCAACCTCGCGGACGTCCGCGGGATGAGCGGGCTCGACCTGCCCCGCTCCGGGCACCTGTACTTCTTCTACGACACCGAAGGCCAGCCCTGGGGCTACGAGGACTTCCACAAGGAGGGCTTCCGCCTGCTCTACGCCCGCGACCACGGCCTGGTCCCCCGCGAGGCGCCGGCAGGCACCCACGTGTTGCCCGCCCACCGGCTCCTTCCGGAGGCCGTGTTGTCCATGCCCGGCAGCTGGCAGGGGGACGAGCGCTACTCCGGCTGGCACTACCGGGCGCCCGACACCGACGGGGTCCACCACCTCGGCGGACACCCGGTGCCCATCCAGGGGCCGGTGGAGGGCTTCGGCCGGGTGCTGCTCGCGGAGTTCACCTCCGGTGGGAAGGGCCAGTGGCAGTGGGGTGACCACGGGCGGCTTTACGTCACCATCTCTCGGACGGCGCTGCGTCAGCGTCGCTGGCGGGACGCGCGCCTGGAGCTGCAGTGCTACTGAAGGTTGCAGGCCGGCTGTCGGGCACACCAGCCGGATACGGCCTACGATCCAGTCTTGTTCGCCACCCACGATGCACTCCGTGCCTCTCTCGCCGCCTCGGACCTGAAGCCGACGATCCAGGAGCAGTTCCTCACCCTGGCCCGCCCCACCGCGCGTCTCGCCGCCACGCCCGGTGTCCCCACCGAGCCCGGCCAGTCCCGCTTCGGCGGCCACCCCGACCTGCCGGCGGAGATCGAGTGGCCGGCGCACGCCGGCACCGGTGAGCCGCTGCCGTTCCTCGCCCAGGTCAACCTCACCAAGATCGTCGGGCTCACCGATCTGGAGCTGCCCACCTCCGGGCATCTCTACTTCTTCTACGACTCCATCGAGCAGCCGTAGGGTTACCAGCTGGCCGACCGGGATGGCTTCCGCCTGGTCTACGCGGCTGCGCCCGGCGTCGAGCAGCGCGAGGGTCCGTCCCCGCTGCCCGCCCACCGCCTGACCCCGGTGTCCGCGGTGACCGTGCCGTCCGATAACTCCTCCGCCGTCGATTGGTCCGAGGACGAGGACGCCTACTTCGCCTGGTCCGACGACACCCCGGACGCCACCGAGCACCACCACATCGGCGGGGGGCCCTCCGTGATCCAGGAGGACGACATGGCCGCGAAATCCTCCGCCCTGTCCCGGGGTCTGGAGTACCGCCACGGCATGGAGGTTTCAGACGATTCCGGCGGGTGGGTGCTGCTCGCCCAGTTCGCCTCCCACGACGACGGGGACTGGTCCTGGGGTGATGACGGCTGACTCTACGTCTGGATGCGCCGCGAGGACATCCGCGACGGGAGGTGGGAGAACGCGCACCTCGTGCTGCAGTGTTTCTGAGCCCGAGTCCGCCAACGCGAAGCGCCCCCGCCCACCCGGCAGGGTGGACAGGGGCGCGTCAGCGGCGAACCGAGGCGTTTAGCCCTCGACGGGGACGAGGGAGATCTTGCCGCGGTTGTCGATGTCGGCGATCTCGACCTGGACCTTGTCACCGACGATGATGACGTCCTCGACCTTCTCGATGCGCTCGTCGCCACCGAGGTTCGAGATGTGGATCAGGCCGTCGCGACCCGGGGTCAGGGAGACGAAGGCACCGAAGGCGACGGTCTTGACGACAGTACCCAGGTAACGCTCGCCGACCTTCGGCAGCTGCGGGTTGGCGATGGAGTTGATCTTCTCGATCGCGGCATCGGCTGCCTCACCGGAGGCGGCGGACACGTAGACGGTGCCGTCGTCCTCGATGGAGACGTCGGCGCCGGTCTCCTCGGTGATGGAGTTGATGGTCTTGCCCTTGGGGCCGATGAGCTCACCGATCTTGTTGATCGGCACCTTGACGGTGGTGATCTTCGGGGCGAGCTTGCTCATCTCGTCGGGGCCGTCGATGACCTCGGACATGGTGTCGAGGATCGTGAGGCGTGCCTCGCGGGCCTGGGCGAGGGCGTCGGCAAGCACCTGGGACGGGATGCCGTCGAGCTTGGTGTCCAGCTGCAGGGCGGTGATGAACTCCGGGGTGCCGGCGACCTTGAAGTCCATGTCGCCGAAGGCGTCTTCGGCGCCGAGGATGTCGGTCAGCGCGACGTACTTGGTCTCACCGTCGACCTCATCGGAGACCAGGCCCATGGCGATACCCGCGACCGGGGCCTTGAGCGGAACGCCGGCGTTGTACAGGGAGAGGGTGGACGCGCAGACGGAACCCATGGAGGTGGAACCGTTGGAGCCCAGGGCCTCGGAGACCTGACGGATGGTGTACGGGAACTCCTCGCGGGACGGGATGACCGGCTCGAGGGCGCGCTCGGCGAGGGCACCGTGGCCGATCTCGCGGCGCTTCGGGGAACCGACGCGGCCGGTCTCACCGGTGGAGTACGGCGGGAAGTTGTAGTGGTGGATGTAGCGCTTGGACTTCTCCGGGGACAGCGAGTCGATCTGCTGCTCCATCTTGAGCATGTCCAGGGTGGTGACACCGAGGATCTGGGTCTCGCCACGCTCGAAGAGGGCGGAGCCGTGGGCGCGCGGGATGAGCTCGACCTCGACGCCGAGGTCACGGATGTCGGTGACACCGCGGCCGTCGATGCGGAAGCCCTCGGTGAGGATCTTCTGGCGTACGATCTGCTTCATCAGCGAGTTGTACGCGGCGCGGACCTCCTTGGCGGCGTCCGGGTTGTCGGCGAAGGAACCGACGAGGGACTCCTCGATCTCGACCATGTAGTCGTTAGCGGCGTCCTCGCGCTCGTGCTTGCCCTTGATGGTCATGATCTCGGCAAGCTTCTTCGAGGCCTTCTTCTCGACGGCCGCGTAGACCTTATCGCCGTACGCCGGGAACACCGGGAACTCCTGGCGCTCCTTGGCGGCCTGCTCGGCCAGCCCGGCCTGCGCCTTGCACAGGAGGGAGATGAACGGCTTGGCGGCCTCGAGGCCCTCGGACACGGTGTCCTCGGTCGGGGCCGGGGCACCGCCCTTGACCAGCTCGAGGACGTTGGCGCCGGCGCCGGCCTCGACCATCATGATGGCGACGTCCTCGCCCTTGCGACGGCCCTTGCGCTCAACGAGGCGGCCGGCGACGACCATCTCGAACACGCACTGCTCGCGCTGTGCCTGGTTCGGGAAGGCAACCCACTGGCCCTTCGGGTGCTTGTCATCGGCGATCAGTGCGATGCGCACACCACCGACGGCGCCGGACACCGGCAGCCCGGACAGCTGGGTGGCAGCGGAGGCACCGTTGATGGCGACAACGTCGTAGTAGTCCTCCGGGACCTGCGACATGACGGTGATGACGACCTGGACCTCGTTGCGCAGACCCTTGACGAAGGTCGGACGCAGCGGGCGGTCGATGAGGCGGCAGGCCAGGATCGCGTCGGTGGAGGGACGGCCCTCACGACGGAAGAAGGAACCCGGGATGCGGCCGGCGGCGTACATCCGCTCCTCCACATCGACGGTCAGCGGGAAGAAGTCGAAGCCCTCGCGCGGCTGGTTGGACGCGGTGACCGTGGCCAGCAGCATGTTCTCGTCGTCGAGGTAGGTGGTCACGGAACCGCCGGCCTGGCGGGCCAGCTGACCGGTCTCGAAACGGATCTCACGGGTACCGAAATCACCGTTGTCGATCTCGACGGTCGCCTCGGTGACGCCGTAGTCCTCGTCGACGTGAATCTGTACGGGGTTGCTCATGTATCTCCTTGGAAGATGAGTCTCATCGACGATCATCGGTGCCGTCGAAAAAATGTCCTTTACAACGGGGGACATTCTACCAGGTGTGGTACAGGTTTCGGAATGCCGAAACCCGCCCTCCGAACGGAGAGCGGGTTTGGGTGTTACCCGCGGGCTGACGCCTGGCCTGAGGGGGACGAGCGGAATACCACGGTGCCCTTCATCAAGCGGCACATGAAACAGTCAGAGCTCGCCTCCAGCAATCCCCTCCATTGCGGACAATGAAGGTGCGGACTACAGGGCTTGGTAGACGTGGGGCTGGGAGATACCGCAGAATTGACCCTGGTAGTGAATGCTCGCATCCATGGCTTCCTGGATAACGCCGATGCACATACGGGGCGAGGCCGAGTGGCGCGGCACTACGTGCCCGGCTCCACCACTCCTACCAACTAGAGTGCCGACGGCGGAACCACTAACTCCAAACCGGCCGGCACCCAGCCCTTTCCTGTCCATGAACTTTGGACTACGAGTAACCCGAAGCTCCGCCGCCGCAGTGAGGGTCTCGCCCGTGCCGACGGGTCTGCCCTCACCCAGCGCCCGCCGTAAAATGGTGCTACCCGTAGCGAGCACCCCCCGACCACCAGTGGAGCCCAGATGACCTCACCGACATCGCGTAGCAATGGGACAAACAAAGAAGATCTGTTGCCCAGAATCAGGCTCCGTGGCTTGGGCGACCCCGACGCTCAGTTGGTCATAGAGAACATCTGGCCGCACATCACTGGTGAATGGAGAGGCGTCATCGCCGGTGAGTGCGCTGTCGGCGAGGAACACTGGGCCGTTGAGCACGCTCTTCAAGGAGCATGTCTTGCAGGCCATTCTCTGCCGTCCGATGCTACTCGAGCGGCAAAAAGAATCGCAGACGAGTTAGGCGGACACTTGCGAAAACGCATCAATTACTGGCTCGACACCGTGGGCCGCGAAAATCCGCCTTCAGCGTGAGCATGCACGAAACCCGCCCTCCGAGCGGAGAGCGGGTTCGCGGAAGATCTGAGTTCGCTTAGCGACGCAGGCCCAGGCGGGCGATCAGGTCACGGTAGCGGTCGATGTTGTTGTCGGCCAGGTACTTCAGCAGGCCGCGACGACGACCGACGAGCAGCAGCAGGCCACGACGGGAGTGGTGGTCGTGCTTGTGGAACTTGAGGTGCTCGGTCAGGTTGTTGATGCGGTTGGTCAGCAGTGCGACCTGAGCCTCCGGGGAACCGGTGTCGGTCTCGTGCAGGCCGTACTCGCCCAGGATGTTCTTCTTCTGCTCAGAAGTCAGAGCCATGATGAATCTCTCTTCGTTGTTTCAGTCCACATGAAATGTCCCTGGCCTGGGGTTTCACGCCCTAGGCCTGGTGGCGCAACTGCTGTGGACCGCAGTCGCATGAAGCCTTGGAGGATCTTACCGGGTGAGGTGGGTGGGGACCAAATCCCTGAACGGCCGCCGACTCAAGTCGTTGCAAATCCTAGGTTGGAGAGGACTCTATGTACCAACCAAATCCGAAGTTCATCTGAGCCATCTTAGAAAAACTGTGTGGCCCCTAATCACCCAAAGGAGTACGTCGTGGTGATCCTCCCGATCATTGTGCTGGCCCTACTCGAGGCGGAGCTGGCTCCGATTGGACACCGAGCTCTCGCAATTGCAAAGGCTCAGCTGCGCCCACGCCCAAGCCCGATCTGATCCTCCCTGAAGAACTCGAACGTACTGTAGCCAATCCCGTCTACGACACTTCTCAGTACAGGTTCGCGGCAAAACACACCGTGATGCCGCGAAGTAGGCAGAGAACCTCCCCGACCTCACCCAGGGATACAAAGATGAGGTTCGCGAGGTCTTCAAGAGGCCCAACATAGACTCCGTGATTCACGGATCTGGGCGATCGGAATCGACCGACTCCCCGGCATCGACACGACTCAGTCGTTCGTAACCGATCCCTCAACACGGCCAGAACAGGGATTCCTAAGGGAAGTGGACGAGGAGCTAGAACGTCTTGTCTTCTTCTATTAGCTTCCGAAGAATGTCGGCTCTATCCCGAATCCCGGCGACCTTGACATCGTTGATCTGCTGATCGCCGGCTGCCAGCAGTTCCTTGGCTGAGTCTGCCCCTAAGGCACTCAACTCACGTTCTGTGCTCTCCCGTATGGCATTGATCGACTGGATCTCATCGTTGATTCTCGTCGCAATGATGTCGATGAGACTCGTTGCTTCTTCGCTTATGGCGGCCTTCTCTCGGTCGGAAATATCACCGGCGTTAGTGTCACGCACGAAATCGGCCACGGTCTGCAGGTCGCTCAAGAAGGGGTGCTCAAGAACCGATACGTTCTGAAGCTCGGCGAGCTCTGCCAGCTTGATCATGATGTCACCAAAGGCTGGATGAGTGACACCGTTCAGCCCTTCAGAAGGGTAGTCTTCACCATCCACATCAATCCCAGCGACCGTGTGGTTGATACTCATCCGCCGGACTACGAACCCCACCGCGATGATGGTCAGATTCACTGCGATCCCGCTCCACGATTGCGCAAACAGCGTCAAAGGAAGAACCATCAAAGCCAAGAACATCGCTGCGGAGGCGATCACTGCCCGTTCTGGCAAGGGTCTACGAGAACGCAGCAACTTGTGTAACCGGTCGGTTCCTCTCTGATTCAGGGTGACTTCCAGGGCCTGCGGGACGTCCTCATCCAGCAAATCGCGGACTACCTCGGATCCTTGTGACAACGACTCCACGTCGTCGATCTCCATTGGCACTGTGTTCGGTAGGAGGTAGATCACCGCCTGGGGCACTTGCCGACGTACACCGGCTCTGTAGAGATCACTGTAAAGCTCCCGCTTACCCGCCAGACGCTGAGGATTGGTAAGCAGGGACGCGGCAGGCTGCTTCTTTATCGAAGACAATCTTTGCTCCTCTTGTAGAACTGTTGGAGCTAAGAATAGTTCGGGCCCATTTCTGGAGGTTCTGGACTCCCGCTAAGCAGTCGTGAGCCTCAAAACCGACAACGAGGACCGCGACCTTCTCCTATGCGATAAATCTGGTATCACCTTGTGGCACAGCCAGGCAGCTACTAAACGGACGTCGATGGAGATGCTGAGTAGCTTCACGGGGCATAGCCCTACGCCCCCACCCAAGCCCCCGCTTCGGTATACACCACAGCAAACGGCAGGGCCTTGTTCTCGTTGCCTTCGCTGAACCAGAACAGCACGGGGCCACGCTCCCCGAGAATGACTTCCTTCGGCGAGCCCCAGCTCGGTAGGCTACCGAGAATGACGGTCTCGGCAACCACGTGGGCGCCCTTTTCATCGATCACGGCCTTGATCGACTGCCGAGTGGACCTGTCCAGACCTTTCACGAAGGCTTCGTAGTCCACGTCCTGCTGCGGGACGATGAGGGTGTCGACCTTCTTGTCCTCGGTGGAGAAGTCCTTCATCCAGCGGCGGACATCCGCGACGAGGTCGAAGGCGTCGAGCTCCGACACCTCCGAGGGCAGTTCGGCGAACCAGGCGCGGAGCTTGCGGTTTTCGAGTTTGATGTTCACTCGCGCGACCACCGCGTCCTCCAGTTCGGCGACGCGCGCCCCAGCCAGCTGCACGCCGGAGGCCTGTCCGCCTGCGTAGGCGGTGAAGGGCTTGAGTTCGGCGTCGACGTCCCAGGTGAGTTGGCCGGTGTCGATTTTCGCGGCGACGTTGAAGGGCGTGACCTCCACCTCGGCCAGGGCCACGAGGTGCTCGGGCATCTCGGCGTCGAGAACCTCTGGAATCTGCACCAGCGGCAGCTGTTCGGCGGCGATGCGCAGGGTGACGGGGTCGAAGGCGGCGATGCCGTTACGCAGTTCCATTCAGGCCCTCCGGAGACAGGTCAGGTGTTTGCGGCCAGCCTAGTCAATCGGGTCATGAATTCGCCGAGGAATTTTGCCACGTCCACGCCGACGGCGACATTGACCAGCGGGCCCTGTCGCGAGAGGTCGCCGATGGTACGTCCGCGGGTCTCCCCAGCCACGTCGACCTGCATGGGAAGCGCCAAGCACTCGACGAGCGAGGGGTCGACGGCCACGGCCACCGCCAGCGGGTCGTGCAGGCCGCAGCCGCCCAGGTGCGGGGAGGTGGTGGCGTAGGCACCGATGTAGTGGTCGGCGGCGTCGGCAAGCATCGTGCCACCGGGCGTGCCGAGGGCGCGCCATTGCGCGGTCTCGGTGCGGGTGAGCAGGGTCTTGAGGGTGACGTCGAGGCCGATCATCGTGACGTGGCGCGCGCGGCGGAACACCTCGTTCGTGGCCTCCGGGTCCTGCCACACGTTCGCCTCCGCCCACGGGCGCACGTTGCCGGGCACGGTGAGCGCACCGCCCATCATGACGATGCGCGCGTGCTCGGCGAAGTGGTCGTCGTCCAGCGCCGCCGCAATGGTCGTCGACGGCCCCGTCGGGACGATGACGAGGTCAGGGTGGGTATGGACGGCGTCGATAAGTAACTCGACGGCGGAGCCGGCGGGCCCGGTCGCCGGTGCGGGGAGTTCCACCTCGCCGAGACCGTTGGCACCGTGGATGAACGCGGAGATCTCCGCGACCTCGAAATCCTCCCGCTGCGGGCCGGGGTACACGGGGACATCCGGGCGGCCGAAGAGCTCGAGGAGGGCGAGGGTGTTGCGGACGCCGTCCGCGACCGTGACGTTGCCGTAGGTGCCGGTCACGCCGATGAGCTCGACCTCGGGGGAGGCGAGGGCATAGGCGAGGGCGAAGGCGTCGTCGATACCCGTGTCGAGGTCGAGGATGAGTTTCACCCGAGGATCTCCCGGACGCGGCTGACGTCATTGCGGATGGCGGTGAGCAGTGCATCCACCGAATCGAACTTCACCATGTCACGCACGTGCTCGACGAAGGCGACCTCAGCAACGTGGCCGTAGAGGTCGGCGTCACGGTCGAGGATGAAGGACTCGACGCTACGCTCCTTGTCCCCGAACGTGGGGTTCTTGCCCACGGAGATCGCCGCCGGGTACCTCTCCCCCGGCTCCATGTCGCCGTCAATCGGACCGTCGCTGACCACCGTGAACCAGCCCGCGTACACTCCGTCCGCCGGCAGCGCCACGGAGTCGTCGAAGTACTGGTTGGCGGTGGGAAAACCCAGCTCCCGGCCGCCCCGACCGGCACCGCGCATGATCTCCCCGCGCACCGTGAACGGGCGCCCCAGGGCCCACTCCGCACGCGCCACATCCTGCTCCGCGAGGAAACTGCGGATCGTCGAGGAGCAGATACGCATGCCCTCATCGTGCAGCAGATCGACGATCTCCACGTCCACACCGTGCCGCATCCCGCGCTCACGCATCGTGTCGGCGGTGCCGGCGGCGTCGCGTCCGAACGTGAAGTTCTGCCCGACGACCACGCACTGCGCCTTGAGACCGTCGACCAGCAGGGTCTGGAAGTACTCGTCCGGGGTCTGACCCGCGAGCTCCACGTTGAAGTCGATGATGAGGACGGCGTCGATCCCCAGCTCACCCGCCCGGGCGATCCGCTCCTCCACCGAATTGAGCAGCACCGGCGCACGATCAGGCAGAAACACCCTGATCGGATGCGGATCGAACGTCACCATCACCGCCGGCACACTGCGGATGTGCGCCTGCCGCACCGCCTCCTGGATGAGGCGCTGATGGCCGCGATGGACGCCGTCGAACACGCCGATGGTGACCACCGACACCTCGAGATCGGCGGGGATGTCTCCAAGTCCGTGCCAAACATTCACCGCTTCAGACTACGGCATACACTTCCCCTATGACCGATCCCCTGGCCAGTTCCGGACTCGTCGTGGTGGACAAGCCGCAGGGCATGACCTCCCACGACGTCGTCTCCCGCCTCCGCCGCATCTTCTCCACCCGCCGCGTCGGGCACGCCGGCACCCTCGACCCGATGGCGACGGGCGTGCTCGTCGTCGGCATCGAGCGCGGCACCCGCTTCCTCGCGCACCTGGTGACGGCCACCAAGGCGTACGACGCCACCATCCGCCTGGGTGCCGCGACCACGACGGACGACGCGGAGGGCGACGTCGTGTCCGGGGCGTCGGCGGCTTCTGTGTCGTCGGAGGATGTTCTGGCGGCGATGGCCGACCTCACCGGCGACATCATGCAGCGCCCGGCAGCCGTGAGCGCCATCAAGATCGACGGCAAGCGCGCCCACGAACGCGTCCGCGCCGGCGAGGAGGTGGAGATCCCTGCGCGACCGGTGACGGTGTCCCGCTTCGAGGCGCTGGCGTTCCGACGTGAGGGCGAGTTCCTCGACGTCGATGTGTCGGTGGACTGCTCCTCGGGCACCTACATCCGCTCCCTGGCCCGCGACCTCGGGGAGGCGTTGGGCGTCGGCGGGCACCTCACCGCTCTCCGACGCACGTCGGTGGGGCCCTTCGAGCTTGCCGACGCGCTGACGCTCGAGCAGCTGGAGGAGTCGCCGCGGCTGTCCCTCACCCTTGACGAGGCGCTCGCCCGCTCCTACCCGGTGCTCGAGGTGACGGAGGAGGAGGCCGAGGCCCTGGCCATGGGCAAGTGGCTCGAACCGCGCGGCCTCGTCGGGGTGCACGCGGCGGTGGCACCGGACGGGCGCTCCATCGCGCTGATCAAGGAGAAGGGCAAGCGCTTGGCGACGGTGTTCGTGGCTCGGCCGAACACGCTTTAGGCGGTGCGGCGGGCGTGCGCTCGCAGGGTCTCACGCAGCATACGGAGGAAGCGGCTCTCCCCCTCGACGACGGTTGCGAGATCCGCATACGTCACATGCAGCCGCGGAATCCCCGCATTGGTCAGCGCCCGGTCGCGCTCCCGGTCCTTGCGCATCTGCTCAGCCGGGGCAACACCGGTGGAGCCGTCGTACTTCAGATCACCGTCGGTCTCCACCAACTGGAAACCGTTGATCATGAGATCCACTCTGTGTCGCCCACCGAGGACGGGCACCTGGGGCTCCACGCTCGTGACCTCCGGCAGATCAGCGACGAGGATCTGTGCGCGGGCCCATGACTCGAGGGGACTCTCGGCGCGGGCGTCGGCAAGCTCGAGAGCCCGGCGGGCGACACTCAACCCACGGATCCGGCCCAGGTCATCGAGGAGAGCCGCAGCGCGTTGCCGGGTCATGTTCTTCAGCGTGAGTACGTGATCGAACGCCACGATCCCGTCCACCAGCCCGTGGTAGCGGCAGATGTCCACCACCGTCCGGATGATCCGGGTCACCCGGACCCCGTGTACCTCCGTGACCTGCTCCTGCGGCAGATTCGCGCGTCGATACCGCACGCCCTCAGGCCACTGCTTCACGGGAGGTCTCCCGCCGCCGGGGAGCACGATGGTGGCCGGCTCCTCGTTCCCCAGGACCGGGATACCGTGCAGCCGTGCCGCGGACTTGCCGACGAGAACCGCTGTCCGGCTCCCCAGGCCCACCGCGAACGCCCGTATCGCCTGCTGGTCCCAGGTCTGGAATGCCCGGAACGCGGCGGCAGGTACCGCGATCTCCGGGCACAGAAGTAGGAACCTCCCCTGCCTCAGCTCCCGCCGGAATGCCGGGGTACCGGCACGACGGCTCCGCATCCTGATGAATTCGATCTCCCCGCTCCAGTCCCGCACGGGTGCAGTATGGGCCGGGACCGGCGGACGGTCCAGCGGGACATTGCGGCGGCTGTGGATAACGTCGTGGCGGACCCGGGTTGCCCACAGTTCTCGGTGCGTCAGTGGTGCCCGGGGGTGGCAGCTGGTAACGGGGTATCCGGGTGGGGGCAGAAGACGGGTGGATGCACGGGTGTCCACGGTGAATGCCCCGACTCGAATACCCCCTTACGTCACCGCCGTCGCAGCGATGACGTAGCCGTCGTCGACCATCCAGCGCCCGGAGATGAACGGCACCGGGGTGGGGCGCACGAGCAGGTAGGAGACGAAGGAGCCGTCGGAGCGGATGTCGATCTCCGCGTCCTCGAAGCCGAGCCAGCGGTGCGTCATGGGAAACCACGCCTTGTAGGTGGCCTCCTTGGCGCAGAAGAGCAGGCGGTCGGCGCACTCGATGCCTTCGTTGCGCAGGCGCTCGAGCTGCGGCATCTCCCCCGGGCGGGCGATGGAGCCGATGACCTCCCGTGGGAGGGGGTCGGCGGGTTCGGCGTCCAGCCCCATGGACCGGACGTGGGTGCGGGGGGCGACGACCGCCGCGCGGAATCCCTCCGTGTGGGTCATGGAGCCGGTGATGTCCCGCGGCCACAGGGGCATGCCGCGCTCGCCGCGGAGGATGGGCTCGTTGTCCCACTCCCCCAGGTCACGCAGGGCCTGGTGGGCGCACCAGCGGGCGTCGCCGAACTCGGCCTTGCGTACATCGACGGAATGGGAGACCAGCGCCTGCTCGAGGGGGTGCAGGCCGTGGTAGTTCTGCAGGTCGGGACGCTCGCGGTCGGTGATGACGTAGCAGAACCGCGCCGCATCCGGGAACAGGGAGGAGTTAAGCATCGTCCTCGCCCCCCAGGCGCATGACCGGGTAGGGCCAGGGGTTGAGGTGGCCGTGGCGTTCCCATTCGCGCGGGTAGCCGAGGGAGACCTCGATATGCGGGATGCCGGCGACCTCGGTGACACCCGGCATGTGCAGGTGGCCGTAGATGACCGCCTGCGCCTGGTAGCGCTCCGCCCAGGTGCGGGTGTGCCGGGTGCCGCACCACAGGGCGATCTCCGGGTGCCGCATGACCAGCGTCGGCTCCTGCACCAGGGGCCAGTGGTTGATGAGGATGGTGGGGCCGTCGATGAGCGAGAGCCGCTTGATCGAGTACGCCAGACGATCCCAGCACCACGCACGCACGTCGACGAACGGAGCGATGGCGAACTCGTCCGTCATCATGATCTGCCGGTCGTGGGCCGCCTGCACCGCCTGCTCCACCGTCATGCCGGGGCCGCGGAAGGAGTAGTCGTAGAGCGTGAACAGCGGCACGAGGGTGACGCCGCCGAAGGTCGGGTACGGATCCTCCGGGGTGAGGACATCGATGGCGCGGCAGGCGTCGACAAGCTCGGTGTACTTGTCGCGGCCCTGGTAGCGGTCGGTGGAGCGGGAGAAGAGCTCGTGGTTGCCGGGCACCCAGATGACCTGCGCGAAACGCTGCCGGAACTGCGTGAGGATGCGCACCACCAGGTCGGTGCGCTCGGCGACATCACCGGCGACGATGAGCCAGTCCGAGGGGTCCTCGGGCTGGATGTCATCGATCCGGGCGACGTTCGCCTTGACGGCGCCGTGCAGGTCACTGACCGCCCACAGCGTTGTGCTCATGCACACCTCCTTCTCTCAGTATGTAACCACAGGGCCCGGAACCCTCGGTGTTCCCACGTGGATTTTCCGGCCGCGCGGCCTTGTCCCAGGTCGCGGCCTGTGACTGGTGGGATTGACGTGGGAACACCGAGGTACCACCTACTCCACCACGGCCCAGCGCATCGAGCGGAAGCGCCACACGACGGCCACGAGCCGGATGACGATGAAGGCGACGAGGCCGCACCAGATGCCGGTGAGGCCGGCGTCGAGAAGCAGGGCCAGCCAGACACCGGGCAGGAAACCGCCGAGCACCGAGATGATGGTGATGGTGCGCAGGAAGGCGGCGTCGGAGGCGCCGAGGAGGACGCCGTCGAGGGCGAAGACGACACCACCCAGGATGATCATGAGGATCATCAGCCACCACGGCCCGGAGATGGCGGCGAGCACCCCGGAGTCGGTGGAGAAGATCCGCGGGATGACACCTGCGCCCAGGGCGAAGACCGCGCCGAGGCCCGCGGCGAACACAGCGGAGTAGAGGGTGACCTTCTGCCCCACCTGCTTCGCGACGTCCACCGTCCCTCGACCGAGCGCCGCACCCGTGAGCGCCTGCGCGGCGATGGCGAGCGAGTCCAGGACCAGGGTGATGAAGTTCCACAGCTGCAGCAGGATCTGGTGCGCCGCCAGCGACGCGGTGCCGAAACGCGCCGCCACGGCCGCCGCCGAGATGAACGCCACCTGGAAGGACAGGGAACGCAGGATGAGGTCACGCCCCATGACGAGCTGGCGTTTCATGATGCTCCACCGTGGTCGCCACGAACCGGAGTGCTCGCGGCGCAGGGCCAGGAGGAAGAGCGTCGAGGTGATGGTGATGCCCACGACGTTGGCCATCGCGGAACCGGGGAGCCCGAACTCCCCGACGAGGACGGGGATGAGGATCGCCCCCGGGATGACGCCGGCGAGCGTGTACCACAGGGGGCTGCGGGTGTTCTGCACACCGCGGAGCCAGCCGTTGCCCGCCATGATGATGAGGGTGAGCGGGATGGCGATCGACTCGATGCGGATCCACTCGGCGGCGGCCGCGGCTATCTCCGGATCGCCGGTGAGCCACTCGCCGATGCGCCCGGCCAGCGTGAACACGATCGCCGCGAGTGTGAGCCCCACGCCGAGTCCCACCCACGTGGCCTGGACGCCCTCGGCGACGGCGTCGGCACGCCGTCCGGAACCGTAGAGACGGGAGGCGCGCGCGGTGGTGCCGTAGGAGAGGAACGTCAGTTGCGTGGTCACCGTCGACTGGACGGTCGTGCCCACGGCGAGGGCCGCGAGTTCGAAGGCGCCGAGGCGGCCGACAACGGCGGTGTCGAGGAGCAGGTAGAGCGGGGTGGCGGAGAGCACGCCGAGCGCCGGGAGCGCCAGCGCGAAGATCTGCCGGGCCGAGACTGTCACTGCCTGCGGAGCTCCGTCAGCAGGGCGGCGGTGGCCTCGGCGGCGGTGCCGCGGAAGGTGTAGCCGGCGGCCGGGATGTGCCCGCCGCCGCCGAGCGCCACGGCGATCCGTGAGACGTCCATCTCGTTGGAGCGCAGCGACACGTGCCACACCCCGGGGACGGTCTCCTTGAACACCGCGCCGAGGTCGGTGCCGTCGAGCGAGCGGACGAAATCCACCAGGCCCTCCACCGCCGGGAGCGACCCCGACTGGACGAGCGCGTGATCGGCGACGATGAGCGCCAGGTGGTTCTCCCCCGCCGCATGCACCTCGACGCTCGCCAGGGCGCGGCCGATCATGCGCAGATCGGCGACGGAGCCGGAGTCGAGGAGGTCGACGGCGATGGCACGGACGTCGAGACCCGTGTCCATGAGGCGCGCGGCGAAGGTGTGCATCGCGGGGCTGCCCCAACGGAAGCTGCCGGTGTCGGTGAGCAGGCCCGCGTAGAGGGCGTGTGCGATCGGCGGCTCGAGCTCGATGCCCATCATGTCGAAGAGGCGGCCGAGGACCGTGGTGGTGGATTCCGCGTCGAAATCCAGCAGGTTGACGCGGCCGAAACCCTCGTTGGAGGAATGATGGTCGATGACCACGGTGTCCTCCGCGCGGGCCGCGATCGCCCCGGCGAGGGTGCCCGCCCGGTCGATGGAACCGCAGTCGACGGTGACGATGAGGTCGACCTCCGGCAGGTGATCCACCAGCTCAACCTCCCGCGCACCGGGGATGGTGAGCAGGTTCTCCGCGAAAGGGTCCGCCTGGCCGATGAGGCCGACGGCCTGCTTGCCCAGCTGACGCAGGGCGCCGACGGTGGCGCACACGGAGCCGATCGCGTCGGCGTCCGGGCGCACGTGACCGATGACGGCCACGGAATCGGCGGCCGCCAGGGCCGCCGCGGCCGCGGCGTACGAGTGCACTAGCGCTCGTCCGTCTTGTACGGGTTGGCGTCGCCGGCGGGCTTCGCGTTCTCCTTCAGCTTCGCCAGCTCGGCATCCCGGGCACGGGCGCGGGCCAGCAGCTCCTCCATGTGGGCGGAGGCCTCCGGCACGGTGTCCACCTCGAAGGACAGGGTCGGGGTGAAACGCACACCGAGCTGGTCACCGACGATCTTGCGCAGCTGACCGCGGGCGCGGTGGAGGGCCTCGGCGGCGGCGTCGTAGTCCGGCTCGTCGGAGATGTCCCGACCGCGGACGGTGTAGAAGACGGTGGCGTCATGCAGATCGCCGGTGACCCGGGTGTCGGTGACGGTGACCAGCTCCAGGCGACGGTCCTTCACCTCGCGTTCGATGGCGGAAGCCACGATCGTCTGGATGCGCTTGGCCAGGCGGGCGGCGCGGGCGTTGTCAGCCATGTCGGTCTCCTTGAGTCCGGGTGCAGATACGATGTCCCATTCTACCCGTCGGACACACTCAGGGAATGCGCAGCCCCGGCAGCGGCCACGCCCGCCGCGGCATGCGGGCCTGCTCGAACGGGTAGCCCAGGGAGACGTCGACGTGGGGCACCCCGTCGACGATGATCTCCTCCGGCATGTGCAGGTGCCCGTGGACGACGCCGACGGCCCGGTAGTCCCGGGCGAAGGAGCGCGTCAGCGTGGTGCCGCACCACAGGGCCATCTCGTGTTGGCGCATCCGCCGGGTGGGTTCGACCACGAGCGGCCAGTGGTTGACCAGCAGCGTCGGGCCGTCAACCTCCGCCAGGCGGGTGCGTGAGTAGGCGACGCGTTCGGCGCACCACGCCTCGACGTCGACATAGGGGGCGATGAACAGCTCGTCGTCGAGGGTGGCGCGGGCGGAGCGGGCGTCGATAAGCGCGTCGACGGCGGTGACGCCCTCCGGCCGGAACGAGTAGTCGTACAGGGTGAACAACGGGGCGACGGTGACGTCGCCGAAGACCGGGAACGGGTCCTCCGGCGTATCGACGCCCACCTCCCGCAGCAGCTCCACGAGACGGTCGTACCGCGCGCGACCCTGATAACGGTCCTCGCGGCGCGCGAAGAGCTCGTGGTTGCCGGGGCACCACACCACACGCGCAAAACGTCGCCGGAGACGGGCGAGGGTGTCGACGACCACGTCGATACTCTCGGCCACGTCTCCGGCGACGATGAGCCAGTCCCCCTCCTCCGCGGGCGCGAGGCGCTCGACGCGCTCGCGGTTGGCGGGGAAGGTGACGTGCAGGTCAGAGACCAGCCACAAGGTGCTCATGCACCCCGAGACTAGTCGCGCGGGACCTCGACCATCTCGAAGACCTCGAGCTTGTCGTCGATCTGGATGTCCGGGTAGGACAGGACCATACCGCACTCGTAACCGGCGTTGACCTCGGTGACATCGTCCTTCTCGCGTCGCAGGGACTCGATCTTGACGTTGTCGGCGATGACGTTGCCGTCGCGGACCAGGCGGCCCGAGGCGTTGCGACGCACCTTGCCGGACTCCACCATGCAACCTGCGATGAGGCCGACAGCGGAGGCCTTGAAGATCGCGCGGATCTCGGCGACACCGATCTCCTTCTCCTCGTAGACCGGCTTCAGCATGCCCTTGAGAGCAGCCTCGACCTCCTCGATGGCGCGGTAGATGACGGTGTAGTAGCGGATGTCCACACCCTCGGCGTTGGCCTCCTCGGTGGCCTTGCCCTCGGAACGCACGTTGAACGCGATGATCACGGCGTCCGACGCGGCGGCGAGCGAGACGTTGGTCTGCGTGACGGCACCGACACCGCGGTCGATGATGTTGAGCTCGACCTCGTCGTCCATCTCGATCTTGAGCAGGGACTCCTCCAGGGCCTCCACCGAACCGGCATTGTCGCCCTTGAGGATGAGGTTGAGGACGCTGGTCTCCTTGAGAACGGCATCCAGATCCTCGAGGGAGACGCGCTTGCGGGCCTTGGCCTGCATGGCGGAACGCTTGCGGGCGTCACGCTGCGCGGCGATCTGGCGTGCGACACGGTCGTCCTCGACGACGAGCAGGTTGTCGCCGGCGCCGGGGACGCCGTTGAGGCCCTGCATCTGGACCGGACGGGACGGACCCGCCTCATCCACATCGTTGCCGTGCTCGTCGATCATGCGACGGACGCGGCCGTAGGTGTCACCCACGACGACGGAGTCCCCGACGCGGAGGGTACCGCGCTGGACCAGGACGGTGGCCACCGGGCCACGACCACGGTCGAGATGCGCCTCGATGGCGACACCCTGGGCGTCCATCTCCGGGTTGGCACGCAGATCCAGGGAAGCGTCCGCGGTGAGGACGACAGCCTCGAGCAGCTCATCGATGTTGATGTTCTGCTTCGCGGAGATGTCGACGAACATGGTGTCGCCGCCGTACTCCTCCGGCACCAGGCCGTACTCGGTGAGCTGGCCACGGATCTTGTCCGGGGAGGCCTCCGGCTTGTCGATCTTGTTCACCGCCACCACGATCGGCACGTCAGCGGCCTTCGCGTGGTTGATGGCCTCCACCGTCTGCGGCATGACGCCGTCATCGGCGGCCACGACGAGAATCGCGATATCGGTGGACTTGGCACCACGGGCACGCATGGCCGTGAAGGCCTCGTGACCCGGGGTATCCAGGAAGGTGATCTTCCGCTCGCGGTCATCGACGACGCGCTTGATCTGGTACGCACCGATGCCCTGGGTGATGCCGCCGGCCTCACCCGCGCCGACCTCAGCCTTACGGATGGTGTCGAGCAGTCGGGTCTTACCGTGGTCGACGTGACCCATGACGGTGACCACCGGCGGGCGCTTGGCCAGATCGTCCTCGTCGCCCTCGTCCTCACCGAACTGCAGGTCGAAGGACTCGAGGAGCTCGCGGTCCTCGTCCTCCGGGGAGACGACCTCGACGTTGTAGTTGATCTCGGCACCGAGCAGCTGGAGGGTCTCCTCCGGCACGGCTGCGGTGGCGGTGATCATCTCACCGAGGTTGAACAGCGCCTGGACCAGTGCGGCCGGATCGGCGTTGATCTTCTCGGCGAAATCGGACAGGGAGGCACCACGGCGCAGACGGACGGTCGAACCGCCGCCATCGGGCAGGCGAACGCCACCGATGACGTTCGGGGCCTGCATTGCCTCGTACTCGGAGCGCTTCTGACGCTTCGACTTACGTCCGCGACGCGGTGCGCCGCCCGGACGTCCGAAGGCACCGGCGGTGCCACCGCGACGTCCGCCGCCGCGGAAACCGCCGCCACCGCCACCGGGGCCACCCGGTCCACGGCCACCGGCACCACCGCGGCCACGACCGCCGGCACCGGCCGCCTTCTGCGGCATCTGGCCCGGGGTCGGAGCCTGGGAGGTCGGCATCATGGCCGGCGACGGACGACGACCGCCGCCCTGTGCCGGACGGTCAGCGCCGCCCTGGCCCTGACCCTGCGGACGCGGGCCACCCTGGCCACGGCCACCGGGGCGCGGACCGCCCTGGCCACGACCGCCGCCCGGACGCGGTGCCGGACGGTCCCCACCACCGGTGGAGAAGGGGTTGTTGGCCACGCGCGGGCGACCGCCCGGACGCGGCATCGGGCGCGGCATGGCGCCGCCGCCCGGCTTCGGAGCGCCACCCGGCTTGGGGGCACCGCCCGGCTTCGGGGCGTCGGACTTCGCGGCGGCCGGCTTCGGGGCGGCCTGCGGCTTGGGAGCTGCAGCCGGCTTCGGGGCGGCCTGCGGCTTCGGTGCTGCAGCCGGCTTCGGGGCGGCCTGCGGCTTCGGTGCTGCAGCCGGCTTCGGCGCGGCGGCAGGCTTGGGTGCGGCGGCCGGCTTCGGGCCGGCCTGCGGCTTCGGTGCCGGACCCGGCTTCGGGCCGGGCTTCGGGGCACCTGCGGACGGCTTGGCTGCGGAATCGCCGGAGCCGCCGTCCTTCTTCTCGTAGAGAGCCTCCATCTTCCGGACCACGGGGGGTTCGACGGTCGACGAGGCGGTCTTCACGAACTCGCCCTGCTCCTTGAGCGTGGCGAGCAGTTCCTTGCTGGTTACGCCGAGCTTCTTCGCAAGCTCATGTACGCGTAGCTTTCCGGGCACTTTACTCCTCTGGTTGTTGCTAGAGATCGAGTGTCAAGCCCCGGAAAGGGAACTCGACCTCTAGATGATGTCTGTGACGTTCATCGCTGATGCTTCATCGTGCAGTGCTCATCAGTGTTCGGTCTTCCTTACAATGTCGGGTCCGGCAGCGGTTGCTGCGAGGTACGTACGCACGTGACCTGTGTCCAGGCTTGTCCCGGACACCCGGAGCGCCCGCCCGAAGGCGCGGCGCTGTTCCGCCAGCTCGAGTGCTTCGATGTTCGGGGTGATCCAGGCTCCCCTCCCGGGGAGCGACCGGCCCGGGTCCGCCAGGAGGCGGGCCGGATCGGAGGGATCAGTAACCACCCGGAGCAGCTCCGTATCGGGCTTTCGCTCGCGGGTGGCGATGCAGGTACGTACGCGGATCTCGCGGGGTGCGCGGGTCAGCGTCATTCGTCTCCTACACAGGTGTGAACATCAACGGCACGTGGGCCATCCGACAGTTTACCCTATTTTCACCTGAAATTGAACTGCCGTCAGCAGTCGGCTCAGTTGATGTCGGAGTGGATGTCGATCTTCCATCCGGTGAGGCGGGCGGCGAGGCGGGCATTCTGCCCCTCGCGGCCGATGGCCAGCGAGAGCTGGTAATCCGGCACGGTGACCTTGGCGGTCTGGGCCTCGGGGTCGATGATCTCGACGTTGACCACCTTGGAGGGGGCCAGCGCATTGCCGACGTAGGTCGCCGGGTCCTCGGACCAGTCGATGATGTCGATCTTCTCGCCGCCCAGCTCGTTCATGATGTTGGTCACGCGCTGGCCGCGGGGGCCGATGCAGGCACCCTTGGCGTTGAGTCCCTTGACCTTGCCGGTGACGGCCACCTTGGAACGGTGGCCGGCCTCACGGGCGATGCCGAGGATCTCGACGGACCCGTCGGCGACCTCGGGGATCTCCAGCTCGAAGAGGCCGCGGACCAGCTCGGGGTGGGTGCGGGAGAGGTTGACCTGGACGTTGCGCGGGCCCTTGTTCACGCCGACGATGTACGCCTTGACGCGGTCGCCGTGCTCGAGCTTCTCGCCGGGGATCTGCTCGGCGGGCAGGAGGATGCCGTCCTGCGGATCGGCCTCGGTGCCCAGCTGGACGATGACGATGCCGCGGGAGTTGGCGGTGTCGTCCTTCTGCACGACGCCGGAGACGACGCGGCCCTCGAAGGACTGGTACTCGTCGAAGAGGCGGACGTTCTCGGCCTCGCGGAGGCGGCGGACGATCGCGTCGCGGACGGCTCCGGCGGCGATGCGGGCGAAGTTGTCCGGGGTGTCGTCGTACTCGGAGGCGACCTCGCCGTCGTCGTCAAGCTCGGTGGCGATGACGGCGACGGAGCCGGTGTCCTTGTCGATGTCCACGCGGGCGCGGGTCTCGCTCTCCTCGCCGCGGTACTCGCGGTACGCGTGGATGAGTGCGCTGCCGATCGTCTGGAGCATGTCATCCACCGGGATGCCCTTGTCCTTCTCGATGGTGGTCAGCGCAGCCATGTCGATATTCACTTGTTGTCCTCCTGCCAGGCGAGCGCCTGGTCGTAGTCAAGTCCGGTCAGCTCGGTTTCTGCCGCCGGGGGATTCGAGAATTCAATTTCTACCACTGCGCGGGGGGTTTCGGAAAACTCCAGCACGCGCATCTCGCGGTCCTTCTTCACGGTGCGCACGAGCACCACGCCGGACTCGTCCGGGGCGAGGGCGCCGACGCGCCACGTCGACTTCTTCCCGTCCTCGAGCAGTGCGACGAGGCGGCCGCGGTTGCGGCGCCAATGGCGCGGGGCGGTGAGCGGGGCGTCGACACCCGGGGTGGAGACCTCCAGGGTGTAGCCGGCGCCGAGGTTGACCTCGCCGCGGTCCTCGGCGGCGTCGAGAAGCATGGACACCTCCTGGGAGACCTGCTCCAGCAGGTCGAGGTCCGGGCGGATGTCCGAATCCACGAAGATCCCGACCACCGACTTCCGGCCCGCGCGGGTCACCTTCACGCCCTCGATGTCGAGGCCGCACGCGTCGGTGACCGGGGTGATGAGGCTGATCAGTTCTGCTTCTCCGGGGAATGCCATGCCCACCAGCCTATCGCGGGTAGGGTGTGCGCTGTGAACCGTCGCCTCCTCCCCTTCGTGCTCGTGCCGCTGCTCGCCTCCTGTTCGGTGGAGATGCTCGGCCCGCGCCCGAACCCGGAGCTGTCGACGCTGGCGGATCAGGCCCACGCCACCGGCCGGGCCGCCGACGCCGCCGAGCTGGAGGCCGAGATCGCCCGCCTGTGCGGCACCCACGAGGACGGCACCGTCCCCACCTCCTGTGACTACGTGCCCACGCCGGTGGAGGAGGCGGACGCCTTCGAGGTGACCGTCGCCGCCGTCGACGACGTGCCCGCCGAATCCCGTGACCTCGTCGCCCGGCAGGCCGTTGCCCTGGCCGCCGGGGAGGCTGCACCGGTGCCACTGTCGGAGGCCGCCGCCGAGCAGGCCCGCGCGCTGCTGCGCACCGAGTACGCCCACGTGTACGGACTTCAGGTGGCGCAGGCGTTCCACGGGGACGTCGAGACACTCATCGACGCCGCCGAGACGCGAATCACAGCCCTGCGCGAAGTGCTCGCTCCGGCCGGGGACGTGCCCGTCGCGGAACCGGGGTACGCGGTCAGCGGCGAACTCTCCCCTGGTGACGAGGGGTTTGTGACGGCGCTCGTGGCGGAGCGCGACGCGGCGTGGCTCAACGCGGTGAGTGACGCGGACAACGACGGGTGGCGCGCATGGCTCGCGCGCGTCGCGTAGCTTTCCGACACTATGTTGCCATCGGTACTCTGTGACTAGTGAGTACAACTACCGCCCGGGCCTTCCGCTGGCTCGCCCTTCTTCTCATTGCCCTCGCGGGTGCCTCGATGTCCTTCGGGTCAGCCGAGACCCCCTCCGACCCCACCGCCATGGCCCCGGACGACGTCGACTCCACACGCGTCGCCCAGATCCTGCAGGAACGCCCCGGTGACAACGGCGGCGCCGCGCTCGTCCTGTTCACCAGCGACGACCCCCTCGACATGCAGGCCCTTGCCCCCAAGGCCGAGGAACTCGGCGGGCCACTCATCCCCAACGAGGACATGACCGCCGCCATGGTGCCGGTCGAGGTCGCGTCCGAGGGACTGACGGACAACGTCGACAAGATCAACGAACTGCGTGCCGACGCCGCCGCCGACCTCCCCGACGGCGTCACCGCCCAGGTCACCGGCCCCGCCGCCATCGAGGGTGACCTCTCCGGCGTGTTCTCCGGCGCCAACCTCTTGCTGCTCGCCGTGACCGGCATCATCGTCGCGGTCCTGCTCATCGTCACCTACCGCTCCCCCGTCCTGTGGATCCTGCCGCTGCTCGTCATCGGCATCGCCGACCGCGTCGCCGCCACCACCTACACCTGGGCCCTCGACGCCCTCGGCGCCGTGTGGAACGAGTCGACCGCCGGCATCCTCTCCGTCCTCGTCTTCGGCGCGGGCACCAACTACGCCCTGCTGCTCATCTCCCGCTACCGCGACGAACTCCACCGCCACGAGGACCGCTTCGCCGCGATGGCGCAGGCCTGGGGCCCGACCGTCAAGACGATCTTCGCCTCCGCCGTCACCGTCATCCTCGGCGTCGCCTGCCTCCTGCTCTCCGCCGTGCCCACCACCCGTGGCCTGGGCCTGGCGTCCATGTTCGGCATCGGCATCGCCTTCCTCTTCGCCGTGTTCGTCCTCCCCGGCGTGCTGCTGTTCTTCGGCCGCTGGATCTTCTGGCCCAAGATCCCGCGCGTCGGCACCGACGTCAACCACCGCTTCTGGGACCGCATCGGCAACGTCGTGCGCTCCAAGCCTGTCATGCTCAGCGTCGTCGCCATGATCTTCCTCGCCATCGCCAGCGTCGGAGCCCTGCAGATCCGCACCGGCCTCACCCAGGCGGAGCAGTTCATCGAGACCCCCGAGTCCATCGCCGCCGCCGAGGTCCTCGAGGAGAAGTTCCCCGACCAGCAGGCCACCCCGGCCATCATCGCCACCCAGGAGCCCGAGCGCGTCACCGCCGTCCTCGAGGACGAGGGCGCCTCCGTCATCCCGCAGGAGCCCGCCGGCGACTGGGACATCCTCCAGGTCTCGGGCGGCACCACCGAGGAACTCCGCTCCTCCCTCGAGGGCACCGACGCACTCGTCGGCGGCGAGGAGGCCGAGCTCCACGACACCGAGCAGTCCGCCGCCGAGGACCGCACCCTCATCTTCCCGGTCATCCTGCTCGTCCTGCTCATCGCCCTGATGATCCTGCTGCGCTCCATCCTGGCGCCGGTGATCATGACCGCGACCGTGCTCATCACCAACATCGCCGCCCTGGGCCTGGGCTGGTGGATCTCCACCGGCATCCTCGGGTTCTCCAGCTTCGACGCCCTCACCCCCCTGTACTCCTTCGTGTTCCTCGTGGCGCTGGGCATCGACTACTCCATCTTCCTCATCACCCGCGCCCGTGAGGAGGCCCGCGTGGTGGGCACCCAGGAGGGCGTCCTGCGCTCCCTGTCCTCCACCGGTGGCGTCATCACCTCGGCCGGTATCCTCCTGGCCGCCGTGTTCGCCGCACTCGGTGTCCTGCCGCTGGTCGTCCTGGCGCAGGTGGGTATCGTGATCTTCATCGGCGTGCTCCTGGACACCCTCATCGTCCGTACCATCCTCATCCCGGCGGTCGTCCAGCTGCTGGGCGAGAAGTTCTGGTGGCCGGGCAAGGTGAAGCCGAAGAAGCAGGCCGGTGACGAGCAGGTCGTCGCCACCGCCGCCTCCGAGCTGTAGCCGTGACACCCGGTCGTATTTCCTGACGTGACTCCGGCCACTATCAGGAAATGACCTGGGCATATAAGAAGACGCGCACTCGTATTTGTCGACAAATACGAGTGCGCGTCTTCTTGTGCTTGCGGTCTACCCGCGCACGAGCTCCTGCACCTTCGCCACGGCCTCGTCAGCCGGGATCTCGAGGGTCTCGCCGCCACGCACCCGCAGCTCGACGATGCCGTCCGCGAAGGAACGACCGAGCACCACGGCGAAAGGCATGCCCAGCAGCTCGGCGTCCTTGAACTTCACGCCCGGGGAGACCTTGGGGCGGTCGTCGAAAAGCACCTCGATGCCGGCGTCATCGAGCTCACCGGCGAGGCGCTCGCCGGCCTCCATGGCGGCGGCGTCCTTGTTCGCGACGACCACGTGCACCTGGTACGGAGCGACCTCGACGGGCCAGTTGAGGCCCTTGTCGTCGTGGCGCTGCTCCGCGAGGACGGCCATGAGGCGAGAGACGCCGATGCCGTAGGAGCCCATGGTGGGCACGGACCGCTTGCCGGACTCGTCGAGGATCTGCACGTCGAAGGCCTCGGTGTACTTGCGGCCGAGCTGGAAGATGTGGCCGATCTCGATGCCGCGCTCGAGCGTGAGGGTGCCCTGGCCCTCCGGCGCGGGGTCGCCCTCGCGGATCTTGGCGGCCTCAATGTAGCCGTCGACCTCGAAGTCGCGGCCGGCGACGAGGCCGACGACGTGGCGATTGGGGGCGTCGGCACCCGTGATCCAGGCGGTGCCGGGCACGACGCGCGGGTCGGCGAGCACGCGGACGCCGTTGGCGGCCAGGCCGCGCGGGCCGACGTAGCCGCGGACGAGGAAGGGGTTCTTCCGGAAGTCCGCGTCCTCCGCCATGGCGACCTCGGACGGCTCGAGGGAGGCCGCGAGGCGCTTCATGTCGACCTCGCGGTCACCGGGGACGAGCACGCCGAGCAGCTCCGGCTCCTCGCCGGGCGCGGTGACCTTGACCACCACGCACTTGAGGGTGTCGGCGGCGGTTACGTCCAGCCCCTCGCCGCGGGCCCACTCCACGAGGGTGGCGATGGTCTCTGCATCCGGCGTGTCGTACTCGACGGCCTCCGGCTGGCCCTCGATGGGCTTCTCGACGCCCGGCTGGGTGACCACGGCCTCCACGTTCGCGGCGTAGGAACCATCGGTGGCACGGACGAAGGTGTCCTCGCCGTTCTCACTCACGGCCAGGAACTCCTCGGACGCCGAACCGCCCATCGCGCCGGAGGTGGCCTGGCAGATGGCGTAGGAGACGCCGAGACGGTCGAAGATCGCCTGGTAGGCCCGGCGGTGGGCGGCGTAGGACTCGTCGAGCCCCGCGTCCGACATGTCGAAGGAGTAGGAGTCCTTCATCACGAACTCACGCCCGCGCAGGATGCCCGCGCGCGGACGCTCCTCGTCGCGGTACTTCGTCTGGATCTGGTACAGCGTGACCGGGAAATCCTTGTACGAGGAGTACAGGTCCTTGACGGTCTGGGTGAACATCTCCTCGTGCGTGGGCCCGAGGAGCATGTCGTTGTCCTTGCGGTCCTTGAGGCGGAAGAGGTGGTCGCCGTACTCGGTCCAGCGGTTGGTCCTCTCGTAGGGCTCGCGCGGCAGCAGCGCCGGGAACAGCAGCTCCTGGCCGCCGATGGCGTTCATCTCCTCGCGCACGACGTCCTCGATCTTGCGCAGCGTGCGCAGGCCCAGCGGCAGCCAGGAGTACACACCGGGGGCGGCACGGCGGATGTACCCGGCGCGGACGAGCAGCTTGTGGCTGGGCACTTCGGCATCAGCCGGGTCTTCGCGCAGCGTGCGAAGGAACAGCGAGGACAGACGTGTGATCATGGTGTCAGACTTTACCCGCTACCCTTGTGCCCATGCTGATCGTCCTCCCTCCTTCCGAAACCAAGGCCCCCGGCGGCTCCGGCCCCGCTCTTGACCTGGAGGGACTGAGCTTTCCGACGCTCACTCCCGTGCGTTCCGCACTCATCGACGAGCTCTCCGGCCTCGAGGTCGCCGACGCGATGGCGGTGCTCGGGATCTCCGAGAAACTCCGCCCGGAGGCGGAGGCCAACCGTGAGTTGCGCACGTCCCCGACAATGCCCGCCCTGCACCGCTACACGGGCGTGCTTTTCGACGCCCTGTCCGCCCCCACCCTGCCCGAGCTCGCGTGGGACCGTCTCGCCGTCGGCTCGGCGCTGTTCGGTGTCGTCCGCGCCGGCGACCTCATCCCCCGCTACCGGCTCTCCGGCGGCACGAAGCTCGACGAACGCACCATGCGCTCCCGGTGGGGCCGGCTCATCACCGAGGCTCTGGCGGAGGAGGACTTCGTCGTCGACCTGCGCTCCGGCGCCTACCAGCAGCTGGGCAGAGTGCCCGGGGCCGTGACCGTGCGCGTGGAGAAGGACGGCAAGGTGGTCAGCCACTTCAACAAGCACTACAAGGGCGAACTGGCCCGGGTGCTGGCGAGCGCGCCGGCCGCGGCCTCCTCCGCCGCGGACGTCGTCGACATCGCCCGCGCGGCCGGGCTGGACATTTCCCCGACCTCCGCGACGGAGCTGACGCTTGTAGTGTGACCGGCATGACCCGCGTCGCCGTCCTCTCCCCCTCCTTCGCCGCTCCCGGCGCGTACCCGTCCGTCCACGAACAGGCCCTGGAGCGCCTGCGCGCGCTGGGGCTCGAGCCGGTGGAGTTCCCCACCACCCGCCAGGTCGGTGCCTCCCCGGAGGACCGCGCCCGGGACATCACCGCCGCCTTCGCCGACGGCTCCATCGCGGCGGTCCTCGCCTCGGTCGGCGGGAACGACCAGATCACCGTCACCCGGCACCTGGACGCGGAGGTCATCCGGGCGAATCCGAAGCCCTTCCTCGGGTACAGCGACAACACCAACCTGCTCAACCTGCTGTGGCAGCTGGGCGTCCCCGGTTTCTACGGCGGATCGACGCAGGTGCAGATCGGTCCCGGCCCGTACGTGGAGGACTACCACCTCATCTCCTTCCTCGCCGCCCTGCGCGGCGCGGGGGAGATCGAGGTGACGCTGCCCGCCGACTCCGAGGACCACGGCCCCGACTGGGACGACCCGCGAGCCCTCACGGAGTTCGGGCACCGGACCCCGTGCGACCCGCTGGAGTGGTTCGGCCCGCCACGGATCGTCGAGGGCCGCACGTGGGGCGGGTGTCTGGAGGTGCTCGCCCAGCTGGGGATCGCGGGGAGGTTCCCGGGCGTCGGGAAGCTGCAAGGGGGCATCCTGCTGCTCGAGGCCTCCGAGCGGCTCACCCCCACGGACGTGGTGACCGACATCGTCCGCGCTCTCGGGGAGGGCGGGATCCTCGGTGCCGTCGACGGCGTGATGCTCGCCCGCACCCCCACCACCAGCCTGGACACCGATGCAACCCTGTCCCGACGGGAGCAGATCGACATCGTCGCCGACACCGTCCGCCGCTACAACCCGGACGCGGTGATGTGCGCCGGTGTGCCGTTCGGACACACCCGGCCGCAGTGGATCCTGCCCTACGGCGGGAGGGTGCGGCTGGACGGCGTCGACAAGCGGGTCGTCGCCGACTACGCGTTTTCTGGATTTATGCAAGCCTAAGTGGTGTAGTTGATGCCATGGGTAGTGATGCAGACATAAGGAAGGTCGCCGTCCTCTCCCCCTCGAAGGCGGCGCCCCCACTCGGTCCGGAGGTCCACGAGCAGGCCATGCGACGCCTGCGTGAGGAGTTCGGACTCGAGCCCGTCGAATACCCCACCACCCGCGAATTCGAGTCCTACCCGGAGGACCGCGCCCGCGACATCATGGCCGCGTTCGCCGACCCGGAGATCGAGGCGATCTTCACCACCCTGGGTGGCGACGACCAGGTCACCGTCATCCCCTTCCTCGACCCGGACGTCATCGCCGCGAACCCCAAGCCATTCTTCGGTTACAGCGACAACACCAACATCCTCAACCTGCTCCACAGCCTGGGCATCCGCGCCTTCCACGGCGGCAACACCCAGGTGCAGATCGGTGCCGGCCCGCGTATCGACGACATCACCGCCACCTCCCTCCACGCCGCCCTCGACGGCACCGGCGTCCTGGAGATCACCGACCCCGGCGAGTCCGAGGACCACGGCATCCTCTGGTCCGACCCCCTCGCCCTCGAGGTCAACGGCCTGCGCGAATCGACGAAACCGTGGCGCTGGGCCGGCCCCGCCCGGCGCGTCTCCGGCCGCACCTGGGGAGGCTGCTTCGAGGTCATCACGCAGATGTCGCTCGCCGACCGCGTCCCGCGCGCCGAGGACCTCGAGGGTGCGATCCTCATGCTCGAGGCCTCCCAGCGTCTCACCAACACCCACGGGATCATGGAGATCGTCCGCGCCCTCGGCGAGGCCGACATCATCGGCGCCGTGCAGGGCGTCATGGTGGCCCGGCCCCCGTCACGCAGCCTCTTCCTCCCCGAGTACCGCGACCGCGAGGAACAGTACGACGCCGTCATCGAGCAGGTCACCCTGTACAACCCGGAGGCCGTCGTCGTGTGCGGCGTCCCCTTCGGCCACACGCGCCCGCAGTGGATCCTCCCCTACGGCGGTGAGGTCATCCTCGACGGCGAGCAGCAGCGGATCTTCGCCGATTACAGCTAGCCCCCTTCAGGGGTGGTGGATACGTGCCCTGGATCATATCGCGAGAGATCATCGCTGGACAGGGGGATAATCCGGGCATCCGTTGTGCCTCGAAAAGGAATCCGATGCGTCTCCGACTCGTTCTTCTTCTCTCCGCCCCGTTGCTTCTCACCGCCTGCGGAGGAACCGCCGACAGCAGCCCTGCCACCCTCACCGAAACCGTGGTCAGCACGGTCGAGGTCACCTCGATGGTCACTTCCACGGTGACGGAGACAGAAACCGAGACCGAGACCGAGACTGAAACTGAGACAGTGATGGCGGAGCCGCCGGCCCCGGAACCGGCCCCCGCCCCGGTGGAGGCGAACCTCGACACCGTTCCGCAGGGTTTCGCGTCGATCCCCGACCCCGCACCGGCCGCGACGGCCACACACTACGCGAACTGCGCAGCCGCACGAGCCGCCGGTGCAGCCCCGGTATACGCGGGCCAGCCCGGATACGGTCGCCACCTGGACCGCGATGGTGACGGAATCGGCTGCGAGTAGCAGCCCGCACGTACTGGCGTACTCCGATTACCACGGCATCCGGAGAATCCCCAGGTCGCCGAAGGCCCCAGAGGACAAACGGGTACGCCGGCACGCGGCCTCCTCCCCCGCTGACATTTATCAATTTATCAACTAGCCTCGGGGGCATGAGAAACCCCTTCCGGCCCACCTTCGGAGCCAGCCCCTACCACTGGGCCGGCCGTTCGGTCGTACTCGAGGAGTTCGCCCGAAGTCTGGACGGGTACCCGGGCGAGCCGTCGAGGAGCATGGTCATCGACGGGGCCCGCGGCATCGGCAAGACCGTCCTGCTCACCGAACTCGAGGACATCGCCGCCCAGCACGGTTGGATCGTGCTGCGCGCGACGGGCCGGGAGGATTCGGTCCGCACGCTCGTCGACACGACCATCCCGGCGAAGATCGCCGAACTCACCCCACCTGCCGGGCGGACGGTGACGGCGGTGCAGGTGAGCGGGTTCCGGGTCGACACCGAACTTCTCGACCCCACCGACCCCGTCCCCACCCTCGGGACCCGGATGCGGGATCTGCTGGGACTGCTGACCGGCACGGGCGTGCTCATCACCGTCGACGAGGTGCAGGACGCCGACCCGGACAACCTCTCCGCCATCGCGGTCACCCACCAGGACCTCATCCGCGACGACCACCACGTGGCGCTCGCCATGGCGGGCCTCACCCACGGGATCAACCGGCTCCTCGACCTGCCGGGCACGACCTTCCTGCGCCGCGCGCGCCGCTTCGAGCTGGGCCCGCTCACCGACGACGACGCCCGCGCCATCCTCCTGGCCACCGCAGAGGACAGCAAACCAATCGACGCCGACGCCGCCGACCTGGCCGTCGACATCGCCCGCGGCTACCCCTACCTGGTGCAGCTCGTCGGCTATCTGGCGTGGAACCGGGCGGGTGACCGCATCACCCGGGACGACGTCGCGGCGGTGCGGGAGGAGACCGTCCACACCATGGGCTCCCAGGTCCACGCCCCCTCCCTCAAGGGTGTGCCGCCGGCACAGATGGCGTATCTGCGCGCCATGGCCGACCTCATCGGCGACGCCCCCGATGTGTCCAGCACGGAGGTGGCGGAACGGATCGGCAAGAAGCCGAATGAGGCCACCGACACCAGAGGCAAGCTGCTGGATCGGGGCCTCATCGAGGCGCCGGCGTGGGGGCGCGTGGCGTTCACGCTCCCCTACCTGGCGGAGTTCCTGCGGACGGACAACCGCACTCAGCGGGTGAGCTGACGCGCACCGGAGTGGATGCCCAGTGCGGCGATGGCCGCGGTGGCGACCATGACGGCGGTCATCGCGACCGGCTGGGACATGCCCGCCGCGGCGGCCACGCCGACCAGCGGGGAGAGCACGCCGGCCATGATGAACTGACCGGAGCCCATGAACGCCGAGGCGGAGCCGGTGACGGCACCCGCACGGGAGATCGCCAGGGCGGAGTTGTTCGCGAAGTTGATGCCCATCGACGCGACGACGACGAAGAGTCCGACGAGGATGAACCAGCGGTTGGCGTCGGCAAGCGCGGCGGCGAGCAGGAAGACGGTGGCGGCGAGCAGCACGGTGTTGCCCACCTTGGCCAGGCGCAGCGGGCCGACCTTCTTGACGATCTTCGCGTTGGTCAGCGCCACGATGAACATGCCGGTCGTGTTGACGGCGAAGATGAGCGCGAACTGCACCGGGGTGAAGCCGTAGTGCTCCTGGAGGATGAACGGAGAGGCGGAGACGTAGGCGAACATCGTCGAGAAGCTGAAGATGAAGCCGAGGGTGAAACCGACGTAGGCGCGGTCCTTGAGCAGGCCGCCCATGGTGGTGAACAGCGGCCGGAGCCCGCCGCCCGTGCGCTTCTCGACGGGCATCGTCTCCGGGATCCACCTGAGCACAGCCAGGGCGGTGATGAGGTTGAGCACCACGAGCAGCCAGAACACGCCGCGCCAGCCGACGGAGTCGACGACGAGGCCACCGACGATGGGGCCGATCACCGGGGCCGCGCCACCGATGAGCATGAGCAGCGAGAACACGCGGGCCAGTTCCGGCCCCTTGGCCAAGTCACCGGCGACGGCGCGGGCGAGCACCACCGCGGTGCCGCCGGCCAGGCCCATGATGAAGCGCGCGGCGAACAACACCCAGGCGTGAGTGGCCAGGGCGGAGGCGACCGTGGCGACGACGAGCAGGAAGACGCCGGTGAGGAAGATGCCGCGGCGGCCGCGGGCGTCGGACAGCGGGCCCGTGACGAGCTGGCCGATGGCCATGCCGGCGAGGAAGAAGGTCAGCGTGAGCTGCGCGCCGGCCTGGGAGAGGTCGAGGTCGCGGCCGAGCTGCGGCAGGCCGGAGAGGTACATGTTGATCGACAGCGGTTCGACCGCCGAGACCAGCGCGAGGACGCCGAGAATGAGCGGCGGGATGAGCACCTTCTTACCGGATGGTGTGGACACCGGGGATACTGTAGTCGCCAATGGAATCTCCGTAGCTTAATGACAATCGTTTTTGGTTACTTGTCAACAATATATCATACCCACGGGGGTATCAAGTCCGTACTCTGGAACCATGAACGCACCCCAGCTCGACCACAGCTACGCCGACGCCTTCCCCGAGCTTGTCCACGCAGCCCATGCCGAGGAGCAGCCCGACCCGCAGCTCGTGGTGCTCAACGACGACCTCGCCCGCGACCTCGGATTCGACCCCGACTGGCTCCGCAGCGCCGAGGGCATCCAGTTCCTCCTCGGCCGCGGTGGCAACCGCACCGTCGCCATGGGCTACGCCGGCCACCAGTTCGGCCAGCTCTCCCCGCAGCTCGGCGACGGGCGCGCCCTGCTGCTCGGTGAGATCGACGGCCGCGATCTCCACACCAAAGGCACCGGTCCCACCGTCTTCTCCCGGGGCGGCGACGGCCGCGGCGCGCTCGGCCCCATGCTCCGCGAGTACCTCGTCTCCGAGGCGATGCACGCCCTCGGCGTGCCCACCACCCGCGCGCTGGCCGTCATCTCCACCGGACGCAAGATCATGCGCACCGGTGCCGTCCCCGGCGCCGTCCTCGTCCGCACCGCCGCCAGCCACCTGCGCATCGGCACCGTGCAGTACACGCGCCTGGTCAGTCGGGACATGGACCTCACCGACCGCCTCTGCACCTACGCCCGGCAGCGCCACTACCCGGACCTGGACACTCACGACGAGTTCTTCTCCGCCGTCATGGACGCCCAGCTGTCGACCGTCGCCCAGTGGATGCGCCTCGGCTTCATCCACGGCGTCATGAACACCGACAACACAACCCTGTCCGGCGAGACCATCGACTACGGCCCGTGTGCCTTCCTCGACCGCTTCGACCCGGCGACGTTCTTCTCGTCCATCGACACCCACGGCCGCTACGCGTTCCGCAATCAGCCGGCCATCCTCGGCTGGAATCTCGCACGTCTCGCCGAGGCGATGGTCCCGCTCATCGACGTCGAGACCGCCCAGGAGACCATGAACTCCTTCCCCGAGCGCTGGGAGAAGGCACAGGCCGCTGAGCTGGCCCGCACCCTCGGCACCGACGACGCCGACATCGGCCGCCGCTGGCTCGAGCACCTCGAGGTCAACGCCCCCGACCTCACTGAGAGCCACCGCCTGCTCAACGACGACCCGGACTCCATCTCCGACGCGCAGTGGGTCGCGGACTGGCGGGCACTCGACCCGCAGCCGATGGAACACCCCTTCCACATCCCCCGCAACCATCTGCTCGACGCCGCCCTGCGGTCCGCCGAGTCCGGCGACCTCACGGACTTCCATGAGCTCCTGGATGCCGTCACCGACCCCTACTCCGACCACGGAGTCGAGTTCCGCGGCCCGGCGCCGGAGGGATTCGACGACATGTTCCGCACCTTCTGCGGAACCTAGGCCGACCGCCCGCGTTGTGGCGTACTCCGATTCCTCCCGGGGAGGCCCTCAATCGCCGTTCCGGGAGGAATCGGAGTACGCCCGTACGCCCCCGGCTAGAAGTCGCCGATGATGAGCTTGCCCATCCCGAGCATCCGCTGATAGGCCCCCGGTCGCGCCAAGAGCTCGGCCAGGTTGTCCGGCACGATCTGCCAGCTCACGCCGTAGCGGTCCTGCAGCCAGCCGCACTGCTCGGCGGAGTCCAGCGCCGACAGGCCCATCCAGAACAGGTCGATCTCCTGCTGCCCGTGGGCGTTGACCTGCAGGGACACACCGGGACTGAAGGTGAAGGGCTGCTCCACCGCGGAATCCATCGCGGTGAGCCACTCGCCGAAGATCTGGAACTCCGAAAACATGACCGCGCCCGAATCGGGGTAGGTCACCCGCGTGCCCACCTGCCCGCCGGGGAACAGGGACACGTAGTCGTTCACGGCCTCGCGCGCCCTGCCCTGCGCCGGGCCGCAGAACATGAGGTTGGGGATGATGAAGGGCCGCGGCTCCCCCGCCGGGTCGGTGAGCATGAGCTGCCAGTTGACGCCGAAGCGGTCGACCACCCAGCCGTAGTGCGGGGAGAAGTCGTAGGCGTCGAGCGGCATGAGGACGATGCCGCCGTCGACGAGCCTCCCCCACAGCTCATCCAGCGCCCCGCGGGCGTCGGCCAGGCGGGAGGGGTCGAAGTTGACGAAGAAGCTGATCGACGGGTTGGGCCCGAACTCGGGCCCGCCGTTGATGAGCGTGAGGCGGTAACCGTCGATGACGACGTCCACCGACAACGTCTCACCGGCCCGGTCGGCCTGGAACTCGGGGAGACCGGAGGTGGGGTAGGTGACGCGGGCGTCGATACGCGTGTCGGGGAAGGCGGCGGCGTAGAACTCGGCGGCGTCGTCGGCGTTCCGGTCGAACCAGAGGTTGGGCACGATGCGTTGCATGCCCTCCATCCTACGACCGGGAATCGCGGAAGGGCCGCGGCGCCCGTGCGCCGCGGCCCTCACACCCGCAGAGTTACTTCTCCAGCTGGAGGGTCTTCTGGGTGTACTCCCACAGCTCGTCGAACATCTTCTTGTCGTCGGCGAGCTTGGTGCCGTAGGACGGGATCATCTCGTAGAGCTTCGGACCCCAGTCGATCATGCGCTCACCGAAGCAGCGCTCAAGCAGCTCGAGCATGGCGGCCGGGGCGATGGAGGCGCCCGGGGAGGCGCCCAGCAGGCCGGCGATGGAGCCGTCGATGCTGTTGATGAGGGTGGTGCCGAACTCGAGGGAGCCGAAACGCGGGGCGGCGGTCGGCTTGATCACCTGGACACGCTGGCCGGCGACGACGGTCTCCCAGTCCTCGGCGCGGGCGGACGGGACGTAGTCACGCAGGTCGACGAGGCGCTTCTCGAAGTCCTTGGCCACCTCGGAGACGAGGTACTTGGTCAGGGCGAACTCCTGCACGGCGACACCCAGGTAGGACGGGATGTTGTCCGGGCGGATCGACTTGAACAGGTCGAGGTAGGAACCCTCCTTGAGGAACTTGGGGGTCCAGCCACCGTAGGGGCCGAAGAGGAGGCCCTTCTTGCCGTCGATGACGCGGGTGTCGAGGTGCGGGACGGACATCGGCGGGGCACCGACCTTGGCCTTGCCGTAGACCTTGGCGTCGTGCTGGTTGATGAGCTCCTCGTTGGTGCAGCGCAGCCACAGGCCGGAGACCGGGAAGCCGGCGTAACCGTTGACCTCCGGGACGCCTGCCTTGCGCAGCAGGTCGAGGGCGTAGCCGCCGGCGCCGACGAACACGAACTTGGCCTTGACGACGGAGGTGTCACCCGTGTGGACGTTCTTGACGGTGATCTTCCACTTGGCACCGTCCTTCTTGATGTTCTTGACCTCGTGGCCGTAACGGATCTCGGTGCCGGAGGCCTCGGCGGCAGTGAGGAACTGCTTGGTCAGCGCGCCGAAGTTGACGTCGGTGCCGATGTCGGTGCCGGAGTAGGCGACCTTCTCGGCGGCGAAGTCACGGTCCTTGGACATGACGGGGAGGCGCTCGGCGAACTTGGCGTCGTCCTCGACCCACTCCATGCCCGGGAAGAGGATGTTGTCCTTCAGTGCCTCGTGGCGGCGCTTGAGGTAGTCGACCTGGTCGTCGCCCTGGGCGAAGGCCAGGTGGGCGACCGGGTTGATCCACTCCTTGGGGTCGGCGAGCACACCGTGGTCGATCTGGTGGGACCAGAACTGGCGGGAGACCTGGAACTTCTCGTTGATGCCGATGGCCTTGGAGACGTCGATGCGGCCCTTGACCTCGGGGGTGTAGTTCAGCTCGCACAGTGCGGAGTGGCCGGTGCCGGCGTTGTTCCACGGGGAGGAGGACTCCTGGGCGGGGCCGTCCAGGCGCTCGAAGATCATCTGGGACCAGCTGGGCTCGAGCTCACGGATCATCGCACCCAGGGTGGCGCTCATGACACCTGCGCCGACGAGGGCGACATCGACCTCGTCAGTGACCTTGGGGGCGTTCTTGTTTTCGTTGGACACCTTGCATTACCTCATTCGTCGTCGAAGGTTCTGGCCATGATGGCCCGCGCCGGGTGGCGGCAACTCCCGGCGGGCAGGACAATTCCGGGTGCGGCCTCTTCCGTCCTCGGCGGCTGAGCCCGCTCCCCTTGTCCGGTAAACATCAACCTTACGCCCTAGGTTCCCGGGGGTGTGATGAAGGCCGGTAAAACGCGAACTTATCGGTGCCCGCCACTCCCCCCGCTGCCTGCCCCCGCGGGTCGTAATAGGGTGGTGGGCATGAGTGTCGTCGACGTCTCCGACTGGTATCCGGACCTTCTCGGGCCCGATTTCTCCGCCCTGGACATCCGTCTGGGCCCCGACCCGGAGGGGGAGACGGACATCGTCGCCACCCTCGTGCGCTACGGCACGCCGGTGCCGGGCCGGACGAGCGTGCTGTGGGTGCACGGCATGACGGATTACTTCTTCCACGCGCACGTCGCGCAGGCCGTGGCGGAGGCGGGCTTCAACTTCTACGCCCTCGACCTGCGCAAGTGCGGCCGGTCCCGGCGCGACGGGCAGCGCTGGCACTACAGCACGGATTTCCGGCACTACTTCCCGGAGCTCTCCGCCTCACTCGACATTATCGACGCCCCCGTCGTCCCCATCGCCCACTCCACCGGCGGGCTCATCGTCCCGCTGTGGGCGGATCACCTGCGCCGCATCAACTCGGAACGCCATGCGCGGCTGGCGGGGATCGTGCTCAACTCGCCGTGGCTGGACATGATGTACCCGCGGGCGGCGGTCGCGGTGATGCGCCCGGTAGCGGGGCTCCTGGGCCGCCTGCTGCCGGCGGTGAAGATCCCGGGCGGCAACCTCGGCACCTACGGGGTGTCCATCCACAAGGACCACTACGGCGACTGGGACTTTAACGTCACCTTCAAGCCGGTGGGCGGGCACCACAAGTACCTCGGCTGGCTGCGGGAGGTGCTGCGCGCCCAGAAGCTGGTGCACACCGACCAGGTGGATGTGGGGGTGCCGGTGCTCACGCTGTGTTCCACCGCCTCGCTGCTGGGCCGCGGTTACTGCGAGGATTCCCACTGCCACGACACGGTCCTCGACATCGAGCAGATCCAGCGGTGGGCCCCGCACCTGGGCGCGGACGTCACGGTGCACCCGGTGGAACGCGCCCGCCACGACGTGTTCCTCTCCCGCCCCGAGCCGCTGTCGGAGGCGCTGACCACCACGATCGACTGGTTGCGGCGCAGGTAGACTGCAGGCGTTGAATATTTCTGCTGGTCTGAAGGAGACTGAGTGAACGTCGATAAGCACTACGATCTGATCATCATCGGCACGGGTTCCGGTAACTCCATTCCGGGACCGGAGTTCGACGACACGTCGATCGCGATCGTGGAGAAGGGCACCTTCGGCGGCACCTGCCTCAACGTCGGCTGCATCCCGACGAAGATGTTCGTCCACCCGGCGGACATCGCGCACTCCGCTCGCCACGCCGGGAAGCTCGGTCTCAGCGCGCAGGTGTACCGCGTCGACTGGCCCGCCATGGTCTCCCGCATCTTCGACGAGCGCATCGACCTCATCGCCCAGGGCGGCGAAGCGTACCGGCGCGGCCCCGAGACCCCCAACATCGACGTCTACGACCAGCACGCCCGCTTCGTCGGCGAGCGCACCCTGCAGGTCGGTGACCAGGTGATCTCCGGCGATCAGGTGGTCATCGCGACCGGCTCCCGCCCGATGATCCCGGAGCAGATCGCCGAATCCGGCGTCCGCTACTACACCAACGAGGACATCATGCGGCTCGAACAGCAGCCGCAGTCCATCATCATCGTCGGCGGCGGCTTCATCGCCCTCGAGTTCGCGCACGTCTTCGAGTCGCTCGGCACGAAGGTGCATATCATCAGCCGCTCCGCCCTCATGCGCCTCCTCGACGCCGACCTCTGCTCCCGCGTCAACGAACAGGCCGTCAAGCGTTTCGACGTCCGCGTCGGCCGCACCGTCGCCTCCCTCGAGGACGACAGCCGCGGCATCACCGCCACGCTCGACGACGGCGCCGAGATCACCGCCGACGTCCTCCTCGTCGCCACCGGGCGCATCCCCAACGGCGACCAGATGGACCTCGAGCGCGGCGGCGTCGCCATGACCCCGGACGGGCGTATCGACGTCGACCGGTACGGCCGTTCCGTCTCCGCCGAGGGCGTGTGGGCGCTCGGTGACGTCTCCTCCCCCTTCATGCTCAAGCACGTGGCCAACGCCGAGATGCGCGCCGTGCGCCACAACCTCCTCCACCCCGAGGACATGCAGGAGATGCCGCACAAGCACGTGCCGTCCGCGGTGTTCACCAACCCGCAGATCGCCACCGTCGGCATGACCGAGCGCGCGGCGCGGGCCGCCGGCCACAACGTCACCGTGAAGATCCAGAACTACGGCGACGTGGCCTACGGCTGGGCCATGGAGGACACCACCGGCATCTGCAAGCTCATCGCCGACCGCGACACCGGCAAGCTGCTCGGCGCCCACTACTACGGGCCCCAGGCCTCCACCCTCATCCAGCAGATGATCACGGTCATGGCCTTCGACCTCGACGTCCGCGACGTGGCGACCAAACAGTACTGGATCCACCCCGCGCTGCCGGAGGTCACCGAGAACGCCCTCCTGGGCCTGGAGTTCTAGCGCGCGTCATCCCGCGTCATCCCGGCGCGGTTCGGCCACTTATGGGGTGTTCAAACACCCCTGAAGTGGCCGAACCGCGGTGGCACCGCTAGTCAGCGAGAGTGAGGATCTCGTTGCCGTCGTCGGTGATGACGATGGTGTGCTCGAACTGCGCGGTGAACTTGTAGTCCTTGTTCTGGACGGTCCAGTCGTTGTCCCAGATGCGATAGTCGAGCTCGCCGAGGTTGATCATCGGCTCGATGGTCAGGGTCATGCCCGGCTCGAGGATGTCGCGGTAGGCGGTGGAGTCGTAGTGCAGGACGACCAGGCCGTTGTGGAAGGTGGGGCCGACGCCGTGTCCGGTGAAGTCCTGCACGACGTTGTAGCCGAAGCGCTTGGCGTAGGCCTCGATGACGCGGCCGATGACGTTGACCTCGCGACCCGGCTTCGCGGCGCGGATGCCGCGCATCATGGCCTCCTCGGTGCGTTCGACGAGGAGGCGGTGCTCCTCGGAGACGTTGCCGGCGAGGAAGGTGGCGTTGGTGTCGCCGTGGACGCCGTTCTTGTAGGCGGTGACGTCGATGTTGACGATGTCGCCGTCCTCGATGACGGTGTCGTCGGGGATGCCGTGGCAGATGATCTCGTTCATCGAGGTACAGCAGGACTTGGGGAATCCGCGGTAGCCCAGCGTCGACGGGTAGGCGCCGTGGTCGAGCATGTACTCGTGGGCGATGCGGTCGAGTTCGTCGGTGGTCACACCGGGGGCGACGGCGGCACCGGCCTCCTGGAGGGCGTTCGCGGCGATCTTCGAGGCCTCGCGCATGGCCTCGATGACCTCGGGCGGCTGGATGAAGGGCTCGCCGATGTTCTCCTGGACGTCGTCCTTCCACGCGTACTCGGGTCGCTCGATGTGATCGGGGACGGTACGGATCGGGGACATGCGGCCGGGAACGAGGGGGGAGCGTGAAGTCATGCCTGTCATGGTAGTCCGCGCTCGGCCCGCATCCCGTCGAGGGTGGTGAACATGTGGTCCGTGATCGCCACGGCCGTCTCGGAGCCGCCGCCGAGGACGACGAGGGTGGCGAAGGCGATGTCGTCGTCACGGTAGCCGGCAAACCAGGCGTGCGACCCCTGGTTGATCTCGGCCTCACCGGTCTTGCCGTGGATCTCGCCGCCGGCCTGCATGCCGCGGGCGGTGCCGCTGGTGACCACCGAGCGCATCATCTGCTGCAGCTGCGCGATCGCCTCCGGGGACGGGGCGGGGACGTCCTCGGAGACCTCGGTCGCGTGGCCGTCGATGAGCACGGGGACGGGGGTCTCGCCGCGGGCGGCGGTGGCGGCGACGAGCGCGAGGCCGAAGGGGCTGGCGAGGTCGAGGCCCTGGCCGTAGCCGGCCTCGGTGCGGTCGAGCGGGGTCTCGCCCTCGGGGATGGAGCCGGTGACGGTGTGCAGACCGGGGATCCGGTAGTCGATCCCGAGGCCGAACTGCTTACCGACGTCCGCCAGCTCCCCCGGCTCCAGCTTCGTCGAGATGTCCGCGAAAGTGGTGTTGCACGAGGACGCGAAGGCCCGCTCGAGCGGCACGTTGCCCAGGGAGAACTGGTTGTAGTTGTTGACGATGCGCCCGTAGATGTTCATCGACCCCGGGCACGGCACGATGGACCCGGACCCCAGGCCCTGCCTCTCCATTCCGGCGGTGGCGGTGATGATCTTGAACACCGAGCCCGGCGGGTAGAGGCCCGACAGGGCCAGGTCGCCCTTGCGGTCGGCGGCCTCGGTCTGGGCGACCGCGAGGACCTGCCCGGTGGAGGGGCGGATGGCCACCGTCATCGCCTCCATGTCGGCGCGCAGGTTGACGGCCTGCTGGGCGGCCTGCTGGATGTCGTGGTCGAGGCCGATGCGGATGGCGGGGGCGGGCTGTGCGGGGTGGTACTCGACGTCGTCGATGGGCGCGCGGTGCTCGTTGACGGCCATGACGCGCCAGCCGTTGGCGCCGTCGAGTTCGTCGGCGACGATGGCGGACACGCGCGCCATGATGTCGGGGGCGAAGGAGGGGTCGCGGTTGACCATCGCGGCCTCGTCGTTGACGATGACGCCCTCGACGTCGGCCAGCTCGTCCCGCACGCGCGGCCCGTCCTGCTGGTCGACCATGGTCACCGAGTACACGCCGGAGGCGCGCGAGAGTTCCTCCGCCAGTTCCGCGGCGTCGAGCTTGTCGACGACCGCCGCCAGCCGCGCCGCCACCGGCCGCACGTCGCTCACCTTCCCCAGGTCGACGAGCACGCGGTACATGGTGCCCGGCTGGAGGATCTCGACACCGTCGGAGGACACGACGCTCGCCTTCGTCGCGGGCACGGGCCGCAGCTCGAGGTGCTGGTTGGCGCCGAGGCGCGGGTGGACGACGGTGGGCTGCCAGCGCACGGTCCAGTCGTCGGCGGACTTCGTCAGGGTGAGCGACGTGTCGTAGGTGAGGTTGCGGTCGCGCGGGAGCTGCCAGTCGAGGGTGTAGCGCGCGGTGGCGGTGTTGTCCTGCACCTCCACCTCCCCCAGGGTGGTGGTCAAGGACTCAGCCTGGAGTCCGGCCCAGGTGGCGTCGATGATGTGTTGTGCGGTGGCCGGATTGTCGATGACCTCCGCCAGCCCCTCCGCATCCCGCTCCGCCAGCGCGGCGAGGAAATCCTCCGCCACGGGCGAGGCGTCCAGGGGCTTGGGCGTGCAGGAGACGAGCCCGCCCACGAGGGCGGCCACGAGCAACGCCCCACGTACTTTCCCTGTCATGAACGCAGGTTAACAGCCCCGCCGCGTATCGACGCCGAGGGACGCGCCCTACTGGGTGACCTTCACCTCGGGGCGGGTTCCCTCGACCTCCTCGAGGCCCTGCTCCTCGGCGATGCGCATGGCCTCCTCGATGAGGGTCTCCACGATCTTCGCCTCCGGCACGGTCTTGATGACCTCACCCTTGACGAAGATCTGGCCCTTGCCGTTGCCGGAGGCCACACCGAGGTCCGCGTCGCGCGCCTCGCCGGGGCCGTTGACGACGCAGCCCATGACCGCGACGCGCAGCGGGAACTCCATGCCCTCGAGTCCGGCGGTGACCTCCTCGGCGAGCTTGTACACGTCGACCTGGGCGCGGCCGCAGGACGGGCAGGAGACGATCTCCAGCTTGCGGGGGCGCAGGTTCATCGACTGCAGGATCTGGTCGCCGACCTTGATCTCCTCCACCGGGTCCGCCGACAGGGACACGCGGATGGTGTCGCCGATGCCCTGGGACAGCAGCGCACCGAAGGCCACGGAGGACTTGATGGTGCCCTGGAAGGCGGGGCCGGCCTCGGTGACGCCGAGGTGCAGCGGGTAGTCGCACTGCTCGGCGAGCTTGCGGTAGGCCTCCACCATGACGACCGGGTCGGAGTGCTTGACGGAGATCTTGATGTCGCCGAAGCCGTGCTCCTCGAACAGGCCGGCCTCCCACAGGGCGGACTCGACGAGCGCCTCCGGGGTGGCCTTGCCGTACTTCTTCAGCAGGCGGGCGTCGAGCGAACCACCGTTGACGCCGATGCGGATCGGGATGCCCGCGTCACCGGCCGCCTGGGCGACCTCCTTGACGCGGCCGTCGAACTCCTTGATGTTGCCCGGGTTGACGCGCACGGCGGCACAGCCGGCGTCGATGGCGGCGAAGATGTACTTCGGCTGGAAGTGGATGTCCGCGATGACCGGGATCGGCGACTTCTTCGCGATGATCGGCAGCGCCTCCGCGTCGATCGTCTTCGGGCAGGCCACGCGCACGATGTCACAGCCGGAGGCGGTGAGCTGCGCGATCTGCTGCAGGGTGGCGTTGACGTCGTGGGTCTTGGTGGTGGTCATCGACTGTACGGAGATCGGATGATCCGAACCGACTCCGACGTTGCCGACCATCAGCTGGCGGGTCCTGCGTCGCGGTGCGAGGGTGGGGGGCGGAGCGTCCGGGATACCAAGTCCGATGTTCATGGGCACAACTCTAGCCGAACAGTCGCACAGGGTTGACCACGTCAGCGACGATGACCAGACCACCGATCACCATGAGCACCGCCGCCATCGCGTACGTGACCGGCAGCAGCTTCTCGTAGTTCGCCGGTCCGGCCGGGGCCAGGCCCCGCAGGCGGCGGAAGAAGTCGCGCACCTTCTCCCACAGGACGACAGCGATGTGCCCGCCGTCGAGGGGCGGCAGCGGCACGAGGTTGAACAGGGCGAGGAAGAAGTTGAGCGACGCCAGCATCATCCAGAACATGTTCCACAGGGAGCGCTCCACCAGCTCGCCGCCGACGCGCGAGGCTCCGACGACGCTCATGGGGCCCTCGATGTCGCGCTCGGCGCCGAAGATGGAGGCGACGACCCCCGGGATCTTGGCCGGGAAGCTGGCCAGGCCGCGGACGGTGGCGTCGAGAAGATCCCACGTGAAGGCGCCGGTCGCGCCGACCGCCGCGACGGGACCGTAGGACACCCAGGCGTTCTCGAGTGGTGCGTTGCTCAGGCCGACGGCACCGGCGGTGATCTCGTTGCCGGCGGCGTCGAGACGCGTCACCGGGGCGACGGGGACCGTGACTTCGAGGGTCTGCCCGTCGCGCTCAACGGTGAAGACGACGTCCTCCCCCGGCCTGGTCAACACGGTGTCGCGCAGCTGGGTGAACGACTCCATCTCCTGCCCGTCGAGAGCGAGGATACGGTCGCCGACCTGCACACCCGCCTCGCCCGCGGGGCCGACGCCGGAGCAGTCCGCCAGCGTCTCGGGGCCGGTCTGGTCGGAGACGCACGAGACCTCACCGACGGTGGGCGTGGTGTCGACGTCAGGGTTCGGCAGGCCGGAGGTCACCGCCAGTCCGTAGATGATGGTGACGCCGACGATGACGTTGACGACCACTCCGCCCGACAGCACCGCCACCCGCTGCCACCACGGCTTGTTCACCATGGCGTGCGGCTTCTCCTCCTCGGTGACCGGCTCCTGCCCGGTCATGCCCGCGATCTCGCAGAACCCGCCGAGCGGCAGCGCGGCCACTCCGTAGGTCGTGTGCCCGCGCCGGACGGACCACACCGTCGGGCCGAAGCCGATGAAGTAACGGCGCACCCGCATGCCGAACGCGCGGGCCGTGAACATGTGGCCGGCCTCGTGCAACGCGATGGTCACCGCGATGCCGAGGGCGAACAGGACCACGCCGAGCAGGTATCCGCCCACTGGTCTCCTTAGGACTTCTCGAGCTTGTCGACGATCGCGTTGGCCCGCACCCGGGCCTCCGACTCGACCGTCAGGATGTCATCGACGGTTGACGGTACACCAGCAAACTGACCGGCCCCTGCGAGGACCTCGGCAACGGTGTCGACGATCTGCGGGAAGCGGATCCGCCCTGCCAGGAAGGCCGCGGCGGCCTCCTCGTTGGCGGCGTTGTACACCGCCGGGAAGGTGCCCCGCCGCGTCGCGACGTCGCGTGCGAGGGCGACGGCCGGGAAGGCGGCGTCGTCCAACGGCTCGAAACGCCAGTCGTGCGCCTGCGTGAAATCGAGCGCCGGCTGGGCGCCGGCGACGCGGTGCGGCCAGTCCAACGCCAGCGAGATCGGCAGCTTCATCGACGGCGGCGAGGCCTGCGCGATGGTCGCTCCGTCCGTGAACGTGATCATCGAGTGGATGATGGACTGCGGGTGGACGGTGACGTCGATACGCTCCGCCGGGACGCCGAACAACAGGGTCGCCTCGATGAGCTCCAGCCCCTTGTTGACGAGGGTCGCCGAATTGAGCGTGTTCATCTGGCCCATCGACCACGTCGGATGCGCCGCCGCCTGCTCGGGCGTGACATCCCACATCTCCTCCCTCGTCCAACCCCGGAACGGGCCACCCGAGGCGGTGAGGACGAAACGGTCCACCTCGCGCTCGGTGCCCGAGTGCAGGCACTGCGCCATCGCGGAATGCTCCGAGTCCACCGGCACGATCTGCCCCGGGGCGGCCGCCGCCATGACGAGATCACCACCCGCGACGAGGGACTCCTTGTTGGCCAGCGCCAGGGTGGTGCCCGACTCGATGGTCGCCAGGGTCGCGGCCAGCCCGAGGGAGCCGACGAGCGCGTTGAGCACCGTGTCCGCCTCCACCGCACGCACCAGCTCCTCCGCCGCGCCCGGACCCGAGATCACCGTCCCGCCGAGCGCCGCCGACACCTCCGCGGCCGCCCGCTCCCCCGCCACCGCCACGCGGTCCGGGGCCAGCCCGAGCTGCCGCGCCTGGGCGATGACCAGCGCCGGGTCCGAGCCGCCCGCCGCGATGCCGACCACCTCGAAGAGGTCCGGATTATCGGCGACGACCTCGATCGCCTGCGTGCCGATCGACCCGGTCGAGCCGAGAAGAAGAATGCGCCTGGGGGTATCAGCGGTAGTTTTCACGGCCCCCATTGTGTCACTCCGTAACTCTTGGGGGTGTTTTGTCGCACCTGGATGAACTATGTGCAAAGATATGGGGCAAGTTAAACCTGCCTTCATGACAAGGAGAACAACGTGGCTGCTTCCCACGAGATCGTGCCTGAGGTCCACAACGGAACCTCCACCCTGGACGTGCCCTCTGCCGCTTTCGGCTGGAGCGAGCTCTCCCGTACCACCGTCCAGGTCGCGGGCTGGGTCTCCGTGCTCATCCTCCTCGGTTACAACTTCGGTAACCACGAGGGTCACGTTGAGACCATCTGGCTCCTGTCCATCGCCGCTCTCGTGGCCATCGGCCTGCTGATCCACCTCTTCGAGCCGAAGCTCAGCCAGGTCCGCACCCTCTCCGCCCGTAACCAGCCGGCCAACCACCGCGAGCCGGACTGGGCCTACAACCAGAAGACCCTGTCGGGCACCTACGCCAACCTGACCGACAGCCAGCTCATCGCCATGAACATCGACCCGGCCCGCGTCCAGCACCTGCGCGAGACCCCGGCAGTCGAGGCGAACGGCTCTGTCGGCACCGTGGGCACCGGCTCCACCGCCGCCTCCGAGCTCGAGGCCCGCTAAGCAGCACGAATCTCCACCGCTCTCCCCCACCGGGAGGGCGGTTTTTTCGTTCCCTCCCGGTGGGGGCGCGTTGTGGCGTACCCCGATGTGCGCGCCGACCCCCGGAATCGAGGGGGTCCGGAGGGAATCGGGGTACGCCGCAACGCGGCCGCTAGTTCACCCAGCGGGAGACCCGGTCGTAGATCTCCGGGAGGCGGGTCTCCACCCGCTTCTCGGCCAGGCGCAGGCACAGCCAGTAGAACGCGGCGGGCAGGGCGAGGGCGAGCAGCAGACCGGGGACGACCCAGCCGGCGGCGGCCAGTGCGGCACCCGGGGCGGCCGGGATCCAGCCGAGCAGGAGCGAGGCGAAGGCGGCCACGAAGGCGGCGCCGGAGAAGCCGGACTTGTCGGCCCACGGGCTCGTGCCCGGCTTCGCGGTGGGGAACGGGTTGTGGGTGCTCAACAGCAGGGCGATACCCGCCACAGAGATGAGCAGCCCGAGCGAGATGACGGCCACGAGTGCGGCGCGGCCGGAGTCGTCCGCGAGGAGGACGGCGGCCACGTCCACGAGGAGGACCAGCACCACCATCGGGGTGAGCTGGGCGAGATGGCGCGCCACGAGCAGCGTGCGGGCGGGCACCCCGGAGACGAGGTGGGTCCAGCCGGCCGGCCCGTCGTAACCGAAGTCGTTGCTGGCCAGCGACCCGGAGATGAGGGCGAGGACCACCATGCCCAGGTACAGGGTGGTGTCGTCGACGAGGGCACCCTGCACGAGCAGCACCAGGGCGATGATGGGGAACGACGCGATCGCTCCGACCATGCGCGGGTCCCGCCGGAAGTAGCGCAGGCCGCGGGAGTAGATCATCGCGCCCGGGGTGTACGGCAGGCCCGCCAGGAGGATGCCCTCCGGCCGCTCCCCCACTTCCTCGCGGGTGACGGAGTCCTGCGGGGCGGTGAGCCGCCGGGTGATGACGGTGCGCCACCACCACGCGCCGAGCACCACCGTCGCCACCGTGACGGCGAGCTGGGCGAGGGCGGTGAGCCAGTGGGCGTCGAGAAGCGCGGCGACGACACCGGCGGGGGCGGCGGCCGGGGTCCACGCGAGGAGGCGGCCGATCCGGTCGAGGGGGATGTTCTCAAGGCCGAAGGACATGAGCAGGTTGAAGCCGAAGATCATGGCGATGACCAGCACGCCGCTGAGGATGTTCATCCGCTCCGAGGACACGCGGCCCGAGCCGGAGCTCAGCATGCGGGCGAGCTCGCCGGACAGCAGGGTCATCACCAGGGCGACGGGCATGGCGAGAATCCACCACCAGCTCGACAACCACACGGCGACGCCGGTGGCGATGGCCGTGCTCAGCGCGGCGATGACCCCACGGGTGGTGAGCAGCGTCGACCACGCCATCGCGGGTTGCAGGTCCCGGGCGGTGACGGGCAGCGTGGCGAAGTCCGCGGCATTGAGCTGCGACTCCCCCGACGGGATGATCACCGCCACGGCGACATACGCGAGGGCACCGAGGCCCACCATCCCGGCGACACCCCACGCCCGGTTCTCCGGGGCCAGCAGCCAGACACTCAGGGTGAGACTGACCAGGCCGATGAGGGCGTAGAGGACGATGAGCACCGCCATGATCGTGGCGGCCGTGTTCTCCTTCATCGACCGCCGCCACAGGGTGCGGTGCAGTCGGAGCAGTAGACCCGTCATCGCAGCCACCCCAGGGTGTCGTCGTCGAGGTCGCGACCGCCGACGTGGCGGACGAACGTGTCGACGAGGCTCGCACCCTGCCGCACCTCGTCCACGTGCCCGGCGGCGAGGACACGCCCCTGGTGGATGATGGCGACGTGGTCGCACAGTCCCTCCACCAGCTCCATGACGTGCGAGGACAGCACGACGGTGCCGCCGCGCTCCGCGTAGCGTCGCAGAATCTGCTGGATGTGACGGCCCGACACCGGGTCGACGGCCTCGAGGGGCTCGTCGAGGATGAGGATCTCCGGGTTGTGCAACAGCGCCCCGGCCAGCAGGATCTTCTTCGTCATGCCCGCGGAGTAGTCGACGATGTACTTCGGGCCAGCGTCGGCGAGGCCGAGGGCGTCGAGAAGCTCGGTGGCGCGCTGCTCCACCTCCGCCTGCGGCAGGCCCCGGATGCCGCCGAGGTACTGCAGATACTCGCGGCCGGAGAGGCGGTCGAAGACGGGGACACCGTCGACGAGCAGACCCATCGCCTGTTTCGCCGGGAGGGGGTCCTCCCACACGTCATGGCCGGCGACCCACGCCCGGCCCGCCGTCGGGCGTGCCAGGCCGGCGACCATGGAGATCATCGTCGTCTTACCCGCGCCGTTCGGCCCGACGATGCCGTAGATCGAACCGCGGGGGATGTCCAGGGAGAGCGTGTCGACGGCCACGTGCTGCCCGAAGACCTTCGTCAGGTCACGGACCGCCAGGGCCTGCGTGGTGGGGTCAGTCATGGACCCCACGGTAGCGTCGCTACTTCTCCTCGGCAGCCAGCTGACCGCAGGCGGCGGCGATCTCCTGGCCACGGGTGTCGCGCACCGTGCACGGCACACCCTGCGCGATGACGCGGCGGACGAACTCGTCCTGCCGCTCCTTCGGGGAGGCGTCCCACTTCGAGCCCGGGGTCGGGTTGAGGGGGATGAGGTTGACGTGGACCTTGGAGCCGAGCGCCTTGTGCAGCTTCTTGCCGAGCATGTCGGCACGCCAGTCCTGGTCGTTGATGTCGCGGATGAGGGCGTACTCGATGGAGACGCGGCGGCCCGACTTGTCGGCGTAGTAGCGGGCGGCGTCGAGCACCTCCTCCACGGAGAAGCGGTTGTTGATGGGCACGAGGGTGTCGCGCAGCTCATCGTCCGGGGTGTGGAGGGAGACCGCCAGGCGGACGGACATGTCCTCGTCCGCCAGCTTGCGGATCGCCGGTGCCAGGCCCACGGTGGAGACGGTGACGTTGCGCTGGGAGATGCCGAAGCCCTGCGGGGAGGGCTGCGTGATCTGGCGGACCGCGGAGATGACGCGCTTGTAGTTGGCCAGCGGCTCACCCATGCCCATGAACACGATGTTCGTCAGGCGGGACCCCTCCGCCTCCATCGCGGCGGCCGCAGCGCGCACCTGGTCGACGATCTCGGAGGCCGAGAGGTTACGGTCCAGGCCACCCTGGCCGGTAGCGCAGAACGGGCAGGCCATGCCGCAGCCGGCCTGGGAGGAGATGCACAGCGTCGCGCGGTCCGGGTAGCGCATGAGCACGGACTCGAGCAGCGTGCCGTCGTTGAGGCGCCACAGGGACTTGGTGGTGTCACCGTCATCGGTCTCGATGGAGCGGACGGGGCTCAGCAGCGTCGGGAAGAGTTCCTTCGTGATGGTCTCCCGGGCGGCGACGGGCAGGTCCGTCATGGTGGAGGGGTCGGCCTCGAAGCGCCCGTAGTAGTGGCGGGCGATCTGGTCGGCGCGGAACTTCGGCAGGCCGAGGTCGGTGATGCGCGCGATGCGCTCCTCGGGGGTGAGGTCGGCGAAGTGGGTCGGCGGCATGCCGCGCTTGGGCGCGGAGAACTGGAGGGTCACGGGTTCAGCCATAATGCCCCCATCTTTCCACGTCGGCAGGTTGTTACCCAAGTGTATGGGCATTTGCGTGGCGGATTTCGCATGCACAGCGTTGAATGATGGTATGACACGATCACACGACAACGATCCCGTCCGTGACCGCGAGCCGGTGTACGACATGGACCCGGACCTCACGTCCGACCGCACCCCCGCCGTCCGCGACGAGCCGATGCCGGACCATCTCGACGAGAACCGGGACATCTACGCCGAGGAGCGCCCCGCCCCGCGCGGCCCCGTCACCGAGACCGAGGTGGAGACCAAGGTGAAGAGCTCCCTGGCCGGTGGCACCTGGGCGGCGCTCATCATCGGCGCGCTGCTGCTCATCGGCCTGCTGGTGTTCATCCTGCAGAACCAGCAGCAGGTGGAGCTCAACGTCCTGTCGTGGACGTTCCACTTCCCGGCCGGCATCGGCTACCTGTTCTCCGCGATAACGGGTGCGCTCATCATGGCGCTCGTCGGCGGTGTGCGCATGTTCGAGCTGCGTCGCCAGGTCAAGCGCCAGCGCAAGCTCCAGGGCTAGACACCCGGAACACGGTGGAGGGGCGGTGGTCGACGTCGACCACCGCCCCTCTGAGTTTCCCTGCCGTCAGCCCCCGACGATGCTGAGCACGAGCCAGGTGACCATGGCGGAGGGCAGCATGCCGTCGAGACGGTCCATGAGCCCGCCGTGGCCGGGCAGCAGAGCCGACATGTCCTTGATGCCCAGTTCGCGCTTGAACTGCGACTCCACGAGGTCGCCGAGGGTGGCGCACACGACGAGCCCGAGGCCCATGAGCGCGCCGATCCACCACGCCTCCCCCACCAGCAGGGAGACGGTGAGGGCACCGGTGACGACGCCGCCGATGACCGAGCCGGCGAAGCCCTCCCACGACTTCTTCGGGCTCACGGCCGGGGCCATGGGGCGGGAGCCGAACATGACGCCTGCGATGTAACCGCCGGTGTCGGAGGCCACCACGCACAGCATGAAGGTGACGATGTACACCCCGCCCCACACCCCCTCGGCGGAGGCGATGAGCGAGAGCATCGCCGCGAACGAGGCGAACAGCGGGATCCACGTGAGCACGAAGATCGCCACCGCCGTGTCCCGCAGATAGTTCTGCGGCGGGGTGGAGCGCCCGTGGTAGAAAAGCCGGCCGAACATCATGAACAGCACGGCGGTGACGTAGGCCGCCACCAGGCCGGTGGTGCCGAAGGGCCAGGACAGCCACACCATGAGCTGTCCCAGCAGGAGCATCGGCAGGCGGGGGATGAAGTAGGAGTGCTCCCGCAGGCGCATGACCACTTCCCACGTCGCCACGGCCACGGCGGCCGCGACCAGCGGGTACCAGCCCACCGGGCCGATCCACACCGCCAGGAGGACGAGCCCGCCGAGGAGGGCGCTGACGCCGATGGCCGCCGGCAGGTTGCGGCCGGCGGAGTTCTTCGGTTTCGGCAGGTGCCCCAACTTCGCTTCCGTCACCTGGAGCCTCCTGGGATGTGGGTGGGCGGGTCGTCGATAAGCGGACAAGAGGTCCTAGACCTCCATCAGCTCCTCTTCCTTGCGGGCCACGATCTCGTCGATCTGCGCGACGTAGTTCGCGGTGACCTTGTCCAGCTCCTTCTCGGCGGCCTGGACCTCGTCCTCGCCGAAGTCGCCGTCCTTCTGGAGCTTCTTCAGCTGCTCCATGCCCTTGCGGCGGATGTTGCGGATGGCGATCTTGCCGTCCTCGCCCTTGCCCTTGGCGACCTTGACCATGTCCTTACGACGCTCCTCGGTCAGCTGCGGGATGGTGACGCGCAGGACCTGGCCGTCGTTGGTCGGGTTGACACCGAGGTCGGAGTTGCGGATGGCGTTCTCGATGTCGCCCATGACATTCATCTCGTAGGGCTTGATGAGCAGCATGCGCGGCTCCGGCACGGAGATGGTGGCCATCTGGGTGATCGGGGTGGGCACGCCGTAGTACTCGGCGATGACACCGTTGAACATAGCCGGGTTGGCACGGCCGGTACGGATCGTCGTCAGATCCTCACGGGTGTGCTCGACGGTGTGGGTCATGCGGTCCTCGGACTCGAGGAGGATCTCGTCGATCATGGGAAGCCTTTCTTAAGGTGTGTTTACCTGCATCAATCTACCAGGATGCAGGGCCGGGGCCGCTAGGACCTGACCAGCGTGCCGATCTGCTCGCCGGCGACCGCGCGGGCGATGTTGCCGTCAGTGAGCAGGTTGAACACCAGGATCGGCATGTTGTTGTCCATGCAGAGGGAGAAGGCGGTGGCGTCGGCGACCTTGAGGCCCTTCTCGATGACCTCGCGCGGGGTGATCTCCGTGTAGAGCTCGGCGTCCGGGTTGGTGCGCGGGTCGTCGGAGTAGACGCCGTCCACGCCCTTGGCCAGGAAGAGGACGTCGCAGCCGATCTCCAGGGCGCGCTGCGCGGCGGTGGTGTCGGTGGAGAAGTACGGCATGCCCATGCCGGCGCCGAAGATGACCACGCGGCCCTTCTCCAGGTGGCGGGCGGCGCGCAGCGGCAGGTAGGGCTCGGCGACCTGGGCCATGTTGATGGCGGTCTGCACACGGCAGTCGACGCCCTTCTGCTGGAGGAAGTCCTGCAGGGCCAGGCAGTTCATGACGGTGCCGAGCATGCCCATGTAGTCGGAGCGGGCGCGGTCCATGCCGCGCTGCTGCAGTTCCGCACCGCGGAAGAAGTTGCCGCCGCCGATGACCACGGCGATCTCCGCGCCGGTCTTCGCCACCTCGGCGATCTGGCGGGCGACGTTCTCGACGACGTCGGGATCGATGCCGACCTCGCCACCGCCGAACATCTCACCTCCGAGCTTCAACATGACGCGCTTGTAGCTGGTCCGTTTCGGGCTGGGGTTGGTCACCGTGTGAGCTCCTTGAGAAGGGGGCGGTTGAATCGGATCCATCCTATCCCGTGGCCATGGGACGCGAAAACCGCCGCGCCCCGAGGGGCGACGGCGGTCGTCGATGAGCGGCTTAGGCCTGGCCGACCTCGAAGCGCTTGAAGCCGGTCAGGGTGACGCCGGCGTCATCCATGAGCTGCTTCACGGTCTTCTTGGAGTCGGCGACGGAGGCCTGCTCCAGCAGGACGACGTCCTTGTAGAAGCCGTTGAGGCGACCCTCGACGATCTTCGGGATGGCCTTCTCCGGCTTGCCCTCCTCGCGGGTGATCTGCTCGGCGATGGAGCGCTCCTTCTCCACGACCTCGGCCGGAACGTCCTCGCGGGTCAGGTAGCCGGCCTTGAGGGCGGCGACCTGCATGGCGGCGGCCTTGGCGGCGGCCTCGGCCTCGGCGCCCTCACCGGTGTAGGCGACCAGGACACCAACTGCCGGCGGCAGGTCGGAGGCACGCTGGTGCAGGTACACGGCGACGTTGTCACCCTCGACGGTGGCGGCGCGACGCAGCTCGAGCTTCTCGCCGATCTTGGCGGACATCTCCTGCAGCACATCGCCGGCCGGCTTGCCGTCGACGTCAGCGGCGGCGAGCTCCTCCGGAGTGTTGGCCTTGGCGGCGGCGGCAGCCTCGGCGATCTTGGCGGCGAGCTCCTTGAACTCGGCGTTCTTGGCCACGAAGTCGGTCTCGGAGTTGACCTCCACCATGGTGTTGCCGGAGACGGCGATCAGGCCCTCGGAAGCGGAGCGCTCAGCGCGCTTGCCGACATCCTTGGCACCCTTGATGCGCAGGATCTCAACAGCCTTGTCGAAGTCACCAGCGGACTCCTCCAGGGCCTTCTTGCAGTCGAGCATGCCGGAGCCGGTGAGCTCGCGGAGCTTCTTGACGTCTGCAGCAGTGTAGTTCGCCATAGTCGGGGCGATCCTCCTCGTATCGGAACGGTTATCGACCACAGAGCGTAGTCGATGGGAAAGGCCCCCGCCGCGTACACGACCGACGGGGGCCTCAGGATTTCAGGCCTCGTGCCTGGTTTAGTTCTCGGCGCCCTCGGTGGTCTCGGCCTCGGTGGCCGGAGCCTCAGCAGCCTCGGTGGCCTCGGCGGCCTTCTCGGCGTCGGCGGCGGCCTTCTCCTGGGTGTCGCCGGCAGCTTCCTTGGAAGCGGCGAGCTGACGCTCCTCGCGGGCCTTCTTGCCCTCCTCCACGGCGGTGGAGATGACGCGGGACAGCAGGGCGGTGGAGCGGATGGCGTCATCGTTGCCCGGGACCGGCCAGTCGACGACGTCCGGGTCGCAGTTGGTGTCCAGGATGGCGACGACCGGGATGTTGAGCTTGTGGGCCTCGTTGACCGCGATGTGCTCCTTGTTGGTGTCGATCACCCAGAGAGCGGACGGGATGCGGGTCATCTCGGCGATACCACCCAGGACGCGCTCCAGCTTGGTGCGCTCGCGGGTGAGCATGAGGGTCTCCTTCTTGGTGCGACCCTCGTAGCCGTTCTCCGCTGCATCCATGGCCTGCAGCTCCTTGAGGCGGTGCAGACGCTTGGAGACGGTCTGGAAGTTGGTCAGCATGCCGCCGAGCCAACGGTGGTTGACGTACGGCATTCCGACGCGGTCGGCCTCGACCTGGACGGCCTCCTGGGCCTGCTTCTTGGTGCCGACGAACAGGATGGTGCCGCCGTGGGCGACGGTCTCCTTGACGAACTCGAACGCTGCGTCGATGTAGGTCAGGGTCTGCTGCAGGTCGATGATGTAGATGCCGTTGCGGTCGGTGAAGATGAAGCGACGCATCTTCGGGTTCCAACGACGGGTCTGGTGGCCGAAGTGGACACCGGCATCGAGAAGCTCGCGCATGGTAACGACTGCCATGTCACGCTCACTTTCTGGTAGTTTTCGGTTTTCTGTCTGACGTGCAGGTTTTTGTCCTGCACCCTAGCGACGAGGCCGGCCGCCGACACCCGGATACCCGGGACCGTGTCAACGTCGGTCTTCCCCGCCGCGCGTAGTCAGCGCACGCCTTTCGGGCACACTGCTGGCGCCTACTTTAGCCCCCTGGCCTGCGAACACCAAACCGGGACACGGAGTTGTCCACAGGTTCGTCACATCCGCCCCATCATCCACAGGTCCCCCGCTTATCGACGCCCCGCCCCTCCCCGTCGCCCCTACCGTCGCGGGTATGCGGTGGATTGTCGTTGTACTTGTGTTCCTGCTGGTGGCTGCGCCGGGGGTGGCGGGGGTCGCACACGCCTACGTCTCCCCGACCGGCTCCGTCCACGTCCTGCGCGCCTTCGATCGGCCCGCGCACAACTGGTTGCCCGGCCACCGCGGCGTCGACCTGGCACTGCCGGTGGGAGGTTCGGTGGTGGCGGCCGGGGACGGGGTGGTCGCCTTCGCGGGCGTGGTGGCCGGCACCCCGACGGTGTCGGTGGACCACGCCAACGGGTTGCGCACCACGTACCAGCCCGTCCACGCGCGGGTGGCAAGGGGCGAGGAGGTACGCGAAGGGCAGATGCTCGGCATCCTGGGACACCCCGTGGACGGCTGGCCGGGGTTGCACTGGGGCGCGCGGCGGGGCCCGGACGACTACGTCAACCCGCTGGGGCTGCTCGACGCGCCGGTGATCCGTTTGAAGCCGAATCCGTAGATCACGCCCGCGGGTGTGCCTGCTTGAACACGTCCTTGAGCCGCTCGGCGGAGACGTGGGTGTAGATCTGCGTGGTCTGCAGGGAGGAGTGGCCGAGCATCTCCTGCACGACGCGGAGATCGGCACCCCCCTCGAGCAGGTGGGTGGCGGCCGTGTGGCGCAGGCCGTGCGGGGTGATGCGCTGGCCGGTGACCTGCCCGGCCTTCTCCACCACGCGGCGGACCTGGCGGGGGTCGATGCGCCCGCCGCGCACGCCGACGAACAGGGCCGGGGTGTCCCTCGCCAGCTCTCCACGGCCGCGCGCGAGCCACTCGGTGACGGCGTCGGCGGCGGCCTCCCCGAAGGGCACGACGCGCTCCTTGTCGCCCTTGCCCAGCACCCGGACCGTTCGGCGGGTCATGTCCAGGTCCTTGACATTCATGCCGGACAGTTCGGAGACGCGCACCCCGGTGGCGTAGAGCAGCTCGAGCATCGCGGAGTCACGGAGGAACTCCACCTCGTCCGCGGAGGCCGCGTTACCGACGAACTCCCCCGCCTTCTCCACGCCGAGCACCTCGGGCAGCGGCCGGTTGACCTTCGGGGAGACCAGCCGGGCGGCGACGTCGGACTGCAGGTGTCCCTGCCGCAGGGCCCACGTCGAGAAGCTGCGGGCGGAGGCGGTGCGGCGGGCGATCGTCGCCCGGGACCGGCCCTCCCGGACCGCCGTCGCCAGCCAGGCGCGGAGGGCGGGCAGGGTGAAGGCGGCGAAGGTCGGCACGCTCTCGGCCAGCGAGAGCAGGTCGGAGCGGTAGCCGCGGACGGTGGCCTCGGAGCGGCCGAGCACCAGTCGGGAGTGGTCGGCGAAATCCTCGATCGCCTCCACGAGCTGTGACTGGTGTTGCCTCATGGGGTCACAGTCTATCCGCGCGGGACCACACCGTCCCCTCCCGCGTCACCACCCCGCGTTTCGTCAGCTCGAGGAGCAGGTGCACCGTCAGCGGCAGGGGCAGGCCGGCGCCCAACGCGATGTCCTGGGCGACGGACCCGGTGGGGTCGATCGCGTCGAAGACCCGCAGCTCGTTGCGCGTCAGCGACTGCACCGGGGTGGCCGCGAAGGCCAGCTCATACTGCTCCGCGACGTCGAGTGCTCCGGCGGCACCCAGCAGCGCCCGGATGTCGTCGGACCCCGTGACCAGCTGGGCGCGGCCCTCCTTGATGCGCTCGTGGCAGCCGAGCGACCCGGCCCCGGTGATCGGACCCGGCACCGCCATGGCCACCCGGCCCAGGCCCTCGGCCCACGACAGCGTGTTGAGGGCCCCCGAGCGCCAGGCCGCCTCGACGATGACGGTACCTGCGGTGAGCGCGGCCACCAGGCGGTTGCGGGTGAGGAAGCGGTGGCGCTGCGGCGGGGTACCCGGCGGGTACTCGGTCACGCACACCCCCTGCCCGGCGATCCGGTCGAACAGCGCGGCGTTGCGTGCCGGATACGTGCGGTCGATGCCGCACGCCGCCACCGCGACCGTCAGTCCACCGGCTCCCAGGGCCGCCTCGTGCGCCACGGTGTCGACCCCGAGCGCCCCGCCGGAGACCACCGTCCACTGGTGAGACGCCAGGCCGGTGGCGATCTGCCGGGTCGCCTCGAGCCCGTAGCGGGTCGCCGCCCGCGTACCCACCACCCCGACGGACTGCGCCACCGCCGGCCGCAACGGCCCGCCCCGCACCCACAGCGCATGCGGAGGGACGGCGTCGTCCTGGTAGCTGCGCAGGTGTTCGCTGCGGCCGGTGGCGGCGAAGCCGAAGGCGACGTCGAACTCCTCGCGCGGCCATTCCGCGCATTCCGGGGTGATGAGACGCGCCCCCACCGCGGCGGCCGCCGCCAGGTCCTCCTCCGCGCGGTCCCACGTGGCACGGGCCGCGGTCTGACCGGCCAGCTCCCCCAGCCACGAGGCGCGGGACCGCACGCCGTGCGCGATCTCGGAGGCGTCCCGCCCGGCGGCCAGCAGCTGCTGCAGCGGACGCGAGGGCCCCTCGACGACCCGGTTGAGGTACGCCCAGTCCCTCATGCCCCCTCCCGCAGTTCCGCCGCCCGGTGGACGTGGTCGAGGGTCGGTTGCCCGGCCCCTTCCAGGTCCGCCAGCGTCCACGCCAGTTTCAGGGCCCTGTCGACGCCCCGCTGGGTGATGTCCCCCGTCGCCAGCAGCGACCCCAGCAGTGCCATCCCGACGTCGTCGGCCGGGTACTCGCGACGCAGCAGGTGCGGATCCGTCGCGGCGTTGACACACCCGAAGCGCGCCATCGCCCGTTCCCGCGCCGCCGTCACCCGCCCGGCGATGACCTCCGAGGACTCCTCCTCCCCCACCAGCACCCCGGCCGCCGAGGTCCGGGCCGTGATGTCCAGCCGGTCCCGCATCGGGCCGGAGAGGTTGCGCAGGTACCCGGCGCGCTCGTGTGAGCGGCAGCGGCAGCGCGCGGGGTCCTCCGCCGCGCAGCGGCACGGGTTGGCGGCGAGGACCAGCTGGAACCGGGCCGGGAACACCACCTCCCGCTGCGCGCGCAGGAGTCTGACCTCCCCGTCCTCGAGCGGGGTGCGCAGCCCGTCGAGGATGGCGGCCGGCACCTCGGAGACCTCGTCGAGAAACAGCACTCCGTGATGCGCCAGGCTCACCGCCCCCGGCCGCGCGGTGCCCGGTCCCCCGCCGAGCAGGGCGGCGCGGGTCACGGAGTGGTGCGGGTCGATGAACGGGGCCCGCCTCACCACCCTCCCGTTGCCGGCCACCGAGTGCACGGCCGTGGCCTCGAGCGACTCCGCCGGGGTGAGCGGCGGGAGGATCCCCGGCAGGCGCGCCGCGATCATCGACTTCCCCGACCCGGGCGGGCCGATGAGCAGCATGTGGTGCCCGCCCGCCGCGGCCACCTCGGCCGCGAACCGGGCCTCCCGCTGCCCGGCGAGGTCGGCGAAGTCCGGCACGGAGCACTGACCGACGTGCCCGGCTCCCCCGTCACCCACCGCCACCGGCAGCTCCCCCTCCCCGGTGGCCCAGGCCCACGCCGCGGTGAGCGAGGGGGCGGTGAGGACGGTGAGATCGTCGACGAGCGTCGCCTCGGCGGCGTTGCCCGGCGGGATGATCGCATGGGTGAAGCCATTTGTGCGGGTGGCGAGCAGGGCGGGCAGGACGCCGGGGACCTCGCGGACGGAGCCGTCGAGACCGAGCTCCCCGACCACCACCGCATCCCGCAGCCGCGGTGCCGGTGCGCCCGCCGCCAGCACGGACAGGGCCGTGGGGAGATCGAAGTGGGAGCCGGACTTGCGCAGCGACGCCGGGGACATCGACACGATGATCTTCGTCCTCGGCCACGGCAGGCGGGAGTTGGCCACGGCGGTGCGCACGCGGTCCTTCGACTCGCTCACCGCGGTGTCGCCGAGACCGACGAGGTGGATGCCGGGCAGGCCGGGGCCGATGTTCGCCTCGACGGTGACCGGGCGGGCCGTCACCCCGTCGAGGGCGACGGTGCGGGTTCTACCGAGCGCCATGTTCGACCCCCTCGTAGAACTCCACGTCGAAGCCGTGGCGGATGGTGGTGAACACGAGGACGTCGAAACGCACGCGGGCATACTCGCGGCCCTCCAACCAGCGCGCGGCCGCCCGGCGGAGACGGGCGAGCTTGCGGCCCGTGACGGCCTCCGCCCCGCCGAAGCCCCGGCCGGAACGGGTCTTGACCTCCACGAACACGATGGTGCCGTCCGGTTCCCGGCAGATGAGGTCGAGCTCGCCGACGGGATAGGAGACGTTACGGTCGAGCACCTCCGCCCCACGGCGGCGGTAGAAGGCGGCGGCCTCGGACTCCCCCCGGCGGCCGAGTCGGGTGCGACGTTTATGGGCTACTGACATGTGCTTCCCCCTGGAGTTGGTGTGGTGACCCCAGGGTGGGCGTCGAGAAGCGGGAAGAAAAGTGCGGACAAGTAGAAAAGCCCCGTTTCTGTGGATAACTCGGGTTATCCACAGGCGGGGCCGGGGGCGGACGACGCGGATCCGCGAAATGTGCTACTCGGGAAGCACCAGGTCAGGCTTGTCCAGCTCCTCAATGTTGACGTCCTTGTAGGTGATGACGCGGACGTAACGCACGAAACGGGCCGAACGGTACATGTCCCACACCCACGCGTCCGACATGCGGACCTCGTAGTAGACGTCCCGGCCGTCGGTGTGAGGGATGAGCTCCACCGCGTTGGCCAGGTAGAAACGGCGCTCGGTCTCCACGACGTAGGAGAACTGGCTGACCACGTCCCGGTACTCGCGGTACAGGGAGAGCTCCACCTCTGCCTCGTAGTTGTCGAGTTCCTCAGCGCTCACTTCTCAAACCTCCTGCATGCTCAGCCACTCGTCGTGGGCCTTCACGACGTTGGCGTAAGTGTATCGGTGCTCGGCGGTCGCACCGTGCTGCCGCACCGCAGCCATGTGCGCCTTCGTGGAGTAGCCCTTGTGCGACGCCAGGCCGTAACCGGGGTGGCGGGCGTCCATCTCCACCATGAGCCGGTCGCGGGTGACCTTGGCCAGGACGCTCGCCGCGGAGATGGAGCGCACGACGGCGTCCCCGCCGACGACGGGCAGGTGCGGGACGTCGAGCCCCGGGATGCGCCAGGCGTCGGTGAGCACGTACCCGGGGCGGACCTCCAGCTGCGCGACGGCGCGCCGCATGCCGGAGATGTTGGCGTGCTGGATGCCGCGGGCGTCGATGGCCGCGGCGGAGATGGTCACCACCGACCAGGCGAGCGCGGCGTCGATGATGAGCGGGTACAGCCTCTCCCGCCACGCGGGGGTGAGCTTCTTGGAGTCGGTGAGTTTCTCCAGGCCGTCGACCGGGCCTGCGGGGAGGATGCACGCGGCGACGGTGAGCGGCCCGCAGCAGGCGCCGCGCCCCGCCTCGTCGACGCCGGCGACGGGGCCGAGACCGCGGGCGTCGAGAAGCTCCTCCACTACTCCTGGATCGCCGGGTCGGCGACACCGCCGATGCGGTTGAACGGGAAGATGATGGCCTGGACCTTGCCGCGGATGTGATCCTCCGGGATGGTGCCCTGGTGCTCGTCGCCGATGTGCGCGCGGGAGTCGGCGGAGTTGGTGCGGTTGTCGCCCATCATGAAGTAGTTGTCCTCGGGCACGGTCAGCGGGCCGAAGTAGGGGCCGCCGCAGGCCTCGGACCCCGTGGCCGGATCGACCGGGTACGCGACCGGGGTCAGCGTGTAGGACTGGTCGACCGGCTGCCCGTCGACCATGACGGCCGGGTCACCCTCCTGACAGGACACCGTCTGCCCACCGGTGGCGATGATGCGCTTGACCAGGTCATTCTCATCCGGCGCGACGAGGCCGACGTAGGAGCCGACATTCTGCAGCGCCCGCACGACATCGTTCTGCGAACGCTGGGACACGAACCCCTGGTTCCACGAGTCCGTGCCCTTGAACACCACGACATCCCCGGCCTTCGGATCGGAGAAACGGTAGCTGACCTTGTCCACGAAGATGCGGTCACCCGTGCACCCGGCGCAGCCGTGCAGCGTCGGCTCCATCGACTGCGAGGGGATCATGTACACACGCCCGACGAACGTCTGGATGAGGAAGATCGCCAGCAGCGTCACCGCGATGACCACGGGAATCTCGATGTACCACGGTGCGGGCTTCTTCTCCTCGGCGTTGTCCGCCTCGCTTGCCGACGCCGCCGTCGACCCGGTCAGCTCCTCGGGGTTATTCTCCGCATCAGTCACGGGGACCGAGCCTAGCAGCCGGGGGCAGGCCTAGACTGGACCGACATGAAGTCCTCCCCGTTCCGCGCGCTGCTGGCCATGCTCGCCCACCACAAGGGCGCGCTCACCCTGGCGGTCGTGCTCTCCCTCGTCGGGTCGGGTCTGGGCCTGGCGCAGCCGCTGGTGATCAACCGGCTCATCTCCACCGTCGGCCAGGGTCCCATCGCGCACCTGGCGTGGATCCTCGTCGGACTGCTCGTCGTGTCGTCGGTCCTCGGCGCCTTCCAGTCCTACCTGCTCACCGTCACCGCGGAGACGGCGGTCAAGGCCACGCGCCACGACCTCATCAGCCACCTCCTGCGCCTGCCCATCGCCGTGTACGACCGCCACCGCACCGGTGATCTGGTCACCCGCCTGGGTTCCGACACCACCATCATCCGCTCCGCCTTCACCGGCGGCCTCGTCAGCGCCATCGGCGGTCTGGCCACCATGATCGGCGCGATCATCCTCATGGCCATGGTCGACGTGTTCATGCTGGGCCTGGTGCTGGCGGTCGTGACGGTCACTCTCATCGCCGTCATCGGTTCCTCGACCCTCATCCAGCGCTACACAAAACGCGCCCAGGAGGCCGTCGGTGACCTCGGCGCCGGCATGGACCGCGCACTCGTCGCCGTGCGCACCATCCGCGCCTCCGGGGCCCAGGACTCCGTCGAGACCGGTCTGCGTGCCGACGCCGACAACGCCTGGCTCCAGGGCGTGCGCATCGCCCGCGTCGCCGCGCTCATCTTCCCCGCCACCGGCCTGGCGATGCAGGGCTCCTTCCTGCTGGTCCTCGGCATCGGCGGCGCGCGCGTCGCCGCCGGCACCATCACCGTCGCCGACCTGGTCACCTTCGTCCTCTACCTGTTCATGGTGTCCATGCCCCTCGGCACGATCTTCGGTGCCATCACCACCATTCGCCAGGCCATGGGCGCCATCGAACGCATCAACCAGATCATGGACGAGGAGCCCGAGTCCGTCGACGGTTCGCCCGCCCGTCCCGCCCGCTCGGTGCGTTTCGACGACGTCTCCTTCTCCTACTCCGACGACACGCCCGTCCTCGTCGACGTCTCGGTCGACATCCCCGCCGGCACCAAGACCGCCATCGTCGGCCCCTCCGGTTCCGGAAAGTCCACCATGCTGGCCCTCATCGAGCGCTTCTACGACCCCGATTCCGGACGTCTCTACCTCGGCGACCAGGACATGGCGGGGCTGACGCGGGCGTCGGTACGCGGGATCGTCGGCTACGTCGAGCAGGAGGCCGCCGTGCTCGCCGGCACCGTCCGCGACAACCTCCTGCTCGCCACCCCCGACGCCACCGACGAGCAGTGCTGGTGGGCCCTCGAACAGGTCAACCTGCGCGAGCGCATGGAGGAGGCCGAGGGCCTCGACACCGTCCTCGGCGACCGCGGCCTCACCCTCTCCGGCGGTCAACGGCAACGCCTGGCACTCGCCCGCATGCTGCTCATGGACTCGCCCATCCTGCTTCTCGACGAGCCCACCTCCGCCGTCGACTCCCAGAACGAACAGCTCATCCTCGACGCCATCGACGCCTCCGCCGCCGACCGCACCCTCGTCGTCGTCGCCCACCGCCTCTCGACCGTCACCGACGCCGACCAGATCATCGTGCTTGACGACGGCCGCGTCGCCGGCGTCGGCACGCACGCGTCACTGATGGAGTCGAGCGAGCTCTACCGCGATCTCGCCTCCCGTCAGCTGCTGGCTTGACGGCCGCTGACGGCCCTAATCCGGCTGGCCGGTGCGGATCTGACGAGCCGCCCCATCGTAGAAACTGAACAGTTCCTGCACGGGCACGACCCGGCGGGATGCCGCGGCAATGTCCTTCCCCTCCCTGCTGAAGGGCGGCGGATACACCGACAGCCCCTGGTGAGGCGGCACGGCGGCGACCTCGTCCTCCCAGCCCGGCCAGCGGAGAGCGGCGAAGGCCGGGGCCAGATGTCCGCCGATCGCCGCAGCCACGAAATCACCGTGCCCACCTCCCAGACCATCCCAGGTCAGGGAATCAGGCCCGAAGTAACAGACCTCACCGGGGCTTACTCCCAGTCCGCCGCCATCGATGGCGAAGCGGCCGCCGAGCACGTCATAACCGACCATGAGATACGGGGGCGGGCCGGTCACCTCGTCCGGCGAGGCCAGCCCGCTGGCGGATGCCAGGTCAGGCATCCGTTCACTCCCTCCCCCGAGGATTCTGAACCACCCGTGATCCGCGAGGACGCCGCCGCTGTTGAGGGCCAACACGCCGAGAGGGGAGCCGGCTGTCACCTGCAGGTGCCGGAGGACCTCGCGGCCCTGCTCCGGGTCCACATCCAGATTCGTCGAGTCGGGATGCTGCTGGATGAGATCCCGGACGGCGGGCCACGCCGGATTCGGGACGTTGCTGAGTTCTTAACTACTGCGGGTCACCACCGCAGCTAAACCAGCTTCCCTCCGGACCGCCGGGGGACGGTGTCAGCCGAACACACACCAGTCCTCCATCCGGGAGAGCGCCTCCCGCAGCTCCGGGGTCGCCAGCAGACGGTCCTGTCCGGACGGCGGCTGCCAGTAGGCGGCATTGTCGACGACCCGGGCCACGATGTCGCGCACGACGTCGGAAGAGGGCTGCACCAACGGCACCTGCTACAGCAGCGGGAGTCACCTCGGGAGCATTCCACGATGGCACAGACGTGCCGCCGCAGGTGGTGTAGTAGCTGACCGAACCGGGCGGCTCGAAGGGGCGGCACGCGTGGAACAACGCCCCGCCGAGCGCCGCATCATCCCCGGCCAACACCACCTCGAGGAGGAACGAGCGGCCGCGGGGGCGTCGATAAGCGTCATGGGGCCGACGATACGCGCAGCTGCGGACGCGACGTCGGGTGTGCATTTGGACCTGACACTGGTCCTGCATTTCCCCAGGACGACCCCCAATCGACGCTTTAACGTCAGGTCCACCTGGACACCACGCCGGACGCCGGCAACAGAAATGGCCCCACACCTGCCGGTGCGGGGCCATCACAGTGAAGCTTAGGGGTGACGCTTAGCGCTTCTCCTTGATGCGGGCTGCCTTGCCGCGCAGCTCGCGCAGGTAGTACAGCTTCGCACGGCGGACGTCGCCGCGGCGGATGACCTCGATGGAGGCGATGTTCGGGGAGTGGACCGGGAAGGTACGCTCCACGCCGATGCCGAAGGAGACCTTGCGGATGGTGAAGGTCTCGCGGATGCCGGAGCCCTGGCGACGGATGACGACACCCTTGAACAGCTGGGTACGCTCCGTGGAGCCCTCGATGACCTTGACCTGGACGTCGAGGGTGTCACCGGCGCGGAAGGCCGGGATATCGTCGCGCAGCTGCGCGGCATCAACCTTGTCGAGAATGTTCATGCGACATGTTCCTTTTCAGTTCTGGACAGAGGACCCTGGCGGCATTTTCCCTGGTGGGACGCTCGACCGGTTCGTGCCCGTTACATACAACCTGCACAGTCTCCCACACCCTGCCACCCCCACACAAACCACGAGTGGTAGGATGACCGACGACCCCACGGGCGCCCGAGGCATCGGGCTGAGATTGCGCTGGTCAGCCGCGCAAGCACCGTTTGAACCTGTCTGGTTAGCACCAGCGAAGGAAGAGAGGCGTTGGCATGCAGCCCACCCATGGCTCCAGCACGGAAATCCACACTGAGATCGAAACCGAGATCCACCCCAAGCACCGATTCTCCCCGATCGAGAAGAACGGTCTGAGCGTCCCGGAGACGGAGATCCTTCTGGACGACTCCCCCACCGGCCCGAACGAGCCGTTCCGCGTCTACCGCACGCGCGGCCCGGAGTGCGATGTCACCGTCGGCCTGCCGGCGCTGCGCGCGGAGTGGATTGAGGGACGCGGGGACGTCGAGAAGTACGAGGGCCGCCCGCGCAACCTGGCCGATGACGGCAAGACGGCGACCCGCCGCGGCGAGGCGTCGGCCGAGTGGAAGGGCGAGAAGCGTCCGACGCTGCGCGCGCAGAAGAACAGGCGCGTGACGCAGATGCACTACGCGCGTCAGGGCGTCATCACGAAGGAGATGGAGTTCGTCGCGCTGCGCGAGCACTGCGATCCGGAGTTCGTCCGCTCGGAGATCGCCCGCGGTCGGGCGGTCCTGCCGAACAACATCAACCACCCGGAGTCCGAGCCGATGATCATCGGCCGGAAGTTCCTGACGAAGATCAACGCGAACATCGGCAACTCGGCCGTGACGTCGTCGATCCAGGAGGAGGTGGAGAAGCTGCGCTGGGCCACCCGCTGGGGTGCGGACACGGTCATGGACCTGTCCACCGGCAATGACATCCACACCACCCGCGAGTGGATCCTGCGCAACTCCCCCGTCCCGATCGGCACCGTCCCGATCTATCAGGCGCTGGAGAAGGTGGGCGGCATCGCCGAGGACCTGACCTGGGAGATCTTCCGCGACACCGTCATCGAGCAGTGCGAGCAGGGGGTGGACTACATGACCGTCCACGCCGGCGTGCGCCTGCCGTTCATCCCCCTGACCACGGAGCGCGTGACGGGCATCGTCTCCCGCGGCGGTTCGATCATGGCGGGCTGGTGCCTGGCCCACCACAAGGAGTCCTTCCTCTACGAGAACTTCGACGAGCTGTGCGAGATCTTCGCGCAGTACGACGTCGCCTTCTCCCTCGGTGACGGCCTGCGACCGGGCAGCCTCGCCGACGCCAACGACGACGCCCAGTTCGCGGAGCTCAAGACCATCGGCGAGCTCACCCGCCGCGCCTGGGAGTATGACGTCCAGGTCATGGTCGAGGGCCCGGGCCACGTGCCGCTCAACATGGTGCAGGTGAACAACGAGCTGGAGCAGGAGTGGGCCTCCGACGCCCCCTTCTACACCCTGGGCCCCCTCGTCACGGACATCGCGCCCGGCTACGACCACATCACCTCCGCCATCGGTGCCGCGCACATCGCCATGGGCGGCACCGCGATGCTGTGCTACGTCACGCCGAAGGAGCACCTGGGCCTGCCGAACCGCGACGACGTCAAGACCGGTGTCATCACGTACAAGCTGGCGGCGCACGCGGCGGATGTCGCGAAGGGGCATCCCGGCGCGCGTGACTGGGACGACGCCATGTCCAAGGCCCGTTTCGAGTTCCGCTGGCACGACCAGTTCGCCCTCTCCCTCGACCCGGAGACCGCGCAGGCCTACCACGACGAGACCCTGCCCGCGGAGCCGGCGAAGACCGCGCACTTCTGTTCCATGTGCGGCCCGAAGTTCTGTTCCATGCGCATCAGCCAGGACATCCGCGACACGTTCGGTTCGACGCTGGGCATGCCCCAGGTGGGCGAGCCGGAGGCAGAGGACGGGATGCGTACCATGTCGGAGGAGTTCCGCAAGCGCGGATCCAACGTCTATCTCGAATCGGTGAATGATGCGTCCCTCCCCTGATCTCCGCTGCTACCTCGTCACGGGCTCCGGTACCCGCGAGCACATCCTCGAGGTGGTGCGGGAGGCCGTCGCCGGCGGCTGCGGCACCGTGCAGGTGCGCAGCAAGCCGATCGACGCGCTCGATCTCTACGAGCTCACCGCGGACATCGCCCGCGAGGTCGGTGACCACGCGACGGTGCTTGTCGACGACCGCGTCGACGTCGCCCTCGCCCTCATGCGGCAGGGTCTGCCCGTCCACGGCGTCCACGTCGGGCAGACGGACCTGCCGGTGGAGCAGGTCCGTGAGCTGCTCGGCCCCGCTGCGGTCATCGGGCTGACCACGGGGACCCGCGAACTCGTCGCGGCGTCCAACGCGCTCGGTGATGTCATCGACTACATCGGGGCCGGCCCCTACCGCCCGACCCCGACGAAGGACTCCGGCCGCCCGCCGCTGGGTCTCGACGGCTACCGGGAGATCACGGAGCTCTCGCAGGTGCCGGTCGTCGCCATCGGTGACGTCACCGCCGACGACGCCGCCGACCTCGCCGCCACCGGCGTCGCCGGGCTGGCCGTCGTGCGCGGCCTGATGAACGCCGACGACCCCCGCGCGTACGCGGCCCGCCTGGTGGAGGGCTTTGAGGAGGGCCGGAAGTGATCACCGTCGTCGGTGGCGGGCTCGTCGGCCTGGCCACCGCACTGCGTCTGGCCGATCGCGGGCATGACGTCACCCTGCAGGATCCCTCCCCGGCCTCCGGGGCCACCCACCACGCCGGCGGTATGCTCGCCCCGGTCGCGGAGGTGGTCTACCGGCAGGAGCCCCTGTTCCCCCTCATGTTGCGCTCGGCGGAGTTGTATCCGGGGTTGCTGCGGGTCGTCGAGAAGCACACGGACCTGCCGACCGGATACCGCACCGAGGGCACCCTCGTCGTCGCCGCGGACCGGGCGGACGCGACGCATCTGGCGGAGCTGTCCGAGTACCAGGCCTCCCACGCCATGACGGCCGAGCGCCTGCCGCTGCGGCAGGCCCGTTCGCTCGAGCCCGCGCTCAGCCCGCAGCTGGCCGGCGCGGTGCACATCCCGGGTGACCACCAGGTCAACCCGCGGCTGTTCGCCGCCGCGCTGCTCGACGCCCTGTCCACCCTCGGCGTGCGCATCATCCGGGAACGCGCGGACGCGCTGCCCGAGGGACACGTCATCCTGGCCAACGGCCTCGGCGCCTCCGCTCTCCACGCAGGCCTCAAGCTGCGCCCCGTCTACGGCGACATCCTCCGCCTCGGGGTGCCCGCGCACCTGCAGCCGCTGCTCACGCGCGTCGTGCGCGGTTTCGTCGAGGACCGTCCCGTCTACCTCATCCCGCGCACCGACGACACCATCGCCGTCGGCGCCACCTCCCGCGAGGACGACCGCCCGGTGCCGCGCACCGGTGCCGTCCACGACCTGCTGCGCGACGCCACCCGCCTGGTGCCCGGCATCGAGGAGTGCGATTTCCTCGAGGCCACCACGGGTGCGCGCCCGGGCACGCCGGACGATCTTCCGTACCTTGGGAGGGTGAACGAGAACCTCATCGTCTCCACCGGGTACTTCCGCCACGGCATCCTGCTCACCGCGCTGGCCGCCGACGTGGCCGTCCACCTGGTGGAGGGCACCGACCCGGGCATCGACCTGGCGGCGTGCAACCCGCACCGACACAAGGAGTGACATGAACCTGACCGTCAACAACGAGGCCGTCGAGACGGCCGCCACCACTCTCCTCGGTCTGCTCGAGGAGACCCTCGGTGAGCTGCCGGGAGCCGGTGTCGCCGTCGCCGTCGACGGGGACGTCGTGCCGCGTTCCGACTGGGACCGCGAGCTCGTCGAGGGCCAGAACATCGACATTCTCACCGCAGTCCAGGGAGGCTGACACATGCTCACCATCGCCGACCGCACGTTCTCGTCGCACCTCATCATGGGGACCGGCGGTGCGACGTCGATGTCCATGCTCGAGGAGTCGCTGGTCGCCTCCGGCACGGAGCTGACCACCGTGGCCATGCGTCGCCACGCCGCGCGCGCGGAGGGCGGCGAGTCCGTCTTCGACATGCTGCAGCGCCTCGACATCGCCCCGCTGCCCAACACCGCCGGCTGCCGCACCGCGCGCGACGCCGTCATCACCGCGAAGCTGGCCCGGGAGGCGCTCGGCACGAACTGGGTGAAGGTCGAGGTCATCGCCGACGAGCACACCCTGCTTCCCGATGTCGTCGAGCTGATCGACGCCTGCGAGCTCCTCGTCGCCGAGGGCTTCGTCGTCCTGGCCTACACGTCCGATGACCCGGTCGTCGCGAAGCGTCTCGAAGACGTCGGCTGTGCCGCCGTCATGCCGCTGGGCTCGCCGATCGGCACCGGCCTGGGCATCCTCAACCCGCACAACATCGAGCTCATCTGCTCGCGCGCCTCCGTGCCCGTGCTTCTCGACGCCGGCGTCGGCACCGCCTCCGACGCCGCCCTCGCCATGGAGCTCGGCTGCTCCGGCGTCCTGCTCGCCTCCGCCGTCAACCGCTCGCAGGATCCGGTGGCGATGGCACAGGCCATGAAGATGGCCGTCGAGGCGGGACGCCTGGCCTCCGGTGCCGGGCGCATCCCGCGCCGCGAGCACGCCGTCGCCTCCTCCAGCTTCGACGGGCTGGTGTCCTGGTCGGATCAGGTGCTCTAGGATGCTGCCCGAATCTGAGATGCGGCGGGTGGCCCGCCAGCTGTCCCTGCCCGGTTACGGCCCGGAGCAGCAGGAGGCGCTGCACCGCGCCCACGTCCTCGTCATCGGCGCCGGCGGTCTCGGCTGCCCCGCCATGCAGTCGCTGGCGTCCGCGGGTGTCGGCCACATCACGGTGATCGACGATGACACCGTCGATCTCACCAACATCCACCGCCAGATCCTCTTCGGAGCCTCCGACGTCGGCCGGGTGAAGGTGGAGGTCGCCGCCGAGCGCCTCGCCGAGCTGCAGCCGGGCATTGAAGTCACGGCCTTGAATGAGCGTCTGACCGTGGCGAACGCGGTCTCGCTGGTCGGGTCCGTCGACCTCGTGATCGACGGCTCCGACTCCTTCCAGACCAAGTACCTCGTCGCCGACGCCGCCGAGATCACCGGCACCCCCCTCGTCTGGGGCACGGTGCTGCGCTTCCACGGCGACGTCTGCCTGTTCACCTCCGGCCCGTCAGCACGCGGCGTGGGCCTGCGCGACCTGTTCCCCACCCAGCCCCCCGGGATCGAGGACTGCGCCACCGCCGGTGTCCTCGGTGCCACCACCGCCGTCGTCGGCGGGCTCCTGGCCACCACCGCGATCGGGTACCTCACCGGCCTCGACGTCGTCCCCGGCCGGATGCTCAGCTACGACGCCTTCCCCGGCTCCACCCGCACCTTCCGGATCGCCGCCGACCCGACGCGCGAACTGGTCACCTCGCTGGAGTCCACCTACGGGGGCGAGGCCTGCGCGGTCGGCCCCTCCCCGCTCGACGAGGTCCGCGCCGGCCGCGCCATCCTCCTCGACATCCGCGAGCCGCACGAGAAGATGCTCAATGACTCCCTCGCCGACCTCGATCCCGTGCGGCTGCCGCTGTCGGACATCTTCTCCCCCGACACCATCCGCCGCCGCCTCGGCGACGCGTCACGGGTCGTCGTGCACTGTGCCTCCGGAGTCCGCTCCGCCCGCTTCTGCGAGCAGTACGCGGACCTCGGCTACGAGTTCATCGACCTGCCCGGCGGCATCAACGGGGTCAGCGGATGATCACCCGAGTCACCGCCCCAGGCCGGCGCGCTTGAGGGCGTCCGCCATGGAACCGCCCGCCGCCGGGCGTTTGTCCGGGCGCTTGTCCGGGCGCGGCTTCCGCTGACCGCCACCGCCGCCCCGGCCCCCGCGCTGGGGCTTCTTCTTCGGCTGGCCGGGCTCGTCGTCGAGACGCAGGGTGAGGCCGATACGCTGACGGTCGACGTCGACCTCCATGACCTTCACCTTGACCACCTGCCCGGAGCGCACGACCTCGTGCGGGTCGGAGACGAAACGATCCGACATGGCGGAGACGTGGACGAGGCCGTCCTGGTGAACGCCGACGTCGACGAACGCGCCGAAGGCGGCGACATTGGTGACGGTGCCCTCGAGGATCATGCCGGGCGTGAGGTCCGAGACCTTCTCGACGCCCTCCCTGAACGTCGCCGTCCTGAACTCCGGGCGGGGGTCACGGCCGGGCTTGTCGAGCTCGGCGATGATGTCGGTGACGGTGGGGATGCCGAAGGTGTCGTCGGCGAAGTCGGCGGGCCGGAGACCGGAGAGCACCCGGGTGTTGCCGATGAGCTCCTCGACGCCGAGCCCGGTGGCCGCGGCGATGCGGGCGACGACCGGGTAGGCCTCCGGGTGGACGGCGGAGGCGTCGAGCGGGTCGCTGCCACCGGAGATACGCAGGAAACCGGCGCACTGCTCGTAGGCCTTCGGCCCCAGGCGCGGGACCTTGAGCAGGGCCCTGCGGTTGCGGAAGGCACCGTTGTCGTCGCGGTGGGCGACGATGTTCTTCGCCAGGGTGCCGGTCACGCCGGCGACGCGCTCGAGCAGCGGGACCGACGCGGTGTTGAGGTCCACGCCCACGGCATTGACGGCACTCTCGACGACGCCGTCGAGGGTGCGGGCCAGGGCGTGCTGATTGACGTCGTGCTGGTACTGGCCGACGCCGATGGCCTTGGGGTCGATCTTCACCAGCTCCGCCAGCGGGTCCTGCAGGCGGCGGGCGATGGAGACGGCGCCGCGCAGGGAGACGTCCATGTCGGGGAACTCGGCGGAGGCGATCTCGGAGGCCGAGTACACCGACGCTCCCGATTCACTCACGACGACCGGGGTCGGCCGCTTCCCGCCCGCGTCCTTGATGAGGTCCGCGATCTCGCCCGCCAGCTTCTCCGTCTCCCGCGACGCGGTGCCGTTGCCGACGGCCAACAGATCCACCCCGTGCGTGGCGCACAGGCCGGCGAGCTCCTGGCGGGCGGCGTCCCAGCGGTTCTGCGGCTGGTGCGGGTACACGATGGAGGTGGCCAGCACCTTGCCGGTGGGATCCACGACGGCGCACTTCACGCCGTTGCGGAAGCCCGGGTCAAGGCCCAGGGTGGCGCGCTGCCCGGCGGGGGCGGCGAGCAGGACGTCGCGGAGGTTGGTGGCGAAGACGTCGAGGGCGCCCTCCTCCGCCTTCTCCTTGAGACGCATGCGCACGTCGAGACCCGAGGAGACGGCCAGCTTGGTGCGCCAGCCGAAGCGCACGGCGTCGGCCAGCCAGCGGGACTCACCCACGGGCAGAGCGAAACGGTCGGCGATCATGCCCTCGTAGACGGCGTCGTCACCGGGGTCGAGGTGCAGTTGCAGGACGCCCTCGGACTCACCGCGCAGCAGCGCGAGGATACGGTGCGAGGGCAGCTTCGTGAACGGCTCCGAGAACTCGAAGTAGTCCTTGAACTTGGCACCTTCGCTCTCCTTGCCGGGAACCACCGAGGCGGTCATCTCACCGGTGCGGAACATCTGCTCGCGGACCTCGCCGACCAGGTCGGCGTCGAGGGCGAAACGGTCGATGAGGATCGCACGCGCACCCTCGAGGGCCTTCTTCTCGTCCTCGAAACCGTCGGTGAGGTAGCTCGCGGCCAGGGCCTGGGGGTCGGAGGCGGGGGCGTCGATAAGCGCATCGGTGAGGGCCTCCAGCCCGGCCTCGCGGGCGATGTCCGCCTTCGTCTTGCGACGCTTCTTGAACGGCAGGTACAGGTCCTCGAGGCGGGCCTTCGTCTCGCAGGCGGCGATGAGCGCGCGGAGATCGTCGGTGAGCTTGCCCTGCTCCTCGATCGCCTCGAGCACCGCCTGCTTACGCTCCTCGAGTTCCCGCAGGTAGGTGGCGCGTTCCTCGATGGTGCGCAGCTGCGTGTCGTCGAGCCCGCCGGTGGCCTCCTTGCGGTAGCGGGCGATGAACGGGACGGTGTTGCCTTCCGCGAGCAGGTCGAGGACGGCGCGGATCTGGTCCTCGCGGACCTGCAGTTCGCGGGCGATGGTGGTGACGATCATTCGGGACAGTTTACGCGAGTGCGCAACTGCGCAGTTGTGCTAGTATCAGTAGCACAACTAGCGGAAAGGGCGCCTCATGATCTACGCCGCCATCACCCTGGCCGTCGTTCAGGTGACGCTGCTCGTGGTCGCCCTCACCGTGCTCCTGCGCACCCCCACCGACCGGCTCAGCAAGGGCCTCGGACGCTGGGGCTGGGCGGCGGTCATCATCGTCGCCAACCTCATCGGCCCGCTCCTCTTCCTCACCCTAGGCCGCGAACGCACCGGCAGCGCCGACACCCTCCCGACCCCCACCGGCCACCTCATCGACCGCTTCCCCACCACCGGCGGTGCACCGTTGCGCACCCGCGCGCTGCACAAGAGCTTCCGTGACCACGTGGTGCTCGACGCCGTCGACCTCGACGTCCCCGCCGGCTCCATCTACGGCTTCCTCGGACCCAACGGCTCAGGCAAGACCACCGCGCTGCGGACCATCATGGGCTTCGCGCACGCCGACTCCGGAACCGTCGACCTCCCGGCGCGCGCCGACATCGGCCACCTCCCGGATGTCCCCGCCTTCGACCCCTGGCTCAGCCCCGCCGGGTACCTGCGCCTGGCCGCCCGTCTCAGCGGCGTCGACGACGTGGAGGAACGCGTCGCCGAGGCCCTGGAACTGGCCGGCCTCCGCCAGGTCCGCCGCCCCATCGGCGGGCTGTCACGCGGCATGCGGCAACGCCTCGGCATCGCGCAGGCGCTCGTCCACACCCCGCAGCTCATCATCCTCGATGAGCCGACCTCCGCCCTCGACCCCATCGCCCGCGGGGAGGTGCTCGACACCATTGCCGCCCTCCGCGGCCGTGCGACCGTGTTCTTCTCCACGCACTCGATGGCGGACGTGGAACGCGTCTGCGACCACGCCGTCTTCCTGGGCGGCGGCCGCATCATCGCCGCCGGTACCCTGACGGAACTGGTCGGACGCTACGGCGACCCGCACCAGGTCACCGCCACCTTCCACTCTCCCGACGCCGCCCGTACCGCGCAGCTCCTGGAGGACGCCGGCTTCCGCGACATCCACCTCACCACCGCGGGGCGTCTCGACGCCGCCTTCGCCACCGCCCTGGAGGGATCCCGATGACCCTGCTCGCCCGCCAGTTCCGTGTCCTGCGCGCCTCCTGGGCGACGTGGGTGCTCGCCGGATTCGCGCTGTTCTTCGCCGTCCTGGCCCCCGTGACGGCGAGATTCATGCCCGAGATCCTCGGCAGCCTCGCAGGTGGGGAGATACCCATCGACGTCTCCGCCCTGCCCGACCCCACGGCGGCGGACGCCTGGGTGCAGTGGTCCTCCAACCTCAACCAGATCATCATCATCCTCGTGGCGATTGTCGCCGCCTCGACGATCTCCGCCGACATCGCCCGGGGCAGCGCGGTCCCGATCCTGGCGCGGCCCGTCAGCCGCACCTGGTACTGGGTCTCCGCGTTCCTCGCGGTGACGGTGGCGTTGACACTCATCACCATCGTCAGCACCGCCCTGATGACAGGCGTCACCGCCCTGCTTCTCGACGTCTCCCCCACCGCCCCGCGCACCCCCGCCCTCGCCACCGCCGCCTGGCTGCTCTTCGCCTGCTCCCTCATCGCGGTGACCCTGCTGGCCTCCTCCCTCGGCGCCCCGACCCTGGGCGCCGCGGCCGCCGGTGTCGGCTGGTTCGCGCTCACCGCACTGGCCGGGCTGTGGACCGCCTCCCACGCGTGGTCCCCCACCGGCCTGCTCACCCTCGAACCGACCTGGGGTGACGCGGCCGTGACGGCACTGGTCACGGCCGGGATGGTCGCCGCAGGCCTCGCCGCGTTCCGCCGCCGGGAGATCTGATGCTCATCCAACTGGACACCGGCTCCCAGGTCCCCCTGTACGCCCAGCTCATCGCGGCACTGCGCAAGGCCATCGTCACCGGAGAGATCGCCGACGGCGGGCGGCTGCCCAGCGCCGAGGACCTCGCCGCCGCGCTCGATCTCAACCGCAACACCGTGCTGCGTGCCTACCGCGAACTCCGCGACGACGGCCTCGTCGAACTCCGCCGCGGGCGCGGGGCGACCGCGATCAGACCACGCGAGGAGATGGACGAGGGCGTCGAGAAGCACCTCGACGCGCTGGCCGCCGCCGCCAGGAAAGCCCGCATCCCCCTCGCCGACCTCATCGCCGGCCTGACCGTCAGAGGAGTTCTGTGAACCGCCACCGCCTCGCCACCCTCGGCCTCCCCGTCCTCGCCCTGTGCGCCGCCCTCGGGTGGACCCTGAGCGTCCGCGACGCCCTGCCCGACCCGGTGGCCAGCCACTTCGACTTCACCGGACAGCCCGACGGATTCCAGTCGCTGACCATCCTCACTCTCGGGATGCTCGGCACCGGACTCCTCCTGCTCCTGCTCTTCCAGCGGCTGAGCACCACCCGCCTCATGTCCGGAATCGGTGCCGGGACCGTCATCTTCGTCGCCGCGCTGCAGGTCCTCATCCTCGCCCCGCAGCGCGGGCTGGCCGACGCCGCGGACACCACCCTCGGCGCCGCGCTCCCCCTGGCGCTGGTGGCGGCCATCGCGGGCGGGGCGCTGGTCGGTGCGCTCGCCGATCCCCCGCCGGCCGACCCGGACCCGGCACCCGCCGACTCCGTCCCCCTGCGCCCCGGGACCCGGGCCGCGTGGTTCGGCACCGCCCGGGCGACGGGATTCCCCCTGTGGATCATGCTCGGCGGAATGCTCCCCCTCATCGCACTCGCCGTCAGCGCGTTCCTCGACGGTGCCTGGATCCCCGCGTTCCTGCTGTTCCTGGCCGTCCCGGTGTTCGTGATGTTCCTGGGGGTGAACGTGCGTGTCGACGCCCACGGCACCCACTGGCAACTGTTCACCGGCATCCCGCGCGGCACCATCCCCCACGACGAGGTGACCCGTGTCGGGGCGGTCGACATACGCCCCGGCGACTGGGGTGGGTGGGGCTGGCGAATGAGCCTGCAGGGCCGGGCCATCCTCATCCGCGGCGGCGAGGGCCTGCGTATCAAGCGCGGGAAGAAGAACTTCTACATCACCGTCGACGACGCCGCCCGCGGTGCCGCGCTCATCGAGGCGTACCGGGGCAACTGAGGGACAGCTGTCCGCCGGTGACGGCGCGTTGCCGCGTACTCCGATTCCGGCTGGCCTGATGTGCGACCTGGGAAAACACCCCACCCCGGAGGGAATCGGAGTACGCCGGTACGCGGGCCCTCAGGCCCCCGCCTTCTTCTGGTTCTGCCGCCAGGCGCGGAAGACCATGAGGGCCACCAGGCCGAGGGTGATCCACAGCAGGTAGCGGTTGATGACCTCGACGACCTCGAGCACCTGCTCGCCGTAGGTGAAGCCGAGCCACATGAACAGACCATTGACCGCCAGGATGCTCACGATGTTGACGGCGAGCATGACGGGGAAGCGGATCTTCAGCAGGCCGGCCACGGCGTTGACCACGGTGTTCGGCACGGGGCCGGGCAGATAGCCGAGGGGGATGAAGGCGAGCGTGCCCGCGTACATCTTCGGCGACTCGTTTCTCACCGCCCGCTGGAAGAAGCGGTGGGCGCGGGGCATGTACTGAAGGGACATGTCGATGAACTCCATGCCCCACTTGCGGCCCATGGCCCAGTAGATCGGCATGAACTTCACTGCGCCGATGACGGAACACAGCAGGTAGACCCACCAGATGCCGTTGCCCACCGAGGCGTTCGCACCGGAGACGACCGCGGAGGTGTAGCCGCCGACGGCGAGGGTGTAGATGAGCGGGTGCGAGAGCAGCCACGCACGCAGCGGGATGAGCGCCAGCGACCAGATGCCCATGAGGATGAGGGCGGTGAAGAGGATCTTGTCGGTGCGGTCGGGGTGGGCGAGGAACCCGGGGAGTTCGGGTTCTTTCTGCTCTGTCATCTACGTGTGGACCTTGCCATTCGGGAGATTGTGTGGCGACGACCTCGGATCGTCTCACTGAGCGTATAGATGTTCATCGGGTCCGCCAACCCGCCTGGCCCGGCGTCTCCGATGTGCTGGATGTCGGCACCGGCGATCTTGTTGTCGTGGGCGATGCGGCGGATGGTGGCGGGATCCGAGGTCTCCTGGCTGGTGCCGATGGTGGTCATCACGAGGCCGCCGCGGGCGTGGACGGTGCGGACGGTGCCGACGGCAGGGACGAGGATGATGTCGGCACCCGCGGCGAGGTGGTCCTCCACGGCCTGCTTGTCGACGACGCCCTCGCCCACCCCGGCGCCGTGCATCTTGCCGGCGATGACGAGTCCGTCGAAGAGCTCCCTGCACAGGCGCACGGTCTCCGTGATCTGCGCGTTGCTCACCCCGGAGCCGGGGTTGCCGGACAGGCAGAGGAAGTCCGCCCCGAGTTCCCCGGCGCGCACAATGGATTCGCGCACGGCCCGGCGGCCCGGCGCGACGTCCTGTCGTTCCTCGAGCATGGCGGCTGCCGTGTCGACGGGTTCCAGGTTGATGCCCACGGGGCGGCCGACGAGCTCGCGGAGGCGGCGCACCGGATACCCGGTCTCGTCGAGGCCGTGGATGTAGGGGTGGTCGACGTCGAGGAAGTTGAGCAGGATGAGGTCTGCCCCGAAGGCCCGGGCGATCTCGGCGTTGGTGATGTCGGTGACCTGCGGGATGAGAGCGGTGATGTTCTCGGAGAGCACCACCCGCCCCTCGCTGGCCCGGATCGACTGCTTGAGCTCGGCGGGGTGAAGCCGAGTACCTCGGAGGTGTCGGCGCTGATGAGGAGTTTCACTGGATGCTCCCCGGGTGTTTCATGAGGGAGAAGGCGATGAACGCGGGAACCCGGGAGAGTTTCTCGTACGCCTCCGGGTACCGGTGCTGCATCGTCTCCGTGGGTCGCGGTTCGACGAGCTTCTCGACGACGAAGCCGGCCCGCCCGAACTCGTCGACGAGGGTGGACAGCGGGGCGCGTCGGTATGCGACCTGCAGGCCCATCGACCACGTCTCCTCGATGCGTTCGGTGGTGAAGTAGCTGCCGCCGCGGCGACGCCAGTCGTCGGTGGGGTGGCCGGTGGAGAGGACGAGGCGGCCGTCGTCACGCAGGACGCGGTGCAGTTCGCGCAGGACGTCGACGGGATAGTGCAGGTGGTGCAGGACGAGCGCCATGAGGACCCGGTCGACGCTGCGGTCCGCCGCCCAGTCGAGCGGCTTCTCGAGGGGCTGGACGTGGAAGGCGGCCTCCGGGGCGCGGCGGCGGGCGAGTCGGATGAGTTCGGCGCTCTCGTCGACGCCGACGACCCGCGCGCCCCGGGCGAGCAGTTCGGCGGCGTAGAGGCCGGAGCCGCACCCGGCGTCGAGAATGTCCAGGCCGGAGACGTCACCGAGCAGGTCGAGCATGGCGGGACGGTCGTAGTGGGCGTTGTAGGCGCTGTCGGCGGCATGGTTGTCGAAGGCCTGTGCCGCGCGGTCGAACATGGCCATGGGTCAGGAACGGTCCTGCCAGGCGCAGGAGGCGCCGATGCCGGGTTCGGTGACACCCTCGCGCGAGGTGCCGTACCAGTAGGTGCCGTCCGGGAACGCCGCGACGACCGCGGCGGTGGCCTCCCTGAGATCCAGGCCGCTGCGGCCGTTGATGATCACCCGGTAGAGCACCTCCGTGGTGGGCATGCGGCCCTGCTCCCGGGCGAACTGGGCGACGAGCATGTTGTCGGGTTCGCAGGTGAGGTCGACGATCTCCCCGTGCACGGAGTCGACGTCGTAGCCGGACTTCCCGAGGAGGGCGGGCAGCGTCGTGGAGAGCTGCTCCCACTCGGCGGGCCGGGCGAGGATGTTGAGGTCCGTGGAGATGTCTCGACTCATGGCACCACGCTACCCCTCCCCCAGCACCTTCCGGTCGGCGTCGGAGAGCTCCGCGTCGTCGAGAAGCTCGGGCCGGACGGCCTGCGTGCGCAGCAGCGCCTGGTCTCGGCGCCACCGGTCGACCTTCGCGTGGTTGCCGGAGAACAGCACCTCCGGCACCTCGAGCCCGCGCCACGACCGCGGCTTCGTGTACGAGGGGCCCTCGAGGAGCCCGTCGGAGAAGCTGTCCTCCTCGTGGCTGCGGCGGTTGCCCAGCACGCCGGGGATGAGGCGGACGACGGCTTCGGCGATGACGAGCACCGCGACCTCGCCGCCGATGAGGACGTAGTCGCCGATGGAGACCTCGCGGACGCGGTAGCGCTGCGCGGCGTCGTCGATGACGCGCTGGTCGATGCCCTCGTAGCGGCCGCAGGCGAAGACGATGTGCTCCTCGTGGGACCAGGCGCGGGCATCGGCCTGGGTGAAGGGCTTGCCGGCGGGGGTCGGGACGATGAGGAGAGGGCGGTCGTCGCGCTCCCCCGCCTCGTACGACGACGCGACGTCCTCGACGGGCTTCTCCAGGTGCGGCAGGGAACTCTCGAGCTCAACTCCGGCCTCCCCGGCGGCGACGGCGTCGAGCGCGGGGCCCCACACCTCGGGCTTCATGACCATGCCGGGCCCGCCGCCGTAGGGGGTGTCGTCCACGGACTTGTGCACGTCGGTGGCCCATTGGCGCAGGTCGTGCACGCCGACGGAGAGTATCCCCTGCTCGATGGCCTTGCCGAGGAGGGCGTGGCGCAGGGGGTCGAGGTACTCGGGGAAGATGGTGACGACGTCGAGCCTCACAGGTCCAGCAGTCCTTCCGGCGGGGTGATGACGATGGCCTCGTTGTCCAGATCGACGATGGGGACGATGGCGTGGACGAAGGGCACCATGGCCTCGCCGCCGTCGTCGAGCGCGACCTCGAGAATGCGGTGGGCGGCGCCGCGGACGACGCCGGTGACCTCGCCGATGTCCGCGGGCTCCGGCTGCGCACCCTCGTAGGCGCGGGCGTGGGCCTCCTCCTCGCTGACGGCGCCGACGGTGAGCACGCGCAGGCCGATCAGCTCGTGGTCGTAGTAGGCGTCGTCCTCGTCGTCGATGACGGGCTCGGCGAAGAACTTCAGCCCGCGCAGCGACTCGGCCTCGGTGCGGCCGGGGATCTCCTCGAAGGTGACCAGCAGGCGACCCTGGTGCGGGCGGACGGCCTTGACGGTCAGGTCGAGGGTCTTGCCGGTCTGGCGTCCCTCGAGCACGGTACCGACGGCGAAACGCCCGTCCGGGTCATCCGTCGTGGCGTCGACGACGACCTCGCCGCGCACGCCATGGGGCTTGATCACTCGTCCGATCTGGACCTCATTCTCATTCACGGGTTACATGCTAGTCGTCTAGGCTCGGCACCATGACTGACCACTTCGTTCCCGTGAATTCGCCGGACACGTCCGGGTCGGCGGCCCACGTCGGCGAGGCCATGACGGTCCTCCCGCTCATCGACGCCGCGCCCGCCCCCTCCCCCTCCCGGCCGCGCCCGGCGGTGCAGCGTCTGCTGCAGGGTGACGGTGCCAATCTCATCGTGTTCACCTTCGCGCCGGGGCAGGATCTCCCCGACCACAAGGCGGCGCACCCCATCACGGTGCAGTGTCTGGAGGGGGAGCTCGACTTCACGTGCGGGGACGAGACGGTGCGGCTGGCCCCGGGCGTGGTGGTCCACCTGCGGGAGCACGTCATGCACCGGGTCGACTGCCCGGACAACGCCCCGGAGCGCAACATTCTGCTGCTGAGCATGCTGACGGGAGAGCGCCATGTCTGAGCTGTCTGAGAGGCCTGAGATGCCGGACACCCCGCACATCAACCCGCAGGGGGCACCCATCGCGCGGACGGTCCTCCTGCCGGGTGACCCGCTGCGGGCGAAGTTCATCGCGGACACGTACCTCGACGACGTCGTCCAGTTCAACGCGGTGCGCAACATGCTCGGGTTCACGGGCACATGGCAGGGGCACGAGGTCTCGGTCATGGGCTCCGGCATGGGCATCCCGTCGATCTCCCTGTACGCGCACGAGCTCATCCACGTCTACGGGGCGCAGCGTCTCATCCGCGTCGGCAGCTGTGGTGCGATGCAGCCGGAGCTGGACCTCTACGAGATCATCGTCGCCCAGGGCGCGTGCACCGATTCGCGCTTCCTCTCGCAGTACAACCTGCCGGGCACGTTCGCGCCGATCGCGTCGTGGCGGCTGCTCCGGGCGATCACGGAGGAGGCCGCGCGCCGGGGCACGGAGGTCCACGTGGGCAACATCCTGTCCTCCGACATCTTCTACAACGCCGATGACACGGCGATCTCCCGGTGGGCACGGATGGGTGTGCTCGGCGTGGAGATGGAGTCCGCGGGCCTCTACGCGGTCGCCGCGGATGCGGGTGTCGACGCCCTCGGCGTGTTCACGGTGTCCGACAACATCGTCACGGGCGCGGCCACCTCGGCGTCCGAGAGGGAGACCGCTTTCACCCGGATGATGGAGCTCGCCCTCCCCCTGGCAGCACTGTGACACAACTCACATAACCAGTTTCTTAACCCGATCGTCACCGGATGCCCAGTTCCCCCACAGGAACCAGGTCCCCGCCCATGTCGGATTTTGCATGCAAAGTGGCGCATGCGCGGCGTCGATACGCTGTAACGGCCCTGTCGACGCCTGTCAAGGGCGATGTTGCAGACGCCGCGACGGCATCTCCGGCCCGCTGCAGACCACCCCCGGACGTCCCTACCGTGGTGAGTGTTCCGCTGAAGCAGACATGAAAGGAATCCAAGACAATGGTTAACCGCAACATCGGAGACATCACCCGCGCCACCGCTTACGACGTCGACGGCGAGAAGCTCGGCTCCGTCAAGGAGGTCTACATCAACGACTCCACCGGCCAGCCGGACTTCGTCGAGATCGGCCACGGCCTCTTCGGTATGAGCTCCTCCCTGGTGCCGCTGCGTGGTCACCGCCTGGACGGCGAGAACCTCAAGCTGGCCTTCTCCAAGGACCGCATCCAGGACGCGCCGAACATCGACCACGACGCGCACCTCACCGACGCGGACCAGGACACCATCTACCGCCACTTCGGCCTGGAGTCCACCCAGAACGTCGAGACCTACGACGAGGACGTCGTCAACCGCGACCGCCAGGGTTACGCCACCACCGACGACCGCCGCGACGCTGCTCTTGACCGCGACGCCGCCGCCGATCGTGATGCACACCGCGACACCCACCGCGAGGGCGAGATGATCCGCTCCGAGGAGCGCCTCAACGTCGACAAGGAGAACGTCACCACCGGCGAGGCCCGCCTGCGTAAGTACGTCGTCCACGACACCGAGACCGTCGAGGTCCCCGTCGAGCGCGAGGAGGTCCGCGTCGAGCGCACCCCGATCGACGCCGATGACGCCCAGGCTGCCCGCGGCGGCACCCTCGGCGACGACGAGGCCTCCGTCACCCTCCACGAGGAGCGCGTCAACGTGACCAAGGAGACCGTCCCGGTCGAGAAGGTCGGCCTGGACAAGCAGACCGTCCGCGACACCGAGACCGTGTCCGAGGACGTCGCCCACGAGGAGATCGAGGTCGACGGCGGCGACCGCACCCTCCGTGACGACAAGCGCGACCTGCGCTAAACCGTTCCACCCCGCACCCCTGACCGGCCCCGGCCGTCAGGGGTGTCGGTCTGCCACGAGCCGGTCGAGCCGCGCCTGCGCCTCCGCCCGGGTGGGTGCCACCGCCTCGTAGTAGTACTTGATCTTCGGCTCCGTGCCGGAGGGGCGCACGATGACGCGGTCGGGGCCGATCTCACGCACCACCTTCTCCCCGGCGGCCCGCTCCACCCGCACCGCGACCTGCCGCGTCACGTGGTGCCCGAATCGTTCGCCGAGATCATCGAGCAGCGTCACCAGATCGCTTTTCGACGCCACCTCCGCCACCCGCAGGCACGCCGTGATCCCGTCCTTGTCCGCGACGAACTGCGGGTCGACGCAGTAACCGAGGGCCTCTTCGTACCCGAAGATGAGATCCGGGACGCGGGCGATCCACTTGAACCCGGTGTCGGCCTCCGCGAAACCGAGTCCGTAGTGGGCCGCGATCTTCCCGAGCAGCCGCGAGGACACGTTCGAGCAGGCCAGCGTGCCGCCGGTGGCCCGGGACGCCACGTCCCAGCCGAGCACCGCGCCGATCTCGTCGCCGGTGAACTGCCGCCCCGGCACGGCCACGGCACAGCGGTCGGCGTCCGGGTCGAGGGCCAGGATGAGGTCCGCGCCGACCCGCTCCGCCAGCGCGCAGGCCAGGTCGAGGGTGCCGTCCTCCTCGGGGTTGGGGAAGGCGACGGTGGGGAAATCCGGGTCAGGGTGCTCCTGCTCCGCGACCGGGTGCACGTCCGTGAACCCGGCCCGCCGCAACGCCTCGGCGAGCACCGCTCCCCCGACGCCGTGGAGCGCGGTGGTGACGATGACGGGCTGGGACGAGGGGGCGTCGATAAGCGAGACCGCGCGGGCGAGGTAGTCCCCGAGCACGTCGACCTCCCGGATCAGCCCGCGGGAGCGCGGGATCTCATCGGCCCGGGCGGCGGCGTCGATGAGCGCCGCGATCTCCCGGTCCGCGGGCGGGATGATCTGGGAGCCGGAGGCGTCGTAGACCTTGTAGCCGTTGTCGGTGGCCGGGTTGTGGGAGGCGGTGATCATGACGCCGGCGTCCGCGCCGAAGTGGCGGACGGCGAAGGCGGTCACCGGGGTGGGCTGCTGCGGCGGCAGGGCGAGGACCTCGATGCCCGCGGCGGAGAGCACCTCGGCGGTCGCCTCCCGGAACACGGCCGAGCCGTGGCGGGCGTCGCACCCGAGGACCACGCGCGCCCCCGGACCGAGCCAGGCGGCCAGCCCCGCGGTGGCGCGGGTGACCGTGGCGACGTTCATCGCGGTCTCCCCCGCCCCGATCGGCCCGCGCAGGCCGGCGGTGCCGAACGTCAACGGCCCGGCGAAACGCTCGTGGAGCAGCGGGTCACCGGTCGCCAGCCAGCGCTGCACCTCCGCCCGGGTCACCGGGTCCGGGTCGTGCGCCGCCCACTCCGTCGGGTTCACAGGCCGGCCAGCACCGCGGCCGAGGAGGAGCAGCCGAGGCGGGTGGCACCGGCGTCGATCATCGCGAGGGCGGTCGCGGTGTCGCGGATGCCGCCGGAGGCCTTGATGCCCAGGCGGCCGCCGACCGCGGCGTGCATGAGCTCGACGGCGTGGACGGTGGCGCCGCCGGCCGGGTGGAAACCGGTGGACGTCTTGACGAAGTCCGCCCCCGCCCGCTCCGCCGCGACGCAGCAGGCGGTGACCTGCTCGTCGGTGAGCACCGCCGTCTCGAGGATGACCTTGAGCACCGCGTTGGGGATCGCGTCGCGCACGGCCCGGATGTCGGACTCGACAGCCTCGAAATCGTTGTCCACGGCGAAGGCGAGGTTGATGACCATGTCCACCTCGTCGGCACCCGTCGACGCCGCGAGCGCCGCCTCGGCGGCCTTGATGTGGGAGTGGTGCGCGCCGGAGGGGAAGCCGCACACGGTGGCCACCTTCACCTCCGCGGGCACGTCCACCGGCAGGCGCGACGGCGAGACACACACGGAGTAGACGCCGAGCTCAGCGGCCTCCGCGATGAGCTTCTCGACGTCCGCCGCCGTGGACTCCGGCTTGAGCAGGGTGTGGTCGATGTACCGGGCGAGTTCGTTGCGCTTCATACCTCAAGTTCTAGCCGATCCGCTCGTGAATGAGGGTGCGCGGCGCGGGCGGGGTGTCGCCGATGACCGGGCGCAGCACCTCCAGTGCCCGCTCGAAACGCTCCGGAGTGTCGGTGTGGAGGGTGAGCAGCCGCTCGCCCCGGCGCACCCGCGTGCCCAGCGGCGCGTGGATCTCGATGCCCGCCCCCGCCTGCACGGGGTCCTCCTTCCGCGACCGCCCGGCCCCCAGCCGCCAGCTCGCGACACCGACCTCGAGCGCATCCAGCCCGGTGACGTAGCCGTCGTGCTCCGCCCGCACCTCGTGGGTGTGGCGGGCCCGCGGCAGCGGGGCATCCGCGTCGCCGCCCTGGTGGCGGACCATCGCCCGCCAGGCGTCCATGGCGTGGCCGTCGCGCAGGGCGTCGGCGGGGTCGGCGTCGACACCCGCGAGCGTGAGCATCTCCCGGGCCAGCGCCAGGGTCAGCTCGACGACGTCCGCCGGACCGCCGCCGGCCAGCACCTCCACCGCCTCGCGCACCTCGAGTGCGTTGCCCACGGTGCGCCCCAGCGGCGTCGACATGTCCGTGATCAGTGCGCAGCTGCGCACTCCCGCGTCGTTGCCCAGCTCGACCATGGTGCGGGCGAGCTCGCGGGCGTCGTCACGCTGCGTCATGAACGCACCGGAACCGAACTTCACGTCGAGGACCAGCCCGTCCGTGCCCTCCGCGATCTTCTTGCTCATGATGGAACTCGCGATGAGCGGGATCGAATCGACGGTCCCCGTCACGTCGCGCAGCGCATAGAGCTTCCGGTCCGCCGGCGCGAGATCCGCGGTCGCCGCCGCAACGAACCCGCCCGGTGCCGCCTGCATCTCCGCCTCGCTCAGCTCCGCCCGCCACCCCGGGATCGCCTCCAGCTTGTCCAGTGTGCCGCCCGTGTGCCCCAGCCCGCGCCCGGACAGCTGCGGCACGAACACCCCGTGCGCCGCGACGAGCGGCCCCAGCGGCAGCGTGATCTTGTCCCCCACGCCACCCGTCGAATGCTTGTCGACGCTCCCCTCCCACCGCATCCGCGCCCCCGAGTCGATCATCGCATTCGTCCAGTCGGCGATTTCCCGGCGGTCCATCCCCCGCAGCACGATCGCCATTGCGAGCGCCGCCATCTGCTCCTCGGCGACGCGGCCATGCGTGTACGCGTCGATGACCCACCGGATCTCGTCGGTGCCCAGTGCGCCGCCGTCGCGCTTGGTGCGGATAATGTCGATCATGTCCATGCCCCCGATCCTAGGGAGAACCATGCCTCTCGACCTGCTGGACCAGGCCCGCCGCGCCGCCCGCCACGCCTACGCCCCCTACAGCGGCTTCCCCGTCGGCGCGGCCGTGCTCACGTCGACGGGTGAGATCTTCACCGGGTGCAACGTCGAGAACGCCGCCTACGGATCGACCCTGTGCGCCGAGCGCGGGGCCGTCATGGCGATGGTCGCCGCCGGGTTCCGCGAGATCGACACCGTCGCGGTCGTCGGCCCCGACGGGCCGTGCTGGCCGTGCGGTGCGTGCCGGCAGGTGCTAGCCGAGTTCGGCTGCCGCCGCGTGCTTGTCGACGGCCACGAGGTCGCTTTCGCGGACCTTCTCCCCCGGGCTTTCGGCCCGGGTGTGCAGAAGCTGGACTGAACAGGGGTCAATTTCCTGCATTCTCCCTGTTCGCAACATGTCTCTACGTCAGCGATTGCAGACCGGTGAATCGCGTCCGACCCCGCCCACTGTGCAGTGGACGGGGTCGGACGAGTCAGAGTGCTTTACTCAGCGGACTCCTCGGAAGCCTCCTCAGCCGGAGCCTCCTCGGACTCGGCAGCCTCGGCAGCCTCAGCAGCAGCGGCCTCTTCGGCGGCAGCCTTCTCGGCGGCCTCCTTCTCAGCAGCAGCCTTGGCCTCGGCCTCTTCCTTGGCCTTGCGCTTCTTCTCGGTGATGGCCTCAGCGGTCGGGCCGTCGTTGGCCTCGGCGAGAGCCTGGTTGAACAGGTCGAGCTTGGAGGGCTTCTCCTCGGCCACCTTCAGGGTGCCCTCGGCGCCGTCGATGCCCTTGTGCTTCTGCCAGTCACCGGTGACCTTCAGCAGTGCGAGGACCGGCTCGGTCGGCTGGGCGCCGACGGACAGCCAGTACTGTGCGCGCTCGGAGTCGATCTTGATGAGGGACGGCTCCTGCTTCGGCTCGTAGATGCCGATGTTCTCGATGACCTTGCCGTCGCGGCGGGTGCGGGCGTCGGCGATGACGACGCGGTAGTGCGGGGTACGGATCTTGCCGAGACGCTGCAGCTTGATCTTGACAGCCATGTGGGGCTCCTTATAAGTCACTGGGCAGTTCAGACACCCGCCACCTGTCGGCGGGCCGGTTCAACCCTCGGATTTCACTGCGTGTGACTGACCGGCCGACCGTGGTCGGGGGCGGTATGACGCAGTAACCTGCAGTACTATACCGGGCCCGCCGCCGGGGACGAAATCGCTACTTCTTGCCCTGTCCGAAGTCGAGGTTGTCGAGGTCGATGCCCTCCATGCCCTTCGGCATCTTGGGCATACCCGGCATCTTGCCCAGGCCCGGCATTCCCGGCATGCCGCCGCCGGCCTCCATCTGCTTCTGCAGCTGCTGGAGCTGGGCCATGTCGGGCATTCCCGGCATGCCGCCACCCATGCCCGGCATCTGCGGCGAACGCGGTGCCTTGCGCTTGCCGCCCTTGCCCTTGCGACCCTTGGGGCGCTTCTTGGTGGCGGAGCGCTGCATGCCGCCGCCGGGCATGCCGAACTGTCCGGCCATCTTGCCCATCATCTTCTTGGCCTCGAAGAAGCGCTCGACGAGCTGGTTGACGTCGGTGACGGTGACGCCGGAGCCGTTGGCGATGCGCTTGCGGCGGGAGGCGTTGAGGATCTTGGGGTCCTCGCGCTCGGCGGGGGTCATGCCGCGGATGATGGCCTGGATGCGGTCGAGCTGCTTCTCGTCGACCATGTCGGCCATCTCGTTCATCTGCTTGCCGCCGGGCAGCATCTTGAGGATGTTGCCGAGGGGGCCCATGCGCCGGATCATGAGCATCTGGTCGAGGAAGTCCTCGAGGGTGAGCTCACCGGAGCCGAGCTTGGCGGCGGTCTCCTCGGCCTTCTTCTGGTCGAGGACCTGCTCGGCCTGCTCGATGAGGCTGAGGACGTCGCCCATGCCGAGGATGCGGCTGGCCATGCGCTCGGGGTGGAAGACGTCGAAGTCCTCGAGCTTCTCGCCGGTGGAGGCGAACATGATGGGCTTGCCGGTGACCTCACGGATCGACAGGGCGGCGCCACCGCGGGCGTCGCCGTCGAGCTTGGTGAGGACGACACCGGTGAAGTCGACGCCGTCGCGGAAGGCCTCGGCGGTGGTGACCGCGTCCTGGCCGATCATGGCGTCGATGACGAAGAGGACCTCGTCGGGGTTGACGGCATCGCGGATGTTGCGGGCCTGGGTCATGAGGGTCTCGTCGATGCCGAGGCGACCCGCGGTATCGACGATGACGATGTCGTGCTGGAGACGCTTGGCCTCCTCGATGCCCCGCTTGGCGACGTCCACCGGGTCACCGTGGGAGGTGCCCATGTCGTGGTCGTGGGAGTCGATGCTCGTGCCCGGGTCGGGGGCGAAGGTGGGCACGCCGGCGCGCTCACCGACGATCTGCAGCTGCTGGACCGCGCCCGGTCGCTGCAGGTCACAGGCCACCAGCATGGGGGTGTGCCCCTGCTTGGTGAGGTGCTTGGCCAGCTTGCCGGCGAGGGTGGTCTTACCGGCGCCCTGGAGGCCGGCGAGCATGATGACGGTCGGCGGGTTCTTCGCCAGGGTCAGGCGGCGGGTCTCACCACCGAGGATCTCGACGAGCTCCTCGTTGACGATCTTGACGACCTGCTGGGCGGGGTTGAGGGCCTCGGAGACCTCGGCCCCCGCGGCGCGCTCCTTGATGCGCTTGATGAAGCCGCGGACGACCGCGAGGGAGACGTCGGCCTCGAGCAGGGCGAGGCGGATCTCCCGGGCGGTGGCGTTGATGTCCGCCTCGGTCAGTTTGCCCTTCCCGCGTAGCCCGGTGAGGGCACCGGTCAGGCGGTCTGAAAGAGACTCGAACACTAGGACACACTCCTACGACTGCGACAATGACGACTGATCAACTCCCCCATGCTAACCGTTGCCCAGCACGTGGGTCACATCCCTGTCCACCTTACGGCGGTCGACGGTCGCGGTGAAGGCGGCCTGGACGATCATCGTCGCGCCCGGGGTGGTCATGGACAACCACTCGATCTCCGGCAGCACGCGCAGAAGGGCGGCGAGCGCGCCGACGCGGACGGCGGTGCGCACCTCGAGGACCTGCCCGCGCCACGACACCCACGTCGGTGCCGGGGCGGGCGCGGCCACCGCGGTGTGCACGCCTGATTTGTGGGCCTGGATGAACGCGGCGTCGTCCAGCTCCTCGAGCGTCTCGACGGTCGGGCGGGCGTCATATTCCGCATGGTCACCGGAGATCCGCACCCCGTTGAGCTTCCACGCCTTGGCGGCGAGCACCGCCAGCACACCCTGCGGGTCCTGTCCCCGGGCGGAGACGGTGATCATGTCGTCCTCCCGGCGCAGGCTGAGCGGTGCGGGGGCGTGGACGTGGGGGCGCAGCGGGGCGGCCAGGACGAGTGCCTGCCGCGCCCGGCGCGTGAGGGTGCGCAGTCCGTTCTCGAGGCGGGCGTTCCACACGCCGGGGCCGGTGGCCTTCGCGTCGGCCTCGGTGAGCACCTCGAGGAGGTCGAGGGTGTCGCGGTCGTAGTGCACGGCGTCGAGAAGCATGTCGAGGGTGTCGTCGGCGGTCGGGTCGAAGCGGGCGGCGAGGCGGGCGATGGTGGTGTGCTCGGCGACGAGGGTCTGCACGCGGGAACGGTCGGGCAGGTGGAGGCGGAGGCGGGCGGCGAGGCGGGCGACGAACTCGGCGCCGACCTGTTCGTGGGGGCGTCCGTACCCTTTGCCGATGTCGTGGAACAGGGCGCCGAGCATGAGCAGGTCGGGGCGGGCGACGGAGACGCCGGCGGCGGCGCAGTGCGCGACGGTGACGATGCTGTGCTGGTCGATGGTGTGGATGTGGGTCCGTTCGCGGGGCATCCGGCCGCGGATGTGCTCCCATTCGGGCACCAGTCGGGTCCACAGGCCGTGGGTGTCGAGGTCGTTGATCACCTCGGGGTGGGTGAGCAGGGCGAAGAAGTCCTCGACGGCCGCGGCAGGCAGGATCTCCGGCAACGGTGGCAGCTCGTGCAGCCGCGTCCAGGTGTGCTCGGCGACGGGCAGACGCGTGCGGGCGCTGGCGGCGGCGACGCGCAGCAGCAGCGCCGGGTCGCTGAGGTCGGGGCGACGTGACAGGGTGATCTCTCCCCCGGCGTCGACGACGTCGATGTCCAGCGGGCGCCGGTCCCCGCGCGCCCGCGAGCCGAGCGCCCCCCGGGCGGTGGCGAGGGCGGCGGTGACGGCGGCGTCGATACGCCGGGCGGCGGCGGCCAGCTGCGCGGAGAGTTCGTGGCGGTCGGTCAGCCCCATCTCGGCGGCGATGTCGGTGGCGAACTCGGGGTCGAGGACGTCGCGACGCCGGCGGGCGTGGCGGTGCAGGAGGGCGCGGACGTCGAGAAGCAGGCGCCGCTCCTCGGCGAGCGGCGGCTCGTCGCAGAGCTGCGCGAGCGCCAGGGCACGGATGAGGTCGAGGTCACGCAGCCCGCCGCGGCCGTTCTTGAGGTCCGGGTGCGTCATGGTGACCACCGACCCGGACCTCCGCCAGCGGGCGATCGCGGTGCCGACGAGCGCGTTGAAGTTGCGGTGGATCTCCACACGCCACTCCCGCAGCACCATCTCGCGGGTCCGCGCCGTGAGTTCCGCATCGCCGGAGAGGTGGCGCATCTCCAACAGGGCGAGCGCCGCGGTGGAGTCCGCGCTCATCATCCCCGCGCACTCCTCCGGGGTGCGCACGGCATGGTCGATGCGGTACCCGCTGTCCCACAACGGGTACCAGAGCTTCTCGACGTCCGGCTCCACCCCCGCCGGGTGCAGCAGCAGGAGGTCGAGGTCGGAGTGCGGGGCCAGCTCCCGGCGCGCCAGGGACCCGGTGGCCACGAGGGCACAACCGGGCGGAACGGGCAGGTCAGAGAGCAGATTCATCGTGGTCGCCGGTGCGGACGCGGATGACGCGCTCCACCGGCGTGACCCACACCTTGCCGTCACCCATCTTGCCGGTGTACGCGGCGCGGACGATGGCGTCGATGACGTCGTCGACCTGGGCGTCGGCGACCAGCACCTCGAGCTTGACCTTGGGCACGAAGTCGGTGGCGTACTCCGCCCCGCGGTAGACCTCGCTGTGTCCGCGCTGCTGGCCGTAACCCTGCACCTCGGTGACGGTGAGCCCGCCGACGTCCAGTGCCTCGAGCGCTTCCCGGATGTCGGAGAGGGTGAAGGGCTTGATCACTGCGGTGACGAGTTTCATGAGGCAGATCCTAGTGCGGAAGGGGCCGGGCTGTCATCGTAGGCGGACTCGCGGTGTTCGGCGAGGTCGATGCCGCCGAACTCGTCCTCCGGGTTGATGCGCCAGCCCATGGTCGCCTTGAGGGCCAGGCCGATGACGAAGGTGACCACCGCGGAGAAGACCATCGCCACGACCGCGATGACGATCTGCACCACGAGGAGGCGCAGGTGGTCGACGCCCTGGGCGAAGAACGCCAGGCCGATGGTGCCCCACAGGCCGGCGACGAGGTGCACGCCGACGACGTCGAGGGAGTCGTCGTAGCCGAAGCGGTACTTCAGGCCCACGCCGAGGCAGGCGAGAATGCCGCCGATGAAGCCGAGCAGGAGGGCGCTCACCGGGGTGAGTGCGCCGGCGGCCGGGGTGATGGTGACCAGGCCGGCGACGACGCCGGAGGCCGCTCCGAGGGAGGTGGGGCGGGTGTCGCGGATCCGCTCGACGAGCACCCAGCCGAGCATCGCGGCGGCCGCGGCGGCGGTGGTGTTGAGCCACGCCAGGCCGGCGAGACCGTCGGCGGCGAAGGAGGAGCCACCGTTGAAGCCGAACCAGCCGAACCACAGCAGGGCGGCGCCGAGCATGACCAGCGGCAGGTTGTGCGGGCGGGAGGAGACCTCCCCGCGCCTGCCCACCATGAGTGCCAGGACGAGGGCGGCGGTGCCGGCGGAGATGTGGACGACGGTACCGCCCGCGAAGTCGATGGGTGCGACGGTCGCCTCCCCGTCGGTGGTGCCGAACATCATCGCGGCCAGACCCTCCGCCGAGTGCGAGAGCAGTCCTCCGCCCCACACCATGTGGGCGAGCGGGAAGTACGCGAAGGTGGCCCACAGTGCGGAGAACACCAGCCAGGTGGTGAACTTCACGCGGCCGGCCAGGGCGCCGGAGATGAGCGCGGTGGAGATGACGGCGAAGGTGAGCTGGAAGGCGACGTCGATGCCGAGCGGGTAGCCGTTCGGACCGGGTTCGTCGATGAGCATGTCCCGCAGCCCGAAGTACTGCGTCGGGTCGGCGACGAGGCCCGCGATGGAGCGGTCGCCGTAGGACATGGACCAGCCCCACAGGATGTAGACGACGGTGACCACGCCGAGCGTGCCGAACGACATCATCATCATGTTCAGTGCTTGTCGACGCCCCGCCATACCGCCGTAGAACAGCGCCAGCGCGGGCGTCATGAGGAGTACCAGGGATGCCGACGTGAGCATCCATCCGGCGTCAGAGTTCATGGTTCAGCCCTCCTAGTCAGGTTATCTGTAGCTCGACAGGTTCGTGGCTACACGGCTAACTATAGAGATATAGAAACTGTTTCTATAGCCTTGCAGGTATAATGTGACACAGACAACAAAAAAGCGGCCCGAAGGCCGCTTCCCTGCTTATCGACGCCTACTTCGTGCCCAGCAACGCATCCACGAAGCCCTCGACCTCGAAGGGCGCGAGGTCATCCGCACCCTCACCCAGGCCGACGAGCTTGACCGGCACGCCCAGCTCCTCCTGCACCTGGAAGACGATGCCACCCTTAGCGGTACCGTCCAGCTTGGTCAGCGCCACACCCGTGATGTCCACGACATCCCGGAACACGCGCGCCTGCGTCAGGCCGTTCTGGCCGACGGTCGCATCGAGCACGAGGATGACCTCGTCCACGACCGCCTTCTTCTCGACGACACGCTTGACCTTGCCCAGCTGATCCATGAGACCCGTCGAGGTGTGCAGACGGCCCGCAGTGTCGACGAGCACGACATCCGCCTGCTCCTCCACACCCTTGGCCACCGCGTCGAACGCGACGGACGCCGGATCCGCACCCTCCGCGCCACGCACCGTGGTGGCACCCACGCGACGACCCCAGGTCTCCAGCTGATCCGCCGCCGCCGCACGGAAGGTGTCCGCCGCGCCGAGCAGCACCTTGTGGCCCATGGACACGAGCACACGCGCCAGCTTGCCGGTGGTGGTGGTCTTGCCGGTGCCGTTGACACCGACGATGAGGATGACCGCCGGCTTGCCCTGGTACGGCATCGCCTTGATGGAACGGTCCATCTCCGGGTGGCACGCCTCGATGAGGGTCTCCCGCAGCATGGTGCGGGCCTCCGCCTCACTGGACACACCGCGCTCGGCGATCTTGCCCCGCAGCGAATCGACGACGTTCATGGTCACCGTGGTGCCCAGATCCGCCATGAGCAGCGTGTCCTCGATCTCCTCCCAGGCGTCCTCGTCGAGGTCACCCGCGGTGAGGATACCCAGCACACCCTGACCGATGACGTTCTGCGAACGCGACAGACGACCACGCAGACGGCCGATACGACCGGCCGCCGGGGCGATGTCCTCGACCTCCGCCGGGGGCGGGGTGTCCGCCGGAACGGTGTCCGGAACCTCGGTCTGCTCCAGCGCCGCCTCGACGGCACCGGCGGTGACGGAAGCCGCGGCGGCGGCCTCGGTGGCCTCCTCCTCGACGCGCTCTTGCTCTTCCACGAGCTCCTGCGTCTCCGTCTCCTGCTCCACCTCGGCCGGGGTATCCACCTCGGGCTCCTGCTGCGGATCCTCTGCCAACTCATCGAGCGTCTCCCCCACCGGCTCGCTGACCTCGATGTCCTCGTGCTGCAGGTCCGACTCGGTGTCCGTGTCGGCCGGGGTGTCGGCGACGTGCTCGGTCGGGGTGTAATCCGATACCTCGGCGGCACCGTCCAGGGAGAAGGTCGCCTCCTCGTGCTCCAGCGGCTCCGCCAGCTCGGACGGCTCCGGGATGGTCGGCTCCTCGTGCGGCGGCAGATCCTCAGCCTCCGGCTTCACGTCATCCGGTGCCGGCTCGGCGAGCGGCTCCTGCTCGGTGACCAGCTCGGCCTCCGGCTCCGTCACAGGCTCCTCGACGGGCTCCTGCCCCTCGATATACTTCAGCTCCTGAGCCTCCGCGGCCTCCGCCAGGTTGTCACGCTGATCAACCGGCTGCTCCGCGACAGGCTCGGGCTTCGGCTCGACAACCGGCTCCGGCACGGGCTCGGTGGCGCCGAGCCGCTGTCCCTCGAGCAGTTCGGGCTCGCGCTCGTCGGCCTTCGCGGGTGCGAAGTTGAATCCGCCGGTGGCCTGGTAGTTGCCGGACTTCTCCTGCTGGGTGAGCTCCTTGGGGGCGTCGTCCTCCTTCTTCTCGAAGCTGACCGTCTTGGACTTCTTGCGGTTGAGTCCGACGACAACCAGGACGATGAGCAGCAGAATCAGGACTACTGCGATGCCGATGATCAGATAAGTCGTGTTCATGGCTTCCATAGTGTCAGCACGGGGCCGATTATTCACGCTGAACGATGGGTTTCGCCCGACGGCGTCGAAAAGTGCGCAGCTGCGCACTTTCTCAGGCCGACGCGGGGCTCATGCGTTGGCTGATGACGCGGGTGACGCCGTCGCCACGCATGGTGACGCCGTAGAGGACGTTCGCGACGTCCATCGTCGGCTTCTGGTGGGTGATGACGATGAGCTGGGAGTCCTGCCGCAGGTCTTCGAACAAGGCGATGAGGCGGCGGAGGTTGACGTCGTCGAGGGCGGCCTCGACCTCGTCCATGACGTAGAAGGGGCTGGGGCGGGCCTTGAAGATGGCGACGAGCATGGCCAGCGCGGTGAGCGATTTCTCGCCACCGGACAGCAGCGACAGTCGCTTGACCTTCTTGCCCGGGGGTCGTGCCTCGACCTCGATGCCGGTGGTGAGCATGTCGTCGGGGTCGGTGAGCACGAGGCGTCCCTCACCGCCCGGGAACAGGGTCTGGAACACCTGCGGGAACTGCGCCTCGACGTCGACCCAGGCGTCGGTGAACAGCTGGAGGATCTTGGCGTCGACCTCGTCGATGACGCCGGTGAGATCCTTGCGGGCCTGGATGACGTCGTCGAGCTGGGTGGACAGGAACTCGTAGCGTTCCTCGAGGGCCTTGAACTCCTCGAGCGCCAGCGGGTTGACCTTGCCCAGCGCGCGCAGGTCCTTCTCGGCCCGGGCGAGACGTTTCTCCTCCGCGGGGCGGTCGAAGTCCTCTCCGGGGGTGTAGTCGGCCATGAGGTCGGTGATGGACAGGCCGAGCTGTTCGACGATCTTGGTCTCGGCCTCGTCGATACGCACCTGCGCCTGGGTGCGCGCGATGTCGCCGGCGTGGGCGTTGTCGGTGAGTCGGCCCAGCTGCTGCCGGGCCGCGCCCACCTTGTCCTTCGCCCGCGACAGGCGGGAGCTCAGCTCGGCGCGCTGCCGTGCGAGGTCGTCGCGTTCCGACGCCGCCCGCTCCGTCGCGTCCGCCACCCGGGCGGCGACGTCGAGCGCACCCTGCTTGACGACGCCCGCCAGTTCCGCCGCTTCCCGACGCTTCCGCATCACCTCGTCGTGTCGTGCCTTCGCCTGCCGCTCGTGCGCGGCCTGGCGACGCAGCCCCTCCCCCTTGCCGGCGGCCTGCCCGGCGCGTTCCTCAGCGGTGCGCAGGGCGAGGGTGGCCTCCATCTCCATGGCCTTGACCTGCGCGAGCGCGGTGTTCGCCTCGTCGCGGGCGTGGGTCGAGGGTTCCTCCGGGGCGTCGGTGTCCTCCACGCGGGAGAGCCGGTCGCGGGCCTCGTCGAGCTGGTCGCGGAGTTCGGCGAGGCGGGCGTCGGCACCCGTGGCGCGCTCGGCGGCGCGCTGGTGCTCCGCCCGGTTCGCCTCGTACTGCTTCTGCAGACGGGCCAGGTCGCGCTCCCAGCCGGCGAGCGCCTGGTCGTGTTCGCGCAGCGCCGCCTTCGTGGCGGCGGCGTCGACCCGCGATTCCTCGGCGGCGATCCGGGCGCCCTCGAGGGTGCCGGAGAGTTGGTCGAGGACGGCGCGGGCGTCGAGAAGCTCTGTTTCGGCGTCGGCGATCTGGGTGTTCACCTCGACCGGGGACACCGCACCCCGGCCGGCCTGGATCCAGCCCTCGCCGACGAGGACGCCGTCGGGCGTGACGGCGCGCAGGCGCGGGTCCGCGTGGACGACCGCGCGGGCGGCGGGCAGATCGGGGGCGAGCGCGACGTCGGCAAGCAGGCGGTTGAGGGTCCGCGCGAGCCGCTCGTCAGCGTCGATGTGATCGAGTAGCCAGGTGGCGCCGGTGGGGAGATCGGCGTCGAGGCGCCAGGTGTCACCGCGGTTGCCCGCGTCGACGAGGACGGTGCGCGAGGCCCCGTCGAGCTTCTCGACGACCCCCTCGTCCACCGCGCCCACCAGCGCCTCCGCGTGCGCACCGAGCGCCGCCGACACCGCGGTGGCGTGCTGCGTGCGCAGCAGCGAGGCCAGGCTGGGCCAGTCGAGGTCGACGGCGGCGACGGGCACGTTCTGCCGCAGCGTCTCGATGCGCGACTCCAGCGAGTACACTGCCCGCTCCCGCTCCAGCTGCTCGTCGCGCAGCTGGTCGAGGCGCTTGTCGGCGGCCCCGGCCTCGCTGGCGGCCCGGATGTGCGCGTCCTCCAGCGGGGCCCGCTCGGCCTGGAGTTCGGTGATCTTCGCCGCGACCTCCTCGGCCTCGGCCTGGGCGGTCTTCGTGCGGCGCAGGGTCTCGGCGAGGGTCTCCGCCTGGTGCGCGATCTCCTGCTCGGCGGACGCCACTTGCCCGGCCAGGGACTCCTCCGCGGCGATGAGACGGACCACACCTTCACGACGATCGGCGATGGCGCGGACCTGCGCCATGTGCTCGGCCTCCGCTTCCCGACGCGCCTCCTCGCGCTCGAACACCTCGTCGCGGATCGACTCGAGCCGCTCGGCGGCGACCTCCACGGCCTCGGTGAGCTCGGCGAGCTCCTCGTCGGCCTGCTCCGCGCGCCGCTCGAGCGCCTCCGGATCCGGCCCGTTGTAGGCGACGACATCCGCGTTCGACGCGCGCTCGGCGGCGATGCGGGCGGTGGCCGACACGCGCTCCGCCAGGGTGGAGAGGGTGAACCACAGCTGCTGGGCGGCCTCCGCCTGCGGGACGAGGGTCTCCAGCTCGGTCTCGATCTCCAGCTGCTCCCCGCTGGCCTCCTCCAGCAGCCCCGTGACTTCCTCGACCTGCTCGGCGAGCAGGCGGGCCCGCCGGTCGGCGTCCTCGAACTCGCGCCGCAGACGGTGCACGCGTTCGCCGGCGAGGCGGAGGCGGGCGTCGCGCAGCGTGGCCTGGACCGTCTGCGCACGCTGCGCCGCCTCCGCCTGCCGGGCCAACGGCTTGAGCTGCTTGCCCAACTCATCGGTGAGATCCTGCAGACGATCCAGGTTGGCCTGCATGCCGACGAGCTTGCGCTGCGCCTTCTCCTTGCGACGCCGGTGCTTGAGCACGCCCGCCGCCTCCTCGATGAAGGCGCGGCGCTCCTCCGGGCGGGACTCGAGGATCTGCGCCAGACGCCCCTGCCCCACGATGACGTGCATCTCCCGGCCGATACCCGAATCGGACAACAGCTCCTGGATGTCCATGAGGCGGGCGCGGGCCCCGTTGATCTCGTACTCGCCCGCACCGTCCCGGAACATGCGGCGAGTGATCGAGACCTCGGTGTAGTCGATCGGCAGCGCGCCGTCAGAGTTGTCGATCGTCAGCGTCACCTCCGCCCGGCCCAGCGGCTTCCGGTCACCGGCGCCCGCGAAGATGACGTCCTGCATCTTGCCGCCACGCAGGGTCTTCGCCCCCTGCTCGCCCATGACCCACGCCAGGGCGTCGACGACATTGGACTTACCCGACCCGTTCGGCCCGACGACGGCACAGATGCCGGGCTCGAATTTCAGGGTCGTCGCAGACGCGAAGGACTTGAATCCCCTCAGCGTCAGCGATTTCAGGTGCACCCGGTCAGGCTAACACCTGGAAACCGGTCTCCCCCGCAGGCTCCTCCCACTCATGGGTGACGGAGTCGACGCGACCGGGACGTCGGTACGCGGAGGGCTGCTCCTCCAGGCGGGCGAGCATCTCGCCGACCGGGTCGTCCGGACCTTCCAGGACAACGCGCACGCGACCGTCGGTGAGGTTCTCCGCGGAACCGGCGAGTCCCAGCTCCGTGGCCTCACCGCGGACCCACCACCGGAAGCCGACGCCCTGCACGTGGCCGTCGACAAGCGCTACGAGCCGCTTCACTGGACGCGGTCCTCGAGGGAGCGGCGGGTGACCGGATCGGAGCCGTCCCAGTACTCGACGTTCTTCAGCTCGGGCAGCATGTCGCGGTGGAAGACCGGGTCGATGCCCCGGCGGCGCTGCTCGCCGTAGTTCTTGAGCAGCTTGATGGCCACGCCACCGAGCGGGATGATCGCGATGAGGTTGATGAAGACCATGGTCGCGGCGAAGGTGTCGCCCAGGGCCCACACCAGCGGCAGGGAGCCGACGGCACCGAAGAAGACGAAGGCCACGACCACGACGCGGAAGACGTTGAGCCACAGGTTCGACTTGGTGAGGTACTCGATGTTGGTCTGGGCGAGGTAGTAGTTGCCCAGGATCGAGGAGAACGCCAGGAAGAAAAGGATGAAGGTGACGAAGTGGGTGCCCCACGCGCCGACCTCACTGGCCAGTGCGGCCTGGGTCAGCGCCGCCCCCTGGACCTCCTCGCCGTAGGCGATCTCGTTCTTGCCCAGCAGGATGATGAAGGCGGTGATGGAACAGATGAGCAGGGTGTCGAAATACACGCCGAGGGTCTGCACCAGGCCCTGCTTGACCGGGTGGGACACGGTCGCGGTGGCGGCGGCGTTCGGGGCGGAACCCATGCCGGCCTCGTTGGAGAACAGGCCGCGGCGCATGCCGTTCATGAAGGCGGCGCCGATGGTCGCGCCGACAATCTCCTTGAAACCGAGGGCGTGGGTGACGATGTCGACGATGACGCCCGGCACCTCCTGGATGCGCAGCGCGATGACGATGATGGCGACCACGATGTAGGCGATCGCCATGAACGGCACGATGATCTGGGTGGCGCTGGCGATACGGCGCACACCGCCGAAGATGATCAACGCGGTGAGCAGCGCCAGGATGCCACCGACGGCCATCTTGAACCCGTTGTCGTCGCGCTCGAGGGAGCCACCGACAGCCTCCGCGATGGAGTTGGTCTGGATCGCGTTGTACACGAAACCGTAGGTGATGGAGATGAAGATGGCGAAGAGGACCGCCAGCCACTTCGCGTTCATGCCGCGGGTCATGTAGTACGCGGGGCCGCCGTGGTAGTTGCCGTCCGCATCCTTGGTCTTCCACAGCTGGGCGAGGGTGGACTCGATGAAGGCGGTCGCACCACCGATGAGGGCGATCATCCACATCCAGAACACGGCACCGGGGCCACCGAGAGTGATGGCCACGGCCACACCGGCGATGTTGCCGGTTCCCACGCGGGAGGCGGCGGAGATGGTGAACGCCTGGAAGGCGGAGATGCCGCCGTACTCCTCGTCATGGTCCTTGCCCGGGGAGTTGGGCTTCTCCATGACGGCGCGGAACATGTCCGGCACCATGCGGATCTGCACGAGGATGGTGCGGATGGCGAAGTACACGCCGGCCGCGATGAGCACCCACGGTACGGCGGTCCACAGGTTGTCGTTGATCGTCCCTGTGACGAAGTTCTCGAGTTGGTCCATCCTTTAAAGGTAACCCTATATGTGTGGCAGGACACAGCCAGAAACGAAACTGTTACCGACGCCTCTCAGTGCTGGCACTCCGAGCAGTAGTGCGACGACCGCCCACCCACGACGATGCGCCGCAGCGGCGTCCCGCACCGGCGGCAGGGCTCCCCCTCGCGGCCGTAGGCGTTGAGGGACCGCGAGAAGTACCCGGATTCTCCGTTGACGTTGACGTACAGGGAGTCGAAGGACGTTCCTCCCTCGGCGAGGGCACGGCGCATGACTTCCTCGGCGGCGTCGAGAAGCGCGACGGCCTCGCGCTGCAGGAGTGACGAAGCCCGCCTGGTCGGCGCGATGCCCGCCTGCCACAGCGCCTCGTCGGCGTAGATGTTGCCGATGCCGCTGACGACCTCCTGGTTGAGCAGCACCGCCTTGATCGCCGACCGCTTCCGGCGGATGAGCCGCGCCGTGGCCACGCGGTCGAAGTCCGCCTCCAGCGGATCCCGCGCGATGTGCGCCACCGGCACCGGCACCCCGGCGACCTGCGGGGTGTAGAGCCAGCGGCCGAACGTGCGCTGGTCGACGAAATTGAGATCCCGCCCGGAGACCCGCGCCCGGATCCGCACATGGGGTGAGGATGTGGGCCCGATGAGCATCTGCCCGCTCATGCCCAGGTGGACGTAGAGGGCATCCTCGCCGAGATCGAGCCACAGGTACTTGCCGCGCCGGCGCACCGCCGTGATGCGAGCACCAACGAGCAGGTCCGCGAGCGGGACGTCCTGCCCGCGGTTGGCGCGCGGGTGGAGTACCTCGACGTCCTCGAAGACGCCGTCGAGCACGTGCGCCTCGAGCCCGCGGCGCACCACCTCGACCTCAGGCAGTTCCGGCACGCGGATTCTCCCGCAGCAGCAGGAACGCCTGGCGGGCGGACTCCTGCTCGGCGAACTTCTTGCTGCCGCCGACGCCGCTGCCGAGCACGCGCCCGTTGACAGTCACCGTCGCGGAGAACGTCAGGTCGTGCTCCGGTCCGGTCGATGTCGCCTCGTACACCGGCATCGGGAGCTTGAGCTCGGCGACGCGTTCCTGCAGCGTCGTCTTCCAGTCCCGGTGGATGTTGCTTGCCGACGCCCGGTCGATCTTCTCCGCGAACAACCGCAGGATGACACCACGGGCGGTCTCGAAGCCGTGCTCGAGGTAGATGGCACCGAAGAGGGCCTCAGTGGTGTCGGCGAGGATGGAGTCCTTCTCCCGGCCGTCGGTGACCAGCTCCCCCTTGCCGAGGAGAATGTGCTCGCCGAGGTGGATCTCCCGGGCGATGTCGGCCAGGCCGAAACGCGACACGATCGACGCGCGCATCTTCGAGATGTCCGACTCCGGGCGCGAGGGGTACTGCTCGTAGAGCTGGTTGGCCACGGACAGGCCGAGGACGGCGTCACCGAGGAACTCGAGGCGCTCGTTGTTGGGCAGGTTGCCGTTCTCGTTGGCGAAGCTGCGGTGCGTCAGGGCGTGCCGCAGGAGTTCGTCGGGGAGGGCGACACCGAGGGCGTCGAGAAGCGGGGTGTGATCGACCGCGGCGAAGGCCGTGGCGAGCGCCTCCTCCCCGGTGGGACGGTGGCGCTTCCGGCTCACAGGAACTTCTCCAGGTCGGCCCACCGCGGGTCGAGGGGCTTGTGCTCGCCGGACACACCGTCCGGGGAGGGGGTGTCGGAGGCATCGCAACCGCCCTCGCACGTCGGGTTGAACGGCAGGGTGAGGCCGGCCTCGTCGATGACGGCCTGGAGCAGGTCGATCTCATCGCCGACGATCTCGGGCAGCTCGTCGACCTCGCCCTCGTCGTCCTCCTCACCGGTGACGAAGTCATCGGACCCGGAGAACACCTGCTGGACGCGCAGATCCAGCGGCGGGTTGAGATCCCCGAGGCAGCGGACGCACTGGCCGGTCAGCTGGCCGGTGACGGTGGCGTCGGCGAGCACTCCCCCGCCGAGCTGGGTGAGCGACGCGTCGACGGTGACCTCCGCGCCCTCGGCGATACCGATCATCTCCGGTCCGATCCGGGTGGGGGCGGGGCCGGTCTGGGTGCGCTGCTCGAAGTCGGTGAGACGGGCAACGTGAAACACAAAAGGTGAAGTCATAGCGAGTCTGAGCCTACTCAGATCGGCGGCGGGACACACCTGCGCCCCGTCGCAGCGCCTGACGGTCGCGGGTGACGGTGCGCAGAACCTCCGACAGGGAGCTCTCGAACTCGGAGAGCTTGCCGTCGACGAACTCGTCGCACTCGGTGCGCAGACGCTCGGAATCGGCATGCGCTGTGTCGACGATGCGGTGTGCCTCCTCGTTCGCGCGGCGCACGACCTCGGACTCGGAGACGAGGCGCTCCTGCTCGGCGATACCCTCGTCGACGCTGCGACGGTAGGAGTCGTTACCGTCCTGGATGAGGCGGTCGGCCTCGTTCTGCGCACGGTGGACGGTGTCCTCCGCCTCCCGCCGCGCCGAGGTGACCATGTGCTCGACATCGTCCTCGGCCTTGGCGACCATGGTGGTGGCCCGGTGCTGGGCGTCGTCGACAATGTGGTCGGCGTCGGCCTGGGCACGGGAGACGATCTCGTGCGCCTGGGCCTCCGCCTCGGCGATCATCTCGCGGGCGCGGTCCTCGGCCCCGCGGAGAATCTCCTCCTGCTTGTCCAGGACATCCTGTGCGTCGTCGATCTCGACGGGCAGGGCGTTACGGAGATCGTCGAGAAGCGCGAGGGTGTCGTGGCGCGGCACCATGCAGTTGGAGGTCATGGGCACGCCGTAGGCCTGCTCCACGGTCTGGTTGAGCTCGTCCAGGGCTTCGAAAACGCGGTACATGCCCCAAACGATACTGGCCCCGCCGCCCAAAGTGTGGTGCGGCAGGGCCAGTGCAGGCGCAGTCTCCTAGATGACGCCCTGGGCGAGCATCGCGTCGGCGGTCTTCTTGAAGCCGGCGATGTTGGCACCGGTGACGTAGTCGCCCTCGCGGCCGTACTCCTCGGCGGTGCGGGACATGGTGCGGAAGATCTTGGACATGATCTTGTGCAGACGCTGGTCGGTGTACTCGAAGGACCAGGAGTCGCGGGACGCGTTCTGCTGCATCTCCAGGGCGGAGGTGGCCACGCCACCGGCGTTGGCGGCCTTGCCCGGGGCGAAGTGGATGCCGCGCTCACGGAAGACCTCGATGGCCTCCGGGGTGGACGGCATGTTGGCGCCCTCGGAGACGAAGCGGACGCCGTTGTCGGCCAGGGTGCGGGCATGGTCGCCGTTGAGCTCGTTCTGGGTGGCGCACGGCAGGGCGACGTCGGCCTCGAGGTCCCAGATGGAGCCGTCGGTGTGGAAGGTGACGCCGGTGGCCTCCTCCGCGTAGCAGTTGATGCGCTCGCGGCGGTTCTCCTTGATGTCGCGGAGCAGCTCCACGTCGATACCGTTCGGGGCGTGGACCCAGCCGGAGGAGTCGGAGACGCCGATGACGGTGGCGCCCAGCTCCTGGGCCTTCTGGGTGGCGTAGATGGCCACGTTGCCGGAACCGGAGACGATGACCTTGGCGCCGGACATGTCGGCGCCGTGGGCACGCATCATTTCCTGCGTGAGGTAGACGCAGCCGTAGCCGGTTGCCTCGGTGCGCACGAGGGAGCCACCCCAGGCGAGACCCTTGCCGGTGAGGACACCGGACTCGTGCTGACCGGCCAGACGACGGTACTGGCCGAAGAGGAAGCCGATCTCACGGCCACCGACACCGATGTCACCGGCGGGGACGTCCTTGTACTCGCCGATGTGGTTGTGCAGCTCAGTCATGAAGGACTGGCAGAAGCGCATGATCTCGAGCTCGGAACGACCCTTGGGGTCGAAGTCGGAGCCACCCTTGCCGCCACCGATGGGCAGGCCGGTGAGGGAGTTCTTGAAGATCTGCTCGAAGCCGAGGAACTTGATGATGCCCAGGTTGACGGACGGGTGGAAGCGCAGGCCACCCTTGTACGGGCCGAGGGCGGAGTTGAACTGGACGCGGAAACCGCGGTTGACCTGTACCACGCCGTTGTCGTCGATCCACGGCACGCGGAAGATCAGCTGACGCTCGGGCTCGCAGAGACGCTGGATGAGACCGTAGTCGGCGTAGTGCGGGTCCTTCTCCAGCACGATCTTGAGGGAGGCAAGCACTTCTGCGACTGCCTGGTGGAACTCCGGCTCTCCTGCGTTCCGCTTGAGGAGCATGTTGTAGTAGGAGGAGACCTGCTCGTCGATCGACATACGAGTCCTTTCCGGCCCGCAGTCGCGGGCTGCCTGGGGGTGGCTTTTCTAACGGCTAACAGTTTTCACGCGAGACGTCATTCATGCAAGTCATTGACGAGTTGAATGCGTCACTTACCCTACCCCCTAGACTTGGGTCCCATGGTCCACATCATCATCGCCCCCGACTCCTACAAGGGTACCGCCACCGCAGAGCAGGCTGCGCGACTGCTCGGCGAGGGCGTCCGCTCCGTCATCCGCGACGCCGAGATCACCCTCGCCCCCATGGCCGACGGGGGTGAGGGCACCGCCGCGACCTTCGACGGCCGGACGATCACTCTGCCCACCACCGACGCCGCCGGCCGCCTCACCGAGGCCTCCTACGTCTTCGACGGTTCGACCGCCTACATCGACATCGCCGCCGCCTCGGGGCTGCCGGCCGTCGCGGACAACAAGGTGCCGCTCACGGGTGACACCTACGGCACAGGCGTGCTCATCGCCGACGCCCAGACCCGCGGCGCGAGCCGGATCGTCCTGTGCCTCGGCGGTTCCGCCACCTCGGACGCGGGCACGGGCATTCTCGTCGCCCTCGGTGCCACCCCGATGAACGCCGAGGGCTACTCCCTGCCGAAGGGCGGCGGTTCCCTCGGTGACCTCGACAGCATCGACACCGCCCAGCTCAACATCCCCGCGGCGGCCGTCGAGTGGGTGCTGCTCACCGACGTCTCCGCGACCGTCCCCCAGGCCGCCACCGTCTACGCGCCGCAGAAGGGTGCGTCCGCCGAGGACGTCATGCTTCTCGACGCCGCCCTCACCCACGCCGCCGAGACCCTCGGCATCGACCCGCACACCCCCGGCTTCGGCGCCGCCGGTGCGGTTCCGGTGGGCCTGTACTGGCTGTCGACGATGCTGCACGGCACCGCCGACCACATCCACGTCCTGCCCGGCGCGCCGCTCGTCGCCGACGCCCTCGGCCTGCCGGAGTCGATTCCGCAGGCGCAGCTCGTGATCACCGGCGAGGGTGCCTTCGACGAGCAGTCGCTCACCGGCAAGGTCGTGGGCACGATCGCGGACCTGGTGGAGGGCACCGACGCGACCCTCGCGATCGCGGCCGGGCGCATTGACGTGGACCCGGGCGCAGACGTCATCACGGTCGCCATGGGTGAGCCGGGCGACGTCGAGAAGCAGCTTTTCGACGCCGGCGCACAGATCGCCGCGGACTACCTGCGGATCTCCACCGCCCAAGGATAGGTGGCGTCCACCTCGTAGTTCTGCTCCTGCTCGAGCAGCACGGCGTCGCGGGGCAGGTCGGCCTGCGGGGTGAGGAAGCGGGAGAGGACCATGGCCAGCTGGTTCATGGAACCGGTCTGGCCCTCCACGCGGATGAGGTAGCGATGGACCTGCGCGTCGTGGAGATCGTCGCGGTCCTCCCGCAGTCCGTCCTCGACGCCCTCGTACAGGGTCGGGGCGTGATCGTGGGTGACCTCGGCGGAGGTGAGCTTGCCGGCGTCGACAAGCTTGTCCATCGCGTTCTCGAACACCCCCTGGAGCTGGACCGCAGCGGAGTCGGGAATGAGGACATCGAACTGGATTGCAGGCATGAGCACAGAGTAGCCAATAACCTGGTGGGTATGAACCTCCCCGCCAATGCGCACCGCGATCCCATCACCATCATGGCCGACGGCACGATCAAACAGGTCAACCCGTTCTCCGGAACCGAGGTGTGGACCGTGCCCGGGCGCGGGAATCGGCCCCTGTCCAAGCCCGCCGTCGACCCCGCCCCGCTGGGCCCCCACGACCGCGACCACCGCTGTGCATTCTGTTCCGCGACCCCGCTGGCCACTCCCCCGGAGAAGTCCCGCATCGTCCGCGACGGTTCGGACTGGCGGATCCTCCACGGCCTGCTCCCCCACGAACTCGACGACACAGTGCCGGAGTTCCGCCGCGTGCCCAACCTCTTCGAGATCATCTCCTACGACTACTGGGCGAAGAACTACGGCTACGAGATGGACACCGAGACCGCTCAGCGGATGGAGACCTACCTCGCGGATCCGGAGGGCCGCGAGCACGTCCTCGACATCGTGCGCACCCGTCTCACCGCCGGTGGCAAGTCCGCGGACGTCTCCGAGAAGGAGCTGCTGGACTATGTGCCCGCCTACTTCGGCGGCGGTCACGACGTCATCATCGCCCGCCGTCATTTCACCGACGAGGCCACCCACGACAACGAGCTCGCCTCGTCCGGCACGCTGACCCCGGAGGAGCACTTCGCGTTCACGCTGTTCACCATCGACGGCATCGACGACCTCTACCAGCGCAACCGTTACGCCCCCTACGTGGCGGCGTTCCAGAACTGGCTGGCCCCCGCCGGCGCGTCCTTCGACCACCTGCACAAGCAGCTCGTGGCCATCGACGCCCGCTCCGTCCAGGCCGAGCTGGAGATCGCCCGTCTGCGCACCAACCACAACATCTACAACGAGTGGGGCGTCGACTACGCCGGCTACCGCAACCTCATCATCGCGGAGAACGAGCACGCCGTGGTCCACGCCGGTTTCGGGCACCGCTACCCCACCCTGACGATCTACTCCCGTTCCGCGACGCCGGAGCCGTGGCTGCAGTCCAACGACGAGATCCGTGGCATGAGTGACCTCATCCACGCCTGCCACGCCGCGACCGGCCCGGATGTGGCCGTCAACGAGGAGTGGCACCACCGTCCCGTCGATCTCGACCTGCCCATGCCCTGGCGCGTCAACATCAAATGGCGCGTATCGACGCTCGCCGGGTTCGAGGGCGGCACCAAGATCTTCGTCAACACCCTGTCCCCGGACAACGTCCGTGACCGCATGGTGTCGGCGATGTACCGGCTGCGCGACGAGGGCAGGATCGCCCAGGACATCAAGATCGCCACGGAATGCTCGGCGCGCCGCAACTCCCTGCTGTACAACCCGCTGCTGCAGTAGCCCGAAAGTGCGCAGCTGCGCACTTTTCCCGGGGTGTGCGAACAGCCCCTTGCGCGTGTCGAACAGGTTTGCTACGTTCGGAGGTGATCGAACACGATTTCGACACCTGGGGGAACCATGCTCGCCACAACCACCGACCTCGCACGCCTCGACGACACCGACCTGACCACCTGCATCAGCACCGCCAACCGCTCCTTCACCCGCCACAAGGCGGAGTTCATCCGCGCCATCGCCGAGTTCGACGAGCGCGACCTCGCGCGTTCGCTCGGGGCCTCCACCACCGCCACCTGGCTCGTGCGCACGCAGGGCCTGTCCTCGCGCAGCGCCCACGAATACCTCGAGGTCGGGCGCAAACTCCGCGCGTTCCCGTCCCTCACCGACGCCTTCACCCGGGGTGACCTCAGCTACTCCAAGGTCCGCCTGCTGCTGAAGTACATGACCCTCGACAATGAGCACACACTCATCGAGCTGGCCCTGGCGCACACCATCACGGAGCTCGAGTCACTGCTGGCCGGCCACCCGAAGGTCGGCGGCCCGAGCCGGAAGGCCACCAACCGCCTGTCCATGACGGTCTGCCCCGACACCGGCCAGGTGAAGCTGTGGGGCACCTTCGACCCGGAGATCGGTGCCGAGCTGCAGGCCGCGCTCAAGGCTGCGGAGCTGGCGGCCGCCAAGTCCCGGGACGAGGCGGATAACGGGGAGCAGGACCCGGGCCCCGACTCGTCCACCACCCGCTTCGGCCCCCCGGTCGCCTCCAGCCTCCTCGGATCCTTCGTCAGTCTCATCCGCCTGGCGCGCAACAACCCGGTGGCCCGGACGCTGGCACCCGGTGCCCACGTCAACATCGTCATCGACTCCGAGGACAACGCCTGCCTCCCCGGCCAGCCGGGGGCGGAGGGCAAGGACCTGCTGCGCAGCATCATCAACGGGGTCCTCTCGGTGCAGATCCGCGGGAGGGGCGGGCGCATCCTCCACCTGGGGCGCAGCTCTCGCCTGGTTAACGGTGCCCAGACGAAGGCGCTGCTCACCCGCTGGAAGCACCGCTGCGCCACCCCCGGTTGCGACCACGCCCGCTGGCTGCAGTTCCACCACATCCGGGACTGGGCCTCCGGCGGCACCACGGACCTCGACAACCTCATCCCGCTGTGCACCCTCCACCACACGATGATCCAGAGCGGAGAACTCGTCATCGTTCCGGACCGCGTGGATCCGACGCTGCTGCGGTTCCGCTTCCCCGGCGGGGAGTCGTGGACGTCCGTCGACAACGGCCCTCCGGTGCGCGACGACGCCATGGGACAGCACGCCGACGGTTACACCCACGGACCCGTCCCCCACGGGGATGAGGACCTGCTCACGATCTGGGAGCACGAGGACTCCTTCGATGACGTGCAGCCCTGACGAGTGCGCAACTGCGCACTCCACCTCCACTAGAGTTGACGGCATATCACCTGACACTGAAGGAGTTTCCGAACACCCCCATGAGTGACATCTCCCGTCTCCTCTCCCAGCATTCCGCCGATCTCTCCTGGCAGCAGTCCTTCTACGAGGATCTGCACGAGCGCCCGGAGCTGTCCGGACACGAGTACGAGACGGCGGAGAAGATCGCCCGGAAGCTGGCAGACTTCGACTGCGAGGTGACCACCCACATCGGGGGTTACGGCATCGTCGCGGTCTTCCGCAACGGCGAGGGCCCCACCGCGCTGTTCCGCGCCGACTTCGACGCCCTGCCGATCAAGGAGGAGACGGGTGTGCCCTTCGCCTCGACACGGGTGCGCCCGGCGGCCGACGGCACGCAGACGGGTGTCATGCACGCCTGCGGCCACGACATGCACACCACGGCCCTCCTCGGTGCCTGCGCGGTGCTCGACGCCCACCGCGAGGCCTGGTCCGGCACCTTCATCGCCCTGTTCCAGCCTGCGGAGGAGACGGGCGAAGGTGCCGCCGCGATGGTGGCGGACGGCCTGGTCACCCGCATCCCGCGCCCCGACGTGTGCCTCGGCCAGCACATCATGCCCGGCCGCGCCGGCGAGGTGCAGACCATGGCGGGCCCCCAGTTCGCGGCCTGTGACTCCATCCGGATCACCATCCCCGGCCGCTCGGCCCACGGGTCCATGCCCCACAACGCCGTCGACCCCACCTACATCGCCGCGATGGTGGTCATCCGGCTGCAGGGCATCGTCGGCCGCGCCGTGGACCCCAACGACTTCGCGGTCATCTCCGTGGGCACCCTGCGCGCGGGTGCGACGAACAACATCATCCCGGATTCCGCGGAACTGGTCCTCAACTGCCGTTTCTACGACGAGACGACGAAGCGCCGCGTGTATGCCGCCATCAAGCGGGTCGTGGAGGCGGAGTGCGTGGCGTCGGGAAGCGAGGAGGAGCCGACCTTCGAGTTCTTCGGCCACGGTGAGCTGGTGGACAATGATCAGGGTGTCTTCGACGCGGTCCGCCCGGTGTTCGACAACGTCTTCGGTGCGGCCTCGGTCGACGCCCGCCGCACCACGGTGTCGGAGGACTTCTCCAACATCCCCCTCGCCTTCGGTGCGCCCTACATGTACTGGGTCGTCGGCTGCACTCCGCAGGAGCTGTGGGACCGGGCGGTGGCGGAGAATCGGGTGAAGCAGGACGTCCCCGTCAACCACATGAACACCTTCCTCCCCGAGTACGGTCCCACCGTCGACGCCACCACGAAGGCGGCCGCCGCCGGCGTGCTCACTTATCTCGGGCGCTGAGGCGCGGAACAACCTGCCTGCCTATATGCTGAGACAAGTGGCTACCTGAGGTAGCCCTAAAACCTGTTGCCAGAAAACGACAACCCAGGAGCAATCCACATGAGTGACTCCCTGCCCGCGCTGAACACGACCGTCGGCGGCCATGTCCGCGCAGCCTCCGGCGCCTCGCCGGAGAGTGCCACCGACTACAAGTTCTGGTTCGGTCTCTCCCGCGGCGTGATGGAGCAGATCGCCGACAAGTGGGAGGCCACCACCGAGGCCTACGCGGGTGTACGCCAGCAGCACTACTTCTCTGCCGAGTTCCTCATGGGTCGCGCCCTGCTGAACAACCTCACCAACCTGGAGATGGTCGACGAGGCCGCCGAGGCGGTCCGCGAGCTGGGCCACGAGCTCGGTGACGTCCTCGAGGCGGAGAACGACGCCGCCCTCGGCAACGGCGGCCTCGGCCGCCTCGCCGCCTGCTTCCTGGACTCCTCCGCGACGCAGGACTTCCCGGTCACCGGCTACGGCATCCTCTACCGCTACGGCCTGTTCAAGCAGGCCTTCGACAACGGGTTCCAGACCGAGAAGCCGGACGCGTGGAAGGAGAACGGCTACCCGTTCTACATCCGCCGCGAGGAGCAGCCGCGCATTGTCCAGTTCGACGACATGACCGTCCGCGCGGTGCCCTACGACATGCCGATCACCGGCTACGGCACCGACAACGTCGGCACCCTGCGCCTGTGGAAGGCGGAGCCGATGGAGGAGTTCGACTACGACGCGTTCAACTCCCAGCGCTTCACCGACGCCATCGTCGAGCGCGAGGCCGTCATGGATCTGTGCCGTGTCCTCTACCCGAACGACACCACCTACGCCGGCAAGGTGCTGCGCGTCCGCCAGCAGTACTTCTTCGTGTCCGCCTCCCTGCAGGCGATGATCGAGTCCCACCTGGAGAACCACGGCGATCTGTCCACTTTCGCCGACTTCAACTGCATCCAGCTCAACGACACCCACCCGGTGCTCGCCATCCCGGAGCTCATGCGTCTGCTGCTCGACGAGCACGACATGACCTGGGAGGACGCCTGGGAGATCGTCACCAGGACCTTCGCCTACACCAACCACACCGTGCTGGTCGAGGCCCTCGAGCAGTGGAACGTCTCCATCTTCCAGCAGCTGTTCAACCGCGTGTGGGAGCTCACCGTCGAGATCGACCGTCGTTTCCGCGAGGATCTGCGCGAGCGCGGCCTCGACGAGGAGCACATCAACCGCATGGCCCCGGTCCAGGACGGTCACGTCCACATGGCCTGGATCGCCTGCTACGCCGCGTACTCCATCAACGGTGTCGCCGCGCTGCACACCGAGATCATCAAGCGTGACACCCTCGGTGACTGGCACGCCATCTGGCCGGAGAAGTTCAATAACAAGACCAACGGCGTCACCCCGCGTCGCTGGCTGAAGATGTGCAACCCGCGTCTGTCCGATCTGCTCACCCGCCTCGTCGGTTCCGACGAGTGGGTCACCGACATGGACAAGCTCAAGGAGATCGCGCACTACGCCGACGACGAGGCCGTGATGAACGAGCTGCTCGAGATCAAGGAGGCCAACAAGGCCGACTTCGCCGAGTGGATCCTCGAGCGTCAGGGCATCGAGGTCGACCCGCACTCGATCTTCGACACCCAGATCAAGCGTCTCCACGAGTACAAGCGTCAGCTGCTCAACGCCCTGTACATCCTGGACCTCTACCTGCGCATCAAGCAGGACGGCCTGACCGATGTCCCGCCGCGCACCTTCATCTTCGGTGCGAAGGCCGCCCCGGGTTACTACCGCGCGAAGGGCATCATCAAGCTCGTCAACGAGATCGCCAACGTCGTCAACAACGACCCGGAGGTCGACGACGTCATGCGCGTCGTCTTCGTGGAGAACTACAACGTCTCCCCCGCCGAGCGCATCATCCCGGCGACCGACGTCTCCGAGCAGATTTCCACCGCCGGCAAGGAGGCCTCCGGTACCGGCAACATGAAGTTCATGATGAACGGTGCCCTCACCCTGGGCACCATGGACGGCGCGAACGTCGAGATCCACGACTCCGTGGGCGACGACAACGCCTACATCTTCGGTGCCCGTGAGGAGGAGCTGCCGGAGCTGCGCGCCACCTACAACCCGTGGCACGCCTACGAGACCGTCCCGGGTCTCAAGCGCACCCTGGACGCCCTCATCGACGGCACCCTGGACGACAACGGCACCGGCCAGTTCCACGACATCCGTTCCTCGCTTCTCGACGGCGGCGGCTGGGAGACCCCGGACGTGTACTACGTCCTCGGTGACTTCGCCGACTTCCGCGAGACCCGTGACCGCATGGCCGCCGACTACGTCGCGGACCGTCAGCACTGGGCACGCATGTGCTGGGTGAACATCTGCGCCTCGGGCCGCTTCTCCTCCGACCGCACCATCGGCGACTACGCCCGTGAGGTCTGGAAGCTCGACGCCACCCCGATCACCAAGTAGCAGGTAACAAGCGAAGAAGCGGCGGAGAGGATGTCCTCTCCGCCGCTTCTCGCGTGCTTGTCGACGCCCGCGTTACTTGCGCGTGGTGGCCGTCGGCGAGCTGGTGTCCTCGCCCAGCAGGTGGACGTGGATCATGTTGGTGTTGCCGGAGACTCCGGGCGGGGTGCCGGCGACGACGACCATCATGTCGTCACGGTGGTAGTCGTCCATGGCGAGCAGGGAGCGGTCGAGCTCGGCCATCATGTCGTCGGTGGAGCGGGCCTGGGCGCACAGGAAGGTCTCTGCGCCCCAGGTGAGCGCCAGCTGGGAGCGGACGGCCTGATGCGGGGTGAACACGAGCAGCGGCAGGTGCGAGTGCAGGCGGGCCACGCGGCGGGCGGTGTCACCGGAGGTGGTGAAGCAGACCAGTGCGCGGGCGTTGAGGCGCTCGGCGATGTCGCGGGCGGAGTAGGAGATGACGCCGCGCTTGGTGCGCGGGACGTGGCTCAGCGGCGGCACGTGGCCGTCGGTCTCCGCCTGGGTGACGATGCGCGCCATGGTGCGCACGACGTTGTGCGGGTCGACGCCGATGGAGGTCTCGCCGGAGAGCATGACGGCGTCGGCGCCGTCGAGGACGGCGTTGGCGACGTCGGAGGCCTCGGCGCGGGTCGGGGTGGAGTTCTCGATCATGGAGTCGAGCATCTGGGTGGCGACGATGACCGGCTTGGCGTTCTCGCGCGCGATCTGGATGGCGCGCTTCTGCACCAGCGGGACCTGCTCGAGCGGAACCTCGACGCCGAGGTCACCGCGGGCGACCATGATGGCGTCGAAGGCGAGGACGATGGACTCGAGGGCGTGGACGGCCTCGGGCTTCTCCAGCTTGGCGATGACCGGCACGTGGCGGCCGACGCGGTCCATGACCTCGTGGACGAGGTCGACGTCCGCGGGCGAGCGGACGAAGGACAGGGCGATGAAGTCGACGCCCAGCTTGAGGGCGAACTCGAGGTCGGCGATGTCCTTCTCGGACAGGGCCGGGACGGAGATGTCCATGCCGGGCAGGGACACGCCCTTGTTGTTGGAGACGGGGCCACCCTCGGTGACCTCGCAGACGACGTCGTTGCCGTCGACCTCGAGGCAGGTGAGGCCGACCTTGCCGTCGTCGACGAGCAGGCGGTCGCCGGGCTTGGCGTCCTTGGCGAGGTTCTTGTAGGTGGTGGACACGCGGTCGTGGGTGCCCTCCACGTCGTCCACGGTGATGCGGACGACCTCACCGGTCTCCCAGACGGTGGCTCCGTCGATGAAGCGGCCGAGGCGGATCTTGGGTCCCTGGAGGTCGGCGAGGATGCCGACGGCACGGCCGGTGACATCGGTGGCCTCGCGGACCCACTTGTAGTTCTGCTCGTGATCGGGGTGATCACCGTGGGAGAAGTTCAGGCGGGCGACGTCCATGCCGTCCTCGACGAGGCGCCGGATGGCGTCCTTCGAGGCGACGGCGGGACCGAGGGTGCACACAATCTTGGTTCGTCTAGACACGGCTACCAACCTACTCTGTTTCGTTGACGACAGCCCGTCGGCGTCGCTGAAGCCACAGGAACACAGCCACTGCGGCCAGGAACACGATCGCGGACACCCAGGTGTTGACGCGCTGGCCGAGGATCATCGTGGCGGAGTCGTCGCGCATGAGCTCGATCCAGAAGCGGCCCAGGGTGTAACCCGCGACGTAGAGGGCGAAGATGCTGCCCTGCGCCAGCCGGAAGCGGCGGTCGATGAGGATGAGCAGGGCGAAAATGAGCAGGTTCCACAGCAGTTCGTAGAGGAACGTCGGGTGGACCGAGGTGATGACCTCACCCGTCGAAGTGCCGGTGAGCGGGGCGAACTCGCCGTTGTCGTCGACGCGGTAGAAGATGTCGAGCGCCCACGGCACGTCGGTGGGCCGGCCGTAGATCTCCTGGTTGAACCAGTTGCCCAGGCGGCCGACGGCCTGGCCGAGGATGATGCCGGGGGCCACGGCGTCGGCGAAGGGCGCGAGCGGCACCTTCTTCCAGCGGAACAGGGCCGCCACGGCCACCGCGCCGAGTGCGACCGCACCCCAGATGCCCAGGCCACCGGCGGTGACGTTGAGGGCGTCGACCGGGTTACAGGTGTCGCAGAAGTACTTGTCGTTGTCGGTGATGACGTGGTAGAGCCGGCCGCCGATGATGCCGGCGGGGATGGCCACGATCGCCGCGTCCCACACCATGTCCGCGTCTCCCCCGCGCGCCGTGTAGCGACGGTGCGTCACCCACAGGGCCAGGAGAATGCCGATCATGATGCATATCGCGTACGCGCGCAGCGGGATCGGACCGAGGTACCACACGCCCTGGGGCGGGGAGGGGATGTTCGCGAGGATAGTGGTCTGCACGATATGACAGTGTGCCAGAGAGCACCGGGCGGGTCAGCGCGAGGGGCAGGAGGGATGCTGTCCGGTGGCGACGAGGGTGCGGGTGAGGCGGGCGGGGTCCTCGGCGGTCATGAGCTCCTCGCCGACGACGACGGCGTCGGCACCCGCGGCGGCGTAGGTGAGCAGGTCGCGCGGCGAGTGCACCCCGGACAGGGCGATGCGCACGGTCGACTCGGGCAGGCCCGGGGCGATGTCCGCGAACAGACGCTTGTCGACGTCCCCGCCCAGCAGCGGCCGCGCGTTGACCGCGACGACCCGCGCCCCGGCCTCCATGGCGCGGTCGGCCTCGGCGGGGCTGCGGACCTCGAGGACGGCGGTCATGCCGAGGGACTCGATGCGGTCGAGCAGCGACACGAGACGGTTCTGGTCGAGGAGTTCGACCTGCAGGGGCACGAGATCGGCACCGTAGCAGCGGGCCTCATGGATCTGGTACGGGTCGAGGATGATGTCGCGGCAGAACATGGGCACCTCGACGGAGGCGCGGGCGGCCTTCATGTCCGTGAGCGAGCCGTGGAAGCGCAGGCGCTCGGTCTGGCAGGCGATGAGGTGGGCCCCGCCCTCCTCGAATTCCCGGGCCAGGTGGGCGATGGGTGCGGTGTCGGTGTCATCCGCGGCGAGCAGGGTGCGGCCGGGGATGGCCCGCTTGATTTCGGCGATGACGCTGCAGCCGTTACGCAGTAGCGCCTGATAGCCGTCACGGGTGTTGTCCGTGTCGCGCGAACGGGCCTTGATCTCCTTGAAGGAGACCGTGGCCTCGCGGGCGGCGACGTCCTCCAGGACGCCGGCGACAAGCCGCTCCAGTGCACTCATCGGCACCTCCCATCGAGATCCCACTTAGGGTATCCCGTGACCTTCCTCACGAAGAAATCAGGGTCGGGAAGTGTCCGTCGGGTCGATGTCGGCGTCGAGGGCGTCCCACATGACGCGGCCGGAATCGGGCTCGGCCTCGAGGTCCTCGGCGATCTTGGCCTCGCGGGCCTGGCGGGTCTCGTAGCGGTTGAGCTTCGCGGAGTCGGTGCCCGGGCGCATCGCCAGCAGCACGCCGCCGAAGAGGGCGACGGCCGCGCCCACCATGGCCAGCGCGGGGCCGGCCGTGTGGACCTCGAGGCCCGCGATCTCCGCCCACGAAGCGATGACGGTCTCGTCGCCGGTGGACAGCAGCTGGTGCACGCGCTGCGGGTCGGGCTCCCCCGCCAGCAGGCCGAGGGGTGCCCACGACGCGCCGATGCCGGCCAGGGCCGAGATGACGCCCACGATGCGGCGGCCGGTGCGGCGCAGGGCCAGGCCGGCGACGGCCCCGGCGAGCAGCAGCAGTGCCACGGCGGTCTGCTCGGTGGACCACAGGCCGCCGATGACGGCGTGGGTGGCGTCGCCGGACTTGTCGTCGAAGGTCTCGGCGGTGATCCACGGCATGCGGGACGCCGCCCACAGGATGAGTGCCGCGACGGCGAGGAGGAGGGCGGAGATGCGGTGCAGATTCTTCATGGGGCCTACAGCAGTTCGTCGGCGTCGAAGCAGGTGCGGTCGCCGGTGTGGCAGGCGCCGCCGACCTGCCTGACGGTGACCAGGACGGTGTCTCCGTCGCAGTCGAGGCGCACGCCGGTGACCTCCTGGGTGTGGCCGGAGGTCAGGCCCTTGATCCAGTACTCGTCGCGGGAGCGGGAGTAGTAGGTGCCGCGGCGGGTGGCCAGGGTGTACGCGAGGGCGTGGGCGTCCATCCACGCCATCATGAGGACCTCCCCGGTGCCGTCGGCCTGGACGACGGCGGGCAGCAGTCCGGCGTCGTTGAGTTTCAGCCGGGCGGCGATGACCGGGTCGAGCTTGTAGTCGGCGGGGTTGTCGGAGCTCATCGACGGACCTCGTGGCCGGCGTCGGCGAGCGCGTCCTTGACCTCGGCGATGGTGACCTCACCGAAGTGGAAGATGGTGGCGGCGAGCACGGCGTTGGCGCCGGCCTCGACGGCGGGCGGGAAGTGCTCGGCCCTGCCCGCCCCGCCGGAGGCGATGACGGGGACGGAGACGGCCTCACGGACCAGGCGCAGCAGCTCGAGGTCGAAGCCGTCCTTGGTGCCGTCGCCGTCCATGGAGTTGAGCAGGATCTCGCCGACGCCGAGCTCCTCGCCGGTCTTCGCCCACTCGATCGCGTCGAGGCCGGCGGACTTCGTGCCACCGTGGGTGGTCACCTCGAAGCCGGAGGGCTGGTCGGCCGCGCGGCGGGCGTCGACGGACAGGACGATGCACTGGGAGCCGAACTGGTCGGCCAGCTCGCGGAGGAGCTCCGGGCGGGCGATGGCGGAGGTGTTGACGGAGACCTTGTCGGCGCCCGCGCGCAACAGCTGGTCGACGTCCTCGACGGAACGCACGCCGCCACCGACGGTGAGCGGGATGAACACCTGCTCGGCGGTGCGCTTGACCACCTCGAGCATGGTGCCGCGGCCGTCCTTGGAGGCGGAGACGTCGAGGAAGGTGAGCTCGTCGGCGCCCTCCTGGTTGTAGCGGGCGGCGAGTTCGACGGGGTCACCGGCGTCGCGGAGGTTCTCGAAGTTGACGCCCTTGACCACGCGACCATTGTCGACGTCCAGGCAGGGAATGACGCGGATGGCGACGGCCATGAATCCGCCCCTTTCATTCAGGAATTCAGGATCCCGTCCATCGTACTCATGATGGCCTCGTGCGCCCGCGCGGTACCCGCCACCACGCCGATGGAGCGCGGGGTCCACTCGTTGCCCTCGATGTCGGTGACCACCCCGCCGTTGGCGCGGATGAGCATGACACCGGCGGCGTTGTCCCACACGTGCGGGGAGAAGCTCACCGCACCGCCGAAGATGCCCTGCGCGGTGAACGCGAGGTCGACGCCGACGGAGCCGGTGATCCGGGGCCGCAGGTACGTGGCGGCGAGTTCCGCGAGCAGGCCCTGGCGCAGCAGGGAGGGGAACTGGGAGCGCACCTGGGACGCCACCGAGGAGAAACCGACCTGAGCGACGAGCTGGTCGGCCTCGCTCAGCGGGGTGAGGGGCTGGCCGTTGAGGCGCACCTGCCCACCCTCGAAGGCGGTGAGACGGCGGCCCAGCAGAGGCATGGAGGTGATGGCGGCGACGGGTTGGTCGTCGACGAGCAGGCTGATGAGGATCGCGCACATCGGGTTGCCGGCCGCGTAGTTGGCGGTGCCGTCGATGGGGTCGACGATCCACACGGCGTCGTGGCTGTAGCTGCCGCCGGCCTCCTCCCCCAGCACGGGGATACCGGTGAACTGGGTGAGGGACTGCCGCAGGTAGGCCTCGATGGCGAGGTCCACCTCGGTGGCGAAGTCGCCCGGGCTCTTCATCGCGGCAGGGTCGGAGCCGACGCCGGCGAGGAACATCCTCTCCGCGTCGTCGCACACCGCTTCCGCGACAGCGAGCAGTTCCCGGGCGTCCATGACTACTGCTTGTCGACGGCCGCGAGTGCCTCCCGCAGCGTGAATCGTCCCTCGTACAGGGCCTTGCCGATGATGGCGGAGTCGATGCCCTCGTCGGTGTACCTCGCCAGTTCGACGACGTCGTCGAGGACGGAGATGCCGCCGGAGGCGACGATCTTCGCGTCGGTGGCGGCGGCCACCTCGCGCAGGAGCTGGACGTTGGGGCCGGCGAGGGTGCCGTCCTTGGACACGTCGGTGACGACGAAACGGGAGCAGCCCGCGGCGTCGAGACGCTCGAGGACCTCCCACAGGTCACCGCCGTCGGAGACCCAGCCGTTGCCGCGGGTGCGCCACTCGCCGTCGATCTCGCGGACGGCGATGTCGACGGCGACCTGGTCACCGTGGGACCTGAGCACCTCGGCGATCCACTCCGGCTTCTCCAGGGCGGCGGTGCCGATGTTGACGCGGGTGGCACCGGTGGCCAGGGCCCGCTCGAGGGAGGCGTCGTCGCGGATGCCGCCGGTGAGCTCCACCTTGATGTCCAGCTGGCGGGTGATCTCCGCCATGAGCTCATGGTTGGAGCCGCGGCCGAAGGCGGCGTCGAGGTCGACGAAGTGCAGCCACTCCGCTCCCTGCGCCTGCCACTCGAGGGCGGCCTCCAGCGGGGAGCCGTAGGACTTCTCGGTGCCGGCCTCGCCCTGATCCAGTCGCACGGCCTGGCCGTCGACCACGTCAACGGCGGGAAGAAGAGTGAAATCGCTCATGGTGGTCAATCCTAACCTCTACAGGGTGTCGACCCAGTTGAACAGCAGTTGCAGGCCAGCATCGCCGGACTTCTCCGGGTGGAACTGGGTGGCCCACAGCGGGCCGTTCTCCACGGCGGCGACAAAGCGGTCCCCTTCGTGCTGCGCCCAGGCGACGGACGGCGGGGTGGTCAGATCGTCGGTCTCCAGGGTCCAGTCGCGGACGCCATAGGAGTGGACGAAGTAGAAGCGCTCCTCCTCGGAGAGCTCGGCGAACATCTGGGAGTCGGCCGCACGCTCGACTGTGTTCCACCCCATGTGGGGGAGGATGTCGGCGTGCAGGCGCTCGACCGCACCCGGCCACTCCCCCGCCCCCTTCGAGTGGACGCCGTGCTCGTGGCCCTCGTCGAAGAGGATCTGCATGCCGACGCAGATGCCCATGACCGGGCGGCCGCCGGCGAGTCGCTGGCCGATGATGCGGGCGCCGTGGATAGCGTTGAGACCGGCCATGCAGGCGGCGAACGCGCCGACGCCGGGGACGAGGAGCCCGTCGGCGTTGACGGAGATCTGCGGATCGGAGGTGACGGTGACCTCGGCCCCGACCTTCTCCAGTGCCCGGTGTGCGGAGCGCAGGTTGCCGGAGCCGTAGTCGAGGAGGGCGACGGTTTTTGCCATGGGGGAAAGTGTAGTCCTAGGGGTGTCGGCCGGATTCCGTGACCTCGCCCGCTACCTCCGGCGCCGTGGACGACGGGGCACCGGGATCTGGCGCAGACGGGTACGGATGTTGTTGTGCTCGGTGACGCGGTGCGCGCCGAGGTAGCGGTCGGTGAGCGTCGCGAGGATGCCCACCGCCACGATCGCCGCCGCCACCGTGTACGCGCCGGAGTAGGCGGCCCGCGCCGCGACGAATCCGAGGACGAAGGACCCGATGCCGGTGCCGGCGTCGTAGGCCATGTTCCACACGGCGGAGGCCTCGGAGACCTTCGTGCGTGGCAGACGCTGGAACATCTCCAGCAGGGCCTCGTTCTGCACCATGCCGAAGCCGCCGCCGAAGAGGACACCGGCCAGGACGAGCCACCACACGGACCACCCGTTGGCGATGACCAGCGCCATGAGCGCCACACCGCCGAATCCCATGAGCTGGCCGGGGATCATCGTCACACCGGCGCGGCCCGCCCGGTCGGCGACGATGCCGGAGAAGTAGCGCAGGGCCATAGCCGCGCCGCCGGTGATCGACAGCATGAAACCGCCGATGACGGCTCCGGTGACGGGATCGAGTTCCTGCACGGCGGCGGGCAGGAAGGAGGAGACCGCGCCGAAGCTCATGGACAGGCTGTTGACGGCCACCGCCGGGACCAGGACGAGCTTCCACATGGACACGTCCGCCTTCTCCCGCGACGTCTCCTGCGCCCGGATCCTTGGTATGCGCAGGCACATGACGGCCGCGATGAGAGCGACCACCGCTGCCGCGATATACACGGAGCCGTAGCCGAACTGCCCGGCCGTCCACAGGCCGAGCGGCAGGAACACCATCTGGGCGACGCCGACGAACACGCCGAGCATGCCGGAGGCCTTACCGAGGAAACGGGCGGGCACCAGCTCCGCGATGAGCGCCGACTCGGCGACGGTGAGCGCGCCGAAACCGACGCCGCGCAGGGCGGAGAAAAGCAGCAGGGCCCAGACGGCGTCGTCGAGCAGGTGGCCCAACGCCGGGACGCCGAGCATGAAGGCGGCGGCCACCATGACCGGGTTGTAGCCGATGCGGCGCAGCATCGCCGGGGTGAAGATCTGGGTGGCCACCGTCGCGGCCATGAAGATGCCGGTGGTGGCGCCGGCGATGGTGGCGGAGTGGCCGGCATCGAGCGCGGCCAGCGGGATCACGGGCAGCAGCAGCGACCAGGCGCCGAAGGCCGCGAACACCGCGACGAGGGTGGGCACGAACCCCGGGGCCTTCCACATGCTGTCGAGGTTCTCGATCTCCGCACGTGTCAGTCCCGTCTGTGCCACTTAGCCCATCGCTCCCATCATCCAGAACACGGCACCTGCGAACGCCACGGCGGAACACAGGGCCAGAAAAATCGTCAACGGCCGGCTGCCCGACTGGTACGCGGACCAGGTGGCGCCGACCAGCAGGCCGGCGACGATGAACAGCAGGTAGACAAGCCAGTTGCTGCCGCCCTGGCTGTCCTGAGCCACCGTAGCAATAGAGAGCACTTTTTACAGCGCTCCCTTGGTGGAGGGCACGCCCTCGACGCGCGGGTCGAACTCCACTGCCTCCCGCAGGGCGCGGGCGACGGCCTTGTACTCGGCCTCGGTGATGTGGTGCGGATCGCGGCCGTGGTGGCAGATGACGTGCAGGGTGATGCGGGAGTTGAGCGCGAGCGTCTCAAAGAAGTGCTCGTTGATCACCGTGGCGTAGTGCCCGCCGATGACGGAGGTGATCATGTGGTCCGGCTCGCCGCGCATGACGAAGTAGGGGCGGCCGGAGATGTCCACCACCGACTCGACGAGGGTCTCGTCCATCGGGAGCTGGCGGGAACCGAAACGCCGGATGCCGGCCTTGTCGCCCACGGCGTCGAGAAGCGCGCGGCCGAGGACGATGGCGGTGTCCTCGACGGTGTGGTGCGCGTCGATCTCGATGTCACCCTTCGCGTGCACGGTGAGGTCGAAGGACCCGTGCACCGCGAAGGCGGTGAGCATGTGGTCGAAGAAGGGCAGGCCGGTGTCGATGTCGGCGCGGCCGGTGCCGTCGAGGTTGATCTCGACGGTGATGTCGGACTCCGAGGTCGTCCGGGTGGAACGTCCGATGCGGTCGGTCACTTAGAGGTTCTCCTTGATCACGTCGGCGGCGGCGCGGAGGAATGCATCGTTTTCCGCGGGCAGCCCGATGGTGGTGCGCAGGTGTCCGGCGACCCCGACGTCACGGATGAGCACATCCGCGTCGAGGAACTTCCGCCAGGCGGCGTGCTGGTCGGCGAAGGTGCCGAAGAACACGAAGTTCGATTCGCTGGGCACCACATCGTAGCCCAGTTCCTCCAGGGCTGCGACGACGCGGATCCGCTCCTCGGCAAGCTTGTCGACGGTGGCCAGGGTGTCCGCCCGGTGCCGGAGAGCGACCGTCGCCGCGGCCTGGCTGAGCATGGACAGGTGGTACGGCAGGCGCACCAGCATGACCGCCTCGACGAAGGCCGGGTCGGCGACGAAGTAGCCGAGGCGCCCGCCCGCGAAGTCGAAGGCCTTCGACATGGTGCGGGAGACGACGAGCTTCGCCGGGTACTCGGCGAGCAGGGTGACGGCGGAGGGGGACGGCGAGAACTCGCCGTAGGCCTCGTCGACGATGACGATGCCGGGGGCGGCGTCGGTGAGCGTGCGGATGTCGTCGAGCGAGGTGATGTCGCCGGTCGGGTTGTTCGGGGTGGTGATGAAGATGACGTCCGGGCGGTGCTCCGCGATGGCCTCGAGGGCGGCGGGGATGTCGATGCGGAAATCCGCGCCGCGCGGGCAGTTGAGGAACTGCGTCTGCGTGCCCGCCGAGAGGATCGGGTGCATGGAGTAGGACGGCTGGAAGCCGAGTGCCGTGCGGCCCGGGCCGGCGAAAGCCTGCAGCAGCTGCTGGAGGACCTCGTTGGAGCCGTTGGCGGCCCACAGGTTGTCCACGGTCACCGTGACGCCGGTGCGCTCGGTGACGTAGCCGGCCAGCTGGGTGCGCAGCTCGACGGCGTCGCGGTCCGGGTAGCGGTTGAGCTCGGAGGCGACCTGCGTGACGGTCGCGACGAGGTCGTCGATGAGAGCCTGGGAGGGCGCGTAGGGGTTCTCGTTGGTGTTGAGACGCACGGGGACGTCGAGCTGCGGGGCGCCGTAGGGCGACTGGCCGCGCAGTTCCTCGCGGAGGGGCAGCTGATCGAGGGTCAGACGGGTCACCTACATCACCTCGAATCGGGCGCGGATGGACTCGCCGTGGGCCGGGAGGTCCTCGGCGTCGGCCAGCGCGATGATGTGCGGGCCGATCTCCTTGAGGGCGGTGCGGTCGTACTCGATGAGGTTGACCTCACGGAGGAAGGTGTGGGTGGACAGGCCGGAGGAGAAGCGCGCCGTGCCGGAGGTCGGCAGGACGTGGTTGGAGCCCGCGGCGTAGTCGCCCAGCGGGACCGGCGAGTAGGAGCCGACGAAGATGGCGCCGGCGTGACGGATGCGCTCGGCGACCTCGCGGGCGTTCTCGGTGTGGATCTCCAGGTGCTCGGCGGCATAGGCGTCGGCGACGGCGATGCCCTGCTCGAGATCGTCGACGAGCACGATGCCGGACTGCTGGCCCCGAAGCGCCCCGGCGACGCGGTCGGCGTTGCGGGTGACGGTGTAGCGCTCGTCGATCTCCTTGTCGACGGTGCGCGCCAGCTCCTCCGAGTCGGTGATGAGGACGGACGCCGCGAGATCGTCGTGCTCGGCCTGGGAGATGAGGTCGTAGGCGATGTAGACGGGGTCGGCCGAATCGTCGGCGAGGATGGCGATCTCCGATGGGCCGGCCTCGGCGTCGATGCCGACGACGCCGTTGACCAGGCGCTTCGCCGCGGTGACGAAGATGTTGCCCGGGCCGGTGATGATGTCGACCGGCTCGAGACCCTCGTCACCGTAGGCCAGCAGGGCCACGGCCTGGGCGCCACCGACGGCCCACACCTCGTCGACGCCCAGCAGGTGGCAGGCGGCGAGGATGGTGGGGTGCGGCCACCCGTCGTGATCCGCCTGCGGCGGGGACGCGACGACGAGGGAGGTGCAGCCGGCCTCCTGCGCGGGGACGACGTTCATGATGACGCTCGACGGGTACACGGCCTTGCCGCCCGGGACGTAGAGGCCGACGCGCTCGATCGGGATGTGCACCTCGGTCACCGTCGCCCCCTCCCCCAGGGTGGTGGTGTGCGACGCCGGCTTCTGGTCGGCGTGGACCGCCCGCACGCGGGAGATCGCCTCCTGCATCGCCTCGATGACGTCCTCGTCGAGCGTCCCGACGGCGCGCTCGAACAGCTCCGCCGGCACCCGCACCGACGCCGGATTGACGCCGTCGAACTTCTCGCCGTACTCCAGGGCCGCCTCCGCGCCGCGCTCCCGCACCGCCTCCACGATGGGGGCCACGGTGGGCAGCACCGCGTTGACGTCGGTGCCGCCGCGGGGCAGGGCGCGGCGCAGCTCGCTGGTGGACGGGGTACGACCGCGCAGGTCGATGACATTGAGCATCGTGAAAGTTCTCCTAGGTCGGCACTGTATTGCCCTATTGTAGGACTTACGGAGCCGCCCCTTCCTGGAAGGCCCGCACAACCCCTGGAGGTGTCAGCCCGATGGTCACCCTGACGGAGGTGTACGTCGCCGCCGAGTCGTTCGGATTCCACTGTTACGTGGGCGCCGACCGACTAGTGTTCCCGTGGCACGACCACATCGTCATCGCCTACCTCGACGAGCGCAATGCGCAGGCGCTGGTCTTCGACACGGAACTGCGCAACACCATCGGCATGGAGCACACCGGCGACCTGGCGCGGACCATCACCGCCTGGAATCACGAGCGCCTCGGCCCCACCGTCTCCCTCCGCGTCGGCGACGAGGCGGCCGTCAGCCTCCACGCCCGCTCCAGCCTGCTCAGCGGTGCCGGGCTCACCCCGGAGCAGCTGGCCGACTTCGTGCGGTTGTCCATGGAGACCGCCCGCCTGGCCGTCGACCACCTCATCGAGGACCTGCCCGACCTGGCCATGCCCGAGTCGGAGGACAACGTCGCCCTGCGCCGCAAGCAGGACACCGCCGCCCTCAACGGCCCGCTCCCCCGAGACCGCCACGTGGGCGTGAACAAGCTTGACGACGACGTCGTGCGCCTGCGCGACATCGACCACCGCCGCAGCCAGGACGACATCGACCCCGGCGCCCCCGACGAGGAGTACTCCGCCAGCATGAGCACCGACCACGACTGGGACACCCCCGACGGTGCCGACGAGGACACCCCCGTCGACGTCTCCCTCGACCGGGTGCGGGAGGCGCTGTCGGCTCTGGGGATCGAGAAGACCCACGGCGACGAGGACGTGATCATCGCCTGGATCAACGACGTCCTCTTCGGGTTCTTCCTCGACAACGGGCCGAGCTACCTCATCAAGGGGCACTGGGATCCGGGGCTCGACCCGGACTCGGACTTCCTGCGCATGTTCCTGCTGTGCAACGACTGGAACGAGTCCTCGACGACGACGAAAGCCTTCTGCCACGAGGACGCCGAGGGACTGCAGGTCCGCGTCGAGTTCACCGCCCCCGTCCGCGAGGGCATGACGGATCTGCAGTTGGAGCACAACACCGCAGTCGCCATCAATCAGGTGCTGCACGCCATCGACGAGATCAGCACCGACGCCACGGGTGAGTCCGCGGTGGTGTGGCCCGCGTAGTCAGTCGAAGTCGAGGCCCAGGTCGAGCGCCGGGGCGGAGTGCGTGAGCGAGCCGACGGCGAGGAAGTCGACGCCCGTGCGGGCGTAGTCGGCGGCGACGTCGAGGGTGAGCCCACCGGAGGCCTCGAGGAGGGTGTCGGGGGACACGGCGTCGCGACGCTGTACGGCGACCTGCACCATCCACGGCTCGAAATTGTCGAGCAGGATCTCGTCGGGTTTCTCCGGCAGGAGCTGGTCGAGCTGCTCGAGGGTGTCCACCTCGATCTCGCACCACTTGTCCGGGAACTGCTCCCGCACGGCACGGAAGGCCGCGAGCACGCCGCCGGCGGCGATGACGTGGTTGTCCTTGATGAGCGCCCGGTCGCCGAGACCGAGGCGGTGGTTGACTCCCCCGCCGACGGTGACGGCGTACTTCTGCAGCAGGCGCAGCCCGGGGAGGGTCTTGCGCGAGTCGCGGATCCGGGCACCGGTGCCCTCGACGGCGTCGACCCATTGCGCCGTCGCGGAGGCGATGCCGGACAGGTGGGTGAGCAGGTTGAGCAGGGTGCGCTCCGCGGTGAGCAGGTCCCGGGTGCCGGCCTCGATGCGGGCGACGACGTCCCCGGGGCCCACGCGGGTGCCGTCGGGGGCGACCTCCTCGACGCGGAAGTCGGAGGTGGCCACCTGGCGCAGCACCCGGTCGACGACGAACAGTCCCGCGATGGTGCCCGGGCGGCGGGAGACGATGCGCGCGCTGGAACGGTGCTCGGCGGGCACGGTCGCGCGACTGGTGATGTCCGGGCCGTAGGTGAGGTCTTCGTCGAGGGCCTGGGCGATGAGGCGGTCGACGTCCTCCGGGTCGACGTCGGCGGTCGGGAAGTGAGGCGTCATGCCCCTCACTCTATCGGGAGTTGTCCGGGCTCCGTCTCGGGGGTCACCAGGGCGGAGCACCAGTAGGCCAGGGCCGCGAGGAAGGGGGCCGCGAGCCAGCCGACGCCGGGATCGAGCCCGGGCACCATGCTCAGCCGGTCACCCTCGGACAGCAGGTGGGGGTCGCCGATGTCATGGAGCAGACCGGCGCTCACGGTCCCGACCTGCAGGAAGGAGAAGGCGGAGAACACGGCCACCGCCATGAGCCACCACAGCATCCCCGGGCCGCGGGTGGCCGGGGACAGCACGTAGGTACTCAGGGACACGATGACGGCGAGGAGCCCGGTGGCGGCGACGAAGCTGCCGAAGGAGACGAACTCGACGTTGGCGGCCGCGGAGTCGATGACAACCTGCCCGCCCTCGGCGAAAGTGCCGGTGTAGGCCGGGCGGAGCAGCCCCCAGAGCGCCCCGACGGCGCTGTAGACGAGCAGGGACACCGCGGCGACGCCCGCCGCGGTGCCCACCGTGCGTGGGATCGCCATCTAGGAGCAGAACTTCCAGCGGCCGTCCTCGTGGAGGTAGCGCTGGGTGCGGGTCTCGGACTGGCCGGCGGAGACGGCGGTGACCACTGCGGAGGCACGGTCACCGTCGACCTGGATGTCGGTGATCGAGGCGATGTGCGGGTTGGCGTTGGCGTACATCGGCATGTCGGCCAGGCGCTGGTCCGGGATGCCGTTGAGGTCCATGGCCTGCGCGCCACCCTGGGCGGCGAGCAACTCGTGGCAGGTGTTGTCGGGGAAGTAGCGCAGCCACTGGTGGAAGGTCTCCACCTGGTAGACACCGTGGACCAGCTGCTCGATCTCGGCCCGCTGGGCCTCGGTGGGCTCGTGCCCGCCCTGGACCGGGTCGGGCTCCTGGTAGAGGTCCTCCAGGATCGGATCCACGGGGGCGGCCTCCGGCGCAGGCTCCTCGACGACCTCCTCGGTGGGCTCCTCGACCGTCTCCTCCTCGGTGGTCTCCTCCTCGGTGGTGGTCTCCTCCTCGGTGCTCGACTCGACGGAGCGGGTGGAGGTGACGGTGCTCTGCGTGGGCACGCCGGTGGCGGTGCTCTCCGCGGTCTCGCCGGAGCCGCACGCCGTCAGCAACGGGATGGTGAGGGCGAGGGACACGAGGGACACGAGGGTCTTCTTCACGGTCACGGTGATGGTTCTCCTGCCGGATTCTGATGGTCGATCGATGGGCCACCCTATCAACACGCAGGTGTCGACGGCTGGCAGCTCCCTGAGAGTTTCGCCACCGGGTAGGCTCTGACGGTGTGCAGCTGACCCGCAAGACCATCATCGCCGCCGCCGTGACCATTCTGGACACGTACGGCCTGGCTGACATGACCATGCGCCGGGTCGCCACCTCCCTCGGTGTGGCACCGGGAGCTCTGTACTGGCATATCGCGAACAAGCAGCAACTCATTACGGCCATCGCCGAGGAGATCCTCGCCCCGGTGCTCGCCGACTCCGCGCCGGACACCCCCGCCGCCCTCGCCGAACTGCTGCGGGAGTCGATGCTCTCGCGCCGCGACGGTGCCGAACTCGTCGCCGCCGCCCTGTCGCAGCCGGAGTCGGAAACACGCGGGGACGTCGAGAAGCAGTTGGCGCAGACGCTGCCCGGGGACGGGGACCTGCGGCGCATCGGCGCGGCCTCCCTGCTCCACCTCGTGCTTGGCGCGACCGCCCTGGAGCAGGCCCGGGCCCAGCATGCGGCCGACACCGGGGCCGAGGTGCCGGGTGACGCGTCCGCTGATTTCCGCCGGGGAGTGGACCTGTTGCTCACTGGTCTGGCCACAAGCCGTGGCTGAGACGGTGAATCAGCCTGAGAACCGTTAAGATCGGCAACCATGACTACTGAGTCCGAGCACAACTACACGGTCTGGCCGGGTGACCCGTACCCCCTGGGTTCCACCTACGACGGCGCAGGCACCAACTTCGCACTCTTCTCCTACGTCGCCGAGAAGGTGGAACTGTGTCTCATCGACCGTGAGGACAACGAAGTCCGCATCAACCTCGAGGAGGTGCACGCGAACGTCTGGCACTGCTACCTCCCCGGTGTGCAGCCCGGCCAGCGCTACGGCTTCCGTGTCCACGGCCCGTACGACCCGCACGACGGCAAGCGCTGTGACCCGAACAAGCTCCTCGTCGACCCCTACGCCCGTGCCTTCGACGGCGATTTCGACGGCGACCCGTCCCTGTTCTCCTACGACATCTTCGCCGACCCGCCGGGGTCCGGCCGCAATGAGGAGGACAGCCTCGGCCACACGATGAAGTCCGTGGTCATCAACCCGTTCTTCGACTGGGGTTCCGACCGCGCCCCGCGCATCCCGTACAACGAGACGGTCATCTACGAGACCCACGTCAAGGGTCTGACCATGACCCACCCGGACGTGCCGCCGAACCTGCGCGGCACCTACGCCGGCCTCGCCCACCCGGCGATCATCTCCTACCTCAAGGACCTCGGCGTCACCGCCATCGAGCTCATGCCGGTGCACCAGTTCCTGCAGGACGACCGCCTGCGCGACCTCGGCCTGCGCAACTACTGGGGCTACAACACCTTCGGTTTCTTCGCCCCGCACCAGGACTACGCCGCCGCCCGCAAGCCCGGTGGGGCCGTGTCCGAGTTCAAGGGCATGGTCCGCGCGTACCACGAGGCCGGCATGGAGGTCATCCTCGACGTCGTGTACAACCACACGGCGGAGGGCAACCACCTCGGCCCGACCATCATGTTCCGCGGTATCGACAACGAGGCGTACTACCGCCTCGTCGACGGTGACAAGTACCACTACATGGACTACACCGGCACCGGTAACTCCCTCAACGTGCGCGACCCGCACTCGCTGCAGCTCATCATGGATTCGCTGCGCTACTGGATCACCGAGATGCACGTCGACGGCTTCCGTTTCGATCTGGCCTCCACCCTGGCCCGTGAGCTGCACGACGTCGACCGCCTGGCCACCTTCTTCGACCTCGTCCAGCAGGATCCGGTCGTCTCCCAGGCCAAGCTCATCGCCGAGCCGTGGGACATCGGCCACGACGGTTACCAGGTGGGCAACTTCCCGCCGCTGTGGACCGAGTGGAACGGCAAGTACCGCGACACCGTCCGTGACTTCTGGCGCGGCGAGCCCGCCACCCTGGGTGAATTCGCCTCCCGCCTGACGGGTTCCTCGGACCTCTACGCCAACAACGGCCGCCGCCCCACCGCGTCGATCAACTTCATCACCGCCCACGACGGCTTCACGCTCAACGACCTGGTGAGCTACAACGAGAAGCACAACATGGCCAACGGTGAGGACAACCGCGACGGTGAGTCCCACAACCGTTCCTGGAACCACGGCGTCGAGGGCCCGACCGACGACCCGGAGATCCTGGCCCTGCGCGCGCGTCAGCGCCGCAACTTCCTCACCACGCTCATCCTCTCGCTGGGCACCCCGATGATCAGCCACGGCGATGAGATGGCGCGTACCCAGGACGGCAACAACAACGTCTACTGCCAGGACAACGAGCTGGCGTGGATGGACTGGGATCAGCTGGAGGAGAACTCCTCCCTGCACGCCTTCACCAAGCGACTGCTCAACATCCGGCGCCGTCACCCCGTGTTCCGTCGCCGTCGCTTCCTTGCCGGCGGCCCCCTGGGTGCCGACGTCCGTGACCGTGACATCGCGTGGCTGGTGCCCTCGGGCAAGCTGATGACCCAGGACGACTGGGACTTCGCCTTCGGTAAGGCGCTCATGGTCTACCTCAACGGCATGGCCATCACCGAGCCGGACGCCCGCGGCCAGAAGATCGTGGACGATTCCTTCATCCTCATGTTCAACGCCCACTACGAGGAGATCGAGTTCACCCTGCCGCCGCGCGCCTTCGGTGCCCGCTGGCAGCTGCTCGTCGACACGACCGAGGACATCGGCTACCCGATCGAGGCGTCCATCATCGAGGCGAAGGGCACCATCACGGTGCCGTCGCGCGCGACGATGGTGCTCAAGCAGATCGAGCCGCCGGTCTACGACGAGGAGGACGAGATCGACGAGGTCGAGATCGTCGATGAGGCGGAGCGCGAGAAGGACCTCGGTGTCGTCGGCGACAAGGTGACCGCGGATTCCGCCGCCACCGCCGAGAAGACCGCCGAGGAACTCGAGACCGAGACCGAGACTGAGCCGGTGGAGGAAGAGGTCGAGGCACCGGGTGAGGAGGCGGAGATCGAGCCGGGTCAGAACAAGGCCCTGCTCGCCTCGATGAGCGAGGAGGAGCAGCTCGCCGCGAAGCGCCGCGCCGCGCTGCGCGACGAGTACACCGACGAGGAGGCCTAGCCTCCGCTGCTGCGGTGTTCCTCCACGTCGCGGGTGTGGTCGATGAGCCACCCGATGAACGGGTAGAACACCGGCAGCAGGCTACGGCCCAGGTCGGTGAGTTCGTAGGCGACGTGCGGGGGGACCTCGTCGAACTCCCAGCGGACGAGGATGCCGTCGTCGACCAGCCGGCGGAGCCGTTGGGTGAGCATCTTGGGGGAGATGCCGTCGACGGCCTGCTCGAGTTCGCCGTAGCGCAGCTGCTCGCCGTCGAGGCTGAGGATGATGAGGATCGACCACTTGTCGCCGAGACTGGCGAGCAGTGCACGGCTCGGGCAGGTGCGGTCGAAGGGATCGGCATCGCGTACCCAGTCCTCCATGCCCGCCCATGGTACCCCGGTAGACTGACGGTCCATCCTGCTTTTCCTAACGATCGGAGTCGTCGACGTGATCCCGGCCCACGGCGCCCAGCTCAGTGTCACCGCCACCAGCATCCGCATTGACCGTTCCGCCCTGCTGACGGCGCTCACGGGGCAGGACTCCGTCGAGGTCCCGTTGGCGCAGGTCACGGGTGTGCGGTGCACACCGCCCTCGCTTCTCGACGTCGGCGTGGTCACCCTCGAGGGCCCCGGCACCGAGGTGGCGTTCGCCCCGGGGCAGGCGCAGGCGGCGGAGGACTTCCTCGCCGCGATCGAGGCAGCGCAGCGCGGTGAGGCGCCCGCCGCGGTGGCCGGGCTGGACTTCGTGGCGCTGGCGGTGGAGACGGACGGCGACACGGTGAGCCGGGTCGACGTCGTGAAGCTCGTCGACGGGGTGGAGGTCGAGGCCGCCACCGGACTGGACCTCGGGGCCCTGCCCGGATTCCTCGGCGATCTGCCCGTCGTCGCGCACAACGCGCAGTTCCACATGATGGCGCTGCGTCGCGCGTACCTGGCGGCGGGGCTCGAGGTGCCGGTGCTCCCCTACGTCTGTTCGCTGGTCCTGGCCCGCGGTGCGGGGGTGGAGGCGGAGTTCTTCGCGGACGCCCGCACGGCCGCCGGTCTCGTCGTCGATCTGGCGCGGAAGAAGAACCACCGCGGCAGCCTCGCCGAGTTCCAGCACGCCTCCGGCTACACGCTGGGCACCCTCAGCGCCGAACACGCCTACCCGGTGCTCCGCGACCGTTCCGGGGCGCGCAGCATCATGCAGCAACGGACGGAGGAGCCGCCGAAGAAGGCCCCCCGCCGCGCGCCGTGGCAGTCGGTGGCTACGCCGGACGTCATCCCCGACGCCAACCCGGACGCCGATCCGACGGGCCCGCTGTTCGGGCAGCACGTCACGCTCACCGGCGATTTCGAGCCCTTCGACAAGGGGCGGCTGTGGTCGGCGATCGCGGACCTGGGTGCGGACGTCGGGAAGAACGTCACGAAGAAGACGACCATCCTCGTCGCCGGCACGTGGGCCACGAAGACCTCGAAGGAGAAGCGGGCGGAGGAGCTCATCGCCAAGGGGCAGGACATCCAGATCTGGACCGGTGACCAGCTCATCGCCGTGCTCGGGCTCGACGCCGCGGACGACGAACAACCCCCGTTCTAGGGTTGCCGGGAACCTTCGGGCGATTTTCGGAGTCCAACTGTGGTGACGGTTTCCCCTCCCACAGTTAGGACGTGCCCATGCCCCTTGACCCTGCCGCCCTCCTGCCCGCACTGCGTCCCCATTCCTGGGTGCAGCGCAGCGGCCTGAGCGACGACGGATTCTGCGACACCATCGCCTACATTGCCCTGTCCCGGGAGTTGTGCGCCACGTTCACGTGCCACGGGGCGGACGTCTCCTACCGCGGCCTCGGAGATCTCGACCTCTCGGCCCACCGGGCGTGGGACCGGGCGGCGGCCAACCTCATCGCCTCCGCCCGGACGGCAGAGGGCATCCAGGTGCGCACCCGCCCGGCGGAGATCCTCCTCGGCCCCGGAGTGAAGGGCCTGCAGGTGGCGTTGCCCGGCGCGCCCGCCAGCGCCTGGCTGGCGCACCCGCGGACCTTCGCGGTGCTCGACGGGCACCTGGCGACCCTCCTGCGGGAGCCGGCGGCGTGGCTGGTGTTGACGGAGAACACACTGGTGGCGGTGGGGCGCGGGGACGTCGATAAGCAGGGGTGGGACCTGAGCGGGGCCCTGGCCCCGGTACCCCTGGTGCGGCGGCACGGCTTCCCGGCGGCTGTGTCGTCCCCCACGCCGGTGGCCGCACCCGCCTAAGCTGTGAGGTGCACTTTTCTTCATTCATCCGACCCGAGGAGTTCCATGCGTCGTCCGATCACCGCCACCTACCGTCTGCAGCTGCGCGGACCACAGGCGGACCCGTCGGGACGGGCCTTCGGTTTCGCCGAGGCGGCCGCCCAGGTCCCCTACCTGCAGTCCCTGGGCGTCAGTCACATCTACCTCTCCCCCATCTTCACCGCCGACCCGACGTCGAGCCACAACTACGACGTCACCGACCCCACCGAAATCAACCCGGAGCTGGGCGGCATGGAGGGTCTGCGTGAGCTGGCCGCCGCCGCCCATGAAGCGGGGCTGGGGCTCATCATCGACATCGTCCCCAACCACCTCGGTGTGGAGAACCCGCGCCTGAACAAGTGGTGGTGGGACGTGCTCAAGCACGGGCAGGAATCGGAGTTCGAGCACTACTTCGACATCGACTGGCACGCCGACAACGGCGCCGGCGGCAAGTTGGGCATGCCGGTGCTGGGGTCCCCGGAGGACGTCGACAAGCTGGAGCTGCGCGAGGAGGACGGCGAGATCGTCCTGGCCTACTACGACAACATCTTCCCCGTCGGCGATGACGTCACCCTCGACGACGATGTGGCGGAGGTGTACGAGAAACAGCACTACCGCCTGATGTACTGGCGCGACGGCGTGATCTCCTACCGTCGTTTCTTCTCGGTCAACGGGCTGGCGGGTATCCGCCAGGAGGATCCGATGGTGTTCGAGCACACGCACCGCATCGTGCGCCAGCTCATCGCCGAGGATCTCATCGACGGTGTCCGCGTCGACCACCCGGACGGCCTGTCCGATCCCTTCGGCTACCTCAACCGTCTGCGGGAGGTCGTCGGCCCGGAACGTTGGCTCATCGTGGAGAAGATCCTCGAGGTCGACGAGACCCTCGATCCGCGTCTCGCCGTCGACGGCACCACGGGGTACGACGCCCTGCGGGAGCTGGACGGCGTGTTCATCGCCCGCGAGTCGGAGGATTCGCTGTCGATGCTGGCGCTGCAGCACTCCGGGTCGACGTGGGACGAGGCCGCCGTCGAGGTGACCATGCACCAGCTCAAGCGGGAGGTGGCGCAGGAGGAGCTGGCCGCGGAGATCCGCCGCCTGGCCCGCGCCATGCGCCGCGACAACTTCTCCACCGCCGGTTCGGGTGTGTCGGAAGAGGATCTCATCACCACCATCACCGAGCTGGTGGCCGCCATGCCGGTGTACCGCGCGGACTACCTCTCCCTGTCGCGTGTCACCGCGACCGTCGTGGCGGAGATGTCGCGTCGTTTCCCCTCGCGGCGGGATGCGCTCGACCTCGTCGTCGCCGCGCTCAACGCCAACGCCGAGGCGAAGATCCGTTTCGCGCAGGTGTGTGGTGCCGTCATGGCCAAGGGCGTGGAGGACACCACGTTCTACCGTGCCTGCCGCCTCGTCGCGCTGCAGGAGGTGGGTGGTGCCCCGGGTCGTTTCGGTGTCTCAGCGGCGGAGTTCCATCTGCTGCAGCAGGAGCGGGCCCGTCTGTGGCCGAAGGCGATGACGACGCTGTCCACGCACGACACCAAGCGCGGCGAGGATGTCCGTGCCCGCATCATCGAGCTCACCGAGCGTCCCATGGACTTCTCCGAACTGGTCCACCGCGTCACCTCCGTGGTGCCGGCCCCGGACGCGGGCACCGGTCACTTCCTCCTGCAGAACCTGCTGGGTGTGTGGCCGGCCGACGGCCAGATCACGGACGCGCTGCGGGAGCGTTTCCACGGTTACGTCATCAAGGCGCTGCGTGAGGCGAGCGTCCACACCACGTGGGTGGATCCGGTGGAGACCTTCGAGACGGCGGTCCTCGACTGGGTCGACGTGCTTTTCGACGGCCCCGTCACCTCCATGATCACCGAGTTCGTCGCGCCGTTGGCCCGCGGTGGGGTGCGCGTCTCCCTGGGCCGCAAGCTGCTGCAGCTCACCGGCCCGGGCATCCCGGACATCTACCAGGGCACGGAGTTCTTCGACGACTCCCTCGTGGACCCGGACAACCGTCGCTTCGTCGACTACACCGCCCGCCAGCAGACCCTCGACATCCTCTCCGAGGGCGTCGACTGGCAGGACCTGGCCGCAGAGGCCGAGGCCCAGGCGGAGACCACCGGCGACTACCCGCACCTCGACCTCTACGGCGACCGCGCGAAGCTGCACATCGTCCACGAGGGTCTCAAGGTGCGTGCGGAGCACCCGGAGTACTTCGTGGGCGGCGAGGTCCAGTCGGTGTTCGCCGTCGGCCCGGAGGAGTCCCACCTCATCGGCCTGGCCCGCGGTGCGGCGCACACCCCGGGTGAGGCGGGCATCGGTGTCATCACCCTGGCGACGCGTCGCCCGCTCGATCTGGAGCGCCAGGGCGGGTGGAACGGCACCACCGTCACCCTGCCGGAGGGAACGTGGACCGACCGTCTCACGGGCCGCAGCTTCGAGGCGACCGTGCCGCTCGCCGAGGTCCTCGACCTCTTCCCCACCGCGCTGCTGGTCAAGGATGTCTGACCGGATCGCCCGGCTGGGCAACCGCTACCACGAGTGGGTCCGGGCCCATCCTGACGCGGCGGAGGATTTCGCCGCCGGGGTGGAGGATCTGCTCGCGGATGCGGGTGTCACGTACGACCGCGTCGTCGCCCGCGTGAAGGACTGGCCGTCGTTCAAGGCCAAGGCCTACAAGAAGCGGGACAACGGTGAGTGGATGTACCCGGATCCGTGGGAGGACATCCACGATCTCATCGGGGTGCGCGTCACCACGTTCCACTCGACGGAGATCCCGGTGGCGATCGGGGTGCTCAAGCAGTCCTTCACGGTCGAGCGGTCGGTGGACAAGACGGCGGAGACCCGCATCGCCGGTGGTTTCGGCTACGGCTCGCACCATCTCATCCTCACGGTCGACGAGAACTCCTCGGACATCGCGGAGCTCGCCGAGTACAAGGGGGTGAGTTTCGAGGTGCAGATCCGCACCGTGCTGCAGCATGCGTGGGCGGAGTTCGAGCACGACATCCGCTACAAGCGGGGCAACGAGGAGCTCGACCCGCGGGTGGACCGGGCCTTCGCCCTGGCCGCCGGGCTCATCGAATTGGCGGACCAGCAGTTCGACCAGATCGCGGTGGCGCAGGACGCCGCCAAGGAGGACACCTCCCGCGATGACGTCGACCTCACCCCGGAGACCCTGCCGGGTGTGCTGGCGATGCTGCTGGGCAACCGGTTCCCGCGTTCCCGTTCAGAGAACTACCGTTTCCTGGCGGAGATCCTCGCCGCCGACGGCATCACCACGGTCGCCGAGCTCGCTGAGCTTCTCGACGACGGCGACATCGCGGATGTCCACGGGGCCCTGCGCTACCGCTTCCATCCGGGGCAGATCCGCCTCATCGACGATCTGCTGCTGCGGCGTTTCGGGCGGGACCACATCACGCGGACGGGCGAGATCGGCGTGCGACCTGCGCTTCGTCCGCAGCAGTTGGCACGTCGTCTGAAACTCATGCGCGCCGCGCGCATCCTGGGTGACGATGCCCCGGATCAACCAGTAACATGAGCAGGGTTAGTATCACTCGCCGAATAAGGAGCACCTTTCATGTCGTCCATCCGTGAAGACTTCCCCCAGCTGGCCGACGCCCTCCACGTGTGGGCCCTGACCATCGCGAACTTCTTCCGCCCGATGGGCATCGACTTCCCGCCGGCGCACTGGGGTCTCTGGTAGCACCCCGGATAGTTGTTGACGTATCATCGTCAACATGAACTCTCCCCTGACTTTCGGCCTCGACACCTTCGGCGACGTCAACGGCGTCTCCCCCGACCAGGTTCTGCGGAACGTGGTCGCCGAAGCGGTCGAGGCCGATCGCGTCGGTGTCGACGTCTTCGGAATCGGCGAACACCACCGCGACGACTACGCCGTCTCCTCCCCCGACATGGTGCTGGCCACCATCGCCGGCCGCACCTCACACATCCGCCTGACCACCTCGGTCATCGTGTTGTCCTCAGACGACCCGGTGCGCATCATGGAACGCTTCTCCACGCTGCAGGCCCTGTCCTCCGGCCGCGCCGAGATCACCCTGGGACGTGGCTCCTTCATCGAGTCCTTCCCCCTCTTCGGCTACGACCTCGCCGACTACGAGCGACTCTTCGAGGAGAAGCTCGAGCTCATGCGCGTGCTGCTCGACTCCGCCTCCTCCGGCGATCCCATCGCCTGGGACCGTGGGGTGGACCACCTCCATCCGCCGCTGGCCACCGAGCTGCCGGTGTGGGTCGCCGTCGGCGGTTCCCCGGAATCCGTGCTCCGCGCCGCCCGTCACCGCATGCCGCTTATGCTGGCGATCATCGGTGGCTCCTCCCGTCGTTTCCGCCCCTTCGTCGACCTCTACCGCCGGGAGATCCCGGGCGGCCCGGTCGGCGTCCACTCCCCCGGCCTCATCGCCCCCACGGACGCGGAGGCGCAGGAACGGCTCTTCGAGCACTGGCTGGCCAGCCACCGCCGCGTCGGTGCCGAGCGCGGCTGGGCAGCCCCCACTGCCGACCAGTTCATGGCGGAGGTCCACCACGGTGCCCTCTACGTCGGCTCCCCGGAGACCGTGGCCCGGAAGATCGCGGACACCGTCACCGCTCTCGGCCTGGACCGCTTCACCCTCAAGTACGCCAACGGGCCGACCACCCACGAACACAACCTGGAGACCATCCGTCTCTACGGCGAGGAGGTCATCCCCCGGGTGCGCGAGCTGCTGGCCTAGCTTTTTTCGGTCTGACCACAGGGGTGGTTTCATGGGCCGGTGATTGTATCCACCCCACCCCCGGCCCTCGCTACGGCCTGCGGCCTGGCCCTCGTCGCGACGCTTCTGCCCCTCGGCCTCGCCGCGGCCCTCACGCCCCGGGACGAGCCGATCGCCCTGGAGAGCGTGGACATCATCACTCTCGGTGGCGTGGATCCGGCGCTGTCCGCCACCGCGCCCCGCAGCTGCGACCGCCGTGCCTCCCTCACGATGGGTGCGCACGAGTTTACGTGCGGCGACGTGACCGTCGTGACCCGCTCGGCGGAGGACGTGGAGGATCTGCCCCGCTTCGGGGTCCGCGCCATCCGCGCCGCCACCTTCGCCACCGCCACCCCACCCGACATGACCCGCGCCGAGGTGGGCGAGGGCCTGCGCGCCTGGACCGGTGGCCCCACCAGCGTCGGCGACACCGCGTACAGCGTCATCGTCCTCGGCGAGCGGAGCGGCGCGAACGCTCTCGTCGCCGCGCCCTCCGGCCCGGAGGGCGCGGTCACCGACACCACCTCCGCCCTGCTGTCCGACGTCCGGAGGGTTCCGTGATCCGACTCATCCCCGGCGTCATCATCGGCGCCATCATCGTCGTCGGCGCGGCCGTCAACGTCCTGACTCTCAGCGCCTTCGGGCGGGCCACCCCCGTCTCGCTCCTGGCGGGTTTCGTCGTCTCCGCGGTCGTCATCGCCGTGGTGTGGGCGCTCATGCGCCGCTCGGTGCTGTGGCGTCCGGCCGGCGCCTGGCCGCTGCTCCCCCTGGCGTGAGGCGCGTTCGGGTCCTTCGCCTTCATCTTCGCCGCGGGCGAATCACTGACCACCATCGCCACCGCCCTCGGGTGGGAGGCCGCGGAGGCCTCCCTCGGCGGGGCCTGGCCGGAGGAAATCGGAAAATCCTTCGGCATCGCGCTCATCCTGCTGGCGCTGCCGCGCCTGTGGAACCGCCCCTGGGACGGGCTGCTCGTGGGCGTCTTCGTCGGCCTCGGTTTCGAATTCATCGAGACCGTGCAGTACGGTGCCGCCGGGGCGCTCGAGGAAGCGAACTCCGATGTCGACGGCCTGCTGACCATGTGGTTCATCCGGGCCATTGCCGGCCCGGGCCTGCCCGTGTTCTTCTCCGCGGTCGCCGGCCTGGGCATCGGCCTGGCGCTCCCCCATCCCCGGCTGAGCACCTCCCGGCGCTGGCTGTACGGCCAGGGCCGGCCGACCCTCGCCTTCCTCATGCACTTCGCGTGGAACTACGACTGGGCGGGCGGATGGGCGTACGCCGTCATGTGGCCCGTGTACCTGGGGCGCTCATCGCGTGCTGGATCGCGGCACGGCGGATGGTCTAGTCCCTCCCGCGCAGCCGGTCGAGTTGGCGGCGCTCCCGCTTCGTGGGGCGCCCGGAACCGCGGTCGCGCTGCGGCTGCGAGGCGAGGATCTCCTTCGGCGGGGGCGGCGGGGAGTGGTCGATGTAGCAGGTGCGGGCGATCGGTGCGCCGACGCGCTTGCGCGGGGTGTCCACCACCTCGAGCTGAAGTTCCCGGTGGTTGACCCAGGCGCGGACCCGGTCCCCGGGGACGACCTGCTGGGCGGGTTTGACGGCCACCCCGTTGAGTTTGACGTGCCCGGCGCGGACGGCCGCGGCGGCGTCGGTACGCGTCTTGAAGATGCGCACCGCCCACACCCACACGTCGATGCGGACGGACACGATCAGTAGTTGTCGCGGTGGTTGACGATCTTCTGGACCTTGTTCCAGTTGTAGAAGCCGCCGACGACGGCGACGACGAGGCCCAGGACGAGCCAGGTCCAGCTGGTGAACAGGAGCGCGAGGGCGGCACCGCCGACGACACCGCCGCCGACGGAGAGGGCGGCGTTGCGCGTGTACCTGCGCACGGCCTGCTTGCGCTGTTCGATCGGGTTGTTGGGGCGACGCTGCATTGTCATGCGCACCATCCTAATACTCGACCCACGCGGTGCCCGCCTCGACGGGGATCACGGCCCCGGCGGTGAGCGCCGCGAGGGTGGACTCCAGCTCCTCCCGCCCGCCGGGTTCCACCGCCAGGGTGTGGGTGACCGCCGCCCCGTAGTCGGTGTCGGTGATGGCCACGCCCCGGGCCCGCAGGTCAGCCTCGAGGCGTCCGGCTTCGGCGTGGGGCACCTCGATGAGGTAGAGCTCGCGGATCGCCCGGGTGACGCGCCGAACCTGCGGGAGCAGGTCGCCGACGGACTGGGAGTAGGCGTGGACGAGGCCACCGGCGCCGAGTTTGATGCCGCCGAACCAGCGGACGACGACCACGGTGGCGTCGAGAAGCTCCGATCCCTTGAGCACGTCGAGCATGGGGCGACCGGCGGTGCCGGAGGGTTCCCCGTCGTCGGAGGAACGCTCGATGGGGTTCGCGTTCTCGACGTGCAGCATGTACGCGCTGCAGTGGTGGCGCGCGTCCGGGTAGTCGGCGCGCACCGAGGCGATGAACTCGCGCGCGGCCTGCTCGTCCGGGGTGCGGCGGGCGAGGGAGAGGAACCGGGACCGCTTGACCTCCCACTCGTGGCTCCACGTCTGGCCGGCGGCGGGCAACTGGTAGGTCGTGAGCATGAGGTCTGATAGTAGTCGGCGTTTCCGTTAGCCTGGTGTACATGACTGCGCATGAACCGTTTTCCGTGTGGGCCCCGTCCGCCCAGGATGTCCGCCTCCGCCTCGACGACGAGGAGGTGGGCATGCGTGCCACCTCCGGCGGCTGGTGGGTCGCGGACCGCATCGCGGAGCCGGGGATGCGTTACGGCTACGAGCTGTTCGACGGGGAGAACTGGTCCAAGACGCTGCCCGATCCGCGCAGCCAGGCCCAGCCCGACGGCGTCCACGGGATGAGCGAGATCGTCGACCACACCCACGACTGGTCCCGGGGGTGGACCGGGCGTCCGCTGGCGGGGCAGGTCATCTACGAGCTGCACGTGGGGACGTTCACGCCGGAGGGGACGTTCGACGGGGTCGTCGGTAAGCTCGGTTACCTGCGGGACCTCGGCGTTACCGCCATCGAACTCATGCCGGTCCAGCCGTTCGGCGGCGAGAGGAACTGGGGCTACGACGGTGTGACGTGGCACGCCGTCCATGAGGGCTACGGCGGCCCGGAGGGCCTCAAGAGGCTGGTCGACGCCGCGCATGACGCCGGCATCGGCGTCATCCTCGATGTCGTGTACAACCACTTCGGCCCCGACGGCAACTACAACGGCATGTTCGGCCCGTACACTGCGGGTGGTTCCACCGGCTGGGGTGAGGTGGTCAACATCTCCGGGCAGCAGTCGGATGAGGTACGGGCCTTCATCCTCGACGCGGTGCGCCTGTGGCTGGACACCTACCGCATCGACGGCCTGCGCCTCGACGCGGTCCACTCCCTCGACGACACCGCCGCGTACTCCATCATGGAGCAGATCCAGGACGTCGCCGACGACGTCACCGCCCGCACCGGTGTGCCGCGCTACATCATCGCCGAGTCCGACATGAACGACCCGCGCCTCATCACGGAGCGTGACGGCGGCGGCTACGGGCTGGCCGGCCAGTGGGTCGACGACATCCACCACGCCCTGCACACCGTCGTCTCCGGCGAGCGCCACGCCTACTACGAGGACTTCGGGTCCCTCGAGGCCCTGGCCAAGACCCTGCGCGGCGGCTTCTACTTCGACGGCACGTACTCCTCCTTCCGCGGGCGTCGCCACGGTCGGCCGATCAACGTGGACTCCATCCCGGCACACCGCCTGGTCACCTACACCACCACCCACGACCAGACCGGCAACCGTGCGTCCGGCGACCGCCCGTCGATGAATCTCACTCCCGCGCAGCAGGTGCTCAAGGCCGCGGTGATCTACTGCTCGCCGTTCACCCCGATGCTGTTCATGGGTGAGGAGTACGGCGCGCAGACCCCCTTCGCCTTCTTCTGCTCGCACACCGACGACAACCTCAACCGCCTCACCTCCGAGGGCCGCAAGCGTGAGTTCGCCCGCTCCGGGTGGGACCACTCCGAGGTCCCCGACCCGGCCGACCCCGCCACCTTCGAGGCCTCGAAGCTCGACTGGGATTTCAACGAGGAGCAGCAGGAGATCCACGCCGCGTACACGCAACTGCTGCGCCTGCGCCGGGAGCTGGGGTTGTCGCGCGCGGACCTGTCGGAACTGCTGGTCGAGACCGGTGATGGCTGGCTGGCCATGGGCTGGGACGACGTCCTCCTCGTGGCCAACCTCAGCGAATCCGACGTGGTCGCCCCCTACGGCGGCGAGCTCATCTACTCCTTCACCGCGCCCGAGGTCGATCTCGACGAGACCCGCCTCGGTGCCTGGGAGTTCGCGCTCCTGCGCCGGTAGATGTTTCTCCGCGCCGCGCTTCTCGACGCCCCGCCCGCCCCCGGCTGGCTGCGGGAGCTGCCGGTCGTGCGTGCCCTGACGGCCGCACCCCTGGAGTTCACCTCCTCCGTGACCGTCATCTCCGGGGAGAACGGGGCCGGGAAGTCGACGCTCGTGGAGGCCCTGGCGGTCGCCAGCGGCTTCAACCCCGAGGGCGGGTCCCGGCACGCGACGATGCAGATGATGCAGGATTCCGTCTCGCCGCTGCACGAGTGGCTGACGCTGCGCCGCCGCAACGCGCCGGACGGGTTCTTCCTCCGCGGCGAGTCCTTCTACAACCTGGCCGGCTGGTACGCGGGACTGGAGGATTCCCCACTCCCCGACCTGCTGCGGATGAGCCACGGTCAGTCCCTCATGTCTCTCATCGACCGTCGCTTCCACGGCGGCGGCCTCTTCTTCCTCGACGAGCCCGAGGCCGGGCTGTCCACCCTGCGGCAGCTGGAACTGCTCGGGCGGTTGTGGCACCTGGCGGATGCGGGATCGCAGATCATCATGGCCACGCACTCCCCCGTCCTGCTGGCGATCCCCGGCGCACAGATCCTCGAGATCGACGCTGACGGCATCCACGAGCGTCGACTGGAGGACACCGAGGCCTTCCGTGCCGCCCGGGAGTTCGCCGCCGACCCTGTGGGCACGGCGGAGTATCTCACGGCATGAGGAAGTACCACGTCCACGGATACCGGCGCGCGTTCCACCCGCAGGCCCCGGCCTGGGTCGACGACGTCCCGGCCTTCCGGGCACTGCGCGACGGGCTGGACCTGCGGCGACCGATCACGCTGTTCACGGGCGAGAACGGCGTCGGTAAGTCGACACTCCTGGAGGGCCTCGCCGTGAGCTGCGGATTCAATGCCCGCGGCGGGGCGTTCGGGGAGGAGATGAGCGGCCGCGAGAACCCTCTGCGGCACGCTGCCACGCTGCTGCGGGGCCCGCTGGCCATGAACGGGCATTTCCTCCGCGCGGAGGCCCACTACGAGGTCGCCCGCGAGTACAACCGCACGCACGACACGGACCTGTACACCCTCTCCCACGGCGAGTCCGTCCTACGCATCGTGCAGGACAGCTTCCACGGGGCGGGGCTGTTCCTCCTCGACGAGCCCGAGTCCGGCCTCTCCCTCATCCGCCAGATGACGCTGCTCGCGGAACTGCACCAGATCGCGGAGGCGGGGGCGCAGCTCATCATCGCCACCCACTCCCCCGTGCTGCTGACTCTGCCCGGAGCACGGATCCTCGAGTTCACCGCCGACGGCGGGATCCTGGAGAACATCGGCGTGGAGGAGACGACCGCGTACCGGGCGCTGCGGGATTTCCTCGCCGACCCGCACAGCATCGCCGACTACATGGTCGACGTCACCGGCCCTTAGGTGTTGACGAGGTACTCGTACTCGGGGGTGTTCGGCTTGAGGTGCTGGCACTCGATGCGCGAGGCGTTCATGCGCTCGACGAGCGGGTCGAAGTCGCTGGCTCGGCCGAGCTCGAGGCCGACGAGCGCGGCACCGGTCTCGCGGTTGTTGCGCTTGAGGTACTCGAAGAGGGTGATGTCGTCGTCGGGGCCGAGGATGTCGTTGAGGAAATGGCGCAGCTGACCCGGCTCCTGGGGGAAGTTCACCAGGAAGTAGTGCTTGAGACCGCGGTGGACGAGGGAGCGCTCCATGATCTCGGCGTAGCGCAGGACGTCGTTGTTGCCGCCGGAGATGATGCACACGACGACGGAGTCCTGCTGCAGCTTCATCTCCTTGAGGCCGGTGACGGACAGGGCGCCGGCGGGCTCGGTGATGATGCCTTCGTTCTGGTACAGGTCGAGCATCTCGGTGCACACCGCACCCTCGGACACGCTCATGACGTGGGTGCGGCCCTGGTTGCGCTCGACGATCTCGTAGGTGAGGTCGCCGATGCGCTTGACGGCGGCACCGTCGACGAAGGGGTCGACGGTGTCGAGGGTGACGGGGCCGTCGTGACGCAGGGCGGCCTGAAGCGAGGCTGCACCGGCCGGCTCGATGCCGACGATCGCGGTGCGCGGGGCCATGTCGGCCAGGTAGCTGGCCACACCCGCGAGCAGGCCGGCACCGCCGACGGGGACGAAGACGGTGTCCAGGGACTTCCCGATGGAGGTCAACTGGGAGAGGATCTCCGCGGCGACGGTGCCCTGGCCGATGATCGTGTCGCGGGCGTCGAAAGGCTCGATCATGGTGGCACCGCGCTCGGCGGCGTCGGCACGCGCGGCCTCCGCGGCCTCGTCGAAGGTGTTGCCGGTGACGACGAGCTCCACCATGTCCCCGCCGTGGACGGCGATACGGTCGCGCTTCTGCTTCGGGGTCTGGTTCGGCACGTAGATGCGGCCGCGGATGCCCATGGTGCGGCAGGCGTAGGCGACACCCTGCGCGTGGTTACCGGCGGACGCGGCGACGATGCCGGCCTCCCGCTGCGTCTCATCCAGGTTGGCGATGGCGTAGTACGCGCCGCGGATCTTGTAGGAGCGCACATCCTGCAGGTCCTCGCGCTTGAGGTAGACCTCGCATCCGGTCTCCTCGGACAGGCGAGGGCAGTACTGCAGCGGGGTGGGATCAATGACTGACGAAATCCGGGCCTGCGCCAGCTGAATATCCGAGGCGCGAACGGGCTCGAAGGTGGTCACGACAGTCCGGGTGTCACTCATGTCGAAACAGTGTAGTCCTCTCCTCCCGGAACACATCCTTCACGGGCCGCTTCACCAAGTGTTCACCTCCGGGTGACCATGAGTTGACCGTCCCGTCACATGACTCGGCCACTAGGGCTCCCGGTATTTACTCATCGTTCTCTCAGGAGTTTTTGTGATGTCTCTCCGCCGTTCCGCCGTCGCCCTCTGCGCGGCCGCCGCCACCGGCCTGTCCCTGTTCACCCCGGCCCACGCCGCGATCGTCGCCGAGCCGATCGTCCACTCCGCCCCCGGTGCAGCGCTGAGCGTCACCCCGATCGGCACCTACGAGACCGGCATCTTCGACGCCTCCGCCGCCGAGATCGTCGACTACCACGCCGGCACCCAGCGCGTGCTCACCGTCAATGCCCAGTCGGGTCAGATCGACGTCCTCGACATCTCCGACCCGACCGCCCCGACCAAGGTCGGCTCCGTGGACGCCGGTCAGGGCACCGTCATCAACTCGGTGTCCGTGCGCGCTGACGGCCTGGCCGTCGCCACCGTCGAGCCCGCCGCCGACAAGACCGCCCCGGGTTCCCTGCTGTTCTTCGACGCGGAGTCCCTCGAGACCTTCGGCACCGTCACCGTCGGTTCCCTGCCGGACATGGTGACCATCACCGAGGACGGCAAGTACGCCCTCGTCGCCAACGAGGGTGAGCCGGCCGAGGACTATTCGGTGGACCCGGAGGGCTCCGTCTCCGTCGTGACCCTGCCGGCCGGCCTCGCGGCCGCCACCAAGGATGACGTCCGCACCGCCGACTTCCGCGCCTACAACGAGCCGGCCGCCCTGCCGGAGGGCGTCCGCATCTTCGGACCGGAGGGCACCGTCGCCCAGAACCTGGAGCCGGAGTACATCACCGTCCAGGGCGGCACCGCCTACGTCTCCCTGCAGGAGAACAACGCTCTCGCCGTCGTCGACATCGAGACCGCGACCGTCACCAAGATCCTGCCGCTGGGCACCGTCGACCACTCCGTCGTCCCGCTGGACGTCTCCGACCGCGACGATGAGATCAACATCACCACCTGGCTGATCAAGGGCATCCTGCAGCCCGACTCCATCGCCTCCTACCAGGTGGGTGGCACCACCTACGTCGTCACCGCCAACGAGGGCGACGCCCGCGACTGGGACGCCTACTCCGAGGAGGCCCGCGTCAAGCACTTCGGTGACGAGGAGCGCGGCATCGCCCCGATCTGTGAGGACTTCAACGGCCTGACCGCCGAGGGCGTCGCCGACCTGCAGGAGGACGAGAACCTCGGCCGCCTGACCGTCACCACCGCGAACGGTTACAACGCCGAGCGCGACTGCTACGACCAGATCCACTCCTTCGGCGCCCGTGGCTTCTCCATCGTCGACGAGAACGGCACCCGCGTGTTCAACTCCGACGACCAGTTCGAGCGCATCACCGCCGCGGCCAGCCCGGACAACTTCAACTCCAACCACAGCGAGGCCAACTTCGAGGGCCGTTCCGACGACAAGGGCCCGGAGCCGGAGGGTGTCGCCCTCGGCGAGATCAACGGGCGCACCTACGCTTTCATCGGCCTCGAGCGTATCGGTGGCGTCATGGTCTATGACGTGACGGACCCGGCATCCGCCGCCTTCGTCACCTACGTCAACAACCGTGACTTCTCCGCCGCCCCGGACTCCCCGGAGGCGGGTGATCTCGGTGCCGAGGGTCTCGTCTTCATCCCCGCCACCGACTCCCCGACCGAGAAGGACCTGCTGGTCATCGGCAACGAGGTGTCCGGCACCACCACCATCTTCGAGGTCTCCGACCTCGTGCCCGCGGGCTCCGCTGACCTGTCCTCCGGCTCGTCACTGTCCTCCCGCTAGCCCCCTCTCGCGTGAGAGCCTGATCACTGCTAAGTTCAGACAGCGATCAGAGTTTTCATACCCCAAGGAGTTTCCCGTGATCCGTCGCCGCCTCGCCGTCGCCCTGGTTGCCGCCACCAGCACCACCCTGGCTCTGGTGACCCCCGTCCAGGCCCAGGAGCCCTCCTCGCTCTCCTCCACCACCGAGGCGCCCGAGAACGGCAACGACCTGGAGGGCCTGCCGGACATGCTCATGTCCGCCGTGGTCGACGGAGAGACCGCCCTGGTCCTCGAGGTCATCCGCGCCATCATGGCCCTCGGCCTGGCGGTCACCCAGGGTGCCACCATCATCCTGCCGCTGATCCCGGGCGGCACCGACCAGCTGCGCAACTTCTTCGGTCAGTTCGGCATCCAGGTCTAACAACATCCGGGAAGCCAGCGCACGGGAAAGGCCCGCAGTTCCGTGTGAACTGCGGGCCTTCTCCGATTCCTAGAACAGCTCAGCGCTGGCGATGCGGGCCCCCTCGACGAGGGACTCCAGCTTCGCCCAGGCGATCTGCTGGTTGAGGCGGCCGCCCAGGCCGCAGTCGGTGGAGGCCACGACGTTCTCCGGGCCCACGACCTCGGCGAACTGAATGATGCGGTCGGCGACGAGGCGAGGGTGCTCGACGGCGTTGGTGCTGTGGGAGATGACACCCGGGTAGATGAGGGACCCCTCGGGCAGCTGGTGGTCCTGCCAGACGCGCCACTCGTGGGCGTGGCGCGGGGAGGCACCCTCGAAGGAGAAGCCGCCGACCTCGGCGCGGAGGATCTCCTCGATGATGTCGCCGAACTCGACGTCGGTGACATGCGGGCCGTGCCAGGAGCCCCAGCAGATGTGCAGGCGGGTCTGCTCCTTGGGAAGGTCGCGCACCGAGTGGTTGATGGCGTCGACGCGGGTGCGCAGCCAGTCGCGGTAGTCGTCGAGGGAGGGCTCGGGGTTGATCTGGTCCCAGGACTCGGCGAGATCCGGGGCGTCGAGCTGGACGGTGAAGCCGGCGTCGGTGATGGCCTTGTACTCCTGGGCCATGGCGTCGGCGCAGGCCCACACGACCTCGTCGTCGGTGGCGTAGTACTCGTTCTTGAGGCGGGCGGCGGATCCCGGGGACAGGGCGGCGACGAAGCCGTCCTGCGCACCGGCGGCGTCCATGGCCGTCCGCATGAGCTTGACGTCGGCCTCGACCTCATCCTGGCCGATGTAGGTGATGGGGCCGGTGAACTTGGGGTTGCCCACCTTGGCGCGGCCGGCGAAGATGCCGGACTCCGGATCCTCGTAGGCCTCGTTGAACAGCGCGCGGTCGCGGCGGTCGGAGAAGGAGGTGAGCTTGATGTTGCCCGGGGTGGAACGAATGGCCTCCTGGCTGGCCCAGCGGTCCTCGTCGGTCATGGTGAGGCCGCCGAGGCGGGTGAAGGAGTAGTTCCACCAGGCGCCGTAGTCGACGGCACCGGAGGTGATGTGGCCGTACTCGCCCTCGTTGATGATGTCGATGCCCATGTCGACCTGGCGGCGGACGACCTCGTCGACGGCGGTCTGGAGGATGCCGAAGAACTCCTCGTCGGAGAGTTCGGAGCGCCTGAGGTTGGCGTCGAGAAGCTCGGGGGTGCGCGGCAGGGAGCCGACGTGGGTGGTCCGGATCTTATTGGTCATGGTCAAGATGGTAGTACATTATCGGGCGCGATCCTTATCCGAGGATCCCGGCACCGAGAGTGGCCTTGAGGTCGCCCATGAGGGATCCCGATCGGTCGACGCGGAGGTGCTCGCCGAGGATCATCATCGTGGACTCCTCCCCGTTGATCAACTTGAGGTAGACGTCGGAGTCGCCCTGGTTGGCGGCGAGCACGTTCTTGAGCTTGGCGATGTTCTCCATGGTGCACTGGTCGGTGCGCATGGTCAGGCGCAGGGGCAGGCCGGCGCCGTTGCCGGGGCCGAGTTCGGGAACCTTGAGGTCGTCGCAGAACAGGGACATGCGGTCGTCGCGGATGGAGACGTGGGCCTTGGCGAGGATGATGTTGTCCTCGACGATCGAGGAGCTCACCAACGCGTAGACCTTGTTGAAGACCAACAGTTCCACCTGGGCACCGTTGTGGTCCTCAATGGTGACGATCGCCCAGGGAGAACCATCCTTCTTGGAGAATCGGCGATCCACGGCCGAGATGATGCCGCCGATGAGCACCTCCGCACCGTTACGCATCTCCCCCGCCAGGATGGTGGTCAGGGCGGTGTCGGTCTGGGCGTCGAGAGCCTCCTCGTAGCCGTCGAGCGGGTGGCCGGAGACGTAGAGCCCGAGCATCTCGCGCTCCAGAGCCAGCTCGTGCTTACGGTCCCAGGAGTCCTCGGGGACGTCGATGGCGAAGACGTTGGTGGTCTCCGGGTCATCGCCACCGAAACCGGCGAAGAGGTCGAACTGGCCCTTGTCCGCGGCCTTCTTGGTGGCCAGGACGGAGTCGACGGCGTCCTCGTGGATGAGCATGAGGCCCTTGCGCGGATGCCCCAACGAGTCGAAGGCGCCGCCCTTGATGAGGGACTCGGTGATGCGCTTATTGCAGGGCAGGAGGTCGATCTTCTCCAGGTAGTCGGAGAAGTTCGCGTACGCCCCCTTCGTGCGCCGCGTCTCGACGATCGAGTCGACGACCTCGGCGCCGACGTTGCGGATCGCCCCGAGTCCGAAGCGGATGTCCTCGCCGACGGCGACGAAGTCGTTCTCCGACTCGTTGACGTCCGGCGGCAGCACCTTGAGGCCCAGGTGACGGCAGTCCGCGAGGTAGATGGCGGACTTGTCCTTCCGGTCTGCGACCGAGGTCAGGAGCGCGGCCATGTACTCCGGCGCGTAGTGGGCCTTGAGGTAGGCCGTCCAGAAGGACACCAGGCCGTAACCGGCGGCGTGCGACTTGTTGAACGCGTAGGAGGCGAAGGGCAGGATCGTGTCCCACAGGGCCTTGATGGCCTCCTGGCCGAAGCCGTTGGAGATCATGCCCTCGGAGAACTTGGTGTACTCCTTCGCCAGGACCTCCGCCTTCTTCTTACCCATGGCCTTACGGAAACCATCCGCTTCACCGGCCGTGTAGTTCGCGAGCTTCTGCGCGATACGCATGATCTGCTCCTGGTACACGATGAGGCCGTAGGTCTCCTCGAGGATGTCCTCCAGTGCATCCCCGAGCTCCGGGTGGATCGGCTCGATCGGCTTGCGGCCGTTCTTGCGGTCCGCGTAGTCGAGGTGAGCGTTGACACCCATCGGGCCCGGTCGGTACAGCGCCAGGGACGCCACGATGTCGTTGAAGCCGGTGGGCTGCATGCGCTTGAGCAGCTCCTGCATACCGCCGGAGTCCAGCTGGAACACACCCAGGGTGGAGCCGCGGCCCAGGAGTTCGTAGGTCTCGGTGTCCTCGACCGCGAGGTTCTCCAGGTCGAGGTCGATGCCACGGTTCTTCTTGATGTTCGCCAGGGCGTCGCCGATGACCGTGAGGTTACGCAGACCCAGGAAGTCCATCTTCAGCAGACCGATGGCCTCACATGCCGGGTAGTCCCAGCCGGTGATGAGCGCCCCGTCGGCGGCGCGCTTCCACATGGGCACGTGGTCCAGCAGCGGGACGGACGCCATGATCACCGCGCAGGCGTGGACGCCGGCCTGCCGGACCACTCCCTCGAGGCCACGGGCCGTCTCGTAGATCTTGCGCACGTCCGGGTCGGTCTCGATGAGAGTGCGCACCGCGCCGGCCTCGTTGTAGCGCTCATGCTTGGGGTCGGTGATGCCGGACAGCGGGATGTCCTTCGCCATGATCGGCGGCGGCAGCTCCTTCGTGATGCGGTCGGCCATCTGGTAGCCGGGCTGTCCGAACTGCACGCGGGCGGAGTCCTTGAGCGCCTGCTTGGTCTTCACCGTGCCGAAGGTGATCACCTGGGCGATCTTGTCCTCGCCCCAGCGCTCGGCGGCGTAGCGGATCATCTCACCGCGGCGGCGGTCATCGAAGTCGATATCGATATCGGGTGCCGACGGTCGCTCGGGGTTGAGGAATCGCTCGAAGAGCAGGCCGTGCTCCATCGGGTCGATGTTCGTGATGGTCAGGGCGTAGGCCACCAGCGCGCCGGCGGCCGAACCACGGCCCGGGCCCACCCAGATGCCGATCGAGCGTGCGTGCTTGATGATCTCGGCGACGATGAGGAAGTACGACGGGTACCCCTTCATGTCGATGACCTCGATCTCGTAGTTCGCGCGATCGATGTACTCCTGCGGCACCTCGCCGCCGTTGAAGCGGTGGCGCAGACCCTCCATCACCTCGTGGTGCAGCCACGTGGTCGGGGTGTGCCCGTCGGGGACGTCGGCGATGGGCATGCGGTCGTGCGGGTGGGACTCCCACACCTCGCCGTAATCCTGCACGCGCTCGGCGATGAGCAGGGTGTTGTCGCATCCGTCGGGGACGATGTCGTCGAAAAGCGCACGCATCTCGGCGGCGGTCTTGATGTAGTAGCCGGTGCCGTCGAACTTGAAGCGGTCCTCGTCGTGCAGGGTCTTGCCGGTCTGCACGCACAGCATGGCCTCGTGTGCCTGGGCCTGGGACTCGAGTACGTAGTGGCAGTCGTTGGTCACCAGCGGCGGCAGGTCGAGCTTCTGGCCGATCTCCAGCAGCTCCCGACGCACGCGCTGCTCGATGTGCAGGCCGTGGTCCATGAGCTCGAGGAAGTAGTTCTCCTTGCCGTAGATGTCCTGCCACATCGCGGCGGCCTCGAGCGCCTTGTCGAACTGGCCCAGTCGCAGGCGGGTCTGCACGTCACCGGAGGGGCAACCGGTGGTGGCGATGATGCCGTCGGCGCGCTCGGCGATGAGCTCCGCGTCCATGCGCGGCCACTTGCCCAGCTGGCCCTCGTAGGAGGCCATCGACGACAGGTAGAACAAGTTCTTCAGGCCGGTGGCGTTCTCCGCGATCATTGTCTGGTGCAGGTAGGCACCCGAGGCGGAGACGTCGTCGGACTTCTGGTGCGGCTCACCCCAGCGCACGCGGTTCTTGTTGAAGCGGCTCTCCGGCGCCAGGTACGCCTCGATGCCGATGATCGGCTTGATGTCCGCCTTCGTCATCGCCCGGTAGAACGCGTCGGAGCCGAACATGTTGCCGTGGTCGGTGATGCCGACGGCCGGCATGTCCTGCCTGCTGACCTCCTCGGCGAGCATGTCGATCTTCGCCATTCCGTCGAGCATGGAGAACTCGGTGTGGTTGTGGATGTGGACGAAGGAGGAGTTCTTGGCCATGGGTGTGAGTTTATCCAGTGCGTCAAATACGGGTGCGCGGGTCGACGACCAGCAGGTTCGAGACATCGAGGGAGGTGACCTGCGCCAGGTGGTCGACGGTCCCCCACACCAGGCCCTCGAGCACCCGGGACACGGCGACGTCCCGGGCCGAGAACGTCACCCGGACCGTGCAGTTGCTCTGGACATGGTGGTCCTGCCCGTCACCGACCAGGAGGTCTGCGTCGGAGAGGCCGGGGTCGTCGCACTGTTCGACGGTGACGGTGAGGTCCGCCTCCCAGACGTTGATGTCGAGTGCCTCGAGTGCCTCCCGCAGTCCGAGTTCGTCCACGCTCTGCCCGCGGTGTCCCTCCAGTTCGCTGTGAACCTCTGAGCCGAGGATGCTGCTCAACCCGGAATCGGTGGTGCGCACCCAGTTGAGGTCGTCGCTGAGTGGTTCCCGGATCCGGAAGGGGTCCGGTCCGGGGTCTCCCTCGGGTACTGGGTCGATCATCCGCCCGTAGTGGACCTGGGGCATCACCGTGGCACGCCATCCCGCCGGACCGCGGCGAAACTTGCGGACGAGAATGTCCCTGTGGTCCGGCCGGTCCGACACGCTCTCCGGCAGACGGATCTCCAGATGCAGGTCGACGAGTGACGTCCACGACCCGTCGTCCACGGGGAGAACGACGAGGAGTACGTGACCGTCGTCCCTCGCGCGCTGTCGCAGTTCGCGGAGGTTCGCGAGGGGCTCCCCCTCCATCTCACCGATGCTGTCCACCACCAGCAGGTCAACGGGACCGGGTTCGAGCGGCGTGGATGACAACATGTCGATGAGACGCCGGTGGCGTCGTCTCTCCGCCTCCCCGATCTGCTCAGCCCGGACCGCGGTGAGAGCGGACACGATCCTGCTCTCCGCCACCTCTCTGACATTCTGCAGATCGCAATAGGTGACGCGCGCTCCCCGCACGGCATTGACCACCGCCACGGACCGGACGAAGGCACTCGTCCCCGCTCCGGTCACGGCGACGACCTCTCCGGGATGCATCGTCCCCACACGGTCGTGGAGTTCGTTGAAACCCCAGAGGACATCTCTCATGGCAGCACTCCACCTTCTCCCGCCACCTACGCTAGCGGCTGCTCCTGACACGACCGCCCCATCTCTACCACCCTGTTCTGTTAGGCTCAGGCCATGACCCGATCCACCCCCTGGGCCGCTGCTTTCGACGACGTCGGTTGGAGGCTCCCGCAGATTCTCACCGTCGAAGCCACGGCCCGGGCCGTCGAGCACCTCGAAAGCTACATGCGCCATGATGAGCACAAGGGGCCTGAATACTCCGGTTCCTGGTTCCACCGACTGGGCGGAGGCGGTGACAGGGAGGACATCAAGAATGTCATCACCTCCGATGATCTGGTCTCTCTGAACACACTGAATGAGAGAGCGGGAGGACAGGAAGCGATCGCGCTGCTCACGGATTTGAGCGACTGGGACCGCCCGGAGGTACCACTTGATGGGACAGTGCGGGACTCCACCAGTCACCGCCTCCCCATCAATCCTGACCAGGTCACTTCGCTTCTGCGGCAGATCGGGACGGATCTGCGCCTCGAGGACCTCACCGAGGATGAGTTCGCACGTTTCCAGGCTCTCTGGGATGATCTCTTCTGGTCGCTGCGCCGGAAGAAGTTCGGTCCCGTGGCGGTGTACAAGCTCTGTGCACGCAAGCGGCCCCATCTCATCCCGATCTACGACACGAATGTAAAGAAGCAGCTCGGGATAGGGGATCCGGTAGGTTTCACCGCCCATCTGCACCGCGTCCTCCGCCACGGTGACGGCGCTTTCGCCCGTCACCTGGCTGACATTCGCTCTCAGGTCGACGAAGCCGCCGATCTCAGCCTCATCCGCGTCTTCGACATCGTGGTGTGGCGAGAGGAGGAGCAACGCAGGAAGCACACCTGACACCCCAAAGATCACACCTTGAGGGTAGGATCCACGCATGATCTTCGGCCTGCTCGCCTACCTGCTGTGGGGACTCTTCCCGGCGTTCTTCCCGCTGCTATTGCCGGCGGGGCCGGTGGAGATTCTCGCGCACCGCGTCCTGTGGACGGCGGTCATCATGTCGGTGGTGCTCACGGTGGTGAAGGGCTGGGGGCAGCTGCGGCGGGCGTCGGCACGCACATGGGGGCTGCTCATCGCCGCAGGTGCGCTCATCTCCGCGAACTGGGGCATCTACGTTTTGGCGGTCAACACGGGGCATGTCGCCGACGCCGCGTTGGGGTACTTCATCAACCCGCTGCTGTCGGTGCTGCTGGGTGTCCTGTTCCTCGGCGAGCGGCTCAACCGGATGCAGACGGTGGCGGTGGTCATCGCCGCGGTGGGCGTGCTGCAGCTGACCTTCCTGTCCGGTCAGGCACCGGTCATGGCGCTGGGTATGGCGATCTCCTTCGGGCTCTACGGCCTGGTGAAGAAGCGGGTGGCCGTCTCCCCCACCGCCTCGTTGACGGCGGAGACGCTCGTCATCGCTCCATTGGCGCTGACCTACCTGCTGCTCATCGACGGCACCTTCCTCACGGAGGGCCCCGGACACACGGCGTTGCTGGTGCTCTCGGGGCTCATCACCACCCTGCCGCTGCTGCTGTTCGGCATGGCGGCGAAGCGTCTGCCACTGAGCACGATCGGCATGATCCAGTACATGACGCCGACGATGCAGATGTTGTGGGCGCTGTTCGTCACCCAGGAGTACCTGTCCCCGGCGCGCTGGGTGGGGTTCATCATCATCTGGGTCGCGGTGGCGATCTACCTCGCGGACCTCATGAGGCGGTCTCGATCCAGAAGCGGCAGGTCGGTGTCGACACCCCGTGGGAGAGACTGAACTCGTCGACGTGCCGGATGTTCTCCAGCACTCCCCCGCACGCCCGGATGACGCTTATCGACGCCGCGTTGTCTTCCCGGCAGCACACCAGCACCCGATGCAGACCGATTTCCCGGGCGTCCGTGAGCACCTCGCGCAGGGCCTGCCTCGCCAGGCCGCGGCCCCGCGCTGAGGGGCGCACCCCGTAACCGATGTGCCCGAACAGATCCGCCAGGGCGGGACTGTCGATGGTGTGCCGCAGCTGGATCGCGCCGAGGTACTCGCCGTCCTCGACCATCCAGTGGTTGGTGGCCGCCACGGAGTCGTCGTTGAGCATCTCGACCCAGGTGGCGAAGTCGACGGGGTCCGTCAGGTCGAGCCCGCGCGCCAGGTGGGTGGCGGCACCGTCCTGGTGCTCACCGCCCCACTCGGCGTTCGCGGCCAGCCAGGATGCGTGCAGGTCGGCGGTGGGCGTGACGAGCTTCATGTCCCCGCAGTCTAGGGGATCTCGACGGGGCGCACACCGAAGCGACCCCACGCGGCGTCGGCGGGCAACGTCTCGACGGTGGCGATGCGCTCCCGCTCGGAGAGGGTCCGCAGGACCTCGCCGTTGTCGCGGACAACGGCGGCGTCGATGAGCTCCGGTGTGGGGACGTTGCCGATGCCCGCCAGGGACGCCCCGATGCGGTCGAGTTCGCGCTGGAAGACGTCCGCGCGGTCCTCGCCGGCGATCGGCTCGGGCAGCGGGAAGGGCGCGGCCATCTGGACGATCATGGCGTTGACGCGCTCGATGGAGGCCAGGACCTCCCCGGCCTCCTCGGGGGTCAGACCCTCGGAGAAGGTGACGAGGGCGTAGACGGGCTGGTCGTCGGGGGCGTCGAGAAGCGTCTTCTCGGCGCGTTCACTGTACGCCTGGAAGCTCTCCCCGGACTCGGTGCCCAGCATGTCGCCCTGCGGCGGGACGGGCCGGTGGGTGGCGTCGTCGAAGAAGGCGAGCACGAGCAGCCCGAGCAGTCCGACGACGGCGAGGGCGGCGAGGCTGCGGCGGATCATCCGCGGATCACCTCGAGGGCGTGCGCGAGGTCGTCCGGGTAGGGGGCCTCGATCTCCATCCACTCACCCGACCCCGGGTGCTGGAAGCCGAGACGGACGGCGTGCAGCCACTGGCGGATGAGACCCAGGCGCTCGGACAGGCCCGGATCGGAGCCGTACATCGGGTCGCCGACGCACGGGTGGCCGATGGCGGACATGTGCACGCGGATCTGGTGGGTGCGGCCGGTCTCGAGGTTGACCTCCAGCAGGGTCGCCTCGCGGAAGGCCTCGATCGTCTCGTAGTGGGTGACGGCCGGCTTGCCGTCGGTGGTCACCGCGAAACGCCAGCCGGCGGAGGGATGCCGGCCGATGGGGGCGTCGATGGTGCCGGTGAACGGATCCGGGTGGCCCTGGACGAGGGCGTGGTAGACCTTGGTCACCGTGCGGTCGCGGAAGGCGTTCTTGAGCACCGTGTAGGCGCGCTCGGAGGCGGCGACGACCATGACGCCGGAGGTGCCGACGTCGAGACGTTGGACGATGCCCTTGCGCTCCGGCGGGCCCGAGGTGGAGATGCGGAACCCGGCGGCGGCCAGCCCGCCGACGACGGTGGGCCCCTCCCAGCCGACGGTCGGGTGCGCGGCGACGCCGACGGGCTTGTGCACCGCGATGATGTCGTTGTCCGAGTAGAGGATGTCCATCCCCTCGACCAGCTCCTCCTTCGGGGTGAGGTCCGGGGCGGCCGGGAGGGTCACCTCCAGCCAGGAACCCTCGTGGAGGCGGTCGGACTTGCTCACCGCGGCACCGTCGACCAGCACGTCGCCGTCGGTGGCCAGGTCCGCGGCGACGGTGCGGGAGATGCCCAGGAGCTTGGACAGGGCGGCGTCGACACGCATGCCGGCCAGGCCCTCCGGGACGGGAAGATTACGGGTCTCGCGGCTCATGCCGCCACCTCTTTCTGACGACGCTCCTCGGCGAACATCGCCAGGACGAACACGACCACGCCGACGGTGATCGCCGAGTCCGCGATGTTGAACACCGCGAAGCCGCCCACCGAGATGAAGTCCACGACGTGCCCGAACCAGAAGCCCGGCTCGCGGAACAGGCGGTCGATGAGATTACCCAGGGCGCCGCCCGCGATGAGGGCCAGACCCAGAGCCTGACCCCGGTCGCGGATGCGCGGCGCGGCAATGGCGATACCGATGACGAAGGCCAGCTGAATGGTGGTGAACAGCCAGGTGGAGTTCTCCCCCATGGAGAACGCCGCCCCCGGGTTGAACAGCAGCAGGAAGCGGAACCAGTCGCCGATGACCGGCACCGGGACCCCCGGCTCCAGCCACGCCAGCATGAGGGCCTTCGTGGCCTGATCGATGACCGCCACCACCAGGATGATCACCGCCATGAAGGTGACGTTCCGTCGGATGGGTCTCGATGCTCGCGTGCTCACGCGGTCCATCATTCCCCACCACGGCCTTTCGGGTCCACCCGGTGACCTGCCTGCGGTAGCGTTGACGGGGTGTTGTTCCGACATTTCCCCCGCACCGTCGCCGCTGTCGCCACCGCCGCGGCCCTGACCCTCACCGCCTGCTCCTCCGAGGAGACCGGTCCGCAGACCGAGGCCGCCGTCGGCCTGCCCGTCGACGCCGCGCGCGTCACGGTGCAGACCCCGGGTGAGGCGGAGCGCGTCCTGGCGTACGCCGCCGCCGGGGAGCAGACCGTGTCGGTGGAGGTGGCCGAGGGCTTCAACCAACTGGTCATGCAGGCTGACGCCGTCGACGTGCAGGCCCCGGCGGGCGGCGACGTCACCCGCCTCACCCTCCCGCTGACGGGCGTCACCGAGGGTGCCTCCGAGCCCGCCGAGGGCGAGCGGGAGGCGACCCGCGACGTGGAGTTCACCGTCGGACAGCCCTCCCCCGACAACCTCGAGCTCGTCGACGACGTCCGCTCCGCCGAGGGATTCCGCCTCGGCTGGCGGGCCGAGGACGACGGTCAGGTGTCCACCGTGCGCCTTGCCGCGCCGACGGAGGCCACCGACGAGGGACGTGCCCTCGTCGAGCAGGCCCTCATGAAGATCCTCAGCCTGCCGGTCATCTTCCCGGAGGAGGAGGTCGGCGTCGGCGCGACCTGGTCGGTGGACACCCGCGTCACCGGCGAATCGACCCTGCTGCAGACCGCAACGTACACCATCACGGGCATCGAGGGTGACCGCGTCGACCTCGACGTCGATGTGCAGCAGCGCCCGGCACTCGGTGCCCTGACCATGGAGGACGGCGAGCCCCTCAACGTCCTCAACTCCAACACCACGAGCGAGGGTTCCCTCACCGTCGACCTCGGCTCCCCCCTGCCGGTCGACGGGCGGGTCTCGTACACCACCCGCGTCGTCTACGGCGGCGCTGATTCCGACGTCCGCGTGGTCCAGGACTCCACGACCTCGCTGGCCTTCAGTTAGGACCCACCATGGCCTCCCCCCACCACCTCAAGCTCGACGGTGTCAGTTTCACCTACCCGGGTTCCGTCCGGCGGGTGCTCACGGACATCACCTTCGCGGTCCCGTCCGAACACGTCACGGGCCTCATCGGGGAGAACGGTTCCGGCAAGTCGACGCTGCTGCAACTCATCGCCGGGTCGCTGGAACCGGACGTCGGCAGCATCACCACCCCGCCGACCACCGGATTCATCGAGCAGGAGACGCAGCTGCCCTTCTCCTCACCCGCGTCGGCGTTGATCGACGCGGCGGTGTCGGAGCTGCGCGACGTCGAGAAGCAGATCGGTGAGATCTCCGAGAAGATGGCGGAGGACCCGGACCGTTACGCCGAGGCCTTCGACGCCGCCCTGGCGATGGCCGAGCAGGCCGGCGTGTGGGAGCTGGACGCGCGCATCGCGACGGTGCTCGCGGGTCTCGGCCTGGCGAACGTGCCCCTGGAGACCACGTTGGGCGACATGTCCGGTGGCCAGCGCCGCCGCTTTGCCCTCGCCGCGCTCCTGCTGCGCCCGGTCGACGCGATGGTGCTCGACGAGCCCACCAACCACCTCGACGACGACGGCGTCGACTTCCTCATCCGGGAGCTGGAGGAGTTCTCCGGCCCGGTGCTCGTGGCCAGCCACGACCGCTTCTTCCTGGACAAGGCCGCCGACTCCCTCGTCGACCTCGATGCTGGTCTGGGCCACGAGGGCGGCGGCGGTGAGGACACCCGGCAGGGCACCCTGTTCACCGGCTCCTTCACCGACTACCTGGAGTCGCGCGAGGACATCCGCCGCCGCTGGGAGGAGCTCTACACCGTGCAGGAGCACGAGCGGGCCCGCCTGGAGAAGGCGGCCGAGCAGACCGCGGAGGATGTCTTCCACAGTCAGGAATCGAAGTCGGAGGTGGGGATCGCGAAGAAGTTCCACGCCGACCGCGCCGCCAAGACCGTGGGCAACCGCCTGCGTTCGGCCCGCAACCGCCTCGAGGCGTTGGAGCGCGACGAGCTGCCGAAGCCGCCGGCGCGCCTGAAGTTCCACGGCATCCCCGAGCACACTTCCGCGTCCCTCGGCGAGCCGGCCGTCTGGGCGAAGGACATCTGGGTGGGCGACCGTCTCGGCCCGTTGACCATCAAGATCAACCCCGGTGAGCACTGGCTCATCGAGGGCCCCAACGGTGCGGGCAAGTCGACGTTCCTCAAGGTGGTGCAGGGCAAGTGGGAGATCACCGAGGGTGAGCTGCGTATCCCGGAGGAGGTGGTCGTCGGCCGCCTCAGCCAGGACGACGAGTGGATCGACTTGGAGAAGCCCGCGGAGGAGATCTTCGCGGAGAAGGTGCCCCCGAAGTCCCCGTCGCTCGTCGACATGGGGCTGATGACCGAGGAGACCGCCGCCCGCCCCCTGGGTGAGCTGTCCCTCGGTCAGCGCCGTCGCGTGTCGCTGGGCATCATCCTGGCGTCACCGCCGGACATCCTGCTTCTCGACGAGCCCACCAACCACCTCTCCCTCGCCCTCGCGGAGGAACTGGAGGAGGCGCTGTCGACCTTCCCGGGCACGGTGCTCATGGCCACGCATGACCGGTGGATCCGCCGCAGGTGGGCGGTGCGTACCGACGGCCGCGGCAGGGTCCTCTCCCTGCCGGGCCGGCGCGACGACTAGTTACTGGACCGGGGCCTCTTCCACCGGGGCCTCCTCGGCCGGGGCCGGGTTGTAATCGAGGCACATCTCCGGAACCTGCTCCGGGGCGACGGTGTTGGTGATGAGGGTGCAGGCCCAGGACTGGGACAGCTTCCAGGTCTCGTCCTCGTAGATGAACTCGACGTTCTCCGCCGGCTGGGCCTCGGACTCCGGGAGGATGAAGTTCACGGAGGCCAGCACTGAATCCGGGGTGTAGCCCGGCAGCACCGGGTTGACCACCTGGAACTGTGCGCCGGACTCGGCCTGGGAGGCGGCCATGACCTCGAAGAGCTCGGGAGCCTGCTCGCCGCCCTGGACGGTGTTGACCTTCTCCTCCAGCGGGACGTTCGGGTCGGTCGCCTTCGCGAGAATGCCGTTGAGCTCGTCCGCGGTCGGCAGCGCCGGGGCGGCGGTGGTCTCGGTCGTCTCGGTGGCGGTGGTCTCCGCCGCGGTGGTCTCGGTGGTGGTCTCACCGTTGCCGTCACCGTCGCCGCAGGCGGCGAGGGCCAGAGCCGCGCCGAGGGCGGCGGTGATCGCGGTCATCTTGCTCAGCTTCACGGGAAAAAACTCTCCTGTAGATAGGGGCGCGTCTGCGTTGATGGTACACGTGTTGAGGATGTGACAACACTTCCTGTGGCAGGCTGGGGGCATGACCCGCATTGCGTTGCTCACCACGGGCGGCACCATCGCCTGCACCACCGACGAGTCCGGCGCCCTGCGCCCCACCATCACCGGCCGGGAGCTTTTCGACGCCGTCTCCGACCACGTCCCCGTCGACGTCTCCGTCACCGAGTTGACCCGCCTCGACTCCTCGGCGATCACCCTCGCCGAGCTGGACGGACTCATCGCCGCCGTCCACGAGGCACTGGGTGATCCCGACATCGACGCCGTCGTGGTCACCCACGGCACGGACTCGATGGAGGACACCGCCTTCGCCCTCGACTGCTTCCACACCGACGACCGCCCGGTGGTCCTCACCGGCTCCCAGCGCGCCTTCGACCACCGCGAGTCCGACGGGCCCGGCAACCTCATCGACGCCCTCCGGCTCGCCGCCGATCCACTCGCGCGCCGGCAGGGTGTGCTCATCGCCTTCGGCGGCTGGACCATCCCGGCGCGCGGTGCGGTCAAGCGTCATACGACGGAGCTCGACGCCTTCATCTCCACCATGCCGCGTGAGGTCCGCCGCCCCGCCGGCATCCCGGTCGCGCCGCTGGACGGCACCTGGGTGCCGGTGCTCGCCGCGTGGCCCGGCGCGGACCGGACGCTTGTCGACGCCGCCGTCACCGCCGGCGCCCGCGGCATCGTCGTCGAGGCCCTCGGGTCCGGCAACATCGGCCCCGACATGGGTGCGGGTGTCTCAGATGCCCTTGAGGCGGGCGTGCAGGTGGTCATCACCTCCCGTGTCCCGGCTGGCGAGGTGACCCTCGCCTACGGCGGTTCCGGTGGCGGGGCGACCCTCGGATCCCGGGGCGCACTGAGCGCCGGGCATCTCCGCGCAGGACAGGCCCGGATGGCGCTGGTGGTGGCGCTGGCCACCGGCAACGACGCCTCTGACCTGCTTCTTTAACCGCACCACCCCCGCAGATCACCCCCATGTCCGGGGCGTGCTCTAGGTTAGTTTTCGAACACACGAACTAATGGTGATCGAAGGGGGTGAAGGGACATTTCTCAGCCGGCGTCGTGGTCCGTACTCAATCCGGACAGCCTGTACTCCAGGGTCCGCCGTGACCGTACGGCCGCCGAGTACGACTACTGGCGCACCCTCCGCCCGGTCGCGGACATCAACTCGGAGGAGGACTGGACGACGCTGTGCACGCTCCTCTACCGCGACACCGGCCTGTCCAAGGGCATCCTCACCCGCAACTTCGGTGCGCTCGACACCCTGGACAGGTTGCCGCGCCTCAAGGCCCTCATCGCCGAGACCTATCTCCTCGACCTCTACCACCTGTCGATCATCTCCAAGGCCATCGGCAAGGCTCCCACTGAACTGCAGGAGGAGGACTTCCTGTGGCGCTCCCTCGACGAGGATCTCATGGCGTTGTTCACGCCGAGCCGCCCGCAGCAGCTCCTGCCCGGCACCCGGACGATCAACAACACCATCGCCGACACGATCGCCAGTGTGAAGAACCTGGCGGCGCCGCAGGTCCCCGACCCCTGGGGGAAGCCGACCCCCGAGCCGGAGGACGGCCCCACCCCCTGTGAGGATCCGGCCGCCACCATGCGCAGCCTGCCCCCGGCGGATGACGCAGGCCGGGTGTCCAGCCTGTTCGTCGAACCGCTTCCCGATGACCGTCTCAACTTCTCCCTAGCCGTCGATCAGGCCACCGGAGTGCTCCTCACCGACGTGCTGTCCCAGGCGGCCCGCACGAGGAAGACCAACCAGGCGAACGCCATGGTCGATCAGTTGCTGGATCCAGTGTCCCTCACCGTCAACTCGCTCCTCTACCGGGCCTCCGACGTGGACGACGCACCCGTCTTCCACCCCACCACCGGCATCCTCACCGAGGAGGCCGCCCAGACCCTGCAGGACATGGTCACCCAGACCCTGGACATGGATGCCGCCCGGGACGCCGAGACCCCGCAGCACGACATGACCCACCCCATCCGCTGCTGCGTCATCGGCCGCGACTGGACGTGCCGCTGGCCGGGGTGCAATGCCCCGGCCACCCACCTCGACGGTGATCACCGCATCAACCACGAGGACGGCGGGCCCACCCGCGCCGACAACATGGTCATGCTGTGCCGGCATCACCACAACCGGAAGACGGATGTGCAGGCGACGTATCTGCTCGACCCCGTGACCGGTGACGTCTACTGGCACTTCTCCGACGGCACGTACGCCGTCGACCTCGCCGCCGGTCCCCTCGCCCCGCGGAAAAAGAACTGGGTGCAGACCTACTCCCAGCGCGCCGCCCGCGCCCGCGAGTACGCCGCCCGGAAGGCCGCCGCCGAGGAGTTCGAGCGCTACCAGGCAGATCAGGAACCCCGCCCGGCTCCGCAGCCCTACGAGCCGGTGCTCGTCAGGCACCGCGCCCCGCCGGAGGAGGATCCCCCGCCCTTCTAGTCCTGGTCCTCTGCTTCCTGCTCCGCCAGCCAGTCCTCCCAGGCCAGGCTCGCGAGCGGGTCGGCGGGCTCCAGGTCGGGATCATCCTCGGCGAAGGTGCGGGTGATGCCCGGGCCGGTGGCCCGGGTCTCGAACCGCACCGACACGATGCCGTGCCCGGCACCCTGCACCCAGCCGTGTCCGTACTCCGGGTGGTGCACGTCCTGGGTGGCCCGCCACCCCTCCGGGGCGTGCTCCACCTCCACCACGGGTTCCGCGATATGGTCGCTGACCCCGGTCTCGAAGTCATCATCCGTGGCGGCCACCACCACCTGTTGGTCGAGCTCCGGGAACAGGACGTCCTGCCGGGCGGCCTCGAGTCCGGAAAAGCCCACACCGACCAACCGGATGGGCCCCACCTCGTCTGCGTAGCGCACCAGCCGGAAGGCGGTGGCCTGCAGGGTCTCGAGGTTGTCGGTGGCGTACGACAGCGTCGCCGAGCGGGATTCGATCCGGAAGTCCGCCATCTTGAGTTTGACGGTGACGGTGCGGGAGCCGCGGCCGTCGATAAGCAGGCGACGGTGGGCGGCTGCAGCGGCGCGGGTGACGGCGGCGTCGACCTCCGCCCGCGTCGTCAGGTCGCGCGGGTAGGTGTACTCGGCGGAGATGGACTTCGCCTCCGCGCGGGGTTCCACGGGGCGGTCGTCGATGCCGTTGGCCAGGGCCCACAGCATCGGGCCGACGGTGCCGCCGAGGGAGATGACGACCTCCTTCTCGCTCAGGGCCGCGAGGTCACCGATGGTCACTACGCCGATCTGGGCGAGCTTGGCCTCCGTCACGGGCCCCACACCCCACAGTTCGTTGACGGGCATGGGGTGGAGGATCTCCAGCTGGGTGTCGCCGGGGATGACGAAGGTGCCGTCGGGTTTCGCCCGTCCCGAACCGATCTTGGCGTACTGCTTGCCGGTGCCGGCCCCGATGGAGGACGGGAGGCCTGTCTCCTCCCGGATGAGACGGCGCAGGTCATCCGACCATTCCTTCACCTCGTCCGGGGTGGCGCCGGTGAGTTCCGCGGGTTCCATGAAGGCCTCGTCGATGGACAGCTGCTCGACCACCCCGACGCGGGAGGAGATGAGCTGGAACACGCGGCGCGAGGCGGCGGCGTACACGGGACGGCGCGGGGAGACGAGGACGGCGGAGAAGCCGACGAGGCGGGCGGCCTGGTGGGTGGGCATGGCGGAACGGGCCCCGAAACGGCGCGCCTCGTAGCTGGCGCCGGCCACCACTCCCCTGCCGGACACGCCCGCCACGAGCACGGGGCGGCCCCGCAGAGTCGGCCGGGTCAGCTGTTCGACGGAGGCGTAGAACGCGTCCATGTCGATGTGGAGTACCCAGCGTGTCATGGGCGTCGGAGAGCAACGGCGGCGACGACGAGGACGATGCCGACCACCTCGGCCACCGACAGCCACTGCCCCAGCGCCACGGCGCCGAGCACGGCGGCGACGACGGGGAGCAGTGCCTGGAGCAGCGCGAAGTAGGCGGACCCGGCCATCCGCATGACCACCTGGTCGAGGGTGTACGGGATGACGGCCGACAGCACGCCGAGGCCGAGGGCGAGGCCCAGCAGGGTCGTCGCGGGCTTATCGACGCCCGCCGGCCACCACCACACCATGAACGGCAGGGCGATCACCGCCGCCATGGTGAAACCGGTGGTCATGGAGGTGCGCGGGGTGTCCGTCGCGATGCGGGTCCCGATGAGGATGTACACCGCCCACAGACCGCCCGCCAGCAGGGCAAAGCCGAGGCCGACGGCAGCGGTGGACCACACCGCCCCGGAGATGACCACCACGCCGACGGTGGCCAGGGCCAGCGCGGCCCAGTCGCGGGCCGACCGGGACCCCAGGGCGGCGACGAGCACCGGCCCGAGGAACTCCACCGCCACGGCCGTGCCCAGGGGCAGGCGGGCGATGGACTCGTAGAAGGCCATGTTCATGCCCATGGTCGCCAGCCCATAGATGAGCGCGGGGACGCTGCAGAAATCCCGCAGGCGCGGGCGCACCAGCACCAGGAGGATGACGGCCCCCGCCGAGATGCGGAACCAGGCGACGATGGCGGGCGGGAGGACGTCGAAAAGTCCGACCGCCACGGCGGCTCCCGCGTACAGGCTGACGCCTGACGCGATCATCACCGCCGGGGCACGGAGGTTCATCGCTTGACGACGGTCGCCTTCACGCCCTTGACCACGTCGTGCGCGTCGTCGAGATCCTCGGTGGTGACGTCCAGCTCGAGGGCGAGGACCTCACCGGCGATGAGCTCGCGGTGGCGCTGCGCCCACTCGAGCTTGTCCTCCGGGACGGACAGGCGGACGTTGATGCGGTCGGAGACCTCCAGGCCGGTGGCCTTGCGGGCGTCCTGCAGGCCGCGGATGACGTCGGCGGCCCAGCCCTCGGCCTCCAGCTCCTCGGTGACCTCCATGTCGAGGACGACGAGACCGTCGAGGCCATCGATACGCGCGGTGGACTCCGGGTTCGCGGCGACAAGGCGCTCGGTGTACTCGTCGGCGTTGAGCTCGATGCCGTCGGCGACGACCTGGTCGCCCACCCGCTCGTAGTTGCCGGACTTCACGGCCTTGATGACGCGCTGGACGTCCTTGCCCAGGCGCGGGCCGGCCGCGCGGGCGTTGACCACGACCTCGAAGGTACCCACCGAGTCGACGTCGGAGGTCAGCTCGATGTTCTTGACGTTGACCTCGTCGCGGATGATGGCGGCGAAGGGCGCGAGCTGGCCGGAGTCCGGCAGCGCGACGGTCAGCGACGGCAGCGGCAGACGGTTGCGCAGCTTGTGAGCCTTACGCACCGAGGAGGCGGCCGAGCAGACACCGCGGGTGGCGTCCATGGCGGCGACGAGATCGGCGTCGGCCGGGATGTCGGAGGCCTCCGGGAAGTCGGCCAGGTGGACGGACCGCTCGCCGGTCAGCCCCCGCCAGATGACCTCGGAGGTCATCGGCAGCAGCGGGGCGGTGACGCGGGTGAGCACCTCGAGCACGGTGTAGAGGGTGTTGAAGGCCTCCGGGTGCTCGTCGTCACCCGCCCAGAAGCGGTCGCGGGAGCGACGCACGTACCAGTTGGTCAGGGCGTCGGCGAACTGGCGGACGGCGTCGGTGGCGTCGGCGATGTCGGTGTTGTCCAGGGAGACGCGGACGGTGCCCACCAGGTCGTGCAGCTTGGCCAGGATGTAGCGGTCGAGCACGTCCTCGGAGTCGACGGACCACTGCGCCGGCTTCGAGGAGTACAGCTGCAGGAAGGAGTAGGCGTTCCAGATCGGCAGCAGCGCCTGGCGCACGCCGTCGCGGATGCCCTGCTCGGTGACGATGAGGTTACCGCCGCGCAGGATCGGCGAGGACATGAGGAACCAACGCATGGCGTCGGAACCGTCGCGGTCGAAGACCTCGTTGACGTTCGGGTAGTTGCCCTTGGACTTGGACATCTTCTGTCCGTCGTCGCCGAGGACGATGCCGTGGGCGACGACCTTCTTGAACGCCGGGCGGTCGAACAGTGCCACCGACAGGACGTGCAGCAGGTAGAACCAGCCGCGGGTCTGGCCGATGTACTCGACGATGAAGTCCGCCGGGTTGTGGTCCTCGAAGAACTCCTTGTTCTCGAAGGGGTAGTGGAACTGGGCGAACGGCATGGAGCCGGAGTCAAACCACACGTCGAGGACGTCCGGGACGCGGCGCATGGTGGACTGACCCGTCGGATCGTCCGGGTTGGGGCGGGTCAGCTCGTCGATGTACGGGCGGTGCAGGGACGTCGGGCGGACGCCGAAGTCGGCCTCCAGCTCGTCGAGGGAACCGTAGACGTCGACACGCGGGTACTCGTCGTTGTCGGAGATCCACACCGGGATCGGGGAACCCCAGTAGCGGGAGCGGGAGATGTTCCAGTCGCGGGCGTTCTCCAGCCACTTGCCGAACTGACCGTCACGCACGTGCTCCGGCAGCCAGGTGATCTCGTCATGGTTCAGCTCGACCATGCGGTCGCGGATCTCGGTGACGCGCACGAACCAGGACGGCAGCGCCATGTAGATGAGCGGCTCGCCGGAACGCCAGGAGTGCGGGTAGGAGTGCTCGATGGTCTGGTGGCGCAGGACGCGGCCGCGCTCCTTGAGGTCGCGGATGATGTCCTTGTTCGCGTCGAAGACGAGCTGCCCCTGGTATTCGGGCACCTGGGAGGTGAACTTGCCGTCCATGTCGACGGGGATGACCACGCCGATGCCGTACTTCCTGCAGGACTCCATGTCGTCCTCACCGAAGGCCGGGGCCTGGTGGACGATACCGGTGCCGTCCTCGACGGTGACGTAGTCCGCGAGGATGATCTGGAAGGCGTTCTCCTCGTCCGCGAAGTAGTCGAACATCGGCTGGTAGGTCAGGCCCTCGAGGGAGGAACCGGTGAGCTTCTCGACGACCTCGTGCTCACCGAATTCCTTCGCCAGCGTGCCCACCAGCGGGTCGGCCATGAGGTAGACGTTGCCGTCCGCGGCCCGCACCAGGGCGTAGTCGACGTCCGGGTGGACGGCAAGAGCCAGGTTGGAGGGCAGGGTCCAGGGGGTGGTGGTCCAGGCGAGGGCGGCGGCGTCGGCAAGCAGGGGCTGGGCGGCGAGCGTGGACTCGGCGGCCGAGCCGGCGACGGCACCGGTCACCGGGAAGGTGACGGTGAGCGCCGGGTCCTGGCGCATCTTGTAGGAGTCGTCGAGGCGGGTCTCCTGGTTGGACAGCGGGGTGTGCTCGGCCCAGGAGTACGGCAGGACACGGAAGCCCTGGTAGATGAGGCCCTTGTCGTAGAGCTGCTTGAACGCCCAGATGACGGACTCCATGTACCCCGGGTCCATCGTCTTGTAGCCGTTGTCGAAGTCCACCCAGCGCGCCTGACGGGTGACGTACTCCTTCCACTCCTCGGTGTAGCGGAGCACGCTCTCGGCGCAGTACTCGTTGAACTTCGCCAGACCCATGTCCTCGATCTGGCCCTTGTCGGTGATGCCGAGCTGCTTCTCCGCCTCCAGCTCGGCCGGCAGGCCGTGGGTGTCCCAGCCGAAGACGCGGGGCACATGGTGGCCGGTCATGGTGCGGAAACGCGGGATGATGTCCTTGACGTAACCGGTGAGCAGGTGGCCGTAGTGCGGCAGACCGTTGGCGAAGGGCGGGCCGTCGTAGAAGACGTACTCCTTGGAACCCTCCCGCTGATCCAGCGAGGCCTGGAACGTGCCGTCCTTCTTCCAGTAGTCGAGGACGATCTCCTCCATGTCGGGGAATCGGGAGGAACCCCCGGTCATGTCCACCTTGGGGTAGACGCCTCCGACGGCGGTCTTCTTCTGCTCGGACATATCTTCCTTCACTCACGAGTCGGTGTGCGGTGCAGGGACGCAGATGCTGCGCGGTACCACCCTGCTTGGGCACCCGGGGATGCCCCACTTCGTTTCGTGGTGAAGGTCTGTCACGGTCCCACCCGTCCGGTTCTACTCAGCCTGTGCTTTTCTTCCGGATGCTCCCCGGTGATGGCCGGATCAACGCGTTACGTGTTGACACTATACACGCAAAAAAACTCCCCGCCTGCAGCGGGGAGTTTCAGTGCGCGTGAGCTAGTTCTGCTTGCCTGCGTCGGCGTTCGGGGCGGCGGAACCGCGGGCCTCGAGCTCCTGCAGCTGGGACTCCAGCAGGGTCTTCAGGCGGGTGCGGTACTCGCGCTCGAAGGTGCGCAGCTCCGCGATGCGGGTCTCCAGGGCCGTCTGCTGCTGCTTGACGGTGGCCATGATCTCGGTGTGCTTGCGCTCGGCGTCAGCCTGCAGGGCATTCGCCTTCTCCTCGGCCTGACGGATCTGGGCCTCGGCGCGGGAGTTCGCCTGGTTGGTGGTCTCCTCGGCGCGCTTCTCGGCGTCGGCGACGAGCGACTTGGCGCGGGTGTCGGCCTCGGTGACCTGCTGATCGGCGCGCTTCTTGGCGTCGGCCAGCTGGGCCTGGGACTTCTGGTCCGCGTCGGCCAGCTGGGCCTCGGCGGCGGCACGGGCCTCGTCCAGCATGGACTTGGACTCGGCCTGGGCCTCGGAGGTGAGGCGGTCGGCCATCTCCTGGGCCAGGCCCAGGACCTTGGCGGCCTGCATGTGGGTGTCGGCGGTGGCCGGGGCGGTGTCCTGGGGGACGGCCACGGCGGCGGCCTTCTGCTGCTGCTGAGCCGGCTGTGCGGCGGCCTGCTTCTTGGCGGCGTCCAGGTCGGACTTGGCCTTCTGCAGGTCAGACTTGGCGGTCTTCGCCTCGGACTCGGCCTTCTCGGTGGCCTTGCGGGCCTCGGTCAGCTTGGACTCGTACTCCTTGCGGACCTTCTCCTCGATCTCCTTGCGGAGGGCCGCCTCATCGACACCGCGGTCGCCGGCGGGTGCGGCGCCACCCTCCTCGAGGCGGGCACGGAGGTCGTCGTTGTCGTCCTGCAGCTGGGCGAGCGTGTCTTCGACGAGGTCGAGGAACTGGTCAACCTCATCCTCGTTGTAACCCCGCTTGCCGATCGGCGGCTTACTGAAAGCGACGTTGTGCACATCAGCTGGTGTCAGCGGCATTGGCGTTCCCTTCGAGTTTGTGGTGGCCCGGTAGGCCTGCGCGGTGTGACCCGCTTAATGCATTTCGTTTAATCGTACGTTGAGTGCTTGGTCAAGTGTAACCCCGGGTGGGGCCGCGTAGACCACGGACACACTAATTCTTTACCGGAGGTTCAGCGTTCCGGCCACCCGTCACCGGAAAACGGTGAGGACGATGACCTGCAGAACGGAAAGAATGATGAACAGCACAATGACCGACATGTCCAGCGCCACCCCGCCCATCTTCAGCGGCGGAATGACCTTCCGCAGCGCCTTGACCGGCGGATCCGTGACGACGAACAGGGGCTCGGCAATGTAGATGAACCAGCGCGGCGGCTGGAAATTGCGCGAGAAGGACTGGATCATCTCAATGACGATGCGCGCGATGAGAACGAGTGTGAACACCCGCAGGATGAGGTACAGGACGGTTCCGAGAAGACTCACGCCCACCGACCTTAGTGCCTGAACAGACAAAAAAGGTAGGCACCCGCCGATGCGGTGTGCCTACCTCAGTCCAGCTGCGCGCAGGATCAGCGCAGCTTCGCGGAGCGCTCCAGCTCCACCTGGGAGAAATCGGCGCCCTCGGGGACGATGGCGAAGACCTGGCGGTCGGTGTCGACGTTCTTGGACACGTTGACCATGCGGCCGCGCAGGGCGTAGCAGAGGCCGGCGGCGAAATCGACGATGCGCTTGTTCTCGCCCGGCTCCATGCGGGTCATGTCGAACACCACGGCGTCGCCGTCGCGGAAGGGCTCGCCGATCTGGGCGGCCTCGCTGTAGGAGGAGACCTCCACCGCGACGATCTTGGCCTCCGGCTGGTAGGAGGGGCGCTCCTCACGGCCGTAGTCGTAGCCGTAATCGCGGGACGGCGCGTAGGCGGCGGAACCGCTGGAGCGGTAGCTGGGGCGCTCCTCGCGGTCGTAGTCGTAGTAGGCGTCCTCGTGCTCCATGTCGATCGGAGTCAGACCGAAGAACTCCTTGGCGTTCCTGATGATGGACATATGGTTTCCTCTCCCGTTGGTGCAGCTGGCACGGGGTAATCGTCGGTGACTTTGCCTTTACGCTAGTGGCCGCGGACCCATGATATCGGTTCCGACACGCACGATATCTGAGCCCTCGGCGATGGCGGTCTCCATGTCCGCGGACATGCCGGCGGACAGCTCCATACCGGCGCTGAGCTCGCGTGCCCGGGCGAACACCGGGGCCGGATCCATCCCCAGCGGGGGCACCACCATGAGGCCCTTGAGCTCGAGATGACCGGAAGCCCGGACGGCGTCGATGAGCTCCGGCAGATCCTCCTCCGTCACTCCCCCGCGGGCGGTGTCGCCGTCGGCGGACAGCTGCAGGTACACCGGCAGGTTCGTGGTCCGGTCACCGCGTTCCAGGGCCAGGGCCACACCCCGGTCGAGGGCGTGCGCGAGCTTGAGCGAGTCCACCGAGTGGACGCTGGCTGCCCAGCGGGCGACGGAGTTCGCCTTCTTCGTCTGCACCTGGCCGATCATGTGGATGCGCATGGCGGGCACGTCCGCGGCCTTGGCGCGGGCCTCCTGCTCGCGGTTCTCGGCGACGTCCGTGACGCCGAGCTCCAGCAGCAGTTCCAGGTCGGAGGACGGGTGGAACTTGGTCACCGGCAGGAGCCGGACGGGGCGGTCGCCGGCGGCGGCGTCGATACGCGCGCGGGTGGCGGCGAGGTTGGCCCGCAGATCGTCGATACGCGTCACGGCAGCCACACCAGCCCCGCCTGGCGTCCGGTGGTGCCCTCCCGCCGGTAGGAGAAGAAGCTCTCGTCCTCGATCGTGCAGCGCGGGTCCGCCTCGATGTTGGTCACGCCGAGACCCATGAGCTGGCGCACCAGGCCGGCGCGCACGTCGATGCCCGGGGTGCCCTGTTCCGTGCGGGTCCGCGAGCCGGGAAGATGCTTCTCGACGTCGGCCGCCATCTCCGCCGGCACCTCATAGTGCCGCCCGGAGGCCGCGGGCCCGAGCACGACCTGGATGGCGTCCGGGGTGGCGCCGAGCTCCAGCATCGTCTCGACGGTGCGCCTGACTATGCCGTTGCGCGCTCCCATGCGTCCCGCGTGGGCGGCGGCGACCACACCGTGGACGTGATCGGCGAGGAGCACCGGCACGCAGTCGGCGACCTGCACGACGAGCGCGAGCGCGCGCTGCGTCGTCACGAGGGCGTCCGTCGCCTCGACGGGCTCCTCCTGCGGGCCGTCGACGACGGTGACGGTGTTCGAGTGGATCTGCTCCATCCACACCAGATGCTCCAGGTCGAGGATCCGGGCCAGGCGCCCGCGGTTGGCGGCGACGTCGGCCGGGTCATCCCCGACGTGGTCACCGAGGTTGAAGGAGTCATAGGGAGACGACGACACCCCGCCCGCACGGCTGGTGAAGACCATGCGGACGGGGCGAGGGGCCTCGTTGGCGCTGCTGAGGGACATGCCCTAGAGGTTAGCGCAGGAAGTCGGGCACATCGAGATCGTCGTCGCGGGAGGTGCGCTGCTCACGGGAGGAGGTGAACAGACCGCCGCGCTCCTCGCGGTGGTGGTGGCGGCCGGACTCCGGCTCCTCCTGGCGCTCCTCGAAGAGGCTGCCGCGCGGGGTGGGCCCCTCCATCGGGGACGGGGTCGGTGCCGAGGTGGCGGCGACCGGCGGATTGTTCTTCGCGGCGTCGAAACCGGTGGCGATGATCGTGACGCGGACCTCGTCGCCGAGGTTGTCGTCGATGATGGTGCCGAAGATGATGTTGGCGTCCTCGTCGGCCTTCTCCTGGACGATGGTGGCCGCCTCGTTGACCTCCATGAGGCCGAGGTCGGAGGCACCGGCGACGGAGAGCAGCAGGCCCTTCGCGCCTTCCATGGTGGACTCGAGCAGCGGGGAGTTGATGGCCTGGAGGGTGGCGGTCATGACGCGGTCGTCGCCACGCGAGGAGCCGACGCCCATGAGGGCGGAGCCGGCGTCGGACATGACGGAGCGGACGTCGGCGAAGTCGACGTTGATGACGCCCGGGGTGACGATGAGGTTGGTGATGCCCTGGACACCGTTGTGCAGGACCTCATCGGCGGCGCGGAAGGCCTCCATCATGGACAGCGAGGCGTCGCCCAGCTGCAGCAGACGGTCATTCGGGATGACGATGAGCGTGTCACAGACCTGGCGCAGCTCCTCGATGCCGGACTCCGCCTGGCGGGTACGGCGCGGGCCCTCGAACTTGAAGGGCTTGGTGACGACGCCGACGGTCAGGGCGCCGAGCTTCTTGGCGATGCCGGCGACGACCGGGGCGGCACCGGTGCCGGTGCCACCACCCTCGCCGGCGGTGACGAAGACCATGTCGGCACCCTTGAGGGTCTCCTCGATCTCGGACTTGTGGTCCTCGGCGGAGGTGCGACCGACCTCCGGGTTGGCGCCGGCGCCGAGGCCGCGGGTGGCCTCCCGGCCGATGTCGAGCTTGGTGTCCGCGTCGGAGAAGAGCAGGGCCTGGGAGTCGGTGTTGATGGCGACGAACTCGACACCCTTGAGGCCCTCTTCGATCATGCGGTTGACGGCGTTGACTCCGCCGCCGCCGACGCCGACGACCTTGATGACGGCGAGGTAGTTGTTCGGTGAGGTCATAGGTTCTGGCCGCGCCTTTCGGGAAAGTGTGTGATCTGTAACGAGGTTGTCTCCATCATGGGCGACCGGAGGTAAGTTTTCGCGCACATTTCTGCGCGTGTCGATACCCTCAACCTCAGGTTTAACGTACGGTCACCATCGACGGATTCGACACATTCCAGTGCTGTCCCTCGCGCTGAACGGCCGTCTGCACGGCCAACGCCTTGTCGTGATTCGCGTCCGCCGCGCCCCAGAAGATGGTGCGCCCGTCGTACAGCCGCAGCTCGATCTCGAACTCCCCCGGCACGTCCACGGACGCCACCAGAGCGCGCACGTGATCGGGCAGCGCCGTCAACGCATCCGCCACCCCGGCGAGGGTGTCCGGATCCTGCCGCAGGCTGCCGGTCACCTCGACCGCCCCCTCCGGGGGGACGTCGATGACGAAGGGACGGCCGTCGGTGTCGATGAGGTGGTCCCCGTCGCCCTCGCTGCTGTACATGAGCGCCTGCCGCTCGGTGACCTCCACCGCGAGGGTGGACGGCCACTGACGCGACACGGTCGCACTGCGCACCCACGGGAGCTCGGCGACGCCCTGCGCGGCCTGCCCGGCGTCGACACGCACGAGATTGTCCCCGACGGACACGCCGGTGGCGTCGACGACGTACTCCTCCGGGGAGTTGGCGTTGCCGGTGACCTCGAAGGAGGACACCCGCAGGACGGGGAACGCCCACAGGACGCCGGCGGCGAGCAGGAGGACGGCCAGCACCCCGGCGAGGACGGTGAGGATCGTACGGCGGGACATCTACTGGTCCAGGGCGGACAGGATCTCACCGGCCAGCAGGGTGACGTCACCGGCACCCATGGTGAGCACGAGGTCACCCGGGCGGGCCAGCTCGCGGACGGTCTGCGGCGCGTGGGAGAAGTCGGGCTCGTAGACGACCTCGGTGGTCATGGCGTCGGTGATGATGCGGGAGCTGACCCCCTCCACCGGCTTCTCGCGGGCGCCGAAGATGTCGAGCACCACGGCGGCGTCGGCCAGCGACAGGGCCGCGGCGAACTCCTCGGCGAACTCGATGGTGCGGGAGTACAGGTGCGGCTGGAAGGCGACGATGACGCGGGCGCCCTCCCCCTCCGCCTCGACCTTCTGCCGGGCGGCCTGCAGGACAGCGGTCACCTCGGTCGGATGGTGGGCGTAGTCGTCGAAGACGCGCACCCCACCGGCGGTGCCCCGGTACTCGAAGCGGCGACGCACGCCGTTGAAGTCGCTGAGCCCCTCTGCCAGGCGGTCGAGGTCGCCACCGGCCAGGTGGGCGGCGAGCAGGGCGGCCGCCCCGTTGAGGACCATGTGCTGGCCCGGGATCTGGAGGACGACGGTGAGGTCCCGGCCGTCGATACGCATCGTGGCCGTGGAACCGACGTCGGTGACCTCGGTGGACAGCACCTCGGCGCCGAGCGGGATGCCCGGGTGGAGCGCCGCGGCGTCGGTGGTGCCGTAGCCGAGGACGCGGATGCCGCGCTGCAGGCTGCGCTCGCCGAGGGCGGCGGCGTGGATGTCGTCGAGGCAGACGACGAGGTGGCCGTCCGGGGTGATGCGGTCGGCGAAGTCGTCGAAGACCTGGTGGTAGGCCTGGGCGGTGCCGAAGTAGTCGAGGTGATCCGGCTCGATGTTGGTCACCACGGCGACGTCCGGGGAGTACCGCAGCAGGGAGGCGTCGGACTCGTCGGCCTCCGCCACGAAGGCGTCACCCGTGCCGTGATGGGCGTTGGTGCCGGAGCGGTTGAGCTGCCCGCCGATGGAGAAGCTCGGGTCCAGGCCCGCGGTCTGCATCGCGGCGACCGCCATCGACGTGGTCGACGTTTTGCCGTGGGTGCCGGCGAACAGCACCTGGCGGCGGCCCTCCATGAGCTCGCCCAGCAGGTCGGAGCGGCGAATGACCGGGATGCCCTCCTCGTGGGCGCGGACCAGCTCCGGGTTGTCCTGCGGGATGGCCGCGAAGGAGACCACGACGACGGTCGGCAGCTCGCCGGTGAGGAGCAGATTCCCGGCGTCATGGCCGACGGCGACGTGCGCGCCGGAGGAACGCAGGGCCCGTACCGGGCGGGAGTCCTTGACGTCGGAGCCGGTGACGACGGCACCGCGGTCGAGGAGGATACGCGCCACGCCGGACATGCCGGACCCACCGATGCCGATGAGGTGGACGCGGGAGAGATCGACGGTCACGGGTGGTGCACTCCTGTGGTGAGGGGACAAGGACGGACGATTCACTGTAGCGCTGCGGCGACCGCGTCGGCGAGCAGCGCGGCGGCGTCGCCGGCGGCATGATCACGGGCGGCGGCCCGCATGGTGGCCAGCTGCTCGTCATCGCCGAGGATCGCGGTGACCTCGGAGACGAGACGGTCGGAGGTGAGTTCACTGTCGGGGACGAGGCGGGCGGCCCCGGCGTCGACGACGCTGGTCGCGTTGAGGGCCTGCTCGCCGTTGCCGTGCGGCAGCGGCACGTAGACGGCCGGCAGCCCGGAGGCGGTGACCTCCGCGACGGTCATCGCGCCGGACCGGCAGACGATGAGATCGGCGACGGCGTAGGCGGCGGCCATGTCATCGATGTAGGGCAGGGCCACGTAGTGCTCGTGCGGGGCCGGCGCGGTGTTGCGCTTGCCGTACGCGTGGAGCACCTGGAACTCCTCGGTGAGCGTGGCGACGGCACCCGCCACCGCCTTGTTGAGACTCACCGCACCCTGCGATCCGCCGGTGATGAGCAGCGTCTTGCGGGTGCCCAGGCCCCACGTCTCGCGGGCGCGGGCGGCGGCGTCGGCGTGGTCGGCGTTGCGCAGGCTGGCGCGGACCGGGATGCCCACGACCTCGCCCGGCATGCCGGAGTCGGGCACCGCGTTGTAGCTGGTGCCGCCCAGGCGCTGGCCGAGCTTGTTGGCCAGGCCGGCGCGCGCGTTCGCCTCGTGCACGAAGAAGGGGATGCCCAGGGAGCGGGCCGCCAGGTAGGCGGGGGCGGAGACGTAGCCGCCGAAACCGATGAGGGCGTCCGCGTCCCGGAGGACCCCGCGCGTCTGGCGGACCGCCCGGATCACGCGGAAGGGCAGCTTGAGCAGGTCGACACTGGGGCGACGCGGCACCGGCACCGGGTCGATGAGCTCGAGGTCGAAGCCGCGGGCGGGGACGAGGTCCCGCTCCAGACCGCGCGGGGTGCCCAGGGCCGTGACCTGCGCCCCGTGCCGCTCGACGAGGGCCTCGGCGACGGCGAGTGCGGGCTCGATGTGGCCGGCGGTTCCGCCTCCGGCGACGACGACTCTGAGGGGCTCATTCGATGCGGGCATGGATCACCGTCTCCTGTCAGGGTGGGGCCGAGGTCTCCTGTTGACGCTACCAGTGACCGGCTCGCCGAACCGCTCGCGCGGCTCCCGGCGCACGGGGGCGCGGCGCACCGCAGGCTCGGGCAGCAGGAACAGCCGGTCGAAGAGCGGGCGGCCGTAGGACTGCATCGCGGAGACCACCTCCGGCTCGTGGCGGGCGACTGACGCCAGTAAGCCCATCGACCCGAGGGTGATGATGGTGGAGGTACCGCCCGCGGAGATCATCGGCAGCTGGATACCGGTGACGGGTAGCAGGCCGACGACGTAACCGATGTTGATGAACGCCTGGGAGACGACACCCGCGGTGAGCGCGCCGGCCATGAGCGCCTGGAACTGGTTCTGGGCGCGGAACGCCGCGCGGATGCCGAAGTACCCCAGTGCGGCGAACAGGGCGATGACGAGCGCGCCGCCCCACAGGCCGAGCTCCTCGCCGATGATGGCGAAGATGAAGTCGTTCTTGGCCTCCGGCAGGTAGAACCACTTGGCGCGAGACTGGCCGACGCCGACGCCGGCGACGGAGCCGTCCGCCAGCGAGAGGAAGCCCTGATAGGACTGGAACGCCGTGCCGCGGGTGTCCTCGAAGCGGCCGAAGAGGGCGTCGAAGTAGACGTGGAAGCGGTTGGAGCGGAAGCCGCCGCTGAGGAACAGCCACACGAGCAGGCCGCCTGCGGCGATGAAGGCCGCCAAGATGAGGCGGATGTCCACACCGGCGAAGAAGAGGGTGAACATGACGATGATGCCGAAGTTGACGGCCATGCCGATGTCACCCTGCGCGGCGATGAGCACCGCCATGACGGTGGCCACGACGGTGTAGATGGTGAACGGGCTGCGCATGCTGGGGCCGGTGTGGCGCTTGTCCGCCAGGTAGGAGGCACCCCACACGGCGATGGCGACCTTGGCCAGCTCCGAGGGCTGGAAGCGCAGCGGGCCGAGCACGATCCACGACTGCGAACCCACCTCGAGGCGGCCGGTGCCGATGCCCGGGATGAGCACCGCGACGAGCAGCGCGAGGGCGATGACGAGCAGCCAGGGGGTGAGTCTGCGGACGGTGTCGGGCCGCAGGCGCAGGGCGATCCAGAAGGCGACGAGTCCGGCGACGATCATCATGAACTGGCGCGCGGCCTGGTTCCACACGGTCGCGCCCTCGAGGACGGACCACGTCATCGTCGACGACATGACCATGACGGCGCCGATGCCGACGAGGAGGAAGACGACGGAGCGGATCATGAAGTAGTCGAAGCCGGGGCGCGACTCCATCATGCGGTGCCAGTCGGCCCGCCATCTGGTGAAGGTTCCGGTGGTGGTGCTCATGACAGCCTCCCTGCCGCGGCGGCGAAGAGGTCGCCGCGTTGTGCCATCCCGGTGAACATGTCGAGTGAGGCGGCCGCCGGCGCCAGGAGGACGGTGTCCCCCTCCGTGGCGAGGCCGTGGGCCCACCCGACGAGCTCGTCCACGGCGGCCTGAGGGTCGGTGTCCGCGGTGACGCGGACGGGGACGTCCGGGGCGAGGTCGGCCAGCGCGGCGGCGATGAGCGGGGCGTCGACCCCGAGCAGCCCGACGGCCTTGAGCCGGTGCGCGTGATCGCGGATGAGCGGGGCCACGTCCGCGCCCTTGAGCTGCCCGCCGGCGATCCAGATGACGTCGTGCAGGCCGGCGAGTGCGGCGTCGGCGGCGTGGGGGTTGGTGGCCTTGGAGTTGTCGATCCACGACACTCCCCCGGTCTCCGCGACGGTCTGCCCGCGGTGGCCGTCGACCTGGAAGTCGGCGAGCGCGGCGGCGATGTGGGCCGGTTCCGCCCCTTGACTGCGGGCCACGGCGGCCGCGGCCAGGGCGTCGAGCACCCCGGCCGGGCCGCCGGGCTGGATCCCGGCGACCGGGGCCAGGACGACGGGAGCGTCGCCGGTGTTGTCCACCAGCTGCCCGCCGATGACACCGAACTGCCCCAGGCCCGGCTCGCCGAGCGTGAAACCGGTGTGCTTGTCGACGCCCGCCCGCTCCAGCGCCGCGCGCACCGCGGCGTCGTCGACACCCGCGACGGCGACGGGGCCGCGCAGGGCGCGGGCCTTGTCGTCGGCGTAGGCGGTGAAGGAGCCGTGCCAGTCGATGTGGTCCTCGGCGAGGTTGAGCAGCACCCCGGCGTCGGGGGTGAGCTGGTCCGACCAGTGGAGTTGGAAGGAGGAGAGCTCGGCGACGAGAACGTCGACACGCTGCTTGTCGACGAGCGCGTCCGCCACTGCCACGCCGATGTTGCCGACGGCCGCGGCGCGAAGGCCGGTGTCCCGGCCCAGCTGCTGCATCATGGCCGCCAGCATCGCGGTGGTGGTGGTCTTGCCGTTGGTGCCGGTGACGACCAGCCACGTGCGGGGATCACCGAAGGTGCCCGCCCGGTCGAGGCGGTAGGCGAGTTCGACGTCGCCGATGACCTCGAGGCCCGCGGCGGCAGCGTCGATAAGCAGGGGGTTGTCGGGGCGCCAGCCCGGGGAGGTGACGACGAGTTCGAACTCGTCGAGGCGTCGGCGGGCCTCCGCGGTGGGGATGCCCGCGCCGTTGTCGTCGGCGACGACCACGGACACGCCGAGATCGTCGAGCAGGCGGGCAATTCCGCGACCGGAGACTCCGGCGCCGGCGATCAGGGCGGTTCCGGTGATCATCGTAGGCTCACTCCTGTGGCTGTCAGCCACTCTGCGTAGAAGATGGACACTCCCAACATCACGGCCATCGCGGCGATGAGCCAGAAGCGGATGACGACGGTGGTCTCAGGCCAGCCGCCGTTCTCGAAATGGTGGTGGAAGGGGGCCATGCGGAAGAAACGCCGGCCCGTCGTGCGGAAGACGATCACCTGGATGACCACGGAGGCGGCCTCGATGACGAAGAGCGCACCGATGATGATCATGAGCAGCTCGGTGCGGGACGCGACCGACAGGCCGGCGACGAGACCACCGAGGGCCAGGGAGCCGGTGTCGCCCATGAAGATCTTGGCGGGGGCGGCGTTCCACCACAGGAAGCCGAGGCAGCCGCCCAGGCCGGCGGCGGCCAGCACCGCGAGGTCCAGCGGGTCACGCACGGAGTAGCAGCCCGGCTCCACAGAGACGGTGCAGGAGTTGCGGAACTGCCAGAAGGTGATGAGCGCGTAGCCGCCCATGACGAAGGCGGTGGAGCCGGCGGCGAGACCGTCGAGGCCGTCGGTGAGGTTGACGGCGTTCGACCAGGCGGCGATGAGGATGTACATGAACAGCAGGAACACCACAATGCCGATGACGGAGCCACCGAAGGCGATGTCGAAGGTGTCGATGTCACGCACGAAGGACAGGTGCGTCGATCCCGGGGTGAGCCCCTGCTCGTCGGGGAACCACAGGATGAGCAGGCCGAAGCCGATGGCGAGCACGAGCTGGCCGACGAGCTTGGCGGTCTTGTTGAGGCCCAGGTTGCGGGCGCGGAAGAGCTTGATGAAGTCGTCCGCGAAGCCCAGGGCGCCGAGGCCCAGGGTGAGGCCGAGGACGAGGAGACCGGAGACGGTGAAGCCGCCGGAGCCGATGGCCATCCCGAAGATGCCGACGGTGAGGTAGGCGACGACGATGCCCGCGATGATGGCGATACCACCCATCGTCGGGGTGCCGCGCTTGCGCAGGTGGGACTTCGGCCCCTCCTCGCGGATCTCCTGGCCCAGCCCCTCGGCGGAGAATCGCCGGATGAGGACCGGGGTGGTGAAGATGGCGACGAGGAAGCTGACGATTCCTGCGATGATGATCTGTGTCACGTCGGTGCGCCCCTAAAGACCCTTCTCGATGAGTTGCTCGGCCACCCGCCACAGGCCGAGGGCGTTGGACGCCTTGACCAGCACGACGTCCCCGGGGTTGCCGGGACCGGTGTGCTCGATGGGACGGGTGCGCAGCACGGCGTCGACCAGCCGGGTGGCCTCGTCGACGTCATGTGCGATCTCAGTAGTTATACCCCGATTCCGGGCCTCGGTGGCCATGGCGCGGCTGTTGGGGTTGTCCCCCACCGCGATGAGGTGGCCGACCCGGTAGCGGTCGAGCTGCTCGCCGAGCAGACGGTGGGACTCCTCCGCGTCCTCGCCGAGCTCCCCCATCTCGCCGAGGACCGCGATGGCGCGGGCGTGCGGGCGGGCGGCGGCGGTGTAGGCCAGGGCGGCGATGCCGGCGCTCATGGAGTCCGGGTTGGCGTTGTAGGCGTCGTTGATGACGGTGACGCCGTCGGCGCGCGTCTGCACGTCCATGCGGTGGGCGGAGGCGTTGGTGTGCGCTGACAGTCCCGCGGCGACCTGCGCCACGCTGAGGCCGGCCTCGATGCCGACGGCCGCGGCGGCCAGGGCGTTGGACACCTGGTGCTCGCCGAACACCTGCAGGGTGACGGGGGCCGTGGTGTCCCCGGCGTGGAGGGTGAAGCTGGCGCGGGCGACGTCGTCGAGACGGATGTCGTCCGCCCACAGGTCGGCGCGCTGCTGGGTGGAGTACGTCACCACCCGGGCGCGGGTCCGCGGGGCCATGGCGGCGACGAAGGGGTCGTCGGCGTTGAGGATGGCCACGCCCGCGTCCGGGAGCGCCTCGACGAGCTCCCCCTTGGCCTGGGCGATGTTCTCCCGGGAGCCGAACTCGCCGAGGTGCGCGGAGCCCACGTTGAGCACCACGCCGATGTGCGGTGGCACGGACTCCGCCAGGTGGGCGATGTGCCCGATACCGCGGGCGGACATCTCGGCGACGAGGAATCGGGTGTCCGCGTCGCACCGCAGTGCCGTGTAGGGGTGGCCGATCTCGTTGTTGAAGGAGCCGGGCGGGGCGACGGTCTCCCCCGCCTGCCGGAGCACGGAGGCCACGAGGTCCTTCGTGGAGGTCTTGCCGGCGGAGCCGGTGATGCCGACGACCGTCAGGTCCGGCAGGCGCGTCACGACGCCGTGGGCCAGCGCCGCCAGCGCCTCGACGACCGCGCGGGCGGAACCGTCGGTGTCGTGGGCGTAGATGTCGGCGTTGGAGTCGCTGCGGCCGGTGGGCGTGACGACGACCGCCGGGACACCCACCGGGCGGGCGGCCAGGACGGCGACCGCCCCGGCCTCGGTGGCGGTGGCGGCGAAATCATGGCCGTCGACACGCGCACCCGGCAGGGCCAGGAACAGACCACCCGGGGTGACCTTGCGGGAGTCGAACTCGACGAAACCGGTGACGCGCGCCTGCGGATCGGCGCCGTCCGTGAGCTCGCCGCCGGTGATCTGTGCGATCTCCGCGAGAGTCAGGGGGATCATGACTGCTTCTCCTTCAGTGCACGCCGGACTTCTTCCCGGTCGTCGAAGTGGTGGTTGACGCCGGCGACGAGCTGGCCGACCTCGTGGCCCTTGCCCGCGACGACGACGGCGTCACCCGGCTGCGCCCACTCGACGAGGGCGTCGATGGCGGCGGCGCGGTCGCCGATCTCCCGGATCTCCGCGTCGGTGCCGGCGTCGACCGCACCCTGCAGGACGGCGGCACGGATGGTCTCCGGCACCTCGCTGCGCGGGTTGTCGTCGGTGATGATGACGAGGTCCGCGCGGCGGGCGGCCTCCGCGCCCATGATCGGGCGCTTCGTGGCGTCCCGGTCACCACCGGCCCCGACGACGACGCCGAGTCGACCCCTGACCTGACCGCGAAGGGTGTCCAGGACGGCAGCGACGGCGGCCGGCTTGTGGGCGTAGTCGACGACGGCGAGGAACTCCTGCCCCTCGTCGATACGCTCCATGCGACCGGGGACGGCGACGTTGACGAAGCCGCCGACGAAGTCCCGGGGGTCGACCCCGACGGCGTAGGCCATGCCGGTGGCCAGGGCGGCGTTGGCGATGTTGAAGTCACCCGGCAGCGGGAGTTCCGCCTCGAGGAAGGTGTCCGGCAGGTGCATGACCAGCAGCTGGGCACCCGTCGGGGTGAGCTGGGCCTGCGCGGAGCTGATGTCGGCCTCCGCCCCACGGGTGGCGACGGTGAGCGGGTCGGCGGCGCGGTCGGCCATCCGCCGACCCCAGTCGTCGTCGATGCAGATGACGGCCCGGTCCGCGACCAGCGGGGACTCCGGGTCGAAGAAGCGGGCCTTGGCCTCAAAGTACTCCTCCATCGTCGGGTGGAAGTCGAGGTGGTCCTGGGAGAGGTTGGTGAAGCCCGCGACGTCGAAACGCGTGCCCGTGACGCGCCCGAGCTCGAGGGCGTGGGAGGAGACCTCCATGACGACGTGGGTGACGCCCTCGTCGAGCATCTCCTTGAACAGGGCCTGGAGGGTGGTGGCCTCCGGGGTGGTCAGGGAGGTGGGGACGGGGCGGCCGTCGATACGCGTGCCGGTGGTGCCGATGAGGCCGACCTTGTGACCGGCGGCCATGAGGCCCTGCTCGAGCAGGTAGCTCGTGGTGGTCTTGCCGGAGGTGCCGGTGACGCCCAGCAAGGTGAGCTGCTCGGAGGGGTGGCCGTGGATCTCGGCGGCGACGAGCCCCAGGATGGCGCGGACGTCGTCGACGACGATGACGGGGCGGGTCTCCTGCTTCTCCCGCAGGATGTCGTGGCCCGCCCGGTCGGTGAGGATGGCCTCGGCGGTGGTGTCGGCGGCGAACTCCGCGCCGTGGCGACGGGTGCCGGGCAGAGCGGCGAACAGACCGCCCGCTGCGGGAACACGGGAGGATTCGAGCTCGAGGGAGGTGATGGAGGGATCGGCCCCGAAGGCGGCGACCAGCTCTCCCCCGGCGATCCGGTTGAGGTGGGACAGTGTGTGCAAGGTGGTTCTCCTCCTGGGGGCGGGGTGGTTACTGGGCGTGGAGGATGAGCAGATCCTCCATGGGCGGCGAGGTCGGGATGTTGTCGCGGTTGAGCAGCCACGAGGCGATCTCGCGGAACACCGGGGCGGAGGACTCACCGCCGCCACCGCCCTCCTCGACGCCGGCGCGCGGCTGATCGACCATGACGGCGACGACGAAGCGGGGATCATCCGCCGGGGCGATGCCGGCGAAGGTGATCCAGTAGTCGGAGTTCGAGTAGGCGCCGGTGTTGGGGTCGACCTTCTGGGCCGTTCCCGTCTTGCCGGAGGTCTGGTAGCCGGGCACGGCACCGTTGGCACCGGTACCCATCTGCAGGCCACCCGGATCATCCTGGGTGACGGCCCGGAACATGGAGACGACCGTGTCGGCAGTCTCCGGGCTGACCACCTGGGTGCGCTTGGGCTCGGTGGTGGGCTGCTCCTTGCCGTCGGGTCCGGTGACGGACTCGACGATGCGCGGTTCGATGCGCATGCCGTCGTTGGCCAGGGCCTGGTAGATGCTGGCCATCTGGAGCGTGGTGAAGGACATGCCCTGTCCGATCGGCAGGTTGGCGAACGTGCCGCCCGACCACTGCTCGCGGGCGGGCAGCAGACCGGAGGACTCGTTGGGCAGCTCGATGCCTGTCGGGCGGCCGACGCCGAAACGGTCGAGGTACTCGGCGAAGGTGTCCTCGCCGAGGCGCTCGGCCAGCATGAGGGTGCCCACGTTGGAGGACTTACCGAAGATGCCCGTCGTGGTGTACGGCACGACGCCGTGGTCCCACGCGTCGGAGACCGTCACCCCGGCCATGTGGATGGATCCCGGCACCTGGTGGACCTCGTCCGGGGTGGTCAGGCCCTCCTCGATGCTGGCGGCGGCGGTGATGACCTTGGCGACGGAACCCGGCTCGAAGGGGTGCGAGATGGTCTGGTTCTCGAAGTCCTTGCCCGCCGCCAACTGCCGTTCGATGTTGCCGTTGGGGTCGATGGTGTCGGTGTTGGCCATCGCCAGCACCTTGCCGGTGGCGACGTCGAGGACAACGGCCTCCGCCGACTCCGCCTGCGAGTTGGCCTTCGCCTGCTCGAGCAGCTGCTGCACGTAGGTCTGCAGGTCGAGGTCGAGGGTCAGCTCCACGGCGGCCCCGTCGACGGCCGGGACGACGTCGCGGAGCGTGCCCGGGATGACCTGCCCGTCCGTGGACACGTCCTCCGTGGAACGGCCGTTGATACCTGAGAGCATGGCGTCGCCGGAGGCCTCGAAACCGAACTGGCCCTGCCCGTCCATGGACACCCTGCCGATGATGTTCTCCGCGATCGCCCCGTTGGGGTACTGGCGGATGTCCTGATGGTCGGCCGCCACACCGTGGAAGGTGGAGGCGATCTCCGTGGCGACATCCGGGTCGACGTTGCGCACCAGCACCTCATAGGAGGTCTCGGCGTGGAGCTTGTCCAGGATGTCCTGGGACTTCACCTCACCGGTGATGGCACCGGCGTCCTCGATCATGCGGGGGATCTCCTCCGACATGGTCACCAGGACGTCCTCGACGCGGTCGTCGAGCTGGGCGTCGATCTCGGCGCGGGCCATGCCGTCGATACGCATCTGCAGATCCTGCTGCTGGGCCAGCTCCTGACGCAGCAGTTGCGGCGACACCGTGAGACTGCGGGCCTGCATCGTGTAGGCCAGCTGATTGCCCCGCTTGTCGGTGATCTCGCCGCGGCGGGCCGGGTCGACGTAGATACGGGCACGCTGCTCCTGGGCCTTGGCTGCCAGGTCCGGGCCCCACACGACCTGCACCCACGCCAGACGGCCCACGAGGACCACGGCGATGACGAGGAAGATGCCCAGCACCAGCCGCATGCGGCCGACCATGAGGGACTTCTGGTCCTTCGGTGCCTTCTGTGTCTTCTGCTGCGGTTGCGGGCGAGGCCGGGACACCCGGGCATCCGAGTAGGCGCGGGATGACGACCGGCGGGACGAGTCGCCTCGTCCCGCATTACGTCGCACGCCTCCGTGGCCGGGTCGTGTCACTGGCCGTCCTCACCTGCTAGTTGTCTGTCGATTCTGCTGTCTCCGGAACGTTCGGGGCGTAGGGCAGCACGCCCGGCTCGGGGGCCGGGGCCACCGGATCCGGGAGGATGTCATCCGGCGACCGGAGCTGGTGCCCCTGCGGGACCGCCTCCAGGTTGTCACCCAGCTCGTCGATCGCGTCCGGGTCACTCGATGCCTGCCCCGGACGGACCGGGGCACCATTCACGTCAATGATAGGACGCGTCGCCGGATCTGCCGGACGCTGCTCCAGGATGTCGCCGTTTTCCTGCACCGCGAGAATACCGGGCTGCGCCGGGGCGACCATGCCCAGCTCGCCGGCGCGGCGCGCGATCTCCGCGGAGGAACGCACGTTCTCCAGATCACGGTTGAGGGTCTCCAGCTGGTTGGACAGCTGCTTGTCCTGCGACTGCAGCAGCTGCATCTGGAACGTCTGCTGGGTGGCCAGGCCCGCCAGCCACATCGCCACGGCCACGCCGGCGATGGCGAGGACGATGGAGATGCTGAACAGCTTCGCCAGCAGGGAGGTCTTCTTCAGCTCCGCGACACGACGCCCCCGCACGGAGACGACCTGGCGCGAACCGAGTCGATTCGGGACCGGGCGGCGGCGCTTCGGCAGCGGCGTCTGCGCCGGCGGCGCGTAGGGCCGCTCGAGGAGGGCGGTGGACGTGAAATCGCGGCTGGCACCCATACGGCGGTCCTTGCTGGTCGGTGTCGTCGGTGTCGTCACGGTCGGTCTCCAAACGGGTCAGGGAGCTTCTCGACGGCGCGGACCCGCACCGGGGCCGCCCGCGGATTGTCGTCGATCTCTGCTGCGGTCGCCTTCTCCGCACCGCGGGTGACGGAGGCGAAGCGGGGCGCGGTGCCCGGCAGATCCATGGGGAGACCGGGCGGGGTCTTCGAGGCCGTCATCTCGGCGAACGCCGCCTTGACGATGCGGTCCTCGAGGGACTGGTAGCTCATGAACACCGCCCGCCCGCCGACGGCGAGGAGGTCGGTGATGATCGGCAGGACGTTCTCCAGCGCCTCGAGCTCGGCGTTGACCTCGACGCGCAGGGCCTGGAAGGTGCGCTTGGCCGGGTGACCACCGGTGCGGCGAGTGGCGGCCGGGATGGTGGCATAGAGCAGTTCCACGAGACGGGCGGAGCTGGTGAAGGGCTCCTTCTCCCGCTCCCGGAGGACCGCGGAGGCGATCTTCCCGGCGAAACGCTCGTCACCGTAGGTCTTGAGGACACGCGCCAGGTCACCGTGGCTGTACGTGTTGAGCACGTCCGCGGCGGTCTTGCCCGTCGTCGGATCCATACGCATGTCCAGCGGGGCGTCGGTGCGGTAGGCGAAACCACGCTCCACCTGGTCGAGCTGCATGGAGGACACCCCGAGGTCGAAGAGCGCACCGGCGACGCCGTGCTCGCGGGCCAGCTCGAAGATGTGGCCCTCCCCCTCGGCGATGGCCTCGCCGATCCCGTCGAAACGGGTCTGCACGCCGACGAAGCGCTCCCCGAAGGGGGCGAGGCGCTCGCGGGCGCCCGCCAGGGAGGCGGGGTCCCGGTCGACGCCGATGACGTGGGCGGCGGGGAAGGTGCGCAGGAAATGCTCGGTGTGGCCGCCGGCCCCGAGGGTGCCGTCGACGATGACGGCGGCGTCGGCAAGCTTCTCGACGCCGGGCGCCAGCAGGTCGGCCATCCGATCCCGGAGCACGGGAACGTGGCCGTGGTTGTCGGTGATGTCGAAGCTCATGTCACTCATGGCCGCGCCCCCTTCCTGGTCATCGTGTGCTGTATTCAGGTCCAGGCTGCGGGGCACGTACAGGGCCCTGCCCGATGTGTTCATCTGATGTCGGGGAAGTACACCAGAGCATCACCTCGGGCAGAGTCCGTACACGTACCCCGCCCCACCCTTGACGACCATCAAGGTCAGAGCAGTCCGCCGAGGACGTCTTCTGCATCGGCCGCGGAGAACGCAGCCTCAGTCTCCTGCTGATAAGCGGCCCAGGATTCGGCATCCCAGATCTCGAGAAAATCCACTGATCCGATGACCACACACTCCTTGGTCAGGCCCGCATACTCGCGGTGCCCGGCCGAGAGGGTGATGCGACCGCTCCCGTCAGGACGCTGTTCATCCGCACTGGCAGCCAGATTTCGGATGAAGGCACGTGCCTGGGGGTTGGTCCGGGACACCGCCGCGGCCTTGCGGACGCGCTCGGTGAACTCCTCCCGGGGATAGACCGCAAGACTGTGGTCCTGCCCCTTCGTGACCATCAACCCGCCGGCCAGTTCGTCACGGAACTTCGCCGGCAGTGTCAGCCGACCCTTGTCGTCGAGCTTCGGAGTGTAGGTACCGAGAAACATCCCGGGGCCACCTTCCTTGTCTCGACGCCACGGATCTTGTCAGACCTGATTCAATTCTCACGATGGATCGCTCCACCGCTGCGCCCCACAATACCCCACTTTGCCCCACCAACAACCCCCAATTGCCCCACTATTCCCACACGTTCCGTTATTTGGCCAGGTAAATGCACGAAAACCACAGTGGGGCACCGTCCCGTCCGGGCGCGTCATGTCCACACTTCCACACCACAGCGACGGCGTCCACAGCGGGCCGACGTCGCCTCCGACGCACCATGGTGGGGGAAAGTGGGGAATCGACGAAGCCCGCCGCCTACCGAGGGGGTAGACGACGGGCCTGATCTCGAAATGGGGCGCTAACGCTCCTCAAACCGGCGGCGGAAGTTCTCCTCCATCCGACTGCCCCGCGAGGACGGATCCTTGGGACGGTCGGACGTCGACTGACGCGGCGCGCGCGACGCCCCGGAAGCCCCGCCACCGCGGAGCATCCACACACCGGCACCGAACATGACGAGGAAGCCGACCACACTGAGCGCGATGAACCACAGGCTCTGCTGCGCCAGGGCGACACCACCCACCAGCATGACCAGTCCGACCACCACCAGGGCAATCCCGCGGAGGGTGATGCCCGGCGTACCGCCGATGCCGTGGTCGCCGGCCACGGACGCCCCGAACTTGGGGTCGTCAGCAAGGAGAGACTGTTCAATCTCCCGGAGCATCCTCTGCTCCTGCTCTGAAAGCGACACTGTTCCTCCCGGATATCGCTGGGGTTTTACCTGTCTACTGATTTAACGCCCAGACTATCGGGATTGTTCCCGCCAATGCCAACCCTGTTACGCGGCGGCCGGCAGCCAGCCCGCCTCCTCCTCCACCTCGGCGAGGAACTCGGCGGCCAGATCCATGATCCGGTTGACCACCGCGTGGTCGATGGAGCGCTCCAGTCCGGAGGACACTCGGGAACGGAGACGGGAGTACTGGGCGAACTCGGCCGCCCACCGCGCACCGTCCTCGTCCACCAGCCGCAGCTGCTCCCACGCATTGCTCGGGCGGCGACGACGGCCCGCCAGCGCCGACGCCGAGATCCGCGCGCCTGCGGTGCGCAGGGCCGCCTGGAAGGCCGCCTCGAGGGCGAGGTCCCAGTCCCCCGCTTTCCGGTGTTCCACGGCCTGCGCCAGCAGGGCCCGCGCCTTGAGAATGAAGTCGGCCCGACGCGTACCAGCGCCCGCCCCGGCAAACCTCGTCGTTGCTGAAATGATCTGTGCCATCGGAACCAACTCCCTTCCTTACTCCTTGTTCACCGAACTGCTTTCCGTGATGCCGTCACCTTAGAACCAACCTCGAACACCACACCCCCATTATAGAACAGCCATTCGAACACGTCAACGGTGAACTGCATCTTTCCCACGCAGAGCGGACCGCCGCGTTCGAACACCGCACCCCGCGCCGCCCACCAGTCCCCCACCACCGGCCCCACTTCTGGTTCAGTGGTGGTGTGACCATGGAGATCCGCCGGTTGTCCGGACCTGAATTCGCCGTCCTGGCCCCGCAGCTCGTCGACCTCTACATCGAGGCGATGGGCTACGACCCGAGCATCCGCGCCGGCCGCATCGCCGTGTGGCGCCAGGAGATCATGCAGCCCGGCTTCACCGCCCTCGTGGCACTCGAACACGACACCGTCCTCGGCGTGGCCTACGGCTACATCGGTGCCCCCGACATGTGGTGGGACCGGCAGGTCCGCCGCGGATTCCGGGAGGGGGGCGGCCCGGACACCCGCCAGCTCATGCTCATGCGCGACTACTTCGAGGTGGCGGAGATCCACGTCGACCCATCCCAGCAGGGCCGCGGCATCGGCCGCCTGCTGCTCTCCCAGCTGCTGTGGCTCGCCCCCGCCGGCAACGCCATGCTCTCCACCCCCGAGGTCGAGGACGAGGCGAACAACGCCTTCTCCCTCTACCGTTCCATGGGCTTCCGCGACGAGCTGCGGGACTTCTTCTTCGACGGCGACGCCCGCCCCTTCGCGGTGCTGTCCGTCCCGTTGCCCCTGCCCGGGATGGTGGAGAAGCCCGCCGTGGTGGACCAGCCCCGGTAGGGCACTGGGTATCGTTGATACTCGTACCCACCCCGTCCGACTGAAGGATCACCCGCGTTGACCACCCAGGACATTCAGACCCTGACCCTCGACCAAGTTCCCGCCGCGGCCCGCGACGAGCTCGCCCGCTTCATCGACTCCCGCCGGGCGCAGGTCGCCGCCATCGGCGGCCCGGTGACCAGGGCGGTCTCCCACCTGGAGTCCTTCGTCCTCGACGGCGGGAAGCGCATTCGTCCGCTCTACGCCTGGGCTGGCTTCGTCGGCGGCGGCGGACTCGAGACGGATGAGGACCCGGCGGCGATGCTGCGCGCCGCCGCCTCCCTGGAGTTCATCCAGGGCTGCGCCCTCATCCACGACGACATCATCGACGCCTCCGACACCCGGCGCGGCAACCCGACGGTGCACCGGGCCGTCGAAAAGGTGCACGGCGACAACGGCTGGGCCGGTGACCCGGCGCACTTCGGTGAGTCCGTCGCCATCCTGGTCGGCGATCTGGCCCTGGTATGGGCCGAGGACATGCTGCAGGACTCCGGGCTGTCGGTCGCGGCCCTGCAGCGGGCACGCGAACCCTGGCGGGCCATGCGTACCGAGGTCATCGGGGGCCAGCTGCTCGACATCTCCCTGGAGGCCACGGGCGACGAGGACATCGAGCTCGCGGACTCGGTCAACCGTTTCAAGACCGCCGCCTACACCATCGAACGCCCGCTCCACCTGGGCGCGGCGATCGCGGGCGCGGACCAGGCCACCATCGACGCCTTCCGCGGTTACGGCCGCGACATCGGCATCGCCTTCCAGCTGCGGGACGACGAACTCGGCGTCTACGGCGACCCGGAGGTCACCGGCAAGCCGGCGGGCGACGACCTGCGGGAGGGCAAGCGCACCGTCCTGCTGGCCACCGCCCTGCAGCGTGCCGACGAACGCGACCCGGCCGCCGCCGCCGAACTGCGCCGCGGCATCGGCACCACCTCCGACCCCGCGGAGATCGCCCGTCTGGCGCAGATCATCGCGGAGACCGGCGCCGTCGAGGCCCTCGAGGAGCGCATCTCCGCCCTCACCGCCTCCGGCCTGGCCCATCTGGCCGCCGTCGGCACCTCTCCGGAGGTCACGGCCACCCTCACCGATCTCGCGCACCGCGCCACGGCCCGCCGACGCTGATGGTCATCCGGCTGCCCTCCGCCCTGTCCCTCGGGCTCATCGGCTCGCTGCTGCTGCTCCTGGGATCCTTCGGCGGCGGTGCCACCCGCAACCGGGGTGGCGTCCTGGAGGCCCTCGACCTCGATTTCCTGGCCTACGGCCGCGGGGCGGGCATCTCCAACGTGGTGTTCTGGGCGGGCGTCGCCTTCCTCCTCGCCGGCTGGGTCGTCCTCGGGCGACGTCACGTGCTGCGGGGCCGACCGGGCGTCGAGAAGCATGTCCGTAAATCCCTCTGGGTGTGGATCCTGCCGCTCCTCCCCGCCGCCCCGATGCTCTCGCGCGACGTCTACTCCTATCTCATGCAGGGAGCGATGCTGCGCGACGGCTACGACCCGTACACGCAGGGCGCGGCCGTCAACCCGGGTCCGTACCTGCTCGAGGTCTCCCACGACTGGCGCAACACCACCACCCCCTACGGCCCGCTGCACCTGTGGATCGGCGAGGGGGTGACCCGGCTGGTGGGCGACAACGTCACGGCCGGGGTCATCGTGTACAAGCTCATCTCGGTCCTCGGCTTCGCGGCCATCGCCTGGGCGGTACCGCGGATCGCCCGCGCCCTCGGGGGCGACCCGGCGCTCGCGCTGTGGCTGGGTGTGGCCAATCCCGTGATGATCCTCCACATGGTCGGCGGCATGCACAACGAGTCGGTCATGGTGGGGCTCGTCTCCGTCGGCCTGCTCGCCTGCCTGCACAAGCGCTTCCTGCTCGGCGTGGCGCTCATCGCGGTGGCTGTCTCCCTCAAGGCGACGGCCGCGATCGCGCTGCCGTTCGTCGTGTGGATGGCCACCCACCATTATTCCCGCCACATGCACCGCTTCCTGGCGTTCGTGGTGACGGGTTTCGTGGGGCTCGTCGAGACGCTCGCGGTGGTCGCTGCGGTGACGTGGCTGTCCGGCTCCTCGTGGGGCTGGCTGTCGGAGATCTCCGGCAACTCGAAGGTGATCAACCCGCTGGCCCTGCCGTCCCTGCTGGCCAGCGGCATCACGTGGGTGGTGCAGGTCGTCGACACCGGTTTCGAGTACAACACCGCCCTGGGCGTGCTGCGCAGCATCTCCATGGTCCTCATGCTCGCCGGGCTGGTCGTCGTGTGGTGGATGTTCCGCCACACCACCCGGCGAGCCCTCGCCGGCACCGCTCTGGCCTACCAGGTGGCGTTCGTCTTCAATTCGGTGACGCTGCCCTGGTACTACGCGTCGGTGATCACCCTCGTCGGTACCGTCCGTCCGCCGGAGTGGGTGCTGCGCCTGGCGGTGGGTGCCTCCATTGTGGTCACCCTGTCCTTCACGGGCAGCGGCAACCACCAGCTTTACAACACGTGGTGGATGGCGGGCGTGTTCGTGCTCGCCTGGGTGCTCACCGACTGGGTCTTCGGGAAGGAGATCAGAGGGCCATGGCCTGCGCCCGGCGCAGGACCTCACGGGCCAGCTGACCGTGCAGAGCGTCGACCGGACGCCCCGGCAGAGTCTCATCCTCGGTGAACAGGTAGCGCAGGATCTCCTCGTCGGAGTAGCCGCCGTCGGCGAGGAGGGTGAGCAGACCGGGCACGTACTTGCCGGTCGTGTCGGACCCCTCGTGGAACAGTGCCTCCGGGACGTGCCGCTTGCCGTCGATGACGTGGGCGATGAGCTTCTTCGCCGCCAGCAGGTCGTGCACGCGGGTGATCACCACGCCGAGGCGGTCGGCGGTCTCCGGCAGGGTGAGCATCGGCTCGTCGGCCAGCAGGGTCTCCAGGGGGATGTCGTTCTCAATCACGCGCTCCACTCTAGACGCCCTGCGTTGGCGTGGGCACCCGCGTGTGGACCATACTGGTTCGCATGGCTCAACTGGCAGTGGGAGACCTCCTCGAGGACCGTTACCGCATCGATCACCCGATCGCCCGCGGTGGCATGTCCATGGTCTGGCGCTGCGTGGATCTGCGTCTCGGCCGGGCGGTGGCGGCGAAGGTCCTCGACGAGAAGTACATCGCCGACCCCGTCTTCCGGCAGCGGTTCCGCCGTGAGGCCCGCGCCATGGCGCAGCTCAACCACCCGAACCTCGTCAACGTCTACGACTTCGGCTCCGACGGCGACCACCTCTACCTCATCATGGAGCTCATCACCGGCGGCACCCTCCGGGAGCTGCTCGCCGAGCGTGGCCCCATGCCCCCGCACGCCGCGGCCGCGGTGCTGCGGTCGGTGCTCACCGGACTGTCAGTGGCGCACGCCTCCGGTCTGGTCCACCGCGACATCAAACCGGACAACGTCCTCATCAACGGTGATCACCGCGTCAAGCTCGCCGACTTCGGCCTCGTGCGTGCCGCGGCCGCCGCGTCGACCACCTCGCAGATCGTCGGCACCGCCGCCTACCTCTCCCCCGAGCAGGTCGACGGCTCCGACATCACACCCGCCTCCGACGTCTACTCCGCCGGCATCGTCCTGTTCGAGCTGCTCACCGGCACCACGCCCTTTTCCGGTGACACCCCGCTGGACCATGCTTATCGACGTCTCGAGGACGACGTCCCCGCCCCCAGCTCCCGCATCGACGGCGTCCCCCCGCTTGTCGACGCCCTCGTGGCCACCGCCACCGCGCGCGACCCGCAGGACCGTTTCGCCGACGCCGCGGAGTTCCTCGCTGCACTCGACGATGTCGCCGGGGAGCTGGAGCTGCCGTCGTTCACGGTGCCCATCCCCCAGAACTCGGCGGCCACCCGCGCGGCCGCCGTGCCCACCGACATCACCGACCTCGTCGGCCCGCCGACCATGGTCACCGAGATCACCGAGGCTCCCCCGGTCACCGAGACCCGCGTCCACGAACCGATCCAGCCGCCCATCGAACCACCCGCACAGGCCCCCGTCCCGGCGCGCATCCCCGAGGAGCCGGTCGAGCAGCCGGCACCGGTGAGCAACCGCTCCAAGGTCGGCCTGGTCGTGTGGCTGCTCGTCATCGCCCTGCTCACCACCGCCATCGCCATCGGCGCGTGGTGGTTCGGCTCCGGCCGCTACGGGGAGATCCCGCAGGTGCTCGGCATGGACCGCACGGCCGCCGTCGCCACCGTGGAGGACGCCGGGTTTCGGGCCGTGACCGAGATCGTCTACCACGACGAGGTCCCCGCCGACCTCATCGCCGGCACCGAGCCCGCCGACGGGGAGAAGGTCGTCCGCGGCAACGAGGTGACGGTCCTGGTCTCCCAGGGCCGTCCCACCGTCCCGGACCCGCAGGGCATGGACATCCTCTCCTACCAGGCGGCCGCCGCCGAGCGCACCCTGTCGGTGACCACCGGGGATCCCGTGTGGTCCGCCGATGTCGCCGAGGGGCGCGTCGCGGAGACCGACCCGGATGTCGGGGAGGCCGTACTCATCGGCTCCACCGTCACCGTCCACCTCTCCCGCGGGCCGGAGCCGATCCAGGTGCCCGCGATCGTCGGCATCCCGCTCGCGGAGGCGGAGACCCGTCTCGCCGAGCTCGACCTCACCATCGCCCGCGTCGAGGAGCGTTTCGACGCCGACGCCCCCACCGGCCAGGTGCTCGCCGTCTCCCCCGAGCCGGGCACCACCCTCACCCGCGGCAGCGAGGTCTCCCTCGTGGTCAACAGCGGGCTCACCGTCCCGGACGTGGAGGGTATGTCCGAGGCCGACGCCACCGCCGCCCTCAACGCCGCAGGCTTCACCGTCGACAACACGCGCCGCGACCGCAGTGCCGTGGGCACCAGCCCCGACACCGTCGTGCGCACCAGCCCCTCCGCCGGGGAGATCGTCGACCCCGAGGACGCCGACGTCACCCTCACCCTCGCCGGTCGGGTCACCGTCCCGGATGTCGTCGGCATGACCGCCGGGCAGGCCCGCGACGCCCTCGACGCCGTCGGTCTGCGCGCCAACATCCGCGACGACGACGCGACATCCGTGGTCACCCGCCAGCGCCCCGCGGCCGGGGACGACGCCCGCCTCGACTCCACCGTCCGCCTCACCCTCTGACAACGACGAACGCCGCCTCCCCCGGCGGGGAAGGCGGCGTCGACAAGCAGCGGGTCAGTTGCGGAGCATCTCCGCGACCAGGAAGGCCAGCTCCAGCGACTGCTGGGTGTTCAAGCGCGGGTCGCAGGCGGACTCGTAGCGGCCCGGCAGGTCGACATCGGTGATGTCCATGGCACCGCCGAGGCACTCGGTGACATCCTCACCCGTGAGCTCGATGTGGATGCCGCCCGGGTGGGTGCCCAGCTGACGGTGGACCTCGAAGAAGCCCTGCACCTCGTCGATGACCTTGTCGAAGTGACGGGTCTTGTAGCCGTTGGAGGCGGTGAAGGTGTTGCCGTGCATCGGGTCGGACTGCCAGATGACCTTGTGGCCGGCGGCCTCGACGGCCTCGACGACCGGCGGCAGGGTGGTACGGACCTTGTCGTGGCCCATGCGCGCCACCATGGTCAGGCGGCCCGGCTCCTTGTCCGGATCCAGCTTCGCGGCGTAGGCGACGGCCTCCTCCGGGGTGATCGACGGACCGATCTTGATGCCGATCGGATTGGCGATGAGCGCGGCGAAGTTTACGTGGAAGTCCTCGATGCCGCGGGTGCGCTCACCGATCCACAGCTGGTGCGCGGACAGGTCGTAGAGACGGGTCTCACCGTCCTCGTCCTCGTGCAGGCGCAGCATGGCGCGCTCGTAGTCGACGAGCAGGGCCTCGTGCGAACAGAAGATGTCGGAGGTGCGCAGGGAGTCATCGTGGACACCACAGGCGTCCATGAAACGCAGACCGCGCTCGATCTCCTCAGCCAGGGCCTCGTAGCGGGCGCCCGCCGGGGAGTTGGCCACGAACTCACGGTTCCACTCGTGGACCCGGTTGAGATCCGCGGTGCCGGAGGACACCAGGGCACGCACCAGGTTCATGGCGGCGGAAGAGTTCGCGTAGGCGCGGATCATGCGGGCCGGGTCGTGGCGGCGGGCCTCCGGGGTCGGCTCGACACCGTTGACGATGTCGCCGCGGTAGTTCGGCAGGCCGTTCTCGTCCAGATCCTGGGAGCGCGGCTTGGCGTACTGGCCGGCGATACGGGCCAGCTTGACCACCGGGGTGGAGGCACCGTAGGTCAGGACGACCGCCATCTGCAGCAGCGTCTTGATGTTGGAGCGGATGTGCGGCTCGGTGTTCGACTCGAAGGTCTCGGCGCAGTCGCCGCCCTGCATGAGGAAGGCCTTGCCCAGGGCGACGTCGGCCAGCTGCTTCTTCAGAGCGGTGACCTCGGGCGCGACCACGGTCGGCGGCACCGACTCGAGGATCTTGCGGACGGTCTCCGCCTGGTTCCGGTCCCAGCTGGGCTGCTGCTTGGCCTCGCGGGAAATTACGTCCTCGAACCGCTCCTGCAGGCCGGCGGGAAGCGGCGGCAGGTCGGGGAGAACCTCTTTAGGGATGTCAACAGTCCAACTCACACCCATATTCATAGCACGGGTGTCCAGTCGAGTAACCCCCCGGGATGCTTTCGCCCCCTTAACGAAGCACCCGGTTTCCCCGCCCCAACGGGAGCACCTCGGCGCAGATCCGGAACTTCTCGAGGTTGTGGCGGGCGTCGACCAACGCATCGTGCGAGGCATCCGGGCTCTTCGGCAGATGCGGCTTCCCGGCCATCTCCCAGTACTGCTTGAGCTCGCGCGTGTACCGCGGGATCGACCGCGGCAGACCAGCCATGTCACCCCACAGCTGCGCGAGGACCACATGGTCGTAGGCACCGACCCAGGCCCACAGCTCGACATCGTCGCGGGAGGAGGTGAGGAAGGACAGGACCTCCGCGCGGATGGTGTCGAGGGAACGCCACACCGGGGCCCCCGGGTTGGGCAGCTTGTCCAGCACATTGTCACGCACCCAGGCATTCGCGCGGGAGGCGTCGAAGTCCGTGGAGACGGCGTAGTACTCGCGCCCGTCCTCGGCGACGATGCCGATCGAGACCAGCTCGATGGTCCGGCCGTCCTCGATGAACTCGGTGTCGTAGAAGTAGCGCACCTCATCAGCCTAACGTGTGCCGCCCCCACCACGATGACAGGGTGACGGGCCGCCGACTATATAGTCTTCTCCGTGATCGACGCCCCACCTGCCGCCCGTTCCCTCACCGTGGTTCTCGCCGTCGCCGCGTCCGTCGCGGCGCTGCTCCCCTGGCTCATCGACGCCGGCCCCGCCCTGCGCTACGCCATCGACATCGACGTCTACCGGGCGGGCGCGCGGGCCTTCCTCGAGGGCGACAACCTCTACACCCGCTCCTACGAGGTCGGCGGGATCACGCTGCCCTTCACCTATCCCCCGCTGGCGGCGATCCTGTTCATCCCCGTCGCCCTGGTGCCCTACCCAGTGGCGCTCGTGGGCTGGACCCTCGCCTCGGCGGTGCTGCTGTGGTGGTGCCTCGTCATCGTCCTGCGTCACGCCGTGCCCGGGGTGAATCACCGGGTCGTCGCCACCTGGATCCTGCCGCTGGCGCTTCTCGCCGAACCCGTGCGGGAGACCCTGGGCTTCGGGCAGATCAACATCATCCTCATGGCGCTGGTCCTCGCCGACACCCTCACCCGCCGCCCGTGGCTGCCGCGCGGCGTGCTCATCGGTCTGGCCGCCGCCATCAAGCTCACCCCGGCGGTGTTCATCCTCGTCTTCCTCGTCCGTCGGCAGTGGCGGGACGCGGCCGTGACCTTCCTGTCCGGGGTGGGCTTCACCCTGGCCGCCGCCCTGGTGAGCTGGCGCAACTCCTGGACCTACTGGCTGGACACCCTCACCGACACCGGGCGCATCGGCGGCGAGGCCTACGCCTCCAACCAGTCGATCCGGGGCGTCCTGGCCCGCCTCGCCGAGCCGGGTGAACAGGCTGACCGCCTGCTGTGGCTGGTGCTGGTCATCGGGGCGCTCGGGCTCATCATCGTGGCGATGCTGCGCGCGCAGACCACGCTCGCGACCGTCCTGCTGGCGTCGACCGCCGCGCTGCTGTGCTCCCCGGTGTCGTGGTCCCACCACTGGGTGTGGCTCATCCCCGTCGCGGTGACGCTGCTGCTCGGGCCCGGCCGGGTTCTCGGTGCGGTCGTCCTGCTGGCCGTCTTCACCTCCCCCCACTGGTTGCTGCCGAACAACCACGGAGCGGAACACGCCTGGCCGTGGTGGGCGCAGCTGGTGGGCAGCTCCTACCTGCTGGTGACGCTCGCGGTGGTGGTGGCGGCGATCGTCTCGCCGCGGGTGCTCGCGGGACGTCGATAAGCAGCCCCCAGCTGCGGTGGCATGACCGACCACCGGGCGTACGGGATGCGGGTGACCAGCCACAGTGCGAGGGAACCGAGCGCGGAGATGACCATGCCGATGGTCATCCACAGGGCCGTCTCGTGGAGGGCGTTGTCAGCGCCGCGGGTGATCGGCAGATCCCAGCCACGCATGTTGTAGTGGTACAGCACCGTCAGAGCGATGGGATGGCCCAGGTAGATGACCAGGGTGTGCCGGCCGAGGAAGGACAGCACGTCCACCACCACCGGGGTCCGGGCCAGCAGCACCGCGACGATGACCGCCATCGGCAGCATGAGCAGCTGCACGAACGAGTTGACGATGAGCCGCAGGTCGACGAAGCCGACCGTCTCGGCGAACGGCAGCGGCCAGGCGAAGGACACGTCAGAGACGGTGTTCCACCAGGCCCACACCGCCGCCAGGCTGAAGCCCGCGGCATAGAGGATGGTGCCGCGCGTGAGGTGACGCAGGCTCGTCGCCGTCTCCGCGAAGTGGCGGATGTGCTGACGCAGATGCGCGCCGAGGAGGAACGCCGGCAGATAGAGCACCGCCTTGCCGATCATGTGCTGGTCCGCGTGAAGCGGCAGGATGAGGATCGGGGCGAAACCGACGAGAACACCCGCCCACCAGGGCAGCTTCCGCGTCAGCCACAGGACGATGTTGAAGATCACCAGGGCGTAGAGGAACCAGTACATGTTCCGGCCCTCGACGATGTGCTCGATGTAGCGGGAGATCCCCGGCATCTCCTTGCCGTCGTACAGGTTCCACTCACGGAACTTGAACCACAGCTCGATGGGCACCCACACCACGTAGGGAACGAGGAAGAACCACAGCCGGCGGAGGAAGAGGTCCTTGAATGTGAAACCGAACACCTTTGCCGAGAAGAAGCCGCTGACCATGAAGAACAGGGGCATCCGCAGGGGGTCGAGGATGCGGTTGATGTGGGCGGCGGTGGTCTCCATGCCCTCGGGCACGGCCAGGCTCACGTGCAGCAGCACGACGCCGACAATCGACAGGCCCTTGGCCACATCGGGCCAGCGTAGGCGGGTTTTCGGAGCGGACACAGTGGTGACGGTGGGTGCTGACACGCGTCTCACCTCATCCCGTACGCGCAGCCTGATACTTACCTGCCGGAGAGCTCCGGCACAGTCCAGTGGTCAAGTATAGAGATCGCCTGGCAATCAGCCAAGAGTCGGCTCAGCGCCCTGCGGCCATCCGCGGCCGGCGGCGAGGGACTCCTTGACCTCGGAGGCGTACATGTCCACGTACGGCTGGCCGGACAGCTCGGTGAGCACGGCCATGACATGGTCGGTGAGCGGGCGGGCCGCCTCGCGGGAATCCGGGTCGATGCCCAGGGACTCGACGTAGGCGCGGCCGTCGATCGGCTCGCCCACCTTCATGCGCACCTTGCGCGGGCGCGGGATCCACGTGCCGATGGGGTTGGCATCGCGGGAGCCGATCATGGCCAGCGGGACGATGGGGGCGTCGGTGGCCAGGGCGATACGCGCCATGCCGGTGCGTCCCTTGTAGATGCGCCCGTCCGGGGAGCGGGTGCCCTCCGGGTAGATGCCCAGTACGTCGCCCCGGTCGAGGACGGTGCGGGCGGCGGCGAGGGTGGCGTCACCGGCGTTGGCGGCGCCGCGCTCGACCGGGATCTGGCCGATGGAGGTGAAGAACCACTTCTGCAGGCGGCCGATGAGGCCGGGGGCGGTGAAGTACTCCGACTTCGCCGGGAAGGTGATGTTGCGCGGGCTCAGCGCGGGGAAGAAGAAGGAGTCCATGACGGCCTGGTGGGTGGAGGCGATGATCGCCGAGCCCTCCGCCGGGATGTGCTCGATGCCCTCGATGGTCGGGCGGTTCCAGACGCGCAGGAACGGGCCGATGAGGACGTTCTTGTACAGCCAGTACCACTTCTTTTCCATCGGACTTCTCCCCTTTAAGTTTCGGTGCGCGCGAGATCGGACACGCCGATCATACCCGCGTTCGCCCCCAGTTCAGCGGTTCCCACGACCGGGAGACGGCGATGTCCCGCCCCCACAATGGACCGGCCCATTTTCTCGACGGCACCGGCGAGGAAGAGGTCGGCGTCGGCCGCCACTCCCCCGCCCAGCACGATGAGTTCCGGGTCGAGGACATCCGCCACGATGCTCAGCCCCTGCCCCAGCCAGCCGGCGAAATCCGCGAGCACCGCGCGGGCCCGCTCATCACCGCCGCGGGCGACGCTCATGATGGCATGGCCGCTCAGCCCCGGGGGCATGCCGTGGGCCTGAGCGGTGTCCGCCAGCGCCGTGCCGGAGGCGTAGCGCTCCAGGCAGCCGCGCTTGCCGCAGGCACACCGGCGGCCGTCCGGGACGACGGTGAGGTGACCGAACTCGGGGGCCGTGCCGAAGGCGCCGCGGAAGATCCGGCCGTCGATCATGAGGGCCGCCCCGATCCCGGTGCCGACGGTGAAGAACACCCACGTCCCCGCTCCCTGTGCCGATCCGAAGCGGTACTCGCCCCACGCGGCGGAGTTGGCGTCGTGCTCCATGGCCACCGGCAGGCCGAGCCGCTCCTGCAGCCGGGCGCGCACGGGGGTGTCCCGCCAGGGCAGGTGCGGGGCGAACCGCACGATCTCGCGTTGCGGGTCGAGGAAGCCGGCGACCGCCAGGCCCACCGCGCCCGGCTCGTGCGGGCGCAGCTCATCGACGAGGGCGGCGATGGTGTCCTCGAGCGCGTCGGCCGTGCGCGGGGTGGGCACGGACCGCTGCTCGAGGATCTCGCCGCTCTCCGTCACGAGGGCGGCCCGGCACTGCGTCCCCCCGATGTCGAAACCCACCGTGTTCATCTATCGGAGTATATCCCGCAGCCGCGCGCCCATGATGTCCCAGGACCATTCGGTCCGCGCGTAGCGACGCCCCGCCTGCCCCATGTCCGCGGCGAGCTGCGGGTCGTCGAGAAGCGTGAGCAGCGCGGTGGCGAGCTCGTCCTCGCGGCGGCCGTCGACGACGATGCCGGTCTCGGGGGTGACGGTCTCCGGGGCACCACCGGAGTCTCCGGCGATGACGGGGATGCCGCACGCCTGCGCCTCGAGGTAGACGATGCCGAGGCCCTCGACGTCGAGCCCCTTACCGCGGGTGCGGGCGGGCATGGCGAAGACGTCGGCGGCCGCCAGAGCATCGCGCAGGGCGGTGGTGGACAGGGGGCCGGTGAACTCGACGGCGTCGCCCAGCGGGGCGGCCAGCTGCCGGAGGGTGTTCTCGTAGGAGCCCGAGCCGACGATCCGGAGACGGGCGTCCGGGTGGCGGTCGAGGATCCGCGGCCACACGCGCAGCAGCATGTCCTGGCCCTTACGGGGTACGAGCCGGGAGACGCAGATGACGGTCGGCGGGCCGGCGGGACGGTCGGCGGGGCGGAACCAGTCGGTGTCGACTCCCGAGGGCAGGTGCCGGAACTGCGGGTGCGGGCCGAAAGCGCGGCGGAAGCGGCGCAGCGTGTAGTCGGAGATGTAGGTGACCACATCGGCGTTGTCGCCGATACGTCGCAGCACCCGGCGGGCACCGGGCAGCATCGACCAGCCGACCTCGTGCCCGTGGGTGCTGGCGATGATGCGGCGGGCGCCGGCGCGGCGGGCGGCGGCGGACATGAGCGCCAGCGGGGCGGCGGCACCGAACCACACGGTGTCGATGTCGAGTTCCCGGATGATCTGGCTCATCGCCTCCGCGGTGGAGGGGGTGGGCAGCATGACGTGGCGGGGCCAGCGGATGACCCGGTACGGCAGCGCGGCGTCGTGGTCCGCGGCCGCGGCGCGGTCCTGCGTCGAGGCGAAGACGACGACCTCCTGCGGATCCAGGGTGGCCAGGAAATCCCGGAGGTAGGACTGGATGCCTCCCACCGTGGGCGGGAAGTCATTGGTGACCAGCAGAATCCGGGGCATGTGCCGAATGGTACTAGTAGCGGACCGCGCCCGCCCACGGCATGGAGTCCACGGAGACGACCTGCACCGGGATGCCGTAATCGGAGGCGTGGACGAGCTGACCGTTACCGATGTACATGCCCACGTGCGTCACACCCGGGTAGTAGCCGACGATGTCGCCCGGCTGCAGGTCCGCGCGGGACACCGGGGTGCCGCCGGCCAGCTGGGCCTGCGAGGTCCGCGGGATCGTCTTGCCCTGCTGCTGGTAGGCCCACACCATGAGGCCCGAGCAGTCGAACTGGTTCGGGCCGGTCGCGCCCCAGCCGTACGGGGAGCCGAGCTTGCTCAGCGCGGCACCCACGGCCCCCTCCCCGGTGAGCGAGATCGGGGCGAGCGGGTTGTTCTTGTTCTCCCACAGGGCGCGGGCGGCCTCGTCGAGCGCGGCGACCTGCTCCTCGATCTCCCGGATGCGGTTCTGCAGCTCATCCTGCTCCGCGGCCAGCACCCGGTGCTGCTTCTCCAGCTGGGACTGCTGGAAATTAGCCTCCGCCACGATGCGGGAGGCGTCGGTGTGCGCCCGGCCGGCCTCGGCGGTCGCTGCCGCGAGCTTATCGACGGCCCGCTCGGTGTTCCGGGTCAGCGTGCCCAGGTAGGCGGCGCGGTCGATGGCGTTCTGCGGGTTGGCGGCGGCGATGGCGTTGGTGACCGGGTCGACCATGAGGCTGCGGTACTTCGCGCCGGCGAGATCGTTGACGTCGTGCTGGAAGTCCCGCTGGGCGGCCTGGGCTCCCTGAGCCCGTTCGCGGGCCCGGTCGGCCTGCTGCTTGAATCCGTCGATCCGGCCCTGCCCCTCCTCGATCTCCACCTCGAGCTGCTTGACCTCCTCGCTCTTGGCGGTGGCCTCGTGGGAGACCACCTCCATGTCGGCGATGAGGGCCTCCACGTCCTCGGCGGTGGCGTGGGGGGCGGTCAGTCCGCCCGTGATGAGGGCGGTGCCGAGAACGGTGGCGGCGCTGAGACGGATGCCGGGAAAGAAACGCAAGGTCACTCTTTCATAACGAAACGATGGCCGGTGATTGCCACGGACCACTATAGACCCTTAACAACAACTGAGTAAACAACCTGGACCAATGTCGTGACCGCTGTGACCCGTGGTGCCGGAGAGCCCGGAAATGCGATCAGCCCGCCCCGGCGAAAGGCCGGGATCGGGCTGGTGGCAGGCGGTCGCGCTTAGAAGCGGACGGCGGAGTGGATCGGCTGGAAGTGCAGCGGACGCTCGCCGACCGGGGTGCCGGAGTTGAGGGCGTCGACGATCATGCCGTTGCCGACGTAGATGCCGACGTGGGTGGCACCGCCGTAGTAGGCGATGATGTCACCCGGCTGAAGCTGGTCCAGCGGGACGCGCTGGCCCTGGGCCGCCTGAGCCTGGGAGGTACGCGGGATGGACTTGCCGACCTGCTGGTAGGCCCAGGTGGTCAGGCCGGAGCAGTCGAAGGCGGACGGGCCGGTGGCGCCCCAGGCGTACGGAGCGCCGATCTTGGAACGCACGGCGTTGGCGATGGCCTGACCCTGGGAGGAGGCGGCCGGTGCAGCGGCCGGAGCCTGTGCGGCGACGTTGGCCACGTAGTTGTTGACCTCCTGGACTGCCGGGGCAGCCGGGGTGGCGGGGATGAACTGCTCCACGTTCGGGACGTTCTCCAGGCCCGGAACATTCACAGAGATGTTGGTGTTCGGGATGGTGACCTCAACGGCGTTGGCAACGCCCGGGGCGAGGACGGTGGTACCCATGACAACCGCGGAGGCGGCTGCGATACGACGGGTAGCGGTCTTGTTGAGGCGACGGTGCTGAGCCACGAATGTTTCTCCAGATCTTCCTTGTGCCTACCGAGTTAGCTGTCGGGTTGGGATCTTCGGAAGCTTCCCTCCCCCACTCCACGTCGTAGCGACGCTCTAGCGGAGGATTCACCCCAGAGAACTCTGTGTGGTTCCCCGGCTCCCCTGACGGGGATTCGGCATTATTTTCAGTTCAGTCATTCGGCGGCTTCATCGGGAAGCCCCGCAATGTCTCGAACAGGTTACGAAACAACAACGAAACTTGTCCAACGATCGCTCCTGGCGTGTCGCCGTTATCAACCCGTTATCGACAAACCATGTCTCGAGCGGCCCTGAACCGGCCGAACAGGATTGGGGACAAATCAGCTGTCAATCTCCCGCCATATGACCCGCTGACCTTGGGCGATGCCCCCTAGGGACACACCCCGACATCTGACGTTTTCCCGGGCCCGGAACGCGTCGCCCACCACATCGTGACCCCGCAGTGATTTGCCCCACATGAGGAAACGAGGTGCCCCTTATGGCCCAACAATCACACAAGTAACACGCCCCGGAGGCTGCCCGGCGATCCCGGAACGTCATCGTTCCTCTTATATAACCACCGGGCTTTCGCTGCTCCGACACCCGCCAGGGTATACGGGATGCCGCCAGGAGGCCCTGGCAGGCCCCTGCGGCCCTCAGACGCGCGGCAGGTGGGCAGGGGCCCCGCAGGGTCTGCGATGCCGCAGACGCGGCACCGCCTGATTCCCCCCTCTATATACGTCCGTGGTGTCGACAACGAGGAGACCCTGCCTCCCCCAGGTATCGGGAAGACAGGGTCTCTACTCGTGAGCGCAGTGGTGACTGCAGGTGGACCTTAGTCCAGGTATCCGGACTCGCGGTCCTTGGAGCGGTTGGCCTCGTTGAGGTTCTCCAGCATCGCGGCCTCTTCACGGTGGTTGGCGTGAGCGGTGTCGACAGCGGCGTCGGTGAAACGCTGGTCGTCGGCCTTGATGAGGGAGCCGCGGGAGATGCGGTCCGCGAAGCCCAGCTGGTTCATACGCTTCGGGACGGAAGCACCGGCGTATGCGAGCGGGACCGGGTGGCCGTGCTCGTCGACCGGGCCCAGCGGCTGGTGGATCTCGACGAACGCACCGTTCGGCATCTGCTTGATGACACCGGTCTCGATGCCGTGCTCGAGGACAGCGCGGTCAGAGCGCTGCAGGCCGACACAGATGCGGTGGGTGATGAAGTAGGCGATCGGCGGCAGGATGATGACACCGATACGACCGACCCAGGTCATCGCGTTCAGGGAGATCTGGAAGAAGTGGGCGACGTGGTCGTTACCACCGGAGATGGTCACCAGCAGGAAGAAGGTGATGGCCATGGCGCCGATGCCGGTACGGACCGGAACGTCACGCGGACGCTGCAGCAGGTTGTGGTGAGCGTCGTCGCCGGTGGCGTTCTTCTCGATCCACGGGTAGGCGAACAGCAGGACGACCATGAGACCACAGACCAGGGCGACCCAGAACGCGGACGGGATGGTGTAGTTGCCCAGGTAGAGCTCCCACGCCGGCATGACACGGGCGACACCGTCAGTCCACAGCATGTAGACGTCAGGCTGGGAACCTGCGGAGACCTGCGACGGGTTGTAGGGGCCGATGTTCCAGATCGCGTTGATGGTGGTCAGGCCGGACATGAGGGCCAGGACACCAGCGGTCAGCAGGCCGTAGCCGATGGCCTTGGTGGCGAAGACCGGCATGATGCGGACGCCGACGACGTTGTTCTCGGTGCGGCCGGCACCCGGGAACTGGGTGTGCTTCTGGTACCAGACCAGCGCCAGGTGAGCGGCGATCAGGCCGAGGATGATACCCGGCAGGATGAGCACGTGGGCGATGTAGAAACGGTCGAGCATGAGGTCGGACGGGAAGTCGCCGCCGAAGATCAGCCAGTGCAGCCAGGTGCCGATGATCGGCAGACCCAGGATGATGGCGGACATGATGCGGAGGCCGACGCCGGAGAGCAGGTCATCCGGGAGGGAGTAACCCATGAAGCCCTCGGCCATGCCCAGGATGATCAGGGTGCAGCCGATGATCCAGTTGGCCTCACGCGGGCGTCGGAACGCACCGGTGAAGAAGACACGCAGCATGTGCGCGACCATGGCCATCATGAACATCAGGGCGGCCCAGTGGTGCATCTGGCGGACGAAGAGTCCACCGCGGACCTCGAAGGAGATGTCCAGTGCGGTTGCGTAGGCACGGGACATTTCGACACCGTTGAGCGGCAGGTAGCCGCCGTCATAGATCACCTTGGTGATGGACGGGTCAAAGAACAGCGCCAGGTAGACACCGGTCAGCAGCAGGATGATGAAGCTGTAGAGAGCCATCTCACCGAGCATGAAGGACCAGTGGGTCGGGAAGACCTTGTTCAGCTGCGGACGCAGCAGACCGGACGCGGTGTAGCGCGAATCAATGTTGTCGGCAGCTTGTGCCAGCTTGTTGCTCATTAGGACTTACGCTCCCAGAATGCAGGGCCAACGGGCTCGATGAAGTTGCCCTTGGCGATGAGGTAACCCTCTTCGTCAACCGTGATCGGCAGCTGCGGCAGTGCACGGGCGGCCGGGCCGAAGACCGGCTTGCCGTACTGCAGTGCGTCGAACTGCGACTGGTGGCACGGGCACAGAATGCGGTTGGTCTGAGCCTCGTACAGAGAGGTCGGGCAGGCGATGTGGGTGCAGATCTTCGAGTATGCGTAGTAGTCGCCGTAGTGGAAGTCCTCCTGGCCCTCACGCTCGATGGCCTTCTCGGCATCGGAGGAACGCAGGCGGATCAGCATGACGGGGTTACGCGGACCATGGACGGAGTGCATCTGCTCGACGTAGACGTCGCGCTCCGGGTTGTACTGCTCGCCGTCGTTGACGTACTCCTCCGGCAGCGGGTACACGGTCTCCATGCCGCCGGCGTCCAGATCCTCGGGACGGACGCGGACGAGGCGGGAGACGCCGGTGGTGGTCCAGTGGGTGCCGGTGTCGCCGGTGTGCTCCTCGGCGATGGCGCCGGTGTCGCGGGCGAGGTACAGCTTGACGCCGTTCTCGTGGAGGGTCCAGCCGGAGGTCCACAGGGTGCCGTCACCCATGATGCCCAGCTCGCCCTTCTTCCACGGGTTCTTGATCATGCCGCCCAGCGGGGCGACGACGATGAGACCGAAGAGGATGCCGGCGCCGCCGAGCAGACCCTGCAGTGCCTTGCGGCGGCCGAGGGTCGAGGTCTCCCAGGAGTCGTTGAGCAGAGCGGTCAGGGTACGACGGTCAACCTCAGAGGAGGGGCCGTCGTGGCGACGCTGCACCGAGATCTCCTCGGGGATGATGGTCTTCACGTAGAGGACCACCGCGATGCCCAGGGCGATGATGGAGATACCGGAGGTAAGACCCAGAGCCGGGGTGTAGAAGGTGTGCCACAGGTGGCCCTCCTCGCCCAGGTTCTTGAACTCCCACGGCCAGAAGATGTAGACGCCGAGGAAGGCGATCGCGGCGATGATGCCGACGATCAGCCAGATCATGACCGCGCGTGCGGCACGCTTCTCGGCCGGATCGTTGGCGACCGGGAAGCGCTCCTTGCGGAAGGCGACGGTCACGTCGTCCAGCTCGGTACCCAGACGCGCGAGCTCGTCGTTGCTCATCGCGTTGAGTTCCTGCTTGGTGTAGTTCTTCTTCACTTCGTTGCTCATGAACGCGATCCAATCCACATAGCGGCAAGACCCAGGATGGTGATGCCGATGAACCACATGGCCATACCCTCAGACACCGGGCCGAGGCCGCCCAGGCCCCAGCCACCCGGAGACGGGGTCTCCTTGGTGGCCTTGATGAAGGCGATGATGTCCTTCTTCTCGTCAGCGGAGAGCTGACGGTCGGAGAACTTCGGCATGTTCTGCGGGCCGGTGAGCATCGCCTGGTAGATCTCCTGCTCGTTGGCGGGATCCAGCGGCGGTGCATACTTACCGGAGGACAGTGCGCCGCCACGGCCGGTGAAGCTGTGGCAGGAGGCGCAGTTCAGACGGAACAGCTCGCCACCACGGGCGATGTCCTGGGCGTCGATCATGCCGTTGTAGTTCTTGCCGCGGAGCTCCTCCATGGCAAGGGTGCCGTCCTCGTTGTACACGAGCTCCGGGCCGCCGCCGTTGGCTGCCACGTAGGCGGCCATGGCGAGGGACTGGGCCTCGGTGTAACGCGGGGTCTTACGCTCAGCCTGAGCGTCGTTGGACATCATCGGCATACGGCCGGAGTGGACCTGGAAGTACACGGCGCCCTCGCCGATACCGATCAGGGACGGACCGCGGTCCTGCACGCCCTGGAGGTTGGCACCGTGACAGGTGATGCAGGCGACGTCGTAGAGGTCCTTGCCCTCCTGGATGAGTGCCTGGTCGTCACGCTGTGCGGTGGCGACCTGCGCGTCCGGGGTCAGGGCGGTGGCGAGGACGCCGGCGCCGGTGAGACCCAGGGTGAGCGCGAAGGCACCGACGGCAGTCCGGCGCATCTTGCGGCGGCTGCGGGCCTTCTTGGCCGACGCGGGCGACTGCTCGTCGCCGTTGGCGGCAATGTTCGGATTGGTATCCATCATTTTCCTTTAGAAATTTCGGTGTGGAAAGTGAATGGCTGCAGGCCGATTGCTCGGCAGGCTACGGCCTACTGGACAAGGTAGAGAGTGATGAAGACGCCGACCCAAATGACGTCAACGAAGTGCCAGTAGTAGGACACTGCCATGGCGGCGGTGGCCTGTGCCGGCGTGAACTTGGACACGGTGATACGTCGCAGAATGACGATGAAGGCGATAACACCTGCAGTCACGTGTGCGGCGTGGAAGCCCGTGATGATGTAGAAGACCGAGCCGAAGACGCTCGACTGGACGGTCACTCCGTGGAGGATGAGCTCGTACCACTCGTATGCCAGGAAGGCGAGGAAGCCCACTGCCAGACCAACGGTGATGAGGTACCAACGACGGAGTCCGTAAACGTCACCCCTTTCTGCTGCGAAGACGCCGAACTGCGAGGTAACCGAGGAGGCGACCAGAATGGCCGTGATGATGAAGCCGAACAGCACGTTGAGGTTTGCTGTCTGCTCATTCCAGTCGCCTGCCAGGCCGTTCGCACGCGAGGTGAAGTACATCGCGAAGAGTCCGGCGAAGAACATCAATTCCTGAGACAGGAACACAATCGTGCCGACACTGACCATGTTGGGTCGGTTCAGTGCGGGAACACGCTGTGGTGCTGCCATACCTGAGTTTGAAACTGCGCTCGTCACGCTGACTAGTATGACCGCTCCGGCGCACAAAGTCACTTCAACTCCCCCCGCTCCCGCAGCAGAATTGGGAATATCACCTGCGGTTTTCTTTGTTGAGGTGCCCCCGAAAGATTCCTCTACACCCGCGGGAACTTTTTCCGCTGCCATCCGACGCGGCGTTTGTGCAGGTCATCTTCCCCGATTGTCTCGAATACCCCCCGTGGCACTCGTTGGGCGTTACCCTACCCCATTCCCCGCGGTTCGTCCGGAGATCGACACGATGACCTCAAGAGATGTAAATCACACGGGTTTCCGGGCCTCATCCGCCGGTACCAACTTTCGGTTGACCCCCTGCACGCTGGGCTTTCCCGCCCGCGGGGCGCTTATCGACGCCCCTTCTCCCCCGCCGCACGCGGCGTCGTCACGCTCCCTGAATCACGACGAGGCACCCGCCCCGGGGGGACGAGTGCCTCAATCGAGATTTGTGTGGCGGGTCAGGCCGCCGAGAAGGCTAGTGCTTCTCCTTCGGCAGACCGTACTGCAGGCTCAGGCCGTAGGTGGCCCAGATCAGCAGGATGGCGCCCATGGCGATGAGCCAGAAGTGCCAGAAGGCGATACCCAGACCGGTGACACCGACAGCGCCGGCCATCCACAGCGGATAGATGGAGTTCGGGGAGAAGAAGCCGAGGATACCGGCCTTGTCCTCGACCTCGGCCTCTTCCCAGTCCTCGGGGAGGATGTCGCTGCGGGAGGAGGTGAAGTGGAGGTACACACCCAGCATGACTGCCAGTGCGGTGGAGAGGATCAGGGCGGTGACGCCGACCCACTCGGTACCACCGAGGTAACCGTCGTCGCCGACGAAACCGGTACCGAAGATGTAGATGACAGACATCAGAGCGAGGAACGCGGCGATGCCGTACATCAGCTTAGAACCAGAGTTCATGGTGAAATTCCTCCGTTAGATGTTGGCGTTGTGGTCCACGTAGTTCTCGCCGTCCCAGGTCTGACGGGACGAGTTGAACGGGTGGGTGGTGGTGGCGTACGGAGCCTCACCGATGGAGGCCAGAGCCTCGGAGTTCGGGGCATCCGGGTTGTCGATGCGGAACTGCAGGTACTCGGTGAAGGCCTCCGGGGAGACGACACGGAGCTCGAAGTTCATCATGGCGTGGTAGGTACCGCACATCTCGGCACAGCGTCCGACGAAGGCGCCCTCCTCCTCGATGGCCTCGATCTGGAAGGCACGCTGCTGCTGGTTGGCCTCCGGGTGAGCGAAGGCGTCACGCTTGAAGAGGAACTCCGGGATCCAGAAGGAGTGAGCCACATCGCCGGAGGCGAGCTGGAACTCGATCGGGGTGTTGGAGGGGAGAACCAGGACCGGGATCTCGTCGGTGGTGCCGACGGTCTCGATCTGGTTGAAGTTCAGGTAGGACTGGTCGCCCTTGGACATGCCGTGGATCGGGTTCGGGTTCTTGACCGTCTCCGGATCGTCGTGGCGGGTGGCGTCGGCCAGGGCCTGACGCTCCTCGTCGGCGCCGTCGTACTCGGAGCCGGTCGGGCTCAAGCCAGCGGCGACGTTCTGGTAGCCGAACTTCCAGTTCCACTGGAAGGCGGTCACGTCGACGGTGACCTCCGGGTTCTTGTCCAGAGCGGTGACCTTCTGCTGGGTCTGGACGGTGAAGAAGAACAGACCCATGACGATGAAGATCGGCAGGATGGTGAGCACGAGCTCGAGCGGCACGTTGTACTGCAGCTGCTTCGGGAACTCGCCCTTGCCGGCCTTCTCCGCCTTCTTGGCGTTCCAGCTGAAGACGGCCACGAGCATGAGAGCCCACATGATGATGCCGATGATCCAGGCGGTGACCCAGACCCAGACCCAGAAGTTGTACATGGCGGTCGCCTCCGGGGTGATACCCGTCGGCCAACCCATGCCGATGATCCTGCCGACGCTCTCCGGGGGAGCCACGTCACAACCGGCAAGGGCGAGGCCGCCGAGGGCCATCACACCGCCGAGACCCGCCTTACGGGCGAAGCCACGCTTCTTACGCTGTTCCACGTGTGTCTGCCTTCCTGTCCACACTAAATCCTTGAACACTGGTTTAAGCATTCCTGATACTGCAGGATAGTTCATTCACTGTGGTTATCCACGCTGTTTCCGTCCCGCTGCTTCGATCAGGAAGCCACCGGTGCTCCTCGAAGTACCCCGGATGTTACAGCCCATATGGGGTTACCCGCGAATGATGCCCCACCCGGTACCGAAACGGTGTTACCCATTTCACAATCCGCAGGTCCCGGCATCATCCGAAAGTATCCACCCGTAAGTGGACCCTTTTCACCCCCTGCCCCCACCACCCTCCGAACAGGGCCGAAGCGAGCCGCGTCACTTTGGACGTGCCGGTGTCGCTTCCCGACGCCCCCGGGCCGTATCGTAGGACCGACTACGTCCGTTATATAGAGGAGAACATTTCCACATGTGCGGTTTTCTTGGCATGCTCACGGCCGACGGTGATGCCGGCTCGTTCGTCGACGCAGTGACCCGCGCGCTTCCGTGCATGCGCCACCGCGGACCCGACGACGCCGGCACCTGGCACGACGACGACGTCGTCTTCGGCTTCAACCGTCTGTCCATCGTCGACCTCGAGCACTCCCACCAGCCCCTGGTGTGGGGCCCGGAGGACAACCCGGCCCGCTACGCCCTCGTCTTCAACGGCGAAATCTACAACTACGTCGAGCTGCGCGAGGAGCTCAGTGCCGCGGGACTGGAGTTCCGCACCGAGGGTGACTCCGAGACCATCGTCGTCGGCTACCACCACTGGGGCGAGGACGTCGTCGAGCACCTGCGGGGCATGTTCGCCTTCGCCATCTGGGACACCCAGGAGAAGACGCTGTTCGTCGCCCGCGACCAGTTCGGCATCAAGCCGCTGTTCTACGCCACCACCCCGGCCGGCACCGTCTTCTCCTCCGAGAAGAAGTCCATCCTGGAGATGGCCCCCGAGCTGGGTCTCGGCCTGGACCTTGACCGCCGCGCCATCGAGCACTACGTCGACCTCCAGTACGTGCCCGAGCCGGAGTCCCTCCACGCCGGGATCCGCCGCCTCGAGTCCGGCTGCACCGCCACGCTCAAGGCCGGCGACACCGTCACCGCCGAGCGCTACTTCAAGCCGCGTTTCGACGTCACCCCGGTGCCGAAGGGCTCCGAGCAGGATCTCTTCGACCGGATCGCCCGCGCCCTGGAGGACAGCGTCGAGAAGCACATGCGCGCCGACGTCACCGTCGGTTCCTTCCTCTCCGGCGGCATCGACTCCACCGCGATCGCCACCCTGGCCAAGCGCCACAACCCGAACCTGCTCACCTTCACCACCGGCTTCGAGCGGGAGGGTTACTCGGAGGTCGACGTCGCCGCGGAGTCGGCCGCCGCGATCGGTGTGGAGCACATCGTCAAGGTGGTCTCCCCCGAGGAGTACGCCGACGCGATCCCGAAGATCATGTGGTACCTCGACGACCCGGTCGCCGACCCCTCCCTCGTGCCGCTGTTCTTCGTGGCGCAGGAGGCCCGCAAGCACGTCAAGGTCGTCCTCTCGGGCGAGGGCGCCGACGAGCTCTTCGGCGGTTACACCATTTATAAGGAGCCGCTCTCCCTCGCGGCCTTCGAGAAGGTGCCCACCCCGCTGCGCCGCGGCCTCGGCCGCCTCTCCCGCGTCCTGCCCGACGGGATGAAGGGCAAGTCCCTCCTCGACCGCGGCTCCATGACGATGGAGGAGCGCTATTACGGCAACGCCCGCTCCTTCAACTTCGAGCAGCTGCAGCGCGTCCTGCCCTGGGCGAAGGAGGAGTGGGACCACAAGGAGGTCACCGCCCCCGTCTACGCGCAGTCCCGTCACATGGACCCGGTCGCCCGCATGCAGCACCTCGACCTGTTCACCTGGATGCGCGGCGACATCCTGGTCAAGGCCGACAAGATCAACATGGCCAACTCCCTGGAGCTGCGCGTGCCCTTCCTGGACAAGGAGGTGTTCGAGGTCGCGCAGACCATCCCGCACGACCTGAAGATCGCCGGGGGCACCACCAAGTACGCCCTGCGCAAGGCGATGGAGCAGATCGTGCCGCCGCACGTCCTCCACCGGAAGAAGCTGGGTTTCCCGGTGCCGATGCGCCACTGGCTGGCCGGCGACGAGCTCTACGGCTGGGCCCAGGACACCATCACCGACTCCCAGACGGACGACATCTTCGACCGGAAGGCCGTCCTCGAGATGCTCAGGGAGCACCGCGACGGTGTCTCCGACCACTCGCGCCGCCTGTGGACCGTCCTGGCCTTCATGGTCTGGCACGGCATCTTCGTGGAGAACCGCATCGATCCGCGGATCGAGGAGAAGGACTACCCGGTGGACATCTGATCCGCCGGATGACGCGCGAAGGCGCCTGCCCTCCCCCACGGGAGTGCAGGCGCCTTTATCGTCGAGTGACGAATCAGTTGAAGGAGTCGCCGCAGGCGCAGGCACCGCCGGCGTTCGGGTTGTCGATGGTGAAACCCTGGGACTCGATGGTGTCGGCGAAGTCGATCTTCGCACCGGTGAGGTACGGGACGCTCATCTTGTCGACGACGAGGCGGACGCCGCCGATCTCGTCGACCTTGTCACCGTCGAGGTCACGGTCGTCGAAGTACAGCTGGTAACGCAGACCGGCGCAGCCACCCGGCTGGACGGCGATGCGCAGGGCCAGGTCGTCACGACCCTCCTGGTCGAGGAGTGCCTTCGCCTTGGCGGCGGCGGCGTCGGTGAGGATGACGCCGGTGCTGGATGCGGGAGCGGTCATGGTGTTGATCTCCTTAGCGGGGGAAGCTTCGTTACGCGCCCACCATACTCGTCGTCCGAGAATGAGTGCGCTCACCCATACACAACACGACGTCGGTGACCCGTATTCCCGTCCCGCGGCATCCGCCTTGTAGCCTGGGACACGTGAAACTCCCCTGGCAGAAATCTGACGAATCATCCCCGGTCGAGCCCGCGGCGACGCCGGATCCCACCCCTGCTCCGGCCGAGCAGGAGCAGCCCCGCCCGAAGGGTTACACCCCGCCGAAGGGTCGCCCCACCCCGAAGCGCCGTGAGGTGGAGATCGAGCGCGGTGTCATCCGTGACCGCAACGCCCCCCGTTCCCAGGCCCAGGCCAGCGCGCAGCGCAAGGAACTGAAGAAGTCCATGTCCAAGGAGGAGTGGAAGGCGTACAAGAACAAGGAGCGGGAAGAGAACCGGAGGCACCAGCGTGAGGTGCAGAAGGCGATGGACTCCGGCGACGAGCGCTACCTCCTCCCCCGCGACCAGGGCGTGGAGCGTCGTTTCGTCCGCGACTGGGTGGACTCCCGCCGTTTCATCAACAACTGGGTCCTCCCGGTGGCGCTCGGCCTGCTGGTGATCATGTTCATCGGCACGTTCGCGCCGACCTTCGCCAACATCATGTCGCTCATCGCCATGGCGCTCATGGTGGTCTTCTTCATCGAGGGCGTGTGGGCCGGTTCGGCCGCGAACAAGGCGGTCCGCGAGAAGTTCCCGGACACCACCGCCACCGGCCTGGGTCTGGGCTTCTACGCCTACTCCCGCATGACGCAGCCGCGGAAGTGGCGTTCGCCGAAGCCGCGCGTCGCCGTCGGCGATAAGGTGTAGCCATGCTTATCGACGCCACGCCGATCACCGCCCCCGACGCATCCGCCGGGGAGGCCTCCCTCACCGCGAGCGCGGACTCCGGCACGGGCCGCCTGCGTGAGCTGGGTGCCTGGATCGCCGCCTGCCAGGGGGTTCACCCCCCGCAGCCGCTGCGCCGCTGCCGGGTGGTCGTCTTCGCGGGTGATCACGGTGTGGCGCAGCGCGGCATGTCGCTGCTCCCCGCGGGGCATTCCGTGGAGCGCGCGGCGGAGATCGAGTCCGGGGCCGGCCCGGTGAACGTGCTGGCGCGGGCGACGGGGGCGTCGGTACGCGTCGTGGACGTATCCCTCGACCACGAGGCCTGGGGGGAGGAGCGCGTGGCGCGCTCCACCGGGGCCATCGACGTCGAGGACGCCATGGACGCGGAGCAGTACGCCCGCGCCGTGGAGATCGGCCGCCGTGTCGCCGACCAGGAGATCGACTCCGGCGCTGACCTGCTCATTCCAGGCGACCTCGGCGTGGGCAACACCACCGTCGCCGCGGCCCTGCTCGGCGCGTTCACGGGAACGGAGCCCGTCGCGGTCGTCGGGCCGGGGGCCGGTACCACCGACGAGCTGTGGAAGATCAAGGTCGAGGCGATCCGCGACGCGATGTTCCGCGTCCGCGGCACCACCGACGAGCCGGAGGAGGTGCTGCGCCGGATCGGGTCCCCCGACCTCGTGGCGCTCACCGCGTTCATCGCCCGGTCCGCGGCCCGCCGCACTCCCCTGCTTCTCGACGGTGCCCCCGTCGCCGTCGCCGCCTACCTGGCGGAACGTCTCTCCCCCGGGGTCCGCGCCTGGTGCCAGGCCGGCCAGCTGACCCCGGAGCCCGCGCACCTCATCGCGCTGCAGGCCCTCGAGCTCACCCCCCTGGTGGCCCTGGACATGAACGCCGGCCAGGGGGTCGGCGCGCTGGCGGCCCTCCCGCTGGTGCAGGCGGCCGCCGCGCTGCAGGCTGATTAGGCCTCGACGAGCGTGTGCACCCAGCCGTGGGTGTCCTCGTACTCACCGCGCTGGATGTGGGTGAGACGCTCGCGCATGGCCATGGTGATGTCACCCGGCTGGTTGCCGTTGATCTCGAATTCGCCGTGGTTGGACAGCACGCGGCCGACCGGGGTGATGACGGCGGCCGTACCGCAGGCCATGGCCTCGGTCATGGCACCGGAGGCGACGTCGTCGCGCCACTCGAACTTGGAGATCTTCCTCTCCTCCGTCTCGTAGCCCAGGTCGCGGGCGACCTGCAGCAGCGAGTCACGGGTGACGCCGGCGAGCAGGGAGCCGGACAGCGCCGGGGTGACGATCCGCGCGTCCTCGCCCGAGCCGTACACGAAGAACAGGTTCATGCCACCCATCTCCTCGATGTAGGTGTGCTCGATGGCGTCGAGCCACACGACCTGATCGCAGCCCTTCTCCTCCGCCTGGGCCTGCGCGAGCAGGGAGGCGGCGTAGTTGCCGGCGAACTTGGCGGCACCGGTACCACCCGGCGCGGCGCGGACGTAGTCCTCGCTCAGCCACACGGAGACCGGCTTGACGCCACCGGTGAAGTAGGCGCCGACGGGCGAGGCGATGACGAAGAAGGTGTACCTGTTCGCCGGGCTGACGCCCAGGGAGACCTCGGTGGAGATCATGAAGGGGCGCAGGTAGAGGCTGGCCTCGCCGCCGGCGGCGGGGACCCAGTCGCGGTCGACGTCGACAAGCAGGCGGATGGCCTCGAGGAAGTCCTCGGTGGGCAGCGGCGGCATCGCCATACGGGTGGCGGAACGCTGCATGCGCTCGGCGTTGCGCTCAGGGCGGAAGGTGGCGATGGAGCCGTCCGGCTGGCGGTACGCCTTGATGCCCTCGAAGATCGCCTGGCCGTAATGGAACACCGTGGTCGCCGGGTCCATGGGGATCGCCTCGTAGGGGCGCACGCGTGCGTCGTGCCAGCCCTTCTCCTCGGTCCACTCAATGGTGACCATGTGATCGGTGAAATTCTTGCCGAACCGCGGATTCCGCAGAATCTCCTCGCGCGCCTCATCGGACGTCGGGGTGCTCGTGCGGTTCACGGTGAAGTTGAGAGACGTCATGCGGACAACGCTACACCGACACCGGTGTGGTGATCTCTATAAGCTGGACACATCCCGTTCCACGTCCAGGAGGAAATATCTATGGCGAAAACCACGATCACGCTTCCGGCCCGCGGCACCACCCCCGCCGTCGAGCTGGCGAAGAAGGCCCCGAAGAAGACCGACGCCCTGCTCGTTCCTCTCCTGTGCGGCGAGAACGGCCCCGAGCTGCCCACCTCCGCGCTGCTCGACGACGCCGCCTCCCGCCAGGTCCTCGCCCACCTCACCGCCGTCGGCGCGAAGGGCAAGGCGAACGAGATCACCCGCGTCCCCTTCGAGGAGATCTCCGTCATCGCCGTCGGCCTGGGTGACCCGGAGGAGCTGGACGACGAGACCGTGCGCCGCGCCGCCGGGTGCGCCGCCCGTTCTCTCAAGGGCCTGGGCACCGTCGCCACCTCGCTCGGCGTGTTCGGCCTCGCGCCGGCCGTCGAGGGCCTCATCCTCGGTGCGTACCACTACCGCGGTATCCGCAGTGAGGAGGAGAAGGACAACGGCGGCGTCGAGAAGCTCGTGTTCGTCGCCGGCGAGAAGAAGGAGTTCGAGACCGCGGTGACCACCGCGGAGGCCGTCGCCTTCGCCCGCGACCTCGTCAACACCCCCTCCTCGCACCTCTACCCCGAGTCCTACGCCGCGGTGCTCTCCGACGCAGCCCGCGAGGCGGGCGTCAAGGTCGAGGTCCTCGACGAGCAGGACCTGGAGAAGCAGGGCTTCGGCGGCATCCTCGCCGTCGGCCGCGGCTCCGCCCGCGCCCCGCGCCTCGTGCGCCTGACCTGGGCACCGCGCAAGGCCGCGAAGGCCGTCGCCATGGTGGGCAAGGGCATCACCTTCGACACCGGCGGCATCTCGCTCAAGCCCGGCGCGAACATGGAGAACATGATCTCCGACATGGGTGGCTCAGCCGCCGTCGCCGCCACCGTGCTGGCCGCCGCGAAGCTGAAGCTGCCGGTGCGCATCACCGCCACCCTGCCGCTCGCCGAGAACATGCCCGACGGCCTGGCCACCCGCCCCGGTGACGTGATCACCCACTACGGCGGCACCACCTCCGAGATCATCAACACCGACGCCGAGGGCCGCATCGTCCTCGCCGACGCCCTCGCCCGCGCCTCCGAGGACAACCCCGACTACCTCCTCGAGGTGGCCACCCTCACCGGCGCGCAGATGATCGCCCTGGGCACCCGCACCACCGGCGTCATGGGCTCCGACGAGTTCCGCGACCGCGTCGCCGAGGTCGGCCGCTCCCTCGGCGAACCGGCCTGGGCGATGCCGCTGCTGGAGGAGCACGAGGAGACCATCAAGTCCCCCACCGCGGACATCCGAAACGTGGACAACACCCGCTGGGGCGGCATGGAGTACGCCGGCCTCTACCTGTCGAAGTTCATCGACGAGGGCATCGAGTGGGCCCACCTGGACATCGCCGGCCCCTCCTTCAACTCCGGTTCTGTCCACGGCTACACCCCGAAGCGCGCCACGGGCGTTCCCGTGCGCACCTTCCTCTCCCTGCTGGCGGACATCGCCGGGGAGTAGGTTCCGTCGCGCATATCCCCCAGGCATGTGCCTGGGGGATATTCCCTTTCTCGCCTCAGTCCGGCAGCTCGCCCCGTTCAAAGGCCGCCCGGCGGCGCTTCTGTTCCTCGCGCTTGCGCAGGATGCGGTCGCGTTCGATGCGCTCGCGCATGCGCTGGGGGTACCCGGTCTCCTCCACGTCGAAGACGGGGACACTGAGCAGCTTCCGCAGGGCGTCGATGCCCTTGGGACCACCGATGCGGCGGCGGGTGAAGTCACCGTGTTCGTCGACCAGCACGACGGACATCTCATTGACCACGGTCTCGGGCTCGACGTAGGCCTCGACGAAGGCCTTCCCCCGGCACCAGGCGCGGAGATGGTCGGCGTCCTCCGCGCGGATGGTCTCGCCGGGGGCACGCGGGGGCCGGAGACCACCCCGGGACTTGTTGCGACCGAATAGATTGAACACGCCTTACAATTGTAGGGGCACTGGATACCCGGCTGTTCAAACCCCGGTACGCTTGGGTCTATTAGCTATCGATCAACAAACGACTTTCGAGGAGTCAGAAACACTATGGCGTTCTCCGTAGAGATGCCCGAACTGGGCGAATCCGTCACCGAAGGCACCATCACCCAGTGGCTGAAGCAGGTCGGCGACCGCGTCGAGGTCGACGAGCCGCTGCTTGAGGTCTCCACCGACAAGGTCGACACCGAGATCCCCTCCCCCAAGGCCGGCGTCCTGCTGGAGATCAAGGCCGAGGAGGACGACACGGTGGACGTCGGTTCCGTCATCGCCGTCATCGGCGAGGAGGGCGAGGAGGCTTCCTCTGATGAGTCCGACGACGCTGAGGCTGAGTCTGAGGCCGAGGCGAAGGAGGAGGCTCCGAAGGAGGAGAAGAAGTCCGCTCCGAAGGAGGAGAAGAAGTCCGCTCCGAAGTCCTCCGGTAAGGCCACCGACGTGGAGATGCCGGAGCTCGGCGAGTCCGTCACCGAGGGCACCATCACCCAGTGGCTGAAATCCGTGGGTGACACGGTCGAGGTCGATGAGCCGCTGCTTGAGGTCTCCACCGACAAGGTCGACACCGAGATCCCGTCCCCGGTCGCCGGCACCCTGCTGGAGATCCTCGCGGACGAGGACGACACCGTCGATGTGGGCGAGGTCATCGCCCGTATCGGTGACGCCGACGCCGCCGGCTCCGATGACGCCGCTGACGACGAGGACGAGGATGTCCCGTCCGAGGAGGCCATCGAGGAGGCGGAGTCCAAGGACGAGAACGAGACCGTCGAGGAGGCCGCTGACGCCGACGAGGACGACGCCGAGGACGAGGACGTCTCCGGTGACTCCACCGACGTCGAGATGCCGGAGCTGGGCGAGTCCGTCACCGAGGGCACCATCACCCAGTGGCTGAAGCAGGTCGGCGACAACGTCGAGGTCGACGAGCCGCTGCTCGAGGTCTCCACCGACAAGGTCGACACCGAGATCCCGTCCCCGGTCGCCGGCACCCTGCTGGAGATCCTCGCGGACGAGGACGACACCGTCGATGTCGGCGCCGTCATCGCCCGCGTCGGTTCCGGTTCCCCGAAGAAGGCGGCCAAGAAGGACGCCAAGGACGAGGACAAGAAGGACACCGACGACGCCCAGGCCGAGGCCGAGAAGCTCGCCGAGGAGAACGAGAAGGAGGAGCCGAAGAAGGAGGCTCCCAAGGCTGAGAAGAAGGCTGAGCGCAAGGCCGAGCAGACCGAGGAGCCGGCGGAGAAGAAGTCCAACGCCGACGTCCCGTACGTCACCCCGCTGGTCCGCAAGCTGGCCGACAAGCACGGCGTCGACCTGACCAAGGTCGAGGGCACCGGTGTCGGTGGCCGTATCCGTAAGCAGGACGTCCTGGCCGCCGCCGAGGGTGGCGCCGACGTCAAGGCCGACCAGGCCGCGGACAAGGGTGCCCGCTCCAACTGGTCCACCAAGTCCGTGGATCCGGAGAAGGCCGAGCTCATCGGCACCACCCAGAAGGTCAACCGCATCCGCGAGATCACGGCGAAGACCATGATCGAGTCCCTGCAGAAGTCCGCTCAGCTGACCCATGTCCAGGAAGTCGACATGACCCGCGTCGCGGAGCTGCGCAAGGAGGCGAAGGAGGCGTTCGTCTCCAAGCACGGTGCGAACCCGACCTACCTGGTGTTCATCGTCAAGGCTGTCGCTGAGGCACTGGTCTCCCACCCGAACGTCAACGCGTCCTACAACGCGGAGACCAAGGAGATGACCTACCACGCGGACGTCAACATCGGCATCGCCGTGGACACCCCGCAGGGTCTGCTGGTCCCGGTCATCAAGAAGGCCCAGGATCTGTCCCTGGTGGAGATCGCCAACGCCATCACCGACCTGGCCGAGCGTGCCCGCAACCGCAAGCTGCGCCCGGACGATCTGTCCGGTGGCACCTTCACGGTGACCAACATCGGTTCCGAGGGTGCTCTGCTGGACACCCCGGTGCTCACCCCGCCGCAGGCCGGCATCCTGGGCACCGCGGCCATCGAGAAGCGTCCGGTCGTCGTCACCGACGACGGCGTCGACTCGATCGCCATCCGTCAGATGTGCTACCTGCCGTTCACCTACGACCACCAGGTTATCGACGGTGCCGACGCAGGTCGCTTCATCACCACCGTCAAGGACCGCCTGGAGACCGCGGACTTCCAGTCCGACCTGGATCTCTAGTCTGAGCTGAGTGAAACCGTCACCCCGCCGGGGTGGCGGTTTTTCTTATACTTGGTGTCATCAGATCCCCGACCGAGGAGTCGATCCCGCATGACCCTGCCACCGATCACTGATTCAGCCTCCTACCTGGCACGACACACCGGGCCCGATGCGAGTGAAGCGCAGGTGATGCTGGATGCGCTGGGATATGAGTCCCTCGACGCGCTCGTCGACGCCGCCCTCCCCGCCGACATCCGTCTCGCCGGCGACCTGCCCGACCGTCCGGCGCTGAGTGAGACGCAGGCCCAGGCGCGGCTGCGCACCTACGCCGACCGCAACACGGTGCTGAAGGCCTTCTACGGGCAGGGCTTCTCGGACACGATCACGCCGCCGGTGATCCGTCGCAACGTGGTGGAGGATCCGGGCTGGTACACGGCGTACACGCCGTATCAGCCGGAGATCTCGCAGGGTCGCCTCGAGGCGCTGCTCAACTTCCAGACGATGGTCTCGGAGCTCACCGGCCTGCCCATCGCCAACGCCTCGCTTCTCGACGAGGCCTCCGCCGCCGCCGAGGCCATCGGCCTCATGTCGCGCGCGAAGAAGAAGGGCCGCCGGGTGGTGCTCGATGCGCGCCTGCATCCGCAGGTGCTGTCGGTGGCGGCCGAGCGGGCCCGCGCCATCGATCTGGAGGTCGCCGTCGAGGATCTCTCGGCTGAGCTGGTCGGTGAGGACTACTGCGGTGTCGTCATCGCCTACCCGGGCACGGAGGGTGACATCACGGATCCGCGCCCGGTCATCGACGCGATCCACGAGCGCGGCGGCCTGGCCACGGTCGTCACCGATCCCCTGGCGCTCATGCTCATCGAGTCCCCCGGGGAGCTGGGGGCGGACATCGCGGTCGGCTCCTCGCAGCGTTTCGGCGTGCCGCTGTTCTACGGTGGCCCGCACGCCGCGTTCATGGCGGTGTCCGACGCGCTCAAGCGCCAGATGCCGGGCCGCCTCGTGGGTGTCTCCGTCGACGCGGAGGGGGCTCCGGCCTACCGCCTCGCCCTGCAGACCCGCGAGCAGCACATCCGCCGCGAGCGCGCGACGTCGAACATCTGCACCGCGCAGGCCCTGCTGGCGGTCACCGCCTCCATGTACGCGGTCTACCACGGCCCGGAGGGGCTCACGCGCATCGCGGAGCGGATCCACGGCCTGGCGTGTGATTTCGCCGCCTCGGTGGAGGGCGTGCGTCACGACGCCTTCTTCGACACCGTCGCCGTCGAGGTCGCGGACGCCCACGCGGTCGTCGACACGCTGGCGGACGCCGGGTACCTGGTGCGCCCGGTGAGCGACACCGTGGTCGGCGTGAGCTTCGGTGAGTCGGCGACGGAGGCCGACGTCGAGAAGCTCGTGGAGGCGTTCGGCGGCTCCCTCGCCGCGGGCACGTCCGCCCTCGGGGTGCCGCGCGAGACCCCCACGCTGACGCACGAGATCTTCTCCTCCATCCACTCGGAGACGCAGATGCTGCGCTACCTGCGGCAGCTCTCCGACAAGGATCTGGCGCTCGACCGGACGATGATCCCGCTGGGGTCGTGCACGATGAAGCTCAACCCGACGGCCGGTATGGAGACCATCACGTGGCCGGAGTTCGCGAACGTGCACCCCTTCGCCCCCGAGGAGCAGGCGCGCGGCTGGATCGAGCTCATCGAGGAGCTCGAGGGCTGGCTCGCGGAGCTCACCGGCTACGCCCGGGTGTCCGTGCAGCCCAACGCGGGATCGCAGGGTGAGCTGGCCGGCCTGCTGGCGATCCGCCGTTTCCACGTGGCCAACGGCGACATGGAGCGCGACATCTGCATCGTCCCGGCCTCCGCGCACGGCACGAACGCGGCGTCGGCGACGCTCGCCCACCTGCGGGTCGTCGTGGTGGCCACCGCGGACGACGGTTCCATCGACCTCGCCGACCTCGACGCCAAGCTGGAGGAACACGGCCCGCGCGTCGCGGCGATCATGATCACCTACCCGTCGACGCACGGCGTCTTCGAGGACACAGTGCGGCAGGTGTGCGACAAGGTCCACGCCGTCGGCGGGCAGGTCTACATCGACGGCGCCAACATGAACGCGCTCACCGGGCTGGCGCAGCCGGGGCAGTTCGGCGGCGACGTCTCGCACCTCAACCTGCACAAGACCTTCACCATCCCGCACGGCGGCGGCGGGCCTGGCGTGGGCCCGGTGTGCGTCGCCGAGCACCTCGTCCCGTTCCTCCCCGCCGACCCCGTGCTTCTCGACGCCGCGTCCCCCGCCGCCGTCGGCACCGGCGTGCCGATCTCGTCGACCCGCTACGGCTCCGCCGGCGTGCTGCAGATCTCGTGGGCGTACATCGCCATGATGGGCACCGCCGGACTGGCCCGCGCGTCCGCCGGGGCGATCCTCGCCGCCAACTACGTGGCCCGCTCCCTGCAGGACGCCTTTCCCGTGCTCTACACCGGCCGGAACGACCTGGTGGCGCACGAGTGCATCCTCGACCTGCGCGAGCTGACGAAGCAGTCCGGGGTGACCGCGGCGGACGTCGCCAAGCGTCTCATCGACTTCGGTTTCCACGCCCCCACCCTCGCCTTCCCCGTCGCCGGTACCCTCATGGTCGAGCCGACCGAGTCGGAGGACCTCGCCGAGCTCGACCGCTTCATCGAGGCGATGCGCACCATCCGCGCGGAGATCGACGAGATCATCGACGGCACCGTCGCCTACGACGAGTCTGTCCTCCACCACGCCCCGTACACCGCGTGGAGTGTCTCCCGCGACGAGTGGGAGCACGTCTTCACCCGCGAGCAGGCCGCCTGGCCGGTGCCGGGCCTGCGGCGCACGAAGTACTTCCCGCCGGTGCGCCGCCTCAACGAGGCCTACGGCGACCGCAACCTCGTCTGTTCCTGCCCGCCCCCGTCGGCCTTCGACATCGATCCCCAGGAGAACTAAGTGTCTGATCTGCGTACCAGCCCCCTCCACGAGCGCCACGAGAATCTCGGCGCCTCCTTCACCCCCTTCGGTCCGTGGACGATGCCGCTCAAGTACGGCAATGAGCTCGACGAGCACCGCGCCGTGCGCTCCACCGCCGGCCTTTTCGACCTGTCCCACATGGGCGAGATCCGGGTGACCGGCCCGCAGGCGGGCGAGTTCCTCGATCATGCGCTCATCTCCACGCTGTCGTCCATCCCGGTGGGTAAGGCGAAGTACTCGATGATCGTCAACGAGGAGGGCGGCATCCTCGACGACCTCATCTCCTACCGCCTCGCCGACGACGAGTACCTCGTCGTGCCCAACGCCGGCAACACCGACGTCGTGTGGGAGGCGTTCCAGGCCCGCGCCGAGGGATTCGACGTGGAGCTGGCCGACGAATCCCTCGACACCGCCCTCATCGCCGTCCAGGGCCCGCGCGCCGAGCAGATCATCGCCGACCTCGTCGCGGGGGAAGACGAGACCGTCGTCCGCGGCATGAAGTACTACTCGGCCGCCCCGCTCAACGTCGCCGGCTTCGACGTCCTGCTGGCCCGCACCGGCTACACCGGCGAGGACGGCTACGAGCTCTACCTCCCCAACGCCGGGGCCGGCGAGCTGTGGGACGCCCTGCTCAACGCCGGGGCCGCCTACGACCTGCTGCCCGCCGGTCTGGCCGCCCGCGACTCCCTGCGTCTCGAGGCGGGCATGCCGCTCTACGGCCAGGAGCTGGGCACCGACATCACCCCGGTGGAGGCCGGCATGGCCCGCGCCTTCGCCGGCAAGGAGGCGGACTTCGTCGGCCGCGCCGCCCTCGACGGCAGGGAGCCGGAATCCGCCATCGTCGGACTCAAGGGCCTCGGCCGCCGCGCCGCCCGCGAGGGTGCGGAGGTCTTCCGCGAGGACGAGAAGGTCGGCGTGGTCACCTCCGGCCAGCCCTCCCCCGTCCTCGGCCACCCCATCGCGCTGGCCCGCCTGCACCCGGAGTTCTCCGAACCCGGCATGAGCCTCGAGGTGGACATCCGCGGCAAGCGCCACCCCGTCGAGACCGTCGCGCTTCCCTTCTACCGGCGCTCCGACAGCTAACATCAACCCCACACCACACGGAAGGCACCCCCATGAGCAACTCCCTGCCCGAGAACTTCTCCTACTCCGAGGACCACGAGTGGATCGACGCCACCGCTGACGCCGCCGCCGGCGCCACCGTCAAGGTCGGCATCACCTCCGTCGCCACCGAGCGCCTCGGCGAGGTCGTCTACGCCGAGCTGCCCGCGGTCGGCGACACCGTCACCGCCGGTGAGCCCTGCGGTGAGGTCGAGTCCACCAAGTCCGTCTCCGACCTCTTCGCCCCGGTCACCGGCACCGTCACCGCCGTCAACGACTCCGTCCACGACGACTACTCGATCATCAACTCCGACCCCTTCGGCGCCGGCTGGCTCTTCGAGGTCGAGGTCTCCGAGGTCGGCCCGCTCATGACCGCCGCCGAGTACGCAGAGGCCACCGGCGTTTAATGACGGCACCGCGTAAACCCTTCTTCCCCGCCGACCGCTCCATCCGCGCCTCCGACGCGCCCCTGGAGATCCGCCACCTCGGGGTGGTGGACTACCGGGAGGCGTGGGATCTGCAGGCCGCGCTCGCGCAGCAGCGCGCCGCCGACGAGATCGGCGACCAGATCCTCCTGCTCGAGCACCCGAGCGTCTACACCGCCGGTAAGCGCACGCAGCCGGAGGACCGCCCCACCAACGGTCTGCCCGTTGTCGACGTCGACCGCGGCGGCCGCATCACGTGGCACGGTGAGGGGCAGCTCGTGGCCTACCCGATCATCCGGCTGGCGGATCCCGTCGACGTTGTCGACTATGTCCGCCGCCTGGAGGAGGCGGTCATTGCGACGGTGCGGGAGGCGGGCGTCGAGGATGCCGGTCGTATCGACGGCCGGTCCGGCGTCTGGGTCCCCGCCGACGACCACCGGCGCGATCGGAAGGTCGCCGCGCTGGGCATCCGCGTCACCCGCGGCGTGACCATGCACGGTCTGAGCCTCAACTGCTCCAACTCCCTCGAACACTACGACCACATCGTGGCGTGCGGCATCGACGACGCCGACGTGACCACCCTCAGCCTCGAGCTGGGCCGCGAGGTCACCCTCGATGAGGTCACCGACCCGCTTGTCGACGCCCTCACGGCGGCCCTGGCCGGCGACCTCGTCGTCTCCGACCACACCTTCGCGTCGGCCCCGGATCCGACGAAGATCGTCGCGCGGCCCCGCTGACCTGGCTTTTAGCACCTATCAATAGAAAGAGTATGGTGGCGGTGTGACTATCGCACCTGAAGGACGCAAGATGCTCCGCGTGGAGGCGCGCAACGCGCAGACCCCCATCGAGAGCAAGCCCCGCTGGATCCGCAACGCGGTGAAGACCGGCCCCGAGTACGAGGACATGAAGAAGAAGGTCGCCGGGGCCTCCCTGCACACCGTGTGCCAGGAGGCTGGCTGCCCGAACATCCACGAGTGCTGGGAGTCCCGGGAGGCCACCTTCCTCATCGGTGGTGCCAACTGCTCCCGCCGCTGTGACTTCTGCCAGATCAACTCGGCGAAGCCGGAGCCGCTGGACCGCGACGAGCCGCGCCGCGTGGCCGAGTCCGTCCGCGAGATGGGTCTGAACTACTCCACCATCACCGGCGTCACCCGTGACGACCTCGACGACGAGGGCGCGTGGCTCTACGCCGAGGTGGTCCGCCAGATCCACGAGCTCAACCCGAACACCGGCGTCGAGAACCTCGTGCCCGACTTCTCCGGCCGCCCCGAGTTGCTGGAGCAGGTCTTCGAGTCCCGCCCCGAGGTCTTCGCCCACAACGTGGAGACGGTGCCGCGCATCTTCAAGCGCATCCGCCCCGCCTTCCGCTACGAGCGCTCCCTCGACGTGATCCGCCAGGCGCGTGACTACGGGCTCATCACCAAGTCGAACCTCATCCTCGGCATGGGCGAGACCGTCGAGGAGATCCGCGAGGCCCTCACCGACCTGCACAGCGCCGGCTGCGACATCATCACCATCACCCAGTACCTGCGCCCCGGCCCGATGTACCACCCCATCGACCGCTGGGTGAAGCCGGAGGAGTTCGTCGAGCACAAGGACTTCGCCGAGGAGCTCGGTTTCGGCGCCGTCATGTCCGGCCCGCTGGTCCGCTCCTCCTACCGTGCCGGCCGTCTCTACTCGCAGGCGATGGCCGCCCGCGGCCGGGAGATCCCGGACCACCTCAAGCACCTGGCGGAGACCTCCCAGGGGTCCACCGATCAGGAGGCCACCACACTGCTGGCCAAGTACGGCCCCTCCCAGGACACACCGGTCACCTCCCGTTAGGTGCCCGCCGACCCCTGACCTAAAGTAGAGGCCATGGCAGACGACAAGCAGAAGGCGGCCGCGAAGGCCGCGAAGGCAGAGGCTCGCGCCGCCAAGCGCGCGAAGAGCAAGGAGACCCGCGGCCAGCTGTGGCAGGCCTTCAACATCCAGCGCAAGCAGGACAAGAAGCTCATCCCGCTGATGGTCCTGTCCCTCGTGGGTGTCGCGGCGCTGTTCTTCCTCATCGGTCTCGCCTGGGGCGGCCAGTGGTTCATGCTCATCCTGGGTATCGGCCTCGGTGCCGTCCTGGCGATGTACATCTTCTCCCGTCGTCTGCAGACGTCCATGTACGACCGCATCGGCGATCAGCCGGGTGCGGCCGGCTGGGCGCTGGACAACCTGCGCAACACCGTCGGCATCGTGTGGCACACCAAGCAGGGCGTGGCCATGAACCGCTCCCTGTCCGCCATCGTCCACCGCGTCGTGGGCAACCCGGGTGTCGTCCTCGTCGCCGAGGGCAGCCAGTCCGCCGCGAAGACCCTGGTCAACGAGCAGAAGCGCCGCCTCGACCGCCTCGCCGGTGACGTCCCCGTCTACGAGATGTACGTCGGCGACGGCGAGGGCCAGGTCCCGCTGAAGAACCTCCAGCGCGAACTGCTCAAGCTGCCGCGCAACTACCGCAAGAACGAGGTCTACTCGGTCAACGCCAAGATCGAGGCCATGGACACCATCGGTTCCTCCCAGCCGGGTGCCGGTCTGCCCAAGGGTCCGCTGCCCAAGGGTGGCAACCTCTCCGGCATGAACCGCCGTATGCGACGCGCGAACGAGCGCCGCGGCAAGTAGCGTCTCCGCCACATCCTCCACGTCCCGTGATCCCTCTCGCAGGGAGCCCGGGACGTTCTGCCTTTCCAGGGGTTGTCTGGCACGATGTGAACGTGAACATCTTCGTGGAGAATCCCCTTCTCGCCCTTCTTGTGATCATGGCGGTCGGCCTGTTCCTCGGCCGTCTGGAGATCTTCGGGTTCCGCCTCGGCGTCGCTGCCGTCCTCTTCGTCGGCCTGGTCATGGCCGCCATCGAGCCGGCCATCCAGATTCCCCCGCTCATTTACATCGTCGGCCTGGCGCTGTTCGTCTACACGATCGGACTGGAGTCCGGCCACGACTTCTTCGCGACGTTCCGGTCGAAGGGTCTGCGCAACAACTCACTGGCCATCGGCATCTTCGTGGTCATCACCGCGGCCTCCTACGGCCTGGTGAAGCTGCTGGACATCAACGCCGTCACCGGCGCCGGCATGTTCACCGGTGCGCTGACGAACACCCCGGCCATGGCCGCCGTCGTCGACGCACTGCCCTCGCTCATCACCGACGCCGAGGAGCTGCGCACCGTCGAGGCCCTGCCACTGGTGGCCTACTCCCTGGCCTACCCGCTGGGCGTCATCGTGGTCATCATCGCCATCGCCGTGCTGGGCAAGATCTTCCGCGTCGACCACCAGCAGGAGGCCATCGACCACGGCGTCGCCGTCCACGAGCTCTACACCCGCCGCATCCTCGTCCAGCGCGATGATCTCCACGCCATCGCCGACCTGCCGGAGGACCTCGGCCTGGAGGTCATCGTCTCCCGCCTCGAGCGCGAGGGCGAGCAGCGCCTCCCGGGTAACGGAGCGTGGGCGAAGCCGGGTGACGTCCTCTCCGTCGTCGGCACCGCCGAGGAGCTCGACCGGGCCGCCGTCCTCATCGGTGAGGCCCTGCCGGGTGACCCCTTCCACGGCCACGACCTCGACTACCGCCGCATCTTCGTTTCGAACAACGACCTCGTGGGCATCCCCCTGGCGAAGCTGCGCCCGCAGCTGTCGGGCATGCTCATCACCCGTGTGCGCCGCGGTGACCACGACATGGTGGCCACCCCGGAGACGATCCTGCAGCTGGGCGACCGGGTGCGCGTCGTCGCCGCGCATGACCGCATGGGCAAGGTGACCCGCCTGTTCGGTGACTCCTACCGCCGCCTCTCCGACGTGAACCTGCTCCCCCTCGTCGTCGGTCTCGTCATCGGCGTGGCCGTCGGCATGATCGCCATCCCCCTGCCGGGTGGCGCCTCCCTCAAGCTGGGTACCGCCGGTGGCCCGCTCGTCGTGGCCCTCATCCTCGGTGCGCTGGGGCGTTCCGGCCGCGTCGTGTGGCAGATCCCCTACGGTGCCAACCTGGCGCTGCGCCAGCTGGGTATCACCCTGTTCCTCGCGGCGATCGGCACCACCGCCGGTGCCGGCTTCCGGGCCGCCCTGTCGGACCCGACCTCGCTGACCATCATCGGCGTCGGTGCGCTCATCACGCTGCTCATCTCCGTGCTCGTGCTCGTCATCGGCTACAAGGTGATGAAGCTGTCCTTCGGCGAGACCGCCGGCATCCTCGCCGGCATGCAGACCCACCCCGCGGTGCTGTCATACGTCTCCGATGTCACCAAGAACGACCTGCCGGCGATGGGCTACACGTCGGTGTACCCGGTGTCGATGGTGGCGAAGATCCTCGCCGCGCAGATCCTGCTGTTCATACTGCTGTGACGTCGCTCGATCTGAGCGCTACCTCTGTCAGCTACCCGCGGATGACGGAGGTGCCGGTCGCGCGGTCGTGGAGGCCGCGGCCGTCGGAATCGACCATGGCGGCTGGGAGGATGAGGCCGGTGAGCAGCGTGCGGACGACCGCGCGCCAGAGGCCGACCTTGGCGCCGCCGACGTCGACACGCGCGACGCCCATGCCGAGCAGCATGTGGCCCGGGGTGCGGGCGAAGAGCCAGCCGAAGACGATGCCGAGGATGACCCAGAAGATGTAGACAACGGTGCCGGTGGAGCCCAGCGCGTCGGAGTAGTTGGTGAAGGCGATGGCCAGGCCGAGGCAGATGAACCAGTCGATGAGGACACCGCCGGCGCGGCGGGCCACGGAGGCCAGCGAGCCCGGGCCCTTCTCCGGGAGACCCAGTTTCTCGCCGGGGTACCGTCCGGGTGCGAAGGGGTCGTCGTGTTCGCCGGGGATCTGGGGGCCGTCGAGCCAGCTGCGCTTGGGGTTCGCCATACACTAGACATTAGCCGGGGGCGTGCGGGCAGCGGAAATGTGATTCCTCCCGTTCAACTATTGATAGCTCGACAGAAAATAGTTTAGAATGGTCGACAGGTAATCGAGGGCAGGTCCTGCACCTGTAGACTGGCTGAGATACCAAGGACCGAGAGCGTCAACAATCAAGGAGTCATCGTGGCCTTCAACACGATCGAAGATGTCGTCAAGTACATCAAGGATGAAAACGTCGAGTTCGTCGATGTCCGTTTCACGGACGTCCCGGGAATTGAGCAGCACTTCACCATCCCGGCCTCCATGTTCGACGAGGAGGCAGCGGAGGAAGGCCTCGCCTTCGACGGCTCCTCCGTCCGCGGCTTCACCACCATCGACGAGTCCGACATGAACCTCCTGCCGGACCCGGCCACCGCGAAGATCGACCCCTTCCGTGAGGCCAAGACCCTGAACATCAAGTTCTTCGTCCACGACCCCTTCACCCGCGAGCCGTTCTCCCGCGACCCCCGCAACGTCGCCCGCAAGGCGGAGGAGTACCTGGCCTCCACCGGCATCGCCGACACCTGCTTCTTCGGCGCGGAGGCCGAGTTCTACCTCTTCGACTCCGTCCGTTTCGAGACCGGCACCAACCTGGGCTTCTACGAGGTCGACTCCGACGAGGGCTGGTGGAACCGCGGTTCCGAGCAGCGCCTCGACGGCCAGTACAACCTCGGCTACAAGACCCGCCTCAAGGGCGGCTACTTCCCGGTCCCGCCGTACGACCAGTCCGTGGGCATCCGCGACGAGATGGTCCGCCACCTGGCCAACGCCGGCTACGACATCGAGCGTTTCCACCACGAGGTGGGCACCGGCGGCCAGCAGGAGATCAACTACCGCTTCAACACCCTGCTCCACGCGGCTGATGACCTGCAGTCCTTCAAGTACATCGTGAAGAACACGGCGTTCCAGAACGGCAAGACCGCAACCTTCATGCCGAAGCCGCTGGCCGGCGACAACGGTTCGGGCATGCACGCCCACCAGTCGCTGTGGAAGGACGGCGAGCCGCTGTTCCACGACGAGTCCGGTTACGCAGGCCTGTCCGACATCGCCCGCTACTACATCGGCGGCATCCTGCACCACGCCGGTGCGGTCCTGGCGTTCACCAACCCGACGCTCAACTCCTACCACCGCCTTGTCCCGGGCTTCGAGGCCCCGATCAACCTCGTGTACTCGCAGCGCAACCGTTCCGCCGCCGTGCGTATCCCGATCACGGGCTCCAACCCGAAGGCGAAGCGCATCGAGTTCCGCGCCCCGGACCCGTCCGGCAACCCGTACCTCGGTTTCGCCGCGATGATGCTCGCCGGCCTCGACGGCGTGAAGAACCGCATCGAGCCGCACGCCCCGGTCGACAAGGACCTCTACGAGCTCCCGCCGGAGGAGGCCGCCTCCATCCCGCAGGCCCCGACCTCCCTCGAGGCGTCCCTGGAGGCCCTGCAGGAGGACATGGACTTCCTCACCGAGGGTGACGTGTTCACCGAGGACCTCATCGACACCTACATCAAGCTCAAGTACGACAACGAGATCGCGCCGGCCCGCCTGCGCCCGACTCCGCTCGAGTTCGAGATGTACTACGACTGCTAGTCGCCCGCTCATCGACGCCCCCGCTCCCCCGCGGGGGCGTCGTCGTCTCTACATCCCCGCGATCTCCCACAGCGCCGCCAGGTGGGCGTCCAGCGCCCGCTCCCCCGCCTCCGTCAGTGCGACCCAGACAACGTCCTGCGCGCGGGTGGATCCGTAGTCGCGGGAGCGGGTGACGTAGCCGTGGGACTCCAGGGCGGAGATTTGCTTGGAGAGCGTGGCGTTGGTGAGCTCCAGTTGGTCGCGCAGCTCCGCGAAGCGCATCTCCCGGCCAGCCCTTCCCCGTGACACCGCCCCGGCGTTGTGCATTGCGCGTGCTCGCGGAGAAGGTCGGCATGCGCGCCCCCTCGCCGTACAACCATGCCGCGAACAGGGAGGAGCTGCGCACGCTCATCCTCACGCAGGGTTTCTTCGAGATGGGGGATGCGTTGTGGGAGGCAGTGGCCGTCGACAAGTCGCCGGCCAGCCTGGCCGCCGCTTATCGACGCCACTCCACCTCCCTCCCCCACCATTACCGACTCGGCACCACCGGCCCCCTCGACCGCGCGGCCCTGCCGGCAGGCCTCGAGGAATGGTCCGGCGCCCCCTTCGGCCTGGTCACCGATTCCCCCGTCGATGCGCAGGCCTTCTTCGCCGCCCTCCACGGCCTGGCGATCCTGGAGATCGACGGCCGCTTCCCGCCCGGCACCCCGATCGACGATCTGTGGGCGCGGACGGCGGAGCTGTACTGACCCGCCCGCCCGCGGTTTGGCCACTTCTGGGATGTTTGAACACCCCAGAAGTGGCCAAACCGCGGTGAGGACTAGCACTAGGACCAGGCTTAGGCCTCTACCTCGACGGCGGCGCGGTCGGCGGCGTCGATGAGCTCGTCGGCGATGGCGTTGATCCAGGTGGCGCCCTGCTCGCCCGGGGTGAACACGAAGTCCGGGAAGTGGTCCTGGAAGGTGAACTCGGCCTGGGCCGGGATGAGGGTCATGCCGACGCGGGTGACCACGTCGTTCCAGTGGGAGATGGCGGTGCGGGCGGCGTCGGAACCGTAGCCGATGAAGCCGACGGGCTTGCCGGTCCACTCGGCGTAGAGGAGGTCGTAGGCGTCCTTCATCGGGCCCGGCATGGAGGCGTTGTACTCCGGGGTGACGAAGATGTAGGCGTCGAAACCGTCGATGAGCTCGGCCCAGGCGCGGGTGGTCGGCTCGGCGTAGTTGCCGTTCTCGACCATGCGCGGCGGCAGGGCGGTGTTGGGGCGGAGGTTCTGCTCGAGGATGTCGACGAGCTGGTAGGTGTGGCCGTCGTTACGGGCCTCCAGCTGCTCGATGGCCCACTGGCCGATGGTGATGCCGGTGCGGCCCTCGCGGATGGAGCCGACGAACACTGCGATCTTCATGTGTCTCCCTGAAATCGTGTTGATGACCCGTCAACATTAGCTCACCGACCCTGCCCGCACCAACTCCGCTAACGGAAAAACCCGCACATCACAGCGGATGTGCGGGCGATTGCCAGGGAACTTGCGCCTCGACGGAGACAGCGGCGCGCTCGGAGGCGTCGACAAGCTCGTCGGCGACGGCGTGGAGCATGGCAGCACCGCGCTCACCCGGGGTGAAGACGTAGTCCGGGAAGTACTCGCCGAAGGGGAACATGGCGTCGGTAGCCAGGTTGATCATGCCGACGCGCTCGGTGATGTCGCGCCAGTGCTTGACGGCACCGATGCCGCCGCCACCGCCGTAGGCAATGTATCCCACCGGCTTGTTCTGCCACTCGATGTGCAGCTGGTCGTAGGCGTTCTTCATCATGGCCGGGACGGAGGCGTTGTGCTCGCCGGTGACGAAGAAGTAGCCGTCAAATCCGGCGATGAGCTCGGACCAGGCGGTGGTCTTGGGGTCCTCGTAGACACCCTTGGCCATGCCCGGGAGCACCTCGGCGGTGAGCGGATCGATGTCCTGCTCCATGAGGTCAACGATCTCATAGGTGTTGCCGTCGTTACGGGACTCGAGCTGCTGCAGGGCCCACTCGCCGACGATACGGGCGTAGCGGCCGTTGCGGACGGATCCGACGAAAATGGCGATCTTCATGTGTTTCAGGCTCCTCAGTGAAGTTGTTGACGTGCCTACACTAACGCGACATTGTAGACGTGTCAACATCATGGGCACGATTCGGTCACTACGGTGGCCCGACACCCCCTGACACGGTTGAATGGGCTTATGGATACAAGCAGCGTCGGCAACGTCGGCAACAAGGCGAAGGACAAGGCCCAGCGGCACGCAGGCAAGGCCAACGAGCACCCGGCCGTGAAGATGATGGCCCGCGGCGGCTTCATCGTCATGGGCGTGCTCCACATCCTCATCGGATGGATCGCCTTCCGCATCGCCACCGGGTCCGGCGGCGAGGAGGCGTCCAACTCCGGCGCGCTGGGCACCATCGCCGACGCCCCCGGCGGGCAGATCCTCCTGTGGGTGGCGGTCGCCGCGCTGGCGGCCCTGGCCCTGTGGCGCCTCACCCAGCTGTTCCTCGGCGAGGAACTCAAGGACAAGGCCAAGGGCGGCGTCCTCTTCGTCGTCTTCTCCTCGCTGGCGTTCACCACCGCCACCTTCGCCCGCGGCGGCTCCACCTCCGACGGCGACACCGCCACCGACGTCACCGCCACAGTCCTCGAGCAGCCGTGGGGCGCGGCGCTGGTCATCATCGCCGGGCTCGTCGTCCTGGGCGTCGGCCTGTACAGCATCTACAACGGCGCCACGAAGCGCTTCAAGGAGGACCTCGAGGCCGGCACGGGATCCGGCAACGTCGGCACCGCGATCGTCGGCGCGGGCATGGCCGGGTACATCGCCCGCGGCATCGCGTTCGCGATCCTGGGCATCCTCATCGTCGTCGCGGGCTGGAAGTCCGACCCCGAGCAGGCCGCGGGCCTCGACGCCGCCCTGCGCACCCTCGGCGAGCAGCCCTTCGGCTCGGTGCTGCTCATCTTCACCGGCATCGGCCTGGCGCTCTACGGCCTGTACTCCATCGCCCGCGCCCGCTACATCGAGATGTAGCTAGCACTCCTCGTGCGGGCTGTCGATGAACAGCCCGCCGTTCTCGTGCAGTTCGCCGAGGTTGTAGGCCTCCCGCAGGTTCTCCTCGGTGAGGACCTGCTCCGGCGGGCCGGAGGCGACGACGCGCCCCGACATGAGCACCACATGGTCGGCCGCCCGCGCCTCGGCGAGGTCGTGCGTCGTGAGCACGACGGTGCGCCCGCGGTCGGTCTCGTCGTGGATGATGTCGTCGATGATGCGCGCGGAGACGATGTCGAGGCCGGTGAGCGGTTCGTCGAGAAGCAGCACGTCGTGGTCCTGCGCCATGCCCTGCGCCACGTACACCCGCTGCCGCTGTCCTCCGGACAGCTCCTCGAGGTGTCGTTTGCCCAGGTCGGTCACGTTGAGGCGGGCCATCACCTCGTCGACACGCTGCTTATCGACGCCCCGGAAACGCCCGAACCAGCCCGCCGACGGGTACCGGCCCATCCGGACCACCTCCCGCACCGACAGCGGCACCCCCTCGGGGAACGCCACCGACTGCATGACGTATGAGATGCGGTGACGCGGGTACGCGACGTCGAGCTGCCCGGCCTGGGGCGTGATGAGCCCGCCGATGGCGTGCAGCAACGTCGACTTGCCGGAACCGTTGGGGCCGATGATGGCGGTGAGCTTGCCCAGCGGGATGCTCACGTCGGAGGGGGTGACGGCGACGATGCGCTCGTACCCCAGCTGGACCTGCCGGCCCACTGCGAGATCGGTGCTCATGCCCGCCCCCTTCCGGCCAGGCGGCGACGCAGGTACTGGTACTCCATGATGACCAGGAACGCGGCGATCGGGACGAGGGCCATCGTCGCCGCGGCGGCGGTGCCCAGGTGGAAGGAGAGGATGAGGCCGATGAACACCGACGCCGCGCCGATGAGGGCGGACACCGCGATCATCGTGGGGATCGACCGCGAGAGCAGCGCGGCCGTCGCCGGCGGGGCGACGAGCAGGCTGAACACCAGCATCGTGCCCACCGCCTGGAAACTGCCGATGACGCTCGTCGCGATGAGCACGAGCAGCAGCGCGTGCGTCAGCTTCGGGCGCATGCCGAGGCTCTCCGCCTTCACCGGCGAGAACGACAACGCCATGAGGGGACGGTAGAGCAGCAGCGACCCGGCGATGACGATGGCCGCCAGCACCGCCTGCTGCCGGATGGCCTCCCAGGACACGCCGAGCGCGTCACCGAAGAGGATGCTGGTCAGCGAACCGGAGTACGAGTCCGAGCGGGAGATGATGACCACACCCAGCGCCATCATGCCGACGAACAGCAGGCCGATGGCGGTGTCCTCCTTGAGGTGCGTGTGCCGGTGGATCACCTCCACCGCACCCACCATCACCGCGGCCGCCACCGCGGCGCCGAGGATCGGGTTGAAGTCGAAGACCACGGCGGCCGCGATACCCGGCAGCACCCCGTGGACGAAGGCGTCACCGAAGAAGCTCATGCCACGGAGCACGAGCCAGACGCCGACGGTGGCGCTCATCACCGCGGCGATGAGCCCACCGATGAGGGCCCGCTGCTGGAAGCCCAGCAGGAAGGGGTCGAGAAGCCAATCAGTCACGAAACAACTCTAGTTAACCCAGCGCCTCGACGATGAGTCGTGCGTTCTCGCGCATCATGCCCTGGTAGTCAGCGGCCGGACCGTCCTTCGGGCCGACGGAACCCTCGTACAGGGAGACCACCTGGACGTCCTCGCCCACCTCGGCGGCCAGGGCGTCAACCAGCGTCTGGTTGACGGCGGCGTTGGTGAAGATGACCGGGACGTTCTCCTCCCGGATGACGCCGGCGAGCGACGCCAGATCCGCCGAGGACGGCTGCGCCTCGGTGGAACCACCCGGGATGACCACGCCGGCGGAGTGGAAGTCGTAGGCGTTGTTGAAGTAGCCGAAGGCCTCGTGGTCGGTGACGATGGTGCGACGCTCCTCCGGGATGACGGAGAGGTCCTCGCGGATCTCCTCGTCGAGGGCGGTGAGCTCCCCGGAGACCTCGGCGCCGCACTCGGACCAGGTGTCGTCGCCGGTGCGCTCCGCGACCTCGTCACCGATGAGCTGCGCGGCCTCGACCATGCGGGCGACGTCCAGCCAGAAGTGCGGGTCGAGGTCGCCGTGGTTGTGGCCCTCGTGGCCCTCCTCCTCGTGGGCGTGCTCGTGGTCGTGGTCACCCCACGGCAGCGGGTCAATGTGCTCGGCGACGTGGAGAACCTCGGTGCCGTCGGCCTCGACCTGCTGCAGGGAGGCGTCGAGGCCGCCCTCGAGCCCCAGACCGTTGGCGATGACGAGGTCGGCCTTGACCATGTCGGCCACCTGGGCGGAGGAGGCGGAGAAATCGTGCGGGTCGGCGTTGACCGGCATGAGGGTGGTCGAGGTGCCGCCGGCGCAGGTGGCGATCTGCTCGGTGACGGAACCGAGCGGGGTGGTGGTGACGACGAGGGAGATGTCCCCGGCGGCTTGCTCGGCTTTGGCGCCCGTGGTGTCGGCGGTATCGGCGTCCGAACACGCGGACAGGACGAGTGCGGTGGTGGCGACCAGACCGATGGCGAAACGAGACCGCATGTGGGCCCTCCTGAAATCGTTAACGAAAACCTACTGAAAACTATTACCAATAGTACCCTCACCTCCGGATTCCGCCAACCGGAAGGGAGTCGGGCGGGCGTCGATAAGCGAGGAGCGAAACCCCGAAAGGGGGTAAAGTGACGGCACCGCCGGATCCACCGTCTCACCAGTATTGATCACGCCATCGCGGCATTTGCACACCATTTCCGAAGGTTTCGCTTATGTAGGGTGGGGGGCTGACAGCCCCGACTGAAAGGCAGATGTGACCTCCCCCTACGCAGACACCCCCCGCATTGACACCCTCTGGCTCAGCGAGCCGGACATGATCGAGGCGGGGGTGACCGACTCGGCGGCCTGCGTGGAGACCATGGAGGAGACCCTCATCCTGCTCGCCGACGGTGACTACCGTATGGCCGGCGCCTCCGCGAACTCGCACGGCGCACAGATCAACTTCCCGAAGAACCCCGAGCACGAGGGCATGCCCGCCGACGGCCCGGACCGCCGCTTCATGGCCATGCCCGCCTACCTCGGCGGCCGCTTCCGCTCCGCCGGCGTCAAGTGGTACGGCTCCAACACCGAGAACCGCAACCACGACCTGCCGCGCTCCATCCACGTCTTCGTGCTCAACGACGCCGTCACCGGTGCCCCGCTGGCCATGATGTCCGCCAACCTGCTCTCCGCCTACCGCACCGGTGCGGTCCCCGGTGTGGGAGTCAAGCACCTGGCCGTCGAGAACGCCGAGACCGTCGGCATCATCGGCCCCGGCGTCATGTCCCGCACCATCTTCGACGCCGCCTACTCGCAGCGCCCCTCCATCAAGTACGTGAAGATCAAGGGCCGCTCCGCCGGCTCCACCCAGCGGGTCGCCGAGTGGTTCCGGGAGACCTACCCGCAGCTGGAGTCCATCGAGGTCGTCGACTCCGAGCAGGCCGCCATCGAGGGCTCCGACATCCTCATCGCCGGCACCTCCACCTCCCCGGACGGACCCTCCGGCTTCCCGTACTTCAAGAAGGAGTGGATCAAGCCCGGCGCGCTCATCCTGTGCCCCGCCGCCGCGCGTTTCGACGACGACTTCATCACCTCCGACGACGCCAACCTCGTCGTCGACTACACCGGCCTCTACGCCGAGTGGTTCAACGAGAACGGCCCCGACGTCACCTACGAGGAGCTGCTCGGCATCCCCGGCAACCGCTGGTGGGACATGACCGAGGAGGGCACCCTCCCCAAGGAGCGCCTGGTCAACATCGGTGACATCGCCGCCGGCCGCGCCCCGGGCCGCGAGAACGACGAGCAGATCTTCTGCTACTCCATCGGCGGCATGCCCGTCGAGGACGTGGCCTGGGCCTACGACGTCTACCACAACGCCCTCGACAAGGGCATCGGCACGAAGCTGAACCTGTGGGAAGCCCCCGTCCTGAAGTAAACACACCCCCTATCTAGGAGCCCTGACACCCGACGTGTCCTTCGAATCCACCGCTGCCCTGATCGACTTCATGCGCGATGAGGGGGTGGAATACCTGGACATCCGCTTCACGGACGTCCCCGGCATCGAACACGCGCTGACCGTGCCTGCGTCGGCCCTCACCGAGGAGACCGCAGCCGAGGGCTTCGCCTTCGACGGCTCGTCGATCGCGGGCTTCACCACGGTCGACGAGTCCGACATGACGCTCCTTCCGGACGTCTCCACCGCCTACGTCGACCCTTTCCGGCGACGCAAGACGGTGAACATGCAGTTCTTCGTGCACGACCCCTTCACCCACGAGCCGTTCTCGCGCGACCCCCGCAACATCGCCCGCAAGGCCGAGGAGTACATGCGCTCCACCGGCATCGCCGACGAGTGCTTCATCGGTGCCGAGGCCGAGTTCTTCGTCTTCGACTCCGTGCGCTACTCCACCGACGTGCACCGCTCCTTCCACCAGGTCGACTCCGACGAGGGCTGGTGGAACTCCGACGCCGAGACCATGATCGACGGCTCCCCCAACCTGGGCAACAAGATCCGCGTCAACGACGGCTACTTCCCCGTCGCCCCCTACGACAAGACCATCCCGGTCCGCGACGAGATCGCGCACCACCTCTCCCAGGTGGGCTTCGAGATCGAGCGTTTCCACCACGAGGTGGCCACCGGCGGCATCCAGGAGGTCAACTACAAGTTCAACACCCTCCTGCACGCGGCCGATGACCTGCAGAAGTTCAAGTACGTCGTGAAGAACACCGCCGACGAGCACGGCAAGGTCGCCACCTTCATGCCCAAACCGCTTCTCGACGACGGCGGCTGCGGCATGCACGCCCACCAGTCCCTGTGGAAGGACGGCAAGCCGCTGTTCTACGACGAGGAGGGCTACGCCGGCCTCTCCGACACCGCCCGCCACTACATCGGCGGCCTGCTGGCGCATGCCCCGGCGGTCCTGGCGTTCACCAACCCGACCGTCAACTCCTACCGCCGCCTCTACTCCGGTTTCGAGGCCCCGGTGAACCTCGTCTACTCCCAGCGCAACCGCTCCGCCGCGATCCGCATCCCGGTCACGGGTCCGTCACCGAAGGCCAAGCGCATCGAGTTCCGTGCCCCGGATCCGTCCGGCAACCCCTACCTGGGGTTCGCGGCGCAGCTGCTGGCGGGTCTCGACGGCATCAAGAACCGCATCGAGCCCGGCGACCCCGTGGACAAGGACCTCTACGAGCTGCCGCCCGAGGAGGCCCAGCAGGTCCCCCGCGTCCCGCACTCTCTCGAGTCCTCCCTCTACGCCCTGGAGAACGACCACGACTTCCTCACCGAGGGCGACGTGTTCACCGAGGATCTCATCGAGAACTACATCGAGCTGAAGTACGACAACGAGATCAACCCGCTGCGCCAGGGCCCGACTCCCAAGGAGTTCGAGCTCTACTTCAACTGCTAGGTTCGGGGCATGACACTCGCCGTCCTCATCCCGGCCGCCCTCATCGGCATCGGAGCCACCTGGTGGGCGTCGGCGCAGTACCTCAAGGCCTGGGGAATCCGGGACGGCGAGTCCTCCCCCGCCGTCGACGAGCCGGAGGACGCGCTCTGGGAGGAGCGGCCGTGAGGTGCCATAATGACCGGTATGAGCGACACTGACTTCCCGCCCTGTCCCGAATGCGGCAGCGAGTACACCTACGAGATGGATCCCCTCCTCGTCTGCCCCGAGTGCGGCCACGAGTGGGATCCGCAGGCCGCCGAGGAGGCCGACGCGGCACCGGTGATCAAGGACTCCGTCGGGAACGTCCTGGCCGACGGTGACACCGTCACCGTGGTCAAGACCCTCAAGGTCAAGGGAGCGAGCCAGCCCATCAAGGCCGGCACGACCGTCCGCAACATCCGGCTTGTCGACGCCAGCGACGGCCACGACATCGACGCCCGCGTCGACGGCTTCGGGCAGATGAAGCTCAAGAGCTCCATCGTGAAGAAGATCTAGCCGCTCGTAATTACGATCATAAGCGCCATCGCATGCCGGCGACGACCTGCTGTTATGCGTTGCGCGGCATGGTCGGGGTGCTCGTATTTACGAACATCGTAATTACGAGCGCTTCCGGTACCCCATCCGCGGCCGGAAACCACCCGGGTGCTTCATCTGCGCCACAGCATCCGCGATGACCATCCGGAAGCGCGGGTTGATCGGCGGGAGCTGCGCCACGGAGAACCAGCCGACGTCGGTGGACTCGTCGTCGCCCACGGCGGGCTCGTCGGAGCCGACGACGCTCAGTCGCATCGAGGTGTCCATGTAGCGGGTGACGTCCCCGTTGGAGTACTCGACGGGGCCGATGGCACCGACGCCGAGGAGGGCCTCGACGCGGGCGTCGAGAAGCGTCTCCTCCTTGACCTCCCGCACGGCGGTGACCTGGGGGTCCTCGCCGGGCTCGCAGATGCCGCACACCGGGGTCCATTCGCCGTTGTCGGCGCGCTTGACCAGCAGCACCGACGGGACTTCCCACAACGGGGCTCCCGGCGGGACGTCACGGATGACCACGGCGGTCACGGCCGGCAGCCACAGTTCGTCGGTGCCGATCTTCTCGCGGAGGCGGAGGATGAAGTCGGGGGTGGGCACGGGGCGATCCTTTCTACAGGGCGGTGATGAGGTCGGCGATGAGGTCGGCGATGTCGTCCTGGCGGCGGTGCCGGAAGCGTGACACAGTGCGGCGGCGCGGCGCTCCGGCGTCAAGGCCGATCGCGGCGTTGACACGCCCGAGGGCATCCTCGGCGGGCGCGAACCAGGTGTCCAGGCCGGTGACGTTGAGCACCTCCGCGAGGCCGGACCCGGCGCGGCGCGGGGTGGCACGCTGGACGTCGAAACGCCCGTCGGCGGTGAACTGCAGCCAGATGCGCTCGCCCTCTCCGATGTCGGCGGCCTCGAGGAAGCGGCGGATGCTGCCGACGGTCGCGCCACTGCGGCCGTTGCTCACGGTCTGGTCGCCGAGGTCGCTGACCAGGGTCTTCTTCTCCAGCACCGGCACCTCGAGGGCGGCAGCGAGGCCGCGGGGGATGCCGGAACCGGAGCCGCGCAGGTGATCGTGGGTGACGGTGGTGAGCAGGTGGAGGTCGCCGTTGACGCGGTAGAGGCCGGGGGTCTCATCGGGGTCGGCGTCGATCTCCTGCACCTCGTCGGCGCGGCTGACCATCCCGTCGACGGTCTGGAACTCGACGGAGCTGGCGTAGGTGCGCACGGAGCTCTCCGCGACGCCGAGGGCCTGCGCCTCCTCGAGCAGGCGCAGCAGCGGGACGGGCCCGGTCTCGACGCGCTGCCCGATCCACTCGGCGAGCGTGGAGTACTCCTCCAGGCCCCAGGCGGCCAGTGCCCAGCGGTCGCGGCCGACGCGGATGATACGAGGATCGGCACCCATGGCGTTGTAGAGGGTGCGCGGATTGGCCTCCCCGAGGCGCTCCACCAGGGAGGGTCCGGTGAGCGGCTCGCCCTCGATGGCCAGCAGCGCGGCCGCCCGGTCCTGTGCCGAGCGGGTCCGGGTGAGCAGGTGGTCGCCGTGGACGGTGACCTCCCCGGCCAGGCGCGCGGCCAGGACCTGCTTATCGACGCCCAGGTTGTCCGCCACCGCCGCCAACGACGCGACACCGAACTCGTCGGCGAAGTCGGTGAGTGCCTGGGCGAGGTCGTCGTCGAACCCGGTGCGCTGGAACCAGTCACCACGGATCTCCCAGGCGTCGGCGAGCCAGGCCAGCACGTCGAGCACGGTGTCGAGTGCGGGCAGGTCGCGCAGCAGATCAGCTACGGCGGCCAGGGCGCCATAGCGCTGCGGCAGGGCGTCGAGCACGAGGTGGAGGGTGTCGTCGGGTTCGACGAGGCGGCGCTTGAGCCGGGTCTCCAGCTGGCGGATGCGCTCGCGGGAGACGCCGTGGTCAGCGCCGATCTCCTCGAGGGTGCGGGTGCCCATGATGCGGCCGGTGTAGATGTCCCGGTCACGCGGGTCGCTGCCGATGCGGCGGCTGATCTCGCTGCGCACCCGGCCGATGGCGTCCGCGGCGGGGTCGGACCAGTAGGAGTCGCCCGCCAGGGTGTCCAGGGCGCGGCGCACCGCGGCGGGAACCTCCGCCGGGAGCTCGGGCTGCGTGCCGGTCAGGGCCAGCCATTCGGCGAGGGTCTCGACCTCACGGGCGACGCCGCCGCCGGCCTCGGTGTCGTCGAGGTAGATGTCCTCGGTGGCCATGGCCAGGTAGTCGCCGGGCGGGGCGTCGAGAGCCGAGTGGACGACCGCCACGATGGTGCGGTGGACGCGGAGGCGGCCGAAGCCGGGGACATCGGCGAGCTGGGTGGCGGAGGCGTCGAGCGGACGCGGATAGAGGTTGAGCCAGCGGGCGACGACGTTGCCGGTGCGCGGCAGGGAGTCCGGGACCTCGGCCGGGTCGAGGCGCGGCGAGAGTTCGTGGAGGGGCACCGTGCGGTGGCGCTGCAGCCAGGCCTGCGCGATGTCGTCGGGTCCGGCAGGCTGCACCCCGAGGGAGGTGAGCCAGGGGAACACGGCGGAGAAGTCGGGGGTGTCCTCCGGCTCCGGCTCCCCCACGGGGATGAGTTCACTGAGCATGCGGGCGAAGGTCGTCTCGTCGACGACGGGCACCCCGTAGTCGCGGGCCTTGCGCGCCTTGCCGCTCATGGAGTCCGGGTTGGCGGCGACGAGCACGACGCTGCCGCGGGTGACACCACCGACGTCGAGGCCGGCGGCGCGGGCGCGTTGCTCCCAGGTGTCGCGACCCAGCGTCAGCGCGCCGGTGAAGGCGACCCGGTCACCGGGCTGGAGACCGTAGTCCTCGACCTCCCCGTAGACCGGTTCAGCGAGCAGCTCGTCGACCGAGGTGGGGCTGACGGCCAGCTGCACCGCGATGTCGTGGAGGTGGGTGCGTTCCGCGGCGGTGACCACCCCGTCGGCCCACGCCTCGACAGCGAGCTGACGGACGTAGTCGAGGTGGATGTCCATGACCTCCTCGCGGCTGAGGCCCAGTGTCTCCGCCTCGGCGACGAGCTGCTCGATCTCACTGAGTGAGAGGTGGTGGTCGAGGAGGGCGCCACGCAGCAGGCGGCGGTAGGAGTCGACCTCGGCGACACCGGTGGCGGGCACGCTGGCGGTGAGGCGTTCGAACCAGTGCCCGGTCTCGGTGCGTCCCCGCACGCGGAGGGGTTCGGGCGGCAGATCGGGCCGCGGCCAGAGCAGGGGCCGGACATCGTCGCAGCGGGCCCCGTGGTCGGTGACGAGGCAGCGGAAGAGGTCGGCGGTCGCGGCGGCGTCGGCCACGGCGGCGTGCGGGAGGGCGTTGTGCACGCCGACGCAGGTGAGGCACTCGGAGAGTCGTTCCGGGGCGCCGGGCAGCAACTCGCGGGAGAGCACGCGGGTGCACAGGGACCAGGCGGTGGCCGCCGGCAGGTCGATGTCGAGGCGAGCGAACTCGGCGGCGAGAAAACGCGTGTCGAAGGGGGCGTTGTGGGCTACGAGGACGCGGTCGTCGAGAAGCGCGGCGAGCTCGGCGGCGATCCCGGAGAACCGCGGGGCACCGACGAGGTCGGAGGCGGTGATGCCGTGGACGTGGGAGTTGTCGATGTCGCGGTCCGGCTGGACGAGGGTCTGCCAGGTGTCCTCGACGGCGAGGTTCTCGTCGAGAAGCACGACACCGACCTCGATGACGCGATCGGTGGAGCGAAAACCGGTGGTCTCGAGGTCGAGGACGGCGGTCTTGAAAGCGAGGGTCACTGGTATTCGGCCTCCGGGACGACCCGGTCCAGGACGGTCTGGATGGCGGGCATGGACGTGTACGACATGGTCATCGGGCCGGCGGCGGGGTCGTCGCAGCTGAGCTCGCGGGCGGCGTCGCGGGTGCCGGAGACGAGGCCGACGATGACCCGCTGCCCCTCGATGTCGGCGTACACCGGACCACCGGAATCCCCCGCGCGGGCACACACGGCGGCGGTGGCGGCGACCGCCCGCAGTTCGGTGCCGTCATGGTCGGCGAGGATCTCGATGCCCGTCTGGTTGATGGGGGTGCCGCACGTCTCGCCGGTGGTCATCCCGTACTTGCAGATCGTCTCCGGCAGGTCGCCGACGAGTTCCGCCACGACCGTCGGGATGGACTGCGCGGGGGACGTCATCGCGTACCACGGGTTGGTGATCTCGATGACCCCCACGTCCAGGCGGCTCGACTGCTCGTCGTAGAGGTCGGAGTAGAGGAACTGCCCGACGGGCGACGCGAAGTCGGCGGCCTCCCCGTCGGCGGTGGGCCACACGTGGTCCCCCGGGCTGCCGCAGTGGGACGCGGTGACGGCGAAGGAGCGCTCCCCCGCCGTGAAGCTGTACGCGACGGTGCACTGCCCGACCTGGATGGTCTCACCCGGGACGGGCAACGTCCTGGTGATCATCACCGATGTGCCCGGCGCCCACGGGCTGGCCGCGGGCGCGCGGTACTCGGCCTCCACCTGGGCCGGGGCGGCCGCGATGATCTCGGCGATGGGTGTCGGGTTCTGTCGCTGCTCATCCACGGACCAGGCGATGACCGCGCCGACACCCGCGATGGTCACCGCCGCCAGGCCCGCCCAGGCGGGCGTTCTCACTGCTTATCGACGCCGTCGTCCTCGGCCTGACCGGCCTGCTCGGCCTGTTCTGCCGCGGCCTTCGCCTTGATCATCTCGGCGAACTTCTCCGGATCGAAGTCCTCGAAGTACTCCTGGCTCATCTTGAACTGCATGCCCATGGTTACACCGCCGTCGTACGGATCGAGTCGGTGATGAACTGCTTGACGGTGTCCGCGTCGTTCGGCAGGTCGGTGACGTGGCGGTCGGCGTCGAGGATGCCGGCGAAACGCTCCGGGGTCTCCGGGGTGGTGCCGGTGGCCTCCTCGATGGTCTCGGCGAACTTCACCGGCAGGGCGGTCTCCAGGCAGACGATCGGGGTGTCCACCTCGGCGCGCCACTCGCGGGCGACCTTGACGCCGTCGGCGGTGTGCGGATCGAGCATGACCTCCAGGCGCTCCCACACGTCCTTGATCGTGTCCAGGCGGTCCTGGTGGGTGGAGCGGCCGGACAGGAATCCGTACTTCCCGGCGGCGTCGGGGAAGGCGGGATCGTCGGCAAGCGAGAAACCGTCGGCCTTGACGTCGACGCCGAAGTGCTGCGCGATGCGGTCGGCGTCGCGGCCCAGGAGGTCGAAGACGAAGCGCTCGAAGTTGGAGGCGCGGGAGATGTCCATCGACGGCGAGGACGTCGCCATCGTCTCGGAGGCCGGGCGCGGGCGGTAGTTGCCGGTGCGGAAGAATTCGTCGAGGACGTCGTTCTCGTTGGTGGCCACGATGAGGCGGTCGATCGGCAGGCCCATCCGGCGGGCGATGTGGCCGGAGCAGATGTCACCGAAGTTGCCCGTGGGCACGGAGAAGGAGACCTTCTGGTCGTTGGACTCCGTCACCTTCATCCACGAGGTGATGTAGTAGACCACCTGCGCCATGAGGCGGGCCCAGTTGATGGAGTTGACCGCACCGATGCGGTTCTCGGCCTTGTAGGCGGCGTCGGCGGAGACGGCCTTGACCACGTCCTGGCAGTCGTCGAAGACGCCGTCGAGGGCGATGTTGAAGATGTTCGGATCCTCCAGACCGAACATCTGCGCCTGCTGGAACGGGGTCATACGACCGGCCGGGGTGAGCATGAACACGCGGATACCCTTCCGGCCGCGCATGGCGTACTCCGCGGAGGAACCGGTGTCACCCGAGGTGGCGCCGAGGATGTTGAGGGTCTCGCCGCGACGGGCCAGCTCGTACTCGAAGAGCTCACCGAGCAACTGCATCGCCATGTCCTTGAACGCGGCGGTCGGGCCCTCGGAGAGGTGGCCGATGTAGAGGCCGTCCTCCAGCTCGGTGACGGGGACGATCTCCTCGTCGGCGAACTTCGGGGTGGTGTAGGCGCGGGCCGCAATGCCCTCGAGATCCTCCGCTGGGATGTCGTCGACGAAGATCTTCAGCACCTCCGCGGCCACGGCGGCGTACCCCTTCTCCGCCAGCAGGGAACGCCAGGCGGTGAGCTGCTCGTCGCTCAGCTGCGGGTATTCGGCGGGCAGGTAGAGACCGCCGTCGGGGGCCAGCCCACCGAGCAGGATGTCGGTGAAGGTGGCGGGAGTACGGGAGGAGTCGCGCGTCGAAATGTAATCCACGTTGAACACCATACGTTGCGCCCCCGCGGGTGTGCCTGTTATCCCACCCTCTCCACGGGTGGCATCCACCCCGCGCACCTCTAGGATGGGTAGGGGTGAAGAACCTGCGGGTGGGCCGACCACGCGAGTACACCGTGCTCGCGCGGAGCCACGCTCCTGCACGTACCCGGTGTACGGCGGCGGAGCGGACCAGGCGGAACCGCGGTCGGCGTCGTCGTCCGGACGCAGCCTCTGGTGGGCAGTCCAGGTGGTGGCGGCTGTCTTCGCAACCGTCTGGACGATCGATCACGGCCACGGCCACGGCCCCATCCACCCGTGGTCGGCGCCGCAAGAAAAAGTACGGTAAGCACGCTGTGGTCTGACCGAAGGGTATAGGGTGTGACACGTGACTCAATCGATACTGACCCCACACCCCCGCGAGCAGGTGACCCGCAAGGCCGTCATTGTCTGGGTGACCGCCGTGCTGGTGTACGTCGTCGCCATCACCGGACGCACCTCCTTCGGTGTCGCCTCGGTGGACGCGATCGACCGGTTCGGTGTCGACGCCTCCCGCATCGCCGTGTTCACCGCCGTCCAGATCGGTGTCTACGCCTTCGCGCAGATCCCGGTCGGCATGCTCATCGACCGTTTCGGACCCCGTCGACTGCTGGTCGTCGGCGCGATCATCATGGCGTCCGGGCAGGTCCTGCTCGGTTTCACCAGCTCCTACTGGGTGGCCATCGGTGCCCGTGTCCTCATCGGTGCCGGTGACGCCACCGCGTTCCTGTCGGTCATGCGCATCCTGCCGTACTGGTTCCCGCTGAAGAAGACCCCGCTGTTCACCCAGATGACCGCGGCCATCGGCCAGATCGGCCAGTTCCTCTCCGCGGTGCCCTTCCTGGCGCTGCTCCACGGTCCGGGCTGGACCACCGCGTTCATCAGCCTCGGTGCCACCGGTCTGCTCATCGCCATCGCCGCCGGTGTAGCCGTCGCCGACTCCCCCGAGACGTGGGCGGCGTCGAAGCTGGAGAAGGATTCCGGCCACGTCCGGGAGAAGCAGTCCCCACCGGACAAGATGCCCATCGGCCGCCTGCTGCTGACGGTGTTCCGCGAACCGCTGTGCTGGCAGGGTTTCTTCAACCACTACGCGTCGATGATGCCGCAGATCGTGTTCACCCTCCTGTGGGGCGTGCCGCTCATGACGCTGGGCATGGGACTGTCCCCCGCCACCATCGGTATGGTCCTGACGATCAACGTCATCGCGTCGATGTTCGCCGGCCCCATCCTCGGCCCGATCTCCGCCCGGCTGGGCAACAACCGTGTCGTCGCCGCCATCGTCTTCGCGGGTGTCATCGGCTTCACCTGGATCATATTCTTCCTGCCGGAGGAGCCACGCGGCGTGACGGCCATCATCATGGTCAACGTGCTCATGGCCCTGTTCACCCCGACGTCCAACTACGGTTTCGACGACATCCGCGAGGACCTCGACCGCCGCATCGTCGCCACCGCCACGGGCATGTCCAACATGGGCGGCTTCTTCGCCGGCATGTTCGCGGCCCAGGCCGTCGGCCTCCTGCTCGACCACTACTCGCAGGGGCAGGACTACACGTGGGCCGATTTCCGGGCCTCCTGGTGGGCCATTCACCTCGTGTGGGGATTCGGCTGGATCGGACTCATCACCTTCCGGATCATCGTCAGCCGACGCCGCCGCGCCCGCGCCGGCCGCGGCACCGTGCGCATCGTGGACAGCTCCGCCGAGAAGTAACCCACCCCCACACACTTCCCCGAAGTTGAATAAGTTACCCCGGGGAGTATTCTCAGTTGCTGTCACCTGTTCGGGTGGCAGCAATTTTTGCTTCTCGACGCCAGCGAGGCCCCGTGCAGACCTTCACCCCTTCGTCGCCCCGAATCCGACGGACCGTCCCGATCGCGCTCGTGTCCGCCGGTCTCCTGCTGACGAGCTGTGGCCTCCCGCCCGTGGAGCGCGACACTCAGATCGCGGCGGTGGCCGACATCGCCACGACGACCACGGTGCGGGTCACGCAGACCTCCGTGTCCACCACCACCGTGACGCTGGCCCCGGTCACCGAGACGATGTACATCATCCCGGATCCGTTCACCGAGACCGTCACCGTCACCCCGGAACCGGTCACCGAGACGGTGACCGAGGTGCCCGCACCCGTCACCGAGACCATCCACGCCGAGCCGGTCGTCGAAACCGTCGTCGAGACCGTCCACGCGGAACCGGTCGTCGAGACGGTCGTGGTGACCGAAACGATCCAGGCCGCCGCGTTTGAGGCACCGGCCCCCGCACCAGCGCCAGCCCCCGCACCAGCAGCCGCATACTACCAGAACTGCACCGCCGCCCGCGCGGCGGGCGTCGCCCCGATCTACCAGGGCGAGCCGGGTTACGGCAGGCACCTGGACCGGGACGGCGACGGCATCGCCTGCGAATAGTCAGCCCAGGATGTAGCGGATCGTGCCCTGCGGGTCCTCGAGGAACTCGCGGGTGGCGATGACCGCCTCCGCCTCCTCGTAGACGGTGTCCTCGAGACCATCCTCGGTGATGTCGATGATCGCCGCGTCCGGGATGGCCAGCATGATCGGCGAGTGCGTGGCGATGATGAACTGCGCACCCCGCTGGACCGCCTGGTGGATCTCGGCGGCGAGCGCCATCTGCCTGACCACCGACAGGCCGGACTCGGGCTCATCGAAAATGTAGAGGCCCGCTCCGTGGACGTGGTCGGCGAGGATCGACAGCACGGACTCGCCGTGGGACATGGCGTGACGGGTCTCGGTGGCGTCGGGAAGCGTGTCGAAGATGGTCACCGTGTCGTAGTGGGTCTCGGCACGGAGGAAGTAACCGCGTTCCGGGATGGCCCGTCCGCGCAGGGACAGCCACCGCGCGAGCGGTGAGTGGGTGGGGTGGATCCGGCCCTGGAAATCCGCGTGGCGGAGGGGCCCGCCGCCGGGGTCGAAGCCCGCGGCGATGGCGATGGCCTCGACCAACGTGGATTTTCCGGAACCGTTGTCACCGACGAAGCAGGTGACCGGCGACGCCAGGCGCAGCGGATCCCGGTGCGACAGGTGTCGCACCACGGGGATGTCGCGGATGTAGGTGTCCTCCCGGATGGGGTCCACGCGCACTGATCGGATGAACATGAGTCCATGCTAGTGGCGGAGGTCACCTCTTTGCGACGGTCAGTCGTTACGGCGCGGCGGTTCCTGGCGGCCGGTGAGGATGTCGATGACGCTGCGGATGGCGGCGTCGCCGATCTGGCTGCCCTGCCCGCCCCAGTTTCCGGAACTGAAGGGGCCACGGTGGTGTTCGTTGCGGGGTGTGGTGCCGCTTGCCGGGGCGTCGACGGCCTCGTCACGGTCGGCGGTGTCGGACGCGGTGACGATGAGGGTGGTGTCCTCGAGTTCGAGGCGGATGTCGTCGCTGACGCCGGCGGTGCGGGCGGCGTCGACGAGCGCGCGCAGGTCGGCGAAGGTGGCGTCGTTCAGATCGATGGACAGGGAAAGAGACATTGTCGGCTCCTCATGTTTCGGGGTGATGGGCCCCAGCGTAAGCGCGTGGCGGGGCAGGTGTCATCACCCTTAGGGGTCACGCCTCACCCCGACTCAGGGTCACGGGGCTGATTCGCCCCAGAACACCTCGTCGACGATCTGACGGGCCTTGCGGGTCAGCCGCAGGTAGTGCTCGAGGAAGCCCTGGTAGTCATCGGGGTCCCAGCCGGCCGCACCGGCGACCTGCGCCAGGGCGGGCCCGGGTCCGGGGAGCTGATCCGTGCGACGCCCCTTGACCAGCACGAGGGCGTTGCGGGCGTTCGTGGCGCACAGCCACGCCTCCCGGAGGACGGCGACCTGCTCGGCGGGGATGATCTTCTTCTCCGCGACGACGTCGAGTACCTCGAGCGTCGAGGTGTTGTGGAGTTCCTCATGCTCGTGGGCGTGCATCATGGTGAGCAGCTGCGCCGTCCACTCGATGTCGGTGAGCGCGCCGCGCCCCAGCTTGGTGTGGGTGTTGCGGTCCGCGCCGCGGGGTAGTCGCTCGTCGTCGATGCGCGCCTTCATCCGGCGGATCTCGCGGATGTCGCTTGCCGACGCCCCCTCCTCCGGATAGCGGAACCGGTCGATCATCTCCAGGAAGCGGCGTCCCAGGTCCTCGTCGCCGGCGACCACGGTTGCGCGGAGCAGCGCCTGGATCTCCCACACCTCGCCCCACTCGCGGTAGTAGCGCTCGTACGACTCGATGGTGCGTACAGCAGCACCGGAGCGGCCCTCGGGGCGCAGTCCCAGATCGACCTCGAGCGGAGGGTCGCCGGAGGGCTTCGACAGGCGGGCGCGCATACCGTCACAGATGCTCGTCGCCCACTTCACCGCCTCGGTGTCCTCCACCCCGTCCACCGGGTCGCAGACAAACATGACGTCCGCGTCGGAACCGTAGCCGAGTTCGGCACCGCCGAGACGGCCCATGCCGATGATCGCGATGCGGGCCGGGGGTTCCTCGAGACCCAGCTGATCGAGGCTCCACCGCACCTCCGCGAGCAGGCTGGCCTGCAGCACCGCATCCCACACGAGGGAGAGCTCCATGCACACCTGGTCGACGGGCATGAAGTCGAGCAGGTCGGCCGAGGCGATGCGCGCCAGTTCGACGCGCCGCAACGAGCGCGCCACGGAGACGGCCCGGTCCGGATCCATGTGCCGTTTCGAGGAGGCCACCAGGGCCTTGCACACCTGGTCCGGAGCCGGATCCATGACCTTCGGCCCGCTGGCACCGTCACCGAGCTGCTTGACGAAGTCCGGCGAGGAGATGATGAGGTCCGACGTGTACGGCGAGGTACCGAGGATGCGCATGAGCCGCTGGCCCACGACCCCCTCGTCGCGCAGCATGCGCAGGAACCACACGCGGTTGTACGCGGCGTCGGAGAGTTTGCGGTAGTTGAGCAGACCCGCATCCGGGTCAGCGGTGTCCGACAGCCAGGTCATCAGCGTCGGCAGGAGCATGGCCTGCAGCTTCGCCTTGCGGGACCCGCCGGCCGCCAGGGCGGTGAGATGCTCGAATGCGCGGGCCGGGTGACGGTAGCCGAGGGCCGCCAGCTGCAGCTTCGCTGCCTCCGGGGACAGGGTGATCTCGTCGACGGAGAGGTTGACCACGGTGTGCAGCAGCGGCCGGTAGAACAGGCGCTGGTGCAGGTCGGAGATGAGCAGACGGATACCGCGCAGGTGCTTCTGCATGGCGTCGACGGCCGTCTTCTTGCCGGAGGCGGAGAAGCCGGAGGTGGCGGCGAGCCAGGCGAGGTTGCGCTGGTCATCGTCCGCCGGCATGGTGTGGGTCCGGCGCAGTCGGTGCAGCTGCAGGCGGTGCTCGAGCAGACGGAGGAACTCGTAGGCCTCGATGAGCTGGTGCCCGTCCTCGCGACCGACATAGCCGCCGTGGACGAGCGCCTCCAGCGCGTCCACCGTGGACAGGACGCGCAGGGATTCATCGGAGCGGCCGTGGACCAGCTGCAGCAGCTGGATGGCGAACTCCACATCGCGCAGGCCGCCGGTTCCGAGCTTGAGCTCGCGGTCGCGCATCGCCTCGGGCACGTTCTCCAGCACGCGGCGGCGCATCGCCTGCACGTCGTCGACGAAGGAGTCGCGCTGCGAGGCGGTCCACACCATGGGGGCCAGCGCCTCGATGTAGTCACGCCCCAGGTCCATGGAGCCGGTCATGGGGCGGGCCTTGAGCAGTGCCTGGAACTCCCAGGTCTCGGCCCAGCGCTTGTAGTAGGCGAGGTGGCTGTCGAGGGTGCGCGCCAGCGCCCCGGACTTGCCCTCCGGGCGGAGGTTGGCGTCGACCTCGAAGAAGGCCTTCGAGCCGATCCGCATGAACTCGCCGGCCAGGCGGGTGGCCTTCGGGGTGGCGGGTTCGGCGACGAAGATGACGTCGACGTCGGAGATGTAGTTGAGTTCCCCGGCGCCGCACTTGCCCATGGCCATGACGGCCAGGCGTGTGTCGACGCCCTTCTCCTCCCCGTAGACGCCCGCCACGGCGACGGCGAGAGCGGCGGTGAGCGCGGCATCAGCTAAGGCGGTGAGCAGGCCGGTCACGGTGGTGAACGGAATGACGGGCTGTTCGGGGACCTCCCCGCGGCGAGCGGCGAAGGTGCCGGCGAGGTCGTGGGCGGCGATCCGCATGATGAGGGTGCGGTAGGTCAGCCGGAGGGCGGTGGCCGCCTGCGGTTCGGCGATCCTGGCGCGGTAGGTGCCGGGGGTGGTCAGGTCGGTGGTCGCGGTGTCGGTGACGCCCTCGGGTTCCTCGGCGACGTCGAACTCGGCGGGGACGGCGTCGACCGCGCCCAGCATCGCCTGCATGAGTTCCTCCGGGGTGGGCAGGCCGCGGGCGAGTTCCTGCCACAGGTGCGGGTTGGCGGCCAGGTGGTCGCCGAGGGCTGTGGACCCGCCGAGCAGGGCGAAGAGGCGGACGCGCAGCCCGGCGTCGCGGCGCAGGGCGTCGTCGAGTTCCGCGCGGTCGTTGCCGAGGGCGGAGACGATGCGGATGAGCGTGTTGAGGGCCAGATCGGCGTCGCCGGACCCGGCCAGCGCCCACAGCAGGTCGACGGATTCCTCGTTGTCCCAGCCCAGGTGGGCGAGGTCCTCGGCGGCGCGGGGGCCGGTGAGGCTGAGGACCGCCGGCGACGGGACGATGGTGCGGGTCATGCTCGCTGCTCTCCTACGCTCTGAAAATGGGTCAGTAGTCCAGAGTGTTCCGCAGCTCCCAGGGCGTGATCTGCTCCTGGTAGTTGTGCCACTCGTTCCACTTGGACCGCAGGAAGTACTCGTAGACCTGCTCGCCGAGGATGTCGGCGACGAAGTCGGACTTCTCCAGCACCCGCAGCGCCTGGTCGAGGGAGGCCGGCAGGTCCTTGTAGCCCATGGCCAGACGCTCGCGGCGGGTCAGTGCCGAGATGTCGTCCTCGGCCGGATCCTCGAGCTCGTACTCCTCCCGGATGCCCTTGAGACCCGCGCCGAGCAGGACCGAGAACGCCAGGTAAGGGTTGCAGGCCGAGTCGAGGGAACGGACCTCGACACGACGGGAATCCGCCTTCGCCAGTCGGTAGGTGGGCACCCTCACCAGCGCCGAGCGGTTGGAGACACCCCACGTGGCGGACGTCGGGGCCTCGTTGCCGAACACGATGCGCTTGTAGGAGTTCGGCCACTGGTTGGTCACCGCGGAGATCTCCTGCGCGTGCCGCAGGATGCCGGCGATGAAGTGCTTCGCCGTCTTCGACAGGGAGATCTCGTCGTCCGGGTCGTGGAAGGCGTTGGTGTCGCCCTCGAACAGGGAGATGTGCGAGTGCATCGCCGAGCCCGCGTACTCGGTGAAGGGCTTGGGCATGAACGTGGCGCGGACGCCGTTGGCGGTGGCCACCTGCTTGATGAGGTAGCGGAACGTCATGATGCTGTCGGCCATGGTCAGGGCATCCGCGTGCCGCAGATCGATCTCCTGCTGACCCGGCGCGGTCTCGTGGTGCGAGAACTCGGTCGCGATGCCCATGGCGTCGAGCGCGGTCATCGCTTCCCGACGGAAGCGGGGTGCCATGTTGTGCGTCGCCTGGTCGAAGTAGCCGCCGTTGTCCGTCGGGATGATCTCCCCCGGGCCGGCTCCCTCGCTGAACAGATAGAACTCGACCTCCGGGGAGATCATGCAGGTGAAGCCCTCATCGGCGGCCAGCTCGACCTGCCGACGGAGGATCTGCCGCGGGTCCGACCAGGAGGGTTGGCCGTCGGGCATGGTGATGTCGCAGAACATCCGCGCCGTCTGCAGTTCGGGGTTGTCGGTGTCGAACGGCAGCACCTGGAAGGTGGAGGGGTCCGGCAGGGCGATGGTGTCCGACTCGGAGATGCGGGACAAGCCCTCGATGGAGGAGCCGTCGAAGCCGACCCCCTCCTCGAACGCGCCCTCCAGTTCGGATGGGCTCATCATCACGGACTTGAGGTACCCGAGGATGTCGGTGAACCACAGCCGGATGAATCGGATGTCCCTCTCTTCGACCGCACGGAGCACGAATTCCTGTTGGCGATTCATGAACCCAACTCTAATTGCGCACCCGACATGACTGTGCCGGCTCTGCGACGGAACTCAGGATCGGGGGTGGTGAATTCACCCAGACTCACCTGGTCAGAACGGGTAAGCGACAGAAGCGGGGGTGGCCATGTTCGGGGCGGGTGATCTACTGCAGGCACACCACCCGATCGAACGTCCATTCGTAAGGAGTCCCACGATGAACTCTCCCCACCGGTCCCTCAATTTCGACGACGCCCCCTCGTTCTCCGACGACAATTACCGCGCCGCCCTCCAGATCATGCTCAGCGACCGCCTCATCCATCTGGCCCGCCACGGTTGGGCACCCGACGACCTCCGTCACGTCGCCGGCCCCACCATCGACCCACATCTGCGATCGGTTCTGCGACAGGTCACCGCGGTGGCACCCGACCGGATCCGCACCGCCTGGCAGCGCCAGTGTCGCCCACCCTCCCTCCGGCGGCGCCCCCTCGCCCCGGTCTCCGAACTCGAGCCGCTCCTGGAAGCGGTCGACGGACTCCCCTGCCTGTCGGGAACCGACGATCTCACGGACCTGGCGTGCCTGCAGTCGGCCGGGGCGGACACCCTCACCCCGGAACAACAACGGGCCCGCCACCGGATCACCGGCCTGCTGAAGAAGGCGGAATCGACGACCTTCTCAGAGGAGGCGGAGACACTCATCGCCAAGGCCCAGCAGTTGCGCCAGCGTTACCGCATCGACAGCCTCGACGGGGACGACACTGCACCGGGCGCGGTGGTGACCGTCCGCATCCACCTCACCGCCCCCTGGGTCCGGTTCCAGCACCTGTTGCTGGCGAACATCGCCGTCGCCAACTCCTGCCGGGCCATCCTCAGCACCGAGGTGGGTATCGCCGCACTCGTCGGCCACCCGGACGACGTGCAGCACACCGCGGAGCTGTTCGCCAGCCTCAACCGTCAGCGGGACCACTTCATGCGCCACTCCCCTGGCGCGGTCGCGGCCGCCCACCGGGGAGAGACCGCAGCCTACCGACGATCCTTCCTGCAGAGCTACGCCTACCGCATCGGCGACCTGCTCACCGAGGCGACCTCCTCCACCGAGACGAGCCCGGAGGAACAGGCCCGTGCCCTGCCGGTTCTGGCGAAGCGCAGCGTCATCGCCGAGGAGGCGTTCGCCCGGATCTTCCCGCACACCGCGACACTGTCCATGAGCCACCGTTTCCACGCCCCGGGAGCAACGGACGGCATCCGCGCGGCCGAGCGCTCACACCTCGGCCCGGAGAGGACTGCCGTGGGCGGTGCCTGACAGCGGTAGATTGGAATCAACAGATCACACCTCCCCTTCCACCGGCAGCCACCCAGGAGGATTCAGCCATGTCCACCAGCACGTTCCTCGAAGTCGAGGCGAAGTTCGCCGTCCCGAGCACCGCCGTCGTCCCGGATCTCACCCGGCTGGAGGGGGTCGACTCCATTGCGTCGACGAAGACCCACCGCCTGTCCGCCATCTACTACGACACCGCCGACCTGCGCCTGACCCGTTCCAAGATCACCTTGCGTCGCCGCGAGGGTGGGGACGACGACGGCTGGCACATCAAGCTCCCTGGTGTCGGTGGCCGTCTGGAGATCCACGCCCCGCTGGGTGAGATGGTCAACGGCCGCTACGAGGTGCCGGAGGACATCGTCGCCCAGGTGCGGGCCCTCGTGCGCCGCGAGGAGCTCCACCCCATCGCACAGGTGGACAACGAGCGCGTGGAGTCGACCCTGGCGTCCGCCGACGGCACCCCGGTCGCCGAGTTCTGCGACGATCACGTCTCCGCCTGGTCACTGCTGCAGGGTGGGGCTCACACCGCATGGCGTGAGTGGGAGATCGAGCTGTCCGGTGAGACTCCGGCCACGACGGTGGGCAACCCGCTGCTGCTGTCCGCCTCCCAGGTCTTCGTCAGCGCCGGTGCCCGGGTCTCCTCCTCACCCTCGAAGCTGGCCATGGCGCTCGGCGACTCCGGTTCCTCCGCACCGCTGCCGCCGTTCCTGGTCAACGCGGATGTCGACCCGGAGTCTCCGGCTGCAGCGGTCATCGCCGCCCTCAAGCTCAACCGCGACAAGCTGCACGAGTACGACCCGAAGGTTCGTCGCGACGAGTGGGACTCCGTCCACCAGATGCGCGTGGCCACCCGTGAGCTGCGCAGCCACATGGAGACCTTCAACGGCATCCTCGGCGGTGAGGAACTGGAGTACATCGAGTCCGAGCTGAAGCTGCTGGCCGGCATGCTCGGCTACGCCCGCGACGCCGAGGTCGTGGAGGAGCGCTTCCTCCGCCTGCTCGACTCGGAGGACTCCGATGTCCTCGACGAGACCACCCGTGAACACCTGCGCCACGACATGGGTGAGGAGTACCGCCGCGCCCACCGCCGTGTCGTCGCCACGCTCAACTCCGACCGCTACCTCGACCTGCTCGACGCCATCGATGCCCTCCTGGCCGATCCTCCGGTGGCCGGCGCCCACGCCTACATGCCCGTCCCGCAGGAGGGAATCGCGGAGCCCGTCACCGAAGAGGAGGCCGCCGCCGATCTCGAGATGGTCGCCGAGGGCGGGCCCGGCCATCCGGTCATGGAGGTGGCCACCGACGGTGTCGACCCGGAGGAGGTCGACCTGCCCCCGGAAACCCAGGTGCGTCACGCCCAGACCCCGGAGGAGGTCGAGCAGATCCTCTCCGAGCACCTCGAGCAGGCCTACCGGAAGCTGATGAAGCGTCACAAGAAGGCCGTGGACAACTGGGACAACCTGGAGCTCACGCTGCACGAGCGTGAGGAGTACTTCCACGACATGCGCAAGTCCGCCAAGAAGCTGCGCTACGCCGCCGAGGCGGTCGGTGCGGCCACGAAGCTGAAGACCAAGCGCCTCTACAACGCCTGCAAGGCGATGCAGTCGAGCCTCGGTGACTTCCAGGATGCGGTGACCTCCCGCGACAAGCTCGTCCACATGGCCAACGCGGCCCGCCGCCGTGGCGAGGACACCTTCGGCTACGGGCTGCTCTACCAGCGTGAGCGCGCGATCGGAATGAAGTCCCTCGAGGTGTACGCCGAGGAGGTCAAGGCCATCAAGGCGGCTTACGAGCGCCTCATGAAGTCGGTGAAGGAGAACCGCAAGGAGGAGCGCAAGAAGGCCGAGAAGGCAGCCAAGAAGAACAGGAAGTAGCCGCCGCACATCACAGCCCCGCCCACCGGAAGGTCGCCGGTGGGCGGGGCTGGCTCGGGGTCGGGCTACTTCTTGTCGTGCTCCCAGGACGCCGGCTCGCCCCAGTCGTCGTCCGCCTCATCCTCGGCGTCGGCGGCGGCGTTACGGGCCGCGGCCCGCTCGAGGGCACCGGCGGCCTCCTCGCGGGTGTCGTAGGGGCCCATGCGGTCGTCCCAGGATCCTTCCTTGCCCTGGGTGACCTCACCGGTCGACGGGTCGAAGTACCACTTCAGGTCATCGGGTTCCATGCTGTCCTCCTACGGAGATTCGGGTGTTCTATGCAGCCCAGGCTACCTGTGCTCGGGGGATGGGGTCGACGACTAAGGTGGGGAATGTCACGAATGTAAGGAGATCGAGAACATGCCGATGTGGCCCGTGAACGATGTGCCGGTCGCCGAGCGCGCGACCACCGCCCACCAGGAGAGGACCGGACGCGCCCCGTCCCATGTGGCGCACGCCCCGGCGACGTGGCTGCTCATCGGTGAGCACGTGGACCACTCCGGGGGTGTGGTCCTCGCGGCACTCGCCGAACCGGAGGTGGCGGTGGCTCTGTCCCCGCGCGCCGACGACCTGGTCTCGGTCACGATGCACGACACGACGGCGCACGGCGTCGAGAAGCTCACCGACGAGGTGAGCATGGGCGTCATCGCCGATCTGGCGGCGGCGCGTCAGCCGGTCATCGATGAGCGGGGGCGTCCGGAGACTCCGCCCGCCCCCGAGGGCGGTCTGGCGGTGCAGCTGGCGGGGATCGTGTGGACGCTCATCAACCGGCAGCTGCTGTCGCGGGACACGGGTGGCCTCGACGTCACGATCGTCAACGACATTCCGGACGGGGCGGGTCTCGGCGACGAGGCCGCCCGCGGCGTCGCCTTTGCCCTGGCCCTGCTGGGTGACGGCGATGATCTCGACGATGCCCCGGTGCGCGCCCGCATCGCCGAGGTCTGCCATCAGGCCGCCGAGATGTTCTCCCCGGTTCCGCCGCTCCGCGCCCGCTACACGGCGGCGCTGCGGGGGCAGTACGACTCGGTGTCGGTCATCGACTACGCGGATGGTTCGGTCACGCAGGCCCCACACCCGCAGTCCGGCGACCTGGAGTTCTACGCCATCACAGTGGAGCAGGCCCGCGTCGACCGCTCCGCGGAGATTCTGCGTCGTCGTCGTTTCGTCGAGGAGGCGTGCCGCGCGTTCGGCACCGAGTCGCTGCGCCTGCTGCCCGACGCCTCCCAGCGCGTCATCGAATGGCTGACCGCGGTACACAAGGTCCACGGCGAGGAGAACACGCCCGAGATCGGCGACGCGGCTGCGTGGCTGGCATTCGAGGAGCGGGAGACCGAGCGCGGTCTGCGCATGGCTCGCGCACTGCGGGCCCGCCGCATTGACGACATCTGGCACCTCATCGCCCAGTCGCAGTCGGGACTCACCGGCCCCTACGGCCTGCTGGGTTCCGAGGCGATGGTGCAGTTGTGCATCGTCCGCGGCGCGCTCGGTGCCCGCGCGGCCTCGGCGGGCAACGTGGAGGCGGTCATCGCGGGAGTCGAGACCCGTCGCGCCCCGAACTTCACGCAGGATCTCGCCGACGACGGCCTGGCGGTCATCCGCCTGGGTCGCGGCCGCGTGGCGGGCCTCGCCGATGCTGGACGGTGATCCAGATCACAGGGTAGCGTAGCGGCATGACGACCGTTGTGCTCTACGCCTTCGACACCATGGCCGACTGGGAGTACGGCCACCTCGTCGGCACCCTGGCCCAGCTGCGCGGCGCGGGTCTGCCCGTCGACCTCATCGTGGCCGGTGACAGCACCGCGGAGGTCACCACCCTCGGCGGGCTGACGCTGCGCCCGGAGTACAAGCTCAGCGACCTCGATCCCGCCCACATCGACATGCTCGTCCTGCCCGGCGGGGAGACCTGGGATGCCCGCCATGACGCGATCCTCGGGCTCGCCGCCGACCGGCTCACCCACGAGCAGCCGGTGGCCGCCATCTGCGGTGCCACCCTGGGGCTGGCCCGCCGTGGGCTTCTCGACGACCGGCACCACACCAGCAATGCGCCCGGGTTCCTCGCCGCCAGCGGCTACGGGGGCACCCACCTCTACGAGGCGGCGCGGGTCGTCGTCGACGGTGCCCTCATCACCGCCCCGGGCAGCAGCCCGCTGGAGTTCACCCGGGAGATTCTCACGGTCACCGGGCTGCTCAGCCCGGATGCCGCCCACGCCTGGCACCAGGGCCACGCGACCGGCCAGCCGGAGTGGTTCGAGCGCCTCGGGATGTTGCTCGGCGGTTAGTCGGCCGGCCAGGCGAAGGTGACGTCGCGCGTCTCGACGTCGGCACGCACCAGCGACACCCGCGTCGTCGTGCCCTGCGCCGGGCTGCCCACGGCGTCGGCCAGCACCGGCGGGTCGGAGACGAAGATGCGGGCGCGGTTGCGCTCGGCGTCGGAGGTGAGGATGACGGCGTCGAAGTTGTGGCCCACCCACGGGGCGAGCACGGTGGCCTCGGTGAGGTCGAGGCTGGCGCGGTCGACGCTGTTGGCCAGCGAGGAGGTGCGCTGCATGACCTCGACCACCTCGTCGGCACGCGCGGTCACCCAGTCGGGCACCTCGGTTCCCGCGCAGATGGACAGGCAGTACTCGGTGGCGAAACGGTCGATGAGGCGACGCAGCGGCGCGGTGACGTGCGAGTAGTAGCCGCCGATACCGGAATGGACCTCCGCCTCCCCGGTGGCGAGGTTAACGTAGCCGGAACCGCGCAGCAGTTTCTGGGCCTCCCGTATGATCGCCATACCGCGGGCGCCGGTGGCGTCGACCGACTGGAGGAACTCACCGATCTCGCGGTCGTCGTCGAGGTCATAACCCAGGGCGCGGGCCTCGGCCCGGAAGATGTCCCCGGCCTCCTTCGTCGCCGGCCCGAGGGTGCGCAGCAGACCGGTGCCGTGGTTGACCATGAGCACGCCGGCGCACATGCCGGTGAGCAGGGAGATCTCGGAGTTCCAGTCCATGACCTCGTGGCGTGGCTCGACGATGAGCTCGTACGTGCCGTCGTCGAGGGAGCGGACGCGCTGGGAGGGCAGGCGCAGGTTGATGGCCCGGCGGCGCAGGCCGGAGACCTCCCGCAGCTGGCCGACCTCGGGCAGCAGCTCGATGGAGGGGTGCATCCTCCCCGCGAGGTAGTCCTCGTGGACGGCGTCGTAGTCGAGGCGCGCGTACGACCGCGCGAGGACGCGTTCGACGTGGAAGTGCTCCACCTCACCGGCGGAGTCGAGGTCGAAGGTCCACAGGACGGCGGGGCGGTCGACGTCGGGAAGCAAAGAGGCCGACCCCTCGGACAACTCCTCCGGGTGGAGGCGGGCCGGCTCGTCGGGCAGGTAGATCGTCTGGCCGCGGCGCAGGGACTCGGCCTCCAGGGCGCTGCCCGGTGCGATGAACGCGGCGACGTCGGCGATCGCGTAGTGGACGCGGTAGCCGCCGTCACGACGCTCGATGTGCACCGCCTGATCGAGGTCCATCGACCCGACCGGGTCGATGGTGACCAGCTGCATGTCCCGCACGTCCCGCCGCTGCCCGGCGAAGCGGTCGGTCGCCGCGGCGGCCTCCGCGTGCAGTTCCGCCGGGAAATCGGTGGGGACGTCGAATTCCTCGGCGATACCGCGGAAGTTGAGGGGCGCAGCGTAGAGCTTCATGACGCCCCATTGTTACACATCCGCGGAGGCTGACTCAGGACGCGAACAGCTCGTTGAGGTGGCGGTCCACCTGCTCCATGTACTCCGGGACGAATCCGAAGAGTGCGAAATGCCCGGCCACGTCGTCGATGACGCGCAGCTCGGCGTCCGGGATGAGTGTGGCCTCGGCGGCGCAGTCCCGGACGGGGAAGAACATGTCCTCGCTGATGGGCATGACGAACACCTTCGCCCGGATCCGTCCGAGGGCGGCCGCGAGGTCGCCGTCGGTGTGCCTGGCGACGTCGCCGTGCTGCCACTTCCGCCCCATGACGACGAGGGAGTTGGGGTCGAGGGCGGCGAAGGTCGGCTCGAGGAAGCCCTCGACGACCTGGTCGCGCGTCTCGAACTCAAGGGGCCGCCACGCCTCCGTCTTCCACCACTCGGTGGACAGGCCCATGATGGCCCACACCCGGGCGTGCCGCTTGAGCCCCTCGGCGACGTCCTCGTGGCTGGTGTACTCGCCGCCGTTGAATCCGGGGTCGGAGGTGACGGCGTCGAGAAGCACCTGGGTGAAGAGGTGATCGTGCGGGGTGTTCTGCGCGGTGCCGGCGATGGGGGCGGCGCGGTGGACGCGGTCCGGGAAGCGGACCGCCCACTCGTAGGTCTGCTGGGCTCCCATGGAGGCGCCGACGACGGCGAAGAGTTCGGTGACGCCGAAGTGTTCCCGCAGCAGCCGCTCCTGGGCGACGACGTCGTCACCGATGCTGACGAAGGGGAACCGTGACATGGCGATCGATGCGTCGTCGGTGGTGTGCGGGGACGTCGACAGGCCGTTGCCGATCTGGTTGACGATGACGATGAAGTACTTCGACGGATCGAGCGCGTGGCCCTCCCCGATGTAAGTCTCCAGCCAGGCCTGGTGCGTACCGGTGAACCAGGTGGGGATGAGGATGACGTTGTCCCGGGCCTCGTTGAGCTCACCCCGGGTGGCCACGGCGAGACGGCAGTCCTCGATGGCACCGCCGTTCTCCAGCTCGAGACGGCCGATGCTGATCTCCTCCCAGGGGCCCTGGATCTCCGCGGTGTAGAAGGGGTTGTGGTACATGGTGTTCTCCTGTCACTGACTCACTGATGGCAAATGTGATGTGACACACACTCTACGTCGCTGCGGAGGCAGAGGTACCCTGGTCAACCATGAACATCACCCTGTCCGAGACCCATGAGGCCCAGTTGGAGATGCTCGCCCTCGAGTCGGGGCGCTCGCAGGACCAGGTCGTAGCGGAGCTCATCCGGCGGGAGTGGGAGCGCTACTCGGCGCGCCAGGGCGTGTGCACGGCGAGTGAGAACATCGCGGCGGCGCGGGCGGTCGTCGAGAAGCAGCTCCGCGACATGACGAAGGGCGAATGAGCCAGCCTGTAAGCCGGATTCTGTACCCGTGAGGGTGGTGATCATCCATCTGGGTCGGCCATCGCTGACCGCCTCAAGCAGCTACCTTCGGACTCGGGCGAGCAGCCCTCGAACGTCCGATCCGGTCTGCGGCGTGGCAGACCATGATGCCTTGCTCCCGGTGGGGTTTACCTGGCCGGGACAGTCACCTGCCCCGCCGGTGCGCTCTTACCGCACCCTTTCACCCTTACCCGGCCGAAACCGGGCGGTCTACTTTCTGTTGCACTGGCCCGCGGGTCACCCCGGGTTGCCGTTAGCAACCACCGTGCTCGGTGGAGTCCGGACTTTCCTCGACCCCCTCCTGCCCCGACGACGGGGTGGTGAGGACGCCGCGATCACCCGGCCGACTCATTCGCGAGCCTCCACCTTACTCCGGCCCGCCCTTAACGGGAAGAGCGCAGGTGGGCGGTGTCGTTGAACACCCGCAGGCTGGAGCCGACGCGCGCCCCGGCGTCCCCGAAGAACTCCACCACGGACAGCGACGCCAGGTCGAGGAACATGCGCGCCACCACGTGCGGGCCGGCGTCGATCGCCTGCCGGACAAACGACTTGATCGGCGAGACGTGCGAGACCACGAGGACGGTCTGCCCGGCGTAGCGTTCCTGCAGGTCCCTGCGCACGCTGCGGACGCGGTTGTGCAGCTTCTGCAGCGACTCGCCCCCGGGCGGGGCGAGCGACGGATCGGCCAGCCACTCGTCGTGCAGGCGCGGATCGAGGGCGTGGGCCTCGTCGAAGGTCTTGCCCTCCCAGGCACCGAAGTCCTGCTCGATGAGCTTGTCGACGACCTCCACCTGCAGGCCCAGCTCCTCCGCGGCGGCCTCGGCCGTCTGGAGGCAGCGGGTGAGCGGGGAGGAGACGATGACGTCGATCCCGCCGCGGTCCCGCAGGGTGCGGGCGGCGGCGCGCGCCTGCTCGAGTCCCAGTTCGGTGAGCTCGGGGTTGGAGTGGCCGGAGTACTGCTTCGCGGCGGACATCGCGGTCTGGCCGTGTCGCAGCAGGACGAAACGCGTGGGGCGGGCGGTGGCACCGGTCCAGTGGGCCGGGGTGCCCACCTGGGCCCCGGCGGAGGCGACGATCTCGGAGTCGTCGGCTGTCTCCGTGCCGCCGACGATGCCCGGTTTTGCACCGGCCGCCGCGGCGTCCATCGCCTTGTTCGACAGGGCGTCGGCCACGGTGTTCTTCGCGCGCGGCACCCAGGTGAAGGTGATCGCGTCGAAGGAGTCCATCACCCGGCGCGCCTCGAGGGCGAGCTTCTGCATGTCGGGGTGTTTGATCTTCCAGCGCCCGCTCATCTGCTCGACGACGAGCTTGGAGTCCATGTACACCTCGACGGTGCGGGCCCCCAGGTCGCGGGCGGCCTCGAGTCCGCGGAGCATGCCGTGGTACTCGGCGACGTTGTTCGTCGCCTTCTTCCCCACGACGTAGACGATGTCGCGCAGGACGGTGCGTCCGTCGGCGGCGTAGACCACTGCACCGGAACCGGCGACCCCCGGGTTTCCACGGGAGCCGCCGTCGGCGTAGACGATCACATGCTCGTGGGAGCCCACTAGACCTGCTTCCGGATGAGGTAGGTGCCGCACTCGGGGCACTGGGGCAGTTCGTCGGCGGGGGCGCGGTTGATGCGCTGCTGGTCGGGGCCGGACAGGACGATGTAGCAGCCGCCGCAGGTGCGTCCGTTGAAGTCGGCGGCGCCGACGTCGGAGTCGTTCTTCTGGGCGTCGTACTCGGCGAGGACGGTCTCGGGGAGCTGGGCGCGCAGCTCGGCGATGTGGGCCTCGGGGTCCTGCACGGCTGCGGCGGCCTCATTGGCGGCGTCGGCGGCGCGCTTCGCGGCCTCCAGCTGGCGGGCGATCTCGTCGCACTTGGCACCGTGGTTGTCGCGGTTGTTGCGCAGGGCGTGAATCTGGTTGTGGCACTCGGTGAGCTCACCCATGAGGTCGGCGATGCGCGACTTGGCGGAGTAGCGGTCGTGCTCGAGGTCGCGGCGACGCTCCGGGTCGGTCTCGGCGGCGAGCTGGGCCTTATCATCCGCGGAACGCTTGCGCAGCTTGCGCTCGTCCTCCTGGATGCGGAGGATCTCCGCCTCCATGTCGTCGACGGCCATCTGGGCGGCGGCGGACGCGTTGAGCATGCGCTGCTGCTCCTTGGTGAGGCGGTCGACCTCCTGCTGCTCCGGGGTGACGAAGGCCTTGTCGCCCACCACGTCGAGGGATCGTTCGGTGTTGGCCAGCTCGAGCAGGACGGCCTGCTGCATCGGATCGAGTTTCATGTCTGTTCTTTCTACTCGCTTGCGTGGGCGGACAGGGTCCAGGGGTCGGTGCGCAGGTCGATGACATGCGTATCGACGCCCGCCTTCTCCCCCACTATCTCAGCAGCCTGCGACGTCCAGGGGAATTCGCTGGCCCAGTGGGCGGTGTCGATGACGGGCGGTCCCCCGGCGCGGAGGTACTCGTCGACGGGGTGATGGCGCAGGTCAGAGGTGACGTAGACGTCGACCCCGAGGCCGCGGACGGCGTCGAGGAAGCTGTCGCCGGAACCGGAGCTCACGGCCACCTTCTGCACCACGGCGTCCGGGTCGCCGGCGGCGCGCACGCCCCATTCGGTGACGGGCAGGGCGTCGGCGACCTGCTGGGTGAACTCCCGCAGGGTCATGGGTTCCAGGAGCTCACCGATGCGGCCGAGCCCCAGGGCATCGGCTGTGTCGGTGGTGTCGGCCATCTCGAGAATGTCGAACGCGGGCTCCTCGTAGGGGTGCGCGGCGCGAAGGGCGTCGATGAGCGGGCGCCGCAGGCGGGCGGGGGCGACGAACTCGACGCGGACCTCGGCGGCCCGGTACGTCTGGCCGATCTCCCCATCGGTGGGGTCTGCGCCCTCGACGGGAGTGAACTGGCCGGTGCCCTCGATGTCGAAGGCGCAGTCGCGGTAGTTGCCGATCTCGCCGGCGCCGGCGTCGAAAAGCGCCTTCTTCACGGTGTCGACATCCGCGGGCGGGACATGGACGCCCCACTTGTCGACGCCCGCGCCCGTCTTCGGCAGGATCGGGCGGCCGGGTGCGATGCCGACGAGTTCCGCGAGGCGGTCGTTGACGCCGGGGCGGGCGGAATCGGCATTGGTGTGCGCCGCGAACAGGGCCACCCCGCCACGGATGAGGGTGTGGATGACCTTCCCCTTCGGGGTGTCGGCCGCGACGGAGGTCACCCCCCGCATGAGCAGCGGGTGATGCACGACGAGCATCTGCGTACCGAGGCGCACCGCCTCCTCGGCGACCGCCTGGGTGCAGTCGAGGGCGAAGGCCACCTTGTGCACCTCGTCGGCCGGGTCGCCGCAGATCAGGCCGACGGCGTCCCAGCTCTCGGCGAGCGCGGGCGGGTAGGCGGTGTCGAGGATGGAACGGATGTCACCGACGGTAGTCATGGCCCCCAAGTGTAGACGGGCGCCTAATACTCCTCGTCCTCATTGTCGAAGGCCTCCTCGAGAACCTCGTACACCGCGGGTGGCATTCCGTCCTCCCACTCGTGTTCAGCGGCCCAGTCGTCGGCGTCGACCTCCTCGCCCGGGAGCTGCCAGGCGGCGTCCGCGTCGTTGCGCGCCTCGGAGGTCCAGTCGTGCCCGGCGGCGTCGTCGGTGGGGTCGAAGACGAGGCCGTGGTCGGCCAGGTCCCCGCTGGTCAGGCGCTCCTGCAGCCAGTGGATCACCCGCCAGCCGCTGCGGTTGACGTCCGGCACCTCCTCCTCTGATGCGAACGCCTGGTGGTACCCGGGCTGGGAGTGCCAGTAGAGGGCGAGGGCGGTGGCGCGGTCGAGGCGGGGGTGCGCCGCCATCCACTCCACGAGGCCGTCGCCGTCGTGGTTCATGGTCTGGGCGGTGACGAACCATTCAATCGGGTCGGCGTCGTCCAGGATCTACAGCATGAGGCGCAGCTCGAGCTGATCAAGGTTGTCGTCCACGCCCAGGATCTTGAGCCCTGCCCCGGGTTCGCGCAGTGTGGCAGATTGGGGGCCGTGAGCATTCTTCTTCTCGACGTCGACGGCACCCTCATCGATTCCCTCCCCGGCATCCAGGGCGGCTTCCTGCACACCCTCGACCAGCTCGGCTGGCCGCACCCGCCGCAGGAGTTCACCGACCATATCGCCGGCCCTCCGATGGAGGTGACGCTGCGCTCGCTCGGCATGACCCCGGAGCAGGCGTACGAGGGCCTGCAGATCTACCTGGAGTACACACGCCGGGGCGGGTGGGGCAACGCGACGAGCTTCCCGGGGATGCTCGACGTGGTGCGCGGTTGGAAGCAGCAGGGCCTGACGGTCGCCACCGCCACCTCCAAGGGCGAGGGTTTCGCGCGCCTCATCCTTGAGCGGGAGGGTTTCCTGGAGCACATCGATTTCCTCGGCGCCGCCCAGGAGGACGGACCGCGACGTGGAAAATCCGCGGTCATCGACTACGTTCTCTCCACGAACGGGTGGTCGGCGGCGACGCACGATATTCTCATGGTCGGCGACCGCTCCCACGACATCGAGGGAGCCGCCGCACACGGTATTGATACAGTGGCCGTCTCATGGGGTTACGGAACCCCGGAGGAGTGGGCCACCGCCGCCCGCACCGCACACACGCCCCAGGATCTGGAAGGGATCGTCCATGACTGGCTCGCCGCACGAGGATGAGCGCTATCACGTCGACTTCGTCTGCACCGGCAACATCTGCCGCTCCCCCATGGCTGAGGTGATCTTCCACGACGCCGTCGAGGCCGAGGGTCTCACCGAGCACGTGCGGGTGTCCTCCTGCGGCATCGGTGGCTGGCATGTCGGTAACGGCGCCGACCGTCGCGCCGTCGCGGAGCTGCGCGCCGCCGGCCACGACGGCTCCGACCACATCGCCTCCCAGCTCGGCCCGGAGGACATGGCCGCCGACCTGCTCGTGGCCCTCGACACCGGCCACGTCTCCGAGCTCATCGCCCGCGGCGTGCCGGAGGGGAAGATCCGCCTGCTGCGCAGCTTCGACCCGGGTGCCCCGGAGCAGGCGTCGGTCGCCGACCCGTACTACGGCGGGCCGGAGGGTTTCGTCGAGACGCGGGAGCAGATCGAGGCCTCCGTCGCGGGCCTGCTGGAGCACGTCCGCGCCGCGGTGAAGGTGGGCACGGGGGCACACTAGACACGCCCTGTACACTGAACTTTCGATGGATACGAAGGATACGTCAAGGCAGCGCTACGGCAGCAGGCACAGCTCGGGCAAGAAGGGTCTGCTGACCTTCCTCAAGCCCGGCTGGATCATGATGTTCCTCATCATCGTGGCGTTCTCCTACGTCGCATTCACGTTCCTCGCGCCCTGGCAGCTGGGCAAGGACGACGCCATCGTCCATCGCAACAACCAGATCGACGCCGCGTTCAAGGCCGATCCGGTCCCGGCCGCGGAGGTCTTCGGCCCCCAGGGGCGGATCACCCCCGAGGACGAGTGGCGGCGCGTCACCCTGCAGGGCGAGTACCTGCCGGGCGATGAGGTCCTGCTGCGCATGCGCCCCGTCGACTCCTCCCCCGCTTTCCACGCACTGACCCCGTTCCGCCTCGTCTCCGGTGAGACGATCCTGGTCAACCGTGGTTTCACGGTGCCCATCGACGGCAACATCCCGGACATGACCGAGGCCCCCGCAGGCGAGGTCACGATCCACGGTCACGCCCGCCTCAACGAGATCGCCCCGACCACCGCCCCCATGGAGGACCAGGGGTACCGGCAGGTCTACGGCATCCACACCCAGCAGGTCTCCGAGGTCGTCGGCGTGCCGCTGGCGCACGACTACGTCCAGCTCTCCGAGGGCGAGCCGGGCGAGCTCAACGCCATCCCGGTGCCCAAGCTCGACCGCGGTTCGCACCTGTCCTACGGTTTCCAGTGGATCGCCTTCGGCATCATGGCCCCGCTGGGCCTGGGGTACTTCATCTGGGCCGAACTCCGCGAGCGTCGCCGCGTCCGCGAGGAGTCGCAGGAGCTTGTCGACGCCCCCACCGACGCCCCCGACCAGGCGGAGGCGGGAACCGTGACGGCGCCGGCCGCGGTGGGGGACGCGGACGTCGATAAGCAGTCGCGCCGCCGGGCCCGGTACGGCGACGCCCGCCCTGACCACTACGAACGCTTCGCCAGGCGCGAGCGGGAGCGTTTCTGACACTTCTCCGGGCAAAACCTTCCGCGAGGCACTAGGGTGGGGTCACGCACCCCGCCTAGTTTCCGCAGGAGACACCATGGGTTTCTGGCATCGACTACTCGGAACCGGCACTGACCGGCGCATCGACGCCCGCGCGGTCGGCACGGCCCTGCCTCGCCGCTGGCGCACGCCCGAGCCCACGCAGCTGAGCTGCGACCCGCGTGAGGCGGCGCAGGCGCTGCTCCTCGCGCTCGACAACGCCGCCGACTTCGGCTTCCACCCCACCCGCGAGATCACCGTCGACGGCATCGACTTCGACTTCTACAACGGACCCCGGGGTTTTCGCCTCGAGCAGCTCAGCGCACTGCTGCAGCTGTCGGACGATGACGGCACCCCGCTGTTCCCCCGCACCCTCGTGTTCGACCCGGAGTGCGTGAACTCCAACGACACCTACGCGCTGCTGCTGGCGGAGATCGCCGATGCCGCCGGCACCCGCGACCGCTTCGCCGAGGTGCAGTGTGACCTGCACTTCGGGCCCGATTTCGCGGACAACCCGGTCGGCGAGCTCTCCTACCTCAAGGGCGGGGAGGCCGTGCACATCGACATCGCGGTGGAGGGCGACTGGGCGGACCCGGATGTGGTGCGCCGGCTCTTCGAGGACGCCACCCCGGCCGGTCACCGCTGGGTGTCCACCGGTGACTACGGCGTCCACGTGTGGGTGCCCGAGCAGCACGCCACCGAGGTGGCCCGCATCTTCTCCACCGAGGACACCGCCGCGGAGGCGCGCATCGCCGGCCGTCTCCACGAGGAGCGCTGACCGGTGGGGATCTGGCAGCGCCTCTTCGGGGACCCGCCTGCCCCGGAGCCGGTGCCGGAACCGGATGACGGCCTGCTGGACCGCAGCGTGTCGACGCTCGCCGAGCACGGCTTCACTCCCCGCGGCGAGATCGTCGTCCCCGACGAGGCCGCTTTTCGACGTCGCCCCCTCACCACCCTGCTCTGCCTCGTAGCGGACGGCCGCCCGTTGTTCCCACGCGTGTTCATCGACGTCGATGAGCTGTCGCGGACCTCCGCCACCTCCCTGCCGGGGTTCGTGCTGTGCGCCGCCGAACACGCTGGCACCGCCGGGGAGGTCCGGAACGTGCGCGTGATGTGCGACCCGGGGTCCCGCACCACCGGTAGCCTGCGCTACACCCGCGGGTGGACGGTGCTCGACCACTCCTTCGACTTCGGAGATACCGGGGACACCGGGGATGCCGTGGTCGAGGATGACATCCTGCAGGGCGTCGCTCCCGCAGGGTACGACGCGTTCACGTTCTACGCCGAGCCCACCCTCACCCCCATCACCCTGTGGCTGGGCGCGGACACCGACGACACCCTCATCGACGCGCTCCTAGCGGAGAACGCCCGGGTGACGGAACCTGCGGAATGACAGACGGAGCAGGCCCCACCGTTTCAGTGAAAACCTAGCGTGGCCTGCTCGTATGATGGTGCGCTCTGACGGGCTCGAACCGCCGACCTACTGGGTGTAAACCAGTTGCTCTTCCAGCTGAGCTAAGAGCGCCTGACCCGCCTGAACGGGTGGAGACAGAGTATCACGGGCCACAGCAGGGCCCGTCACCTGATCCCCTACTTCTGGCCGCGGGCCTCGAGGCAGGAGCCCTGCCACTCACCGATGCGGGTGGCGGTGGTCTGGACCAGTCCGGCGAGCTGCGCGGATTCGGAGATCTCACCCGGGGCGATGGTGCCGGGCTTGCCGGCGCCGGGGGTCAGCAGCCAGATGCGGCCACTGTCGGCGAGGGGTCGCAGCGAGTCGACGAGGCTGTCGACCAGGTCGCCGTCCTCCTCGCGCCACCACAGGAGGACGACGTCGCAGAGTTCGTCGGTGTCTTCGTCGAGAAGCTCTTCTCCGATGACGTCCTCGACGGCCTCCGAGATGGCCGAGTCACAATCCTCGTCCCATCCGACTTCCTGGACGATCATCCCCTGCTGGATGCCGAGGATCTGTGCGTAGTCCTGGGCGTTCTTCTTCACAACGCCCGGAGCGTCCACCACTGCGTTCTTCCTCCTTGTTCGCAGCCGATCCCCGTATGGGATCGGCCTTATACGGGTACTGCTAGGCAGGATACAAGGTGTGCAGCGGTTTTTCCTGGTTTCGTGTGATCAGCGGGGGCAGTCGACGTGGTGATCCGGCCGGGGGTGGGCGGGCCCAATTAACAACACCGCGCTGTGATGGCCGCCACAAGGCGGCTACGTGGGGAAACGGGACGTCGGAAAGCAATGACCCCACGAGGCCCGGTCTTCGCAGAGTTTGCAGTTGATCCGATGAACCTTGGCCAACGAAAACACGTATCCTGGACACCGACATGCGGGCCCGTCCGGAACACCTTCCCCGGCGGGCCCGATGCCCCACCTCACCACCACAAACCTGGAGGCACACCATGGCAGATGACCTGAACGCGAACGGCGGCAAGGGCAACTCCCCCTACCCTGCGATCCGTGACGGCGTCGCTTCTTACCTCAACGACACCGACCCGGAGGAGACCCAGGAGTGGATGGATTCCCTCGACGGTCTGCTCGCGGAGAAGGATCCGGCCCGCGCCCGTTACCTCATGCTGCGCATGCTGGAACGCGCGGCCCTCAAACGCGTTCCGCTGCCGAACCTGACCTCCACGGACTTCGTCAACACCATCCCCACGACGATGGAGCCGGATTTCCCGGGCGATGAGGAGATGGAGAAGCGTTTCCGCCGCTGGATGCGCTGGAACGCCGCCATCATGGTGCACCGCGCGCAGCGCCCGGGTATCGGTGTCGGCGGGCACATCTCCACGTACGCCTCCGCCGCCCCGCTCTACGAGGTCGGCTTCAACCACTTCTGGCGCGGCAAGGACCATCCGGGCGGCGGTGACCAGATCTTCTTCCAGGGCCACGCCTCCCCGGGTATCTACGCCCGCGCGTTCCTCGAGGGCCGTCTGTCCGAGGATGATCTCGACGGCTTCCGCCAGGAGGTCTCCCGCGGCGAGGGCAACGGCATCCCCTCCTACCCGCACCCGCACGGCATGCCGGAGTTCTGGGAGTTCCCGACCGTGTCCATGGGCCTCGGCCCGATGGACGCCATCTACCAGGCCCGCTTCAACCGCTACCTGCACAACCGCGGCATCAAGGACACCTCCGAGCAGCATGTGTGGGCCTTCCTCGGTGACGGCGAGATGGATGAGCCGGAGTCCCGTGGCCTCATCCAGCACGCCGCGCTGAACAACCTCGACAACCTCACCTTCGTGGTCAACTGCAACCTGCAGCGCCTCGACGGCCCGGTCCGCGGTAACACGCAGATCATCCAGGAGCTGGAGTCCTTCTTCCGCGGTGCCGGCTGGTCCGTCATCAAGGTCATCTGGGGCCGCGAGTGGGACGCCCTGCTGGAGAAGGACAAGGACGGCGCCCTGGTCAACGTCATGAACACCACCCCGGACGGTGACTACCAGACCTTCAAGGCCAACGACGGTGCCTACGTCCGCGAGCACTTCTTCGGCCGCGACGAGCGCACCGCCAAGCTGGTCGAGGACATGACCGACGAGGAGATCTGGGCCCTGCCGCGCGGTGGCCACGACTACCGCAAGGTCTACGCCGCCTACCAGCGCGCCCTGGAGACCAAGGACCGCCCGACCGTCATCCTGGCGTTCACCATCAAGGGCTACGGCCTGGGCCACAACTTCGAGGGCCGCAACGCGACCCACCAGATGAAGAAGCTGGCCGCCGAGGACCTGAAGAACTTCCGCGACAAGCAGTCCATCCCGATCCCGGACGAGGTCCTCGAGGCCGATCCGTACCTGCCGCCGTACTACCACCCGGGCGAGGACGCCCCGGAGATCCAGTACATGAAGAAGCGCCGCGAGGAGCTGGGCGGTTTCGTGCCGGAGCGTCGCCAGGACTACACCCCGATCCAGGTGCCGGACATCGACAAGCTGCGCAGCGTGCGCAAGGGTTCCGGCAAGCAGGAGGTCGCCTCCACAATGGCGCTGGTGCGTGCCTTCAAGGAGCTGATGCGTGACAAGGAGCTGGGTAAGCGCGTCGTGCCGATCATCCCGGATGAGGCCCGTACCTTCGGCCTGGACTCCTGGTTCCCGACCCTGAAGATCTACAACCCGCACGGCCAGAACTACGTGCCGGTCGACCACGACCTGATGCTCTCCTACCGGGAGTCCACGGACGGTCAGATCCTGCACGAGGGCATCAACGAGGCCGGTTCGGTGGCGTCCTTCATGGCCGCCGGTTCCTCCTACGCCACCCACGGCGAGGCGATGATCCCGCTGTACATCTTCTACTCGATGTTCGGTTTCCAGCGCACCGGCGACGGCATCTGGGCCGCCGCCGACCAGATGGTCCGTGGTTTCCTCATCGGTGCCACCGCCGGCCGCACCACCCTGACGGGTGAGGGTCTGCAGCACATGGACGGTCACTCCCAGATCCTGGCGTCGACGAACCCGGGTGTCGTGTCCTACGACCCGGCCTTCGCCTACGAGATCGCGCACCTGCTGCACGAGGGCATCGACCGCATGTACGGCCCGGACCGCGGTGAGAACGTCATCTACTACCTCACCGTGTACAACGAGCCGGTCCCGCAGCCGGCGGAGCCGGAGAACCTCGACGTCGAGGGCCTGCACAAGGGCATGTACCTGTTCTCCCGCGCCGAGGAGCTCGAGGTCGAGGGCAGCCACGAGGCCTCCATCCTGGCCTCCGGCGTCGGCATGCAGTGGGCCCTCAAGGCCCAGCAGATGCTGGCCGAGGAGTACGGCGTGAAGGCCAACGTCTTCTCCGTCACCTCCTGGGTCGAGCTGGCCCGCGAGGGAGCGGCGAAGAACAAGGAGCAGCTGCGCAACCCGGCCGCCGACATCGAGGAGGCCTTCGCCACGCAGCAGATGAAGAAGGTCAACGGCGGCACGTTCGTCGCGGTGTCCGACTTCGCCACCGATCTGCAGGAGCAGATCCGCGCCTACGTCCCGGGCGAGTACATCGTCCTCGGTGCCGACGGCTTCGGATTCTCCGACACCCGCCCGGCCGCACGCCGCTACTTCAACATCGACGCCGAGTCGGTGGTCGTCGCCGTGCTCATGGGCCTGGCCCGCGAGGGCAAGATCGACATCTCGGTCGCCCAGCAGGCCGCCGAGAAGTACCAGCTGGATGATCCGACCTCTGTGTAGGTGATCCCCCGGTGAAGGCCCTGCTTCGGCAGGGCCTTGCTGCTTTCAGCGTGCTTGCCGACGCCCCGGTAGCCCCCGCGTGTACTCCCGCGGCCAGGACATGTCCCGGGCGGTGAGCGCCGCGGCCACCGCGGCGTCGAGAGCCTCCGCCGCGTCGGCGGGCAGCTTGGTCCGCAGCGCGTCACCCAGGCGGGAGATGACCACCGGGCGCAGGAGGTTGCGGGTCTCCGTGAGGTAGACACGCGGGCCGCGGGCCACGAGGTCGGTCTCCGCCGGGTCGGCGGGCTCCCCGAACTCCTCCGCCAGGGACGGGTCCTCGGCTTCGACGGTGTCCTGCATACGCATCCACTGGAGTGCCCGGCAGCGGCGGACGACCCCCCCCCCGGGGCGTCGGCCCGCACCGCCTCCACGAAGGACCACCCCACCTCCGCGAAGAGCTGCGGGGGCAGCTCGTCCTTGAGCGGGTGGTTCCGGGTGCGGCGGAACACCTGGTAGATCTCGTTGATGAGCATCAGCATCGGGTCATGGGCGTCGATGAACCCGCAGCTCCCCGAGTGCCGGACGAACTCGAGGGGGAACTCCGGCTCCGACCCGGTGACCGTCACCCGCAGCCCCACGTCCTGCTCCAGGTACCAGCGTCCGGCGCGGAACCAATGCCACTCCCCGCCGCGCGGATCGCCGGTGACCGCGTCGGGGCCGGACCTCTCCAGGATGAGGTCCTCTCCCCGCAGGTCCCCGTCGGTCTCGGGGTCCGCCCGGTACTCCCCGCGCGCGTACTCGACGAAACGGGTCCTGCCCTGTTCATCGGTACCTTCCATTCGCCAATTGATCATGGGGCTGACGCTATCCCCGGCACCCGACATGACCTGCCGCCAGCTCGAATGGTTGGGCGAGCGGTATCGTGGTCTGCGTGATACCCCGCAGAAATCGCCCCGTCCCGCCGCGCGATGAGGACCGCGAACAGTTGCAGGCCGACCTGACCAGGCTGGTCGGTACGGGCCGTCTGCAGTTCGACGAGTTCGACAGACTGTGTGACGTCGTGTGGTCGACGCAGGACAAGTCGGTCCTCGACCACATCCGGGCCCAGTACCTCAGCTACCGCCCGCCGGCCCCCATGCAGCAGCAGCCGCCGCTCCCGAACACCCCGGTGCCGATGGCGCAGCCCGACGCCCACCTGGCCATGCCCGTGGAGAACCAGCCCGTCGTGTCGACGATGGGCGAGATCAAGCGCGTCGGCCAGTGGACCGTGCCCGAGAAGTCGCGTTTCAAGCTCAACGGCTCCACCCTCAAGCTCGACCTGCGGCAGGCGCAGGCGGCAGCCCCGGTCTGCACCTTCGAGATCAACGCCACCATGTCGGTCGTGGAGATCATCGTCCCGCCCGGCGTGTACGTGGAGAACCGCCTCAGGGACACGCTGTCCACCGTAAGCGTCGAGACGACGCAGCCGCACCCCAACGCCCCGCGCGTGGTGCTCACCGGTGTGGTGCGGGGCTGCACCGTCAAGGTGATCACCCGTCAGGCCCCGGAGACCAACACCCTCTGGAACAAGTTGTTCGGGGGTTAGGGCACGCCCGTGCCCTTATACCCCCACCGTCGTCCGGGACACCGTCGTGGTGACGTGTCCTCAGTCGGGGTGAAAGTGCAGCTACCCCTCCAGCTCGGCCCAGATCGCCTCATTTGTCTCGGCCCACAGGGGCTTGGCCCAGTCGCCGAAGGGGCGGTCGGTCAGCGCCACCATGGCGCGGCCCGTGCCCGGCGCGACCCACAGGTAGGTGCCGGACTGGCCGAAGTGGCCGAAGGTGTCGGCGGGCATGCTGGCGCCGGTCCAGTGCGGGTCCTTCTCCCCCTTGATCTCGAAGCCCAGGCCCCAGGGGCAGGGCTTCATCATGCCGTAGCCGGGGACGATGCCGTTGAGCTCGGGGAACTGCACGGTGGTGGCCTCGGCCATGGTGGACTCGTGCAGCAGGGTGGGGTTCATCAGCTCGAGGAGGAAGGTGATGAAGTCGTGGGCGGTGCCCTCGGCCTCCCAGCCGGCGGACCCGAGGAGGCGGGTCCACTTCATGCCCAGCGGGTCGAGGATGCCCTCCCGGAGGTAGTCGGCGAAGGTCATGCCGGCGGCCGCGGAGACGGCGTCGGCAAGAATCTCGAAACCGTAGTTGGAGTAGACACGGCGCTCGCCCACCCCGCGGACCTTGTCGCCCTCCTTGAAACCGACGCCGCTGGCGTGCGCCAGGAGGTGGCGGACGGTCGAGCCCTCCGGCCCGAGTGGGGTGTCGAGGTCGAAGATGCCCTCCTCCACCGCCATGAGGAAGCCGTAGGCGGAGAGCGGTTTGGTCACGCTCATGAGGTCGAAGACCTTACCCAGGTCGCCGACGCGGTCGATGTCGTCACCGTTGATCACCGCCGCCGCAAACGTGTCGACGGGCCAGTCCTTCACCAGATCCAGAGCAGTCACGCCCGTCAGTCTAGTTGTCCTCCAGCGTGCGGATCATCAGGCGGTCGATCGCGGCGTTGAGGACCTCAGGTGCCTCGAGGGGCACCATGTGGCCGGCGTGCTGCGCGATCTGCAGCCAGGCGTCGGGCCACACCTCGATGAGGCGCTCGGCCTGGGACAGCGGGGTGACGTCGTCCTTCTCCCCGGCGATGACGTAGCCGGGGATGCCCTGCAGGTGCTCGCCGGCGGCCAGCTCGTCGTGTTCCTGCAGGTCCTCGAAATAGCCGACGAAGGTCTCCAGCGGGGTCTCGTGGATCATGGCGGCGTGGAACTCGACGATGTCGTAGTCGGTCTTCCGGTGGAACACGGTGACGGCCAGGGCGGGCGCGAAGATCATCGCGGCCTGCTCCTTGAACTTGCGGGCCTCCTTCGGGGAGCTCTCCACCGCGTTGTACACCTGGTCCGCGACCGGGGAGGCGAGGATCTGCGGCAGTCCCTGGTCGGAGAGCGCCTCGATGGAGGTGGCCACGAGGACGATGCCGGCGATGTTGCCGCGCAGCACCGGTGGGCAGCGGCGCACGAGGTTGAGTGCCACCAGGCCGCCGAGGGAATGCCCGACGAGGATGATGGGCCCTTCCACCCCGCGGGCGCGCAGGACGGCGAGGGTGTCGTCGGCCGCGCCCTCGACGGTGCACAGGGAGGGGTCGACCTTGCCGGTCTGTCCGTGGCCGCGGACGTCGAGAAGCAGGATCCGGGCGGACGGCCACCTCTCCCGAAGGTGATTGACCTGCATGAAGAAGGATTCCGCGGCCAGCGTGAAGCCGTGGACGAAGACGATGGTGACCGAGGAGTCGTGCGCGCGGACCTTGCCGTATTCGTACCAGTGGACGAGGATGCCGTCGTTGTCGACGGTGCCGACCTTGTCGATGTTCGTCAGCCCCGGCTCGCGCACCCCGGAGTGCAGTTCGCCGAGTTCCAGGGCGAGGCGACGGCGGCCGCCCGGGGTCAGTCGCATCACCCAGCTGCGGACGAGCTGCGAAATGTCACGAGGGGTGAAAAACATACAACCGAGACTACCGATCACTCCCCCGCCCACTAGGATCGGTGCCATGACTCAGCCTGTCCCCTCTCCCGAACTCGCCCAGATCATCGAGGAAGCCTCCGGCCTCGAGCCGGAGTCGCTCACCCCGGACGCGAAGCTGACGGAACTGGGGATCTCCTCGCTGGCGATGATCGAGATCGCTGTCCGCATCGAGGACACCTTCGGTGTGCGTCTCGACGACGAGACGGTCTTCTCCCTGCCCACCGTCGGCGAGCTCGACGCCCACATCGAGGCCCACCGCACTTAGCGCGCGCTCAGCGTCCGCAGCGACGATACTGACGGTCATGACCGCCAGTATCAGCTACCTCACCGACATGGACGGCGTCCTCATCCGCGAGGGCGAGATGATTCCCGGCGCCGACCGCTTCCTCCGTGCCCTCCACGAGCACGACATCGAGTTCATGGTCCTGACCAACAACTCGATCCACACCCCACGCGACCTCTCCGCCCGCCTGGCCTCCGCCGGCCTGCGGATCCCCGCCGAGCGGATCTGGACCTCCGCTTCCGCCACCGCCCACTTCCTGGCCCAGCAGCGCCAGGAGGGCACCGCCTACGTCGTCGGCGAGTCCGGGTTGACCACCGCCCTGCACGCCAAGGGGTGGATCCTCACCGACTCCTCCCCGGAGTTCGTCGTGCTGGGCGAGACCCGCACCTACTCCCTCGAGGCGATCACCACCGCCATCAACCTCATCGTCGGTGGTGCCCGGTTCATCTGCACCAACCCGGACGTCACCGGCCCGGCCCCGCAGGGCATCCTGCCGGCGACGGGCTCGGTGGCCGCGCTCATCACCGCGGCGACGGGCAAGCGGCCGTACTACGTCGGCAAGCCGAACCCCATGATGCTGCGCTCGGCGCTCAACACCATGGGCGCGCACTCGGAGAACACCGTCATGATCGGCGACCGCATGGACACCGACATCAAGACCGGAATGGAGGCCGGTCTGCGCACCATCCTCGTGCGTTCCGGCATCTCCGACGACGCCGAGATCGATCGCCACCCCTACCGCCCGACCCGGGTCGTCGACGACATCGGGGAGGTCGCGGACCGGATCCTCGATCCCATCGGGGAGGACTAGCAGGATCCCGCGCGGTAGGGCTACAGTGTGGACTCAGAGGGCTGCCCCTGGCCCGGCACTGAAACAGGGGATTTCCCATGGTGTAACAGGCAACACGCTGGTCTTTTCCGGCTTCCCGGGTTCGAGTCCCGGTGGGAGAACGTGAGCACAAAGACGATCAGCACCCCTGTCCACTACGAGGACGGCGACGTCCTCGACTCCATCGACTGGAACCGCATCCCGGACCAGACCGACCTGGATATCTGGAACCGCCTCACCTCGAACTTCTGGCTGCCCGAGAAGGTCCCGGTGTCCAACGACATCCCGTCGTGGCGCAACATGACCGACGAGGAGCAGCTGGCCACCATGCGTGTGTTCACCGGCCTGACCTTCCTGGACACCATGCAGGGCACCGTCGGCGCCGTGTCGATCCTCCCGGATGCGGTGACCCCGCACGAGGAGGCCGTGTACACCAACATCGCCTTCATGGAGTCGGTGCACGCGAAGAGCTACTCCAACATCTTCATGACGCTGGCCGACACCCCGGAGATCGACGCCGCCTTCCGCTGGTCCCGTGAGAACGAGAACCTGCAGTACAAGGGCCGCACCATCATCGAGCAATACCAGACGGGTTCGCCGCAGCGGAAGAAGATCGCCTCCGTCATGCTGGAGTCCTTCCTTTTCTACTCGGGCTTCTACCTGCCGCTGCGTTTCGCATCGATGGGCAAGATCACCAACGCCGCGGACATCATCCGCCTCATCATCCGTGACGAGGCCGTTCACGGCTACTACATCGGCTACAAGTTCCAGCAGGCCGCCAAGCACCTGTCGGAGGAGGAGAACGCCGCCGACAAGGACTTCGCCCTCGAGATGCTCCTCGACCTCTACGACAACGAGGCCCACTACACCCAGGACATCTACGATCCGATCGGCTGGACCGAGGACGTCAAGTCCTTCCTGCGTTACAACGCGAACAAGGCGATGAACAACCTCGGCTTCGAGGGCATCTTCCCGCCGGACTCCTGCCGCTTCAACGCCGGCGTCATGACCTCCCTGGACCCCTCCGCCAACGAGAACCACGACTTCTTCTCCGGCTCGGGTTCCTCCTACGTCATCGGCACCGCCGAGGAGACCACGGACGACGACTGGGACTTCTAGCTCCCTCCCGCTTATCGACGCCGCGCGTACCCCGCGCGGCGTTCGTCGTCTCAGGCCGGCGTCAGCTCCGCGCTGAAGCCGTGCTGGCGGGCGAGGTTCTCCACGACGGTACGCAGACGGTCGAACTCCTCCTCGGTGCCGGTGAGGACCTGGCGGCAGGCGACGTGGAGCCCGGGGCCCCGGCCGCCGGACCGGCGCCAGGGGGTGAACCAGTCGGCGGTGAGCGGGTCCGCGCCGGGGATCTCCAGGGCGGAGTCGCTGGGGACGCACAGGACCATGGCGGTCTCTATGCGGGGGCGCAGGGCGCGCGGCATGCCGGTGATGGTGAGTACGGCGGTGTGCGCGGTGAGGGTCGCCGGGGCGGTCACGTCAGAGGTCTCCCACAGGTGGTCCGGTGCCTTGGAATCGGCGGCGCCCAACCATCGTGCGAGCGAGGGTGCAAGGGTGGTCATGTCGAAGATCCTTCGGCAGATACGGCCACCGCCGACATCCACGGAGCGCGGAGTCGGCGGTGTCAGACGAGGGTCGTCTTCCCCAACGGCCTCGTAAATCACCTTGCTGTAACACGGACCAGTTTCCATCCCGCCCACCCCACCGGCAACTCTAAACCCCCACTTCAACCCCCGTTTATTCAAGGTGAGGTTGAGGTTCAGGTCAGGGTGCCGGGTCCGGATCCGGCCCCCACTCGCCCGCCCGGGCGGCGCGGATGATCTCGTCCTGCATCCCCTTCCGCCGGGCGGCGGCACGCTCCATCGCCGCATGGCGCAGCCGCCGCGCGGGCGAGGGCTCGATCCGGCGGGCGGCGTTGCGCCCGTGCACCTCCGCCACCCGGAGCGCACAGCGCAACTGCGCGACCGTCATGTTCACCGGCGCCCACTCCGGATCCGTGGCGACGGACCAGCCCCGCCAGTAGGACAGGATGGCCAGCCCGGATCCCAGCACCGGGGAGATGATCATGCCCACGGCGTCGTGGCCGGCGACGTGGAAGGCCACCATGCTCGCCCCGCTCACCAGGGCGGGGATGGCGTAGAGCTTCCCGCCGCGGAAGATCCCGGGCACCTGGCCGATCACCACGTCGCGGATCATGCCGCCGCCGACGCCAGTGACCACACCCATGAAGATCGCCGAGAGGTACGGCAGATCGTGGGACAGTGCCTTGACGCACCCGGTCACCGCCCACGCGCCGAGGACGCGCCGAGGACGATGGCGTCGGCGTGCACCTGGAACAGCTCCCACGCGCGCCCCCGGAAGTTGGTCAGCCAGGCGATGATCGCCCCGGAGAACGCGAGAGCCAGATACTCCGGCTGCGCCATGGCGGCGACGGTCCCCCGCCCGATGAGGGCGTCGCGGATCATGCCGCCGCCCAGGGAGGAGAACAGCGCCAGGAAGAGGAACCCCATGACGTCGAAGTGCCGCTGGCGGGCGATCGTCCCGCCGAGGATGCCCATGAGCAGCACGCCACCCAGGTCGAGGCTGCGGTAGAGGAAGAGAATCTCCGGATCGACGTCACCCATGACCCGAATTGTATGGTCACATCTGTCGCCGTCAACACGAGACCCCGCCCACCGGGCCGGCGGACGGGGTCTCGACTGTGGGGCCAGCGGGGCTCGAACCCGCGACCTACGGATTATGAGTCCGCGGCTCTAACCGACTGAGCTATAGCCCCCTGCAGATGGAACTCAGTCAGTATAACCGCGCGGCGACCGGTTCCCCCAAACCCCGTCTTTTTGCGACCTGACCAGGCGATTTGGCACGAAACGCAAAGTCTCATATAGTTAAGTCTCGTTGCAGGGAAGCACACCAGCGGAACAGCAGCGAAACAAGTTAATCCGCCATAGCTCAGTTGGCAGAGCATTCGACTGTTAATCGAAGGGTCACTGGTTCGAGCCCAGTTGGCGGAGCAGAGAGAAGGCCACCGGACATCCGGTGGCTTTTCTGCGTTACCCCCCTTGTTTTCCTCATGTGAGCCGGGTTACACTCCTGGCATAGCTTCACAGAGCCGGTTCTAGGAGCAGCGGAACCCGAGATGTGAAGAAGTGAATCCCGGGAGCGTCGCAGAAGCGACACCTCACCCGGGATTCGCGCCGTGTCGGGGGGGAACTACAGGAACACGGCCGCCAGCACCGCCGCGCAGGCGATGAGCAGCACCGGCACCTCCGCCATCCCCACCCGGCGCGCGGTCCACGGCTCTCCGTGACGGGCGGACCAGGGGATCCACACGGCACGCCCCAGCGCGACGCTCATGGTGAGCACCGCCAACGCCCCCGCCACCCACTTGCCGGCCCACACGGCCAGCGCCCCGACGATGAGCAGGGCCACGACATGGTAGCCGATGGAGATCTTCAGGTAGGTGGGGTTGTTGCGCTCCCGGATCATGGTCTTGACGAAGGGGATCGTGCCGGAGAAGTAGAGCGCCAGGAACACCATGCACACCCAGATGATGGTGGGCACCTCCCCGATGAAGCCCTCTCCCCCGCCGACGGCGGTCATGGCGGGCAGGAGCAGGGCGGAGGCGACGACTGTGGACACCCCGGACAGCGCGGACCGGCCGCGCCCCTGCAGGGTCTCCCACACCGCGATCGCCACCAGCGGGACGAACGGCAGCGCCCACCACATGAGCTGCGGCTGCAGCAGCAGGGCCACGGCGATGCCCACCAGGGAGACGGAACCGTAGACGTACACGGGTCGGAGATAGCCGGCGCGGCGCTGCGGGTTGCGCGCCTTGGCGGCCAGGCCGAACGCGAAGAACGCGAAGTAGCCGAAGAACCAGGCGACGAGGACCGCCGGCAGGACGGCGAGGGGGCGGTACGAGGGGGCGTCGGCAAGCACGAAGGCCGTGAGGCCGGACACGAGGCCGAGGGCGGCGGGGCTGACGAGCATCGCCCAGGCACCGTGCTGGTTGGGGATCCACGGGGAGATGCCGTGCTTGCGCTTGCGGACGGTGGTCGTGGCCATGACAGTCACGTTAGCATCATCCGAAAGTTTGATACGAGTCCCTCCGGGGAAACTCAGCGCCCCCCGTCGGCGTCCTCCCCCGAATCGGACTCCACCGACAGGCTGGCGTAGACGAGGGCGGCCAGGGCCAGCGCCGCGGAGGCGTGGGCGGCCAGACGCGCGCACGTGTGATCGCCGCTCATCCCCGCCTCCTTCGCCGTCCGTTGGTATTACGAACATAGCGCAGGAGGGGGTCGGATGTCCCCGGAAACGGGGTCACATTCGTCTAACGCCATCCCTCGGGTCCGGAGGAGCCGGCCGGGTACTCCTCGAGCGGGATCTCGTTGGTCTCGAAAGCGTCGAGCACCGGGCGCAGGATCTCCCAGGCGCGCTGGGGGGTGCCCGCCGGGACCTCGACGGAGTGGTCGTCGGTGAGCAGGGCCCGCGCGACGCGCCCGTAGGGGCTGAGGCGGGAGGGCACGGTACCCGAGTGCAGGGTGATGCGCTCCTTGTACCGGCGGTCACCGGGGTCGGGGACGTTGAGTTCCAGGCGCATCTCGTCGGCGAAGGGCAGCACGAGGCGGGCCGGCGCCAAATCCTCGGCCGCGCGGTAGTGGACGGTGACCGCCTGCTCCGGGGAGCCGATCGCCTTGCCGGAGCGCAGGCGCATCCGGGTGCCGCGCCACCGCGGGAGATCCACCTCCAGGTCCAGCTGCGCGAGGGTCTCGGTGCCACGGGAGGCGTCCACGCCGTCCTCGTCGACGTAGGACGGCAGGCCCCCACCGGCGGTGTACCGGGCCCGGCGGGCGGAACCTTCGACCACGGTGGTGGCGGCGAGCACCCCGGCCGGCTCCGCGCGCCCGTCGACGCAGAGGATGTGGGCGAGCACCTGCAGCAGATGCGACTGGATCATGTCCCGCAGCGCGCCGGTGGAGTCGTAGAACTCGGCCCGCCCCTCGAGGGCGAGCTCCTCGTCGAAGACGATGTCGATCGCCTCGACGCACTCGGAGGACCAGGATGCCCGCAACGGGGCGTTACCGCGGACGAGCCCGGTGAGGGTGGTCACCGCCGCCTCGCAGAGGAAGTGGTCGACGCGGAAGATGTGGCCCTCGTCGGTGACGGTCAACAGTCGGGTATCCAGATCATCGGCCTCCCCCGCGGTCTCCCCGTATGGCTTCTCCATGGCGAAGGTGAGGTCCGCGGGGAGGTCGACGTCGTCGAGAAGCTCGATGGCCTGCACCGACACCGCCGGGGGCAGGGCGAAGTAGAGCACGGCGCCGTCGTCGGCCGCGTCGATCACCCGTCGGAGATCATCGACGTCCGTGACATCGGCGGTGACGAAGTCCGCCGCGGTGGACAGGCGGTCCTCCACGCCGGCCTCCCTCAGGCTCTCCGCGACGAAGGCCGGGTAGTCCACCTCGTCGCGTCCGACCCCGATGATCCGCACCTGCCTGTCGCAGAGCACGCTGTACTCCCCCAGGCCGGGAATGAGCAGTCGCTTCGCCAGATCGCCGGCTCCGCCGAGGATGATGATCGTCTGTGCTTCCATGCGCCCCAGTGTTCCATGATTAAGGTTGAGTGCATGACAACCGAGCGCAGCACCCCGATCGAGAAGTACGCCCTTCTGTCCGACACGCGCACCGCCGCGCTGGTCAGCGAGGACGGCAGCATCGACTGGCTGTGCCTGCCGCGCTTCGACTCCCAGGCCGTGTTCACCGCGCTGCTGGGCACCGAGGAGCACGGCCACTGGCTCATCGACGCCCCCGGGGCCCGCGTGACCGACCGCATCTACCGCGGCGATTCCTTCGTCCTGGAGACCACGTGGGAGTCCGACACCGGCACCGCCGTGGTCACGGACTTCATGCCGATGGACCCGGACAACGGGCGTTTCGAGTGCACCGACCTGCTGCGCCAGGTGCGGTGCACGTCCGGTGAGATCGACATCCGCACCGTCCTGCGCCTGCGTTTCGACTACGGCCAGGCCACCCCCTTCTACCGCTACCAGGTGGTCGACGCCGAGCGGAACATCGGCGAGATCCGCTGCGTGGCCGGCCCGGATTCCGTCCACGTGCGCGGCCCCTACCTCACCCTCAACGAGGAGACCGGCGCGCACCTCGGCAACTACACCCTCAGCGAGGGGCAGACCCTCGAGTGGGTGCTCACGTGGTTCCCCTCGCACCGCGACGCCCCGCCGGCACCGGACTACTCACAGGCCCTGGCGATCACGCAGCAGGCGTGGGAGAACTGGGCGTCGGGAAGCACCTACTCGGGCGACTACCAGGAGATGGTCACCCGGTCCCTGCTCGTCCTGCGCGCACTCACCGACTCCCGCACCGGCGGCATCGTCGCCGCCCCCACCACCTCCCTGCCGGAGGAGTTCGGCGGCGAGCGCAACTGGGACTACCGCTACGTCTGGCTGCGCGACTCCGCCCTCGCCATCGAGGTGCTCGTCGAGGCCGGGTTCACCGACCGTGCCGACGGCTGGCGCAACTGGTTGCTCCGCGCCATCGCGGGTGACTCCAAGGAACTGCGCATCATGTACGGCCTGCGCGGCGAGCGCCACCTGCCCGAGTTCGAACTCGAGCACCTGCCGGGATACGAGAACTCCGCCCCCGTCCGCATCGGAAACGGGGCCGCCGAGCAGTACCAGGCCGACGTCGTCGGCGAGGTCATGATCGCCCTGGAGACCTTGCGCGACGCCGGCATCGAGGAGGACGAGTTCTCCTGGGACCTGCAGAAGTCCATCCTCGACTTCCAGGAGCACATGTTCGACGTCAAGGATCACGGCATCTGGGAGATGCGCAGCGAACCCGCCTACTTCACCCACGGCCGCGCCATGATGTGGGCCGCCTTCGACCGCGGCGTCAAGGCCGTCGAGAAGCACGGCCTCACCGGCCCCGTCGAGCGGTGGGCGCAGCTCCGCGACCGCCTCCGCGCCGAGATCATGGAGAAGGGCTGGAACGAGCAACTCCAGTCCTTCACCCAGACCTACGGCGGCACCGACGTCGACGCCTCCCTGCTGCAGCTCTCGCAGATCGGTTTCCTCCCGTACAACGATCCGCACATTATCGGCACCGTGGCCCGCATCGAGAAGACGCTTATCGACGACGCCGGGTTCCTCCACCGCTACCCCGCCGGCACCGGCCTCGACGGCATCGCCGGCGGTGAATACCCCTTCCTCCTGTGCTCCTTCTGGCTCATCGAGCAGTACGCCCACTCCGGACGCCTGGACGACGCCCGCGAGAAGATGGACCGCGTGTGCGCCACATCCTCCGACCTGGGACTGCTCGCCGAGGAGTACTCCACCTCGTACGGGCGCCTCGCGGGCAACTACCCGCAGGCGTTCTCCCACCTCGGGCTCATCCGCGCGGCCGCCGCCATCAGCCACCCGGAGTCGCCCCTCGACCCCGCGGCCACCAGGTAGGCTGGCCGGTGGAATTTTTTCACGACCCCGCGAAGGAGCCGAACCCCTCATGATCCAGTTCGTCATCGGAGCCGCAGCAGGCTACGTCCTGGGAACCAAGGCCGGTCGCAGGCGATTCGAGCAGATCAAGAAGGGCTACGAAACCGCGGTCAACTCCCCCGTCACCCGCAAGGCCGTCGACGCCACCCGCAAGGCCGTGGCCAACAAGCTCGACCCTCAGCCCCGCATGCGCGAGGTCAAGGACCTGCGCGGCGACGGGCAGCAGGTGCTGGAGCCCGATCAGGAGTAGACGGGGCGTCGACAAGCGGTACAACGTCCCGCCAAGGCCCTCCTCGCTCAACGGATCACGGGCTTCGCGGGATACTCTGCCGCTCCGCACGCAACACCAGGTGGTGGAATCCCACCGCCAGCAGGAACGCGACACCGATCGCGATCACCGCGTTGCCCCGCGGTTCCCCCAGGGCCCGCCCGTCCTCCAGCTGCGCGAGAAGCATGCCGACGGGCAACAGGGAGAAGGCGAGGGATCCTCCCACGTGGGCCGCGGTGAAGAACACGGCATCCGAAAGACCACGATTTTTCCGCCACCCCGGGGCCAGGCCCGCCCCGATGAGGCCAACCACCAGCCCGATCGCAGGCAGGACGAGAAACCCCCACGGGGACATGGTGGAGGTCGGGCCGTCATTGTTCCACTGGCTGGCCACCTCAGCGGGGAGGACCGGCATCGCCGCGACGATGAGGACGGCCGACACCAGTGCGGCCCCGGTCGGCACCAGCCAGGCAACCCGCTCGAGCACGCTACTCCGCCGGCAGGCCCCGGAACGCACGTTCGTTGAGCTCCCGGCGCGCCTGCTCGAGGGCCACCAGGTCGGCGAACAGTGAGTTGTAGGCCTGCTCGTTGTCGGAGGGGCGCATGCGCTGCAACTGGCTCTTGAGCTGGGCGATCTGGTTGCCCACCTCGGACTCCTGCAGGCGGGAGAGCACGGAGTCGGCGTAGTCGCTCAGGTGCTGGGCCTCGATGATGATCTCCTCCACCGCCAGCTCGGAGACGAGGTTGCGACCCATGAGGTCGGTCATCTCGCCGGCGACGGTGGCGATCCAGTCGACGCCGCTGTGCGCGGCGGCCACTCCCCCGGCCCGGCTGATGCCCTCGCGGACCATCCGGTAGGCGGGGTGGGTGAAGGCGTCCGCGGACAGGCCGTCGAAGTAGTCGCCGGCGACCTCCGGATTCTGCAGCGCCAGCTTGAGGGATTCACGCTGCGGCCACAGGTAGGGGTCGCGCGGGTTCGGCATGGGCACGGCCGGGGTGGTGTCGACGGGGGCGGAGGAGGCGTCGTCGAAACGCACGGCGCGCCGCTTCTTCTCCTCTTTCGGCTTCCGGGCCTCGGCGCGGACCTGCTGGACCACTTCCTCGGTGTTGGCCCAGCCGACCCAGCCCGACAGCTGCCGGGCGTACTCGGACTGCAGGACCGGATCCTTGATGCCGGCGACGACGGGAACGGTGCGTCGTAAAGCCTGGAGTCGGCCCTCCACGGTGTCGAGGTTGTGCTCGGCGAGCATCGACTCGACGACGAACTGGAACATCGGGATGCGGTCGGCGACGAGATCACGCACGGCGGCATCACCCCGCGCAAGGCGCAGATCGCAGGGGTCCATGCCCGCGGGAGCCACGGAGACGAACGACTGGCCGGTGAACTTCTGGTCACCCTCGAAGGCCCGCATGGCGGCCTTCTGACCGGCCTCGTCACCGTCGAAGGTGTAGATGAGCTCGCCGCGGAAGTAGTTGTCGTCGAGCATGAGGCGGCGCAGGATCTGCAGGTGATCGTCGCCGAAGGCGGTGCCGCAGGAGGCGACGGCGGTGGTCACCCCGGCGGCGTGCATGGCCATGACGTCGGTGTAGCCCTCGACGACGACGGCCTGGTGCCCGGCGGCGATGTTCTTCTTCGCGACGTCAAGACCGAAGAGCACCTTCGACTTGTTGTAGAGGAGGGTGTCGCGGGTGTTCATGTACTTGCCCATGTTGTCGTCGTCGAAGAGCTTGCGGGCACCGAAGCCGATGACATTGCCGGACAGGTCCTTGATGGGCCACAGCAGGCGGCGGTGGAAGGCGTCGATGGGGCCACGCCGCCCCATCTTCGACAGGCCGGCGGCCTCGAGCTCCTTGAACTCGAAACCCTTGCGCAGCAGGTGCTTCGTCAGGGTGTCCCACCCCTCGGGGGCGTAGCCGCACTCGAAGTCGTAGATGTGCTCCTGGGAGAAACCGCGGTCGAGGAGGAACTCGCGGGCCGTGGCCGCCTGCGGGGTCTCCAGCTGCTCGCGGTAGAACTGGTGGGCGGCCTTGTTGGCGTCGATGAGGCGCTTACGGGTGCCCGGCTCCTCCCGGCGCGCGCCCGTGGTCCCGCCCTGGTAGTTGATCGTGTAGCCGATCTGCTGCGCGACCGCCTCGACGGCCTCGGGAAAGGAGATGTGCTCCATCTCCATGAGGAAGGAGAAGACGTCACCGCCCTTGCCCGTGGAGAAGCAGTGGAAATAGCCGCGGTTCGGGCGGACGTGGAAGGACGGGGTGCGCTCGTCCTTGAACGGGCTCAGGCCCTTGAGAGAATCGTGGCCCGCGGGCTTGAGCTGGACGTACTCGCCGACGATCTCCTCGATCTGGGCACGCTCACGGATCGCCTGGATGTCACTGTCCGGAATACGCCCCTTAGCCATGATGGTAAGGGTACCGCGCGGGTCAAGTTAGTATCGGAGCGTGAAGAAGAACTCCGTCCTGGCCACTCTCGGCGCCGTGGTACTCGCGGCCGTCGCCGCATTCTACGGTCTCGACCTCGGCACCGACGACGCGCGCGAGGAGTCCCAGCAGCCCTCCTCCTTCGTCGGCGGCATCGACACCTGCGAGGTCGCGACGCTTCCCGACGAGGCCGAACCCGTCATCGACGACATCCTCTCCGGCGGCCCCTACGAGTACCCGGGCGAGGACGGCGGACACTTCGGCAACTACGAGGGCCTGCTGCCCGCCGAGCACAGCAACTTCTACCGCAGCTACACCGTCGACACCCCGGGCCTCAACCACCGCGGCCCGAAGCGCATCGTCATCGGCGGCGGCACGGAGACCGACCCCGAGGTCTGGTACTACTCCGACGACCACTACGAGAGCTTCTGTCTCATCCCCGATGCGGAGGAGTGACGGGAGCGTGACCACCAGGAGAGCGGAGGCGACGAAGCCGACGACGGTCCCCAGTAACAGATTCGTGTAACTCAGCACCGCGAGCAGCGCTGCGGCGAGCACGGGGCTGGCGATCTGCTCGAGGTCATAGGCCAGACGCGAGAGGGACAGCGCCCGGGTGTACTGCTCCTCCTCGGTGACGATCCGCGGGATGGTGGCCTGGAAGGTCGGGGTGAAAGTGGCCGACGCCGCCTGCAGCACGCCGATGGCCAGGTACAACTGCCACTCCGTGCCGATGAACGGCAGGGTCAACGCGACACCAGCGCGCACGAGGTCTGCGGCCACGAGCACCGGTTTCGCCCGCCACTGGGCGGCGAGCGCCGTGATCACCGGGGACAGCAGCACGTAGATGAGGATCTTGATGGTGAGGACGTTCGCCAGCACGCGACCCGCGTCCCCGCCGGCGATGTCGAAGGCGAGCAGGCCCAGCGCCACCGTGAGTAGGCCGGTGCCCGCGAGCGCGACCACCTGCGCGGTAAAGAGGTGCAGGTAGGCGCGGTTGCGCAGCGGACTGAGGAGGTGCACACCCTCAAACTAATACATGTGCACACGTATGCACATGTACCCGTCACCCCATGAACACGGCCAGCCCCGCCGAACGCTTCGCCAGCCGCTCCAGCCGCGATTCGGTCATGGAGGCGATCTGGTCGACGACCACCCGCTGCCGCGCGGCAGCGTCCGGGGCCTCCTCCCACCACGCCCGGTACATCGGGTCGAGGGAGCCGGGGGCGCCGGCGGTGAGGTAGTCGAAGACCCGGTAGATGCGTTCGCGCTGGCGGTCCTGCCGGTCGAGGTGGGTGGGCAGGTCCATGACGTAGAGCACGGCGATCGTCTTGAGCAGCGTCACCTCGGCCTGCGCCTGCGGCGGGATGATCAGCTCCCCGTACTGCCGGCCCAGGCGCTCCTGCCCCACCGTGGCACCGACGGTCGCGCCGACGTAGCGGCCGACGAGTTCGGAGGTCATCTTCTTGAGGTTCGCGTACCCGGCCAGGGTGTGGTCGAAGTCGACGGCGCGGTTGACGACGGTGAGCTGGCGTAGGGAGTCGGCGGCGTCGAGAAGCATCTCGGGGGTGCCGCCGAAGGCGCGCGCCCCTTTCTCCGCGAGGGCGGCCAACTCGACGAGGTCCCACAGGACGTGGAGGGTGATGCGTCCGGAGACGATGCCGTCCTCGACGTCGTGGACGGAGTAGGCGATGTCGTCGGCCCAGTCCATCGTCTGCGCCTCCATCGAGGGGCGCTCGTCGGTGTGACCGGCGCGCAGCCAGGCCAGCACCTCGGCGTCCTCGTCGTAGCAGCCGTACTTGCGGTTGACGCTGCCGTCGGCGTTGGTGCGCGTGCGCGGGTACTTGCACGCGGCGTCGAGCGCGGCGCGGGTGAGGTTGAGACCGAAACTCCGCCCCTCCTCCGAGACGGTCTTCGGCTCCAGCCGGGTGAGGATGCGCAACGTCTGCGCATTGCCCTCGAAACCACCGCAGTCGGCGGCGACCTCGTTGAGCGCGACCTCACCGTTGTGCCCGTAGGGTGGGTGGCCGATGTCGTGGGTGAGCCCGGCCATCTCACACAGGTCCGGATCCAGGCCCAGGCCCGAGCCGATGCCGCGGGAGATCTGCGCCACCTCGAGTGAGTGCGTCAGGCGGGTGCGCGGGGTGTCACCGTCGCGGGGGCCGACGACCTGCGTCTTGTCGGCCAGGCGGCGCAGCGCGGCGGAGTGCAGCACGCGGGCGCGGTCACGCCCGAAATCACCCCGGTGGTCGGGCTGGGAGTCGTCGAACTCGCTGCCCTTCGGGGCCTCCGCGTATCGACGCTCCACATCCGCAGCGGAATACTCGTACATCAGTCCCTTCACTCTCCGGCCAGGGCGTCATGGCGCGCCCGGCGCGAGGGCCGCAGGCCGGCCTCCAGCCTGCGCAACAGTGTTTCCAGCCTATCCGCCCGCGACCTGCCCAGGACGCGGGACACATCGACCACCGCCATCCCGCCGACCTCATGCGCCAGCGTGCGCCACCACGCGACCGACGGAAACTGCGTCGGGCTGGTCTGCGTCGGCGACGCCACCGCGTCCATCCCGGCCTGCCGCGCGAGGATCTCCGCACGCAGGGCGTGGTTGGGATCGGTCACCACGATCACCCGCCCGGGCTCATGCTTCTCGACGAGCGCCTGGTACGACCCCACCGTGTCGTTCCCCTCCGCCACCTCCGTGACGGACGCGGCGGGCACCCCCCGCTCGACGAGATGCCGCCTGCCCACCTGAGCCTCGGTGAAGCGGTCCCCCGGCAGTTTTCCGCCGAGGGTGTAGATGTGCCTCGCCGCGCCGGCCTCCCACAGCGCCACCGCGTGATCGAGACGCGCGGCGAACTGCCGCGAGGCCGTGCCGTCGTACTGGGCCGTACCGAGCACCGCGAGGCTGTCGGCCGGGGCGGGCGGGCGGCGGCGTCGATAAGCGTGGAGCAGAATACGGATCACCCTCTAAACGGTAGTCTGGGCGGCATGAAACGCATGCTGCCCCGCCCGAAGACCCTGGCCGCGGCCGCCGTGATCGGTGCCGCCGCACTCATCGGCGGTGCTCCGCTAACCCTGGCGGAGACCACCATCCAGGCGCAGGCCCCGGCGACCGCTGTGGCACCGGAGAACCTGACCACGCCGGTCACCGACTATTCCGGGGTGCTCGACGCCTCCCAGAGCGCGGACCTCACGGACAAGATCCAGCAGTACAAGATCGACTCCTACAAGTCGATCTACGTGGTCTACCTGCCCAGCTTCGGGGGCCTGAGCCCCGAGGAGTGGACCGACCGCTCCGTGGAGGCCAACGGCGGCGGCAACACCGTGGTCATGGCCGTGGCCACCGAGGACCGCCAGTTCGGCATCAACGGCGGCAACGAGTGGCCGCAGTCCGAGGTCGACCGGATGGCCGACGCCGCGTTCCCGCACCTGGCCTCCGACGACTGGTACGGGGCCGCCGACGCCGCAGTCGAGGCCGCCGCCACCTCCGGGGAGATGTCCGGCGAGTCGCTGGCCTGGCTGGGCGGCGGTGCCGCAGCGGCCGTCGCCGCCGGTGGCGGCATCTACGCCTACTCGCGCCGCAAGCGGAAGCAGAACGAGGCCGCCGTCCTCGAGGACTCCCGCGCCATCGAACCCACCGACACCCGGCGCCTTTCGGCCCTGCCGATGGAGACCCTCGAGCAGCTCGCCCACGAGGAGCTCGTCTCCACCGACGAATCCATCCGCCGCAGCCGCGAGGAACTCGACCTGGCCATCGCCGAGTTCGGACCCGAGCGCACCCGCTCGTTCACCAAGGCGATGAACCACTCGACGACCACCCTGCAGAAGGCCTTCGCCCTGCAGCAGCGCCTCAACGACTCCATCCCCGAGACCGAGGCCGAGCGCCGCTCCATGCTCGAGTCCATCATCTCCTCCTGCGGCCAGGCCGACGACGCCCTCGACGCCGAGGCTGAGGCCTTCGCCTCCATGCGTAACCTGCTGGCCACCGCCGACCGCAAGATCGACGAACTCACCCAGGCGACCATCGACCTGCGCACCCGCCTCCCGCGCGCCGAGGATCAGCTGGGCGGCCTGCGCTCCCGCTACTCCCCCGAGGTGCTGGAGTCCATCGACGACAACGTCGACCTGGCCGGCGCCGCCCTTGACGAGGCCGAGAAGTCCCTCACCACCGCCCGCGAGCTCGAGGCCCGACCCGCCGGTGAGCAGGGCGGACTGGTCGACGCCATCCGTGACTCCGAGCACGCCATCGAGGTCGCCGACCGCATGCTCGGCGGCATCGAGCGTGCCGACGAGAACATCGCCACCGCCCAGGCCCAGATCGGCGACCTCCTCCAGGAGGTCGAGGACGAGATCCGCGAGGCCGGCGACCTCAAGCGTCGGGGCATCTCCGAGGGCGCGCGCGCCGACTGGCAGAAGCTCGACGAGGTCGTCGGCCGCGCCATCACCGTCGTCGACGAGGCCCGCTCCATCTCCTCGACCGATCCCCTCGGCGCCTACACCGCGCTCACCGACATCGACGGCGAACTCGACGAGCAGCTCGACCGCGTCCGCGAGACCACCGCCGACCAGTCCCGCCAGCTGCAGCTCCTCGACCAGCAGCTGCAGGCCGCCGGCGTGTCCATCCAGGCCGCCGAGGACTTCATCGCCTCCCGCGGCCGCGTGGTCAAGGCCGAGGCCCGCACCATGCTCGCCGACGCCAAGCGGCTCCAGGCCCAGGCCCTGCAGCTGCGCACCTCCGAGACCCGCCAGGCCATCGACTTCGCACGCCAGGCGGTCACCGCGGCGAAGCGCGCCCTCAAGCGCGCCCAGTCGGACTACAACGACTACAACCGTCGCCAGATGAGCCACCGCGGAGGCGGCTCCAACATGGGCGGCATCGTCACCGGCATGGTCATCGGCCAGATCCTCGGCGGCGGCGGCCGCGGAGGCGGCTTCGGCGGAGGCTTCGGTGGCGGGGGCGGCTTCGGCGGAGGCGGCGGCGGCTTCCGCGGCGGGTCGTTCTGATCGGCCACTTAAGGTAGATCATCGTGCAGTAGGGCCGGAATCGAGGGCCGAAAAAGGCCTTACTGCACGATGATCTACACCCGCGGGCGCCGCACCGGGGAGTCCACGAGGACGCAGCCCCAGGACAGGAACACCGCGTCGATGGGCGGCAGATCGTCGTAGGTGGGGCCGGCGTGGAGTTCGACCCGCCCGGAGATGAGCGGACGCACGCGGGCGACCACTCCCCCGGCGGCGTCGTAGATGTTGCGTTCCTTGCGCCACACACTGGTGCGGCGCAGGACGTACGCCCGCCCGGCGCAGTCGGCGTGGAGGGTGCCCACGGTGAAGCCGTTCTGGGCCAGGGTGAACACGCGGCCGTCGCCGGTGGTGGCCCGGGCCCGGAACTGGATGGGTCCGGGCTCGGACTCGACGAGGAGGCGCTCCGAGCGGAAGAAGATGACGTCGGAGCGGACGGTGGCGATGAGCTCCCGGTGGGCGTCGAAAAGCTCGTTGCCCTCCCAGAACCACGGGCCCACCGGCCGTTCCTCGATGGCCATCTAGATGATGAACGCCAGGATCGCGGCGACGGTCATGAGCGCCAGGGTGGCGATGACCGCCGTCGAGGTGCGGGACAGTCGCTGCTCCAGCGCGAGACGGGCCAGCCAGCTCAGGCCGACGACGGCGTCACGGGGCAGGTCGGTCTCCCCCTCGAACTCGAGGATGGCCTTGCGCACACCGTTGTTGCCGCCGGAGAACTGGGCGACCTTGGTGCCGTTCTCGTCGTCGACGATCCAGTTGTTGGAGGCCTCGTTCACGAGGACGAAGCTGCGGTTCCCGATGGACACCGGGATCGTCTTGTCCTTCTTGAAGTTGGCCTCGGCGGTGAGGACCGGGACGTCGAGAAGCGTGGCGGTCGCGCCGGACTCCGCGTCGAACGCGAGGGTCCACTTCTCCCCGTCGACGTCGGCGGAGGTCTTGTCGAAGCGCGCCAGCACCTCCGGGCCGCCCTCGGCGAGGAGGACGGGCCGGTCGGCGTCGCTGCGGTCCCAGCTGGTGTAGTGCATGATCAGCAGCCCACGAGGCGGGTGGCCAGGTAGTCCTGCAGGTCCTCGATCTTCACACGCTCCTGCTCCATGGTGTCGCGCTCACGGACGGTGACGGCGTTGTCCTCGAGGGTGTCGAAGTCGACGGTGACGCAGAACGGGGTACCGATCTCGTCCTGACGACGGTAACGACGACCGATGGCACCGGAGGTGTCGTACTCGACGTTCCACAGCTGACGCAGCTGCGCGGCGATCTCCTGGGCCGGCTCAGCGAGCTCCGGCTTCTTCGACAGCGGCAGGACGGCCACCTTCACCGGGGCGAGGCGACGATCCAGCTTCAGCACGACACGCGTATCGACGCCACCCTTGGCGTTCGGGGCCTCATCCTCGTGGTACGCGTCGATGAGGAAGGCCATGAAGGCACGACCCAGGCCGGCGGCCGGCTCGATGACGTACGGGATCCAGCGCTCGTTGGTCTCCTGGTCGAAGTAGGAGAGGTCCTCGCCGGAGCCCTCCGAGTGGACCTTGAGGTCGTAGTCGGTACGGTTGGCGATGCCCTCCAGCTCGCCCCACTTGGAGCCCTGGAAGTGGTAGGCGTACTCGATGTCGACGGTGCGCTTGGAGTAGTGGGACAGAGCCTCCTGCGGGTGCTCGTAGAAACGCAGGTTCTCCGGGTTGATGCCCAGGTCGACGTACCACTGCATGCGGGAGTCGATCCAGTGCTGGTGCCACTCCTCATCGGTGCCCGGCTTGACGAAGAACTCCAGCTCCATCTGCTCGAACTCGCGGGTACGGAAGATGAAGTTGCCCGGGGTGATCTCGTTGCGGAAGGACTTGCCGATGTTGGCGATGCCGAACGGCGGCTTCATGCGCGCAGAGGTCATGACGTTTTTGAAGTTGACGAAGATGCCCTGCGCGGTCTCCGGGCGGAGGTAGTGCAGACCCTCCTCATCATCGACCGGGCCCAGGAAGGTCTTCAGCAGACCGGAGAACGGGCGCGGCTCGGTCCAGTTGCCCGGCTGGCCGGTCTCCGGATCGTTGATGTCCGCCAGGCCGTTCGCCGGCGGGTGGCCGTGCTTCTCCTCGTAGGCCTCGAGGAGGTGGTCGGCGCGGTAGCGCTTGTGGGTGTGCAGGGACTCCACCAGCGGGTCGGTGAAGACCTCGACGTGGCCGGAGGTCACCCACACCTGGCGCGGCTGGATGATGGAGGTGTCCACGCCCACGACGTCGGGGCGGGCGGTGACCATGTGACGCCACCACTGGCGCTTGATGTTCTCCTTGAGCTCGACACCGAGCGGACCATAGTCCCATGCGGAGCGGGAACCGCCGTAGATCTCGCCGGCCTGGTACACCAGACCGCGGCGCTTGCACAGGTTGACTACGGTATCGATGACGGACGCCATGTGGCTTCAGACTCCTCTGGTAGGGGATAAGTCGATCATGATTCACAACGAGTGTAGCCTCACCTTGTTCCCGAGGTCATTCGGGGTTGACCTCGCCCCGGGGGCCAGTGGTACTATCCGCGGAAACCGAGAGCTGGTATTTATGTTCCATGGGCCACCAAATGTCTAGATTGGCGGGCCTGAGGGGTATAATCGGGAAATCAGCACGCTGAAGCATTTACGCAGCTCTTTTCGAACATAATTAGTCACGTAATTGGCCTAGATCGGGACGCGAGAAAATCCCCTCAGACCTCACGTGCGGAAGAACTGGGATGGGATGAACACTTACTCGGACACTGATCTCGACGCCGCCGAGGCCATCATCGGCGCGCTCGATTCGCGCCTGCGCGTACAGATCATCTGGCGTCTGTCGATCCGGGATCACTTCGTCCACGAGCTGGTCGACGGTCTGGGCAAGTCCCAGCCGCTGATCTCGCAGCACCTGCGCGTGCTCAAGCGCTCCGGCATCGTCGACTCCGAGCGCCGCGGCCGCGAGGTCATCTACCGCCTCGTGCTCCCCCAGGCGGCGGACATCATCACCGCGGCCGTCAAGCTCGGCCTCCACGCCCGCGATCTGCAGCGCTCCGGCGCGGAACCCACCCCCGACCCCGACAATGTGGTCCAGATCGGCCACACCGACGTCCCGCGCGGCGCAGGGACCGAGGAGGACCCCGTCGGCCAGGTGGCCCACGCCCCGGCCGCGGCCGCCGGCACCCCGGGCAACACCGACACCATCCCGTCCCCGGCCCCCACCCCGCCGGTGCCCAACGCGTTCTCCTGAGAATCTTCTCTCAGACCCGTCCGCCCTGCTCGCGCTGCCTGAATCAGCGCGAGCGTACATAATGGGATATGTACTCGATCCCGTTTCTCAGGAAGAGCCCGTACATGTCTCCCACGTCCTCCGGTGTTCCGAAGCTCGGGGCCCGCAACACCCGTCAGCGCACCGCGGTCATCAACGTCCTCTCCGAGATCGACACCTTCGCCTCGGCCAAGGAGATCCACCGTGAGCTGGAGAACAGGGACCTCCAGGTCGGCCTGACCACGGTGTACCGCACCCTCCAGTCCCTCGCGGAGATCGAGGCCGTCGACGTCCTCCACATGGCCACCGGCGAGACCCTGTACCGCCAGTGCGTCTCCCCGCACCACCACCATCACCTCGTGTGCACGCAGTGCGGCCGGACCGAGGAGATCGACGGCGGCAGCGTCGAGACCTGGGCCAAGCAGGTCGCGGAAAAGCACGGATTCCAGCTCACCGGCCATGACGCCGAGATCTACGGGCTGTGCCCGGAATGCGCCGCCGCCCGCCGGGACGAGGGGAACTAGCCGATCACGGTACCGAACGCCACACCCAGCAGGTAGGTGATGGCGGCCGCCCCCAGGCCGATCGCCAGCTGGCGCATGGCCCGCGAGAACGGCGGCTTCCCGGAGAGCACGCCGACGACACCGCCGGTGAACATGAGCGCGCAGGACACCAGCACCATCGCGATGACCGCGCCGAGTACGGGCGACGCCCCGAAGAGGAACGGGATGATCGGGATGAACGCGCCACCCGCGAAAAAAAGGAAGCTCGACCCGGCGGCCGTCCACGGCGAACCCACGACCTCACCGGGGTCGGTCCACGTCTCCTGCTCGCCGGGGCTGTCCTCCCGGTCGAGGCCGATGGCCTGCTCCAGCGCCATGCGCGAGAACTCGGCCTGCGCCTTGGACTGCGCCTCCTTCTCGCTCATGCCGCGGGCGCGGTAGACCAGCGCCAGCTCGTTGGCGTTGACGTCGAGCGAGGGCAGCAGCGTGTGCGCCTTGGGGTGCGGGGTGGAGGCCTCGAGGAGCTCCCGCTGGGAGGTCACCGACACGTACTCGCCGGCCGCCATGGACAGCGCGCCGGCCAACAGACCGGAGACGCCGGTGAGCAGGATCATGTTCGACGAGACGCCGGAACCCATGACGCCGACGACGAGCGCCAGGTTGGACACCAGGCCATCGTTGGCACCGAACACGGCGGCGCGGAAACCACCGGACATCTTCTCCCGTCCCCGGGCCGCCAGACCGCGGACCACCTCGGCGTGGATGCGCTCGTCGGCCGCGATCTGCTCCGGGGCGTCCTCGTCCTTGATGTAGGGGCTGCGCGCCTCCGCCGACTGCATGAGCGCCAGGGTGAACACAGAGCCGAAACGTTTCGCCAGGAAGCCCATGAAACGGGTGCCCAGGTCGGGCTGGCGGGGGAAGCCGACGTACTCGCCGAGCTTGCCGCGCCAGAACTCCTCGTGGCGGGACTCCGAGTCCGCCAGGGCCAGGAGGATCTCCCGCTCCTCGCCGGTTTTGCGGCGGGCGAGCTCCCGGTAGAGGGCCGCCTCGGCGCGCTCGTTGGCCAGGTAGCGGCGCCACCGGTTGATCTGCGCGCGGGTCGGTTCCTCGTTGCTGACGACCACTGCTGCTCCCACTCCCCTACCTACTTGGTGCCGCCGAAGCGACGGTCACGAGAAGCGTACTCCACGACGGCGTCGAAGAGATCCTGCGGAGTGAAGTCCGGGAACAGCTTGTCCTGGTACACCATCTCGGCGTACGCCGACTGCCAGGGCAGGAAGTTCGACGTCCGCTTCTCACCGGAGGGGCGCAGGAACAGGTCGACGTCCGGCATGTCCGGCTCGTCGAGGAACTGGGGGAAGGTCTTCTCGGTGATCTCCTCGGGGCGCAGCTCGCCGGCAGCGGCGCGGCGGGCGATCTCCCGGGCGGCGTCGACAAGCTCGGCGCGACCGCCGTAGTTGACGCACATCGCCAGCGTCATCCGGGTGTTGTCCTGCGTCATCTCCTCCGCGACCTCGAGTTCGCGGATGACGGTGCGCCACAGGCGCGGGCGGCGGCCCACCCAGCGCACCCGCACACCCTTGGCGTTGAGGACGTCGCGCTGGCGGCGCAGCACGTCCCGGTTGAAGCCCATGAGGAAGCGGACCTCGTCCGCCGAGCGGCGCCAGTTCTCCGTCGAGAAGGCGTAGGCCGACAGGTACGGCACCCCGAGTGCCAGGCAGGCGTCGACGACGTCCATGAGCACGGCCTCACCGCGCTTGTGCCCCTCCGTGCGCTTGAGACCGCGCTGCTGCGCCCAGCGCCCGTTACCGTCCATCACCAGGGCGATGTGGTCGGGGATGAACTCGGCGGGGATGTTCGGGGGGTTCAAGGGTGCGTTACTCACGCAGACCATCCTACGTCTGGTCCATGACGCCCAGACTGGTGACCTTCTGTTCCAGATGCCATTGCAGGTGCGCCCGGGTGAGCCGGTGCGCGACGGCACCCAGGTGGTTGCCGTCCTGCTTATCGACGATCGCCATCGCTGCAGGCCAGTGCGCATGATTGAGCAGCCACATGAGGTGCAGCGCCTCCTCCGGAACCTCCGCCGCCCCCGGGGGACGGCACTGCACACACGCCGCGCCGCCGACCGCCGGGTGGAAGGCGTGGTGCGGGCCCGGTGCCCCGCACTGGGCGCAGTCGAACAGGCTCGGGGCCCACCCCGCGTGGGTCATCGCCTGCAGGAGAAAGGCGTCGAGGACGATGGTCGGGTGCGCCGTCGTCTGCATCCGGGCGAGCGTCTCGGTGAGGTGGTCGAACAGCCACGGATCCTCATCCTGGGACAGCCTCTCCGCCGTCTCCAGGGCCGCGCACGCGGCGGTGTAGCGCTCGTAGTGGTCGATGATGCCCGCCCCGTAGTAGGCGACGGTGTCCGCCCCCGTGATCGACTCGAGGTTGCGGCCCGGGTAGAGCTGCACGTCGATGTCGACGAAGTGCTGCAGCCGCGACCCGAAACGCGACTTCGACCGCCGCACCCCCTTCGCCACCCCGCGCCGGATCCCGTGGTGCCGTGTGAGCAGCACGATGATGCGGTCGGCCTCGCCGAAGTCGTAGGTCCGCACCACCAGCGCCCGGTCGCGGTACGGCTGCGCCCGCATCTAGAAGCCCAGGCGACCCAGCGACTTCGGGTCGGACTGCCAGTTCTTCAGCACCTTGATGCGCAGGTCGAGGTAGACGTTGCGCCCCAGCAGCCTGATGATCTCCTGGCGCGAGTTGTGGATGATCCGCCCGAAACGACGCCCGTCCTTACCCTGGATGATCGCCTTCTGCCCCTCGCGCTCCAGGTAGAGGATCGCGTGGATGGTCAGCAGGCCGTTCTCGGTGAGCATCTCGTCCACCTCGACGGCGACGGAGTGCGGCAGCTCGTCCTTGAGGCCGGACAGCGCCGCCTCGCGGATGAGCTCGGAGATGCGCTTCTCCGTGTCGTCGTCGGTGACGTGGTCGTCGGGGTAGAATTTCGGCCCCTCGGGGAGCAGCGACGTGAGGACGTCGATGAGAACGTCGACCTGGGTGCCGTCCTTGGCGGACACCGGCACCACCTCGGCCTCGCCGCCGAGCAGCTCGTGCAGCGCCAGCAGCTGGGCGCCGACCTGGTCCTTGCTCGCCTTGTCCAGCTTGGTGACGATGCCGATGATCGGGGTGTTCGGCACCACCTTCCGCAGATTCTCCAGGATCCAGCGGTCACCGGGGCCGATCTTCTCGTCCGCCGGGACGGTCAGACCGATGAGGTCGACGTCGGCGTAGGTGTCCTTGACGATCTCGTTGAGCCGCTCACCCAGCAGCGTCCGCGGCTTGTGCAGACCCGGCGTGTCGACGACCACGATCTGCGCATTCTCCCGGTGCACCAGGCCGCGGATCGGGTGGCGGGTGGTCTCCGGCTGGTTGGCGGTGATGGCGATCTTCTCCCCCACCAGAGCATTGGTGAGGGTCGACTTGCCCGTGTTCGGGCGGCCGACGAAGCTGACGAAGCCGGAGCGGAAGCCGTCCGGGGTGTCGGTGAATGAGCTGATGGGGACTCCTAGGGTTGCTTAGAACTGAGACTACTAGGCGAGGTCGCCATCCAACACATCGTCGATGACTATTCGCCGGCAGTCTCTGCGGTTGACCATATCGTCGTACACCCCGCGGCACTATGCGTGAGGATGCCGACCTAAAGCACCGCACTGCCCCGGCACCGGGTGACGATATGGCCATCGCGGCCCGCCGACGACGCTCACCCGAACCGTGGGGCTGGACGCCAGGCTCCCGGTCAGCGGACCTGCGTGACCTCGAACTGCATCCGCGGGTTCGCGTAGGCGTCCTGGGACTCGATGAGCAGCAGCTCGCGGGAGTCCGCGCGGTAGGTGTTCTCCACGAGGTCGAAGACGGAGGAGGCGGTCTTCGCCAGGGCGTCGGCGGCGTCCTTCGTCGCGACGTAGTGTCCGGTGAACAGGGCGGCGGTGACATCGCCGGAGCCGTTGCGCTTGAACGGCAGGTACGGGGTCTGCACGATCCACGCGCCGGCGTCGTTGACGGCGAGCATCTCGATGGTGCCCTCCGGGCGGTCCGGGCGCTCCACGGAGGTGACCAGGACGGTCGACGGGCCCATCTCACGGGCGGCGTCGACGGCCTCCAGGGTGGACTCCAGGTCGGAGGCCTCGCGGCCGGTGAGGAAGCCGAGCTCGAACTGGTTCGGGGTGATGATGTCCGCGACCGGCACGACGCGGTCCCGCAGCAGCGGGGGGATGAGGTCGGAGACGTGGCAGCCGGACTTGGCGTTGCCCATGACCGGGTCGCACGCGTAGACGGCGGCGGGGTTGGCGGCCTTGACCTTCGCCACGGCGTCGATGATGACGTCCGCGATGTCGGAGCCACCCTGGTACCCGGAGAGGACGGCGTCGACCTGGCCGAGCACGCCCCGCTCCTCGATGCCGGTGATGATGTCGGCGACGTCGGTGGCCGGGATCATCGGGCCCCGCCACGCACCGTAACCGGTGTGGTTGGAGAAGTTGACGGTGTACACCGGCCACACCTCGTGCCCCAGGCGCTGGAGCGGGAAGACGGCGGCGGAGTTACCGACGTGACCGTAGGCCACGGAGGACTGGATGGAGAGGATGTTCACGGTGGTTATTGTGCTCTCTTCCAGGGTGAAAACACAATCACCCGGCTGTTCAATCCTTGGCCCGGTCGCCCTGGTCGGCGCGCTGCAGCACCTCGACGACGACGGAGCGCACGCGCATGCGGCCGCGGCGGTCGCGGCTGCCCTCGGCGGTCAGGCGCAGGCCGCAGGTCTCCACGGTGGAGTTGGGCAGGGGGACGCGGCCGATCTCGTAGCCGATGAGGCCGCCGACGGACTCGACCTGGTCCTCGATCTCCTCGGTGAACTCGATGTCGATGTCGTAGTCGTCGTCGATCTGGTCACGCAGGTCCTCCAGGGACAGACGGGAGACGGCGCGGTAGGTGCGGTCCCCGATGAGCTCGATGGGGGCGACCTCGGCGATGTCGTACTCGTCGGCGATCTCACCGACGATCTCCTCGAGGATGTCCTCCATGGTGATGAGCCCGGCGATGCCGCCGTACTCGTCGACGAGCATGGCCATGTGAATCTTGTCGCGCTGCATCTCGTGGAGCAGCTCATCGAGGTTCTTCGAGTCGGGCACGAAGGTGGCGGGGCGCATGACGTCGGTGACGGAGACCGACGCGCCGCCGTCGGTGAGGTGGTAGGTGTGCCGGACGAGGTCCTTGATGTAGACGATGCCGAGGATGTCGTCCATGTTCTCGCCGACGACGGGCACGCGGGAGTGGCCGGAGCGCACGCACAGGGTGGTGGCCTGGCCGGCGTGCTTGCCCTCCTCGATCCAGATCATCTCGGTGCGCGGCACCATGACCTGGCGGGCGGTGGTGGAGGCGAGGTCGAACACCGACTGGATCATGCGACGTTCCTCGACCTCGACGATGCCGTGCTCCTGGGCGATGTCGACCATCTCGCGCAGCTCGACCTCGGTGGCGTAGGGGCCGTGGCGGAAGCCGCTGCCGGGGGCGATGAGGTTGCCCAGCCAGATGAGGACCCGCGCCACCGGTCCGAGTACGAACGCCACGCCCTGCAGCACCACGGCGGAGCGCAGGGAGATGGAGTATGGGTTCTTGCGGCCCATGGTGCGGGCGAAGACCCCGACCACGGCGTAGGTGATGAGGGCAACGGCCACGATGGCCAGCACGATCGCCCACACCTCGGACTCGAAGACGTCGCGGGCGAGGGCGGCGGCGAAGACGGCGGCGGTGGCGTCGAGAAGCGTCTTGAGCAGGATGAGCAGGTTGATGTTGTTCGCCCGGTGGTCGACCACCTTGAACAGCGACCGTGCTCCCGCGACCTCGTCCTTGACCATCCCCTCGACGCGGGCGCGGGAGATGGAGCTGACGGCGGACTCGACGGTGCCGACGAGGCCGGACAGCCCGAGCGCCAGCACCGTGACGACGCTCAGCCAGACAGTGTCAACCTCCATTACTGCTCACCGGCGGGTTCGCCGATGGGCGGGATGCCGCCCCCGGGGACGATCTCGTCGAGGGCCTGCCGGTCGGCGGCGGACGGGAAGGCCTGCGCGCCGGTGGGCTTGGGCTGGTACTCGACGCCGCGGCGGGCGACGTCGTCGTACCAGTCGGCCAGCAGCTCGTTCTGCAGGGCGAACATCTCGCGCTCGTCGGCGGGGGTGGCGTGGTCGTAGCCGAGCAGGTGGAGGCAGCCGTGGACGGTGAGCAGCGCCAGCTCGTGGTCGAGGCCGTGGCCGGCGGCGGCCGCCTGCTTCGCGGCGAACTCCGGGCACAGGACGATGTCGCCGAGCAACGCCGGGCCTGGCCCCTTGGAGTCGGGGCGGGCGCCGAGGGCGGTGCCGGAACCCGGGGTGAGCTCGTCCATGGGGAAGGTCATGACGTCGGTCGGGCCGTCGAGGTCGAGCCAGCGGACGTGGAGTTCGGTGATCGTCTTGAGATCGACGATGTGAATGGAGGCCTCCGCGTCGGGGTGGATGTCCATCTCGCCGAGGGCGAAGGAGGCGACGTCGATGAGCATCTCCTCGTTGACGCCCGCATGGCCGGATTCGTTGAAGACCTCGATGCTCACTTCAGATTCTCCTCGTAGGAGTCGTAGGCGTCGACGATGCGGCCGACGAGGGAGTGGCGGACCACGTCCTTGCTGGACAGTTCCGCGAAGTGGATGCCCTCCACGCCGCGGAGGATGTTGCGCACCAGCCGCAGGCCGGACTTCTGCCCGGTGGGCAGGTCGACCTGGGTGATGTCGCCGGTGACGATCATCTTGGAGCCGAATCCCAGGCGGGTGAGGAACATCTTCATCTGCGCCGGGGTGGTGTTCTGGGCCTCGTCGAGGATGACGAAGGCGTCGTTGAGGGTGCGGCCACGCATGTAGGCCAGCGGCGCGACCTCGATGACGCCGGCGTCCATGAGCTTGGGGATCATCTCCGGGTCGAGCATGTCGCGCAGCGCGTCGTAGAGCGGGCGCAGGTAGGGGTCGATCTTGTCGCTCAGGGTGCCGGGCAGGAAACCCAGCTTCTCACCGGCCTCGACGGCGGGGCGGGTGAGGATGATGCGGGTTACCTGCTTAGACTGCAGCGCCTGGACCGCCTTGGCCACCGCCAGGTAGGTCTTGCCGGAGCCGGCGGGGCCGACTCCGAAGACGATGGTGTGCTCGTCGATCGCGTCGACGTACTCCTTCTGCCCCAGCGTCTTCGGGCGGATGGTCCGGCCGCGGCGGGAGACGATGTCGCTGGCCAGCACCTCGGTGACGGACTGCGGGGCCTCGACGGTGACGATGGACACCGCGTGCTTGACCGCGTCCGGGGAGATGACGTGCCCGCGGCGGGCGATGGACTCGAGCTCCTCGAAGACCTTCACGGCGCGGGCGACCTCGTGGTCGGGGCCGGTGACGGTGACCAGGTGGCCGCGGGCGTGGAAGTCCGCGTCGATCTGATTGTCCAGGACCCGCAGGTTCTCGTCGTTGATGCCGAGCACCGACTGGGTGTACACCGAGTCGAGCTCCACCTTCCTCGTGATGACCTGTGCTGCCACTACCTCTGCGCGCCTGCTTCCTTGTCGAATGTTAGGGGGAACTCTACCAGCGGTCCGTGAGCACGCCGATGGCCGACAGGGCCACCATCGCGGCGCTCGCCGTCCGCAGGACCTCGGGCCCGAGCTTCACGGTTGTCGCCCCGAGCCGGGCCAACTCGTCGGCGCCGATGCCGCCCTCGGGTCCGACGATGAGGACCAGCTCATCGACGTCGAGGTCGATCTCGCGCAGCGGCGTCGCCGACTCCTCGTGGAGCACCAGCGCCGTCCGCCCCGCGATGAACTCCGCCACCTGCCCGGTGGTCAGCGGCTCGTGGATCTCCGGGATGCGTGTGCGGCGGGACTGCTTCGCGGCCGCGGCGGCCGCCGCCTCCCACTTCGCCACGCCCTTCGCGGCCTTCGGCCCGGTCCACTTCGCCACGCAGCGCTCCGCCTGCCACGGCACGATGGCGTCGGCCCCGGCCTGCGTCGCCAGGTCGACGGCCAATTCCGAGCGCTCCGCCTTCGGCAGGGCCTGCACGACGGTCACCCGCGGGCGCGGCTGCTTGTCGACGCCCCATTCCTCCACCTCACCCGTCAACTCGTCCTTACCGCGCGTGGCGGTGACGGTGACGGTGGCGTGGGTGCCGTGGCCGTCGATGAGCAGGATCTGCTCGCCGGCGACGATGCGCTTGACGGACACCGCGTGGCGGCCCTCCGGGCCCGACAGGGTGACGGGGCCGCCGCCGAAGGGGCCCGGGTGGACGAAGACCGGCAGGCTCATCGGTTGCGGAACTTGCCCTTGAGACGGGAGAAGAACCCGGAGTCCTCCTCGCCCTCCCGGTTGACGGAGGCCGACTCCAAGCGGTGGTCGCGGATCTGCTCGAGGAGCTCGCGGGTGCGGTCGTCGATCTCGGTGGGCACGACCACCTGGACGTGTGCCAGGAGGTCACCACGGCCCTCGGTGCGCAGACGCGGCATGCCCTGGCCGGACAGGTGCAGCTGCTCGAGCGGCTGGGTGCCGGCCGGGATGTCGATGGTCAGCTCCTTGCCCGCCAGGTCCTCCACCGTGACCGCGGTGCCCAGGGCGGCGTCGACGGCCGGGACCTGGACGGTGAGGTGCAGATTGTCGCCCTCGCGCTGGAAAACGGGGTGCGGACGGGTGGAGATCTCCACGTAGAGGTCGCCGGCAGGACCGCCGCCGTGGCCGACCTCGCCCTGCCCGGCCATGCGGATGCGCATGCCGTTGGAGATGCCGGCGGGGACGTTGACCACGAGGTCGCGGCGCTTCTTCATGCGGCCCTGGCCGGAGCAGCGGGTGCAGGGGTCCTGGATGATCTCGCCGTAGCCGTCACATGCCGGGCACGGGCGCGAGGTCATGATGTTGCCCAGGAAGGAACGCTGGACCTCCTGCACCTCGCCCTGTCCGTGGCACTGGCCGCAGGTGACGGGTTTGGCCTGCGACTCCGAGCCGGAGCCCGCACAGTGGTCGCACACGACGGCGGTGTCGACGGTGATGTCCTTCTTCACACCGGCGAACGCCTCCTCGAGGGTGATGGCGGCGCGCAGCAGGGCGTCGTTGCCCGGCTGCACGCGGGACCGCGGGCCCCGGGAGCCGCCGGCGCCGCCGCCGAAGAAGGCCTCGAAGATGTCGCCGAAGCCGCCACCCCCGCCGAAGCCGCCCGGCATGCCGCCGTTGCCCTGCTCCATCGGGTCGCCGCCCATGTCGACCACACGTCGCTTGTCGGGGTCGGTGAGCACCTCGTGCGCCACCGACACCTCACGGAACTTCTCCGCCGCCTCCTCGGTCGAGTTGACGTCCGGGTGGTACTTGCGTGCGAGCCGGCGGTAGGCCTTCTTGATCTCCGCATCGGTCGCAGACTTGTCGACGCCCAGAATTCCGTAATAATCACGAGCCACGATGAATTGCTTTCCTTCCACGACTGATAGATAACCGAATGAATGTTACTCGCCGGCCAGAACCCGGCTGACATACCGTGCAACGGCCGAGACCTTCTGGATTGTTCCCGGGTAGTCCATGAACGTGGGCCCGACCACACCGAGCCCGCCGAGCGCGTGCCCGTCGGAACCGTAGGCGGTGGCCACCACGGAGGCGTCGCGGAGGTCCTCGTCCTCGTTCTCCTCGCCGATGAGCACGCTGACGTTGCCCAGGTCGGGGACGTTCGCCAGGAGCTTGAGCACGGTCACCTGCTCCTCCAGGGCCTCGATGACGCCGGGCAGGCCCGCGGCGCGGGTGAGGTTCGACGTGCCCGCCAGGATGAGGCGGTCCGTCGGCTGGTCCACGAGGGTCTCCACGAGGCGGGTCGCCGCCCGGGTGAGCGCGTGCCGGATCTGCGGCGGCGGGTTCTGCACCAGCTGCGCCAACGTGGTGGAGCCCTCCGCGAGGGTCTTGTCCACCAGCGCCCCGTTGAGCAGGTCGCGCAGGAGGAGCACCCCCTCGGCGTCGAGAAGCTCGTCGAGCTCGACGTTGCGCTGGTCGACGCGCCCGGTGTCGGTGATGAGCACGAGCAGCAGGCGCGTCGGGCCGAGCGCGACGACCTCGATGTGCTTGACGCGGGCCACCTTGAGGTTCGGCAGCTGGATCACCGCGGCCTGGCGGGTGAGCTGCGCGAGGAGGGTCACCGAGCGACGCAGCACGTCCTCCAGGTCAACGCCGTCCTCGAGGAAGCTGAGGATCGCGCGTCGCTCCGCCGCCGACAGCGGCTTGAGGTCGTGGATGTGGTCGACGAACTGCCGGTAGCCCTTCTCCGTGGGGATGCGCCCGGAGCTGGCGTGCTGCTGCACGATGTAGCCCTCGGATTCGAGGACCGCCATGTCGTTGCGGATCGTCGCGCTGGAGACCTGCAGCTGGTGGCGTTCCAGGAGCGACTTCGAGCCGACCGGCTCCTGGGAGGCGATGTAGTCCGCCACGATCGCGCGCAGGACCTCCTGCCGACGCCTGTCCGTCGAACTCGCCATCTGGCACTCACCTCCCTTGATTGCCAACAGTCTAACGTGTCAGCGCTCCTCCGCCACGAGGATGTCCGTGATGATGCCGTCCGCCAGCAGGCGCCCGGCGTCCGTCAGGGCGATCCGGTCCCCGACATGCTGCAGCAACCCGCCGTCGACATGCTTGTCGACGACCGCGTGTCCCCCCTCCTCGATCCAGGCGAAGGGGATGCCCTCCCGCAGGCGCAGGCCGAGCATGATCTGCTCGGTGTGGCGGTCAGCCGGGGTGAGGATCTCCTCCCCGGCGATGGGCAGCTGCCCCTCCGCGAGCATCCGCGCGTAGCGGGCCGGGTGCTTGACGTTGTGGAAACGGCGGTCGCCGAGGTGGGAGTGGGCGCCGGGGCCAGCTCCCCACCAGTCGCCGTCGCGCCAGTAGATCTCGTTGTGGCGGCACTCACCGCCCGGCCTGGCCCAGTTGGACACCTCGTACCAGTCGAAACCCTCCGCATGGAGGCGGCCGGCGATCATCTCGTAGCGGCGGGCGTAGACGTCCTCGTCCGGGGCGGGCAGCTCCCCGCGGCGGACCTTGCGGGCCATGGCGGTGCCGTCCTCGACGATGAGGGAGTAGGCGGAGACGTGGTCGACCCCGGCGGCGAGCACGGCGTCGAGGGTGTCGAGGACATCTCGGTCCGTCTCCGTCGGGGTGCCGTAGATCATGTCGAGGTTGACGTGCTCGAAGCCGGCGGCCCGGGCCTCCCGCGCCGCCTCCACCGCGCGGCCCGGGGTGTGCGTGCGGTCGAGGACGCGCAGCACCGCCGGGGAGGCGGACTGCATGCCGAGGGAGAGGCGGGTGAAACCGGCGTCGAGAAGCCCCGCGAAGAACTCGGGCGAGGTCGACTCCGGGTTGGACTCCGTGGTCACCTCGGCGCCGGGTGCCAGGCCGAAGCTGCCGCGCACCATGTCGAGGATGCGGGTGAGACCGTCGGCCCCGAGGAGGGAGGGCGTGCCGCCGCCGATGAAGACGGTGTCGGCGGGCGGGCCCTCCGCGAGCTCCAGCTCGCGGGCCAGGGAGTCGAGGTAGGCGACGGGCGCCATGTCGAGTTCACCCGGGGTGTAGGTGTTGAAGTCGCAGTAGCCGCAGCGGGTGCTGCAGAAGGGGACGTGGACGTAGACGCCGAACATTCCGACCAGGTTAGCTGGCGGCCCCGCGGCGGGCACGTTTGGCTGCGACGCGGGCGACGATGGCGTCGATACGCGCGCGCTCCGCGAGGAACTCCGGCGGGTGCGCGCCGCGCATGGAGCGGGCGTGCGCCGGGTAGGCCTGGGCGACGGTCGTCAGCCAACCGTCGACGGCGGTGGTGACATGCGTACCGACGCGGGCGTAGAGGTGCGGCAGGCTCACCGCGTCGAGATTGTGGGCGACCATGTCCGTCTGGGCCAGCACCCACTCGACGATCTCCTCCAGGTGCTCGACGACCAGCGCGGTGCGGGCGTCGATCTCCGCGAAGGTGAACAGCTCCTCGAGGGAGGCGGCGTCGAGAAGCTCGGGTTCGACCAGCTGCGAGGAGCGCGACGCCGCGGCGGAGAGCACCCCGGAGCGCAGTCCGGAGGTCAGGGCCTGACGCAGACCGAGGAGCTCGCCGATGATCCGGCGGGAGTCGCGGCGGGCGTCGGCGAGGATCTCCTCGAACTCCGCGAGGCAGTCGACGGTGAGTTCCCCGTCCCAGTCACGGATGGCCTGCAGGAGGTGTTCGATGTACTCGGCGACCTCGTCACCGATGTTGTAGATCTCCTGGGTGAGCTCGCGATGGCGCAGCTCGGCGGCGATCTTCTGCATCGTGGGCTACCCCCTGTCTGTTTCCTGAATCGAGGCTGACTCTAGGCGAGAATCGTTCACAGTCCGGGAGGACTCGCCGTGCACTGCAGTTGTCCCCCGTGAGCGCCCCTGTCCGGCGGGTGGCCGAGCCAGCGGGGGCAAATCCCCGGATCAGCGCTTGTACAGGTGGCTGATAGCGTCGGCGTAGCGCTGGGCGACGACGTTGCGCTTGACCTTCATCGTCGGGGTGAGCTCGTTCTCCTCCTCCGTGAGGTCACGGTCGAGGATGTAGAACTTCCGGATGCCCTCCGCCTGGGAGACGGTGGCGTTGACGGTGTTGACGGCGTCCTGGATCTCCGCGCGCAGGGCCGGATTAGTGGCTAGGTCCTGGACGGAGGTGTCCTCGTCGATGTTGTGATTGAGCTTCCAGCGGTTGAGCGCGTCCTCGTCGAGGGTGACCAGCAGGCCGACGAAGGGCTTGCCGTCGCCGACGACCATCGCCTGGGAGATCAGCGGGTGGGCGCGCAGAGAGTCCTCCATGGGACCGGGCGAAACGTTCTTTCCGCCGGCGGTGACGATGAGATCCTTCTTGCGGCCGGTGATGACGAGGTGACCGGACTCGAGCAGCTCGCCGAGATCACCTGTGTTGTACCACTCGCCCTCCATGGACTCGGCGGTGGCCTCGTCGTTCTTCCAGTAGCCGTCGAAGAGGATCGGGCCCTTGACCAGGATCTCACCCTCATCGTTGATGCGGACGGTGACACCACCCAGCGGGCGACCGACGGTGCCTATCTTCTGGTCCTCGAAGTCGACGGCGGCCGCGGCAGCGGTCTCGGTGAGGCCATAGCCCTCGTAGACGGGCACCCCGATACCACGGAAGAAATGCAGCAGCTCGTGACTCATGGCGGAGCCACCGGTGATGCAGTACTTCACGGAGTCGCCGATGGCGGAGCGGATCTTGGAGTAGACGAGCTTGTCGAAGACCTTGCGCTTGGCGGTCAACGCCCGGGACGGGCCCTCCGGGGTGTCGAGGGCACGGGAGTACTCGATGGCGGTCTTCTCCGCGCCGGCGAAGATACGCTCCTTCACCGGCCCACCGTCGGCGGCGTTGGCGGCGGCGGAGTTGCGCACCTTCTCGAACACGCGCGGGACGCCGAGGATGAGGTTCGGGCGGGAGCGGGCGAACTCGACGGACAGGGTGGAGAAGTCCGACCAGTGGTTCTGGGTGGCGCCACCGATGACCACGGCCAGGGACACGGCGCGGGAGAGGACGTGCGCCATAGGCAGGAAGGTGAGCACGCGGGTGCCCGGTACGGCGATGGCACCGATGGGGTGGCTGAGCACGCCGCGGACCTCGGCGAGCCAGTTGCGGTGGGTGAGCTTGCAGCCCTTGGGCTGGCCGGTGGTGCCGGAGGTGTAGACCAGCGACGCGAGGTCGTCGGTGGAGGTGTGGGCGATACGGGAGTCGATCTCCTCGGAGGGGATCTCGCGGCCCTCGAAGCGGAGGGTGGCCACGGCGGAGGAGTTGATCTCCACAACGCGCCGCAGCTGGGAGGGGGACCCCTGCAGACGCGGGGAGCCGTCCTCGGTGAGGACGAGGTGGGAAATGAGCTCGGTGTGGTCGCGGGTCTCGGAGATGGCGAGCACGGCACCGGAGTCCTCGATGATCCACTGCATCTGCGACAGGGAGGACGACGGGTAGATCGGGACGCTCACGGCACCGGCGGCCCAGATGGCGAAGTCGAACAGCGACCACTCGTAGCGGGTGGAGGAGATGAGGGCGACGCGGTCACCGGGCTGCACGCCGGAGGCCACCAGGCCCTTGGCCACCTCGTACACCTCGGAGACGAACTCAGCGGAGGTGACGTTGACCCACTCGAAGTTGGCGGGGCGGGTGAACATCACGCCGTGCGGGTAGCGGCGGGCCGTGTCCAGCATGGCAGTCAGGCAGGTTTCGCCGGGGGCGATCTCGTAGTCGGCCGGGGTGTGGAACTCCTGCACGGGGGCGTCCTCTCGCTTCGGGATACATGACGGTTTCCTCACAACGCTACCCCTGCGGGCACGCCGGATGTCGGCCACACCCCGCGACTTACAGCGGATCGGGCAGCAAGGTGGCAGTATGTCGGGTGTGACTTACCAGGACGTGCTGAGAGAACTCGCGGACGCCCACGGCGTCGCCACGCGCTACACCGCCAGTGACGGGGAGGAGATCGTCGTCACCGATGACACGCTGCTGAAGACGCTGCGTGCTCTCGGCGTCGAGCTTGCCGACGCCCCCGCGGAGGCCGACCTCGCCGCCGCCCTGGAGGCCCACCGCCTGGCGGAGGCGATCCGGCCGCTGCCGGCCAGCGTCGTCGCCGTCGCCGGGGATGCCCGCACCTTCAACGTCCACGTGCACGACGGTGCCCCGGCGGAGGTGCGCATCCTCCTCGAGGACGGTTCCGAGCGCCCGGTCCACCAGGAGGAGAACTGGAACCCGCCGGTCACCGTCGACGGCCAGGCGTGGGGCGAGGCGACCTTCCGCATCCCGGGTGACCTGCCTCTGGGCTGGCACCGCATCGAGCTGGTGTCGAACGACGCGCGCCACGAGTGTGCACTCATCATCACCCCGTCCCGCCTGTCCACGACGGACCGCTACGTCGAGAAGCCGGTGACGGGTGTCATGGCCCAGATGTACTCGGTGCGTTCCGAGAAGTCCTGGGGCCTCGGTGACTTCCACGACATGGGTCAGCTGGCGGAGGTGCTGGCGACCAAGGCCGGCGCCGACTTCCTGCTGGTCAACCCCATGCACGCGGCGGAGCCCTTCCCGCCGGCGGAGGATTCCCCCTACCTGCCGACGACCCGTCGCTTCATCAACCCGATCTACCTGCGCATCGAGGACATCCCGGAGATGGCGCAGCTCGACGAGGACACCCGCGCCGACATCCTCGAGCTCGCCGCCGAGCTGCAGGAGATGAACCGCTCCGACGACATCATCGAGCGCAACCCCGTCTACCAGGCCAAGCTCGACGTGCTCCACGAGATGCACCACCACGGCCGCACCCCGGAGCGCGAGGCCGCGTTCCGCGCCTACATCGAGCGTGAGGGCCAGGGCCTGGTCGACTTCGCCGCCTGGTGTGCCCAGCGCGAGTACGAGCAGATCCACGACCAGCGGGCCCACGGCATCGCCCCGGGCATGGACGAGGCCATCAACTTCTACATGTGGCTGCAGTTCCTGTGCGACGAGCAGCTCGCCGCCGCCCAGGCCCGCGCGAAGGCCGCAGGCATGAAGATCGGCATCATGGCTGACCTCGCCGTCGGCGTGCACCCCGGTGGCGCCGACGCCCACAACCTCGCGCCGTGGCTCGCCCCGGACGTCTCCGTCGGTGCCCCGCCGGACGGCTACAACCAGCAGGGCCAGGACTGGTCCCAGCCCCCGTGGCACCCGGGCAAGCTCGCCGAGGCGGGTTACCTGCCGTGGCGCAACCTGCTGACGACGGTGCTGCGCCACTCCGGCGGCATCCGCGTCGACCACGTCCTCGGCCTGTTCCGCCTGTTCGTCATGCCGCGCATGCAGCCGCCGACCACCGGCACCTACGTCCACTTCGACCACGAGGCACTCGTGGGCATCCTGGCGCTCGAGGCCGAGCGCGCCGGTGCCGTCGTCGTCGGCGAGGACCTGGGCACGTTCGAGGCCTGGGTGCAGGACGTCCTGGCCGACAAGGGTGTCATGGGCACGTCGATCCTGTGGTTCGAGAGTTCCCCCACCGTCGAGGGCCCGCGCCTGCAGCACGAGTACCGTCAGCTGGCGCTGAGTTCGGTGACCACGCACGATCTGCCGCCGACCGCCGGGTACCTGGCGGGCGAGCACATTGAGCTGCGTGACCGCCTGGGTCTGTTCACCCGTGACGCCGCCGACGAGGACACCGAGGATCTCGAGTGGCAGGCGGAGGTGCTCGACCGCATCCGCGAGACCGGCTGCTTCGAGGGCACCGAGCTGGCCGACACGGAGTTCGCGGGTCTGGAGCGCTCCGAGCGCGGCAGCACCCCGGAGCTCATGGAGGGTATCCACCGCTTCATCGCCGGCACCCCCTCGGCGCTGACGTGCATCTCCCTCGTCGACATGGTCGGTGACGTCCGGGCGCAGAATCAGCCCGGCACCACCAAGGACCAGTACCCCAACTGGTGCATCCCGCTGTGCGACGCTGAGGGCACCCCGGTCCTCATCGAGGATCTCGCCGGCATGGAGCTCTTCCACCGGATAGCCAGGGCCAGCGAGCGATAGCCGGCTGCCGGTCGCCTCTAGAGCAGCGAGATCAGCCAGGCGATGAGCACGATGGCCAGCAGCACCCACAGCGACTGAGTCACCCGCGACTGCGGGTACTTGCGCTTGGCCTTGGGCAGCTTCTGATCCTCTTTGCGCAGTTCCTCGGGGTTGGCCATGGTTCTCCTTCGTGTGCGTATCAGTTGTCGCCGACGGTCGCCCGCCAGGCCCGCTCCGCCGCCAGCGACACGGTGTCGACGATGCGCACCAGCGCGACCGCACCCACCGTGGCCAGCGGAACAGCGACAGCCATCACCAGAGGGATCTGCAGCCACAGCGGGGCGCTGAGCAGAAACTGGGTGACGGCGTCCATGTGGGATCAATCTACCCCAGGTCGACTCCGGCGAGTCCACGACGTCGCAGCAGCGGGGTGACGTCCTTGTCGCGTCCGCGGAGGCGTCGGAAAGCATCGTTGTAGTCCAGCGACGCGCCGCGGGAGAGGATGTGCTCGCGGAACTTCTCACCCGCGTCGCGCAGGTCCTCAGCCTGACGGAACCAGTCGAAGCCGTCGGCGTCGAGCGCCTCGGCCCACAGGTAGGAGTAGTAGCCGGCGGAGTAACCGCCGCCGAAGATGTGGTTGAAATAGGTGGAGCGGTAGCGCGGGGCGAGCTCGTCGACGACGAGGCCCGCCTCCTCGAGGGCGGCCTGCTCGAACTCGCTTATCGACGTCACCGCGGCCGCCTGCTCCGGGGTGAGCGAGTGCCACGCCAGGTCGATGATGGCGGCGGCGAGGTACTCGGAGGTGGCGAAGCCCTGCCCGAACTGGCGGGCGTCGATGACGGCGTCGAGAAGCTCCTGCGGGATGACCTCGCCGGTGTCGACGTGGCGGGCGTAATGGCGGGCGATGTCCGGGTCGAAGGCCCAGTTCTCGTTGATCTGGGAGGGGAACTCCACCCAGTCGCGGGGGACGTTGGTGCCGGCGAGCGTCGGGTAGCGCACGTCGGAGAGCAGGCCGTGGAGGGCGTGACCGAATTCGTGGAAGAGGGTGGTCACCTGGTCGATGGTGAGCAGCGGCTCGGAACCGTCGACGGGGTGGGTGATGGACATGACGTTGACCACGACGGGGCGTCGCTGCTGCAGGCCGGACTGCCCGACGAAGGAGCTCATCCATGCGCCGCCGCGCTTGGAGGGGCGCGCCCGGTAGTCGGTGAGCAGCAGGCCGAGGCCGGTGCCGTCGGCGTCGCGGACCTCCCACACGTCGACGCCCGCGGAGTACCCGTGCAGGTCCTCCCGCGCCTCGACGGTGATGCCGTAGAGCAGGTGCGCGGCGTGGAACACACCGTCGACGAGCACCTGGCGCAGCGGGAAGTACCGCGACAGCTCCTCCTCGTCGAGGGAGTAGTCGCGCTCGCGGACCTGGGACTGCCAGTAGGGCCAGTCGGCGGCGGACAGCTCGGTGTCGGCGAGTTCCCCGGCGAGTTTGCGCTCGGCGTCGGCGTTGGCGGCGGCGGCCGGGGCGAGATCGAAGAGCAGCTGGCGGGCGGCGTCGGCGGTGCCGGCGGTCTCCTCGGCGATGACGTAGTCGGCGTGGGTGTCGAAACCCAGCAGGCGGGCCCGCTCGGCGCGCAGGCGGACCTGCTCGAGGAGGTTGTCGCGGTTGGAGTCGACGCCACGGCGCTGGGAGGCCTCGTAGAGGCGGGCGCGGGCCGCGGGGTGCTCGAGGATGAGCTGGTCGGACTGGACGGTGGGCAGCTCGATGGGGATGAGCCAGCCCTCCCGGCCGGCGGCCTCGGCGGCGGCGCGGGCGGCGTCGATACGCGCCTGGCTGAGGCCGGCGAGATGGGCGGGGTCGTCGAAGAGCACGGCAAGATCGCGGGTGTCGGCGAGGAGCTGCCGGCCGAAGGACTCGGACAGGGTGCTCAGGCGCTGGTTGATCTCCGCGAGGCGCTGCTTGCCCGCGGCGTCGAGGTCCGCGCCGCGGCGGGTGAAGCGGCGGACGAGGAGGTCGTGGAGGCGGGCGGACTCGGCGTCGTCGGGGACGGGGACGTCGAGAAGCCGCTGGTAGAGGGCCTCATTCTGGTAGATCGCGTCGGAGTGCGCCGACAGCTGCGGGACGATACGGGAGATCGCGGCATCCATCTCCTCCGTCGAATCGGTGCCCTGCAGGTTGAACAGCCACGACGTGACCCGGTCGAGGGTGGCGCCGGAGGTCTCCAGGGCCTCGACCGTGTTCTCCCATGTGGGGGCGTCCCCGTTGGTGGCGATGGCGGCGATCTCGGCGCGCTGCTCCTCCAGCGCGGTGTCGATCGCCGCAACGGCGTGCTCGAGGCGGATCTCCCGGAAGTCCGGGAGTTCGTAGGGCAGAGCGGACGGGGTGAGCAACGGATTCGAGGTCATGTCCGACGAGCCTAGTACCGTTGGACGCATGACCGACCACGCGCGTGTGACCGTCACCTGCCCCGCCGGCAAGATCACCGGGGTCACTGACGGGGAGATCAACCGTTTCCACTCGATCCCCTACTCCCGCATCCCGGGCCCGTTCGAGGACGCAGAGCGGCTCACCGACCGTCGGCTGGTCGACGCCACGGTCTACCGCCCCGACACCATCGCCCTGTCCGTCGTCACCCCGTCCGATGCGCGGGAGCTGTCCGACCTGCCCGTGGTGGTCTACATCCACGGCGGCCGCTTCGAGCACGGCACCCATGGGGACCGCCGCGCCGACGGGGCCGCCAACGCCCGCGACGCCATCATCACCGTCCACATCGGCTACCGTACGAAGCTGCAGGGCTTCGCCCGTTTCCACGACGATGAGCCGGACCACTTCCGCGGCATCGACGACTGCCAGCTGGGGTTGGAGTGGGTGCAGCGCAACATCGAGTCCTTCGGCGGGGACCCCACCAACGTCACCCTCCTCGGCCAGTCCGCCGGCGCCACCGTCGCGCTGTGGCTCATGCGCCGCGACCACTACCGGGGCGCTTTTCGACGGGCGGTCGCCATGTCCCCGTGCTTCCCCCGGGAAAGCTTCGAACGTCGCAAAGGTTCGCTGCGCATGGTCCTGGGCAGGCCCGTCACCCGCGCGGAGCTGACCCGACTCGCGGAGGAGAAACCGGAGGTCCTGCGCAAGGCGTACGTCCGCTTCCGCGGCATCCACGGCCTGGACATGGCGCTCGGCCCGACGGGATTCGACGGCGCGGAACTCTCCGACATGCCGCTGCTGCTCACCAGCACCCGCGACGAACACTACGAGATGCCCGCCGGACGCAAGGTCGACGCCCGGGGCTGGGGCCGGTCGATGGTGCGCCTGCTCGCCCGGCGCATGGGCGTGCGGGGCTCCGTCGCCGACTACCTGCGCGCCGCCGAGGCGATCGACCCGGCCCGCCCCATGGGGCGCCTCATCGGTGACGCCGCCAACCGCCGCTGGGTCTCCCAGGCCGGGGACGAGGTCCCGGGCCCGGTGTGGATGGTGGAGTTCACCGCCGACCACGGTCCGGCTCTGCACTGCGCGGAGATCTCCCCCATGTTCGGGGTCACCGACGCCGGGTCCCACCCCGCCCGCGACCTGCTCGTGGACTTCGCCCACGGGATCACCCCCGACTGGCCCGACTACGATGAGCGGACAGGACGCTGGACCCGAGAGATCACACTTGACACGGCTAGCGTACGTTTGGCGGGTGATCCGCTCCGGATGGTGCGGGAAGCTTTCACGAAAGGGCCGGTGTGATGGGAGATCGGGAATCGATGACGGCGTACGGTGACGCCGTTCCCGATTTCGGCGACCTCATCCGCCTCACCTCTGGACCGATCCCCGGGGGCCACCACGTCATCTTCACCAGTGACGACCCCGAGGACGATTCGATCTACCAGTGCCTCATGGACGACGACGGCGACTTCTTGCGGTCCGGGGACCTCGCCGCCGGTGAGCTGCTGTGCGACCACCTCACCAGCGGCGACGGCATCGGTGCCGGTGTGTTCCTGGGCAGCATCCCCGAGAGCCTCTCCTACGTGCGCCACACCCGCACCGACTACCGGGTCGACCTCTATCTCGGGGCCGGCGACGGTGAGACCTACGTGCTCACCATCTACCGCCACGTGTGGCCGGGCATCCCGGTGGAGGTGGAGATGCTCCGGACCATCACCGGGCGCTTCTCCCCCGAGCTCTTGGCCCACATCGACTTCGAGCACGACGGAAAGCGCTACGTCCTCGGTTCAGTTCGCCGCCTGCCCACCGGCATGAACGCCCTCGAGTACACCAGGATGGGTATCGCCGCGCAGGTCTTCACCCACTCCCAGGGCCTCGATCTGGGGCAGACGCTGCGTTTCATCCACGATTCCTTCCTCATGGCCTTCCCCTACGAGTGGGCCCCCGCCGAGACCGTCACGGGGCGTCTGGAGGAGCGCCTCGACGCGTTCACCAACGCCACTCCCCGACTGACGGAGTACGCCCCCTGGATCCGGGACTGGTACCGCAGCATCCGGGGCGAGATGTTCATCCACCGCATCCACGGCAACGTCAACCTCCGGCAGATGTGGCTGGACGAGGACGAGCGGTGGGTCATCGGCGGCTGGGCCGGCGACGTCCGCCTCCCCATGGAGGAACGCGCCCGCCTGGGTTCCCCGCTGGAGGACCTGGCGACGCTGCAGCGCTCTCTGTTCTGGGCGTGCGAGGGCAACAAGTTGTGGTGCATCAAGGCGATGGCCGCCATTTTCGAGGGCTACGGCGATCCGATGATGACCGCCCTGTTCAGTGCCTTCGTCCTGGACCGCGCCTGCGAGGAGGCCGCGGACCACTCGTCCCGCCCCGACGGCCGCCCGGAGCTGCCATTCGAGTTCCTCGACTGGTTCCGCGACAACGCGCTGCCCACCCGGGACACCATGTCCCCGTCGCAGTTCCTCCGGTCAGCGCAGTAGCGCGTCCCGCAGTCGCCGGTCACTGAGCTCCTCGACGAGCCAGGGGCTGAACGCGAAGGGGGCGGCGTCGGCCGCTGCGATGAGGTCGCGCGGGTCCACCCAGGCCAGGGAGTCGATCTCATCCTCCCGCGGCGCGGGCTGAGCCCCCTCCCGCAGGCGGGCGACGAACACCGGGCAGAACTCATTCTCGACGATCCCGCTCGAATCCACCGCCCGGTAGCGGAACTCCGGCACCACCGCCGTGATGTCGGTGACCGCGCCCGGCGCGAATCCGAGCTCCTCGACGCTGCGGCGGGCAACGGCGTCCTCGTTGCTTTCCCCGGGGCCGGGGTGCCCGCAGTAGCTGTTGGTCCACACGCCCGGCCACGTCTTCTTCGACAGGGCGCGGCGGGTCATGAGCAGCCGTCCCTGCGCGTCGAGCAGCCAGCAGGAGAAGGCGAAGTGCAGGGGGGTGTCCGCGGTGTGGATGGTGGCCTTCGGCGCGGTACCGGTCGCCTCACCGTGCTCGTCGGCCAGGACCACCAGTTCAACGTCGTGAGTCATGCCCCCACCCTACCCAGGACCTCCTCCCTGCCCTAATGCCCGTTTATCGAGGTCAACCGCGCGCCCACGCCCCGATCACTCCCGGCACCACGGCCGGTCGCTCCCCGAGCAGCGCCGCGACGTTGGTCTCCTCCTCCACCGCCGAGGTCACCGACTTCACCTTCGACTGCTTGCCCTGCGCCTGCCCGGCCATCGGCGCACCCATCATCGGCATCATCCCGCGGGGTGCCGTTCCACCACCGCTTCTCGACGCCGCCGTGCCCACCGCCCCATTCGCCATTCCGGCGGCCGGTGCACCGCCCGGCAGGAGGGTGCCGGCCACCCCGTTCGGCAGGCCGGCGGCGGCCTGGGCTCCGCCTGACTGCCGTCCGACCCCCGGCCGGCCAGCCGCCGCAGCCGAACCCACCGGCCCGACACCGCCCGTGGCCTGCATACCACCCGGCAGCGGCGTGCGCCCCGCCCCGGCCGTGCTCGTCGGGCTCTGCCCGAGACCACCCAACGGACCGCCTGTGGCAATCGGGCCACCCATCGGCCCCGGCAGGCTGACCCCTGCGCCACCGGCACCAGCGCCGGAGGGCACCAGACCCGGGGCACCGATGCCGGGCGGGGCGGTCAGCGTGCCGGTCGACGCCGCCGTCGTGCCCACATCAGCACCACGCACCACGGAATCCAACGGTGCCCCGTTGACTCCCGCCAGATCATCGACCCCCGCCTGCACGGTGCCGAAGTCACCCGCACCCATCGCCCGCTGCAGCGAGGTCAGCGCCTCCAGCGGGGCACCCGGCGCGCGCAGCCCGGACGCGTTGTGCTTCGATCCGGTCCCCTCCACGTGCCCCATGCCCAGGGCCACCTCGCCTCCCCCGTCGGGAGCCGGGTCCATGACCATGAGGTTGCGGATCGGCGGCACACCCGTCGCCACCGCCGGCGTGTAGCTGGCGGGGAACGACATGAGGAACGACTGCTCCGCCGCAGCCCGCGCCACCGGATCCAGGATCGCGTTGATCGCCGGCATCGCCATCGCCACGGTCAGGGCACCCTGCTGCTGGACCACATTCACCCTCTCCACCGATTGCGCCATGACGGTCGAATTCGCGGCAAAGGTCTCCCCGGCCCGCGCCACCTCCGCGACCTTCCCGATCGCCGCCTCAATGACATCGCCCCGATTCCGCGAACCGAGATCCGACGCCACCGCCTGCAGCTCACCGGCGATCGAGGAGACATCCGCCGACATCCGGTGCCACATCTGGGAGGCCTGCACGAGCTCGCCGATCCGGGTCGCAGAGAAGTCCATGTTGAGCTGATTGATCGACAACGCCGGAGTCACCACCGGAGGCACGAACGTGAAACTGTCGAACCGCGGACGCGGGCGCGGCGGGAAACTCACCCCGTCCTCCCCCACCGCGCCACCTTCATCAGCGATGTCCATGCCACGAGCGACAAAGGCGTTCTGTCCCGTCAGTGCCTGATAGCTGGCCGCCAGCGCACCGCTGAGCCATTCCACCTGCTCCGCATACGACTGCATCACCGCAATCGCCGAACCTAGTCCCCCGTTGATCACGCCACCGTGATTACCGCCGAGCTGGTCCAGCCCCGACACCCCGGAAAAGCTGGCGTTGAGTGTGGCTCGAAGCGCGTCGTTCGAGGCCTGACGGGCGCGATTTCCCAGCTCTCTTAGCTGGCCAACCCCATCCAAGATGGAATCATGATCGATCAACATTTCCATTGTTCTCCCCCAAGAATTGAAGAATGGTCTCTAGCTTTTCGGTAGCTCGGCCACATAACACGGCGAGGTCTTCGACGGTCGAAGCTTCTACATGATCCACAACCACACGCCCTCGAGTTGTCGGAATCGCAGCACTGCATTCGTCAGGCTTTGAGGATCCCATGCTGTGCCAGTACATCGACGGGTAATTGGACTCGACATCAATCCGAAGCATCAACCCCTGGCCCTCAATGAGTTCCTCTGCGATCCTGTCCCCCGAGATTCCGAAGAATCCGTATGCACTGAGCTCTGTGTCCCGGTAGTAGCAGGTGATGGACCGTCCGGGATCAACGAACGGTTCTCTCTCGCTACGTTCGAACCCCGCCGCCTCCAGCACCTCGGCCGGGATTTCGGTGCACGGGTCAAACACCTGGAAGTCCCCCTCGGGGTCGAACTCACCGAGTTCGAGGGCCTGAGTTGGCGGGGTGGTGAGGGTGGTTGACGGGGCGTCGATAAGCGGCTCGGTGGTGTCGGTGGTGTCGGTGGTGTCACCGCATGCGGTGAGCAGTGCGGCCCCGAGGACGCAGGGCAGGAGTCGGCGGGCGGGCATGGAGTCCCCTCTGGTGTGGTCGAGGGTGCGGAGGGTTTCCGCACCCGACACACTTAGACTCCGAAAACGGCCGAAAGGTTCCCTCGGTGGGGAAGATTCTTTTCCGGCTCCCCTAGAAGTTGAGGTTGCCGTCCCAGATGACGTTGCCGACCTGCAGTTCGGCGTCCCACAGGTTGCCGGGGCTGACGGTGAAGGCGTAGCGCAGGTTGGTGGAGGCGCCGGGGCCCAGGGGGAGGTCCAGGCCGAGGGGGAGGACGGTGTCCTCGTTGGCGATGGGCTCGGCGTCGGTCATGCTGCCGCCGCCGGCGTTGTAGGTGAGGGTCGGCTGCGGGATGGCGTCGGGCGGGAGGGGCTCGTCGTTGAGATTGGTCACGAGCATGGTGATGACGCTGCCGCCGGTCTGGCCGGAGCGCACACCCTGGTAGGTCCATTCGACGCCCAGCCCGGGGTCCTCGGTGGATCCGCGGAGTGTCTCCGCCTCGATCGGGTCGATCATGGTCGCCTGTGCCTCCGGGGTTTCGGAGGTGGTGACCACGATGCTCTCTTCGGCTGCCTCATCGGCGTCACCGCCGCAGGCGACGAGAAGAGCGGAGGATGCGAGGATCACCAGGGCGGGGCGGAGTCGGGACACGATTGCCTGCCTTTCGTACCGGCCTAAGATGTGCGGAGTAGCTCTCAGTCTAACCAGCGGCATCATCGTGTCGCGCGAGCAACCCGGGACGCATGTTCCGTCAACAAAAATAGATTTGGAGAACGTTGAACTCTCTCGCCCGCATCATCCGCAGTGCCTCGGCGCTGTGGCCGTACTACCTCGGTGTGGTGCTCATCTCCACTGCCGCGGCGGCTCTGGCCCTGGTCTCCCCGTTCATTCTGCGGGAGGCGACGGACACGATCGTCTCGGCGGTGCACGGGGATGTCCCCGTCGCGGATGTCACCATGACGCTGTTGTGGCTGGCCGTCGCCCTGTTGGTCGCTGATCTGCTCAACACCGCCATGACGAATGTCGGCGGGTACATCGGCGACGTCATGGCCATGCGCATGCGCCAGATCCTGTCGACGCGTTACTACGCGAAGCTGCTGGCGCTGCCGCAACGGTACTTCGACAATCAGGTGACCGGCACGGTCATCGCCCGCCTGGACCGTTCGATCACGTCGATCACGCAGTTCCTGCAGTCCTTCTCCAACAGTTTCTTCCCCATGCTCATCCAGGTGGTGGCGGTGCTGGCGATCACGGCCTGGTACTACTGGCCGCTGACGATCCTGCTGGCACTGCTGTTCCCGGTGTACATGTGGCTGACGACGCTGACGTCGCGCCGCTGGCAGAAGCTGGAGGGGAAGAAGAACGAGCAGATCGACCTGGCGAACGGCCGTTTCGCGGAGGTCATCGGCCAGGTGAAGGTGGTGAAGTCCTTCGTCTCCGAGGTCCGCGAGCTCGACGACTTCGGCAGCCGCTACGGGAAGACGGTGGACATCACCCGCCCGCAGTCGCGCTGGTGGCACTCGATGGACACCGCCCGCGGGGCGGCGCTCAACCTCATCTTCTTCGGCATCTACCTGGTGCTGTTCTTCCGCACCCTGGGCGGCGAGTTCTCGCTGGGTGACATGGTCATGCTCATCCAGCTGGTGAACATGGCCAAGCAGCCGGTGCACATGATGAGCTGGATCGTCGATGCCGCGCAGCGCGCGATGGCCGGTTCCAAGGACTACTTCAAGGTGATGGAGGAGGAGTTCGAGCCGACCGCCAACGCGGAGCTCATCGCCGCCACCGAGGCCTCCGGCGTGCCGGTCCTCGACCTCACCCCGGTGCCGCCCCTGCCGGCGGCCGCCCCGGTCATGCGTTTCGACGACGTCACCTTCGCCTACACCGAGGGCGATCCGGTGATCCGCAACGTGTCCTTCGAGGCCCGCGAGGGGGAGAAGATCGCGCTCGTCGGCGAGTCCGGTGGCGGCAAGTCCACGCTGGTCAACCTGCTGCTCGGCCTGTACCGGGTGGATGAGGGTCGCCTGCAGGTGTGCGGCCGCGACGTCCGCGACCTGTCCGCCGCGGAGCTGCGCGCCAGCGTCGGTGTCGTCTTCCAGGAGGCGGCCCTGTTCTCCGGGACGGTCCGCGAGAACATCGCCTACGGCCGTCCCGGCGCCACCGAGGAGGAGATCGTCGAGGTCGCCCGCCGCGCCAACGCGCACGACTTCATCATGCGTTTCCCGGACGGCTACGACACCGTCATCGGTGAGCGCGGCCTGCGCCTGTCCGGCGGCCAGAAGCAGCGCGTCGCCGTGGCGCGCGCCATGCTCAAGGACGCGCCGATCCTGCTTCTCGACGAAGCGACGTCCGCCCTCGACACCAAGGCTGAGCGCGCCGTCCAGGCGGGTCTCGACGAACTGATGAAGGACCGCACGACGCTCATCATCGCGCACCGCCTGTCGACGATCGCGAACGTGGACACCATCGTCACCCTCCGGGAGGGCGAGGTCGACGAAATAGGTTCACCGGACGAGCTGGCCTCCTCCGGCGGCATCTACGCCGAACTCCTGCAGCTCACGGCGTCGTCCTCCGCGGCCGACCGGGCCCGCCTGAAGAAGTACGGGCTGGTCGTCGATGGCCACGAGGAGGAGGAAGAGGACTAATCTGTCTGGCATGCAGTTCCCCACCCTCGACCAGCTCAAGGACCGTCGCACCCGCAAGTGGACGGTCTACGACGATGACATCCTGCCCCTGTGGATCGCGGAGAGCGACTTCTTCACCTGCCCGCCCGTGAAGCAGGCGATCGCCGACGCCATCGACCGGGAATCCTTCGGGTACACCCCGGCGATCTCCGACCTGCCGGACGCGGTGTCGGACTTCTACGCCGAGCGCTACGGCTGGCGCCCGGACCCGGCGATGGTCGTCGCGGTGCCCGATGTGGTGCGCGGCCTGGCCCTGGCCATCGAGTACATGACCCGCCCCGACTCGGGCGTCATCGTGCCGGTGCCGGCCTACCCGCCGTTCCTCGAGCTGCCGGAGGCCACCCGCCGGAGGATGCACCACATCGACGCGTACGACGGCATCGACCTCGGCGACGTCGAGAAGCAGTTCGCGGAGGGGGCCGGATCGATCCTGCTGTGCGCCCCGAACAACCCACTGGGTTACACGCTCGACGCCCAGTTCCTGGAGCAGCTGTGCGACCTGGCCCAGCGTTACGACGCCCGCGTCCTCGTCGATGAGATCCACGCCCCGCTCGTCTACGACGGTGCCCACGTGTGCGCGGCGGGCATCAACCCCGACGTGTGCATCACCGTCACCGCCACCTCCAAGGCGTGGAACATCGCGGGACTGAAGTGCGCGCAGATGATCTTCTCCAACCCCGCCGACCTGGACACGTGGAAGAAGATGACGGGCGTGGCCAAGGACGGCACCTCCACCCTGGGCATCTGGGCGGCCATCGCCTGCTACCGCGAGGGCGGGGACTTCCTCGACGAGCAGGTCGCCTACCTCAAATCCAACCGCGACTGGCTGGTCGCGGAACTGCCGAAACGCATCCCGGGGCTGAAGGTGAGCAACCCGGAGGCGACGTACCTCATGTGGCTGGACTTCTCGGGGACGGCGATCGGTGATCACGAGCGTCCGGCGATCTGGCTGCGGGAGCATGCGAAGGTGGCGTTCAACGACGGGCTGCACTTCGGCCCCGGTGGTCTGCACCACGCGCGGCTCAACTTCGCCACGTCGCGGGAGATCCTGGAGGAGGCGGTCGCACGGATGGAGTCTGCACTCTCCCTGTGATTTCCCTACCCTGGATTGCATGACCGAAGAGCGATACGACGATCCCCCCGTCTCGACGACCGGCCCACACGGCCCCGGGCTCTCCATGGGCCCCCTGGGTGAGGGACCGGAACCGGACAAGACCCCGGCGCGCCCGAAGACCGACGCCGAGGGCTATCTCGTCGAGCCGGGGTCCGAGGAGTTCGAGACCCCGACCCCGGCTCCCGGTGACGCCCCCTGGGAGCGCCCGGAACCCGAGTGGTACAAGGAGGCCGTCTTCTACGAGGTCCTCGTCCGCGCCTTCTACGACCCGGAGGGCACCGGCTCCGGCTGCCTCCAGGGTGTGACGCAGAAGCTCGACTACCTGCAGTGGCTGGGCATCGACTGCATCTGGCTGCCGCCCTTCTACGATTCCCCGCTGCGCGACGGCGGCTACGACATCCGCAACTTCCGCGAGGTGCTGCCGGAGTTCGGCACGGTCGACGACTTCGTCGAGCTCATGGACGAGGCCCACAAGCGTGGCATCCGCGTCATCACCGACCTGGTGATGAACCACACCTCCGACCAGCACGCCTGGTTCCAGGAGTCCCGTCGTGACCCGGAGGGCCCCTACGGTGACTTCTACGTGTGGCGCGACAACGATGACGAGTACTCGGACGCCCGCATCATCTTCATCGACACCGAGGAGTCCAACTGGACGTACGATCCGGTGCGCAAGCAGTACTTCTGGCACCGTTTCTTCTCCCACCAGCCGGACCTCAACTACGACCATCCGCCGGTGCGCGCCGCGATGCTCGACGTCATGCGCTTCTGGCTGGATCTCGGTCTCGACGGCTTCCGTCTCGACGCGGTCCCCTACCTCTACGAGCGGGAGGGCACGAACTGCGAGAACCTGCCGGAGACCCACGAGTTCCTCAAGCAGGTCCGTGGCGTCATCGAGGACGAGTACCCGGGCCGCGTGCTGCTCGCCGAGGCGAATCAGCTGCCGGACGACGTCGTCGAGTACTTCGGTGAGCCGGAGATCGGCGACGAGTGCCACATGGCCTTCCACTTCCCGGTCATGCCGCGCATCTTCATGGGTGTGCACCAGCAGTCCCGCACCCCGATCTCGGAGATCCTGGCGGACACCCCGCCGATCCCGAAGACCGCCCAGTGGGGCATCTTCCTGCGTAACCACGACGAGCTCACCCTCGAGATGGTCACCGACGAGGAACGCGCCTACATGTACAAGCACTTCGCGCGTGAGCCGCGGATGCGCGCTAACGTGGGCATCCGCCGTCGCCTCGCTCCCCTGCTGGGCGGCGACCGCAACAAGCTCGAGCTGGTCCACGGCCTGCTGCTGTCCCTGCCGGGTTCGCCGGTGCTCTACTACGGCGACGAGATCGGCATGGGCGACAACATCTGGCTCTACGACCGCGACGGCGTGCGCACCCCGATGCAGTGGTCGAACGACCGCAACGGCGGTTTCTCCAAGGCCGACCCGGAGCGTCTCTACCTGCCGGCGATCCAGAACGACCAGTACGGCTACCAGACGGTCAACGTCGAGAACGCCATGAAGCGCGACAACTCCCTGCTGCACTGGGTGCGCAGCCAGATCAAGGTGCGCCAGCAGTACAAGGCGTTCGGTCTGGGCACGTACCGGGAGGTCGACTCGGAGAACGAGGCCGTGCTCACCTACCTGCGTGAGCACAAGGACGAGACGATCCTGTGCGTCAACAACCTCTCCGACCGCCCGCAGGCCGTGTCGCTGGATCTGTCGGAGTTCTCCGGCGTCGTCCCGCGTGAGCTCTCCGGTGGCGAGTCCTTCCCGCCGATCAGGCACTACCCGTGGGTGGTGACCCTGGCGCCGCACGCGTACTTCTGGTTCGACATCTCCAAGGAGTGATCATGGATCTGACACGCATGCTTGCCGACGCCCGCTTCTACGGCGCCAAGTCCGAGCCCGTCGATGCGGTTGACATCGTCTCCGAGACCCCGGCGGGCGATGCCCGCCTGCTCATCCTGCGGGTCAACGGTCGACACCTCTACCAGGTGCTCGTCGACGCCGACGGCCACGACATCCTCCACGATTCACCGGAGCTCTACCTCGCGGCGCGTCACCTGCCGCAGGGGGAGGCGAAGGCCATCGACGGTGAGCAGTCGAACACCTCGCTCATCGTCGACGACCGGATGGTCAAGGTCTTCCGCCACCTCGAGCCGGGCCTCAACCCGGACGTCGAGCTGCTGTCGCGGATCGCCGACTGCCCCAACATCGCCCCGGTGCGGGACTGGGTGTCGGAGACCATCGACGGTGAGGAGCACACCCTGGCGATGGTGCAGGACTTCGTGCCCGACGCCGACGACGGCTGGCGCTACGCCCTGGGCTTCGCCTCCCACGCCGCACCCTTCGGCCCGGAGGCCTCGCTGCTCGGCGAGGCGACCCGGTGCGTCCATGAGGCGTTGGCGGGGGCGTTCCCGGTCGGCGTCGATAAGCCGTCCTTCCTGCGCTCCCTCGATGAGCTGGTGGGCCGGGCCGCGGTGCTGGAGGAGTTCGCGGACCGTGCCCGGGCCTTCTACGAGGGGCTCGGCGACGAGGTGGACGTGCAGCGCGTCCACGGTGACCTGCACCTGGGTCAGGTGCTGCGCACCCCGGACACCTACATCCTCATCGACTTCGAGGGGGAGCCCGCCCGGCCGCTGGCCGAGCGCCGCCGCCCGGATTCGCCGCTGCGCGATGTGGCCGGCATTCTCCGATCCCTCGACTACGCGGCGCACGTCGCGGGCGCGGGGCCCGAGTGGGCGGAGGCCGCCGGGGACGCCTTCCTCGAGGGGTACGGCGTGGAGCGCTCCCTGCTTCTCGACGCCTACGTCCTCGACAAGGCCCTCTACGAGGTCGTCTACGAATCGGACAACCGGCCCGACTGGGTCGACATCCCGCTGGCGGCGGTGCGGCGGATCCTGGGCTAGTTTCTGCGGGGGCACGTCGGGGTAGTACGTTGGGTTGAGATATCACCAATACCCATCAGGATGTGCCCATGCGATCCCGCACCAGTCTGGGCGTGACCCTGCTCGTCACCGCCTTCATGCTCTTCTCGATGTTCTTCGGGGCGGGCAACCTCATCTTCCCGCCGATGCTCGGCGTCGAGGCCGGCACCAACTTCACGCCGGCCATGCTCGGATTCCTCGGCACCGGCGTGCTGCTGCCGGTGCTCGGCATCATCGCCATCGCCATCTCCGGTGACAACCTCCGGGACCTGGCGTTCCGGGGTGGCCGGATCTTCGGCCTCGTCTTCCCGGTGGTCGCCTACCTGGCCATCGGTGCCTTCTACGCTCTGCCGCGCACCGGTGCCGTCGCCTACGAGACGGCCCTGCAGCCCATCACGGGCTGGGACTCGGTCCTCGCGTCCGCGGCGTTCAACGCGGTGTTCTTCGGCGTGGGCCTGCTGCTGGCGTGGAACCCCGGGTCCATCGTGAAGAACCTGGGCAAGTTCCTCACCCCGGCTCTGCTCGCCCTGCTGGCCGTCCTCGTCGTCATCGCCGTGACCACGTTCGACGGCTCACCGGGTGCCCCGGCGGAGAAGTACGCCACCGCTCCCCTGGCCACCGGCCTGCTCGAGGGTTACCTCACCATGGACTCCATCGCATCCCTGGCGTTCGGCATCATCGTCATCTCCGCGCTGAAGAGCTCCGGCGTCCCCACCGGTGCCCCGCTGGTGCGCGGCACGATCCTCGCCGGTCTCGGCGCGGGCCTGCTGCTGGGTGTCATCTACGTCTCGCTGGGCGTCATCGGCCAGATCATCCCCGACCCGTCCCTCTACGACAACGGTGCGGGCCTGCTGTCCGACGCCGCGAACCTCGCCATGGGCTCCACCGGCCAGGTCATCTTCGGGCTCATCGTCCTGCTGGCCTGCCTCACCACCGCGGTGGGCCTCATCGCCGCGACCAGTGAGTTCTTCCACGTCCTCGTGCCGCGCATCTCCTACCGCGCGTGGGCGATCGGCTTCACCCTGCTCTCCTTCGCCCTGGCGACCATGGGCCTGGACACCGTCCTGTCCGTCGCCGCCCCCGTCATCGGCTTTATCTACCCCCCGGCCATCGCCCTCATCGCGGTGACCCTCCTGCAGCCGCTGCTGCACCACCGCATCACGATGCGCTGGATCTTCCGCCTCCCCATCTGGACCGCCGTCATCTGGTCCGCACTGGTCACCCTCGGCGTCGACCCGCTCGTCGCCTGGTCCCCGCTGCACGACCTCAGTCTCGGCTGGGTCCTGCCCACCGTCATCGCGCTGGTCATTGGAGCGCTCATCGACTCCCGGCAGAAAGCCCTGCAACCGGCGTAGCTCCGGGCCTCAGTGGTCCTCGCGCGCTGGTGAAAAAGGCCGCCGCCCAGTTTGAGGTGGTTGCCGCAACGGCAGGAGACGATCCGTCGGCCCCCCGATCGGTAGTCTGGTGGCATGTCCACTCCCCTTTCGCTCATTGATTTCTGCCATATCTACCCCGGTGAAACCGCCCGTCACTCCATGCGACGTTCGGTGGAGATGGCCCGACGCGCGGAGGAGCTCGGCTACCACCGCATCTGGTACGCGGAGCACCACAACATGCCGCACATCGCGTCGTCGGCCCCCGCGGTGGTCATCGCCCATGTCGGTGCACACACCGAGTCCATCCGCCTCGGCTCCGGCGGCGTCATGCTGCCCAACCACTCCCCCTACGTTGTGGCGGAGCAGTTCGGCACCCTCGCTGAGCTCTACCCCGACCGCATCGACCTCGGACTGGGGCGCGCACCGGGCACGGACATGAACACCCTGGGGCGTGCGCTGCGTCGTAACGCGAACGCCGCCGAGCACTTCCCCCAGGACGTCATGGAGCTGGAGGGCTACCTCGCCGGCCGGTCGCGGATTCCCGGGGTGGACGCCATCCCCGGCGCCGGTACCAACGTGCCGCTCTACATCCTCGGGTCCTCCCTCTACGGTGCAACGCTCGCCGCGCAGCTGGGTCTGCCCTACTCCTTCGCGTCCCACTTCGCGCCCACCCACCTGGAGCACGCGGTGTCGACGTACCGGGAGAACTTCCAGCCCTCGGAGAAGTACTCGGAGCCCTATGTCATCGCGGCGGTCAACGTCGTCGCCTCCGATTCCGCGGCCGACGCCGCCCGCCAGCTGGAGGGCGTCTACCGCCAGCGGGTGAAGTCGATGGCCGGCCGCGGCCGCCCGCTCACCGACGACCAGCTCGACCAGATCATCGAGTCCCACCAGGGCCGCCAGATCATCGACATGCTCCGCTACACGGCCGTCGGCACCGGCGACCAGGTCCGCGACTACCTGGAGGGTTTCCGGGAGACCGCGCAGGCCGACGAGCTCATGATCTCGCTGCAGGGCACCTCCGAGGCGGAGACGACCCGCGGCATGGAGATCCTCGCCGAGGCCTGGGGACTCTAGGTGTACTTTGCCGCCTCCCTAGTCGACGGGGCGGGGCCGCGTCTGTTCGATGATGCGGAAGTTCTCCTCCATTTCGGCGGCCTCGTCGGTGATGAGGTCGCCCCCGATGACGACGTTGCCCGGGATGACGATGTTGCCCTCCTCGTCGTGCTCGAGGACCGGGACGGGCAGGGGGTTGCCCTCGGCGTCGAAGCCCGGGGAGGGGCGGGCCTCGCTGGCGAGGAGCTTCTCGGCGGTGTCGGTCTTCTCCCACTGGCGGGTGCGCAGCTGCTTCGGCGCGGCGGAGTCGTCGAGCATGCCCTTGAACAGGGAGTACATCATGATCATCTGGATGACGAAGAACGGCAGCGCCACGATGATGACCACCTCCTGCAGGGTGGCGATGCCCGTCTCCGGGGAGATGAGCAGCAGGGATCCGGTGACCGCCCCGATGGACAGGGCCCAGCCGACGCGGTACCAGGTGGGGGTCTTCTCCTCCTCACCCGTGGCGAACATGTCGACGACCAGTGCCGCGGAGTCGATGGAGGTGACGAAGAACAGGACGATGACCACCATCGCCAGCACGGCCGTCACGGCGGTGAGGGGGTAGGCCTCGAGCAGGCCGAAGAGCGCGAAGGGAACGTTGCCCTCCTCGACGACGGGCCCGGTGAGGTAGCCGGGGTTGTCCAGCTCGACCTCGATGCCCGCGCGGCCGAAGATGGCGAACCAGATGGTGACGAACAGCGTCGGCAGCAGGAGGACGCCGCCGATGAACTCGCGCACCGTGCGCCCGCGGGAGATGCGCGCGATGAACATGCCCACGTAGGGCGACCAGCAGATGGACCACGCCCAGTAGAACACGGTCCACGTGCCCTGCCAGCCGGGGTTGTGGCTGAAGGAGTCGACCCAGAACATGAGCTCCGGCATGGTCGAGGCGTAGATGCCGAAGGACTCGACGATGAACTTCAGCAGCGTCAGCGTCGGCCCGGTGACGAGGATGAAGAGCATGAGCAGCACGGCGAGGCCAATGTTGAGGTTGGAGAGGATCTTGATGCCGCGGTCGAGGCCGGAGGCCACGGAGATGCAGGCGACGAGTGTGATGAAGGCGATGATGGCCATCTCCACCCAGCTCACCAGCGGCACGCCCCACAGCATGTTCATGCCCGCGTTGATCTGCAGGACGCCGAGTCCGACGGACACCGCGATGCCGAAGATGGTGCCGATGATCGCCACGATGTCGATGATCTTGCCGGGCCAGTCGTAGATGCGGCCGCCGAGCAGCGGGGCGAACACGCTGGACAGGCGCGGTGGAAGTTTGCGCTTGTAGATGAAGTAGCCCAGCGCCAGGCCGGGCAGGGTCATGATGACCCACATGTGGATGCCGAAGTGGTAGTAGGTGAAGGCGAAGGCCTGGTGGATGGCGGCGTCGCTCATGCGTTCCGCGTTGGCCATGGGCACGTTCCAGGCGTGGTTGATGGCCTCGGCCACGCCCCAGAACATGAGGGTCGCGCCCATACCGCCGGCGAAGAGCATGGCGAACCACACGGGCAGCGGGTACTCGGCGTCGGCTTCGTCGTCACCAAGTTTCACCCGTCCGAAGCGGGAGACGAACACGACGATGAGGAAGATGAACACCATCGACACGCCGCCGATGTAGAACCAGCCGAGGTTGGCCATGAGTCCGTCGGCAACGTCCGCGAACGCCACCTGGGCCGTCTCCCCGAGGGCGATCGTGCCGATGACGAAGACCACGATGAAGCCGACGGCACCGAGGAGCACGAACGGATCTGATTCGAGCCGGAATTTTCTGGATGTCATGCATCCATAATGTCAGGCCTCATATGGTTCCGAGCCTATCGACGCCCACTCCGCTCACCCTCCGCAGCAGAAGGTCGACGAGCTCGTACGGCAGGTAGTTGGCGCCGACGGGGAAGGCCACCGTGTACGGGGCGACGGCTCGGGAGGGCCCGCGCTCGGGCACGTGCGCGGGCAGGAGCACCAGGTGCGGCACCCCGCCCCGGGTGTAGAGCTGCAGGTGGGCGAGCCGGTCGACGGGAAACCGGATGCCGGTGTCGGGGAGGGTGACGTGGTCGTCGATAAGCAGGACGGGGCGGGAGCGCCGCCACAGGCGCAGGACCAGCATGATTCCCGCGGCCCCGAGGCCGAGGGCGGGGGCGGCGGCCGCGAGGAGGAAGAGTTCCGGCCACCGTGAGGCCCGGGCGGCGACGAGCAACCCCAGCAGCAGCGGAACGAGGACCACGAGGAACAGCACGAACACGACGACCACCCGGCTGGTCGCCAGGTGCCGGGCGGAGGTCCGCAGTCGGAGGGTGTCCATGATGTGGGAGATGCTACCCAAGCAGCACGGTCACGAGGACGAGCACGGGCAGCGACACGAGGGTGGACACCACCCCGACATCCCGGGCCAGGATCTCGTTGGTGCGGAAACGGAGGGCGTAGGTGAGGACATTCTGGGCGGTCGGCAGCGCGCCGAGTACCACCAGCGCGAACAGGGCCGGGCCCGTCAGACCGAAGACGTAGTGGGCCAGCAGGCCGGAGACCAGCGGCTGGAGAAGATTCTTCAGGGCCACCGCCAGGAGGACATCCCCGCGCAGCAGCACCCGTGAACCCACGAGCGACATACCGAACACCAGCAGCGCGACAGGGACGGAGGCACCGGCGAGCAGCGACACCGGTTCGCTGAGCGCCGCGGGCACCGGGATCCGCAGGAAGCCGATGAGCAGTCCCGCCAGGGCGGCGAGCAGCATGGGGTTGCGGAAGGCCACGGCGATGTTGCGCGCCAGGGTCGACCGCCGGGAGTGGTGCAGCATGTCCAGGGTGGTGAGCGTGACCGGCGCGTAGAACGCGACCTGGAAGAGGATGACGGGGATAACCACGGCGGCGTCGTCAAGAATGTAGACCGCGAGCGGGATACCGAGGTTGCCGGCGTTGGCGTACGAGGACGCCAGCATGCCGATGAGACTGTCGGGTGCGCTCCTCCCCCGCAGGCGGAAGAGGAGGAAACCGATCAGGCCCGCGATGAGGGCGGAGCCGGCGACGACGGCGAAGTTCTCCGAGACGATCGTCCGGGGGTCGGTGCGCAGGAGGATGTCGAAGAGCAGGGCGGGTGTGGCCACAAGATAGACGAGGTTGGCCAGCGCGCGGCGGGCCCCGGGGCCGAGGGCGTCGGTGCGTCCCAGCAGGTAACCGACGGCGATCACCGCCACCACGACACCGAAACCGGCGAGTACCTCCATCACAAGGGTTTACCCTAACGCACACCCAGTGATTGCGATCTCCTCGTTATCCGCTAGTGTCAGTCCATATCCCGCTTTAGTTGCATCGGAAATGTATTGACTTTTCCACACCATACCAATGGAGATCCCGACACCATGGCGTCGCAGCGCGACCAGAAGATCGCCGCCCACATCCGTGAGGCGATCAACAACGGACAGCTCCAGACCGGCGACGAGCTGCCCTCGGAGGCGGAACTCTGCGAACAGTTCGGCTCATCACGCGGCCCGGTCCGGCAGGCCATGATGCTGCTGCGCACCGAGGGCATGATCTCCACCGGCCGCGGCCGCCGCTCCACCGTGCTCGCCCGCTCCGCCAGCGGCTCCTTCGACTCCTCCGTGTCCATCACCGCCTGGCTCGAATCCCACGGACTCATACCCGGCCAGCAGACCCTGCTGCTCGCCCGCCAGCCCGCCGACGAGGAGATCGCCGACCACCTGCGGATCGACCCGGGTGCCCACGTCATCACGCTGCGCCGCCTGCGCACCGCCGACGATGAGCCGATCGCCATCGAGACCATCTACTTCCCCGTGGAGATCGGCCGCCACATCCTCGACCTCGACACCGACACCGAATCGGTCTACCGGCACCTGGTGGAGCGCGACATCGTCGTCGACAACCTCGCCCGCTGCATCTCCGCCACCGTCGCCCGGGAGGAGCAGGCCGAACTCCTCGGCGTCGGAGTCGGGGAGCCGCTGCTGCGCGTCCGCATGGCCGCCTCCGACCAGTACGGCCGGATCATCTCCTTCGCCGACCACTGCTTCCCCGCGGAGAACCTCACCCTCAGCCTCAACACCGTGCGCGGCACCCCCTCGCCGGCGTGCTTCAGCCTACTGTTGTGATGACGACGCGGGCGGCCGGTGAGGCTGTCGCGAAAACCTCGGGGAGTCGGTCGAGGGGGACGGGCCCGTCGCCCTCGGAGTCGAGGAACGCGACCGCCTCCTCGAGGTGCCGCGGCTCGTAGTTGTGCACACCCGTCACCGTCCGCCACCCCCGGACCAGCCACTCCGGGTCAACCTGCACGTCGCCGACCGGCGCCACCGTCCCCGCCAGCACAGCCCGACCTCCGATGTCCAGCGACGCGAGGCATTCGCCGACCGCCGACGCTGCACCCGAGAACTCCAGGGAGACGTCCACGAGGTGCCCGCCACCGGGCCCACTGACCACATCGGCGAGATCCGCCACCAGGGCACGACTGCGCGGATCCGGGTCCGAGGCGATGATCCGCCTGGCACCCCCCCCCGCCCGGGCCGCCACCACCGCGATCATGCCGAGCATGCCCACACCGGTGACGAGGACGGAACGCCCGCACAGGTCGCCCGCCTGCTCCAACGCCGCCATGACGGTGGCCACCGCACACCCCGCGGTCGAGGCGACGGCGTCGGGGATCCGCCCGGGAACCTCCTCCACCGCCTGACCGGCGAGCAGGTGGATGTGCGTGGCATAGGTACCCGACAGGGGCCACGCGCTGTCCACCGCCTCATGCCCCGTCTTGCGGACCTGAACACACTTGGCGGTGAGCCCCCGGCGACACATCGGGCACTCACCGCAGGACGCGGTCACAGAGAACACCACCCGCTGCCCGGGGGCGATCCCCTCCCGGCGGCTCTCCACGACAACATCGACACCGCCACCCGCACCATCGACTCGATCGGCGCCACCGCAGAGGACGCGGAGCTCCTGCGGGTCCCCGAGGGAACCCCCCTCCTCCGGGTCCGGCGCCGGGCCTTCACGACCGACGGCACGCCGATTGAGTCGTCAGATGACCGCTACCTGCACACCGAGGCGAGTTTCACCCTCAACTCCACCCGGAATTCCCCCTCCGGGTTGTCGATGATCAGCGGCTGAGATCGACTAACGTCGCAGACATGACAGTTCGTCGTGTGCTCGCCACGTGGGCGGTCCTGGCCGGACTCGTGACCACGGCCTGCTCCGCCGGCTCCACGGCCACGGAGGTCGGCCGCGTCGCCGGGCAGGAGTCGCTGGTGCTCGGCACCACGGGTGTGCCCGCCTCGCTCGACTTCACCACGACCGGTGGAGCCGCCATCCCGCAGGCCCTCATGGCCAACATCTACGAGGGTCTCGTGCGTATCGACGACGCCGGCGAGGTCACCCCCCTCCTCGCCACCTCGTGGGACGTGTCCGAGGACGCCACCGAGTACACCTTCCACCTGCGTCAGGGCGTCACCTTCTCCGACGGCACGCCCTTCACTGCCGACACCGCGAAGTTCTCCATCGAGTACGTGCAGGAATCGTGGACCAACGGACTGAAGTCGCAGATGGACGTCGTCACCGGGGTGGAGGTGCTCGACGATCACACCCTGCGCGTCACCCTCGAGCGCCCCTCGCACCACTGGCTGTGGTCGATGGGCACGTTGACGGGGGCGATGATGTCGCCGTCGGGCGTCGACACGCTCGCGACCCGCCCCGTGGGCACCGGACCGTACACGCTGGGCCGTTTCGCGGTGGGCGAGTCGATCACGTTCGCCCGGCGGGACGACTACTGGGGCGAGCCCGCGAAGCAGAACGCCGCGATCCGCTACTTCTCCGACGCCACCTCCGCCGTCAACGCCCTGCGCTCCGGTGACATCGACCTCGTGTGGGCGATGCAGGCCCCGGAGCTCCTGGACACCCTGCCGGAGGACTACTCCGTCGAGGTGGGCACCACCAACGGTGAGGTGCTCATCTCCATGAACAATCAGCGCGCCCCCTTCGACGATCCGACCGTCCGGCAGGCCGTCCTCCACGCCGTCGACCGCGCGGCCGTCAACCAGGTCGTGTGGGAGGGACTGGCCACCGACACCGGCGGCGCCCCCGTCCCTCCGACCGACCCGTGGTTCACCGGCGAGGACCACGCCCCGTTCGATCCCGACCGGGCCCGCGAGCTTCTCGACGGCCGCGCACCCGAGATCACCATCTCCCTGCCCTCCCTCCCCTACGCCCAGAACATCTCGGAGCTGCTCTACTCGCAGCTGCGCGACGTCGGGTTCCGGGTCCGCCTGGAGACCGTCGAGTTCCCGGCCGTGTGGCTGGCGGAGGTGATGACGGCGAAGAACTACGACATGTCGATCATCGCCCACGTCGAGGCCCGCGACATCCCCGCACTGTTCGGCAACCCCGGCTACTACCTCGGTTACGACAATGAGCAGGTCCGCGCCGATCTCCTCGCCGCTGACACGGCCGTCACCGTCGAGGAGCAGGTCGACCACATGGAGTCGGCGGTGTCCGCCATCATGTCCGACGCCGGGGCGCTCACCGTCTTCAACCTGCCCAATATTGTCGTCACCGCGCCGGGGGTGAGCGGCGTCGCCCCGACCGTGGTCACCGACGCCCTCGCCCTGGCCGGAATGGAGAAGCGATGATCGCGCGCGTGCTCCTCAGGTTCGTCCTGTCCCTGTTCCTGGCGTCGGTGGTGATCTTCCTCCTGCTGCGCCTCATTCCCGGCGACCCGGCGCGCGTCGCCCTCGGCGTCACCGCCACCGACGAGGCCGTGGAGGCCCTGGCGAGGCAGCTGGGTACCGACCGGCCGCTCGTCGTCCAGTACCTCGACTGGGTGGGTGGCCTGCTCACGGGTGACTTCGGGATGTCGCTGGCTTCGCGGCAGGACATCACCCCGCTCATCATCGACCGGGCCCAGGTATCCCTCATCCTCTGCGGCCTGGCGATGGTGCTCTCCCTGCTCATCGCCCTGCCACTGGGTATGTGGACCGCCAACCGCGTCCTGCCGACGCTGGCCCAGATCGGCATCGCCATCCCCTCCTTCCTCACCGGTATCCTGCTGGTCACCGTGTTCTCGGTGCACCTCGGGTGGGTGCCGGCCAACGGGTGGATTCCCCCGGGCACGGACTTCCTCGGCTTCCTGCAGCGCATCATCCTGCCGGTCATCGCGCTGACGCTGGTGCAGGCGGCGATCCTCACCCGCTATGTCCGTTCCGCGGTCCTCGAGGTGCTGGACCGGGAGTTCATACGGACGGCGCGGAGCACGGGGGCGTCGATAAGCGAGGCGTTGTGGAGGCACGGGCTCCGCAACGCCGCTCTGCCAGTGCTCACGGTGGCGGGCCTGCAGCTGACGAGTCTCATCGTCGGCGCGGTGGTCATCGAGCGCGTCTTCCTCATCCCGGGACTGGGTTCGATGCTGCTGGACTCGGTGGCGCGGCGTGACCTGACGGCGGTGCAGACGATCGTCATGCTGCTCGTGGTGTTCACGCTGACGGTCAACCTCATCGTCGACGTGACCTACCGCCTCATCGACCCGCGGATCAGGAGGAGCACATGAGAAGGCTGCCTGTCTCCGGGTGGATCGGGGCGGTCATCGTCGCCGTCACGGTGCTGTTCGCTCTGGTCTCCCTGGTGTGGACCCCCTACGACCCCGTCCACGCGATGCCCGCCGACCGCCTGCTCGGTTCCTCGGCGGAGCACCTCATGGGCACCGACCGCTACGGCCGCGACGTGTTCTCCCGCATCATGGCGGGGGCCCAGATCACTCTCTTCGTCGGGTTGGTCGCGGTGGGCATCTCCGCGCTGTTCGGTGTGCCGCTCGGTATCGCGGCGGGCATGCGGCGCGGGTGGGCGGAGGCGTTCATCATGCGCGGCATGGACCTCATGCTGGCGTTCCCGGCGCTGCTGCTGGCGATCGTCGCGGGGGCCGCATTCGGGGCGTCGACGCTCACGGCAATGGTGGCGATCGGCATCGCGGGCATCCCCGGTTTCGCCCGCGTCGCCCGCGCCGGCACGCTGCAGATCATGACGCAGGACTTCATCGCCTCCGCCCGCGTCTCCCGGGTACCCGAGCTGGTCATCGCGGGGCGGCACGTGCTGCCGAACATCGCCGGAGTCATCATCGTGCAGGCGTCGGTGGCGTTCGCGCTGGCGATCCTCGCGGAGGCGGCGCTGAGCTTCCTCGGTCTGGGCACCTCCCCGCCCGACCCGTCGTGGGGACGCATGCTGCAGTCGGCGCAGGCCTCGCTGGGTTCCGCCCCACAGCTGGCGCTGTGGCCGGGTCTGGCTATCGCGCTCACCGTGCTGGGGTTCAACCTCCTCGGCGACGGCCTGCGTGACGTCCTCGATCCCTCCAGGAGCCGACGATGACCATCCTCTCCGTGACTGATCTCCGCGTCGGGGACGGGCTTCTCGACGGCATCTCCCTCACCGTCGGCCGCGGCGAGCGCGTCGGGCTCATCGGTGAATCCGGCTCCGGTAAGTCTCTCACCGCCCTGTCGATCATGGGTCTGCTGCCGCGCGGCCTCACCGCCACCGGCTCCGTGGTCCTCGAGGGGCAGGAGCTCATCGGCCTGAGCGACCGCCGCATGCGCCCCCTGCGCGGCAAGGTGGTCTCCATGGTGTTCCAGGAGCCGATGACGGCGCTGGACCCGCTGATGACCGTCGGTAAGCAGGTCGCCGAGGCCGCCGACCGCGACGACGTCACCGACCTCTTCGAGCGCGTCTCCCTCGACCCGGCCCGCATGAACGCCTACCCGCACGAGCTGTCCGGTGGGCAGCGTCAGCGCGTGCTTATCGCGATGGCCATCGCGCAGGATCCCGACCTGCTCATCTGCGACGAGCCCACCACCGCCCTCGACGTCACCGTCCAGGATCAGGTCCTCGATCTGCTCGACCACCTCGTCGATGAGCTCGGTGTCTCGCTGCTGTTCATCACCCACGACCTCGGGGTGATCAACCGGATGTGCCGCCGTGTCCTCGTCATGTCGGAGGGGGCGATCGTCGAGTCCGGCACGACGGAGCAGGTCCTGCGCGCCCCCGAACATCCCTACACGCAGCGCCTCGTCGCGGCCTCCCTACCCGGTGAGCCGGCGGAGATCCGCGCGGTCGGGGCCCCCGTGATCACCCTGGAGAACGTCACCCGCCGGTACGGCACGACGACGGCCCTCGACGACGTGTCCCTGGTGGTCCGCCGTGGCGAACGCCTCGGTGTCGTCGGCGGTTCCGGTTCCGGCAAGACGACGCTGCTCCGCCAGGTCGCGGGTCTCGACCTCCCCGACCAGGGTCACGTGCTTGTCGACGCCGGCGTCCAGGTCGTCTTCCAGGATCCCCGCTCCTCCCTCAATCCCCGCCTGCGGGTCGGCCGTTCCGTCGCCGAGGGAGGTGGCGACCGCGCCCGTGTCCTCGAGGTGTTGTCCGAGGTCGGGCTGCCCGCCGATGCCGTTGAACGCTACCCGCACCAGTTCTCCGGCGGGCAGCGCCAGCGCATCTCCATCGCCCGCGCTGTCGCCGGCAAGCCCGAGATCCTGCTTGCCGACGAGCCCGTCTCCGCCCTCGACGCCTCCGTCCGGGCCCAGGTCCTCGAGCTTCTCGACGAGCTGGTCGACGAGTACGGCCTCACCCTGCTATTCATCTCGCACGATCTCTCCGTGGTCCGCGAGGTGTGTTCGACGGTGGCGGTGATGTACCAGGGGCGCATCGTGGAGCACGGTCCCACCGAGGAGATCTGGGCGAATCCCCGGCACGAGTACACGAAATCCCTGCTGGCGGCCATTCCTCGAATCTGACCCTTGCGGAGTTCGATCATCTGTTCTATGGTGGAGTCGAACATACAGACGAGGGGGTGTGAATGTTGACGACGATGACACTGGATCCGGCCGTGGCCGAGGCGATCAAGTCGGGGGTCGAGCGGGAGGTGTTCGACCTCCTGCACCCCTCGGCGTACTACTCCGTCTCCAGCCGCCACGACAAGGCTGCGGTGCGCGGCACCCGCGCCCGGCGCGAGGACTACGAGATGTGGCAGGAGGAACTGCCCGACGATGACGCCGACTACCGTCTCGCCCTCGCCCGCCTGCGCAGGTCCACCGGGCGCGGTGACACCTTCATCACGTCCGCCATCTTCGCCCACCGCCGCATCCGGCAGCTCCCCCGGCTCAAGGCGGTCCAGGAGCGCCACTTCCACCTGGACATGACCCGGCTCAAGACGATCGACTCGGTCCTCGACAAGATCGACGCCGGCAACGCGGAGCACATGGCCGTCGTCGACGAGGAGCTCGCCACCTTCCTCACCCCGACCCGCGCGAACCAGAACCTGCCCACCCCGGGGCAGATCAGCAAGAAGCTCAACGCCATCATCCAGACCTTCGACACCTCCGTCTCGGAGAACGGCGACCCCCTGCCGGATCCGAAGGACAACTTCTCCGTCGGCTACGACGCGGACCGTTCCTACCTCACCCTCGAGACCGACGCCGTGACCGGCATGGAGATCGAGGAACGCGTACGCAAGTACGCCGTCGCCCACAACATCGGGCAGCCCGAGGCCCTGGCCGCTCTCGTCCGCGGGGAGGGCACGACGAACGTCACCCTCAACATCTACCGCGCGCACGACATCCCGGACGCCCCCGGCTGGATGTCCGGCGTGGGGTACCTCAACCCCACCGTCACCGACGAGTTGGTCGCCCGCGCCTCGAAGTTCCAGGACATGGACGAGCTGTACGACAGGGCGGTCGACGGATACGCCACCCCGGATGACATCCGCGCCGTGGTCATCGGGTTCGACGGCGTGTGCACCGAGGCAGGCTGTGACACCCCGGCCCACCGCGCCCAGATGGAGCACCGGATCAACCACGACGAGGGCGGACCGACCACCGCGGCGAATCTGGCCGCCTTCTGCTCCACCCACCACAACGTGAAGACGGATGGGCGGGTCATCTATCTCATCGACCCGTTCACCAGGGAGAAGTATCTCCTCTACGAGGACGGGACGTGGGTGGTGTCCGAACCCCGCGGCCCCCTGTCCCTCAAGGAGCGTCGCTGGCTGCAGACGGTGGCCCAGCGGAAGCAGAACCGCGAGGAACGCACCCGGGAGAACTCCCAGGACAGACGGGATTTCGAACGGCGGGCCGGGTTGTTCACCCCACCCCCACCGGACGACGATCCCCCACCCTTCTAACCCAGCCTCACCCGTTCCAGCACCTCGTACCGGGGCCCACCCGAGCGCCCTTCGCCGAGCGTCGATTCCACGAGCGCCAGTTCCTCGCACAGGAATTCCGGCCCGTCGTAGACCAGCAGTGCATGCACGAGGTCGCCGACGAGCCAGCGTTCCTGTGTCCGCGCGATGGTCAGGTGGGGCTTCTGCGGCGCGTCGGATTCCTCGATGAGGGTGTCCGCCATGAGGGCACGCAGCGGGCGGACGTCCCCGCCGACGCCCATCCACAGGGTGCGGTGCCCGAAGGAGCCGGCCCCGTGGATCCGGAGGGACAGCGGGCCCGAGGCAGCCGCCGCCTGGGCAAGGTGCGCGAGCAGGTCGGAGTGGTCGTTGGGCATCTGCCCGTAGAAGGCGAGGGTGATGTGCCAGTTGTCCGGGTCGGTCCACCGCAGGTCGCGGGGGTTGGCCTCCCGGATGGGACGGAGGGCGTGGACGAGGTGTTCACGTGCCTCGCGGGAGATGAGCAGGGCGGAGAAGAGTCGTTTCATGTGTCAGCGGGAGACGTCGAAACTCCCTGTCGTGTCGAAGTGGAGGTGGACGGTGTCGCCGACGGAGGCACCGAGGTCCCGGAGGAAGCGGGCGATGGAGCCGAGGCGGATCTCGGTGTCGTCCATCATGAGGGCCTGGGGGCCGAGGCGGGTGTCCAGCGAGCGGTGGCCCTGGCGGTGGACCTGCACGAGGGAGCCGATGGCGAGGGGGACGGGGACGGCGGCGTCGGCAAGCAGCTCCTCGGTGACGGTCACGGGCAGGGACCAGGAGGCGACGAGGGTGGGTTCGCGCTGCGGGAACCAGGTGCCCGGGCTGGGGACGTCGGCCATGCGGACGTGGCCGTCGACGATCTGGAAGTCGCCGGAGGCGGCGACGGTGCGCACGGCGGCACGGTCGTAGGGGGCGGAGTCGAGCATGGGTTGCAGTTCGGTGCGGCCGGCGTGGATCTCGGCGGCGATCCATTCAGGGATGAGCATGAGCTAGACGCTACCGGCGTTGACCTTGAGCAGCATGTCGACGAGTTCCTCGGCGTCGTTCGGGTGGTACTCGGCGGGGCGGTTGCGGATGGGGCGGCAGGTGTCGATGGCGTCGCGCCAGCGCTGCGGGATCCCCGACACTCCGTGGACGCCGCCGAGGAAGGCTCCGACGATGGCGGCGTTGGTGTCGGTGTCGCCGCCGCGGCCGATGGTGCGGACGAGTGCCTCCTCGAAACTGTCACCTCGGGAGGCCTCGTGGACGGTGAGGGTGAAGGCGTGGCGGACCCACCCCTCCTGGGTGACGGTGTCGCCGGGCTCGTCGTCGGCCAGGCCCTCGCAGCCGTAGTTGCGGAAGAGCTCCATCGGGTCGGCACCGTCGCGGATCACGCCGGCGAGTACCCCGGTCCACACGGCGTTGACGTCGAGGCAGTAGGAGTTGGGGTGGGTGAGTGCGGCGTCGGTGCGCGCGAGCGACGCGGCCGTGGCGGGGTCGGAGTGATAGGCGATCGCCACCGGGGAGATGCGCATGAGCGCGCCGTTCGCCTGGGAGTTCTCGTTGAACTGGCCGCGCAGCGCCCCGCTGATGGTGGCGCCGATGTCGAAGGGGTGGGAGTCGTACCAGCGTCGGTAGGAGGCGAGGACGTCGGCGCGGTCGTAGCCGCCGTTGCGCACCAGTGAGCGGGCGAGGGCGAGGGCCATCTCGGAGTCGTCGGTGGGCTGACCGGCGGCGATGTTGTGGGTGCCGCCGTCGGCCATCTCGCGGACGCCGTCGGGGTAGGCGGCGGCGATCTCGCCGGGGCGCCGGAATTCGACGAGCGCGCCGAGGTTGTCGCCGATGAGTTGTCCGTACCAGGCGCCGAGGGCGCGATCGCGAATGGTCATGGCAGCAAGTGTACGTGCGCCCCGGCACAACTGAAATCAACCTGTGACCTGGACCACTTGACGGTGCCGCGGCCCTCACATTAGCCTCATGGGAAACGGGAATGCAAACGATTGCACCGAGGAAGGAGACCCCCGATGGCACGCGCCACGCTGAAGGATGTCGCCGCGGCCGCGGGGGTCTCCGTGTCCACCGCCTCCCGCGCCCTCGCCGACAACCCCGCCATCGCCCCGGCCACCCGGGACCGCGTCCGCGCCTGCGCCGCCGACCTCGACTACCAACCGAACGCCCAGGCCCGGGCCCTGCGTAGCTCCCGCACCAGCATCATCGGACTGACCGTGCCCAGCCTGGTCAACCCCTTCTTCGCCACGATGGCCCACGTCATCCAGCAGGAGGCCTCCCGCCACGGCCTGTCCACCATCATCTCGTCGACGGCGGAGGATCCGGCCCAGCTCGCCACCTCCCTGGGCACCCTCGCCTCGCAGCAGGTGGACGGCATCCTCGCGGTCCCCTACAACGGCTCCGACGACGCCTTCACCCGCCTCCCCATGCCCGTCGTCCTCGTCGACCGCGAGCTTCCCGACGCCGGCCTGCCCACCATCGCCTCCGACCCCCGCCCGGGAATCGACGCCGCCGTCGCCCACCTCCTGGAGCGCGGTCACCACCACATCGGCTACCTCTCCGGGCCCATGACCACGTCCACCGGCGTGGGCCGACTCGCGGCCTTTGAGGAGGCGTGCGGGAGGCACGGCGTCGATAAGCGGGAGATCCACCACGGCGGATTCGACCGCGCCGAGGGGCATCAGGGCACCCTCGACCTCCTCGACCGCGGGGTGGAGGCGATCATCGCGGGCGACTCCATGATGTCGGTCGGTGCTCTGGAGGCGTGCCATGCGCGGCAGGTCGCCATCGGCCGTGACCTCGCGCTCATCGGCTTCGACGACAACTCCACCATGCGCCTGCAGGCCTCCCCCGTCACGGTCATCGACCAGAACGTCGCCGACCTGGGAACCCGGGCGCTGCACCTGCTCATCGACCTCATGTCGGGGACGTCGCCGCCGCCCGCGCCGACGACCCCCACCACCCTCATCATCCGTCCATCCAGCGATTTCACCCGAAGGAGGCACCATCGTGACTGAAGCGCTGCTGACACTGGAGAAGGTCTCCAAGTCCTTCGGCCCCGTCAACGTCATCGACCAGGTCAGCGTCTCCGTGTACCCGGGCAAGGTCACGGCCCTGCTCGGGGAGAACGGCGCGGGCAAGTCCACGCTGATCAAGATGATGTCGGGCGTCTACCAGCCCGACTCCGGCACGATCATCGTCGACGGACAGCCCACGACCCTGCCCACCACGAAGGCGGCCGAGGCCCTCGGCATCGCCACCATCCACCAGGAACTCAACCTGGTGCCCACCATGTCCGTCGCCGAGAACGTCATGCTCGGTCGCACCCCCGAGAAGTTCGGCCTGGTCAACTACCGGGAGCTGCGTCGCCGCGCGCAGGCCGCGCTCGACATCATCGGCGTCAACGTCGACCTGGACACCCCGGTCGGGGAACTCGGCATCGCACGGCAGCAGCTCGTGGAGATCGCCAAGGCGCTGTCCATGGACGCCCGCATGCTCATCCTCGACGAGCCCACCGCGGCCCTCACCGGCCACGAGATCGACCAGCTGTTCAGCGTCGTCGACGACCTCAAGGCCAAGGGGGTGGGCATGGTCTTCATCTCCCACCACCTCGACGAGATCGCACGCATCGCCGACACCGTCTCGGTCCTGCGCGACGGCGAGTTCGTCGCTGAGGTCCCCGCCGACACCCCCGAGGAGGAACTCGTCCGCCTCATGGTCGGCCGCGACATCGACGACCAGTTTCCCCGCGTGGTCCCCGAGGTCGGGGACGTGCTTCTCGACGTCGACTCCCTCACCGCCGCCGGCCGCTTCCAGGATGTCTCTTTCCAGGTCCGCGCCGGTGAGGTCGTCGGTGTCGCCGGGCTGGTCGGCGCCGGTCGCACCGAGGTGGTGCGCGCCATCGCGGGTGCCGACCCCATCGACTCCGGCACCGTCCGCATCGAGGGGAAGGACCTGCGGCACAACGACATCGCCGAGGCCATCCGCCGCGGCGTCGGCCACGTGCCCGAGGACCGCAAGGCCCAGGGCCTGGTGCTCGGGGCCAGCGTCGAGGAGAACCTCGGCCTGGCCACCCTCCGCTCCACCGCGAAGTTCGGCCTCGCCGACCGCAGCGGGCAGAAGCGCCGCTCCGCGGAGGTCGCCGAGAAACTGCGCATCCGGATGGCGGGCCTCGACCAGGAGATCCGCAACCTCTCCGGCGGCAACCAGCAGAAGGCCGTCTTCGGCCGCTGGGTCCTCGCCGGCTCCCGGGTGCTGCTTCTCGACGAGCCCACCCGCGGCGTCGACGTCGGCGCCAAGGTGGAGATTTACAACATCATCAATGAACTCACCGCCGCGGGCGGCGCCGTCCTCATGGTCTCCAGCGAGTTGCCGGAGGTGCTCGGGATGTCGGACCGCGTGCTCGTCATGTCGGGAGGTCGACTCGCCGGAGAACTCCCCAACACCGCCACCCAGGACGAGGTGATGGCGCTCGCGGTCTCCCAGATCGACGACGCCCTCACCTCTGAAACCCTCGATCACCTCGACAAGGAGAACCGATGACCACCACCACTTCCTCCGGGCAGAAGGTGCTCAACTGGGTGATGAACAACGGCGCCCTGGTGGGACTCGTCGTCCTGTGCGTCGCCCTGTTCATCGCCACCCCGCACTTCCTCACCGTCAACAACTTCCTCAACATCGGCATCCAGGCCGCGACCGTGGCCATCCTGGCGTTCGGCATGACCTTCGTCATCGTCACGGCCGGCATCGACCTGTCGGTCGGCGCGGTCGCCGCACTCGGCGCGATGGTCTCCGCCTGGTTCTGGGTCGACGCCGGGCTGCCCGGCTGGCTCACGCTCATCGCGGGCCTGCTCACGGGCCTGCTCGCCGGTGCCATCAGCGGCATCGCCACGGCGTACGGAAAGTTGCCGGCGTTCATCGCCACCCTGGCGATGATGTCCATCGCCCGCGGCGCCACCCTGGTCATCTCGCAGGGCTCCCCCATGGCCACCGCCCCGACCGTCAACTGGCTGGGCCGCACGGTGGGAGGCATCCCGATCCCGATCGTCATGATGGTCATCGCCGGTTTCGTGTGCTGGTTCATCCTCTCCCGCACGGTGCTGGGCCGGTCGATGTACGCCATCGGCGGCAACGTGGAGGCGGCCCGCCTCTCCGGTCTGCCGGTGAAGAAGATCCTCGTCACCGTCTACGCCCTGTCGGGCCTGTTCGCCGGCCTCGCCGGCCTGGTCATGGCCGGTCGTCTCTCCTCGGCGCAGCCGCAGGCCGGCGTCGGTTATGAGCTGGACGCCATCGCGGCCGTCGTCATCGGCGGTGCCTCCCTGGCGGGCGGTACCGGTAAGGCGACCGGCACGCTCATCGGCGCCATCCTGCTGGCCGTCATCCGTAACGGCCTCAACCTCCTCAACGTCTCCTCCTTCTGGCAGCAGATCGTCATCGGCCTCGTCATCGCCCTGGCCGTCGGCTTCGACGTGCTGCGCAAGAAGACCACCACCTAGCAACCCTCCCCGAAAGGAACATCATGTCCATCGCACGCAAGTCCCTCGCCATCGTCGCCTCCGTCTCCCTCGCCATGGGGCTGGCCGCCTGTAACCGTGACTCCGCCGGCGACGGCTCCGTCACCCTGGCGCTGTCGACGCAGACCAACCCGTTCTTCGTGCAGCTGCGCGACGGCGCGCAGGCGAAGGCCGACGAGCTGGGTATCACCCTCAACATCCAGGACGCCTCCGACGACGCCTCCACCCAGATCAACCAGCTCAACAACGCGGCCAGCTCGGGCGCGGACGTCGTCATCGTCAACCCGACGGATTCCGACGCCGTCGTCCCCGCCGTCGAGGCCCTCAACAACGCGGACATCCCGGTCATCGCCGTCGACCGCTCCTCCAACGGCGGCGAGGTCGCGTCCTTCATCGCCTCCGACAACGTCGCCGGCGGTCGGCAGGCGGCGGACGCCCTGGCCGCGGCCATCGGCGAGGAGGGCGACGTCATCGTCCTGCAGGGTATCGCCGGCTCCTCCGCCTCCCGCGACCGCGGGCAGGGCTTCAACGAGGGCATCGCCGCATACCCGAACATCAACGTCGTGGCCACCCAGACCGCCGGTTTCGACCGCACCCGCGGCCTCGACGTCGCGTCCAACCTGCTGCAGGCCCACCCGAACGTCAAGGCGATCTTCGCGGAGAACGACGAGATGGCCCTCGGCGCCCTCGAGGCCCTCGGGGCCCGCGCCGGTGAGGACGTCATGGTCGTCGGCTTCGACGGCACCGACGACGGTCTGGCCGCGGTGCAGGACGGCCGCTTGGTCGCCACCATCGCGCAGCAGCCGGGCGAGCTCGGTGCGCAGGCCGTGGAGCAGGCGAAGAAGATCCTCGACGACCAGACCCCGGACGAGGAGGTCCCGGTCGACGTCGTCACCGTCACCCGCGAGAACGTCGGTGACTTCGAGTGACGGATCCCATCGAGGTAGCCGTCGTCGGCTCCGTCAACGCCGACCTCAGCGTCCGCGTCCCCCGCCACCCGCTGCCCGGGGAGACCCTCCTCGGGTCGGGTGGGGTGGTGACGGCCGGCGGCAAGGGCGCCAACCAGGCGGTCGCCGCCGCGCTGCAGGGCGCGTCGGTGGCGATGGTCGGCGCGGTCGGCGACGACCCCTACGCCGCCCCCGCCACGGAGATCCTGCGGTCCTCCGGCGTGGATCTCTCGGCGGTGGCCACGGTCCCCGGCACCACCGGCCTGGCCGTCATCACCGTCGACGCGGGCGGGGAGAACACCATCGTCGTCGTCCCCGGCGCCAATGCGCTTGTCGACGCCGCCTTCGTCGAGGAACGCGCCCCCCTCATCGAGTCCGCGCAGATCGTCCTCCTGCAGGGCGAGATCCCGGCGGACGGGTTCGCCGCCGCCGTCGGCCTGGCCACGGGGCGCGTCGTGGTGAACCTGGCCCCGGTGATCGAGGTCGACGTCGACAAGCTCCTGCAGGCCGACCCCCTGCTGGCCAACGAACATGAGGCCGGGCTCGTCCTCGACATGCTCGGGGCGGGCATCGCGTCCGAGGATCCGGAGGACCTCGTGGCCGCGCTTCTCGACGCCGGGTTCCCCTCCGTCGTCCTCACCCTCGGCGCCCGCGGCGCGATGGTGGGCGTCGGCAACGAGCGCACCCCGATCCCGACGCCGCGCGTGACCCCCGTGGACACCGTCGGCGCCGGGGACGCCTTCGCCGGGGCCCTCGTGGCGCGGCTCGTCGCCGGGGACCACCTCATCGCCGCCGCCGAGCACGCCGCCCGGGTCGGGGCGTTCGCCACCCTCGGCGAGGGCGCGCAGACCTCCTACCCCGCGGCGTCGGACGTCCTCCCGGAGGTGGGCGATGCGTAGGTCAGGGATCCTCCACGCCGAGCTGGCGGGCCGGATCAACCGGTTGGGGCACACGGACACGATCGTCATCGCCGACTGCGGGCTGCCCGTCCCCGCCGGGGTGCCGGTGGTCGACCTGGCGCTGGTGTCCGGCATCCCGCGTTTCGCGGAGGTGCTCGACGCCTACCTCGCCGAGGTCGTCGTCGAGGGCGTGACGCTCGCGGCGGAGACCCCGGGCGAGGTCCGCTCCCTCCTGCCGGACGTGCCCCGGACCGAGGTCCCCCACGAGGAGCTGAAGAAGCAGGTGGCCGGGGCGGCCTTCGTCATCCGCACCGGCGAGACCACCCCCTACGCGAACGTCATCCTCCACAGTGGGGTGCCGTTCTAAAAGCGCCAAAAGGGACCGCACCCGGTCCTTGGCTGTCAGGCCACTATCCCCCGTACACCTGGGTGAGGATACCCGGGTGGAGGACTCGTTCCTCGGAGACCTCGAAGACCCCGAGTTCCGTGGCGAGTCGATCGAATTCGGTGACCTCTGTCGTGGACAGGGTCACATGCTCACGGTTGCTATGCATACGCACCTCCGGTCGACCTGTTACGCCATACTCTAGCCCGTCTAGGAGACGGACACCTTATCTTCAACAACCGGGGCGGTTTTTTGTTCCTCGGCCAGCGGGAAGCGGCGGGCGACGGAGGCGTAGACCGCGCCGGTGATGTTGTGCAGGACGGCGGCGACGGCACCCGGCAGGGCGGCCTCGGGGCTGAAGAACTTGGCGGACATGCCGGACGCCAGGCCGGCGGACTGGGTACCCACCTCGACGGCCATGGTGCGGTTGTTGGTCTCGGGCAGGCGGAAGACCTTGCCGGTGAGGTAGCCGAGGATGTAGCCGAAGACGTTGTGCAGCAGGACGGCGACGAAGACGATCATGCCGACGGCGGCGAGCCGCTCGGTGTTGTTCGCCACGGTCGGGAAGACGACGCCACCGATGCCGAGGATGGAGATCCACGGCAGCACCGGGGAGATGAGGCCGATCCACTTGTCCAGGAAGTAGCGCAGGACGAGGCCGCCGATGACGGGCAGGAGGACGGTTTGGACGAGGGTGAGGGCCATGCCGGCACCGTCGACCTCGGTGCGCTGGTTGGCCAGGGCCAGCATGAGCATGGGGGTGACGATCGGCGAGAGCAGCGTCGAGACGGAGGTCATCGCGACGGACAGGGCGACGTCGCCCTTGGCCAGGAAGGTTATGACGTTCGACGAGGTGCCGCCGGGCACGGAGCCGAGCATGAGCAGGCCGACGGCCAGCGCCTCGTTGAGGCCCAGCATCCGGGCGACGGCGATGGCGGCGAGGGGCATGATGACGAACTGCGCGACGACGCCGAGCAGGATGGCCCACGGGCGGCGGGCGATCTCCTGGAAGTCGGGGATCGTCAGCGTCAGGCCCATGCCGAACATGATGATCATGAGGAAGTACGTGATGTACTCCGACCACGGCTGGAACGGCGCCGGGAAGAAGAAGGCGATCGCGGTGCCGACGAGGATGAACAGGGGGAAGGCGGTCACCGCGATGGCGGCGGAACGGTCCTCACGGGACCGGAACACGGCAGACATGGGTCCTCCGGAAAGTGGTGGTGACTACCTCGTGCCAACGGCTGGTGGGTCCCGTGTCCGAGGAGTGGGTGCGCGGTGAGGACACTATAAGACTCTTATGAGCGCACCATTTCCATGAGGTGGCGCAGAATGCGGGCACCGTCGACGCGCAGCCCGTTGTGCTGGTAGCCGGCGGTCTCCCACACGCGCAGGTCCCGGAAATGCGCGGCGGTGTCGAGGGAGAGCTCACGGGGCACGAAGATGTCGTCGCGGTAGACGGCCGCCGCGCACACCGCCGACGCCTCCCCCAGGGCGGCGACGTCGTACTGCGACTCCCACTCGCGCGCCGCCAGCTCCTCTGCGACCGGGCGGAAGGCGCGCAGGGCGGGGTCCTCCTCGAACTGCCACGGGAAGATGTGCTCGCCGGTGAGCAGGACGTCGAACTCCTCGCGGACGCGGTGCGCCGCCCAGGCGGGGGTGCCGGCGTAGATCGTCTCGTGGATGACGGCGTAGAGCGGGGCGGCCTCGAAGGACAGGCGCGTGGACAGGTCGGCGAGGGCGTCGCCGTGGAGTCGTTTCTCGCCGCGGATGTGGTGGAAGGGGGCGTCGAGAAGCAGGGCGAGGTTCTCGAAGCCCGCCCCGCGCCCGAGTTCGATGCCGATGGTGCGGAAACGGCGCGACGACAACCGCTCGCCGGTGGGCAGGCGCTCGTCGGAGTTGTCGAGGTGGTGGCAGATCTCGCGGATGCGATCCTCCGCGAAGGGCACCGCGTCGAGGAAGTGCTGCTGGCGGGCGGCGAGCTTGGCGTAGGTGGCGCGGTAGGTGTCCTCCGCCGACACCAGGCCGGGCAGCCCGCCGGTGAGGTAGGCGTAGCGGATCGCATCGGGGTGGGTGGAGAGGTAGGTGGTGATGCAGAATCCGCCGAAGGACTGGCCGAGCACGTCCCACCGGCCGAGACCGAGGGCGGCGCGGAAGGCCTCGGCGTCGGCGACGATGTCGCGGGCGCGGAGGTGGGAGAGGTGGGTGGCGTCGAGAAGCGCGGGGTCGGCGTGCCGGTCGAGGCGGGTGGAACGACCCGTGCCGCGCTGGTCGAGGAGGAACACGCGGTGATGCCGGAGCGCCTCGCGCAGCCACCCGTCGAGGGGGACGCGCGCGGGGTAGCCGGGGCCGCCCTGGAGGAAGAGCAGCGGGGGCCGGGAGTCGTCGGTGGACAGCTCGCGGCAGAACACCTCGATGTCCTCGCCGGGGTACCAGGAGGTGGTGAGGGTGTGGTCGCGGACCGTGAGGTCGCCGTAAATATTCTCGCGGGTGGTGAGCATTGCACCTACTTTAGAGGGTATGGACGATCTCCTGACCGCCGGCCGGATGCGCATGAGCCCCGCCGGCGCCCACGTGACCAGCACCGACACCGACCACGGGGAGCTGTTCTACCTCTCCTCCACCACGGGTTCCCCGATCCGCGGCGGCATCCCCGTCATCGCCCCCGCCTTCGCCGAGCTTCTCGACGGCGAGCCCCGCCACGGCTGGGCCCGCACCGCCGACTGGCGCGTGACGACGGACGGCATGGGTTTCAACGCGCAGCTCGTCAACGACGGCCTCCACCTCACCCTCAGCGTCAAGGAACGGGCCGACGGCATGCGCATCGAGCTGCACATGCGCAACGAATCCCCCGACACCCGCCGCGTGCAGATGGGCTTCCACCCCTACTTCCTCGTCGACGACGTCCGCGAGGTACGGGTCGAGGGCCTCGCCGGGGTGTCCTTCACCGACCGTTTCACCGACCGGGAATCGGTGCAGGAGGGGACGCTGCTTATCGACGCCCCCGTCGACCGCATCTTCCGGGAGGCGCGGCAGGTGCGCATCGTCGACAAGCAGCGGGTGATCACGGTGACCCCGGACGGGGCCGACGCCACCGTGGTGTGGAATCCGGGCGAGGCCGACATGAAGGATGTCGGCCCCGGGGAATGGTCGCGGTTCCTGTGCGTCGAACCCGCGATCCTCGGGGAGGATCTCGACGGAGTCGACCTGGCGCGGGACGAGCAGCTGCGTCTGGCGATGACCGTGACGGTCAGCCCTTCCTGACCGTCAGCTGCCAGCTGGCGTCACCGGTGGCGTGGAAATCGGTGACCTCGTGGCCGTTGTTCGCGGCCCACTGCGGGATGGTCTCGGTGCCCTGGGTGCAGTCGAAGTCGATGACCAGTTCCTCGCCGGACTCCAGGGTGTCGAGCACGTCCTTCGTCTCGATGAGCGGGAAGGGGCACACGGCACCCATCTGGTCGAGGGCGTAGCGGCCCTCGCCGAGCGGGCGGGCCTTCTTCACGCGCGGGGCGGTCTGCAGGGCGACGGCACCGGTGGCGACCTGGAAGGGCAGGACGCGGTCCTCGGCGGAGGAGGGGGCCGCCTCGGCAACGGGGGTGGGGGTGGCGGCCGGCTTGAGCCAGATCCTGGCGCCGGCGCCGACGCCGAGCGCGATGAACAGCAGGGCGATCCAGCCCTGGTAGCTGAACAGGGCGGTCTGAACCATGCCGTTGCCGACGGTGCAGCCACCGGCCAGCGCGGCGCCGACGCCCATCATGCAGCCGCCGACGACGGCGCGGGTGGCGGTGGTGGCGTCCGGGACGCGGAGGCGGAACTCGCCGGTGGCCCGGGCGGCGGCGAAGGCACCGATGAACAGGCCGAGGACGAGCATGACGCCCCAGTCGAGGCGCTCGACGTCGCCGGTGGTGATGAAGGTGGCGATGTTGGCGGACGGGGTGGTGATGCCCAGGCCGGAGTTGCGGCCGGCGGCGGCGGACAGCGGCCACGCGATGACGCCGATGAGTCCGACGAGGGCACCCGCGGTGTAGAGGTGCAGGGGGCGCTTCCAGAACGGGACGTCGAGGCGGACGGCCTTCTTCTCGGTGGCCAGGTAGTGGCGCGCGGCGAGCGCGGTGCCGATGGCCAGCGGGATGGCGAAGAACCAGGCGGAGACGCCGAAGCTGGCGGGCAGCGTGGTCAGGGACGTCTCCCAGCTGCTCAGCCCGCCGTTGAGCCAGGTGAGCGCGCCGGTGTTCATGGCTGCGGCGGACAGAGCGTAGAAGACGAGGGCGAGCCACGAGCCGATGAGGCCCTCCGCCGAGCGGAACCACGTTCCGGAGGCGCAGCCACCGGCGAGGATGATGCCCAGGCCGAAGATGAAGCCGCCGACGATGACGGCGACCGGGGCGAAGTTACCGTAGCTCGGGGTGATGACGCCGAGGCTGGTGAGCGCGGCGATGCCCAGGGCGTGGACGGAGATGACGATGAACAGTGCCACCGTGGTGCGCCACGTCTTCTGCAGGAAGATGTCGCGGAGCATGCCCGTGACACAGAACCGCCCGCGCTGCATGACGATGCCGAGGACCGCTCCCACGGCCAGACCGGTGAGGATCATGGATGACGCCTTTCGTGTGATGATTTTGCTAGACAGGAAGGTACATCATTGCGAACCAGCCTGTCTAGGTTTGGAGACCGATCGGTTCATTCGGCCCAGGGACTATCCTGATTCCCATGATGGAGACACCCCCGCCCCGGCCCAGCGCCTGGCAGTTGTTCACTGCCTTCCACTCCCCCGGGCGGCGCTGGCCCGGCGCGCTGCGCGCCGGGCTGGCCATGGGACTGCCGGGCACGGTGGCGATCCTCCTCGGCTTCGAGGCTGAGCTGCTGCTCATCGCCGCGGGCTCCTTCACCGTCATCCACGGCGAGGGCTACGCCTACCGCGCCCGCTGGAAGGTACTGCTCACCGCAGGGGCGCTGTTCATCACCGGCGCGGTGGCGGGCGCCTTCGTGGGCACGGTCGTGTGGGGGCAGATCGAGGCGGGGGCCACCCGGTGGTGGCTGCTGCTCACCGTCGCGTTCGCCACCGCCATCGCCGGGGTGGGCATCTACGTGGCCAACGCCCTGCGCCTGCCGCCGCCGGGGCCGTGGTTCATCCTGCTGGTCACCGGCGCCTCCACCATGACCCACCGCCTCGACCTCAACCCCGTGGAGGTCGGGGCGTGGGCCGGCGTCGGCGTGCTCAGCTCCGTCCTCGTCGGCATGGCCCCGGCGCTGCTCAACCCGCGCGGCCCGGAGGAGGACGCGGTGCGGGTCCTCGAGGCGGCGGTGGCGGACAGTGACGGGAGCGTCGAGAAGCTCCACCAGGCGCAGACCGCCGTCACCCACGCCTGGTTCACGCTGGCCGACGCCCGCGCCATCCACGCCGGACGCATCGTCGACGCCTCCGGCCTGGCGGAACGCACCCTCGCCGCGCAGGCGACGCTGGTCGGCACCGGCAGCCGGGCGGTCGACGAGATCTCCGACAACCGCAACTACCTCGACGTGGACCGGGTGAAGGTGCCGCACACGCGGCCGTCAATAAGCTACCGCCTCTACCGCTCCATCCACCCCGACAGCCACGCCATGATGACGGCCACCCGCGTCATGCTCGCCTGCCTCGGCGCCGGCGTGACGAGCATCGCGCTCGGGTTCAACCGCCCCGACTGGGCCATCGTGTCGACGCTGCTCATCCTGCAGTGGGGGCCCGACAAGGTGCCCGGCACCATCCGCGGCGTCCACCGCTTCCTCGGGTCCGTGCTCGGCGTCGGGCTGTTCGGGGTGCTGTATCTTCTCGACGTCCACGCCTGGACCCTCATGCTCGCCCTGTCGGTGTGCCTGTTCTTCTCGGAGATCTTCGTCACCCGCAACTACGCCCTGGCCGTTATCTTCACCACCCCGGTGGCGCTCATGCTCGGCGGCGCACTGCAGGAACCGGTCGGGGTGACCGTGTACGAACGCGTCATCGAGATCGCCTTCTCCGTCATCTTCGCCCTCGCCCTCCTGTGGCTCTACCGCTCCGACGCCGAACCCGCCCACCATCTGCGCCTGCAGCTGCGCTGCCGCCGGGCGATGGAGTCCCTTCTCGGCGCCCTGCTCACCTCCGCCCCGGACGAGGCCCTCGAGCAGCGCCGCGACCTGCAGTACGAGCTGCTCAGCGAACGCCGCGCCGCCCAGTCGCTGTCGCGCAACAACCCGGACGTCGCCACGCAGCGCTGGGAGGAGCACCTCCACCTGCAGCGCACCGGCTACGCCCTCCTCGACTACTGCGAGGCCCACGGTGACACCCGCCTGCCCTTCGGCGACATCCAGTCCGTCGCGGAGCGGATCAGCTGAACAGCACCGCCTGCACGTCCACCTGCCGGACCGGGCGCATGTCCCACGCGTCCTGGCCGACGTCGACCAGCCCCGCACCCGTATCCGGGTGTGCGGAGTGCAGGTGCCCGTGGACGATGTACTCGGCGTGCAACCGCACCTCGTCGTGCCGCGAGGGCATACCCGGATGATCCATCCCCGGGCGCGGGAAATGGTTGAGGTAGACGGTCCGCCCCTCCCACTTGAGCTTCTGGTACGCCTGCACCGAGTGGAAGACGTCGAGGAACATCCGCTGCGTCTTGTGCGAGGAACGGTGGATGGGGTGGCAGGAGTCGTGGTTGCCCGGCGTCAGGTGCATCTCCAGGTGCGCGCCGTGGACGCGCAGCAGCTGCAGCGCACGGCGTTCCTCCTCGGAGGAACCGCGCGAGAGATCACCGAGGATCCACAGGCGGTCGCCCTTCGGCAGGTCACGGATCCCGGCGAGCACCGCCTCATCATGCTTCTCGACGTCGTCGAAGCCCCGCAGCCGGGCCACGAAATGGTGCCCCAGGTGCAGGTCGGAGGTGAGCCAGACGTCCACGGTCACTTACCCGCCGCGACCTGCTCCAGCGCCTGGCGGAACACCTCGACCGGCTGGGCACCGGAGACCGCCAGGCGGCCGTCGAAGACGAAGAACGGCACGCCCTGCACGCCGATCTGACGGGCCAGGGCGATGTCCTCGGCGACCTCACGGGCGTAGGCCGTCTCGTCGGCGAGCACCGAGTCGACGTCCTGCGCGGCGAGCCCGACCTCGGCGGCCAGCTCGCGCAGCTGGGCGTGGTCGGCGATGTTCTTCCCCTCCGTGAAGTAGGCGCGCTTGACCAGTTCATCCCACTCGATACCCTTGTCGTCCTCGCGGGCGAGCACCCCGAGGCGGTGGGCGTCCATGGTGTTGACCATGTGGGAATCGCGCCAGTTGAACTCCAGCCCGACCTCCGCGGCGCGGGCGGCCAGGCCGTCGTTCATGGCGACGACCTGGGCCTCACTCATCCCCTTGATGCGGGTGAGGTAATCCAGCGCGTTGCCCGTCGACTCCTTCGGGGCCTCCGGGTCGAGCTGGAAACTCCGCCACACGACCTCGACATCATCCCGGCCGGCGAAGGACTCCAGCGCCAGGTTGAGGTGTCTCTCCCCCACCGTGCAGAAGGGGCAGATGTAGTCGGACCAGATGTCGATTCTCATGCCCCCACGTTAGCGATCCCACACGCGGTGCGCCTCGAGCAGCGGGGTGAGCTTCTCGACGGCCTCCCCGAGCCCGGTGAGCTCGACGACGCCCGGCGCGCCGGTGTCGACGTGCACCGGGTCCAACCCGGCGAGCAGCGCGATGGCCTTCTGGTGGCGGAACGCCTCTGCCAGCAGCACGGCCACCTCGGGGCGGTCGGCGATGTCCGCCACGACGACGGCGTCGAACTCGATGGAGCGGGCGGTGTCGTAGGTGCGGGACACCCCGTCGCCACCGTGCTCGGCGACGACGAGCGGCACCATCCCGGCTGCGGCGATGTCGGCGGCGAGGGCGGTGACCTGCTCCTGCGGGGTGTCAGCCGTGGTGAGGATGCCGATCTGGCGGCCGTCGACCGGCCAGGTGCGGCCGATCTGAGACAGCGCCGGCGACGGGGTGACGTCGGCCAGCTTCGCCTTGTCCGGGGCGGGCAGGCCGAGATTCTTCGCGACGGTCGCGGCCAGGCCCGTGTCGATGTGCGCCAGGTTGTCGACCTGGCGGATCTTGATGTTCTTCTCGTAGCACTTGCCCAGCTCGAAGGAGTAGGCGGCGGCGACGTGCTCCTGCTCGGTCTCCGTGAGGGAGAGGTAGAACAGGCGGGCCTGGGAGAAGTGGTCGTCGAAGCTGGCGGACTGCTCCCGGGTGACGGTGGACTCGGGCAGGGCGACGGGGACGTCGATACGCGCGCCCTCGGTGGTGGGCTGCGGGTTGCCGCCGTCGAGGGAGTTGGGGTGGTACGGGGCGACGCCCACGTGCGCACCGACCTGGTGCATGCCGTCGCGGAACATGTCGTTGACCGGGGCCTGCGGGCGGTTGACCGGCAGCTGGTTGAAGTTGGGTCCGCCCAGGCGGGAGATCTGGGTGTCGATGTAGGAGAACAGGCGGCCCTGCAGCAGCGGGTCGGCGGTGACGTCGATGCCCGGGGGCAGGTGCGCCGGGTGGAAGGCGACCTGCTCGGTCTGCTCGAAGTAGTTCGTGGGGTTGGCAGCCAGGGTCATCGTGCCGATGATCGTCACGGGGGCCAGCTCCTCGGGGACGAGCTTGGTGGGGTCGAGGAGGTCGATTCCCTCGAAGGTTTCCTCCGGGGTGTCCGGGAAGACCTGGACCCCGAGGTCCCACTGCGGCAGGGCGCCGGACTCGATGGCGTCGGCCAGGTCGCGGCGGTGGAAGTCGGGGTCGACGCCGCCGGTGATCTGCGCCTCCTCCCAGATCTGGGAGTGGACACCGAGGCGCGGCTTCCAGTGGAACTTCACCAGGGTGGTCTCGCCGGCGTCGTTGCTCAGGCGGAAGGTGTGGACACCGAAGCCCTCCATCATGCGGTAGGAGCGCGGGATGCCGCGGTCGGACATGTTCCAGATGGTGTGGTGCTGCGCCTCGGTGTGCAGGGAGACGAAGTCCCAGAAGGTGTCGTGGGCGCTCTGCGCCTGCGGGATCTCGCGGTCCGGGTGCGGCTTGCCGGCGTGGATGATGTCGGGGAACTTGATGCCGTCCTGGATGAAGAAGACCGGTATGTTGTTGCCCACCAGGTCCCACGTGCCCTCGTCGGTGTAGAACTTCGTGGCGAAACCGCGGGTGTCGCGGACGGTGTCGGCGGAGCCGCGGGAGCCGAGGACCGTCGAGAAGCGGACGAAGACCGGGGTCTCCTTGCCGTCGGCGAACACACCGGCGGAGCAGATGTCGGCGGCGGCACCGTTGGCGCGGAAGATGCCGTGCGCGCCGGCGCCGCGGGCGTGGACGACGCGCTCCGGGATGCGCTCGTGGTCGAAGTGGGTGATCTTCTCGCGCAGGTGGTGGTCCTGCAGGAGCACCGGGCCGCGGGCACCCGCCTTGAGCGAGCGGTCCGTCTCGGGCACGCGGGTGCCGGTGGAGGTGGTGAGGTACTCGCCCTGCTGGGCGCGGGGGTCGGTGTCGGCGCCGGGGTGGAAGGGGCAGCCGGAGGCGGTCACCCGGGCGGTGGCCATCTGGTCGTTCTTGGGCGGCAGCGGCGGGGCGGGGGTGGTGGGTTCGTCGACGGGTGCGGGCTGCGGGCCGGGGACGCCGGGAGGCTGGGGCTGGTTGTGCTGGGACACGTGTCTTCCTTTCTCAGGGGGTGGTGCGCGCCACAGTACTCCTTTAAATCAGTTCCGTCTTATGTGAGTGGAGAAACGTACAGTGGCGACCACACATCAACAGGAAGGAATACATCATGACCGACAACACCACCCGCGAGGACATCGTCAAGGAGATGCGCGACGAGCGTTTCGTCATGCTCACCTCGAAGTCCGACACCGGCCGCCTCCACTCCCACCCGATGACCCCGCTCGAGGTCACCGGCACCGCGGACGCCTACTTCTTCATCAAGCTCGACACCGGTCACGCCGACAATCTCCGCCACGACCCGAACGTCAACCTGGCCTTCACCGACAGCTCGACGTGGCTGTCCGTGTCCGGCAAGGCCACCTTCCTCGAGGGCGAGGAGAAGACCCGCAAGGTCGCCGACCTGTGGACCGACGCGGCCGAGGCCTACTACTCCGGCCCCTCCGATCCGCAGCTCGGCGTCGTACGCGTGACCACCGAGACCGCGCAGCTGTGGAACCAGAAGGGCGGCGCGATCGGTGCACTCGTGGACTTCGCCAAGATGAAGATGACCGGCGACAAGCCGGCCGGCGAGTCCGACACACTCAGCCTGTAGAGACATGCGGGGACCACAATAAGTGGTCCCTACTGCCGAACAGCCTGGAAACGGGCCGCGGAAAGGTGCGCGACCGTGCCACCCCAGCCCGAATACCCCCACGACCTGCACCCCGGCCTCGTCCGGGGCATCGACGTCGACGATCAGCGCAACCGCTTCGACCTCGACCGGATCGTCTTCACCGTCACCGCCGTGGCCGTGGTGTCCTTCATCGCTTGGGGCGTCCTCGCCCCGGGGTCGGTGTCGAACGCCTCGGCCACGGCTTTCGACTGGGCCATCGTCAACGCCGGATGGCTGCTCAACATCACCATGGCCCTCGGCCTGGTGGTCATGCTCTACATCGGATTCTCCCGCCTGGGGCGCATCCGCCTGGGCACCGACGACGCCGAGCCCGAGTACAGCCGTTTCTCCTGGGTGGCCACGATGTTCGGCGCGGGCATCGGCGTGGGCATCTTCTTCTACGGCCCCTCCGAGCCGCTCGCCTACTTCGTCTCCCCGCCGCCGCACACCGTGGAGGCGGGCACCGCGGCTGCGGTCCACCAGGCCGTCGCCCAGGCGCACTTCCACTGGGGACTCACCCCGTGGGCCATGTACGCGCTGGTCGGCGGCGCGATCGCGTACTCCTCGTACCGCCGCGGCCGCGTGCCCCTCATCTCCTCGGTGTTCAAGCCACTGTTCGGTTCGCGCAGCACCGACGGTATCGTCGGCAAGATCATCGACATGATGGCCATCATCGCCACCCTCTTCGGCACGGCCGCCACCCTGGGACTCTCCGCGGTGCAGATCGGCCAGGGCGTCGAGATCGTCTCCGGCGCGGGGCCGCTGGCCAACAACGCGCTGCTCATCATCGGCATCCTGTCGGTGGGCTTCATCCTCTCCGCCGTGTCGGGCGTGGCCCGCGGCATCCGCTGGCTGTCCAACATCAACATCTCCCTCACCCTCGGGCTCGTGGCCTTCGTCTTCCTGCTCGGGCCGACGCTGTTCCTGTTCAACCTCGTCCCCTCCGGCGTCGCCGTGTACCTCGACGAGTTCCTGCCGATGGTCTCCAAGTCCCTGTCCTGGGGCGAGGAGACGGTGGAGTTCCAGGGCTGGTGGACCGCGTTCTACTGGGCGTGGTGGATCGCGTGGACCCCGTTCGTCGGCATGTTCATCGCCAAGATCTCCCGCGGCCGCACGCTGCGCGAGTTCGTGCTGGTCACCATGCTGGCTCCGACCGCCATCCTCATCCTGGCGTTCACCATCTTCGGCGGTACCACCGTGCGCCTCAGCCAGGAGGGGGTCGCCGGCTTCGACGGCAACGCCTCCCCGCAGCAGGTGCTCTTCGACATGTTCGCGCAGCTGCCGCTGGCGCAGATCACCCCGTTCCTGCTCATGGCCGTGCTGGCGATCTTCTTCATCACCTCCGCGGACTCCGCCTCCGTGGTCATGGGCACGATGTCCTCGCGCGGTAACCCCTCCCCGAGCAAGCTCGTCGTCGTGTTCTGGGGCCTGTGCATGATGGGCATCGCGGTGGTCATGCTGCTCGCCGGCGGCGAGACCACCCTCACCGCGCTGCAGAACCTCACCATCCTCATCGCGCTGCCGTTCTCCGTGGTGCTGCTGGCGATGATGGTCGCCTTCGTCCGGGACCTGCGCACCGACCCGGCGGCGATCCGCCGGACCTACGCCCGCACGGCCGTCGAGAATGCGGTGGTCCGCGGCCTGGAGGAGCACGGCGACGATTTCGAGCTCACCGTCGCCCCCTCCCCCGACGGCCGCGGCGCGGGCGCGGACTTCGACTCGACCTCCGAGAAGGTCACCGAGTGGTACCAGCGCACCGACGAGGACGGCAACGCCGTCGACTACGACTACGAGACCGGTGAGTGGGCCGACGGGTGGACGGAGTCGACCGGCGGCGGGCCCGACTCCACCAACAACACAAAGCGGTAACGTCCCCTTCGCTTATCTTCACTTCCTCACTCGTGCGGCCTAACATGTGATGCAGGTAACACAATGCGAGAGGAGTGAGCAGTCGTGGATCTCAAACAGAGAGCGCGTACGGAACAGTTCACCGTCGAACTCGTCCGCGCCATGCCCCACCTGACCGTCAGCCAGGCGGTGTCCGCCGCCATGCAGCTGTCGGAGTCCATGGAACTACCCCGTTTCGAGGACTTCGGGTCCCTGGTCACCCTGGTCAACGGCCTCCAGCTGCGCCCCGCCTTCGAGTGGGAGCTCTTCGGGTACGAACCCGTCGACGATGCCCTGCCCATCCGGCTGGAGGTCCCCCACGAGCCCGGCCGCAACCAGCGGATCCATTTCGAGGACCACTACCTGTCCACCCACACCCGGCGCGTGCATCCCCCGGGGGTGCACCTGCCGGACTACCGCGATTCGGTCGGCGGGTGGCGAAAGCGGCTCGGGTACGTCACCCGGCCCTCCCTGGAGTACACGGCGTTCACCTCGGCGGCGGCGAACCGGAAGATCCCCATGCGACGCGTCGAGATGCTGGGCAACCTGTGGAAGATCGGCGCCGTGGCCACGTGGGAGAATGACCGCGACGGCGAGACGTCGTGGTGCCACGTCGGACGTCATCCCCTGCCGGGCGAGTCCCCGCACCCGGAGATAACGGAGCACGACGCCTGGTACCACCTGCGGATTCACCCGGAGATCGGGCGTGATGTCATCGTCGAGATCGCCCGCTGCCTGGCGGAGATCCACCTGGGGTACGTCGAGAAGCTGTGGGACGCCCCGCCACCGGAGGGCGCGCAGCGCGGGCCCGAGTCGGAGGCCGCCGCCTACATCGCGCTGGAGCGCCTGTGGATCCCGCAGCGCAGCCGCCGCACCGACTGGTATCGCCGCTACACCGCGGGGGAGCCGATGCCGGTCGAGTTCCGCTGGAACGCCGTCTTCCGCGTCGCGGAGCAGATCGAGGATCTGCTGCGTGGAGACACCGCCCCCGTCACCGCCTATGCTGGAGGTTCGTAAGTACAGACATAGCCACACATAAGGAGCGGTGTTGCAGCGATACACCGCCGGTGAGCAGAATCTGGCGGTGAGCTTCGCGTTCATCGCCGGATTCGTCGACTCCATCGGCTTCATCTTCCTCGGCGGCGTCTTCCTGTCCTTCATGTCGGGCAACACCACGCGCATCGCCACCGCCGCCGTCGACGGCAACCCGGATCTCGCCTGGCTGGCCGGTTCGGCGGTCATCTTCTTCCTCCTCGGCGTCATGGAGGGCGCGCTCGTCCGCCGCCTGGCGAAACGCCGCGTGCGCCCGGACCAGGTCCGCGAGGTCGTCATGATCAACATGTGCGTCCTGTTCACCGTCGCCGCGTTGCTCGTGCTTGTCGACGCCCCCCGCGCCGCCATCATCGTCGCCTCCCTCGGTATCGGTTCCATGAACTCGATCTTCGAGCGCGAGGGCGAGGTGTCCATCCCGCTGACGTACATGACGGGCACGCTGGTGAAGATGGGGCAACGCTTCGTCGACGCCTTCTTCGGCGGCTCCCATGCGGCGTGGCTCGGGCACCTGAAGATGTGGGCGGGACTGACTGCCGGCGCCTTCACGGGCGCGGTCGTCTACCGCTGGCTGGGCATCAACGCGCTCTACGTCGTGGCGCTGCTCACCTGGGCGGTCACCGTCGTGTCGCTGCTGTGGCGCATGTGGGGACGCCGCCACGCCGTCGGTTCCGTGGTGAAGGTCACCGTCGACCCGTTCTGACTAGAGGAATGTATTCACCCGCGTGTATCTTTTCCTCCCATGCGTAACCTCACCCGCCTCCTCCTGGCCGGCGCTACCTCCCTGGCCCTCCTCCCGGCCCCCGCCCTCGCCCAGGATATCGAGATCCCCGCCGGTTCCGACGCCACCCTGCGCGATCTGGTCATCAGCTCCAACGCCAACCCGACCTCCTCCGGCTCCTCCCTCGACGGGCTCCTCAGCTCCCTGTCGCTCGTGGGCTCCTCGGAACTGCCGCTCGGCGGCCCGCTGCTGTCCAGCGACGACCGCTACCCGATGCCGTACGGCGAGGAGTACGACGTCGCGCGGATCGTCGATAAGCGTGTCGAGCGTGTCGACGAGCGCGTCGAGCGCTGGTTCGTCAAGTCCCCCTCGATGGGTCGCGTCATCGAGGTGCAGATCAAGAAGTCCGCGACCGGTGCGGCGGCCCCGTTCATCTACATGCTCGACGGCATCGGCGGCTCCACCCCGAACTCCGGCTGGATCAACCACGGTGCGGCGGAGCGCGTCTTCGGCAACGAGGAGGCCACCCTCATCATGCCGACCCACGCCGCCGCCTCCCTGTACTCCGACTGGATCGAGGACGACCCGGCACTGGGCCGTAACAAGTGGGAGACCTTCATCACGAAGGAGCTGCACCCGCTGCTCGTCGCCGAGACCGAGCTCAACCACAACGGGAAGAGCGCCATCGGTGGCCTGTCCATGGGTGCCATCGGCGCCGTGCACATCGCCAACACCAACCCGGAGATCTTCGACGCCACCTTCGGCATCTCCGGCTGCTACTCCCCCAACGACAATGTGGGCCGCCAGATGGTCAACCTCGTCGTCGGTTCCCGCGGCGGCGACGTCGAGAACATGTGGGGCCCCTACGGCTCCGCCGAGTGGGACCGCCACGACACGGCCGCCGACCCGGAGGGCCTGCGCGACATGGCCGTCTACCTGTCCGCGGCCGACGGTTCCTTCACCGAGGAGGATGCCGCCTCCTACGATGACGAGCCCTTCTTCAACATGTCCGCCGGTTCCGTCCTCGAGCGCGGTGTGCTCTCCTGCACCGAGAAGCTCGACCGGGCCATGCGGGATGCGGGCATGACGCACCAGGCCGTGGACTACAAGGGGCCGGGCGTGCACAACTGGGCGAACTACAACGAGCAGCTGCAGCCGGCCTGGGACGCGATCAAGAGTTCCCTGTACTGACACCCCTGTTGCCGGACCAGTGGCGCGAGTTCGATGACGACTATCCGCTGCCGACCGACGACTCGATCACCGACGTGAAACTCGTCGAGATCCAGGACGAAAGCCAGCGCCTCGAGCGCTGGGTCGTCTCCTCCCCCTCCATGAAGCGCAACGTCGAGGTGCAGATCTGGCACGCCGCCGACGGCTCGGTTAAGTCCCCGATGCTCTACATGCTCGACGGTGTCGATGCCCCGCGCGGCAACGGCTGGCTGAGCGTCGGCGCCGCCCGCGAGGTGTTCGCCGACGAGAACGTCACCCTCGTCCTGCCGACCCAGGCCCGGGCCTCCAACTACTCTGACTGGGTCAACGAGGACCCGACCCTCGGTCTGCACATGTGGGAGACCTTCCTCACCGAGGAACTGCCTCGGGTTCTCGAGGGCCCGGACAGCAGCATCAACTTCAATGGCCAGCGTGGCATCGGCGGCCTGTCCATGGGCGCCAACGGTGCCGTCCACATCGCCAACACGAACCCGGACATGTTCGACGGTGTCTTCGGTATCTCCGGCTGCTACTCCCCCATGAGCCCGGTCGGTCGCCAGATGGCCAGCTTTGTCGTCACCTCCCGCGGTGGCGTGCTGGAGAACATGTGGGGCCCCTACGGTTCCGAGGAGTGGATCCGCCACGACGCCGCCCTCGACCCGTCCGGCCTCGCCGACCAGGCGGTGTACCTCTCCGCCGCCGACGGCACCTTCACCGAGGAGGAGCAGGCCTTCTACGACAATTACGAGATCACCTCCCTCGCCGTCGGCGGCCTCCTGGAGCGCGGCGTGCTCTCCTGCACCCGGGAGCTCGACGACGCCATGCAGGCCGCCGGCATGGACCACCACGAGGCGCACTACAAGGAGGGTGGCGCCCACAACTGGATCCAGTTCAACCAGGAGCTCCAGCCCGCGTGGGACCACATCAAGCCCGCGCTGACCCGACCCTAGAGGCCCCTCGTGCCGGCCGCCGGCCACGAGAATTCGCACCGGATGGAATCACCGCATGCAGCACCAGCTCACCCCCAAAGCACCGCGGCGAGGATGTCATCGGCGGCACTTCAGCCAGGCCTACTCCGGCAACTCCCGGAGCGTCTCGCTCGGGGTCTGCCCGAAGCGGCGCCGATAAGCCGAGGAAAAACGCCCCAGATGGGAAACTCCCCAGGTCAGGGCGATGTCGGTGACGGTGACGCCGGTGCGGGGATCCGCGGCGACCAACTCATCGTGGATGACCGACAAACGGATGCCGCGCAGATACTCGACCGGCCCGACGCCATACTCCTCCCGGAAATCCCCCTGCAGCGTGCGCACACTGCAGCCGGCGACCTGCGCGATCTCCCCCACCGTCCACGGGCGGGCGGGATCGGATTCGAGGGCGTCGACGGCCCGTCGTAACCGCGCCGGGGTGGCGCGCGGCCCGGTGGGCCCGTGCTCACCGAGGACCAGCGCCAGACCGGAGGCGAGCGCCGCGGCGAGGTTGCGTCGGAACAGCGGGTTGCCCGCCAGGTGTCCCTCCCCGGCGATGACGCTCTGGCAGATGTCCTGCCACTCACGCCCCGCCCCGCTGTTCAGGTCGATGACCGTCGGTGTGCTGGCGGTGGTCACCCCCGCCAGTTCCAGCTGATTGCGCAGGTAGTCTGCGCCCATCCGGACACCGAGCATGGTGACCTCCGCGCCCCACTGGGGGAAGGAGACCGGGGTGTCGGGCGGGCACACCACCGCCTGACCGGTCGCCGCCTGCCCCGGGCCGCGGGTGCTGCGGACACCCAACCGACCGCGGAGAGGGATGTTCACCGCGAAGGCGTCGGGGTGTTCGGTCTCCACGGTCACTGCCGCGCCCCAGTTGAGCCGGACCAGGGACACCTCGCCGAGTTCCCGGCAGATCAGACCGCATTCCCGCAGCAGCACCTGGGACTCCATCCGCACGGTGTGCGGAAAATAGTGCTCCTCCGTCACTCGGGACAGTTCCCGAAATGACCGCGGCCTGGTGTCGCAGTACATCAGTTTCCCTCTTTCACCTGCATCAATTCGTATAGCGGACAATCGTGCGCTCAGTGGATGTCCACTGTGAGAGAGATTTCCTACCCTCTTGAATGTGACACCGATCATAACCACAGTGAACACAGAAAGGACACCCCCATGAGTGATTCAGTTTCCGAGGGCAGGAAACTCCGCAACGTCTTCGGGCAGTTCGCCAGCGGTGTCACCGTGGTCACCACCACCTCCGCGGACGGCACCCCGCACGGAGCCACGGTCACCGCCTTCACGTCCATCTCCCTGGAACCACGCCTGTGCCAGGTGACACTCACCCGCACCTCCAAGGCGTGCGCCATCCTCGCGGACAACACCTTCGCAGTGAACATCCTCGCCTCCAGCCAGGACGACATCGCCCTCCACTTCGCCGGACGCCCCCGCGAGGAACCCATCCGGTGGGGTGACCACGACGTCGCCCCGTCGCTGTGCGGCAACCTCGCCACCCTGTGGTGCCGGCCGTGGGCCCAGTTCGACGGCGGCGACCACATCATCTTCCTCGGCGAGATCGTCGACGCCGAGATCGCCGAGGACCGCGACCCCCTGCTCTTCTTCCGCTCCACCTTCCACGACATCGGTCCCACCTCCCACGACGGCCTGTGGAACCACAGCGGCGACGACCCCCTCACCGGCTGGTTCGGCGCCACCGCCGAACTGCGACCCATCAACTGACAAATCCCAGGAGACACCACCCATGAGCACCTTCGACGGCACCGCCAACCCGGCCGCCGACCACCCGTCCAACCAGAAGCAGAACTACGCCTCCCGCCCCATGACCGGCGACGAGTACATCGAGTCCCTCCGCGACGGCCGCGAGGTCTGGCTCCACGGCGACCGCGTCAAGGACGTCACCACCCACCCGGCGTTCCGCAACTCCATCCGCATGGTCGCCCGACTCTACGACGCGATGCACGAGGGCGAGCACGTCGACAAGCTCACCGTCCCCACGGACACCGGCAACGGCGGCGTCACCATGCCATTCTTCAAGGCCCCCACCACCACCGACGACCTCCTCCGGGAGCGCGACGCCATCGCCACGTGGGCGAAGCTCACCTACGGCTGGATGGGCCGCAGCCCCGACTACAAGGCCTCCTTCCTCGGCACCCTCCACGCCAACCGCGAGCTCTACGAGCCCTTCGGCGACAACGCGGAGCGCTGGTACCGCGAGTCCCAGGAGAAGGTCCTCTACTGGAACCACGCCATCATCAACCCGCCCGTCGACCGCCAGCTCCCGCCGGACGAGGTCGGCGACGTGTACATGAAGGTGGAGAAGGAGACCGACGCCGGCCTCATCGTCTCCGGAGCGAAGGTCGTCGCCACCGGCTCCGCCATCACGAACTACAACTTCATCGCCCACTACGGGCTGCCCATCAAGAAGAAGCAGTTCGCCCTCATCTGCACCGTCCCCATGGACGCCCCCGGCATCAAGCTCATCTCCCGCGCCTCCTACGCGCAGAACGCCGCCGTCACCGGTACCCCCTTCGACTACCCGCTGTCGAGCCGCATGGACGAGAACGACGCCATCTTCATCTTCGACAAGGTGCTCGTCCCCTGGGAGAACGTCTTCATGTACGGCGACGTCGAGAAGATCAACGCCTTCTTCCCCCAGTCCGGCTTCCTCCCCCGCTTCACCTTCCAGGGCTGCACCCGCCTGGCCGTCAAGCTCGACTTCATCGCCGGCCTGCTCATGAAGGCCCTCGACGCCACCGGCTCCGGCGGTTTCCGCGGCGTGGAGACCCGCGTCGGCGAGGTCCTCGGCTGGCGCAACCTCTTCTGGTCACTCACTGAATCCATGGCCCGGGATCCCGAGGAGTGGAAGAACGGCACCCTCCTGCCCAAGCTCGAGTACGGCCTGACCTACCGCATGTTCATGATCCAGGGCTACCCGCGCATCAAGGAGATCATCGAGCAGGACGTCGCCTCCGGCCTCATCTACCTGCCCAGCTCCTCCGTCGACTTCCAGACCCCCGAGATCCGCCCCTACCTGGACAAGTACGTCCGCGGCTCCGACGGCATCACCGCCGTCGACCGCGTCAAGGTGATGAAGGCTCTGTGGGACTCCATCGGCTCCGAGTTCGGCGGCCGCCACGAGCTCTACGAGCGCAACTACTCCGGCAACCACGAGAACGTCAAGCGTGAGCTGCTGCTCGCCGCCAACAACCGCGGCTCGGCCGCCGAGATGCGCGGCTTCGCCGAGCAGTTCATGTCCGAGTACGACCTCGATGGCTGGACCGTCCCCGACATGATCTCCGGAGCGGACGTCTACGCCTACGGGAAGAAGTAGAAAGACGCTTGTCGACGCCCCCGAGCTGCGGGGCGTCGACAAGCATCGTGTCAGTCGCTGTCCGTCATTGCGGGGCAGCGATAAGCACGCAAAGAGGACCCAAGCAAGAGCAAGTTCTTCTCACTCAAAGGCGACGAAGCATGCCCCTAGACCATTCAAACTTCAGCCGTTCTCGTCCAAACCCATCAACTTTTCCTTCAGTCGCCACCTCGCCGTCCATCCAAATTGTCTGTTGGTTCACGCGCACCTTCTTCCCCCAGCATCCTTGATCAAACATGGCGCGCGTCAAGTCGGCGCCCGAGAAGTCGACGCCATTGATATTGGCCTCAACAATGAGGGCTGCAGATAGGTTAGCAAAGACAAATTGGGAACCTGACAAATCTACAAGCTCCCTATTGGGATCCACAGGCTCACTAATGGTCCACGCACGCGGGTGACTCACTATCGCCCCAGCCAAATTCGAACCCGAGAAATCGACGCCGGGAGTAAAATAGGTAAGATCCGCTCCCACCAGGTGAAGATCTCGGAAAGAGAAATCCGGAAAGTTAGTTAAGATGGCTAAATTGACGTCTCTTAGAGAAGCAGTAACAGGGATACCCCCCGAAGGTTCTTTGTCTGCCTGACCAGAAAACGCTCCGGAGAACTTTTCAGCCGACCAGAAGCTATTCACTTGGAAGATTAGTTCCGGATCCGATGAAGAATGTACCCCTCGGCACAGGCCACCCAAAATAGCTCGGATGATCCCAACCGACTCCCAGACTTCCTGATTCTTTCCGTCAGCCAGTGCAAGCAAATCTAGGTCGACAAGTTCAAGCTTTTTGATATTGACATTAACGATCTCAATTAAGATATTGATAATGTTCTGCGCTTCGGAAGTAGCGTTGGGTGGAGACAGAGTATCCCAGTCGTTCAACACGGAAAAGAAAGTGCTCACCCCCCCCAAGCACTCTCACGTGATTCTCGGACGATACGCTGATGAGCGCGGATTCAAACTTGGCACTCAATCGCCTGATGGCTTCGTTTTCCTGCTCGGATTCATGCTTGATACGTTCGAGTTTAAGCTGGTCGGCAAGTCTTGCAACCTGAGCCATTACGCCAGAATAGGCGAGCGCAGCGGCGGTCAGAGCAAGTACACCCGTCAAAACTGTTCCGTAGGGAACTGCAGCGTAGTGCCAGAATTGGGAGGCATCAAAAACCTTTACTGAAACCACCCACACTAGCGCGCCCAACACCGTCGCTACAACCAACGGCAATGGGAGCCACCAATAACTCTTAATCGATCTCTTCTGCACGTCGCGCTCCCATGTCCGCCAAAGCCGCCCGCAACAATTAGCAACGGGCATCAACAGACTAGCGCCTACTCGCCGTCGGTCGACAGTGCCGCGACGAAGGCCTCCTGCGGCACGGAGACGGAACCGATGTTCTTCATGCGCTTCTTACCGGCCTTCTGCTTCTCCAGGAGCTTGCGCTTACGGGAGATGTCACCGCCGTAGCACTTGGCCAGGACGTCCTTGCGCAGGGCACGGATGTTCTCACGCGCGATGACCTTGGAGCCGATGGCGGCCTGGACGGGCACCTCGAACTGCTGGCGCGGGATGAGCTCCTTGAGCTTCACCGTCATCTTGTTGCCGTACCACTGGGCGTTGTCCTTGTGGACGATCGCCGAGAAGGCGTCGACCGGCTCACCCTGCAGGAGGATGTCCACCTTGACCAGGTCCGCGGCCTGCTCGCCGGCCTCCTCGTAGTTGAGGGAGGCATACCCCTTGGTGCGGGACTTGAGCATGTCGAAGAAGTCGAAGATGATCTCACCCAGCGGCATGAGGTAGCGCAGCTCGACGCGGTCCTCCGACAGGTAGTCCATGTTCTTCATCTCGCCGCGCTTGGACTGGCACAGCTCCATGGTGGAACCGACGAACTCGCTCGGCACGATGATGGTGACGTTGACGATCGGCTCGTAGACCTCCTGCAGCTTGCCGCCCGGCCAGTCCGAGGGGTTGTGCACGTGGTGCTCGGTGCCGTCCTCGGCGATGACGCGGTAGTCCACCGACGGGGACGTGGAGATGAGGTCGAGGTCGAACTCGCGCTCCAGGCGGTCGCGGGTGATCTCCATGTGCAGCAGGCCGAGGAAGCCGCAGCGGAAACCGAAGCCCAGGGCCACGGAGGTCTCCGGCTCCCACGTCAGGGAGGCGTCGTTGAGCTGCAGCTTCTCCAGGGCCTCGCGCAGCGCCGGAAAATCGGCCTGGGAGATGGGGAACAGACCGGAGTAGACCATCGGCTTGGGCTCGGCGTAGCCCTGCAGCGGCTCCTCGGCGCCCTTCTCCGCCCAGGTGACGGTGTCACCGACCTTCGACTGGCGCACGTCCTTCACGCCGGTGATGAGGTAACCGACCTCGCCCGGGCCCAGGCCCGCGCACTTCTTCGGCGTGGGCGAGACGATGCCGATCTCCAGCAGCTCGTGGTTCGCGCCGGTGGACATCATCTTGAGGCGCTGACGCGGGGTGAGCTTGCCGTCCATCATGCGGATGTAGGTGACCACGCCGCGGTAGGTGTCGTAGACCGAGTCGAAGATCATGGCGCGCGCGGGGGCGTCCGCGCCGTGCTCCGAGGTCGGGGCCGGGATGAGCTCCGCCACCTTGTCCAGCAGCTCCGGCACACCCTGGCCCGTCTTGCCGGACACGCGCAGCACGTCCTCCGGCTCGCAGCCGATGATGTTGGCGACCTCGAGGGAGTACTTCTCCGGGTCCGCCGCCGGCAGGTCGATCTTGTTGAGGACCGGGATGATCTCCAGGTCCTTGTCCATCGCCATGTAGAGGTTGGCCAGGGTCTGGGCCTCGATGCCCTGCGCCGCGTCAACCAGCAGGATCGCACCCTCACACGCCTCCAGCGCGCGGGAGACCTCGTAGGTGAAGTCGACGTGGCCCGGGGTGTCGATCATCTGCATGACGATCTCCTGGCCCGCGAACTCACCCGACTGCGGAACCCACGGCAGACGCACGTTCTGCGCCTTGATGGTGATGCCACGCTCGCGCTCGATGTCCATGTTGTCGAGATACTGGTCACGCATGTCGCGCGCCTCGACGACGTTGGAGAGCTGCAGGATGCGGTCAGCCAGCGTCGACTTACCGTGGTCGATGTGGGCGATGATGCAGAAGTTACGGATCCGGGCCGGATCGGTGAACGTCTGCTCCGCGAAGTTCTTCGGCATGTGTGGTGGAGGTTCCCTTCTGGTATGACTCCCCCACTCTACCCAACGTGCACCCAATACTTAAGTGACCTGGATTCCCTCCGCCGGACGGCATTACACTGGGACGACATAAGAACCAGCAGGGAGGAACCATGGGCACCAACGGCAACGGTCGCGGAGTACACCATCCCGCCGTACCCGGCACCACCCGCCCCTCGTTCCTCGACCGCGTCCGGCAGGCCTTCATCGGGCCGACCGCCTCCCCGCTCGACTCCGGGCTCTCCCGCATCAACGAACGCCTCGGCCTGCAGACGGACTTCCGCCCCGAAGCCGTCCGCGCCGCCGCCTCCGCCATCCGCGTCGAGGCCACCGAGCGCATGAGCCGCAACATCTACTACGCCCCCGACATGGACGGCCAGGCCGAGCCCGGCGAGGTCGTGTGGATCTGGGCCCCCTCCGACGGCCCCGACATGCCGCCCCGCGAACGCGCCATGCTCGTCATCGGCCGCGACCGCCACACCATCCTCGGCCTGCTCATCTCCCCCAACCCCCGCCACGAGGGAGCCGAGGCGTGGCTCGACATCGGCGCCGGCGAGTGGGACGCCTCCGGCCGCCAGTGCTGGATCCGCCTCGACCGCGTGCTCGAGGTGTCCGAGCAGGGCGTGCGCCGCCAGGGCGCGCTGTTCCCGCAACGGCGTTTCGAGCGCATCGCCAACCGCCTGCGCACCACCTACCGCTGGGGATAGGGTTTTGGGTTCTGCGGGGGTCGGCTGGTAGTATTCCGCCTGTTATTCACTTCCGGGCGCGCCGGTCGGGACGGGCAGGACCTTGGGTCCGTTCTTCGAACACCGACGCCGAGTGATCGCTGCAGGTCAGCGGCTCACGGGACATGTCCGCTGGTGGGTTACCGACACCATTTCTCACGAGACCAAGAGGTATCTTCATGGCAAACATCAAGTCCCAGATGAAGCGCAACATCACCAACGAGAAGGCGCGCGTCCGCAACCAGGCTGTCCGCTCCGCCGTCCGCACCGAGATCCGCAAGTTCCGCGAGACCATCGAGGCCGGCGACAAGGCTGCTGCCGAGGCTCAGCTGCGCACCGCTTCCCGCGCTCTGGACAAGGCTGTGACCAAGGGCGTGTTCCACCGCAACAACGCCGCCAACAAGAAGTCCTCCATGGCCCTGGCCTTCAACAAGCTCGGCTAAAGGAACTTCCCAAGCACTGAACCCGGTCCTCGGACCGGGTTTTTTGCTTGTCGACGCTACGCCTGCAGGTCCTCGACACCGTTGAACACGAGCACGAGGCCGGCGACGATGAAGAAGATGCCGGAGACGACGTCGATCATCGGCCCGGCGCGCAGCAGCTTGCGGCGCATCGTCGGGGTGGACACGAGCAGCGCCATACCCAGCTGCAGGACCACAGAGGAGACCGACAGCATCGCCACGACGCCGATCGCCAGGCCCACCGACGGCGACGCCGGCAGCAGCGGGGCGATGAGCGCGGAGAGGAACAGGACGATCTTCGGGTTGGACAGGTTCGTCGTCAGCCCGTGGGCGAAGGCGTGACGCAGCCTGCCGAGCCGGGCGGCGGCCTCCTCGAGGTCGGCGGGCGGGTTCTTCCGCTCGCTCAGGCCCCCGGACAGCATGCCGTAGCCCATCCACACGAGCCAGGCACCACCGATGAGCTGCAGGAAACCGAGCACCGCCGGGAACGCGTTGAGCAGCGCAGCGAAGCCGAGGACCGTGAGGGTGCACCAGAACAGCACCCCGACCTGGATTCCCAGGACGGTGGCCACCGCGTGCCGACGCGAGCGGATCGCCGTGCGGGTGATCAGCAGGATGTCAGGCCCGGGGGACGCGGCCCCGGCGATGTTGAGGACGAACAGCGCAGCCCACTGCGCGAGGCTCACTTTTCGACGCCGAGGCGCACCAGTGCATCATGCATCTGGAAGAGCTTGGCGGTCTCCACGGCCGAGGGGGCACCGGCGTGCGGGTCCGCGCCGGCGGCGACAAGCACATCGACGACCTCGTCGTACTTCTTGAACACGGCACCGGCCAGCGGGGTCTGGCCGCGGTCGTTCTGCTTGTCGACGTCAGCGCCGCGCTCCACCAGCGCCTGCACGATGGTCGTGTGGCCGGCGTAGGCGGCGAGCATGAGGAGGGTGTTGCCGTCCTGGTTGGCCAGGTCGGGGCTGACCCCGTTGTCGAAGTACTCGATGAGGGCCTCGTCACCGTTGCGGGCCATGTCGAACAGTCGCGTGGCGAGCTCGCGCACGTCGTCAGGAATCTCGGTCATGTACTGACTCTAACCCGCCAACTCCGACACGCGCCGCACGGCGTGCTCGATGGCGAACTCCGGGTCGCCGCCCTGGCCCTTGACCTCGGCGTCGAGCTCCGCCATGAGGATGACCGCCCGGGAGACGTTGTCCCCTGTCCAGCGGCGGGCCACCTTGGCGGTCTTCTCCGCGATCCACGGGGACATGCCCACCTGGCCGGCGAGGGCGTTGTAGTTGGTCGTGCGGGTGGAGTACAGCCGCGCGATACCCGCGACCTTCATGCTGAGCGCGGTGGCCAGGGCGACGGGGTGCATACCGAGCTGCAGTGCCCGGCGGCAGCTCGCGACCGCGCGGGCGGTCTGCCCGTTGACCGCGAGGTCGGCGATGTCGAAGCCGGACACCTCCGCCACACCCTCGTAGTAGGAACGGACGGTCTCGACGGTCACCTCCCCGTCCGTGTCCGCGACCAGCTGGGACACGGCGGACGCGAGCTCGCGCAGGTCGGACCCCACGCCTTCGAGCAGGGCGTGGATGACGTCCGGGGTGGGGCGCACACCGTGGCTCCGGAACTCGTTGGTCACCCACCCCGTGCGGTCCTTCGGCTTGAGGGGGTTCGCCTCGTGGACCTGGGCGAGCTTCCGGTACTTCGCCACCATCGACTTCTGTCGGCCGCCGCCGGTGTGGTGGATGATGATCGTGATGCCCGGCGCGACGTCCCTGCACGTCGCCAGCAGCAGCTCGTTGGGTTCCTTGCCGGCCACCTCCGTGTGGGTGATGATCACGGCCCGGTCCTCGCCGAACAGGGACGGCGAGGTGGCGTCGATGAGCTCGGGACCGCTGACCTCGTTGGCGCGCATGACGGTGAGCTCGAGGTCCGGGGCGTCGGCACGCAGCTCGTCGAGGATGGCGCGGCGGATGCGCTCACCGATGAAGTCCTCCTCGCCGAGGATGAGGTGCACGGGGGCTAGGGTCATGCTGTTCTCCTGAGGGTCCGGGCAGAATGCTGTGCCGCCCAGGAACCGAGGGCGATCATGTACACCTTCAGGGCGACTTCCCACCAGGGTGGATCCCCGGCGACAAGCGACACGAGGCTGTGGACGACAACCACGGTACCGGCGATGAACATGCTCACCTGGAACCACCGCGATTTCTCCATGCCCACCACTCTAGAACCTCCCGTCGCGGGCATGTTGGGTGCCGTCCGGGTGGAGGGTCACCTCGCCGTCGCGGTCCGGGAAGAGCACGGGGACGCCGTCGCGGGTGACGGTGGGTCGCTGAGCGGGGCTGCCGGCGGGATCACGGACGATGATGACCTGGGTGCCGGGTGGGGCGCTGTCGACCTCCTCGAGCTTCTCGACGACGTGCACCTGCAGGGTGTCGAGCGGGATCTCCGGGGGCGGGCGGGTGACGTCCGCGGCGTAGATCCACCAGGCCAGCAGGACGGCGACCGTCTTGACCGGGTGACCCGCGACGATGCCGGCAATGATCCACCCGTAGGCGATGAGCACCCACACCGGCTCGGCCTGCACGGTGGAAACCGGCAGGCCCGCGCACCACGTAGCCACGGTGTGGATCCACCACGTGCAGGGTTCCAGCAGCGTGAGGGGTAGCCAGGCCAGCGGTCCGGGGAGCAGGGAGAGCCCGGCGGCGATGAGTCCGAGCACCGTGACGGGCGCGACGGCGGGGGCGACGAGGACATTCGCCAGGACGGACACCACCGAGACCTCGCCAGCCATGAGGGCGATGATGGGCAGGGTGACGATGTCCGCGCTGACCGCCACCGCCAACGCCCGGGCGACGATCTCCGGTAGGCGGGTGCGGGCGAGGGGACGGAACAGCAGCGGGTGCAGGGCGATGATCCCGGCCGTGGCGGCCACGGACAGGGCGAAGCCGTAGGAGACGGCCAGGTCGGAGTCCCACAGGATGAGACCGATGACCGCCAGGCACAGGCCGTGGATCGGCTCCAGGCGCGTGGATCCGAGCACCGCGAGCAGGCCCACGAGCCCGGTTACCGAGGCCCGGAGGACGCTCGGCTCCGTGCCGACCAGTCCGACGAAGCCGAGCAGGGCCCCGACCGCCGCCGCCACCTGTGCGCGGGGCCCGAGGGTGAGTAGACGGCACGTGATGACGGCGAAGGACGTCACGATGGCCACGTTCGCCCCGCTGATTGTTTGGAGCTTAGGTGTCACAGCTATCCTAGCAGGTATGAACGTGCTCATCTACGCCCGAGTCTCCCACGATAAGTCGGCTCAAGGACGCTCCGTGGCGGAACAGATCCACGAAACGACTCAATGGGCGGAACGCGAGAATTGGACAGTCGCTGAGATTGTCCAAGAAACCGGTTCCGCCTCCCGATACGCCCGCAAAGCCAGACATGCTTGGGATGAGGTCATGGACGCGATCAAGGAGCGGCGGGTCGATGCTGTCCTAACTTGGGAGGCATCGCGGGCCACCCGAGACCTGGCCGTCTACGGCCAGCTGCGTGAGGCATGCGCGGCGCACGGTGTCAGGTGGGGTTACAGCGGCACCCTCTACGACCTGCGGGATAGGTCGGATCGATTCCGGACGGGCCTGGATATGCTCATGGCTGAGGACGAGGCAGCACGAACATCAGAGCGCGTGCAGAGATCGATGCGAGCCATGGCCGATCGAGGCCAACCACACGGGAAACTCCTGTACGGATATACCCGTACCTACGGCCCCAATCGAGAGTTGATCAGCATCGACCCTCACCCGGAGCAAGCTCCGATCGTGCAGGAGATCTACCAGAGGACGCTGGCCGGGGACTCCCTCTACGCCATCGCACAAAGCCTCAACAAGAGGGGCATTCCCACCCGTCGACCAGTGCGAAATCCACGTCGTGAAGGCCAGGGATGGATCACGCAATCAATCAAGCAGGTACTAAAGAATCCCGCTTACGCGGGCCTGCGCGTTCACCAGGGCGAGGTGGTCGGACCCGCTGCCTGGGACGGGCTGATCAATCACGAGGACTGGGAAAAGGTACAAACAATATTTCTTGATCCCAAACGTAAGACCAGGACTGGAGACACCACTGCCCGGCATCTCCTATCGGGAATCGCCACCTGCGGAGTATGTGGGTCTGCCATGCTCACCAACAAGCAATACGCCGGCCGGAACAAGGACAAAAACGGCAACCTCATCCCCACCAAAGACCGGGATACCTACCTCACCTACCTGTGTAAAGGCCCCAACGGGACGTCCGGATTCCACGTATCCATGAAGGAGGAGCACCTGGATCTCCTGGTGACTGAGGCAATCCTGGCCAGACTGGAGCGCCCGGATTTTCTTCCCGCACTCGGCGAGGGGGACCGGGTCCGAGAAGAAGAGCGGGAAGCCCTTCTTGCAGAGATCGCCGAGCTTCAGGCATGGCTCGAAAAAGTGCGCGAGCGCGCGCTAGATGAGCGAGATCTAGACCTCCTCTTCGACCAGGAACGCCGGGTCAAGCCGAAAATCTCTGAACTCCAAGAAAGGGCAAAGGAGCTCACCAGCCTGGATCCAGTGGTAAAGGAACTTGCGGAAGCCGAAAACATCCGAGTGCACTGGGAAGCGCTAAGCCTGGAGGACCAGCGACGGGTAATAAGGATGCTAGTAGTACCTGTGGTAGGCAGAGCCACTCCAGGTACACGAGGGCGCAAAGGCCCTCGTCCCGATCGAGTGCGACTCCACTGGCGATAATAAGGGCTGACAGTAGATCCAGCGGGAGACTGCACGGGGGGATCGAAACTCTGCTGGGGGGACTTCCGCACATCTAGAGAAGCCCCCCCCCTGGCCAGCACCTGCGCGGACCTGCGCAAACGTTGACCGCGGAGGGACTGGGGGGATTGGGGGGATCGGAGAGCGCACCCCCGGCCTATAGATAGGAGCAGGCACTTCCCTGCCCTAGAGGTAGCAAAAAGATGGAGCTCCCCGTCGTGGGAGGTCTCCAAATACATCCCCCCAATCCCCCCAATCCCCCCAGGGCCCTCACTTCCCCTGGTAGAGAGCTTCTCAGGGCGGGGGGATAGCTATTTAGGCCCCCCCACGGGCCCACGATCCCCCCGTGTCACATTCCCTAGCATTCGTTGCAGATTGACAGGGTAGACAGTAAACTAGGCAGCGGCTTAAGCAATGGTAACGGCCAGTGTTGATGACACCTGCTACGGCAGTGTCACTTCCCGAGCGGTAGCGTCACCGAAGACGCACGTTTCACAGCTCCCGTCGCATGCGACGTAGATAGCGGGTTTGGACTGCGCTGTGAGGCGATCGCCTCGTCAAGAACTCTACGCATAGACTCTTTTTGTCATGCGAGGATCTTGCGAGGCATTTTTTCATGTCCCATTCGCCCCTGATAACTTCGCGGGTACCCCTCTCCGAGGCTTCCACCATTCACCGTGTCTCCGTCGACACGCTACGTAGGCATGTACGCACTGGCCGCCTACCTGCCACTAAGGAAGGCCCCCGCCGCGCTTACATGGTCGACCTCGACGATGTAGCACATTTACTTAGTGACAAGCGTCGTGCTTACACTCCCGAACAGGTACGTGCCTGGGCCAAGGAAGTGGCAGCCACTGCCCCGCCCGTCTCACCGACACTTGCAGCTGAAATAGTCTCGATTCTGCGAGGCGGTGCACCGGCATGACCAAAAAAATAACCCTCGACGCGGGCAACGTCGAGGGCACTGCAGAGGGCAACTCCACCCACGATGGTACCGCATCAGTTTCGGACTTTTCTACCCTGATCTCTGAGCATGCCCTCGAGCTGATGGCTAGCGCTATCTCTCCCAGTGCAGCCGCTACCGCCGGCGTGTACTCCGCGCTGCGCGTCTCGGATCTGCCAGCGGGTGCGGAGTGGATCGCTGATCGCGGGGGCCTGCCAGCGATCGTTTTTCCTATGCAGGAAATTGACGGTACCAAGACCTGGCAGGTCAAGCCGCGGCCCGGAGTCATCAAGGCCAAAGACGGCCGACCACTCAAATACATCGGTCCGAAAAAGGGGGTCGGATCTCCCCCACAGCTCCCCATTGTGCGATACGGAAGTGGTGATGTCTGGATCGTAGAGGGCTGCAAGCAGTGCCTTGCTGCGCTGACATACGCTCCTGACGATGTGATGATCTTACGCATCACTGGTATCGAGGGGTGGCGCGTAAACGGGGCGCCCACGCCCCACCTTCGCCGAGTAGTAGCTGGACGCCGGGTAGTGATTTTTCCCGATGCGGACGCTGCTTCCAATATCCGCGTATATGACGGAGCCGCTGCCTTAGGAGAGGCAGCCTTGGCAGCGGGGGCCACCAGCACATCCTTCGTCCACATCCCCGGCACCAGCAACCAGGGTCTTGACGACGTGCTCGCGTCGATTCCGAGTCCAGAGGAGCGACGAACAGAGCTTGCCAAGTGGGTGCAGGAGGCATCCGCAGTCCCTGCAGCACTCTCTAAAGAAGCCCTCGCGAAGATGCGGAAGCGACAGCGCACGAAAGATGCAGTTCGTATGCTCGCCTCTAGTGCTGATAGCGAACGACTCGACGTTGTTGTCGATGGTGACTGGCATAACGTTTCTCAGGGCCTGGCTAGGGCCCTGGTTGAGAAACAGGGTGGCCGAGAGGTCTTTCTGCGTGGCGATCTCCCCGTGGAGGCGTATAAATCCGACGAGGGTTTGATGCTGCGCGCCCTTGACCGGGACGGCCTACATCGACGGGTTCTGTCGGCTGTACGTCCACTGGTCCTCGACAGAGAGGGCAACCCGAAGATCGCCAGTGGCATTCACCGGGACCTACTTGGGCTCGTGCGTGGGCACGCTACCGCCGACCTGCCACGCATCGACCGTATTTCCACTGCGCCTGTTGTACGGGCAGACGGCACGGTGGTTACCGAGACGGGCTTCGATCCTAAAACCCGGACTTTGGTCAGCCTGAGCGCCGATATTCATGGTCTCCGTGTACCTGACCACCCCACGGACGATGAAGTGATCGCAGCTGCGTCGCTTATCCGAGATCAGCTTTTCGAATTGGACGGAACCGACGGTTTTGATGGATGGGTCTTCGCCTCTGAGAGTGACAGAACGCATGCAGTCGCGCTGCTACTAACCGCCCTTATTCGGTCCTCCGTACCGACAGTGCCGCTGGCCCTCCTCGATGGAGTCCAACGAGGAGTCGGCAAAGGCTACCTTGTCCAAGTTGTGCATGAGGTCGTTTATGGTGGTCCGGCAGCCATGACCGCCATGCCGGCGAAGGATGAAGAAGTGGAGAAGCGTATCACGTCGGATTTAATGGCTGGCAACTCCCTGGTAGTTCTAGACGAAGTTATGAACAAGGGGGAAAGTCGCCTCGGAAGCGCGGCTTTGACCGCTGCGCTTACTGCACCTATGTGGAGTGGCCGTGTCCTGGGGCGGTCAGAAATGGTACGGCTTACTCAACGCGCCGTGTGGGTAGCTACAGGGAACAACTGCACAGTTCCTGGAGATATGGCTCGACGTGTTTTCACCGTCCGACTTTCCTCCGACCGCCCTGACCTCGACGAACGGGATAATTTCCGGTATTCGCTTCAGTGGGTACGCAACCAGCGTCGGCAGCTTCTCTCAGCAGCACTGACTATGATCCGGGCTTGGTATGACAGGGGCCAACCTGAAGCACCGCAGAGTTTCGGATTTGTCGGCTTCGAAGACTGGCAAAGGATCGTCGGGGGCGTCCTCCACCTGGGCGGATTCCCAGACTTTCTGGGCACTGTTCTTAAGGTACGCCGGGAAGCGGACTCTGAGGTAGTCGATAATGCGGAGCATTTAGCGTGGGTGGCCAAAACAACTGCAGGACAGCGAGGTCGCTTCACAGCGAAGGAGATCCTCCTGGCACGCACGGCCGATCCAGACGGCCCTGCCCCCTACGGCAAGAGCTGGGATGACCTTGATGCCCGCAGTCTGGGACGAGTCTGGCACCAGCTAAAGGGTCGCTGGTTCGACGGAATCCGAATCGTCGCAGACGGCAAAGCGCACGGTAATGCGCGCGCCTGGCGAGTAGAGACGCTCGCCTCGATATCACAAACCCCGCTGTCCACCACCGCACCTGCCCCTCCAGCAGCCCCCGCAGCTCCGGAAATCATGCGGGTCAAGAACCCCCACACCGGTGTGGTGACAGATCACCTGCGGGTGATGCCTGAAATTGATGGCCCTTCCATTACCCAGTTAGGAGGAGATGACGATGGGTAGCGGTGTTCTTTATTTTGACCTGGAGACTGCGAATGCCGATCAGCTGCACACGTACGGTCCGGGATTTATTCGATTGGCAGCGTGGGCGTGGAACGACGGACCTATCACGGTGACTGACGACATCGGCAAGCTCTTGACCCAGTTGGAGCAGGCGCGATTCATCGTGGGACACAATATTTTGGGCTTCGACTTACCTGCTTTGGAGCGCTACCACGCCCTGGACGTTGAATCACTGGTGGCAGCCAACAAAGTACTGGACACCCTACTTGCAGCACGCCAGTGCGACCCCCCGAGAGCGGGTGGTGTGGACGGCGGACGTTATTCCCTGGGTTCATTAGGCGCTCGCCTGGTGGGTAAAAGCAAGCTGGAGGATGCCGATGACACGCTCCTGAAGAGTCTGGCAGAAGAATACGGTGGCTACGATGCCATCGGTCAAGTCCACGGAAGTGGTGTTTCTGCCTTTCGATAAAAGAGAAGCTCTGGTGGTGTCAGGGACCATCACGAGCTCGATGCTGACGCGGGCTCATGCAACCTCCTGAGTGGATTCCCTGGCGTCGATGACGTTGGCGTTCATCATGGTCTTCGTCTGTTCCAGGGCCGTCAGCGACATGTAGCGCTTCTGCTGGATCCAATCATCGTGCTGCTCAGCCAACACGGCACCGACGAGGCGGATCACGGCGTCGCGGTCGGGGAAGATCCCGACGACGTCGGTGCGCCGGCGGATCTCCCGGTTGAGCCTTTCGGTCGGGTTGTTCGACCACACCTTCGTCCACACCGCCTTCGGGGCGTGGGTGAAAGCCAGCAGCTCGTCGAGGGACTCCTCGAGGTAGTCCGCGACATGCGGGAACTTCTGCTCACAGAAGCCCACCACCTCCCGTGCCTGATCCCACACAGCCTGGGCGTCAGGTTGCTGGAAGATCGTCTGGAACATCGCCGACAATGTCGGCCACTGGGTCTTGGGCACCAGCCCGGAGAGGTTCTTAGCGAAGTGCGTGCGGCACCGTTGCCACGAGGAGTTCGGCAGAACGTCGCCGATGGCGTGCTGGATTCCCAGGTGCGCGTCGCTGGTGACCAGGTACACCTGGTCCAGGCCCCGGGCCTTGAGATCGCGGAAGAAACCGGTCCAGGAGGCGACCGACTCCGAGGTGGCGACCTGCATACCGAGTAGTTCCCGGTAGCCTTCGGCGTTGACTCCGGTGGCCAGCAGAACGGAGGTCTTGACCACGCGCCCGCCTTCACGGACCTTCATCGTCAATGCGTCGCAGGAAACATACAGATACGGGCCGGAATCCAACGGGCGGGTCCGGAAGTCCTCCACCATTTGATCAAGATCCTTGGCCATCTCTGAGACCTGGGACTTCGACAGGTTGTTGATCCCCAGGCTGGCGACCAGGTCGTTCATCCTGCGGGTGGAGACGCCTTTGAGGTAGCAGGTGGCGATCACGGTGGTCAGGGCACGTTCGGCCCGGGTGCGTCGTTCCAGCAGCCAGTCCGGGAAGAAGGACCCAGTCCGCAGCTTCGGCACGGCGACATCGACGGTGCCGACCCGGGTGTCGAGGTCTCGGTGGCGGTAGCCGTTGCGGACGTTGGTGCGGGACTCGGATGTGGTGGCGTATTCGGCACCGCAGATCTGGTCGGCCTGGGTGGACAGGATCTGGTTGATGAAGTTCTGCAGCATCTGTCTCATCAGGTCCGGAGAGGCTTGAGACAGCAGGTCGTCGAGATAGGTGGTGGGGTCGATAGAATGGGGGCCAGCGGCCATCGTGGTGTCCCTTTCGAGGAGATGTAGGAGTTGATTCGAAAGGTACTGCGGTGGTCGCCTCGTGCATTCATGAGGTCGTCACCGGCAGTTACAGATACACCACGCTAAAGGACGCAACCATGCCATCCCCACCAACGATGACCGTTACCGCGCTTACGCAGCCCAAGACGTGGAATTAACGCGCCAGATTGCCGCAAAATTGCGCATTGATGGCTATGCCCGTCGAGAGCACACCGTGATGTGGCGTGTCGGCCAGATCGAGAGAAGTGGCCTCCGAGTTGATATCGATGCTGCAGAGCAGAGGATCGAGGCCCAGCGACGACTCCTGGATCGCGACTTCCAGAGACTTCGTGACATCGCGGGCGTGCCGCTACGAGGCAAGGCTCCTCACCTACAGGCGGCTGGCAAGGCCGCCATCGCAGCAACTTTCCAACGCCTTGGTGTCGACCCTCCTCGCACAAAAAAGGGGGCTCTAGCCCTGAATCAGGAGGCATTGAGTCAACTTGTGGAACATCATCCCGGCAACACGGGTGTGAACGAGCTGGTGGATGTATTGCAGAAGGTGGGACGCCAGCGGACATTTGCAGAAACGGTACTCAAGCATGTCTCTCACGATCGTGTACATCCTGCCATCCGGGCAGACCAGGCTACCGGACGCATCAGTGTCACGAAACCGGGTCTGACAACGATGGGCAAGCGAGAGCGCCAGCTTGTACTGGAGCGTGCGCTCATTCTTCCCGACACGGACGACGAGGTGCTTATAGCTGCTGACCTCTCCCAGATTGATGCTCGAGCGATGGCGGTGCTTTCGGGTGATCCGGGGTACATCCGAGCATTCGCTGAAGGAGAGGATTACCACTCGGCGATGGCGGAAGCTCTCTTTGGCGCTCACGAATGGGACCGCGCGGGCCATCACCCACGCCGTTCCGAAGCCAAGGTCGTCGTCCACGCTACGACATACGGCATGGGGGCTCTGGGCCTCTCCAAGGCAGCCGGGATTGATGAAAACGAAGCGAAACGGTTGCTGGGACGCTTAGACATGCAGTTCCCAGCACTCGCGTCATACAAGCGGGTTATCAGAGAAGAAGCTGGAAGAAAGCAGGTCTTACGCACTCCGCACGGACGGACAGTGCGTATTGAACCGGGCCGGGAATGGACTCAGGCTCCGGCAGCTATGGGCCAGGGCACAGCTCGGGATCTGATGATGGACGGCATCCTGAGGCTTCCGAATTGGTTAGCATCCCGTCTGCGATTGATCGTGCATGACGAGGTAGTACTCAGCGTCCCGCGCGATCGGATAGATGAGGCCAGCACTGCACTACTGGATGCTCTCCAGTTCGATTTTTCGGTCTCTTCGGGTTCGACGGTGCCGGTTCGAGCTGGGCTGTCTGCACCAGGCCGTGACTGGGCAGACTGCTATCGCGATGAAGTGCCGTGGCCGGAAACGGCTTGGGAGCATCGGCAGCAAGACTCCTGTGACGACCCCGAATGCACGTGGCACGAGGAGCTGTGATAGCCATGTTCACTTTCCGTACTCGGGCACCGCCCTGCAAGATTTCGACCGCACTCAAAAACCGTAATTACCTAGCGACATCAGAAGAGAGAAAACAGTGGCATCTATCGAGTCAATCCAGAAGCAAATTGCTGAGCTTGAAGCCAAACTCCAGAAGACACGCGAGCGGGCGCAGGAACGCCTGGGACGGGAATTTCTTGACCGCGTCGAGAAGCGCTGTCGCGCACTCGATGTCGAACTTCCGATCGTGGATCTGTGGAAGCTCATCCGCGATCCAGGCGTCGTCGATGATGACCTCATCGACCAGATCATCCACGCCTGCCTCCAGGTGGAGGCCGATGAACCTGCCGCAGTTGCCCCGTCTGATGAGGAACGAAATCTAGACGCTGCGGCCCCCACCCGCAGGGTGGGGGAATCGGTTAACGAGGGGCAAATCAGTGCGCAGCAGTGATTGTCACGAGTTGCGGCGTCAGCCGCCGGCGGAGGGGATCCAAGGGGAGGGCGCAGCCACTCCCCTGGCAAGCATGGGAACCAAAGGAAAAAGGCGCCCCAGCGCCTTTTGTCCGACGTTCCCTTTGCTTGCCCCCACCGACACTCCTCCTCCCAGTGCAGCACCGGAAGTGTCGGTCTCGGTGACGAAGGCACTGACCCCACCAGCAATGCGAAGCGAGCGGGGTGAGGTCAGTGGCTGAGTTACCGAGCTCTCGGAAGCGCAGCTTCCGACTGCGAGCCGAAGTCGATGCGATGCTGGACGAAGTGCAGTCTCGCTTCCTTCTTCGGTCTCGCACTGAGGCGGCTGAGGCGTGCATCGAGATCGCGCATGCGGCTCTCGATGGTCGTCGAGCAGAGCCTGCCGTGGAGTCGAGTGGGAGCAGTGCTGTAGCGATTGATCTAGCCCCGCTGGTGCGGGAGATCAACCGCATCGGAGTCAACATTAACCAGACTGCGCGGCGACTCCATACCGATCAGGTCGCTGGCCCCAAGGCCCTGCAGTCCCAGATGAAAGACCTCGACGAACTACTCGAGATTCTTAAGGCAGCACTGGCGGAGGTGTCCTCATGAGTGTGGTGGTCACCTCACGGGTAAAACGCACTGCCGGTGGCCGCGGCGGGGCTCGAGGCTGGATGGCCTACGTTATGGGTCACGACGCTGAGCGCAGTGCCGCCTACCTGTCCGATCTGGGCGATCCGGCCACCACGGTGGCAGCGATCGAAGCGCTGATTCACCCCACGAAAAGGAGTACGGAAGCAGTCAGCGTGGTGCATTCCTTCTCTGCGTCCGAGCTTGACTCGTCGAACCCGGACGATGTCCAGGCGGCCGTGGATGTGACGTACGAGATGCTGCGGCGAGCCAGCCCGACAGAGCCCGTCGTCGTGGTTGCGCATACAGATTCTAAAGGCGGTTTTCTCCACGTCCATGGGTTGGTGGTTAACCACAACCTGGTGACCGGGAAAGCCAATTCCAATGCGTTGATGCATTGGCAGATCCGTGCCGTCAACGACGAATTAATGGAAGAGGTCGGACTCGAGGTCGTTCAACGTCGTGAACTCGCCCACGACCGCTCCCACGCGCTTGCCCGCCACCGCAGAGAACCCGTCCCCACCGAAGACCAAGCCGCAGCGCTGGAGATCAGCGAGCTGGATACCAAGACCTGGCGGTCATGGATGGCCACACGTCTTGATGAGCTGGTCTGGGACGACCGCGTCACTGACATCGAGACCCTTACCGACGTCGCAGCGGAGATAGGGATCTCCATCCGCCAGCAGGCCGCAACGAAGCGCTCGGGTGGGCTGCCCACCCTGACCTACGCCCTGGTCGATGACGCCGGTGAGGTGCGTCGTGACGGACGCCGGCGACTGGCGGCACCCCAATCGAAGATCGGGGATGCCTACACCTACCTGGGATTGACCGAGACGCTGGCTATGGCCACGGAAGAAAAAGAAAAGGAAAGAAAACTCCATGAGCAGTCGAGCCATGAGGCGCAGGCCGCAGCAGAAGCAGAGCAGCGAGCTATCGACGACGCCCTCGGTGGCCTCCACGTCGCCGCCGTCCGAGCAGAACCCGCCCACACCCCCGTCATCGAGCAGCCCGGAGCCGAACCCCGAGCTGGCGCAGCTACGCCAGATTGCGACGGTCCTCGGCGATCTGGTCCCCGCCGTCAACCAGATGAGCTCGAACCAGGAGTCGCTGAGCCAGCGATTGAGGACACTGGAGGAGACGGTGAGCTCGAGGCTGCCGTCGCCGCCGCCCAGCGACGACTCCGAGAGCTCCATCTCCGAGTTCGTGAGCGCGACGACGCTGCTGACACTCGTAGAGCAGTCCCAGGAGCAGTCCCAGCTGCTCAGCCAGCAGATGAGCGAAATGATCGTTGGCGTAAGGAACCAGAACTCGGCCGTGAAATCCGCCCTGGATCTGCTCGGGAGGCATCAGCAGGTGACGCTGCCCGACGGAACCCAGATGTCCAGCGACGACTTCAAGAACATGAAGAACGGCCAAGCCGTCGTCGCCGAAACTCGGAGGCTGATCTCGAGTTCGGATAAGCTCATTTCCACGCTCGAAGCGGCTGGGACGCCCAGGATCACGGTGGATACCCGTCAGCTGGCTCAGCAGGCCACCCGCGACCTGGACAAGCGGCTTTCTCACGCTGTAGGGCAGTCGGTGAGCGGAGCCACGCAGCAGCTCCAGCAGGCATCAGCCGATACAGTCGCCCAGATCAACACGGCAGCCTCCAAGGCCGCGACGACGGTAGCCAAGCGCCTGGCGCAGGCCTCTCAGCACCTGGACCAGGTCAACAAGGCCGCGGACAGGACCGAGAGGCGGGTGAAGAATATCGTGGCGTGGATGCCGTGGTCCAACCTCGGGCGTGTTCTCGCGGCGCTAATCCCGTTTGTGCTGGCACTTCTTGTCATCTCAGGGGTGGTTCACACGGTCGTGGTGGATGTTCTGGGGCTGCCGATCCTGAGCGTATGGCTGTGGTCCCAAATGGTGGCGGCACCGACCTGGTGGGCCACGCTCCTGTGGGCAACAGCAGGCCTCAGCTCTGTCGCCGGGTTGCTGTGGGCCTCGTATGCGGTCGGCCATTGGCTGTACGACCGCTATCAGGGCTGGAGGTAGAGACTCACCCCTTGTGGCCGGCGATTTACCGTGTCGCCGGTTTCAGCGGCGGGGTCCGACGGGATGGTGCATGCGGACTTGTCTCGTCAGACTCATAATCGTGCGGAGTTCGTCGTCAATCCATTGGGAACGAAGGAATTCAGGCTCGCGGCCGTCCTCACTAGCAAGTTTCACCTTTCCGAGGCGTTCGCTGATCTGGTCAAGGAGCTGTTCGCTAGAAAGCTCATGCCTAGCTACAGCCTCTTCGATGGTTTCTTGATCCGCGACGATGGCGTAAACCCATTCTAAGTTTCCATTTGAGAAGTGCCTCGGCATGGGGATGGTCTGGACAAGTTCGTGGAAAATGGCCTCGATGTCGTACCCCTCCAGCACCGCGTCAACTGGCCCAAACGCTGCCAAAAATTGTCGAATGGCGGAGAACACACTCGCGCGGGTACGGAAAAGTTGCGGCTCCCCGGGCTTACGGTAGAAGAAGGCGCCGTCGCCTTCCTCTCGGAACACCCTAAATACATATCCGGCGTCCACCTCTAGCAGCGGCGTCTTTAAATCTTCATACTCTGTCATTTTCCTAGTCCCATTTACTTCTTCTTTCGCAGGCGCCTTCAAACATCCGCTACTCACCCAAAGAATCTGCCCCGCCGATCAATGCTACGACTCACACAACTTCACTTGATCCGTTTCCGTCAGATGCTTCCCGGCCTGCCACGACCGCCAGGTGCTCCCCTTCAAAGAAGAACGCCTCAGTCGCCGCAAAGTTCGCTTCCGGTGCCCCCGCCCGCTCAAAAAGCTCGTTTCGCAGAGCCGTCGGCCCCCATCGCTTATCCGGCTCCACACCCCAACGCAGAGGCTCCCGAAGATGCGGATCCCACGTGAACTCCCGGCGGTTCGGATCTTCATCTAACCACGCCTGCACGGTAGCCACACTTTCCTTGTTCACCCTGGTCGAAGGATCAAAGTCGATCCGGGATCCTGCCGGGATCAGATTCTTCTCTGCAATTCTGATCACTGCAGGCGCTTGTCGCGAACGCTGTTCCTTCGCCACAGACACCCGGGGGGATTGCGCACGCAACCGAATACGCTCCATGTCCTCCACGGGGAAGATGCGGTTGAAACTAACCACCACATCGGGCCCGTTATTTCCCGACGAAACGTCGAATAGTCCGTACTGGTGACATTCCACCGTCACATCTGGAGAAACTTCACTCAACCACTGAACCGTCGTTAGCACCGGTGCGGGAAATCCCGGGGCGACCAGAATGATCCTGGGCAAGGCGAAGACCAGCTCCTCCTTACCCTCGTCCTCGGCCTCCACGAAGTTCTCCAATTTCTCTTTGGCTTGGGCGTCAGTCATCTCTTCTGCTGGCTGGAAACGTTTGTTGTACCAGGCAGCATGAGCCTGAGCGAGGACCTCGAGCGTAAAACTTGCCACCAACGCAGCGTAAGTGAGCGCCTGCAGATGAACTGTCTTGTCTTTGCCCCGCTTGAGTTCAATGACGACCAGCTCGCCTGAGGCCGACAAGCCGAGAATGTCGAGGCGCTCCAGCGACGGCCCAACTTCCGAGGCCCAATTGTCGAATTGAGTGGTGACGATCATCATCGTCGGGTCGATAACCTCGGGGTGTTTAATGATCCACTCTTCCAAGTGGGAGGTTTCACCAAATTTCTGTTCTTCCATGCTCGTTCTTCCGCATAGTGCTGAGGATGTGCCTTGGGCTCGGAGAAGTTTCACCATGCCTCCACACTAGCCCGGGTTTTTCACGGGAAGTAGCCGGACACCGGCTGAAGAAATGAAGAAAGTGACCCTTGACCAGGTAAATTGGTAGTTGCTTAGACTCCAGACACCCAGGTCGAAAAGATCACCCTCAGGGTGAATACTACCAGCTTCCATATCGGCACCCCCGCACCTTCCCAACTGTGTTCGAACGCCGGACTCATGCTACTGGCCACCACCGCTGATCAGGTCGGGGTGGCCGCTGCGATCGACACTGAACTCGGGGACCGGCAGAACCCGAACCTGGTCCACACCACCGGCCACACCATGACCACTCTCGCCCTGGCACTTGCCCTCGGTGGGGACGACGCAAATGACGTGGACCTCCTGGATCCGCTGGTGGCCACCGGCCTGATCGACCAGGTGCCCTCAGACTCCACGGTGCATCGCCGCCACGCAGAACTCGCCGGCCTGGGTTCTGACGGCACCACGGCGATCCTGGCGGGGATGAAATCGGCCCGTCGAGCCGCCTGGGCCGCCTGCGGCACCCGCAACCCCGCAGCCCGGGCCACCACCGACAATCCACTGGTCATCGACCTGGACGCCACCGAAATCCTCTCCCACTCCGACAAAGAGCATGCCACCCCGACGTGGAAGAAACACTTCGGATTCCACCCCCTGGCAGCGATCATCGACCACGGCGACGGGCTGACCGGGGAACCCGCAGCCGTGCTCCTGCGCCCCGGCAACGCCGGATCCAACACCGCCGCCGACCACATCACCGTGCTGGACCAGGCGGTGAGTGCTCTGCCCGAGCACGCCGACGGACACGAGTGGGACACACGCCTGCAGGTGCGTACCGATGCCGCCGGTGGTTCCCAATCCTTTCTCAACCACCTCAACGACCAGGGCCTGGCCTATTCCATCGGGTTCCCGGTGACCTGGCAGATCGGGGAGATCGCCTCGACCCTGGGGGACCCCGTCAAGCAGGGCATCATCCGCCCCGACGGCACCGTCACCGACCCGGGTGACGGCTACGTTGCCGATATCACCTCCCGGATGCGGTCCTGGGCCGGGGAACCCCTGGGCCCCGACCTGGACAACTACCCCGACGATACGCGGATCATCATCCGGGTGGAACACCCCGCGTCCGGGGCGCAGCTTCGCATCACGGATGTCGATGGCCGCCGGGTTCAGGCCTTTGTCACCAACCGCCCCGGCCATGCCAACCGGCTCGACGTCCTGCACCGCGGCAGGGGCAGGTGCGAGCAACGGATCCGGGACCTGAAAGACTGCGGGTTGGGGAAACTCCCGCACGAGAGTTTCCGGATGAATCAGACGTGGTGTCATGTGGCGGTCCTGGCAATGAGCCTCGTCACCTGGGCGGGGTTGGTCACCGCTGCCGGCAGTACCGCGGCACAGCAACGGCGGTCGCGGTGGTGGGTATGGGAACCGAAGACGCTGCGGGCGAGGATGTTGTCGATCGCCGCGATCGTGGTGCGTCACGCAAGGCGGGTCATCCTGCGCTTCGATCAGGCTGCGCCCCACCGGGAGTTACTGGAGCATGGGCTGGCCAGGATCAGACGGATCGTCTGATCCTGGCCCCATCCAGCCGCACGCTTTCGTCACTGCAGTCCTGAAGTTCCCCTACGATCTCATACCGGACCCTGGTTTCCCGGCCCAGTACCCGCCGGGACTCCGCCGACCCTGCAGTCGGTCACCCCCGTGCTGAGGACTGGAGACAGGACCCGTGAAAAATCCGGGCTAGGGGTCTCTACACTGAGGGACGCCTCGATGCCGACTACTTTCTCGGCAGTGCAGGACCGATTCGTGAGTTACTCCGTGCTGGAATCGGGCACACCCTCGTGGACATCCGCAGCCTTGGTAGTGCATATGCGCCAAGCAGGTTTAAGCGAACTTACGCGGTTGATGGAGAAGACTTCGTGCCGTACCTCCGGCCTTACGACGTCTTTGAATATCTCCCACCTGAGGCAGACCGACTCTCAGTCACGCGCACCGCGAGGCTTGAGGATTACCTGATCCAAGAAGGCGACATCCTCCAGACCTGCTCTGGTCGGAATTTGGGCCCGGTAACCATCGCGGACTCTTATCTGACCCAATCCGCGCTCTCGCACGACATGATTAGAATTCGGGTAGAGGATCTATCGGACCGGTACTATCTTCTGGCCTTTCTACGTAGTCGCGCTGGACAGCATTTACTGGCTCTTCACGATTTAGAGTGCGTTGATCCGGGTGTGCAGCTGGCCGGAGTGGATCAGGGATCCGCAAGATGTAGTGGTTGAGGTTCCGGAAACCCAGGGCGATGCCGCGTAGGTGCTCGAGCCGGCCGTTGATCGCCTCGACCGGGCCGTTGGACGCCCCGATGTCGAAGTAGGCGAGCACATCTTCCCGCCGACGCCACAGGGTTCTCCCGAGTTGAGCCAGCTCCTCCAGACCTTTCGGCAAGCCTGTGCGCAGGGTGTTGATGATCCGGTCCATCAACTTCTTGCCCTCCGAGTTCTTCGGATGCCCGTACGCCTGGATCACGTCCTGTGAGAGCATCCACGTCACCTCCAGGGCCACGTAGTCGTCATCGGTGGCCCACAGCATGTCCAGTCGCTGTTTCTGCCGCTGGACCTGACCCCTGGGGGTGTCCCCCGTACCTCGCTCAGCTCGGCAGAGTCCCCGCCACTAGACTCGGGGCACATGACAACTCGACCGGATTCCCTCCGGCATTGGGAGTACTTCGTCGCCGTGGCCGAGGAGGGCAGCGTCACCGGTGCCGCGGAGCGGCTGGGGCTGACCCAGTCCCCCGTGTCCCAGGGGCTGAAACGTCTGGAGTCGAATCTCGGCCTCGACCTGATCCGCCGCTCCGCCACCGGTGCCACCCTCACCGAGGCGGGCCGGTCCCTGCTCCCGCAGGCCCGGATTCTGGTCCGGGACGCCACGGAACTGCAGAGCATGGCCCACGCCATCGCCGACGCCGGGGCCGAGGTCCGCGTGGGGCTGGCCCCCTCGGTGCCGCCGGGCATCGCCTTCGACCTCACCTCCGCGTTGCGGGACGTCGGCCGGGTCAGTGTGCACACGGCCGAGGTGTCGCAGCTGGTCACCCGGGTGGGCGAGGGCCGTCTGGACTGTGCCGTCATCGAGGACCCGGCGCCGACGGGTGAGTTGTCTCGCGGGCAGCTGCACGAGGTTCCCCGGCTGCTCGCCGGGCCCGCCGAAAAGCCCGCGACCTGGGCGGCGTTGCGGGGACACACCCTGCTGGACAACACCGCCGCCGTCAGCCCGGCGGCCGCCGGACGCCTGGCCGACGCCTTCTTCACCATCGGCTTGCACCCGGAGACCGAGCTGTGGCCGGACCGGACGGTCCTGGCCGCGCGGCTCGGTGCCGGAGGCGCGATGGTGCTGCTCACCCCCGATCAACTCGGGGGCCTGCCCGCGTTCCCGATGCCGGCGGCCTTCCACCTGCGGCTGCGGTGTGTGGTGCCGCCGCAACGGGGCGTTGCCGTCGGAAAGCGGGATCTGCGCGACGTCGTGGACCGTGCCCTGCGGCGCTCCCTCGGGCGTCTGGGGGAGACCGGATGACCAGGAGCCTGCGGGCCCGGATCGGCACCGAATTGGTCGCCGCGGGCTGTGACGGTTGGTGCTGGGCGCACCCGGTCGGCGAGGAGGCGGCCGGCGTCGGGGTCGGCGCCGACAGTCAGACCAGCATCTCGTCGATGTACAAGGTCCACCTCCTGGCCGCCTTCTGCCTGGCCGTGGACCGCGGGCTGCTGAATCCGCTCGACGCGGTGACGCTCAGCGCGGATGACGGCCCGGTCGGGACCCCGGGAGTGGGGCTGTTCGCCGACCCCGTGACGATGAGCCTGCGGGATCTGGTGCGTCAAATGGTGGTGCTCTCCGACAGCATCGCCGCCCGGGTGCTGCAGCGGCGTCTCCCGCCGGGCCTGGTCGGGGAGGTCGTCTCCCTGGCGAATCTCGAGGACACCACGATCGTCGCCCCGGGCACCACCGAGTCCGAACTCCCGGCCCTGCCCGAGGACGGCTCCGCGGCCAGCGAGGCGATCCGGCTGCTGGCCTCCTACCCCCGGGTCCGCCAGGATCCGGCCGCCTACCGCTCGGTGAGCACCCCACGCCAGCTGTGCCGCCTGCTGGACTGGATCTGGACGGGCCCGGATCTCACCGGGGTCTCCCGTGCCTTCACCCGGACCGTGCTCGGGCAGCAGGTGTGGGGCCACCGGATCCCCTCCGGCTTCCCCGCCGGGGGCGTGCGCTTCCACGGCAAGACCGGGACGATCGGCCCCGTGCGCGGCGAGGTTTCCGTGGTGGCCGTCGACGAGGAGGCACCCATCGTCGTCGCCGTGATCACCCGTTCAGCCCGCAGCGGCCCGAACCTCGCGGCCGCGGACGCCGCGATCGGCCGCATCGCCCGGTTACTCGTCGATGAACTGCGCATGTCGCGCTGAGATTCCCCACCGGAGAACACCCCGCCGAGCAGGCGGTATTCGTCTCCCGACTGGCCGGAAGTCGTGCGGGAACGTGGTCGCGGTGAGCCCGTGGGCCTAATCTCATCCGGCATGACCACCCGCACCACTGTCCGTGTCTCCGCCCTGCTCGCCGCTACGGCGCTCGCGCTCTCCTCCTGCACCGTGCCCTGGTTCCGGGACGCGGTGGACGAGTTCGTCGCCGCCTTCAACGCCGGTGACGACGCCGGTGCCGCCACACTCAGCGACGATCCCGCCCGGGCCGCAGCCGACCTGGAGCAGCTGCGCGCGGGCATCGGCGGGACCAGCGTGGAACTGGACGCCGGCGGCGAGGAGGACGGCGCCACCGAGATCACCGCCACCTGGACCGTCCCGAATGGCGATGAGTCCACCACCACCGGGACGATCACCCTCTCCGAACAGGACAGCGACCTCATCACCTGGGACAAGCGGATCTTCTCCACGGAGCTGAACGGGGACAGCCGCTTCCTCTACTCCGACGACAAGACCTTCACTCTGCCGGTGACCGACCGCAACGGCACCGACATCCTGTCCTGGACACCTGTCACCGTCGTCTCCGCGGGCCCGGAGCTGATCCCGCGGGCCGGGGAGATCGCCGCCGCCGTCCGCCCGGTCGTGCCGACCTCCACCGCCGAATCCGTCACCGCCCAGATCGAGTCCGGGGACGGCTCCCCGGTGGGGCTGTTCACCCTCCGAGAGCGGGACTTCGCCGTGATGGGGGACGCCCTGCGGGCGATCGAGGGACTGGACCTGCGGGAGGAGGGCCGCATGCTCGGCCCCACCCGGGACACCGCCTCCCCGGTGGACGGCGGCCTGCGCGACTACTGGTCGGAGAAGATCACGGCCGACGCCGGCTGGACCCTCCAGGCCACCTCCCCCACCGGCACGACCATCCTGGGGCAGGTGGAACCGGCGGAGAGCGAGCCCGTGCGCACCACGATGGACCTCGGGGTGCAGACGGCCGCGAAGCGGGCCCTGGAGCCGATCGAGCAGCCCGCGGCGATCGTCGCCCTCAGCGCCTCCACCGGCGGGGTCATCGCCGTCGCGCAGAACGACGCCGCCGACGCCCTCGGCCCCGTCTCGCTGAGCGGGCTGTACCCGCCCGGCTCCACCTTCAAGACGGTGACCACCGCCGCCGCCCTCGAACGCGGCACCGTGGTACCCGACTCCACCGTCGCCTGCCCCGCCACCGCGGAGATCGACGGCCGCGTCATCCCCAACGACGGCAACTTTGCCCTCGGGGACGTCTCCATGACGCAGGCCTTCGCCCAGTCCTGCAACACCACCCAGGGTTTCATCTCCCAGGATCTGGAGCCGGACGACATGAGGAACACGGCGGCGCGCCTCGGGCTGGGCGTGGACTTCACCGCGCCCGGCATGACCACGGTGACCGGCTCCGTCCCCGTCACCGAGCCCGGCGCGGCCCGGGTGGAGGCCGCCATCGGCCAGGGCGAGGTCCTCTCCTCCCCCTTCGGGCTGGCCGTCATGGAGGCCTCCCTGGGCAACAACGGCCGGATGGTGCTGCCGACCCTGATCCAGGGTGAGGAGACCACCGCCGACCAGGACCCCGAGCCGCTCGACCCGGCGACAGTGCGGGCCCTGCGCGCGATGATGGCGGAGACGGTGGACTCCGGGACCGCCGCCAGCCTGAGCGACATCGACGGTCTCGGCGGCAAGACCGGGACCGCGGAGGTCGGGGGCAACCGGCCCGCCCACGGCTGGTTCGCCGGCATCAAGGGTGACCTGGCGTTCTGCACCTTCGTCGCCGGGGCGGAGTCCTCGGGACCGGCGGTGGCGGCCACGGGCCGTTTCCTGCGCGATGACGCGATGTCGGAGTGGCGCTGAGCGAACCCCATCACCCGGGCCGACGCTCACGTCGATCCCCCAAAAGTAGTATTAGTGCAGGTCAGCCCCATTCAGGGGGGCGGAAGAGGACGTTCCGGACAAAAGTCCGCGATACCTCGGGTGGTCACGTCAACTTCTGGGTTGAAAATGAGGGGTCGTTCACTGTCGGTCAACATATTCGAGAAGGTAACCCGGTGTTTTCACGGGAAGCGGGCTGACACGTGGTGAAGATACAAGGAAAGTGACCCTTGACCAGGTAAATTAGTAGTTTCTCACACCGCTAATTGCCTGCTCGAAAGGATCACCTTCAGGGTGAAGACTACCAGCTTCTGCGTCGGTACCCCCGCTCCTGCTCAACTGTGCTCGAATGCCGGGCTCATGTTATTGGCCAGCACCGCCGATGCCGTCGGGGTGGCCGACGCGATTGACGCCGGCCTGGCCGAGTGGCAGAATCCGAACCTGCTGCACACCACCGGGAACACCATGACCTCGCTGGCCCTGGCACTGGCCTTGGGCGGGGATGATGCCAATGACGTCGACCTGCTGGGGCCATTGGTCGCGACCGGGTTGGTCGACCAGGTCCCGTCGGACTCTACAGTGCACCGCCGCCACAAAGAGCTCGCCGACCACGACGACGAAGACGATCGCGCCGGCACGACGGCGGTCCTGGCCGGCATGAAAACAGCCCGCCAGGCAGCGTGGGCCGCCTGCGGTGCCCAGAATCCTGCCGCCGCGGCCAGCGCCGATGCTCCGCTGGTTCTGGATCTGGACGCCACGGAAATCCTGTCCCACTCGGACAAAGAGAAAGCGGCCCCGACGTGGAAGAAGCACTACGGGTTCCACCCGCTGGCTGCGATCATCGACCACGGCGACGGGCTGACCGGTGAACCCGCAGCCGTCCTGCTGCGCCCAGGCAACGCCGGCTCGAACACGGCCTCCGACCACCAGGACGTCCTCGACCAGGCCTTGGCCGCGATCCCCAACCACGTCGATGGTCAGGAGTGGGGGAAGCGGATGCTGATACGCACGGATGCCGCCGGCGGATCCCAGGCCTTTCTGGGCCACCTCGATCACCAGGGCCTGGCGTATTCGGTGGGGTTGCCGGTGACCTGGCAAATCGGTGAGATCGCCTCCACGCTCGGCGAGGACATCAAACAAGGCATCATCCGCGCGGGCGGTACGGTCAGCGACACCACGGACGCGTACGTCGCGGACATCACCTCCCGGATGCACTCCTGGGCCGGGGAGCCACTGGGCATCAACCTCGACAAATACCCCACAGATATGCGGATTATCATCCGGGTCGAGCACCCCGCCCGGGGCGCGCAGCTACGCATCACCGATGTAGATGGTCGGCGTGTGCAGGCCTTTGTCACCAACTGTCCCGGGCACGCGAACCGACTCGACGCGCTCCACCGGGCCCGGGGCAGGTGTGAGCAACGCATCCGGGATCTGAAGGACTGCGGGCTGGGGAAACTGCCGCATGAGGCGTTCGGGATGAACCAGGCGTGGATCCACGCCGCGGTCCTGGCGATGAACCTGATCACCTGGTGCGGACTGATCATCGCCGCAGACAGTGCTGCCGCCGATCGGCGCCGCTCGCGGTGGTGGGTGTGGGAACCAAAGACCCTACGAGCCCGCATGCTATCGATCGCAGCGATCGTGGTTCGTCACGCCAGGCGCACCATCCTCCGGTTCGACAACGCCGCGGCCCACCGCGAGGTGCTCGAGCACGGACTCTCCCGACTCAGATCCATCGCCTGACTCTCGGTACAACCGCCGCACGCTTGCAGTCTTCGCAGTCCCTACCCGCATTTCGAGCCCAGGACATGGAACCTGGTTTCCCCGGCACCAGCACCCGCCGGAATCCCAGCGACCCCGACCTCAGCCACCCCCACCAAGCCGGCCACTCAAAAAGCCCGGTGAAAGAAAGGGGCTAGCGGGCGGCCGGAAGGTGAATGCTAGGCATGATCTAACCCTCGGTCTCTGGCGTCGCGACTGCGAAATTTCGCGAGGGTTTCCGAGAAGGTGATTGCGCTTCGCAGATCTCCAGGCGCGTGGGTGCGGACGTAGTCAGCGCCATTGCCGATCGCGTGAAGTTCCGCCGCAAGGCTCGCTGGACCCAGATCCTTTACAGGAAGGCCAACGGTGGCGCCCAAGAAGGATTTCCGCGACACCGAGACCAATAGCGGAAGCCCCAACGCCGACTTCAGCTTTTGAAGGTTCGACAGCACGTGCAGCGATGTTTCCGGTGCGGGGCTCAAGAAAAATCCCATCCCCGGATCGAGGATGAGCCGGTCGGCAGCGACCCCGCTCCGTCGCAAGGCGGAAACCCGCGCCTCGAAGAACCGCACAATCTCGTCGAGCGCGTCTTCGGGTCGAAGGTGACCGGTGCGGGTGGCGATGCCATCCCGCTGCGCTGAGTGCATAACCACCAGCCTGCAGTCCGCCTCAGCAATATCGGGATAGAGCGCAGGGTCAGGAAATCCTTGGATATCGTTCAGGTAGCCCACGCCGCGCTTGAGCGCATAGCGCTGGGTTTCCGGTTGGAAGCTGTCGATTGAAACACGGTGCATCTGATCGGACAGGGCGTCTAAGAGCGGCGCAATACGTCTGATCTCATCGGCCGGCGATACAGGCCTCGCGTCCGGATGGCTGGCGGCCGGTCCGACATCCACGACGTCTGATCCGACTCGCAGCATTTCGATCGCCGCGGTGACAGCGCCGGCGGGGTCTAGCCGCCGGCTCTCATCGAAGAAGGAGTCCTCGGTGAGATTCAGAATGCCGAACACCGTCACCATGGCGTCGGCCTCCGCAGCGACTTCCACGATGGGGATCGGGCGAGCAAAAAGGCAGCAATTATGAGCCCCATACCTACAAAGCCCCACGCATCAAGCTTTTGCCCATGAAGCAACCAGGCAATGGCTGTAATTATGACGACGCCGAGTCCCGACCAGACTGCATAAGCAACACCGACAGGGATGGATTTCAGAACCAGAGAAAGAAAATAAAATGCGATGCCATAACCGATTATGACAACGGCGGAAGGGGCAAGCTTAGTAAAGCCCTCGCTAGATTTTAATGCGGATGTTGCGATTACTTCGCCAACTATTGCGATAACAAGAAAAAGCCAGCCTTTCATGATATATCTCCCAATTTGTGTAGGGCTTATTATGCACGCTTAAAAATAATAAAAGCAGACTTGACCTGATAGTTTGGCTGTGAGCAATTATGTGCTTAGTGCATCTAACGCTTGAGTTAAGCCGCGCCGCGAAGCGGCGTCGGCTTGAACGAATTGTTAGACATTATTTGCCGACTACCTTGGTGATCTCGCCTTTCACGTAGTGAACAAATTCTTCCAACTGATCTGCGCGCGAGGCCAAGCGATCTTCTTCTTGTCCAAGATAAGCCTGTCTAGCTTCAAGTATGACGGGCTGATACTGGGCCGGCAGGCGCTCCATTGCCCAGTCGGCAGCGACATCCTTCGGCGCGATTCTGCCGGTTACTGCGCTGTACCAAATGCGGGACAACGTAAGCACTACATTTCGCTCATCGCCAGCCCAGTCGGGCGGCGAGTTCCATAGCGTTAAGGTTTCATTTAGCGCCTCAAATAGATCCTGTTCAGGAACCGGATCAAAGAGTTCCTCCGCCGCTGGACCTACCAAGGCAACGCTATGTTCTCTTGCTTTTGTCAGCAAGATAGCCAGATCAATGTCGATCGTGGCTGGCTCGAAGATACCTGCAAGAATGTCATTGCGCTGCCATTCTCCAAATTGCAGTTCGCGCTTAGCTGGATAACGCCACGGAATGATGTCGTCGTGCACAACAATGGTGACTTCTACAGCGCGGAGAATCTCGCTCTCTCCAGGGGAAGCCGAAGTTTCCAAAAGGTCGTTGATCAAAGCTCGCCGCGTTGTTTCATCAAGCCTTACGGTCACCGTAACCAGCAAATCAATATCACTGTGTGGCTTCAGGCCGCCATCCACTGCGGAGCCGTACAAATGTACGGCCAGCAACGTCGGTTCGAGATGGCGCTCGATGACGCCAACTACCTCTGATAGTTGAGTCGATACTTCGGCGATCACCGCTTCCCTCATGATGTTTAACTTTGTTTTAGGGCGACTGCCCTGCTGCGTAACATCGTTGCTGCTCCATAACATCAAACATCGACCCACGGCGTAACGCGCTTGCTGCTTGGATGCCCGAGGCATAGACTGTACAAAAAAACAGTCATAACAAGCCATGAAAACCGCCACTGCGCCGTTACCACCGCTGCGTTCGGTCAAGGTTCTGGACCAGTTGCGTGAGCGCATACGCTACTTGCATTACAGTTTACAAACCGAACAGGCTTATGTCCACTGGGTTCGTGCCTTCATCCGTTTCCACGGTGTGCGTCACCCGGCAACCTTGGGCAGCAGCGAAGTCGAGGCATTTCTGTCCTGGCTGGCGAACGAGCGCAAGGTTTCGGTCTCCACGCATCGTCAGGCATTGGCGGCCTTGCTGTTCTTCTACGGCAAGGTGCTGTGCACGGATCTGCCCTGGCTTCAGGAGATCGGAAGACCTCGGCCGTCGCGGCGCTTGCCGGTGGTGCTGACCCCGGATGAAGTGGTTCGCATCCTCGGTTTTCTGGAAGGCGAGCATCGTTTGTTCGCCCAGCTTCTGTATGGAACGGGCATGCGGATCAGTGAGGGTTTGCAACTGCGGGTCAAGGATCTGGATTTCGATCACGGCACGATCATCGTGCGGGAGGGCAAGGGCTCCAAGGATCGGGCCTTGATGTTACCCGAGAGCTTGGCACCCAGCCTGCGCGAGCAGCTGTCGCGTGCACGGGCATGGTGGCTGAAGGACCAGGCCGAGGGCCGCAGCGGCGTTGCGCTTCCCGACGCCCTTGAGCGGAAGTATCCGCGCGCCGGGCATTCCTGGCCGTGGTTCTGGGTTTTTGCGCAGCACACGCATTCGACCGATCCACGGAGCGGTGTCGTGCGTCGCCATCACATGTATGACCAGACCTTTCAGCGCGCCTTCAAACGTGCCGTAGAACAAGCAGGCATCACGAAGCCCGCCACACCGCACACCCTCCGCCACTCGTTCGCGACGGCCTTGCTCCGCAGCGGTTACGACATTCGAACCGTGCAGGATCTGCTCGGCCATTCCGACGTCTCTACGACGATGATTTACACGCATGTGCTGAAAGTTGGCGGTGCCGGAGTGCGCTCACCGCTTGATGCGCTGCCGCCCCTCACTAGTGAGAGGTAGGGCAGCGCAAGTCAATCCTGGCGGATTCACTACCCCTGCGCGAAGGCCATCGGTGCCGCATCGAACGGCCGGTTGCGGAAAGTCCTCCCTGCGTCCGCTGATGGCCGGCAGCAGCCCGTCGGGCTCTGTTGCAAAGATTGGCGGCAGTCAGAGGTAGGCTGTCGCTCTGCGCCGATCAGGCGGCTGCTGCGAAATGGTGGTTGAGCATGCCCATGGCCTCCGTCAGCGCCGAGGGCCCAATGCCAAAAGCTCTCTCCACAAGGCGCACCTCGCCCCTGATGCCGGGCTGCAGGCACCAGGGGCGAGCCTGTCCTTTGCGCAGGGCTCGCATGACTTCGAATCCCTTGATCGTGGCATAGGCCGTGGGGATCGATTTGAAACCGCGCACCGGCTTGATCAGTATCTTGAGCTTTCCGTGATCGGCCTCGATCACGTTATTGAGATACTTCACCTGCCGGTGGGCCGTCTCCCGGTCCAGCTTTCCTTCGCGCTTCAATTCGGTGATCGCTGCACCATAGCTCGGCGCTTTGTCGGTATTGAGCGTGGCAGGCTTTTCCCAGTGCTTCAGGCCTCGCAGGGCCTTGCCCAGGAACCGCTTCGCTGCCTTGGCGCTGCGGGTCGGCGACAGGTAGAAATCGATCGTGTCGCCCCGCTTGTCGACTGCCCGGTACAGGTAGGTCCACTTGCCCCGCACCTTGACGTAGGTTTCATCCAGGCGCCAGCTCGGATCAAAGCCACGCCGCCAGAACCAGCGCAGCCGCTTCTCCATCTCCGGGGCGTAGCACTGGACCCAGCGATAGATCGTCGTATGGTCGACCGAAATGCCGCGTTCCGCCAGCATTTCCTCAAGGTCGCGATAGCTGATCGGATAGCGACAATACCAGCGCACCGCCCACAGGATCACATCACCCTGGAAATGGCGCCACTTGAAATCCGTCATCGTTCCGTCCGTCCAATCTCCGCCAAGCATGCTCAAGCTTCACGATTTTTGCAACAGAGCCTTCACACGCACGAAAGGCGGCGAAGCTCCGCCGTTAATCCGTCCGCCGGAGATCTCGCCCAGGCAGGCTGAAGGCCGAGCAAGCCTGACAGGCCCGAAAAGCCCGGCACGGGCGTCGGCGGCGATGACGGCGGCGGCATTATCCAGGGTTGATGATGGAAGTGGAGGATATCGACAACCTCTCGCGCAACCAAGACATCGCGGTCGGACTGCAAGTGATCTTGAAGCCACGGGCCCGTCCCACCCCGACATGGACCTCGATGCCCGAACGGACGTTAGATTTCGAGTTCTAGGCGTTCTGCGATGAAGGTTGGATCCCAGCCGGGATTGAAAGTGTCGACGTGGGTGAATCCGAGCCGCTCGTATAGGCCACGCAGGTTCGGGTGGCAGTCGAGCCGCAGCTTGGCGCACCCCTGCGTTCGCGCGGCATGGCGGCAAGCCTCGATCAGCGCGGAGCTGACACCCCGGCCCGCATGTGTCCGTCGCACCGCGAGCTTGTGCAGATATGCGGCCTCCCCCTTGAGGGCGTCGGGCCAGAACTCGGGATCCTCGGCCGACAAGGTGCAACAGCCGACGATGCCGTCGCTGCAACTCGCGACTAGGAGCTCGGATCTCAGGACGAAGGTCTCCGCGAATGTCCGGTCGATCCGCGCGACGTCCCAGGCGGGCGTTCCCTTGGCGGACATCCACGCCGCAGCGTCGTGCATCAGCCGCACAACCTCGTCGATATCACCCGAGCAGGCGACCCGAACGTTCGGAGGCTCCTCGCTGTCCATTCGCTCCCCTGGCGCGGTATGAACCGCCGCCTCATAGTGCAGTTTGATCCTGACGAGCCCAGCATGTCTGCGCCCACCTTCGCGGAACCTGACCAGGGTCCGCTAGCCCGGGTTTTTCACTGGAAGTAGCGGGACACCGGCTGAAGAAATGAAGAAAGTGACCCTTGACCAGGTAAATTGGTAGTTGCTTAGACTCCAGACACCCAGGTCGAAAGGATCACCTTCAGGGTGAATACTACCAGCTTCCATATCGGCACCCCCGCACCTTCCCAACTGTGTTCGAACGCCGGACTCATGCTACTGGCCACCACCGCTGATCAGGTCGGGGTGGCCGCTGCGATCGACACTGAACTCGGGGACCGGCAGAACCCGAACCTGGTCCACACCACCGGCCACACCATGACCACTCTCGCCCTGGCACTTGCCCTCGGTGGGGACGACGCAAATGACGTGGACCTCCTGGATCCGCTGGTGGCCACCGGCCTGATCGACCAGGTGCCCTCAGACTCCACGGTGCATCGCCGCCACGCAGAACTCGCCGGCCTGGGTTCTGACGGCACCACGGCGATCCTGGCGGGGATGAAATCGGCCCGTCGAGCCGCCTGGGCCGCCTGCGGCACCCGCAACCCCGCAGCCCGGGCCACCACCGACAATCCACTGGTCATCGACCTGGACGCCACCGAAATCCTCTCCCACTCCGACAAAGAGCATGCCACCCCGACGTGGAAGAAACACTTCGGATTCCACCCCCTGGCAGCGATCATCGACCACGGCGACGGGCTGACCGGGGAACCCGCAGCCGTGCTCCTGCGCCCCGGCAACGCCGGATCCAACACCGCCGCCGACCACATCACCGTGCTGGACCAGGCGGTGAGTGCTCTGCCCGAGCACGCCGACGGACACGAGTGGGACACACGCCTGCAGGTGCGTACCGATGCCGCCGGTGGTTCCCAATCCTTTCTCAACCACCTCAACGACCAGGGCCTGGCCTATTCCATCGGGTTCCCGGTGACCTGGCAGATCGGGGAGATCGCCTCGACCCTGGGGGACCCCGTCAAGCAGGGCATCATCCGCCCCGACGGCACCGTCACCGACCCGGGTGACGGCTACGTTGCCGATATCACCTCCCGGATGCGGTCCTGGGCCGGGGAACCCCTGGGCCCCGACCTGGACAACTACCCCGACGATACGCGGATCATCATCCGGGTGGAACACCCCGCGTCCGGGGCGCAGCTTCGCATCACGGATGTCGATGGCCGCCGGGTTCAGGCCTTTGTCACCAACCGCCCCGGCCATGCCAACCGGCTCGACGTCCTGCACCGCGGCAGGGGCAGGTGCGAGCAACGGATCCGGGACCTGAAAGACTGCGGGTTGGGGAAACTCCCGCACGAGAGTTTCCGGATGAATCAGACGTGGTGTCATGTGGCGGTCCTGGCAATGAGCCTCGTCACCTGGGCGGGGTTGGTCACCGCTGCCGGCAGTACCGCGGCACAGCAACGGCGGTCGCGGTGGTGGGTATGGGAACCGAAGACGCTGCGGGCGAGGATGTTGTCGATCGCCGCGATCGTGGTGCGTCACGCAAGGCGGGTCATCCTGCGCTTCGATCAGGCTGCGCCCCACCGGGAGTTACTGGAGCATGGGCTGGCCAGGATCAGACGGATCGTCTGATCCTGGCCCCATCCAGCCGCACGCTTTCGTCACTGCAGTCCTGAAGTTCCCCTACGATCTCATACCGGACCCTGGTTTCCCGGCCCAGTACCCGCCGGGACTCCGCCGACCCTGCAGTCGGTCACCCCCGTGCTGAGGACTGGAGACAAGACCCGTGAAAAATCCGGGCTAATTGTAATGACCTACTCACGTGAGAAATCCGGTAGGCCCGCTTCTCTAACAACAGAAGGTCAGTCACCATCATCAGCTCTCAGGCGTCCACAGGAGTTATTTCATGTCTGTCTCGCGTACCCACCGACGCCTGAAGATCGGCCCCCCGCCGGTTCGGGCTGATAGGTCTTGAGCTTCGTCGAGGCTTGCGCAGTCTTCAGAAAAGGTACCGCACAATCGGTCGTAGACAATCCAGTCAATATAGCCGTCTAGGTTCGGGTCGTCACGATGATGCTGTGTCATGAGGACAACGTTATCTGCCTAGCGCCCCGTAATCGCTGATCCTCAGCCCACCCCAATGGGCAGTGTTGGGGAGGTTCATCTGGTAGAAGAATTCCCACGATTTTCTGGACAGTTAGAGGGCCCGTTGGTAAATGCACGGCAGGTTCGGGCGGGGTGCGCGGAAATCACGGCAATGGATAGTTCGGGATACCGCTGGGAGGGGTGGCTGCTGCGCCATGAAACGCGATTACTCTGCGTCCACTCGTTTGATGGCACGATAGATCGTTTGACGCGAGACCTCGAAGCTGCGGGCAACTGCGGCGATAGATTCCCCACCAGCTACCAGTGTCTTCACCTGTCTCGCCTGTTCGTCCGAAATCTTAGGCTTAGGTCCAGCGACACGACCCTGCGCCCTGGCGTGGGCGACACCTTCACGGGTGCGCTGGACAAGCAGGTCGCGCTCCCATTCGGCAAGACTGGCCATCACGTTGACGACCACTTTGTCGGCTGGTCGGGACGTGTCCAACGCAGGCTCCAGGACACGTACATTGATGCCTCGGTCTGCGAGGTCACTGATGGTAGTGACCGTCTCCACGAGGTTTCGGCCAAGGCGGTCGAGGCGGGTCACGACCAGAGTGTCATCAGGACGCATATAGTTCAGCGCAGCATCGAGGCCGGGACGCTGCCACTTCGTGCCACTGATCGTGTCAGTGTAGAGGTGGTTCGGATCACAGCCAGCGTCGATCAGAGCCTCTCGCTGGATCTCAAGCGACTGACCTTGGCGAGCGGTGCTCACGCGTGCGTATCCGATAAGCATCTAGGTCACGTCCACGGTTTCCGCATCGATGCTGGTCTCATCCACTCGCAAGTTCTCGGGCAGGTGGTCGTTCAGGATGAAATCTCGGAGAAGCAAATCCAGCTTTCTCCTGACCACAAAGCGTGAGACCTTTTCCCCGTGGAGCTGGCTGAAGTACGCCTCGGCACGTGTGAGGTCAGTAGCTGCCTTGAGATTGTCGAACCTGCCGTACTCATTAAGCGTGCCTGAGGAAACATGCGCATCGAGGATCTCCCGTAACAAGCGGGCGTTGACCCCAAGTCCATCCTGTAGTCGGGCAATCTGCTTATCGCGCTCAGTTAAACGGTATTCGTTGATGTAGTCATGGACGGTCTTGCCCTGCTGCAGCTCCACTTCTCCAGCCTGCACGTCATGCAGCCAACGGTTTGCGAACTTTTGGTCTTCACGGTCGAGACGCGCGAAGCTGCTGTGAAGTTCCTCCAGCAGGCTTGCCAGCGTCTCGGCCGGCACATCGTCGTGGAGTCCCCGGAGATACTTCTCGAACTTGCTGTTGAGGTAGTCTGCGTCGATACGGTCGGTGTCGATATGTGTGATGTGCACATCGATGTCAAATGGCACCTCATCCCCGCCACCGGATGGCGTTGGATCATCATCCCCGTCGCTGAGTTCCTTATAACGCGTGATAAGTGTGAGGTATGTGTCCTCATCTAAAACCACAGTGATGAGGCCGTCGTCGAAGTAGTAGGTATCCTCGCCCCAGGTGAAGCCCTGAATCTGCGCTGCTTGAAGCTCGTGGTAGAGCTCGCTGAAAACCTTGGCGAACTCGCCCCGGTCGGCCTCGTCGCTCGGCAAAGTTGAAAAGTCAGGATGCGCTGGAGTTGTGTCTGTGGAGGGCACAGTAAACAGCTCAGTGATCTTCTCGAAGCACTCGTTGATAGCACGCAGGTGCTCATCAAGGCTCTCCACGAACAAACCGAAGGGTTTGTCACCTACGTAAAGCTCCACGGCACGCTCGATGTTGGCGTTCATGGTGTGCGGCTTGCGGTAATAGCGAATCGAACCAAAGGGCTTTTCGGGGCCGAAGATACGATTGGTGCGCGAAAACGCCTGAATGATGCTCTCGTACTCGATGACTTTGTCCAGGTAGAGAGTATTCAACCACTTAGAGTCGAAGCCGGTGAGCATTTGGTCAACCACGATCAACAAGTCGATCTGTTTGTCGGGCGTGAAGTCGCGCGTGTCGTAGGGCTTCTTGTGAGCTAGACGCGCTGAGACATCCTTCTTGAACTCGGCATGTGTCGGCATAGTGAAATGCTGGTTGTACTGCGCGTTGTAGTCTTCCAGGATCTCCAGGAGACCATCTTCCTTCACAAGCTGCTGCTCACCGGTGTTGTCGATGTGAGGGTCGAAGAGTGCTGTGACCTTGAGCTGCGGGTATTTATTCTTGAAGATCCGGTAGTACTGAATGGCTTCTGGGATCGATGCCGTGGCCAAAATGGCATGGAAGGCACTGTTCCGGCTCAGCTGTACCCAATGCTCGACAATGTCTTTGGCCACTGCTTCGTGGTGGTCGTCGCCCCGGTACTGAGCTGTGGGCAGGTAGTCTTCAATACCCCTGGTGCGCTTACCCGCACCGTCGTACACAGAGGCCATCGGCACCTGGCCCTTATCCATGAATTTCGTGTACACCCTGGCCTTGGCGGGGTCAGACAGAGCCTCCACCTCGTCGGTGGCGTGGGCCTCGTGAAGTGCGACGTAGGTACGCAAGTCATGTGCTGAGTACGTCTCGACCATCTCAGGGTCGAAGCCCAGGACGTTGCCGTCACGAATGCCGTCGGCAATGGAGTAACGGTGCAGTTCATCGCCGAAGAGCGTGGTTGTCGTGGAGTGCTTCTTCTGGTTCTCAGCGTGGATCGGTGTCCCGGTAAAGCCGAAGAACAGTGCGCTGGGCAGGGTCTTCTTTACAGTGGCGAGCATATCGCCGAAGGTGGAGCGGTGCGCTTCGTCGACGATGAAGACCACACGTTTGTTGCGGATCGTGTCAAGAGCAGCGAGCTTCGTGGCCTCGTCGTTGATGCGGCACATCTTCTGCAACGATGTGACAATCAGCGTCGTGTAGTCATCGCTGAGCAGTGTGGCGAGGTTGTCGGCGCTGGAGGTGTCTTCTACAGAGATCGAGTCGCCACCATAGCTGCGGTAGTTGGACAGTGACTGTGTGCCCAGTTCGATGCGGTCGAGCAGGAAGACCACCTTGTCGGCATTCTTGGAATCTGCAATAAGCTGTGCAGTCTTAAAACTCGTGATGGTCTTGCCTGAGCCAGTGGTGTGCCAGATGTGGCCGCCGCGTTGGTTACCGCTCTCCCAGTCATGTGCTTCGACACGGTCGGCAATCTGTGCGACTGCGTAATACTGGTAGGAGCGCATGACCAGGAGGTTTCCGGAGGCGCGGTCAGCCACGGTGTAGAAGCCAATGAGTTGGTGCGCCATGGGAATGGACAGCAGCATTTTCGCTACCTTGTCCCAATCATTGACGGGTTCGTTGTTGAAGTCAGCCCAGTGGAAAAAGAAGTCCGGGTTGAAGCGATCAGCAGCACCGGGGTTGGCGAAGTACACCGTCTCCGTGGGTGTCATACCCAGGAAGATCTGGACGAGCGAATAGATACCTCGGTAGACGCCCTCATGGGCGTATTTGGTGATCTGATGACAGGCTTGAGACACAGGCACACCGCTGCGCTTGAGTTCGATGTGGAACATGGGCATACCGTTAATGAGCAGCATCAGGTCGCCACGCCGCGACGGCAGCAGGTCGGACTTGGTGGCGGCGTACTGCGGTTGCCGCGCGATCTGATACCGCGACTGACCACCGGAAATCTCCAGCCGGTCGTAGATCTTGAGGCTGACCTCCTTGCCGAGGTTGTGAGCCTGCGGTGCGTCACGGGTAATACCCACGGTGCGACCGTTGATGAACTCATTAAGTGCCAGTGGCGTGCGCAGCTCAGTGATCTGCTCGATGATCTGCGCCATTTCGCCGTTTGTGAGTGGCACGTCACCGAGGCGGTCGCGGTTCCGGTTGTTGTCGAAGAGGATCTTCGCCCAGTTGTCGATGAGCTCCTGCTCGGTGGGGTGGTTGAGGATGTCCTTGTCCCATCCATGACGGGTGAGCAGATCAACGAGAGCATCCTCGAACTGGGCTTCGTTAGGGAAAGTGGTAGTCATGGCCTGGTGTCCCTACACGAACATCTTCTGCAAGAGGGCAGATTTAGTGTGCTTGAGCTTCTCGATGAGCTGAGTCTCAGCGTTGATCAGGGTATTGAGTTTGGTGAATACCGCCCCGATGGCTTGTTGTTCTTCAAGAGTGGGTGGTAGTGCAATCTGCACAGCAGATAACTGGCTGCGGCTCACCCGCTGTCGTGTACCACCAGCCATAAGCGTGTTGATGTGGTTAAAGTAGCCAGGAGTGCTTAGATAAGTCACCACGAAGCTAGGGTCATGATCAGCCGTGACTCGGACGATAGCGCAATCCACAGCAGTAATCATGCGATAAGGCATTTTGGGGACAATACATGCTCGTCCGGCAGGGTCTGGAAGTCGGGAAATCAGAATGTCTCCAGGCAAAACTTCTTCGCAATGAAGACGGTCGAAAGTCTCCGACGAGATCCACCGCATATTGTCAGGCTTCGGTTCGAATCTCCCAACTCCGACATTACCAGTCTGAAGAAGTCGAACACCCTCAGTGCTTTGATCCTTTGACTCGATCCAATCACCATCAGTCAAGAGAGCGGTGGTTTGACTCAGAGGTGCAGATTCCCACGCCCCCTCAAAACCATCGAGACGAAGATCAGGCTCAGTTTGGCCGTCCTGTGGGAACATGCGTTGCATGAGTGCGGTCTTGGTGCGTTGCAACACACGGTGCTTGTCTGTGTGCTGGTCGATGACTGCATCAAGGTTAGTGAACAGCTCTGAAAGCGCGTGCTGTTCTCTCTTAGAGGGGTACTTAAGCTCCAGCTCTAGAAACTCCGGGAAACTGATGCTCTTGCCATCGCGGATACCATAAGTAACGAATTTCAGAAGGTAAATAAATCTTGGAGATGCGAAGCAAAAGCGCCAGAAAACATCATCCTGTTCCTCCTCATGTCGAGAGCGAAATACATGATAGGCGGGCGATGTAATACCGTCGTAGTAGGAGTGAGCAAAGCCACCTTGGAACGAACGTAAATGGACGACGAAGTCACCGATCTGAACACGCTTGTAACCAACTTCGTTATCCCGGTCATGATGAATTTTGTAGCCCATCATGCTGCGAGGAATCATACCCTTGTTTTGGGTGGCGGATAATACCGGAAGTTGCGGGTATCCACGGTCATCGATAGCAATAAAAATATTGCCGGCTTTGTCCTTAGTCCACTCCCCCTCGAAACCATCGAGACGTAGCTTGGGCACGTTGCAGTTACTCATGGCTGCCACCTCCCAACAGACCCTGCAAAGTAGCCACAGCCTGCATGTCAGTGTCAGAGCCGACAAGTCCGCCGAGAAGTCCGCTAAGCTCAGACTCCATCTGCTCAATCTCCACAGCAATGTCAGTCAGTGCTACAGCGTACTTATCGTGCAGCGCCTGGACGCGACGGTCCAGTTCACGCAGCGCATGAGCTGGCATGTCTGCTAGATCGCTCGTGAGAGCAGTGACCCACTTGGCAGTGAGCACCTGCTCGACCTGTGCGTCAGTCAACCCGTGGATCGTAGCTATTGTGTCGTCTTCGAGCTGCTGTTCTGCTTTCTTGAGCTGCCCCTTGACCTTGGTTTGTTGAGCAAGCAACCTCTTGGCTTCAATGAGGGCAGCCTCAGAGCTGCCTTCAGGCCACTGCGTATCGTCGGGGAGTTCCTTGACCGCCTTATTGACCTCCGTCTTCTTGAAGGCGTCCTGCTTGTCGTTCAGTTCCTTGCCCAGCTCGGTTTTGTTTTCTTCCGTCAGGCCCTCGATCAGCTGAGAAAGCTCACCAGCCACGGAGTCGACATCGCGGGTTAGTGCTGCAACCTCATGCTCAAGCTCAGGCAAGAACAACTGTTGTACTAAGGCAAACGGAGCGACACGGCCCTCCCAGCCCGTCTGGATATAGACCTTCTTCTTATCCTTGGTCTTCCATTCCATTACGGGGTCGACAACACGCACAGCATCACGCCCCTCGGTCTGGATGATGTCGAGGTCATTAGCAATGGTCGTCCAGTGGTCGTTCAGGATCTGGTAACCCCCGTAGACATCAACCAACGGTACAGGGGCAAGGCGGGCAAAAAGGTCAGACTTCAGCTGGTCTTCTGTGGTGTTGATAGGCACAGTCTCGGCACCATGCACCAACAGTCCAGTCAGTTTCTCAGGCAGGTCGGCCAACACCGCGTGGGTCTGCTCTTCCAGTGCTACAGAGGAAGCGTGGCCCGTGATAACAGTCTTGAGGTCTGTGTCGCGTAGCTGTGCATAACCGTTGTCCTGCTCATCAAAGAGCGCTTCACGCAGGCCCGGTAGCGCCTCCCAGTACTCAGAAAGTTCATCAATCTCGGACACCGGAATACCGCCGTGCATCGTGGCGTACAGATCCACCGGCTCTGGCGGCAGAGTCGCAGAGACGTAGCGGGGGATATTAAGGTTGAAGTCGTTGTCCCGGATCTCATCACGGGTGACCACGCGCGCGAAATGCTCGACATCGACACGATTATGGACAGTATCAACAATGCGCTGAATGTCACGAGCACGTAAGTGGTTATGCTTACCCTGCTTCACGAAGCCTTGGGAGGCGTCGATGAACAGCACGTCATCACGGTCGCGCTTTTGCTTCAACACCAGGATGGTGGTCGCAATACCCGTTCCGTAGAAGATATTGGCAGGCAGGCCAATGATGGTGTCGACGTGGTTGAACTCAACCAGCTTCTGCCTGATCTCAGCCTCAGAACCACCACGGAACAGCACGCCATGAGGCAACACGATGGTGAGGATGCCGTCTGGCTTGACGTGGAACAACTCATGCAGTAGGAACGCATAATCCGCCTTGGTTTTGGGTGCCAGGCCGAACCGTGCGAAGCGGGGGTCTGACTCATTGCCCTCTGGTTCCCAGTTTTGGGAGTATGGCGGATTCGAGACCACTGCATCAACGTAGAGCGGCTGGTAGGTCTGGACAGGGTCGCGCTCGTCAAACATCGGCCAGTCGTGCGCCAGACTGTCGCCACAGCGGGTGACGATATTGTCAGCCTTGATACCACGCATGACAAGGTTCATACGGGTCAAGTTGTAGGTGTTCTCCTTCAGCTCCTGAGCGAAGTACTTAATCCGGTCGGGATCACCCATGTGCTTGGCGACAGCCTGGCCAATGTTGAGCAGCAGCGAGCCGGAACCAGACGTCGGGTCGTAGATCTGGATCTCAGAGCGCCCCGCAAGATGGTCGGCGATGATGTGGCTCATCACCAACGAGACCTCATGCGGGGTGTAGAACTCGCCGGCCTTCTTGCCGGCGTTCGCGGCGAACTTCTCGATCAGATACTCGTAGATGTAGCCCAACACGTCATAGCCCTGTTTGCCATCGGTGGGGATATCGTTGATCAGCTCCAGGACCTTCTTAATGGCCTTGGTCTGCTCGGTAGCGTTGCTACCCAGCTTGGATAGACCCGTCTGTAGCGTGTCGAAGATGCCATCGAACACAGGTTTGCGCTCCGGCAGGATCAAACGCTCAAAGGCAGCCAATCCGTCACGTACATTAGCGACGTTGAAGTCGTTGCCCTTTTTCAGCCATGTGGAGTAGAGGTTCTCGTAGGCCATAAAATAGCCGAGGTTATAGCGTACGTAAGCAACAGTCTCTTGGTCATCCTCTGTGAGCACCTCAGGCAAATCCTCAGGCTCAGCGTCGGCGCTCAGCAGAAGCTGCTCCACCTGATCCGAGAGGAACTTATAGAAAATGAAGCCGAGAATGTAGTCCTTGTACTCGTTGGCTTCGATCTTGGAGCGCATCACATTGGCGGATTCCCAGATGCGGTTAGCTAGCTGCTGCTTGTCCATATGGGTCTTTCTTGGTCATAATCGGTCGATCTCGGACACGGTGCGACCAGGGGTCAGTGAAACCCTGGAATGCACAGTTCAGGTGTCCGAGATCCCTGTCCATCGCAACTAGCGTACCACAATTGTGATATTAGGGATTACGGACACTTTTGTTCGCAACCGAGGACGCAAGCGGTGGCCTGACCCGCCCCCACTTGGGCTAAATGTCGCTAAAACGAGGCTCACACGCTGAAAATTCATCCCACAGAAGGCAAAGTGGAATCACGGAGGTAAGGTAGAATATGTTCTGCTTGTGCTTCAATCAGAATCAACAAACAGCCGAATTCAGATGGAGGGAATAAGCCGTGCCTTTCAAAGTTGAGCTGCAGTACTCAGATGGCAGCTCTGATATTGAAGATGATGTTTTCGAGACAGAAGAAGCAGCATACGACTATGGACTTTACTTGTTGGGCTGCCACGAACTGGGTGCTGAGATTCTCCACGAGTCTAATCCCGGGGACTATCCGGCCCCAGATGATGTTGACGAACTAGAATTCAGGGTAATCAAGGTCGACGACTAAGGTGCGGACTTAGCGTTTCTCACTTCCTAGTGGTGGGGCATCTCGTGGAAGGTTACCTTCCGACCTGGGAGTTTGCGTCTTAATCAAAGCACCCAAAAATACCTTCCACCCGGCTAGCGGCACTCCAGGGTGCCTCTGTAGTCGTGAGCAGTATTCCCACAGGCGCACACCCGTGGGCCGGAGCTGCTAGAACAGGGAAACTTCACGATTTCTAGAAACTACAGCAGGACCGAGCGTAAACGTTTTGGCTCCGGTATCTGCCTTTCGTAGCTTAGGAAATGTCCGGTCTTAGTTAAACGCCGTACCGTATTAAGTACCGACATGGTTCCGAAACGAAGGCATCAACCTACTGCGAGCTAGATCAGACCGAGCATACGAAGACCCGCCTGCTCGGCCTCCAGTGTCTCTGAAGCGATTTCCCCCACCAGATCCCCTAGTGCCTGCTGCTGGTCAGCATCCAGGGCCTCCAGGTCCGCTGTCAGCGCCTGTACGATCCGCACCAGCGCAGCCTCGCTGCCAGAAAGCGTGCCATCCTCCGGGTCCCACTTGAGTGCCGGCGCCAGGAGCGGGTTGTCGTTAATGCGTTGGCGAACGTCCATGATTAGTACCTTTCGAGAAGTCAGTCTGCTGGCAGGGTGCGCTTCGGGGTGGTGTTGTCCCGCCAACTTAGTTAGCGTTACAGCAGTTCAGAGGACTCTGAGCCCTGTCTTTGAGACACCTTTGCTATCAACATTCACCCCGGACACCGCCGACAGGTGCGACAGCCCGGTGTCGATGTAGAGCTGCTTCTCCGCCTCCGACTGCGCGCCGACATCACCGAGCACCATGCCGGGGATGAGCCCGCGGGAGGACTCCCCCACGGTCGCGTCGACAGCCGCCCGCAGAGCGCCACGGACGGTGGCGGCCACGCGGCTCATGCCCTGCGGATCGCGCAGCACCGTGAGGTCGCCGTTGCCCACGAGCCCGCCCACCCCGGCCCGCCCGCTCCCGGACCATCCGGCCTCCACGAGCACCCGCGCCCCGGTGGGTGGGGCGTCCCCGGTGAAGACGGTGAGCGGGGTGGGGTGTCCGGGCAGCGCCACGCGCACATGCCCGGTGCCGGACGCGACCACGCGCCCGACCGCCTCCTCGGGTGCCGACCACCCGGCGGCGAGTCGACGCCGCCACCACACGAGGAACGCGGCCCCCGTTCCCAGCACCCCGGTGAGCACCGCCTGGCCTGGTTGCCGGAACCACAGCAGCGCCAGCGGGACGAGAAGGAGCGGGACGACGGGGACGTCAAGAAGCAGGGCCAGCGTCACCGCCCACACGACGAGGGCCCCGGGGACGAGGCGCAGTTCGCTCACAGGGTGACCTGGTCCCGCAGCCCCTCCAGTTTCGCGGGGCCGATCCCCTTGACCTGCAGCAGGTCCTCCACCGCCCCGAAGCCGCCGGCACTCTCCCGGTGGGCGACGATGGCGGCGGCCGTCGCCGGGCCGATGCCGGGCAGGGCGGTGAGCTCGGACGCGGAGGCGGAGTTGAGGGAGATGCCGGAGCCGGTGGCGTCTCCAGGATGGGACTCCCCCACCACGGGAACCACCAGTTGTTGGCCGTCCGTGAGTTTCTGGGCGAGGTTGAGGGCGAGCAGGTCGGCGTCGGGCAGCGGTTCCGTGGCCAGCAGGGCGTCGTGCACGCGGGAGCCGGGAGCGAGGGTGAGCAACCCGGGTTCGGTCACCGCCCCCACGACCGAGACCACCAGGTCGGCGGCGGGCGCTTCCGAGGTGCCCACCGCGGGCAGCTCCACGGCCACGGGCTCCGGCGACCGTGACTGCAGAGCCAGTACCCCGGCGACGAGAACGACGACGGTGAGCGCCGCCAGAACGGCGTGCCGGACGGTGACCTGAAGGCGAGGGGTGGGGTAGGCGACGTCGAGAAGCGACTCCTCCCCGGTCGGCCGGGTGAGGTCCTTGAGACGATCCAGCGGGCTCATGGACCCCACGCTAGAACCCGGCCCACCGCCGGGAAAGGGCACCGCCGCCAGCCTGTGGACAACGTCGGTGAAATGTCACCTAACTGGGGACAACATCCTCCGGATGCGACATGAACACCGCGGACACACCCACGGCCCCGACCCCGGTGTGCACCGCCAGGGTGGCCTCCATCGGCAGGGACATGAGGCTGGAGCCTGCGGGCAGCACCTCGTCGAGCATGCCCTCGAGGTGCGCGGCGGAGTCGGCGGCGTCGTTGTGCTGGATGGCGACGAAGACGGGTCGACCGTCGGCACGCTCGATGACGAGCTCCACGAGGCGGGTGAACGCCTTCTCCTGCGTGCGGGTCTTGCCCACCAGCTCCAGCCTGCCCCCGGCGATCGACATGATCGGCTTGGTGGCCAGCAGCGTCGCCGACAGGGCGGTACCGGTGGAGATGCGCCCGGACCTCCGGATGTCCTCGATGCCGTGCAGGTAGACCCAGGTGGCGGACCGACCCAACGTATCGACGGCGATGTCGTGGCACGTCTGCAGGTCAGCGCCCTCGGAGGCGAGTTTCGCGGCCGTCATCGCCGCCGCCCCGACGGCCATGCCGACGGAACCGGTCTCGATGACCCGCACCTGCTCCTCCGGGAAGATCGCCGCCGCCTGCACGGCCGCCGACCACGTGGAGGACAGCTCCTTCGCCAGGTGGAGGGCCAGCACGCCCTCATCGCCACCGCGCTCCAGCTGGCGGGCGTACGCCGCGACCAGCTCCAGGGAGGACAGGCCGGCCGTCGAGGCGCCGTCCCCCTCGCCGTCGGCCATGACGTGCAGGTCGACGACGGTGATCCCGAGCTCCTCGACGACGTCGGCGGGCAGCCCCGCGGACGAGTCGGTGACGATACGTACCGGCATCTATCCCATGTTCCATCCGTCGAGGTACCACTGGGCGTCGGCGACGGTCTCCCGGGTGAACACCGGGGCCCCCGTCTGGGTGCCGCCGTTGCCGGACTCGACACCGTGCGAGACGTCGTCCAGGGCGTCGCGGCTACCCGGCTGATACCGGGGGCGTGCCGTGAGCTCGGAGCGGCGGGTGTTCTTCAGACCCGACAACATCGGGTACATGCCCACCTCGAGGTCGAGGAGGCTGGAGGTCACCGCCGAGATCGTGCCGCCGTGGGCGACGATGAGCACGGCGTGACCGTCCCACTCGCCGTAGTCACGCATGAGCTCGTCAATGACGGGACGGGCGCGGCCGGCCACCTGCACGCGGGACTCGCCACCCGGCGGGGCCCACGTCGCGTCGTGACGCCACGCCGCGCGCGCACCCGGCAGCTCCTCATCCACCTCGGCGGAGGTGCGGGACTGCCACTCCCCCAGGTGCGTCTCACGCAGCCGCTCATCCCGCTCCACCTCGAGACCGAGCTGCTCGGCGATGATCCTCGCGGTGTCGAAGGCGCGGGACAGATCGGAGGAGATGATGCGGGTGATCGGTTCGTCGACCAGCGCCTGTCCGGCGCGCGCCGCCTGCTCCCGACCCAGATCCGACAGGTGGGTGTCCAGCTGTCCCTGCATACGACGGGTGGCGTTGTAGTCGGTCTGACCGTGGCGGATCAGAATCAGGCGGCGTGTCATGAGGTCAGTACTCCTCGTCGATGTCGCCCGGCGCCTCGGCGGCGAGCGGAATGTCGTCGATGGACTCCACGGAGCGGGTGTCCACGTCATCCTCGGTCCAGGACCCCGGGCGCTCCGGCGGCTCCAGACCCTCCACCTCGATGAGCGGGCAGTCGCGGTAGAGACGGTCCAGGCCGTAGAACTCGCGCTCCGCGTCACGCTGGACGTGGACCACCAGCCCGCCGTAGTCGAGCAGCACCCAGCGGTTCTCGCGGTTGCCCTCGCGGCGCTTCGGCTCGACGCCCGCCTTGGTGAGCTCATCCTCGACCTCTTCGACGATGGCGCCGACCTGGCGCTCGTTGTCCGCCGAGGCCACGACGAAGACATCGGTGATGGCCATGACGTCGGACACGTCGAAGACCGCGATGTTACGTGCCAGCTTCTCATCGGCGGCGAGAGCCGCGATGGTGGCCAGGCGGCGGGATTCGTCAGAAACAGTCACAGAGATCCTTCACAGAGTTGACGTTGATTCACGTTGATGCACAAAATCAGATATAAGTTTCCCACGGAGCGGGCACTTTTCCTAGTTTACGCACAGCAACGCCCGCCGGGCGTCAGTACAGATCATTCTTCGCGATGTACTGCACCACCCCGTCCGGCACCAGGTACCACACCGGGCGCCCCTCCGAGGCGCGCTGCCGGACGTCCGTGGAGGAGATCGCCATCGCCGGGACGTCGATGAGGTGGACCCGCTCCTGGTGCGCCTCCGGCAGCATCTCCTCCGTGAGCTCGTACCCGGGGCGCGTGACGCCGACGAACTCCGCCAGGTCGAACATCTTGTCCCAGTCCCGCCACGTGAGGATGGACTGCAGGGCGTCGGCACCCGTGATGAAGAACAGCTCGGCCCCCGGGTACTGCGCCCGCAGATCAGTGAGCGTATCGACGGTGTACGTGTCACCGCCGCGGTCGATGTCCACGCGGGAGACATGGAACCGCGGGTTCGACGCGGTGGCGATGACCGTCATGAGATAGCGGTCCTCCGCCGGGGAGACCTTCTTGTCGGCCTTCTGCCACGGCTGACCGGTGGGCACGAACACCACGCGGTCCAGTGCGAACCGGTCCGCCACCTCACTGGCGGCGACGAGGTGTCCGTGGTGGATCGGGTCGAAGGTGCCACCCATGACACCGATGCGCTCTATCATGGACGGGAAGTATATCCGGTGATCCAGCCCGCGAAGGTGTCTGAGACCTGTGCGTCGTACTCGGAGGCGCCGTTCTCCTCGATCTCGAGGAAGTAGTTGGCGTGGACACCGCCCTTGGTGGTCAGGGACCCCCCGATCGCGCTGGAGGTGACGTCACAGACGAAGTCGTCGGCCGCGCAGTAGTTGAGGCGCTGGATGTCCGCCTGCGTCGGCTGGACCGCCTGCGGGAGGCTGGACAGCAGTCCACCACCGCGGGTCGGCTGCCCGATGACCGTGGCGTCCCCCGGGGTGAGCAGCGGGTTGCCCAGATACAACGAGCCGATGAGCTGGCCCCGCTCCGCCAGAGCCTCCTCCTGGGGAGCGAGGACGAGCGCGCCCTGGGAGTAGCCGATGAGAATGTAGCCGGGCGCACACCCGGTCCGCTCCTCCCAGGCGTCGATGTAGCCCGGGGTGCCCCGCACGCCGGCCCGCAGGCTCTGGGCGAAGCCCACGGTGGCGTCGTACGCCATGAGGTGGGCGGGACGCTCCTTGACCGCCCCCACCGCGCGACGGGCGAACTCGCGATTGTCCACCTCCTCGTCCTTCTCCGTGAGCTGCGGGGACGGGAACTCGGCCGGGTACACGCTGGCGTCCAGCCCCAGCACGTACACGTCCTTCATCAGCGAGGTGCCGGTGTTCGCCCGGTGACGCTCCTCGGAGTACTGCAGGAAGGCGCGGATCGTGCGCTCCTCGTAACCGTTGGAGATCCAGGGTGCCTCCGCGGAGTAGCGGGTGGGTTCGAGAAACTCGTTCTGGTCACTGCCTCGGGCGGCGACGACCGCCACCGCGGGGCACTCCTGCGCACCCGCCTGTGCCTCCACCGACGGTGCGACGATGACCCCCGCCGCCACCGCGGCTGCCACGAGAAAGCGAAAAGACCACATAACTCGTGAGCATACCCTGAGGGGCTCCTAGGGGCGCGTCTGGCCGGTACCCTGCAGGATCCACTTCGTGGAGGTCAGCTCCGGCAGGGCCATGGGGCCGCGGGCGTGGAGCTTCTGGGTGGAGATGCCGATCTCCGCGCCCATGCCGTACTGCTCACCGTCGGTGAATGCGGTGGAGGCGTTGACCATGACGGCCGCGGCGTCGACCTCGTCGGCGAACTTCTGCGCGGTGGCGATGTTGCTCGTGGCGATGGCCTCGGTGTGGCCGGTGGTCCAGCGGGCGATGTGCCCGATGGCCCCCTCGACGCCGTCGACGACCTTGGCGGCGATGTCCATGGACAGGTACTCGTCGCCCCAGTCCGTGTCGTCCGCCTGGACGATGTCCTGCGCGCCGAAGGCCTCCAGCTCGGCGATCTCACCGTGGACGGTGACACCTGCCTCCTGGAGAGCCTCGATGATGCGCAGCTTGGCGGCGTCGTCGTGCGCGGCGTCGATAAGTACCGTCTCGGTGGCGTTGCACACCGAGCAGCGACGGGTCTTGCCGTTGAGCATCATGGCGATGCCCTGCTCGAGGTCGCCCTCGGCGTCGATGTAGAAGTGGCAGTTGCCGGTACCGGTCTCGATGGCCGGGACGGTGGCGTTGGTGACCACCGTCTCGATGAGGCGGGCACCGCCGCGCGGGATGACCACGTCGACGAGGCCGCGGGCGGTGATGAGGTCCTGGACGGAGTCATGGGTGTCACACGGCAGCAGCTGCACCGTCTCCCGCGGCAGACCGAAATCGGCGACGACGCCCTGCAGGATGTCGACGAGCTTGGCGTTGGAGTGCTTGGCGGTGCGCGAACCGCGCAGCAGCGGCACGTTGCCCGACTTCAGAGCCAGGCCGAAAGCGTCGACGGTGACGTTCGGGCGGGCCTCGTAGACCATGCCCATGACGCCCAGCGGGACGCGGATCTGGCGCATCTGGATGCCGTTGGGCATGACGCCGCCGGTGAGCACCTCACCCACCGGATCCTTGAGGCCGGCGACCTGGCGCAGGCCACCGGCGATGCCCTCGATGCGCGCGGCGTCGAGGGAGAGACGGTCGATGAGGGCCTCGGTCAGGCCCTCGGCGCGACCGGAATCGATGTCCTGCTGGTTCGCGGCGATGATGTCGTCGGTCTGCGCGATGAGGGCATCGGCGGCCGCGTGGAGGATGTCGTTCTTCTTCGCGGACGGCAGCTGCGCCAGAACCGGGGCGACAGCCTTGGCCGCACGGGCCTTGGTCAGGACTTCTTCACGTTCAATGGCGCGGGTGTCAGTCATGGGTATCGAGTGTAGCGAAACACTCAGTACCCTGCGTCGAGGTTGACCTCGTTCGGCATCCTCTCCCCCGCCTCGAAGGCGGCCGCATTCTCGACGACCAGACGCCCCGTCCGCTCCTGGATGATCGTGTACGTGTTCGCGGTGTGCGGCGTGATCATGCAGGTCTCGATGTCCCACAGGGGGTGGTCGTCGGGCAGGGGCTCAGGCTCGGTGACATCCAGCGCCGCACCCGCGATCGTGCCGTTCCGGAGCGCCTCGACGAGATCGTCGGTGTGCACCAGCGGGCCGCGGGCGACGTTGACGAGCACCGCGTTCGACCGCATCTTCCCGAACACGTCCCGGTTGATCATGTGGCGGGTCTCCGGCGTGAGCGGCGCGAGCACCACGACCACGTCCGCCTTGCCCCACACCCGGTCGACGTCGGCGATGGCATAGGACTCGTCGGCGCCGTCGACCATGCGCCCCGAGCGGGTGACGGCGATGATCCGCACCCCGAACACCGACAGCATCTCGATGAGCTTCACCGCGATGCGCCCGGCACCGATGATGGCCACCGTCTTGTTGTCGAACAACCACTGTTTCCGCTTATCGACGTCCCGCCGCACCGACCACTGCCCCGCCAGCGTGATCATCTTGTGCATGTGCATCTGCGCCAGCAGGATGGCGATCGTCGACTCGGCGACCGTGTCGTCGTACAGGCCCGAGGCACACGCCCAGCGCACCCCGCCGGGGCGGATGAGGCCGGCCTCGTGGAGGGCGTCGATACCGGCGAACGTGGCCTGCACGTAACGGATGTTCTCGGGCAGCGGATCCGGGAACTTGCCCGGACCGCCGTTGAACACGAGGAAGTCCGCGTCATGGACGTCCTCGACGAACGTGTGACCGGCGGCCTCGATCTCGGCGATGGCGTCCGGCCACTGCTGGGGCTGGAATGCGAACTTCATGTGCCCACGCTACCGAAACTCAGTAGCCGAGTGTGATGTCCACCTCAGTCGGCATCCGCTCGCCCGCCTCGAAGGCCGCGGCGTTGGCGATGACCTGAGGAGCGATCATCTGCTGCGCGATCCGGCCCGTCGCGGCGATGTGCGGGGTGATGGTGCAGTTCGGCAGCCGCCACAACGGGTGTCCGTCCGGCAGGGGCTCCGGGTCGGTGACGTCCATCGCGGCCCCGGCGATCTCCCCGTCCCGCAGGGCGGCGACGAGGTCGTCGGTGACGATGAGCTCACCACGCCCGACGTTGACCACCACGGCGGAACGCTTCATCCGGGCCAGCACGCCCGCGTCGACCATGCCGGAGGTCTCCTCGGTGAGCGGCGCGGCGAGGATGAAGGCGTCCGCCTCCTCCCACACGTGGCCGGCCTCCGACTGCGGGTACGTCTCGTCCGCGCCCTCCACGGGGCGACCGGAACGGTTGACCGCGATGACCTTCACCCCGAAGGGGCGGAGCATGGGGATGAGCGCGTCGGCGATGCCACCGGCACCGATGATGGCGACCGTGCCGCCGTCGATGAGCCAGCCCTGCGCGGCGTCGATCGGGCCGCGGGCGCTGAACGACGACGCCAACGTCGCGGTCTTGACGTGGTGGAGCTGCGACAGAAGCAGGGTCAGGGCGATCTCGGCGACGGGACGGCCGTAGACGCCCGCGGCGTTGGCCCAGCGGACGCCGGGGCGGATGACGCCGGCGTCGAGAAGCCGGTCGATCCCGGAGAACACGAACTGGACGAAGCCGACGCTCTCCGGCAGCGGATCCGGCAACGGGCCGCCGGTGTAGATGAGGAACTCCGCCTCCTCGAGGCCCACGGGCTCGTGGCCGGCGGCCGCGACCTCGGCGACGACCCCGGGCCACACGCCCGGGTGCATGCAGAACTTCATGTCTACAGGCGCGACGCGTAGTTCGACAGGTAGTCCGCGTGGACCACGGGGCGTCGCTGCCCCTCGGGAAGTTCATCGGTGTGCTTGCCCAGCATGCCCGTGAGCTGCTCGGAGTCGTACGCCACCTCGCCGCGGCCGACGACCTGGCCGTCCGGGCCGATGATGTCGACGATCTCCCCGGCGTGGAACTCACCCTCGACGGCGGTGATGCCCACCGCGAGCAGCGAGGTGCCGCCGGCGGTGACGGCCTTGACCGCGCCTTCATCGAGACGCAGGGTGCCGCCGGTGTCCGCGGAGTACAGCGCCCAGAATTTCCAGGCGGACAGGCGCCCCTCGCGCGGATGGAAGACGGTGCCCACCGAGGCGTCCTCGAGGGCGGGGCCGATGTTGTCGGCCGAGGTGAGCAGCACCGGCACGCCGCCACGGGAGGCGAGACGCGCGGCGGAGACCTTCGAGGCCATACCGCCGGTACCCACCAGGCCACCGTCACCGGCGACGACCCCCTTGAGGTCCTTGCCCGTGCGCACCTCGGAGATGAAACGCGCATCCGGCTCGGCCGGGTTACGGTCGTAGAGGCCGTCGACGTCCGACAGCAGCACCAGGGCATCAGCGCTGGTCAGGTGCGCCACGATGGCGGATAGGCGGTCGTTGTCGCCGAAGCGCATCTCGGAGGTGGCCACCGTGTCGTTCTCGTTGACGATCGGGATGGCACGCAGCTGGCGCAGGCGGTCGATGGTGCGCTGGGCGTTGCGGGCCCGGTCACGGCGGCCGGCGTCCGACGCGGTGAGCAGGACCTGACCGATGGTGCGGTGGTAACGGGCGAAGGAACGACCCCACTGGTGCGCGAGGTGCACCTGGCCCACGGCCGCCGCCGCCTGCTTCGTCGCCAGGTCCGTGGGGCGCTGGGTGAGACCGAGCGGGCCCATGCCCGCGGCCACGGCACCCGAGGACACCACGATGATGTCCGAGTTCACCATGCGGGCCTGCAGGGCGTCGACGATGTGGTTGATCTTGTTGGGGTCGACCGTGAAGTCGTCGTTCGTCAGGGACGAGGAACCGATCTTGACCACCACGCGCTTCGCCTGCGCGATGTGGGAACGCATCTCCGACTCGTGGCCGAACGCGGGACTCTGCTCCGGCGGTACGGCCGGACCCGGGAACTCGACGTCGTCGTCATGATTCCGGTACGGGGACAGGGGCAGTCCAGAAGGTCGCGTAGTCATGATTAATCAGCCTACCGAACTGCCCCGGCCCGGACCGCCCGGCCGGCGTCGGCAGGCGGCAAAGAAGGCCGCGAAGGCCTCCCCGCCTCGGCGGAAAGGGGGCTTCGAGGCACGTTCTGCCGCGCCACCCGGTTGCCCCGGTCCCCTAGCCCTCCCAGCGCTCGCGGGAGGCCTCCTCGCCGTCGCCGTAGTCGAACTCGTCGATGAGACCACGACGGGCCTGGGAGGCACGCTTGCGCTCCGCCGCCGAGGTGCGCTCGGTGGACATGAGGCGGGCGTCCTGGCCGCGGCCGGCCACCGTCGGGTCGACGCCGGAGCCGGTGAGCGGCTCCCACTCGAAGGAGATGTCGCCGATGGTGACCTGCGCGCCCTCGCGGGCCCCGGCCTTACGCAGCGCGTCCTCCACGCCGATCTTGTTGAGGCGGTCCGCCAGGTAGCCGATGGCCTCGTCGTTCTCGAAGTCGGTCTGGTTGATCCAGCGCTCGATCTTCGCGCCGCGCACGATGAACGCGCCCTCGAACTCCGGGTCCTCCTCGACGGTGAACTCCGGCTCGCCCTTGCGGCGCGCATCGACGGCCTGGGGGCGGATGATGGTGTGCTCGGTGTCGACGGCCACCTTCGGCCGGCGACGCCGGTCCTTCTTCACGATCTCCAGCAGCTGGTACTTCAGCGGCTCCAGGCCCTGGTGGGCGACGGCGGAGACGATGAACACCGGCCAGCCGAACTTCTCCTCCAGGTCCTCCTTGAGGAACTCCGCCAGCTCCAGCGCCTCCGGGACGTCGGCCTTGTTGAGCACGACGACGCGCGGGCGGTCCCGCAGGTCACCGAGGCCGAGGTCGCCGTCGAGAACCGACTCGTAGGCGGCGAGCTCCGCCTCGAGGGCCTCGATGTCGGAGATCGGGTCGCGGCCCGGGTCCATGGTGGCGGTGTCCACCACGTGCACGAGCACGGAGGTGCGCTCGATGTGGCGCAGGAAGTCCAGGCCCAGGCCCTTGCCCTCGGAGGCACCCGGGATGAGACCCGGGACGTCCGCCATGGTGAAGGACTCGTGGCCGACGTTGACGACGCCGAGGTTCGGGGCCAGCGTCGTGAAGGGGTAGTCGGCGATCTTCGGCTTCGCCGCCGACAGCACCGAGATGAGCGAGGACTTGCCCGCCGAGGGGAAGCCCACGAGGCCGACGTCCGCCATGGTCTTCAGCTCGAGGACGAGGTCGTGCTGCTCGCCCTCCTCTCCCTTGAGCGCGAAGCCCGGTGCCTTCCGACGGTGCGACGCCAGCGCCGCGTTACCCAGACCACCGACGCCACCCTCGGCGGCGATGAAGCGGGTCCCCGGGATGGTGAGGTCCGCGAGGAACTCCCCCGCCTCCGACATGACGACCGTGCCCACCGGCACCTCCAGCACGAGGTCCTCGCCGCGGGCGCCGTGGCGGTGGCGGCCGGCGCCGTTGGCACCACGCGGGGCCTTGAGGTGGGGGCGGAAGTGGAAGTCCATGAGCGTGTGCACCTGGGTGGACACCTCGAGGATGATGTCACCGCCGTGGCCGCCGTTACCGCCGTCCGGGCCGCCGAGCGGCTTGAACTTCTCGCGGTGGACGGACACGCAGCCGTGGCCGCCGTCGCCGGCGGACAGGTGCAGGACAACGCGGTCTACGAAGCGGGACATGGGGTCTCCTCCTGGAGGTGTGGTGTGTTCACCCAGAATAGTCGGGTGATGCGCGAAGCCCGCCGCTCCCTCACGGGATGCGACGGGCTCCAGGCTGTTGCGGGCGACTAGGCGTCGACGGTCACAGCCTCGTTCTCGACGATGTTGACCATGCGACGGTTGCGCTTGATGCCGAACTGGACGGCACCGGCCTTCAGGGCGAAGAGAGTGTCGTCGCCACCGCGACCGACGTTCTCGCCCGGGTGGAACTTGGTGCCGCGCTGGCGGACCAGGATCTCACCGGCCTTGACCTGCTGGCCACCGAAACGCTTCACGCCGAGGCGCTTGGCCTCGGAGTCGCGGCCGTTGCTGGAGCTGGATGCACCCTTCTTAGTTGCCATTGGTTACCCTCCTTGGCTTACTTGATACCGGTGACCTTGATGACCGTCAGCGGCTGACGGTGACCCTGGCGCTTCTTGTAGCCGGTCTTGTTCTTGTACTTGAGAATGTCGATCTTCGGGCCCTTGGTGTGCTCGACGATCTCCGCAGCGACGCTCACCTTGGCGAGGTCCTCGGACTTGGAGGTGACGTTGGCACCGTCGACGAGCAGAACCGGGGTGAGAGCCACGGACGCGCCCTGCTCACCCTCGATCTTCTCGACCTTGACGAGGTCGCCTTCGGCAACCTTGTACTGCTTGCCGCCGGTCTTGACGATCGCGTACATAGAGGGTTACCCCTTATCTAAACTCGGATCAGGCCCGCCGACCGCGCACCTGAATGGACGTATTTCATTTGCGTTCCGGGGCAGCAGCACGCCTGACCTGCTAAGATCTGGCGGCGCAATATCCCCAAAACAGCGACTGTCAAAGACTACCCCGTCAGGGGCGGAAAAGACAAACCACTGCTAGCGGCCACTTGTCCGGCGCGCCACGCGACGCCGCCCACGACCCCGCTTCTCGACGTCGCCCTGTTCCTGCTTCGCAGGCACCTCCGGCTTCTCGACGCCCGCCGTTGTCCGGCGCACCGCGCGACGGCGGCCCCGGGAGCGGGTCACCGTCGGCGCGCCCGAGGAGACCTCGGACGGCCGGTTGGAACGCGGCTTCTCCTCCTGCGGCTCCTGCGGTTCAGTCTGCTCCACCTGCTCCGGCGCGCGGCTGCGGGTGGCGCGCCGACGACGGCGACGGCCGCCCTCCTCCTGCTCCGGCTCCGGCTCGGGGCGCTCGGACACCTTGATCATCGTGTCCTCGGCCTGCGCGACGGGGCCGCTCGGGACGGATCCCGGGAAATCCTCGCGCTGCGGGCGACGGTCCGAGCGGGAGTTGCCGCGGGTCCGGCGACGACGACGCGGGGAGGCGTCGAACTCGGCGACGGCCTCCTGGAAGGACTTCTCCGGCACATAGTCGGCGCCCGTCGGCTCGTCCGGGTCCTCCTCGCCGGCGTGGTCGAGGGCGGCGGAGACGATCTCCTCGATCTCGGTGACGTCGGTGACGTCGGTGGCAGCCTCGCGTCCGCGGCTCGTGCCACGGCGCCCGCGGCGGGAACGGCGGCGTCGGGAAGCTCCCTCCCTGGCGTCGTCCTCGGTGACGACGACCGCGGCGGCGAGCTCCTCAATATCAGAGGTGTCGGAGGTTTCGGTGGTGTCGGTGCTCTCCTCCGTCTCCTCCTGCTTCTCCTCGCGGTGCATGGCGCGGGCCGCCGGGTGCTCCTGCGGCTTCTTGCGCGGCTTCTCGGGGATCTCGATGGGCTCCTCGACCGGATCCTCGTGGAGGATGAGGCCGCGGCCGCCGCAGTGCTCGCACTCGGTGGAGAAGGTCTCCAGCAGGCCGGTGCCCAGGCGCTTGCGGGTCATCTGGACGAGGCCGAGGGAGGTGACCTCGGAGACCTGGTGGCGCGTGCGGTCGCGGCCGAGGGCCTCCTTGAGGCGGCGCAGGACGAGCTCCTGGTTCTCGGGCAGGACCATGTCGATGAAGTCGACGACGATCATGCCGCCGAGGTCGCGCAGGCGCATCTGACGGACGATCTCCTCGGCCGCCTCCAGGTTGTTGCGGGTGACGGTCTCCTCGAGGTTGCCGCCGGAGCCGGTGAACTTGCCGGTGTTGACGTCGACGACGGTCATGGCCTCGGTGCGGTCGATGACCAGGGAGCCGCCGGAGGGCAGCCACACCTTGCGGTTGAGGGCCTTCTGCAGCTGCTCGTCGACGCGGAAGCGGGCGAAGGCGTCGACGCCCTCGTGCTCGGAGCGCTGGTACTTCTGCAGGCGGTCGAGCAGGTCGGGGGCGACGGACTTCACGTAGGCGTGGACGGTGTTCCAGGCGCGGTCGCCGTCGACGATGAGGGAGGTGAAGTCCTCGTTGAACAGGTCGCGGACGACCTTGACCAGCATGTCCGGCTCTTCGTACATGGTGACGGGCTTGGAGCCGCGGGAGTTGATCTCGGAGTCCGCGCGGGTCTGGATGTCCTCCCACAGGCGGTGCAGACGATCGACATCCGCCGCGATGGCCTCCTCCGAGACGTTCTCCGCGGCGGTGCGGATGATGGCGCCACCCTGCCCCGGCACGACCTTGGCCAGGATCTCCTTGAGACGCTTGCGCTCCGGCCCGGGCAGCTTGCGGGAGATGCCCGCGCTGCGCCCGCCCGGCACGTACACCAGGTAGCGGCCGGCCAGCGAGATCTGCGTGGTCAGGCGGGCACCCTTGTGCCCGACCGGGTCCTTGCTCACCTGGACGAGCACCTGGTCGCCGGACTTCAGTGCCTGCTCGATCTTGCGGCTGCGGCCACCCAGGCCGGCGGACTTCCAGTCGACCTCACCGGCGTAGAGGACGCCGTTGCGACCCTTGCCGATGTCGATGAACGCGGCCTCCATGCTCGGCAGCACGTTCTGGACGCGGCCCAGGTAGATGTTGCCGATCATCGAGGCCTGCGCCTCGCTGGTGACGAAGTGCTCGACGAGCAGATCGTCCTCCAGCACGCCGACCTGCGTCACCATGCCCGGATGATCGTGGCGCTGGCGCTCGCGCACCACCATGGTGCGGGCCACGGATTCGCGGCGCGCCAGGAACTCCGCCTGCGAGACGATGTGCTTCTTGCGACGCCCCTCCTCGCGCAGCTCCGCGCGACGGCGGCGCTGCGACTCCAGACGGGTCGAGCCCTTGAGGGCGACGGGCTCCTCGGGGAGATCGTCGTCATCCTCCGGCTCCTGCTTGTCGACGCCGCCTTCCTCGGCCTTCTCGGTCTCCTCGGCACCGCGACCGCGGCCTGCACCGCGGCGGCCGCGACGGCGACGTCGGAAAGCGGCGGGCTCCTCCTCGTCGTCCTCCTCCTCGGCGGGGGCCGGCGCGGGTGCGGAGGTGTCGGGGGCCATGAACAGCGGCACGAACTGGGCCGGTTCCTCGGACGGCTTCGGGGTGACCTCCGGGGTGACGTCCTCGAGGAGGTCCTCCTCCGGCTGCTCCTTGAGCAGTTCCGCGAGGTCCGCCTCGACCTTCTCCTCGATCTGGGAGATCTCGTTGGCGACGTTCTTACGCACCCGGGTGCGGATCTTCTCCTCGTCCTGTGCGGGCTCCTCCGGCGCGGGCTCCAGCGCGGCCTTGACCTTCTCCACCTCCTCGACGGTGAGGGTGGACTGGGCGACCTTCTTCAGGTCCATGCCCGCGAGGACCTCGATGATCTCCTTCGAGGTCCTGCCCAGCTCCTTGGCCAGGGCGTGGACGCGGACCTTCGAGGCGGCGGGCTCAGCGGTCTTCCGGGTGGCCCGGCGCCGCTTCTTCGGCGTCTCCGCCCCTGTCTGGCCGTCGTTGTGGTCGGTGGGTTCGGTGGAATCAGCCACGGGTGCTCCTGTAGTTGTGTTCGGCCGACTCCCCGGGCGCTGGCGAAAGAGGCTCGCCGCCGCCGCACAGGGGCCGACCGCAAAATTTCTCGGTCGTCTTCTGTATTCACTTGTGACTTCTGCGGGTACCGCATCGTGCGGCCCGCGTCCCATTGTGGCACACCACGGGCCGGAGGTTCGCGAACGACTATGGTGAGCGGCGATGAGCACTCCGACGGTCCCCCTGCACCGGGCGCTGGCACCCAGCCTCGGCATCGCCGCCAGCTTCACCCTCCTCCACCTGGGGATGGTTCTGGCGGGGCTGGTCGCGGCGGTGGTCTCGGCCGGGGTGGCGTTCCTGGTTCTGCCGCGTCACGTTTTCAGCGGCGGCATGGACATGATGAGCACCTCGGACGCCGACTACACCCGCTGGGATCACATCCGACCCTTCCTCCCGGGCGCCCTCGGTTTCCTTTCGGGGTCGGTCCTCGCCGACCTGCCGACACCCTCGGTCGTTTGGCCGTTCTACTTCGTGTCGGTCACGGGAGTGATCCTGTGGTCCTTCGCCGCGGAGGGGCGGCGTGCCGCAGCGATCGGTCGGCGGCGGGCCCGGCGTGCCCTGGAGCAGACGTCACTGGAGGATGCCACCACCACCCGCCTCGACGCCGCGGACGCCCACCGCGAGTTGCTCAAGGGTCTGGCGGAACTCGGCGCGGTCGACGGGATCCGCGCGCGGATGTGGCGGCTGGCCGGGCACCTCGACCGGGAGGTACCCGGAGTACACGAGGAGGTGCGTGCGCTGCAGCAGGTCGGGGTGGTCGGCGTCTCGACGGTCGACGCCGGCGCGGACATCTCCCGCCACCTGGTGGAGATCACCCCGGTGGGGGTGCGGGTCCTGGAGGAGCTGCGGAATCGATAAGGGCCGCCCCAGGTGGTGCGGCCCTTCGTCGAGAAGCGAACTACAGGTTCGGGAACCAGATGTTGATCTCGCGCTCGGCGGACTCCGAGGAGTCGGAGCCGTGGACGACGTTCTCGCCGACGGTCAGGGCGAAGTCACCGCGGATGGTGCCCGGGGTGGCCTTGGAGACCGGGTCGGTGCCGCCGGCCAGCTGACGCCAGGACTCGATGGCACGCTCGCCCTCGACGATGCCGGCGACCAGCGGAGCGGAGGTGATGAACTCAACGAGCTCACCGAAGAAGGGCTTGTCCGAGTGCTCCGCGTAGTGCTGCTCGGCGGTGGCGCGGTCGGCGACGCGCAGGTCCAGAGCGGTGAGCTTGAGGCCCTTGCGCTCGATTCGGGCGATGATCTCGCCGACGTGGCCGTTCTTGACGCCGTCCGGCTTGATGAGGATGAGAGTGCGTTCAGTCATGGTTGGACATCCTACCGGACACCCGCCCACCCGGCGCGGGAAGGTTGTGGGACAGGCATCACATCCCGGCGCCTACCTCAGGTCCCGGACGACCTCCCGGGCATGTTCCGGTGTGGCGTCGCGGAACCACAGCTGGACCTGGCGGACGGCGGCCCCCTCGTCACCGCGGTCGAGCATGGCGCGGAGGGTGTCGCGCTTCTCGTCGTCGAGGACGATGGGCTTCGGCTCGCGGGTGGCGGCCGTCATCTTGAGCCCGAGGACGAGGAAGACGCCGGCGACGAGCAGGGCCAGCACCGCGGCGATGTCGGAGACCGGGGAGAACTTGAGGACAAGTGCCGCCACGCACAGGGCGGCGGCGAGTCCGAGGTAGAGGGCGCGCATGGGGGTCATCCTACCGCCGCCCCACATTGCGTATATGTCAACAACTTCGGTGGTATGGTGAACTCATGTCCGTCACCGATGCCCATCCCGAGGAGCTGGTCCTCTCCCCCGACGCCCCGCACTGCGCGGACGGCGCCCGCGTCGAGATCATCACCTCCCGCCCCGTCCCCCTCGGTGGGCCCCGCGCCATGACCGTCAACCGCACCCTGCCGCAGAAGCAGCGCAGCCTCATCGGCGCCTGGTGCTTCGTCGACCACTACGGCCCCGACGACGTCTCCGTAACCGGCGGCATGGACGTCGCCCCGCACCCCCACACCGGCCTGCAGACCGTGTCCTGGCTCTTCGAGGGCACGATCACCCACCACGACTCCGGCGACAACCACGCCGTCGTCCGCCCCGGCGAGGTCAACCTCATGACCGCCGGCGCCGGCATCTGCCACTCCGAGGTGACCACCCAGGCCACCACCACTCTCCACGGCGTCCAGCTGTGGACCGCGCTGCCCGACGCCGACCGCCACGGCCCCCGCCGCTTCGACCACTACGCCCCCGAACCCGTGCTTTTCGACGGCGGCAGCGCCCTCGTCTTCCTCGGCTCCCTCCTCGGCTCCACCTCGCCCGTCACCACGTTCTCGCCCCTCGTCGGGGCGGAGATCCGGCTGGACGCGGGGGCGTCGATAAGCATCGATGTCGACCCCGCCCACGAGCACGGCTTGCTCGTCGACGCCGGGGACATCGACCTCGAGGGCGTCACCGTCGCCCCCACCGAACTCGCCTACACCGGCGTCGGCGAGAAGCGGCTGCGCATCCGCAACAACGGCTCCGACAAGGCCCGCCTGCTGCTCATCGGCGGCGAGCCCTTCGAGGAGGAGATCATCATGTGGTGGAACTTCATCGGCCGCACCTACGACGAGATCGAGACCTACCGCGCCGAATGGCAGGCCGAGGACGACCGCTTCGGCGTCACTGAGGGCTACATCAGCCACGACCCCGACGGCCTCCCCCGCCTGCCCGCCCCCGAGCTCCCCAACGCCCGGATCCGCCCCCGCGTCAACCCCGCGCCCATCGCCCGCCCCGAGGAGAGGATCTGATGATCACCCAGGAGACCAACCGCTTCGTCATCACCGACGACGGCCACCGCGCCGGCCACACCGACTACCGCGACCACAACGGCGAATGACTCTTCTTCCACACCGAGATCGGCCCCGAGTTCGGCGGCCGCGGCCTCGCCGGCCGGCTCGTCGAGGGGGCGCTCGAGCAGACCGACCTCCCCATCGTCGCCATCTGCCCCTTCGTCCGCGGCTGGCTGGAGAAGAACGACCACACCCACACCTGGCGCACCCCCACCCCCGCCGACATCACCTGGCTGCAGAAGGAGCTCTCCCGATGACCCGCAAGGCCCCCTACCTCGACAAGTTCTACCCCGAGGTCTACAAGTCCCTTACCGAGGTGTCCAAGAAGCTCAACATGCTCTACCCGGACGTCGACCTGCCGAAATCCCTCATCGAGCTCGTCGCCGTCCGCGTCAGCCAGATCAACGGCTGCGGCACCTGCCTGTCCATCCACGTCCCCGCCGCCCGCAAGGCCGGCGTCCCCGACAACAAGCTCGACGCCCTCCCCGCCTGGCGCATGGTCGCCGAGTTCACCGAGCAGGAGAAGGCCGCCCTCGAGCTCGCCGAGACCCTGACCCTCCTGCCGCGGGACCGGGACAACTCCCGCGCCGCCCTCCCCGCCTGCGAGATCTTCGCCGAGGAGCAGGTCGCCGCCCTGGAATGGTCGATCATCATGATCAACGCCTTCAACCGCGTGTCCATCGCGTCGGGACACCCGCTGCTGTCGCGGTAGGCGGAACATCATACTTCCAAGGCCACTCCGCCAGGGGGCCGAGGGGCCTTCGCGGTACTTACCGCATTCCGACGGCACTCGGCTGCACCCAGGCCGCGTGCCACTCCCCCATGAGTTCCACCTCCCGCTCCTCCCCCTCGATCACCGCGACGATGATGTCCACGACCCGCGCCAGGTGCAGGTCAATGCAGATGTCCGAGAAACTCAGGTGCCGGTACCCGCGGGCCACCGCGTCGTTGGCCTTCCAGTAGTCCTTGACCTGCACGTTGATGTGGTTGTGGTACCTGTGCCCGTGCACCTCCACCATCACCTTCTTCGGCTCGTACACGCCGTCCCGGAAGTAGTTGCCGACCAGCTTGTTGCACTCGAAGGCGTATCCCCGTTTCCGCAGCGCACGAAAGAGGGTCCGTTCCGTCTCTGAGTCGGCGCCTATCGACGCCCCGTTGATCTGCCTCCGCAGTATCGTCGGTGTTCTTCCGAAAGCGGTGAGGTCCTTCTCCACCTGCGCCCGGGCGTGTCGGCCCGTGTAATGGCGGTCGAGCAGTGCGACTGCGGAACCGTCCTCCTCGGCGGGGATGTCGAGAGCCGCCCGCAGTGGGGTGGCGACCCGGAGGCCGTCGATGAGCGTGAACGGCCGGTGCTGTGCCCTGATCACCGTGACCAGCAGGCCGGAGCGGAAGGTTTTGTCGCGCGCCACGAGCACCGTGACCGGTGTGGTGACCCGATGGCCGTTGTGCAGCTGGGCCGCGGTGCGGCCGGTGAACACGATGTCGGGGCGTTGATGCTGGAGCGCCTGCAGGAGAAACTTCCCGTAGGGGCGGGAGGTGGTGTAGAGCCCGGGTATGGCGCGATGGAGTGCGCCGCGCCGGACCAGAGATGAGATGCGGTGCCTGCCGATGCCGGCGTCGTAAAGCTCTTGAGTGGTGAAGATGCAACGGCCGAGAGGGAGAGTCATGCCCTCTTAGACTGCGCCGACGGCCGGAAGGTTCCCCCCGTCGGCGGAAAAGAACGCCGCGAGGCCCCTCCGGGGATGCTCACGGAGGGGCCTCGCGGTACGTTTTACCGCGCCTACAGGTGCTGGGTGGTCAGCCAGCCGCGCTTCATGCGCTCGATGAGCGTGGAACGCAGGTGCAGCAGGTACCACCAGACGATGATGAAGATGATCGCCACCATCACCGCGGAGTAGTGCACGAAGAACCCGCCGATGAGGAGCACGGCCTGGAGTACCAGGTTGACCGGCAGCGCCCAGGAGAAGCGCTGCAGGAACGCCATGAGGATGTGGGCGACGCCGACGGCGGTGATGAATCCCCAGTTGAAGGTCGTCCAGTAGACGCCGTCGTTGACCTTGAGGATCACGGTGAGGATGAGCAGGATCGTGATCGCCTCGAGGAAGAGCGTGCCGGCCATGACGCCGCGGATGCCCTTCATCGGGTCCTTTTCCGGGGCGTGGCCGGGGCCGAGGGGGCTGACCTCGGGCTGTTCTGCCTGGCTCATGCGGGGTCCTTTCCGAAGAGGGTACGGGCCTCGCCCGCGGTGACCACCGAACCGGTGACGACGACCCCGGCACCCGACTGGATGTCTGCGTCCTCGGCCAGTTCGACCGCCAGCTCGTAGGCACCGGCGAGGTTCTCGTCCACGTGGACGCGTTCCTCACCGAAGATGTCACGGGCGTACTCGGCAAGATCGTACGCATCCAACGCCCGGGGGGAGGAATTCCGGGTGATGACGACCTCGGAGAGGTACGGCTCCAGCGCCACGAGGATTCCGCGGGCGTCCTTGTCGTCGAGCACGCCGACGACGCCGATGAGGCGCTGGAAGTCGAAGTCGCGGTCCAGTGCCGCGCCCAGGGCGGTGGCGCCGTGGGGGTTGTGGGCGGCGTCGACGAACGTGGTCGGCGAGGTGCGGACGCGCTCGAGGCGGCCCGGGGACTGTACCTGGGCGAAGCCGTTGCGTACCGACGCCACGTCCAGCGGCCGGCCGGCGCCCGCCCCGAAGAACGCCTCCACCGCGGCCAACGCGACGGCGGCGTTGCGGGCCTGGTGCTCGCCGGACAGGGGCAGGAAGATGTCCTCGTACTCGCCGCCGAGGCCGCGCAGGGTGAGCTGCTGGCCGCCGACGGCGACGGTGGCGGAGACGACGCCGAACTCGGCACCCGCACGGGCGACGGCGGCGTCGACCTCGACGGCACGCTGCAGGATGACCTGCATCGCGGCCGGGTCCTGCTCGGCGACGATGGCGACGTTGTCCGGCGGGGTGAGCAGGTCCCCGGTGTCCCAGCGGGACTTGATGATGCCGGCCTTTTCGGCGGCGATCTCCTCGATGGTGTCGCCGAGGTAGTCGGTGTGGTCCATGCCGACGGGCATGACGACGGCGACGTCCGACTGGATGACGTTGGTGGCGTCCCAGGTGCCGCCCATGCCGACCTCGACGACGGCGACGTCGACGGGGGCGTCGGCGAACGCGGCGTACGCCATGGCGGTGAGGACCTCGAACTTGGACATGCGGCCGGCCTTGTCGTCGACAAGCTCGACGTAGGGCTGGATCTCCCGCCAGGTACGCACGTAGTCGCGCGGGTGGATGGGCAGGCCGTCGATGCCGATGCGCTCGGTGACCAGCTGCAGGTGCGGGCTGGTGGTGCGGCCGGTGCGGCGGTGGAAGGCGCGCAGCAGCGACTCGATCATGCGCACCGTGGAGGTCTTGCCGTTGGTGCCGGAGACGTGGATCGCCGGGAAGGAGTGCTGCGGCGAACCGAGCAGGTCCATGAGCAGCTCGATCCGCTCGAGCGACGGGTCGATCTTGGTCTCGGGCCAGCGGGTGTCCAGCTCCGCCTCGACGGCGGCCAGCTCGGCGAGGTCCTCGGGGGTGATCTCCACCGGTTCCGGCTTGACGACGTCGCCGAGCTCGATGTTGAGCTTCAGCCCCTGATCGGTCACCTCGACGGCGTCGTTGAGGTCGGCCAGATCCTCGAGGTCCTCGTCGTCGGCGGCGTTGTTGAGGATGTCCTCCTCGCGGCTCACTTGAGGGCCTCCAGACGGGCGGTGATGCGCTCGACCTCCTCCTGGGCGACCTGCTGACGGGTGCGGATCTTGTCCACGACGGCCTCCGGGGCCTTCGCCAGGAAGGCCTCGTTGCCGAGCTTCTTGGCGGTGCCCTCGAGCTCCTTGTGCGCGGCGGCGAGATCCTTCTCGAGTCGCTTGCGCTCGGCCTCGACGTCGACGGTGCCGGAGGTGTCCAGGGCGACGGCGATGGTGGCCTGGGACAGGCGCAGCTCGATGGAGGCGGACTCCGCAAAGCCCTCCTCCGGGGCGGTGACACGGGCCAGGGCGCGGACGAGGTCCTCCTGCTCGGCTAGGTCGGCGGCGGCGAAGTCGATCGAGGCCGGGACCGGCTGGGAGGGCTTGACGCCCTGGTCGGAGCGGAAGCGGCGGATCTCGGTGATGAGCTTCTCGGCGTCGGCGATGCGGCGGACGGCGGTCTCGTCGGTGGGGGCGCCGCCGTTGGTGTCGTCGGCGGTGGGCCACGGGGCGGTGACGATGGTGTCCTGCTCGGTCAGTGCCTTCCACAGGACCTCGGTGACGAACGGCATCGCCGGGTGCAGCAGACGCAGGACCACGTCGAGGACGCGGCCGAGGACGATCTGGGTGTTCTCGCCCTGCGGCGTGGAGCCCTCGCGCGGGATCTGGGTCTTGGCGATCTCGAGGTACCAGTCGCAGACCTCGTCCCACGCGAAGTGGTAGAGCTCCTCGTTGGCCTTGGCGAACTGGTAGTCGTCGAGGAAGGTGTCGACGCTGGCGCGGACCTCCTCGAGGCGGTCGAGGATCCAGCGGTCGGCGTCGGTAAGTTCTTCGCGGGCCGGGAGCGGGCCGACCTCGGCACCGTTGAGCAGCGCGAACTTGGTCGCGTTGAACAGCTTGGTGGCGAAGTTGCGCGACGACTGGGCGGCGTCCTCGCCGACGGGCAGATCGACGCCCGGGTTGGCGCCGCGGGCCAGGGTGAAACGCAGGGCGTCGGCGCCGTACTCGCGGACCCAGTCCATGGGGTCAATGCCGTTGCCGAGGGACTTGGACATCTTGCGGCCGTGCTCGTCGCGGACGAGGCCGTGGAGGAAGAGGTCGGTGAAGGGGATCTCCGGGCGTCCGTCCCGGCCGGTGCCGAGCACCTCCGGGGTGATCTGCGCGGCGAAGGTGCCGAACATCATCATGCGGGCCACCCAGAAGAACAGGATGTCGTAGGCGGTGACCAGCACGGACGTCGGGTAGAACTTGGCCAGCTCCGGGGTCTTCTCCGGCCAGCCCATGGTGGAGAAGGGCCACAGGGCGGAGGAGAACCAGGTGTCCAGGACGTCGGGATCCTGGGTGTAGCCCTCGGGGGCCTGCTCGTCGGGGCCGACGCAGACGATCTCCCCGTCCGGTCCGTACCAGATCGGGATGCGGTGGCCCCACCACAGCTGGCGGGAGATCGTCCAGTCGTGCATGTTGTCGACCCACTCGAAGTAGCGGGGCTCCATGGACGTGGGGTGGACGGTGGTGTCGCCTTCGCGGATGGCGTCGCCGGCCATCGCGGCCAGCTCCTCGACCTTGACGAACCACTGCAGCGACAGGCGCGGCTCGATGGCCTCGCCGGAGCGCTCGGAGTGGCCGACGGAGTGCAGGTAGGGGCGCTTCTCGGCGACGATGCGGCCCTGCTCGGCCAGCGCCTCGCGGACGGCGACGCGGGCCTCCTCGCGGGTCATGCCGTCGAAGCGGGTGCCGGTGTCGCAGATGCGGCCGGTCTCGTCCATGATCGTGGGCATGTCGAGGTCGTGGCGCAGGCCGAGGGCGTAGTCGTTGGGGTCGTGCGCCGGGGTGATCTTCACGGCGCCGGAGCCGAACTCGGGGTCGACGTAGTCGTCGGCGACGACGATGAGGGAGAGGTCGTCGCGGAAGGGGTGCGGCAGGGTCCGGCCGACGAGGTCGGCGTAGCGGGCGTCGTCCGGGTGGACGGCGATGGCGACGTCGCCGAGCATCGTCTCCATGCGGGTGGTGGCGACGACGATGTGCGGCTCGGAGTCATCCATCGAGCCGTAGCGGAAGGACACCAGCTCGCCCTCGACGTCCTTGTACACGACCTCGATGTCGGAGACGGCGGTCTCGAGCACCGGGGACCAGTTGACCAGGCGGTTCGCACGGTAGATGAGCCCGCGGTCGTAGAGCTCCTTGAAGATGGTCTGCACGGCGCGGGACAGGCCCTCGTCGAGGGTGAAGCGCTCGCGGGACCAGTCGACGGAATCACCGATGGCGCGCATCTGGTCGGCGATGGCGCCGCCGTACTGCTCCTTCCACTCCCACACCTTGGAGATGAACTCCTCACGGCCGTAGTCGTAGCGGTCCTTGCCCTCGGTCTCCTTGAGCATCGTCTCGACCTTGGTCTGGGTCGCGATACCCGCGTGGTCCATGCCCGGCAGCCACAGCACCTCGTAGCCCTGCATGCGCTTGCGGCGCGCGAGCGCGTCCATGAGAGTGTGGTCGAGCGCGTGGCCCATGTGGAGCTGGCCGGTGACGTTCGGCGGCGGGAGGACGATGGAGTACGCCGGCTTGTCGCTTCCCGGGTCGGCCGTGAAATGTCCGGCGTCGACCCAGCCCTGGTACAGCCCGGCCTCCACCGACTGCGGATCCCAGGACTTCGGCAGTGCGTCTGCTCGGTTCTTACCCATCAGTTCTCATTCCCCTTGGTCTGGTCGGTCACTCGCACAATCATAGCGCCCGCCGCTCGGGCCTTGACCCTCACGTGACGTCATGGTTCATGCTGGTGCCATGAGAATCTCCGAGGTCGCCCGCGCCGCCGGTTGTTCGGTCCGCGCGGTGCGTCATTACCACGCCTCCGGGGCGCTGCCGGAGCCTGCTCGCACCGCCGGCGGTTACCGCGATTACGGTCTCGCGGACCTGGCCGCGCTGCTGCGCGTCCGTGCGCTCGTCGACGACGGCATCACCCTCGCCGACATCCGTTCCGACTCGTCCTCGCTTATCGACGCCGCCCTCCACCGCATCGACTCCCAGCTCGCCATCCTCCGCTCCGGATCCGGGAACTGCTCGGAGACGGTGCCCCCGCCCGGATGGAGATCGACGCTCTCGACCTCATGGGGCTCACCGGGGTGGCCTCCCCGGAGACGTGGGAGGTGCTGCGCCGCAACCTGGCCGAGCCGGCCCGGCGCGCGGAGACCCGGCGCTTCCGGGACCTGTGGGAGGAGCTCGGCGACACGGCCCCGGCGGACGCCGACGACATCATCGCCGAGCTGCGGACGCTCCGCGGGATCACCGACGGCGTCCTCCCCACCCTCACCCCGGGCGATGCTCCGCTGACCACCCGCGACATCACGACCCGCGGTGCCCAGTCCCGGGCCCTGGCCGAACTGGCGGGTGCGCTGTGAGGCGGCTACTGCCGGTGGCGGTGGTGGCCGTCGCGCTTGCCGACGCCTGGCTCTGGTGGACGGGGCGGGTCTCCGGGGTCGGCGCGGTGGCCCTCTTCCTCGCGGTGGAGGCAGCCCTGGGCGGAACCTACGTGTGGAGTTCCCTGCGCCGGGGGATCCGGCCGCTGCCGGTGCGGATCCTCCTCCACGAGATCCGCGCCACACGCCGACCTGGGACAGTTGCCCGCGCGGACCAGGTGGTGGCACCTCCCGGCGATGTTCACGGTGGCGATCGTCATCGAGATCATCGTCATCGAACTGCTCGTGCCGTGGCCCTGGCTGCGCCTGCTGCTCCTCCTCGGCTCCCTGTACTCGATCCCGCTGCTGTGGGGATACCTCGCCGGGCGGGTCGTTCACCCGCACTATCTCGGCGAGGACCTCGTCCTGCGGGAGGGGCGCACGGAGGTCCTCCGGGTGCCGGCCACGGACATCGTGGCGGTCAGGGAGGTACGGGGCTTTGCGGCCCGGCGCGAGGGGCTCATCCTGGGCGGGCCGGAGGGAACCAATGTGGAGATCCACCTCGCCGGCGGCCGCACGGTGGCGCTGTGGCTCGACGAGGGGGTGGCTCCGCTCACTCCCCCACGGACACCGTCGCGGTGACCTCGAAGCCGTCCTCCGGGCACTGGATGCTGATCGACGCGATGCCGTTGGGGTCGATGCGCACGGTCTCGATGACCTCGGGGCCGTTCTCCTGTCGCTCGACCGGGGTGGCGAGCAGCTCGGCGTCGGTGAGCGAGCGCAGCGCCGGGTCGAAGGGGACGACCACCTCGGCCAGCAGGGTGAGGTCGCCGGGCTGCGCGGAATCGGCCTCGAGGGCGGAGTACTCGACGTAGCGGAACCAGCCGACGTTGTGGGCGGCGCGGTAGCGGCGGGTGACCGTGATGGCCTCCCCGGCGTCGGCCTGGGCCTCCGGGCCGACGAGGGTGTCGAAGCTCACGGCCGCGCCGGCGTCGCGCTCGCGGAAGACACCGATGCCGCGGGAGAGACGGTCGCGCAGGAGGTAGTCGGAGTCCGGGTCGGCGGCGATCGCCAGGCCGACGGCGGTGGAGGCGGTGGGCAGCGGCGAGCGGTGGACGCGGCGGCCGAAGCGCTCGCGCAGCATGCGGGGCACGAGCGGCAGGGCGCTGGCACCGCCGACGAGGTAGACGCCGGCGATGTCGGTGTCGGCCAGGGACTCGTCGGCGCCGATGAGCGGGGCCATGGCCTCGAGGGTCTGCTCGACGAGGCCGGTGACGGTGGCGTAGTACTCGGGCACGGGGACGATGACGTCGTCGTCGCCGAGCTCCATGATGATGCGGCGCGACTGCGGCTTGAGCTGCTCCTTGGCGGTGCGGGCCTCGTCGAGAAGCTTCTGGCGGGCGCGGCGGCCGAAGACGTCGTCGGCGCGGCCGGCGGTGGTCAGGGCCAGGTCGGCGAGGGCCTCGTCGAAGTCGTCGCCGCCGAGGCGGGAGATGCCGAGGGAGGTCTCGACGACGTGCTCGGTGCCGTCGATACGCATGAGCGTGACGTCGAAGGTGCCGCCACCGAGGTCGTAGACGATGACGCTCGACCGGCGGGCCGTCAGCGTGCGGGCGTGCCGGTGCGTGTACTCGAAGGCGGCGGCCGAGGGCTCGTTGACCATACCGAGGACGTCGGCCCCGGCACGTCGGAAAGCATCGAGGGTGAGCAGACGCTGCGCGGAACGCGCGTTGGCGGGCACGCCGAGGACGATCTCGATCGACTCCCCGCCGGCGTGGGCCCGCAGATGCCTGACGACGCCGTCCGCGAAGGTCGCGAGCACATCCCCGAGGAGGCGTTCCCGGCTGCCCATCGGCACGGGGGTGTCGGCGGTGACGCTGCCCGAGCTGAGCAGCCGCTTGAAGGAGCGGGTGACGGTCGGGTTGTCGACCGCCAGGGCCTCCCACCCGCCGACCAGGCGGTCGCCGTCCAGGGCGACGACCGAGGGAATGTACTCCCGTGGGTCTCCGTCGGTGTCGACGACGTTGACCACGGGATAGTTCCCGCGGTCAACGGCCGCAATCACAGTGCGGGTGGTGCCGAAATCAATCCCGAAGCGCATGCCCCAGAACACTACCGGGAATGAGCGCAGATGCTACTTGAGCAGGTTGGCCACCGCGTCGCGCTCGGCCTTGAGCTCGGCGACGTTCCTGGCGATCATCTCCCGCTGGAAATCGTTGAGCTCCAGACCCTGGACGATCTCCCACTGTCCGTTGCGGGAGACGGTCGGCAGACCGGCCACGAGGCCCTCGTCGATGCCGTAGGAACCGTCGGACGGCAGAGCGGCGGAGGCCCACTGCTCGGTGCCCTGGACCCAGTCACGCATGTGGTCGATCGCTGCGGAGGCGGCGGAGGCGGCGGAGGACTTGCCGCGGACGTCGATGATCTCGGCGCCACGCTTGGCCACGCGCGGGATGAACTCGTTGACGTACCAGTCGTGGTCGACCTTGTCGATGACCGGCTCGCCCTTGACGGTGGCGAAAGTGATGTCCGGGAACTGGGTGGCGGAGTGGTTACCCCACACGACGACGTCCTCGAAGTCCGTGGTCAGCACGCCGAGCTTCTCGGCCAGCTGGGACAGGGCGCGGGAGTGGTCCAGGCGCATGAGGGCGGTGAAGCGCTCGGCCGGGACGTCCGGGGCGTTGCGCTGGGCGATGAGGGCGTTGGTGTTCGCCGGGTTGCCCACGACGAGGACACGGACGTCGTCTGCGGCGTGGTCGTTGATGGCCTTGCCCTGCGGGCCGAAGATGCCGCCGTTGTTCTTGAGCAGGTCAGCGCGCTCCTCACCGGCACCGCGCGGCTTCGCGCCGACGAGGAAGGCGGCGTTGGCACCGTCGAAGGCGGTCTCGGCCTTATCGGTGATGGTGATGTTGCGCAGGAGCGGGAAAGCGGAGTCGTTGAGCTCCATGGCGACACCCTCGGCCCCACGGAGGGCGTCCGGGATCTCCAGGAGGGTCAGCTCGATCGGGGTGTCGTGGCCGTAGACGTCGCCGGCGGCGATGCGCCACAGCAGGGAGTAGGCGATGTTTCCGGCGGCACCGGTGACGGCGATCTTCACGGGGTTCTGGGACATACGGGGTTCCTTTCGTGGGAGGGCACCAACGCCGCCGAGTCTAGCGTCTCGGGCCGTTCGCGGCAGGCACCCCCGGATGGGCGTAACAGCCCGGAGGAAGCGGCTGTTTCCGCAGGAAAGCGGCCCCGGAATCGGGTGGTGTGCAACTTTTGTTGGTCGGCAGCCCCACGGTCAGACCACCAATCGGGCACGATGGTGGTCGACGCACACCCCGCGCCTCCCCCATCCCCACCCCGACCCACACTCCCGGAGGGCACCCAGCCATGCACGACGACGATCTGACGCTTCTCGACGACACCACCTCCCTGGACTCCGTCGTCGACATCGCCATCGGTCAGTTCGCGGAGCAGGGATTCCAGGAGACCCGCCTGGAGACCATCGCGAAGATGTCGGGCATGTCGAAGCGGATGATCCACTACCACTTCGGCGACAAGAAGGGCCTCTACCTGCGCTGCCTCACGGAGGCCGCCCTGCGGATCCAGCCCCCGGCGGAGGAGCTCCACAGCGACACGCTCGTCCCGGTGGAGGGGGTGACCCGGGTGGTCGATGCGGTGTACCTCACGATGCTCCGCCATCCGGAATCACTGCGCCTTCTACAGCATGAGTGCCTGCACCGTGTGCTCAATCTCACCGGCGTGGCCACCCTCATCCCGGGCACGCAGGTCCTGCTCCAGCTGGACAAGCTGCTCATGCAGGGCCAGGATTCGGGAGCCTTCCGCCCGGGCATCAGCGCCGAGGACATCTTCTTCCTCATCTCCTCCCTGGCGTTCGCGCGGGTGAACAACCGGGATCTCATGGTGAACCTCATCGACGTCGACACGTGCAGTGAGGACAACACGGACGGTCTGCACCGGATGGCCGTTGACTCGGTGCTGGCGCTGCTCACCGCGAACATCGCGGACTCGGGGCACGACAGCTACCTCACCGCGGACCGCATGGACGAGGACTCGCAGTCCGGCCTGGGCATCTACGACGAGCTCACCGAACAAGAATAAAATCACCTTTAGCTGGCTTTTTCTTCGTCATACTTGATACCCCCTGGGGTATATGGCATGGTAGTGTCACATCCAAACGGATATTTATTCAACCCCAGGAGTGACCACCATGCTTCTCGAACGTTTCTATGACGAGGACCTCGCGCAGGCCAGCTACTTCATCGGCTGCCAGGCCCAGAACACCGCCGTCGTCGTCGACGCCCGCCGTGACATCACCGAGTACCTCGACCTCGCCGAGCACCACGGCATGGAGATCGTCGCGGTCACCGAGACCCACATCCACGCTGATTACCTCTCGGGCACCCGCGAGCTGGCCGCCGCCACCGGCGCCAAGATCTACCTCTCGGGCGAGGGCGGCGAGGACTGGCAGTACGGCTTCGAGGGCGAGCTGATGTACGACAAGGACACGATCCAGATCGGCAACATCACCATCGAGGCGCGCCACACCCCGGGCCACACCCCGGAGCACCTCTCCTTCCTCATCACCGACGGCGCCTTCGCCGACACCCCGGGCTACATGCTCTCCGGTGACTTCATCTTCTCCGGCGACCTCGGCCGCCCGGACCTGCTCGACGAGGCCGCCGGCGGCGTCGATACGCGTTTCGGTGGCGCGAAGGACATCTTCCGCAGCCTCAAGGAGGTTTTCCTCCAGCTCGACGACCATGTCCAGGTCTACCCCGCCCACGGCGCCGGCTCCGCCTGCGGCAAGGCCCTCGGCGCCCTGCCGTCGACCACGGTCGGTTACGAGCGCAACTACGCCTGGTGGGCCCCCTACCTGAAGAACGACGACGAGCAGGGCTTCGTCGACGAGCTGCTCGACGGCCAGCCCGACGCCCACGCCTACTTCGGCCGCATGAAGCGCCAGAACAAGTCCGGCCCGGCCGTCCTCGGTTACCCGCTGCCGGAGCTGCCCGAGGTCGAGGCCGCCGAGCTGGCGGACCGCATCGAGTCGGGTGACGCGATCGTCGTCGACACCCGCCACCACAGCGAGGTCCACGAGGGCACCGTCAAGGACGCCGTCAACGTCCCGGGCCTGGCCAAGGCCGCCACCTACGGCTCCTGGGTCTACGACCCGGAGACCGACACCGCGGACCTCATCGTCCTGGCCGCCGATGCCGAGGAGGCCGCCGAGTACCGCGACCACTTCATCCGCGTCGGCATCGACGAGATCACCGGCTTCATCACCGGCTTCGACGGCCTGCCCATGGTCACCCCGGAGGTCCTCTCCCAGGACAAGCTCTTCGACGCCGCCCCGGACATGCTGCTCGACCTGCGCAACAAGACCGAGCACGCCGACGGCCACATCCCGGGCTCCTACCAGCTCTCCGGCGGCCGCGTCCTGTGGAACCTCGACGAGCTGCCCGCCCCGGGCGAGTCCACGATCATCTCCTACTGCCAGTCCGGTGTCCGTAACTCGGTCGCCGCCTCCGCGCTCCGCCGCAAGGGCTACGACGTCCAGGAGCTCGAGGGCTCCTACCTGGGTTACCTCGATCACCAGAACAAGAAGTAAGCCGTGTCCGGAACCCTCATTGCGGTTCTGATCCTCGCCATCGCCATCGGACTCTCCCTGGGTCTGCTCGGCGGTGGCGGATCGATCCTCACTGTCCCGCTGCTCACCTACGTGGCGGGCATGGACCCCAAGGAGGCCATCGCCGCGTCACTCTTCGTCGTCGGAGCCACCTCCGTGCTGTCCACCCTCACCCACGCCCGCATGGGCAACGTGCAGTGGCGCACCGGACTCATCTTCGGTGTCGCCTCCATGGCGGGTGCCTTCCTCGGTGGCCTGCTCGGCGGGCAAATCCCCGGCGTCATCCTCATGCTGGCCTTCGCCGCCATGATGATCGCCACCGCCGTGGCCATGCTCCGCGGCCGCAGGAAGCGCGAGGGCGAGGGACCGACGACGCTGCCGCTGGGCAAGATCCTCATCGAGGGTCTCGTCGTCGGCCTGGTCACCGGTCTTGTCGGCGCGGGCGGCGGTTTCCTCGTCGTCCCGGCGCTGGCCCTGCTCGGCGGGCTGAGCATGCCGGTGGCGGTGGGCACGTCGCTGCTGGTCATCTCGATGAAGTCCTTCGCCGGGCTCGCCGGCTACCTGACCACCGTCTCCCTCGACTGGCCGCTGGTCCTGTCGGTGACGGGCATGGCGCTCGTCGGTGCCCTCATCGGCGCACGCCTGACCAAGGTCGTCCCGGAGAAGGCCCTGCGCAAGGGCTTCGGCATCTTCGTCCTGGTGATGGGCGTGTTCGTCCTGTCCCAGGAGCTGCCGGCCCTGTTCAACTAGCTTATCGACGCCGCCCCGGCCCCTCCTGCACCCGGAGGGGCCGGGGCGGTGTCGTTGTCGGTGGCGAATTCACCCTGTCGAGTTCAGTACCCCCGGGTTCGAAAGGACCCTGGATTCGACCGCGTGATTTCGCAGCGGTCGCGCCTACGCGGTCTCCTGCTGCTCGCCCTCGAGGACCAGCTCCGGCTCGGCCTCGCCGCGGACGACGTCGGCGGTGATGAGGACCTCGGCGACGTCGTCACGGTCGGGGATGTCGTACATGACCGGCACGAGGAGCTCCTCCATGATGGCGCGGAGGCCACGGGCACCGGTGCCGCGCTCGAGGGCCAGTTCGGCGATGACCTCGAGGGAGTCCGGGGAGAAGCTGAGCTGCACGTCGTCCATCTCGAAGAGGCGCTGGTACTGCTTGACCAGGGAGTTCTTCGGCTCGGTGAGGACCTGCACGAGGGACTCGCGGTCGAGGTTGTCCACGGTGGCGACGATCGGCAGACGCCCGATGAACTCGGGGATGAGGCCGAACTTCACCAGGTCCTCGGGGCGGACCTGCTCGAAGAGGTCGGTCTTCTCGCGGTCGGTGGCGGACTCGATCTCCGCGCCGAAGCCGAGGCCCTTCTTGCCGACGCGCTCCTGGATGACCTTCTCCAGGCCCGCGAAGGCACCGGCGACGATGAACAAGATGTTGGAGGTGTCGAGCTGGATGAACTCCTGGTTGGGGTGCTTGCGCCCACCCTGCGGCGGGATGGAGGCGGTGGTGCCCTCGAGGATCTTCAGCAGCGCCTGCTGGACGCCCTCGCCGGAGACGTCGCGGGTGATCGACGGGTTGTCGGACTTCCGGGAGATCTTGTCCACCTCGTCGACGTAGATGATGCCGCGCTGGGCGCGGGGCACGTCGAAGTCGGCGGCCTGCAGCAGCTTGAGCAGGATGTTCTCCACGTCCTCGCCGACGTAGCCGGCCTCGGTGAGGGAGGTGGCGTCGGCGATGGCGAAGGGCACGTTGAGCATGCGGGCCAGGGTCTGCGCGAGGTAGGTCTTGCCGGAGCCGGTGGGGCCGAGGAGCAGAATGTTGGACTTCGCGATCTCGACGTCGTCCTTCTTACGACGCCCCGTCGTCGCCGCGGCGGCCTCCTCGGTGCGGATGCGCTTGTAGTGGTTGTACACCGCGACCGCGAGGATGCGCTTGGCCTTGTCCTGGCCGATGACGTACTTGTCCAGGAAGGCGGAGATCTCGGAGGGGCGCGGGAGCTTGTCCTCCTTCTGCTCGGCGGCCTGGGCGGCTCCGAGCTCCTCCTCGATGATCTCGTTGCACAGCTCGATGCACTCGTCGCAGATGTACACGCCGCCACCGGCGATGAGCTTCTTCACCTGCTTCTGGCTCTTTCCGCAGAAGGAGCACTTGAGCAGGTCGGCGCTTTCTTGCATGCGTGCCATGAGGGGTATCTATCTCGCTTTGCTCTACGCGGACTTCGGACAGGTTCCCCACCACTGTAGTCGGAGGGTCAAACCGTGGGTGGTTGCCACGGGGAGGGTGCCTCACGGGGCGTCGATAAGCGGCAAAGAAGGCCGCGAAGCCCCGCTCCACGCACGGGAGACAGGGCTTCGCGGGATTCTCTGCTGTTTAGACGGCGACCTCGAAGGGGGCGTCGGTGACCGCGCGGACGGACTCGACGGTCTCGCCCTCGGCACACTGCACCAGGGTGAGGCCCTCCTGGGCGTCGACGGTGAAGACGGCGTAGTTGGTGACGATCATGTCGACACACTTCGCGCCGGTCAGCGGCAGGACACACGCGGGCAGGACCTTGGAGTCGCCCTTCTTGGTGGTGTGGTCCATCATGACGATGATCTTCTGGGCGCCGTGGACGAGGTCCATCGCGCCGCCCATGCCCTTGACCATCTTGCCGGGGATCATCCAGTTGGCCAGGTCGCCGAACTGGGAGACCTCCATGGCGCCGAGGACGGCGACGTCGACGGCGCGGGAGCGGATCATGGCGAAGGAGTCGGAGGAGGAGAAGTAGGAGCCACCCTCGGTGATGGTGATGGTCTCCTTGCCGGCGTTGATGAGCTCGGGGTCGAGGGTCTCCTCGGTCGGGTACGGGCCGACGCCGAGGATGCCGTTCTCGGAGTGGAGGACGACCTCGAGGTCCTCGGGCAGGTAGCCCGGGATGAGGGTCGGCATGCCGATGCCGAGGTTGACGTACTGGCCGTTGACGAGCTCTTCCGCGACGCGGGCGGCCATCTGTTCCTTGTTCCAGGTCATCAGTTGCTCACCGTCCTGTTCTCGATACCGGTTTCCTGCTTGCCCACTTCGACGACGCGGTCGACGAAGATGCCGGGGAGGTCGACGTCCTCGGGGTCGATGACGTCGACAAGCTCCTCGACCTGGGCGACGGTGACCTTGCCGGACATGGCGGCGTCCGGGTTGAAGTTCATGGCGGTCTTGTTGAAGACGAGGTTGCCGTAACGGTCGCCCTTGGCTGCGTGGACCAGGGCGTAGTCCGCGCGGATCGACTCCTCGAGGACGTAGAGCTGGCCGTTGAACTCGCGGGTCTCCTTCGGCTTGGAGGTGACGGCGACGGTGCCGTCGGAGTTGTAGCGCTGCGGGAGGCCGCCCTCGGCGACCTGGGTGCCCACGCCGGCGGTGGTGTAGAAGGCGGGGATGCCGGCGCCGCCGGCGCGCATGCGCTCAGCGAGGGTGCCCTGCGGGGTGAACTCGACGGTGAGCTCTCCGGCGAGGTACTGGCGGGCGTACTCCTTGTTGGATCCGAGGTAGGAGCCGATGGACTTGGAGATGCGCTTGTCGGCCAGCAGCAGGCCGAGGCCGAAGCCGTCGGTGCCGAGGTTGTTGGACACGATGGTGAGGTCGGTGGCGCCCTGCTCGCGGAGGGCGTCGATGAGACGGGCGGGGATGCCGACCAGTCCGAATCCGCCGACGGCGATGGTCGCTCCGTCGGGGATGTCGGCGACGGCCGCATCAGTTGAGGGGAGGGTCTTGTCAAGCATGGCCCAGACTGTACACTGGTGTTCAGATAATGCACAAGGGTTCACAAAGCGAACCGCTTTTCCGTACAGAAAGGAGTCGGACGTGGGCACACCGGACACCCCCAACGTCCAGTCGCTCGTCCGCGGCCTCGCCGTCATCCGGACGTTCAACGCCGACCGACCCCGCCAGACTCTCGCCCAGGTGGCCGACGCCACCGGCCTGGCCCGCGCCACCGCCCGCCGCTTTCTCCACACGCTGGTGACCATCGGGTACGCGGGCACCGACGGCACCGATTTCTGGCTCACCCCCCGGGTCCTCGAGCTGGGCTACAGCTACATGTCCGGCCTCGGCCTGCCCGCCATCGCGCAGCCCCGGCTGGAGGAGCTGTCCCGCCACATCGGCGAATCCTCCTCCCTGTCCGTGCTCGACGGGGAGGACGTGGTGTACGTCAACCGGGTGCCGGTGCGGCGCATCATGACGGTGTCCATCACCATCGGCACCCGTTTCCCCGCCTACGCCACCTCCATGGGCCGGGTCATCCTCGCGGGCCTGCCCCCCGAGGAGCTCGAGGCCTACCTGGGCAGCGTGGAGTTCCAGGCCTTCACGCCGTCCACGCTTGTCGACGCCCCCTCGCTCCGCGCCGAGCTCGACCGCATCCGCGAGCAGGGCTTCGCCATCGTCGACCAGGAACTCGAGCCGGGCCTGCGTTCCCTCGCGGCGCCCGTCCACTCCCCCGCCGGCACGGTGGTGGCGGCGGTCAACGTCTCGACGCAGACCGTGGTCCACGACCTGGAGGAGCTGCACGACCGCTTCCTCCCGGCGCTCATCGACACCGCCGAACTCATCTCCGCCGACCTGGCGGCCACCGAACTCTTCTAGATAGGAACACCACACATGACTGAGAATCAGCCCACCGACATCGTCCTGTGCACCCCGCTGCGTACCGCCGTCGGCGCGTACGGCGGGCAGTTCGTCGGCGTCCCCGTCCAGCAGCTCGCCGCGACCGTCGTCAAGGCCGTCATGGAGCGCTCCGGCCTGAAGGCCGCGGACGTCGACGACCTCATCCTCGGCCAGGCCTCCCCCAACGGTGCCGCCCCGGCGCTGGGCCGTGTCGTGGCCCTCGACGCCGGCCTCGGCGAGACCGTCCCGGGCATGCAGCTCGACCGCCGGTGCGGCTCCGGCCTGCAGGCCGTGGTCACCGCCGCCGCGCACGTGGCCACGGGTGCCGCCGATGTCATCATCGCCGGTGGAGCCGAGTCCATGTCGCGCACCGAGTACACCGTCGACGCCGACGTCCGCTGGGGCAAGAAGGGCGGCAACATGGTCTTCCGCGACCGCCTCGCCGAGGCCCGCGAGACCGCCGGCGGCAAGAACCACCCCATCCCCGGCGGCATGATCGAAACGGCCGAGAACCTCCGCGAGGAGTACTCCATCACCCGTGAGGCGCAGGACGAGATGGCCGTCGAGTCCCACAGTCGCGCCGTCGCCGCGCAGGAGAACGGCATCTTCGCCGAGGAGATCGTGCCCGTCGAGGTCCCGCAGCGCAAGGGTGACCCGCTGGTCGTCGACTCCGACGAGCACCCGCGCCCCGACTCCACCCTGGAGAAGCTGGCCAAGCTGCGCCCGATCATGGGCCGCCAGGATGCCGACGCCACCGTCACCGCCGGCAACGCCTCCGGCCAGAACGACGGCGCCGCCGCGATGATCGTCACCACCCGCGCCAAGGCCGCGGAGCTGGGCCTCACCCCGTCCGTCGTGCTGCGCGGCTGGGCCGTGGCCGGTGTCGCCCCGGAGACCATGGGCATCGGCCCGGTCCCGGCCACCAAGAAGGTCCTCGACCGCCTCGGCCTCACCCTCGACGACATGGACCTCATCGAGCTCAACGAGGCCTTCGCCGCCCAGGCCCTGTCCGTCCTGTCCGAGTGGGGCATCTCCGCCGACGACGAGCGTCTCAACCCGCTGGGTTCCGGCATCTCCCTGGGCCACCCGGTCGGCGCGACCGGCGCCCGCATGCTCGTCACCGCCTCCCACCAGCTGGCGCGTACCGACGCGAAGACCGCCCTGGTCACCATGTGCATCGGCGGCGGCCAGGGGCTGGCGGCCGTCATCGAGAAGGCGGAGGCCTAAACCATGATCCTCAACCACGTTGCCTACGGTCCCGAGTCCGACGCGGAGCCGGTCGTCTTCCTCGGTTCCATCGCCTCCACCACCGACATGTGGCTGCCGCAGCTGGACGAGCTGTCGAAGACCCGCCGCGTCATCGCCCTCGACCACCGCGGCCACGGCGGTTCCCCGGACCCGGATGTCCAGCCCGGTGAGACCACCTTCGATCACCTCGCCGCCGATGTCCTGGATACCCTCGACGAGCTCGGCGTCGACAAGTTCCAGGTCGTCGGCCTGTCCCTGGGCGGCGCGATGGCGCAGTACCTGACCGCCACGTCCCCTCGTGTCACCCGCGCGGCCTTCCTGTGCACCGCCGCCTACTTCGGTGGCACCGAGAAGTGGCACCCGCGTTCCGAGCTCACCCGCGCCCAGGGCCTCGAGCCGATGGCCGACGGTGTCATCGACTTCTGGCTGACCAAGGAGTTCCAGGAGTCCCACCCGGCGACGACCGCCGCGTACCGGCGAATGGTCACCTCCACCCGCGGCGTCGGCTACGCCTCCTGCTCCGACGCCCTGGCCCACTGGGACTTCCGCGACCGCCTCGGCGAGATCACCGTCCCCGTCCTGGTCCTGGCCGGCGTCGACGATCAGTCCACTCCCCCTTCGGCCCTCAAGGCGATCGCCGAAGGCGTGTCCGGCGAGACCACCTACGTGGAGGTCTCCCCCGGCGCGCACGTGCCGACCATCGAGGTGCCCGAGCAGGTCACCAAGGCTCTGGTCGACTTCTTCGGCTAGGCCCCTTCACCGCCTGCTTATCGACGCCGCCGCCTCCCCGTTTCCGGGGAAGCGGCGGTGTTGTCATTTGGTGAGCTGGCGGATTCGGAACTCCTCCGGAGGCTGCCCAGTCACCAGTCCCCGGTACGGTAGGTGGTGTTTTCGCATGGCTTCAGTTCCACGTATCGGTGACGGATAGGATCAGATCCATGGATGATGTTCAGGTTCGGGATCAGCTACGGAAGTTCGTCGAGGAGCGGGACTGGCGACAATTCCACACCCCTGAGAACCTGGCCAAAAGCATCTCGATTGAGGCCGCCGAACTTCTGGAGTGCTTTCAGTGGAATTCCGAAGGTGACCGCGACGCTGCCCGGATGGAGCTCGCAGATGTCCTCACCTACGCGTTTCTGCTCGCCGATGCTCTCGGAGAATCACCGCACGACCTGATCGTCGAGAAGCTTGCTCTCACCAAGGCGAAGTACCCCGTCGACCGGGCATTCGGGAAGGCAACGAAGTATGACCAGCTATAGCATTACCCCTTTCGACTTCACGTCGACCATTGAGAAGCAGGCGGCCGAGCACGAACATCTCCGGAACTGGCCCGTCGTGTACGTCCTCAACTCCCCGCCCTCGAGCGGTGAAAAGCAGGGTTACGTCTATTTCGGAGAGACACTGAACTTTTCCGTACGGATGCGCCAGCACTGGGCCAACGAGGAAAAACGGGAGAAACTCCGCACGGCCCGGGTCATCATTCACGAGGAATTCAACAAGTCGGTCTGCCTGGATCTGGAGTCCTTCCTCATCAAACACGCCGCCGGCGACGGTTCCCACGAGGTCATGAACCGCAACACCGGTGTGGTGGACTCCGACTATTTCGACCGCGAGCGGTACAACACGATCTTCCAGGACATTTTCCAGGAAATGCTGGAGGAAGGAGTCTTCCAGCGCTCGATCCCGGAGATCGTCAACTCGGAGTTGTTCAAGCTCTCGCCTTTCAAGTCACTCAATCATGACCAGGCGACAGCCGTCGTGGACATCATGGAGGGGCTGATCGAGGATCTCGACAAGGAAACCGAGCCCGGGAATCTCCTGTTCATCGAGGGTGATCCCGGCACGGGGAAAACGGTCGTCGCAATCTATCTGATGAAACTGATGCAGGACATCGGTGACGGCCGCGACGTCGGAGAAGGTGAAACCGGCGACACGGTGTTCTCCGAGTTCTTCGTCGAAGGAAACCGCGAGAGATTCGACGGGAAGCGCATTGCGCTTGTCGTCCCCCAGCAGTCGCTTCGGAAGTCCATCGGCAATGTCTTCGACAGAACCCCCGGCCTGAACCGGAACATGGTGATGACCCCGCACCAGGTCGCCAGGGATCCGGGGATGTTCGACGTCGTCATCGTCGATGAGGCGCACCGGCTCAATCAACGCTCCAACCAGAATTCCGGCCCGGCGAACAACGAATTCATCGAGATCAACCGCAACCTGTTCGGTGAAGGCGGGGAACTGAAGTCGCAACTTGACTGGCTGCGCAAGAAGTCCCGTCATATCATTCTCATGCTCGATCTGAGGCAGACCGTCAGGCCGCAGGACATCGCCCGCGAGGAGTTCGAGGAGATTCTCGAGCAACAGGGAAAGAAGAAGCGATATCGACTCCACACTCAGATGCGGAGCCTGGGTGGCAACGACTACATCCAGTACATCTACGACGTGCTGTCCCCGATGCCGCCGGCGAAACGACTCAGTTTCGGGGAGTACGAAGTCGGTCTGGTTGACTCACCGCGACGCCTCTACGAGCTCATTCTCCAACGGGACAGGGAGCACGGATTGGCGCGGATGGTTGCCGGGTACGCATGGGAATGGGCATCGAAGAAGAACAAGTCCGCCATCGATATCGATCTGGCCCCAGATGCGCGTTTCCAGTGGAACCAGACGGACACCGACTGGGTCAATTCCCGCAACGCGCTGCACGAAGTCGGGTCGATCCACACCGTTCAGGGTTACGACCTGAACTATGCGGGTGTGATCATCGGCAGAGACCTCCGCTACGACCCCGAAAGCGGGGAACTGATCATCAACCGGGACAATTACCACGACAAGAAAGGTAAGGAGAACAACAAACTCCGCAAGCGTGACACCACCGAAGAGCTTCTCCGGTCGATGATCCTCAACATCTACGCGGTGTTGCTGACCCGAGGGATCAAAGGCACGTTCATTCACGTTGTTGATCCGCCGCTGCGGGAGTACCTCGGCAGGTATTTCAGCGTGATCCACTGACCCTGACCGCAATGCAACGACGGACGGCTCAGGAACGCACAGAGGCTGGTCAGCTCTCCGCCGTACCTGAGCCCAGTGCCGCGCCCACCCAGACCCCCGTGCTCTCCACAACTGTCTCCCAGGAAAGATCCTGCACCCAGGGAGTATGACGCCGAAAAGCGTCCCACAGACCTTCCAACCGACCACTCAATCGCACCCTCTGGAGAATGTCACCGGCGTCATCGAGAACATGCAGTGTCCGGCGTTTGCGAAACGTGGCACCGCATGCCTCCCGGACCTCCCTTGAGAAAAAATCTGTCGCGGTAGGCGGACCGCGACACACGATCAAGAAATCGTTCCATCATGTAAATGCGGAGGAGTACGCGAGGATCGACCCCCTTCTCCCGGGCAAGGTTCTTGATGCGCGCCTTCAGTCCCACACCTCGGGCCGGAGCAGTTCCCGCGCGCCGTCGAACTTCATGCCGACGATGCGGCCGTACGAGTCGAGGTCGAAGATGACCTCGCCGTTCATCCCCTGGAGGGTGAGCCCGCCGACAACACGATGGTTGGGCTGCACCGGGGTTCCGAGGGTGAGGTAGGCGGAGTTGGCGTGGGGGTCATAGGTGAGGTCCATGACCTAAAGGTAGCGTCGATAACCTCCTAGAACGGGAACTGCGCGTTGCCGGGGGCGACGCCGACCCAGTGCTCCGTGGTGAACGCGTCGATGGCCCATTGACCGTTGAAGCGGCCGAGGCCGGAGTTCTTCTCCCCGCCGAACATGACGTGGGCCTCGTCGTTGACGGTGATGTCGTTGACGTGGGTCATGCCGGCCTCGATGCGGCGGGCGAAGCGCACGCCGCGGGCGAGGTCGCGGGTGTAGACGGCGGAGGAGAGTCCGAACTCGGTGTCGTTGGCCAGCTCGAGGGCGTGCTCCTCGTTGTCGGCCTTGACGATGCCGACGACGGGGCCGAAGATCTCCTCGCGGAACAGCTCCATGTCGGGGGTGACGTCGGCGAACAGGTGCGGGGCGATGACGCGGCCCTCGATCGGGCCGGAGAGCAGCTCGCGGGCGCCCTCGGCGCGGGCCTGGTCGATCTTGGCGGTGACGGACTCGACCTGCTGATCGTTGATGAGGGGGCCGACGATCGTGGAGTGGTCGAGCTGGTCGCCGAAGGTCAGGCCGCGGACGCGCTCGGTGAACTTCTCGACGAACTCGTCGTACACCTCCGCCTGCACGATGATGCGGTTGACGGCCATGCAGATCTGGCCCTGGTGGAGGAACTTGCCGAGGGTGGCGGCGCCGACGGCCTGGTCGAGGTCGGCGTCGTCGAGCACAACGAGTGGGGCGTTGCCGCCCAGTTCGAGGGCGACCTTCTTCATGCGCCTGCCACCGACAGCCTTGACACCGACGCCCTGCCCGACCGGGGTGGAGCCGGTGAAGGAGATCAGCGAGGGGACCTCGTTCTCGACGAAGTGGTCACCGATCTCGGAACCCGCGCCGACGACGATGCCCAGCACACCCTCCGGCAGGCCGGCCGCCTCGAAGATCGTGCCCAGCAGCAGACCACCGACGAGCGGGGTGTCCGAGGCCGGCTTGAGCACCACCGAGTTTCCGCAGGCCAGGGCCGGTGCGACGGAACGCATGGACAACGCGAACGGGAAGTTCCACGGGCTGATCACACCGACGACACCCAGCGGCTCGCGGAACACGAAGTTCGTCTTGCCCGGGGTGTTGGACGGGTGGATGGAGCCGGTGATGCGGGTCGGGAACTGCGCTGACTCGCGCAGCGACCCGATCGCCAGACCGGTTTCGATGCTCGCCTTCGCGATCGTCGAGCCCGACTCCGCCTGGATGAGCGCCACGATCGCGTCGAAGTTCTCCTCGATGAAGTCGGCGGCCTTGCTCATCACCGCGGCGCGGTCCTTCGGCGGCAGCTCCGCCCACGCAGGCTGGTTCTGCTTCGCGACGTCGTAGGCCTTGTCGACGTCCGCCTGCGACGCCTGGCGGATCGTCGCGATCGGCTCGTCGTTGAAGGGGTTGACGGTGGTGGCCTCACGCTCGGAGGTGCCGTCGACCCAGCCGTCGATGTAGAGCTGCTCGGAGATGAGATGGGAGTAGTCGGTCATGGGGTGCTCCTTGGTTCGTGACATCCGGCCTCAAATGAGGCTTGTGACACTCAACAATGCCAAAGGTGACACGTCACACGCCAGGTCCATTCGTCGTCGGTTGGCCCTCCCGTATCCTTAAACCCACCATGACCTCCCAGTACCTGCGGCACATCCACCGCCGCCTGCTGCACCGCGCCGCCCTGCACATCACCGCTGCCGGGTCGGGCGCGGTGCTGCTCATCGCGGGTCCGGAGGGGGCGGACCGCAAGGGTGCGCTGGAGGCGGTCGTCGCCCGCCTGGGCAGCCACCACCTCCACCGCGTCGCCTTGTTCCCCTGGAACCGGGACGAGCCCGGCGCGCTGGCGGCGCTGCTGCCCACTCCCCTGGCGGACGTGATCGTGGTGGTCGACGATCTGCAGCACGCGGACGAGCGATCGTTGCGGCAGCTCATCTCGGCGGCGCGGCACCCGGAGTCGACGGTGTCGGTCGTCGCGACGGTGGACGGCCCCGGCCTCGACCACCTGGCCACGGACGTGCTCACCCTGCCGCCGTTGACGCTGGCGGAGACCGCCGGCTACCTCCACGCCGTCACGGGTCGGCGGATCCCGGTGGCGCGGGTCGAGGAGGTCCACGCGGAGACCGGCGGCTGGCCCGGCGCGATCAATGCGCTGGTCACGGCGATGCCGGAGGGTGAGCTGTGGCGGGGCGTCGATAAGCGGGACCATCTGGCCCGGGCCCGCGAGCTGGCGGCCGCCGGCGAACTGCCGACCGCCGAGCTGCACCTCAACGAGTGCTCCCCCGAGCAGGATCCGGCCGAGCAGAACAACCTGCGCGGCTACCTCGCCCTCAACCGGGGCCTGCGTCGCCGCGCTCACGAGCACCTCGCCGACCCCGGCCCCGAGCCCCGCCACCGCGTGCGCAGCGTGCTGCTGTCGCTCGTGGACTGGGATCTGGCGGCCGTGCAGGCCAAGGCCGACACCCTGCTTCTCGACGAGGCCCGGATCCTGCGCCTCGTCGCCGACGCCGCCCTCTCGGGTCGCATGCCGGACATGTCTCTGACGCCGGAATCGGCGCTGGACCGGCAGCGCCTGGCGATGATCCACGGGTGGCTGGCCCTGTCCTTCGACGATCCGCTCACCGCCCGGGAACGCCTGCAGCACCTGCCGGGGCAGTCGGTGATCACGGGCGTATGGCAGGACGCGTGGCTCTCGCGCACCCTCTACGTGCTGGGCGAATGGACCACCGCGGCGCGCGTCGTGGAACGCGGCCTGGCCACCAGCGAGGCCCACGGCATGGAGCTGCTCGAGCCGATGCTCCTGTGGTCCGGCGTGCAGATCGCCGCCATGCAGGGCGACGACCTGCTGGCCCGCAACTACCTCCAGCGCCTGACACTGAGCGAGGACGCCTTCCTGCTGCAGTCGCTGCCCGCCGCAATGGGCCGGATGATCGTCGCCGCCAACTCCGCCGACCTGCCCGCCGCCCTGCGCGCCGGCGACCTGCTGGCCCGGACCGTCGCCTCCACCGACACTCAGCACCCCGGCTTCTGGCCGTGGGAGGACGTCTACGCCCAGACCCTCATCCGGGCCGGGCGTATCGACGCCGCCGACGACCTCATCACTGCCACCGAGGCCCGCCACTCCCCCTCCGGGCTCGTGTCGCTGATGGCGAAGAACGCCGTCCCCCGGGCGACGATCCAGCTCCAGCGCGGCGACGTCGGCGCCGGTCTGCGCACCTTCGAGGACGCGGTCGACGCCATCCTCGACACCCCCATGCCCGCCTACCAGTCGCGCATCCTCTTCGAGTACGGCAAGGTGCTGCGCCGCCACGGCCGCCGCCAGCGTGCCGACGAGGTGCTGTCCCACGCCGCCGAGATCTTCGCCCAGATGGGGGCCAGCGTCATGGTTGAGCGGTGTGCGGCGGAGCGCCGGGTCGGCGGCGTCGGGCTCGTGCACCACACCAATCCGCACGGGCTGACACCCCAGGAAGAGCAGATCGCCGCGCTCGTCGCCGAGGGGGCGACGAACGCGGCGGTGGCCCGCGAGCTGTCACTGTCCACGAAGACCGTGGAGTACCACCTCACGCGGGTGTACCGGAAGCTCGGGGTGCGGACGCGCCAGGAGCTGCGGGAGCGGCTCGGCTGAGGCATATCACCCGAGGCATAGCTCGGCAGGTATAGGTCGAGTAGCCCGGGGCTGCGGGCCCGGACCCTCTCGACTTATGCCTGGGGTGATATCCCTGCCGTGATATGCCTACCGGCGGTACACCGGCCGGGTCAGCGCGAAGATGAGCGCACCGAGCAGTCCGACGGCCGCGTAGGCGAAGAAACCCCACGGGTGCGCCAGGCCGAGGCTGATGAGCAGACCGCCGAGCATCGGGCCGGAGATCGCGCCGAGGCGGCCGATGCCGGCGGAGAAGCCCATGGCGGTGGCGCGCATGTTGGAGGGGTGGTTCTCGCCGACGAAGGCGTAGACGAGGTTCTGCGAGGAGAACACGAACACACCCGTGATGAACACGACCACGTACAGCGCCACGAGCGGCAGCTTGATCGCCATGAGCGCGAGGAACACCGCGGACATGACGAACCACAGCAGACCGGTCCTGCGCGGCGAGTGGGTGTCGGAGACCTTGCCGGCGATGATGAGGCCGACGACGGCGCCGACGTTGAGCACCAGCAGGAAGCCGAGGGAGTTGCCCAGGTCGTAGTCCGCGGCGCGCATGATCTGGGGCAGCCAGGTGTTGAGCCCGTAGACGAGCAGCAGGCCCATGAAGGACGTCGCCCAGATCGCCAGGGAGTTGCGGCGGTACTTCGGGGTGAGCAGGGACGCCAGGGAGCTGCGCTGCTGATCCTCCTGGGCGGCCTGCGCGGCGGAGCGGTCGAGTTCGTCGGACAGCTCCATGCCGTAGCGGCCGGCGATCTCCTCGGCCTCGGCGACGCGGCCCTTGGCCAGCAGGTACTGCGGGGACTCGGGCAGCAGGAAGTACATCACCGGGGCGAGGATGATGCCCGGGACGGCACCGACGATGAACAGGGAGTGCCAGCCGAAGGGCTCGATCATGACGATGGCGAGCAGCGCGGTGAGCACGGCACCGACGTGGTAGCCGGTCATGACGGTGGTGGTGGAGGATCCGGCCTTGGCGCGGCCCCGGAACTCGGTGACCATGGAGATCGCGGTCGGCAGGCAGCCGCCGAGTCCGACGCCGGCGAGGAAGCGCAGGAGCATGAGCATCCACACGGACGACGCGAAGCCCATGCCGAGGGTGAGCAGGGAGAAGCCGAGGACGGAGACGATCATCACCCAGCGGCGGCCGAGCTTGTCGGTGAGGGTGCCGATGGCCAGGGCACCGATCGTCATGCCGATGAGGCCGGCTGTGACGATCTGGGTGCCCTCGGCGGCGGTGACCTGCCAGGTGGGGTCCTCGATCATGGAGGGCAGGACGGCGCCGATGACGACCATGTCGAAGCCGTCGAGAAGCACGGCGATCCACAGCAGGACGGTGACGACGGCGGTGGACCGCACACCGGTGGAGGTGGGGGTCTGTACAGCGGTACTCAGTTACACCTCGAACTTCGGCAGGTCGAGGCCCACGTACTGCTGCGCCAGGTAGGTGCGGCCGGCTTCGGTGGACAGGACGGAGCGGAGTTCGGCGCGGGACCGCTGGGTCTGGAAGTAATCCTGCTCGGGCACGGTGTGCAGCATGGAGGACATCCAGTAGGAGAAGTGCTGGGCCTTCCACACGCGCGGCACGGCGAGTGCGGAGTACTGGTCGAGCAGGTCGCGGTTGTTCTTCTTGATGGCGCGCGCCAGGCCGGGGGCCAGGGCGGCGACGTCGGCGACGGCGAGGTTGAGGCCCTTCGCACCGGTGGGCGGCACGGTGTGGGCGGCGTCGCCGGCGAGGAAGAGGCGGCCGCGCTGCATCGGGTCGGTGACGGCGGAGCGGAAGCGCAGGACGGCCTTGTCGAAGATCTCGCCCTCGGAGACGCGCAGGTCATCGGTGGAGACGCGCTTGTGCAGCTCGTCCCAGATGCGCTCGTCGGACCACATGTCGACGGTGTCGTCGGGGTTGCACTGCAGGTAGTAGCGCTGGATCTGCGGGGTGCGGGTGGAGATCAGCGCGAAGCCGTGCTCGGAGTGGGCGTAGATGAGTTCCTTCTGGGTCTGCGGCGCGTTGACCAGGATGCCGAACCAGGCGTAGGGGTACTCGTGCTTGGCGCGCACGGCGCCGGGCAGCTCGGTGACGAGCTTGCGGCGCGGGGAGGCGGAGCCGTCGCCGGCCATGACGTAGTCGGCGGTGAGGGTGTGCTGCTGTCCGTCGTTGGTGGTGTAGGAGACGGTGACCTGGTCGTCGTCGTACCCGGTGACGTCGGTGACCTCGGTCTCGAAGAAGATGGTCTGGCCGGCGTCGAGACGCGCGGCGATGAAGTCCTTGAGGTACTCGTGCTGCGGGTAGACGGCCATGTGGTGGCCGGTGAGCCCGGCGAGATCGATGCGGGTGCGCTGGCCGTCGATGGCGAGCTCGATGGCGTCGTCGATGTCGGCCTCCGCGTCCATGCGCTCGCCGACACCGGTCTCGCGCATGAGGTTCATGGTGCCCTGCTCGAGGACTCCGGCGCGGACGGTCTCCTCGACATCGGCCCGGGAGCGGGACTCGAAGATGACGGACTCGATGCCGTAACGGACGTGGAGCAGGTGGGCCAGGGTGAGGCCGGCGGGGCCGGCACCGATGATGGCTACGGGGGTGTGGGACATTTACTGGTCTCCTTCGAGGTCGGTGACGGCGCTCTGCAGGAGCTTGAAGCCGTGGTTGGAGTTGGGGACACCGGCGTAGACGGCGGTGTGGAGGAGGACCTCGCCGATGAGGTCGGAGTCGACGCCGGCGCGGAGGGCGGCGCGGATGTGCATGTCGAGCTCGCCGTCGTTGCCCACGGCGGTGAGGATCGCGATGGTGAGCAGGCGGCGCTGCGTGTGGTCGAGCGCGTCGCGGTTCCAGATGTCACCCCAGGCAGTGCGGGTGATGAAGTCCTGGAACTTCTCCGTCACGGGGGTCTGCTTGGCGACGGCCGCGTCCACGTGCGCGTCCCCCAGCACCGCGCGGCGGTTGCGCATGCCGGTCTCATGGGCCGCGGCGCGGCCCTCGTCGTAGGCGGTCATCGGTGGTCCCCTTCCAGGATGAGGTCGGTGATCTCGGCGGCGTGCCCGGTGTGGTCACCGGTGGTGCGCTGCGCCATGGTCTCGGTGTGCACGCGCAGCCCGTCGAGGCTGGCGTGGATGCGGTTGACGGCGGAGGCCGTCGCGGCGAAGATCTCGCGGATGGTCTGCCACTCGGCGTGCCAGCTGCCCGTGCCCCGCTGCCAGCGGCAGTCGAGGGTGTCGAGCAGGGTGGCCGCCAGGCCCGGGGTGCGGCGCGCGTAGCCGTCGCAGGCGACCGCGGCGGCCGGGTTGGCCTTGTGCGGCATGGACGAGCTGCCGCCCGGGGTGGCCTCGGCGACTTCGGCGATCTCGGTGGCCGAGGAGGCGATGACGTCCCCGGCGATCTTGCGCACGGCGCCTGCCACCTGGGCGGCGGCCAGGCCGACGCTGACCAGCGGCAGGCGGTTGGTGTGCCACACGAGCGGACGGGACGCCAGCCCGAGGGAGGCGGCCAGGCGGTCGTGGACGTCGATGCCCCGCGGGTGCGTGTCCACCAGGTTGCCGGTGGCACCGGCATACTGCACCGGCAGCGCCTCCAGCGCCAGGCCGAGCTGCCGGGCGGACTCCCGGACGGCCTCCAGCCAGCCCGCGGCGATGACGCCGAAGGTGGTCGGCAGCGCCTGCTGCCCCAGGGTGCGGCCCATGACGGGCGTGTCCCGGTGGGTGGTGGCCAGGTCGGACAGAAGCTTGACGACGTCGCCCAGGCGAGTGTCCAGCACCCGGCCGGCCCGGCGCAGGCAGAGGACGAGCGCGGTGTCGATGGCGTCCTGGCTCGTCGCCCCGACGTGGATGCCGTTGGCGTCCCCGGCGCGCTTCTTCAGGTCGGCCACCAGCGGGATGGTCGGGTTGCCGCCGGCCGCGGAGGCGGCGGCGACGGCGTCGAGGTCGAGCTCGGTGGCGTTGATGGCGTCGTGCGCGGCGCGCGCGGACTCCAGGGTGATGTGTCCGGCGTCGGCGGCGGCGTCGGCAAGCGCGGCCTCGAACTCGAGGATCGCGGTGATGAACGCGCGGTCGGAGAGGTGCTCGTGGAAGGACGTGTCGCCGGAGGCGACGTCACTGTAGGTGTTGCGGCTGAGATCAGACACGGAAGAACGGGGTCTCCTTCCCCGGATCCGCGTGCTGCATGACGATGGTCTTCCGGTAACCACCGTCGACCGGCTCGGCGATGAGGAGGTCGCGGCGCGCGGCGTCGACAAGCTCGAGGACCGGGTCGGCTGCGTTGTCGTTCTCCGGGAAGTACAGGCGGGTGTAGAGGCGCTCGAGCATGCCGCGGGCGAAGACGCCCACCTTCAGGTGCGCGGCCTCCTCCTCGGTGGCGCCGGGGCGCAGGGTGGTGAAGGTGACGGTGCCCGTCTCGTCAGCCATACCACGGCCCAGGCCGCGGAAGCCCTCGACCTCGTCGGTGTTGTAGGTGCCGTCCGGGCGGGTCTGCCAGATCTCGATCATGGCGTCGGCCACCGGGTCGCCGTTGCCGTCGATGACGGAGAAGCTGACCTCGATGGTGTCGCCCTCGGTGGCGACGATCTCGGAGTCCTCGAGGGTGAGGCCGATGTGGACGTAGGGGCCGACGGTCTGGGAGGGGGTGATGCCGAACTCGGCCTCGTCCTGGTCGCGGATGTCGGAGACCTCGTAGCGGAACTCGCCGGTCTTGTGGGTGTCAATCATGATGTGTCTCGCTTCCAGGGGTGCTTACTCGAAGGGGGTGGCGTTCTTGCCGCGGAGGACGATGTCGAACTTGTAGCCCAGGGCGTAGTTCGGGCGGGTCTCGTCGTAGTCGAAGACGGCGATCATGCGCTCGCGGGCGCCGGCCGGGACGGAGTTGTAGATCGGGTCCTGGAAGAACATCGGGTCGCCCGGGAAGTACATCTGGGTGACCAGGCGCTCGGTGAACTGGCGGCCGTAGAGGGAGAAGTGGATGTGGGCCGGGCGCCACGCGTTGTGGTGGTTGCCCCACGGGTACATGCCGGGCATGACGGTGAGGAAGTTGTAGTGGCCGTTCTCGTCGGTCATGGTGCGGGCGACGCCGTTGAAGTGCGGGTCGAGCGGGGCCGGCCAGGAGTCGTTCTTGTGGCGGTAGCGGCCGGCGGCGTTGGCCTGCCAGGCCTCGACGAGGGTGTGCGGGACGGGCTTGCCGTCCCAGCCGAGGACGCGGCCGTGGACGAAGATGCGCTGGCCGATGGCCTCGCCACCGTTGGCCTGGGTCATGTCGTTGTCGATGCCGCCGAGGTCGCGGTCACCGAAGACGGGGCCGGAGATCTCGCCGAGGCGCTCCGGGACCATGATGAGGTCGTTGGTGGGGTTGCGCTTGATGGTGGTGCGGTACTCCGGGAAGTGGAGCGGCGCGAAGAAGCCGTCGGTGGCGGCGTTAAGTGGCGTGCTCATGGGTGGTCCTTCTGCTGATCCTGATGAGGTGATGCAGGGAACGATAGAGACGTGGTTCACACATTGGCAAGGCGTTCGCTTTGCGAACGGGCGGGGGAGGAATGAAAGGACGCTGGCCAGGGCGTTTGGCCCACGCCCGTGGCCCAGGGGTTAGTTAGGGGTGTGCGCCAGGGCCCTGCAGAGAAGGGTGATGCGACACCATTTCGCCCGGGGGTGCGCACTGTGACCTCCACCACCCCCGCCCCGCGTAACAACGGCCAGCGTGACTATCCTCGGTCGCACCCGGTGAGCCAGCCTCCCGGGCGAGCTTCAGACCCACTCCCCGCCTACCGTTCTCTCGGGCGGGGAGTACCCGATTCCGGGGACCGACGTGAATACAATTGCGGCCTTTGTATGCAGCTGCCGTAATCTCACCGGTCGTGGACATACGACACCTCATCGACACCACCCGCATGAGCACCTACCAGTGGTTCATCATCGGGCTCGCCAGCTTCCTCAACGCCCTCGACGGCTACGACCTCGTCGCCATGGCGTTCACCTCCTCCGCTGTCTCGGAGGAGTTCGCCCTCACCGGCGCACCCCTCGGCTGGCTGCTGTCCGCCGCCCTCATCGGCATCGGTCTCGGATCCCTCTTCCTCGCGCCCCTCGCCGACCGCTACGGACGCAAGACCCTCATCCTCGCCGCCCTGGCCATCGACCTGCTGGGTCTGACCATGTCCGCCCTCGCCGACTCCTTCACCGAACTGCTCCTGTGGCGCGTGGTCACCGGCATCGGCGTCGGCGGCATACTCGCGTGCGTCACCGTGGTGGTCTCCGAGTTCTCCAACCTGCGCTTCCGCGGCCTGGCGATCTCCATCTACTCCGCCGGCTACGGCCTGGGCGCCTCCCTCTGCGGCGTGCTGGCCGCCCAGTTCATCCCCGTGTACGGGTGGCGCTCCATCTTCGCCATCGGTGCCGCACTCACGGCCGCCTCTCTCGCGCTCACCGCTTTCGCCCTGCCGGAATCCGTCGACTACCTGCGTGGACGCGGCGAGCACGCCAAGGTCCGCGCCGTCGCCCGTCGCATCGGCAAGACCGGCGAGTTCGAGGTGCGGGAGGCGGGCGTCGACAAGCAGTCCGCGAGCATCGCGGAACTTTTCCGCGGACCGCTGCGCGCGACGACGATCAAGCTGTGGATCGCCTTCTCGCTCATCACCGCCGGGTTCCAGTTCGCCAACCAGTGGACCCCGAAGCTGCTCACCGAGTACGGGCTGTCCGCCCAGCAGGGCATCATCGGCGGCATCATGCTCTCCTTCGGCGGCACCATCGGCTCGCTGCTCTTCGGCTCCCTGACCACGCGTATCGACGCCCGCCGCGTCCTCACCGCCTTCACCCTCCTCTCCGCGGTCGTCCTCGTCGGCTTCGTCTCCGCCGCCGCCTGGCCGACCCTCATGTTCGCCCTCGGCGTCGGCGTCGGCATGCTGCTCAACGGCTGCGTCACCGGCATGTACACCGTCACCCCGCAGGCCTACCCCGCGGCGCTGCGCACCACCGGCGTCGGCTCCGCCATCGGCATCGCCCGCGGCGGCGCGGTCCTCGCCCCCATCGTCGTCGGCTACCTTCTCGACGCCGGCTGGTCCCCCACCGCCCTCTACTCCGCCGCGGCCGTCCTCGTCGGGGTCACCGCGCTCGTGCTGGTCGGCGTGCGGGAGTACACCGCGCCCGTGGTGGAACGGGAGGGCGTGCGCGTCTGAGCGGCCTGCCGCCAGGGCCGCCTCACTCCCCCACCACCGGCTCCACCGTCACCCGCAACCACGGGTGCAGCGGCAGGTCGGCGATGAGCTGATGGGGCTCGGGGGCGTCGACAAGCGCGACCCACGTCCACCCGCCGGGGATCCGCCACAGCTGTCCCGGCCACTCCCCCAGGAGGTCACGGGTGCGCTGGACGAGGTCGGCGCGGACCTCGGGATCCATGTCGAGGGGGAGGTCGGCGACGAGTCGGATGAGCCACATGGGAGTGAGGATAGCGGAAGGCCCCCTCGGGGTTCCCACGCGGATTCTCCGGGAGAATTGCGTTTGCCCAGGTCGCGGGCAAGGCCGGAGAAAATGTACGTGGGAACCCGGAGGGGGCCGGGCCGCGCCCTAGTCGCGGGTGAAGTGGTTGATCTTGTCCCAGTCGGGCTCGAGGCCCAGGCCCGGACCCTCCGGGAGCTTGACGACGCCGTCGGCGTAGACGAGGTCCTCGGTGGTGTAGGACTCCTTGAGCAGCATGGGGCCGAAGAGCTCGGAGCCGTAGGAGATCGCCTTGGTGGAGCAGGCGAAGTGCAGCGACGCGGCGGTGCCGAAGGGGCCCTCGAGGGAGGTGGCGCCGTGGCAGGCCAGGCCGGCGGCCTCGGCGATGGCGGCGGTCTTCTTCGACTCCAGCAGGCCACCGAGCTTGGTGGTCTTCACGGCGATGACGTCGGCGGCCTCCTCGCGGACCACGGCCAGGGCATCCGCCGGGGAGCACACGGACTCATCGGCCATGACGGGCACGCCGATGCGGCGGGTGATCTCGCGGAGGGTGGCCAGGTCATGGGCCGGGGTGGGCTGCTCGAACAGTTCGACGCCGGCCTCGGCCAGCTTCGGCAGGTACTTGAGGGAGGTGATGCGGTCCCAGCGGGCGTTGACGTCGATACGCAGGCCGACCTTGCCGTCGAGCTCGCGGGCGAGCTCGGCGATGCGGGCGGTGTCGACTGCCGGGTCGCCCGAGCCCATCTTCAACTTGAAGGAGGTGTGGCCGTGGGAGGCGATGCGCTCCTCGATCTCGGAGACGGCCTCCTCCAGCGGCAGGACGCCGAGGGCCCAGGTGACCTCGATGTCGTCACGGACGCGGCCGCCGAGGAGGTCGCGGACCGGGATGTCCAGGGCGCGGGCCCAGGCGTCGTGCATCGCGATGTCGCAGGCGGCCTTGGCGAAGCGCATGTTGGCGACAGAGCGCTCGAAGTCGGACATGATGCCGGCCAGGTCGGAAACCTCGCGGCCGACCATGATGGGGGCGAGGTGGCCGTCGACGATGACCTTCATGGTCTCGGCGGACTCACCACCCCACCACGGGCCGCCGGGGACGACGCCCTCGCCGAAGCCGGTGACCCCGCCCTCGAGGACGACGGAGACCAGCAGAATCGGCTGAGCGGTGGCGGTGTAGGTGGCGAAGCCGTGGGGGCGGAAGAGGGGGACGTCGAGAAGCCGGGTCTCGACCTTGGCGATCTTCAGATCAGACAATGGGGTTACTCCTTATATACGGGGAAAGGCCCCACGCCCGTGACGGGTGTGGGGCCGGTTAAGGAAAAGACTAGTCTTCCTTGTCCAGGGCGAAGTTGTAGGTGACCTCCTGGATGCCCTCAGCGTTCGGCTGCGGGTTGAGCATGAGCTCCGGCTTCACAGCGGTGGCGACGTCGTTCTCGACCCACTCGCCGCCCTCGAAGTAGAGCTGGGTGGTGATCTCGCGGTAGCCCGGGTGCTTGACCATCAGGTGCAGGTGGGCCGGGCGCCACGGGTGGCCACCGTAGGAGTCGATGAACCAGCCGGTCGGGCCGTCAGCCGGGATCTGGTACGGAGCCGGGAACAGGGTGGTGATCTCGAACTCGCCGTTCTCGTTGGTGCGGATGGTGCCGCGCAGGTTCCACTCCGGGATGCCCGGTGCGAACTGTGCGTACAGGCCCTCCTCGTCGGCGTGCCACAGCTCGACGGTGGCGCCGCCCAGGCCCTGGCCCTCAACGTCGGTGACCTGGCCCTTGAAGATCAGGGATTCGGCGGCCTTGTCCTGCTCGCGCATCGGCATCTCGGTCTTCCAGGGGAGCTCCGGTGCGTTCGGGACGTAGTACGGGCCCTCGATGGAGCCCTTGGTGCCGGTGTAGTCGTTGCGGTTGTAGTTGATCTCCTCGATCTCGTGCTCGACGAAGACGTCCAGCCACAGCGGCCACTCGCCGTACTCGCCGACCTGGATCATCCAGTTCTTCAGGACGCGGTACTCGTCGTAGGTGACCTGGTGCTTGTGGGCGACCTCGGCGATGGCGGCCAGCAGATCGGTGTAGATCGCGTTGGCGCGCTCCTTGGAGGTGTCGGACTTGACGGACTCGCCCTTGAACTTGTCGGTGGCGGCGTTGCCGGAACCCTTGGCGGTGGGGTCACCCTCGTGGGTGGAGAGGTTCTCGAAGGACATGGAGACTCCTTGTGTGGTGGTTCAGAAGAATTGAAGAGGTGAGGCCCAGCGGTGTGCGGTTCGGGTGAACTGCTCGCTGGAGTGATATCACTGTGTCCCACCTCACCCGGTCGGCGCAAGCACTTTTCCGTCGGGGATTCCTTCAGCTTTTCGACGCCCCGCCCACCCCCCCGAGCGTTCCCGCTGGTCACCCCGGGGATTCCGGGACCGCCCCACGGGGACCGCCCCAACCACCCTGGCCGAAGCCTAGGTAACCCCCCAATGATTCCAGCGGCCCGACATGCCTCTTTTCTACCCCCGTTCACCCCCGCCGCGGCGCGAAACCGTCCCGTCAGACCCCGAATGCACCGCGCTTCCATGTCCCGAAAGCGCAGTTGAGGCCGGGTTTATCCGGAAAACGCAGGCGAAAGTTCACCCCCGGCGACTAACCCCGTCCCCGAAAATTCCCGGCCGAACCCCCGGGGCCGGCCCCGGGCGGCATCCCCGCTGGTAGTGGCCGTTGACCGAACGTCGATAAGCAAGAGCGAACGCGAACCCCCTAACTTCCCCTAGGCCTTCCCCCGATGTGGTCCGGCGCACACCTGCCCCATGATGGGCTGCGTCACACTTCCTGGCCCCACGGCCATCCGGCAGATCGGAGACCACATCATGACCACCGCCACCCGCGAGATCCTCTCCCGCGCACTCGAGAACCGCCCCGAGGAGGGCGTCGTCCGCGTCAACCGCGAGATCTTCACCGACCAGGAGATCTTCGACCTCGAGATGAAGTACATCTTCGAGGGCAACTGGATCTTCCTCGCCCACGAGTCCCAGATCCCGAACGTCGGCGACTACTTCACCACCAACATCGGTCGCCAGCCCGTCGTCATCACCCGCTCCAAGGACGGCGAGCTCAACTGCCTCATCAACGCCTGCTCCCACCGTGGCGCCATGCTGTGCCGCAAGAAGGTCGATAACCGCACCACCCTGACCTGCCCGTTCCACGGCTGGACCTTCTCCAACGACGGTGCCCTGCTCAAGGTCAAGGACGAGAAGGACGGCGGCTACCCGGAGCAGTTCAACACCGACGGCTCCCACGACCTGCGTCGCGTCCCGAAGTTCGAGTCCTACCGCGGCTTCCTCTTCGGCTCCCTCAACGAGGACGTCGTCCCGCTGGAGGAGCACCTGGGTGACGCCCGCGTCATCATCGACATGCTCGTCGACCAGTCCCCGGACGGCCTCGAGGTCCTGAAGGGCACCTCCACCTACACCTTCGACGGCAACTGGAAGCTGCAGGCCGAGAACGGTGCCGACGGCTACCACGTCTCCTCCACCCACTGGAACTACGCGGCCACCACCTCCCGCCGCTCCACCGGTGAGTCCACCAACGAGACCAAGGCCATGGACGCCGGCAAGTGGGGTGAGCAGGGCGGCGGCTACTTCTCCTTCCCGAACGGCCACCTCGTCCTGTGGACCGACTGGGCTAACCCGGAGGACCGCCCGATGTACGACCGCCTTGACCAGCTCAAGGAGCTGCACGGCGAGGACCGCGCCAACTTCATGGTCGGTGCCTCCCGCAACCTGTGCCTGTACCCGAACGTCTACATCATGGACCAGTTCTCCACCCAGATCCGTCGCCTGGAGCCGGTCTCCGTCGACAAGACTGAGGTCTCCATCTGGTGCATCGCCCCGAAGGGTGAGTCCGACCAGTCCCGCGCGACCCGTATCCGCCAGTACGAGGACTTCTTCAACGCCACCGGCATGGCCACCCCGGACGACCTGGAGGAGTTCCGCTCCTGCCAGAAGACCTACCAGGCCACCTCCTTCCCGTGGAACGACATGACCCGTGGCCTGCACCAGCAGGTTGAGGGCCTCAACGACAAGGCACGTCAGCTGGGCCTGACCTCCGTCCTGTCCTCCGGCGCCAAGACCGAGGATGAGGGCCTGTACCCGATCCAGCACGCCTACTGGGAGAACGTCATGGAGGCCGCCGTCGACGCCGAGGACGCCGAGGCGCAGGGCGACTCCAAGCAGGTCATCGACGACCGCCAGTCCGCACAGGCCACCGCTGAGTTCGCCAAGGCCCGCGCCGCCGCCCGCCTGGCCGCCAAGGGTGACGCCCCGACCGCCCGCCGTCGTCGCCGCACCCGCGGTTAATCAGCCCCCTCTCCCTCTCCCCCACTTTTCAACTCCGAAGGAGCACATCATGACCACTGCACTCGCCGAGATCACCCGTACCGAGATCGAGGACTTCATCTTCTACGAGAACCGCCTTCTCGACGACCGCAAGTTCGAGGAGTGGCTCGAGCTGTATCGCGAGGACGCCGAGTACTGGATGCCGGCCTGGGATGTCGATGACACCCTGACCCAGGACCCGCAGCGCGAGATCTCCCTGATCTACTACCCGAACCGCGGCGGCCTGGAGGACCGTGTCTTCCGTATCCGCACCGAGCGTTCCTCCGCGACCTCCATCCCGGAGCCGCGCACCAACCACTACTCCACCAACGTTGAGGTCCTGGAGCGTCGCGAAGGTGAGGTGGACGTCCGTTACAACTGGATCTCCTACTACTTCCGCTACAACACCACCGACCACTACTTCGGCACCACCTGGCTGACCCTCGACGTCACCGGTGAGACCCCGAAGATCGCCAAGAAGAAGATCGTCCTGAAGAACGACTACATCCACCACGTCGTCGACATCTACCAGGTTTAAGAAGAAGGAGGACGCCACCACCATGGCCCATCAGATTGCGCTCGCTTTCGAGGACGGGATCACCCGTTTCATCGACTGCGAGGAAGACCAGACGGTCGCGGACGCCGCCTACCAGGCGCGCATCAACATCCCCTTCGACTGCCGTGACGGTGCCTGCGGCACCTGCAAGTCCTTCTGCGAGTCCGGCGACTACGACGAGGGCGAGTACATCGAGGACGCCCTGTCCGACGAGGAGGCAGCCGAGGGTTACATCCTCACCTGCCAGACCAAGCCGTACACCGACATGGTCGTGCAGATCGCCACGACCTCGGCGATGGCCAAGACCGGTGCCTCCACCCTCATCGGCACCATCACCGAGCTGGAGCGTCTGTCCGAGTCCACCGTGAAGTTCGCCGTGCAGATCGAGGACCGCGAGTCCCTCAACTACCTGCCCGGCCAGTACATGAACATCGCCCCGCCGAACGCGGACTGGCACCGTTCCTACTCCTTCTCCTCCGGTCCGTCCGAGGACATCGTCACCTTCCTGGTGAAGCTCACCCGCGGCGGCATGATGAGCGAGTACCTCACCGACACCGCCCAGGTCGGCGACAAGCTCAACCTCACCGGGCCGATGGGCTCCTTCTTCCTGCGCGAGCCGGTCAACCCGATCCTGCTGCTCGCCGGTGGCACCGGCCTGGCGCCGATCATGTCGATCCTGGAGAAGCTCTCCGAGGACGAGCTTCTCGACGTCCCGGTCCGCCTCATCTACGGCGCCACCTTCGACCACGACATCGTCGAGCTGGAGAAGATCGAGACCTTCCGCGACCGCCTACCGGACTTCGACTACTTCACCGTCGTCTCCGACCCGGAGTCCGACCACGAGCGCAAGGGCTACGTCACCCAGCACATGACCGACGAGCACCTGCACGACGGTGAGGCCGACGTCTACCTCTGCGGCCCGCCGCCGATGGTCGAGGCCGTGCGCACCTTCCTCAACGACCAGGAGAACCCGCCGCAGAACTTCTACTACGAGAAGTTCTCCTCCGCGGCCGGCACCAACGAGTCCACCTCCACGGTCACCCGTACCGAGAAGGACGGATTCGAGGAGGTCACCGTCTCCGCACCCGGTGTCGAGACCGGTCAGATCCACCGCGCCAAGGCGGACTCCGAGTCCCAGTTCAATGCCCGCATGGCCCTGGAGATGGGTGTCATCGAGCTGGTCAAGGACCTGCTCGACGAGGAGGACTTCACCCACTTCCGTTCCCTGGCGGAGAAGGCGAACTCCTTCATCGACGGTGACCGGCTCATCGACGCCGCCGGCTACATCGAGGCGAACAACGACTACCACCGCTTCCTCTTCCAGCGTTCGGGCAACGAGGCGATGCTGCAGTCCTACACCAACCTCAACACGGTGGCAGTCATGGACGACGCCCTCGAGGACGCTGTCTTCATCGAGCCGGGCATCGTCGAGGAGCACCTGGCGATCATCGATGCCATCGAGGCCAAGGACATGCAGCGTGTGCGCGAGCTGCTGATCAGCCACAACCAGCACGCCATCTCCACGATGAACAAGGCCATCGAGGGTGCCGAATGACGCAGAAGAAGCAGGTGAAGGGCCAGATGCCGGAGGGTGAGGGCATCTCCGGCCCGCCGGCCCTGGTCACCGCCGACCGTTTCGCCGGGCAGAACGTCCTGGTCACGGGCGCTGCGCAGGGCATCGGCCAGGCCGTCGCCCACCGCATCGCCTACGAGGGTGGCTCGCTCTTCCTCGTCGACCGCTCCGAACTCGTCCACGAGGTCGCGGCGGAGCTGGCGCAGGAAACCGGTGTCACGGTCGGGTCCGCGACAGCGGACCTGGAGACCTGGCAGGGCGCGGCGGACATGGTGGCGGCGGGCGTCGACAAGCTCGGTTCGCTCGACGTGGTGATCAACAACGTCGGCGGCACCATCTGGGCGAAACCCTTCGAGCACTACGCGCCGGAGGAGATCGAGGCCGAGATCCGCCGCTCGCTGTTCACCACCCTGTGGTCGGTGCGTGCGGAACTGCCCGCGCTCATCGATGCCGGTGGCGGCACCATCGTCAACGTGTCCTCCGTGGCCACGCGCGGTGTCAACCGCGTGCCGTACGCGGCGGCGAAGGGCGGCGTCAACGCTCTGGTCTCCGCGCTGGCGCTGGAGGCGGCCGAGAAGGGTGTGCGCGTCGTCGCCACCGCCCCCGGCGGCACCCTCGCCCCGGCCCGCAAGGTCCAGCGTGGACCGGGCCCGGAGGGTGAGCAGGAGAAGGAGTGGTACCAGCAGATCGTCGACCAGACGATCGAGTCCTCCCTGTTCAAGCGCTACGGCACCCTCGCCGAGCAGGCGGCGCCGATCGTGTTCCTGGCCTCCCGCGAGGCCAGCTACATCACCGGCACCGTCCTGCCGGTGGCCGGCGGCGACCAGGGCTGACGCCACAGGGCAAGGGTGGGACATAGGGTCCCGCCAGGGTAGATGAAGGAAGGCAGGTAGTACCGTGGGTATCGTGTATTCGTCGCATAACCTCGGTTCGCAGCAGACGTCCGGCAAGATCCTCCGCACGGTCGTCGACGAGGCCACCGATCTGGAGCCGGGTGGCGGCCTGCTCTTCCTCATCACCGGCCCCATCGGGTCGGGCAAATCCTCCCTGGTCAAGGAGATCGCCCGCTCCCTGCCCGGCTGGTCCGGCATCCGCGTGTCCGCCCTGTCCTGGCACGCCGACAACGAGGGCGACCTGCTCTCCCACATCCTCAACCGCGCCGAGAACCGCGAGGCCGTCGACTCCCTCACCGAGCTCGTCGACCGCGAGGGCGCCCGCACCGCCATCATCATCGACGACGCCCACTGGGCCGACGTCACCTCCCTCCGCGCACTCGTCGAGGCGACCCGCCGCCTGCGGGAGGGCCGCGTCGCGGTCATCCTCACCGCCTCCGACAAGGACGACGCCAGCGAGGACCTGCCCATGACACGCCTGCGGGAGATGGCCGACCACGCCGTCACCCTCGCCCCGCTCGACGTCGAGGACGTCTCCGCCCTCGCCCTCTCCAGCATCGGCGCGCACCTGTCGCCACTGGCCGCCGCGGAACTGCGCGACCTCACCGGCGGCCGCCCGGGCCGCATCCAGGAGGTCCTGCAGGCCGCGCCCGCCGACCACTGGCGCCTGTCCAACCCCCAGATCCCCGTCCCCAAGCCGTGGCGCGCCGCCCTCGAACGCCGCACCCGCGGCCTCGAGGTCGACGCCGTGCTCGCCGCCGTGGCGATCCTCCCCGGCACCGGCACCGGCAGCCCGGACCTCATCCGCTTCCTCGCCGACGACCTCGACGGCTCGCTTCTCGACGCCGCCGTCGCCGCCGACCTCCTCGAACTACTGCCCAACGCCGACGACCCGGTCATCCGCTTCACCCACCCCACCGACCGCGCCGTCATCCGCTCCACCACCGGCCCGTCGCAGGTCACGCGCCTGCACCGCCGCGCCGCCCAGTACCACCGGGCGCAGAACAACCTCGACTCCGCCCTCATCCACGAGGCCCTGGGCACCGAGGGCACCGACGACGCCACCGCCCGCCAGCTCGCCGAACGCGGCGAACAGCTCGGCGCCGCCGGCCAGTGGCTCGACGCCGCCGACGCCTTCACCCTCGCCGCCAAGGTCGCCTCCCACCCCGACGTCTCCCACGACCAGCACCTCAACTCCATCGAGGCGCTCATCGCCGCCGCCGACATCCCGCGCGCCCGCCTCCACGCCGGCACCCTCTCGCGCGTCGTCCGCGACGTCAAGGTCGACTCCATGCGCAGCTACCTCGCCCTCCACGAGGGCCGCCGCTCCGAGGCCGTCAGCCTCATCGACCGCGCCTGGGACACCCTCGAGGAGACCCGCTCCACCGACGCCGCCATGCGCACCCGCGTCGCCTCCCGCAAGGTGCTCGTCCACCTGGCCAACTGGGAACCCGAGAAGGTCGTCCACTGGGCCGGCGTCACCGACGACTGGGCCCCCGAGACCTCACCGACGCGCATCGAGGCCCAGTACATCTCCATGATCGGCCGCTCCGCGCTCACCCGCTCCATCCCGCCGGACGTCCCCCTCCCCGGAGAGACCCCCACCCTGGCGCAGCGCCGCAACATGGCCGCCGGCTGGATCCACCTCGTCCACGACGACCCCGTCGCCGCCCGCCGCTACCTGCAGTTCAACCCCGGCAACGAGGGTTCCGAGCGCATCTCCCTGTGGATGGACGGCTGGCTCGCCCGCACCCTGTTCATCCTCGGCGAGTATCGCGAGGCCGAGCGCACCGTCGAACGCGGCCTGGCCCGTGCCGAGCGCTTCGGCATCCGCTTCCTCGAGCCCATCCTCCTGTGGACCGGCGCGCAGATCGCCGCCTACCGCGGCGACCGCGAACTCGCCCGCTCCTACGTCAACCGCCTCACCTTCAGCCACGACGCCTTCGTCATCCAGCGCATCCCCTCGGCCATGTGCCGCCTGCTCATCGGCGGCATCGAGGGCGACGTCTCCGGCATGAACCGCGCCGGTGAGACCCTGGTCAACATCGCCCAGGAGACCGACATCTCTCAGCCCGGCTTCTGGCCGTGGGAGGACGTCTACGCCCAGCACCTCGTCCTCGCCGGGCGTATCGACGACGCCGACGAGATCACCTCCATCGCCGAGGAACGCGCCTCCGAGTCCGGCATCGGCTCCCTCCACGCCAAGCTCGCCGTCCCCCGCGCCGGCATCCTCATGCAGCGCGGTGACATCGAGGGCGGAATCCGCCGCTTCGAGGAGGCCATCGAGCTGATCGAGACCCTCACCATGCCGACCTACCAGGCCCGCATCCTCTACGAGTACGGCCGCGTGCTGCGTCGCCTGGGGCGGCGTCGCCAGGCGGACGAGTCGTTCGCCCGGGCCGGCGACGTCTTCGCCGCCATGGGTGCCACCGAGTTCGTCAACCGATGCAACCGCGAACGCCGCGCCGGCGGCCTCGGCACCCGCACCACCGGCGCCGGCGGGCTCACCCCGCAGGAGGAGGAGATCGCCAAGCTCGTCGCCGAGGGCGCCACCAACCGCGAGGTCGCCCGCGAACTGTTCCTCTCCTCCAAGACCGTCGAGTACCACCTCACCCGCGTCTACCGGAAGCTCGGCGTGCGCACGAGGAATGAGCTGCCGCGGGTGCTGGACGAGTTGTAGGTACCGTGGACAGCGACCCGAACCCCACGCCCAGAAGGAGTCGCGCCCCATGTTCGACCTGAGCAACCAGACCGCCATCGTCACCTGAGGTGCCGCCGGCATCGGCCGCGGCATCGTCGAATCACTCCGCGAGGCCGGAGCGACCGTCATCATCGCCGACCTCGACCTCGCCGCCGCCCAGATGACCGCCGAGGAGACCGGCTCCCACGCCCGCGAGCTCGACGTCACCGACCGCGAGCAGGTGCGGTCCGTGTTCGCGGACGTCGCCGAGGAGTTCGGCGGCATCCAGATCCTGTGCTCCAACGCCGGCGTCTTCCCGCAGGCCACCCTCGACGAACTCGACGACGAGAAGTGGAACCGGATGTTCGACATCAACACCCGCAGCACATTCGTCGTCGTGCAGGAGGTGCTGCCGTACATGCGCCGCGAGCGCTACGGGCGCATCGTCATCACCACCTCCATCACCGGCTCCCACACCGGCTACCCCGGCTGGTCCCACTACGGCGCGTCCAAGGCCGCACAGCAGGGCTTCCTGCGCGGTGCCGCCCTGGAGATCGCCCGCGACGGCATCACCATCAACGGCGTCCTGCCGGGCAACATCCTCACGGAGGGGCTCAAGGCTCAGGGCGAGGAGTACCTCGCGCAGATGGCCCGCGGCATCCCCGCCCTGCGCCTGGGTGACCCGCGCGACATCGGCAACGCCGCCACCTTCCTGGCCACCCGCGAGGCCGGTTACATCACCGGCCAGACCCTCGTCATCGACGGCGGCCAGATCCTCCCCGAGTCCCCCGAGGCCATCCTCCCGCCGCACGAGGACTGACCGCTCGCGACGGTGACAGCCGGCACTGTGTACCGGCCATCGACCGCGGACCCGGACGTGGGCGTCGATAAGCAATGAAAAAAAGGGGCCCCGGAGGGCCCCTTCGGCGACTGTCAGGCGTTGAGCTTGCGGTAGTCGAAGACCGTGTCGATGATGCCGTACTCGACGGCCTCCTCTGCGGTGAGGATCTTGTCGCGATCGGTGTCGATGCGGATCTGGTCCGCGTCCTTTCCGGTGTGACGCGCCAGTGTGGTCTCCATGAGTCGACGCATGCGCTCGATCTCCGCGGCCTGGATCTCCAGGTCGGACACCTGGCCCTGGGTGCCCTGGGTGGCCGGCTGGTGGATGAGCACGCGCGCGTTCGGCAGAGCGGCACGCTTGCCCGGGGCGCCGGCGGCCAGCAGCACGGCGGCGGCGGAGGCGGCCTGGCCGAGGCAGACGGTCTGGACGTCCGGGCGGACGTACTGCATGGTGTCGTAGATCGCCATGAGCGCGGTGAAGGAACCACCCGGGCTGTTGATGTACATGGTGATGTCACGGTCCGGGTCGAGGCCCTCGAGCACGAGCAGCTGCGCCATGATGTCGTTGGCGGAGGTGTCGTCGACCTGGGTGCCCAGGAAGATGATGCGCTCCTCGAACAGCTTCGCGTACGGGTTGGTCTCCTTGGTGCCGTAGGCGGACTGCTCGATGAAGGAGGGCAGGACGTAACGCGACTGGGGCATCTGGAAGTTGTTCATCATGTTCTCTCTCATTCCCTAGTTGCTGATCGGGCCCTCAGCGTGGCTGATGACGTGGTCGACGAGTCCGTACTCCTTGGCCTCCTGGGCGGTGAACCAACGGTCACGGTCGGAGTCCTTGGTGATCTGCTCGAAGGTCTGGCCGGTGTGCTCGGCGATGAGCTCGGCCATCTCGCGCTTGGTCTGGGCGAACTGCTCGGCCTGGATGGCGATGTCCGCCGCGGTGCCGCCGACGCCGGCGGACGGCTGGTGCATCATGATGCGGGCATGCGGCAGGGCGAAACGCTTGCCCTTCGTGCCGCCGGAGAGCAGGAACTGGCCCATTGAGGCGGCCAGGCCCATGCCGTAGGTGGCGATGTCGCACGGGGAGTACTTCATCGTGTCGTAGATCGCCATACCGGCGGTGACGGAACCACCCGGGGAGTTGATGTACAGCGCGATGTCGCGGGTGGGGTCCTCCGCGGACAGCAGCAGGATCTGCGCGCAGATCTTGTTGGCGATCTCGTCGTCGACCTGCTGGCCGAGGAAAATGATGCGCTCGCGCAGCAGACGCTCGTACACCGAGTCGCCCAGGTTCATGCCCGCACCCGGGGACGTCATCCGGATCTGATCAGTCATGTCAGTCTCACTCCTTTTGTTCGATGGCTCCCAGGGTACTAGTGCCTGTCCCCGGATCGCCCTTCTGTTCGCTCACAGCGTCCCAACGCTTATCGACGCCCCCTCATTCCCTGGAAAGCGTATTATGGGACATGTCACCAATTACTGATATCCAAGGAGCCCAGCATGAAGGCATGGCAGTTCACCAACACCCACGAGCCCCTCGTCCTCAACGAGGTCCCCGAACCGACCGCCGGTGAAGGAGAGGTAGTCCTGGAGATGAAAGCCGCCGGCCTGTGCCACTCCGACGTCGGCCTGCTGGAGGATGAGGGCTGGCTGTCGATGTTGGCCAAGCGCCCCATCACCATCGGCCACGAGAACGCCGGCGTCGTCGCCGAGGTCGGCCCCGGCGTCACCGACTTCCAGGTCGGCGACCGCGTCGGCGTCTGCCCCACCACCCCGGCCGGCGCACCCGGCTACTCCTTCGACGGCGGCTTCGCCCCGAAGATGACCGTCGCCGCCGAGGCACTCGTCCCCCTGCCGGACAACGTCGACTTCCTCCAGGGTGCCGCCGCCACCGACGCGGGCATGACCTCCTACGCTGCCGTCATCACCCAGGGTGGAGTCAAGGAGGGTGACACCGTCGGAATCATCGGACTCGGCGGACTCGGCCAGATCGGCGCGGTCGTCGCCATGCTCGCCGGTGCCGACGTCTACGTCGCCGAGGTCAACGAGAAGGTCTGGCCGCTGGCCGAGGAGCTCGGCGCCAAGGGCGTGAAGAAGTCCATCTCCGAGTTCGAGGACGTCACCTTCGACGTCATCGTCGACTTCGCCGGCTTCGACACCACCACCGCCGAGGCCGTCGACATCATCCGTCGCGACGGCACCGTGGTCGTCGTCGGCATGGGCAAGCTGGAGTCCACCATCTCCACCAAGTCCCTCATCCTCAACCAGGCGCGCCTCGTCGGTTCCAACGGCGGCACCAAGGAGGACGTCGCCGGCGTGTACGAGTACATGGCAACCGGCAAGCTCAATCCCACCATCACCACGATCAGCTTCGACGAGATCCCCGCGGGCATCGAGAAGCTGAAGAACGGTGAAGTCGTCGGACGCCTCGTCGCCAGCTTCGAGTAGCACACTCGGGGCTCGGGGCTCGGTATCGTCCGGTCGCGATCACCGTGATCCCGAGCCCACGAACGGGCCCAACCGCCCCTCCCGAGGGGACGCGCTCGAGCCCCGAGCCCCGAGCCCCGAGCCCAGGGATTGTGGGACAGAAAAAGCGCCCCCGACCACAATGGTCGGGGGCGCGTCATGCGTGAGGACTAGTCCTCGGATGCCTCGGCGTCAGCCTCAGCCTCCGGCTCGTCACCGAAGTACTCGGCCGGGTCGACGTCGTTGCCGGCCTCGTCCTTGACGGAGACGCGGCAGATGGCGGCGGCGAGGGCCTTGCCGCGGCGGACGTCAGAGAACAGGTTCGCGATCTGGCCGGACTGCTGCAGCTGGCCGACGAACTGGTTCGGGTCCATGCCGTAGGACTGGGCGGTGAACAGGATGTGGTCGGTGAGCTCCTGCTGGGAGACCTCCGGGTTCTCCTGCTCGGCGAGGGTGTCCAGGAACAGCTGGGTGCGGACGGCCTCCTCGGAGTCCTCGCGGGCCTGCTTGTCGAACTCCTCGCGGGTCATGCCCTGGGACTTCAGGACCTCCTCGAGGGCCTTCTCGTCGTGGGCCATCTGGCCGAGCAGCTGGTGGAGCTGCTGGTGGACCTGCTCGTCGACGATGGACTCCGGCAGGGCGAAGTCGGTCTTGGCCAGGGCGGCCTTGAGGACCTCGTCGCGGATGTTGGCGGCCTGCTGGGCCTTCTTGGACTCCTCGACCTGGGTCTTGGTGGCGTCGCGGAGCTCGTCGGCGGTGTCGAACTCGGAGGCGAGCTGCGCGAACTCGTCGTCGAAGTCCGGGAGCTTGCGCTCCTTGGTCTGCTGGACGTGGACGGCCACGGTGGCCTCCTTGTCCTTGTGCTCGCCGGCGACGATCTTGGTGGTGAACTCGTTGTCCTCACCGGTCTTCATGCCGCGGAGGGCGGTGTCGAGGCCGTCGATGAGGTCGCCCTGGCCGACCTCGTAGGACAGGCCCTCGGTGGTGGCCTCGTCGACGACCTCGCCGTCGACGGTGGCCTTGAGGTCGATGATGGCGAAGTCGCCGGTCTTGAGCTTGCGCTTGGTGTCCTTGAGCTCACCGAAGCGGGCGCGGAGACGGTCGATCTCCTCGTCGACGGCAGCGTCGTCGACCTCGATGGCCGGGACGGTGACGGACAGGTCGGCGAAGTCCGGGACCTCGATCTCGGGGCGGACGTCGACCTCGGCGGTGAACTCGACGAACTCGTTGTCCTCGATCTTGGTGATGTCGACGCTCGGCTGGCCGATGGCGACGATCTCGTTCTCCTCGACGGCCTTCTGGTACTGGACCGGCAGCATGTCGTTGACGACCTGCTCGAGGATAGGGCCGCGGCCGTAACGGGCGTCGATGAGCTGGCGCGGAGCCTTGCCCTTACGGAAACCCGGGATGGACACCTGCTGGGCGATAGCCGAGTAGGCCTGGTCAATCTCAGTCTTCAGGTCCTCGAAGGGGACGTTGACGGTGAGCTTGACGCGGGTGTCGCTCAGCTTCTCGACGGAACTCTTCACGAGTAACTCTCCTGGTTTCACATTGAATGGCAGTTCATTTGAGCCCGGCCGGAGCCGGTCCCTACGTCGGGGCGACAGGATTTGAACCTGCGACCCCCTGCTCCCAAAGCAGGTGCGCTACCAAGCTGCGCCACGCCCCGTAGGTGTGCAGTGCAGTCTACCGGCAGGCGTGCAGACGCTTCCGCATGGGGGTCGCAAAAGGCCCCGCACCGGTGAATAACCACGGTGCGGGGCCTGAGCGAAAAGTGGAGGGAATGACGGGAATCGAACCCGCGTCTTCAGCTTGGAAGGCTGAGGTATTAGCCACTATACGACATTCCCCTGCGTGTGCCGGACCAGTCTAACGCATCGTCGCGGATTAAAGAAAACCGGAACAAACGGGCGTCGATAAGCGTTGTACGGGTAACTGCATCGACTATCGAAGGTGACCTACACGTGGAACTGCTTCTCCTCCTGCTGATTCTCGGCGGTGGCGCCGCCTGGTTCATGAACCGCAGCAACAAGAACAAGACGGCCGAGCTGGAGCAGACCCGGCTGGCCGACGCCCAGGCGGACGCCCGCCGCTGGATCGAGCGCCTCGGCTCGCAGGTGCTCACCATCGCCGGCAACGACGCGGCGTCCACCCAGGCGATTGCCGACGCCTCCGAGCGCTACAACGCCGCGGCCTCCGCGATCTCCCAGGCGCAGACCGTCAAGCAGGCGCAGCTGGCGCGTGAGTCCGCTCTCGAGGGGCTGCACTACATGAACGCCGCCCGCGAGATCATGGGCATGACCCCCGGCCCGGAGCTCCCGCCGCTGGAGGGTCAGCGCAACGCCGGCAAGGTCACCGAGCGTCGCACCATCGAGCATGAGGGTCAGACCCTGACCGCCTCCCCGGTGGCCACGGACGAGACCCCGAACTACTACCCGGGCGGCAACGTCGCGGGTCGTCCGGTCCCGGCCGGCTGGTACTCCCGCCCGTGGTGGGCCGACGCGATGGCCACCGGCATGTGGACGGCGACGTCGATGATGATGTTCTCCATGATGTTCTCCGGCATGGCCGGTGTGGGCTACGGCGGCGACGCCTGGGCCTCCGGCTACGGCGAGGGCTACGAGGAGGGTCTGGCCGCCGGTGGCGAGGACATGGGCGATGCCGGCGACATGGGTGACACCGGTGACATGGGCGGCGGTGAGGACATGGGCGGCGGCTTCTTCGACGGTGGAGACGGCGGCGGCCTGTTCGACGGAGGCTTCGACTTCGACTTCTGACCGCGGTGCGCGCGTAGCATCGCGGGCATGACCGTTCCCACCATCACTCTCAACGACAACACGTCGATCCCCCAGCTGGGGTTCGGCGTGTTCCAGATTCCGCCGGAGGACACCGAACGCCTCGTCAGTGAGGCCCTCGAGGCCGGCTACCGGCACATCGACACCGCCGCGATCTACCGCAACGAGGAGGGCGTCGGCCGGGCGATCGCCGCGTCGGGCATCCCGCGCGACGAGCTGTACGTGACCACGAAGCTGTGGAATCGGCGGCACGACGACCCGGAGGCCGCCCTCGCCGAGTCCCTCGAGCGCCTCGGCCTCGACCACGTCGACCTCTACCTCATCCACTGGCCGTGCCCGCGGCAGAACCGCTACGTCGAGGCGTGGCGCGGGCTCATCGGGCTGCGGGAGCAGGGGCTGACCACCTCGATCGGCGTGTCGAATTTCCTGCCCGAGCACCTCGACCGCCTGGAGATGCAGACCCCGGTCACCCCGGCGGTCAACCAGGTGGAGCTGCACCCGGCGTTCCAGCCGTGGAAGGACATCGACGCCGCCCGCGTCCACGGCATCCGCGTGCAGGCGTGGTCGCCGCTGGGCATGGGGAGGAACGGGCTTCTCGACGCCCCGGAGGTCGTCGACGTCGCCGCCGCCCACGGGGTGTCGCCCGCGCAGGCGATCATCCGCTGGCACCTGCAGAACGGGGTGATCCTCTTCCCGAAGTCCGCCCACCCGGAGCGCATCCGCGAGAACATCGACGTCTTCGGTTTCGAGCTCACCCCGGACGAGATGGCGGCGATCACATCACTGGACGAAGGTGAAGCGGGGCGCGTCGGGCCGCACCCGAACGAGTTTGAACCCGCGCCTGCCGGGAGTTGACGGCCACCCAGCGGCCGTCGCGGAACTCCACCGCGCCTTCGTCGGCGAACTTCTCCAGCCACCCGGTCATGGGCCAGAAACCCCAGATCTCGTGGAAGCGTTCGGCGTTGCGGAGGATGTCGTGGAAGTGCTCCCACGGCGGGTCGGAGACGGGGTGCCACTGGTGGTAGGCGTCGGCCCCGCCGACCCAGAACAGGGGGATCCGCCTGGCGCGGAGGTGCTGACCGAAGTCGGTGTCCTCCGCGCCGTAGCCGGTGTAGCCCTTGTCGAAACCGCCGAACCCGCGCCGGATGCGCCGCCACGTGTCGGCGGTCAGGGCGAAGGAGAGGGACCAGAAGAGTTCGTAGCCGCGGTCGTCGGCACGCAGGAGGGTGCCGGCGGGCGGGTTGGGGCGCGCCGGATGGGGGTCAGGCCGCGTGGTGCGGCGGTCCCCGTCGGGCAGGTAGGTGACGGGCCCGGCGACGACGGCCTCGGGGTGGGCGTCGAGCGCGAGGCGGTAGTAGCCGATGAGGTTCTCGCCGGGGAGGCAGTCGGCGTCGAGGAAGACGATGATGCCGTCGGCGTTCTTTGCCGCGAGGTCGCCGCCGAGGTTGCGGGCGCCGGCGAGGGAGAACTCCCCGAGGGGGATGACCTCGGAGTCGGGCAGCGCGGCGGCCAGTGCCTCCGCGTCGCCGAGGGCGACGACCAGATGACGGACGTCGCGGGGCAGGCACGCCGCCTGGCGGGCGACGTGGGCCAGTCGCCCGGCGTTGGACAGCGTGACCACAGTAACGGGGGTGTCGGTTGTTGTCATCGACGTTGTCACTGTGTCACTACCTTCCGGATCACATCAGCCGCACGCTGGGCTGCACCGGAAGTCTGCCACCGGATCCACCGGCTGTCCAGCGAATTCGTCACATCGAGCAGGTCGGGCCAGTCCGCGGCGGCGGGGAACTGAGAACGGACCACGGCGAGTCCGGCGGCGTCGAGAAGCGCGGCCGTGGCGTGCTGCTCGGCGAAGGGGCGCTCCTGCGGGAGGACGAGCGCCGGGGTGTCGGCCACGGCGACGTCGGCGACGGAGTTCTGGCCGCCGGCGGTGACCACGACGCGCGCCCCGGCGAGGTACGGCAGGGGGTCGGCGACGGCCGTGTCGCCGCCGAGGAAGCGGAAGGAGCGGCCGGGGCAGGCCTCCTGCACGGCGTCCCACTGCCCGCGGGTCCACCCGGAGCCGCCGCGCCCGCTGAGGACGACGACGTCACCGTCGATGACGTCCTCCACGCCCCGGAAGCGGGAAATGCCGCCGACCTGGTGCACGCGCGGCCCGTGGGCGCGCAGATGCTCGGGCAGCGGCACCCAGTTCGGCCACGCCGCGATGATGGCGGCGGCCTGCCGGTAGCCGAGCTGGTGGGCGGCGTCGTCGCGCACCCCCGGCATGGCGAGGGTGATCACCGGCACGCCCATGAGCCGGGCCAGCAGCGCCACCTCGACGGAGACGTCGACGTAGAAGGCGGCGGGGCGGTGCTCGTCGATCCACGCCGCGATCTGCGCCATACGCCCGCGCAGCCCCGCGTGCCCGGGCGGCACGTGGTGCAGGGTGCCGTGGGCGTCCCGGTCCCCGCTTATCGACGCCCCCGCATCGTCCACCAGCACCACATCCGCGGACGGGTCGGTGGACAGCAGTTGGGCGGGACGGTCGAGGGCGGCCATGATGGCGCGACACCGGTGCACGTGACCGCTGCCGTGGTGGTGGGCGTAGAAACCGATCATCGGGTGGGCACCTCGCTGTAGAGCTCCGCGTAGCGACGCGCGACCTGGGTGAGGCTGTGGTGGCGGACGACCCACTCGCGGACCACGGGCCGGTCGATCCCGGCGGCGACGTGGACGGCTGCGGCGAGGGACTCGACGTCGTCGGGCACGGCCAGGGCCGCGGGGGCGCTGGTGAGGAGTTCGCCGAGGCCGCCGCGTCGGAAAGCGGCGACCGGGGTGCCGCAGGCCATCGCCTCGAAGGCGACGAGGCCGAAGGGCTCCTCCCAGCGCGGGGTGACCAGGCAGACGCGGCACTGGCTGACCAGGGTCTGCAGGCCGACGTGGTCGAGTTCGCCGACCCACGTGGCGGCCTGGCCCGTCATGCGGGGGACGATCTCCGTGGAGAAGTAGCGGTGGTCGCCGACGCGGCCGGCGAACAGCAGGGGGATCCCGGCACGGCGGCAGGCGTCCATGGCCAGGTGCAGGCCCTTCTCGGGGACGATGCGGCCGAACCACACGGCGGCCTCGCCCCCGGGGCCGGGCCGCCAGAGGTCGGTGTCGACGCCGTTGGGGATCACCGTGGCCGGGCGGGGCAGCACCCAGTCCGCGGCGGTGGCGGCGGACACGGCGGTGAAGCGCCCGGCGCGGGGGCCGGCGGCGGCGATGGCGTCCTGCACCTCCGGCAGGGCGGGTGTGTGCAGGGTGGTCAGCAGCGGCAGCGGGTGCTCGAAGAGGACCGGGGTGAGGCTGTTGTTGTGCACGATGTCGTAGCCCTCCCGCGCGAGGTGGCGGGCCAGGCTATGGAAGGCGGCATCCTCCGCGGCGCGCGCCCCGGGCGGGTAGGCGGTGTCGCTGGCCTCGAGGGGGTCGCGGGACCAGGAGATGCCGGGCAGCTCGACGTCGCGGACGTGCCCCTGGGAGCCGGCGGCGGCGTAGAGGTCGACGGTGTGGCCGAGGGAGCGCACGGCGCGGACCAGGGTGTGGCAGAAGGCCTCGAGCCCGCCGGCGTAGGGCTCCCGGATGGGATAGCGCGCGGGCGCGACCAGCGCGATGCGGCGGCGCTGGGTGGTGGCCAGCGTCATCGGCCGCTCACCTCCCGGTACACCTCGCGGTGGGCCTGCCGGATGTCCTCCAGCTGGCGGTCGCGGTCGCCCGTGTAGGGCAACGGTCCCTGCTCGTGGAGGTGGATGAGGGCGCGGGCGGCGTCGAGGGGATCCCCGGTGACGTACTCCTCCACGCCCCGCGGATCGTCGGCCTGGGCGACGTACATGCCGCAGTCGGGGACGGCGACGTCGACCCCGAGGTCGCGGCACATCTCCAGCCAGCCGGAGTGGGTGCCCCGCAGGTACGGCAGGAGCACGACGGCGCACCTGCCCACCGCCGCGTGCAGGGTGTCGTCGGACATCGGGGTGTGGGAGCGCACGTCGAGGAAGCCGGCGGCCTGGTCGCGGGACAGGGCGTGGGTGAGGTGCGCGGTGCGGGAGTCCTCGTGCAGGTGGACGCGCAGGGGCTCGCCGGTGGCGCGGTGCACGGTGCGGGCGAGGATGCGGTAGAAGACGGGGTCGGTGATGACGTTCGCGCGCAGCGACTTGAGGAACACCCCGATCCCCGTGCCCGTCCCGGTGGCCTGCGGCGGATGGGTGACCACGCGCGGGTGCGGGATGATGCGGGCACCGGGGCGCAGCCGGGTGGCGGCGGCATCGGTGAGGGTGATGCGGGCGGCGGCGGCGTCGAGAAGCACGTGTAGCTTGGCGTGGTGCTCGGACTGGTCGACGAAGTGCGGGTTGTCCAGATCGTGGACAGTCACCACGAGCGGCACGCCGCGGGCCCGCAGCACCTCGACGAGGGCGCGGGTGTCGGCGACGCTGAGGTGGTCGAAGCCGAAGTGCAGGTGCACGAGGTCGGGCAGGTCGGCGTCGGAGCGGGTGTGCCACCAGGCGGCGTCGAGGGCCGGGTGCGGCCACCAGTTGCCGTTGATGTCGGGGTCCGGGCGGTAGCGGACGTCGAGGGGGCGGACGGCCTCCGTGTAGACGTGTCCGGCCGGGATGGACAGGACATCGAGTGTGTCCACACCACCGTCTGGGCGCATTTCTCACCTCACTGTCAGTGACTGATCAGGAACAGGGCGAATCTCGGGGCGCTCATCAGCCTCCGCTAATGTCGCCCCACCCGGTCATCATATGCCGGTTGTTATGTTTTGGAAGAAAAGTGTGATCTCGAATATGCAGAAACCTTGATAAATTGGCGTCATGACCTCCCCACACGACCTCCCCCGCCGTCGCCACTACGGCGACTTCTACCAGGTCAACCCGACGAAACGTCACGACAACCGCCCCTTCGTCGTCGTCATGGGCAACTGCCAGGCCGAGTCCCTCCGCATCCTCCTCGACAGCGCCGGCACCGTCGATTCCTTCCGCATTCCCCCGGTTCACGAGTTCACCGCCGAGGACGTCGAGCTGCTCGCCCCGGTCCTCGCGCGCGCCGACGTCCTCGTCTCCCAACCCATCCGCGACGGTTACCGCGACCTCCCCCTCGGCACCGCCGAGCTGGCCGCCCTCCTGCCGCCCGGCGCCACGGTCATCCGCTACCCGGTGCTGCGCTGGGACGGGCTCATGCCCTTCCACGCCATCATCCGCGACCCGGCCGACCCCTCCCGCAACCCGCCGGTCGTCCCGTACCACGACCTGCGCCTCGTCGTCGCCGCCGACCGCGGTCTCGACACCCCCGTCGACGTCGACCCCGGGGCCCCGGCCTTCCGCGAGGCCGCCGCCCTGTCCATCGGCCACCTGCGCACCCGCGAGCAGCACCACGGCACGGTGGTGGTCTCCGATCATCTCGAGACCGCCCCGGTGTGGCACACCATCAACCACCCCTCCAACGAGACACTGGCGTACATGGCGCAACAGGTCCTCGACGAGATCGTCCCCGGCGGCACCGTCACCCCGCCCGCCGACCGCGAGATGCTCGGCGGGCTGCAGGCCCCGGTGGAGCCCCGCGCGGCACACGCCCTCGGGGTGCCGGACGCCGCCGTGGGCCGCGAGCAGTGGACCGCCGCCGGCGACCCCCTCGACTGGCCCTCACTCGTCGCCGAGCAGCTGGCCTTCTACCGGGAGCACCCGCAGATTGTGGCAGCCGGCCTGACGCGCCACGCCGAGCGCCTCGCCCTCCTGGGTCTGGCATGATCTGCCACCTCATCGTCGGCCCCGCCGGCCACGGCGTCACCGAGTACGCCCGCTCGCTGGCCGCGCACTCGGCCGGTTCCGTGTTGGTGGGGATGGGCCCGCTGCCGCCGGGGCCCGTCCACGTCACCTTCACCGACCACCTCTTCGGCGACACCCCGGAGCGGGCCGTCGACGCGGTGCTGGCCCGCTGCGCCGGGCATCCGCTGAGCGTCAGCCTTCACGACATCCCGCAGGAGGCGGAGGGCGCGGCGCGGTTCGCCCGCCGGGCCCCCGCTTATCGACGCCTCGCCTCCGCCGCCGACCTCGCCGTGGTGAACTCCCACCACGAGGCGGCATTCTTCGACGATCCGCTGCCCGTGGTGCCGTTGCCGGTTCCCACCATCGACTCCGCCTATGATCCGGAGCCCTCCACGGTGGGGATCCTCGGCTTCATCTACCCCGGCAAGGGACACGACGACCTGCTCCGCGCGGTGGCGGGCACCGGGCTGCGCGTCCGGGCGCTCGGCGGGGTGAGCGCGGGCCACGAGGACTGGGCCGAGCAGCTGCAGCAGCTGGCCCGAGAGTTGGGCGTCGACTTCGAGATCACCGGCTGGCTCTCCGACTCCGAGCTCGCCGCCGAGATGGGGCGCATCGAGATCCCCGTGTGCGCCCACCGCCACTACTCCGCCTCCGGCTCCCTCATGGCGTGGCTCGGGGCTGGCCGGACGGTGCTGGTCAGCGATTCGCCCTACACCCGGGAGATGGCGCAGCGCTGGCCCGGAGTCGAGGTGGTCGACGACTGGGGTGCGGCGCTGCGGGACTTCTCCCCCGCCCCACCTGCGGCCAACGAGGGCTGGGACTGGCCGGACCTCGCCGCCGAGTGGGAGCGGCACTGGCGTCGGCTGTGGCCGCGCGTGTCCGTCGTGATCCCCCACTACAACAACCCGGAGGGGCTGCGGGAGGTGATGCGGGGCGTCGAGAAGCAGGACTACCCGGGGGAGATCGAGATCATCGTCGCCGACGACGGCTCCACCGTCCCGCCGGACGTCGACGCCATTGTCGTGCGCCAGGAGGACCTCGGATTCCGCGCGGCCGCGGCCCGCAACCTCGGCGCCGGGGCGGCGAGCGGTGAGGTGCTCACGTTCTTCGACGGCGACACCGTGCCCGGGCCCGGATACCTCACGGCCGTCGTGCCGCACGTGGTGGCCGACGGCCGCGCGGTGGTCGTCGGCACCCGCCTCACCGGCCCGGAGCGGGAGGAACCGCAGTGGCTGCGCGACGCCTGGACGCACACCGGGCACCTGCAGCGCGCCGACGACGGCAGCTGGCGCTACGTCATCTCCGCCGCCCTCACCTGTGGGCGGGAGTTCTTCCGGGAGATCGGCGGTTTCGACGGCTCCCTGGTCGGCTACGGCGGTGAGGACTGGGAGTTCGGCCACCGCGCCTGGGAGGCCGGCGCCCGCCTCGTCCACGAACCCCGCGCCGTCGCCGTCCACGACGAACCGGACTGGGGCGGACGCGCCGCCGACCCCGCGGAGAAGAACGCCGAGACCATCGCCCTCGCCCACCGCATCACCCACCCCCTGGCCCGGCCCGCCGGCGTCATCTTCGACACCGCCGACATCGAGGTCCACGTCCCCGGCTGGCCCGAGGCCGGCGTCACCGAGACCGTCATCATCGGGTGGCTGCGCGCCGGTGACGTCCACGTCATCATCGACCCCGTGCCCGAACTCTTCCTCGCCGATCCCCGCGTTCGCCCCGCAGGCAAGGGCGCGCGCTGCACCGTGCTTCTCGACGCCCCCGTCATCCCCGACACCCTCCCCACCACGCACAACGCCACCTGCCTCCGGGAAGGAGAACAGGTGGCGAGGGTGAGGGGGCGGCGTCGGGAAGCTCCCGTCACGGTCGAGGTCACCTGGACGCTCGTCGACGGACCGCGACGCCTCGAACGCGACTTCGCGGGCTGGTGACTACTCGGCCGGGAGCTCCGGGGCGACGCCCGTGCGCTCGTAATCGGCGAGGATGTCGATGCGACGCTGGTGACGCTCCGCCTTCGACCAGTCCTGATCCAGGAACGCATCGACGATCGCCAGCGCCTCCTCCTCGGAGTGCATGCGACCACCCAGGCCGATGAGCTGGGCATTGTTGTGCTCACGCGCCAGGCGGGCGGTCTCCGGGGACCAGGCCAGAGCGCACCGGGCACCCTTGACCTTGTTCGCGGCGATCTGCTCGCCGTTGCCGGAACCACCGAGCACGATGCCCAGGGAACCCGGATCGTTGACCGTGCGGGAGGCGGCCTCGATGCAGAAGGCCGGGTAGTCGTCGTCGGGATCGTAGGTGTGGGCGCCACAGTCGATGACGTCGTGGCCCTGCTTCTTCAGGTGCTCGGCGATGATGTTCTTCATGTCAAAGCCGGCGTGGTCTGCTCCAAGGTAAACGCGCATGGTGCCGATCCTACCGGGGTGGCGTGGGGCGCCGCGGTTTGGCCACTTCTGGGGTGTTTGAACACCCCGGAAGTGGCCAAGCTGCGCCGCAGTGGACCCGGGCCCTACCTCCGCCCGGCCTCGGACCGCGAGGTGAACACCTTCCATGCGATCCAAATGCCCAGGACGAGCAGCAGCACGGGGATGATCCGCAGGACGAGGATCACGGTACCCAGGAATCCCGCCAGCACGGCGACAGCGGCGGCGACGAGGCAGACGACGGCACCGAGGGAGGCCACCGCCTTGTTGGTGTTCCAGGTGAAGTAGGCGACCGCGGCGGCGACGGCCGCGATGATGGTGGCTGTCAGCGTGGTCTCGAACATGCCTTACACCTGGGGGTTCTCGGTGCGGGACCGCTTGAGCTCGAAGAAGTAGGGGAACTGGGCGAGGCGGACGGCGGCGTCGTAAAGCTCGCCCGCCTCCTCCCCCTCCGGCACGCGGGTGATGACCGGACCGAAGAAGGCGGTGTCGCCGAGCTTGAGCACCGGGGTGCCGACATCGTCGCCGACCGACTCCATGGCGGCGTCGTGGAACTCGCGGAGCTTCTCGTCGACCTGCTCGGAGTTGGCGGCGGTGGCATAGATGGAGCTCAGGCCGGCGTCCTTGAGGGCCTGCTCGATGACGCCGTCGTAGGCGCCGAAGCCCTTCTTACCGCTCTCCTTGCCGGCGTGGATGATGGTGCCCATGGCGGTGTAGAGGCCGTCGACGGCACCCGGCTCCTCGAGGGCGACGCGGGTGAACACGCGCGCGGGGCCCCAGGCGGCCTCCATGGCGGACATGTAGCCGGGGTCGAGGTCGCGGCCGTCGTTGAGGACGCTGAGGGACATGGGGATCCACTCGACGGTGATGTCGCGGACCTTCTCGACCTCCTTGATCCAGCGTGAGGTCTGCCAGGCGAAGGGGCAGGTGACGTCGAACCAGAACTGCACAGTATTTGTTGTCATGAGCACATGGTACGTGCGGACTAGTGTGGGCGGTGCGAGAAAATTCATCCGACCGAGGAGTACCCCCGTGACCTCCATCAACCTCACCCGCGAGGAGGCGGCGCACCGCGCCCGTCTGCTCGAGGTCGACCACTACGACATCGCCCTGGACCTGACCGGTGACCGGGAGTTCGGCAGCATCACCACCGTGAGTTTCACTGTGCGGGAGGCCGGGTCGACGTTCATCGATCTGCGGGCCACGCATGTCGACGGCGTGTACCTCGACGGGCAGAACATCCGCCGGGAGGCGCTCACCCTCGACGAGGACGGCTACGACGACACGTACGGCATCGCGCTGACGGATCTCACCCCGGGGCGTCACTCCCTGCGGGTGACGGCGACGATCCCCTATTCGCGGACCGGCGAGGGCCTGCACCGGTTCGTCGACCCGGCAGACAACGAGGTCTACCTCTACTCCCAGTTCGAGACGGCCGACGCCAAGCGCGTGTTCGCCTGCTTCGACCAGCCCGATCTCAAGGCCACGTACGACATCGCGGTGACCACCCCGGCGGACTGGAAGGTCATCTCGAACGGCGCCCAGACCACCAGCGTGCAGGGTGAGCGTGCGACCCACCGCTCGAGCATCGACTACCCGCTGTCCACCTACCTGGTGGCGGTGTGCGCGGGCCGGTTCACCGAGGTCACGTCGACGTGGCGCGGCACCCTCACTCACCACCCGGAGACACCGGCGGATCAGCCGACCGAGCTGACCGTGCCGATGGGCCTGTACTGCCGCCGTTCCCTGGCCAAGCACCTCGACTCCGACCGGCTGTTCGCCGAGACGAAGCAGGGTTTCGACTGGTACCACGCGCATTTCGGCATGGCGTACCCCTTCGGCAAGTACGACCAGGTCTTCTGCCCCGAGTTCAACTTCGGCGCGATGGAGAACGCGGCGTGCGTGACCATCCGCGACGAGTACGTGTTCACCTCCAAGGCCACCCACTACCGCTACGAGCGTCGGGCGGAGACGATCCTCCACGAGCTGGCGCACATGTGGTTCGGTGATCTGGTGACCATGCGCTGGTGGGATGACCTGTGGCTCAACGAGTCCTTCGCCACGTGGTCGGCCGCGATCTCCCAGGCGGAGGCGACGCAGTACGACACGGCGTGGGTGACGTTCGCGAACGTCGAGAAGTCGTGGGCCTACCAGCAGGATCAGCTGCCGTCGACGCACCCGATCCTGGCGGACGCCACGGACATCGAGACGGTCGAGCAGAACTTCGACGGCATCACCTACGCCAAGGGCGCGTCGGTGCTCAAGCAGCTGCAGGCCTACGTCGGCCGCGACGCGTTCCTGTCCGGCGTCCGCCGCCACTTCGCCGATCACGCCTGGGGCAACGCCACGTTCGACGATCTGCTCGCCGCGCTGCAGACCGCCTCGGGCCGCGACCTCTCCGGCTGGGCCGACGAGTGGCTGAAGACCACCGGCATCAACCGCCTCTCCCCCGCGTTCACGGTCACGAACGGGGCGTACGACTCCTTCGCCGTCGAGCAGGCCGGCGCGTCGCCGGGGGCCGGTGAGCTGCGCACGCACCGCATCTGCGTCGGCCTCTACTCGCTTATCGACGACCGCGTCTCCCGCACCCACCGCGTCGAGCTCGACGTCTCCGGGGCGTCCACCCCGGTGCCGGAGCTCGTCGGTGTCGAGGCCGCCGACTTAGTGCTAGTCAACGACGAGGACCTCACCTACTGCCTCATGAAGCTCGACGAGGACTCCCTGGCGTTCGTCGTGGACAACATCGACCGCATCGACGACGCCATGGCCCGCACCCTGTGCTGGTCCGCCGCCTGGGAGGCCACCCGCGACGGCCGCATGAAGGCCCGCGACTTCATCCGGCTCGTGGCCCGCGGGGCCGCCGCCGAAACCGAGCTCGCCGTCCTCGAGCGGATCCTCGCCCAGGCGACGACCGCCCTGCGCACCTACGTCGACCCCGCGTGGGAGCGCGAGGGCACGTCCCTGCTCGTCGACGCCTACCTCGCCGGCCGCCGCTCCTCCGACCCGGAGGTCGCCCTCGTCTTCTCCCACGCGCTGACGAAGCTGCCGCTCAACCCACGCGCCGCTGACAAGCTGGCCCAGGAGCTCGAGTCCTCCAAGGATGCCGAGCTGCGCTGGCTGGCCCTGGCCGCGCTCATCGCCTACGACCGCGTCGAGGTGGAGGCCATCGCCCAGGAGCGCGCCCGCGACCGCTCCGCCACCGGCCATCAGTTCGCCCTCCGCGCCGGCGCCGCCGTCAACGACCCGGCCACGAAGAAGCGCATCTGGGACGAGGTCGTCGCCGGCGACCTGTCCAACGTCGACGCGCGTTTCCGCATGGAGGGCCTCGTCTACCCGGGTTCCGCCCCGCACCTGGCGCAGTTCAACGACGAGTACTTCCGCATCGCCGAGAAGCTGTGGGAGCACTCCTCCTCCGAGATCGCCCTGACCACCCTCACCGGCCTGTACCCGGTGTGGGACATCTCCGCGGAGGGCCTGGCCCGCGCCGACGAGTTCCTGGCGAAGGAGCTGCCGGCGGGTCTGCGTCGTGTGGTGGCCGAGCAGCGCGACCGCGTGGCCCGTGCCCTGCGCAACCGGGAGGTCGACGCGGGCTAGGAGGGGGTTGTCGGGGTCGTATTTACGAGGTTCGTAATGACGACCCGAAATCCCATCATCACCCGCTTATAACAACAGGTGGACGGAAAGGTGCTACCTCGTCATTACGATCATCGTAATAACGAGCCACATGAGAGATCCTTCATCGTCGCCTCATCCGGGCTTCACAGCGAAGGCGCAGACTGGTACCCAGAGAATCAGAGAACCCGGAAGGACCATCATGCCCACGCTCCGCCGCTTCGCTCCCCTGCTGGCCATTCTCGGTCTGCTGGCCCTGGTGGCCGTGGCCGGGTCGGTCCTGGCGAACAACTCCTCCACCCCGGCCATCGACCCTGCGGGAGCCACCATCACCCGGGAGGCGGACACGCGGGTGACGGTCACGTCGACGCTGCCGTCGACAACGACGGTCGTGCCCGAGCCGGAGCCCGCCCCCGCTCCCGCTCCGGCACCTGCGCCGGCCCCCGTCCCGGTCCCCCAGCCCCCGCTCAACTACCAGCCGTACCCGCAGGGTAGCTGGGACGATGACGACGACTGGGACGACGACGACTGGGACGACGATGACGACGACTGGGACGACGATGATTGGGACGACGACTAAGGATGACTGAGTGAGCCCCTCCCATTCTCTGCGCTGGCGCATCATGTTCTGGATCACGGCTGTGGTCGTCGTGGCGTTGACCAGCGTCATCGTCATCACCCGCGCGGTCATGCTGGGGCAGGTCGCGGATGCCGCGAATCAGGCGGTGGAGCAGGAGATCGAGGAGTTCCGGCATTTCGCCGCCGAGGGCACGGACCCGGAGACGGCCGACCCGTTCGCCTCCCCGGCGCGCCTGGTGGAGGTGTATCTGTCGCGGCAGATCCCGGATACGCGGGAGTCGCATCTGGGGCTCATCAACGGTCGTCTGCTGCAGATGGACACGTCGGCGTTGAGCGGGGATTTCCCGGCGCCGTTGTCTCCGCAGGAGCCGCTGCTCACGGAGATCCTCGACAGCGCGGAACCGGCCGGTATCACCCGTGACGCGGAGCGCGGCCCGACGCACTGGGGTCGCATGGCCGTCGATTACGGCACGGGGGAGGTCGCCCAGTTCGCGGTGGCGTATTTCACGGCGCAGGACCGGGCGGAGGTGCATCAGCAGATCCGGACGTTGGCGGCGCTGGGCCTGGGTGGCCTGGCGGCGAGTGTGCTCATCGGGTGGCTCATCGCGGGGCAGATCATCGCGCCGTTGCGAAGGTTGCAGTCGGTGGCGGGGTCGATCAGCAACTCGGATCTCACGCGTCGCGTGCCGGTGGGCGGGCGGGATGAGATCACGGAGCTGGCCACCACCTTCAACGCCATGCTCGACCGCCTGGAGCGGGCCTATGCGGAGCAGCGGCAGTTCGTCGACGACGCGGGCCACGAGCTGCGCACCCCCATCACGGTGGTTCGTGGCCAGCTGGAGCTGCTCGAGACGTCCCCGCCGGAGGAGCGTGCGCGGTCGGTGGCGCTGGCCACCGCGGAGCTCGACCGGATGGCGCGGATGGTCAATGACCTGCTCACGCTCGCCGTCGCCGATTCGGGTGAGTTCGTGCGTCCCGAGCTTGTCGACGTCGCCGAGCTCACCATCGACATCGAGGACAAGGCCCGCACCCTCGACGAGCGCGTCAGCCTCGTGGAGCTCGCCGAGGGGACCGTGCTTCTCGACGACCAACGCGTCACCGAGGCCGTCCTCGAGCTGGTGGGCAACGCGCTGCGCTACAGCGACGGCCCGGTGGAGCTGGGCTCGACGTTCGTCGGCGACGTGTGGCGGATCTGGGTCCGGGACTCCGGGCCGGGTGTGCCGGAGGAGGAGCGGGCCGGCCTGTTCAGCCGCTTCCACCGGGGTGACGCCGCGACGGCGCGCACCGGCGGGGCGGGCCTGGGGCTGGCCATCGTGCACGCCATCGGTCAGGCCCACGGCGGCCGGGCCTTCGTGGAATCTGAGGTGGGCGTCGGGTCGGTCTTCGGCCTCGAGGTGCCCACGGTGAAGGAGAATGACCAGTGAGCCGGATACTCATCGCCGAGGATGACCGCGGCATCGCGGACTTCATCGACCGCGGACTGCGGGCGGCGGGTTACGCCTGTGACGTCGTGGACACGGGGGCCCTCGCCTTCGAGATGGCCCGCAGCGGCGACTACGACCTTATGGTGCTTGACCTGGGTCTGCCGCACATGGACGGGGCGGATGTCCTCGAGCAGCTGCGCGCCCTGCGGGTGACGCTGCCGATCATCGTGCTCACGGCCCGCACGAAGCTGGCGGACCGGATCCGCTCGCTGGAGGGCGGCGCGGACGACTACATGCCCAAGCCCTTCCAGTTCGCGGAGCTGCTGGCGCGGGTGCGGCTGCGCCTGGTGGACCGCGCCCCGACGGACAGCGCGGAAGCGTCGTTCCGCCTGGTCCGCGACGACCTGGTGCTGGATCTGCGGACCCAGCGCGTCGAGGTCGACGGCCACACGCGGGACCTCTCCCGACGCGAGGTCGGACTGCTGGAGACGTTTATGCGCCACCCCGCCCAGATCCTCTCCCGCGCCCAGCTGCTCAGCCAGGTGTGGGGCATGGACTTCGACCCCGGGTCCAACGTGGTCGACGTCTACGTGCGCACCCTGCGCAAGAAGATCGGGGCGGAACGGATCGAGACGGTGCGCGGGTCGGGCTACCGGCTGGTGTAGCTAGAGCCGCATGTCCGTGACCACCCGGATGTGGGCGATGTCGGAACGCAGGACGTCCTCGGAGTACTCGATGGGCAGGTTGTCCGCGGTGTAGGCCGTGCGGGAGATGCGCAGCAGCGGCAGGTTGCGGGTGACGCCGAGAACCTGCTGCTCCCAGCTGGAGGCCACGCCGGGGATGATGGTCTCGGATTTCCGGAAGGGGCGGAGGTCCCACTGGGCGTCAAGAAGCTCGTACATGGAGCGCGACAGATCGGCGTCGAGCATGCCGGGCACCCGGAACGAGGGGAAGTGCGAGTTCTCCACGATGAGGGGGGTGCCGTTGACGGAGCGTTGGCGGACGATCTGGAAGACCGGGTCGCCGACGCTGATGTCGAGCGCCTCGGCGACGGCGGTGCTGGCGCGCTTGAGGTCGGATTCGAGGATCTCGGAGCTGACCTCAAGGCCGTGTTCCCGCAGCTGCGGCATGAGACCCTCCATGCGGGTGAGCTCGACCACGGGCGGGATGCTGCGGATGAAGGTGCCGCCGGTGCGACCGCGGCGGCGTTCGATGAGTCCCTCCATCTGGAGGATGTCCAGGGCGTGGCGCACCGTCATGCGGGCGACGCCGAACTCGTCGACGAGCTCGCGCTCGGTGGGGAGTTTGTCGCCGCCACTCAGCTCGCGGCGTTCGATACGACCGCGGAGATCATCGGCGATTGCCAGGTATGCCGGGGAGCGGCGGGACGGGACAGACACTCCCTCAGGGTACCTAACGCATAGAAAGGGTTGCATATGGGGTGCATAAGAGGGACATCGTACGTGATACCACCGGCAGAAAACGGTCCAGCGCTGGAGATCGCTATCGGTCGCCGACCTCGATGCGAGGGCGCACCGCGACGTCCGTGATCTGTGTGCTCTCCCCGGCGTCGACGATCATGCGGATCGCGCGCGCCACCTCGACGGGCTCGATGAAGTGCTCGGCGCGGTACTCCTTGTCGTCCTGCGCGTAAAGTCCCTCGAGCATCGGGGTGTCGGTCGGGCCCGGCGCGACGGTGCTCACGCGCACGCCGGCCTTCGACTCCGCCTTCCGCAGTCCGTCGGCCAGGGCGTAGAGCGCGTGCTTCGTCGCGGCGTAGACGATGTTGTCGCCGTAGGAGCCGCGGCCGGCGCCCGAGTTGATGAAGATCGCCGTGCCGCGCGCCTCCCGCAGCGCCGGCAGCAGGCGGCGGGTGAGTTCCGCGGGGACGTGCACGTTGATGTCCATGGCGTGGCGCCAGTCGGCGACGGTGGCGGTCTCCACGCTGAACTTCGTGGCGATCGCCGCCGCGTGCACCACCACGTCCACCCGCTGCAGGTCGATGAGCGTCTGCAGGCACGACTGGTCGTCGGCCGCGTCGAGCAGGTCCACCACCAGGTCGGTGTTCACCGGGGTGACGTCGGCCAGGGCGCCGAGTTCGGCGAGGGTCGTGTCGTCGCGCCCCAGCGCGTAAACGTGGTGCGTGCGGGCGAGGTCGGCGACGATCTCGCGGCCCATGCCGCCCGTGGCACCGGTGACGATGGCGATAGGTTCGGTCATACCCTGGACTCTAGCCGGGGATACCCTGTGGTTCAGGAGGTTCCCATGCTCGCAGTGGTGTTCGGCGTCGTCGTCGGCATCGTCATGCCGATCCAGACATCGGCCAACTCCCGGCTCCGCCAGTCGGTCGGTTCCCCGTTCCTGGCGTCGTTGGTGTCGTTCACGGTCGGCTTCCTCGCGCTGCTCGTCGCCGTCCTGCTTATCGACGGCGGGTTGCCGCCCCTCACCGCAGCCCTCGACATGCCCGCCTGGATCTGGTCCGGTGGCGTCCTCGGCGTGGTGGTGCTGACGGGCAACATCTTCCTGTTCCCGCGGCTGGGGTCGGTGCAGACGGTGGTGCTGCCCATCACGGGGCAGGTCATCATGGGGCTGCTCATCGACCATTTCGGGTTGTTCCACGCGCCCGTGCACCGGCTCGACCCGACCCGCGTGCTGGGGGCGTTGCTGCTCGTCGCGGGAGTGCTCGGGGCGATCGGGTTCATCGACACGCTGCTGCGCCGGGGCGCGCAGGTGTCCGTGGGCTCGAGCTCGGGGCTGTCGCTGTGGGGCTGGCGGGCGGCCGGCGTGGTGTTCGGCATGTTCTCCGCCGCCCAGACGGCCATCAACGGTCAGCTGGGCGTGGCCTTCGGCTCGGCCGTGGGGGCGGCGCTGGTGTCCTTCGCGTTCGGCGTGGTGACGCTGCTGCTCATCAACCTGGCGCTGCGCAACCGCCCGGCCGCCGGATCCACGGTCGGGCCGTGGTGGATGTGGATCGGCGGCTTCCTCGGCGCGATGTTCGTCTTCGGCAACGCGTTCCTGTCGCCGGTGATCGGCACGGGGCTGACCGTCATGACGATCCTGCTCGGCCTCATGGCCGGCAGCCTCCTCATCGACCACTTCGGGCTGCTCGGCGCGCACCGCAGGAAGGTGACACTGCTGCAGGCCGTGGGCCTGGCACTCATGGTCGCCGGGGTGGGGGTCATCCGGCTGTAGCGGCGCGCGCGACCCCGGGATCCCTACCCCGGGAGGAGCGCCCTACCGGGGTGTGAGCCCGCCGGTTCCCCGGCCCCCGGGGTACGGATACCGGGGTCGCCGAGTGGCATCTAACGTCAGGCGTTGACCTCGGCGGCCGCAGTGGCCGCAGTGGCCGCAGTGGCCGCAGCCACGGCCTCGAGGGCGACGTCGATGTCGGCGATGAGATCCTCGGCGTCCTCGATGCCGATGGAGATGCGCACCAGGTCGCGCGGGACCTCCAGCTGAGAGCCGGTGGCGGACTGGTGGGTCATGGTGGCCGGGTGCTCGACGAGCGACTCCACACCGCCGAGGGACTCCGCCAGGCAGATGAGGCGGGTGTTGAGGCAGAAGACGCGCGCGGCCTCCTCGGAGTGGAAGCGCACGGAGATCATGCCGCCGAAGCGCTTCATCTGCCGCTTGGCCACCTCGTGGCCCGGGTGCGACTCGAGTCCCGGGTAGAGGACGGTGGTGACCTGGTCGGAGCCGTCAAGGTGGGCGGCGACGGCCTCGGCGTTGTCGCAGTGGCGCTCCATGCGCACGGCGAGGGTCTTGATGCCGCGGGCGGTGAGGTAGGCGTCGAAGGGCGAGGGGATGGGGCCGACGCCGCCCTGGAACCACAGGAGCTTCTCGTCGAACTCGGCGGAGTTGGTCACCACGAGGCCGCCGACGACGTCGGAGTGCCCGCCGAGGTACTTGGTGGCGGAGTGGAGGACGTGGTCCGCACCCAGCGCCAGCGGCTGCTGCAGGTACGGGGAAGCGAAGGTGTTGTCCACGACGAGCGCGGCCTCCCCCTTGATGGCGGCGATGGCGGCGATGTCGGTGACGGACAGGGCCGGGTTGGTGGGGGTCTCCAGCCAGATGAGTTTCGTGTTCTCCCGGAGGGCGGCCTCGACGGCAGCGACGTCGGTGGTGTCGACCACCGTGTATTCGATGCCCCAGGCCCCGAAGGCCTCGTCGATGAGCCGCCAGGTGCCGCCGTAGGCGTCGTGACCGAGGATGAGGTGGTCACCGGGGCGCAGCAGAATACGCAGGATGACGTCGGTGGCGGCCATGCCGGAGGAGAATGCGCGACCGTACTCGGCCCCCTCGAGGGAGGCGACGGTCTTCTCCAGGGCGGCGATGGTGGGGTTGCCGCAGCGGGTGTACTCGAAGCCGCCGCGCAACTCGTTGAGCCCGTCCTGCGCGAAGGTGGTCGACGCGTAGATCGGGGTGTTGATCGGGCCGTACAGGCTGTCGGGCTCGTATCCCGCATGGATGGATCGAGACGAGAAACCAGAGAGTCCGTGAGTCATGTCGGCCACTATAGACCAAGCGGTTCACAATTCCTGAAACTCCCGGGAATTATATGCAGATCGCGAACCAACGCCCCCTGACCTGCTGCAACTCCACCTCCAGGCCGTACAGGGCCGACAGGTGGGCACCGGTGAGGGTCGTCTCCACCGGCCCGGCGGCCAGCACCCGGCCGTCCTTCATCAGCAGGACATCGCTTGTCGACGCCGCGATCTCCTCCACATGGTGCGTCACCATCACCGTCGTCAGTTCCGGGCGCAGCGCGCGCAGGTCGTCGATGACGCGCAGGAGGGTCTCCCGCCCGGGGAGGTCGAGGCCGGTGGTGGGTTCGTCGAGAAGCAGAAGCTCCGGTTCGATGATGAGAGCGCGGGCGATGAGGGTGCGTGCCCGCTCCCCCTGCGACAGCGCGGACCACTTCCGGTCACGCTTGGCGGCCATGCCGGTGAGGGCGAGCAGCTCCGCGAGCCGGTCCAGCTCCGCGGCGGAGGGCGACCAGCGCGGCAGCAGGCCGTTGGATCCGGTGACCCCGGAGAGCACCAGTTCCTCCACCGGATAATCCCCGAGACGCTGACGCGGGTCGACCCAGCCGATGAGGCGGCGCAGGCGCTGGAGCTCCACCCGTCCGAGGCGCTGCCCGAGGACGTCGACGGTGCCGGTCGTCGGGTACCACCAGCCGCCGGCCAACTTGAGTACCGTCGACTTCCCCGCGCCGTTGGGGCCCAGCACCGTCCAGTGGGAGCCGGTGGGCACCCGCCACGACACCTCCTCGACGAGGTGGGTGGATCCGCGGCGGACGGTGACGTCGAGAAGCTCAAGGGCGTGAGGCATGGCAGCCAGCCTAGACTGGGGTGCCATGAGCAGCCTCTATGACGCCGTGGGTGGCGACGCCACCTTCTCCCGCCTCGTCGCCGGCTTCTACGCGCAGGTGAAGACGGACGACATCCTCGGGCCCATGTACCCCGACGACGACTGGGAGGGGGCCGAGAACCGTCTCAAGTGGTTCCTCGCCCAGTACTGGGGCGGGCCGAGCACCTTCAACGAACAGCGCGGCGCGCCGATGCTGCGGCGCCGCCACTTCCAGTTCCCCGTCGACCGCGCCGCCGCGATCCGCTGGCTGGAGCTGATGAAGGTCTCCCTCGACAGCATCGACGAGGAGACCATCCCGCCCGCCTACCGCCACCAGATGTGGGAGCACATGGAGCGGGTGGCGGCGATGCTCATCAACCGGGAAGATCCGGGAACGCCTCCCGCACAGGATCGCTGAGCAGCGCCCCGCCGCGGGTCATGAGACCCGGTGCCAGGCCCGGATGCTTATCGACGGCCCCGTCCACCCCGTCCGCGGCGATCGCCCGGACGTACGGCAGGGTCGCGGAGGTGAGGGCGCGGGTCGAGGTGTTGGCCACCGCACCCGGCATGTTGGGCACGCAGTAGAACAGCGAGTCGTGCACCTGGTAGGTCGGCTCCTCGTGCGAGGTCTTACGCGAGGGCTCGAAGCAGCCGCCCTGGTCGATGGCGACGTCGACGAGCACGGAGCCCTTCTTCATGCGCGACACCAGCTCGTCGCTCACCAGGGTGGGGGCCTTGGCTCCGGCGACGAGGACGGCACCGATGACGAGGTCTGCGTCGAGAAGCTCGGCCTCGATGGTCATCGGATCGGAGATGAGCGTGCGGACGTTGCCCTGGTAGAGGTCGTCGAAACGCGCCAGCACCGCCGGGTCGAGGTCGAGGACCGTCACCGATGCGCGCAGGCCCTGGGCGATGGCCACCGAGGACGCGCCGACCTGACCGCCGCCGAGGACGACGACCTTCGCCGGGGCGGTGCCGGGCACGCCGCCGAGCAGCACGCCGCGGCCGCCCTTCGAGCTCATGAGGTGGTGCGCGCCCTCCTGCACCGCGAGGCGGCCCGCGACCTGGGACATCGGGGTGAGCAGCGGCAGCCCGCCGCGGGAGTCGAGGACGGTCTCGTAGGCGAGGGATGTGGTGCCGGCGTCGAGGAGCGCCTGCGTGCACTCGCGTGACGACGCCAGGTGCAGGTACGTGAACAGGATGAGATCCTCGCGCAGGTGGCCGTACTCCTCCGGCAGCGGCTCCTTGACCTTGAGGACCATGTCCGCGGCCCACGCCTCCGCGGCGGTGTCGACTATTCGGGCTCCCTGCGCGATGTACTCCTCGTCCGCGATGGACGAGTTCGCGCCCGCACCGGCCTGCACGATGACCTCATGGCCGTCCGCCACCAGGGTGCCGGCGCCGGTCGGGCCGAGGGCGACGCGGCCCTCCATGTTCATGACTTCCTTCGGGATTCCGATGCGCATGGCGGTTTACTCTACTCAACCGACCGGTCCACCACAGCGGAACCCGCCGCCCCCACCTACCATGACGGGCGTGAGTGAGAAGCACAGCAATGTCGGTGAGGTGGTCCGCAGCTTCGGACTCCTCGGGGTGACGGCCTTCGGCGGCCCCACCGCGCACCTGGGCTACTTCCGGGAGGAGTTCGTGGCGCGCCGGAAATGGCTCTCGGAACGCTCCTACGCGGATATCGTCGCCGTCGCCCAGTTCCTGCCCGGACCCGCGTCCTCGCAGGTGGGCATGGCGCTGGGCTACCACCGCGCCGGCTGGCTCGGCATGCTCGCCGCGTGGGTGATGTTCACGGCACCGTCGGCGCTCATCCTCGCGCTCTTCGGGCTGTTCCTCATGACCGCGGGTGTCGACGCCGAGCAGGGCTGGATCAAGGGTCTGCTCGCGGCGGCGGTCGCCGTCGTCTTCCACGCCGTCGCCGGCATGGCGAAGAACATGGCCAACACCGCGCTCACCGCGACGATCGCGGTCATTGCCGGTCTCATCGTGCTCGCCGTTCCCAGCCCCTTCACCCACCTGGGCGTCATCATCGCCGCCGGGGTGACCGGCTTCGTGCTGCTGCGCAACCGGTTGGCGGAGGAGACGGAGGACTCCGGCCTCGACGAGGTCCGGCCCGTGAGCTCCCACGCCGCCGTGGTCTCGCTCGCCTTGTTCTTTGTGCTTCTCGGCGGACTGCTGCTGGGCGCCCCGACGGTGGGTGGATACCTGCTCACCCGCCTGGCCGCCTACGTGCAGGCCGGTTCCCTCGTCTTCGGCGGCGGGCACGTCGTCCTGCCGTTGCTCGAGCAACTCACCGTCGCGCCGGGCTGGCTGGAGCAGTCGGAGTTCCTCGCCGGCTACTCCGCAGCCCAGGCCGTACCCGGGCCGCTGTTCACCTTCGCCTCCTTCATCGGCGCGGTCGACGGGGGTTGGGCGGGGGCCCTGCTGGCCACCGTCGCCATCTTCCTGCCCTCCGCCCTGCTCATGGTGGCAGGGCTGCACTTCTGGGGCCGCTGGCGCCACTCCCCTCTCCTGCGCACGGCGTTCACCGCGGTCAACGCGGCGGTCGTCGGGCTCCTCGGCGCGGCCTTCTGGGACCCGGTGCTCAGCCACGGCGTCACCGGCATCGCCTCCCTCTCCATCGCGGCCCTGTGCTGGCTGGGCCTGGCGAAGTGGACGCTCCCGCCGTGGTCGATCGCGCTCTTCGCCGCCCTGGCGGGGTGGGTTCTGCTGTAGTCCCCCGCCACGGGGACAGCAACACCGCGAAAGGCCCGGAGACGATGATCTCCGGGCCTGACGTTTCGCAGGATCCTTACGCTGCGGGCTGGTTGGTGCGGGCCACCGTGACGCGGCGGACCACGGCGATCAGGAGGACGACGGCCGCTGCCGCGGCGGCTGTCCAGACGAGGGTGTCGCTCTCGAAGCGGCCCCCGGTGCGGGCGACGGCGATCCAGGCCAGGCCCCAGGAGGTGGCCAGGGCGGGGGCGATGCGGCCGCCGTCGAGAAGCGCTGCCACAGCAGCAACCACCCCGGCGACGACGATGCCGACGACACCGAGGGGGATCTCCTCGAGGGCGGTGACACCGGCTGCGGAGAGCGTCGCCCAGGTGTTGGCGAAGGTGGCGGCCAGGACCCAACCGAAGTAGAGGCCGAAGGTGCCGTCGGTGAGGATGAGCTCGATGACGCCACCGGTGCGGGGACGGCCGAGGATGTACATGATGCGGATGAGCACGGCCAGCAGCGCCACGATGACGATCACGGACAGCCACAGCGCATCGAACTGAACGGTGAACAACCAGCCGGCGTTGAGGAAGGCGGAGAGGATCGCCCACGGGCGCAGCACTCGCTGCCGTTCCGAGGCTCGGGCCGTGGGGGTCAGCTGCCACAGGGCGTAGGCGGCGAGCCCGGCGTAGATGACACTCCAGATGGAGAAGGCCGTGCCGGCGGGGGCCAGCGGTGTGGCGTCGGCGGACAGGGCACCCCCGGCGGCCTCGGCGACGGCGGTGCCACCGAGGGCACCACTGCCGATGACGGCCATGGCGATCGCGGCGGCGACACCGAGGACGGTGATGATCGCCATGGGCCAGGGGTTGTGGGTGGACGGATGGGCGCGGGGAGCTTCATTTATTGTCGACATCTTACGTATCGACACTAGAGGAAAATCAGAACAGCGACAGCGACGTGGAGCGGTAGACGGTGCCGAACGGGGCGTCGATACGCACCCAGCGGCCGGCGCTGGACACGCGGAGGTGGCGCGGGACCTCGATGGGGGCGGCGAAGCCCGGGATAAGGCCGAGGGAGGTGCACGTGAAGATCATGCGCATGGGGATCTCCGCGGTGCCGGCGTCGCCGGAGACGGTGAGCACCGTCTGGTCGAGCAGGCTGGCGGGTGGTCCGAGTGGGCCGGAGAACTGCCGGGCGAGGGACTGGCCCTGGTCGGAGAGGTCGCGGACGACGTCGACGGGGATCTCGTCGAGAAGCCGGAAGCCGGTGGCCGGGGGCAGGGCACCGGGCCAGTTCGGGTCGCGGGCGGGGCCGATGGCGGGAGTGCCGGCACGGAGGGCGTCGAGAAGCTCGACGGCGGAGACGACCGCGCCGTCGCGGGAGGCCTCGCCCTCGACGCGGCGGGAGGCGACGACCTGGAAGGGGGTGGTGACGAAGACGTCGACGTGACGGTCGAGCTGGCGGAAGCGCACCGACGCGGAGGCGTCGAGGCCCGTGGCGCGGCCGATGAGGGACTGGAGACCCGGCGCGCCGTCGAGAATCCGCAGGGACTCCGGGGTCACTTGTCGGAGTCGCCCGCCTCAAGCTGGTCGACATCGTCGGCGCGGGTGAGGATCTTGACTTCCTTCTCCGTGATGGAGCGGGGGCGCTCCGTGTTCGTATCGACGGCCACCTGCACGCACTCGACGATGCAGGCGATGCGGCCCTGGCGGTCCTTGATCTCCTGGCGGGTGGTGAAGGAGGTGTTGCCGATCTCGACGACCTGGGTCTCGATGAGCAGCTCGGTCGTGTCCGGCATCACCGGGCGCAGGTAGTCGACGTCGAGGTGGCGGACGAAGACCGCGAAGTCGTGGCCGCGGGCGGTGAACTCATCCTCGGCGAACTGCAGGCGCGCCTCTTGGGCGACCTCGATGTAGTTCGCGTTCATGATGTGGCCGTAGCGGTCGAAATCGGACCAGCGCACCGGGACGGTGGTGACGTGAAGTGCGGAGTTCTGGTCAGCGGTCATGCCGTACATACGGGTGAGTTTCCTTTTCCATGCGGTGACGCGGTCATGCTCCGTCCAATCTATACCTATTGGCCGCGTTTCGGCAGTTAAGGGAATATCGGTCCGCCCCTATATGAACAACAGGTTAACTCCGGTAGAATACCGGGTTATGAACGCGCCCGACCGCACCCGCCTCGACCGGAGAATCTTCCCCGACGGCGACGAACCGGACCCGCAGTTCACCCTGTCCAACGAACGCACCTACCTCGCCTGGACCCGCACCTCCCTCGCCTTCCTCGCCGGCGGCATCGCCCTCGGCGCCTTCCCCGTCGAGGCCGTCTCCGCGGAATGGCGGGCCGCGCTGTCGGCGTTCGTCATCATCATCGGCATGGCCATCGCCCTCGGCTCCGCCTTCCGCTGGATCCGCATCCAACGCGCCATGCGCAACGAACGCCCCCTCCCCTCGGCCACTCCCCTGCTGCTGGTCACCGGTGCCGTCGTCATCGCCTCCGCAGTGGCGCTGTGGCTGTTCATCCTTTCCTGAGTGGGCATCACCGTGAACGGCCGGAGCTTCCCCGAACGCAGCAACCTCGCCTGGACCCGCACCGCCATCGAGCTCGCACTCGTGTCCATGCTGCTCTTGCGCTGGGCCCGCTCCTACGGCTGGTGGGTGTTCCTGCTCATCGGCATCCTGCTCGCCCTGTGCGCCGGCATCGCCCTCACCCAGCGGACCCGTTACCGGGAGACCCGCCGCAGCGTCCGCCGCGACGACGCCTCCCCCAAAACCGCCTCCGTCCTCACCGTGACGACCACCCTCGTCCTGCTCGGCCTCGGCGGCGTGGCCCTCGTCCTCATCCCGCTGCCGGGCGGGGTGGAACCCGCCCTGTAGGAACGCGGAAACGCCCGGCACCTCGGGTGAGGCGACCGGGCGTCGACGAGCGGACCTAGCGGGTCAGGCGACGGTGGGTGACGCGCGACGGGCGGGCGGCCTCCACGCCGAGGCGCTCGATCTTGTTCTTCTCGTAGTCACCGAAGTTGCCCTCGAACCAGAACCACTTGCCCTCCTCCACGTTGCCCTCCCAGGCCAGGATGTGGGTACAGGTGCGGTCCAGGAACCAACGGTCGTGGGAGATGACCACGGCGCAGCCCGGGAACTTCTGCAGGGCGTTCTCCAGGGAACCGAGGGTCTCGACGTCGAGGTCGTTGGTCGGCTCATCGAGAAGCAGCAGGTTGCCGCCCTGCTTGAGGGTCAGCGCCAGGTTGAGGCGGTTGCGCTCACCACCGGAGAGGACCTTGGACGGCTTCTGCTGGTCCGGGCCCTTGAAGCCGAAGGCGGACAGGTACGCGCGGGACGGCATCTCGTTCTGGCCGACCTTGATGTAGTCGAGGCCGTCGGAGACGACCTGCCACACGGTGGCCTCCGGGTCGATGTTCTCACGGCCCTGATCCACGTAGGACAGCTGGACGGTGTCGCCGACCTCCACGGTGCCGGCGTCCGGCTGCTCCAGACCGACGATGGTCTTGAACAGGGTGGTCTTACCCACACCGTTCGGGCCGATGACGCCGACGATGCCGTTACGCGGCAGCGTGAACGACAGATCCTTGATGAGGGTACGGCCGTCGAAGCCCTTCTCCAGGTTCTTGACCTCCACGACCTTGTTGCCCAGGCGCGGCGGGGTCGGGATCTGGATCTCCTCGAAGTCGAGCTTGCGGTACTTCTCGGCCTCGGCGGCCATCTCCTCGTAGCGCTCCAGACGGGCCTTGTTCTTGGCCTGACGTGCCTTCGGGGAGGAGCGGACCCACGCCAGCTCGTCCTTGAGGCGCTTCTGCAGCTTCTGGTCCTTCTTGCCGGCGACTTCGAGGCGCTCCGCCTTCTTCTCCAGGTAGGTGGAGTAGTTGCCCTCGTACGGGTGCAGCTTGCCGCGGTCGACCTCACAGATCCACTCCGCGACGTGGTCGAGGAAGTAACGGTCGTGGGTGACGGCGAGGACGGCACCCTTGTAGTCGGCCAGGTGCTTCTCCAGCCACAGGACGGACTCGGCGTCCAGGTGGTTGGTGGGCTCGTCGAGGAGCAGCAGATCCGGCTCGGAGAGCAGCAGCTTCGCCAGGGCGACGCGACGACGCTCACCACCGGAGAGGTTGGTCACCGGGGAGTCGGACGGCGGGCAGCGCAGGGCCTCCATGGCCTGCTCGATCTTGGAGTCGACCTCCCACGCGTCGGCGGCGTCGAGGTCCTCCTGGAGCTTGCCCATTTCCTCCATGAGCTCATCGGTGTAGTTGGTCGCCATCTCCTCGGCGATCTCCTCGAAGCGCTTCTTCTTCTCGAAGATGTCGCCCAGACCCTCCTCCACGTTCTCGCGGACGGTCTTCTCCTCGTTGAGCGGCGGCTCCTGCAGCAGAATGCCGACGGTGGCACCCGGATCCAGGAACGCCTCACCGTTGGACGGCTGGTCGATGCCGGCCATCACCTTGAGCACGGACGACTTGCCGGCACCGTTGGGTCCGACGACGCCGATCTTGGCGCCCGGGTAAAAGGCCATCGTGACATTGTCAAGGATGACCTTGTCGCCGACGACCCTTCGCACATTCTTCATCGTGTAGATGAACTCGGCCATTTCTCCCCTAGTGTTCTAGTGCGGTAAAGACACTCCACAGGGTACATGACCGGCCCGGATGTTCTAGAAGGGGACGTCGCCCCCGCCCTCCGTGCTTACCGACGCCCCGTCCGGCCCCGCCACCGGCTCCGGTGCCGGTGCCGGGGCCGGGGCCGGGGCCGGCCCCAGCGGCGAGTCGGGGTTCTCCCACACCCGCTCGCACAGCGACCGCGGGTCGATGTCGGCGGGCAGCGCCGCGCCGATGAGATTCTTCCCCGCGATGTCCACGCGCTGGGAGGCGATGACGTAGCGGGTGAGGTCCAGGCCCACGGAGTAGCCGCGCAGGCGGACCACCTGCCGCTTCTGCTTGGTGTCCTTCTCCACCCACTCGTCGGTGACCAGCGTGCCGTGGGCGAGGACCGGCATGCCCTTGCCCAGGGACTTCTTGCAGTTGACCGCCAACGGCCCCCACACGTCGACGTCGATGAACAGCGGATCCGTGTCCACCCACAGTTCCGGGTTCTTCTTGTCCCGCACCCGGCGGGAGGAGGCGATGCGCAGGCGCGCCTTGTAGGATTCGGACTTCTCGAAGTACTGCAGCGTCGGCTCTTCGGTGAGATTGCCGAGGATGGTCGTGGTGGTCTGAGCCATGGTTGTTCCCCCTGAGTGTGAGTGTGTCGGTGTGACACCTCGCAGCCTGACAGGGAACGGGGGCGGTGACAACCGCGACGTCGATAAGCCTGTGGACAACTCGAGTTATCCACAGAAACCGGCGTCCGGCGGGGACTAGCGCTTGCGCCGGGAGCGCAGATCGAGTACCGGCCCCTCCGGGGGCTCCGGGGTGTCCTCGGCCGGGGTCTCCGCCGCCCGGGGGAACTCCTTCTCCTCGAACTCCTCGCGGGCGGCCCCGCCGGCGGAGATCCGGGCCAGCATCTCGTTGTACGCCTCGTAGTCCTGGTCCTCGCCGGAGGCGACGCGCTCCTCGTAGGCGATCTCGGTGGCGCGGTCGTCGCGCCGCCACCCGATGAACAGCAGCAGGAACACCAGGCCCAACGGGAAGGAACCCGACGCCCAGCCGATGCCGCCGCCGACCTTCTGGTCCTCCAGCAGGTTGAGCTCCCACGGCAGGCCGAGGCTCATGTAGAAGTCCTCGCCCATCACCGTCGTCAGCTGCATGAGGTAGATACCGGCGAACAGGTGGAACGGCATGGAACCCACCAGCCAGGCCAGACGGATCGCCGTCGGACGCTTCACCGGCACCGGATCCGTGCCCACCAGCTCCCAGAAGTAGAGGTAGCCGGAGATGAGGAACGCCCAGTTCATCGCCAGGTGACCCGCATGCTCCGAGATCGCCAGCTCATACAGCGGGATGAACAGGTAGAGGACGTAGAACACGAAGAGGAACTGCATCGTGTTCACCAGCGGGTGCGTGAGCGCCCTGAGCAGCGGGGCCTTCGTGATCGCCAGCGCCCAGTCGTGCGCCGTCGGTCGACCCGGCTCACCCGGCTCGTAGGCCGCCATGATGAGCGTCAGCGGTCCGCCCAGCGCGAGGAACAGCGGCACCACCATCGACAGGATCATGTGCACGATCATGTGCATCGAGTAGGTGGCCGGCATGTTCATGCCCAGGCCCGAGCTCGTGGTGACGAACAGGCTGCCCGTACCCAGCAGCCACATCGCCGTGTAGCGGTGGTCCCACGTCCCGCCCCGGCGGTACACGCGCCAGATGCCGTAGAGGTAACCGGCGGTGATGAGGATGGCGATCGACCCGAACATCACGTCGAAACGCCACATGGTGAAGACGTTGCCCAGGGTGGGCTTCTCGTAGAGGTCGTAGCCCATCTGGATGGCCATCTGCGACAGGTTCGGATCCCGGGGCGGGGGCGGCGGGGTGCGGCCCATGGTGATGGCCACGCCCGTCACCGCCGCCATGAGGATGACCTCCACCACGGCGAAACGCAGGAACATCCCCGGGCGGGAGTTGATCACCGGGATCGTGAGCATCCGGTGCACGAAACCCAGGAAGCCCAGCAGCACCAGGCCCACCGTCTTCGCCACCAGGATGAAGCCGTACGTCGTGGTGAACCAGTCCGACCACTCGACGCGGACCGCCGCGTTGATGAGACCCGAGATCGCCATGACGATGAGCGCGAACAACGCCACGCTCGAGTAGCGGCGCAGGCCGGTCTCCATGTCCGGGCCCAAACGGCGGCCGTGCGCGATGAGCGCCATGAGGCCGCCCACCCACACCGCCATACCGACGAGGTGCCACAGGTAGGAGTTCGTGCCGTAGTCATGCGCACCGCCCGCCGCCGCGTGACCCTCCATGCCGAGCGGCACGATCGTGAGGATCGCCCCGACGAACAGCAGCGGCTGCGCGATCCACTTCCGGAACACCAGCCCCGCCACGCCCACGACCAGTGAGATCCCCGCCACCACCGACCACGCCAGCGCCGTGGACACCTGGCTGATCGCCACGCCCCACATGTCGATGGCCAGCGTGTTCCGGAACGGCGTGCCGGACACGTCCGACAGCGTCAGCGGGATCATGAGCAGCGCGATGAGCCCGAAACACAGCGTCGAGACCGCGCCCGTCCGCGCCGCGATGTCACCGTCGACGCTCAGCGGCGCCTCGACCAGGCGGGAGTTGTCACCCTCCGGCACCTTCGGCGAAATGTAGAAGGCCGCAAACATGAACGACCCGATCGCCAGCGCCGCCAGCATCCAGCCCACCGCGCGGAAGAACGGCAGACCCCACGTCGTCACCGGCCCCGGATCCGGGATACCCAGTGCGACCAGCGAGTCCGTGAGGAACTCGAAGGAGATCGTCGCGCCCACCAGGCCCGCGAACACGAAAAACAGCAGGTAGAGCGGCCAGGTCGACCGCACCTTCCTCGTGCTTGTCGACGCCCGCGTCGTCGTTTCCTTCTCCTGCAGTGCTGACATGCGCTCTACCCTAATCCGCCCGCGGCCGTCGTCCTAGCCGGGGTGCATGCGCGTGAAACTACTCACTACCTGGGAACTTTTTCGGTTCCGTGGGGACGTGCGTTAGTATTTTCTCGCGCAGGCCTCCGTAGCTCAGTGGATAGAGCACCGGACTTCTAATCCGTCGGTCGTTGGTTCGAATCCAATCGGGGGCGCTCAAGAAATTCCGGCGGTAGCAGCGGGATCTACAGCACCATCGCGGCGATGAAGCCGGAGATGAGCAGCGGGATGTTGAAGTGGATGAAGGTCGGGATGACCGAGTCCCGGATGTGGTCGTGCTGGCCGTCGGCGTTGAGGCCGGCGGTCGGACCGAGGGTGGAGTCCGAGGCCGGGGAACCTGCGTCGCCGAGGGCGCCGGCGGTACCGATGATCGCGACGGTGGCCACCGGGGAGAAGCCCATCGCCAGGCAGAGGGGGACGTAGATCGTGGTGATGATGGGCAGCGTCGAGAAGCTGGAACCGATTCCCATGGTGACGATGAGGCCGACCACGAGCATCGCCACCGCGGCCGCCGCCTTGGAGCCGGCGAAGAGCTCGGCGGAGGCGGCGACGAGGGAGTCGACCTCGCCGGTGGCGGACATGACGGCGGCGAAGCCCTGCGCGGTGATCATGATGAAACCGATGAGCGCCATCATCTTCATGCCGGCGGTGAAGATGTCGTCGGCCTGGTTCCACTTGACGGCGCCGGTGGCGAGGAAGATCGCCAGGCCGGTGAGCGCGCCGATGAGCAGGGAGTTCGCCTCGGTGTCCATGGACTGCATGACGACCTGCACGGCGAAAGTCGCGACGATCGCGATGAGCGCCACGATGATGCGGTAGCGGGAGATGGGCTCCTCGGCGGCGTCGGTGCCCACGGTGATCGGCTTATCGACGTAGGCACGGGGGCGTCGATAAGTGAAGAACACGGCGATGAGCAGACCGACGACCATGCCGAGGGCCGGGATGGTCATCGTGGTGAAGATGTTGATGTCGCTGGTGTCCAGGCCGGCGGTCTCGATGTTGCCGAGCAGGATGTCGTTGAGGAAGATGTTGCCGAAGCCGATCGGGATCCACATGTAGGTGGTGACCAGGCCGAACGTCAACACCGTGGCGATGAGGCGGCGGTCGATCTGCAGGCGGTTGAACACGGCCAGCAGCGGCGGGATGATGAGCGGGATGAAGGCGATGTGGACCGGGATGAGGTTCTGCGACATGATCGCCATCGCCAGGATGCCGGCGACCATGCCCCACTTGGTCAGGGCGATCGTCTTCGTGCGTGCCGACGTCGAGTCCACCCCCAACTTCCCGATCAGCCAGTTCGCAAGCAGATTCGGCAGCCCCGAACTGGCCACCGCCATCGCGAACGCACCGAGCAGGGCATAGGACAGGGCGATCTGCGCGCCCCCGGACAGGCCGTCCTGGAAGGCGACCATGGTGCCGTCGAGGCCGAGGCCCCCGAGCAGACCACCGACCAGGGCGCCGATGAACAGGGCCAGGACCACGTGGACCCGGGAGACGGCAAGGACGAGCATCACCAGCACGGCGATCAACACGGCGTTCATGGGTTTCACATTAAATGTCGGCCACATGCGGTCTGACATCGGTGCCGACTAACGTGGACCCCATGACTCTCCCCTCCCCCAGCCCGGATACCTTCGCCCTCGTCACCGGTGCCAGCCAGGGCATCGGCATGGCCATGGCGCGTGATCTCGCGTCGATGGGTCACAATCTGATTGTGGTGGCGCGTCGGGAAGCAGTGCTCCGCGAGCTCGCCGACGCCCTCGAGGCCGCCCACGGTGTGACCGTGGAGGTGGTGGCGGCTGATCTGAGCAAGCACGAGGAGGTCAGCCGGGTCATCGAGCTTTTCGACGCCCGCCCCGTCAACATCCTCATCAACTCCGCCGGCATCGCGTCGTTCGGGCCATTGATGAAGCAGGACTGGGCCTACGAGGTCGACCAGTTCCACCTCAACGCCACCGCCGTGCACCGTCTCACGCATGCCGCGCTCGGCGGGATGCTGGAGCGGAGGTCGGGCGCGATCTGCAACGTGGGTTCCGCGGCCGGCAACGTGCCGATCCCCAACAACGCGACCTACGTGTTCACCAAGGCCGGTGTCAACGCCTTCACCGAGGCCCTGCACTACGAACTCAAGGGCACCGGCGTCACCTGCACGCTGCTGGCCCCCGGCCCGGTGCGGGACGCGGTGATCCCGGACGAGGAGAAGTCGATCGTCGACAAGGTGGTGCCCGATTTCCTGTGGACCACCTACGAGTCCTGCTCCCGCGAGACCCTCGAGGCGATGGCCAAGAACCAGCGTCGCGTCGTGCCAGGCCCGCTGAGCAAGGCCATGAACGCCGCCTCCAAGATCGCCCCGACGGGCCTGCTGGCTCCCCTCATCGGCCGCTTCTACGCCAAGATGGGGGAATGAGCATGGATATCGCAGCCAAGAACGACCGCCTCGTGTGGGTCGACCTGGAGATGACCGGCCTCGACCTCGAACGCCACGTCATCGTCGAGGTCGCGGCCCTGGTCACCGACGCCAACCTGCAGATCATCGGCGAGGGCGTGGATCTGGTCGTCCACGCCACCGAGGACGAGCTGGCGCAGATGGACGACTTTGTCACCAACATGCACGCGAAGTCGGGGCTCACCGAGCAGGTGCGCGCCTCGACGGTGTCGCTTGAGGAGGCCGAGGACGCCGTCCTGGCGCTCATCGCCGAGCACTGCAGCCCCGACCACCCCGCCCCGCTGGCCGGTAACTCCATCGCCACCGACCGGGCATTCATCCGCGAGCAGATGCCGCGTCTCGACGCCGCCCTCCACTACCGCATGGTCGACGTCTCCTCCATCAAGGAACTCGCCCGCCGCTGGTTCCCCAAGGCCTACTTCAACCAGCCCGAGAAGGGACTCGCCCACCGCGCGCTGGCCGACATCGTCGAGTCCATCCGCGAGCTCGACTACTACCGACGCGCCGTCTTCGTCCCCGCCCCCGGCCCGGAGTCCACCGCCGCAGCCGAGTGCGCCACGGCCGCCACCAACCACTACCAGCGGTTTTTGTAATTCCGGCGCGGTAGGTTAATCTGTATTCCGCTGCAGTTAAGCAGCGATGGTGGCTGTAGTTCAGCTGGTAGAGCACCAGGTTGTGATCCTGGGTGTCGCGGGTTCGAGCCCCGTCAGCCACCCCGAAGGAAAACGCCCTCCGGCTTCTTGCGAAGCGGGAGGGCGTTTTCACATTGGGCTACTCCCCCAGGTGCTCCCGTAGCGTCGTCCCCTCGTACTCGGTGCGGAACACGCCGCGTTCCTGGAGGACGGGGATGACCAGGTCGACGAAGTCCTCGATGCCGGCGGGCAGGGAGGGCGGCATGAGGTTGAAGCCGTCGGCCCCACCCTCTGACACCCAACGCTGCATCTCGTCGGCGATCTGCTAGGGCGTGCCGACGAACGTGGCGTGCCCGCCGCCGGCGGCGAGGTAGCCCAGCAGTTCACGGACGGTGGGCTGGCGGGACTCGATGATCCGCAGGATGGTGGCGTAGCGGCCCTTGGGGCCGGTGAACTCGTCCAGCGGCGGCAGCGGGGGCACCGGTGCGTCGAGGTCCCAGCCGGAGGTGTCCTGTCGGATGAAGTACTCCAGCCCACGCAGCGCGTCGTCGACGGGCAGCAGAGCGTTCAGCGCGCGCTGCTTGGCGCGGGCCTCCTCCTCGGTGCGGCCGACGTAGGTGACCAGGCCCGGCATGACCACGATCGAATCCGGGTCCCGCCCCTGGTCGGCGGCGCGGCGGCGGACGTCGAGACGGTACTCGCGCGCCATCTCCAGGTCCCACGCCACGGCGTAGATGCCCTCGGCGTGGGTGGCGGCCAGGTCGCGGCCCGGTTCGGAGGCCCCGGCCTGGAACAGGACGGGGCGGCCCTGCGGGCCGGCGGGGATGTTGAGCGGACCTGCCACCTGGAAGAAGTCGCCGGAGTGGGCGGGTGTCGATAAGCGGGAGGCGTCGGCCCAGGATTCGTCGCAGACGACGGCGTCGGCGGGGAACGAGTCCCACAACTCCCCCACCACCCGGATGAACTCGTCGGCGCGGGCGTAGCGTTCGGCGTGCGGCGGGAGGGCGGGCATGCCGTGGTTGCGGGCCTCGTCGTCGCCCATGGAGGTGACGACGTTGATCCCGGCGCGGCCGCCGGAGATGTGGTCGAGACTGGCCATGAGGCGGGCGGCGTGGAAGGGCGGCCAGAAGGTCGCGGAGATGGTCGTGACCAGACCGATCCGCGAGGTGGCGCGCGCCAGGGCGGCGAGCGTGGTGACGGGTTCGAGGAACCAGGCGGGGCCACCGCCGACGCCCCCGATGGCGGCGGACTGGCCGTCGGCAAGGAAGAAGGCGTCGAGTTTGCCGCGCTCGGCGATCTGCGCGAGCTCCTCCCAGTACGTGATGTCCCCGAGGCGCCCCACCGAGGAGTCGGCGGCGCGCCAGGCGGAGGTGTGGTGCCCGGCCGCAAAGGCGAAGAGGTTGATGTGCACGGACTAGTCCTTGACCAGGCCGCCATCGACGACCAGGTTCTGGCCGGTGACGGAGCGCGCCCACGGGGAGGCGAAGAAGAGGATCGCGTCGGCGAACTCCTCCGGGGTGGTCACGGACTGCAGCGGGGTGCCGGAGGCGATGAGGTCGAAGACCTCGTCCGGGGTGGCGGCGGAGGCGTCGGTGGTACGCAGCAGGCCGCCGGAGAGCATGTTGACGGTCACGCCACGCGGGCCCAGGTCAGCGGCCAGGGTGCGGGTGAGCGAGAGGAGGGCGGCCTTGGCGGCGGTGTAGTCGTGGTAGGGCACGACCGGGTACTGGAAGAGGTTAGTGCCGATGGTGATGATGCGGCCCGAGCCGAACTCGTCGAAGCCGGGCAGGGCGGCCTGGGTGACGTTGAGGGTGCCCTGGACGGCGCCGGCGAACTGGGACTCGAAACGCTCGTAGGCGATGTCCTCGGCCTTGGGGCGGGCGTCGCCGTCGAAGGAGAAGTCGATGAGGGCGTTGGAGACGACGGTGGTCACCGGGGCGCCGAACTCTTCGCGGGCCCGGGTGAACAGGGCGTCGATCTGCGCGCGGTCACGGACGTCGGCCCGGATGGCCACCGCCTGGCCGGGATGCTTGTCGACGATGGCCTGCGCCTCTTGGTCCGAGGAGAAGTAGTTGACGACCACCTTGGCGCCTTCACGCAGGAACGCCTCGGTGACGGCCTTGCCCAGGCCGCGGGCGCCGCCGGTGACGAGGACGATCTGCTGGGAGATGGGGGTGGCGGTGATGGACATGTGTGCGCCTTTCTCTGGGAGAAGGCGAAGGTAGCGCCAGGCGACGCAGCATGTGCGCAGCCTCGTGGACATTCCCTTCGCCAGTACTAACTGGATCAGGTTCGACGGGTGTCATCTCAGCTGCGCGGTGGGCAGCACCCCGTGTCACGTGCCCGCCACCATAGCAAAGGCCGCTGCTAGCCTGGCCGACATGAACGTCCGGTCCGCCGTGGTCCTCACCATTGCCTCCCAGTTCCTCGCCGTGCTGCTGGCCGGGTTCGTCGGGGGTGACGTGGGCCTGCTCCTCGGCATCGTCGTCTCCCTGCTCGGCATCGCCGCGGCGGTGGTCATGATCGCGCGGCCGGCGGAACCCACCGGGCCGACAGCGTTCGAGCAGGCCGAGGCCCACCACCGGGCAGTGCTCGACGAGTACGCGCAGTGGGAACTCGACCCTGAGATGCTGCTGCGCTTCCCCGGACTGTGGGACCGTTCACGCCCGGAGGTGCACCGCTTCTTCGACGCGCTGGCGGCGACCGGCCGGGCCACGCCTGAGGCGTATTCGGAGGCTGTCGACGAACTGCGCATGGCGTGGGCGGGTGCGCAGCGTCATGCGCGGTCGACGGGTACCTCGGCACTGGAACCCGCGCGCCGGAGTGAGGCCGAGACCGGTATCAAGCTCTACCGTCATGCCCGGCGGGCGGCCACCGCCGAGGAGCGGGCGACGTACTACCGCCGCGCCCTGGAGAAGGTGCGTTCGCTCATCGACGCCGGCCTGCTGCCCCGTTCCCTCCCGGCCGTCGAGCGCCTCGAGACGCTGCAGCGCGCTGAGCTGACCTAGAGTTCCCGGCGCTGCTCGGGTGCATCGGGGCCGTCCTTGGTGCGCAGGATGATCCCCGGGTCCTCGGCGCGGATCTGCCAGGCGACGAGGTGGTCGGTGTCGGGCACCGGGTTCTCCCCCACCGGGATGTCCGCCAGGGGGTGGAAACCGAGCTGATCGTCGGGGGTGCGGGGTTCGATGGTGGGGAACTGCCCGATGTGGACGGCGACCTGGAGGTAATCACCGTCGACGGTGCCGCGGAACTCGACGCCGCCCACCAGGGGACGGTCGTCGATGGCGGGGCCGTCGAGAAGCTGGGTGGCGCTGCGGGCGGAGAGGGTCTGGAGTTCGGCGGCGGCGGGGCGGCGGTCGTCGAGCAGCAGGGCGTTGCTGATCTGCTCGCGGGCGGCGTCGATGTCGGTGACATCGAAGTAGGTGTCGGGCAGGGTGCCGTCGGCGAGTACCTGGAGGCGCAGGTCACGGCCGCGGGCACGGGAGTTGAACTGCGCGACGGGCAGTGCCTCCGGATTCGCCACCTCGAGCGGCTGCAGGGCGGAGTGCCCCGGGTAGATCCACACCGTCTCGAAGTCGGGGGTGGTGCCGATGCTCCGGGCGGCGGCGGTGAGCTCCTCGACGGCCCGGTCGTAGGCGAAGGTGACCCGCCGCCCGTCGAAGGTGTCGAGGTCGTGTTCGAGCGATTCCCGCTCCCACTGCCATTCGCGCCGGGGGTGGGTCTCCAGGCGCGCGCGGAACTTCCCGCCCGCGTTGTCGGCGACGTCAATGAGGGTGCCCGCGGAGAGATCGGTGTACAGGTTCATCCGGATGAGCCGGGTGGATCCGCCGTCGGCCAGCTGGTCGGCGACGTCAAGAGCCTGGGCGTGCAGCTCGTCGAGGGTGTCGACCGGCGCGGCCGGCAGCGTGCCCGAGCGGTGCGCCACGACGCTCGGCCCGCCCTGCGGGTTCTGGGCCATCGTCGCGACGAGCACGCCGGTGAGCAGCAGGGCCGGTAGCGCGGCGACGAGAAGGGGGCGCCACCCGCTGCTTCTCGACGCCGCCCACACCACACCCACCGCACCCAGCAGGGTGAGCAGGCCGCCGCCGATGCGCTGTGCGAGGGTCAGGTCCGGCCAGGCCACGGCGGCCAGCCCGGACACCACCGCGAGAGCCCCCAGGGCCGCGAGCCAGGGTGCCCACCTGCGGTTCGATTCGCTCATGAAGGACACCTTAATTGAGGTAGGTTGGCTCTACCTGACACATAAGGTGGTAGCCATGAACAGTCTGCTCGACGATCTGGGCCTCGATCGCCCCCTGGTGATGTTCCTCGGCGACGACATTGACGACGAGGACCACGCCGTCCTGTTCCCCCTGCTGCGCGACCACGGCCTGGCGGTCATCCGCGTTCACCCGCACGACCTGGTCTCCCACGCCGATGCGGACGGGGTCACCGTCTCCGTCGACGGGCGCGGGCTGCGCCCGGACCTGGTCGTCGGGTGGGTCCTCGATGAGCTGCTCATCCCGGGGATGGCGCATCTCGACGTGTTCTCCCGCCTGGGTGTGCCGGTGATCAACGACGCCCTCACCCTGTTCCGGGCGCAGCACAAGTTCCTCGACAGTTCCCAGCTGGCCGCGGCGGGTGCCCTGCACTACCCCGTGATCTCCGGCCACGACCACCGGGCGCTGCGCGGCTGGCTGGAGGACATCGGCGGCCCGGCGGTGGCCAAGCCGCTGTCCGGATTCGGGGGCCGGGGCCTGCAGAAGCTGGAGGGACCCGCCGACGCGGTGCCCGACGGCGCGTACTACGTGGTGCCCTACGTCGAGAACCCGGGCCGCGACATCCGCGTCTACACCGTCAACCACCGGGCCGTGTTCGCCATGTACCGCTACGCGCCGGAGGGGAAGTGGATCACCAACGTCCGCGCCGGCGGCACCATCGCGCCGTGCCCGCTCACGCCGGAGATCGCCGACCTGGCCGAGCGCGCCTCCCGCGGGGCGGGCACGCTCATCGGCGGGGTGGACATCGGAGAGAACACCGCCGCCGGTGAGCTCGTGGTCTACGAGGTCAACTCCTGCCCCACCTGCGAACCGCCGGTGCTGCACGCGGTGGCCGACTTCCTCGCCGCCACCGTCGCCGGCGACGGTGAGCACTGGCACCCCGAGCGCGATTACGCAGCGCTGGAGCCGACCTTCCACGCCAGTAAGCGGCACCTCATCCGCTGAGCATCCCGGCGAGCAGCCGCTCCGACTCCGCGCGTCCCCCGAGGTCGCTCATGCCGCCGGTGACGAGGAGTTCCTCCGCTCCGGCGGCGTCGAGAAGCTCCCGCAGCTGCTTCTCGACGTCCCCCGGCGTCCCGTGGATCGCCGAGGCCAGGGTCTCCTCCATGCGGCGTCGCTCCTGTGCCGTGGGTTCGGGCAGGTCCGCGACGGGCAGCAGCGGGTCGAAGCTGCCCGTGGTGCGGGCGCGCGCCTGCGCGTACGCCTCGGGCAGGAGAAGGTCGCGCGCCGCCTCGGCGGTGGGCGCGACGGCGACGGTGGCGGAGAGGATGACGGAGGGGGCGTCGATACGCCCGGGACAGAAGTTCTCCCGGTACAGACGCGCGGCGGCGACCTGGTTGGGGCCGCCGAGGATGACGCCGAGGCCGAGTTCCGCCGCCAGCAGCGCGGAGCGGAAACCCGCGAGCAGCCACACGGGCGTGCCACCGGCCTGCGGGCGCGCGGTGACGGCCCCCATGCCGTCGAGGTAGCTGAGCAGTTCCCGCAGGTCGTCCGGGTAGCGGGCCTTGAGCGTGGCGACGTCCCCCTGCCGCAGGGCGGCGCGCACGGGCGCGGTGAATCCGAGGGAGGAGCCGATTCCGGCGTCGATACGCGCGGGATGAAGTGCCTCCAGCGTGGCGATCTGCTCGGCGACGATGAGGGGCTGGTGATCGGGCAGCATGATGCCCGCGGTGCCGATGCGAATGTCGCTCGTCACAGCCGCGCACGCCATCGCCAGCATGCCCGGTTGCGAGCCGGGGAGGCCGGGCACGGCGTGGTGTTCGGCGACGAGGAAGCGGGAGAAACCGAGCTTCTCGACGTCGCGCGCATGCTCCACCACCCGCCGCAGCGCGGTGGCGTCACTGTCACCTGTCAGGGAATTGGCACGGTCGAGCACGGACAATCGCATGCCTCCACTGTGCCAGCGGCGACCGCGCGGGGTTTTCCGTACCATCGGAACCATCCAATGCGCATCCGCTAATGAAAGGCAGGTCACAATGGCCGACATCAACGACCCCCGCACCCTCCACCCGAAGATCGATCCGCCGCAGCAGGAGCAGCCCCACCCGGGCCTGGATAAAAGGCTCGAACCGAAGGCCGACCTCGGCCTCGAATCCTACGAGGGCAACGGCCGCCTCACCGGCCGCAAGGCCCTGATCACCGGCGGTGACTCCGGTATCGGCGCGGCCGTCGCCATCGCCTACGCACGGGAGGGTGCCGACGTCGCCATCTCCTACCTCCCCGAGGAGCAGGAGGACGCCGACGTCATCATCAAGGCCATCGAGGACGCCGGGCGGAAGGCCCTGGCCCTACCCGGCGACCTGCAGGAACTCGCCCAGTGCGAGAAGACCGTCGCCGACACCGTCGAGGCCTTCGGCGGCCTGGACATCCTGGTAAACAACGCCTCCCGCCAGATCTGGCACGACGGCATCGGCAACATCCCCGACGAGGACTTCGACGCCACCATGAAGTCGAACGTCTACTCCTCCTACCGCGTCACCAAGGCGGCGCTCCCCCACCTCAAGCCGGGCTCGTCGATCATCTTCACCTCGTCGATCCAGGCGTACCAGCCCTCCCCGCACCTGCTCGACTACGCCCTCACCAAGGCCGCAATGAACAACCTGTCCAAGGGCCTGGCCGAGCAGCTGGCACCCGAGGGGATCCGCGTCAACGCCGTCGCCCCCGGCCCGGTGTGGACCCCGCTGCAGCCCTCCCACGGGCAGCCGCCGGAGAAGCTCGAGGAGTTCGGGCAGCACTCGCCGCTGGGGCGCGCCGGGCAGCCGGCGGAGCTCGCCGGGGCGTACGTGTTCCTCGCCTCCGACGAGGCGTCGTTCGTCATGGGCGAGACCCTCGGCGTCACCGGCGGCACGCCGACCCCCTAGGAGGTCGGCTCGGCGTTGCCCTTCCTCCACGTCTCCCACGGGATGTTCCAGTCGCCGAGGCCGTCCCATCCGGAGAGGGTCCCGCCGACGGTGTTCTGCACGATGACCGGGTCGCCGCGCTTGACCTGATTCTGGAACCACTGCGCGGCCTCGTTGGTCACGTTGATGCAACCGTGGGAGACGTTGCGGTAACCCTGGTCCCCCACCGACCACGGGGCGCCGTGGACGTAGATGCCCGACCAGGACATCTGCGTGGCGTAGGCGACCTTCGTCTTGTAGCCGCCCTGGTCATACTCGAGTCCGTAGGTCATCGAGTCCATCACCAGCGATTCGTGCTGGTCACCGATGATGTACGTGCCGTTCGGGGTGGCCCAGCGGGCGGTGTCGCGCCCCAGGGAGACAGGGATGGTGCGCAGCGCCTCGCCGTTCCGGTAGACGGTCATCGACTTGGTGGCGTCGTCGACGATGGTGCGGACATCCTCGCCGATGCTGAAGCTCATCCTGTTGTCCTGCGAGCCCCACGTTCCGCCACCGAGGTCCGCGCCGTACAGGTCGGCCTCGACGGTGACCTTCGTGCCGGGCGCCCAGTACTCCTCCGGACGCCACCGCAGCTCGGCGTTGTTGAGCCAGTAGAAGGCCCCCTCCACCTGCGGCGACGTGGTGACGGTAATGGCGTCCTGCGCCGCCTGCCGGTCCTTGACGGCGGTGCCGAAACGCATCGTGATCGTCTGCGCCACGCCCACCACGGCCCCGTCGAGCGGCGCCAGGGCGACCCCGCTTGTCGACGCCGGGCTCGGCGTCTGAAACACCGTCGTCGTCTTCTGCCCCGCCGCATCCTCCGCCACGAGCGTGTACGTGCGGTGGTAGCCGAGCACCTCCGCCGTCGTCCACGACTTCTTGTCCGCGGACATCTCCGACTCGACGACCTTGCCGTTCTGGTTCGTCATGGTGACCTTCTTCAGGCCCTCCGCCGAGGTGACCGTGACAGGCTCGGAAGGATCGACATCCTCCGCACCGTCTCTCACCGACACCTTCATCGGCGCCGGCTGCGCCGTCTCGCTGGTCTCCGCCGCGGTCTCGCTTATCGACGCCCTGTCAATCGTGCACGCCGTCAACGTCCCCGCCGCCAGCACGGCCGACAACAGCAGCGCACCACCCCATCGCAACGGGGACCTCAACACCTTCACGAACTACCTTCTGACACTTCGCCGGCGGCGATCCTTAGTCGCCGTGAACTACCGCCACCATACTTCCCACCGCACGTATGACCAATACGAGACACGTCACAATAGCGAAACCGACATGAACAGCACGTTAAAAACAGCGCGTGACCTGGCGATTTTGTAGGTTGCACGATTGCCTGTTATATTTTTCTTCGTTGCCCGGACAGCCCCGAACAAGGGAAAGAACGGAAGACACCAGCGCCATTAGCTCAATTGGTAGAGCAACTGACTCTTAATCAGTGGGTTCGGGGTTCGAGTCCCTGATGGCGCACCACACAAACACCGTCTGCCCAGCGCAGACGGTGTTTTTCGTGCTACAGCAGCTTGACCACGCCGAACAGCGTCAGGGCCACGGCCACGATATAGCTGGCGAGCTTGACGACGACCTCGCGATTGCCCCGCATCCACTCGAAGGCCCGCCCGAACACCGAGTACGGGTAGGCGCGGACGAGGCCGACGAAGACCGCCGACAGGGCCGGCAGGCTCAGCGCCAGGCTGGCGTAGACGACGAGCCCGCCGTAGCGCACCGCCGCGTGGTAGTCCCCCGCCGACAGGTAGGCCAGGCCGGTGAAGAAGGGGATGGACGTCGCCGACTGGGCGAGACCGAGGATGAAGCCGACGACGACCGTCTTGAAGGACGGGGCCTGGAGGGGGTCGAGGATGCGGCGGACGAGCGGGGAGTCGCCGCCGCCGTCGCCACGCAGGGTGGCCACGAAGGTGAGCACGCCGGTGATGATGAGCAGGATGCCGAACACCGGAGAGTCCAGGGCACGCTGCACCAGGTCCCGGATGCCGTCGAAGACGACCATCGTGATGAAGGACAGCACGAAGACGCCGAACCAGTCACCGGCGATGAGGAGGGTGACGATGCGTCGATAAGCAGCGTTGCGGGGCAGCATGACGCCGAGCGCCACGATGACACCGATGAGCAGGGCGTTGAGGGAGTCCAACAACCCGAAGGAGACCGCCTGAATCATTCCTCGACACTACCCCGGCGCCAGGCCCGCACCGACGCGAGCACTCCTCCGCAGAACACAGCGAACCACACGACCGGCTCCCACAGGGAGGGGCCGAGGAAGGCGGACCCGGGCAACGGCAGGTACACGGTCCAGCCGTAGGCGGCGGAGATCGGTGACACCGGGAGGAGACGGTGCAGCAGGAACACGGCCGCCAGACAGGTGAGGGGGAAGGCGACCCAGAACCAGGGGAAGGCGGCGCGTGGATGAGCGCTGACCGCGACCAGCACGACGATGAGCACAGTGAACGACCCGAGCACGATGAGACCTTCAGTCGCCATCAGCGCCGCCCCTTGTGCCAGACCCGGACGGACAGTGCTGCGCCGAGCAGCGCCAGGATCGGCCAGGCGGTGGTGGCGAGGTTCCAGAAGAAGAAGTGGTCGTGGCCGGGGCCGCCGAAGACATCGAAGGTGTCCGGCCCGAAACCCGCCCAGAACATGGTCGACGCCGCGACCGCCAGCATCGTCAGCGGAAACACCACCCAGAACCAGGGGAACCCGCGACCACCCCCACCGGAGCGCCGCGCCACGGCGAACACGGCCACCACCACGGCGAAGGCCCCCCGAACACGATCCAGACCATCAGAAGCTGTCGACCGTGTCGGCGGTGGTGCCGTCGGAGAACTCGAGGTCGGTGACCACGCCCTCCGGGTCGTAGATCGCGCACTCGAAACCACCCTCGCGCAGGAGGCGCAGCCCCTCCTTGACCATGCGGCGGCCCATCCGGTTGAAGGAGGTGACCCGGGAGACGTCGAGCACCAGTTCCTCGCCGCCCAGGTTGTGGGTGGTGAGCTGGTGGAGGATGTTCTCCGCGGCCGTGAAGTTGATGGTGCCCTGCAGGCGGATGATGGTCTGGTCGCCGTCGCGGGTGATCGACCGCACCCCCGGCACGGAATGCTGGTCGGAGGACATGAGGTGCAGGCCCATGTCGCGGGAGAGGTACTCGAAGATCTTCACGCCGCGCACCGAGTTGCCCTGGGTGTCCAGGCGCGGGGAGAACGTCGCGATGCCCAGCTGCCCCGGCAGGGTGCCGATCAGCCCGCCGGCCACCCCCGACTTCGCCGGGATACCCACCCCGGCCATCCAGCGGCCCGCACCGTCGTACATGCCCGCGGAGCTCATCACCGCGAGGGTGAGGCGGCAGGCCTCGGCGCTGAGGATCCTCTCCCCCGTCACCGGCTGGGTGCCGCCGTTGGCCAGGGTGGCGGACATGACCGAAAGGTCACGCGTGGTCACCAGGGTGGAGCACTGGTGGGTGTAGGAGAGGACGGCGTCGTGGGCGTCGTCCTTGATGATGTCGTAGCTGCGCAGCATGTGCGCGATGGAGAGGTTACGGTCCGCGCCCTCGAGCTCGGAGGCGGAGAGCTCAGCGTCGATGTGCAGCTCCCTCCCGGCGAGGCGGGAGAAGAGGTCACGGATCTTCTCCACGCGGTCCTCCACGCTCGAATCCTCCCCGTTGATGAGCTGGTTGACCGCGATGGCACCGGCGTTGATCATCGGGTTGACGGGGCGCTTGTCGTTGTCGTCGAGGGAGAGCTCGTTGAAGGCCTCCCCGGAGGGCTCGAGACCGACGACGTCGAGCACCGCCTCCGGCCCCAGCTCCTGCAGCGCCAGGGCGAAGACGAAGGGCTTGGAGATCGACTGGATCGTGTACTCGACGTCGGCGTCCGGGCCCGCCTCGTAGACGTGGCCCGAGGCGGTGCACAGGGCGATGGCGAGGCGATCCGGGTCCGCCTCGGCGAGCTCGGGGATGTAGTCGGCGACCTCACCGCCGTCCTCGTCGCGGACATGGTCGAGGATCTCCTGGAGGTAATCCGGGATCGGCATCTTCATGGGCCCGAGCCTACCGGCCCTGCCGCCCCCACCCGGTCCGGTTACCATGGCGCCATGACCCACGGTGCGGACAAAGATGTGACGATCTACGACATCGCGCGCCTGGCCGACGTCTCCCCCTCGACGGTGTCCCGGACCTTCTCCCGCCCCGACCGCGTGAGTTTCCGCACCGCCGAGAAGGTCCGCAGGGTGGCCCGCGAACTCGGCTACCGCACCGACACCGAGACCGTCACCCCGTCCGGCGCCTCCCACGCCACCGGAAACCTGGGCCTGGTCGTCGCCGACATCACCAACCCCTTCTTCCTGGAGGTCTTCCGCGGCGCCGAGCACGCCGCCCGCGCAGAGGGCATGCTGCTGACCATCGCCGACACCCACGAATCGGTGCCCCGCGCCCGGGCCACCCTCGAACACCTGCTGCCCACCTTCGACGGGCTGCTGCTGGCGTCGACCCGCCTGGCCAACGGCGACATCCAGAAGATCGCCCGCCGCGTGCCCACCGTGTGCATCAACCGGCCGGTCCTCGGGGTGCCGAGCGTGCTGGTCGACAACTACGAAGGGGTGCTCAAGGCCGTCGCCCACCTGGAGTCGCAGGGGGTGCGCAGCATCACCTACCTGGCCGGGCCCGTCGACTCGTGGGCCGACGGGATCCGCTGGCGCGGGCTTCTCGACGCCGTCGACCCCCACTCGGCCGGCCCCGACGCCGCCACCGCCGCCTACACCCGCCAGCCCCCGGCGAGCACCAGCGGCTCCAGCGGCATCACCGTCCGTCAGCTCCGCGTCGACGAGCCCACCACCCTCGGCGGGCGGCGCGCCTTCGCCGCCTGGCAGCGCCACCCCACGGACGCCGTCATCTGCTTCAACGACCTCGTCGGCGTCGGCTTCCTCGACCAGGCCCGCCACGCGGGGGTCGACGTGCCCGGCGACGTCGCGGTCCTGGGTTTCGACAACACCGAACTGACCGCGCTGGTGCCGCCGGGGCTGACCACCGTGGCCGGGCCGCTGCGCACCCTGGGGAGGGTGGCCACCGCCAACCTCATCGCCATCGTCCGCGGGATGCGGCTGCCGACGGCCGAACCACGCGTCCTGCCGACCCGGCTCATCGTGCGGGGCTCCACCCTGCGGCAACAACCTGCAACCCATTGATTGTGAGGCGGTTCACGCGGTGAGATGGTTGTATGAGCACCTCACACGCCGCGCACCCGGACCGCCTCCTCCCGGTGGACTCCACGACCCGGGCCGTCGCCCGTCGGCTGCTGGCCCACGTCGAGGACCTCCCCGTCATCTCCCCGCACGGTCACCTCGACCCCGCGATGTTCGTCACCGACGACCCCTTCCCTGACCCCACCACCCTCCTGATCACCCCCGACCACTACGTCACCCGCGTCCTCCACTCCGCGGGCGTCGACCTCGCCGACCTCGGCGTGGGAGGCAGCAACCCGGACGTCGACAAGCAGGCCGCCTGGCGGATCTTCCAGCAGCACTGGCCGCTGTACGCCGGCACCGCCTCCGGCTACTGGCTGGAGCAGGAGTTCGAGCACGTCTTCGGCATCCACCCCGAACGCCTCAACACCGACGACCCGGACGACATCTACGCCGAACTGTCCGAGGTCATCGCCCGCCCCGATTTCCGCCCCCGCGCCCTGGCCGACACGTTCGGCCTCGAGGTGCTGGCCACCACCGACGACCCGCTCGACGATCTCGCCGCCCACCGCACCCTGGCCGCCGACCCGACGTTCTCCCCGCGGGTGCTGCCCACCTTCCGCCCCGACGCGTACACGAAGATGTACAACGCGGGGTTCGCGGAGAACGTCGAGAAGCTCATCGACGTCGCCGGTGACGGGCAGACCGGCTACGCCGGCTACCTGCAGGCGCTGCGCAACCGCCGCGCCTACTTCCTCGACCACGGCGCGACGTCCGCCGACCACGGCACCCACAACGCCGACACCACCCCGCTTGACGACGCCACGGCGCAGCGCCTCTTCGACAAGGGTCGGGCCGGCACCGCCACCCGCGCCGAGGCCGCCGCCTTCGAGGCGAACATGACCTACCGCTTCGCCGAGATGAGCCGGGACGACGGACTGGTGATGACGCTGCACCCGGGCGCCTACCGCAACCACTCCGCCAGCGCCTTCGCCCGCTTCGGCGCCGACACCGGCCACGACATCCCCTTCGCCCTCGACTACACCCGCGGGCTGCAGCCCCTGCTCAGTGACTTCGGCGAGAACCCCGACTTCCACTTCGTCCTGTTCACCATGGACGAGACGGTCTTCTCCCGCGAACTCGGCCCCCTCGCCGGCTACTACCCCAGCGTCTACCTCGGCGCCCCCTGGTGGTTCATCGACGAGATCGACGCCATGAACCGCTACCGGGCCGCCACCACCGGCGCCGCCGGTTTCTCCCGCTACTCCGGCTTCATCGACGACACCCGCGCCTACTGCTCCATCCCGGCGCGCCACAACACCTCCCGCCGCGTCGACGCCGCCTACCTCGCCCGCCTCGTCGGCGAGCACCGTCTCACCGAGGACCGGGCCGCCGACATCATCGTCGACCTGATCGACTCCTCTCCCCGAAGGGTGTTCAAGCTGTGACCGCTCTCAACCGCACCACCGTCTCCTCCCCCACCCCGCCGGTCCGGCTCGTCCACCTGGGCCTCGGTGCCTTCCACCGCGCCCACCAGGTCTGGTACACGCAGCAGGCGGAGGCCGACCCGGAGCACCCGGAGTGGGGGTACGCCTCCTTCGCGGGCCGCAGCGCCGGCATCTCCCTGGAACTGGCCGCCCAGGACGGCCTGTACACCCTGGTCACCCGCTCGGGGGACGGCGACAGCCCGGAGCTGATGACCTCCCTGGTGGAGTCCCACCCGGCGGAGAACACCGCCCGGTTCATCGAGCTGCTCGCCGATGCGAACGTCGCCGTGGTCACCCTCACCGTCACCGAGGCCGGCTACCACCTCACCGAGGACCTCGAGCTCAACACGCAGGCCCCGGACATCGTCGCCGACCTGGCCACCCTGCGCGTCGGCAGCAGCGACGGCCCGCTGCTCAGCGCCGCCGGCCGCCTGGTCGCCGGGCTGCGGGCCCGCCGCGCCGCCGACGCCGGGGGCCTGGCCGTGATGAGCTGTGACAACCTCAGCGACAACGGCACCACCACCCGCGCCTCCGTCCTCGGTTTCGCCCGCGCCCTCGACCCGGAGCTGGCCGAGTGGATCACCGCGCACGTCACCTTCCCGTCGACCTCCATCGACCGGATCACCCCGGCCACCACCGAGGAGTTCGTCGCCGAGGTCGCCCGTGCCACCGGCCGGGAGGACGCCGTGCCGGTGGTCACCGAGCCCTTCGCCTCCTGGGTCATCGAGGGTTCCTTCCCCGCCGGGCGGCCCGCCTGGGAGCGGGCCGGCGCGCAGTTCGTCGCCGACATCGCCCCCTTCGAGCGTCGCAAGTTGTGGCTGCTCAACGGCGCGCACTCGCTCATGGCCTACCTGGGCCAGCTGCGTGGCCACACCACCGTCGCCGAGGCCATCGCCGACCGCGAGATCCGCCACCACGTCGAGCTCCTGTGGGACGACGCCGCCGAACACCTCACCGCCCCAGGGCTCGACATCACCGCTTATCGACGCGCCCTCCTCGACCGCTTCGCCAACCCCCGCATCCGCCACAACCTCGCCCAGATCGGCATCGACGGCGGCACCAAGCAGCGCATGCGGGCCGTCCCCATCCTCAAGACGCAACGGGCCAACAACCTCCTCGGCCACGGCGCCGCGTACTCCATCGCCGCGTGGATCGCCTTCCTCCTGCGGGGCGAGGACATCGCCGACACCCGCGCCGCCGAGCTGCTCGCCGCCCGTCGGGCCGACGACCCCGTCCGGGCCCTGCTGGCCGCCCTCGACCACGACCTGGCCGCCGACCCGCACGTCCTCTCGCTCATCCGCACCTTCGTCACCGAGCTGACCCGCTGACGCCCTCGAGAAAGGAATCCCATGCTTCCCGCCATCTCCTCCCCCACCCGCGACATCCGCCCCCTCGACGGGATGTGGCGTTTCGCGGTGGACTGGGACAACACCGGCATCGACGACGGCCTGTACACCGCCACCCTGCCCGGGACCCGGGAGGTCGCCGTGCCGGCCTCCGTCAACGACCTGTTCGCCGACGAGGACATCCGCAACCACGTCGGCTACTGGTTCTACCAGCGCACCGTCCGCGTGCCCCGCGGCTGGGACGGCGAGCGCGTGATCCTGCGCTTCGGGTCCGCCACCCACCACGCCGTCGTGTGGGTCGACGACACCGAGGTCGGCCGCCACAAGGGCGGCTACCTGCCCTTCGAGTTCGACGTCACCGACCACGTCACCGCCGGCGACACCTTCCGCCTGACCGTGGCGGTGGACAACCGCCTCGACAACACGTGCATCCCGCCCGGTTCCGTCGTCGAGCTTCCCGACGGCCGCCGCCAGCAGCACTACCTGCACGACTTCTACAACTACTCCGGGCTGCACCGCTCCGTGCTGCTCTACTCCCGCCCCGCCCGCCACGTCAGCGACATCACGATCACCACCGACTACTCCGGCACCACCGGCCAGGTCACCTGGGCGGTCGAGCAGTCCGCGCCCGGCGACATCCGCATCAGCGTCGTCGACCAGCAGACGGGCGAGACGGTGGCCACGGGTGAGGGGGCGGAGGGGGTGGCGTCGATAAGCGATGTCACCCTGTGGACCCCCGGCATCGGCGGGCTCTACGACCTGGTGGTCCAGCTGGTCGACGGTGACGAAATCGTCGACGAGTTCCGCCAGCCCTTCGGCGTGCGGACCGTGCGTATCGACGGCTACCGCTTCCTCATCAACGACGAACCCTTCTACTTCACCGGCTTCGGCATGCACGAGGACCACGAGACCCTCGGCAAGGGCCACTCCGACGCCCACATGCTGCAGGACGCCGAACTGCTCAGCTGGATCGGCGCGAACTCCCTGCGCACCTCGCACTACCCCTACTCCGAGGAGTTCATGGACTACTGCGACCGGCAGGGCATCGTCGTCATCGACGAAACCCCCGCCGTCGGGCTGAACTGGCTCATGGCCGGCGGCATCATCGACTCCGGCGGCGGCGAAACCTACGAGGACGGCCACGTCGACGACCACACTCAGGCCACCCACGCCGACGAGATCCGCCGCCTCATCGCCCGCGACAAGAACCGCCCCTCCGTGGTCATCTGGTCCATCGCCAACGAACCCGACACCGCCTCTCCCGGCTCCGTCGACTACTTCCGCCCCCTCGTCGACCTGGCCCGCGCATGCGACCCCACCCGCCCCGTCGGCTACGTCAACGTCATGTTCGCCCCGCACGACGTCTGCCGCATCTCCGGCATGTTCGACATCCTCATGCTCAACCGCTACTACGGCTGGTACGTCGACTCCGGTGACCTCGAGACCTCCGAGGCCAAGTTCACCGCGGAACTCGACGGCTGGATGGAGCGCTACAAGCTGCCCATCATCATCACCGAGTACGGCGCCGACACCGTCGCCGGGCTCCACTCCATCTACGACCAGCCCTTCACCGAGGACTACCAGGTCGCCTACCTGGAGATGAACTCCCGCGTCTTCGACGCCTGCGAGGCCGTCGTCGGCGAGCAGATGTGGAACTTCGCCGACTTCCAGACCAAGTACGGCTTCGCCCGCGTCGACGGCAACAAGAAGGGCGCGTTCACCCGCGACCGCCGCCCCAAGGCCGCCGCCCGTTTCCTCCGCCGCCGCTGGCACGACATGGACGCCGCCCGCTACGGCCGTCGCGACCACCGGGCCCGCTGAACCCCGACAACTGAAAATGCCAAGGCACAACAATGACCACGCACACCACCTCCCCTGAGGTCGCGGCCACGGGCAAGATGCCCACCCACCGTGTGCTGTCCTACGCACTCGGTGACGTGGCGAACAACCTCTCGTTCCTCATGACCTCCATGTTCCTCATGGTGTTCATGACCGAGATCGCCGGAGTCTCCGCCGGCATCGCCGGCACCATCTACGGCGTGACCAAGATCTGGGCGGGCATCTCCGACCTGCTCGCCGGGCAGACCGTCGACCGGGCCGACACCCGCTGGGGTCGCCTCCGCCCGTGGATCCTCTTCGGATCCACCCCGCTGGCCGTCTTCTTCGTCCTGCTCTTCTCGACGCCCGCCGGTCTCTCCCCCACCATGACGGTCGCCTGGATCCTGCTTTTCGACGCCGCCTACCAGCTGATGTACTCCTTCGTGAACATCCCCTACGGCTCCCTGTCGGCGGCTATGACCCAGGACCCGGTCGACCGTTCCAAGCTGTCCGGCGCCCGCTCCATCGCCTCCTCGGTGACCGGCGTCATCCTCTCCTTCTTCGTCGCCCCGCAGTTCCAGGACACCACCTCCGACAACGTCCGCCTCAAGTTCACGCTGTCCTGCCTGGCGCTCGGCGTCATCGCCGTGGTGCTCTACCTGATCTGCTTCGCCAACTCCCGCGAGGTCGTCCCCCGCTCCCGGGGCCAGATCTCCTTCCGCTCCACGTTCCGGATGATCGGGAAGAACAAGCCCCTGCTCATCCTCTGCCTCGGCGCGTTCTTCCTGCTGGCAGCGATGTTCACCATGAACGCCGTCGCCATGTACTACGCCATCTACGTGCTCGGCAACGCCGGCTGGTTCGCCTACCTCATGCTGGCCCAGACCGTCGGCACCATCCTCATCGCCTCCCTCGTCCCGGCGATCACCATCCGCCTGGGCAAGCGCGACGGCTACGTCCTCTCCGCCGTCCTGGCGGTCCTCGGCTACGCCGTCATCCTGTTCCTGCCCTCCGGCAACCTGCCCATCGCCATCGTCGCCTGGTTCCTCCTCGGCCTGGGCACCGGCGGCACCAACGCCCTGATGTTCTCCATGCAGGCCGACACCGTCGACTACGGCGAATGGAAGACCGGCGTCCGCGCCGAGGGCGGCTCCTACTCCATCCTGTCCTTCATCCGTAAGGTCGGGCAGGGCATCGGCGGCTGGGCCGGCATGGCCGTCATCGGCGCCTTCGGCTACGTCGCCCAGGCCCCCGACCAGAGTGCCGACGCCCTGCAGGGCATCCGCTACGCCACCGGCCTCGTGCCCGCCGCCCTGGCCATCGTCGCCCTGCTGGTCATGCTCATGTACCCGCTGGGCGCAGAGCTCCACGCCCGCGTCGTCGCCGAGCTCAACGAGCGTCGCACCCAGTCCGCCGTCGCCGGCGCCAAGGGTGTCCCCGAGGAGCGCGTCCAGGTGCCGACCGTCGGCGACGGCCGTACCACCCTGCTGCGCAAGGTGGCCGAGGGCCACCCGCCGATCGTCACCGTCTTCGGGCTGCGCGGCTCCGGCGCCACCGACATCGCCCCACTCATCGCGGAGAAACTCGGCGTCCCCTACATCGGGCAGCGCTTCTCCTCCGCCGAGCTGGCCACCGTCGACCGGTCCGCGTTCATCTCCGACTCCGGCATCGAACGCTGGATGCGGGCCGTGTCGCTGACCGGTTCCCAGGACACCGACCTGGCGTTCGCCAGCAACCTGTCCGCCAACCACAAGATCGCCCAGAACAACACCCGCGAGGTCCTCAGCGCCGTGGAGAACGGCGGTGTCATCCTCGGCCGCAACGGTGCCCTCGTCCTGGGCCGCGTGGTCGGTGCGGTCCACGTCCGCCTCGTCGCCCCGCTGGGCAAACGCGTCGAACGCGTCATGCACCAGACCGGCCTCAGTGCCTCGCAGGCCACCGAGCAGATCGAGAACGAGGACCGTATCCGCGCCGAAATGTCCCGCGCCCTCTACCAGTGGGACCCGAACGCCGACGAGGACTACGACCTGGTGGTCAACACCGGATCCATGACCTACGAGCAGGTCGCCGCCATGGTCGTCGGCCTGTACGCCAGCAAGTACCCCGACGCCCGTCCCTGAAAGGAACAACCCCCATGTCCACCAAGATCGTCAACGCCGAGGTCTTCGTCACCTCCCCGTCCCGCAACTTCGTCACCCTGCGCCTGACCACCGACGACGGCGTCGTCGGCATCGGTGACGCCACCCTCAACGGCCGCGAACTGGCCGTGGCCTCCTACCTGCGGGACCACGTCGCCCAGCTCATGGTGGGCCGCGACTCCCGCAACATCGAGGACACCTGGCAGTTCCTGTACCGCGCCGCCTACTGGCGCCGCGGCCCGGTCACCATGGCCGCCATCGCCGCCGTCGACATGGCCCTGTGGGACATCAAGGGCAAGTACGCCGGCATGCCGGTCTACGACCTCCTCGGCGGTGCCTCCCGCCGTGGTTGCCGCGCCTACGGCCACGCCTCCGGCATGGACCTGGAGTCCCTCTTCGACTCCATCCGCTACGAGATGGAGGAGGGCTACAAGTCCATCCGCGTGCAGACCTCCGTCCCCGGCATCGAGAAGCTCTACGGCGTGGCCGCCCAGGCCCAGTCCTCCGGCGAACGTTATGACTTCGAGCCCGCCAACCGTGGTTCCTGGCCCGTCGAGGAGGACTGGGACACCCGCGCCTACCTGCGGCACGTCCCCACCGTCTTCGAGGCGGTGCGTAACGAGTTCGGCCCCGACCTGCCCCTCCTCCACGACGGGCACCACCGCATGACCCCGCGCGAGGCCGCCCAGCTGGGCAAGTCCCTCGAGCCCTACGACCTGTACTGGCTGGAGGACTGCACCCCCGCCGAGAACCAAGAGGCCCTGCGGTACGTCCGCAGCCAGACCACCACCCCCCTGGCCATCGGTGAGGTGTTCAACTCGATCTACGACATCAAGGACCTCATCTCCGAGCAGCTCATCGACTACGTCCGCTGCGCCTCCACCCACTTCGGCGGCATCACCCAGCTGAAGAAGGTCATGAACTACGCCGAGATGTACCAGGTCAAGTCCGGTTTCCACGGCCCCACCGACGTCTCCCCGATCGGGTTCGCCGCCCAGCTCCACGTCGGCATGACCATCCACAACTTCGGCCTGCAGGAGTACATGCCGCACTCCGAGAAGACGAAGGAGGTGTTCACGGAGTCCCTGGCCTTCGAGAACGGCTACCTCAACCCGGGCGAGACCCCCGGCCTGGGTGTCGAGTTCAACGCCGAGGCCGCCGAGAAGTACCCCTACGAGCAGGCCTACCTGCCCTACAACCGGCTTGCCGACGGCACCGTGCACAACTGGTGATGACGATGCGCAGACACATCGTGGTCATGGGGGTCTCCGGCTCCGGCAAGACCACCGTCGGCGAACTGCTGGGCGCCCGCCTGGGCCTGCCCTACCGGGACGGCGACGACCTGCACCCCCAGGCCAACATCGACAAGATGGCCGCCGGCGTCCCCCTGACCGACGAGGACCGCTGGCCGTGGCTGGAGCTGGTCGGGCAGTGGCTGGACGACCACCCCGACGGCGGCATCATCGGGTGTTCGGCGCTGAAGCGTTCCTACCGGGACCTCATCCGCCGGATGGCGCCGCAGGTGGTGTTCGTGCACGTCCACGGCACGCGGGACGTCCTGGACAAACGCATGTCGCGCCGCCCGGGGCACTTCATGCCGACGTCGCTGCTCGACTCGCAGCTCGCCACCCTCGAGCCGCTGGCCGACGACGAGGACGGCCACGTGTTCAACATCGCCTATTCGCCCGGTGAACTGGTGGACCAGGTGGCCGACTGGCTGGAGTGAACCCGACCTATGCTGGCGGTATGAACACTCCCAAGACCGCCCTTGTCATCGTCGACGTCCAGAACGACTTCTGCCCCGGCGGGTCCCTCGCGACCGACCGAGGTGATGAGGTCGCCCGGCTGATCGGCGAGTACCAGGACTCCCACGGCGACCGTTACGCCCACATCATCGCCACCCAGGACTGGCACATCGACCCCGGCTCCCACTTCTCCGACAACCCCGACTACGTCGACTCCTGGCCCGTCCACTGCGTCGCGGAGTCGAAGGGCGCCGCCCTGCACGAGGATGTCCGTGCCGACCGCATCGAGGCCTACTTCCGGAAGGGCGAGTACACCGCCGCCTACTCCGGTTTCGAAGGTGCCGCCGACGGCGTCAGCATGGCGGAGTGGCTGAAGGAACGGGGCGTCGAGAAGCTCGACGTCGTGGGCATCGCCACCGACCACTGCGTGCGCGCCACCTCGCTCGATGCCCTGGAGGAGGGCTTCGAGGTCCGCGTCCTCACCGACCTGTGCTCCCCCGTCGACGAGGCGCGCGGCGAGGCGGCGCTTCAGGAGCTGGTGAAGGCCGGCGCCCAGCTAAGCTGACACCCATGAGCCACCGCCTCGTCATCATGCGCCACGCGAAATCGTCGTGGAAGGAACCGCTGCCGGACCACCAGCGCCCGCTCAACAAGCGCGGCCGCCGCGACGGCAAGGCCGCCGGCGAGTGGCTGGCCGAACACGTCGGCACCATCGACCGCGTCCTCAGCTCCACCTCCACCCGCACCCGCCTGACCTGGGACCGCGTCGAGGCCGGCGGCGGGCACGCCGAGCACGTCACCTTCCACGACGCCCTCTACGGCGGCAGCACCGAGGACTTCCTCCGCCTCCTGCACACCCTCCCCGAGACCGTCGGCACGGCCCTGGTCCTCGCCCACTGGCCGGGCGTCGAGGAAGCCGTCCGCGAGCTCGCCCCGCGTGACGACAACCCCGGCTGGCAGGGCATCGACACCAAATTCCCCACCAGCGCCATCGCCGTCCTCGAGGTGCCCGGCACCTGGGCCGAGCTGCAGCCCGACGGCGCGCGACTGCTCGACTACGTGGTGCCGCGGGGTTAGTCAACTGGTCTGCTGACAGAAACTCCGGTTTCTGTGGATAGGTGGGGGTTGTCCACAGGCCGGGGTTGGTGCTTATCGACGTCGGCGTGGTGGGGGTTTATCGTCCGGGGCATGGACATTGACGCGGCGTTGGAGGCCCTGCGGGGCATGCGGGTGCTGGAGGCGATCACCTCCGGGCACCTGACCCGCGCCCGTCTTGACGCGCTGGGGTTCCGGGACGCGGGGGCATGGTCGAAGCTGGCCGAGGTGTATTTCGGCCCGACCCGGCACCGTCGACTGCAGAAGAAGGCCCGGCAGACAGCCGGGGATCTGTCGCTGGATGCGTTGGCGGTGATCGAGAAGCACACCCGCAAACTCCTCCGCGGCGCCGCCGTCACCGAGTGGGAGCTACGGGTGGAGTTGGTGGGGCTGCGCGGTACGGTCGCCGAGATCGACCGGGCGGCTGCGGCCCGGGTGTTGGAGCTCAATCGTGGGGTCGACGACGATGGTCGCCAGGCCTTCGGACGCCGGGGGATCAAGGGTGGGAAGAACACCGACGCGCAAGGGCTGCGCACCATCACGATCACGGGTCCGGCCCGCTACATCACCGGGTTCCTCGCCCGCCTGCGTCCTACGGCGCAGCAGTTGCGTCAGGTGGATCCGAAGCTGGGTTATGAGCAGGCGTTGTTCGACGCCCTGTTCACCGGAGACGCTGTCGGTGCGGGGGCTGGTCCGGTGGCCCCTGTCCCGTTGGTGGTGGTGGGATTGCCGGACTGGGCGAAGGTGCTGCGTCGGGAGGGTGATGAGACGATCTTCGGGATCGCCGACGGCACGACCATGACCGGTGCGCAGTTGTTGGAGGAGGTGACTGCGGAGTACTACTACGTGGGTATCTATGATCCGGTGGCTGGTCCGGTGGAGTTGTACCGGTCGAAGCGGACCGCGAGTCTGAAGCAGCGGATCCTGCTGGCTGCGGAGTCTTTGATCTGTGAGGGTCCGGAGTGTACGACGGCGGGTGATGAGTGCCAGGTGCACCACATCACCGCCTGGGACAAGGGTGGGAACACGAATGTCCAGGAGATGACGATGTTGTGTTCGAAGCACAACGGTCTCAACGATGATGATCCGGATGCCCCACCACGGAACGGGCGGGTGGAGCGGCGTCCGGGTGGGGTGGTGCACATCCCGCCGGATGGTGGGCCGCCGCGGGCGAATTCGCATCCGCTGCGGGCGTTGTCAGCCCGGGCCCTGGTCAGTACCTAGGGTGTCGGCACCCCGCCGTACATCTGCTCCATCTCCGCCATCTCGGCGGTCTGCACGTCGATCATCTCCGCTGCCATGTCCCGCAGCGGAGCGTATCCGCCGTTGTCCACCTGATCGCGGGTCATGGCGATGACCTCGGCGTGGTGGAAGTGCATGAGTTCGAGGAACCGGGTGCGCAACTCCTCGCCCTCCAGGGCGGCGTAGGTGTCGAAGACTCCCGGGGAGACCATGCCGTTGGCGATGTGGTGGGAGTGCAGGTCCATGTCGGCGTCGATGCGCCACTGGTCGGCCAGGGCGTTCATCTGGTCGTTCTCGCGCTGCTGGCCGTCGCGGATGCGCTGCGCGAGGTCGCGCACGCCGGGGTCGGTGACGTCGGAGGCGAGCAGGACGTCGGCCATGTCAATGGCCTGCTGGTGGTGCGGGACCATCATGCCGAGGAAGTGGACGTCGGTGTCGTTGGCCTCCGCCGGCATGGCGTCGGTCCGCTCGGAGATCATTGCTTCGCTGGGCGCGGGCTCAGTCGACGAGCACCCGGCGAGCAGCAGGGTGGCGGCGAGGAGCGGAGCAGCGAAAAGCGGCAGGGTGCGCATGATCCTGCAGACCTTAGCGTCACCCTGCCGGGAGGAGAAGTGATTTATGCGCGGCCGGCGAGGAGGCGCTGGATCTCCTTGAGGTCCTTGGTGCGCTTGCGGTTGCGCATGACCACGAGGGTGACCAGGCCGACGACGGCGACACCGACTCCGGCGAGGATCTTCTGCACCTGCGGGTCCTGGAGCTTGGCCTGTGCCTCGACCTTGGCGTCGGCGGCGAGGGCCTGCGGCTTGGTGCGGATGGCCAGTTCGTCGAGGGTGCTGGCCAGCTGGCGACGGGTGCGCTCGATGTCTCGCTGGATATCGTTGATGTCTCGTGCCACGTGGATCTCCCGGTTAGTTGATGGTCATCTGTTCTACTTCAGAGTAGTGTAACGCGATCTGTCGGTGGAGGGCGGTATGGTGTAGGACATGACTGTTTCCTCACGTCTTGCCGAAGGCGACACCGCCCCCGACTTCACCCTGCCCGACGACACCGGTCGGGAGGTCTCGTTGCAGGATTTCGCCGGACAGCGTGTGCTCGTCTACTTCTACCCGCGCGCGAACACCCCGGGTTGCACGACGCAGGCCTGTGATTTCCGGGATTCCATCGCGGATCTCAACGATCTCGATGTGACGGTCGTCGGCATCTCCCCCGACAAGCCGGAGAAGCTGGCGGCGTTCCGGGAGGATCACGGGCTGAACTTCATGCTGCTGTCGGACGTCGATAAGCAGGTGATGACGGAGTGGGGCGCGTTCGGTGAGAAGAAGAACTACGGCAAGGTCGTGCAGGGTGTGATCCGCTCGACGTTCCTCGTTGAGCCGGACGGCACCATCGGCCTGGCCCGTTACAATGTCCGCGCCTCCGGGCATGTCGCCCGGATCCTGCGAGAGGTCGCCGCCGCCTGATGAGCGACGACGACGGTCTGCTCGTCCCCCGTCGGCGGCCCGCCCAGGCCCGTAGCCGCGAGCGCTTCAACCGGATCCTCACGGCCGCGCGGAGCGTGCTTGTCGACGTCGGGTTCGAGTCCTTCACCTTCGACGAGGTCGCCCGGCGCGCGGAGGTGCCGATCGGCACCCTGTACCAGTTCTTCGCCAACAAGTACGTGCTCATCTGCGAGTTGGACCGCGTGGACACCGCGGAGAATGTGGCGGAGCTGCAGAAGTTCTCGGGTCGGGTGCCGGCGCCGCAGTGGCCGGACATTCTCGACGAGTTCATCGACCACCTGGCGCGTCTGTGGCGGGAGGACCCCTCCCGACGTGCGGTGTGGCATGCCGTGCAGTCGACCCCGGCGACGCGGGCGACGGCGGCGGCGACGGAGAAGCAGATGCTCGACATCATCTCCGAGGTCGTCGCCCCGTTGGCGGCCGACGCCACCCACGAGGAGCGCTATCAGCTGGCCGCGCTGCTGGTGCACACGGTGTCGTCGCTGCTCAATTTCGCCATCCGTGATGCGGAGCATGCGGATCATTTCGAGGTCATCGTGGGTGAGATCAAGCGGATGCTCGTGGCCTACCTCTTCGCCGTCGCCACGAGTTAATTCACGGCACCCTCCTGCCAAAGTGGAAAGTACTTTCCTGGACTTCCGGGTACAGACATCACCGACCCAGGGGCCATCATGAACACCCCCTCCGCACACGACGCCCGCACCCTCCTCGACCGCGCCGAGACCACCTCCCGCCAGGCCGCCGGCTTCTCCTTCGCCTGGCTGTGCTACCTCGCCCTGTGCGCGGGCGGCGCCATCACCTCGGTGGGGCTCGCCTACGCCAACGTCACCGACGCCGCCGTCCTCCCCGCCTGGCTGGCCGGCGGACTGTGGATCTTCGTCGGCGTCGTCTCCGTCGCAGCCGCCACCACCACCTCCCCACCGTCCCGCCGCGGCTTCGGCTCCCGCTGGACCATCATGATGGCGGTGTGGATCATCCTGTGGACGATCACCTCGGTCTTCTACGGGCACTTCACCCTCGGACTGGGCGTGGCGATGGCCTCCGCCTTCCTGGTGGCCGCCGTCATCGGCCTGGTGTGGGAGGTCGTCGCGCTGAAGAAGGGCGTGAAGTAGCCGTGGCCGACCATCCCCGCACACAGCTCAACCCGACGTTCACCAACCCGCTGCGCTTCTCCCTCATGGCCACGCTGGCCGGCGTCTCGGAGATCACCTTCAAGGACGCGAAGGAGTACCTGCAGACCACCGACCCCACCCTGTCGAAGCATTCCTCCGCCCTGGAGGAGCTGGGGCTGGTGGACGTGCGGGAGGGCTTCGTCGGTAAGCGACCGCAGACGCGGCTGTCCCTGACGAAGGAGGGGGAGGCGGGGTGGCGGGATCATCTCGCCGCTCTCCGCGCGATCACGGAAATTCCGTGACCGGCAACACATCAGGCGCGTAGAATAGGCACATGATCAACGACCCGAAGAACCCCAGCACCGAGCCCGCCCCGATCGCCGACTCCGAGGCCCCGCCGCAGCACCCGGACGACGACCACAAGGTCGCCGAGAATCCCCCGATCGACGATCCTGACTACCAGTCGGAGGAATCCTTCGAATAGACCAGACACGTCGCGATGGCGTAGTCCCCGTCGTGGCTGATCGACAGGCTCGTGGCCACGTCCCCGATACTGTCGGCCACGGCCTGCGCCACCGCCCCCCGCTTCTCGACGCCCACCCGGCCCCACCGGTCCGGGTGGATTTCTATGTCCCGGAAGTCGACCAGGTCGGGGCTGATGACGGGGGGCCGGCCGTAGATCGCCTGCGACCAGGCCTTGATGAAGGCCTCCTTCGCCGCCCACCGCCCCGCCAGGTGGAGCACCCGGTCGGGCTTGCGCGCCGCGACGCGCAGCTCGAGGGCGGTGAAGACGTCCTCGAAGCGGGAGCCGGGCCGCTCCAGCTGCTCGCGGAACCCGGGGACGTGCACGATGTCGACGCCGATGTGTTGCATGTCCCCCATTGTGCCCCAGACAGGCTAAAGGCCCGCACCCCCACCAGGGGAGTGCGGGCCTTCAGCGGTATCCGCTAGGAGCGGATCTCGTCGCCGGTGCGCAGGACACCGTCGACGAGGCGGGCGTCGTGATCCAGGAGGATCGCGGCCTCGCGGGGCTTGACGGCATCGCCGGTGCCGCCGAGGTTACGGTCGGCCGGACGCTCGTAGAGCGCGTCGCCGCCGTACATGGCGTCGACGATGCGGCGCAGGCCGTTCTCCTCGCGGGCCACGGACACGCGGACCCACTCGGCGGCGGCGTCCTGGCCACGCTCGTTGCGCAGGGCCTCGAGGAAGGCACCCGGGTGGACGATGGCGACCAGGGCGGACACGTGGCCGAAGCCGAGGGAGGTCACGAGGCCGGCCTTGGGGGCCTTGGCGGCCAGGTTGAGCGGGCGGCGCAGCCACACGAGGTGCTGGTGCTGCTCGAGAACCGGGTCGACGGTGTCCAGCGACATGTTCGCCGGGACGATGCCGGAGCGCAGGACCTGGGTGAGGCCGATCATCTGGAAGGCGGCGGCACCGCCCTTGGCGTGGCCGGTGAGCGTCTTCTGGGAGATGACGTACAGCGGGTTGCCGTCGGCGCGGCCGATGGAGGCGGCGATGCGCTCGTGGAGGTCGGACTCGTTCGGGTCGTTGGCGTTGGTGGAGGTGTCGTGCTTGGAGATGATGGCGACATCATTCGCGGACACCCCCACCGCGGCCAGCTGCTGCGCGAGGCGGGAGTCGGCGCCACCACGGGCGGCACCCAGGGCACCGAGGCCCGGTGCCGGGATGGAGGTGTGCGCACCGTCGGCGAAGGACTCGGCGAAGGCGACGACACCCAGGACCGGCAGGCCGAGGTCGGCGGCGACGGAGCCGCGGGCGAGCAGCACGGTGCCGCCACCCTCGGACTCGATGAAGCCACCGCGACGACGGTCGTTGGCGCGGGAGAAGTAGCGGTGCTCGATGCCCTTGTTCTCCATCTCGGTGGAGTCGGCGGTGGCCGCCATGTCACCGAAGCCGGTGATGCCCTCGATGGAGAGGTCGTCGAGGCCGCCGGCGACGACGAAGTCGGCCTTGCCGAGGGCGATCTTGTCGTATCCCTCCTCGACGGAGACGGCGGCGGTGGCGCAGGCGGCGACCGGGTGGATCATCTGGCCGTAGCCACCAACGTAGGACTGCATGACGTGGGCGGCGACGACGTTGGGCAGGGCCTCCTGCAGGATGTCGTTCGCGCGCGGCTCGGCGAGCAGGCCGTCGATGTAGAGGGAGCGCATGGACTCGACGCCGCCCATGCCGGTGCCCTGGGTGGAGGACACGCGGGCCGGGTGGACGTCGCGCAGCAGTTCCGCCGGGGTGAAGCCGGAGGAGAGGAACGCGTCGATGGTGCAGACGAGGTTCCACAGCGCCAGGCGGTCGAGGTTGTCGATCATGTCGGCGGGGATGCCGTACACGGACGGGTCGAAGCCCTCCGGGATCTGGCCGCCGACGAAGCGCGACATGGTGGTGCGGCGCGGGACGCGCACGGCGGAGCCGGCGTGGCGGACGACGGTCCACTCCCCCGCCTCCTCGTCGAAGAACGCGGAGGTGTGGTCGGGCTCGGAGTCGACGAAGGTCTTGGCCTCCTCCCTGGAGGCGACGGAGAAGGAGAGGTCCTTGTCGAGGTAGACGGTGGTCAGCTCCGGCGCGAGGTTGTCGACCATGAAGAAGTCGTCGTGGTAGCGGCGGACACCGACCTTGCCGAGGACCTCGTCGTGGAAGCGCTCGTGGATGTCCTCCTCGGCGATCTCCTGGTCGTCGGCGTCGTACCAGGCGCCGTTGTCCCAGCGGATAAGGCCCATGGTCCAGGCGAGCTCGATGACGCCGGCGGCGGTGAGGTCGCCGGAGAGCTCGGCGTCGAAACGCGTGCGGGCGGAGCCGTAGGGGCCCACCTCGCCGGCGCCGACGATGACGATCATGTCCTCCAGCTTCGTGGTCACGCCGCTGAAGTCCGGGGCGGTCCACTCGAAGCGGCGGTACGGGGTCGGCAGGGCGGTGAGGGTGCGGGGCTCCTCGGCGTCCTGCTTGTCGACGCCCGCCGCCAGCTCAGCCTCCGCCTCCGCCGCCGCTTCCGCGGCGAGCTGGGAGATGTTGACGTCGGACTCGCCGAGTCCACCGGTGTAGTCCACGATGACCGGGGCCTGGGCGGCCGCGGCGCGGACCTCGTCGGTGATCTGGGAGACGAGCAGTTCGGCCATCTCTTCGTTGGAGAAGGTCTTCACGCCCTTGGACTCGATGGTCTCGACGAGCGGGTCGTTGCCGCCCATGAGGCCGGTGCCGCGGACCCAGCCGATGAAGGCGTGGACGAGGCTGGTGCGGTCGCCCCACACCGGCTCGGCGTGCCAGCGGGTGACCAGCGCGTCGAGGGAGGCCTTGGACTCGCCGTAGGCACCGTCGCCACCGAAGCGGCCGCGGTTCGGGGAACCCGGGAGGACGACGTGGAGTCGCTTACCGACGTGGGTGTCGGTGCCGATCTCGGACAGACCCGCGATGAGGCGCTCGACGGCCCACAGCAGCAGGCGCATCTGGGACTCGGCGGCGGGGCCGGCGTCGGCAAGCGAACCCATGACGCGCGGGGCGGCGAACGGGAACAGCAGGGTCGGGATGAGGGCCTTCTTGAGGACCTTCTTCTGGCCGTTGACCGTGGCGGTCTGCTCGTTGCCGATCCACTCGATGACGCCGTCGAGGTCCGCGTAGGAGCTCAGGTTGGCGGGGACGACCCACAGTGCGGCGCCGCCGCGTGCCGACGTCGCGTACAGGTTCTTGTAGTACGTCAGGCGGGAGTGGGACAGGTTCGAGGTGGTGACCACGACGGTGGCGCCCCCCTGAAGCAGCTCGGCGACGACGCCGGCGGCGATGGAGTTCGGGGAGGCGCCGGTGACCACGGCAACATCGTCGCTGTAGGACAGGGTGTCCGTGTCACGGGCCTGGGCGGCCAGCTCGGTCAGGCCCAGGAACTCGGCCTGCTTGGCGACGTTCTCACCGGCACCCGTGACGTCGACGCCGGCGGCGTCGAGCTCACCGAGGGCGACGCGGGTGAGGTCCTCACGGGCGGAGGCCCAGCGGTCGTCGAGAAGCACGGCCTTGTCGGCGTCGAAGCTCGGGGCGACCTGGCGCGGCCAGTCGGAGCCCAGCTCGCGGGAGACGAGGTCGAACAGGGCGGCGTACTCGTCGCCCTCGTCCTCGAGGTTGTGGGACTCGACCTCGGAGATGCCCAGCTGGGAGAGGATGGTGCGGGCGGTCTCGGCCAGCACGCCCTCCTTGCCGGTGACCTGCTCCGCGAATTCGCCGAGGGCGGCGGAGTCGACGACCCCACCGGCACCCCCACCGGCGGACGGCAGGCCCACGGCGACACCGCGGCGGGCGGCGACGGCCTGGACGGCGGCGTCGATGAGCGCATCCAGGTCGGAGGCGCTCGACGGGGAGGCCGGGGTGAGGGTGGCCAGATCGCCACCCCGCAGGGAGGCACCCTCGCGGGCACCGATGACCACCTCGGCGACGACGTGGTCGGCCCAGCCCTGGCCGAGCTGCCAGGTGCCGGTCACGCGGTCGGCGATGTAGTTCGGCTTCTTGCCGGTGGGGCCGGTGATGCGACGCAGGGCGTCGGCGACGGAGTCACCGAGGACCGGGCCGAAGGCCTTGTAGCCCTTGGCCATCTTGGTGACCGTCTGCTTGAGGGCGGCCAGCTCGGCGTCGGCGGCACCGTCGATGGCGCCGAGGCCGAACTCCACGCCGAGGTCCAGCAGCAGCTGGTTACGACGCGAGGACACCCCCTCGACGAGGGTCTCGATGGAGTCGGTGGCACCCATCTGGTCCGGGCGCACCTTGGTCCAGATGGCGATGAGCATCTCGGTGGCGTCGGAGGGGGTGAACTCGATGTCGTCCGGGGTGCCGGCGCCGGCGGCGGCCACGGGCGCCGGGGCGGCGGCCGGGACGGTGTCGCCGGTGGGGGCGTTGGCGGTCACCGGGGCCGGGGCGGCGGTGGACTTCTTCTCGGCCGGTGCCTCCTCGGTGGCGGTCTCCGGGACGACGTCGGCGGCGACCTCACGGACGATCTCGTCGGTGGCGAAGACGACCGGGCGGTCGCGCTCGACGTTGAGGACCTCGATCGGGGTGCCGGCGTACTGCGGCAGGCGCAGGGTCTGGCCCATCATGTTGGCCAGGGTCGGGGCGGACCCGACACCGACCTCGACGAAGCGCTCGATGCCCAGGTCACGCAGGATGAGGTCCTGGGTCTCGATCCAGCGGACCGGGGAAGCGAACTGCCAGGCCAGGAGCTCGATGAGCAGGGTGCGGCCGAGCTTGACCGGGTTGGCGGCGGCGGCCTCGAAGTCCGCCAGGATGGTGTCGATGTACGGGGAGGAGACGACCTCGGCGATGGACTCGACGAACTCGCGGGTGAGCTCGAACGGGCGGGCCACGAGGTTCGGGATGTACCGGTCGACGAGGATGTCGAGGTTGATCTCCGCCGGGATGAGGGAGTCGAGGTGCTCGCGGAAGTCGCCCACGCCGTCGCGCAGGTGGCTGGAGTGGAACGGCACGTCGATGCCCGGGATCATGATGAACGCGCGCTGGCCGGGGGCCTTCTCCTCGGCGTCGGCCTTGAGGGCGGCGAGGCCGGCGCGGGTACCGGCGACGGCGTACTGGACGCCGGCGATGTTGTAGTTGACGATCTCCAGGAACTCGCCGGTCTTCTCCGACATCTCCTGCACGTAGCCGAAGACGTTGTCGGCGGTCAGGCGCATCTTGTTGGGACGCAGGGCGGCGAGGCCGTAGTTGGAGTTGCCCTCGGCGTCGCGCTCGACGAGGCGGTGCATCGTCAGGCCGCGGCGGTAGACGATCTCCACGACGGACTCGAGGGAGAGGACGCCGGAGTAGGCGGCCAGGGCGTTGTACTCGCCGACGGAGTGGCCGGCGAAGTAGGCGCGCTGGTTGAGGGCGTCGGCCTCGCGCATCTCGGCGATCTGGGCGCAGCCCAGGGTGGCCATGGCGACCTGGGTGAACTGGGTGAGGAAGAGCACGCCGTCCGGGTGGTGGAAGCGTTCCCCACCGACGACGACCTCGGTCGGGTTGTTCTTGACGATCTCCAGGACGGAGAAGCCCAGCTTGCCGCGGGTGTGGCGGTCGGCGCGGTCCCAGATCTCGCGGGCGGCCGCGGAGGAGGCACGGGAGTCCATGCCCATGCCCTGGGACTGGATGCCCTGACCCGGGAAGCCGTAGAAGGTGGTCGGCGCGGCCATGACGGCGGTGGCGGTGAGCACCATGTTGCCGCCCACGGTCGCGGTGACGGCGCGGACCTCACCGTGGCCCGGGCGGTTGTCGACGCCCGCGCGCTCGACGGTGAACTCGATCGTCTCGCCCGGCAGGACCGGGGCGAGCATGGTCGCGGTGTACTCGACGACGCGGCCCGGGGCGGTGGTGGCGGAGTCATCCTGGTAGCCGGCACCGGCGACGAGCTCGCCGATGGCGGAGGTCCACATGCCGTGGACGATGACGCCCGGCAGACCGGCCAGGCCGGCGGCGGTGTCGGAGACGTGGATCGGGTTGCGGTCGCCGGAGACGACGGCGAAGGGGTGCATGGACTCCGGCGCGACGACGCGGGCGTAGGCGCGGAAGGAGCGCGGGGTGTCCACGACGGACGGCAGCGCCGAGGTGTTGGTGCGCGCGGTCATGGTGCCGTTGCGGCCGCGGATGGCGAAACGCTCGGACAGCTTGGCCAGCGGCTCACCGTCGGCGGAGATCCGGGCACGGACGACGACGAGGCGACCCATGTCGGTGTCGGAGACCTCGTCGGCGGTGGCGGTGATCTGCAGGTCGACGGCGCCGTCGGCGAGCGACGGCAGCTCGCGCAGCATGGTGAGGTGGTGCTCGAGGTGGACGAGGGAGAGCATGCCCTCGACGACGGAGGCGGAGTCGGTGCCCGGGACGACCGCGGAGCGGACGGCGGCGAACACGGCCGGCCAGGCGCGGCCGACGAGGACGTCGGGGGCGGTGCCGTGGGCGGCCAGCTCGTTCGGCAGGTAGCCGGCGGTGACATTGTCGTAGTCGGCCAGGTGGCCGGCGTCGAGGGTGGTCGTCCAGGAGGCGGTGCCGTCGGCGGCGACCTCGGCGAGCTCGCCACCGGCGGCGACGCGGGTGAGCTCGGCCATGGCGGCCTCGGCATCCTCCGCGGTGACCTGCGGGTTGGCGGACAGCGGGGCGTCGGCCGGGACGGTGAAGCGGATGGTGAGGTCCGTGGTGGTGCCGGCGGCGGTGGAGCCGGCCAGCGGGACGGTGAGCACGGCGTGCTCGGCGTCCTCGGCCACGAGGCGGGCCCCGGTGGCGGCGTGGGCCGCGGACTGGCGGTCGTCGGCCAGGGTCCACTGGTCGGTGTCGCCGAGGCGCTCGATGTAGGAGGCCTGCTGGCGGCCGGCCCAGTAGGTGCCCGGGGCGGTGAGGACGCGCTCGACGATGGAGTCGGTGACCTCGACGGGCTGCTCGCCGGCGTCGAGAAGCGCGTCGATGGAGGCCTGGTTGAAGCGGCCGAGGAGCTCGGCGACCGGCTCGTTGGCGCGGGTGATGCCGGCGACGGCGGCGGTGCCCGGGATGATGCAGACCTCGTCGGCGTCGTAACGCTCGTCGTGGGCCTGCCACAGGGAGTCGGAACGCCACCAGCGGCGGACGTCGCCGTCGATGACGGGGACGAAGTTCGCCGGCTTGCCCGGGTTGAGCAGCAGCTTGGTGAACCAGGCGCGGTCGGCCGGGTGGAGGAGGTCGCGCTCGGCGAAGGGGTAGAGCTCCACGAGCTTCTCGACGGCCGCCGCCGGGTGGTCGGCGTCGACGTCGACCTGCGCCTCGAACTGGCCGTGGTCGAGGTCGGTGAGGCGGGCCTCGGCGCGCTCGACCATGTCGACGAAACGCTGGAACCAGGAGACGTCGGTCCAGGCACCCTGGTAGGGGCCGGAGACCTCGAGGTAGCGGTTCAGCCACTCGGCGTAGGTCATGGACTCGAGGTCACCGAAGTACGGCTTGCAGGTCTTGTCGATGGCCGCGATGATCTCGTCGCGGCGGGCGATCGCGGCGTCGTCGTCACCGGCGACCTCGTCGAGGAGGCGGCCGGCCTTGGCGAAGGAGTTCTCGATCTCGTAGAGGTCGGCGCCCAGCTGGGAACGACCGGAGGCGACGCCGCCGGCCTCCCGTCCCGCACCTGCCCACTCGTCGGTGCCCGGGGCGGCGACGAGTGCCTGCTTCACGGACTCGGAGGCGGTGGACTCGAGGGTGGCCATGGCGGCGGTGCCGATGAGGATGCCGTCGGTCGGCATGGCCGGCAGATCGTGCTTCCGCGCCCAGGTACCGGTGATGTACTCGGCGGCCCGCTCCGGGGTGCCGATGCCGCCACCGACCACGAGGATGACGTTGTCGCGCTCGCGGACCTCGGCGTAGGTGGCGATAAGCAGCTCGTCCAGGTCCTCCCAGGAATGGTGGCCACCGGCCTTACCACCCTCGACCTGAATGATGATCGGGATGTCCTCGACGGCGTCGGCGATCTTGAGCACCTGACGGATGTGCTTGACGGCACCCGGCTTGAAGACGATCCACGGGAAGTTGGCGTCACGCAGCTCGCGGACGAGGGAGACGGCCTCGTCGTGCGGCGGCATGCCGGCGGTGATGATGATGCCGTCGATGGGGGCACCGTTGGCGCGGGCGCGCGGCACGAGGCGCTTGCCCTCGACCTGCATGCGCCACAGGTAGGGGTTGAGGAACATGGAGTTGAACTGGGCGTTGACGCCCGGCAGCAGCATGTCCTGCAGCTGTGCGAGGTGCTCGTGGAGCACGTCCTCGGTGACCTGGCCGCCACCGGCCAGCTCGGCCCAGTGGCCGGCGTTGGCGGCCGCGGCGACGATCTTCGGGTCGACGGTGGTGGGGGTCATGCCCGGCAGGGTCATCGGGGTGTAGCCGGTGACCTCGGTGAACCTGGTCACCAGACGGACCTGGCCGCCGCGCTTCTCCAGGCGCGGGGCGAACTCGGACCAGTCACGGGGCAGCTCGGGGGCGAGGCCGGCGTCGAAAAGCTCGGCCTGGCCCTCGGTGTCGGAGACGACGAGGACGCCGACGCCGCGGCCCGCGACGATGCGGCGGGTGAGCGGGGTCATACCGGTCTCCGGGCCGACCTCGAGGATCCAGCGGGTGCCGGCGTCGACGGCGTCGCCCAGCTCGGCGGGGAAATCGACCGGGGTGGTCAGGACCAGCTCGGCGGCGACGCGGGCGATCTCCGCGTCGAGGCCGGCCTGACGCGCCCAGGTGACGGTCTGCTCGACGGCGGCCGCCATCGCCGGGTGGTGGAAGGCGGTCTGGATCGGCAGCGGGTTGAAGCGCGGGTTGAAGGGCTCGCCGCCGCGCTCCTTGTTCTCGATGGCCTTGGCGTCACGCTTGGCGAACTTGCCCAGGAGCTCCTGCACGAGCTGCAGATCGTGGGGGCGACCGACCATGACGAAGGTGTCGCGGGTGTTGCGCAGGCCGATGACCGGGCGGATCTCCTCCGGCACGTCGGCGCAGGCGTGGTCGATGGCCTGCTGCAGCTGCTCGCGGGAGACACCGATGACGGACACCATCGGGGACAGCTCACCCTGCTGGATGAGGCCCGTGATGCGTGCGGTGCGGGTCATGGCGGACCCGATGAGCTGGGCGATGGCCAGCAGGTCGTCGGACTCGGCCTGCCCCTCCAGCAGGAGGGTGGCCAGCTTGCCCTGGGAGTGGCCGACGGAGGCGACGGCCTTGTCCAGCTCGAGGCCCTGGCGGTCCAGGGACTCCAGCACGGCGAGCTGGGAGGTGAAGACACCCGGGACGCTCACGGCCGCCTGGGCGGTGTCGAAGGCCGGGTTCTCCTCGGCGCGTGCCCAGGCGACGGGGTCGAAGCCGTGGGGGCGGGTGCCGGCGAGCTCATCTGCGACAGGCGCGAGCTTCTTGGCGGCGCCGTCGACCAGGGAGGTGACGGCGTTGCCGACACCGGCGGCGACGGCCGCGCGCAGGGTCTTCAACCAGTCGAATCCCTGGCCGGAGAAGGCCAGGGCAAACGGCTCGCGGTCGAAGCGGTTGATCAGTCGATCCGTCCCGAAGGAGGTGCTGTATTCGGTCACGTGGAACTCGCTCCTGTGTTTCCTACTTTGTGCATGACGAAACTCAGGGCACAGAAGTGCCCACAAGTTTTGATAGCCAAATATGCCACAAAAACCTGAGGAAAGCGTCATCTTTGTGGCGGGTGTCGCTGCCCGGTGGGGCGGCAGAGGGTCACGGGACGGCTACGGTCCGGTAACTTTCGGTGGCGTCGGTTCGTGTGCAAAACCACCCGTGTGCAGTATCGCTGCCGGTCGCCGGGGTCGCCTCCCGGCATCCCGGAACGAAGCCCCGATGTGACTATCACCACTGCCCGGGATTCGGGAGGATGATTGTCACATCGGGGCTGTCGGGGCGCGTCAGTTGTCCTGCGCGGTGTCGCGGACGTTCCCCGCCGCCCGCTTCGTGTCCTCCTGGACATCGGCGACGCGGTGCTGCCCCTCCGCCTTCACGCGGTCGAAGCTCTCGGTCGCACTCCGGCGGACGTCGGCGACCGCCTGCTCCGCCTGCGGCTGCAGACTGTCCCCCATGTCGCGGGCGACGGACTTCGCCTCGTCGACGAGCGGCTCGGCGCGGCGGCGCACCTCCTCGGCGGCCTCCTGCTCCTGACGGCTCGACGGCAGCAGGGAGCCGAGCAACCAGCCGGCACCGAGGGCGATGGCACCGGCGGCCAGCGGGTTGCCGCGCACCCGACGCTTCACCGTACGCGGGGCGCGGCGGGCGGCGTCCCCCGCCTCGTCGGCGAAGCGGGACATGCGGCCCTGCTCATCCTCCTCGTGGCGGTAGTAGTTGAGCGGATCCTCGGTACCGGTGTCGTCGCTGCCGAAGATCGACTCGCGGACATCGGTCCAGCGCGACCTCAGCCGTTCGGTCTGGCGGTCGACGATGCGGTTGGGGTCGACCTTCTCGGCGAGGGCGTCGACGTCGCGCCCGAGGTCACCCCGGGTGCGCTCGATGTTGGCACGGATCTCCTCAGGGTTGTTCGTCATGGCGTCTCCTTGTTCGGGTTGAGGGTCGGCGGAATGTCACCGATGGTGTCCTGGGTCTGCGGCAGACCCTTCATGTTCTCGAGTTGCTTCTTGCCGGACATCGCCAGCGCGGCGGCGACGGCCGCCCAGATGAGGGCGACGATGACGGCGGCGAAACCGAGGTGCATCACCGCCCCCAGCGCCCACATGAGCGCCAGCGACAGGAAGAGCAGGGCCAGGAACCCACCGACGGCGGCCCCGGCGAGCATGCCCGCGCCGCGGCCACCCTGGCGGGCGGACTGCGCGGCCTCCGCCTTGGCCAGCTGCACCTCCTGGCGCATCAGGTCCGAGAGGTTGCGGGAGAAGCTGGCGAACATCTCCCCGAGGGATTCGGTGCGCGCCCGGACCTCGGCCTCGGAGCGGGGGACCTCCGCGCGGGAGGCGGCGTGGTGGGTGACACGGGGTGTCGGTTCAGTCATCGTCGTTCCTCCGGGAGGTCGACGTCGGTGAACGGGTGGCGCGACGGGGTGTCGTGGAGACGGTCGACGGCGGGGCCGGAGGTCTCGGGGAACTGGTCGAAGCTGGACACCGGGTCCGGGTCGATCGGGTGCGGGCCCTCCGGGTACGGGGTGGTCGTCTGTTGCGGCGCGCCCGGGGTGGCGGGCGGGCCGTAGGCACCCGGCGCGGAGGGCACGCGGTAGCGGCCGTCGAACTCGTGCTCGTCCTCCCGGTCCCGCAGGCCCCGGGTGAGGCGCCCGGCGACGAGGCCGACGCCTGCGGCGACCGCCAGGAAGGTGCCCGGGCGGCGGGCGGCGAAGCGGCGGACGTCGCGGAGGAGGTCCTCGGGGGACTTGGTCTCCAGGTCGGTGGTGAACTTCTCGACGCGCGAGCTCACCGTCCCCAGCACCTGGTTGACGAGGTCGGACTCGGGGCGCTCCCCGCGCGAGATGCGCTGCAGGTCATCGGACACGAGGCGGGACTGGCCGGCCAGCTTCTCCTGCTGCGTGGAGGCGTGCCCCATGGCCTCGTGGAGGGCGTTGTCATACAGGGCGCGGATCTGGTCGGTGGCCTCCCCGGCCACCTGTCGCGCCTCGCGCTTCGCGGATCCCGCCACGTCCTCCGCGGCGTGGCGGGCGTTGTCCGCAACGCGGTGCGCCTCGTCGCGCGCCTGATCGGAGGCGGTGGGGTCTCGATAGTCGGTCATCTGCGTTCCCTTCGTTCTCACATAAGCAATGGGTTGTGCTTACAGTGTTCCAGAACACATTTGGGCGCGCTTATACTTCGGCGCGCCACCCCTCCCCTACCGAGATACCCCCAGCTCACAGCCCTAAAAGCGGCCCGACGAGCACCTGAAAAATTCTCAGCCCCCGGCGGCGAGGGCCGACGGGGGCGTCAAAAAGCGGGACCTGCATACGGAACCGGAAGTATGCCCCGCTCCATCACAAAGTGCGCCCGGTGGGACTTGAACCCACACATCCGAGGACACTGGAACCTAAATCCAGCGCGTCTGCCAATTCCGCCACGGGCGCGTGTCCGCATCATGTTACCCTGCCCCGATCGGACACCCGAAACGCCCCGAACTCCACCTTTCGGATGATGCGGGGTATGGTGTTATTCCGTGAGCGAGAACAACAGCCCCCGGCGACAGCGCAAGAAGGTCCGCGTGACCCACGTGATCTTTCTCGCCGCCGCGGTGGTCTGCACCATCGCTCTGGCCTGGTGGCAGTGGACCCGTTTCCAGTCCGGTTCGGGCACGTTCCAGAACCTGGGCTACGCCTTCCAGTGGCCGCTCTTCGGCGCCTTCTTCGTCTACGCCTACCGGAAGTTCCTCCAGTACGAGAATGAGATGATCGACGCCGAGAACGCCGCCGAGGATCCCGACTTCCTCTACGAGGCCCCCACCCGGAAGCGCGACGAGGTCACCACCATCGACGAGGACTTCCTCCCCAGCCGTCCCACCCTGGACATCGACACGTACAACGAGCTGAACACGCCGAGCCGTCGGCGTCGGGAAGCAGACACCGACCAACCTGGAGACATCACCCCATGACCGCAACCCAGACGATCCACCCCGAGCGCCAGAAGCGCGTCGACACCGCCCTCAAGCTGTTCTCGGTCACCGCCTGGATCACGGGTGTGTTCCTCATCATCCTCGTGGTCCGCATGATCCTCGAGTACGTGCTCAAGGTGGAGATCCCCTCTTGGGCCACCATCGTCGCCATCGCCCACGGCTGGGCGTACATGGCCTACCTGCTGGCCGTGCTCAACCTCGGCCTCAAGGCCCGCTGGAAGCCGGTCACGTGGATCACCACGGCGCTCGCCGGCGTCGTGCCGTTCCTCTCCTTCTTCGTCGAGGCCAACCGCCGCCGCGAGGTCAAGGAGAAGTTCCAGCTGGCCTAAACCGCTTATCGACGACCCAACGGGGCCCCTGACGGGGCCCCGTTTCGTGTGTCCGTCAGTCGAAGACGACGGTGCGATTGCCGTAGACGAGGACGCGGTCCTCGAGGTGGTAGCGCAGGCCGCGGGCGAGCACCGACTTCTCGGCGTCGCGGCCGAGGCGCTGCATCTCCTCCGGGGTGTCCTTGTGGGTGACGCGGATGACGTCCTGCTCGATGATCGGACCGTCGTCGAGGTCCGAGGTGGCGAAGTGGCAGGTCGCACCGATGAGCTTCACTCCCCGCTTGTGCGCCTGGTGGTACGGGCGTGCGCCCATGAAGGACGGCAGGAAGCTGTGGTGGATGTTGAGCACGCGGCCCGCCCACATCTCGCAGAAGTCCGGCGGCAGGATCTGCATGAACCGCGCCATGACGATGGCGTCCGGCTCGTAGGAGTTGACGATCTCGCCGACCTCCTCGAAGGCCTTCCGCTTGCCGACGGCGTCCTTCGGGAACGGCACGTGGTAGAACGGCACACCGTGGTTGTCGGCGATGTACGCCAGGTTGTCGTGGTTGCCCACCACGGCGACGACCTCCATCGGGTAGTCGTTCTCCGCGACGCGGCCCAGCAGATCGTGCAGGCAGTGGCCCTCGCGGGAGACGAGGATGACGACCTTCTTCAACTCCGCCGTGTCCCACAGACGCCACTGCGCCTTGGGGCCGAACTCCTCGGCGACGGGGGCGAACTTCTCCCGCAGCTCGTCGATGCCCATGTCCACCGAGTCCGCGCGGATGGCCTGCCGGGTGAAGAACCAGTTGTTCTCCGGGTCCGTGAAGTACGCGGCCTCGGTGATCCAACCGCCCTGCTCCGCCAGGAACGTCGACAGCCTGGCGACGATGCCGGTCGTGTCGGGGCAACCCAGGGTGAGCACGTACTGGCGCTCGGTGGTGGGACCGCTGGGGCGGTTGCGGGGATCATCGATGTTGTGCGGGGTCATTCGTCGGATATTAGCCCACCGTGCGCGGGGGTTCACCTGCTGGGTGGCCGCTGCCGACCGCTCACCGGGGAGGTGGCGGGCAGAAGGTCGCGAGGGCGAGTGAGCGCCACCTCCTCCCCGCTACGCCCTCCCCGCGACCTCCAGGGCGCGGATGACCTCCACCAGCTGCTGCAGCGCCTTGCCGCGGTGGGACAGGGCGTTCTTCTCCTCCGGGCTCAGCTGCGCCGAGGACCGGCCCACGGCGACGTCGTCGGCGGGCAGGAACAGCGGGTCGTAGCCGAAGCCGTTTTCCCCCACCGGCTCGCGCAGGAGAGTGCCCTCCCAGCGGCCTTCCGCCACGTGCTCCTCCCCCTCCGGGGTGACCAGGGCACACACGGAGACGAAGGCGCAGGCACGACGCCCGTCGGGGACATGCGCCATCTGCCCGAGGAGGAGGTCGTTGTTCGCCCGGTCATCCCCGTGGGACCCGGCCCACCGCGCGGAGAGAACGCCGGGCATGCCGTTGAGCTCCTCCACCGCCAGGCCGGAGTCGTCGGCGATGCACACCAGACCGGTCTCCCGGGCCCCGGCGCGCGCCTTGATGAGGGCGTTGTCGGCGAAGGTCCGGCCGTCCTCGACCGGCTCGTCGTAGGCGGGGACGGCGCTGAGCGGGGTGACCTCCACGCCGTCGACACCGGCGGCGACGAGGATGCGCTCCAGCTCCGCCAGCTTCTTGGCGTTGTTCGATGCGACGAGCAGCTGCACGGCTACATCCCCAGGGCGGCGCGCTGGGCGGCGATGAGCTCGTGGCAGCCCTTCTCCGCGGAGTCCAGCATGAGGTTCAGCTGCTCTCGGGTGAAGTCACCGTGCTCGCCGGTGCCCTGGATCTCCACGAAGTGGCCGGCCTCGGTCATGACGACGTTGAGGTCGACCTCCGCGCGGGAGTCCTCCTCGTAGGGCAGGTCGAGGCAGACGTGGCCGTTGACAAGCCCGACGGAGACGGCGGCGACCGGGGGCAGCAGCGGCTGGCCGGGGACGACGCCCTCCGACTTGAGCACGGCGATGGCGTCGGCCAGGGCGACGTAGGCGCCGGTGATGGAGGCGGTGCGGGTGCCGCCGTCGGCCTGCAGGACATCGCAGTCGATGTTGATGGTGTTCTCGCCGAGCTGGCTGAGATCGACGGCGGCGCGGAGGGCGCGACCGACGAGGCGGGAGATCTCGTGGGTGCGGCCCTTGACCTTGCCGCGCATGGACTCACGCGGCATGCGGTCGTGGGTGGCGGCGGGGAGCATGGAGTACTCGGCGGTGAGCCAGCCCTCGCCGGAGTCCTTCTTGAAGCGGGGGACGCCGTGCTCGACGCTGGCGGTGCACATGACCCGGGTGTTGCCGTACTCGATGAGCACGGAGCCGGCGGGGTTGGATGTGAAGCCGCGGGTGATGCGGACGGTGCGGAGCTGGTCGAGGTCGCGGCCGTCGGCACGCTGGAAGGAGTTCTCGGAAGTCATGGCCCCCAGGCTACCGGGGGAGCTAGAACTCGATGACCTGACCCTGCTGACCGACCTCGACGGGGCCGTCGAACTCGGCGCGGGCCGCGGCGAGGGTCGCCTCCGGGTCACCCCACGGCGGGATGTGCACGATGACGAGCTTCTTCACCCCGGCCAGACGGGCGGCGCGACCGGCCTCGGTGCCGGAGAGGTGCATGTCCGGCGGGAAGTCACCCTCCCCGGAGCACCACGTCGCCTCGCAGAGGAAGACGTCGGCGTCACGGGCGCACTCGACGAGCTGCTCGGTCCAGCCGGTGTCACCGGAGTAGGCGATGGTCTTGCCGGAGGTGTGCTCGGTGATGCGCAGGCAGTAGGCCTCCACCGGGTGTACCGCCTCGAAGGGGGTGACGGTGAGGCGGTCGATGATGTGCGGCTCCCCGGTCCGCCAGGGCGCGAAGGCGAAGGTGTCGGACATGTCGTCGACCTCGCCCGGGCTGTCGGCGGAGAGCACGCCGAGGTGCCCGAGGGTCGTCGACGGGCCGAAGCACAGGTTGCGTCCCTTGGCGGGGGCGTACGGGTGGTAGCGGCGCCACACCATGAGGGAGGGGAAGTCGAGGCAGTGGTCGGCGTGGAGATGGGAGAACACCACGTGGGCGTCACAGGGGTCCTGGACCTCCTGGAGCTGTCCGAGCACTCCGGGGCCGATGTCCACGAGGAGGCCCGGGGAGTTGTCGACGTTCACCAGGTAACCCGAGGCCGGGTTCGTGGGGCCGCCGACGCTGCCGGAACTGCCGAGGATCGTCAACTTCATGTTGCCACTGTGCCACGTAGCGACGGTTTTCTCGAACGCAACGCACGTTTCGTCATCAGATTGTGAGTGACCTATCCGGACATCTGATGCACCTGTCCCAGGCCGGGGCCGAGGAAGCGCTCGGAGAGCTGGGCGAACTTCGCGGGGTCCCCGGTGGACTCGAAGAGACGGGTCGGTGCCGGATGGATCACCGGGTCGGCGAGCAGATCCTCGCGGGTGAGCACGCGGAGCACGTCCTTTGCGGTCTCCTCCGCCGAGGACACGAGGGTGACGTGGTCACCGATGGCCAGCTGGATGACACCGGAGAGCAGCGGGTAGTGGGTGCACCCCAGGACGAGCGTATCGACGCCCGCCGCCTGCAGCGGCTCCACGTAGGCTTCGGCCACCCCGAGGATCTGGCGTCCCGAAGTGATCCCGCGCTCGACGAAATCGACGAAACTGGGACACGCCTGGGCGTGCGCATCCACCCCCGGGTTGATGGCGAAGAGATCCTGGTAGGCACCGGAGTTGATGGTGCCCACGGTGCCGATGACGCCGACCTTACCGTTGCGGGTCGTGGCCAAGGCACGACGGACCGCCGGCTGGATGACCTCGACGACGGGGACGTCGTAACGCTCGCGCGCGTCATGGAGGAACGCGGCCGACGCCGTGTTGCAGGCGATGACGAGCATCTTGCAGCCGCGCTCGACGAGGTCGTCGGCGATGCGCGTGGCGTGCTGCCGGACCTCGGCGATGGGCAGCGGCCCGTAGGGGCCGTGCGCGGTGTCACCGACGTAGATGATGGACTCGTGCGGGAGCTGGTCCATGATCGTGCGGGCGACCGTGAGTCCGCCGACGCCGGAGTCGAAAATGCCGATGGGTGCTGCAGGTGTGGTCACGTCGACCATGCTAGCGCCCGACCTAGCGTCCGTTACGGCGGTCTCCCTTGCCCATGGCGGCGACGATCTTGCCCATCGCGTCGCCGAACTGCTGGCGCTCCTCGGGCTCGAGGTTGTCGAAGATGAGGCGACGGACCTCGGAGACGTGCCCCGGGGCGGCCTGCTCGAACAGGGCCAGGCCGGCGTCGGTGAGCTCCGCGAGGGTGCAACGCCCGTCATCCGGATCAGGCAGGCGGCGGACGAACTCCTGCTTCTCCAGGCGGGCGATGACGCGGGACAGGTGCGACAGGGTCATGTCGCACTCCGCGGCCAGTTCACTCATCCGCAGGACGTGCTCGGGCGCCCGCCACAGCTGGGTGAGGGCGAAGTAGTCGTAGTGACTGATGCCGGCGTCCCGCTTCAGCTGGGCCTCGAGACGGGTGGGCAGCCATACGTGAAAAGACCAGACATTCATCCAGGTCTCCGCTTCCTGTTCGGACAGCCACTCCACATTGCGCTTGTTCATGCGTCCAATACTACGTGTACTACTCGCAGAAACTGATAATTAGTATGTGAATTTCTTAGGTATTCACGGTTCTTGCGTCAACCACACCCCCGTTCACCAGCCGAAACTACCCCCGTCAAGCTTTTTCCGGGCCCGCCGGGCGCGCAGCTGCGGCGGGTCATCGGACGTGATGAACATGCCCGCCGCGACGCCGCCGACAGCACCGAACAGGTGCGCCTGCCACGACACACCCGGAACCCCGGGCAGAACCCCCCAAATCAGGCCGGAGTACGTCACACCCAAGGCGATGCCGATGAGGATCTGGACGATGCTGCGGTTGAAGATGCCGCGGACGAGCAGGTACCCCAGCCAGCCGTAGACCAGCCCGGACGCGCCGATGTGGTTCGTGCCCACCCCACCGAGCAGCCACACGCCGAGACCGCCGAGGATCACCACGATCGCCGTCACCTCCCACCACACGCGGGCCCGCGACATACCTATGAGGAAGCTGAATATCGCACCCGGAATGGTGTTGGACAGCAGATGTTCAATGTTGGCGTGGAGCAGCGGGGACGTGAAGATGTGCCACAGGGAGGACACGTCGAGCGGATGGATGCCGAAGAAGACCAGCCGCCCGCCGAAGAGGAATATGTTCACAATATGCACGGCCCAGATGACCACCACGTAGGCGGCCGCGAACCAGAGACCCGAGCGGAAGGCGGAACCGGCGCCCCGCCGCGCGGGCGGACGGGCGGAACCGGAGGGGGAACCGTAGGGGGAGGTCGGATACACAGGTGGTTGACTCATCCCCCACCACTCTAATCAGTCGGCGAGAATCGCGGACCACACGCCGAGCCCGTGACCGGGGGCGGCGGAGACCACCGCATCGACGATCGCCGCCTGCACCGCGTCGGCCGCCGCAGCCGAGAGGTCGTGGAGCGTCTCGACGCCCACCCCGGTCGTCTGCCCCGCCGTCGCCGCCGTCGACACCGCGAACAGGGTGTCCCCGTCGAGCGGCGAGTGCGCCGGACGCACGGCCCGGGCGATGCCGTCGTGGCCGACCATCGCCAACCGCGTCACCTGGGCCACCGTCACGGGGGCGTCGGTGGCGATGACGCCGATGGTGGTGTTGAGCGACGACGCCGGGTGCTCCAGCGCCCCGAAGGCGGCGAGGTCCACCGGCGGGCGGGCAGGGTCGCCCCACAGCCTCCCCGTCCCCGGGTCGATGACCGATCCCACCGGGTTGGCCACCACCAGCGCGGAGACGGTGTACTCCCCGACCACCACCGAGGCCTGGCCCACACCCCCGCGCAGGACGCCGGCCGTGGCACCGCACCCCGCCCCGACGCTGCCGCTGGTCGGCACCGCCGCGCCCCCGTCGAACGCCGAGCGCACCGCCGCCGCCCCGTCCGCAGCGGTGGGCCGGTGCATCGCGTCGCCGACGAAGAGGTCGAAGATGACGGCCGCCGGGACGATGGGCACCCGGGGGCCGGGCCGCCCCTCCCCCAGCACGGGGAATCCCCGCCCGGCGCGCTCCAGTTCGGCCATCGCCCCGTCCGCGGCGGCCAGCCCGAAGGCGGATCCCCCGGAGAGCACGATCGCGTGGACGCGTTCGACGGTGTTGTGGGGAGCGAGCAGATCCGTCTCCCGGGTACCCGGCCCGCCCCCGCGGACATCGACGCCGGCCACCATGCCGGCGGGGTCGGCGGAGACGACGACGGTGACGCCCGTGTCCCCGGCGGAGGTGTGGCCGACGAGGAGCCCCGGGACGTCGATGAGCATCGCGTCAGCCCATCATCGCGGTGAGCAGGCTGTCCTGGTTGAAGCCCAGCCACTCGACGAGGGTGTCGGCGTCCTCCCCCGCGTCCTCCGCGGAGGCGAGGTAGAGGCGCAGATCGTTGAGGCCGGCGAGGAAGGCGTGCGCCTCCTCCTCCGTCAGGGTGATCTCCACCCCGCCGTCGGGCCCGACCTTCTCGGCCACGACCTGCAGGTTCTGCAGCTTGGCGCGGCAGATGTCGTTCTCGTGGAGGCTGCGGAGCAGGGAGTTGTCGCCCTCGTACTCCTCGTCGCCCTCCCGCTCGAAATCGGGCAGCAGGCGCGCCATGCCCGGGTCCTCGGGGGCGTCCTTGTGGCCGGTGGGGATGCCGGTGAGCTCGGCGAGCTCGTCCTTGGGCGCCGACTGCGCGCGCCGGATGATGGCCTCACTCACCCCGGACACGAGGTTGCCCAGCACCTCCCGCTCCATCGGTTCCAGCACCGTGTGGAATCGGGCCGCCCGCATGAGACCCTTCTTCTTCCGCCAAGCCTGCACGTGCGCTCCTTATCCCGCCTGCTGCATCGTGGCCCACAGGCCCGCGGTGTGCAGCTTCTTGACGTCGCCCTCGACCTTGTCCTTCTCCCCGGAGGAGACGACGGCCTTGCCTTCGGTGTGGACCTGCATCATCAGCTCCGTCGCCCGCTTCCGGCCGTACCCGAGCACGGTCTGGAAGACGTAGGTGACGTAACTCATCAGGTTGACCGGGTCATCCCACACGATGCACAGCCACGGCAGATTCTCCGCGGTCGCGACATTGACCTCGATCTGTTCATCGAGCTCCGGGGTCGCCATGGGGGATCCCATCCCGGGCGCGCTCATCGACGGGATCGTCTGGGGCGATGCTGGACCAGTCATGCCACACAGCCTAGTCAACCCTCCCCCGGCTCGGGAGTATCCCCGGTATCCGTGGTCCGCCCGGATCGCCCGGTGGTGCCGGCTCACCCGAGCGGGTAGGTTAACTACCCAGCCGACCCACTCGACGCACCCCAGGATGTGATTCCATGTTCCGCCAGTCCCCCGCCCCGTGGTACACCCCGCAGGGTCTGAGGGATCTGCTGCCGAGTGCGAGCGTCCTGCTCACCGTCGCCGGGCTGCTCATGTCCCTGCTCATGGCGGTGCTGCCGGGCAACCCCGAGACCGAGGACCCGGGCGATCCGGACACCGGCTACGTCCAGCCGGCCCCCGACGTCCAGGCGGGCCTGGAGAATACCCGCACCGACATCAACGCCGCTCTCATCGAGCTGCGCTACAAGGAGGGTGTGCGGCCGCTGTTCCCCGCCCCGCACCTGCAGCTGGCCGCGCAGCGCCTGGCGGAGCGTTCCGCGGTGGCCGGCCAGCAGCTGCCCTCGCCGAACAACGTCACCATGGTGCAGCACCACCTGCCGGTCGAGTCCGCCTCCGGCCACGCCTTCCTCGAGGCGTGGCTGCACTCCCCCGCCCACACCGCCCCGCTTCTCGACGCCCGCTACGCCTTCTCCGCGGTCGGCGTCGCCGTCGGTCACGGTGAGGTGTGGGTGGCGGTCCAGCTCTCGGCGGAGTAGCTCGCGGCGGATATACAGTGGGCGGTGTGAACCAGAACGCACCTAACCCCGGGGCGGCGTCTGTGCCGCCGAATCGCTCGACGTCCCTGCTGACGGACATGTACGAGCTCACCATGCTGCAGGCGGCCCTGCGCGACGGCACCGCCCACCGGCAGTGCACGTTCGAGGTGTTCGCCCGCCGCCTGCCCAACGAGCGCCGCTACGGCGTCGTGGCCGGCACCGCCCGCGTGCTGCGCGCGGTGCGGGACTTCGTCTTCACCGAGGATCAGCTCTCCCACCTGGAGTTCCTCGACGAGGAGTCGAAGGAGTTCCTGCGCAACTACCGTTTCACCGGGCAGATCGACGGCTACCGTGAGGGCGATCTGTACTTCCCGTACTCGCCGCTGCTCACGGTGCGCGGCACGTTCGCGGAGTGCGTCATCCTGGAGACGGTCATCCTGTCGATCATGAACGCGGACTCGGCGATCGCGTCGGCCGCGGCACGTATGGTCACCGCCGCCGACGGCCGCCCGATCATCGAGATGGGGTCCCGGCGCACCCACGAGTACGCGGCGGTCACCGCGTCCCGCGCCGCCTACCTGGCCGGTTTCACGGCCACCTCCAACCTGGAGGCCTCGCACCGTTACGGCATCCCGGCCTCCGGCACCGCCGCGCACGCCTGGACGCTGCTGCACATCAACGAGGACGGCACCCCGAACGAGGAGGCCGCGTTCCGTTCCCAGATCGACTCCCTCGGGGTGGACACGACCCTGCTGGTCGACACCTACGACATCACCCAGGGTGTGAAGACGGCGATCGAGGTCGCGGGCCCCGAGCTCGGCGGCGTTCGCATCGACTCCGGTGACCTCGGTGCCGTCACCCGGCGCGTCCGTCGGCAGCTCGATGATCTCGGCGCGCACAACACCCGCATCGTCGTCTCCTCCGACCTCGACGAGTTCGCCATCGCCGGTCTGCGCGGCGACCCGGTCGACGTCTACGGCGTGGGCACCTCGGTGGTGACCGGTTCCGGTGCCCCGACTGCCAGCATGGTGTACAAGCTGGTGGAGGTCGACGGGCACACCGTCGCCAAGCGCTCCCGCGGCAAGGGCATGACGGGCGGCACGAAGCAGGCCGTGCGCACCTACCGCTCCTCCGGCGTCGCCGTCGAGGAGCTGGTGTTCCCCTTCGGCGCGGAGGCCCCGGACACCGGTCACCTGTCCTCCACGCAGCTGACGGTGCCGCTCATGCGCGACGGTGTCGCGGTGGACGGTCTGCCCTCGCTCGAGGAGTCCCGCGCCTACCTCGCGGACCAGCTGCTCACCCTCCCGTGGGAGGGCCTGGCGCTGTCGCGGGATGAGCCGGCGATCGGTACCCGTTTCGTCGGTTTCCCGGAATAGGCGGCCACTTCCGCCGCGGATAGAGTGGGTGGGGTGAGTCAGCAGGAGGAACCGTTGTCGCAGTCCACCGAGTCGCTTCTCGACGCCGCCGTCGCCGCCCTCGGCGGCTCCCGCCGGGACGGTCAGGTGGCCATGGCGCAGGCCGTCACCCGCGCCCTGGAGAATGAGCGGCACCTCGCGGTGCAGGCGGGCACCGGTACGGGTAAGTCGCTGGCCTACCTCGTCCCGTCGATACGTCACGCGCAGGCCACCGGCACCGCGGTCATCATCTCCACGGCGACGATCGCGCTGCAGCGCCAGCTCGTCGAACGCGATCTGCCGCGCCTGGCCGATGCCCTCGAGCCGGTGATGGAGCGCCGCCCCACGTTCGCCATCCTCAAAGGCCGGTCCAACTACGTGTGCCTCAACCGGATCGGCGCGGCGGAGGACCCGGAGGACGCGCTGCTCGACGAGGCCGACGTCTCCTGGCTCGGCCGCCACGTCGCCCGCGTCCACGAATGGGCCCAGGAGACCGGGTCCGGGGACCGCGACGACCTGGAGCCTGGCGTGCCGGATCTGGCGTGGCGGCAGGTGTCGGTCACCTCACGCGAATGCCTCGGTGCCACCCGCTGCCCCCACGGCGAGGAGTGCTTCGCGGAGGCGGCGCGGCGGCAGGCGCACGAGGTGGACATCGTGGTGACCAACCACGCGCTGCTCGCCATCGACGCCCTCGCGGACATCGACATCCTCCCCGAGCATGACGTCGTGGTCATCGACGAGGCCCACGAGCTCGACGGCCGGATCACCTCCGTCGCCACCAACGAGCTCTCCCGCACCGCCCTCACGCTGGCCGCCAAGCGCGCCGGCAAGCTCGGTGCTGACGGCCGCGACGACAAACTCGTCGAGCTGGCCGACGACTGGATCGCCGCCGCGGCAACGCTTCCCGACGGCCGGTGGAACGACATCGACGACACCGCCCGGGGGCCGCTCGTCGGCCTGCGCGACGGGCTGTGGTCGGTGCGCGACGCCATCGCCCGCGCCCCGGAGGGCGAGTCCGCCAACGACCCGGAGAAGTACGCCGAGCGCCAGAACCTGGCCAATCACCTGCAGGAGCTGCACGACGCGATCGTGCGGGTGCTCACGGTGTTCGACGAGTCCGACCCGGCGTCGCAACGCGATGTCGTGTGGCTCGCCCGCGACGACCGGCGCGGCGATGTCCTCACCGTCGCTCCCCTGTCGGTCGCCGGGCTGCTCCACGACCGCCTCTTCGGGGAGCAGACCGTGGTGCTCACCTCGGCGACGCTCACCATCGGCGGGCGTTTCGACCCCATGGCGGCCTTCCTCGGTATCCCGAAGGGCACGTGGGACAGCCTCGACGCCGGCACCCCCTTCGACCCGCGGAAATCCGGCATCCTCTACACCGCCCGCCACCTGCCCGATCCCGGCCGCGACGGCCTGTCCGCCGAGACGCTCGACGAGATCCACGACCTCATCATGGCCGCCGGCGGTCGTACCCTGGGTCTGTTCTCCTCCCGGCGCGCCGCCGAGCAGGCCGCCGAGGCGATGAAGCTCCGTGTGCCCTTCGACGTCTACTGCCAAGGTGAGGACACCACCGGCGCGCTGGTGGAGAAGTTCGCCCGCGACGAGAACGCCTGCCTGTTCGGCACGCTGACGCTGTGGCAGGGTGTCGACGTCCCCGGTCCGGCCTGCTCCCTCGTCCTCATCGACCGCATCCCCTTCCCCCGCCCCGACGACCCGCTGCTGCAGGCCCGCAAGGAGGCCGCGGAGGCCGAGGGACGCAACGGGTTCATGGAGGTCGCCGCCACCCACGCGGCCCTGCTCATGGCGCAGGGCGCGGGTCGCCTGCTGCGGTCGGTCACCGACCGGGGCGTCGTGGCCGTGCTGGACAACCGCCTGGCGACGAAGCGCTACGGTTCCTTCCTGCGGGCGTCGATGCCCGCGTTCTGGGAGACGACCGACCCGGCCGTCGTCCGCGGGGCGCTCAAGCGCCTGGTCACTCAGGGCCGGTAGAGCATCCGGTCGCCGCTGCCCTGCAGGCTCGCGTGCGCCATCATCATCGCGACGAGCGGGGTGGTGATGAAGATGCCGATGACCGTGATGCTGCCCACCGCCCCGAGGAGCAGCGAGAACAGGACCAGCAGCAGGCTGGCGCCGAGGTTGTTCCGGGCGATCTCCACCGAGCCGCGGAAGATGCCCGACAGTCCGGTCTCCGGGCGGCTGAACGCCAGGTAGGGCACGAACATGAGCAGGAACGCGACCACCAGGCCCGGGATGATGAGCAGCAGCATGCCGAGGAAGGTCGCCAGTGCCACGAGCAGGTACGCCACGAAGGGGATGCCGAGATCACGGAACTGGAAGAAGCTGCCCACCGTGACGCTCTCGCCCTGCACCTGGCGTACGGCGTTGCGGTAGACGTTGAGCGACCACACCACCCCGATGGCGAAGGCGATGAGGTAGGCGATGATGAGTGCCGCCACCGTCGCCGGGGCGAGTGCCACCGCCTGGTCCTCCGACACCGTCTCGCTGAGCGCAACGGGGACGACGGCGACGACCATGATCACCACGAACACCGCGAGGAAGATGAGCATGGCCAGCACCCACGGCAGCAGGTTGGAGGCCAGCGCCTTCCATCCCTGGGTGAGGCTGGCGACCGCGTCGACGGGGCGGGGCGGGCCGGGCGGGATCATGTGCGGGGTCGGCGGCTGGTGGCCGGCGTAGCCGGGATAGGGATCGTGTGGCTGGGTCATGGGACTCCCCTTTCGGAAGTGGTTTCCTGACCCACAGTCTCCCACGATCGCTACGCTGGGGTCATGTCCCACCACCCCGTCCACCGCGGTTGCGCCCGCCCCCACCACTGTTCCCCGGACGTGCGGATGCAGGTGATGGCGCGCTCCCCCCTCACCCGCGCCCTGACGCGGGAGCAGCGGGAGGAACTGGACGGTCACCTGCAGGCCCTGTCCTGGGCGGCGGGTGATCCGCTCATGGTCGCCGGTGACACCCCGGGCGGCGTGTACCTCGTCATGTCGGGACGGGTGCGCATCACCCGCGACACCGTCGACGGCGACGAGATCACCGTCGACCTCGCCGCCCCCGGCGATGTCGTCGGCCCGCTCGACACCACCGTGGTCCCCACCCCGGATTCTGCGTGGGCGATGGAGACCACGTGCGCGCTGTTCCTGCGGACGGAGTCGCTGGCGGAGGTCGTCGAGACGTTCCCCGCGCTGGCGCTCGCCCTCCTGCGACTGCAGCAGGAACGGCTCACCCGCGCCCGCGAGCGGGAGGTCGCCCGCACCACCCGCACCGTCGAGCAGCGCGTCGCGGGGGTGCTGCTCTCCCTCGCCGACAGCCTCGGGCAGGAGCGTTCCGACGGCTCCGTGCTCCTGCAGGTCCGTCTGCGCCGCGACGACATCGCCGGCCTCGCCTCCACCACCGTGGAGTCGACCTCCCGCGCGATGTCGCGGATGAAGCGGAAGGGGCTCATCGATTCCGGTCGCGAATGGGTCGCGCTTCTCGACGTCCCCGCCCTCGCCGCCCTGTAGATCAGGACCGGGTCGGCGGGACGGCCAGCACGGTCAGTGCGTCGGGGGCCACCTCGGTGAACCCGGCGTCACGCACGGGGAGCGCACCCGGGCTGTCCAGGTGAGCGACGAACTCCGCGTTGGGTATCTCCCGAACCGCGAGCGCGAAACCGCTGTCCGCCCACTCCCGCACCTCGTCGAGGGTGAGGCGGGCGGCGAGCAGCATGCTGGCGTGGCCGACCTGGGCGGCCGCCTTGCCGGTGCTCATGCGCAGGTCGGCGTCGATGAGGATGACCGGCCACCGGGGGTCCGCCGGGCCGGGCTCGTCCTGCGGCAGCTCGGTGCCCTGGATCTGCAGTTTCCGCACCGGGGCGGGGACCGCGGCCACCGACGACGGCACGAACGCCCGGGCCTGCGCACCGCGGACGTCGACGGTGATGCCGGGGACCGCCTGGACGTCGTCCCACGCCTTGTTCCGGGCCCGACGGGCGACCTTCCGGATGAGGTGGTCGTACCACCCCTCGAGCCCGGCCCGCCACTGCGGATCGGTGGCGACCTGCGGGGCCAGACAGACGGCGACAACCGCCCGGGCCGCGGCCTCGAGGAGGTCGGTGCGGCGGGGCGGTTGCGGTTTCGGCACGTGCAGGGCGATCTGCATGGCCTGGACCGTCTCCGGGCGGGAGGGGTCCTCGTGGCGTTCGTGCCGGTTCTCGCTCACCCGGGCACGCAGGAGGGAATGCGCCGCGGCGAGCGGATCGGTCACCTCCACTAGCGGGCGGTGGCCTCGAGCGGGACGCGCCGGTAGGTGCCGTCCTCGAGGTCGGACTCGTCGATCTCCTCGCGCGGGACACCCAGAATGTGGAGGACCTCATCGAGGAAGGGGTGGTTGACGGAGGTGTCGGCGATCTCGCGGAGGGCCGGCTTCGCGTTGAAGGCGATGCCGAGGCCGGCAGCAGAGAGCATGTCGATGTCGTTGGCACCGTCACCGACGGCGACGGTCTGGTACATCTGCAGACCGGAATCGGCGGCGAACTCGCGCAGGAGCTCGGCCTTGCGGGCCCGGTCGACGATGTCGCCGATGACGCGGCCGGTCAGCTTGCCGTCGACGATCTCCAGGGTGTTGGCGCGGACGTAGTCGAGCTCGAGGTCGGCGGCCATATCCTCGAGGACCTGGATGAAGCCGCCGGAGACGACCGCCGTGCGGTACCCCATTTTGTGGAGGGTGCGGATGGTGGTGCGGGCACCCGGGGTGAGGACGATGTCCGCGGCCACAGCGTCGATGACGGAGGCGTCGAGACCCTTGAGGGTGGCGACGCGCTCGCGCAGGGACTCCTCGAAGTCGAGCTCGCCGCGCATGGCGCGCTCAGTGACCTCGGCGACCTCGGCCTCCTTGCCGGCGTGGGCGGCCAGCATCTCGATGACCTCGCCGGTGATGAGGGTGGAGTCGCAGTCGAAGCACACGAGGCGCTTGGAGCGGCGCAGCAGGCCGGCGCGCTCGATGGCGATGTCCACGCCCAGCTCGGTGGTCAGCTCGGCCAGTGCCTTACGCATGGCCATGCCGCCGCCCGGCTCCGGGTTGGCGATGGTGATCATGATCTCCAGGCCCGTGATCGGGTAGTCGGCGATGCCGCGGATGCGGTCGATGTTCGCCCCGTAGTTGGCCAGGGTCTGGCCGATGGAGGAGACGTCCTTGGCGGTGACCGGGTTGCCCAGGACCACGGCGACGTGGGTGGAACGCGGGGAGGAGGACAGGGCGTCCGACGCCAGGTCGAGGGACACGGACTGGCCGTGGCCGCGGAGGGTCTCGTCCAGGCCCTCGCGGAGACGCTCGACGCGGGCCGGGTCGACGCCGACGTAGGCGGCGAGGTTGAGGTAGCCGCGGAACTGGGACTGCTCGACGTCGAGAAGCTGCACGTTGTGCGCGGAGAGGACGCGGAAGAAAGCGGCGGTCACGCCGGGGCGGTCACGGCCGGTGAGGGTGATGACGGCGGACTCGAGGCCGGGCTGCAGGCCGACCTGCAGGGTGCCGGTGTTCTCGTCGTTCTCGTCGCTGACGGGGTTCTGGTCAAGATCTGCCACGGGGATCAATTCTTTCATGGAGGGGGTGGGGTTCAGACATGCCACAACCCCCGGCAGAGGATCTGCCGGGGGTTGTGTCAGTCGGAGGTGACTATGTCAGACCCTTGGTGTCTAGCGGACTTCAGCCGGAGACGGGGACTGGGTCTTCTCTGCACGCTCGTCGTGGTGGCCGGTGTGTGCCTCGCGGCGCATACGCTCGACCATGTGCGGGTAGTGCAGCTCGAATGCCGGGCGCTCGGAGCGGATACGCGGCAGGGAGACGAAGTTGTGGCGCGGCGGCGGGCAGGAGGTGGCCCACTCGAGGGAGTTGCCGTAGCCCCACGGATCGTCGACGGTGACGACCTCGCCGTAACGCCAGGACTTGAAGACGTTCCAGATGAACGGGATGACGGAGGCACCGAGCAGGAAGGAGAACACGGTGGAGATCTGGTTCAGCAGGGTGAAGCCGTCGGAGTCCAGGTAGTCGGCGTAACGACGCGGCATACCCATGTTGCCCAGCCAGTGCTGGACCAGGAAGGTGCCCTGGAAGCCGATGAAGGTGATCCAGAAGTGGATCTTGCCCAGACGCTCGTCCAGCATACGACCGGTCATCTTCGGGAACCAGAAGTAGACGCCGGCGAAGGAGGCGAACACGACGGTACCGAACAGGGTGTAGTGGAAGTGAGCGATGAGGAAGTAGCCGTCAGCCAGGTGGAAGTCCAGCGGCGGGGAGGCCAGCATGATGCCGGTCAGGCCACCGAAGAGGAAGGTGGCGGCGAAGCCGACCGCAAAGATCATCGGGGTCTCCCAGGTGATGTGACCCTTCCACATGGTGCCGACCCAGTTGAAGAACTTGACGCCGGTCGGGACCGAAATCAGGAACGTCATGAAGGAGAAGAACGGCAGCAGGACGGCACCGGTGACGAACATGTGGTGTGCCCACACGGCCATGGACAGGGCGCCGATGGCCAGGGTCGCGAAGACCAGGCCGATGTAGCCGAACATCGGCTTACGGGAGAAGACCGGGATGACCTCGGAGATGACACCGAAGAACGGCAGGGCGAGGACGTAGACCTCGGGGTGGCCGAAGAACCAGAACAGGTGCTGCCACAGGATCGCGCCACCGTTGGCGGTGTCGTAGATGTGCGCGCCGAGCTTGCGGTCGTACAGGACGCCGAGGGCGGCGGCGAGCAGCAGCGGGAAGATCATCAGGGCGATGACGGAGGTGACGAAGATGTTCCAGGTGAAGATCGGGAGACGGAACATGGTCATGCCCGGGGCACGCATCGTGAGAATGGTGGTGAGCATGTTGATGGCGGAGGCGACGGTACCGATACCGGTCGCGCCGACGCCGATGATCCAGAGGTCAGCACCGACACCCGGGGTGTGGACTGCATCGGACAGCGGGGAGTACATGGTCCAGCCGAAGTCGGCTGCGCCACCCGGGGTAAGGAAACCGGACAGCATCGCGACACCACCGACGGTGGTGATCCAGAAACCGAAGGCGTTCAGGCGGGGGAAGGCCACATCCGGTGCGCCGATCTGCAGCGGCAGGACGTAGTTCGCGAAACCCCAGACAATCGGCGTACCGAACAGCAGCAGCATCACGGTGCCGTGCATGGTGAACAGCTGGTTGAACTGCTCGTTCGACAGGAACTGCAGACCCGGGGTGAAGAGCTCCGCGCGGATCAGCAGGGCCATCAGGCCGCCGAGGAAGAAGAAGCTGAAGGACATGATGATGTAGTAGATGCCCAGCTGCTTGTGGTCGGTGGTGATCAGCATCTCCCAGGCACGCGAGCCCTTACGCTCGTTGCCGGTCGGCTGAGGACGAGTCGGCTCGATGTAATCATCAAGCCTTGGCGCCACTGCGGTCATAGTTCCTCCTGACTACGAGACAGTCCGCACAACACGGACTGCCAAGCTTTTACTGCGCCTCATCTTAAAGGACGCGTAAGAGAGATTTCCAGCCCATCTGGACTGGAGACGTAGTTCAGTCTAACCCCATGTCTCACACAAAACTCAAGGGCAGAGGGTTTTCTCTGCGAATCACCCCTGAATCGCCGGACACCCCCCTGGGTTTGTGACTGGTGCCACACTTGTGAACTGGGGGATTAACATTCTCGGCCATGACCGGGAACTCTCCACCACCCCCGGTCGATATCAACCTTTCGGTGGAGACGGCGGGTCGGGAACCTTTATCGACGTCGAACCGTATGCCGGCCCCGCTCTCCCGGGTGTCGACCATCGCGTGCACCGCCGACGATTCCTTATATATAAGGTGCGTTTTCGACGCCGCGTTCCCCCGGCGCAGGCCAGCCACCGTCCCGCCACCCCCGGAACCAGAAGACCGTGGCCCGAAACTGTCCCCTATCCGGTCCCCCGATTTGGAGGATGCGCCTGCATTCGTCCCGCTCCCGGGTTTAGAATGACTAATAATGCCGTACTCAGGATACGAAGGACACCAACTGCGATGACCGAGACTCCCCGTACCCCGGCCGCCCCCCTGTTGGACAACGTCCTCGCCGAACTCGGACAGGACATCATCTCCGGCACGCTTCCTGAGGGGCGCACATTCACCCTCCAGGACCTGTCGGACCGCTTCGACATCTCCCGCACCGTGGCCCGCGAGGCCATGCGCGCCCTGGAGCAGCTCGGCCTCGTCTCCTCCTCCCGCCGCGTGGGCATCACCGTCCGCCCCCGTTCCTCGTGGGCGGTTTTCGACCAGTCGATCATTGACTGGCGCCTGGCCTGCCCGAACGACCGCAACTCCCAGCTGCGCTCCCTCAACGAGCTCCGGACCGGCATCGAACCGCAGGCCGCCCGCCTCGCCGCACTCAACGCCGACCAGGGGCAGCGCGAGGAGCTGCTGTCGCTGGCCGGTCGGCTGCGGGAGCTCGGCGAGTCCGGGGCCGGCGCCTCCCAGGAGTTCCTGGAGGTGGACAGCCGCTTCCACAACCTGCTGCTCGAGGCCTCGGGCAACGAGATGTTCGCGGCGCTGGCCCCGCCGCTGCTCAGCGTGCTGCAGGGGCGCACCCGCTACGGGATGCAGCCGGCGGACCCGGCACCGGCCGCGATGTCCGCCCACGAGCAGCTGGCCCGCGCCATCGCGGACGGTGACGACGCCGCGGCGGAGGAGCAGTCGCGCCTGCTGCTCACCGAGGTGGCCCAGATGTTCGTCGACGACTACTGATCCCCTCCTCGCCCTCCGGAATCGCCGCAGGGCGCGGTCCCCTTCCCCGGGGAACCGCGCCCTGCGGCGTCACCGACTGTCTCCTACAGCATGCAGGAGACGCAGCCCTCGATCTCCGTGCCGGTCAGCGCGACCTGGCGGAGACGGATGTAGTACAGCGTCTTGATGCCCTTGCGCCAGGCGTAGATCTGGGCGCGGTTGATGTCGCGGGTGGTGGCGGTGTCCTTGAAGAACAGCGTCAGCGACAGGCCCTGGTCCACGTAGCGGGTGGCGATGGCGTACGTGTCGATGATCTTCTCGTAGCCGATCTCGTACGAGTCCTGGAAGTAGTCCAGGTTCTCGTTGTCCATGTGCGGCGCCGGGTAGTAGACGCGGCCGATCTTGCCTTCCTTGCGGATCTCGATCTTCGAGGCGATCGGGTGGATCGAGGAGGTCGAGTTGTTGATGTAGGAGATCGACCCGGTCGGCGGGACGGCCTGCAGGTTGCGGTTGAACAGGCCGTGCTCCATGACCTCGGCCTTGAGGTCGGCCCAGTCCTCGGCGGACGGGATGTGTGCGGAGGAACGCTCGAACAGCCCCTTGACCTTCTCGGTCTTCGGCGCGAAGTCGGCCGGGTCGAAGCCGTCGAAGTAGGTGCCGTCGGCGTACTTGGAGCGCTCGAAGCCGGAGAAGGTGGTGCCCCGCTCCTTGGCGATCTTGTTGGAGGCGCGCAGGGCCTGGTACAGCACGGCGGCGAAGTAGGCGTTGGTGAAGTCCAGTCCCTCCTCGGAGCCGTAGTAGATGTGCTCGCGGCCGAGGTAGCCGTGGAGGTTCATCTGGCCGAGGCCGATGGCGTGGGAGGCGTTGTTGCCCTCGCGCACGGACGGCACGGAATCGATGCTGGTGAACTCGGCGACGGCGGTCAGTCCGCGGATGGCGGTCTCGATGGTCTTGCCGAAGTCCGGCGAGTCCATGGCCATGGCGATGTTCATGGAGCCGAGGTTGCAGGAGATGTCCTCGCCGATGGTCTCGTAGGAGAGGTCCTCGTGGTAGGTCGAGGGGGTGTTGACCTGCAGGATCTCGGAGCACAGGTTGGACATGTTGATGCGGCCCTCGATGGGGTTGGCCGCGTTCACGGTGTCCTCGAACATGATGTACGGATAGCCGGACTCGAACTGGATCTCGGCGAGGGTCTGGAAGAACTGGCGCGCGTTGATCTTCTTCTTGGCGATGTTCGGGTCGTCGACCATCTCGTCGTAGAGCTCGGTGATGGAGATGTCGCCGAAGGGCTTGCCGTACTTGCGCTCCACGTCGTACGGGGAGAACAGGTACATGTCGTCGTTGCGACGGGCCAGCTCGAAGGTGATGTCAGGGATGACCACGCCGAGGGAGAGGGTCTTGATGCGGATCTTCTCGTCGGCGTTCTCGCGCTTGGTGTCGAGGAAGCGCATGATGTCCGGGTGGTGCGCATTGAGGTAGACGGCACCGGCACCCTGGCGGGCACCGAGCTGGTTGGCGTAGGAGAAGGAGTCCTCGAGGAGCTTCATCACGGGAATGACGCCGGAGGACTGGTTCTCGATGTGCTTGATCGGCGCGCCGGACTCACGCAGGTTGGACAGCAGCAGGGCGACGCCACCGCCGCGCTTGGACAGCTGCAGGGCGGAGTTGATGGCGCGGCCGATGGACTCCATGTTGTCCTCGATGCGCAGGAGGAAGCAGGAGACGAGCTCGCCGCGCTGGGCCTTGCCGGCGTTGAGGAAGGTCGGGGTGGCCGGCTGGAAGCGGCCGGTGAGGATCTCGTCGACGAGGCTCTCGGCCAGCGCGCGGTCGCCGTTGGCCAGGAAGAGGGCGGTCATGGTGACGCGGTCCTCGAAGCGCTCGAGGTAGCGGCGGCCGTCGAAGGTCTTGAGGGTGTACGAGGTGTAGTACTTGTACGCGCCGAGGAACGTCGGGAAGCGGAACTTGTAGGCGTACGCGCGCTGGAAGAGCTCCTTGATGAACTCGTAGTCGTAGGCCTCGAGAACCTCCGGCTCGTAGTACTTGTTGTCCACGAGGTACCGCAGCTTCTCGTCCAGGTCGTGGAAGTACACGGTGTTCTGGTTGACGTGCTGCAGGAAGTACTGGTTCGCGGCCTCGCGGTCCTTGTCGAACTGGATCTGACCGTTCTCGTCGTAGAGGTTGAGCAGCGCGTTGAGAGCGTGGTAGTCGAGCTGCTCCTCCTGGGAGATGGCGTGCTCGGTCGTCGTCGTGGTCAAGGTATCCGGTGCCTTTCAGTTCAGGTGAAGTGTGGTGTCAGCAGGAGGTCGTCTGGGGTTCGAGCCCCAGGGCCTCCGCGTTGGTGAGAAGCCCTTCCCGCAGGATACGCACATCCTCGGGGTTGCCCATCAGCTCGAAGCGGTAGACGTAGGGGACGTGGCATTTCCGTGCGATGATCTCCCCCGCCAGCCCGAAGTCGGAGCCGAAATTCGAGTTGCCGCCGGCGACGACCGCGCGGATGAGGCTGCGGTTGTGCTCGTTGTTGAGGAAGCGGATCACCTGCGAGGGGACCGGGCGGGAATTCTGGTGGGTGAGACCCGCGCCGCCGCCGTAGGTGGGACAGACGAGGACGTAGGGCTCATCGACGATGAGGGGTTCCTCGTGCTTGTACAGCGGGATGCGGACGTTGGGGAGGTCCAGCTTCTCGACGAAACGACGCGTGTTCTCCGACACGGAGGAGAAGTACACGACGAGCATCGTTGGTTCACGTCCTTAAACGAAACGCCGCCCGGCGTCTCGTGGGCGGCGTGGGGATGGGGATTGTCGTCGGCCCTGACTCCCGGCGGGGCCGATCAGGGGCGGGCAGTGCGTTAAGCGACGACAGCGGTGAGGCTGTTGATGCGCTCCGGGCGGAAGCCGGACCAGTGCTCGCCGTTGGCCTCCACGACCGGGGCCTGCAGGTAACCGAGGGCCAGGACGTAGTCGCGGGCCTCATCGTCGAGGCTGATGTCCACGGTGTCGTACTTCAGGCCGGCGCGGTCGAGGGCCTTCTCGGTGGCCTTGCACTGGACGCAGGCGGGCTTGGTGTAGAGGGTGATGGACATGGGAGTGGTCCTCATTCTTCTCGGCGAACGGGTCGTGGTCTGTAGATTCAGCAGGCCGCGGAGAGGGTGGTGGAGATGATTCCTGCCCCGTCCGGCGGCGACACCAACGACACTATACTTTGTGGTCGTTACCCGCAACCAGCACTACATTTAGTAGTTACACACGTGATATTCCCAGGATGACACTCCCCCGCCGCCCACATGTTGACCCCCTTCGCGGCGCCGAACAACACCGGCGGAACCACAACGCTGTGATTTCCCCAGCTCGCCCGACTTTCCCGTTATCCAATCGTTATACATAGACATGTGGCACCACCCCACCAACGGAGAACCGCCCGTCCGGAGAGTATCCGGACGGGCGGCAGCTCGTCGATAAGCGGAGAACGCTCAGCCCTGGCGGGCCTTGAAGCGCGGCTCCTTCTTGTTGATCACGTAGACCTTGCCGCGACGACGCACAACCTGGGCGCCCGGCTTGTTCTTCAGCGACCGAAGCGACTTGCGGACCTTCATCGGGCGCTCCTTTCTGTATGCGCGAATTCAGTTACGATGCGACTTTTCCAACATGGCCATACAGCCATGACACGAGGGAGTATGTTACCCCACGCCGCACGCAACCTCCAAAACGATCCCCGGGTGGCACTCGTGGCGAAGAACCGGGATCGCTGTCCATGTCCCCGAACGTGCCTCCCCTCGTCCCGTCACCACCCCGACCCGCGCGTGCGGCGGGGAGCAGACCAGCTGGGACTATGTGGGACCCAGGTACCGGCTCGGCGGCCGGCCGAAATCCCTGTGCCCGTGGTGTATCGCCTCTTCCCACACTGGTCGAGCACGGCTGGACCGCCACGCTCCTGTTCCGCTGTCTGCCCTGTGGCACGCTCGTGGCCTACTACGACATGGGTTAGCGCTCACCCACGCGGCTAGGATCGGTGCCATGACCCAGCCTGCCTCGCTCCAGAACGACATCATCGACGCGCTTCACGTCCAACCGCTTATCGACGCCCCCGCGGAGGTCACCGCCCGCGTCAACTTCCTCGTCGACTACCTCCGCGTCACCGGCATGAAGGGTTACGTCCTCGGGATCTCCGGCGGGCAGGACTCCACGCTGGCGGGCCGGTTGGCGCAGCTGGCCGTCGAGAAGCTCCGCGCGGAGGGCGGACAGGCCGAGTTCTGGGCGGTGCGTCTGCCCCACGGCGTGCAGGCCGACGAGGACGACGCGCAGATGGCGCTTGACTTCATCAACCCCGACCACCGCCTCACCGTCAACATCGCCGGCGCCACCGGCGAGATGGCCGGGGCCGTCACTGCGGCCCTGGGCAGGGAGGAACTCGGCGACTTCAACGAGGGCAACGTCAAGGCCCGCCAGCGCATGATCGCCCAGTACGCCCTCGCCGGTGAGGTCTCCGCCCTCGTCATCGGCACGGATCACGCCGCGGAGAATCTCACCGGGTTCTTCACCAAGCACGGCGACGGGGCCGCAGATGTCCTGCCGCTCGCCGGCCTGAACAAACGCCAGGGGGCGCAGCTGCTCGCGGAGCTCGGGGCCCCGGAGGCCACGTGGACGAAGATCCCCACCGCCGACCTCGAGGACGACCGGCCGGCGCTGCCCGACGAGGAGGCACTCGGCGTCACCTACGCCCACATCGACGACTTCCTCGAGGGCCGCGACGTGCCCGACGAGGCACGAGCGCGCCTCGAGCACCTGTGGCGCATCGGTGCCCACAAGCGGCACCTCGCCCCGGGCCCGCACGACACCTGGTGGCGTTAGCCCAGTTTCTCCAGCGTCTCCCGCGCCGCTGTCACCAGCGGCCGGGCGTAGCTGCGCCCGTGGGTGAGGGTGTGCACCGCCAGGGGGTGGAGCTGGTGCAGGGGGAAATACTCCCGGAAGTCCTCCGGCAACGGCGTGACCTCCTGGTAGCCGCGCCACACGTCCTCCCGGAACGGCACACCGAACAGGGCGAGCATCGCCAGGTCAGTCAGGGGGTGCCCGCCGTGGGCGGCCGGGTCGATGAACACGGGGCCCTCGTCGGAGAAGAGCAGGTTGCCCGCCCACAGGTCACCGTGGATGCGGGCGGGTGCGACGTCCCACCGCGTCACGACCACCGCGGCGCACGCCTGCGCCACCAGGGCCATCCCCTCCGCGTCGAGGTTCCCGGCCTCCACGGCGCGGCGGGCGAAGGGCAGGACCCGCTGGTTGACGTAGAACTCACCCCAGTGCTCGTGCGGGGTGCACTCCTGCTCCTGCGTGCCGATGTAGTTCGGCCCCTCCCAGCCCGTCGGCGGGGCTCCGAAGGCCCCGGCGCCCGCGGTGTGGATGCGGGCCAGCTCCCGGCCGGCCTGGCGCGCGGCGTCCTGGGAGGGGCTCACCTCGTGCACGCGGCGGGTCTGCAGGATATTGCGCTCCGCGTCGAGGCCCACCACCTCTGCCACGCAGTCGGAGGCCTCCCGGAGCCACCGCAGCCCCGCGGCCTCCGCTTCTGCGGATCGGGGCTCACGGGGCTGCTTGGTGAATACGTCAGTCATACACGCCAGACTAGTAGCGCTCCGGCTCCTCGCCGACCTCGAACTCGCGGCCGGAGATGTCGGAGGCGTTGATGCGCACCCAGTTGTACTTGAGGGTCGGGGCCCACGGCTTGAGGCCCAGGGTCTCGGCGTGGTCGATGTCGGCCGGCTTCTCCAGGACCTCGGCGGTGCCCTTGATGATGACGGACCAGGCGGTCTCGCCCTTGAGTCCGTCGGCCTCGAAGAGGACGTCCTGGTTGAGGCTCAGGGTGAACAGCTTGGAACCCTCCGCGGTGCGGAAGTAGATGGACTCACCGTCGACGACGAAGTTGATGGGGAAGATCTCGATGTCCTCCTTGCGGCGCATCACGATGCGGCCGGGCTGCACGTCCTCCAGGTAGGCGAGGGACTGCTCGGTGCTCAGGGTGCGGAAGACATCATCGTTGAAGGACATGGGTACGGAAACTCCTCGGTCGGTTCGACGCAGGTGCGTTCGTGGATACCTCTTACATTACGTCGCCGCGGAATCCGATGAGCAATGAGTACAAAAAGAGGCCCACCCGAAGGTGAGCCTCTTTTCACGAGTGGAGCTAAGGGGACTCGAACCCCTGACCCCCACACTGCCAGTGTGGTGCGCTACCAGCTGCGCCATAGCCCCGTGATGGTTATTCAGTTGTGTAGTGGAGCTAAGGGGACTCGAACCCCTGACCCCCACACTGCCAGTGTGGTGCGCTACCAGCTGCGCCATAGCCCCTTGGAACTTGCTTCAATGTACACGCCCACGCGCTTCAGAACCAAATCCCCTGGTCAATTGCTTGTCGACGTCCCGCGCGGGACGTCGACAAGCAATCGGACATTAACCGAGGACGACGTCCATCCACTGGTTGATGTCGGCGACCTCGACGTCCTGGCCGTCCTGGATGACGCGCGGCGAAGACACGGAACCGGTCTCGGTGTTGAGCTTGTCGGCGTTGGCGGTGGCCAGCGCGTTGGTCGGCTCGACGTTCTCGCCGGAACGGATCTTCTCGACGGTCTCGTCGGAGGCACCGAACTGCTTCGCGGCGTCGGCGAAGTCGTCGTTGGACCACTTGTTGTAGATGTCCTGCTGGTCCTCCATCAGGTAGGCGCGGAGGTTCCAGTAGGCGTCGGTCTCGCCGGCCTCGGCCAGGGCCAGGACAGCGGCGGCGGCGCGGGTGGAGTGGCCGTCGATGCTGCCGCGGTCGAGGAAGTTGAGGGTGCGGACGTTGACCACGAGGTCGCCCTCCTCCACGGCGGCCTGCATCTGCTCGTCGGTGTTGACGGCCAGCTGACCACAGTAGGAGCAGGAGAAGTCCTCGTAGAGGTCGACGACCTCGGCGTCCGCCTTGGCGTCGGCGGAACGCAGGGTGACGGCGTTGTCGGAGAACTCGGACTCGAAGGCGACGTCGATGGTCTCCCGCTCGGCGAGGTGCTCGGTCTTCTTGCCCTGGCCCGACATGACGATGTAGCCGATGACCACGGCCGCGATGGCGACGACCGCCACGATGGCCCAGATGAAGCCGCTGCCGCCCTTGGAGTTGGGGTTGCTGACCTTGGTGGACTTGCTCACAGTTGCTGTTCCTTGCTTATTCAGGGTGAATCAGGGGTAAAGGGCGAAACGCTTGAACGGACGGTAGACCGTCCACAGCGACAGCGCCAGGAAGACGAGATCACGCAGGATGGTGATGAGGTAGTCCATGGCCTGCCCGTCGGTGTTGGGCTCGATGTTGAAGCAGCCGCAGTCGATTGCCAGGCCGCGCGCCCATGCGGAGGCGACGCCGACGATGAACAGGACCATCACCCAGGACGCCACCTTGCTCGACTGGCGGAGGAAGATGCCCAGCAGCAGCAGGACACCGCCGGCGATCTCCAGCGGGCCGATGAGGCGCGCCAGCAGATCCGACCAGTAAGGGGTGAAGATCTCGTACGCGGCGATCGCCTGCGTCATGTTCATGTGGTCGTTGAGCTTGGGGATGCCCGCCGAAATCCACACGTACGCCATGTAGAAGCGCGCGAAGGCGCTGATGGCGTCGAGGATGCGCTGCCCGGTGCGTCCCGACCAGAAGCCGGCGCCGGGGGAAGAGGAGACGTCGGCCTCGGCGCCCGGGTTCTCCCGGGTGCCTGCCGACGTCATCAGGGCCTGTTCAGTAGTGGACACATCCCCAGACCTTAGTGCACGCACCTACCTGCAGCCCATATGAATTTCACCATATCGGCGAATATCACAGGGTCCTACTGGCCGAGCACCTGGGAGACCACAGCCTGCGCCTCCTGCTGCACCTGGCGGAGGTGCTCCTCACCCCGGAAGGACTCGGCGTAGATCTTGTACTTGTCCTCGGTGCCGGAGGGGCGGGCCGCGAACCAGGCGTTCTCGGTGGTGACCTTGAGGCCGCCGATCGCGGCGTCGTTGCCCGGGGCGTTGGTGAGCTTCGCTGTGATCGGCTCGCCGGCCAGCTCGGTGGCGGTGACCTGCTCCGGGGACAGCGCCTTGAGGATGGCCTTCTGCTCGCGGTTGGCCTCGGCGTCGGTACGCGCGTAGGCGGGGGCACCGTACTCGGCGGCGAGCTCGGCGTAGCGCTGCGACGGGGTCTTGCCGGTCACGGCGGTGATCTCCGCGGCGAGCAGGTCGAGGATGAGGCCGTCCTTGTCGGTGGACCACACCTGGCCGTTGCGGCGCAGGAAGGAGGCGCCCGCGGACTCCTCACCGCCGAAGCCGACGGAGCCGTCGATGAGGCCCGGGACGAACCACTTGAAGCCGACCGGCACCTCGACCAGCTTCCGGCCGAGCTTCGCGACGACGCGGTCGATCATCGAGGAGGACACCAGGGTCTTGCCGACGGCGGTGTCCGCCGCCCACTCCGGGCGGTTGGCGAAGAGGTACTCGATGGCCACCGCCAGGTAGCGGTTGGGGTTCATGAGGCCGTGGTCCGGGGTGACGATGCCGTGGCGGTCGGCGTCGGCGTCGTTGCCCGTGGCGATGTCGTACTTGTCACGGTTGGCGATGAGGGAGGCCATGGCGTCCGGGGAGGAGCAGTCCATGCGGATCTTGCCGTCGGTGTCCAGGGTCATGAAACGCCAGGTGGCGTCGACCTCGGGGTTGACCACGGTGAGGTTGATCTTGTGGGTGTCGGCGATGGCACCCCAGTAGTCCACGGAGGCGCCACCCATCGGGTCGGCGCCGATGGACAGGCCGGAGTCGCGGATGGCCTCGATGTCGACGACGCTGGGCAGATCCCGGACGTAGGTGTCCATGAAGTTGTACTTCTCGGCGCGCTCGTCGAGGACGCCGGTGACCGGGGTGCGCCGGACACCCTCGAGGTCGGCGCGCAGGTACTCGTTGGCGCGCTCGGCGATCCAGTCGGTGGCGTCGGTGTCGGCCGGGCCGCCGGACGGCGGGTTGTACTTGAAACCACCGTCGCGCGGCGGGTTGTGGGACGGGGTGATGACGATGCCGTCGGCACGTTTCGGGTCGGTGCCGGTCACGCCACCGGCGAGGCCGGCGTTGTGGGCGAGAATGGCGTGGGAGACGGCCGGGGTCGGGGTGTAGCGGCCCCGGTCGTCGACCAGCACGGCGACGTCGTTGGCGAGGAGCACCTCGAGGGCGGAGACCATCGCCGGCTCGGAGAGCGCGTGCGGGTCGCGGCCGACGAAGACCGGGCCGCCGATGGAGTTCTCACGGCGGTAGTCGACGATCGCCTGGGTGGTGGCCCAGATGTGCTGCTCGTTGAAGGCGTTGTCGAGGGAGGATCCGCGGTGACCGGAGGTGCCGAAGGCGACCTGCTGGTCCGGGTTGTCGACGTCGACCTCGCGGGTGTAGTACGCGGTGACCAGTTCCGCGATGTCGATGAGGTCCTCGGGACGGGCCGGCTGGCCTGCGCGCTCGTGTGCCATGTCTCTCCTTGAAAACGGTGTTCGCCAACAGTCCCCTCCCATTGTCGTCGCCGGCCCCGGTCCCCGCACGGGTGCGCCCGCCCCCTGCCCGTCTGCCACCCCCGGCAGGGGGCAGTGCCCCTCCACCCTTTGAATGACATTACGAGCACACCGCTCCCCGATGTGGCCGGCGCCACACTCTGGTAGTACCTTGAGCGCATGGAATCGCTGCAGAACGCCTTCGACACCGCCGGTGGTGTCGTCTGGGGACCGTTCGTCCTCATCCCCCTCCTCCTCGGCACCGGCCTGTACCTCACCGTCCGCCTGGGCGGCATCCAGTTCCGCACCCTGGGACGAGCGATGCGCCACGGACTCATCGACAACTCCGACACCGACGGCAAGGGTGACATCTCCAACTACCAGGCGCTGACCACGGCGCTGGCCGCCACCGTCGGCGTCGGCAACATCGTCGGTGTGGCCACGGCCATCTCCGTCGGTGGCCCCGGTGCGCTGTTCTGGATCTGGGTGACCGGCCTCGTCGGCATGGCCTCGAAGTACACGGAGGCGTTCCTCGGTGTGCGCTTCCGCACCACCGACGCCAAGGGTGAGATCTCCGGTGGCCCGCAGTACTACCTCAAGCGCGGCATCTCCGGCCCGCTGGGCAAGATCCTCGGCGTCTCCTTCGCCGCGTTCGCGGTCATCGCGTCCTTCGGCATCGGCAACATGACGCAGGCCAACGCGGTCGCCTCCAACATGGAGGGCACCTTCGGCATCGATCCGATGCTCACCGGCGTCATCATCTTCATCTTCGTCGGCGCCGTCCTGCTCGGCGGCATCCAGGCCATCGGCCGCATCACCGCCGCCTTCGTCCCGATGATGATCATCCTCTACGTCACCGCCGGCATCGTCGTCCTCATCCTGCAGGCCGGCCAGATCCCGGCCGCCCTGGCGCTCATCTTCACCGACGCCTTCACCGGCACCGCAGCGACCGGTGGCTTCGTCGGCGCCGGCATCATGCTGGCCATCCAGTTCGGTGTCGCCCGCGGCATCTTCTCCAACGAGTCGGGCATGGGTTCCGCCGCCATCGCCGCGGCCGCCGCGAAGACCTCCCACCCCGTGCGTCAAGGCCTCGTCTCCATGACGCAGACCTTCATCGACACCCTCATCGTCGTCACCATCACCGGCCTGGTCATCGTCACCGCCGGTGTGTGGGACACCGGCCGCGAGACCGCCGGCGTCATGACGGCCAACGCCTTCTCCACCGCCCTGCCGGGCGAGTGGGGCGGCACGATCGTGTCCCTGTCGATCATCTTCTTCGCGTTCTCCACCCTCATCGGCTGGTCCTACTACGGCGAGCGTTCCCTGGAGTCCCTCGTCGGCCGCATCGGCACGATCCCCTACCGCATGTTGTTCACCATCACCGCCCTCATCGGCGCGACCGTGGAGCTTGACCTCGTGTGGTCCTTCTCCGACCTGGCGAACGGCCTCATGGCCCTGCCGAACCTCGTCGGCCTGCTCATCCTCTCCGGCCTCGTGGCCCGCGAGACGAAGGCGTACCTCAAGTTCGACCCGAAGCTCCGAGCGACGCCGGAGGAGGTCGCCGCCTTCCTGCGTGCCCAGGGCAGTGACTGGAAGTAGCGTGCTCCGCGACGCCGCCCTCACCGGCCTCGGTGCCGCCCTCGGCGCCGTGGCCCGCTTCGCCCTCGACGGCGTTCTCCCCCTCCTCGGGGTCAACGTCGTGGGGGCGTTTCTCATGGGCCGGCTGCGCCCCGGCGTCTTCTGGGGGCCCGGCGTCCTCGGGGGTTTCACGAGCTTCTCGACGTTCGCGTACCTCACCGCCGACCTCCCCCTCCCGGAGGCGGCCGGCTACGTCGCCGCCACACTGTTCGGGTGTGTGGCCGCCTGGTGGCTGGGGGATGTGCTGGCCGGGAGGCACCCATGAGCGCGGTTCTGGCAGTGGCGCTCGGCGGTTTCCTCGGCGGGGCGCTGCGGTCCCTGCTGGCCGGCTGGCCGGGCGGTCTGTGGGGCACGTTCACCGCGAACCTCGTGGCGGTGGTGGTGCTCGGGCTGACCCTGGGATACGGCGGGCTGCCTGCGCTGGCCGCCGGGGTCGGCTTCGCCGGGGCCCTGTCCACGTGGTCGACGCTGGCCCGGGAGATCGGGGATCTGCTGCAGGCGCGTCGTCACGCTCTCGTCGCCGGATACGCGACAGCCACGCTCACCGCCGGGCTGGCGGTGGCGTGGCTGCTCATGGCGCGCCCCTAGTCGGAGATGGCGTCCAGCGGCGGGGTCTTGGCCGCCCGGTTGGCCGGCCAGATGGCGGCGACGACGCCCACCACCGCGGAGCCGGCGAGCATCCAGGCCAGCTGTCCCCACGGCACGGACAGTGTGTCCAGGCCCTCGTCCTTGAGCACCTCGAGGAAGGCCCAGCCCAGGCCGAGGCCGATGAGGATACCCATGACGGCGCCGAACACGGCGATCTGCACGGCCTCGAGGGTGATCATGGTGCGGATCTGGCGTCGCTGCGAGCCGACGGCACGGAGCATGCCGATCTCCTGGCGACGCTCGATGACACCCAGGGTGAGCGTGTTGACGATGCCCAGCACCGCGATGATCACCGCGAGTGCCAGCAGGGCGTAGAGGATGTTGAGCATGAGGTCGATGGCCTCACCCGCCTGGCCCGCCATCTCCTCGGTGCTCATCACCTGCACGACGATGAGTCCCTTGACGGCCTCCTCGAGGTTGGCGCGCAGCTCGTCCTCGCTGACGGAGCCGTCACCGTTGACGCCGACCATGGCGACGCTCATCGCCCCCGGCGGGAGCATGCCGTCGACGTTCTGGTCGGAGATGACCATGTTCTGGATCATGTTGTTCGGTTCGAAGATGCCGACGACCTCGATGTCGCGCGGGTCTGCCCCGACTCCCGGGGCGGTGAGTTCGAGGGTGTCGCCCAGCGACCATCCCTGACGCTCCGCGAAGACGGTGGTCACCAGGACACCCGGGGTGGACTCGAGGTCGGAGGTGCCCTCGGTGACGTCGATCTGCGCCATCTCGGAGACGTCCCCGTCGATGACCATGGTCATGGAGTGCGGGCCCATGGCCTGGGAGGCGGCCCCGTCGACAAGCACGGGGGCGGTGGACATCGTGAGCACCTTCTCCACGCCCTCGACGTCGCGGACCGCATCCGGGGTGCCGGCGGGCGTCGGGAAGTTGGAGTTGGTCGGGCCGGAGAGGACGAAGTCCGCGTTGGTGTTGTTCTCCACGACGTCGGAAATCGAGGCCTTCATCGTGTCACCGAGCATGCCGATGGCGGTGACCAGGGCGACGCCCAGCGTGAGCGCGAAGGCGGTGGCCGCGGTGCGGCGCGGGTTGCGGCGCGAGTTCGTCGACGCCAGCTTGCCGACGGCCCCGAAGGGCAGGCCGATGATCCGGCCGAGCGTCGGCACGATGGGCAGTGACATGGCGGGGCCGGCGAAGAAGAAGCCGACGATGACGCCGACGGCACCGACGCCGACCAGCGACGCGCGGGTGGAGGTGGACGAATCCCCCATGACCGCGCCCGCGACGGCGGCCGCGATGCCGACACCCATGAGCAGCAGTCCGATGATGGTGCGGGTCTTGAGCGGCTGATCCGTCGACGCCTCGCTGGAGCGCATCGCCTCGACGGGCTTGACCTCGCCGGCGCGGCGGGCGGGGATCCAGGCGGAGATGATGGTGACCAGGGTGCCCAGGATGATGGGCACGATGACGGCGGACGTCGACAGGCCGAGCCCGGAGTCGGGGAGCTCGAGGCCCTGCATCGACATGATCGCCTTGATGGCGGCCACCAGGCCGATGCCGGCGAGTACGCCGATGGCGGAACCGATGAGGCCGACGATGAGCGCCTCGAAGACGACCGACCGGGTGATCTGCTGCCGGGCGGCACCGAGCGCGCGCAGAAGCGCGAACTCCTTGGTGCGCTGCGCCACGATCATGGAGAACGTGTTGGCGATGAGGAACGTGCCGACCAGCAGAGCAACGAGGCCGAACGCGATGAGGAAGTAGTTGACGAACGACAGGGCATCGGACATCACCTCGGTCAGCCGCTCGGCGAGAGCGTCCCCCGTCTCAACCTCGATGCCCTCGTAGTTCTCCTCAAGGTGGGCGACCAGATCGGTGTCGCTGGTGCCCTCCGCGGCGGACAGGATGAGCTGGTTCGTCGTGCCCTCGAGGGTGTAGCGGTCGAGGAAGTCGGCCTCGGGCATGTACGCGGCGAGAACGTTGCGGGAGTCGAGCTCCACCTCGTAGATGCCGGTGACCACGACGTCGTGCCGCTCCTGCGGATCGACGAGCAGGAGCTCATCGCCGACGGAGATCCCGAAGTTCTCGGCCCCCTCCTTGTTGATGACGATCTCGTTCGCCGCCTCCGGGGACTCGCCCTCGACGATCGCGTGCGGGGCACCGACCACCTCCTCGGACTCGTACCAGGGAGCCAACGATGAGGTGCCGCCACCGACCTGGAAGGGCTCCTCCCGGTCGTTGGCCATGACGACGCTCTGCGACGCCGTGAGGTTGACGTCATTGACCTTGTCGTCGGCGGCGATGTCCTCGCGGAGGGACGCCGGGATGCCCGGGAGGTCCTCGCCCGGGCTCACGACGGCGTCGACACCGTCGTAGGCGCTGCTGACCGCCGACTTGAACGTCGAGTCGAGGGAGTTGGTGAACATGAACGCGCCGGAGATGAAGGCCGTGCCGAGCACGACCGCCAGGACCGTCAGCGCGAGGCGCAGTTTGTGCGCCGCGATGTTGCGCAGGCTGACCTTGCGCATGGTGGAGTTCTTCGCCACGAGTACTCCCCCGGCCTAGCGCTCGACGCCGGCCATGGCGGCGAGGATGTCGTCCATGGTCGGGTCGATGAGCTCGTTGACCAGCCGCCCGTCGGCGAGGAAGACGACGCGGTCTGCGTAGGAGGCGGCCTTGGCGTCGTGGGTGACGATGACCACCGTCTGGTCATCCTGGTCCACCGCAGTCCGCAGGATGGTGAGCACCTCGGCGGCCGAGTTCGAGTCGAGGTTACCGGTGGGCTCATCACCGAAGATGATGTCCGGGCGGGACACCAGAGCGCGGGCACACGCCACACGCTGCTGCTGGCCGCCGGAGAGCTCCGCCGGGCGGTGGGTCAGGCGCTCGGCCAGGCCGAGGCGGGTGGTGATCTCCTCGAACCACTGCTTATCGACGTCGCGTCCCGCGATATCGGACGGCAGCGTGATGTTCTCCGCGGCCGTCAGCGTGGGCACAAGGTTGAAGGACTGGAAGATGAAGCCCAGCCGATCGCGGCGCAGATCCGTCATCTCCTTGTCCCGCAGGCGGGACAAATCGGTGTCTCCGATGAGCGCGGAACCGGACGTCGCCGAGTCGAGGCCGGCCATGCAGTGCATGAGGGTCGACTTTCCCGAACCCGAGGGGCCCATGATCGCCGTGAACTGATTCCTGGCGAACGCGACGTTGACGTGGTCCAGCGCGGTCACCGCGGTCTCACCCTCGCCGTACAGCTTGTGCAGATCAACTGCGCGGGCGGCGTATTCGACGCCCCCTGCCGGCTGGCCGGCCTGCTCAGCGGCGGCCACGTTGTCGGCGTTGTCCACGGTCTCCGGAGACCCGTTCTCTGTCATGATAAAAAGTCTTCTCCTGCACTAGTTAGTTCTTGAAGAACCACGTTAACCGCATAAAGCATACGGAACATCGGGGTCTTCCCCGATCTTCGGGGTGAATCCCCGGTGCGCCAACGTAGAGATAACTGGCAACCGAATAGACGGTACCCGTTGCCGGATGTATTGGGAATCCGGAATCGTGAAAGAAACACCCCGGTCAGACGTGGTGTCTGTCCGGGGTGCTCCGTGTGTTATTGAGTTGTTGTTGTTTTTAGTGTCGGCGGTAACTTACTCTCCCACACCCTCCCGAGTGCAGTACCATCAGCGCGGGCAGGCTTAGCTTCCGGGTTCGGAATGGGACCGGGCGTTTC
>NZ_FXAR01000013.1 GCF_900177745.1 Corynebacterium pollutisoli | reverse complement strand
GGCAAGGAGCTGGTGGAGCATGAGATGGCCTCCCACGGCCTGGTCGGTGTCTACGACCCGGTCGACGGTGGGGTCAACCTCTACCGGGATCAACGCTGTGCGAGCTTCAAGCAGCGGATGCTGTTGGCGGCGGAGACGATCCTGTGCCCCACACCGGGCTGTACGACACCGGCCGATCAGTGCCAGGTACACCACCTGACCCCCTGGAAACACGGCGGGGAAACGAACCTGGACAACCTCACGATGGCGTGTCGGGTACACAACGCCCGCAACGACGACGATCCCGACACCCCACCGAGGCACGGCCGGCTGGCACGAGAACCCGGCGGAGTGGTCCACCACCCACCCGACGGCGGACCACCGCGCACCAACACCCACCCGATCCGGAACCTCTCCGCGATGGGGCTGATCACCGACGCCTGAGTCCGGGAACGGCTGCAGGCCGCCTCCCCGAGGGGTGACGGCCTGCAGCGGTCAAGAATTTACTTGCCCAGCTTACGACGCTGAACGCGGGTGCGGCGCAGCATCTTGCGGTGCTTCTTCTTGGACATGCGCTTGCGGCGCTTCTTGATGACAGAACCCATGGGGTCTCCTCAGATAGTTGAGTGAGTACGTACGTAACCTGCCGACTTCTCCTCGAGGTGCACTCTCGACCGCACTGGCTGCGCGGGAAGGTACCGTCGGCACGAATGCGGTCCATCATACCGGGGCCCTGCCAACCGACCAAAAAAGCCTGCGGCGCCGGTCACTCTGGTGGAGTGACCGGCGCCGCAGGAACGTAGACGGGCTAACCGACCTCGTAGTACGAGGAGTCGAGGTAATCGTTGACCGCCTTCTCGTGAACACGGAAGGAGCGGCCCACGCGAACCGCCGGCAGGTCACCGGAGTGAACCAGCCGGTAGACGGTCATCTTGGAAACGCGCATGATCTCCGCGACTTCCGCGACCGTCAGAAAAGTGCCCTTGTCTGCATTAGTCATATTCATTCAACCCTTCAGCATGTGGCGCGCTGCAGGCTTCCCCTCCCGCAGGACGGACACGCACGTGCTTGGACAAGCTTAGCGTGAATTGTGTGACTGCTGCGACTTAAGTGCCCGATTTTTTGTGAGTTTTTCCGTCAGGGGGTGCCACCGAGCTCCGCGGAGCGGCGCGCGCACGCCTCCGTCGCCCGGAAGAAGGCCCCGCGAATTCCGGATTCCTCCAGCTCACGCAGGGCGGCGACCGTGGTGCCCGCCGGGGAGGACACGTTGGCACGCAGGGTGGCCGGATCCTGCCCGGATTCCGACAACATGATGCCCGCACCCGCCGCGGACGTCACCACGAGCTTCTCCGCGACGTCGCGGGTGAGTCCGAGGGAGACGCCGGCGTCGATAAGCGATTCGGCGACGAGGAAGAAATAGGCGGGCGACGAGCCCGCCAGGGCGGTGACGGCATCCATGTCCGACTCCGAGACCGGCATGACCTCACCGACAACCGACAGCAGCTCCGTGACCTGCTCCAGCTGCTCCTCTGTGACGAAGCGCCCCGTGGCCACCGCATTCATGCCGCGGCCCACGAGCATGGGGGTGTTCGGCATGACACGCACCACCGGCGTGCCGGCGACAACGGCGTCCTCCATCGCGGACAGCGGGATACCCGCCGCCATCGACACGAGCACCGTCGTGACGTCATTCTCCTCGAGTGCCCCGCTGATCTCCCCCAGCACATCGACGATCATCTTCGGCTTCACGCACAGGAACACCACGTCGGCGTCCTCGGCGGCCTGCCGGTTGTCGGTGCTGTCGCGCACGCCGTAGCGCTCGCGCAGCTCCTCACCGCGCTCCGGGCGGCGGCCCGTGACCGTGATCGACTGCGGATCGACATCCGCGTTGACAAGACCCGAGATCAGCGCCTCGCCGATCTTGCCTCCTCCGATAACCACAATTTTCGTCATGGCTCCCAGAGTGCCACATCAGGTCAGAGGAGCACGACCGCCAGCGGTCCGAACGTCATGACGATGCCCACCAGCGCCGCCAGGAACATCGACAACCCGTCGTTCGCGGTGCGCAGCGCCTTGACCACGGCCACCATGCCGACGGTCACCAGGATCGCCAGGCCCGCCACGATCGGGCGCGACAGGTTGTCCCACAGCATCTCGAAGCCCTTGAACACCACGACACCGAGCACCACACCGATGATCGCCATGAGGACGACACCGGTGATGGAGGTCTTCTCCTCCGGCTCATCGACAGTGTCGACGCTCTCCTCCTCGACGACCGGGATCTCCCCGGTCTCCGGATCAGACTCAGGCTCAGGCTGGGGTTCGGCCGGCTTCTCCACCGTGGCGGCCGGAGCCATCTTCGGCTCCTGCTTATCCGGCTGCGGCGTGACCTTCTCCAGGACCGCGGTCTCGTCGGTCGCCGGGGTCGGCTTCTCGGCCTTTTCGGCCTTCTCGGTCCTGAGCTTCGGCTCCTCGGCCTCGACGGGCGCGGGCGGCGCGTCGATCGGCACCGAGGAGTGCTTCGACTCGGCGGGCTTCTCCTTGACGGCCGGAATGGAACCGGTGAGCTCGGCGACGGAGATGCCGCCCTCCTCCAGGCTGCGGCGACGGCGGCGGCGCGGTGTCTCTCCACCTCCGGTCTCGCGGCCGGCGCGGGCCAGCAGCTCGGCGACGGTGAGCTGCTTGTTGTCGTCGCTCATGGTCACGTCCTTTCCTCGGGGGCCGGATCCAGCCCCTTGTCGATGCGACGGAGAATGACTCCCTCGCGCAGTGCCCAGGGGCAGATCTCGATGCTCTCTAGGCCCAGGGCACGCATACTGGCCTCCGCGACGAGGGCGCCGGCGACGATCTGGTGCGAACGATCGGAGCTGATGCCCTCCAGCTCGGCGCGGTCAGCGGCGGTCATGCGGGAGATGAAGGCGATGAGCTGGCGCAGACCCGGCGCGGTGAGCGTGCGCTTGATGTACGGGCCCTCGGCGCTCGGGGCGGCACCGGTGAGGCGGGCGAGGGTGCGGAAGGTCTTCGACGTACCCACGGCCAGACCGGCGGCGCCGTAGGCGCGCATCTGGCGGGCGGGTTCGGTGAGCTCGGCGTCGATGTAGTCGCGGAGCAGGTTGATCTTCTTGCGCTCCGGCGGGTCGGTGTCGAACCACTGGTGGGTGAGTCGGCCGGCGCCGAGGTCGAGGGAGATCGCGACGTCGGGGGTCTCGTCGGAGCCGGTGGACAGCTCGAGGGAGCCGCCGCCGATGTCGAGGTTGGTGATGCGGCCGGCGGACCAGCCGTACCAGCGGCGGACCGCGAGGAACGTCAGCTTGGCCTCGTCCTCACCGGAGAGCACCTCGAGGCGCACGCCCGTGTCCTTCTCGACGGAGTCGAGCACCTCGGCGGAGTTCGTCGCCGAACGCACGGCGGATGTCGCGAAGGACATCACCTCCGAGCAGCCCAGTGTCGTCGCGAGGTCGGCCGCCTCGGCGACCGCCTTCGTGAGTCGCTTGACTCCCTTGTCGCCGATGGCGCCGTCGCCGTCGATAAGTTCGACGAGTCGCAGACTCGTCTTCCAGTCGCTCATCGGGGTCGGATGTCCACCATTGCGGGCATCGACCGCCACCATGTGGACAGTGTTGCTGCCCACGTCCAATACACCTAGTCGCACATGTCCAAGGGTAGACGGTCTAACGTGGCCAAGTGTGAATCGCCCACTTTCATCCCCGGTTTTTCTCGGTTTCCCCGAGACCTCCCCGGCCGGCAAGCAGATCCTCGCCGGCGCGGAGGAGGCCCCTGATTTCCCGCGCGAGTGGTTCGAGTTCGTCAACCCCGAGGACCCGCTGCATACCTTCCAGATCGACCTGACCTGGGTGGAATCGCACTACACCTGCCATTTCGGGCAGGAGGCGTGCCAGAGCATCGACTTCCGGCAGACCGACATCGGCTGCTGCGTCCACGGCGCCTACCTCGCCGATGAGACCGACCGCGACCAGCTCTACAACGCCGTCCACGACATGCCCGCGAAGTACTGGCAGCACCGCCCTGCGGGGGTGGACGAGTACTTCGCCACCGACGAGGCCATCGACCTGGAGCCGTGGCTGGAGTGGGACGACGACGAGGAGGAACCGTCGCTGAAGACGAAGACCCTCGGCGGGGCGTGCATCTTCGCCAACCGTCGCGGCTGGGAGACGGGCACCGGCTGCGCCATCCACCAGTGGGCGGTGGCGGAGGGCCGGGAGTTGACCGTCGAGAAGCCCGAGGTGTGCTGGCAGGTTCCGCTGCGCCGCTACGAGGACTATGAGGAGCGTACCGACGGCGTCGAGATCCTCCGCACCGTCATCGGCGAGTACGACCGCCGCGCCTGGGGCAACGGCGGCGAGGACTTCGACTGGTGGTGCTCCGGTGCCAGCGCCTGCCACACCCACCCCGACCCGCTGTGGAAGTCGATGCGGCAGGAACTCATCGCGCTCATGGGCCAGCCGTCCTATGACATCCTGGCCGACCACTGCGAACGCCGGGCGGCCGCGGGACTGACCGCGACACACCCGGCGTCGAGAAGCTGGAACGACTAGGCCTCGAACTTGTAGCCCAGGCCACGCACGGTGACCAGGTGCTTCGGGCGGGAGGGCTCCTCCTCGATCTTGGAGCGCAGGCGCTTGACGTGCACGTCGAGGGTCTTGGTGTCACCGACGTAGTCCGCGCCCCAGATCCGGTCGATGAGCTGCCCGCGGGTGAGCACACGGCCGGCGTTACGCAGCAGGTACTCGAGCAGGTCGAACTCCTTGAGCGGCATCGGCACCGGGTCGCCGGCGACGGTGACGGTGTGGCGCTCGACGTCCATGCGGACGCGGCCGCCCTCGAGGATCTGCTCCTCGATCTCCTCCATGGCCGGCTCGGCGGCGTCGGAACCGCGGCGCAGCACCGCGCGGATGCGGGCGATGAGCTCGCGGGAGGAGTAGGGCTTGGTGACGTAGTCGTCGGCGCCCAGCTCGAGGCCGACCACCTTGTCGATCTCCGAGTCACGCGCGGTCACCATGATGACCGGCACGGTCGAGGTGGCGCGCAGCTGCTTGCATACGTCGGTGCCGGACATGCCCGGGAGCATGAGGTCGAGCAGGACGATGTCGATGTCGTTGCGTTCGAACTCCACGAGTGCCGTGGGACCGTCACCGGCGATGATCACCTCAAAACCCTCCTTACGCAGGAGGAAGGCCAACGGGTCCGCGAGGGACTCCTCGTCCTCGACGATGAGGATGGTCGTCGTCATGATGCTTTGTCCTTTCGACGTGTCGCCACCCGCGACACCGCCTGACGCAGCGTGCCGGTGGAGCCTGTCTCATCATCCTGCCCTGCCGCCGCCACCGCGGGCGGCTCGGGGGTGGGATGATGGATCGGAAGTTCAATGGTGAACGTGGATCCCGTTCCAGGTCGGGACCATACCTTGATGTTACCGCCGTGATTGGCGACGACATGTTTGACGATCGCCAGCCCCAGGCCCGTGCCACCCGTCGAGCGCGACCGCGCCTTGTCGACGCGGAAGAAGCGTTCGAACACCCGCTTCTGGTCCTCCGGCGAGATACCGATACCGCGGTCGGTGACCCGGATGAGCACGACATCCTTGTTGGCCACCTTCTGCGACACCGACACCGGCACAGACTGCGGCGAGTAGTTGATCGCGTTGGAGATGAGGTTGGACACGGCGGTGACCAGCAGCGACCGGTCGCCCACGACGAGCACCCCGGAGTCCGCCCCCTTGGTGAGGGTGATGTCGGCATTGTCGGCGGCGACCTGGTTACGTCGGAAAGCCTCGTCGATGACGTCGTCGACGGATACGGGCTCCATCTCCGGCAGCGGCTCCGCACCCTGCAGCTTCGACAGGGAGATGAGCTCGTTGATCATGCCGGCCATGCGGTGGGCCTCTTTGTGGATCCGCTCGCCGAAGTAGGCGACGTGCTCCGGATCCTCGGCCTCCTCCATGAGGGCCTCCGCCAGCAGGGCCATGCCGCCGACGGGGGTCTTGAGCTCGTGGGAGACGTTCGCCACGAAGTCACGGCGGGCGGACTCCATGCGGACGTTCTCACTCTCGTCGGTGCCGTAGACGATGACGAAACGGTCGTCGATGAGCGTCAGCGGTTTGATGAGCGCGCGTACCGACGACACCCGGTTACCGGTCCGCCGGTAGGGCATCGTCAGGTCGAGGGAGCGCGCCTCCTTGTCGGCGTAGACCTCGCCGGCCACCTTCCACACCTGCTCATTGACGGTGCGGTCGTGGACGAGCGCCATCTCGTGGGCGCGCGCGTTCGACAGGATGACCTCGCCACCCCGGTCGAGCACGGTGACTCCCGTGGGCGACCCTTGGACGGCCAGGTGCAGGACCTGGCCCACGGTGGTCACCTGGTTGTCCTCCAGCGTGGCGGAAGAACGGTGCCGGATGATCCTCTTCCGCGCCCAGTTCAACGCCGGAAGGGCGACGCCGGTGACGGCGACGCCCAACAGGAACGCGAGAAAGGCTGACACGCCCTACAGGCTACTTGCCACCCTGCGCGGCCACCGCGGCTGCACCGGCGGCGGCGGCCTCCGGGTCGAGGTAGGTGCCACCCGGGTTGATGACGGTGCCCTCGGCATCCAGCTCGTAGACCAGCGGAATACCGGTCGGGATGTTGAGGGCGGCGATGTCCTCGTCGGAGATGTTGTCGAGGTGCTTGACCAGTGCGCGCAGGGAGTTGCCGTGCGCGGCGACGAGGACGGTCTCACCGCGCTTGACGCGGGGCTCGATCTCCTCCTGGTAGTACGGGATGAAACGCTTGACGACGTCGAGCAGGCACTCGGTGCGCGGGACAGTGTCCAGGTGGCTGTAGCGCACGTCGTCGGACTGCGAGTACTCGGAGTCGTCGGCCAGCTCCGGCGGCGGGGTGTCGTAGGAACGACGCCACGCCATGAACTGCTCGTCACCGTACTTGTCCTTGGTCTCGGCCTTGTTGAGGCCCTGCAGCGCACCGTAGTGACGCTCGTTGAGACGCCAGTCGCGGACGACCGGGATCCAGTGGCGGTCCGCCGCGTTGAGGGCGATGTTGGCCGTGCGGATCGCACGACGCAGGAGAGATGTGTAAACCACCTCCGGCAGGATGCCGGCCTCCTTGAGCATCTCACCGCCACGGATGGCCTCGGCGATACCCTGCTCGGTCAGGTCAACGTCCACCCAGCCGGTGAACTGGTTCGATTTGTTCCACTGGCTCTGGCCGTGGCGAAGAAGAATGAGCTTTCCGTTGGTCATGCCTCCAATATGCCACGATCCCGCAGTTCATGGGTGGTTATTTACCCCCGCCCGCACGGTCCCGGCGCGGGGCGCAGTCATCCGGTTCCACGTCCAACGCCTCGTTGTACACCGACGCCAGCTGGGAGGCCGACGCCGACCACGAGAAGTTCGCCGCGTGCTGCACCGCCTCCCCTGCCATCCGCAGCCGGGTGTCATCGTCGTCGAGGAGGGATTCCAGGGCGTCCGCCCAGTCGGCGGTGCCGTGGCCGTCGACAAGCAGTCCGGTCTCGCCCTCGGCGACGGCGACGGGCAGGCCGCCCACCCGCGCCGCGACGACCGGGGTGCCGCAGGCCTGGGCCTCCATGGCGACGAGCCCGAAGGACTCGTTGTAGCTGGGGACGGCGACGATGTCGGCGGCCTGGTAGATGGTCACCAACTCCTCCGGGGGGCGCGGGTCGAGGAAGCGGATGCGCCGGGCCACGCCCAGCTCACGGGCCAGTTCCATGTACTGCCGCTCGGTGGCGGCCGCACCGGAGGCCCCGCCGCAGATGATGACGCGCAGCTTGCGTCCCGGATTGCGCTGGACCATCTCGGCGGTGGCGCGGATGAGCACCTGCGGGCCCTTGAACTGCTGGAGTCGGCCGACGAACGCCACCAGCTCGGCGTCGAGCGGGATGCCCAGCAGGCGGCGGGACCGCTCGGTGTTGCGGTCGGTGCCCGGAGTGAACATTTCGACGTCGGTGCCCGGGGAGACGACGACGATGCGGTCGGGGTCGGCGTCGTAGTGGTCGACGAGGTCGTTGGTCTCCTCCGGGGTGTTGACCACCAGGACATCCGCATTATCGACGAGCTGCTGCTCGCAGATCCGGCGGGCCTCCGACTCCGGGGAGTCGTCGTCGCTGCGGTGGGCGTTCTTCACCGCGGCGAGCGTGTGCGCCGTGTGGACGAGCGGGACCTCCCACAGGTCGCGCAGCAGCCAGCCGACCTGACCGGAGAGCCAGTAGTGGGAGTGGATGAGGTCGTAGTCGACGTCGTGGCAGCGGTGGAACTGCAGCATCCCGCCGGCGAAGGCCGCCAGCTGGGTGGGCAGGGCCTCCTTCTCCAGCCCGTCGTAGGGGCCGGCGACGATGTTGACCACCCGCAGGCCGGGCTCCACATCGACGACCTCGCCCTGACTGGGGCGGGTGGCCCGGGTGAAGATGTCCACCTCCACGCCCTGCCGCGCCAGCTGGCGGGCGGTGTTGAGGACGTAGACGTTCATGCCTCCGGCGTCGCCGGAGCCGGGCTGCTGCAGCGGCGAGGTGTGCATGGAGATCATTGCGACGCGCATGCCCCAATAGTAGGTGCGTCCGTCCGTATACTGGGGCGCACCTCGTCAGGAAACCCCAGCAGCGGAAGGCACCCCATGTCGGCATTCGAGACCAAGGCCTGGTTGAAGCACTACCCCGAGTGGACCCCCCACTCCCTCGACTACGACGACACGACCCTGCTCGACGTCTACGACAACAACCTGGCCATCAACGCCGAGAAGCCCGCCACCTGGTTCTTCGGCAGGTCCCAGACCTACGGTGAGCTCGACCGTCAGGTCCGCCGCGCCGCCGCCGGTCTCCGCGCCTTCGGCGTGCGACCCGGCGACAAGGTCGCCATCATCCTGCCGAACTGCCCGCAGCACATCGCCGCCTTCTACGCGGTGCTCAAGCTGGGCGCCACCGTCGTGGAGCACAACCCGCTCTACACCGCACACGAACTGTCCGGCCCCTTCGCCGACCACGGCGCCCGGGTCGTCATCGCCTGGGACAAGGCGGCCCCCACCCTGGAGAAGCTGCGCGGCACCACCTCCCTGGAGACCATCATCTCGGTCAACATGATCGAGGCCATGCCCGCGTTCAAGCAGCTGGCACTGAAGCTGCCGATCAAGAAGATCAAGGAGCAGCGCGACGCCCTGTCCGCCCCGGCCCCGAACACGGTGCCGTGGGAGGCGCTCATCGGTTCCGCCATCGGGGGCGAGGGCGACGACATCGAGTCGGAGCCGACCGTCACCAAGGACACCATCGCGCTCATCCTCTACACCTCCGGCACGACCGGCACCCCGAAGGGCGCGCAGCTCACGCACGGCAACCTCTTCGCCAACTGCCTGCAGGGCAAGAACTGGGTGCCGGGTCTCGGCGAGCAGCACGAGCGCATGCTCGCCGCGCTGCCGATGTTCCACGCCTACGGCCTGACCATGGTGGGCACCCTGTCCTTCTACATCGGCGGCGAGATGATCCTCCTGCCGGCCCCGCGCATCCCGCTCATCATGGACGTGATGAAAAAGCACACCCCCACGTGGCTGCCGGGTGTGCCCACGCTCTACGAGAAGATCGTCGAGGCCGCCGAGGCCGACAACATCAACATCTCCGGCGTGCGCAACGCCTTCTGTGGCGCGGCGACCCTGCCGGTGTCCACCGTGGAGAAGTGGGAGCGTTTCACCGGCGGCCGCCTCGTCGAGGGCTACGGCCTCACCGAGACCTCCCCGGTCATCGTGGGCAACCCCATGAACGACGACCGCCGCCCCGGCTACGTCGGCATCCCGTTCCCCGACACCGAGGTGCGCATCGCCAACCCCGAGAACCTCGGCGAGACGCAGCCCGACGGCACCGAGGGTGAGATCCTCGTCCGCGGCCCGCAGGTCTTCCCCGGATACCTCAACCAGCCGGAGGCCACCGAGAAGAGCTTCCACGACGGCTGGTACCGCACCGGCGACATCGGCGTCATGGAGGAGGACGGGTTCATCCGCCTCGTGGCCCGCATCAAGGAGGTCATCATCACCGGCGGCTTCAACGTCTACCCGGTGGAGGTCGAGGAGGCCATGCGCGATCACCCGGACATCATCGACCTGGCGGTCGTCGGCCGCCCGCGCGAGGACGGCTCCGAGGACGTCGTCGCCTGCGTCACCCTGCGCGACGGTGCCGCCATGGACCCGGAGGGCCTCAAGGACTTCGCCCGCGAGCGTCTCACCCGCTACAAGGTCCCGCGCACCTTCTACCACTTCGAGGAGCTGGCCCGCGATCAGATGGGCAAGATCCGTCGCCGTGAGGTGCAGGAGGACCTGCTGCGCCTGCTGGAGAACTAGCTACAGGTGTGATTCGGGGCACGGGTACTTGCTTTCCTGCATACCCTATGGGGTATATTGGGGGCCGTAATATTCACGACCCCTCAGGAGCCCCCCCCATGTGCCGTCCCGTCCCCTGCCCCACCTGCCACAAGACCACCTGGAGCGGCTGTGGCCAGCATATCGACCAGGTGAAGGCCTCCGTCCCCGACAACCAGTGGTGCACCTGCCAGGACTCCGCCGCCGACAACAAGCCCGGCCTCTTCGCCGGACTCTTCGGCCGCTAGGACCCCTGAAGTAGCATCCACACAATGACCACCAAGACCACCACCGTGATCGTCGGCGGCGTCGCCGGCGGCATGTCCACGGCCGCCCGCCTGCGACGCCGCGACGAGACCATGGACATCATCGTCCTCGAGGCCTCCGGCCACGTCTCCTTCGCCAACTGCGGCCTGCCGTACCACGTGTCCGGCGTCATCCCAGAGCGCCGCTCCCTCCTCCTGCAGACTCCCGAGTCCCTCGCCGCGCGATTCAACCTCGACGTGCGCGTCAACACGCGCGCGACCGCCATCGACCGGGAACAGCAGACCGTCACCACCGACACCGGTGACACCATCGCCTACGACCACCTGGTGCTCTCCCCCGGTGCGACGCCGATCATCCCGCCGATCCCGGGCATCGAACGCGCGCTGCACCTGCGCACCATCGAAGATGTCGACGCGATCATCGCGGCCCTGACCGACGACGTGGCGTCCGTCGCCATCATCGGCGGAGGTTTCATCGGCCTCGAGGTGGCGGAGAACATGCGCCACCGCGGCCTCGACGTCACGGTCATCGAGCGCGCCCCGCAGATCCTCACCCCGTTGGATGAGGAGATGGCGGCGATCGTCGAGAAGCGTCTCACCGACAACGGTGTCACCGTCATCACCGACGGCGACACCGTGTCCATCGGAGCCGACTCCCTCGAGCTTGCCGACGCCCGCGCCATCCCCGCCGACCTCGTCATCGCCAGCATCGGCGTGCGCCCGGCCAACGACCTCGCCGTCGCCGCCGGCCTCGAGGTCGGCGAACGCGGCGGCATCAAGGTCGACGACCACCAGCGCACCTCCGACCCGCGCATCTTCGCCGTCGGCGACGCCGCCGAAAAGGCCGACCACGTCTCCGGTGAAGACACCCTCGTCCCGCTGGCCCAGACCGCCAACCGCCACGGCCGCCTCGTCGCCGACATCATCACCGGACGCCACGTGACCCGCACCCCCACCCTCGGCACCGCCATCGTCGGCGTCTTCGGACTCTCCGCCGGTTCCGTCGGCTGGAACGAGCGCCGGGCGCGCGCCGCCGGGAAGAACCTGCGCGTCATCCACCTGCACCCGGCCAACCACGCCGGCTACTACCCCGGCGCCGAGACCATCCACCTCAAGGTCGTCGTCGACGCCGACACCGACCTCATCCTCGGCGCACAGGCCGTGGGTGGGCAGGGCGTCGACAAGCGTATCGACGTCATCGCCACCGCCATGCGCGCCGGCCTCACCGCCACCGACCTGGCGGACCTCGAGCTGGCCTACGCACCGCAGTTCGGCTCCGCTAAGGACCCGATCAACATGGTCGGCTTCATCAACGACAACATGGTCGCCGGTGAGCGCACCTTCCAGTGGTACGAACTCGACGACGCCCTCGCCGACGGCTGGACCCTCGTCGACGTACGCACGCCGAAGGAGTTCGACCGCGGCCAGATCCCGGGTGCGGTCAACATCCCGGTCGACGACCTGCGCGAGCGTATCGGCGAGCTGCGCGGCAAGAAGGTTCTCGTCCACTGCCAGGTCGGCCTCCGCGGCCACGTGGCCTGCACACTGTTGGACAACCTGGGTATCGAGGCCGCGAATCTCGACGGCGGATATGTGACGTGGGGCCATGGCCGATTGTCTCGACAGTAAGATGGGCGGCATGCAGCTCACACCCGAAGAAGCCAAGCCGTCCGTCACCCGCCTCAAGCGGGCGAAGGGCCAGCTCGAGGCTGTTATCCGCATGCTCGAGGAGGGACAGGAGTGCGAGGACGCCGTCATGCAGCTCTCCGCTGTGGCGAAAGCGATCGACCGCGCCGGCTACCTCATCGTCTCCACGGGCATGAAGAAGTGTTTTGCCCAGGAGGGCTCCGAACTCGACGAGAAGAAGCTCGAGCGGATGTTCCTCTCCCTGGCATAAGGACCACAGCGCCCGTCCCCACGTGGGGACGGGCGCTGTACTTTTCTCAGGCGTCGGTGATCAGCCCCATCGCGGAGAGGTTCCGGATCGGGTGGGTGTTGGTGCGCGGTGGTCCGCCGTCGGGTGGGTGGTGGACCACTCCGCCGGGTTCTCGTGCCAGCCGGCCGTGCCTCGGTGGGGTGTCGGGATCGTCGTCGTTGCGGGCGTTGTGTACCCGACACGCCATCGTGAGGTTGTCCAGGTTCGTTTCCCCGCCGTGTTTCCAGGGGGTCAGGTGGTGTACCTGGCACTGATCGGCCGGTGTCGTACACCCCGGTGTGGGGCACAGGATCGTCTCCGCCGCCAACAGCATCCGCTGCTTGAAACTCGCGCACCGTTGATCCCGGTAGAGGTTGACCCCACCGTCGACCGGGTCGTAGACACCGACCAGGCCGTGGGAGGCCATCTCATGCTCCACCAGCTCCTTGCCGGTGATCGTGGTGCCATCGGTCAGGGCGAACACCGTCTCATCCCCCTCGTGGCGTAATACTGCCGCGTAGTCGGGTAGTGCCATGACCACCAGCGGCACCACCGGCGGGGTTGAACCGCCTGCCACACCACTTGTGAGGTGCCGGTAGGCGGCATCGGCCATCGCCGGTTCATACCCCAGGCGGGGGTCCGCGGCCCGGGCCTGGTCCGCGGCAGGTAGCAGGGTGGCGATGATGTGGGAGATCTGGCGTTCCGGCAGAGTGAGGGTCAGGGTGCGCATGCCGAGGGCGTCGGTGTTCTTACCCCCGCGTAGGGCGCGTTTGCCGTAGGCCTTCGCCGCCGCATCCTTGACCGTGCGGTTGTGGTCACGCACCCGGGCGGCGGCCGCCCGATCAATCTCACCCACCGTGCC
>NZ_FXAR01000012.1 GCF_900177745.1 Corynebacterium pollutisoli | reverse complement strand
AGGAGTTGATTCGAAAGGTACTGCGGTGGTCGCCCACATCTTCCATGGGGTCCTCACCGGCAGTTACAGATACACCACGCTAACGGACGTCACCGGTTGATTCGACCGCTGGTGACAAAGACCGTCCTGTTTATGTGCGTAGGTTCTCGTTGTCGGGACGGGACGAAACTCCTGAAATCGTCCAGTATCTGACGGATGCCCTCCTCTCGAGACCCGAACGTGGCACGAGAACGTCCACGGGGCTCGGAGGCACGTCGCCGGCGCACGTTCTTCTCCGTACGTGGAACCGATTCCAGCTCGCCTACTGAATCGGTGAAGAACAAGGGGATGTCTCCTGAATAGCCGCCCTGTTGCGACCACATTGCGAGTTCTTCTCTCCGTCGATCAAGCAGATCCTTCAGGTCCTCGAGTTCGACTGCGCCGGTAATCGAACCCTGCTTGCGCGACAGTGTCCGCCACTTCTCCAGGTACTGCAGGTAATCGTCCCGGTACCTGTCGATCGCGTCGGTGGAGAGAGGCGAGAAGTCTTCGATCTCGGCCGAGGGGGTGGCGAGACCCGAGTTCGCGCCTGGTTCACTCGTCCTCCGGTCGGATGGCTTCCGGCGCTGAGCTCCGCGGGAACGCCTCCTTTTCCGGGACCTCCTCCTTGAATTCCCGGAACCCGTTGAGTGGTCGGTTTCGGGTGTGGAATTGTTTCCGACAGGTACAGCGTCCTCGGTGGTCCGATCCCCAGCAGAAAGCTCCCGCAGTTCATCGATAACACGGGCGTACCCGTTGATCTCCTCCAACAGGCGCGCCGGCCCGCCACCGGAGGATCCTGAATGTCGGAACCAGGTCTTTCTCAGAACCGCCTGCTGCCTCATTGCTGCGTCTAGCAAACGAGCACACCCCTCCGCGGCTATTTGCCCTCGGCCGACGGCGCGGGTGAGCTCCTTGAGATAATCGAGCGTCAGTTCTCTGTCAGGCTCATTCTTCGCCTCAACGCCCGGGGCAGGACCACTGCTGGCACTCCCAGTCGGATCCTCCACCATGGACCGCTCGTTGTCAGTGGATTTGATCGACAAGATCTCCGGCGCGGGAGTGACCCGTCGGCGCTGACGGGATTCTTCCCGCTTGGCCCGCTTGTAGAGCCGACTGAGGCGTTTGACCAGCCGTCCGGACACTGCCACCTGTTCACCCAGGGTCTGTTCCCACTGATCCGGATTGACTCCTTCGCGTTCGCTGTCCGCTTCCCGGTATTCCTGACGCAGGTCATGGTGAATTAGCTCTGCGGACGCGAGCACCAGACCGACCTCAATCACGCTGTGTTCGCCCGGCGAGAAACCGCGGAGAAAAAGCAGTTAGTCCTGCAGTTCTCTCTTCAGTTCGGGATCACCGTCAAACACTGCAAGGTCTGTGGCCCGCAGACCATCATCGTCCACCGTCTCGAGGGATCCAACGGGGGGATGTTCACCTGCTCCGTTGAGCTGCGTCATTTCCTTCCACCTGATCTCCACCGCCTCCGCAGCGGCGTCGATCAACTGCGATTCGACTCTCGAGAGTTTCTCCCCGAACTCTTCCGACGTTGCACCCCATCCGGCCAGGAACTCCGCGAGGCGCTCTGGTGCCTCACTCTCTCCGCTAAATGCCGCGGATCATCAGCCAAGAGTATCTGCTGGACAGCGGCCTCCACACGTGACAGGTGCTCGTCAAACAGGAGTGTGAAATCTCCCGCGGCACCCATGAGCATGCGGTCAAGCAGCAGGCAAGTATCAGGAACGGTATTTGTCGTCACATCCAAAGACCAAAGCGCTCACCGACAAAAGCGTTCAGTTCTCGAACGTATCCCCGACGATATCTGCAACCATGCAGCTGATCGCGTGGAATGAGCAGCTCGACCTGATTTACGACACATTACAACTCTGCCTCCTCCTATCCGGGCACCGAGCCAGCCCATCTCACCCCCCCCCGAAATCGGGGATTGAGCCGACTGTTCCCAGCGCCTCGTCACCGGAGCTTTCCACCCCAGCCATACGGGCCGTCGGGGAGTTCCGGAAAGCTTCACCAAGTCAGACCGGGATCAACACCCGGCGCTCCTTGCAGGGGATAACACGGAGTGCCGGCACCCAGAGACCGTCGCTCAATCATTCGAGCTATACGCCGACGCTGTCAGGTATTCCCGCTACTGTTGTACATAAATCAGAATCGAACACCGCCACGACTTGTTCACCGAGTAGTGAAAGGGAGCTCATGCCTGAACGACAGCTCGACGAAGATCTTGTCCTCGACTTCGTGGAGGACTTCAATGATCAGTCCCGACTCGGGCGTGATCTGGACGCCACGAAGAAAAAATTCCTGCGCCGATTCCCCGATTCCCAGGCGGCGATCGAGGAAGCGTACGAGAGACAGCGCCAGGCCCTGGGTTTCGCGAACCGTCGTCACCAGATCGGCGCCTACAAACGGGAAAAGCGCGGCGAACACTGGTATCGCCCCGACGTCAATGTAGATGTCTTCTGGCCGCCGCTGCGGACAATCATCGAGAACGATCTGGGCGATGCGATCCACAGCATCGATGACTCCTCCACCGCGGTGGTCAACGGGCTCCGTCCGCATCAGGAACTGCAGAACACGAAAGGCCTGGTGCTCGGCCACGTTCAGAGCGGAAAGACGACGAATTTCCTGTCTGTCATCGCCAAGGCCGCAGACGCGGGTTTCCGTCTCGTGATCGTCCTCACCGGAATCACCGAGAACCTCCGGCAGCAGACCCAGGAGAGGATCGATGAGCAGCTGATCAATCCTCAGCGGCAGCGTTGGCACCGATTGACGAGCGTTGAACACGACTTCTCCGGTATTGACGACAACGCTGCCAAGCTCGCCAACCATAACGAGAGATTCATCGCAGTCGTCAAGAAGAATTCTGCACGTCTCAGAAGGCTCAACGAGTGGTTGAACAGCGCCGCCGACATCGTGCACCAGTGCCCGATCCTCGTCATCGACGACGAGTCCGATCAGGCTTCCATCGACGTCTCTCCGCACACCAAGTCAGAACGCTCAGCGATCAACCGGCAGATCAATCACCTGCTCGACCACGACATCACAGCCTACGTGGCCTACTCGGCCACTCCGTTCGCGAATATCCTGATCGACCCCAGCAAGACCGACGACCTCTATCCGTCGGACTTCATCGTGACTCTTCCGGAGCCCAAGGGATACTTCGGATCCCGAGCGCTGTTCGGCCGCGCACCGCTCAATGGTGAGGACCGGAGCGATGTGGATCCCGACGGTTACGACATGATCCGCATCATCTCGGAGGAGGAGGTCGAGGGAATCCGCCCCGGCGGTAAGAACGATCCTGACAAGGCGGTCGTCGGAGGTGAGGGTCTCAGTGCCGCGATCAGGTGGTTCATCATGGCCACAGCTGCTCGACGATTCCGAGGCCAAGGCAATAAACACTCATCCATGCTGATCCACACCTCCATGCTTACTGCGGACCACGAGGATCTGCGTATCCAGGTCGATCACGAGCTCTCGGGCCTGCGTTCGGTCGTCAGGTCCCACACCGATCTTCCCTCGGCATGGCGTGAACAATGGGAGGAGGAACGCGGACGGGTGCCTGCTGAAACCTTCGGTCTACCACCGGTGACGTTCGATGATATTGCCGGGATCATTCCCGAGGTGCTCCGTGAGACCCGTCTGATCGTCGATAACGGGACATCCACCCAGCGACTCGATTACACGAAGGGGCCGGTGTCGGTCATCGCCATCGGCGGAAACACCCTCTCACGCGGCCTGACCCTCGAGGGGCTGGTCTCCTCCTATTTCGTTCGGCGTGCCTCCGCATACGACACTCTGCTCCAAATGGGGCGGTGGTTCGGATTCCGGAACGGCTACCAGGACCTGCCGAGGATCTGGATGCCGGAAGAGCTCAACCGGTGGTTTCACGACCTGTCCACCGTGGAAGCGGAACTGCGTGAGGAACTCGACGTCTACGTTCAGGAACAGGCCTCCCCGATTGAGATTCAAGCGCGCATCCGGATGCATCCCGACATGATGATCACCAGCCGAGCCAAGATGCAGGACGCCGTCGCGGCTCAGGTCAGCTTCCAGGGCAAGAAGGAACAGACGATCAAGTTCAAGGAGAAGGATCGCAGCTGGCTGACCGCAAACGAGAGGGCCGTCAAGAAACTAGTGCGGGAGATGCAGACTCGTGGCATTGACGAACAGACCGGTGCTTACGGCTCCCCTGTTTTTGTCGGTGTGCCCTCACAACTCATCATGGACTTTCTCGACGAGTACTCGATTCACCCCGAGACCAGGCTGGGCAAAGACAATGCCAAATTGCTGAAGAAGTACATCAGAAAGGAGTCGGAGAACCGAAGGTTGCGCAGCTGGAATGTCTCTTTCATGACCCAGAACAATGACGAGCTCGGCACCATCGATCTGGGGCTCAAAGCCGAGATCCCACTCCTCAAACGCTCCAAACTGGTGACCAGTAAAGAAGGTGAGGCGAACATCAAGGCGCTGGTGACCACCCAGGACCGACTCAATGACGTGCTCCGCTCCACCGAGGAGGACCGCGCGGCATTCCGTCTCGAAGTCGAGGAGGAGATCAAGGAGGCGGGCAGTAAGGAGAATCCCGTCCGAGAGCTCCACGACAAGCACGTTGGTCCCGGAGTCGGGCATCTCGCAATCTATCCGATCCAGGCCAAGTCCGATCCCCGATCTGTGGCAAGTGCAACCAGCTCCGCCGGAAGCACATCCGGAGAGACGAAGGGGCAGCACCGCACGAGTCTGGATGCTGCCACCGATGTGCTCGGTCTCGGACTGTTTTTCCCCACGTCTTCAGCACCTGACTCCGCGGTCGACTACGTGACTGCCCCGGAGCCTGATCAGGAGATCATTGACGAGTACCGCGCTGCAGCGGAAGAGGTGCGGGCCCTCAATGAAATGGATGAAGCTGCAATGAGGAGTGAGACCGATGACGCCATCGATTGAGTTGTTCAACGAACTGCGTGCGGCGATGGAAGCGTCGCCGGAATCGTCGCGTCACGGAAACGATCTGGTCACCAGACTCGCGAACAGCTCCGGCGCTGTGCGTATCTTTCGGGAACTCGACGGACGGATGGGAATCTTCATCCCACTCGGTAAAGATGACCCCAGGAGCATCCCACCGGATATCCGCAGTCGGTACATCACTTTGCGTACCGTGCAACGGGACGGACGCGATCTCATTCAGCTCCAGCTTGAGAATCCGGCGCTGGAGAACGTCTTTCACGTCTTCGTGGATACCTTCTTCAAGCACTTCCGCGCTGACCGAGAGCGTGCCGCGACCATCGCTCAGGCTCAGCTCAAGCGCTGGCGCTCACTGTTCACCCCGGTTCCCCCGAACTCTCTCAGCGACGCGGAGGAGATCGGTCTCATCTGCGAACTCCAGGAGATGGAGATCCTGCTTGCCACCGATGGAGCACTCGGCTTCTACCGGTGGACCGGACCGGATCAGCAGGCGCACGATTTTCGACTGGAGGACCGGGGGATCGAGTGTAAAGCCACCCGGATTTCCAATGGTCTCCACGTGACTATCAACGGTGCACAGCAGCTGCTTCCCGAGCCTGACACCCGACTGCTTCTCGCGGTGCGTAAGTACGAGAGCAGTCCGAACGGCGAGATCACGCTCAGTGGTGTTGTGCGACGGCTTCTCGAGAGTGACTTGGTCCCGTCAGACGAGCTGCTCAGCCGCCTGGAGGAAATGAGGTTCTCTATGGCGGGGGTTGATCCCAAGACCGAGAACAGCTACCGGCTCGTGGGCAGATACGTGTTCGAAGTTGGGGAGGGATTCCCCAAACTCATCGTCGACGACACCGAAGAGAGAATCTCGGCGCTCCGCTACAACATCGATCTCACCTCTCCCGAGAGCATTCCAGGTTACCGAAAGGACGGTTCACTGACCTGATGTCCCACACAGCTTTTCACCACGAGGAGTTCTTCCTCGACTCGGGAAACATGCACGGAAACTCCGCGACCTCGGCCATCGGACGTCCGAGTCTGGAGAGTTGGGATCTGTTCACCCGAGAAACCCTCCAGAACAGTTGGGACGCGAGAGACCGGTCCAGCAATGAGGACGGGGTCACTTTCTCGATTGATTACCGTCGGCTGTCGGGACACAGGTCCGAGGCGCTCAGGACTTTCTTCGGATCAGGAACTGAGGGGCTGCCGGCGTTGGAGAATTTCCTCGCCGAATCCCGGGAAGTTCCGTTGCCGGTGCTTCTGGTCAGTGACACGGGCACTTCCGGCCTGCAGGGGCCCACCTCCGCCGCCCAGCACTGTGAAGGGCGGGATGACTTCGTCTCATTCGTCCGGAACATCGGGCGCCGTGCAGAGAAGGAACTGCGTGGTGGCACCTACGGATTCGGAAAAGGCGTCTTCTTCAACATGAGCGACTCGCAGACGGTGCTCATATACACCCGAACCAGAGACGAAAATGGAGAACCGGTCCGACGGTTCATCGCCATGGCCAACGGAAACGGTTATACGAGGGACAGTTACGAGTACACGGGTCGGCATTGGTGGGGTTTGAAGGCGACCGGCGTAAGAGAAAATATCTATGCCAACCCGTTCACCGGGTCGGATGCCGACGCGTTGGCCCGTACGTTCCAGATGGACGCACACTTCACTGACGAACGGCCGACCGGAACCACCATTGCTGTGGTCGATCCACGCATCGATTCGGACGAGGTGGATGCTGTCATGGAGACCATCTCCAAGGCTCTCACAAAGTGGGCATGGCCCCACATGGTTTCTCAGTCGGAAGACATGGATCCGATCGACTTCTCAGTTACGGTTGACGGCCGCGAAATCCCAATTCCTGACCCGATGAAGGACCCCCTCCTGCGGCCGTTTGTCCGGGCCTATCGACTGGCTATCAAGGAACCGGAACACCTGGATCCGGAGACGTTCGTCTCCGAGTTCGAGACCTCCGGACCCCGCAAATGGATGGACATCGTCTCGGGGCGCCCCGTGGAGTATCTGGGCCGTCTGGCCGTTCAATCCACCCACGCGGAAAGTAACCCCCAGGCATCCGTTCTCGCTGACGGGACGAACCACCACGTGGCACTGATGCGCGGGCCCAGAATGATCGTCAACTACTGGCAGGGACCCCGTGCCTCCGCCGAGGACTGCTATGCCGGCATCTTTCTGGCAGCGGAACACCTTGACCCCTTGTTTGCCGCGAGTGAACCACCTGCTCACGACGAATGGAATCCGACAACGGTGAACCTCAAGGATTCCCGATTCCACCGGAACGGTAAGGCCAGGAGTTCGAACCCTGTGCGTATCGCCATGAATCGTCTCCGGGACTCCCTGAAGAACGCGTCACTGTCGAAAGTGGAGAACGACTCCACAGGCGACACGTCTGCACTGAGCACCATCTCCAATTCGCTGGGAACCGTCATGCCCAATGCAGCAGGGACCAGTCGTCGCGTTTCCCCACCAAGAACAGGACGACTCACCCCGCCCCAGCCGGGGAAGAGCCACAACGGTGTACGCTCGTCCATTTCCCTGGCATCACTGCATGCGACGTCGCGCGGCACCCTCGCGCTGTTCAAGGTCGGCGTTGACTCGAGTGCCAAGGCACTCGAGAACGAGGTACGCGTCGAGGTCGAATCGGCCGTGCTCGTCGATGGCAAACGCCAGCTCGAGGCCAAGGACGGACTGACCATGCCGACCCACATCGGATGGGTTGCGCCTCATGAGATCGAGGACAATCTGGAGACCATTGCCGGCCGAAAAGCCAGCGAGCAGGACCTTCATCGAATGATGCGTTCTCCCTCCTGGGAGAGTTACTACGCGGTGATCCAACCCGCCAATTCGGCCATTTCCGCTGATGTCGTGGTGAAGATCAATACGGAGGAAGGTGACCAGTAGTGGCGACGACGAGTCTGGGTTACAACGTCCCCGCAGAGGACACGATTTCAGTCCTGGCCTACGACGTGTTGGTCGACGACGTTTCGATAATGACCGAGGACTCCGGTGCGGCGTCCGCCACCTGGTCCGACCAGTCCACCGTCACCTCCTACTTCGAGATCGAGGTGAGCCTCGACGAGGCACTCCGTCAGGTGTTCCGCGTATCCTCCAGCCGAGGCAGCGCAGTCCTGGGAGCAGTCATCAACTGGAAGTCGTCCCGCACCGGTCTACACGGTGCCTCGACACCGGTCACGCTGGTGAACGGAATCAACACCGTGAGTCTCAGCCTCGACGGCTCCATCCTGGGAGGGGATCTCAACCTCCGTGTCAGTGTCATTCTCCTTGAGAACCCGGGCGCGACACCCGAGGACCTCGGTCCGACCATGATCGGGTCCCGGCTCTGGGAGAACTCAGTTCGCGTACGCCTGGAGGGCGCAGGATCACAGTTCCCGACTAGCGCGTTCGATTTTGAGAAGGCCGGTTTTGATCCGATTCACGCCATGTGGAAGCTCGACATCGACTCCGCCCTCGAATCCCACATCTCCTCCGCGGTCCGTCTCAAATTGAATTCCGGACACCCGCGGGTTGCGGAGTATCTGGCTGATCCGAACGGGAAGTCCCAGGAAGAGTTTCAGCAGTTTCTGCGAGCCGACACCGTTGTGCAGATGATCGTCTTTGCACTCAACACGGACCTCGCCCAGCTCGAGGAAGACTCGGCAGAGGAGGGCACCCTGGCCGAGACACTCAGACAGATGCACGATGTGTATTTCCCGAATATCTCTATCCACTCGACACGTGAGCTCTATCTGGCGGATCCGAGTTTCGTCACCGCCACAGTGCAGGCAAGCATCTTCAATCCGAATCGGAGGATGGGCAAGTGATCTCAAAATACCTCTCCCATTATCGTCTGGAGAGAAGTGACGCTGTGCGCATCATCTCCGAGATGGTGCAACTCGACGTCGAGCAGTGTTCTTCGCTTGCCACTGTCACCCATCCGAAAGCGTACCCCCCTCCCGTTGTCACCCAATTGCCCACGGCCGGTGCTTTACGGAACATACGGGGCGGTGTACTCGCCATCGCCGAAGAACATGGCTTTCCCCACAGGATGAAGGCCAAGGATCCGTCTCTTTCCGAATTCGACGTGAAAGTCGGCAATTTCCTTCTGAACTCCTTGTCCATTTCCCCTGCCGATGCCGGAATGGAGGAGACGTGGAACTTCCTGACTCTGGTGCTGATGCCGGATGTCGCAGCTTGGCGTTTCCAGAACAAGTCAAAGAATCCCGAGTATGACCGTTGGCTGGGGCGTCCGCGCAACGTGTTCCGGAAAGCCTGGTGGCGTGCGTACTGTCTCGGCCCCGACCTGAATGCGACACTGGGTGAGGACGAGGGAGTCAACATCATGGAACGGCCGACCTTCGGACTCAACCCCCTGCTCGCACGCGCCATTGCCCGTGCGCACAATGAATTCAGCGGAGGGTACAGTCTCGCAAGGTCGGAGCTACTGCGGTTGGTGATGGTGCAGCTCGGTAAGATCTCTTCGATCGTCAATCTCGATGCCTTGCCGGAACGCGAGATCATTAAGCTTGTCAACACCACTTACCGTGCTACCGCAGACAAGTTCGAGGCGACGCTCAACAGCTGACCAGCCCGCTCTCAACCATCAGAACTGCCCAGCCGGTTTTCTCATCAGGAAGAAGGGACATGCCCAACCGTCTCTCTGTCGCACCTTCGGCACGCCGCCTCACGAACTCACTCCGCGACATCGGATACAGCTTTGAATCCGCCGTCGCGGATCTCGTGGACAACAGCGTGGCAGCCGGTGCCGATCAGGTCGTGATCGACATTCATTTTGCCGGCCGTGGGTCCTACCTGACCATCGCAGACAACGGTGCCGGCATGCACGAGGACCAGATCAACGAGGCCATGCGTTTCGGAAGCCGCCGAGAGTACGAGGACGGCGATCTGGGACGCTACGGTCTCGGACTCAAGACCGCATCGCTCTCCCAGTGCAGACGACTGGAGGTGGTGAGCAGGGGAAACCGACTCTCATCCCCCGTAGCCCGTGCAATCGACCTCGATTTCATTCAGACGGTCGACGACTGGGTGACCCTCGATATCTCGGAGGAACCTGAAGCACTCGAATCCGCCTCCCTGATCAACGGGGACAGAGGTTCAGTCGTGGTGTGGCGCAAGCTGGACAGGTTGCTTCCCGCGAAGTCCCCGGAGGGAGGATGGGCCCGTCGACGCATCGAAGGGCTCGCCCCGAAACTGGAGGCTCACCTGTCCATGGTTTTCCACCGCTTCCTATCCGGAGAAGCAGGTAAGCGCATCAGCATCATCGTCAACGGTGTCGGCCTTGATGCCTGGGATCCCTTCGGGAGGGACGAAGCCGCGACGGAAACCCTTGATGTGGACGAGTTTGAGATCGAGCACGGTGATGTGTCTGACACTGTGACCCTTCGACGGTATCTCCTGCCCTCCCGGGAGGAATTCTCCTCTCGGGAGGCATTCGAGGCAGCCTCCGGTCCGGAGAAGTGGAATCGCCAGCAGGGACTCTACATCTACCGGGCCAATCGCCTGGTTCAGTGGGGTGGCTGGGCCGGTATCCGGACGATCGACGAGCACACCAAATCTGCACGTGCCTCGCTGGACTTCGGGACGACCCTCGATGAAGCCTTCAATATCAACGTGGCGAAGATGCGGGTGAATCTGCCGGGCCAGCTCCGAAAAATGATGTCCCGTCCGGTGAACGAACTTTGTATCGCGGCGGATGCGGCCTACCGACGGAATAACCAACAGGCCCCGAAGGAGGATGCCGCAGCTCCCAAGAAGTCTTTTGTTCTCGGTGGCGACGAGTCTGGGGCAGCCATCGGGTTGGCGCTGCGCACCGCGGCGGCACGGACCGGTAATTTCGCTGCCCTGGAAGCCATCTCAACACTCATCAAGGACGAAATGCCGGACCTGGCCAGGCATCTCGGCTTCGACTAGAAGAGTTCCTCCTGCCCGTCGGAAGTCGGAACGCCGAATCTCCGGCACTTGCGGCGCAACGGGCAGATGTCGCAAGCCGGATTCTCGATGGTGCATACGGTCCTGCTGAGTTCGAAGAGGGCGAGATGGGCGGACCCCGCATTCTCGTTCATTCCGAGCATGCGCGCGATACTCAGGCGCCCCTCCGAGAGCTTGTTCCGGCTTTCCGTATCCGTTCCCTGGAATCGTGTGGTGATCCGGAGAATGCCCTTCGCCACGATCACCGGTTCCTCACTCTTGTTCCCTTCCGCATCTGCGGTTGGAGCAGAGAGCTCCAGGACATCGATGAGTGCCGGGTTGACGGATGGAAGCCTGTCCCTGCTGATCCGTGGTTCCCAGAGTGCTTCGGGGTCCCTGCGGATCTCCTCTGCGAGACTGTTCAGACGCTCGATGCGCTTTTCGAAACGCTGCCCGGTGAAAACCGACTTTAGAACCCGAATCGTCTCCTCCGGAACCGGCTGCCCCGGTACCGGTCCAGGTAGATCCTTGATGAGGGGCCAGATCATCCGTAGTTCCTCACGCGAGGCCCTCTCCAGGAAGATCTCACAGATCAGTATCTTCCACCGGTTCCCGGTGCGCAGCCACGGCTGCAGTAGTGCATCCTCAGGGAGGTCGCGGTACCAGCCAGCGAGAACGACTGCGATCTCCCTCGCCTGAACAGACTTCTTGTCTCCAGCTTCGAGGGCGGCGAGAGCGGCGCGGCCGATCTCAGCTCCGAGCCGAACCGGAACTGCGTTACCGATCTGGCGGAAAGCGGCGCTGGGAGGGCCACTGAATCGGAAATCGTCAGGGAACGTCTGCAACCGCGCAGCTTCGCGGACGGTGAGGGTCCGCGACTGGCGCGGGTGGATGAACCCGTAGCCGTCCTTGGCAATGTGTGCCGTGATCGTCCGGGACAGATCGTTCTCATCCAGACGCTTGTACTTGTCGTCGAAGATGTCCGAACGGTACCGCCGGAGGTGATCCGGCAATTCGGAGTACTTCGTCTCAGCGGTCATGAGTTCGAAGGCCTCGCGATCATCCTCCCGGACCGGTCGAGTGATGTGGTCGTAGAGCCTGTTCGACTCTCCCCGGGGGACGTTCCGACGGATGTACTTCTGGAAGTCCGTGATCGGCCCCTTGTACTCGGCCCACCCGTCGGCCCCACCGGGAGGCCGCCATCCTCCCTCCACCTCCGGCATGTCACCGATGGCGTTCCACACGGTGACCTTCTTCGTGGTCTCCTCCGGCCAGGTGAACTGGACGTTGTCCCGCAGCGCAACAAGAATGAGTCGCTGACGGAACTGGGGAACCCCATACCGCCAGGTGTCGATGACCCGCTCTGCGACGCTGTACCCGATCTGCTCGAGTTCCTCCATCATGCTGCGGAGGATGAACATCTCGTTGTCGAGCGCCATGTCCGGAACGTTTTCCATGATGACGATCTTCGGCCTGGCCAGCTGGACGACTTCAAGGTAGGCGCGCCAGAGATCGCGACGTTTGTCCTCGGGATCCCGCTCCCCTCTTTCGACGAGATGGCGGATACCGGAACGGCCGGCCTTCGAGAAGGGTTGACAGGGCGGTCCACCTGCCAGGACCTCGATACCGGCGGCTTTCATGACCGCGGCCACTCGCTCGACATTCTCCTTGGTCGCCAGATCCCAGTCGACCGACATCCCAGGAAAGCGGGCACCGTGAGTTTCAACGGCGTAATCGTAGTGGTCGACTCCGAAGACAACCTCAATCCCGGCGTCTACGAGCCCCTGGCTCAGTCCCCCGGCACCGGCGAAGAGATCCGCTCCGAGGATCGCTCCGGCTTCCCGTCGCTGTTCGGCGTACTCGATGAGTTCCTCAACAGATCCACAATGATCGGGATGCAGGGGCAGCTTCACGTAGGGACCGCGGATCTGCTTGACGGCGAACTCATCTACCTTTTTCACTCGCACAGCGTATCGGACTCAGCCGATACAACCACCCTTCCAACTCGAACACTTCAGCGACGACGAAAGGTGAGGTCGCGCCACACCCATTCGACTTCATCGGCTATTTCCTCCGGATCGTCGTGCTCCCAGTAATGAAGCGGCAACCAGCCCATGATCTCCAGGGCGGCGTCCTTCTCACGATCCCGTTCCTGATTCCTAAGAAGCTTAGCCTCCCACCAATCACCGTTGTTCTTGGGGATACCACCATGTACCGGGCAGGCATGCCAGAAGCAACCGTCGATGAACACCGCGATCCTCGCCCTCGTGAACGCGATGTCGGGCGTCCCGGGCATTCCCCTGAGATTCACCCGGAAGCGTAAACCGCGACGGTGCAGCTCTGAGCGCACGGCCCTCTCGATCGCCGACCCCGCCCTCGGCATTCTCCGCATCTGATTTCGAACGTGAATGTTCAGGGGGCGTGGGCGCTCCCCCGACCCCAGTTCGTGGACAGGCTCGGTCATGAAACCCATTCTGGCAGGCTCGCCGGTCTGGTCTCCACAGACACCGGTGGCCGGCAGCACCCCCATGCTGCCGGCCAATGATTGATGAAACCACCCGTCGGCGGCGTCGATAAGCGTCTTATCGACGCTGCACGGCCTCGCGGCCTTCCCAGATGTCACGGACCTCATCGGACTCGGGGATGTTGAGGTAGCGCTCGAGGGAGGAGTCGAGCTCGTTGATCCACTCGGTGTGGTGCTTCGCGGCCATGGTGCCCGTCATGACGGAGCGGTAGGTGGCGTTGCGGTAGCCCATGATGTCGCGCTTCTTGTCCTGGACCCAGCCCTTGAGGATGTCGGCGACCTCGTACAGGTCGAACATCGGGTAGTCGGTCTGGGAGATGAGGTCGCGGACGTAGTCGGTCTGGAAGTCGATCTGGTCGTCGGCGGTCTCCATCGCGTCGAAACGCTTGCGCCAGGTGGCCATGTGCTCGCGCTGCTCCTCAGCCGACGGCAGCTCGATGCGGCCGAGGATGACGTCGCGGACGAACCAGGCCTGGGCGTCGAACATGTTGAAGGTCAGCCACTGGTCCTGGGCGCCGAGCCAGAACAGCTTGTTGTTCACCTCGGAGACGACACCCTGGTAGAGGTGCTCCGGGTAGATGTTGTTCGAGGAGTGCAGGGCCAGCTCGGACGGCAGGAACGGGTAGTGGTGCAAGTAGCCTGTGCACAGGATGATGGCGTGGAAGTCCTTGGACACGCCGTTGGTGAAGTGCACGGTGTTGCCGTCGATGGTGCGGATGGCCGGCTGCTCCTCGATGCCCTCGGGCCAGTCGTAGCCCATGGGTGCGGAGCGGTAGCTCATGGTGACGGAGCGGGCGCCCATCTTGTAGGCCTGGGAGCCGATGTCCTCGGCGGAGTAGCTCGCGCCGATCATGAGGACGTCCTGGTTGGCGAAGCTCTCCGCGCCACGGAAGTCGTGGGCGTGGTTGACCACGCCGGGGAAGGTCTCGATGCCGTCGAACTCGGGGTAGTTCGGGAAGGAGAAGTGGCCGGAGCCCACGATGACGTGGGTGAACTCGGAGGTCTCCGTCTCTCCCGTGCGGAGATCCTCGACGGTGACCGAGAACATCCCGGTGTCCTCGCTGTACTCCACCCACCGCACGACGGTGGCGAAGCGCACGAGCTTCTTCACGTCGGACTGCTTCACTCGACCATCGATGTAGTCCCACAGCACCTCGCGGGGCGGGTACGAGGAGATCGGCTTACCGAAGTGCTCGTCGAAGGTGTAGTCCGCGAACTCCAGGACCTCCTTCGGGCCGTTCGACCACAGGTTGCGGTACATGCTGGAGTGGACCGGCTCACCGTACTTGTCGGTGCCGGTACGCCAGCTGTAGTTCCACTGGCCACCCCAGTCGTCCTGCTTCTCGAAGCAGACTATCTCCGGGATCTGTGCACCCTTCTCCTTGGCGGACTCAAAGGCCCTGAGCTGGGCGATTCCGCTCGGGCCGGCTCCGATGATTGCAATGCGCTGCTGAGTCAAGCATGCCTTTCCGGCCCTGGTGGGCCCTGATCCGTGACGTGCAGGAGCCATCCCTGGTCGGGCCGGTCCGCGCTGCACGCGCTTGTGTCGTTCCTTCAGTCGGCGGCCATTCGGCGGCGCAGCGTGAACCGCGCCGGCCGGGGAGATCCAGAGGGAGCCACCGCACCCGGGACCGTCCGTGGCCTGGTCGGCCGCCGTGGTCGCGGGTCTGCAGCGGCCGCCGTTCATAATGGAAAACTCTGAACTGGGCCACACCCGAGGGGAAAGGCTATCACAACCTGCGGCGTTATGCATGCCGAGGCGGTTATTAGGTCCGGAAAAGTGTTGCCGAAACCCGCTTTCCACTGGGAAGACGGTGACATGACAGCAGTCGCCGACACCTGTTGAGGTGCCGGCGACGACGGGGCTGTCTTGAGCGCTTCCGGGAACGCAGCAGGCGCCTAGGGAGACACTCCGAACACGAGCGGGATCAGGGTGTAGAGAACGACCAGAATGAGACCGAGAGCGACGAAGTTCAGCCAGACGCCCGCCCGGACCATCTGCTTGATGGTGATCTGACCGGAACCGAAGGCGACGGCATTCGACGGGGTGGCCACCGGAAGCATGAAGGCCGAGCAGACCGCCAGTGTCACAACGAAGGTCATGAGCAGAGGATCGACACCGGCTCCGACTGCCACCGCCCCGAAGATCGGGAAGAAGGCGGCGGCAGTGGCCGTGTTCGAGGTGAGCTCGGTCAGGCCGAGGGAGACCACCATGACGGCCACGATGATGACCCACGTCGGCATGGATGCCAACCCCTCAACCTGGCCGCCGATCCACTCGCTGAGGCCGGTGGCAGTGAACATCGCCGACAGCGAGAGTCCACCACCGAAGAGCAGGAGCAGTCCCCACGGAACCTCCTTGGAGTCCTCCCACACCAGAAGATGACGCCGTTCGCTGTGCTGACCGCGCCGGGCGGCAGGGGTCAGGAAACAGGCGATTGCGGCGGCCACGGCGACCTGCGAGTCGTTGATGATCCCGAGGAACGGCAGGTTGTCCGCCACGAACGAAATGTCGGCGATGAAGGGCACGAAGACCCAGAAGAAGATCGCCGTCAGGAAGATCACCCCGATGCGGCGCTCGGCAGTCGACATGGGGCCGAGCTTGGCGATCTCGTCCTGGATCAGCTGCTTGCCGCCGGTGATGGAGTCGACCTCCGGACGGTAGACGAACTTGGTCAGAACCACCCACGCCGACGCGACCATGACCACTGCCCACGGCACGCCCACCATCATCCACTGGACGAAAGAGATGTCGATGCCGAGCGACTCATCGACATAGGCCTTCATCAGAGCCATCGGCGGCTGCCCGATAAGGGTGGCCGTGGAGCCGATCGTGACGCCGTAGGCGACACCCAGCAGCATGGAGGCGGCGAACTTGGTTCCGGCGGCCTTCTCATCGACCTGCCTGACCAGCTTCACGATCGACGTGGCGATGGGAACCATGATGACGGCGGTCGCCGTGTTGGACACCCACGCGGAGATGAATGCGGATGCCACCATGAGCCCGAGCACGATCTGTGATGGCTTCGTACCGACAGCGCGAACCGTGAGAAGGGCGATGCGGATGTGCAACCCGGATTTCTCCGTGGCCAGACCCAGCATGACGCCACCCATGACCAGGAAAATCACGGTACTGGCGTAGGGCGCGGCCACTTCGCTCATGGGTGCCATACCGAACAGCGGGAACAGCACCAGCGGCAGCATGGAGGTCACCGGAATCGGGGCCGCTTCCGTCATCCACCACAGCGCCATCCAGAGTGCGCAGCCGGCGACGGCACGCCCCTCGAAGGAGAGCGAGTCAGGGAGGATGAGTGCAACAAGCAGGCCCAGGGCCGGTCCGAGAACCAGTGCAACGAGATTTCGTCTCGATGTGGACTGTACGTTCTTCGTGTCGTCGACGACAGCAGGTGTGGACATTATGAGAACTCCAGACGGCGCCGGACTTTCCGGCGATTCGAACATGCTACGAATCACCGCGGGTTCCACCTATATCTGAACAACTTCCCTACTTTCGGACCACCTCGGGGATTTCCCGGAGTTGTTATCCGGGGCATACGGGCACCACATGGAGTTGACCTCCGGTTCCATTTGCACGCAGGCACAATCCCGTGTCGTGGGGCCGACGTCTGCCCCGCCCCCGCTCCGACGATCCTGCCCAGACCTCGGAGCATCACTCGCCCCCCTCTTATTGTTAACCGTTTCCATTAATTCCTGTACACTGCGCGGGTTCCTCGTGAACGCCCGACAGGAAGGCCCCGCATGCCCGCACCCACCCCCGTCACCGTCCTCTCCGGATTCCTCGGATCCGGCAAGACCACGCTCCTCAACCAGGTGCTCAACCACCGCGGCGACAAGAGGATCGCGGTGATCGTCAACGACTTCTCCGAGGTCAACATCGACGCCGCCTTCATCGCCGAGGAGGGCCATCTCGTGCGCGGCGAGGACCGCTTCGTCGGGCTCACCAACGGCTGCATCTGCTGCACGCTGCGCGAGGACCTCGTCGAGTCCGTCAGCGCGCTCGCCACGGCCGGCCGGTTCGACCACATCCTCATCGAGTCGACCGGCATCTCCGAGCCGACGCCGGTCGCCGCGACCTTCGAATGGGAGTGGGAGGACGGCACGCGGCTGGCGGACCAGGCCCCGATCGACACCATGGTCACGCTTGTCGACGCCCACCAGTTCCTCGACCAGATCCGCCGCCGCACCACCCTCGCGGAGGCCGACCGGGCCGCCGCCCCCGAGGACGAGCGCACCGTTGCGGACCTCCTCACCGACCAGGTGGAGTTCGCGGACCGCATCTACGTGACGAAGGCGGATCTCGTCGACAGGCAGCGCCTCGAGCAGACCATGTCGCTGGTCACGGCCATGAATCCGCGCGCCCGGGTCGGCGTGCTTATCGACGGCCTCGCCGACGGCCGGCCCGTCGTCGACGAGATTCTCGGCGCCCACCTCTACGACGAACACACGGCCCGCACTTACGAGGGCTACACGGAGGAGCTGGAGAACCCGCACACCCCCGAGACGGAGGAGTACGGCATCAGCTCCGTCACCTTCCGCTCCGACCGCCCCTTCCACCGGGAGCGCCTGCTGCAGGTGCTGCGCTCCACCGTCGGCCTCGTGCGCTCCAAGGGCTACTGCTGGATCGCGGAGAACATCGAGGTCGCGCAGGTGTGGCACCAGGCGGGCCCCGACCTGAGCATCCGCCCTGCCGCCCTGTGGGGGCCAGACGGACCTCACCCCGGGCAGTGAGATCGTGCTCATCGGCATCGATCTCGACGGTGCCGACGTCCTGCGCCGCCTGGAGGACGCCACCCTCACCCGCGGGGAGATGGCCGACGCCCTCCTCGCCCACCAGCCTCAGGCGTAGAGGGCACTGACCACCTGCTGCCGCACCGGATGCGCGGGGTCCAGGAGCGCGAGCAGCTCGACGACCCGCTCCCGGGTGTGCGGGAGGCGGGCGGTGAGCAGCTCGACGGCCGCGACGGGCCGGTCGAGCATGACGAGCGCGTCGGCGGCGTCGAGGGCCGCATCGATGTCGGTGGGGTCGGCCGCGGCCGCCTGGATCGGATCCCGCGTGCGGTCCATGTCGGCCACGCGCACGAGGACGGAGACCGCCGCCCGGGCCCGGAGCAGGACGGGGTCGTGCGGGGCGTCGATAAGCATCTGTTCGTAGATCGCCACTGCGGCGGCGAAGTCTCCCCTGTCGACGGCCTCGGCGGCGGTGCGCAGCCGGGGGTCGTGGCCGGGGGCGGGTGACTGGGGCTCCGGCTCCGTCTCCAGACCACTGAGCCGACCGGCGGTGCTCCGCAGCACCTCCTCCACCCAGTCGCCGATGTCGCGACCGGGCAGACCCGGCTCGAAGACCGCCACGGTGGTGCCGCCGGCCACGGCGAACACGCTGGGCAGCTGCCGCGGGCGGAACTGCATCGCCGCATGCGGATCCTTGTCCGGGTCGAGGATGCCCAGGATCCACCGCAGACCGGCGCTCTCGGCCAGGGATGTCAGCTGGCCGCGCAGCCGACCACTCTGCAGCGGGGAGCCGACGAGCACGATCACCGGCACCTGACGGGAACGCTCGATGACCTCCGCCGCGAGGGTGAAACCGGTGACCGTCACCACCGGGTGAGCCCGCAGGGAATCTTTCGGCGGTGTCTCGGCGGCGGCGGGTGCCACGAGGTCCGCCACCCGGGCATCGCGATGGCGGTCAGGGGTGCAGGCGTCGTGGGCGTGGGTGTGGGACATGGCCACCGATCCTAGTTGAAAATAGTTGGCGATTAGATCGGCACATCATCCCGCGAAGTCTCCTTTCGATGCCAGGACAGAGGGCTTCGCGGTCTGCTTTACCGCGAGTCCGACACTGTCCCCGCGATGGTCAGGGCCACCGCCCACTCCGCCGGCCCGCGCCGGAACCGCCACCGCCACAGCGAGGCGAAGACGAGGAACCCGACGAGCTGCCACAGGAAGAGATCCGGCCACAGTGGCGGGTGCTCGGTCCAGCCGAACTCGATGTAGTCCCCGTCGAGGGCGGCGGCACTCACGAAAGTGTCGTTGGCGATGGTCGTGAGGATGACGTGCGTGACGTAGATCGTCAGCGGCATCGCGCCGAAGGAGCGCAGCGGGTAGGTGGCCCACACGATGGCGGCCACGCGGCAGGCCAGCAGGCACGCCCCGATGACGGCGGTGGCCAGGCCGGCGGAGGTGAGGACGTCGAGAAGCCCTCCAGTGTGGGGTTCACCCTGCAGCCACTCCCCCACGACATCCGGCTCGCCGGAGGGGCCGACGCGGCCACCGGTGACCTGGATGATGCCCTGCGCGAGGACGAACGCGAGGACGCCGCCCACCAGCAGCCACAACTCGCGGGCCAGCGCCAGCCGGTGGATGAGCAACCCGAGCAGCGTGTACGCCAGCCAGGCGGTGAGGGGGTACGGCCCGAAGAACAGGTCGGTGAAGAACTCGCTGCTGAAGGTGAGGGGGACGGTGGAGTGCAGCGCGCCCACCAGGGGCCCGAGCAGCACCAGCGCCCCGACAAGCGCCCCCTGCCAGCGGGTACGCCACCCGAGGACGGGCAGCAGGAGGATCCAGGAGACGCCGATGGCGACGAGCACCACGACGATGCCCTCCTGCAGCGCATCCAGCAGCACCCCCAGGCCGATGAGGATGACGGCGCGGGTGAGGAGGACGAAGCGGGCGTCGGCAAGCATGGCCGGACGGGAGGCGATGATGCCCATCGACACACCCGCGAGCACCGCGTACAGCACCGACGGGTACCCCTCGGTGAGGAAGTGGGCGGGACCGATGTGGGCGGCCATCATGCCGATGATCGCCGACGCGCGGGCCAGGTCGAGGCCGTGGATGCGGGTCATTCGTCCAGACTAAGGGAGGACACCGCGGCGTACCGCGCGACCTCCGCCACAAACGACTCGTCGTGGCAGGTGAGCACGAGGGCGGTCCCGGCGCGCAGCTCCTCCGCGATGAGGCGGTGCATGATCCCCCGGCCCCGGTGGTCGAGGCCGACGTCGGGTTCGTCGAGCGCCATGACCGGGCGGCCGAGGGAGGCGACGGCGAGGAACTGCGCCAGCCGCAGGTCCGTGGCCCCCAGGTCGAGGGGGTGCGCGTCCGGGTCAAGGCCCAGCTCCGCGTGGCGCGGGCCGACGAACCCGGCGACGGTGGGCTCGACGACCTGATCGGCGGAGCGCTGGAGCAGGAGGGAGACGTCGCGGGCGGGCGCACCGTCGAGCCCGGCGAGCGCGCGCAGCAGGGTCGTCTTGCCGGAGCCGTTGGCGCCGCGCAGCCACAGCACTCCCCCGGCCTGCACGCTCAGGGGCACGGGACCGACGCGGAACTCACCCGGTCCGGACCGGAACTGCCACCACGTCCGTGCCCCGCCCCGTCGGCCGGTGACCTCGCCGAGGGGGATGAGCCCGCCCGGGGCGACGGGGGCTGGCAGGTCCGCCCGGGAGGGTGGGAGGTAGGGGGTGAGGTGGGCGTCGACAAGCGAGAACACGTCACCGGGCGCCGGCTGCGCCTCGTGGCCGAGGATGAGCACCGCGGTGTCGGTGAGCGCCTCACACAGGGAGATGAGGCGGCGTTGCGACGCCGGGTCGAGGCCCGCGAACGGGTCGTCGAGGACGAGGACCTCCGGCTCCAGGACCGCGACGTTGGCGATCGCCAGGCGCCGCGTCTGCCCGCCGGACAGGTGGGCGGGGTCGGCGTCCGGGTCGAGGTCGATGATGTGGAGCATCCGGGTGACTCGCTCATGCATCTCCGCGCGTGGGACGGCACGCTGCTCGAGACCGAAGGCGATCTCCTCGGCGACCGTCGCGCGCAGGTGCGTGACGTGCGCCAGGGCATCCTGGCTGACGACGGCGTGCCCGAGCGAACGCGCCCAGCGCGTCAACCCCTGCCCGGAGGCCCCGATGACCTGCGTGATGGTGCCGGGGATCAGATCAGGACGCACGCGATCACCCCCAGCGGGATGAGGATTCGCAGCACGCGTTGGGCGGGGCCGTCGGGGGCGGGCCGGTAGATGGTGCGCCGGCCGGGCAGATCGAGACCCGCGGTCTCCAGGGCGAGGGACTTCTCGACGTTCGCGGTGAGCAGGGTGGTCATCACCGGCACCGCCCCGCGCCGGATCGCGGTGCCCGGGGTGATGCGCCGGCCGGCGAGGCGGTGGGCGTCCGTGACCGTGTCGACGACGCGCCGGCCCTGCGGCAGCAGCTGTAGCGCGGTGGCCACGATGTAGGCCACCTTCGGGCCCAGCGGGCTGACCTGCAGCGCCTTCGCCAGATCCGGGACGGTGATGAACGCGGCCGCCGCCAGCAGGGAGGCCATGAGCGCGGTGAAGCGGGCCGTGAGCTCCGCGGCGGTGAGCAGACCGTCGCGGGTGAGCAGCGGTGCCAGCTGCTCGGTTCCATAGGGGGCGTGGACGAGCAGCATCGACAGGCCCGTCGGCAGCGCGAGGACCGCGGTGGCGGCCACGACCGAGAGGTTCCCGGTGCGCCACGTGCCCGCGGCCAGGGCGACGGCGATGACCGCGAGGGAGAGACGCCAGTCATTGACGCCCAGCACCAGAATCCACGAACTCAGCCCCGTGACCAGGGCGGTCAGGGGGTTGATGCGGCTGTGGATGGGCACGGGGCGTCCTGCGGGCAGGGTCGGGCGGCTCAGGCGGCGACCGGCTGCTCGGCCACCCGGGTCCCCTGCGCCACCGGGTGGAAGGAGCGCAGGGTCTTCTGGGGCAGGGCCTTGACCGCGGCGTAGACGACGGCCATGACGGCGAGCTTGTCCAGCGGGTCGGAGACGAAGGACTGCATGGTCACCGAGGCCAGCAGGGAGTTACCGAGCTCGCGGAACAGGGACACGATCGCGCCGGTGCCCACGCCCGCGGTGCCGCCGTAGACGAAAGCCGCGACCGGGGCCGCCAGCGCACCGCAGATGAGCCCGATGAGCAGGCCGGAGACGACCAGCTTCCACAGCTTCGCGAACGCCCCCTTCTCGATCGCCACGCCCGCCAGCCAACCGGTCGCCGCCGCGACGGCCGCGAACGGCAGGGCCGCCGGGTTGAGCAGGCCCCACACGACGGAGCTCAGCGTGCCGGTCGCCAGACCCGCGACGGGGCCGGCCAGCGCGGCGACGAGGATGGTGCCCACCGAGTCGAGGTAGAGCGGGATGCCCACCGAACCGGCGATCTGGCCGACGACGATGTTGAGCACCAGCGCGACGGGGATGACGCCGATCATGCGGGCCGGAAGGGCCGGGAGGGTGGCGGCCAGGAGCAGCGCCGCGCCGCCGACGTAACCGGCCAGGGTGATCAGGGCCTCGGTGGAACCGCCCACGGACTCCCAGTCCGTGGGGCGCACGAGCACCAGGTAGAGCCAGGTGGCGGCGACGAGGAGGGCACCGGCGATCGCCATGGCGCGACGCGCGGGGGTGAGGCGGATCTGTGACATGGGTGAAGGTCCTTCGAGTACGCGTGGGTACGAGTGGCCGGCCCTATGTCACCTCGGGCCGGAGATCGTGGCCGATCTTAACGGATGCCCGGTCGCCCGGCCAATGCGCGGGCCACCCGGAGGAGTTCCCGGTGAGCTGCGTCGATGTCGGCATCGGTCACCAGGCGGGCGTTGTGGGAGCGGTGCCAGTGGCCGCGGAGGTCGGCGACGGAGGTGCCGCGCATCAGCTCACTGTGCGCCTCGACGGCGATGGTGGTGGAGGTGTCCACGTACGGGATGGTCCGCAACGCGATCATGCAGGTGAGGAGGTCGTGGATCTGCGCCTGATACCCCTCGCCCTGGGCCTCGTGGAACTCGAAGTAGAATCGCAGGATCTCGGGCAGGTGCGCGGCGACCGGGTGCGGGCCCAACGCCCGGATGAGCTCCTCCAGCCGCTCCGGGTCGATGAGGAACCGCTCCGTGACCTCCAGCGAGCACAGCGTGATCTTCCCCTGCGGCGGGTGCGCGAACACGTCCGCTGCGGCGTGCGGGTCGACCCAGAAGTTCCATTCCGCGGTCGGTGTCGTGTTGCCCCGGTAGTTCACGGCCCCGCCCATGACGGTGACGCGCCTGAGGCGGGCGTAGTGCTCCGGGTGCGAGTCGCGGAAGGCGGCGAGGTTGGTCAGCGGCCCGGTGACGATGAGGTGCAGGTCCGGGTGCTTATCGACGCCCCGTGCCCACAACTCCGCCCAGTCCCCCGCGGCGTCGGCCGCCGGGACGTCGAGGTACCCCAGGCCGGTGGGCCCGTGGGTCTCCGGGGTGGTGACCAACGGGGTCTGCGCGGGGTGGGGCCGACCGGGGAGGACGGGGGCGTCGACAAGCAGCTCGTCGAGGACCCAGCGGGCATTGCCCGCCGCCTGCACGGCGGTGGTGTTGCCGGCGGTGGTGGTGACGCCGACGAGCTCGATTCCGCCGACGTGGTGGAGGCCGGCGAGGTAGAGGAGGGCGAGGGTGTCGTCGATACCGGGGTCGCAGTCGATGAGGACGGGGGTCATGGGGACTGAGACTACCCAGGGCGGTCGGCGCGGAAACCCGAGACCGCGGCCAGGCCGATGAGGAGCACGGCGGCGGGGACGAACATGGCGGTCCCCACCGCCGCCCCGAAGCTGACGGTCCCCTCCCCCATCTGCATGACGGCGCCGGTCGCGGCCGCGCCGAGGACCGCACCGACCTGCCGGGACGTGTTGTAGACGCCGGACCCGGCCCCGGCCAGCGAGGCGGGAAGGTCCCGCATGGTGATCGCCGAGTTCGGTGACCACGCCAGGGCGTTGGCGGCGCCGAGCAGGGTGACGGGGGCGAGGAAGGCGGGGACGGGGGCGTCGATAAGCATGAGAAGGCCGAACAGTGTCATGGACGTGATGAGGAGGAGGAATCCCGCCCGGGAGATGAGGCCGGGTGCCAGGCGGTCCGTGAGACGGCCGGCGTACGGCGCGAGGACAACCGAGAGGACGCCCATGGGCACAAGCATGAGGCCCGCCACCTGCGCGGACAGGCCCGCGCCCTGCTGGAGGTAGAGCATGATCGGCAGGTTGACCGAGTACACCGCGAACCCGAGGGTGGACACGGCGATGATGCCGAGGCGGAAGTTGTGGTGGGCGAACAGGGCGGTGGGCACGAGGGCGTCGGCACCGATGCGGCGCTGCAGCCGCACGAACCCCCCGAAGGCCAGCGCGCCGAGAGCGAGGACACCCCAGATCCACGGCGCCCAGTCGAACTCCGGACCCTGCTGCAGCGCGAAGACCACGCCCAGGACCGCGATGAGCGAGACGAGCGCGGAGACGAGGTCGATGCGCGCGGCCATCCGCGGCAGACGCGGGACGAAGCGGGCGACCATGACCAGCGAGATCAGGCCGAGGGGCACGTAGAAGAAGAACACCGCGCGCCACCCGACGGTGCCCACGAGCAGGCCGCCGATGACGGGCCCGAACAGCCCCGTCGACCCGGCCACCGCCGACCACACGCCCATGGCGGTGCCGCGGCGTTCGCGCGGGAAGATGCGGGTAATGATGCTCAGCGGCTGTGGATTGATGAGCGATCCGCCCAGCCCCTGCAGCGCGCGCAACGCGATGAGCCACTCGATGGTGGGCGCGAACGCGCAGGCGAAGGCGGCGGTGGTGAACACCGCCATGCCGACGAGGTAGACGCGCTGCTGTCCGAAGCGGTCGCCGAGACGGCCGGTGACCAGCAGCGGGACGGCGAAGGTGAGGAGATAGACGGCGGAGACCCACACGACCTGGTTGAGTGAGGCGTCGAGATCCTCCCGGATCCGGGGCAGCGCGACGGCGACGAGGGACTGATCGAGCAGCGTCATGAACAGGCCGACGCACAGCGCGGCGAGGGCCTGCCAGGAGCTGTGCCGCGACAACCCGGGGGCAGTCATCTACCGGGCACTTTCCAGGTTCACGCCCCGCCCGCCCTCGAGGGTCTCGCGGCCGAAGGCCCACACGACGGCCGCCGCCAGGCCGATGACGCCGCAGATGAGGAAGCCGGCCTCGAAGCCGTGGGACTGCGCGACGGCGCCGATGAGGATGGGGCCGATGATCGCGCCGAGGTCCTGGGCCATCTGAAAGTTCGCCAGCACCTTGCCGCCGGAACGTTGGTTGCCAATGACGTCCGCCAGCACCGCCTGCTGCGCCGGGTTGAGCATGCCGGCGCCCGCGCCGGAGAGCGCGGAGACGATGAGCAACGGCCAGAAGCTGTCCGCGAAGCCGATCGCGCCGGTGAAGATGGCATTGACGATGAGCCCCGCGATGACCAGGGGCTTCCGGCCGATCGTGTCGGCCAGGCGTCCGGAGAACTGCAGCACGACGGCGTTGCCGAAGGCGAAGGCCGCCATCGCCAGACCCGCGATCGCGCCGCCGTGCTCGAACACCGCCGCGGCGAACAGCGGCAGCGTGGCCACGCGGACACCGAAGTTCACCCAGCCGAACGCGAAACCGGAGAACAGCGCGGAGCGGTAGGCGCTGTCGCGCACCGCCTCCCCGAACTCCATGGGCGGCTGCACGTCCTTCTTCTGCCCGGCCCCGTCGCCCGCGCGGCGCGGCATCCTCCACCACACGACGAACGCGGCCAGCGCCACGGACACACCGTAGATGACGAACGGCGCGCGCATCCCGAGCATCGACAACGCGGCACCCACCACCGGGCCGATGACGTTGCCCACCAGGAAGGCGGTGCCGTAGACGGCGGAGGCCCGGCCGCGGATCTCCGGCGGGGCGAGCCGGACGATGAGCCCCATCGCCGACACCGTGAACATCGTCGACCCGACGCCCGCGATGCCGCGCAGCAGCAGGATGTGCCAGTACTCCTGCGCGGCGGCGACGAGGGCGGTGGTCACCGCCACCGTCAGGAGCCCGGTGAGGTACACCTTCCGCGAGCCGATCGCGTCGATGAGCCGGCCCGACATGGGGGCGAAGAGCAGGCGGGAGGCGGCGAAGATGGACACCACGGCGCCGGCGGCGGCCATGGACACGTCGAAGCTGACGGCGAACTGCGGGATGATCGGCGCGATGAGGCCGTAACCGAGCGCGATGATGAAGGCCGCGGCCACCAGCACCCAGATCTCGGCGGGGATCTTCGGGCGCACTTGTTGATCTGTCATATCACCGCTCAGGGTACCCCTTGCGTCAACCCGGAAGCCTGTCGTACAGTTGTTCGAGAGTCGAACATACGTGTTGTCCCCTGCCTCTAGAGTGCGAGCCATGACGATCAACCACCTGCCCCAGACCCCCGCCTCCATCGCCGTCGACCTGCGCCGCCACCGCGCGGACACCCTCCGTGACCTCCAGTCGATCCTCCACCACCCCCGCTCCCTCGCCCGCCCGCAGGCCTCCTGGCGTCCACCGGGCAAGCAGCTCCCGGACGGGCTGACCATGACGCTCACCCGCCACCGCGTCAGTGAGCGCGTCAAGGCCCGCGTCCTCGGCTTCGGCGAGGAGCGTGAACCCGCCTACCTCATCACCGTCCGCATCACCGACCAGCACGGCGCCGTCGATCCGGTTCGCGCCGAGGGCTGGGTGCGGGCCCTCGTGGAGAACTCGCTGGTCGACGCGGTCCATGAGGTTCCCTCCGGCCGCGCCGCCACCTTCGTCTGGCTTGTCGACGCCGCCTTCCACCCCGTCCACTCCCCCGCCTCCCTGTTCGCGGGGTTCAGTGCCGCGGCCTGACGGCCGCTACAGGGCGTCGAGATAGCGGTAGATGACCTCGAAAGGATTGGTCTCGATCGAGTTGACGGACCCGGCGATGAACGCCGACCGCGAGGGGCAGTAGAACGCGAACGCCCCGTGCACACCGGTGTGCCCGAGGATGAGCGGTGCCGGCACCAGCGGGGACAGCACCTTCGGCAGGCCCATCGCCAGCATGCCGTTGCCGTAACGCAGCGGACGGTGCTGGATCCGCCGCAACGTCGGGTTCTGGATGTGCCCCAGGTCGAAGAGCCTGCCCGTGTGGAACGCCCGGATGAACGTGAGCAGATCCAGCGCGGTCGACAGGATGCCCGCCGACCCCAGGGAACTCGACAGGTAACGCGACGACCACACCGGGTGCTTCGGGGTGTGCACCTCCGCGTAGTCGTGGACACCCGGGCGCACGAAGGTCGTGTGCTCGAGCTCGAGCGGGGTGATCACGTAGTGGTACGCCAGCTCCTGGAAGGTCTTGCCCGTCGTGTGCTGCGCCACCTGGCTGAGCAGCTCGGCGTTGAGGTCCGAGAAGTGCGCCCGGATGCCCTGACCGGGCGGGAACTTCGCGCCGCTGCGGGCGGCGGTCTCCATCTGCTCGTCGACACCGACGACGCGGTCCCAGTCGACGATCTGGTCGATGACGTCACGCCCACCCGGATCACGGGTGTCCTCCCAGCTCGCCAGGCCCGAGGTCTGGTTGAGCAGGTGGCGCACGGTGATCTCGGAACCGTAGTCCTCCCCGCGGATGACATGCAGCCCGTCGAGCGACCCGGCCGGGACGCGGGACGCGATGGCGGTGTCGTAGGTGAGCTTCTGCTCGTCGATGAGCCGGAAGATGATGGCGTGCGTGAACAGCTTCGTCACCGAACCGGCGGCGACACGCGAATCCGGATCCAGCGGCCCCGTGGTGAACACATGACGGAAGGAGGAGTCCGCGCGCTCCACCGCCAGGGAGATGTCACCCAGCTTAGGCATCTGCGCGACCTTCCGGTCGACGGCCGCGAAACGTTCCTCCACCGGCGGACGCTTCCGCGCGCGGGCAATCTGCTCACGAACCAGGGACACCGGAAACTTCGAGGTCAACGCCACGAGACACCACTCTCAGTTCACTTCAACCAACAGGACCCGCGCGCGGCCACTCCGGGCCGCGCACCCCTGGGCATCTTAGCCGCCCGACGCGCGGCGCACAGGCCGATGCGGTGCCGGGCGATCAGGCCTCGTCGTGATCGTCGTCGAAGTCCCCGTCGTCGTCCTCGTCATCTTCTTCGTCATCGTCGTCGTCGAAATCATCGTCCAGGTCGTCCAGGTCATCGGCGTCGTCGGCGTCGTCGGCGCCGAAGATGTCGTAGACGTCCGGCTCGTCGAACTCGTCCTCGTCGAAGGGGACGAGCTGCTCCTCCCAGTCCTCGGCCTGATCGGCGGCGAGGGAGATGACGTCGAAAAGCCGGTCGAAGTCGGTGAACACACCAAGGTCGAGGACCTCGTCGGTGGCCAGCTCGACCTCGGCGGTGAGGTCGGCGAACATGCGCTGTCGGTCCTCCTCGGTGAGCTGCGCGTCGCCGTCGGACTCCCACAGCTCGTCGATGGCCTGGTCGATGAGGTCCTCGAAGGACTCCCCGATGGCCACGAACTGCACCACCGCAGACGGCACGCCGTCGATGACCTCGACGAGCACCTGCAGCTCGGAGTTGTTGCCCACCTCGGCGCGGACCAGGTTGGCGTTGACGGCGTCCTGGTAGAACTCCAGGTCGCCGATGCGCTCGTCCGTGCCCTCGAGCAGGTCGCGCAGCACGGTGACCACCTGGTCGGTGGCGACATGGCGGGCGACGGTCGCCACAGCGTCCTCGATGGAGAAGACGACGGAGACGAGGACAGCCTCGAAGTTCTCGTCGTCCTCGTCGACGTCCGCGGCCGCGATGTAGACGTTGGCGGCGGGCATGTGGGGGTCGATCTCCACGAACTGGATCTCCAGGTCGGAGGTGATCGGCACGAACATGGTGTCGTCGTGCACGCGGGACTCGATGCCCTCATTGTCCAGGGCGGCGGCAATGTCCTCGAAGAAGCTCATGGTGGTGGTTCCCTTCACGGTAGTTCTCTCGGTGACCCGATGACCGCCAACGGCAATCCGGAACCAGCCTAGCCGCGCGCGCAGACTCGTGCCCAGCAATTCGGGTCAGTCCGTCGGCGCGGGATCGAACACGATGCGGAGCAGTCGATGGATGGGGCTGCGTGGTGGTCCGGCGACTCAGGTCACTGGCCACGGCCACCTACGCCCGGGAGCGGCAACACGTACCGCGAAGGCCCTCCATCCGCAACGAAACAGGGGCTTCGCGGGACGACTGGCCGCACCCACCGGCCGCACAACACCCCGAACCCGCCCCTACCGCCCGAGCTCCGTGCTCACCAGCAGACCCAGCTGCTCGAGGAGCTCGGGCGCGCCGTTGCCCCACTCGGTCATGTCGTAGTCGGCCCAGGCGCGGCGTTGGGCGGCCTTGGGGTCGTACTCCACGTGCGAGGGGTCGTCGAAGACCATGGTGGCGCGGGCCGGGGAGTCGGTGGTGGGCGGGCCGTAGGGCGGCCACTCGGAGCCGGGGCGGCCGTGGTGGATGAACTGGCCCCAGTGGTACTGCATGCGGTCGGTGAGTTCGGCCATGCCGTCCATACCGCCGAAGCGGGTGACACCGGAGGTCCGCGACGCCCCGGGGTCCCCGAAGATGGAGGACAGTTCGAGGGAGTGCATGGCACCGAGGCCCAGCCAGCGCAGGGCGGCGGGCGCGTAGTCGAAGCGGTACATCCACGTCGGGGCGACGGCGTTGTGGTCGGTGGCGAGGCGGACGGAGGGGGCCCAGAAGAGGGCGTCGGCAAGCAGTTCGGCGAACTCGCCGCGCTCGGAGGCACCGCTGTAGGCCTCGAGAACCCGGTGCGCCTCGACGGAGTCGAAGGCGGAGAGCAGGCGCAGCGCTGCGCGGGAGCGGGCGGAGGTGCGCATGTAGAACAGCTTGGAGAAGCTCGCCTCATCCGAGTTCGTGCCCAGCAGCAGCGGTACCGCCATCTGTGTGCCGGCGGTGAACGTCGACAGCGGGTGTTCCGGCAGGAGCGTGCCGTCGACGGTGGGCGCATACGTGGAGTTGAGGTGCATGAACCCCTGCCCGCGCCACATCATCGACTGCCCGGCGCGCACCAGGTCGTGCGGGTGTTCGGCGCGCAGGTCCCGCAGGGTGGCCTGGCGGGGCAGCGCCATCCGGTAGACGAGTTCACGGGCCCACAGCTCCGACTGGGCGCGGGAGTGGACCATGCCCAGCGGCGGAGACTGGGCGATGGCGCGGTGGAAGAGTCCCTCGGCGGCGGGGACGGCCATGAGGGTGGCCACGGCGGATCCGCCGGCGGACTCGCCCATGAGGGTCACGGCGTCCGGGTCGCCGCCGAACTGGGCGATGTTGGCCTGCACCCACTGCAGGGCGAGGAGCTGGTCGCGGACGGCGGGGTTGGCCACGCAGTCGTCGCCGATGGAGCGCAGATCGAGGTACCCCAGTGCGCCGAGGCGGAAGTTGACGGAGACGTAGACGCAGTTGACGGCGTGGGCGAACTGGTAGCCGCGCAGCATCGGCTCGTGGGAGGAGCCCATGATGAAGGAGCCGCCGTGGAGGTAGACGACGACGGGCAGCTGCTCGTCGGTGTCGGGGCGGACGATGTCGAGGTGGAGGCAGTTCTCCGCGCCGACGACGCGGTCGGTCCAGGAGTACGTCGGCTGCGGGGCGACGGGGCCGAAGCGGGTGGCGTCGCGCACGCCCTGCCAGCGGCGCGGGCGGCGGGGGGCGCGGAAACGGTTGTCGCCGCCGGTGGTGGTGCCGAAGGGCACGCCGCGCCAGGTGCGGATGCCGAGATGTTCGTCGATGAGCCCGCGCACCACACCGGCGGTGGTGCGCACCTGCGGCCCCGCGGTACCGGGGATGTCAGTGGAGGCCATGATCACTACGGTAGTGAGCATGGTGAACTACGTCGACCGCGAAACCACGCTGTGCATCTCCCTGGCCGCCCGCCCGAGCAACCACGGCGTGCGGTTCCACAACTGGCTCTACGCGGAGCTGGGGCTCAATTACCTCTACAAGGCGGTCGCTCCGACGGACATCACCGCAGCCGTCGCCGGCATCCGCGGTCTGGACATCCGTGGGGCCGGTGTGTCGATGCCGTACAAGCAGGACGTCATCCCGCTCATCGACGCCCTCGACCCCTCCGCCGAGCGCATCAACGCGGTGAACACGATCGTCAACACCGACGGTGAGCTGGTGGGATACAACACGGACTACGTCGCCGTGGCCTCCCTGCTGCGCACCCACGACGTCGATCCCTCCCTGTCGGTGGCGGTGCGTGGTTCCGGCGGCATGGCCAACGCGGTCGTCGCCGCCCTGGCCGATCACGGGCACACCGGCACGGTCGTGGCCCGCAACTCCGAGACGGGCCCGGCGCTGGCGGAGCGTTACGGCTGGCGGTGGTCGACCGACGTGCCCGAGGGCGCGCAGCTGCTGGTCAACGTCACGCCGCTGGGTATGCACGGCGACGCCGCCGACGCCCAGGCCTTCCCCGACGCGCAGATCGCGGGGGCGCGCGTGGTCTTCGACGTCGTCGCCTACCCGGTGCGCACCCCGCTCATCGACGCCGCCGAGCGTCTCGGCGTGCCCACCATCAACGGTGGCGAGGTGGTGGCGCTGCAGGCCGCCGAGCAGTTCGCGCTCTACACGGGCGTGCGGCCCACTCCGGAGCAGGTGGAGGCCGCGGAGGCGTTCGCGAACACCGATTAGCAACACCGATAAGGGAACAAAACCGCGCTGTCCTGCGTTAGAGGGTGTGGAATTAATTAGAATCGGACAATAACAACACGATAACAACCTTAAGGAGCATCCGTGGCTCTCATGAAGTCCACCCCCACCGTCACCGAGACCCCGGAGCAGACCATCACCGACGGCATCGGCTCCGATCCGTCGGCGCTCGAGGCCAACGCCGGTGCCGCCGGTAAGGCTCTTATCCGTGCCCTCGACAAGGCGGTCTCCCTCCAGTCCTCCGCCATCGAGGGGTATGTCGACCGCCTGCGCCGGAAGAACCCGGACGCGTCGCCGAGCGAGATCCAGGAGATGATCGACAAGCATTTCCTGCGTATCGCCTCCGGTACCGGCGCGGGTGCGGGTGCCGCCGCCGCGATCCCGGGCATCGGGTTCTTCACCGGCGCGGCCGCCATCGCGGGCGAATCGGTCGTCTTTCTCGACGCCGCTGCCTGGTACACCATGGCCAGCGCCCACCTGCGCGGCGTCGACTTCTCCGAGAAGGACCGCCGTAAGGCCCTCATCCTCGTCTCGCTCCTCGGTGCCAAGGGCTCCGCGGTGGTCGACGCGTTCGTCGGGGACGTCGGCAAGTCCAAGGGCCTGCCGACCATGTCGACGGTCGCCCGTTTCTCCGCCCCGCGCCTCACCGAGGTGAACAACCGCCTCATCCGCATGGCGCTGAAGAACTTCTCCAAGCGCCTGCGCCGCGCCTGGCTGGGCAAGATCATGCCGCTCGGCATCGGCGCCGTCGCGGGCGTCGTGGCCAACCGCAAGCTCTCGCGCGCGGTCATCGCCAACACCCGCGAGTCCCTGGGCATGGTGCCCGCCACCTTCGCGTCCCCGGCAGCAGGTGATTAATTGAGGAACCACTCCGGATTCAGAGAACTTCTCGACGCCCTCCGGGCCCGCCGCGGCATCGCGATCGTCACGATCATCGCGACCATCGCCGCGGTCCTCTTCGAGATCACCATCCCGCTGCTCACCGGTTCCGCGGTCGATGTCGCCACCGGTGCCGGAGGCGAAGGCCCGACCCGTACCGATGCATCGCTGCGGACCATCATCACCGTCCTCATCGTCGTGGCTCTCGCCCGCTACCTGAGCCAGTTCCTGCGCCGCTACACCGCGGGCCGGTTGTCCATCGACACCCAGCACACCCTGCGCGTACGCATCCTCGACCGCCTCCAGCGTCTCGACGGCCCCGGCCAGGACCAGATCGTCACCGGCCAGATCGTCTCCCGCTCCATCTCCGACCTCAACGCCACGCAGGGCCTCGTCGCGATGGGCCCCATGGCCATCGGCAACGTCGTCCAGCTGATCATCACCGCCGGCGTCATGCTGTGGGTCTCTCCCCTGCTCACCGTCATCGCGCTCGCCTTCATGCCGCTTATCGTCGGCGTCGCCGTGCTCTCGCGCCGCTCCATGTACGCCGCGACATGGGTGGCGCAGCAGTCGGCCGCCGACCTGGCCACCCACGTCGAGCAGACCGTCACCGGTGTCCGCGTGGTCAAGGCCTTCGCCCAGGAGGAGCGCGAGGTCGACCACCTCGACCGCCTGGGCCGCACGCTGTTCGCCGCGAAGATGCGCGCCGCGAAGCTCATGGCGCGTTTCCAGCCGCTGCTGCAGAACCTGCCGCAGGTGGCGCTGGTCATCAACATCCTCCTCGGCGGCTGGCTCGTCATGGAGGGGCGCATCACGGTGGGCACCTTCTTCGCCTTCTCCGTCTACCTCACCACCATGACGCACCTGGTGGGCATGCTCTCCGGCATGATCGTCACCTTCCAGATGGGTCTGGCCTCGCTCGACCGCATTGCCGAGATCATCGACATGTCGCCCGAGCACCCCGACCCGGCCGAGCCCGCGCCGATCCCGGACGGCCCCCTCGGGCTGCGTTTCGACGCCGTCTCCTTCGACACCGACGGCCACCGCGTCCTCGACGACCTCTCCCTCGAGGTCGCCCCCGGTGAGACCCTGGCGCTCATCGGCCCCGCCGGATCCGGCAAGTCGATGGCGGTGCAGCTGGCCGGCGGCTTCTACCGCCCCGACGCGGGCAACCTCGCGCTGACCTCCGGCGACCGGGTCCTGCCCTACGACACCCTGGCGCGCGCCGAGCTGCGCCGCGCCGTCACCGTCGTCTTCGACGAGGCCTTCCTCTACTCCTCCACCATCCGCGACAACATCGCCATGGGGGTCCCGGCCACCGAGGAGGAGATCCGGCACGCCGCCGATCTGGCCCAGGCCACCGAGTTCATCGACCGCCTGCCCGACGGCCTCGACACCGTCATCGGCGAGCGCGGCCTCACCCTGTCGGGTGGGCAGCGCCAGCGCATCGCCCTGGCCCGCGCCCTCTTCTCCCGCCCCCGCGTCCTCATTCTCGACGACGCCACCTCCGCCATCGACGCCACCACCGAGGCCCGCATCCTCGCCGGCCTGCGCGCGGAACTCAGCGACGTCACCGTCCTCGCCGTCGCCCACCGCCAGTCGACGCTCGACCTCGCCGAGCGGGTCGCCATCATCGACTCCGGCCACGTCGTCGTCACCGACGACGTCGCCACGCTTATCGACGACCCCCGGTACCTCCGCATCATGGACCCCACCCCGGAGCCCCTGCCGGACCGCTCGGCCATCCCCGAGCCCGCCCACGCCGACCTGTGGCCGGAGGGCGTCGTCCGCGAACGCACGGAGCACATCAGCACCCAGGGCGGCATGGGCCGCGGCATGGGTGGCGGCGGCGGTGGCGGAGGCCGTGGCATGGGCAACATCTCGGCGACCCCTGAGCTGCTGGCGCGCGTCGACAAGCTGCCCCCGGCCACCGAGGAACCCCGCCTCGACGCCGCCCACCTGCGCAGCGACCGCGCGGTCTTCCGCGTCCGGGAGCTGTTCGCCGCGGTGCGCTGGCTCATCATCGGTGTCATCGCGCTGCTGGTGGTGGGCGTGCTCACGAGCCTCGCCTTCCCGACGCTCATGCGCTGGGCCGTCGACCACGGCGTGGCCGCCGGCGACATGGGTGCCCTGTGGCGGATCGCCGCGGGTGGTCTCGGCGTCGTCGCCGTCAGCTGGGCCGCGGCCGTCATGCTCGTCGTGCTCACCTCCCGCACCGGCGAGCGCCTGCTCTACGGTCTACGCCTGCGCTCCTACGCGCACCTGCAGCGGCTGAGCATGAACTACTACGAGTCGAACCTGTCGGGACGCATCATGACGCGCATGACCACCGACATCGACACCCTCAGCTCCTTCCTGCAGACCGGCCTGGCGCAGGCGATCGTGTCGGTGGGCACGCTGGCGGGCATCATCGCCATGCTGGCATGGACCGACGCCGGGCTCTCGCTCGTCGCCGTCGCCGCGATCCCGCTCATCGTGGCGGTCACCCTCGTGTTCCGCCGCATCTCCTCCCGCCTGTACACCCGGGCGCGCGAGCAGATCTCGGCCGTCAACGCCTCCTTCCAGGAGAACATCAACGGCCTGCGCACCGCCCAGATGCACGGCCGCACCCCGCTGGCCCTGGCGGAGTTCGAGGCCGAGTCGAACCGCTACCGCCGCCTGCGCACCAACGCACAGACCGCCGTGGCGATCTACTTCCCCGGCGTCAACGCGATCTCGCAGATCGCCACCGCCCTCGTCCTCGGGGTCGGTGCCACCCGCGTCGCGCAGGGCGATCTCACCGCCGGTGTGCTCGTCGCGTTCGTCATGTATCTCTCCCAGCTCTACGGCCCGATCCAGCAGCTGGGGCAGATCTTCGACTCCTGGCAGCAGGCCACCGTCGGCTTCCGCCGCATCACCGAACTCCTCGCCGAGCGCCCCTCCGTCCCCGACACGGGCACCCGCCCCGGGGCGCAGGACGCCTCCCGTGGGCCGCTGGCCCTCCGCGACGTCGACTTCGCCTACTCCCCCGACGGCCAGCTCGTCGCCGAGGACCTCGACGTCACGATCGAACCCGGCACGACCGTCGCCCTGGTCGGCCCGACGGGGGCGGGCAAGTCGACCGTCGTCAAGCTGCTGGCGCGTTTCTACGACCCCGTCCGGGGCGAGGTGACGGCGAGTGGCACCGACATCCGCGAGTTCCCGCTCGCCGACTGGCGACGCACCGTCGCGCAGGTGCCGCAGGAGGCGCACCTGTTCATCGGCACGGTGGCGGAGAACATCGCCTACGGACGACCGTCGGCGACCGAGCAGGAGGTCGAGGAGGCCGTCCGCCGCATCGGTGCGCTCGATATCATTGCGGGCATCCCGGGTGGCTTCCGTCACCCCATCGGCGAACGCGGCCGCGGCCTGTCCTCCGGCCAGCGACAGCTCATCGCCCTCGCCCGCGCCGAGCTGCTGGAACCCGACGTCATGCTTCTCGACGAGGCCACCGCCACCCTCGATCCCGCCACCGAGGCCGCCGTCCTGGACGCGTCCGACCGGGTCACCCGCGGGCGCACCTCCGTCGTCGTGGCGCACCGTCTGGCGACCGCCGCACGGGCCGACAGAATCCTCGTGGTGGACAAGGGACGTATCATCGAGGACGGATCACACAACCACCTGCTGGACCGTGAGGGTGTGTACGCCGGGCTGTGGCGGGCACACCGTTAACGGGGGTGAAGAAACGCCCCCTGCAGTGCTGGTTGAGGGGTATCATCACGCTACCCTGTAGTGGACAATTATTGTTGGCAAGACGACTGCAACATGAAGCAATGAAAAGAGGCGAGCACCTGCCGTGAGCAGCGCAAGTACTTTCGGCCCGAACGAGTGGCTGGTAGACGAGATGTTCCAGCAGTTCCAGAAGGACCCCCAGTCCGTGGACAAGGAGTGGCGGGAGCTGTTTGAGAAGAACGGCGCCCCGGTGTCCGCTGACGCTGCAGCCACTCAGAAGGCCGGCAAGGTCGGAAACGTCAAGGAGCCGATCTCGGTGCCGGACGCCGGCCCGATCGGGTCCGACAAGACCGAGGAGCGCAAGACCGTCGTGACCGAGCAGGCCAAGGCCGCTCAGGCGACGACCAAGAAGGAGGCCCCGGCCGCCGGTCGCCCCGCCCGCAAGAAGCCGGTCTCCCCGATCGACCGCGCAGCCAACACCCCGGCCCCGGAGGCCGGTGCCAAGCCGCTGCGCGGCCTGTTCAAGGCCATCGCCAAGAACATGGACGAGTCGCTCGAGGTCCCCACCGCGACTTCCGTCCGCGACATGCCGGTCAAGCTCATGTTCGAGAACCGCGCCATGGTCAACGACCACCTGGCCCGTACCCGCGGCGGCAAGATCTCCTTCACCCACATCATCGGCTACGCCATGGTGAAGGCGATCATGGCCCACCCGGACATGAACGTCTCCTACGAGGTCAAGGACGGCAAGCCTTCCGTCATCACCCCGGAGCACATCAACATCGGTCTGGCCATCGACCTCCCGCAGAAGGACGGCTCCCGCGCCCTCGTGGTCGCCGCCATCAAGGAGACCGAGACCATGGCGTTCGATGAGTTCATCGACGCCTACGAGGACATCGTCGACCGTTCCCGCGTCGGCAAGCTCACCCTCGACGACTACCAGGGTGTCACCGTCTCCCTGACCAACCCGGGCGGCATCGGTACCCGCCACTCCGTCCCGCGTCTGACCAAGGGCCAGGGCACCATCATCGGTGTCGGCTCCATGGACTACCCGGCCGAGTTCGCCGGTGCCTCCGAGGACCGCCTCGCCGAGCTGGGCGTCGGCAAGCTGGTCACCATCACCTCCACCTACGATCACCGCGTCATCCAGGGCGCGGAGTCCGGTGAGTTCCTGCGCACCATGTCGCAGCTGCTGGTCGACGACAAGTTCTGGGACCACATCTTCGAGCGCATGAACATCCCCTACGCCCCCATGCGTTGGGCGCAGGATCTGCCGAACCGCGGCATCGACAAGAACACCCGCGTCATGCAGCTCATCGAGGCGTACCGCTCCCGCGGCCACCTCATCGCGGACACCAACCCGCTCAACTGGATCCAGCCGGGCATGCCCGTCCCGGACCACCGCGACCTGGACATCGAGACCCACGGCCTGACCATCTGGGACCTCGACCGCACCTTCCACGTCGGTGGCTTCGGCGGCAAGGAGTCCATGACCCTGCGCGAGGTGCTCTCCCGCCTGCGCGCGGCCTACACCCTCAAGGTCGGTTCCGAGTACACCCACATCCTCGACCGTGACGAGCGTGAGTGGCTGCAGGACCGCCTCGAGGCCGGCATGCCCAAGCCGACCAACGCCGAGCAGAAGTACATCCTGCAGAAGCTCAACGCCGCCGAGGCCTTCGAGAACTTCCTGCAGACCAAGTACGTCGGCCAGAAGCGCTTCTCCCTCGAGGGCGCCGAGGCGCTCATCCCGCTCATGGACGCCGCCATCGACACCGCCGCCGGTCAGGGCCTCGACGAGGTCGTCATCGGCATGCCGCACCGTGGTCGCCTCAACGTACTGTTCAACATCGTCGGCAAGTCCCTCGCCACGATCTTCAACGAGTTCGAGGGCAACATCACCCAGGGCCAGATCGGTGGCTCCGGTGACGTGAAGTACCACCTCGGCTCCGAGGGCAAACACATCCAGATGTTCGGCGACGGCGAGATCAAGGTCTCCCTCACCGCCAACCCGTCCCACCTCGAGGCCGTCGATCCGGTCATGGTGGGTATCGCCCGCGCCAAGCAGGACCTGCTGGACAAGGGCCAGGACGGCTACACCGTCATGCCGCTCATGCTGCACGGTGACGCCTCCTTCGCCGGCCTGGGCATCGTCCAGGAGACCATCAACCTCTACGGCCTGCGCGGTTACACCGTCGGTGGCACCGTCCACATCGTGGTGAACAACCAGATCGGCTTCACCACCACCCCGGACTCCTCCCGCTCCACCCACTACGCCACCGACGTCGCCAAGGGCTTCGACTGCCCGGTCTTCCACGTCAACGGTGACGATCCCGAGGCCGTCGTCTGGGTCGGCCAGCTGGCCACCGAGTACCGCCGCCGCTTCGGCAAGGACGTCTTCATCGACCTCATCTGCTACCGCCGCCGCGGTCACAACGAGGCCGACGACCCGTCCATGACCCAGCCGCTCATGTACGACCTCATCGCCGACCGCAAGTCGGTCCGTGCCCGCTACACCGACGACCTCGTCGGCCGTGGTGACCTCTCCGCCGAGGACGCCGAGATCGCGGCACGCGACTTCCACGACCAGATGGAGTCCGTCTTCAACGAGGTCAAGGAGGCCGAGAAGGCCGGCCCGCAGGAGCAGACCGGCATCACCGGCTCCCAGGAGCTCACCCGCGGTCTGGACACCTCCATCACCCGCGAGGAGCTCGTCGAGATCGGTCAGGCCTACGCCAACGCACCGGGCGACTTCCAGTTCCACCCGCGTGTGGCCCCGGTGGCCAAGCGCCGCGCCGAGTCCGTCCGCGAGGGCGGCATCGACTGGGGCTGGGGTGAGCTCATCGCCTTCTCCTCCCTGGCCAACTCCGGTCGCCTCGTGCGCCTGGCCGGTGAGGACTCCCGCCGCGGTACCTTCACCCAGCGTCACGCCATCCCGATCGACCCGCGCAACGGCGAGGAGTTCAACCCGATCAACGAGCTGGCCCAGGAGAAGGGCAACGGCGGCAAGTTCCTCGTGTACAACTCCGCGCTGACCGAGTTCGCCGGTATGGGCTTCGAGTACGGCTACACCGTCGGTAACCAGGATGCGGTCGTCGCCTGGGAGGCGCAGTTCGGTGACTTCGCCAACGGCGCGCAGACCATCATCGACGAGTACGTCTCCTCCGGTGAAGCCAAGTGGGGCCAGATGTCCGGCCTCATCCTCCTCCTGCCGCACGGCTACGAGGGCCAGGGCCCGGACCACTCCTCCGCCCGCATCGAGCGTTTCCTGCAGCTGTGCGCCGAGGGTTCCATGACCGTCGCCCAGCCGTCGACCCCGGCGAACCACTTCCACCTGCTGCGTCGTCACGCACTGGGAACCATGCGTCGCCCGCTGGTGGTCTTCACCCCGAAGTCGATGCTGCGCCTCAAGGACGCCGCCTCCTCCGTCGAGGACTTCACCGAGGTGACCTCGTTCTCCTCCGTCATCGACGATCCGCGCCTGGTCGACCGCGACAACAACGTCATCGGCGACGCCGACAAGGTGAAGACGATCATGCTGTGCTCCGGCAAGGTGTACTACGAGCTGGAGAAGCGTCGTAAGAAGGACAAGCGCGAGGACGTCGCGATCGTGCGCATCGAGATGCTGCACCCGATCCCGTTCAACCGTCTGTCGGATGCGTTCAAGAACTACCCGAACGCCACCGAGATCCGCTTCGTCCAGGACGAGCCGGCCAACCAGGGCCCGTGGCCGTTCTACAACGAGCACCTGCGCAACCTCATCCCGGACATGCCGGAGATGCGTCGCATCTCGCGTCGTGCGCAGTCCTCCACCTCGACCGGTGTCTCCAAGGTGCACCAGCTCGAGCAGGCCCAGCTGATCGACGAGGCGTTCGCCCAGTAGTTCAGTCAGGCTGACACGGGCCCGCTCCCCTTCCGGGGGACGGGCCCGTTTGTCATGCTTGTCGCGCTTGTCGACGCCGCCGTCAGCTCGGCAGCCACGCCTCCACCACGGAGGAGGCGGAGGACTTCTCCCGGGCGTCCTCGATGAGGGTGGCGATCTCGTCGGTGGTGAGGAAGCGGGTGACGTCGGTGATCGCCTTCTGCTCCTCCCGGTCGAACAGCTCCCGGTTGTAGGTGGGGACGATGCTCTGCGGCAGGTCGGGCATCTGCTCCCGGGCGACGATGTCGGCGCAGCCCTGCGCGGAGGAGGGGTCCGGGGATGTGAACCCGCCCGAGAGGGCACCGAGGTACTCGCGGTAGGTGGTGTCGGCGGGGTCCTCGACGTCCCCGGCCTCGATCTCGGCGGACAGGTCGACGGCGCGCAGCGGGTCGAGGTTGCTCAGGTACATGCCGGTGCAGCCGATGACGAGGTCCGCGTCCCCCTCCCGGAGGCGTTCCAGGCGGGTGCGTTCCTCGGTCTCCGATTCGAGGTCGAGGATGACCTCCCGTTCCTGGGCCTGCAGGGTCTGCAGGTATATCTCCCCGAGGATGAGCTGCTCGGGGGAGTTGGCGCTCACGGAGATGACAACGGGGCGGGTGTGGTCCCGGTCAGGCGTGCGCCCGGGTTCGGCGTCAGCGCAGCCGGCGAGCGACACCGCCCCGGCCAGGGCGAGGGTGAGGCTGGCGGTGCGGCGGATGGGTCGGCTCATGCCGTGGGATTCTACCCCTCCTGCGGGAGGCGGCGTGCCAGGCCCGAGCGGGCGATGATGTCGCGGGCCTCGGTGGCGCGGGCGGGGTCGCAGAGGATGTCGTAGCGCCCGGCGACGATCTCGGTGCGGGAGGTGAAGTCGCGCTTCCCGGCGGACAGGGCGTAGGGCACCGCGGCGGAGACGACGCCGAAGACCACGCCCATGACCAGGCCGAGGGTGAGCGGTGCGAGGACGCCCTGGCCGAGGAAGGTGAACAGCAGGCCGAAGAACAGGCCGATCCAGGCACCGGACACCGCACCACCGGCCAGCACGCGCGGCCACGTCAGGCGCCCGCTCACCCGCTCGACCTCCATGAGGTCGACCCCGACGATGGTGAGTTCCTTGACGGGGAACTGCAGGTCCGAGAGCTTGTCGACGGCCGCCTGCGCGTCACTGTAAGAATCAAAACTGCCGACCGGCCAGCCGGTCGGGCGGGGACGCAACTCAGAGCTCATACCCGGACAACGAATCGGGGGCCCGTTTGGTTCCAGTCTAGAATTGGGCATATGAGTGCTGTCACCCGTGTGTACGCGGGCCGTCTGATCGGCCTGCAGGTCCGAGGCCCCGACCTCGACCCCATCGGCCGTGTGCGCGATGTCGTGGTCACGATCCGCTCGGCGGGCACGTCCCGCGCGCTGGGGGTGGTCGTCGAGTTGGTCAACCGCCGCCGTATCTTCGTGCCGATGCTGCGTATCGCCGCGATCGAACCGGGTGACATCACCCTGGCCACCGGGTCGGTGTCCATGCGCGCCTTCCAGGTGCGCTCCGGTGAGCTCACGGTCATGGGTGATCTGGTGGGCGCGAAGGTCCACACCGATGACCCGGAGCTGCCGAACCTGCACGGCAAGGCGGTGGAGATCGCCGACGTCGAGCTGGAGCGCACCCGCACCCGCGACTGGGTGATCTCCAAGGTCGCCGTGTTCGGGGCGCGCCCCAAGTTCGGCCGCTCCCCCAGCCTGTACACCCCGGCGTTCTCGCACGTCCACGGCCTGTCCGCCGGTGGCGCGGGCGAGTCCGATGCCCTGGCGGAGAAGCTGGCCGGTTTCGACCAGATGCGTCCGGCGGACGTGGCCAACATCCTCCACGAGATGCCCAGCGAGGAGCGTCACCAGCTGGCCAACGAGCTCGACGACGAGCGCCTCGCCGACATCCTCCAGGAGATGCCGGAGGATCACCAGGCGGAACTGCTGGAGACCCTCGACATCGAGCGCGCCGCGGATGTCCTCGAGGAGATGGACCCGGACGACGCCGCCGACATCCTCCAGGAGCTTCCCGACGACAAGGCGGAGGTCCTCCTCGAGCTCATGGACCCGGAGGAGTCCGCCCCCGTCCGCCGCCTCATGAGCTTCTCCCTCGACACGGTCGGTGCGCTCATGACGCCGGAGCCGCTCGTGCTCACCCCGCAGACCACGGTCGCCGAGGCCCTCGCCCTGGCGCGCGACCCCGACCTGCCGACGTCGCTGGCCTCGATGGTGTTCGTCGTGCGTCCCCCGACCGCCACGCCCACCGGCCAGTACCTCGGCTGCGTGCACCTGCAGAAGCTGCTGCGCGAGCCGCCCTCGACGCTGGTGTCGGGCATCCTCGACCCGGATCTCCCGCCGCTGTACGCGGACGACGACCAGGAGACCGCCGCCCGCTACTTCGCCACCTACAACCTCGTGTGCGGCCCCGTGCTCGACGAGGGCAACCACCTCATCGGCGCCGTCGCCGTCGATGATCTGCTCGACCACATGCTCCCGGAGGACTGGCGCTCGGAGGGGCTGCGGCCCGGACCCGGCGTCGACAAGCACAGGACGGTGACCTATGGCTGATTACCTGGACACCCCCGTCGCCGGACGGCGACGCAGGTTCATGCGTATCGACGACGACGCCGTCGGCGCCGGCGCCGAAAAGGTCGCCCGCTTCTTCGGCACGGGCCAGTACCTCATGTGGCAGACCGTCATCGTCATCGTGTGGATCGCGCTCAACGCCGGCGGCTGGTTCATCTGGAAATGGGACCCCTACCCGTTCATCCTGCTCAACCTCGCCTTCTCGACGCAGGCCGCCTACGCCGCGCCCCTCATCCTGCTGGCCCAGAACCGGCAGGAGGACCGCGACAAGGTGACCCTGTCGGCCGACCGCCGCCGCTCCGAGCAGACGAAGGCCGACACCGAGTTCCTCGCCCGCGAGCTCGCCGGCGTGCGCCTGGCCGTCGGTGACATGGTCTCCCGCGACTACCTGCGCCACGAACTCGAGGACCTGCGCGGCCTGCTCGAACGCCTCGAGGCCAAGCTCGACGACGTCTCGGCCGACGTCGCCGACTCCCACGAGGACCTCACCGAGCCCACCCAGGGTGACCTGGCGGATGACACCGAGCGCTGACTTACTACGATGGACGCTGTCATGTCTGCTATCACCGAATCCGCTGTCCGCAGCGCGCTGTCCCGCGTAGAGGACCCTGAAATCGGCAAGCCCCTCACCGAGCTGGGGATGGTCAAGTCCATCGACATCACCGGCTCCGATGTGGATGTCGTCCTGTACCTCACCATCGCCGGATGCCCCATGAAGTCCACCATCACCTCCAACGCGCAGGCCGCGGTGGAGGAGATCGAGGGCGTCGGCGCCGTCACCGTCACCACCGACGTCATGAGCGACGAACAGCGCCGCGAACTGCGCATGTCCCTGCGCGGCGGCGTCGACGAGCCGACCATCCCCTTCGCCCAGCCCGACTCCACCACCCGCGTCTACGCAGTGGCGTCGGGCAAGGGCGGCGTCGGCAAGTCCTCGATGACCGTCAACCTAGCCGTCGCCCTCGCCGCCCGCGGCTTCAAGGTCGGTGTCCTCGACGCCGACATCTACGGCCACTCCGTGCCGGGCCTGCTCGGTTCCGACCAGCACCCCACCGCCGTCGACGACATGATCATGCCGCCGATCGCCCACGGCGTGAAGCTCATCTCCATCGGGCACTTCGTCGACGGCAACGCCCCCGTCGTGTGGCGCGGCCCCATGCTGCACCGCGCGATCCAGCAGTTCCTCGCCGACGTCTTCTGGGGCGACCTCGACTTCCTGTTCATGGACCTGCCCCCGGGCACCGGCGACGTCGCCATCTCCGTGGCGCAGCTGGTGCCGAACGCGGAGCTGCTCATCGTCACCACCCCGCAGGCCGCGGCCGCCGAGGTGGCCGAGCGCGCCGGTTCCATCACGCAGCAGACCCGCCAGCGGGTGGCCGGCGTCATCGAGAACATGGCCGCCATGGTGCTTCCCGACGGCTCGACCCTCGACGTCTTCGGCTCCGGCGGCGGGCAGCACGTCGCCGACCGTCTCTCGGTCCTCACCGGCGGCAAGGTGCCGCTGCTCGGCCAGATCCCGTTGGATCCCGCCCTGCGCGTCCACGGCGACGACGGCACCCCCATCGCCGTCTCCGAGCCGGACTCCCCCGCGGGCAAGGCCGTCGGCGAGATCGCCGCGCAGTTGATGACGCGTCGCGATTCCCTGGCCGGTAAGTCGCTCGGCCTGGGCGTCAACCGCTGATCCTGCGGCATTTCGTCCCGCGAAGGCCCCTCACCGATGACGGTGGGGGCCTTCGCGGGACGCTTTTCCGGCCTACGTGATGTCCGCCCAGGAGAACCCGCCGCCGGTGCCGTAGTCGCCCTTGTTCTCGGGGTTCTGGTTCTGGTTCTGGCGCGCCTGCTGCTGCGAGGGCTGCGGCTGCGGGGAACGCTGCCGCGCGTCGGGGGTGTCCCGGGGATCGTCCTGCATGATCTTCTTCGGGTCGAAGTCGTCGAGGGCGGAGTCGTCGCCGTCGAACAGCGCCTTGGCGATCGCCCCGCGCGGCCCCAGGCGCGTGTACTCCGACACCTGCTCGAGCGGCTTGCGCAGCTCATCGAACTCGGAGCCGAACTCTCCGTTCAGTTCCTTCTTGGCGTTGTTGATCGCACGGCGGGCGGCGAAGACGGCGGCCCGGATGTCCTCGATCAGACCGGGCAGACGCTCCGGGCCGACGACGATGAGCGCCACGATGAGCAGCGTGACGATCTCGATCCAACCAATACTCGAAAACACATGTCCACCTTAGCCCCACGGCCGCCCCGACGGGCAGCTAGTGTCCCTGGTTGCGCTTGACCGCGCGGAGGATCATCTCCATCTTGTCCATGAGCCCCTCCGGGACCGGGGTGGGCGTCGACTCGGCGTCGGGGCCGGAGCGCGGCGGGGTGCTGGCGATGCCGGCCAGACGGGTGAGCAGGTCGTGCGGGGCGCGGACGTCCTCGCCGATGTTGGAGCCGCGGAGCCATTCGGAGGCGCCGCGCTGGCGCTCGATCTCGGCGCGGCACTCGGCGCAGTGCACGAGGTGCACGCGGGCGCGGTGGCAGGCGGTGTCGGAGAGTTCACCGTCGACGAACGCCGCGACCGCCTCGAGGCTGAGGTGCTCGACGGATGCGAATTCCCGACGTCGCCGGGGCCGGCGCTTCGGCGCGCTCGGCCGCGGGATGCGCGGCAGATTGGGGCGGATCATTGCGTGCGTTCGACCTCCTTCCGCGATGGTTGCCGCCAGAATACCCCGAAAGGTCTAGCGGGTCCGCAGGAGAAGCTTCGCGCCCTCGTCCTTCTTCGCGGCGGCCTCGAGGCTCGCGCGCAGCTGGGTCCGGCCGCGGTGGATGCGGGAGCGGACGGTGCCCATCTTCACGCCGAGGGTGTCGGCGATCTCGTCGTAGGACATGCCGACGACGTCACAGAGGACGACAGCGACACGGAAGTCGGGGCTGAGCTGGTCGAGGGCGTCCTGCAGGGCAGGATCGAGGTTGGCGACGCTGTAGGCCTGCTCGGGGGTCATGTCGGTGCCGGGCACGCGCTCGTAGTCCTCGGGCAGGGCCTCCATGCGGATCTTGTTGCGGTGGCGCACCATGTCGAGGAACAGGTTGGTGGTGATGCGGTGCAGCCAGCCCTCGAAGGTGCCTGGCTGGTAGTGCCGGATGGAGCGGAACACGCGCATGAACGTCTCCTGGGTGAGGTCCTCCGCGTCGTGCGGGTTACCGGAGAGACGGAAGGCGAGACGGTAGACGCTGTCGGCGTGTTCGGCGACGAGTTCACCCCAGCTGGGCATGTCCCCCTGGCCGGCGTCGAATGCGGCGGTTCCGGTGAGGTCCTCTGCGGCGGGCAGGGCGGCGTCCCGGGTGTGGGCGTCGTCGTTGATGCGCGTCATGCAGATCATTGTGCCGCACCCCACTGCGTATCGCTACACAGGGGTCTGGCAAAGTTCTGTGAAGACCACACACGCGTCCCAATCGCCACATTACTAACAGCCTCCGTGTCTCCGGCCACGGGACACGCCGACGGACCTACACTGGTCACTGTGACTGACACGGCTTACGACGCACTGCGTTCCTACATCGAATCCACGACGGACATCCCCGAGGCGCTTCTCGACGCCCGCCGCGACGCCGAGGAGTTCGGCCTCACCGTGCCCGACGAGATGACCGGCCAGCTCCTGGCCACCCTCGCCGCCGGGTCCGGCGCGTCGAAGTCCACCGGCGCGGTCGCGGTCACCCCGGCCGCCGGTGTCGTCGGCCTGTACATCCTCCGCGGCCTCGGCGACAAGGGCACCCTGACGTGCATCGACCCCGAGGTCGAGCACCAGACGCAGGCCCGCGCCACGTTCCGCGACGCCGGATACGCCCCCTCCCGCGTGCGCTTCCTGCCCTCCCGCCCGCTGGACGTCATGGGCCGTCTCGCCGCCGAGTCCTACCAGCTCGTCTACGCCGAGGTCGCCCCCGTCGAGCTGCCGGCGGTCGTCGAGGCCGGTTGGCCGTTGCTCACCCCGGGCGGCACCCTGGTCCTCGCCGATGCGCTTCTCGACGCCACCCTCGCCGACGATTCCCGCCGCGACCGCGCCACCGTCGCCGCCCGGGAGGCCGACGAGCTGTCCCGCTCCCTCGAGGGGGCCATCGTCACCCGCCTGCCGCTGGGCGCGGGGCTGACGCTCATCACCAGGAAATAGCCGCACCGGGCCACGGGCAGTCACTCAGCTGACTGCCCGTGGCCCGGTGAACAGGAGGTCTAGACGACCTCGTTCTTGCCGACGACGACGACGCCACCGGCGGAGATCTTGAAACGAGCCTCATCGCGAGCCCGGTCGACGCCGATGATCTCGCCCTCGCGGACGTAGACGTTCTTGTCCAGGATCGCGTGGCGGACGACGGCACCGCGGCCGATGCGGACGCCCGGCATGAGCACGGAGCCCTCGACGGTCGCGCCCTCGGCGACGTGGACGTCACCGGCCAGGACCGAGTTGCGGACGGTACCACCGGAGATGATCGAGCCCGGGGCCACCATGGAGGACTGGGCGATGCCGCCCTGGGTGAACTTCGCCGGCGGGAAGTTCTCGTCCTCGGTGGAGTGGATCGGCCACAGGCGGTTGTACAGGTTGAACACCGGGTGGACGGAGATGAGGTCCATGTGGGCCTCGTAGAACGCGTCGACGGTACCGACGTCACGCCAGTAGCCCTTGTCGCGCTCGGTGGCACCCGGGACCTCGTTGCCCATGAAGTCGTAGACGTGGGCGTCACCGCGCTCGACGAAGTACGGGATAATGTCGCCGCCCATGTCGTGGTCGGAGTCCTCGTTCTTCTCGTCGTCGAGCAGCGCCTTGATGAGGGCATCCGTGGTGAACACGTAGTTGCCCATGGAGGCGTAGGTGACGTCCGGGTCGTCCGGGGTCGAGGGCGGGTCGGCCGGCTTCTCCAGGAACTCGGTGATGTTGCCCTCGTCGTCGGACTGAATGCAGCCGAAGGCGGTGGCCTCCATGCGCGGGACGCGGATACCGGCCACGGAGCAGCCCTTACCGGAGGCGATGTGGTCCTCCACCATCTGCGACGGGTCCATGCGGTAGACGTGGTCCGCGCCGAAGACGATGACGTAGTCCGGCTTCTCGTCGTAGATGAGGTTGATGGACTGGACGATGGCGTCGGCGGAACCGGTGAACCAGCGCTTACCGCGGCGCTGCTGGGCGGGCACGGAGGCGATGTACTGGGACACCGGGCCGTGCAGCGACCAGGCCTGCGAGATGTGGCGGTCGAGGGAGTGCGACTTGTACTGGGTCAGGACCGCGATCTTGAGGTATCCGGCGTTGACCAGGTTCGACAGGACGAAGTCGATGAGTCGGTAGCTGCCGCCGAAGGGCACCGCGGGCTTGGCGCGGTCTTCGGTGAGCGGGAAAAGGCGCTTGCCTTCACCGCCGGCAAGGACAATGGCGAGAACGTTCGGCTGAGTCTTCACACACCCCAATCTAGGTCGTCCCCGTGGTTTTCGCCGGGGAAGATGACATTCACTCCCCATTCCCTCCCCCCTACGGGTCCCACCACCCCCGATACCCCCTGCACGGGCAGCGGGGCGTCGCTACGCTTGGGTCCTATGAGAGTCGGAATGATGACCAGAGAGTATCCCCCGGAGATCTACGGCGGTGCCGGTGTCCACGTCACCGAGCTGACCCGCTTCATGCGTGAGATCACGGAGGTCGACGTCCACTGCATGGGCGCACCCCGCGACATGGAGGGTGTCCACGTCCACGGCGTCGACCCGGCCCTCGAGGACGCCAACGCGGCGATCAAGACCCTGTCCACCGGCCTGCGCATGGCCCAGGCGGCCGACAACGTCGACGTCGTCCACTCCCACACCTGGTACGCCGGTCTCGGCGGCCACCTCGCCGGCAAGCTCCACGGCATCCCGCACGTCGCCACCGCCCACTCCCTCGAGCCGCACCGTCCCTGGAAGCGCGAGCAGCTCGGAGGCGGCTACGAGGTCTCCTCCTGGTCGGAGAAGAACGCCATGGAGTACGCCGACGCCGTCATCGCCGTCTCCGCCCGCATGAAGGATTCCATCCTCGAGGCGTACCCGCGCATCGACGCCGACCGGGTCCACGTCGTCCTCAACGGCATCGACACCGAACTCTGGGCCCCGCGCCCCACCTTCGACGAGGCGGAGAACTCAGTGCTCACCGAGCTGGGCGTCGACCCGAACCGCCCGATCGTCGCCTTCGTCGGCCGCATCACCCGCCAGAAGGGTGTCGAGCACCTGGTCAAGGCCGCCGCCCACTTCGACGAGGGCGTCCAGCTGGTCCTGTGTGCCGGCGCCCCGGACACCCCGGAGATCGCCGCCCGCACCACCGCCCTCGTGGAGGAGCTGCAGGCCCAGCGCGACGGCATCTTCTGGGTGCAGAACATGCTCGAGCGCGACCGGATCCAGGAGATCCTCACCGCCGCCGACACCTTCGTGTGCCCGTCCATCTACGAGCCGCTGGGCATCGTCAACCTCGAGGCCATGGCGTGCGGCACCGCGGTCGTCGCCTCCGATGTGGGCGGTATCCCGGAGGTCGTCGTCGACGGCGAGACCGGCACCCTCGTCCACTACGACGAGAACGACGTGGAGACCTTCGAGCGGGAGATCGCCGAGCAGGTCAACGCCATGGTCGCAGACAGCGAGCGCGCGAAGAAGTTCGGCGCGGCCGGCCGTGACCGCGCCGTCGACAAGTTCTCCTGGGCCACCATCGCCCAGCAGACCGTCGACATCTACGAGTCCCTTCGTTAGGAGCCCTGTGAGTTCATACCGACCCGAACTGCACGTCACGCCGGAGTCGGGGGTTCTGGACGCCCCCGCGGGTGTGCTTCTCGACGACGAGACGTGGCACCTGTTCCACCAGTACCGTCCCTCCCCCACCGAGCCCGCCCGCTGGGCCCACGCGGTCTCGCTCAACGGACCCTTCGACTGGGAGATCTGCGACGACGCCCTCGTCCCCGCCGGGGGCGAGACCGCCGTGCGCGCCGGTGCCGTCGTCTCCAACGGTGACGGCCTCGACCTGTACTTCACCTCCGTCACCGCCGCCGGCACCTCCATCCAGGTCGCCCACCTCGACGACCTCGACGAGGAGTGCCCCGTCTCCGACGACGAGTTCGCCGTGGACACCCGGGTACGCCGCAACGGGGACATCATCAGCAACCGCGACGACCACGTGCGCTTCCGCTCCCCCTGCGTCGTCCCCGACTGGGAGTCCGACGAGGACCGTCACGCCGGCCACGACGGCTGGCTCATGCTGTGCGTCACCGGCAGCGGCGACGCGCCCGTCCCCGTGGTGCTCACCAGCCCCGACGGCCGGGCCTGGGACTTCGTCGGCGAGCTGTCCTACGCCGGCGACCCCGGCTTCGACGCCTCCGCCATCGTCGTCGGCCCGCGCATCATCCGACTCCGCGACGAGGTCGACGGCCACATCTACGACGTCCTGCTCGTCACCCTCGAGGACTCCGGAGTCGACGTCTCCGGCTACCTCGTGGGCACCCTGCGCGACGCCGAGTTCGAGGTGAAGACCCCCTTCACCCGCATCGACCACGGCCACGACTTCACCCGCCCCCGCAACACCAACGTCACCCCGGGCACCGTGAAGCCGGAGAAGCGCTACCTGCAGTCCGTTATCTTCGGCCTGCTCAACGGCACCGGCCGCCGGGACGACCCCTCCGGGCACCTGTCCCTCACCGAGGAGGGCTGGGCGAACTGCCTGTCTCTGCCGCGCGTGGTCACCCTGCAGGGCGGGCTGGTGTTCCAGACCCCGCCGGCCGGGCTGCCCGACGCGATCAGCCAATCCAACGCTGCCCGCTCGTGGACCGGACTGTGCGAGATCCCCGCCGGATCGACCCTCACCGCGACGCTTGTCGACGCCGCCGGCCGCCCCGCCGCCACCGTCACCCATTCCGGTGCACAGCTGGTCATCGACCGGTCGATGAACCCCCACCACAGCGGCGACCCCGTCGCCACGGCCGAGCTGGCGGAGGGCGACTCCGACTCGCTGTCGATTTTCGTCGACGGCTCCACGGTGGAGGTCTTCGCCGACGGTGGTGCCGTCACCATGGCCAGCCGCGTCTACATCGACGGCGGCTGCGCCGAGATCCGCGTGGAGACCACCGGCGACGCCGAGGTCGAGCAGTACTGGAGCCGCGGCCCCGGCTCCGTCTAGGTCCAGGTCTAGGCCCGGCCCATCCGCGTGACATGGGCGCGGGCCGTGACCTGCATGGTCTCCGGCAGGTCTGCGATACGGCGGGCCAGCTCCCCGGCCTCGATGTGACGGGCGGAGGGGCTCATGCCGATCTGCGCGGCGATGGACTCCTTGTCCAGGGTCATGGGGAACTCGATGAGCTCCGGCTCCGTCACGGGGGCGAGATGCCCGGCGGCCTGCTCGAGGAGGCGGTCAATCTTGCCCTCCTCCACGTCGAGGATGCCCAGCGGCTCACGCAGCTCGGCGAGGTGACCGCGGTCGGCGGTGAGGAAGATCGCCTGCCCACCCTCGGTGAGTACGCGGGCGAACTCCGCGGCGTTGCGCGGGGCGAACACGACCGTGATCGCGTCGACGGAGGTGTCCCGCATCGGCAGGCGCTCCCACACGTCGGCCACGACGGCACCGACCCGCGGGTGGCAGCGGGCCAGGTGCTTCGCCGCGTGGACGGAGATGTCCATGCCCACGCCGCGGGCCCCCTCGACGTCGTCGAGGGTGTGGGAGAGGTAGTAGCCCGTGCCCGCGCCGATCTCGGCGATGACGGGGCGGGCGGTGTCGGGGACCGCGGCGTCGTCGAGTGCATCGTGCACGCCCGCGGTGACCGCCTCCACGAAGGGTGCGAAATGCCCGCGGGACAGGAACGTCTCGCGGGCGAGAACCATCTCCATGCTGTCACCCTGGTGGCGGAGACCGGCGCCGGCGGCGAGGGTCACATATCCCTGTCGGGCCACGTCGAAGGAGTGGCCGGACTCGGAGACCAGGCGGGTGAAGTCGTCCGCGCCGGACAGCGGGGTGCCGTCGGCGGGATCGGCGAGCACGTCGATGATGTCGGAGAGCATGCCTCACAGCATACCTCCGGAGATTGTCTAGCCTTCAGCCGCTGCGGTCAGCAGGGCGCCGAGCTCGGCGGCCTCCTCCTTGCTCATCTCGACGACGAGGCGTCCGCCACCGTCCGACGGGATCCGCATCACGATCTTCCGGCTCTCCTCCACTGCCTCCATGGGTCCGTTGCCGGTACGCGGCTTCATAGCTGCCATAGTCAGTTGGCTCCTTCTTGAGTGATCGTCTACCCTGACCAGTTTAGTCCTTTTTCGGATCGGGGAGGCGGGCCGCCAGCGCCGCGATGACCTCGTCGACCTGTTCCGGCCGGTAACCGCGGGGGACGATCTCGAACTCGATGCCGTCGATGTCCCCCTCCGTGACGGCCCGCAGGTTGGCCTCGCGGGTGGCGTCCGGGTCGAGCGGCTCGAGCAGCTCCCCGCGCCCGAACACGCTCCCCCACAACCACGTGCCGATGGCGGTGAGCGCGAGCAGCAGGACGATGAGCAGCAGCCAGGAGATCATGGCTGCAGGATATCCGACAGCGGGGGCCGCGCCCCGACACCCCGGCCCAGCAGCGTCGCCGCCACAACGTCGGCCATAGGGGCCAGCTCCGCGAGGGGGCGGTTGCGGTGCCGGCGCACCCCGAGGTCGACCTGGGTGACGGCGGTGGGGCCGTGGAGGCGGGCGACGTCGAGAAGCAGGCCGGCCTCGACGCCGTAACCGGCGGCGAACGGCAGGCGCAGAGCGGTGGCCCGGCGGACGGCGTACTCGCCGGCGAGCGGCTGGTTGATGTGCGCGAGCTGCGGGTGCAGGACCCGGATGAGGGGTTTCGCGGTGAGCTCCGTGACACGCCCCCCACCGGTGGGCTGCCCGCGGAAGGTGCGGCGGTAGTCGGCCTTGACGAGATGGATGCGCGGGTCGGCGAAAGGGGTGGTCAGGGCAGTGACCATGCCCGCGGCGGGGCGCTCGAGGTCGGCGTCGATGAACACGACGATGTCCCCGGTGGCGGCCGCCACCCCACGCCACAGCGACTCCCCCTTGCCCGGCTGCGGGGGGATCCCCGGGAGGACAGCACGCCAGTTGAGCACCGTCGCTCCGGCGGCGGTGGCCTCCTCGGCGGTGCGGTCGGTGGAGTCGGCGTCGATGACGAGAACCTCGTGGGGGGCGTCGGCCAGCACCGCCGCGACCACCCCGGCCACGGTGGGGGCCTCGTTGAGGGCGGGGATGACGACGGAGACCCTCACGCCAGCCCCCGGATCGTGTGCAGCGGCGGGGCGTCGCCGGCGATGGCGGCCGTCATGCGGATGACGTCGACCGTCTCGGCCACCTCGTGGGAGCGGAAGGCGGCGACCCCGCGGGCGGCGGCCCAGGCGGTGGCGGCGAGTGTCCCGGCGACGCGCTCCCCCACCGGGCGGTCGACGGTCTCCCCGACGAAGTCCTTGTTGCTCAGGGCCATGAGGACGGGCCAGCCGGTGGCGACGATCTCGTCGATACGCCGCAGCAGCTCCAGCCCGTGGAAGGTGTTCTTGCCGAAGTCGTGCGTCGGGTCGAGGAAGATCGACTCCTCCGGGACGCCCAGCGTCACGGCGCGCTCGGCGAGGCGGGTGGTCTCGGCGATGACGTCGGCGACGACGTCGTCGAAATGCACCCGGTGGGGGCGCGTCCGCGGCCGCACGCCACCCGTGTGCGAGCAGACGTAGCCGACCCGGTGCTGGCCGGCGACCTCGACGAGCTCCGGGTCGTAGCCCGCCCACGTGTCGTTGACCAGGCCGGCACCCGCCCGGATGGCGGCGTCGGCGACGGATGCCCGCCACGTGTCCACGGAGATGAGCACGTCCGGGTGGCGCTCGGCGACGGCGGCGATGATCGGCACGACGCGGTCGATCTCCTCCGCCGCGTCCACCGACGAACCGGGGCCCGCCTTGACGCCGCCGATGTCGACGATGCGCGCCCCCTGCGCGATGACGTCGTCACAGCGGCGCAGGGCGGCGTCGTCGGCGAAGGTGGCGCCCTTGTCGTAGAAGGAGTCCGGGGTGCGGTTGACGATCGCCATCACCGCGGGAAGATGACTGTCCACGGGATCTAGCAGCGGCGGTCGTGCTTCTCCATGACCTCGGACACCGGGGTGTACTGGTCGCGGGTCTCCGGCTCGGCGAGACGCTGATCCGACATGACGCGGTGCGCCTCGACGATGTGCTCGACGGCCTCCTCCACGGAGTCGGTGACGAGGAACAGGTCCATGTCCTCCGGGGAGATGAGCCCCTCGGCAAGGACGCGCTCCCGGATCCAGTCGATGAGCCCACCCCAGAACTCGGTGCCCAGCAGGACGATCGGGAAGTTGGTCACCTTGCCGGTCTGCACCATGCACAGCACCTCGAAGAGCTCGTCGAGGGTGCCGAAACCACCCGGCAGACAGACGAACGCCTGCGAGTACTTGAGGAACATCGTCTTGCGGGCGAAGAAGTAGCGGAAGTTCAGGCCCAGGTCGACCCAGTTGTTGAGATGCTGCTCGTGCGGGAGCTCGATGCCCAGGCCGACGGACAGGCCATCCGCTTCGTGGGCGCCGCGGTTGGGGGCCTCCATGAGGCCCGGACCGCCGCCGGTGACGACGGCGTACTCGGCGTCGACGAGCGCCTTACCCAGGTCACAGCCCTGCTGGTACCAGGGGTGCCCCTCCGGGATGCGGGCCGAACCGAAGACGGTGACGGCCTTCGGCATGGAGGCCAGGGCGTCGAAACCGGCGACGAACTCACCCTGGATGCGCAGGATGCGCCACGGGTCGGCGTGCAGCCAGTCGTGGTCGGAGCCGAGCTCCAGCAGACGCTGGTCGTAGGTCGACTTCTTCTCCCCGTCGGTGCGCAGCAGCATGGGGCCGCGCAGCATCCGGGCCTTGTCGGGATCGGGAGTGATGTTCGGAGCCATAATCCTCAAACCTAGCTGTTTCCGACGGGTCGCGCCGGGGTGAGGAAGTCCCGCAGCTGCGTCGCCACCCGCGTGATGTGCTCGACCGGGACCTGCTCCTCCTGGCGGTGCGCGTACGAGGGGTCGCCGGGGCCGAAGTTGACCGCCGGAACACCCAGCTCGGCGAAGCGGGCGACGTCCGTCCAGCCGTACTTGGCCTTCACCTCGCCGACCTGCGCGATGAGCGCCGCGGCCGCCGGCTTGTCCAGCCCCGGGTGGGCGCCCGCCACGGAGTCCTCGAGGGTGACCTCGTAGCCCTCCAGATGCTTCTCGACGCGCGCCAGCGCCTCCTCCGCCGTGAGATCCGGCGCGAAACGGTAGTTGACCAGGGCGTACGCCTCGTCGGGGATGATGTTGGTGGCCAGGTAGCTCTCCAGCTTCACGACGTTGAGCCCCTCCCGGTAGACGCAGCCGTCGATGTCCACCTCGCGGTTGTCCCACTCGGCGATCCGCTGGATGGCGGGGGCCAGCTTGTGGGCGGCGTTGTCGCCGAGCCAGCCGCGGGCCGAATGGGCACGCCTCCCGCGGGTGGTGACGCGCACGCGCAGGGTACCCTGGCAGCCGGCCTCGACGATCGCCCCGGAGGGCTCACCCAGCAGTGCCAGATCACCCTGCAGCCACTCGGGGTCGCTGGCCGCCAGGTGACCGAGCCCGTTGAACTGGCTGTCGACCTCCTCGCACTCGTAGGCGATGACGGTCAGGTCGAAGGCCAGGTCCGGGGAGGTGGCCAGGGTGGCGAACAGGTGCAGGTACACCGCCAGGCCCGACTTCATGTCGACGGTGCCGCAGCCGTACATGACGCCGTCGACGAGCCGGTGGGGGACGTTGTCGGCGATGGGCACCGTGTCCAGGTGGCCGGCGAGGACGACCCGCTCCGCCCGGCCCCGGTCGGTGCGCGCGGCGACGGTGTTGCCGCGGCGGATGACCTGGACACCGGGGACGTCGATAAGCGCCTGCTCCACCAGATCAGCGATGTGTTTCTCCTGGTGGGAGGGGCTGGGGATGTCCACCAGCGCGGCGGTGAGGGCGACGGGGTCGGAGGTCAGATCGAGGGGTTTCACCTGACCCAGGGTACCCAGGGTCACTGAAGGTGTGTGGGCGCGGAGCGCACCGTAGACTCTGGAGATATGACAACACAGGGAGCAACCGCGGTCGGGATCGCCAACATCGCCATGGATGGCACCATTCTGGACACCTGGTACCCCGAGCCCGACCTCGTCGACGGCACCGGACTCGTCTCCGGCACCGAGCGACTCGGCGCCGCCGACATCCCCGACAGCATGCTCAAGCTCGTGCTCCTCGACGAGGACCGCATGGTCGAACAGGTCGCCGTCCGCACCACCATCGCCGACCTGCAGGCCCTGCCCATCGACGCCCACGACGTCTACCTGCGCCTCCACCTGCTCTCCCACCGCCTCGTCCGCCCCCTCGAGCTCAACATGGACGGCTCCCTGCGCCGCCTGTCCACCGTCGTGTGGACCAACAAGGGCCCGTGCACCCCGGACAACTTCGAGTTCGTCCGCACCGCCCTGCGCTCCCGCGGCCTCATCCACGTCTACGGCATCGAGAAGCTGCCCCGCATGGTCGACTACGTCGTCCCCTCCGGCGTCAACATCGCCGAGGCCGAACGCGTCCGCCTCGGCGCCTACCTCGCCCCCGGCACCCGCGTGCTCCGCGAGGGCTACGTCTCCTTCAACTCGGGCTCCCTGGGTGCCGCCCGCATCGAGGGCCGCCTGTCCTCCTCCACCGTCATCGGCGAGGGCACCGACGTCGGCCTGTCGTCCACCGTCATGGCGCGCCGCCGCTCCGACGGCCTGCGCGACCCCATCACCATCGGCGCGAACTGCACCTTCGGCGTCTCTTCCGGCGTCATCGGCCTCAACATCGGCGACAACTGCACCCTGGGCTCCAACATCGTCCTCGAGGCCGACACCCAGGTGTGGGACGCCGACGCCAACCACCACGTCGCCGCCTCCTCCCTCAACGGCCAGTCCAACTGGTCCGTGCGCCGCGAGGTCGGTCACGCCGAGCCGGTCCTGCGCCGCGTCTGGCAGTAGAGGGGCGGTCGCGGGGGCGGCCGGGCCGAGGATTATCCTCGGTAGATATGACCACAAGTCACCGCCCCCAGACTGAACTCGGCACCGGGCTGAAGACCCGCCACCTCACCATGATGGGCCTCGGCTCCGCGATCGGCGCCGGGCTGTTCCTCGGAACCGGTGTCGGTATCCAGGCGGCCGGACCCGCCGTGCTGCTCGCCTACCTGGCGGCCGGCATCATCGTGGTGCTCGTCATGGAGATGCTCGGCGAGATGGCCGCGGCCCGCCCCTCCTCCGGCTCCTTCTCCACCTACAGCAAGCAGGCGTTCGGCCACTGGGCCGGATTCACCATGGGCTGGCTGTACTGGTTCATGCTCATCATGGTGATGGGTGCCGAGATGACCGGCGCCGCCGCCATCATGGGCGGCTGGTTCGGCGTCGACCCGTGGATCCCGGCCCTCGTGTGCGTGGTGTTCTTCGCGGTGGTCAACTTCGCGCAGGTCCGCGGGTTCGGCGAATTCGAGTTCTGGTTCGCCTTCATCAAGGTGGCGGTCATCATCGGTTTCCTCCTGATCGGCGTGGCGCTGGTCTTCGGCTGGCTGCCCGGCGTCGAGCCGGTGGGGCTGACCAACTTCCTCGGTGAGGACGGTTTCATGCCGAACGGCTGGCCGGGTCTGGCCGCCGGCCTGCTGGCCGTCGCCTTCGCCTTCGGCGGCATCGAGCTGGTGACCATCGCGGCGGCCGAGTCGGAGAAGCCCTCGCAGGCCATCGCCGTGGCCGTGCGATCCGTCATCTGGCGCATCGCCGTCTTCTACATCGGCTCCGTCCTGGTGATCACCCTGCTGCTCCCCTACGACCAGCTCGGTGCCGCGGAGACCGCCGCCGAATCCCCCTTCACCGCGGTGCTCGGCATGGCCGACCTGCCGGGCGTCGTCGGCTTCATGGAGGCCGTCATCGTCCTGGCCCTGCTGTCGGCGTTCAACGCCCAGATCTACGGCACCTCCCGCCTCGTCCACTCCCTCGCCCTGGACCGTGATGCTCCTCGCATTTTCGCGGTGACCAACCGGGACTCCGTGCCCATCAACGCCGTCGTGCTGTCGATGTTCTTCGCCTTCGCCTCGGTGGGGCTGCAGTACTGGAACCCGGAGGGGCTGCTCACCTTCCTGCTCAACGCCGTCGGCGGTTGCCTCATCGTCATCTGGATCATGATCACCGCTTCCTACCTGCGCCTTCACCCGCAGCTGGAGGATCTCGGCGAGATCTCCACGGTACGCATGTGGGGGTGGCCGTGGCTCGGGTGGGCGACCATGATCGCCCTGTGGTCGCTCGTCGCCCTCATGCTTTTCGACGCCGCCGCCCGCTCTCAGGTCATCGCCGTCGTGGTCGTCGTGGCCGTGCTCGTGGGCCTCGCCAATCTCACGAAATGGGGACAGGGTCGGGTATCGTCTCGGCCATGACTTCAGCCACCGCGCGCGGACTTGCGACCATCACGCACGACGGAACCGTACTCGACGTCTGGTTCCCTGCCCCGAAGTTGACGGATGATCCCCTCGAGGCCGGCACCCGGCGCCTGGAGGACACCCCGCAGCAGTTCGCCGCCCTGGCCGGCCCCGACGAGGACCGCGGTGTCGCCCGCGTCGCCGTGACCACCTCCATCGCCTCCCTCGAGGACGCCCCCGTCGACGCCTACGACGTCTACCTGCGTCTCCACCTCCTCTCCCACCGCCTCGTCGTCCCGAACCACCTCAACCTCGACGGCGTCTACGACCTGCTGGCCAACGTCGTGTGGACCAACTACGGGCCCTGTGCCGTCGCCGACTTCCAGATGGTCCGCGGCCGCCTCACCGCCCGCGGCCCCGTCACCGTGTTCTCCGTCGACAAGTTCCCGCGCATGGTCGACTACGTCGTCCCCTCCGGTGTGCGCATCGCCGACGCCGACCGCGTCCGCCTCGGTGCCCACCTCGCGGAGGGCACCACCGTCATGCACGAGGGCTTCGTCAACTTCAACGCCGGCACCCTGGGCACCTCGATGGTCGAGGGCCGCCTGTCCGCCGGCGTCGTCATCGGCGACGGCACCGACATCGGCGGCGGCGCCTCCGTCATGGGCACCCTGTCCGGTGGCGGCAAGGAGGTCATCTCCATCGGCGAGCGCTGCCTCCTCGGCGCCAACTCCGGCATCGGCATCTCCCTGGGTGACGACTGCGTCGTCGAGGCCGGCCTCTACGTCACCTCCGGCACCAAGGTCACCGTCTGGGGCACGGTCGCCCAGAAGGCCGGCACCGACAACGGCCACCGCATCAAGGCCGCCGAGCTCTCCGGCGTCAGCGGCGTCCTCTACCGCCGCAACTCCCTGTCCGGCGCCGTCGAGGCCACACCGAGCGACTCCCGCCCCGTGGACCTCAATCACACACTGCACAACAACTAGGTTGTCAACTGGTAGCCCGACAGGAAGTCGGGTGTCTGTGGATAGGTGGGGGTTGTCCACAGGTCGGGTTGGTTGCTTGTCGACGCCCGCGTGATTCCGGTTTATCGTCCGGGGCATGGACATCGATGCGGCGTTGCAGGCCCTGCGGGGCATGCGGGTGCTGGAGGAGCTTTCCTCCGGTCGCCTGTCGACGTCGCGCATCGAAACACTCGGTTTCAAGGATGCGGGGGCGTGGGAGCGGTTGGCGGGGGTGTACTTCGGCCCCACCCGGCACAAGCGACTGCAGGCCGCCGCGAGGGTGGCAGCCGACGGGCTGTCGTTGGATGCGTTGGGTGTGGTGGAAAAGCACACCCGCAAACTGCTCAAGGGTGCCGCAGTCACCGAATGGGAACTACGTGTCGAGTTGTGTGGCCTGCGGGGCACGGTGGGGGAGATCGACCGGGCGGCTGCCGCCCGGGTGCGCGCCTACAACCGCACGGTCGATGATGTCGAGCAGCAGGCCTACGGGCGACGTTCCATCAAGGGCGGGAAGAACACCGACTCACAAGGGTTGCGCACGATCACCATCACCGGCCCGGAACGCCATATCACCGGTTTCCTCGGCCGGCTGCGTCCCACCGCTAGCAGGTTGCGGCGGGAGAACCCGAAGCTCGGCTACGAGCAGGCGCTGTATGACGCGTTGATGCAGGCCGGCCCGGTGGGTGGAGGCCCGGTCGCCCCGGTGCCGCAGGTGGTCGTACATCTGCCGGACTGGGTGCAGATCCTGCGCGGGGAGGGCTCCGACACCGTGCTGGGGTTGACCGACGGCACGACGATGACCGGTGCGCAGATGTTGGAGCAGGTCACCGCGGACTACTACTACGTGGGGTTGTATCACCCGGTGGAGGGGCCGGTGGATCTCTACCGGTCGCAGCGCACCGCGAGCCTG
>NZ_FXAR01000015.1 GCF_900177745.1 Corynebacterium pollutisoli | reverse complement strand
CGGTGACGTCCGTTAGCGTGGTGTATCTGTAACTGCCGGTGAGGACCCCATGGAAGATGTGGGCGACCACCGCAGTACCTTTCGAATCAACTCCTACATCTCCTCGAAAGGGACACTACGATGGCCGCTGGCCCCCATTCTATCGACCCCACCACCTATCTCGACGACCTGCTGTCTCAAGCCTCTCCGGACCTGATGAGACAGATGCTGCAGAACTTCATCAACCAGATCCTGTCCACCCAGGCCGACCAGATCTGCGGCGCCGATTACGCCACCACATCCGAGTCCCGCACCAACGTCCGCAACGGCTACCGCCACCGCGACCTCGACACCAGAGTCGGCACCATCGACGTCGCCGTGCCGAAACTACGCACCGGTTCCTTCTTCCCGGACTGGCTGCTGGAACGACGTACCCGGGCCGAACGGGCCCTGACCACCGTGATCGCCACCTGCTACCTCAAAGGCGTCTCGACCCGCAGGATGAACGACCTGGTGGCCACCCTGGGGATCAACAACCTGTCGAAGTCGCAGGTCTCAGAGATGGCCAAGGATCTTGATCAAATGGTGGAGGACTTCCGGACTCGACCCCTGGGTACCGGCCCCTACCTGTATGTTTCCTGTGACGCATTGACGATGAAGGTCCGCGAAGGCGGGCGCGTGGTCAAAACCTCCGTCCTGCTGGCCACCGGAGTCAACGCCGAAGGCTACCGCGAACTACTCGGTATGCAGGTCGCCACATCCGAGTCGGTGGCCTCCTGGACCGGGTTCTTCCGCGACCTGAAAGCCCGCGGCCTGAATGAGGTGTACCTGGTCACCAGCGACGCGCACTTGGGGATCCAGCACGCCATCGGCGACGTCTTGCCCAACGCCTCCTGGCAACGCTGCCGCACGCACTTCGCTAAGAACCTCTCCGGTCTGGTGCCCAAGACGCAGTGGCCGACATTGTCGGCGATGTTTCAGACGATCTTCCAGCAACCTGACGCCCAGGCTGTGTGGGATCAGGCACGGGAGGTGGTGGGCTTTTGTGAGCAGAAGTTCCCGCATGTCGCGGACTATCTCGAGGAGTCCCTCGACGAGCTGCTGGCTTTCACCCACGCCCCGAAGGCGGTGTGGACGAAGGTGTGGTCGAACAACCCGACCGAAAGGCTCAACCGGGAGATCCGCCGGCGCACCGACGTCGTCGGGATCTTCCCCAACCGCGACGCCGTGATCCGCCTCGTCGGTGCCGTGTTGGCGGAGCAGCACGATGATTGGATCCAGCAGAAGCGCTACATGTCGTTGACGAGCCTGGAGCAGACGAAGGCGATGATGGCTGCCCACCTCATCGATGCCGGCGACACCGTTCAGGAGGTCGCATGAGCCAGTCTCACCATCGGGCTCGTGCCGGTCCCTGACACCGTCATGCTGCTTGTTTTATCGAAAGGCAGATACACCACTTCCGCGGACTTGACC
>NZ_FXAR01000014.1:2242-5814 GCF_900177745.1 Corynebacterium pollutisoli | reverse complement strand
GTCGGCGGTAACTTACTCTCCCACACCCTCCCGAGTGCAGTACCATCAGCGCGGGCAGGCTTAGCTTCCGGGTTCGGAATGGGACCGGGCGTTTCCCTGCCGCTATCAACCACCGACACATCTGCGGGACACACGGTGTGTGTCCGGCGACCCTGCAGGATCCTTGTGGGGGTCCTGGGGGGGTGTTGTGTCAGATACTGCATAGTGGACGCGAACATTTTTGTGTTCTTTTGTTTTGTTACGTGCGTTGGTCACAACCCCCTGCAGTAGTTGGTGGGGGTGTGTGTTTAGGTCGGTTAATTAGTACCGGTCGCCTCCACACCTTGCGGTGCTTCCAGGTCCGGCCTATCAACCCCGTCATCTACGGGGAACCTCAACAGAAACCTCATCTTGAAACAGGCTTCCCGCTTAGATGCTTTCAGCGGTTATCCCTTCCGTACGTAGCCAACCAGCCCTGCTCCTGGCGGAACAACTGGCACACCAGAGGTACGTCCGTCCCGGTCCTCTCGTACTAGGGACAGCCTTCCTTAAGTTTCAACGCGCGCGGCGGATAGAGACCGAACTGTCTCACGACGTTCTAAACCCAGCTCGCGTACCGCTTTAATGGGCGAACAGCCCAACCCTTGGGACCTACTCCAGCCCCAGGATGCGACGAGCCGACATCGAGGTGCCAAACCATCCCGTCGATATGGACTCTTGGGGAAGATCAGCCTGTTATCCCCGGGGTACCTTTTATCCGTTGAGCGACACCACATCCACAAGTTGGTGCCGGATCACTAGTCCCGACTTTCGTCCCTGCTCGAGCTGTCACTCTCACAGTCAAGCTCCCTTGTGCACTTACACTCACCACCTGATTGCCAACCAGGCTGAGGGAACCTTTGGGCGCCTCCGTTACATTTTAGGAGGCAACCGCCCCAGTTAAACTACCCACCAGGCACTGTCCCCAACCCAGATCATGGGCCAAGGTTGAGGTGTCCAATCCGATCAGAGTGGTATTTCAACAACGACTCCCACACAACTGGCGTCATGTGATCTACGTCTCCCACCTATCCTACACAAACCGAACCGAACACCAATACCAAGCTATAGTGAAGGTCCCGGGGTCTTTTCGTCCTGCCGCGCGTAACGAGCATCTTTACTCGTACTGCAATTTCACCGGGCCTGTGGTTGAGACAGCAGGGAAGTCGTTACGCCATTCGTGCAGGTCGGAACTTACCCGACAAGGAATTTCGCTACCTTAGGATGGTTATAGTTACCACCGCCGTTTACTGGGGCTTAAATTCTCCGCTTCGCAACGAAAACGTCGCTAACAGGTCCTCTTAACCTTCCAGCACCGGGCAGGCGTCAGTCCGTATACATCAACTTCCACGTTTTCGCACGGACCTGTGTTTTTAATAAACAGTCGCTTCCCTCTATTCTCTGCGACCACCACCAGCTGAACATGCAAGATGTCTCACCGGTGATGGCCCCCCTTCTCCCGAAGTTACGGGGGCATTTTGCCGAGTTCCTTAACCACAGTTCACCCGAACGCCTTAGTATTCTCTACCTGACTACCTGTGTCGGTTTAGGGTACGGGCCATGCATGTACATCGCTAGAGGCTTTTCTCGACAGCACGGGATCACCGACATCACCCACAAAGGGGCTACGCATCACGTCTCACACTCATATGAGGGGCGGATTTACCTTGTCCCCTCGTGCTACACGCTTACACCACAATCCAATAAGTGGCTCGGCTACCCCACTGCGTCACCCCATCACTTGGCTACTACCAGTTCAGGCCCCACGCACGCACCAACAACCACCATCAAAGATGACGGATGAAGGTTTGTGGGTGGTTAGTATCACTGATTCACCATGGGTCGCACACACACGGGTACGGGAATATCAACCCGTTGTCCATCGACTACGCCTGTCGGCCTCGCCTTAGGTCCCGACTCACCCTGGGAAGACGAACTTGACCCAGGAACCCTTAGTCATCCGGCGGGCAAGATTCTCACTTGCCAATTCGTTACTCATGCCTGCATTCTCACTCGCACACACTCCACCACCCCTCACGGTATAGCTTCATCGCGTGCACGACGCTCCCCTACCCAACAACAAAAATTGTTGCTGCCGCGGCTTCGGCGGTGTACTTGAGCCCCACTACATTGTCGGCGCAGAACCACTCGACCAGTGAGCTATTACGCACTCTTTCAAGGATGGCTGCTTCTAAGCCAACCTCCTGGCTGTCTTCGCGATCCCACATCCTTTTCCACTTAGTACACCCTTAGGGGCCTTAGCCGGCGATCTGGGCTGTTTCCCTCTCGACTATGAAGCTTATCCCCCACAGTCTCACTGCTGCGCTAACTTAACCGGCATTCGGAGTTTGGCTGACATTGCTAAGATTGTGGTCCCGCTCAACCAACCAGTAGCTCTACCTCCAGCAAGCAACACGCAACGCTGCACCTAAATGCATTTCGGGGAGAACCAGCTATCACGGAGTTTGATTGGCCTTTCACCCCTACCCACAGCTCATCCCCTCAGTTTTCAACCTAAGTGGGTTCGCGCCTCCACGACGTCTTACCATCGCTTCACACTGGCCATGGGTAGATCACCCCGCTTCGGGTCCAGGACATGCCACTGCATCACCCTCATTAGGATTCGCTTTCGCTACGACTACCCCACACGGGTTAACCTCGCGACATGCCGCTGACTCGCAGGCTCATTCTTCCAAAGGCACGCCATCACACACACGAGGTGCTCTGACGGATTGTAAGCACACGGTTTCAGGTACTATTTCACTCCCCTCCCGGGGTACTTTTCACCATTCCCTCACGGTACTATCCGCTATCGGTCACACTGGGTATTCAGGCTTACCGGGTGGTCCCGGCAGATTCACAGCAGATTTCACGGGCCCGCTGCTACTCGGGAAAACAACAACACACAGCGCATGGTCTTCACGTACGGGACTCTCACCCACTCCGGCAGGCCATCCCAGACCACTTCCGCTAACCACACAACACACGCGCCCGGACATGACAGTATCCGGAAAGCTGCATCCCACAACACCGCATGCGCAACCCCTGTCAGGTATCACACACACACACGGTTTAGCCTCATCCGCGTTCGCTCGCCACTACTAACGGAATCATTATTATTTTCTCTTCCTACGGGTACTGAGATGTTTCACTTCCCCGCGTCAACCTCCACCACGACTATGAATTCATCGTGAGGTGACCACCCATCACGGTGGCCGGGTTTCCCCATTCGGACATCCTCGGATCAACGCTCTATTGACAACTCCCCGAGGCTTAACGCAGCCTTACACGTCCTTCATCGGCCCAGCATGCCAAGGCATCCACCATGTGCCCTTAAAACAAACACACAACAACCAACCACAAACATGGCCGGTCGGTGAACTAACACTCGAACAAAAACAACCAACCACCACCACCAGGATGGCGATCAGTCACACACAAAAAAATAAAGATGCTCGCGTCCACTATACAGTTCTCACACAACACACCACCTGACCCCACACCCCCTACAGCGACGAGCAACACTCGCCCACCCAACAGGGGATGCAGACAAC
>NZ_FXAR01000014.1:0-1950 GCF_900177745.1 Corynebacterium pollutisoli | reverse complement strand
TGTTAAAGCTCCTTAGAAAGGAGGTGATCCAGCCGCACCTTCCGGTACGGCTACCTTGTTACGACTTCGTCCCAATCGCCGATCCCACCTTCGACAGCTCCCCCCACAAGGGTTGGGCCACTGGCTTCGGGTGTTACCAACTTTCATGACGTGACGGGCGGTGTGTACAAGGCCCGGGAACGTATTCACCGCAGCGTTGCTGATCTGCGATTACTAGCGACTCCGACTTCATGGGGTCGAGTTGCAGACCCCAATCCGAACTGAGGCCGGCTTTCAGCGATTAGCTCCACCTCACAGTGTCGCAACGCGTTGTACCGACCATTGTAGCATGTGTGAAGCCCTGGACATAAGGGGCATGATGATTTGACGTCATCCCCACCTTCCTCCGAGTTGACCCCGGCAGTCTCTCATGAGTCCCCACCACTACGTGCTGGCAACATAAGACAAGGGTTGCGCTCGTTGCGGGACTTAACCCAACATCTCACGACACGAGCTGACGACAACCATGCACCACCTGTACACCAGCCACAAGGGAAAGACCATCTCTGGCCCGGTCCGGTGTATGTCAAGCCCAGGTAAGGTTCTTCGCGTTGCATCGAATTAATCCACATGCTCCGCCGCTTGTGCGGGCCCCCGTCAATTCCTTTGAGTTTTAGCCTTGCGGCCGTACTCCCCAGGCGGGGCGCTTAATGCGTTAGCTACGGCACAGAAGTCGTGGAAGACCCCTACACCTAGCGCCCACCGTTTACGGCATGGACTACCAGGGTATCTAATCCTGTTCGCTACCCATGCTTTCGCTCCTCAGCGTCAGTTACTGCCCAGAGACCTGCCTTCGCCATCGGTGTTCCTCCTGATATCTGCGCATTCCACCGCTACACCAGGAATTCCAGTCTCCCCTACAGCACTCAAGTATTGCCCGTATCGCCTGCACGCCCGAAGTTAAGCCCCGGAATTTCACAGACGACGCGACAAACCACCTACGAGCTCTTTACGCCCAGTAATTCCGGACAACGCTCGCACCCTACGTATTACCGCGGCTGCTGGCACGTAGTTAGCCGGTGCTTCTTATCTAGGTACCGTCACAAAAGCTTCGTCCCTAGCGAAAGAGGTTTACAACCCGAAGGCCGTCATCCCCCACGCGGCGTCGCTGCATCAGGCTTCCGCCCATTGTGCAATATTCCCCACTGCTGCCTCCCGTAGGAGTCTGGGCCGTATCTCAGTCCCAATGTGGCCGTCCACCCTCTCAGGCCGGCTACCCGTCGACGCCTTGGTAGGCCATTACCCCACCAACAAGCTGATAGGCCGCGGGCTCATCCCACACCGAAAAAACTTTCCACCCCCCACACTAAAGAGGGGTCCTATCCGGTATTAGACCCAGTTTCCCAGGCTTATCCCGAAGTGCAGGGTAGATCACCCACGTGTTACTCACCCGTTCGCCACTCGAGTACCCCGCAAGCGGGGCCTTTCCGTTCGACTTGCATGTGTTAAGCACGCCGCCAGCGTTCGTCCTGAGCCAGGATCAAACTCTCCACAAAAACTTCCAATCAGAAGAATCAGGCGTGAAAAGCCCAAACCCAACCAAAAACAAACAACCAGCACACAACACACAAACATGTGTCATGCAAAATGATTGTCCAAAAAAATTACAAACACCCCAACCAACCACAGCCGGCCAGGACATGTTCGCGTCTATCACATGTGACCCCCACCTCGACGAGGAGAGAAGAAGCCACACAAAATATACTCATGCGATCATGATCATGCCTGCACCACAACAACTCACACCACAAAAAGCAGCGCGCATTATTTACAGTGACACCCGTTGAAGAAAGGTACCACCCGGCACACACCAACCAACCACCCATCAAGGCAGCCAGCCAGCACACACAACCAACAACCACAAACAAAAGTACATTGGCACACTATTGAGTTCTCACACAACAACCGCAC